>CAVQUF010000001.1:0-558327 GCA_963716865.1 uncultured Actinomycetes bacterium
GGGTTATGAGCCGCCTCGATTGTGTACACGCGTTCCGCGGTATTCCGCAGAAATGCACGCTCCGAGCCAGAATGCCCCTCAGCCGTTGCATTTAGGCGGAATACGGTGACATCGCTGCGGAAGCGCGATGCTTGCAGAACGCTTGCAGCTGAGGCGGTTCCACAGCGGCCGATTCCAGCCTTACGCTCGCCCGTCAACGACGTCGGACAAGCGCCTCACCATCTTGGCGCCCGGTGAACCAGCCTTCAGGCGCCGCTGCGGTGTCGACTCTGTTCGTCGAGTTGCGCGAGCGCATCCCAGACCTCCTGTTAGTCGATGAACTGCGGCAGCAGCCACGCGAAGACCACCACAAGCGCTGCGATCGCCAGCGCGGGCCTGAGCAGACGCCGCCACGACGGCCGCGGCACGAGTGCGGAAGACCTGTCCTTCACGCGATCGAGCGAATTCTGGAGACGTTATCGGCGTTCGCTTGTGGCACCGCCAGAAATCCAGCGCATCCCTCAACCGTGACCAGCGCTCTACCTGCATGAACGGTCTAGGCTGCCGGTCATGAGTAGTGCTGCCGCGCTCCCGATCCTGCTGCTCTGATCCGGAGCCGACCGAGACCGAATCGAAGGGAGAGCCGCGATGGCCGAGACACCCACTGACGTCCTCGTTGCCGGTTACCAGGACATCGAGGAGGCGACGAAAGACTTCGAGGCACTGGTCGCGCTCGTCAAGGACAAGAAGGTCTCGATCGAGGGCGTCATCCTCGTGACGCATGCGAAGGACGGCAGCGTCACGGTGCAGCGGACCGGCGACAACCTCGGCCGCAAGGGAATGGGCTGGGGAGGCGGCGTCGGGCTTGCGGTGGGCCTGTTCGCGCCGCCGCTGCTCGCGTCGGTCGCCGTTGGGGCGGTGGCGGGCAGGGTGATGGGCAGATTTGCCGGCAACAAGGTCAACAAGGAGCTTCAGGACAAGATCGGAGCGAACCTGCCGCCGGGGTCGGCCGGGATCATCGCGATCTTCGACGACGAGCAGCGGCTCGGTGTCGAGCAGGCGCTCGCGGGCGCGCTGATCCGGTCGGTCGTCCAGGGCGACAAGAAGGGCATGGGCGCATTGAAGGAGTCCCTCGGCGAGGCGATGGGAAAGTTCAGCCCGGAGCGCACGGTGCTGCCGATCCCGGACCCCAACTTCGGCGGGACGATCGGGCAGACGCTCGATGCGTCCGTCGCCGACTGGACGATCAACATGACACCGGCGGCGCCGGAGGGCGCGCCGAACGTGCTGCTCGTGCTGATCGACGACGCGGGCTTCGGCAATCCGTCGACGTTCGGCGGCCCCGTCTCGACGCCGGCGATGACGCGGGTCGCCGAGGAGGGCCTCAAGTACAACGGTTTTCATGTCACCGCCCTCTGCTCGCCTACGCGTGCCGCGCTCCTGACGGGCCGCAACCACCACACCGTCGGCTTCGGGTCGATCGGCGAATTCCCCGGCCCGTTCCCCGGCTACTCGGCGAGCGTGCCGAAGGACTGCGCTCCATTCGTTCGGGCGCTTCAGGGCAACGGCTACTCGACCGCCGGCTTCGGCAAGTGGCACCTGACCCCCGATCACGTCCAGGGCGCAGCCGGCCCGTTCGACCGCTGGCCGAACGCCTGGGGATTCGATCGCTTCTGGGGCATCCTCGGCGGCGAGGCGGGTCAGTACGACCCGGTGATCACGCAGGACAACACGACAATCGGTGTCCCGGATGGCAAGGACGGCAACGAGTACTACTGGCCGGACGACCTCACCGGTCAGGCGGTGCGCTGGCTGCACCAGGTGCGCGCCCAGGACCAGAAGAAGCCGTGGTTCATCTACTACTCGACCGGGTGCTCGCACGCGCCGCACCAGGTCGCGCTCGAGTGGAGCGAGCGCTACCGCGGGAAGTTCGACCAGGGCTGGGACGTGCTCCGCGAGGAGACCTTCGAACGGCAGAAGGCGCAAGGCTTGATTCCGGGCGACGCGGTGCTCACGCCGAGACCGGACGCGCTCCCAGCCTGGGACTCGCTCTCGGACAGCGAGAAGACGCTGTACGCGCGGCAGATGGAGGTCTACGCCGGCTACCAGGAGAACGCTGACTGGAACGTCGGCCGCCTGCTCGACGCGGTCGAGGAGATGGGCGAGCTCGACAACACGCTCGTCATCTACATCTTCGGGGACAACGGCGCGAGCCTGGAGGGCACGATCACCGGCTCCTTCAACGAGCTGACGATGCAGAACGGGATCGCCCTCACCGCCGAGCAGCAGCTCTCGTTGATCGATGACTACGGCGGGCTCGACGCCTGGGGCACCGACGCGTACGCGCCGCACTACGCCTCCGCGTGGGCATGGGCCGGGAACGCGCCCTTCCAGTGGGGCAAGCAGTGCGCCTCCCACCTCGGCGGCACGCGCAACGGCATGGTGATCTCCTGGCCGGAGCGGATCAAGGACGCCGGCGGGTTGCGCGCCCAGTTCACGCACTGCATCGACATCGGGCCGACGATCCTCGAAGCGGCCGGTATCCCCGAGCCCGAGGTCGTGGACGGAACCGCCCAGAAGCCGATGGAGGGGACGAGCTTCCTCTACAGCTTCGAGGACGCGCACGCACCGGAGCGGCACACCGTGCAGTACTTCGAGATCGTCGGAAACCGGGCGATCTACAAGGACGGCTGGTGGGCCGCTTGCAAGCTCGACCGGATCCCCTGGGACATCTCGCCGCCGACGATGGCGAGGTTCGCACCCGGAGCCTACGATCCACAGCAGGACACCTGGGAGTTGTACTACCTCCCCGACGACTTCAGCCAGGCGAACGACCTTGCCGCGGAGAATCCGGAGAAGCTCGCCGAGCTCAAGAAGCTCTTCATGGAAGAGGCCGAGAAGCACAACGTGTTGCCGCTGCTGGCGGCGTTCTCGGTCTTCTTCGGGATCCTGCCGCCGATGCCGACGACCACGACCCAGCCGTTCTACGGCGACGTCGAGAACATCGCCTCCGGCATGATCCCGCGAGTCTACGGCCGCTCCTACGCGATCGAGGCTGAGCTCTCGGTCCCCGGAGATGGTGCCGAGGGCGTGATCGTCGCCGAGGGGGACGAGATGGGCGGCTTCTCGCTCTGGGTCGACGATAACGGCCTGCTGCACCACAGCTACTCGATGATGGGCGTCGAGCGGTACGAGCAGGTCTCAACCGAGCCATTGCCGACCGGGGACGTCATGGTCCGCATGCTGTTCGACTCCGACCGGCAGGAACGGTCGGCCGGCGGAACTGTCTCCCTGTACGCCAACGACGAGAAGATCGGCGAGGGGCGGATCGAGAGGACGGTCGCCGTCCGCTTCTCCGCCTACGCCGGCATGGACGTCGGCCGCGACAACGGCCTGCCCGTCGACCGCGCCTACGCGGCCAAATCACCCTACCCCTTCACCGGAACGGTCAAGAAGGTCGTCTTCGACCTCAAACCGGCCAGCCACGAGGAGGAAAAGGCGCTGCACGAGGCCGGCGCGCACGTCGCAGCCGCCCACGGGATCAGCGCTTGATGACGCCGGAAGAGCGCCTCGCGGTTACGATGGTGCAGCAGTAGCTCTACCGGCCCGCGCCGCCGGAGGGAACGACATCGAGGCGCGTAGCGACTCGACCGGCGTCGCGGGGATGGTGATCAGCCCCCGAGTCGGACGGTCGAGATCGAAGGTCATCCAGGCGCCGCGTTGCTTGCAGAACCGCCTGCAGAGTGGCGACAGCGTGGTTCGCTTGATAGGGAAAAGGCCCCGTTTCCGGGGCCTTTCAGTAGCGGGGCAGATTTGAACCTGCGACCTCCGGGTTATGAGCCGCCTCGATTGGGTACACACGTGCCGCCGTTATTCCGCCGAAATGCAGGCTCCAAGCGAGATTGGCGCACGGCCGTTGCATTTAGGCGGAACAGGGTGACATCGGCACGGAAGCCCGGTGCTTGCAGAGAACGCTTGCAGCATCGACTCGCCGAGCAACGCGGATCGCTCGGCGCTCTTGACGGCGGAAAGTCTCGTCGCGAGCGATGAGGCTCAGAGGCACGCGCTGCAATGAGCTGTCTTCCGCCTCCCGCTCGCCGCCGATGGCGGCGACGCTGAAGCCTGACGAGTCCTCGCTAATAGATGTGCAGCTTGTCCAGGAGCGCGAGCGGGTCATCGAGGGACTCGAACAGATCCTTGTTGTGCTTGATCATCTTGCTGCGCATGTAGACGCGAAGCCACTGCTTGTAGATGTGCAGCTCATAGCGATCGAGCATGTCTTTTAGTGGAAGGTCGCGCTCCGCGAGGAGTCCCGCCAGGAACATTGCGCACTCGAGGCCAAGCGAAATCGACTGAAAGTACGGAGAGCCGATTGCCGAATCGCCGGCGAGGAACACCGGCGAGCTGGCAAACGGGTGGTCGCTGGTCCCCGCGATGCGCCACTGCCTGCTGGTCGCGTTGCGAGCCCGGTACAGATCCAGGGGTATCCGGACGATCTCCAGGTCGCCGAGTATCTCGCCGTGCGTTTCCTGTTTGATCTTGTCGATGAAGCGGTTCATCGACTCGGCTACACCAGGAAAGTTGCTGCGAAGCCACTCGCCATCGAATCGCGACGGCATCGCCTCATACTCCTCGGCGCTGATATTGACGACGCCCGTCACGTGGCTGACTTGGCCGTCGTAGTGCGTGCGGTGGACCATCGGAATGAACTTGTAGTGAGCGTTCTCGATGTTCTTGTAGTACTTGCAGTACTCGTTGCAGTCGTACGGCTGGCCGTACAGGAAGGTGATGACGAGCGCATACTCGAGCCGGATCCTGAGCGTGTTCGCACCTCCAACCAGCTCGCCGGAGCCGGGCACCAGGTGATCTCGAAGGAGCGACCTGCTGCCCGAGGAGTCGATCAGGATCTCTCCCGGCTGCAGCATCGACATCGCGTCCTCCGCCGTTACAACGGCCGTGGTGCGCTCCACCGGATTTGACCCGCGCGCATCGATCAGGTCGCTTAGGGAACGCTCGATGGAGTTGAGCGGGCAGAACCCCAGAGCCCAGTCGTTCAGAAGTGACAAAAGGTCCGAGGGAATGGACTGCCTGAACGCGAGGCCCTGGTCGAGCTCTGGAGGATCGAAGATGGCCCCGACGCTATCTCCATCAATGAGGTCGGTCTGGTAGCTCTCGACTGAATCCGCCACGAGGTACGGTGCGAGCTGGACCATCCGGGTACGCGTGTACTCGCGACGCTTCTCATAGAGGCGCACGGAGAACCCCTCCATAGACTGGAGCAAGGCCGTCAGCATGAGACCGACGGGTCCTGCCCCGACGACGTGCACGCGGACCTCGGAAGGCAGGGTTTCGAAGGTCGGGAAACCGGATTGCGGGGGCATTCGCCTCCTCGCTGGAGCCGTTCGCGAATGTACCTCGTCCGGACGCATGACGCTTTAGAATCCGCAGTTGGTCGCCCGCGGGAGGGAGGAGCGATGATCAACGACTCACATGCCTCTACCAGTTCGAGATGCGGGCGTAGACCATCGAAGCCCTCGCTGCGCTTGCGGACGTCGACGCCGTCGACGTAGAGCCGGTCGCGGGCGAGCTGTGGTGGCCTGAGCGGATGGCGCACGACGCGCGCGCACGGCTCGAGCGGTGCGACTTGCGCGACTCGAGCAACTCGGGATCGCGGCACCGGTTGGCTCGGCAATTCAGGCAAATCAAGACGACCGATAGTCCTGGGTGAGCAGCGAACGAGGGACTCCTTGTGACCGGTGAACGCCGGCGCCGTCTCGTAGGCTCTTGTGTATCCCCTCCCGAGCTTGCCCACCTTGCGCGGACATTCGTCGGAGCGAACGGCGAAGAGACCCTGAACCGTGAGGCCGCCGTTTGGGAGAAGACGCCGTGGTCTTCGGTCACCTAGGGTCCCGGGATCATGCCGGGCAAGCTGACGGCCGACCACGCGAGCGGCCTCGCCAGGACGCGCGCCAGGGGACAGCCCGACCGCTTCAAGATCATGCGCGAGGGAATCGCCGCCACGGCGCGCGAGCCGCGCGATGCGCCGAGGCACGCTGTTCTAGGAACGTGAACCGCACGCGAATCGCAGCGAGCGACTGCGATTGCGTCCAGCGGATCGCGGCCACCTGCGGCGAGTCGCCGATGTGGTCCGCACGCGAGCAGGCGCTCTACTGGACCGACAACCTAGGCGGGCGAATCCACCGCCTGCAGCCAGAGAGCGGGAGCCACCAGAGCTTCCAGCTCGGCCAGAACGTGATGGCCATCGGCCTGCGGGAACGTGGTGGGCTCGTGCTCGCGCTCGCCAAGCAGCTCGCCTTCTACGAACCTGGAGGCGACGTCGAGCTGCTCATGGGGGTCGAGTCCGACCAACCGCGCAACCGCTTCAACGACGGCAAGGTCGATCGCCGCGGTCGTTACTGGGCCGGCACGATGAACGACGTCGACTGGGACACGCCTTCCGGCTCGCTCTACCGCTTCGACGCAAGCCTTGAGCTAAGCCACCTACGAGGTGCGGTGTCCTGCGCCAACGGGCTGGGCTGGAGCCCCGACGACCGGATCTTCTACTTCGGCGAGAGCTTCCGCCACGCGATCTTCGCCTACGACTTCGACCGCGACGCCGGCGCCCTCTCGGCCCGGCGAGTGTTTGCGACCGTCGACCGGAGGAGTGGGGCGTTCCCGGACGGACTAACGGTGGACGCCGAGGGCGGGGTTTGGAGCGTGCAAAACGGCGCCGGCCGAGTGATGCGTTACGCCCCCGACGGCGGGGTCACGCACGAGGTCGAGTTGCCGCTTCCCCAGCCGACGAGCTGCATCTTCGGCGGACGGGACCTGGACCTCCTCTACATCACGACGTCGCGGCAGAAAATGACCCCCGAGCAGCTCGCGCACTACCCGCTGTCGGGCAGCGTGTTTGCCGTGCGACCCGGCCTGAGCGGTGTGCCCGAGCCGCTCTTCGCAGGGTAGAGATAGGCTAAGGAAAGGCCCTGTCTCCAGGGCCTCGCAATAGCGGGGGCAGGATTTGAACCTGCGACCTCCGGGTTATGAGCCCGGCGAGCTACCTGACTGCTCCACCCCGCGTCGCTCGGGCGAGTATAGCGCGGCTACGCTGGGATCAGGATGCGCGTAGGCGTTGTCGACCTCGGCACCAACTCGACCCGGTTGCTCGTGGCGGACGTCCACGACGGGCTCGTCGACGAGGTCGCTCGCAGGCTTCGGATCACGCGCCTCGGCGAGGGCGTTGACGAGCGGCGCAAGCTCCTGCCGCTCCCGATCGCGCGGGTGCGCAACGTCCTGTCCGACTACCGCCGCGAGCTGGAGGAGCTCGGCGCCGAGCGCGTGCTCGCGATCGGGACGAGCGCGATCAGGGACGCCGAGAACGGCGAGGCGTTCCTCGGAGAGGTCGAATGGAGCTACGGCTTTGCTACCCGCCTGCTCTCAGGCGACGAGGAGGCCGAGCTGACCCGCCGCGGCGTCGTGAACGGGCGCGCGATCGACGACGACACGCTCGTCCTCGACGTCGGCGGCGGCTCGACGGAGCTGATCACGGCCGCGAGCCGGACGAGCCTCGACGTCGGCTGCGTCCGACTGACCGAGCGCTTTCTCCACTCCGACCCGCCAACGCGCGCCGAGCTCGAGGCCGCGGCGCACGCCTCGCGCGAGTCGTTGCCGGCAATCGAGCCGACGGGCGCGATCGGCGTCGCGGGCACCGTGACGAGCCTGGCCGCCCTCGAGCTGGGCGGCTACGACCCCGGGCAGACCCACGGCCACCGGCTGTCACGCGAGGCCGTGGAGTCACAGCTCGAGCGCCTCGCTTCCCTCCCGCTCGCGCAGCGCCGGGAGCTCGACGCGCTCGAGCCGGAGCGCGCTCCGGTAATCGTCGCCGGAGCCCTGATCGTCAACGAGGTGCTGGACCACTACGGGCTCGAGGAGCTCGAGGTGAGCGAGCGCGATTCGCTGCACGGCGCGGCCCTGGAAGCCGCGCAGCTCCCGGAGCACGAAGAGGGCGCCGCCCCACCCGGCGCCTATACGTGCTGCTAGAGGCGGCCGCACCGGCAAAGCCGGCACGGCCTCTTTGGTCGGCGTCGCAAGCGAGCGCCTTAGAGCTCGTCGGCCGGAGGCGGCGGGTCGTCCTCGGCGAGGCGCCGGCGCAGGACGCTCCGCGACAGAACGCCCACGAGGCGACCTTCCTCGACCACGGGGACGCGCTCGGCGTCGTGCTCCTCGAGGAACTGAAACGCCTCGTCGAGCGGCAGCTCGGAGTCGAGCGTCCAGAGCGCCGGCTCGGCGATCTCGGCGACGGTGGCAGAGCCCGGGTCGCGACCGGCCGCGACCACCTCGCGGACGAGCGTCTTCCGCGTGATCACGCCCACGAAGCGGCCGTTGTCCGAGACGTAGACCGCCCGCACGTCCGGCTGGGTGAGGTGCTCCCCCGCCTCCCGGGCCGTGGTCGAGGCCTCGAGCGTCAGCGGCTCGGGAATCATCGCGTCGCGGACTTTGTCGGTCATGGATAGATCCCCCTGGCGCTGAGCGCACCCGCGACCTCGCGGATCCCGGCGACGAGCGCTGCGCTCCGCAGCGTGATGTTCCGCTCGGCCGCCAGCGTCCAGACGCGATCGAACGCGTCGCCGAGCTTGTCCGACAGCTTCGCCCGGATCTCGGTCCGATCCCAGAAGAGCCGCCCGAGATCCTGCACCCACTCGAAGTACGAGACCGTGACTCCCCCGGCATTGGTGAGCACGTCGGGGAGGACGGGAATGCCGCGGTCGGCCAGGATCGCGTCCGCCTCGAGCGAGGTAGGCCCGTTGGCGCCCTCGGCGATCAGGCGAGCCCGGATCCGCCCGGCGTTCTCGCCGGTGACCTGATCCTCGCGCGCGGCGAGCACCAGCACATCGCACGGGAGCTCGAGCAGCTCTGCGTTCGTGACACGCTCGGCCTCGCCGTAGCTCTCGAGCAAGCCGTGCTCCTTGGCGTGGCGCCGCAGCTCGGAGATGTCGAGACCACGCTCATCGTGGACTCCGCCCGAGTGGTCCGAGACAGCTACGACGAGCGCGCCCTGCTCGTTCAGTTCCTCGGCCGCCACGCCGCCGACGTTGCCGAACCCCTGCACGACGCAGCGCTGCCCGCCGAGGTCCCAGCCGAGCCGCTCGCAAGCGTGTGCAACGACCATCACGACGCCCGCGCCGGTCGCCTCCTGCCGGAAGAGCGATCCGCCGAGAGCGATCGGCTTGCCCGTGACGATCTCCGGGACGACGTGGCCGACCTGCATCGAGTAGGTGTCCATCATCCACGCCATCGTCTGCTCGTTCGTGGCCATGTCAGGGGCCGGGATGTCCTCCTGCGGGCCGATGATCGGCAGCAGCTCCGAGGTGAACCGGCGCGTGATCTTCTGCAGCTCGTCGAGCGAGAGCTCACGCGGGCTGCAGCGGACGCCTCCCTTGGCGCCGCCGTACGGGAGGCGGAGCAGCGCGCACTTCCACGTCATCCACATCGCGAGCGCCGCGCACTCGCCCAGGGTCACCTCGTGGTCGTAGCGGATGCCGCCCTTCGTCGGGCCGAGCACCGTCGAGTGCTGGACACGGTAGCCCGGGAAGACGGTCCAGCGCCCGGAGTCGAGCCTGACCGGGACGCTGACGACGAGCGAGCGCTCCGGGTAGCGCAGGCGCTCGGAGACGAACTCCTCGACGTCCGCGTGCGGGAGCGCCTGCTCGTACTGAGCCAACGCCGTCCGGTAGAGCGGCGTCTCCCATTCCAGCTGCCCGTGCCCGGGCGAAACCTCCTGCACCTCGGCCACAAACGGAGTCTAGTGCCGCCCAACCCGGCGATTCATGCCGGGGGAGGGAGTCGAACCCTCACGCCCCCAGTGGGGACACCTGATTTTAAGTCAGGCGCGTATGACCAATTTCGCCACCCCGGCCGGGCAAGGATAGCCCCGAGCGAACGGGTCTTAAACGCCGGGCGGGAACTTGTAGCTCGAGGGGAACTTCTTCGGCGCCTTGCCGATCACAAACGTGAGCTCCTGGTGCTTCTTGAGGACGAGGACGCTCGGATCGCCGGTGTACTCGACCCCGTCGACGTACAGCCGCCACGGGGTCTTCGGCCTGCAGTAGCCGCCGATGCAGTCCTTCGTCAGGCGTACACCCCACGTGCCGAAGAACTGGCCGAGCGAGAACGAGGCCTTCTTCGGAGACTCGACGTGCATGATCCCGCTCGAATCGTGCGTGTGGAGCTCGGTCAGGAACTGGCCGTCGTAGATGCCGATGCCGGTCGGGACCCTGATGTGCTTGCCGTCGACGTAGATGTCGAGGTGCTGGTGGATGTGGACGACCTGGCCCTCCGCCCCGAGCGGGTTCAGCCCGAGCGGCTTCAGCCGGTCGGGCAGGTGGTCGATGCCGGCGTTCCACGGGGCGGGCCCGGTCTGCAGCCCGATCAGCCTGGCGTCATTGAACGACTTCGCCGAGCTACTGCCGCCCCCACCGAGAAGCGCGAAGAGCAGGAATACGATCGCGATCAGGGCCACGCCCGAAGCCGCGAACGCGATCGCCCAGTAGAGCGTGCGCCTCTCCTCGGGCGTTCTCTTGCGCCGCCGGGTCTCGACACGCCGCTGCGGCGCCTGGATTCTCCTCGGAGGGGCTGGGGTGCGGGGCTTCTTGGCCAACTGGCCCGCGCGATGCTAGCAGCAGCCTGCGAGGGCACTTGACAGCCGACACATCTAGCGATTAGGTTGCTCGCGTCAGATCCGGAGGGCCGCAAGGTCGTCCGGATCTGGCGTTTCTGGGGCCTTTTCGGATCGTTCCGGCAGCGCGGCGGCCGCGCCGTCCGACGCCTCCCCTAGGGTTCGTCGGCTCATGTTCGTGCTCGCGACAACGGCCGTGCTCGTCATCGGCGGCGTGGCGCTCGCCCTCTGGCTCGCGCGCGTCCTCGAGCGGGTTCTCTCGGCCCGGAACGCCGAGGTCGACGGGCGCCTGGAGGCGATCACGGAGACGATGGACCGGCGGCTCGGCGAGCTCGACACGAAGGTCGACCGCCGCCTCGAGCAC
Source organism: uncultured Actinomycetes bacterium (assembly GCA_963716865.1). Lineage (GTDB taxonomy): Bacteria > Actinomycetota > Thermoleophilia > Gaiellales > Gaiellaceae > AC-32. The sequence continues at coordinate 11,016 of CAVQUF010000001.1, forward strand.
GCGAGCGTGCAGACGAACGCGATCCACAAGCAGCTCGGCGCGGTCGGGCAGGCGACGGAGCAGCTCGCCGAGCAGGCGAAGGGGCTCCGGCAGCTCCAGCAGATCCTGCGCCCCCCGAAGGCGCGCGGCGGGTTCGGCGAGCTCCTGCTCGCGAACCTCCTCGCCGACCGCCTGCCGCCGACGGCCTACACGCTGCAGTACGGCTTCGAGGGGGGCGAGCGGGTGGACGCCGCGATCGTGGTCGACCGGATCGTCCCGATCGACTCCAAGTTCCCGCTCGACAACTTCGAGCGGATGGTCGGCTCGGACAACGACATCGAGCGGCAGCAGTTCGAGAAGCTCTTCGCGCGTGACGTCAAGGGGCACGTGGACGCGATCGCGTCCAAGTACATCCGCCCCGACGAGGGCACCTACGACTTCGCGTTCATGTACCTCCCGTCGGAGGCGATCTACTACGAGCTCGCCTGCGGCAAGACCGGCGCGCTGCTCGAGTACGCGAATGCCAAGCGGGTGCTGCCAGTCTCGCCGACGACGCTGACCGCCTACCTGCAGGTGATCGTGCTCGGGCTCAAGGGCCTCCAGATCGAGCAGCACGCGCAGGAGGTCATGGCCTACTGCGCACAGCTGCAAACTGACTTCGGCCGCTTCCGCGAGGACTTCGCGCTCGTCGGGAAGCACCTGGGCAACGCGCGAGAGCGCTACTCGGACGCCGAGAAGCGTCTCGAGCGGTTCGGGACGAAGCTCGAGCAGGCCGCGGACTCGCCCGCGGAGCTGCCCGGCGAGGCGCACGAGCTGCCCCGCGCCGTCGACGCGGCCTAAGGCGTTCGCTTGCGACGCCGACCATGAGAGGCCGTGCCGGCTTTGCCGGTGCGGCCGTTTAGCGGCTAGACGCCCGCGGGCTGCTGCGCTTTGAGGTAGCGAATCAGGCCGCCGGCGACGACGATCTCGCGCTCGCGCGGGAGCAGGTCGTGCGTGAGCGTGATCGTCCCGACACCCTCGATCTCGGTCTCGAGGTCGTCCTCGCCCTCGGCGATCGAGTGCAGGCGCGAGATCCGCCAGGTCTGCCCCAGCTCGGCCTTGTCGTAGTCGGCCGGGTCCTTGAAGAGCAGCGGCGCGATCCCCTGCGCGATCAGGTTGCGCCGGTGGATGCGCGCGAAGCTCTTCGCGATCACGGCGCGGACGCCGAGCTGCACGGGCGCGAGGGCCGCGTGCTCGCGGCTCGACCCCTGCCCGTAGTTGTCGCCGGCCACGATGAACCCTCCGCCCCACTCGTGCGCGCGCCGCGGGAACTCCTTGTCGCGGTGCTGGAACGTGAACTCCGCGATCGCGGGGACGTTCGAGCGGTAGGCCATCACGGTCGCGCCGTCGGGCGAGAGGTCGCCGGTCGAGATGTCGTCCGGCGCCACGATCAGGACGCGCATCTCCAGCTCGTCGGGAAGCGGCTTCTGCTCGGGCGGCGGCTTGATGTTCGGCCCGCGCGGGATCGTGATCGACGCCGCCTCGTCGGCCGGGACGGGCTCGAGGATGTGGTTCTGCACGACCTCGGGCCGGGCCTCGGGCCGCTCGGGCAGCACGACGTCGGCGAGCTCCCGCGGGTCAGAGATCGCGCCGGTCAGCATCGACGCGGCGGCGACGGCCGGCGAGCAGAGGTAGACCTGGTCGTCGGCGGTCCCGCTCCGCCCAGGGAAGTTGCGGTTGAAGGTCCGGAGCGAGCTCGAGCCCGACGGAGGCGCCTGGCCCATGCCGACGCACGGCCCGCAGGCCGGCTCGAGCATGCGCACGCCGGCCATCAGGAGGTCGACGTACGTCGCGGAGCGAGTGATCTGGTCGAGGATCTGCCGCGAGCCCGGGGTGGCCGTCGCGGAGATGAGCTTCTCGGAGATCCGCTGGCCGCGCAGCACCGCGCCGCAGACCGCGAGGTCCTCGTACGAGGAGTTGACCGACGAGCCGATGCAGACCTGTGACAGCTCGGTCCCGGCGAGCTCGTCGACCGGAACGACGTTGTCGGGGCTCGACGGCCTGGCCACGAGCGGGACGAGCTCGGCCAGGTCGATGTGCTCCTCCTCGTCGAAGTCGCCCGTGCCGCCGGTGTCGAGCGCGACGAAGTCGTCCTCGCGCCGCTGCTCGGCGAGCCAGCTCCGCGTCTCCTCGTCGGCCGGGAAGATCGCCCCGGTGGCGCCGAGCTCGGCGATCATGTTCGCGATCGTCCCGCGCTCCGTGTAGCTCAGGGTGGACACGCCCGGGCCGGTGAACTCGAAGATCGCGCCTCGTCCGCCGCGCACGCTGCGCCGCCGCAGGAGCTCGAGAATGATGTCCTTCGCCTGGATCCAGGGGCGCCTCAGCTCGTTCTCGAGGAACACGCCCACGACGCGCGGGCACGGCAGCTCGAACGGGTGGCCGGCCATGCAGACGGCGACGTCGAGCCCGCCCGCGCCGATCGCGATCATCCCGCACGAGCCGGACTGGGTCGTGTGGCTGTCCGCGCCGATGAGCGTCTTGCCGGGAGTCGCGAAGCGCTCGCAGTGGACGTAGTGGCAGATCCCGTTGCCGGGCCGCGAGAACCAGAGCCCGTAGCGCGCAGACATCGCCTGCAGGAAGCGGTGGTCGTCGGGATTCTTGAAGTCGATCTGGAGGATGTTGTGGTCGACGTAGACGACAGCCGTCTCCACCTGGACACGGTCGACCTCGAACAGCTCGAACTGCATGCAGGCCATCGTCCCCGTCGCGTCCTGCGCGAGTGCCTGGTCGATGCGCAACGCGATCTCCTGTCCGGGCACGAGCTCGCCGCGTTCGAGGTGGTCTTCCAGAATCGTTCGCGCGAGCGAGGCCATCGCGAAAGAGTATTCCAGCCCCGGCCTAGTACCGCAGGAGCGCGCCGATGCCCTCGACCGCATCGAGGTCGCGGCGTTCGCGCAGCGCCCACACGGTGCCGCCGTGCGCGAGTGTCTGATGCAGGGCGAGGTCGAGCCCGTCGCGGCTCTCCTCCATCCGGGTCCCGTCGAGTGGGCACGCGCCTCCCTCGAGGCCGAGGCGCCCGCAGGCGGGACACTCCCACGCGGCCCGCTCGGCACCGGCCTGGAAGAGCAGGAGGTCTACGCGACCGTCCGAGGCCGCCTCGAGCGTCTGCGCCCAGCCGGCGGCGGCGCGGCCGCTCCGGCCCGCCTCCTCGGTCCACCGCTCCACAGCTGAGGTCTCCTGCTCGACGCGCCAGCGCTCGAGCACCGGCTCGACCACCTCCAGCAGCTCGGCCGGACGGGCATGGGCCTCCGCGGCGGCCCAGCCGATGATCGCGTTCAGCACGTCGTGCGAGAGCAGCTCCTCGAACTCCGCCCGGATCTCCTCGGCGCACACGATCACGAGGCGAGGGCCCCGCAGGCGGCGCACGTTCCGGTCCACCAGCTCCGCGACCTCCCGCAGATGATCCTGCGCGAGCTTGTCGATGTGGCGCTGGTAGCGGGCCTGCGACAGGCCGCCCTGGTCGTGGCGGCCGGGCTGCTCGTCGAAATGCTCGACGAGCTCCTCGAGCCGCCGTCCGCTGAGCAGGTAGAGATCGCCGCGCTCCCGCCCGACGACCGCGACGAGCACGCCCTCGCCACGGCCGACGAGGGGCACGAGCGGCTCGAGGTGGAAGGATCGGCCGACCCTCGTGAGATCGGGAACGCTCTCGCTCAGCGGCAGCGGCCGCCAGACGTTGTCGAGCCCGGCCGAGAAGACGACGAGACCCCGGGACCCCTCCCGGCTGAAGTCCAGGTCGAAGAACGTGCGCAGCCGGGCCGCGTCGTCTCGGAGACCCTGCCTCTGCTCGTGCGTCAACTCCGCGCGGGCCGCCGCCTCGGAGCGCTCGATCTCGTCCACCAGCGCGTTGACGCGGACGTCCACCTCGCCGCGGGTCGGGGAGACGCTCGGATCGAGGTCGAGGTAGAAGCTGATCGCGCACCCGTGCTCGGCCCGAAAGAGCGCCAGATCACGCAGCCCTTCCCAGGTCACGGTCGCTGCCAGCCCGTCCCCTTTCCCGTCGCCGGAAATCGGCCGATTCTATGCATACCCCCGAGGAAGCCTCGACCGGTCGCGGTCGTTTAATACTTCGGTACACATGGAACAGACACGAGAGCTGATCATCATCGGAGGCGGGCCGGCCGGCTATACGGCCGCGCTCTACGCCGCGCGCGCGAACCTCGAGCCGCTGGTGATCGAAGGCTTCGCCTGGGGCGGCCAGCTGATGATCACGAGCGACGTCGAGAACTACCCCGGCTACCCGGACGGCATCCTCGGCCCGCAGATGATGCAGGACTTCAGGCGCCAGGCCGAGCGCTTCGGCGCCGAGTTCGTCACGGACGACGTGACGAAGGTCGACTTCTCCGAGCACCCGTTCCGCGTCTGGGTCGGCGAGAAGGAGTACCTGTCCGAGAGCGTGATCGTCGCTACGGGCGCGAGCGCCCGGCAGCTCGGGCTCGAGTCTGAGCGGTCGCTCCAGGGAAAGGGCGTCTCCTACTGCGCAGTGTGCGACGCCGCGTTCTTCCGGGACAAGGAGGTCGTCGTCGTCGGCGGCGGCGACTCGGCGATGGAAGAGGCGATCTTCCTGACGAAGTTCGCGACGAAGGTCGCCCTCGTCCACCGGCGCGACGAGTTCAGGGCCTCCCCGATCATGATCGACCGCGCGCGCGCGAACGAGAAGATCGAGTTCGTCACTCCCGCCGTCGTCGAGGAAGTGACCTCCGGGGGCGGCCAGACGAGCGGGGTCCTCATCCGCGACCTCAACACCGGCGAGACGCGCGAGCTGCCGGCACAGGGGGTCTTCGTCGCGATCGGGCACGACCCGAACACGAAGCTCTTCCTCGAGCAGCTCGACCACGACCAGGCCGGCTACCTCGTGACGAAGCCCGGCTCGACCGCGACGAACGTCGAGGGCGTCTTCGCCGCGGGCGACGTCGTCGACCACACGTACCGCCAGGCGGTCACGGCCGCAGGCAGCGGCACGATGGCCGCGCTCGACGCGGAACGCTGGCTCTCCGCTCGGGAAGGCGCCGCGCCGACGGTGCCGAAGCCCGAGACGGCCGAGGTCTAGCCGGAACCCCCGCTAGCCTCGGCGGATGGCCGAGGCCCAGTGGATCGACCTCGTCGATCCGGACGAAGCCGAGCTGCGGCGGCGTTTCGGGCAGACGCTCCATCCGCTCGCTATTGCGAGGCTGCTCGCCCCCGCGCAGCACGAGGACGAGCCGCGGCCCACGATCGAGCGCCACGACGACTACGTCTTCGGCGTCGTGCTGGTGGCGGTCGCCGTCCCCGAGGAGGACCGCCTCTTCTACCAGGAGATCGACATCGTCGTGGCCCACGGGCTCTTGCTCACCGTCCGCAAGACCCCGCCGGGAGGGGAGCCGTACGACACGAGCGACGTCCATGCGACCTGCGACGCGGACGGCGGGCCGGCCGAGCCGGGCATGGTGCTCTACCACCTCATCGACGACATCGCCGAGCGCTACCTCGACCTGATCGACTCGATCAACGACGAGATCGATGAGCTCGAGGACCACGTCGAGGACTGGCCAAACGCACGCATCCGGGAGCGGATCTCGGGGCTGCGCCACGATCTCCTGCACGTGCGGCGGACGCTCGCCCCCACGCGCGATGCCGTCCGGCGGGTCGTCGACGGACGGATTGGGCTCGAGGGGGCGAAGCTGTTCACGCCGGACGTCCAGCTGCACTTCGCGGACGCCTACGACAAGCTCCTCCGCGCGAGCGACGGACTCGAGCTGTCGCGCGACCTCGTCGCCGGAGTGCGCGACTACAGCCAGGCCAAGATCGCCAACGACCAGAACGAGGTCACGAAGCGGCTCACTGCCGTCGCGTCAATCCTGCTCGTGCCGACGTTCATCGTCGGGGTCTACGGCCAGAACTTCCGGCACATCCCGGAGCTGCACTGGGGATTCGGCTACTGGTGGTCGTGGGGCTGGATCATCGCGACGACGATCTTCCAGGTCGTCTACTTCCGCCGCAAGCGCTGGCTCTGACGACAGCGCTCGCCTGCGACGCAGACCAAAGAGGCCGTGCCGCTGAGGCATCACTTGTGATGCCGCGTGGAGGCCATGCCGGCTTTGCCGGTGTGGCCGCCTGACTCCGGTGCGGCCGTTCAAGCCGCGGCACTACCATGGCCGCGTGCCGTACTTCATCTGCCCGAACTGCAAGGAGCGCTCGATCGACCACGACCGGCGGGAGGGCCTGACCCGCGACGCCGTTGCCTGCCACCACTGCGGGTTCGGGTTCCTGTTCGAGCTGCTCGAGGACTACTACCCGGCTCCGAGCACGGGTTTCGTCGTCTGCGACCAGCAGGCGCGGGTGATCGCCGCGGGCCGGGACGTCTTCGAGCTGTCGGGGTTCCGCGAGCAGGAGCTGATGGGCCGCGACGTGGTCGATGCGCTCGGGTTGACGGGCTTCGACGGGCAGAACCCGGCGCAGGTCGCGCTGGAATGGGGCGTCCGTAGGATGGGTGAGCAGCTCGAGCTCCGGACTCGGGTCGGGCACTCGAAGCCGGTGACGGCCGACTTCTTCCCGGCCTACGACGAGGACGGCGGGCTCCTCGTCGCGATCACGCCGCGTTGATCTCGGTCAGCTCCGCCTCGACCCACGCCTGAAGCTCCTCGAGCGCCTCGAGGGTGGATTCCAGCTCGCGCAGCTCGGCCCGGGCCGCGCGCTCGTCGATCGTCCCGAGCAGCCCGAACGCTTCGAGGCGGGCGATCGCGCCCTCCCGGACCTCGGCGCGGGCGCGCTTCTCGATCGCGACCTGGTTCAGGCGGGACCGGGCACGCTCCGCCCGCGCCGCCATGCTCGCCGCCTCGCCGGCGAGCGCGTCGGCGTAGATCGCGAGCTCGACCGACCGCACACATCAAGGCTAGGCGCCGCGGCGTGACGCAACTGTGCCGACTTCGAGCCTAGATGCCGGACAGAGGTCGTTCAGGACGCACGTCTCGCAGCGAGGATTGCGCGCGATGCACACGCGGCGCCCGTGCCAGATCAGGAGGTGCGGGAAGACGTTCCAGTAGCGGCGCGGCACGAGCCGCATCAGGTCGCGCTCGATCTTGACCGGGTCGTCCTGCCTGGTCAGACCAAGGCGCTGGGAGAGCCGGCGGACGTGCGTGTCGACGACGATCCCGACCGCCTCGCCGCGCTCGGCCACGACCACGTTGGCCGTCTTGCGGGCGACTCCCGGCAGGCGGAGGAGATCGTCGAGCCGCTCCGGGACGTGGCCGTCGTACTCCTCGATGAGCATCGTCATGGTGCCGCGCAACGCCTTCGTCTTCTGGCGGAAGAAGCCCGTCGGCCGGATGTCGTTCTCGAGCTCTTCGACCGGGACCGCGAGGTAGTCCTCGGGCCGGCGGTACTTCTCGAACAGCCGCTCGGTGACGCGGTTGACGTTCACGTCCGTCGTCTGCGCCGAGAGCATCACGGAGACGAGTAGCTCGAGGTCGCTCCGGAACCGGAGAGCGATCGTCGCGTTCGGGTGCTCCTCGAGCAGGCGCTCGACGATCGGCACGATCCGCTCCCGCTTCGGGCCGACGCGCCGCCTCGCCTCGGCGACGTAACTGCGGACCATCAGGCGCTGCGGAGGCGCGGGCCGGCGCAGACGAGGTCGAGCGCGGGGCAGTCGGCACAGACGAACTCGCCAGGCGTCGGCCGGAACTCGCCCGCCTGGATCTCAGCGATGGCTCTCGACAGCTCCGCCTCCATCGCCTCCACCTCCTCGACCTTGTAACAGACTGTTACTAGGTCGTTCGGGCGCTCGAGGAACTGGTAGACGACCTCGACCTCCTCGGCGCCTCCGCGGAAGCACGCGAGCGCGTAGACCAGGCGCTGGAGCCGATAGTCGTGCTCGACGATCTCGGCCGGGGCGCGGTCCTCGAGCCAGTTCGTCTTGTAGTCGACGACCAGTGCGCGCGCGCCCACGCGGTGGAGCACGTCCAGGCGGCCGTGCAGGAGGACGCCGTCGTGCTCGAACGCGAACGGCCGCTCGGCCGCTGCCCCTTCCAACCCGGCGATCCGGGCCGCAAGCTCCGACTCGCAGTAGGCGGACACGAACCCGCGGACCCGCTCGAGCTCCTCCTCGCTGACGTCGGCGTACCGGCCGCGGACGAGCTCGTCGAGGCTCTCCGGACTCGCCGGCCGGCGCAGGTCGACCCCCTCGAGCAGCATGTGGACCGCGTCTCCGATCTCGGTCGCGGCGAGCCCGCCGTCCCCCGCTCTGAGCGCGGTCTCCCGCGGCCGCAGGCCGATGACCCGCTCCGCGAAGTAGCGGTAGGAGCAGCGCTCGAAGAGCGAGAGCGCCGAGTACGAGAGCCGGCGCGCGCGGTGGAGCGGAGGCGCCGGGACCTCGGCCAGCGGTGCGAGCGTCGGCGCCTCGAGGGCCGCGTCCCCGTTCGTCGAGACGGCGAACAGCTCGAGCTGCTCGGCCGGCGCCGGCTGCTCGTCGACGGGCTCTTCGGCGTACCGGTCGACCCGCAGCAGGAGGCGCGCGCCGTCGCGCTCGATCTCGACAGGCCCGTTCTCCGCGTCGTCGAGCTCCGTCGCCTCGAGCCGCTCGAGCACCCAACCGATCGGGGTCCCCGCGTCCGCCCCGCCCTCGCCGATCGCGCCGGAGACGATCAGGCGGTCGATCGCACGGGTCATGGCAACGTAGTAGAGCCGCCGCCGCTCCGCTTCCTCGGCGTCGCGCTCGGCCGTCTTGACGTCCTCGTAGTCAGCGGTCGAGAGGCGCTTGCCGCTGGCCGGATCGGCGACGCGGAAGCCGAGCCGCCCGTCCGGGAGGCAGAGGATCTCGTCCGCGTCGGCCCGCCCGCGATCGCGGCCCGCGTCCGCGACGACGACGACCTTGAACTCGAGTCCCTTGGCCGAGTGGATCGTCAGGAGGCGGATCACGTCTGTCCCTTCCTCCTCGGCCGCCGCCTCGAGCTCGGAGGCTCCGGCCGCGTCCTGCTCGGCCACGAAGCGGACGAAGCCTTCGACGTCCGGGCCGCGCAGCTCCTCGTACGAGCGCGCGAGCCTCCCGAGCTTGCGGAGATTCGCGTACCGCCGCCGGCCGTCCCACTGCGCGAGGACCGCGAGGTCGTAGTCGTGCGCACAGACGATCTGCTCGCAGAGCCGCTCGAGCGTCAGGGCCGGCGCCTGGGCGGCCAGCCGCTCGTAGCGCTGTCTGAACGCCTGGAAGAACCGCGCGTCACGCTCCGACAGGCCCTGGGGCAGCTGCTTCTCCAGCCCGACGAAGAGCGGCCGCCTCGGCGCCGCCCGGCGCAGGAGGACGAGCGCGTCGTTCGAGACGCCGACGAACGGAGACGCGAGCACCGACACGAGCGCCTCGTCGTCGTAGCGGTTGTGCAGCAGCCGCAGGTACGCGAGCAGGTCGACGACCTGCTGCTGCCGGTAGTAGTCGCGTCCGGTCGCGCGAAAGGTCGGCAGGCCCGCCGCTCGCAGCTCCTCCTCGTAGAGGCGCGCGTCCGTCCCGGCGGCGAAGAGGAGGACGATCTCGCCCGGCGCCGCCTCGCCCGCGTCGACGAGCGTGCGCACGCGCTTCGCGATGTGGCGCGCCTCGGCCGACCGCCAGTGCGTGCCCGTGTCCTTGTAGCTGTCCTTGTCGGTGACGAGCAGCTCGACGGCGGGGCCGAACGCAGGATCAGGGAAGCGCCCCGCGGCAGCGAGCGGCCGGAACGAGTCGCCGAAGTCGGCCGCGAAGAGGTGGTTGATCACGTCGAGCACCTCGGGCCGCGAGCGGTAGTTCTGCGTCAGCGCGAGCACGCCGCCCGCCTGCTCTCGGCGCTCGCGGAAGACCTCGACGTCCGCGTGCCGGAAGCGGTAGATCGACTGGAACTCGTCCCCGACGAAGAACAGCTCGCCGTCCTCGCTGGCGAGCAGGTCGACCAGCTCGCACTGCAGCCGGTTCGTGTCCTGGAACTCGTCGACCATGACCGAGCGGAACCGCCAGCTCTCGCGCTCGCGGATCTCGTCGTGCTCCTTCAGGACCTCGCGCGCGAGGAGCTGGAGGTCCTCGAAGTCGAGCGCCGACTCGCGGTCCTTCGCCGCCCGGTAGGCGCCGTCGTAGGCCAGCAGCAGCTCCTGGAGCTGCTCCCGGTCGCGCATGGCGAGGGCCTCGAGCGCGGCCCGCTCGACGGCCCGCCTCGCCTCCTCGTGCGCCTCCGCCTCGCCGCCGCGGACCCGGAGGTCGGAGAGGTCGAGCAGCGCCTCCGGCGCGGGCGAGGACTCGAGGAACCGCAGCGTCTCGCCCTGCTCGAGCGCCGCAGCCGCGCTGCGCAGCTCGTCGAGCCGCTCGTCGAGCCGCGGGTCGCCGGATGCCTCGAGCCGCAGCGGCAGGCCGGAAGAGCGCAGCGTCTCGTGCACGCCCGTCAGCATCCGCCGCAGCCGACGGCCGCCGTACGAGGCGAGCAGGCGCAGGCGCGCCGGGTCGTCGCCGCAGAACTCCTCGAGCGCCGAGCGGAAGGCCTCGCCGCGCAGGACGCGCCCCTGGCTGTCGTCCAGGATGCGGAAGCGCGGGTCGATCCCGGCGGCGAACGGGTGGGCCTTCAGCAGGCGGCGGCAGAAGCCGTGGATGGTCGAGATCCAGGCGGCGTCGAGCTCGCGCGCGAGGTCGTGGCGGCCGAGCTCAACGAGCCGCTTTCGGATCCGGCCCCGCAGCTCCCCGGCCGCGCGCTCGGTGTACGTGATCACGAGGATCGAGTCCACGTCGAGCCCGCGCTCGCAGACCGCGCGGCAGAAGCGCTCGACGATCACCGTCGTCTTGCCGGTGCCCGCCCCCGCCGAGACGAAGACGATCCCGGGCTCCTCGATCGCCCGCAACTGCTCTTCATTCCGCGAAAAGTCCTGCGGACTTCTCGCGGCACTGGTTTGTCCCTTCGCTTCGCTCGGGAGACCTGAAGAAACCGTATTCACGTCCGCTTCACCCGGCACATCGACCAGAGGTCGCACCAGGTCGGGCACGGGAAGCCACCCTTCGGGTCGTGGCGCACGTCGCCCGCCTTGATCCGCTCGACCATCGCGCGCGCGTGTTCCTGCGCGCGCTCGATCTGACCCCAGAACGCCTCCTCGTCGAGGTAGTCGTTGCGCGCGAACCCGGGCACGCCGTCGTCGCGGGCCTCGGCCCGCAGCAGACCGCGCGCCTGTCCCTCGCCGGCGAGCGCGCGGTAGACGCCGCCGAGCGGCTCGATCCCGACGAGGTCGCGCAGGACGAGCATGTAGAGCGGGATCTGGAGGTGGAGGTCGGTCTCGATCTTCCGCGCGGAGGCCGCCGTCTTACCGGACTTGTAGTCGAGCACGATCCCGCGCGCCCCGAACGGGTCGCGGTCGATGCGGTCGATCTTGCCGGAGACCGTGAAGCCGCCGAGGTCGAGGCCGCGCTGGAGCTCGGGCGCGGAACGCTCCGAGCCGAACGAGACCTCGAAGCGGTTCGGGACGAGCGGCGACTCCGACTCCGCCTCGCTGCGCACGAGCTGCTCGAGGTCGCGGGTGAGGCTCTCCTCCAGCTCGCGCCGCTCGAGCTCGGGCAGGTCGGGCCGCACGTGCGCCTCGAGCGCGGCGGCCAGGCATTCGCGCATGAACGCGAGCGCGTCGTCGAGCGTCTCCGGCTGCACCCGCTCGGCGCCGGTTCGCTTCGGCAGGCCCTTGAAGAAGGCGAACAGCGCATGGTGGGCCACGCTGCCGCGGAGGAGCGCGTCGACCTCAGCGTCGATCGAGCGGGGCGAGACGAGGCGCTCGAAGAGCCAGATCGACGAGCAGTCGGCGAAGCGCTCGAGATCGGTGACCGAGAAGCTCGTCTTCTGCCGCAGCTCCTCGAGCACGGCCGAGTGCGTGAGTCGGGTCGGCCGCTCGAAGGCGGCGAGCGCCCGCTCGAGGCGCCGGTCCCAGTCGTTCGCCAGGGCGAGCGGTCGGGCCGAGCGCGGGTCGGACGACGCGAGCGACGCGAGAGCCCGGATGCGCTCGCGCTCGCTAGGCGCGCTCTCGAGCGGCCAGGTGAGCGCAGGCAGCCGGCGCCGTCGAGTCCAGCGCTCGACGTCCTCGGGTGCGAAGAGCGCGCGCGCCTCGTCCCAGAACGGGCTCGGCTCGCGCGGCGAGCCTTCGTCGCTCGCGGCCTCGCGGACGAGATACAGCCGCCGCGTCGGGCGGGTGCAGGCCGTGTAGAAGAGATACCGGTCGCGGGAGACCGGGTCGGTACGGAGGAGCCGCCCCGACCGCGAGGAGCGCTCGAGCTCGGCCTTTCTCTCCTCGTCCAGGAACGGCGAGCCCTCGGTGCGGCGCGGCAGACCGCCCTCCTCGAGCCCGAGCACGAAGAGCACCTCGAAGCGCCGAGTGCGGGCGCGCATCAGGTCGAGCACCGCGACGCGACCCGCTTCTCCCGCGCCGGCCAGGCGGACGGTCGCGCGCTCGAGCAGCGTCACCACGTCCTCGCGGCCGAGCTCCCCGCCCAGGTTGCGCCAGTCCTCGAGCTCCTCCGCGAGCCGGGCAACCGCCGCCTGGGCCCGCAGGTCGAGCTGGGCGCGCTCCCCGGTCGGAGGGGATTCGAGCGAGTGGGCCGAACGGACCATCGCCTGCGCGAGATCGACCACCGCGGCGACGGGATCCTCGGCCGCGCGCAGCGGGCCAAGCCGCGGCAGCGGCTGTCCGCGCAGCTTCTGTACCTCCTCCTCGATCCGCTCCGCCGTGTTGACCCCGCGGCCGCGCAGGCGGCCCTCGAGGAAATCCACGTGCGCGCGGGCGAGCCCGGAGTACGGCGAGCGCAGGAACGAGAACAGGTCGCGGCGGTCGCCGTCGAGCCACGCGTAGCGGAGCAGGCCGAGCAGCGCCTGGCCGAGCGGCGTCTGACCGAGCCGCAGGCGACCCTCGACCGCGTAGGGCACGCCCAGCGTCGCGAACGCGGTGTCGAGTGCAGCGCGCCAGCGGTCGATCGCCGGGCAGACGACGCCGATCTCCTCGCCCGGCGTCCCCGCGCGCAGCAGCGTCAGCACCTCGTCGGCGAGCAGCTCGAGCGTCCCGCGCAGGCCGGCGCCTTCGAGAAACCGGAGCGAGCCGTCCAGGGCCGGCGGGCCCGTCCCGTTGCTCCCCGAGGCGCGGAAGAGCCCACGCTCCAGGTGGGCCAGGACCGGCGACCGCGCAGAGGGGTTCGGCGGGAGCTCCTCGACGCTCTCCGCGAGCGCCGTCAGGTCCTCGGCCGTGCGCGTGAGCGATGCGAAGGCCTCTCGGCCCGGCTCGTACGGGAGCGAGACCGTTACCTCGGAGCGGCCGGCAAGCGCTTCGAGCAGTGCCCACTCGGTCCCGGTCAGGTCCTCGAAGCCGTACGCGAAGACCGGCCGGCCGTCCCACGCGTCGAGCTCGCCGGCCAGACGCTCGGCAGCGTGGCGGCGCTCGAGCTCGCGGTCGGAGAGGCCGAGGCGGTCGAGCTCCTCGCGGTAGGCGGCGTAGAGCTCGGCGAGCTGGTCGTCCGGCCCACCCTCGAGCTCGCCCGGCTCCAGCAGCGCGGACTCGAGCTCCGCCACGGTCGTGCCGAGCGCGTCGGCGAAGCCTGCGAAGCGCGCGGAGCGGCCGAGGCCCTCCGGCCGCGCCCGCTCGACCACGCGCCGGAGCAGCAGCGTGCGCTGCGCGTCGGTCACCACGCGCCGACGATCGCCGTTGCCGCGCCCGATCCGCCGGAAGAGGTCGTCGAACGTGCCGATGTCGCCGCCCATCAGCGCCCCGCTCGTGCGCAGCAGCTCGCGCTCGGCACGGTCGACGTCCGGCCGGTTCGGCACGATCAGAAACGGATCGGAGTCGAGCGCATCCAGATAGCGCTCGAGCAGGCGCGCAACCTTGCCGGCGTTGGCCGGCCCTGCAAGCACGCTCAGAGCCATCGGCCCATCCTAGTCCCGAGGGCCGACGGCCCCCGGTGTCCGCGACGGCGTCAGCCGGCTCTCGGGGACGGGGCCTCGCGCCCCGCCCCCACCACCCCCGCTCTCAGCTCAGGCGATCGCGGACTTCGGCCGGCGGCCGCGGCGGGCCACGGCGTGGCCGGGGATTTGTCCGGCGCAGTTGTCGCAGAGATCGGCCTGCTTCGAGCCGCGACGGGCGTCTGAGAAGTTGAGTCGCATCGACGCTCCCTTTCCCTCGCCGATTTCCGACCCACACTTGTCGCAAACGAGCACTGTTTTACGAGCCAAAGTCGCTCCTCCTCGGTTCAGTCGGGAATAGCCGCTGAATCCGGCACTGGGTCGTGCGAATACTACGCGTAGAGTTTCACGGGCTGTCGAATGAACGTACTGCGAATATCGAGCGCGAAGGGAGCCGGATGACGCCGACGACGATTGTCGTCCTCGAAGGCGACGAGACAGGTCAAGAGCTGCTCGAGGAAGCGCTCCGCGTTCTCGCACCCGACGTCACCGGAATCCCGCTCCTGTTTCCGCGATTCGACCTCTCGCTCGAGGCGAGACGCGCAACCGAGAACAGGATCGTCTTCGAGGCGGCGGCCGCGGTTCGTGACGCCGGGCTGGGCCTGAAGGCGGCGACGGTCACGCCCGAGGGCGCCGACGACGTGGGCTCGCCGAACCGCATCCTCCGCGAAGAGATCGGCGGGCGGGTGATCGTCCGCACCGGGCGGCGGATTCCGGGCGTCGTTCCGCTCGGCGGAGTGCATGCGCCGATCTCGGTCGTCCGGATGGCGATCGGAGACGCGTACGGGGCCGAGGAGTGGCGCGAGGGCTCAGGCGACGACGAGGTCGCGTTTCGCACCGAGCGGATCGAACGGAGGATCTGCCGCTCGGTCGCGGAGTTCTCGTTCCGGCTCGCGGAGCAGACCGGCGCCAAGGTCTTCGGCGGCCCGAAGTACACGGTCAGCCCGGTCTACGAGGGGCTTTTGAAGGAGGAGATGGATGCGGCGGCGGCGCGCTACCCGGAGGTCCCGTACGACCCGCAGTTGATCGACGCGACGTTCGCCCTGCTCGTCGCCTCGAGCGGCGACCCGCTCGTCATCCCCGCGCTCAACCGCGACGGCGACATCCTGTCCGACCTCGTCCTGCCCCTGTTCGGCTCGATCGCGGGGTCGGAGTCGCTGCTGGTCGCATTCGAGGAGGACTACGTGCCCAAGGTCGTGCTGGCCGAGGCCGCGCACGGGACGGCGCCGTCGCTCGAGGGGAAGAACGTGGCGAACCCGATGGCGATGATCCTGGCCGGAGCCGCGCTCCTGTCCTACGCTGGTGAGGAGGCTCAGGATGCGGCGCGGGCGATCCGCGAGGCGTGCCTGGAGGCCGTCGCCGAGGGCGTGCGCACGGCCGATCTCGCCGGCCACGCGACCACGAGCGAGTTCACGGACGAGGTGATCCGGCGGACGCGTTCGAAGCTCGAGGTCTGGTCGACGCTCTGAGCTACGAGGCGGCCGCACTCGCGGTCGCGAGCGGCGCCGACTCGCCGACGACCTCGAGGAAGACGCGGACGATCTCGGGGTCGAACTGGGTCCCTGCGCAGCGGGCCAGCTCGGCGAGCGCCTCCTCGTGGCCGAGCGCGCGCCGGTACGGGCGGTCGCTCGTCATCGCGTCGAACGCGTCGGCGACGGCGAGCACACGCGCCTCGACCGGGATCTGCTCGCCCGACCTGCCCGTCGGGTAGCCGAGCCCGTCCCAGCGCTCGTGGTGGTAGAGCACGTACGGGAGCGCCTTCCGGAACGACGAGATCCGGAACAGGATCCTCGCCCCGAGCTTCGGGTGCTCGCGGATCAGCGCCAGCTCGTTCTCGTCGAGCCTGCCCGGCTTGCTCAACACGTCGTCCGAGATCGCGAGCTTGCCGAGGTCGTGCAGCGGTCCGCCGACCTGCAGCTGGGCCAGCCGCTCCTCGTCCCAGCCGAGCCGCCGCGCGATCGCCTCGGCCAGCACCGTGACCCGGGCCGAGTGGCCCTGGGTGTACGGGTCGCGCGCCTCGATCGCCCGGCTGAGCATGGAGAGCATCGCCACGGGACGAGTGGATTCAAGCTCCGCGCGCGAATCCCTCTTTCGGAGGAAGGAATTGCGTCAGCGCCAGATTCCGGTGATCGGCGCCGCCTTTGCCGAGCGGCCGAGCCGCTGCAGGCCCCACGCGTCCTCGATCGTCCGCAGGAGCCCGTAGTGCGAGGTGCGGGCCCGGTACCGCGAGCCCGGAACGACCGCCGGCCCGAGCGCGAGCGCGGGGATGAGCCCGGTGCCCGGCAGCGACCCGCGGGTCTCGTCGAAGACGACGAAGACCACGCTGTTCGCGAGCCGCTTGCTCCGCAGCAGGGGCTTCAGGAAGCCCGTGAGCCACCTGTCGCCGGTTGCGACGGAGCAGTCGTGCATGTCGTGGCAGAGGTCGGGGATCACGAGCGAGAACGACGGCAGCCTGTCGGCTGCGAGATCGCGCGCGAGCTGGCGCAGCGGGACGACGCGCCGCCGGCGCGACGGGCTCGCCACGACATCCTGGAAGTAGAGGAACGGCACATGCCGCTTGGCGTACCGGCCGAACGAGGCGCCCGTGTAGCCGGGCTGCGGCAGCCCTTCCGCGTACGCCTTCCACGTGCGGTGGGCGCGCTGGAGGGTGTCCGCGAGGTTCCGGGCGGAGACGACGCAGATCGAACAGTCGCTGTGGATCCCCTGGGTCGAGCCGGAGACGAGCGCGAGGTAGTTCGGGAGGCTCGGATGGGTGATGCCGCGGTAGCGCGAGAGAACCGCGTAGCGCGACGCGAGGGAGTTGAAGCCGGGCGCGTCGGGGCTGCCGAGCACGTCGCTCTGCGCCTTGTTCTCCAGCACGACGACGAGCACGTGGTCGAACGGCGGCACGGGCGGCCGGGCGGCCGTGGCCCCGCCGAGCGACGAGACGGCGGCGAGCCCGAGCGCCGCGGCGAGCAGCGTCCGTCTCAGGGCTCCGTCTCCGTCCGCAGGACGCGCTTCCTCCAGAGGTGCAGCGCGCCGAAGCCGGCCACCAGGAGCACGACCACGACCGCGCCGCCGATCAGCCCGTACTTCGTGATCGCGTCGACGGCGGCGTGACCCGCGTAGTAGGCGACCAGCCCGATCAGGATCGCCCAGCAGATCCCGCCGGTCGCGTTCCAGACGAAGAACCGCCACCAGGGCATGTGGGCAACTCCCGCCAGCCAGGCCGCGGTCACACGCAGGACCGAAAAGAAGCGGGCGATGAAGATCGTCTTCGCGCCGTGCCGTTGGAAGAAGCGCTCGGACCACGGTAACCAGCGCTCGCTCCAGCGCCTGAACGGGCCGAACCGCTCGAGCAACCCGCGGCCGCCCGTGCGCCCGATCCAGTAGCCGAGGTTGTCGCCGACGATCGCCGCGACCGCCGCGACGGTGATCACCTCCCAGATCTCCAGCCTGCCCTGCGAGGCGAAGATCGCGGCCGCGACGAGCGCCGTCTCGCCGGGAACCGGCAGGCCGCCGGACTCGAGCATGACGAGGACGAAGAGCGCGATCAGGCCGTAGTGATCGACGAGCCCGTGCATCACGAAAGTGTAGGCGGGAGCTCGTAGGCCATCACGATCGCGTCCACGAGCTCCCCTCCTCGCCGGTACTGGCGGCGGCGGTAGCCCTCCCGCTCGAAGCCGAAGCTCTCGTAGAGCGCGATCGCCGCCTCGTTGTGCGGAAAGACGTAGAGCTCGAGCTTGGAGACGCCGGCCTCGCGCGCCCAGCCGACCGTCTGCTCGAGGAGCGCGCGGCCGATCCCGCGCCGGCGGTGGTTCCTCGCCACCATCAGGCCGAGCCCGGCGACGTGAAAGCTGGCCGGGTGGAGGTCGCGTGCAACCGAGAGGCGCGCGACGACCTCCTCCCCGTCCTCCGCGAGGAAGACCGCCGCATTCGGCGAGCGGCGGATCGAGCGCAGGTATCGGCGCTCGCCGCCGACGCTTCGCCATTCGCTGGTCGCGAGCAGCCAGCCCTCGGGCTCGGCCCCGACGTCCCCGGCGAGTGCGACGAGCCCCGCGGCGTCGCCGGGACCGGCCCGCCTGATGACGACCTGGCTCACGCCACGACGACGCCGTCGCCGCCGCGACGCGGGTCGCCCGCAGCCGCGAGCGTGCCGTCCGCGCGGAACTCGACCCCGGAGACGCCGCCGAAGAAGAGGTTCCGGTCCGACCAGCGGTGAAGGTCGTAGCCCCACGCCTCCAGACGGTCGAGCTCGGCCGGGTCGTTCCCGCCCTCGCAGTGCAGCACGGAGTCCTCGAGGTGGACGCGCGGCCGCTCGATCGCCTCCTGGACGCCGAGGTCGTGCGCGACAACGTTCGCGATGACCTGCATGACCGCGCCCCGAAGACGCAGCGAGCCCGCGCTCCCGACGACCAGCCGCGGGCGGCCGTCGCGCAGCACGAGCGAGGGGGCCATGCCGCTCGTGAAGCGGATTCCGGCGCGCGGGATCCCTCCCGTCGTGGCCAGGTCGAACTCGCCGAGCATGTTGTTCAGCTGGATGCCCGTGCCGGGGACGATCACTCCGGAGCCCGCACCGGTAGAGGCAGTCAGCGAGGCAGCGTTCCCCTGGTCGTCCACCGCGGAGATGTGCGTCGTGCCGCGCACCGTCTCGGGGGGCCGTGCGCGCAGCCTGCGAACGGCGGCGCCGAGCGCGCGCGGGTCGTAGAGCCGGCGGGCGAGGCCGCCGCGGTGCAGCTCGCGCGCCGAGAGTCCGGTGCGGACGACGTCCTGCTCGCGCATGACCTCGGCGAGCCGCGCGATCGCCTCCGCACTCCCCGCAGGCCCCCCGGGGCCGAGCCGGTCGAACAGGCGTGCGCCGAGGCCGATCAGCAGGCCGCCGGTCGAGGGCGGAGGATTCGCCTCGAGCTCGTGCCCGAGGAACGGGGCGCGCACGGGCCGGCGCTGGATCAGGTGGTACTCCATCAGGTCGCGGGCTGTGATCTCTCCGCCCTGCTCGCGCACGTAGCCGGAGACGGCGTGGGCCAGCTCTCCGCGATAAAGGTCGTCCGCTCCGGTCTCCGCGAGCCGCTCGAGCGTCACGGCGAGGTCGGTCATCACCAGCCGGTCGCCCTCCGTGAGTCGCCTGCCGCGCGGCCCGTAGATCTTGCGGCCCTCGTCGGTGTGCCGGAGGATCACGTCGAGGAGGCCGTGCAGGTAGTCCTGCGCCTCGGTGATGACGACGCCCTCGCGTGCGTGCCGGATCGCGGGCTCCAGCAGGACGCGCCACGGCAGCGAACCGAAGCGGCGGTGCGCCTCGCCGAGCCCGGCGACCGAGCCCGGCACCGCGCACGAGGCTGCGCCGATGCGGAAGGCCTGGGACGACTCCGGCGTGAAGTCGACCTGCACCAGGTCCATCTCCGCGGCTCCGGTCCGCCGCAGGCCGAGCCCGGGGACGGTGACGAAGTGGTCGAGCACACGGGTCGAGGCGTGGGAGGCCTGGTGGACGAGCATGAACCCGCCCGCGCCCGGGCCCGTGAGCGGGCTCTCCGCCACCCAGGAGACGAACGCCGCGCCGATGCAGGCGTCCACGGCGTTTCCGCCCTCCGCCAGCACCTCCGCGCCTGCCTGCGCCGTGAGCGGATGACCTGCCCCAACCGCGCCTCTCATGCGCGCAAGAGTACTGGCGCTCGTGGCGAGCCCAAAGGCGCTGCGTGAGCTACGACTGCAGGAAGCTCGGCGGCTCGAGCGCGCCGTCGCCGTCGGCCTCGGCACGCCTCGTGATCCGCCGCTGCGCGCCGCGGACGCCGAAGCCGGTGGCGACCACGGTCACCCAGACCTGGCCGGTCAGGCGCTCGTCGAGCGTCGCCCCGAAGATGATGTTCGTGTCGCCCGACGCCGCTTCCCGCACGACCTCGGCGGCCTCGTTGACCTCGTAGAGCGAAAGATCGTCTC
Source organism: uncultured Actinomycetes bacterium (assembly GCA_963716865.1). Taxonomy (GTDB): domain Bacteria; phylum Actinomycetota; class Thermoleophilia; order Gaiellales; family Gaiellaceae; genus AC-32. The sequence continues at coordinate 30,842 of CAVQUF010000001.1, forward strand.
CGCCCGCGATCGAGAGCAGGATGCCCTTGGCGCCGGCGATCTCGCTGTCGATCAGCGGCGAGCGAAGCGCGTGCTCGGCTGCCTCCCTCGCGCGATCCTCCGCGCTCGCGGAGAAGCCGATTCCCATCAGCGCCGTGCCCGCGTCCTTCATGACGGTCCGCACGTCGGCGAAGTCGAGGTTGATCAGCCCGGGCAGCGTGATCAGGTCGCAGATCCCCTGCACGCCCTGGCGCAGCACGTCGTCGGCGATCCGGAACGCGTCCAGCATCGACGTCTCGCGGTCGAGCACCTCGAGCAGGCGCTCGTTCGGGACGACGATCACCGTGTCGCAGTTTCCGCGCAGCGACTCGACACCGTCCGTCGCCTGGCGGTGGCGGCGGGTGCCCTCGAACTTGAACGGCGTCGTCACGATCCCGACGGTGAGCGCGCCGAGCTCCCTGGCGACCCGCGCCACGACCGGCGCCGCGCCCGAGCCGGTGCCGCCGCCCTCTCCGGCAGTCACGAACACCATGTCCGAGCCCCGCAGGGCGCGCTTGATCTGGTCGTAGGCCTCCTCGGCCGCACGGCGGCCCAGATCCGGATCGGCGCCGGAGCCCAGTCCCTCGGTCAACTCCCTGCCGATGTGGATCTTGACCGGCGCGTCGCTCGTCTGGAGCTGCTGGATGTCCGTGTTGAGCGCGACGAACTCGACCTGCGAGATGTCGGCGTCGATCATCCGGTTGACCGCGTTCAGGCCCGCGCCGCCGACTCCGACGACGCGGATGACGGCGATGTACGCGCCCGGCTCCGGGACGCGGTGCAGCCGCGGGGGCGGCTCCGGGAGCTGCTGGATTCGCGGACGCTCGGGCTCACGCCTCGGCTCGGACTTCGTCTCCGGCTCGGGCTTTCGCTCCGGCAGGCGGACGGGCTCCGGCGGCGCCGACTCCGCCTCCTGCTCCCACTCGGGGAGATGCTCGACCGTCTGCTCCGGAGGCTCCACGGGGGACGGCGTCGGCTCCGGCTCGGTGCGACCCTCCTTCTCGGCCTGCTTCTGCGCCGCCTCGGTCGCCCGGAACAGCTCGGCCAGTGGGCCTTCATGCATGCTCGCGCGCCTGCGCGCCATTGAGCACCTCCTTCGCGAGATCGCGGTAAGCCTCGGCGGCGTTGCCGCTCGGGTCGTACTTGAGCACGGAGGTTCCCTTGACCGGGGCCTCCGCGTACCGCACGGTCTTGCGGATCTTGGTGTCGAAGACGAGCTCGCCGAAGTTCTCCTGGAGAATCTCGACCGCCTCGCGCGAGTGCAGCGTGCGGCTGTCGTACATCGTCGGCAGGATGCCCTCGATCTCGACGCTCGGGTTCAGGTTCTCGCGGATCATCGAGAGCGTGTTCTCCAGCTGGACGAGCCCGCGAAGCGAGAGGTACTCGCACTGGACCGGGACGATCACGCCGTTCGAGGCGACGAGCGCGTTGATCGTCAGCAGGCCCAGCGAAGGCGGCGTGTCGATGAGGACGTAGTCGTAGCCGCCCTTTACCTCGGTCAGCGCTTTCTCGAGGGCGCGTTCACGCCCGATCATGCTCGAGAGCGCGAGCTCGGCCCCTGCGAGATCGATCGACGAGACTGCGAGGTCGACCTCCGCGTGCCTGACCACTTCCTGCATCGGTAGCCGGTGCACCAACACGTCGAACATCGAGCGCTCGATCGAGTCCGGGTTCAGGCCCTGGCTCATGGTCAGGTTGCCCTGCGGATCGAGGTCGATCAGGAGCACCTTCAGGCCCGTCTCGGCGAACGCGACGCCGAGATTCAGGGTCGTCGTCGTCTTCGCCACCCCGCCCTTCTGGTTGGCGAACGAGATCACGCGCCCCATCGGCGCTCCTTTTGGCGTCTCGGTCCGAATTCCCGGTCGCGGAAGCAGGCGTGCAAGCCCCATCGAGCCCCTTTCTTCGTGCTCATGCTAGCTATCCCTCCGGAAATTGCTGCTCTTTTTCGAAGAATCTCCTTCGGGCTGCCTTTAGCCGGTGCCCGAGCGACGCGTCCTAGACGAGCAGGCGAACGAGGGCCGTCGCGGCCGCCGCGACGATTACGACGGCAGGCAGGGGCGCGCGGAGCGCAATCGCGACCGCGGCCGCTCCCACGCCGGCGAGGCGTGCGTCCAGGACGAGCTCATTGTCGCCGCCGACCGTCTGCGTGACGACGAGCGCAGCGAGCAGCACCGGCCCGAGCAGCCCCACCACACCGGCGAGCGCCGGCGGCAGCGAGCGGCGGCCGAGCAGGACAGGCCCGGCGGACTTGAAGGCGATCGTCGCCGCCCCCACCACGAGCACTACCGGCCAGACGGTCACGAGCGCGTCCGCAGGCCGAGCAGGCACGCGGCGCTCGCCGCGACGATCGGCACGCCGGGAGGGGTGAACGGGATCAGCACCAGCGCTATCGCGCCCCCGAGGAACGCCGCCAGGCGAGTGCGGGCGTCCACCAACTGGGGAACGAGCAGGGCCAGGAAGAGCGCCGGAAACGCCCCGTCCAGGCCGAGGTCCTTCGGATCGCCGAGCGCGCTACCCCCGATCACCCCGACCGCCGTGCCGCCGACCCAGCACGCGTAGAGGATCAGGCCGGCACGAATCAGGATCCCGCGGTCGAAGCGCCCGCCGCCCCGACTCGAGAGCGCCCAGGACTCGTCCACGATCAGTTGTGACTCCGCGAGCCGCCGCAGGCGGGGACCGTGGAAGAGCGACGCGACCGAGATCGAGATCGGCACGTAGCGCACGTTCAGCAGGACGGCGGCGGCGATCGCAGCCGCCACGGCGCCGCTCGTGCCGAGGATCGAAGCGGCTGCGAACTGCGCGGACCCGGCGAAGGTGGTCGCGGACATGACGAGCGGCGCGAGGACGCCGAGGCCGGCTGCGCGGGCGAGCAAGCCGAAGGAGGCGCCGAAGAACAGGACCGTGACGGCGATCGCCCAGACCGTCCGCATCCCTTCGCCATCGCTGACCGGCTTCGACGACATGGTCCATTCTGCCGATCCTGCCGAGGGTCACCGCGTCAGCGCCGCCTCATGTCCGCCCGCCCTCGCCGCGAGCGAGACCCGGAAGCGCTCGAGGGCCTCGACGGCCTCGTCCGTCGCGCCCCCATCGGCAGCGACCCAGGCCTCCGCCTCCGAGAGCAGCGCCTGCACCTCGGCGAGCACCGATCGGACCGGGGCATGCTCGCGCTCGAGCGCCTCGATGCGCCTCAGCCTCCGCAGGACCGCGCTGGCCTCGTCCATGACCGTCGACGCTAGCGGCGAGGGGCATACGCGTCTGTGACCGGACCGTGTCGAAAGCGTTACGGTCGTTCCCGCCGTGGCCCCGAACCCCGATCGCGAGCTCGCCGAAGCGCGAGCCTGCATCGACCGCGGCGACGAGAAGGCGGCGCTGAAGCACCTCGACCGGGCACGCCGAGGGTACGTGCAGCGGCACGACGTGGCCGGGCTCGAGCACCTGATCGTGCTGGCAGACGTGCTCGGCGCCGCGGACGAGCGGACGAGGAACGGCCGCGAGAACCTCGTCTACGCCATCGAGCAGAACGTCCGCACCGAGACCCGCCGCACGGCGCTGCAGCGGGGCGAACGCTGGCAGGATCCGTACCCCGATCTCCAGGCCCCCACCGAGCACACGGGCATCACGCTCACGCGCGGGGTCAAGATCGCGATCGCGATCGGCACGGCTCTCGCCACGGCCGCGCTGGTAGGGATCTTCATCGTGCCGCTGTTCTTCGCCGGGAGCACGACCGAGGTGACACTGAGGCTGGTGAACGACTCTTCCTCCCGGGTCGAGGTCCGCGGCTGCAACGACGTGAACTGCACGACGACCTGGACGCGCGCCGACCTCGAGCCGGGCACCACGGCGGAACGCGACGTGGCCGCGGACGACTCCGTGCAGCTCTTCAAGGTGCAGCGGTCGGGGGCGGAGACCTGCCTGCCGCTGCTCGTGCACAGGGCCTACGAGCGCGCGGGCGCCGACTCGACGGTGCCGCTCGTGGCGCGGCTCTCCAGCGCGACGCCCTGCCCCGGAACGGCCGTGCTTCCGCGGGCTGCGCCCGTGCGGGGGCTCTAGCGGGTTAGGAGGCGAGCGCGGCGAAGTAGCCGGCCGGGCGCGGCCGGACGCCTATCAGCGCCTCGTCGAGCGACTCGATCAGCGTCGCGCGGTCGCCGTGCGCAAGCGTCTCGACGACCGCCTTCCGCACGGCCTCGGCAGCCGCGGGACCGGCGGGCTCGCCGCGCGTCAGCGAGCGGAGCCGCTCGAGCTCGTCCGCGCGCTCCCGCCCGGTCTCGCCGAGCAGCACCGCGGCGCGGACCGTCGCAGCCCAGAGCCCGTCGGCCCCGCCGAGAAGCGCCGTGAGCGCCTCGCGGAGCTGCTCCGAGCGGAAGGGCTCGGCCGAGAACAGCGACAGCTCCCAGCGGTCGAGCGCCTCGGCGAGCTCCGCGTCTTCCTCCGCCCGCGCGAGCCGCGCGAGCAAGTCGCTCGCCAGGCGCGCCCGGAAGGCGTCGAGCCGCGTGGGCTCACCCGGAGGTCCGGCCGCGGCGATCGGGAGAACGGGGCGGATTCCGAGCGGCCGCCAGTCCAGGCGCTCGAAGAGCACCGGGCCGGCGGCAACGGGCGCAGCGGTCGCGAGGCGAAGCGCGCTGACGGCATCCGCGAGCTCGCCCGGAGCATCCGGCGCGCCCGGCGCGTTCGGGGCGAGCGTTCGCTCCAGCTCGAGGACGCACAGCCGGTCGGGCTCGCGCCCGAACCCGGCCGGGAGCAGCCCCGAGGCCTCCGGCCAGTGCGCGGCGAGCTCGCCGGCTGCGGCGACGCGGATCGAGAGGCCGTTCCCGAGCTCGAGCCTCGTCCCGAGCGAGAGCCCGGTGAGGGGCGCGAGCGCGGCGTAGGAGCGGCGCTCGCCGAGCAACGTCTGCTCGAAGCCGGCGTACGCCCGGTCGAACGCCTCGTCGGCCCAGTCCGCGCCTCCGGCGGCCTCGGCCACGTCCGCCAGCAGCGGGAGCAGGATGGTCCGCAGCAGCGCGTCGTCCGGGCCGGCGCCGCGCCGGCCGGTGTGCGCAGTGGCGTAGACGGCGGCCGCGGGCTCGCGGCTCAGCTCGTCCAGGACGATTCGAGCATCCGCGAGCGCGCCGAGGCGCTCGGCCCGGGCGTCGACGTAGGAGCGCACGAGCGGCCGGTACTCGTAGAGCGAGGTCGGGCCGCGCTCGCCCGGATGCTCCTCGAACGCGAACGGGATCTCGTCGCCGCCCTCGACATCCGCGGCGAGCAGGGAGAAGCCCGCCAGGCAGAACGAGCGCAGGGCGCGATAAAGGTGCGGGGCGCGCACGGCCACCTCTCCCGTTACGCGGCCGGCTCCTCCTCTCCTCTAAGACGGCTGCGCCTGCAAGCCGGCGCAGCCTCTCTTGTCGGCGTCGCAAGCGAGCGCCTTCGCTGGCAGCGCGGGCACCAGTAGGCCGTCCGGTTGCCGTCGCCCTGCCCGCGGGAGCGAATCGGCTCGCCGCAGCGATGGCACGGGCGGCCGGCGCGGCGATAGACTGCGCGCTCGGCGCGGCCGTTCTCGAGCGAGACGCGCATCAGACGAGCAGCCTCCCGCAGCACGTCCTCGAGCTCGTCGTCGGTCGCGCCGCCGAGGCGGAGCCACGGAGAGAGTCGTGCATGCCAGAGCGCCTCGGTCCTCCAGACGTTTCCGACCCCGGCGACGAGGCGCTGGTCGAGCAGCGCATCGCCGAGCTCGCGGGACCGATGCTCGCGGCGAAGATTCGCGATCATCGCGGCGCGATCGGGCGGGTCGGCGAGGATGTCCGGGCCGAGCCGTTCGCGCATCCGGTCACCGCGGGAGAGCTCCAGCACCGGCCCGTTCCAGAGCAGGGCCTCGTGACTCTCGGACCGGAGCACGAGCCACGGCCGCCCGCGCACGGGCGCGCCCGCGGGCCGCACCTGCCAGCGGCCGCTCATGCGGAGGTGGCTGCGCAGCGTGAGGCCGCCGTCGAAGCTCAGGAGCAGGTTCTTGCCCGCGGCCTCTGCGCGAAGCAGCCGCCGCCCGTCCAGCCGCGAGGCGTCGAGCACGGCGGCCGCCCGCGGGTGCGGCGTCTCGACGGCGACCGGCTCCCCGACGAGCACCTGAAGCCGGCGCGCGGCGCGGTGGAGCGAGTCACCCTCGGGCATGCGGCCAGGGTAGCCCTGCTACGGTCCAGGGCTCGGCGATGATCCTTCGCTCGGCACTCGCTGTCTTCGCCTTTCTGGGCCTTCTGGCGAGCGCCACGGCCGCCGTGTCACAGCCGCACCTGCTCTCGACGCGCGCTCGAGCCGGGCACATCGTCGCCGTGTACACGCTCGGCGAGCAGGTGCCCTCGAGGATCGTCGTTGCCTCCCGGCGCGCCACGGGCCCCGAAGGGAATCTCCTCGACAAGAACGTCCGCCTTCGCGAGCCGCTGTCGGCCACGACCCGCGTGCGTGGGGGCTACCGGATGCGAACCCGCCACACGCTGCGGCCCGGGCGGTACTACGTGCAGGTCTCGGCGACGGTGCTCGGGCTCGACTGCACGCCGCACAAGCCGTGCCCGGCTCGGTGGTCGAACATCCTCCGGGTCAGGGTTCCCCGGCGCTGAACTAGGGTCGAAGCACGGCCCGGCGCGGGCCCGGGACGAAGCCGGCCTCGAGCAGCAGGGGCATGATCTCCGTGTCGGCCACCGGCTCGCCGTCGAAGCGCTCGACCGCGAGGCGCTTCACACCCGCGCGACGAACGTGCTCGACGAGCGCCGAGAGCGCCTCGCGCATCCAGGCCTCCTCGGGCTCGCGCAGCGGGACGAGCGAGCGGCCGCCTCGCTCGACGAACAGCGCCGCCTCGCCGCCGAGCAGAACGACGTGCGCGCCCGCGACTCGCGCTGCCCGGGCACCAGCACGCTTCGGCCACGGGAGCGCGGCCCCGTACGGCTGGGCCGGGTCAGGGGCCGCGAGCACGAGCGGCTCGGCCTCCTCCCCGTCCCTCGGCCGCAGCTCGCGCAGGCGTTCCACGGCGCCGCCGAGCGCGAACTGCGCGCCGCCGAGCCCTTCCACGAAGTACCCGCGGCGACAGAGGCCGAGCGTCTCGAGCGAGCGCAACTCTCCGTAGACCGCGCCGTACCCGCCGGGGATCCCCTCGCCGCGCACGCCGTCCCGGGTGACGATCCCGTGCCGCTCGAGCAAGAGCTCCGCGAGAGCTCGCCGGTCGGGACGACCGTCCGCGAAGAGGCGAGCGGTGGGCGACCAGCGGCCCTGCGTCGCCGCGATCTCCCCCGTGCGGCGGCGCGAGAAGCGGCGCGGCCGCGCCCGCTCGGCACGCGCCTGCGCCTGGTAGCGGCGGCCCGCCCGGAGCGGCGTCCACGCGTCGTTCGTCACCTCGCCCGCCCAGACGAGATCCCAGAGCGCGGGGAGCGCCTCCTCGGCCTCGAGCCCGGTGTCCGCGAGCAGGTCGTGCCAGAAGAGCGCGCTCCGCGAGAGCGCCGCGCGGAGGCGCTCGTGCACCTCGCGCTCGGGGCGATCGGCAGCGGGAGGCGGCCCGAGCGCAGGCGCGTCCTCCCGGAAGTAGACGGCGACGCGGTCGAGCCCCGCACCCACCCAGACCGCCTCGCCCGAGGCGCAGAGCGCGTCGAGCTGCTCGGGCCGGTAGCCGGGCACGCGGCGCGGTAGGACATCCGACTCCCAGAGCGCGACGGGCAGCGCCAGGCCCTGAAGCGGCACGAGCGCCTCGCGCAGGGTGGCCCGGCGGTCGACCCCGTGCCAGCTCGGCAGGAAGCGGCCGAACGCTGCCTGCTCAGCCGGCTCGACCTCCTTCCGCAGAGCCGCCAGCGAGGCCCGCCGCAGCCGGCGCAGCACCTCGGGATCGCACCACTCTCGCTCCGTCCCGCCCGGCCGCAGCTCGCCGCGCACCAGCTCGTTTCGGCGCTCGAGGTCACGCAGAACGGGCTCGACGTCGCGGCCGAAGCGGGTGCTCGCCTCCGGGGTCGTGAACGGCCCGCGCGTGCGGGCGTAGCGACGAACGAGCGAGTGGAGCGGCTCCTCGCTCGCCTCGAGGAAGACCTCCGGCAGCCCACCCGGCGGCATCGCGCCCACCGCGTCGCGGTAGCGGCCGGCGTCCTCCGCCGCGATGAGGCGGCGCTCGCTCCCGACCCGCACGTGCACTGCGCGGCGCTCGGCCAGGAGCGGCTCGGCCAGCTCCTCGTCGTACTCGCCGTCACCGAGGTCGCCGCGCCGTCGCAGGAGATCGTGGAGCTCGTCAGGCGTCCGCGCATGTCCCCGCAGCTGCTCCTCGACCTCCGCGAGCGCGCCCGGGTCGATCAGGTCGCGGAGCTCCTCCTGTCCGAGCAGCTCGCGAAGCAGGTCGCGGTCGAGCGACAGCGCCTGCGCCCTGCGCTCGGCGGCAGGGGTGTCGTCCTCGTACATGTAGTTGGCGACGTAGTCGAACAGGAGCGACGCTGCGTAGGGCGAGGCCGACGGCGTCTCGACGTCGACGAGGTCGATCTGCCGCGTGCGCAGTCCGCGCAGGAGCCGCTTGAGCGCGGGCAGGTCGAAGACGTCCTGCAGGCACTCGCGGTAGGTCTCGAGCACGACCGGGAACGCGGGATACCGGCGTGCGACCTGCAGCAGCGACTGCGCCTTCAGGCGCTGCTGCCAGAGCGGCGTGCGCTCGCCCGGGCGGCGGCGCGGGATCAGGAGCGCGCGGCCCGCGTTCTCGCGGAAGCGCGCGCCGAAGAGCGCGGTGTCGCCGAGCTCCTGGGTGACGAGCTCCTCGACGGCCTCGGGGTCCAAGAGCACGTCGTCGATCGGCGGGGCCGCGTCGGCGTCCGGGAGGTGGATCGCGATGCCGTCGTCCGACCAGATCGCCTGCGTCTCCAGGCCGAGCGACTCGCGGAGGCGCGCTCCCAGCGCAAGCGCCCACGGCGCGTGCACCCGGCCGCCGAAGGGCGTGAGGATGCAGAGCCGCCAGTCGCCGATCTCGTCGCGGAAGCGCTCGACCACGATTGTCCGGTCGGACGGGACTGCGCCCGTCGCAGCCTGCTGCTCGGCCAGGAACGTGACCAGATTCCGCGCTGCCCGCTCGTCGAGCATGTGCTCCTCGCGCAGCCGCGTGACCGCCTTGTCCTCGGACAGCGCGGCCAGCTCGCGCGAGGCCGCGCCGATCGCCTCGCCCAGCTCGTAGGGGCGACCGACGCCCTCGCCCTTCCAGAACGGCACCGCGCCGGGCACCCCGGGCGCCGGCGAGACGAGCACGCGGTCGCGGGTGATCTCCTCGATCCGCCACGTGGAGGCTCCGAGCAGGAACGTCTGCCCCGCCCGCGCCTCGTAGACCATCTCCTCGTCGAGCTCGCCGACGCGCCCGCCGCCGTCGGCGAGGTGGACGCCGAAGAGGCCGCGGTCCGGGATCGTCCCCGCGTTCGTCACCGCGAGCCGGCGGGCGCCCTGCCGCCCGCGCACGACTCCGGCCGTGCGGTCCCAGACGACCCGCGCCCGCAGCTCGGCGAACTCGTCCGACGGATAGCGGCCGTCGAGCATGTCGAGGACGTTCTCGAGCTGGACGCGCGAGAGGTCGGCGAACGGATACGCGCCGCGAATGAGCTCGTAGAGGTCGTCGACGGCGATCTCCTCGTCGGCGCAGATCGCGACGATCTGCTGCGCGAGCACGTCCAGGGGGTTGCGTGGGATGGTCGTCTCCTCGATCGCGCCGTCGAGCATCCGGCGCGCGACCACCGCCGACTCGAGCAGGTCGGCTCGGAACTTCGGGAAGATCCGTCCCTTGGAGACGGCGCCGAGCTCGTGGCCGGCCCGGCCGATCCGCTGCAGGCCGCGGGCCACCGACTTCGGCGACTCGACCTGCACGACGAGGTCGACCGCGCCCATGTCGATGCCGAGCTCCAGCGACGACGTGGCGACGAGGCACGGGATCTCGCCCTTCTTGAGCAGCTCCTCGACCTCGACGCGCTGCTCGCGGGCGAGCGAGCCGTGGTGGGCGCGCGCGATTTCCCGCGGCATCGCTTGCGATGCCGCTGAGGAGGCGTCGCCGGGTTCGCCGGCGTCGCCGCTCATCGAAGCGAGGTCGTTGAGTCTCAGCGCGAGGCGCTCGGCGAGACGGCGGTTGTTGACGAACACGATCGTCGAGCGGTGCGCGCGGACGAGCTCGAGGATCTCGGGGTAGATCGACGGCCAGATCGACTGCTGCTCCTCGGGCTCCCGCATGTCGTCGAGCGGCACGACGACGGTCAGGTCGAGCTCCTTCGCCCGACCAGCGTCCACCAGCTCGATCTCGCGCGCGCCGGACACGAAGCGCCCGATCTCTTCCAGCGGCCGCTGGGTCGCCGACAGGCCGATTCTCTGGACGGGCTCCTGACGGTCGAAACGAGGCGGTCGAGGCGCTCGACGCTGAGCGCGAGGTGGGCTCCGCGCTTGGTGCCGGCGACCGCGTGCACCTCGTCCAGGATCAGCGTTCGAACGGGACGAAGGATCTCTCGCGCGCGCGACGTCAGGAGCAGGAAGAGCGACTCCGGGGTCGTGATCAGGATGTCCGGCGGCTCGCGCAGCATCGCGGCACGCTCCTTCTGCGGCGTGTCGCCCGTGCGGACGGCCACGCGCAGCTCCGAGCCGAGCCCGGCGAGCGGCCCGCGCAGGTTGCGCTCGATGTCGTAGTTGAGCGCCTTCAGCGGCGAGACGTACAGGAGGCGCAGGCCCTGCCCGGGTTCCCGGTCGAGGCGGTCGATCCCGTAGAGGAACGCGGCGAGCGTCTTCCCCGAGCCGGTCGGCGCCTGGATCAGCGTGTGCTTCCCGCTCGCGATCGCGGGCCAGCCGAGCGCCTGCGCGGGTGTCGGCCCGGCGAACGCCGCCTCGAACCAGGCCCGCGTCTCCGCGGAGAAGACCGCCAGCGGATCGCTCGTTCGCGCCACGATCCCGACGTTACCAACGGTGACCCGGCGCGAGCACCCTGGCGGCCGGAAGCTCACCGATCGGAAGAGGAACGCTCGCCTCGCAGCGCAGGTCCCCGCACTCGCACAGGAACTCGCGCACGACCGCGACCGCGTCGCCCTCGGCCCAGGTCATACCCCGACGTTAGCAATGCGCGTCTAGCGTTCTCTGGATGGAGCGGATCGAGCGCGGCGCGTGGTAGCTCGCGGCACCTGGCGACGGCGATCGCTCGTTCCCGCGGCGTGCGCGGAGCAGCGCCGCGGCGATCGGCCGGCGGAGGGCGAGGCGCTGGCGCAGTGGGTGCTCAGCGAAGGCGCGCGGCAGACGCTGGAAACCGGCCTCGGCTTCGCGGTCTCGACGCTCTTCCTCTGCGAGGGCCGCTCTCGACGGCGGCGACCAGGGAGTCGAGCCCGAGCGATCCGTTCACCTCGAGCACCGGCACGTCCGCCTCGCGCGCCTCGGACGCGATCGTCTCTCCGAGCAGGAGGTAGAGCGACAGCGGTCCGGGCGGCGTTCCGCGCTCGCGAGCGTCGCGCGCTGGAAGTCCGCGGTGGGCAGCAGCCAGACGGCGCGGCTCGGGTCGGCGACGCGCTTGCCGCGAGCGCGGACCCCTCGGCCACGACGAGCGGCGAGGCGGGCAGCGCGCGGAGGTCGTCGACGACCATCGGGCCCCGCTCCCGTGCAACGACAGCTCCGGCGGCGCTCCGCCGCCGGCCCGGCTGCCGCGCTCTCGGGCGTCATCGACTGCAACCGCTGCGCCGCCTCCGACGACGACCACCTCTGGACGACCGACAACTGGCGGCTCTGGTCGTTCGACAAGCCGACCGGCCTGCCGCTCGTCGTGCTGCTCGAGTCGCGCGGGCACTACGCGGAGCCCGGCGACCTCCCGACCTGCTCGCCGCGGGGCTCCCCTCACGGGCGAGCGCCCGGTCGCGGTGCGCGGCCAGCGTTCGCGTGTCGCTCGAGTACCAGCGGCGAGCCCGTACCGCCGCGCGAGGCGCGTGGCGAGGGCCGTCTTCCCGCTCCCCGGAGGCCCGCCGATCCAGAGCACGTGCTGCAGCCCCATGCGCATAGCATCGCCCGCGTGGCCGAGGATGTCCTGACGTGAAGCGCGTCAACGTCAAGGGCGAATCGGGAACGGGAAAGTCGACGTTCGCTGCTGAGCTGGCGCGGAGGCTCGACCTCACGTACGTCGAGCTCGACGCGCTCCACCACGGGCCGAACTGGAGCGTGCCGCCCGACGAGGAGTTTCGCACGCGCGTGCGCGCGGCGATGGACGCGGCGCCCGGGGGCTGGGTGATCGACGGCAATTACGAGGGCAAGCTGGGCGACCTCGTGCTCGCGCAGGCGGACAGGATCGTCTGGCTCGACTTCCCGCTCAGGCTCAAGGTGCGATGGCTGTGGCGGCGGACGGCCGAGCGGATCCGCGACGACGTCGAGCTCTGGAGCGGCAACAAGGAGAGCTGGCGGACCGTGCTCGTGGGCTGGGATGCGCTCTTCTGGTGGATGCTGCGGGGGCACTTCCGCCACCGTCGGCAGTGGCCGGAACGCTTCGCGGGCGACCCGCGCTTCGTCCGCCTGCGCTCGGTCGCGGAGGCGCGGGCCTGGCTCGAGAGCCGCTCGCCGTAGCTCATCGCGCGATACTTCACGGGACATGGCCGAGGCTCCAAGCGGGACGGTGACGCTCGTGTTCGGCGACATCGAGGGCTCGACGCGGTTGCTACAGCGCTCGGGGGAAGCCTACGCTGAACTCCTCTCCACGCACCGTGATCTGATCCGCGAGGCGTTTCGCAGACACAACGGGTTCGAGGTGGACATGCTGGCGGACTCGTTCTTCGCCACGTTCGCCTCCGCGAAGGACGCGGCCGCCGCCGCCGTGGACGCTCAGCAGGCGCTCGCAGGCCACGAGTGGCCGGACGGCCACGAGATCCGGGTCCGCATGGGCCTCCACACCGGAGAGCCGCGCCTGATCGGCGATCGCTACGTCGGGCTCGACGTCCACCACGGCGCGCGCGTGATGGCGGCCGGGCACGGCGGACAGGTGCTCGTCTCGGAGTCGACGCGGGGGCTCCTCGACGACGGGGTTCGGCTCCGCGACCTCGGCGAGCACCGGCTCAAGGACCTCTCGGGCCCGCAGCACCTTTTCCAGCTCGAGATCGAAGGCCTGCCGGGCGAGTTCCCGCCCCTGAACACACTCGACAACAGGCCGACCAACCTCCCCGCGCTGCCGAACACGTTCATCGGCCGCGCGCGCGAGCTCGCCGAGGCGGAGGAGCTCCTCGTGCGCGAGGACCTCCGCATCCTCACCCTCACCGGGAGCGGCGGCGCCGGAAAGACGCGGCTGGCGCTCCAGCTCGCCGCGGAGGCGATCGAGCGGTTCCCGAACGGCGTCTTCTTCGTCTCGCTCTCGCCCGTCCGGGACTGGGAGCTCGTGGTGCCGACGATCGCGCGGACGCTCGGCCTGCGCGAGTACCCCGGCGAGACGATGCTCGAGACGCTGACGGAGTACGTCCGGGACAAGGAGCTACTGCTCCTCCTGGACAACCTCGAGCACGTGCTCGCCGCCGCGCCGGCGATCTCGGGCCTGCTCGCGTCGGCCCCCGGGCTTCGCGTGCTGGCTACGAGCAGGACGCCGCTTCATCTCTCGGGCGAGCGCACGTACGCCGTCCCGCCGCTGGCGCTTCCGGACACGGAGCGCGCCACCAACGCCGCGGAGGTCGAAGAGTCCGAGGCGGTCAGGCTCTTCGTCGAGCGGGCCCACGCCGCCGCGACCGACTTCGCGCTGACGGACGACAACGCGGAGGCGGTGGCGGAGATCTGTGTGCGCCTCGACGGCCTTCCGCTCGCAATCGAGCTCGCCGCGCCGCGCGTACGGGCGCTCACGCCGGCCGCGCTCCTGCGCCGTCTCGACCAGCGGCTGAAGCTCCTCACCGGCGGCGCCCAGGACCTGGACGAGCGCCAGCGCACGCTGCGCGCGACGATCGAATGGAGCCACGACCTGCTGCTCGAGGACGAGAAGGTGCTGTTCGCCCGGCTCGGCTCGTTCGTCGGAGGTTGCCGGCTCGAGGCCGCGGAGTCCCTCTGCGACCCCGACGGCTCGCTCGGGACCGAGGTCCTCGACGGCCTCGGCTCCCTCGTCGAGAAGAGCCTTCTGCGACGGAGGGCGGACTCCGACGGCGAGCCGCGCTTCTGGATGCTCGAGACGATCCGCGAGTACGCGCTCGAGCTGCTGGAGGCCTCGGGCGAGGCCGAGGAGGCGCGACGGCGCCACGCCTGCTGGTACGCGGAGGAGGCGGAGCGGCTCGACGTCGAGTCGCGGACCGGCGACCAGCCGGCCGTGTTCGCCAGGCTCGACGACGACAACGCAAACCTGCGCGCGGCGATCGGGTTCGCCCGGGAGACGCGGGACGGCGAGCTGATGCTGCGCCTCGTGACCGCGCTCTGGAGCTTCTGGTCGACCCGCGGGTACGTCGCCGAGGGGCGGCGTGCGCTCGAGGACGCGTTCGAGCTCGCCCACCGCCGCCCGGCCCGCGCGCTCCTCGGGCTTTGCACGCTCCGCCACCTGAGCGGAAGCAGCGCCGGACTGCTCGAGGATGCGCAGGAGGCACTCCGGGCCTGCGAGGAGCTCGGCGACGACTTCAGCCTCGCGGAGGCGTGGAACCTGCTCGGCCGCGTTCAGGGCAGTCTCATGGGCAGGATGGGCCCGGCAGAGGAGGCGTGGAGAAAGGCGCTCTCGCACGCCGAGCGCGGGAACTACCCGGCCGAGAAGGCGGAGAGCATCAGCTGGCTGATGGTCAGCGCGATCTTCGGGCCACTGCCGGTCGAAGAGGGCATCGCTCGCTGCAAGGAGTTTCTGGACACCGCAGGCGACGATCCCACGATCCGGGCCTTCTGCCGCGTCGAGCGCGCCGTGCTCGAGGCGATGAGCGGCGAGTTCCAGCTCGCGCGCGAGCTGCTGGCCGAGGGCACCCGGGCGGTCGAGGAGCTCGGGCTCACCGTCTGGGCGGCCGTCATCGCGGAGGAGGCATTCCTCGTCGAGATGCTGGCCGGCGACGCCGGTGCGGCGGCGAGCACCCTGCGCGAGAGTTACGCGACGCTGGAGCGAATGGGCGAGCGCGGCTTCCTGTCGACGATAGCCGGCTTCCTCGCGCAGGCCCTCTACGCGCAAGGCGAGTACGACGAGGCGGAGCGCTTCAGCCGCGCGAGCGAGGCGGCCGCCGCAACCCACGACGTGGGCTCGCAGGTGCTGTGGCGGAGCGCGCGGGCGAAGGTCGCGGCACGGCGCGGCAACCTCGAGGAGGCCGAAGCGCTGGCGCGGGAGGCGGTCGGCATCGGCGAGGCGACCGACCTGCTCAACACCCAGGGCGATGCGCTGTCCGATCTGGCCGAGGTCATGGCGCTTGCGGGGCGGCGCGAGGAAGCGTTGACGGCTCTCGAGGAAGCCGCCGGCCGCTACGAGAGAAAGGGAAACCTGACGTCATTCGACCGGGCTCGCCGGGTCGCACGAGAGGTCGCCGCGGAGCCTTCCTAGCCTTGACAGAGGCAGGCCGAGCCAGGATATTCGGCGGCGTCCACCGAGAGGGGAGGAGCGATGCCGAACCAGACCGGAGGCAGAGGAAGGCAGCCGACGAAGGATCACGTTAAGCAGTACCTGGGGAGACGGGGCGTGGACCCGAGCGATCTTGGTGACAAAACGCACGCCGCGCTGAACTCGCTCACGCCCCAGGAGCTGGCCGTCCTCGACAAGGTCGGCACGGGTCTCGAACAGGACGGCGTACCCGCCCGGATGTACCCGAGCTTGGTTCACTGAGGCCGTCGACCCGAAGGGAGACCCGTCATGGACAAGGAACGCAGGCTCGAGTCGATTCAGCCAGAGCTCGCGCAGTACCTTGCGCGGAGCGTTCTCAGCACGGTTCATCCCGACGTCTATGAGGCGCTCCTGGCGTTCACGCCCGAGGAGCTCAAAAAGCTCACGCGGTTGGGGGAGGTCCTCAGGCGTCACGGCGGGTGCGAGCCCGACCCGTGTCTCCGTACGCTCTACCTGATCCATTGACGAGCACTCCGGCCGTCGCGCCGGGGACGGCGAGCACCCGCTTTCGCGCGAAGATCGAGCTCGCGATCGGGCCGCTCGCGAGCGCGTGCACCGAGCTCTTCGAGGACCCGCGCCTCCGCGAGCTCTGGCCCGAGTACCTGGTGATCCAGCACCAGATCATCCGCGCCACGGTTCCGCTCACCATCGCCGCCGCCAAGCGGACGCGCGAGCTCCGCGGCGACCCGCTCGCCGAGCCGCTCGCCGCCTACCTCGACGAGCACGTCGACGAGGAGCGCGGCCACGACGACACGCTCCTGGACGACCTCGAGCTCCTCGGGATCGGCCGGGCGGATGTCCTCGCCCTGGTACCACCGCCCTCGGTCGCGGAGCTGGTGGGCGCTCAGTACTACTGGCTCCTGCACCACCATCCGCTGATGTTCCTCGGCTTCGTCGGGGTGATGGAGGGCTATCCGCCGACCCCGGAGCTCGTGGAGCTGCTGATCGAGCGGACCGGGTATCCGCCGGAGGCGTTCCGGACCTTCGCCGAGCACGCCGAGCTCGATCCCGGGCACCGCGACCACCTCGACCGCGTGCTCGACACGCTCCCGTTCACGGGAGAGGACGAGACGCTCCTGGGAATCTCCGCCATGACGACCGCCGGCCTCGCCGCGCGGCCGCTCGAGGAGCTGCTCGCCCGGTAGCCGACCGTCCCGGCCGGCCGCGTCCTCGCCGAGCGCGCCGGCTGTAGGATCGAGCGGTGCCCATTCGCCGCCCAGACCGCCTCTACTTCACCGGCGACGACGAGGCGGACGAGCTGCTCGCGCGCGACCCGTTCGCGCTCCTGGTCGGGTTCGCGCTCGACCAGCAGGTGACGGTGCAGACGGCGTTCTCGGGGCCGCTGAAGCTCGAGAAGCGGCTCGGGACGCTCGATCCAGGCATGATCGCGACCACCGATCCGGGGAAGCTCGAGGCGGTTTTCCGCGAAAAGCCGGCCATCCACCGCTTCCCCGGCGCGATGGCGACTCGGGTTCAGGATCTCGCGGGCGCGGTCGTCGAGGACTACGGCGGCGACGCCGAGCGCGTATGGAGCGAGGCGGCCGACGGGACCGACCTGCGCGCGCGGATCTCGGCGCTGCCCGGGTTCGGCGAGATGAAGGTCAAGGCGCTCGGCGCCGTGCTGTCGAAGCGCTTCGGCGTGCCCGCCGCGGCCGAGCTCGACCCGGGCCACCCGACCCTCGGCGACGTTGACTCGCCCGAGGCGCTCGAGGCCTACCAGGCGAAGAAGCGGGCCTACAAGGCGTCGCTTCGCACCAAAGCCGGCTAGCCGCGCCTCCCTCGACGCGCACGACCGGCGAAGCCGTCACACTTCCAGCACGATCCCGTTTCACACGAGCGCGGAATTGCCCGATAGGCTCGCAGCGGGGAGGAGGTCTTCGGGTACCTGCCTCGGGGGTCCGAAGTGGACATGCCAGTGCCGATACCGACCTCGTGAGAGCACACGCCGCCGCCTTCGTCGTCCTCGCCCTCGCCTGCATCGCGGGCGGCTCCGCCTACGCGCTCCGCGTGCCCTCCGCACCGCGTTGCCCGATCTTCCCGAAGGCGAACCCGTGGAACCAGCGGGTCGACCAGCTTCCGGTCGCGAAGAACTCGGCCGCCGTGATCGCCTCGATCGGGGTCTCGACGGGTCTGCACGCGGACTTCGGCTCGGGCCTGTGGCAGGGCTCGAAGATCGGGATCCCGTTCGACGTGGTCACGAAGAAGACGCGCCGCTCCCGGGTCTCGTTCGAGTACAACGACGAGAGCGACCACGTCCGCTACCCGATCCCGAAGCGCGTCCACATCGAAGGCGGCAGCGACCACCACGCGCTGCTGCTCGACAAGAGCGCCTGCCGCCTCTACGAGCTCGGCGGGCTCCAGAAGAGCAACGGCCGCTGGCACGCGTGGGCCGGCGCGACCTGGAACCTGCGCTCGAACAGGGTCCGCCCCGCCGGCTGGACTTCTGCCGACGCCGCCGGCCTGCCGATCTTCCCCGGGCTGGCGCGCTACGACGAGGTGAAGCGAGGCGTCATCGACCACGCGCTCCGCTTCACGGTCGAGGACACGCGCCGCGCGTACGTCTACCCGGCCCGCCACTACGCGAGCGACCTGACGGCCGCCGACCTGCCGCCGATGGGCCTCCGCGTCCGGCTCAAGGCGAGCTTCGACATCCGGCCGTATCCGCGCCAGGCGCGGATCGTCCTCACCGCCCTCAAGCGCTACGGGATGATGGTCGCCGACAACGGCTCGAACTGGTACATCACGGGCGCCCCGAGCCCCGGCTGGTCGAACGACCAGCTGCACACGCTGGGACAGGTGAAGGGCTCCGACTTCGAGGTCGTGGACACCTCGAAGCTCCGGCCCTGAGCCGTCAGTAGCGCGGGTCGTCCCGGTCGATGTTCCAGTGGCGTCCGGCGGAAGCGAGCCACAGCCCGTCCTCGCGCGGCAGCATGGCGTAGCGGCTGATCATCCGCTGGCCGCCCTCGGCGTCGCCGTACAGGAGGTCGACGGTCCAGTCGCCGTGCGCCTCGATCACCTCGCGCGCCTCGACGAACCCCGGCGCGGACGGGTCCCGGAACGTCCCCTGCCAGAAACCGAGGTCGCCCACCGCGATGTAGAGGTCTCGGGTCAGGCGTGTGAACTCCTCGGGCTCGAGGTGGTCGGCGCGGGTGATTCGCCCCGGATAGAAGTGCCAGCCGTGCAGGACGGCGATTCCCGAGCCGACGTTGCGAAGCGGCGCGGCGAGCAGGACTGCATCGCCACTCGCTTCGGCGACCGCGGAGCCTCCCGGCGCGACGAGGTACTTGCCCTCGACGAATGAGACCTTCTGGGTCGGGTCCTCGAGCCGCGCGGGCATCAACAACGGGCGGAGGCCGACGAGGAGCGACCGCTCGGCCACCCGGGCCGCACGGTTCGCCGAGCGGACCGACGCGAACGTGGCCATGGCCAGCACGAGCGTGCCCGCGGCCGTTGCGAGGGCGGAGATCGTCACCCAGTCGGTCGCGAGGGCCACGCCTAGGTCGGGCCGCGGCGCTTCGCGGGCTCGACCGCTTCGTCCGCCTCGACCGGGTCGCCGTGGCCCGGCAGCAGGAGCCCGAGACCCTCGAGCCGGTCCAGCGACGCCAACGCCTGCTCGTTGCTGCGGTTGAGGGAGCTCGGCATCAGCTGCGGCCCCGGCTGACCCGTCAGTGGGTTGTAGGTACAGAGCGCGTCGCCGGCAAAGGTCACGCCCGCCCCCTCGGCGACCAGCGCGCAGTGGCCCGCGGTGTGGCCGGGCGTGTGCACCACGCGGAGCCGGCCCGGAACGTCGAGGACGTCGCCGTCCGAGAACGTGCGGACCTCCTCGATCGGCCGGCGCTTGAGCCCGCCGTTGCGACCGAGCTCCCAGAGGAGCTTCCACGCCGCCGGGTGCCGGAGGTACGGGAGCATCGAGGCCTCGTTCTTCCCCTGCGACTTCTGCGTGCGCGCGAGCTGCTCGTCGTCGGCGTGCACGTAGACCGGAACGCCTAGCTCGGCCCGCAGCAGCTCCGCGACGCCGACGTGGTCCGCGTGCGCATGCGTCAGCACCACCGCCGCGACGTCGGACTCGGCGAGGCCGAGCTCGCCGCAGCCGGGACCGACCTGGCCGCGGTAGCCCGACACGCCCGCGTCCACGACGGTCACCTTCCCGCCCTCCTCGACGAGGTACCAGTTGACGTACGGGCTCCCGAGCCGGACGACGTGATCCGCGACCTTCGTGGTCACGCGGAGACGTTACTCCTCCTGCGTCCGCAGCACGCGCAGCGCGGAGCCGATGCTCTGCCCGCCCCGCAGCACCGGCTCGAACAGGTCGCCGTGCTTCTCGACCCGCTCGAGCGCCTGCCGCATCCCGTAGTCGCGCGGCCGCACCTTCTCGCCGAGCTCCTCCCACCGCAGCGGCGTCGAGACCGGCGCGCCGGGCTTCGGCCGCACGGAGTACACGGACGCGATCGTCTTCCCGTGGCCGTTCTGGCGGTGGTCGACGAGCACGCCGCGGCGCTTCTTCTTCAGCCACTCGGTCGTGACGAGGCCGGGGTGCTCGCTCTTCGAGCCCGCGCGAGACGCGCTCGGCCAGCTCGTACGTGTCCGAGTACGGTCGCCGCCGCGCGATCGGCAGGAGGACGTGGATCCCGTCGGCGCCGCTCGTCTTCACGTCGAGCGCGAGCTCGAGCTGCTCCAGCGCGTCGCGCACGAGGTGCGCGACGCTGATCGCCTGCGCGAAGCCGTTGCGCGACTCGGGCGGGTCGAGGTCGAAGACGACGTAGTCCGGGCGCTCGGGCTTGTCGACGCGCGAGTACCAGGCGTTCATGTCGATGCAGTTCATCTGGACCATCCAGATGACCGCGGCGGGCTCGTTGACGAGCGTGAAGTCGACGAGCCGCGAGTCCCCCTCGCGCGGCCAGGTCCGGAACTGCCGCGTCGGGATCCACGATGGCTTTCCTTTCGGCGCCTGCTTGTGAAAGTACGGCTGGCCGTGAATGCCATGGGGATAGCGCTTGAGCGTGAACGGCCGGTTGCGTAGGTGCGGGACGATGGCCTCGCCGATCTCGCCGTAGTACTCCGCGAGGTCGCCCTTCGTCACACGGTCGCCGGGAAAGAGGACGCGCTCCGGATGTGTGACCCGGACGCGGCGGCGGCCGACCTCCAGCTCGAGCTCAGGCAAGGCGCGTCCAGACGAGCTCGTGCCTGAGCGGGAGCCGGTACGGACCGGTGAGGTGCGGCCGCACCCCCGCGAACAGCGCGGTGCGCTCGTCGGGAGGGAGCGAGGCGAGGGAGCTCGTGGTCGAGTAGAGCGCGAGCAACGCCTCCGGGTCGACGGTGAGCTCGTCCTCTGCCCGCTCGTAGTGGAGCGGCCCGAACGGCGATGCCGCGAAGGCGTCGTCCCACGGCGGTCGGCGCTGGGACCGGTAGCGCTCCCAGGGCTCGCTGAGCAGCTGCAGCGCCGCATCGGGCAGCGGCGGCTCGGTCTCCCACCAGTGCGTGGAGACGATCGCGAGGCCGCCGCCCGGCCGGAGCACACGCGCGAGCTCCGCGATCGCCGCCGTGGGATCGAACCAGTGGAAGGCCTCGCCGACGAAGGCGGCATCGATGCTCGCGTCGTCGAGTGGGATGGCCTCCGCGCTCCCCGCGAGCGCGTCGCCGTGAATCGCGCGCATTCGATCGTCCGGCTCCACGGCGACGACGTGGGCGAAGCGACGAGCAAGCTCGTGCGTCAGGCGTCCCGTCCCGGCGGCGAGATCGAGGACCCGGGCACCCGCGTCGAGCTGCAGCGCGTCCTGAGCCCGGTCGAGCAGCGTCTGCGAGTAGGGAGGCCGGACGCGGTGGTACGTCTCCGCGACGTTGCCGAAGCTGAGCCCGAGCTCAAGCAAGCCGCGTCCAGTAGGCAGCGACGCGGAACCGCTGGCGAGTCTCGGCGGGCAGAAGCTCGCGCAGGCGCTCGGCGAACGCGCGGCGGTCCTCCTCGGGCTGAACCGCGATCGAGCTGACCGAGAGCATCCTCGCGACGAATGTCTCGCGGTCGACCACGAGCTCGTACGCGTACTCGTCCTCGCGCAGCTCCTCGAAGGGCGACCCGGCGAACGGCTCGCGCCAGCGGCCGCTCAGCACGCGCTGCAGGCCGGGGATCCCGCCGCGCTCGAAGGCGTCGTCCAGGAGCGCCCTGGCCTCGGTGCCGAGCGGCGGGTCCTCCTCCTGGAAGATGTTCCAGAGGATCGCGAGCCGGCCCCGCGGCCGCAGCACCCGGGCCAGCTCCTCGAGCGTGCTGCTCGTCGCGAACCAGTGGAAGGCCTCGCCCGAGAAGATCGCGTCCACCTCGTCGTCGCCGAGCGGGACCGCCTCGGCGCTGCCCGGCAGCGACTCCGCCTGGGGGACGACCTCCTCGAGCACGGCGCGCATCGCGTCGTCGGGCTCGACCGCGATCACGCGCGCGAAGCGAGGAACGAGCGCACGGGTCAGCTTGCCCGTGCCCGCGCCGAGGTCGAGCACCGTCGCATCCGGCCCGAGCCCCATGTCACCGACGATCCGGTCCAGAAACGCTGGCGGCCACTCGGGGCGTCCCAGCTCGTACTCGCGCGCCGTCCGCCCGAATGCATCCGGCGGGGCTTCCCTGGAGCCGCTCTCGGAATCAGTTCGATCGGTTCGACCGGTCATTTCCGACGGACGCACGAGCTAGCTCGCACGTCCTGAGATCGGCATCGCAAGCGACGCCTCAGGCAATCTCGGCGAACACAGAGGCTCGTTGCTCCTTCACCATCTGACGAGCGATGACGAGCCGCTGGATCTGGTTCGTGCCCTCGTAGATCTGCGTGATCTTGGCGTCGCGCATCATGCGCTCGACCGGGTACTCGGAGATGTAGCCGTAGCCGCCGAGGACCTGGACCGCGTCGGTCGTGACCTCCATCGCGACGTCCGTGCAGAAGAGCTTTGCCATCGCCGAGATCTTCGTCAGCTCCGGCCCCTCCGCACCCTCGTCGATCAGCTGCCCGCAGCGGTACAGGAGTCCCCGCGCGGCCTCGCACTTCGTCTCCATGTCGGCCAGCGTCGCCGCGATCAGCTGGTGCTCGGCGATCGGCTTCCCCATGGTCTCGCGGGTCTTCGCATACTCCAGCGCGAAGTCGGTCGCGCCCTGCGCGAGCCCCAGGCCCTGCGCTCCGATCCCCGGCCGGGAGCGGTCGAGGATCCTCATCGCGATCCGGAAGCCCTCGCCCTCCTCGCCGAGCAGGTTCTCGGCGGGCACGCGGCAGTCGTTGAAGAACACCTCGCCCGTCGTCGAGCCCTTGATCCCCATCTTCGGCTCGATCCGGCCGACCTCGAAGCCCGGCGCGCTCGCCTCGACGACGAACGCCGAGATCCCGGCGTGGCCAGCGTTTGGGTCTGTCTTGGCGAAGACCGTGTAGAGCTCGGCGACGCCCGCGTTCGTGATGAAGCGCTTCGAGCCGTTGAGGACGTACTCGTCCCCCTCGTGCCTCCCCTCGGTCCGCATCGCAGCCGAGTCCGAGCCCGAGCCCGGCTCGGTGAGCGCGTAGGCCGGGAGCCACTCGCCGGAGGCCAGGCGCGGCAGGTAGCGCTTCTTCTGCTCCTCCGTGCCCGCGAGCTTCAGCCCGAGCGAGCCGAGCTCCTGGACGGCCAGGATCAGGCCGGTCGTGGCGCAGACCTTCGACAGCTCCTCGATCGCCACGAGAACCATCAGCGCTCCGGTGCCGGTCCCCCCGTACTGCTCCTCGAACGGCAGCCCCAGCAGGTCGTGCTCGCGCATCAGCTCGACCATGTCCCAGGGGAACTCGGCCGACTTGTCGATCTCGGCCGCGCGCGGCGCAACTCGCTCGCGCGCGAGCTCGCGGACGAGGTCGCGGATCTCGCGCTGCTCGGCGCTCAGCGGGTCGCTGGACACGGTCTGAGTCTAGCCCTGGTACTCGAAATCGCTCTCGTACCCGCAGTTGCCGCGGAACGAGAACTCGAGCTCGCCGTCGCTCACCTCGAGGCTCTCGGCGATCACCTCGCGCCCGGTGCGCTCGTGGCCGGGGATGACGCACGTCACCGTCTCGCCGCTCGTCACCGGCCGCGCGACCCGGACCTCCAGGAAGCCGCCCACGCGGAACCAACCGCGGCCCGGAATGTGGTCGATCTCGATCTCGGCCGGCCGGACCGCGAGCTCGTGGCCCGCCTTCCAGGCCCACGGGAAGTGCTCGACCTGCGAGCCCGGCCAGCGCCCGGTGAAGATCGCCTCGAGCGCCGCGCGCTGGGCCTGGTCGCCCCGTTCGTCGACGTAGACGACGAAGCTCCACGGCGAGCCCTCATCGTCGTCGCTGTACCGGGTCGCGAGCACGACGCCGAGCCCGGCGAGATCGACTGTTTCCGCCTGTCCTTCCTCGATCTGCCACGAGAGCGCGCCGAGGCAGATGCCGTAGGTCGAGCGGCCCCCCGCGGTCCCGTCGATCCGGCGACAGGGACAGATCGCCTCGCAGTTGCACGACTCCAGATAGGAGCCGGCGACCCGCCAGCCCGCCATCAGCCGTACACCGATCGACCCGCTCCCGGCCTGGCGCTGTCCGGGTAGGGCTCGAGGTCATTCACGTAGCCGGGCTGCTCCTCGACCCGAGCGAGCCACGCCTTGTACGCGGGGTAGCCGCTCAGGTCGAGCCCGGCCTCCGAGGCGACGTGGCCGTACGCGTAGACGGCGATGTCCGCGATCGTGTACCGGCCGGCGGCGAGGAAGTCGTGCTCGCCCAGGCGCAGCTCGAGGAGCCGGAGCGCCTCCTCGGCGCCCTCGCGCCTGCGGATCGCATCCGGGTCGTCCGGGGCCAGCCGACCAGTGAGGAGCCGGAAGCGCAGGCCGCCCATGGTCATCATCACGTCCGTCTGCTCGAAGATGAGCCAGCGGACGACGTCGGCGAGCTCGAAGGGCTCCTCCGGAAGGAAGTCGGTTCCCCTGGCGAGGTACACGAGGATCGCGTTCGACTCGGAGAGAAACCTGCCGTCCTCGAGCTCGAGCAGCGGCGTGGCCCTGGCCGGGTTCTTCGCGGCGTACTCGTCGGTGAGCGTGCCGCCCCCGAAGATGTCGGTCGGGACACGCTCGTACGGCCGCTCGAGCTGCGCGAGAAGCAGGCGCACCTTGTAGCAGTTGCCCGAGGCCGCGTAGTCGTAGAGCTTCAGCGCGTCAGGCCGCCCAGGAGAAGGGCGCCGCGTGGCCGTTCTTGCCCTCGTTCGAGATGTCGAGGCCGAAGCCCTTGATCCGCGAGGTGGTCGCGCGCGCGACCGTCAGCGTCGTGGCCACCGGATGGGCGAGGTTCGTCAGGCGCGAGACCTGGCCCAGCGCCTCCGGGACGAAGTCCTCCACCACGATCTCGATGTCGTCGCCGATCTTCGCGTGGTGCCGGGGACCGTCCTCCTGGTACACGATCGGAGCGCGCTCGATCCCGAGCATCTCGCCGATCAACGGGGCGAGCGCTTCCATCGGGCCGCCCTTCTGGCCGGAGAACACCGCGCCGAGGGCCGCCGCCTGCTCGTCGGTGGCCTGATCGTCCATGTAGACGCCGACCTTCCAGCCGCCCTCGATCATCATCCCCGGGGAGTCCGCCAGCATCCCGACCGAGAGCCCGCTCACGTCGACGCCCTCGATGTCGCCGCTGTCCACGTGGAACGAACAGCACGAGGCAGCGCTCGTTCGTCGCCGGCAGCGTGAGGCTCGACGCGCCGCATGGGCAGAGGACGTCGCAGTTGCATCATCATCGAGGGTCCGCTCGAGGCGGGATCGGTCAACCCGGGAACGCTGCCGGGTGCGACCGCCACCCAGATGCCGAGCGCCACGAAGGCGACCGCGAGCACCCGGGAGATCGTCAGGCCGTACGGGAGGATCTTCTCCGCGAAGACCACGGCCGCGAGGGCGGCCATCCAGAACAGGCTCATCACGCCGACCGCGAACAGGACCAGCATCAGGCCCCAGCAGCAGCCGACGCAGTAGAGCCCGTGCTCGAAGCCCATCCGCACCGCGCCGAGCCGGCCCTCGCGCCAGCCGTGCAGCACGTAGTGGAGCGGCCCGCGGCAGTGGCGCAGGCAGACCTCCTTCAGCGGCGAGAGCTGGTACAGGCCGGCGACGACGATCGCCCCGCCCGCCACGTAGGGGCCCGCGCGGTCCCAGGCGAGCCACTCCGTCCCGGCCGCGGTGATCAGGCGGAACACGCCGTAGGCCAGCAGCCCGTAGGCCGTCCAGGCCGCGAGGTAGCCGGCCAGGAAGATCCACGTGGGCACGAACGCGCGTCCCCGCGCTTCCCGGTCACGCGAGATGCGAGCGAAGACGAGCGCCATCGGCGCGACCGACGGCAGCATCATCGCCGCCATCATCGTCACCCAGATCCCGAGGTACCAGCCGAGCCCGCCGAGGTCGGTCCCAGGCCCCGAGTCCATGCCCCACATGCGGTCGATGGTCACGATCCACGCGATCAGCGCCCCCGCGAGGATGAGCGCGGTCAGCCAGACTGGGTTCAGCGAGCGGAGCGGCGAGGACCGGTCGACCTGCTCGCGCGGACGAGCGAGCGTGCTCACAGAGCGATGTCTACCTCAACGGCCGAGAGCCTGCTTGAACGTGTCCGCCCGCGGGAGCACGGTGTTCGCGTACTTCTCCGCGGCGTCGCCGGACCCGTTGTACGCCTTCACCCCCTCGTGCATGCCGGCCCGGCGGATGTTGTCCGCCAGGTGCTCGAAGCCCACGAGCATGTTGACGTAGGGCTTCCAGCACCCGCCTCGCTCGTCGGCCTCGTCCTGCAGCGTGAAGAACGTGAGCTGCAGCGGGCCCACTCCCTGCATGCCGCCCTCGCCGTTCGTGCCCCGTTGTGTCTTGTACGCGAGGTACTTCGCCTTCGTGACCTCGCCGGCTCCGACGAAGATCGTCGGGTCGTGGCCGAAGACGTTGGTGCCGCCGCCCGACTCCTGCATCAGCATCGACGCGGCGAGCGAGGGCGGGATGGCCGCCTCGTGCGCAGCGACGAGCATCCGGATCGGCATCTTGATGCCGAGCTTCCGGAGCCTGGGGACGAGCGGTGCATCCTTCGGTCGGAGAACCGGAACGTTCAACCTGCTCACCTCCCGCGTGCCGGCCGCAGAAGCACGCAATCCGACAGCGGCGCAATGTTCCGGCAAATCGTGCAAAAGGTCAATGCTCGCTTCGCGGCCTCGGGTAGCCGATACCGCCTAGCGCCACGGCCATCTCGTCGAGAGCGGCCGGGTCGTCGATCGTGGCCGGGACCGTG
Source organism: uncultured Actinomycetes bacterium (assembly GCA_963716865.1). Classification (GTDB taxonomy): domain Bacteria; phylum Actinomycetota; class Thermoleophilia; order Gaiellales; family Gaiellaceae; genus AC-32. The sequence goes on from CAVQUF010000001.1 coordinate 57,599, forward strand.
TACTCCTCGCCGTCCGCGATCCGGCGCATCGTCCCGCGCAGGATCTTCCCTGACCGGGTCTTGGGCAAGCGCTCGACGACGGTTGCGGTCTTGAACGACGCGACGGGGCCGATCCGCTCGCGCACCAGGTGCACGACCTCGCCGACGATCTCGCCGTGCGGGCGCTCGACGCCCGACTTCAGGACGAGGAACCCAACCGGCAGCTGCCCTTTCAGCGCGTCTGCCACCCCGATCGCCGCAGCCTCGGCCACGTCCGGGTGCGAGGCGAGGACTTCCTCGATCGCTCCGGTCGAGAGGCGATGGCCGGCGACGTTGATGATGTCGTCGGTGCGAGCCATCACGAAGACGTAACCACCCTCGTCGATATAGCCGGCATCGGCGGTCTGGTAGTAGCCGGGGAAGGCGTCGAGGTAGGTCTCGCGGAAGCGCTCGTCCGCGTTCCAGAGGGTCGGCGACGAGCCGGGCGGCATGGGCAGCTTCACCGCGAGCGCGCCGATCTCGCCCGGCGGAAGCTCGTCGCCGCCGCTTCCCATCACCCTGAGGTCCCAGCCCGGCACTGCCCGGGTCGGCGAGCCGGGAACGACTGGGAGCCGCTCGATCCCGAGGCAGTTCGCCGCGATCGCCCAGCCGGTCTCCGTCTGCCACCAGTGGTCGATCACCGGCACCCCGAGCTTCTCCTCGGCCCAGCGAAGCGTCTCGGGATCACAGCGCTCGCCCGCGAGGAAGAGGGCACGAAAGCCCGAGAGGTCGTAGCGGCCGATGTGCTCGCCCTCAGGGTCCTGCTGGCGGATGGCGCGGAAGGCGGTCGGCGCGGTGAACAGCGTGCACACGCTGTGCTGGGAGACGACCCGCCAGAACGCTCCCGCGTCCGGGGTCCCGACCGGCTTGCCCTCGTAGAGGACGGTCGTGCAGCCGTGGAAGAGCGGCGCGTAGACGATGTACGAGTGCCCCACCACCCAGCCGACGTCCGAGGCGGCCCAGTACACCTCGCCAGGCTCGACGTCGTAGACGTGCTTCATCGTCCACTCGAGCGCGACGGCGTGCCCGCCGTTGTCGCGCACGATCCCCTTCGGCTGCCCGGTCGTCCCCGACGTGTAGAGGATGTACAGCGGATCCGTCGCAGCGACCGGAACGCAGGCTGCCGGCTCGGCCCGCGAGACCGCGTCCTCCCACTCGAGGTCCCTATCAGGGTCGAGCTGGCCCTCGAGCATCGGGCGTTGAAGGACGATGCAGCGCACCGGCTTCGCCTCGACCATCCCGATCGCCGCGTCGAGCAGCGGCTTGTACGGGACCACGCCGCTCGGCTCGATCCCACAGGAGGCGGAGACGATCACCTTCGGCCGCGCGTCCTCGATCCGGCTCGCGAGCTCGTGCGCCGCAAAGCCGCCGAAGACCACTGAGTGGATCGCTCCGATCCGGGCGCAGCCGAGCATCGCTATCACCGCCTCCGGGACCATCGGCATGTAGACGACGACGCGGTCGCCGCGCTCGACGCCTTCGGCCGCGAGCACGCCCGCGAAGCGCGCGACCGCATCCCGTAGCTCGCGGTAGGTGAAGGTGGTCGTCGTCCCGGTGACGGGCGAGTCGTGGATCAGCGCGAGCTGGTCGGCCCGGCCTCCCTCGACGTGGCGGTCAAGAGCGTTGTGGCAGGTGTTCAGGCGGCCGCCCGAGAACCAGCGGTAGTACGGTGCCCGGGAGTCGTCGAGCACCCGCTCCCACGGCTCGTCCCAGTCGATCCCGGCTGCAGCCTCGGCCCAGAATCCCTCCGGATCGTCCAACGAGCGCCTGTACGTCTCGTCGAACCGAGTCACGGCGACATCATGCGCCGCCGTACGATCACGGTCAACGTGATCCTCGAGAACGGCGTCATCCGCACGCTCGAGCCGTCGCTTCCCGTCATGCGCTCGCTCGCGATCGCGGGCGACCGGGTCGCGGGCGGGGTCGGGACGCACGAGACTGTGCTGCCGGGTCCCGAGCGCGTCGACCTCGGCGGCCGCTGCGTCGTCCCCGGCTTCAACGACGCGCACGTGCACTTCCCCAGCTGGGCCGTCGCGCAAGACGAGGTGCGGCTGGAGGACACACGCTCCCTGGACGAGGCACTCGCCCGCGTGCGGGGGGCGCTCGCGCGCGCGCCGGCGGACGGGTGGCTGCGCGGCCGCGGCTGGCGCAGCGGGGACTGGTCGCCCGCGGTCGAGCCGACCAGGGAGGCGCTCGACGAGGTCGTCTCCGACCGGCCGGTCGCGCTGCTGGCCCGCGACTCGCACTCGGTCTGGCTCAACTCGGCCGCACTCGCGCGCGCGAACGGAGTGCTTCAGGTTCCCGGCGGCGTGGTCGAGCTGGACGATCGCGGCGTGCCGACGGGGGTCCTGCGCGAGGAGTCGTGCTGGCACTTCACCGACGCCTACATCGAGATCTCAGACGACGAGTACGTCAAGGCGATGCGCGCCGGGCTCAGGCTCGCCGCCTCCCGCGGCGTCACCGCCGTGCACGACAAGGACGGCTGGTCCGGCGCCCTGCGCTTCTGGCAGCGGCTCGAGGCCGAGGGAGCGCTGTCGCTGCGCGTCTGGCAGTCGCTGCCGGCCGAGCGCGCGGACGAGCTCGCCGCCACCGACCTCCTCAGCGGCTTCGGCAGCCCGCTCCTACGGCTCGGCTACCTGAAGGCGTTCATGGACGGCACGCTCGGCTCGCAGACGGCGCGCATGCTCGACGGCTCCGGGGTCGAGATCACGAGCCGCGAGCAGCTCGAGGAGCTGATCCGCGCGGGCGCGCGAGCAGGCTTCCCGCTTGCCGTCCACGCGATCGGCGACCTCGCCAACCGCGAGGCGCTCGACGCCTTCGAGGCGACGCGCGACGACTGGCAGCCGCGCGGCCTGCGGCCGCGGATCGAGCATGCGCAGCTGCTCTCGGCGGAGGACATGCCGCGCTTTGCGGAGCTCGGCGTCGCGGCGTCCGTCCAGTTCAGCCACGCGCCGTCCGATCGCGACGTGGCCGACCGCTTCTGGGGCGAGCGCACGGCGGGCGCCTACGCCTACCGCTCGCTGCTCGACGCGGGCGCGGTCGTCGCGAACGGCTCGGACGCGCCGATCGAGGAGCTCGACCCGCTCGCGGGCATCCGGGCCGGCGTGCTGCGGACGCTCGACGAGCGGCCGCCCTGGCACCCCGAGCAGGCGCTCACGGTCGAGGAGGCGCTGCGCGCGACCTGCCTCGCCCCCGCCTGGCTCGCCGGAGACGAGCGCCGCCGCGGGAAGCTCCTGCCCGGCTTCCACGCCGACCTGGTCGTGCTCGACCGCGACCCGCTCGACTGCGGGCCCGAGGAGCTGGCCGAGGTCCGCGTCGTCGCCACCATGGTCGGCGGCGCCTGGACGCACAACCCGCCCCCCTGGAGCTAGATCGGCCTAGGCCAGCAGGTCACGCAGCGCGCCGAGCGGTTCCTCGCGCACGCGGAAGTAGGCCCAGCTGCCGCGCTGCTCGCGCTCGACCAAGCCGGTTTGCAGCAGCACCTTCAGGTGATGGCTCACGGTCGGCTGGCTCAAGCCGAGGGGCTCGGTCAGGTGACACACGCAGGCCTCGTGGCCGGGCTGGGCCTGGATCAGGCTCAGGAGGCGAAGCCGGGCCGGATCGGCGATCGCCTTCAGGGCCGCGGCGAGCTGCTCGGCTTCCTCGGCCTCGAGTGGCTCCTGAAGGAGCGGCGGGCACGAGATCGTGGCGATCGGCTGCACGGGACAGATATTGACAGAGATCGATGACCGCGCCATCATGGCGCCCGTAAGGCATCGATCGCTATCGATATCTCAGGGAGCCGAGCATGCCGCAGGCAATCGATCCGGTCACCCAGCACCACCTCGACCAGGCCGCCGAGCGGCTGGCCGACGAGTTCGCCGGCATCTTCTCCCAGGAGACGATCGCCCGGTACATGACCGAGTCGCGGGGCCTGCTCGGCGAGGCCAGAATCACCGCGTTCGTGCCCGTGCTCGCGCACCGTTTCGCGCGCGAGCGGCTGCGCGCGCTGGCGCAGGCCGAGGGCATCCTCGGCAAGGAGCAGCCCGAAGTCCTGTTCGTCTGCGTCCACAACGCCGGCCGCAGCCAGATGGCCGCGGGCCTGGTCAAGCTGCGCTCGGAGGGTCGGATCCACGTCCGCTCGGCGGGCTCCACTCCGGCCGACGAGATCAACCCGAACGCCATCACCGCGCTCGAGGAGCTCGGCGTCGACATGGGCGAGGAGTTCCCCAAGCCGCTCACGGACGAGGTCGTTCGCGCGGCGGACGTCGTGATCACCATGGGCTGCGGCGACGCGTGCCCGATCTATCCGGGCAAGAAGTACGAGGACTGGGAGCTCGACGATCCCGCGGGTCAGGATCTCGAGACCGTGCGCCGGATCCGCGACGAGCTCGACCGGCGGGTGCAGAAGCTGATCGCCGAGCTGCTGCCAGATCAGACCTGAGCCGTGCCGGTTCCCGCACTCGTGCGTCTCCTCGCCGCCGAGTTCGTCGGCACGTTCGCCCTGGTCTTCGCCGGCTGTGGGGCGATCATGGTCGACGCGAAGACCCAGGCCCTCGGTCACGTCGGCGTCGCGATCAGCTTCGGCCTCGTGATCATGGTGATGATCTATGCGGTCGGGCACATCTCCGGCGCCCATTTCAATCCTGCCGTCAGCCTCGCGTTTGCGCTCAGCCGACACTTCCCCTGGCGGCGGGTGTTCGCCTACTGGACGGTGCAGGTTCTGGCCGCACTCGCCGCGGCCGCGGTCCTCCGCGGCTCGCTTGGCGACATCGCCCATGTAGGCGCCACGCTCCCGTCCGGATCACAGGGCCAATCGTTCCTCTGGGAGCTCGTGATGACCTTCTTCCTCATGTTCGTGATCATGGCCGTGGCCACCGACACGCGGGCAATCGGCGAGGCGGCGGCGATCGCGATCGGCGCCACGGTCGGCCTCGACGCGATGTTCGGCGGCCCGATCTCCGGAGCGTCGATGAACCCGGCTCGCTCGATCGGGCCTGCGCTCGTCTCGGGTGACCTCCACGCGCTCTGGCTGTACATCGTCGCGCCCCTCACGGGCGCGGCCCTGGGCGCGCTCGTCTACCAGCTCATCCGCGGCGAGCCCGCCGTTCAGCCGTCGAGCCCCTAGCGACCTGCACTCGAACCCTCCGATTCCGAGCGCTACAGTCTGGCTGTGAAGGAGATCTGGACAGGGCGAGTAGCGCAGGTCGCCGGGAAGTACGGCGAGCATGCGCCCGCTGCCACCGCCTGCTGCAACGTCTGCCGAACCTGCGTCACTACAAACCTGATCGGGCTTGCGACCGCCGCTGTGGGCGCGGTCGGTTACGGCGCTGCTCGTCTTGCACGGCGAACCTTCGCCGCCAAATCCTCCTAGCCGATCTTCGCGACCGTCGCGCGACCCGCCGCGACCACACGAGGAGGAAGCGGCGCGAACGTCAGCGGCGGCGCGAACTTCTGCCCGGCGGTCAGCGCGTAGGTCAGGAACGGCCGGAGCGCGGCGGCCTTCGGCGAGCTCTTCGGGACGATCGTGTACGTGAAGGTCGAGATCGGGTACGCGCCGGGCGCGGAAGCCGGCGGATCCGTGATCGAGATGGCGTTGTCCGCGGGGATCGTGCCGGCCGTGTTCGCCGCCGCGAGGATGCTCGGGATCCCCGGGACCGGGAACTTGCCGGCCGCGTTCTGGACGAGCGCGTAGTCGAGCGTGCTCGAGAAGACGTACGAGATCGCGAGGTAGCCGATCGCTCCGTCGGTCCGGCCGATCACCGCCGCCACGCCGTCGTTGCCCTTGGCGCCGACGCCCTGCGCGAAGCTGACCTGAGTCGAGACCCCTTTCGAGCTCTTCCACTCCGGGCTGACCTTCGCGAGGAAGTCGCTGAACGCATAGGTGTCTCCGCTTCCGTCGCTGCGGAAGACCGGCGTGATCCTCGTGGCCGGGAGCTGAAGTCCCGGGTTGAGGCGGGCAATCTCGGGGTCGTTCCACTCGGTGACCTTGCCGAGGTAGATGCCGGCGAGGACGGGCCCGGAGAGCCTGAGCCGGCTCGGCACTCCCTTGACGTTGTACGCGACGGCGGTCGCCGCCAGCGCCCAGGGCACCTGCAGACACCCCTTGCAGCCCGAGGCCTGGTCAGGCGTGAGCGGCGCGTCGCTGGCCCCGAAGTCGACCGTCCGGGCGGTGATCTGCGCGATGCCTCCGCCCGAGCCGATCGCGCCGTAGGTCACCGTGACGCCCGCACGCCGCTGGTAGTCGCCGGACCACTTTGCGACGAGCGGCGCCACCAGTGTGCTGCCCGCACCGACGAGCGTCTTGCTCTCGCCCCCGGTCCCGCCTCCGCCGCCGCAACCTGCGACGAGCAGCGCGAGCAGCCCCGCCCCGACTGGCGCGTGCCTACGCGTTCTGCTCAGGGTGGGACGCGTCGGTGAACTCGCGGAACTCGGCCGTGAGGAGGTACGCGGTCTGCTCGCCAATGTCCACCGCATGATCCCCGATCCGCTCGAGCGTTCGGGAGACGAGCACCATCCGCAGCACCCACTCGCGCATCGCCGGGTCGGCCGCGAGGTCGACGAGGCGCTCGACGAAGCGGCGGTTCGAGCGGTCGATCAGCTCGTCCAGGTCGACCAGCGACTCGGCGCCGGCCAGGTCGCGGGTGGCGAACGAGTCGAGCGCGACGCGCAGCATCTCCTCCGCGCGCTCGCCCATCTCCTGCAGCCGATCCATCAGCATCGGCTCGGGCTCGATGTCGGCGACCAGCTTCGTCAGCTTGGCGACCGTCACGCAGTAGTCAGCCATCCGCTCGAGGTGGAGATTGACGTGCAGCATCGCGAGCACCAGCCGGAGGTCGCCGGCGACCGGCGTCTGCCGCGCAAGCAGCGACTGGATCCCCTCCTCGATCTGGAGGTACTGACGATCGATGTCGTCGTCGAAGGCGATCACCTCGTCCGTCAGCTCGAGGTCACGGTGCGCGAGCGCGTTCATGGCGCCGCGCAGCGCGCGGAGCACGAGCGAGCCCTCCTCTTGGAGGCTCGCCTCCAGCTGCTCGAGCTCGGTCTGGAAGGCCGTCCTCATCCGAACCGTCCGGTGACGTAGTCCTCGGTGCGCTTGTCCGAGGGCGCCGTGAAGAGCTTCTGGGTCTCGTCGAACTCGACGAGGATGCCGGCACGTTCGTCGCCCTCGACGTCGAGCGTGAAGAAGGCCGTCTTGTCCGCGACGCGCGCCGCCTGCTGCATGTTGTGGGTCACGATCACGATCGTGTAGTCGCGCTTGAGGTCGTGCATCAGCTCCTCGATCGAGGCGGTCGCGATCGGGTCGAGCGCGGAGGCCGGCTCGTCGAGCAGCAGCACGTCCGGCTCGATCGCGATCGCGCGCGCGATGCAGAGCCGCTGCTGCTGGCCGCCCGAGAGCGAGAGCGCGCTCTTCTTGAGCCGATCCTTGACCTCGTCCCAGAGCGCCGCCCCTTTGAGCGCCTTCTCGACCCGCTCGTCGAGGCCCTTGCGCAGCCCCAGCACGCGCGGCGCCCAGGCGACGTTGTCGTAGATCGTCTTCGGGAACGGGTTCGGCTTCTGGAAGACCATGCCGATGCGGCGGCGAACCTCGATGACGTCGACTCCGCTGCCGTGGATGTCGATGCCGTGGTACAGGATCTTGCCCTCGTGCCGGAAGCCGGCGATCTCGTCGTTCATCCGGTTGAGGCAGCGGATGAACGTGCTCTTGCCGCACCCGGAAGGGCCGATCACAGCGGTGACGACGTTGCGTTCGATCTCGAGGTCGACGTCCTTGATCGCCACGCTCTTCCCGTAGCTCGCCTTCAACCCCTGGATGTCGAAGACGGTTTCCCGGACGCCCGGCTCCGATTCCTGCCGCGCTGCGACGTCGACCGGCCTCATCGGCCTCATCGTATCCGTCTGGCTCATGCCGTCCTCCTCGTTCAGCGTCCCAGTTTCCTGCGGCTGGAGAGGAGCGCGATGCGTGCGACGAGGCTCGCGACGAGCACGAACACGAGCAGCACGAGCGCCGTCGCCCAGGCGCGCTTGTGGTCCTCGGGGTCGGGCGACTCCGACCAGATGAAGATCTGCACCGGCATGTTGGGCATCGCGTGCAGCGGGTTCCCGACGATGAACCGCCCGTAGATCCCCGTGACGAACAGCAGCGGCGCGGTCTCGCCGGCCGCTCGCGCAATCGCGAGCACCGTTCCCGTCAGGATCCCGCCGGCGGCGCTCGGCAGGATGATTCCGACCACCGTCCGCCAGCGGCTCGCTCCCAGAGCGAAGGCGCCCTCGCGCTGAGCGCTGGGAACGAGCCGCAGCACCTCCTGGGTCGAGCGCGTGATCAGAGGCAGCATCACGATCGCGAGTCCGAGCGAGCCGGCCAGGCCGTTCTGCGGGTGGCCGTAGACGAGCAGGCTGAAGATGAACACCGCGATGATCACCGACGGCAGCCCCGTCATCAGGTCGACGGCCAGCTGGATCGGCGCGCGCAGCCACGGCGAGGCGTATTCCTCGAGGAAGACCGCGATGCACACGCCGATCGGAAGCGAGATCGCCGTGGCGATCCCGACCAGGATCGCCGAGCCGACGATCAAGGGCGCGATCCCGCCGCCCGGAACGAAGGGCACGGGCAAGTCGCTCGTCAGGAACGTCCAGGAGAGCTCGCTCGCGCCTCGTTTGGCCACGGCCAGGACCACCAGTGCCAGCACGCCCAGCGCGGCCAGGGCGGCGATCGTCGCGATCGCCTCCGCCACGCGGTTGGCGATCTTTCGTCGGCGCACGCGCGCGTCACCCTGCAGCGTCAGCGCCGGCTCGAACGTGGCCATCAGCGTGCCCCGTGCACGTGGAAGCGGCGGACGATCACCTGCGCGATCAGATTCGTGACGAGCCCGATCACGAGCAGGATCGCGGCGAGGTAGAAGAGCGACGCGATCTGGAGATTCGAGACGGCCCCCTGATACTGGCTCACGATCCGGCTCGCGAGCGTGTCACCGACCCCGAACAGCGACCAGTGGATGAAGTAGCCGGCGCCGATCACCTGGGCTACCGCGATCGCCTCGCCGAGGGCTCGTCCGAGCCCGAGGATGAGCGCCGCGGCGATACCCGGCTTGGAGGACGAGAGGATCACGCCCCGCACCATCTCCCAACGTGTTGCGCCGAGGGCCAGGGCGGCCTCCTCGAGCTCGGACGGAACGCTCAGGAAGAGCTCGCGGCAGATGCTCGCCACGATCGGGACGACCATGATCGCCAGGATCAGGCCCGCGACGAAGAGGCTGCTCGCCCCGTTTTCCCCGGCGGCCGCGTTGAAGAGCGGAATGAAGCCGAGCCACCGGTCCATCCAGTGCACCCCGTGGTCGGCGACGAACGGCCCCAGCACGAGGATGCCCCAGAGGCCGAGCACGACGCTCGGAACAGCCGCCAGCGTCTCGACGAGCGAGCCGATGACGACCCGTAGGCCCTGCGGCGCGAGCTCGCTCAGGAAGAGCGCGATCGCGATCCCGAGCGGCGCGGCGATGATCATCGCGATGGCGCAGGTCACCGCGGTCCCGTAGAGGGCCGGGGCCGCCCCGAAGATCGCCTTGTTCGTGTCCCAGGTCGTGCCCCAGAGGAACGAGATCCCGAACTTGCTCAGCGCGAGATGGGCGCTGCGGACGATCTCCCAGGCGATGAGGACGATCAGGCCGACGGCGGCCAGCGAGGCAAGGAGGGTCAGGAGAAACAGGAGGCGGTCGCCCAGCCGGTCGCGCAGGCGTCCCCGGCCCTGGAGCTCCTGCGTCGCGCTAACCGTGCTCATGAAGCGAGCACGCTAACGCGAACACGGCTTGCCAAGCGGGCTGTTACCGGATCGTTACCGGATGCCAACCGCCTTTCAGCCCACGGTTCTGCCCACCCGGTGCAGCCTCACGGCGAACACGTTGACAACGACGTTCCCCCCTCAGGAGAGGAGAAACACCTTGAAGCGCAATCGAAGCCTTGCGGCTGTCCTCGTCGTGCTCGGCGCGGCGGCGGTGGCGCTCACGGCGTGGACCGGACTCGCCGGGGCGTCATCCAAGAAGGCGTCGCTGAGCGGCGCGGGCAGCACATTCGTGGCCCCATTGGTGGGCCTGTGGACGACTCACTACAGCAACGCGGACATCAACTACAGCGCCATCGGGAGCGGCGGCGGGATCAAGGCGATCCAGGCGCGGACGGTCGACTTCGGAGCGAGCGACGCCCCGATGTCTCCCGACCAGTTCTCCGGCTGCCATGGCTGCGTGCAGATCCCGTGGGCGTTCGCGGCCACGTCGATCCCCTACAACGTCCCCGGGGTCGGTTACCAGCTCAAGCTGACCGGCCCGATCGTCGCCGACATGTATCTGGGCAAGATCACGAAGTGGAACGACAAGCGCATCCGCGCGATCAACAAAGGCATGAACCTGCCGAACCAGGACGTCGTTCCGATCTGGCGCAGCGACGGCAGCGGCACGAGCTACAACTTCACGGACTACCTGTCGAAGGTGAGCAAGCAGTTCAAGTCCCAGATCGGCAAGGGGACGCAGCCCGCCTTCAAGGTCGGCGTCGGTGCGAAGGGAAGCTCGGGCGTCGCCGCCAAGCTCAGCTCGACGCCGGGCGGCATCACCTATGTCGACGTCGCGTACGCGTACAAGAACCACTTCAAGATCGCGAAGATCAAGAACCGCGCGGGGAAGTTCATCCTCCCGAGCGTCAAGTCGCTCTCCGTCGTGTCCAAGGGCGTCAAGAAGGTGACGCGCAAGGACAACGCGATCTCGGTCGTCGACCCGCCCAAGAGGCAGCGCGGCGCCTATCCGATCTGCACGTTCACGTGGGTGATCGTTCCCCTGCAGACCTCGAAGGCTGCTGACCTGAAGACGTTCGTCAACTGGGCCCTCACGAAGGGCCAGTCGTACGGGCACCCGCTGCTCTTCCTGCCGATTCCCAAGGCGGTGCAGAAGGCGGGCAAGAAGACGATCGCCCGGGTCCATACCTAGAGACGGTTTCGAAAGTGCAATTGGGTCGACCGGTCATTTCCGACGGAGGCACGAGCAGAGCTCGTGCCTCCTGAGGTCGGCATCGCTAGCGACGCCTCAGCAGGGAAGGCAACTAGCCAGGGAAGGCACAACGCACGTCGAGCCCGCGGCCGGAGGCGCCGCGGGCTTCGACGTGCCCCCCCGCCGTCTCGACCACGTGCTTGACGATCGCCAGACCGAGGCCGCTCCCACGCGTCGTGCGGGCGCGGTCGGAGCGGAAGAAGCGCTCGAACAGCCGGGGCACATCGTCCACGGGGAGTCCGGCGCCGTCGTCGCCGGCGGCGAGCACGACCATCCCGTCCTCCCGGCCGAGCGAGATGACGCAGGTCGCACCCTCGCCCGCGTACCGGATCGCGTTCTCGACCAGGTTCTCGACCACGGTCTGGAGCATCCGCCGACGGAGGGGGACGAACAGCCCCTCGTCCTCGAGCCGGAGCTCCAGCCGCACGCCTGCACGCTCGGCCCGCCCGCGGGACTCGGCGAGCACCTCGCGCAGGACCGGGGCCGCCTCCGTCTCGCCGAGGGCCACCACCTCGCGCCCCTGCTCGAGCTCGCTCAGGAAGAGGATGTCGTCCACGAGCTCGGTCATCTCCCCGACCTCCTCTCGCGCCTGCCGCAGCAGCGCGGGCAGGTCGGCGTTGGGCAGCTCCGCCGTCTCGAGCAGCGCGACGAGTCGGGCGAGAGGCGTTCTCAGCTCGTGCGAGACCGCCGCCGTGAACGCCGCGCGCAGCTCGTCGTACTCGGACCGGGACATTAGGCTGAGTATCACAGTGACAAAGGTCCTGATCGTCGAGGACGACGAGCTGATCGCCGAGGGAATGGCGCAGCATCTGGCCGCCGATGGACTCGATCCGGTGCGCGTCGCCGCCGGCGAGGTCGGCCTCGCGCGCCTGCGTTACGAGCGCCCCGACGTGCTCGTGCTCGACCTGATGCTTCCGGGCCTGGACGGCTGGAGCCTGATCGAGCAGGCCCGCGCCGAGGGGATCGCGACCCCGATCGTGGTCGTGAGCGCCCGCGGCACCGAGCACGACCGCGTCCACGCGCTCCAGATCGGCGCCGACGACTACCTCGTCAAGCCGTTCTCGATGAAGGAGCTGGTCGCGCGCGTGCAGGCGGTCGCGCGCCGCGGCGTCCAGCACGGCGTGCAGGAAGACCGCGGCGAGGAGCTCGTGATCGAGGAGCTCCGGATCGACCCCCGCTCCGTGCAGGCCTTCGTCGACGACGAGAACGCGCGGCTGACGCCGACGGAGTTCCGGCTGCTCTACACCCTCGCCCTCGACAAAGGCCGGGTCGCGAGCCGCGACGAGCTGCTGCAGCGGATCTGGGGCCGCCGCGCGACGCACCGCGACCGCACCGTGGACGTCTGCGTCCGCCGCCTGCGCGAGAAGATCGACCACCGTGCGTCGAAGCACACGTTCATCCAGACCCGCTACGGCGTCGGCTACAAGTTAGAGCCGCAGGCTAAGTAGCCGCAGCTTCCAAGCTCAACCGAATCGACCGGTCATTTCCGACGGACGCACGGGCGTGGCCCGCACGTCCTGATCGCGGCGCCGCAAGCGTCGCCTCCTGAGGAGTTATCCGAGACGGCAAAGAACGAGGGCTACTCGAGCCGGTAGAGCGGCACGAGGCTCTTCTCGGCCTCGGTGTCGATTCGCGCCACGACCTCGACGTACGGTTCGAGCCCCGAGCCGTGCAGCTTCGCCTTCAAGAGCTCGTCGACCTGGTAGAGGCCGGCCGAGTTGTTCATCTTGATCTCGACCAGGACCGCCCGCTCCACACCCTCGGAAATCACGACCTCGTCGATGGCCGCCGCGGAGATCGAGTGGATCGAGAGGCTCCCGCGCTCGAACGGGATCCGCGATCGGCCCTCCTCGATGTCGAGCGCGTCGGCCACGCGCACGATTCCCGCCTCCAGCGTCAGCGGGTGGCCGCCGGCGCGGTGGCTCGTGATCGCCTGCAGCACCTCGGATACGACAACCGTCAGCTCCGGCTCCTCGTAGACCCCGTGCAGCAGCTCGCGGGCCTTCGGCTCGGCGAGGAACAGGCTCCAGTCCTCGTGCCGGTCGCGGTGGACGGCCATCCCGACGCAGTGCAGCAGCGCTCCGAGCACGACCACGACCTCCGCGTCGTCGCGCTTCAGCTCGTAGTCGGCGACCATCGCCGGCTCAACGCCTCGCTTCGCGAGCAGGCGGAGCAGCCGCAGCCCGATGTTGGCCACGATCTGGATGTGCACCCACGAGTGGTCGTTGATCCCGAGCCGCTTGACGGCGTTGACGTTCGCAACGTGCCACCAGGCCTTGAGCCCCTCGTCCGCGTTGACGCGCTCGAGCAGCGTGCGCAGCTTGCGGTTGCGCTGAGCGGGCACGTTGATCCGCATCTGGGCGGTCGCCTCCGCGGGCGTGAGGCGAGTCTCCTTCACCGCCTGGGCCGAGGCCGGCTCGTCGATGCGCTCCTGGAGCTCCTTGTCGAGCTGCGACACCGCGCCCGAGCCTACTCGTTCCGGCCCTGCCTCGTTACGATGCGAACAGACATGCGCACGATGAACCCGATCCACGACTCGACCTGCTCGGTCGCCGCGTGTGCCGAGATCCTCGGAGCGAAGTGGACTGCGGTACTCGTCCACGACCTCTCGGAGGGCCCGCGCCGCTTCACCGAGCTCGAGCACTCGTGTGCCAGGATCAGCCCGCGGACTCTCTCGGAGCGCCTGCGCGCGCTCGAGAACGAGGGGATCGTCGCCCGCCGCAGCTACCCGGAGTCGCCTCCGCGCGTCGAGTACGAGCTGACCGAGAAGGGCGAGGCGCTGCTGCCGATCATCGAGGAGATGCGCCGCTACGGCCACGCCTGGCTCGTCGACTGTGAGCACGAACTGGCGTCCGGCTAGACCCGGGCACGGTCGACCGGTCATTGCAGACAGCTAAGGCTGCAGGGCAGCGAGCGCGCGGAAGAGCTCGCGCGCGGTCTCGATCCCGAGCGGCACGTACTCGGCGAGCAGGCGCTCGTTCGGCGAGTGGATGTTGCTCTCGGGAAGCGCGAAGCCGGTGATGATCGTCGGGATCCCCTTGGCGACGAGCGCGGGGACGATCGGCAGCGTCCCGCCGGAGCGCACGAGCAAGGGGCGGCGGCCCCAGGTTCGCTCGAACACGTCGAGCGCGAGCTGCACCGCCGGGCTGTCCGGGGGCACCAGGCCCGGCTCCCCAGACGAGAGGCGGGTCACCTCGAGCTCGGCGCCGTCGGGAACGGCTTCGCGCAGGAGCCGCTCGACCGCGGCGGCGATCGTCTCGACGTCCTGGCCCGGGGCAAGGCGGATCGAGAGGTTCGCCTCGGCGACGACCGGCAGCACGGTCTTCTGGAGCACGGGCGAGCCGCCCGCGACGCCGTTAACGTCGAGGGCCGGCTCGGCGGTCGTGCGAGGGTAGAACTCCTCGGCAGCGCGCTCGTCGACCGGGCGCGCGCCGGCCTCGGCCAGCATCTCCGCGCCGGGGACGAGCTCTGCCCAGGCGGCCCGCTCCTCCTCGGTCGGCGGCGTGATCCCCTCGCGCAGGGGCTCCGGCAGCCGCCCGTCGCGCGGCCGAACGGCGGACAGGGTCTCCATGAGCGCGTGGACGGCGTTCAGCGCGGCGCCGCCGAACAGCCCCGAGTGCAGGTCGCGGCTACCCGTCCGGAGCGTGACGTGGAAGTAGACGAGCCCGCGCGTGGCGATCGCGAACTCGGGCAGGCCGCGCGTGGTCATGCCGCTGTCGAAGATCACCGCGGCGTCGGCGCCGCGCTCGTCGGCTGCGAGGAAGTCGACGATCTGGTGGCCGCCGGTCTCCTCCTCGGCGTCGCAGGCGACGCGCACGTTCACCGGGAGCTCGCCGGCTGCTGCGAGCTCGGCGGCGGCCTTGAGCAGGATGTAGAGCTGCCCCTTGTCGTCGGCGACGCCACGGCCGTAGAGCCAGTCGCCGCGCTGCTCGAGCGTGAACGGGTCCGACTCCCAGAGCTCCAGCGGGTCGGGCGGCTGCACGTCGACGTGCCCGTAGACCAGTACCGTCGGGACAGGTCCCGGGGTCTGTCCCCCGGACATGTCCGAAGCGGACAGCTCCCCGACGATCAGCGGCTGCGTCTCGGTCGGGACGACCTCGGCCTCGCCCCCGGCGCCGCGGACGAACTCGGCGAGCCAGTCGGCCGCCCGCGCAACGTCGCCGGCCCGCGCTGGGTCGGCGCTGACGCTCGGAATGCTCAGCAGCTCGGCGAGCTCGTCAAACCAGGGTTCTGCCACGACGGCGGAGTGTATGCGGCACACCCAACGCAACTGGGTGCCACCCAGCGTGCAGCGGAGCGCGCGCGGAAGCGCGTGCGGAGTCTGCGCGGGTTAGCCCGCAGGGCGTTTAAGCCACGTCGCGGAACACGATCGCGTCCGCGAGGGCGCGCAGCTTCTTCAGGCTCTGGTTCTCGATCTGGCGGATGCGCTCGCGCGTGACGTTGAACGCGCGCCCGACCTCGTCGAGCGTGCACGGGTGCTCGCCGTTGAGGCCGTAGCGCAGCTCGAGCACGCGCTGCTCGCGGACGCTCAGCGTGGACAGCACCCGCCGAAGGGTCGCCTTTCGCAGCTCGACCTCGGCGGCCTCCTCCGGCAGCGGCTCGCTCTCGTCGGTGAGGAAGTGCCCGAACTCGGACTCCTCCTCGTCGCCGACCGGCTTCTCGAGCGAGACCGGCGCCTGCGAGCTGCGGCGGATTTGCTCGACCTCGTCCGTCGGCAGTTCGACGTCGGCCGCGATCTCGGGCGTCGTCGGCTCGCGGCCGAGCTCGGCGCGCAGCTTCCGCTCCGAGCGCACGATCTTGTTCAGCTTCTCGACGATGTGCACGGGCATCCGGATGGTGCGGGCCTTGTCCGCGAGCGCGCGGGCGACGGCCTGCCGGATCCACCACGTCGCGTAGGTCGAGAACTTGAAGCCCTTGCGGTGGTCGAACTTCTCCGCCGCGCGAACGAGCCCGATCGTCCCTTCCTGGATCAGGTCGAGAAATGGAAGGCCCTGATTGCGGTACTTCTTGGCGATCGAGACCACCAGCCGCAGGTTCGCCTCGACCATTGCCTGCTTCGCGGTGTGCTCGCCGCGCTCGATCCGCTTTGCGAGCTCGACCTCCTGCGCGGCGGTGAGCAGGTCGACCTTGCCGATGTCCTTCAGGAAGAGCTGCAGCGAGTCCGTGGTGATCTCGCGCGCCTCCGGCTCGGGCTTGCGGTCGTCGACCTCTTCCGGGCCATCGTCGACCACGTCGATCTGCTGCTCTTCGAGCGCGTGGTAGACGTCGTCGATCTGCGCGGCGTCGAGCTCGAGGGCTCCGAGCGCGAGCACGATCTCGTCCGTGGTGAGCGACCCCGACTCGCGCCCGCTCTCCAGCAACCCCTTCACCTCGTCGGTCTCGAGCACTTCTGCAAGGCTCATCGACCTGACCCGCTCCCCCGGATTGCTCACTGCGGCTCCTCTCTGGGCTTCGTGACGGTCCGCACGCGCCGTTGCGGATGCGGCACTCTCTCACGAGCACCGGACGGATGCCAATAGGCCGAACGGCTCATTTGGCGGTCAGGGGGTCCCAACCGTACGAAGGGCAGAAAGGTAGGCAGCCGCCTCGCGGCCGATCGCCGAGTCCGGGCTCTGGGCGCGGGCCTGCCTGAGCTCGGCGCGGGCACGGTCGATCTGCCCCAGCCAGAGGAGCAGCAGCCCGAGGTGGAAGCGGACGGTCGGCGCGTGCGGGAAGACGCGTACGAGCGGCCCGAGCCGGCCGAACGCGGCCGACGGATTGTCCTTGTCGAAGCGACCGACCGCCGCGGCCACGCGGGCCTCGGGGTCGTCGGGAGCCTCGCGAGCCGCGGCCGCGAACTGCTTCTCGGCGGAGTGCGGCCGGTCGAGGCGCTGGAGGGCGACGCCGTAGAGGAGCTTCGCGTGCGCGCCGCCGCCGCGCGCCATCGCGCCGAGAGCGACGAGCCGGCGGGCCGGCTGGAGTGCGCGAATGCGCGCCGGCGGGCCGAACGACGGCACGAAGTTGGGCAGCCCGGGCGCGTACCGAGGATGGAGGAAGTCGCCCGCGCGAACGGCATAGAACGAGTCCGGCTGGAACGCCTGGGCCGCGCGCCACCACTCGACCGCCTCGGAATTGCGCCGGGACCAGTAGAGCGCGAGGCCGAGGTGCAGCGCGACGAGCGCGCTGCGCGGGTACTGCGCCACGAGCGTCTCCAACCGGGCAACCGTGCCGCTCGGCCAGGCGGCCATCGCCGCGCCGACCTTCGCCTCGAGCGAGGAGTACCGCGCGAAGATCTTCGCGGCGCTCTCCGGCCGGTGCGCCCGGTCGTAGAGCTGCTCCGCCCGCGCGAGGGAGAGCGCCTCCGGGTCGCTCCGGAGGACGAGGTCGAGGGCGATCGGCGGCGAGCCGGAGCGCGGCTTCACGGACGGCACGTCGCTTCGTGTCGCGAGCACGCTGATCACGACGACCCCCGAGGCGACGACCGCCGCGAGCGCGACGAGCACGAAGATGCGACCCCGCGGACTCACGCCACGAAGATAGCCGTCCGCGGCGAGGAACCCCGACCGCTATACAATCGAAAGCGATGACCTCGTACAGGGAACTGCTCCAGTCCGCCCGCGCCGCGATCGAGGAAGTCGACGCGGCGGAAGCCCAGGCGCTGCTCGCCGAGGGCGCGCTGCTCGTCGACGTGCGTGAGCCGGACGAGTGGGCGCAGGGCCGAATCCCCGGCGCCGTGCACGTGCCGCGGGGGAACCTGGAATCTCGGATCGAGAACGCGGCGCCCGACCGCTCGCAGCCGGTCGTGCTCTACTGCGCGAGCGGCAACCGCTCGGCGTTCGCGGCGAAGACCCTCGGCGAACTGGGCTATGACCGCCCCGTCTCGCTCGCCGGCGGTTACGTCGACTGGCAGCGCAACGGCCTCCCCACTGACGTCCCGCGTACGCTCGGCCCCGAGCGCCAAACGCGCTACAGCCGGCACCTGCTGATCCCGGAGGTCGGCGAGGAGGGCCAGCTGAAGCTGCTCGACTCGCGCATCCTGCTCGTCGGAGCGGGCGGCCTCGGGTCGCCTGCCTCGCTCTATCTCGCAGCCGCGGGGGTCGGCCGGCTGGGGATCGTCGACGCGGACGTCGTCGACGAGACCAACCTCCAGCGGCAGATCGCCCACTCGACCGACTCGCTCGGCGAGCCGAAGACCGACTCGGCGCGGCGCCGGATCGAAGGGCTCAACCCCGACGTCGAGGTCGTGCCGTTCCGCGAACGGCTGACCTCCGAGAACATCGAGCGCATCCTCGAGCCCGGGTGGGACGTGATCGTCGACGGCGCCGACAACTTCCCGACGCGCTACCTCGTCAACGACGCCTCGGTCTGGCACGACATCCCGGTCGTCCACGGATCGATCTTCCGCTTCGAGGGCCAGGTGACGGTCTTCAAGCCGGGCTCAGGCCCGTGCTACCGGTGTCTGTTCCCGCAGCCGCCGCCGCCGGAGCTGGCGCCGAGCTGCGCCGAGGGCGGCGTGCTCGGAGTGCTGCCGGGCGTGATCGGGTCGATCCAGGCCACGGAGGCGCTGAAGCTCGCGCTCGGGATCGGGGATCCGCTCGTCGGCCGGCTGCTCCTCTACGACGCGCTCTCCGGCGAGTTCCAGGAGATGAAGCTGCGGCGCGACCCGGCCTGCCCCGTGTGCGGCGAGAGCCCGTCGATCACGGACTACGTCGACTACGTCGAGTTCTGCGCGGGTGCCCCGCTTCCCTCGCCGGCGACGACTCACGCCGGGCGGAGCCCGGCTCCGCCGCCGCCTGACGTCGCTGACGGCACGGAGCTCTCCGGGCCCGTGCCTCCAAGCACTGCGCCCTCCGGCTCCGCACCGCCAGCGACGCCCGAGGAAACCGCGGAGGGGCACTGAGCACCGTCCGGATTCCTCCCACTCTGCGCGGCGAGACCGAGGGCGCACGCGAGGTCGAGGCGAGCGGCGGCACCGTGCGCGAGCTGCTGAACGACCTGATGAGCCGCTTCCCGGCGCTGCGTGGACAACTGCTTGAGAGCGACGAGCTGGCTCCGTTCGTGAACGTCTACGTCGAGGGCGAGGACGTCCGCACCAGGCAGGGCCTGGACACGCCGGTGGACGAGGAAGCGAAGGTCGTGCTGCTTCCGGCCATGGCCGGAGGTGCCCTGTCCCAGGGACAGTCCCTGGGCCGTGGCTAGAGCGGACACGGCTTCGGGCCTCCTCGCGCTCGTCGGCGACACGCCGCTCGTCGAGCTGCCGCGACTGAGCCCGAAGCCGGAGGTCACGCTCTACGCCAAGCTCGAGGGCCAGAACCCCACCGGCTCGATCAAGGACCGCATCGCCGTGGCGATGGTCGAGGCGGCCGAGCGGCGAGGTGAGCTCGAGCCCGGCCGGGAGCTGCTCGAGCCGACGAGCGGCAACACCGGGATCTCGCTCGCCCTCGTCGCCCGCCTCAAGGGCTACCAGCTGACCTGCGTGATGCCCGAGAACGTGACCGAGGAACGGCGCCGCCTGCTCCGCCTCTACGGCGCTCAGATCGTGGAGTCGCCGGGCGAGGAGGGCTCGAACGGCGCCGTTCGCGTTGCACTCGAGCTCGCGGAGCGCGAGCCCCGCTTCCACATGCTCTTCCAGTACGCGAACGAGTCGAACCCCGCAGCGCACTACGAGGGCACGGGCGCGGAGATCGCCGAGGCGCTCGACCGTGTGGACGTCCTCGTCGCGGGCCTGGGGACCGGCGGGACGCTGATGGGCGCGGGCGCCCGCGTGCGCGAGCGGTTCCCGGACGTCGTGGTCGCGGCCGCGGAGCCGCTGCCGGGTGACCCGGTCATGGGCCTCCGCTCGCTCGAGGACGGCTACGTCCCGCCGATCCTGGACGTCTCGAAGCTCGACCGGAAGCTCCTCGTCTCGAACGCCGAGGCCGTCACCGGCCTCCGTGAGCTCCTCGCGCGCGAGGGCGTCTTCGCCGGGGTCTCCTCGGGCGCGGTCGTGCACGCGGCCCGCAGGCTGGCGGCCGAGCTCGACGAGGGCGTGGTCGTCACGATCCTCGCCGACGCCGGCTGGAAGTACCTCTCGGCCCCGTTCTGGGACGCGGCCGACCCCGAGGCCGAGATGGAGAGCTCCGTCTGGTGGTGATCCCGGCGAAGATCCGCGCCGAGCTGGACGAGCACGCGCGGTCGGAGGAGCCGAACGAGGCCTGCGGGCTCGTCGTACTCCGCGACGGCCTGGCCGAGCGCTACATCCCGGCGCACAACTCCGCCCGGAGCCCCTACCGCTTCGAGCTCGAGACGGAGCCCGAGAACTGGTTCCTGGAGGACGAGGGCTACGAGCTGGCCGTCTTCCACTCGCACCTCTCCTCCCCGCCGAGGCCCTCGCGGACGGACGTCCAGAACATCGGGCTCTGGGAGGGACGGCCCTACCTGATCCTCTCACTCGGCACGGGCGAGCTCGCCGCTTGGCGCATCGCCGGCGGCGAGATCGCCGCGCTCGAACTCGAAACCTAGGTCGCCTTGAACGTGCCCTTCATGCCGAACAGGGCGTGACTGTCGATCGTGCACTTGAAGGGGTACTTCTTCCCTTTCTTCAGCGTCACCTTGAGCGGCTTCGCCGTCTTGCCGGACTTGATGTTCGGCGTCTTCTTCCCGGCGATCTTGAAGTCGTGGGCGATCTTGCCCTTGTTCGTGACCTTGAAGATCACGACGCCGGCGGGCGCGCTCTTCTTCGAGAGGATGAACTTGTACTCCTTGGCGATGACCTTGATGGTCGTCGTCTTCTGCTTGGCCGCCGGGTGGGCGGCGGCGAAGGGAGCGACGGCGAACACGGTCGCCGCGACCGCGGCAGCCGCCGCGAGCAGGTAGAGCGTGCGCTTCATGGATCTCCTCACTTCGGGAACCCCGTCCCGGGCAAGGGTACCTACGACGCCTCTTCGAGTCGCTCCTTGTCCTTCGCCGGCGTGTGCGGCGTGAGCTCGACCTCGAGCCGCTGGATCCGGGAGCCCTCGACCTCGAGCACCTTGAAGCGGCAGCCGTCGTGCTCGACCTCGTCGCCGGGCTCGGGGGCGCGGCCGAGCAGGCCGAAGACGAGCCCTCCGATCGTGTGGTAGTCCTCGATCGGCAGCTCGCGCTGGAGCTGCTCGTTGAAGTCGTCGACCGGGAAGGTCCCGGCGATGCGCATGCGGCCGTCCTCGAGCCGCTCGATCGACTCGTCGGGCAGGTCGAACTCGTCCTCGATCTCACCGACGATCTCCTCGAGCAGGTCCTCGAGCGTGACGATCCCCTCGAGCTCGCCGTACTCGTCGACCACGATCGCCAGGTGCTGGTTCGTGCGCCGGAACTCGCTCAGCAGCGCCGCGAGGTCCTTCGTCTCGGGGACGATGTGCGCCGGCCGCAGCAGCTGCTCGAGCTGCACGCCCGCTATCCCGCGGTCGACGAGCGCCGAGAAGAGGTCGCGCACGTGCAGCACGCCCACGATGTCGTCCATAGAGCTCCGGTAGACCGGGTAGCGCGTGTACGGCGACTCGATCACCGCGGCGAGCGCCTCCTCGGGCGGCAGCTCCACCGAGAGGGCGACCACGTCGGGGCGCGGCACCATCACGTCCGAGGCCTCCTTGTCGGCGAAGTCGAAGACCTTGTAGAGCATCTCCTGCTCCTGCTGCTCGATCTCGCCCGACTCGGTCGAGTGCGAGACGAGCATCTTCAGCTCAGCTTCGGAGTGCACCAGGTCCTCGCCTCCCGGAGGCTCGACGCCGAGCGCACGCAGCATCAGCTCGCTCGAGCGCTGGAGGAACCAGATCAACGGCTTGAGGACGATGAAGAAGCCGCGCACCGGCGCCGAGACTGCGAGCGCGGTCCGCTCCGAGTAGCGCAGCGCGATGCCCTTCGGCACGAGCTCGCCCACGACGACGTGGAGGAACGTGATGATCAGGAATGCGAAGGCAAAGGCGATCGCCGTGGCGAGAAACGGGTCGAAGACCTGCGCGAGCACCTGCTCGCCGACAGCGCCGATCGCCAGGCTGGTCGCGGTCACGCCGAGCTGCATCGCGGCAATGAACCGCGGCGGGTCGGCGGTGATCTGGAGCACCGAGCGGGCGCGCCGGTTGCCCTGCTCCTCCAGCTCGCGGAGGCGCGTACGTCGCGCGGTCACGAGGCCGTATTCGGCCGCGACGAAGTAGCCGTTCAGCAAAATGAGCGCCGCGACGGCGAGGAGTTCGAAGAAGAGGGTCACGCCCCGCGCTCCGGGGCCCGGGTACTAGGCGGTTTGTCGTCGTCCAACAGGATCTACGCCGAAGTATAGGAGACGGTGCCGCCGTCCCCGGCGCGCCGGGCTCGGCCCTCGCCCACGAGCCGCTCCAGGTGCGCGAGCGCCTCGGCGAGGGCGAAGCGGCGGCCGCTCGCGTCGAGGTTCGCGTCGAAGAGCGCGAGCGAGACCTCGTAGCCGGTGCGTGCTCCTCCGGCGAGCGCGGCCGCGGCCTCGTCGAGCCGTTCGCGGTGGTGCTCGATGAGCTCTCGCGCGCGCGAGACCGGATCGTCGATCGGCGGCCCGTGGCCGGGCAGGGCGAGCGAGGGCGCGAGCTCGATCGCGCGCGCGAGCGAGTCGAGGTAGTCGCCGAGCGGATCTGGCAGCGAGTCCGGGTAGAGCCCGACCGTCGGCGTGATCCCGCCCAGAAGGTGGTCGCCGGCGACGAGCACGTCGCCGCGCAGCAGGCAGACGTGCCCGTCGGCGTGGCCGGGGAGCTCGAGCACGCGCCAGCCGTCCACGTCGTCGCCCTCGCCGATCCGCTGCGGCTCGCGGGCGAAGCGGATGAAGGGAGCGAGCGTGCGAGATTCCTCGCGCAGCTCCTCGGCCACCCCGCCTGGGAGGCCGTTGGCCCGCAGGTGGTCGGTCAGGCGCTCCGACCAGTCCGCGCGCCCCCAGACTCGCTCGCACTGCTCGTAGTCGCGAGCGCCCTGCAGCACGGTGGCGCCCGTGAGCGCCTGCGCGTCCTCGCCGCCGCCGGCGTGGTCGGGATGGAAGTGCGTGATGACGATCCGCACGACCGGCGCGTCGAGCTCGTCCAGCACCGGCGCCCAGCGCGCCTCCGCGTCCGGCAGGCCCAGCCCGGTGTCGACGAGCGTCCACCCTTCCGTCCCCGGGAGGAGGTAGCAGTGCACGTGGTCGATCCCGAGCGGGAGCGGAAAGGTGAGACGCCGAATGCCGCCGGGCAGCTCGTCCACGGACGCATTCAACCCGTCCGCCTCGGACGGCCGCGACCGACGAGTTAGTAACAGACTGTTACTTGGAGTGTCTGAGCGCGCTCGCCGGCGCGCCGGCGCACGCCCTTTGGCAGAGTCTCGCTCGCCTTGGCTGACCTCGCTCCTGCCGCCGACAATGCGCCGGTCGACTGGATCGTCAACGGCTTACGCGGCTTCGCCGAGTCTGTCCTCTCGCTGGTCCCGGTGGGTTTCCGGCCTACGTGCGCGTGCTCCACCCCGCCCACCGGCTGGTCGGGGTAGATTGGATCCCGTCCGCTGGTCGGAGGTCGTGGCGGTGAACGGCACGCGCGTGCCCCCGGCGATGCAACTCGAGGTGCTCACGGGTATCGCGGGCTCCCACGTACCCCAGCCGGGCGTATTCGAGAGAGCCCTCCAGAGGTCGGATGGCTCCCTCGTGAGTTGGCGCCGCCGATTGCCGCCGTGCTCGCGAGACACACGGCGGCGCCTGACCGGTGCTGGTTCGCGATCTGGGAGGGGATCGGCGGCCTCGGCGACAGCATCCTCCGAGCACCTAAGTTCCACGTACCGCACCGCGCGTACCACCTGCTGGTCGGGCCGGTCGAAGGCATCGCGACCACCTCAACCCGCAGCCCTCGACTTAACGCATACGAACGTATGTTCTATACTCCTCCGGGTGCGCACGGAGTACCGGGAGGAGCCTTGCAAGGCCGCGCTCAACCGCGTCAAGGGGATGGCGTTCGACTGGTCGCTGAACCCGTACATGGGCTGCGTCCACCGCTGCACGTTCTGCTACGTGCGCGCCTACGAGCTCCGCGCCGACCGGCCGTTCGACGACCGCTACGGCAGCTCTATTCGGATCAAGACGAATGTGGTCGAGGTGCTACGCCGCGAGCTGGCGAAGGCGAGCTGGGAGCGCGAGCCCGTCGCGATCGGCGCGGCCACCGACCCTTACCAGCCGGCCGAGGGGCGCTACCGGCTGACCCGGGGCTGCATCGAGACGCTCGCGAACGCGTCCAATCCGTTCAGCCTGATCACCCGCGGGCCGCTGGTCGTCCGCGACGTGGACGTCCTCGCGGAGGCCGCCAGGCGCGCGAGCGTCTCCGTCACGTTCTCGATTCCCACACTGGACGAGGACGTCTGGCGGCGGACCGAGCCCGGTACCGCGCATCCGCGCCAGCGGCTCAGGGCCCTGAAGACGCTCGTCGAGGCAGGGGTCAAGGCCAGCGTCGGGATGGCGCCGATCCTCCCCGGGATCTCCGACCGGCCCGAGCAGCTCGAGGAGGTCGTGCGCGCGGCGCGCGAGGCCGGCGCCTGCGGCGTCTGGTCGAACCTGCTCTTCCTCCGCCCGGGCACACGCGAGCACTTCCTGGAAGCCCTGGCGCGCGACTTCCCCGAGCAGCTCGATCGGTACGAGCGCCTCTACGCCCGCCGCGCCTACCTCGGCGCCGAGCAGGCCAAGCCGATCCGCGTCGAGGTCGCGGCGCTCGCGCGTCGCCACGGCGTGCGCGACCGGCGGCGACAGCCGATCGCGCCCGAGCCCGAGCCCGAGCAGCTTCTGCTCGTCTTGTGACGATCCGTATGAGACTCTCGCAGGACCGGCATCGCTAGCGTGCCGGCCGGACTCAACCGAAGGGGGAGAGATGCGTAGATCCAAACGGCCGCTCCTCGGCCTGTTCGTCGCCCTGTTCCTGCTGGTCGCCGCGGCCAGCTCGGCCCAGGCAGGCGGCGGTCACCACGGCAAGGGGAATGGACCCGGCCACGGCCACCACGGCAAGAAGGTCGTCGTCGGTCCGGGCCAGTCGATCCAGGCGGCCGTCGACGCCGCCAAGCCGGGGACGACGATCTACGTCTTCGGGACGCACCAGGAGAACGTCGCGATCACGACCGACAGGATCACGCTGATCGGGATCCACGCGGTTCTCGAGCCGGCGGCGACGCCGACGCAGAACGCGTGCCAAGATCCGACCAACCCGGGCGACGTGAACGGGTTCTGCGTGCTCGGAGACGTCGACTTCGACACCGGGGTCGTGAACCGCGAGGTCAAGAACGTGACCATCGAGGGGTTCACGGTCCAGGGGTTCAGCGACTCCGGGATCGTCGCCTTCGGCGCCCACAACGCCACCTTCGCGTGGAACGTGGCCGACGACAACGACGAGTACGGCATCACGGCGTTCGCCTCGACCGGGACGCGGATGCTCTTCAACCACGCGTCCGGAGCCGGCGAGGCCGGCTTCTACATCGGCGACTCGCCCAACGCAGGCGCGAAGGTCTTCGGCAACGAGAGCGCCGACAGCACGTTCGGCCTTCTGGTCCGGAACGCGGAGCACGCGAAGGTCGCCCACAACTCGTTCCACGGCAACTGCGTGGGAGCGGTCGTGCTGGCGGATGCACCCGGCCCCGCGGGTTTCGTCCGGTTCAGGGGCAACCGCATCAAGGGCAACACGAAGGCCTGCCCGGTCAGCGAGGACCTCGACACCCCGCTGTCGGGCATCGGCATCGCGCTCGCTGGCGCACACGACGTGACGATCAAGGGCAACCTGATCACCGGCAACGCGCCCTCGGGCGACACCGCGTTCAGCGGAGGCGTGGTCGTCGTCTCGGGCGACGCCGGCACTGCCCCGTCGAACAACACCGTGAAGGGCAACGTCATCCTGAAGAACAGCAACGACATCTTCTGGGACGGTACGGGTACCGGAAACGTCTTCAAGAAGAACGTCTGCAAGACGAGCACCCCGGGAGGGCTCTGTCACTGAGCCCGCAGGCGAGGGGCCGCTCCGGCGGCCCCTCGCCGACCCGAAAACCTCCGACCCGCCGCCTACAATCCGCGTGCGTGGCAGAGCAGGCCGTCGAACAGCGCAAGAACGGGGAGATCACGTGCCTGATCGTGGACGACCACGAGGTCGTCCGCGAGGGGTTGCGGCTCTCGCTGTCGCGCGCGCCTCACATCCGCGTCGTCGGTGAGGCGGCCGACGGGGCCACTGCAGTCGCGCTGGCCGAGAGGCGCAAGCCGAACGTCGTGATCATGGACGTCCGCATGCCCGGGATGGACGGGCTCGAGGCGACGAAGATCCTGACGCAGAAGGTGCCGGAGACGGCCGTGCTGATCTTCACCGCCTACAGCGAGCGAAGCCTCCTCGCCCGCGGCCTCGAGTCGGGCGCAAAGGGATACATCCTCAAGGAGGCGCCCCACCAGACGCTGCTGAACGCGATCGAGAAGGTCGCCGCGGGCGAGGACTTCCGCGACCCGGCCCTGCTGCCGGCCTTCGTCTCCGGAGTGCAGGAGGGCATGCTGACCGGGCGCGAGCGCGAGATCCTGCAGCTCCTCGCAGACGGGATGTCGAATGCTGACGTCGCCGCGCGCCTCTTCATCAGCCAGGAGACGGTCAAGAGCCACGTGCGGCACATCCTCACGAAGCTCGAGGCCGACACGCGGACGCACGCCGTAGCGATTGCGCTTCGCGACGCGATCATCGACTAGGTCCTCGGGCCGGCGGGCCGCGCTGCTCGTCGGGGCGGTGGCTGCGGCAGCGGTCATCTCGCTCGTCGGTCTGGCGCTGCGCTCGAAGTGGCTCGCATTCGTCGGGCTCGCAATCGCGATCTCCGTCGCGGCCGCCTTCGCGCTCAACCTGATCGTCACCGAGCGGCGCCGCCACGAGGTGGCGGAGGAGGAGCTCGCGGCGGAGTCGAGTTTCCTGGAGTCACTGGTCGACTCGATGGGCGCGATCGCCTCGGCCCACGACTCCGAGCAGGTGCTGGAGCGGACGCGCCGCGAGGCGAAGCGGCTCTTCGGCGCCAAGGCGACGCTGCTGCCGCCGGGCACGCCGCCGCACTCGGCGGGCGCGGTCGTGCTGCCGCTCGTGATCCGCGGCGAGGAGATCGGGGCGCTCGAGCTGACCCGCTCCCGGCCGCTCGACCGCGGGGAGCTTGCGCGCGCGGCGCTGCTGGCCGACTTCGCGACGCGAACGATCGAGAACACGCGCCTGCTCGCGGAGGCGCGGGTGCGGGAAGTCGAGCGGGCCCGGCTCTCGGACCAGCTGATCACGGCCGAGCAGGACGAGCGCCGGCGGCTCGCGCTCTTCCTCCACGACGGGCCCGTGCAGTCGCTCTCCGGGATCAGCCTGATGCTCGACGCCGTGATCGACTCGCTCGAGGGCGACAGGCTGGACGAGGCGAACCGCATCCTGGGCTCCGCGCTCGCGCGGCACCGCGACACGATCCGCTCGTTGCGCGACCTCTCCTTCCAGATCGAGCCTGTCGTGCTCCGCGATCAGGGGTTCGGGCCGGCCGTGCGCACGTTCTCCGAGCAGGTGGCGCTGGCGAACCAGATCCAGATCGACCTCGACATCGACGCGGCCGAAGGCCTCGGCGAGAATGCGCGGGTCGGCCTCTACCAGATCATCCGCGAGGCGGTGAACCACGCGATCCACCGCGGGCCGCCGACCCGGATCTCGATCCGCGTGACGGAGGCCGAGGACGGGAGCGTCGAGGCGCTGATCTCCGACGACGGCGCCGGCGAGCGGCGGCGGGCGACCTTCGACGCGATCGAGGAACGCGCGCGGACGCTGAGCGGGAGCCTGCTCGTGGAGGCCGGCCAGGACGGAGGCACCGCCGTCCGCGTCGTCGTGCCCTCGTACGTGGCCCACCCCGCCTGAGAGCCGCGAGCTTGCGCCGACCGCGAGATCGTCTCTAGGATCGGAGCGTGGAGGACGGACACCCGCGGCACGGCACGCACCTTCGCTTCGTTTGGACGGCGACCGGCTACGAGCTGCGCGAGCGCGACGGCGACGCGCCCGCGGTCGGCGAGGACGTCGAGGAGGACGAGATGCGGCTGCGGGTGAGCAAGGTCGCGCCCTCCCCGCTTCCCGGCGACACGCGCCGCTGCGCGTACCTCCAGCCGATCACCTGAGCGCCTTTTCCGCGGCTCGCCGGCCGAGCACGAGGGCCGCCGCGAGCCCGCTCGAGTAGCCGCCGCTCGAGATCCCGCCCACGTCGGCGCCCGCGGCGAACAGGCCGTCGACGCCCACGACGCGGGCCTCCTCGTCCACCTGGATCCCGCCCTGCGTGTGGGTGACCCCGGCGATGACGTGGAGGCGGAGCTCGCCGTCCTTTTCGACGACGGTCCCCCCGGCCTCGCGCGCGGCCGTGACGCGTGGGTCGTCGCGGTGGTCGCCGGAAACGACGTACCACGCCGTCCCGCCGGGCTGTTTGGCGACTGCCTGGGCGAGGTCGCTCTCGTGCCAGGCGGGCGAACCGTGGAAGAACTCCTCGCCGTCCTCGCCGACGACGCGCGCCTCGCCGCCCCAGAGCTGGGAGAGCCGCACGAAGTCGGTCTCCGCGACGCGCGCCGGGGGCGCAGGCATCGCGCGGCCGTAGAACTCGTCGAGATCGCCGGCCTCCCTGGCTCCCTGGGCGCGGGCGAAGTCGAGCCCGTCGCCCTCGCTCCAGGGGTTGCAGCGCGCCAGGAGCCCCCGGTCGCGCGCGTAGCGGACGGAGAAGCCGCCGGTCGCGAGCACCAGTGGCTCTTCTGGCCATGTCCCGGGGACAGTCCCCAGGCCGTGGCCGAAACGGACATCTCCGGCCGCGCGGACGAGCGTTCTCGTCAGGCTGCGCGGCTCGAACCGCATGCCTGTCGTGCGTGGGTTCGGCGTCTCCTCCCAGACCACCTCGGCCCCGAGCGAGACGAGCCACTCGAGACCCTCGTCGAGCCCGTCGAACACGAGCCGCTGGAGGCGCTCGTCGCCGTCCGGGCACTCGCGGCGGAAGTCCTCGAACGTCCGGTGCCGCCAGACGACGCAGCTGGAGAGCAGCATCGAACCGCCCGCGCGGTCGCCCTTCTCGAGCACGACCGGGCTCGCGCCGAGCTCGCGGGCGCGCGCGGCCGCGCAGAGGCCGGCCATCCCCGCGCCGGCAATAATCACGCTACGTCAGCGAGAACGAGGGCTTGTGCTCGACGTACTCGACCTTGACGCGCTCGGGGCCCCAGACGAACACCGCGTAGGTGTTCGCGGCGTCCACGATGTCGGCGATCTCGAGCCCGAGCTCACGCGCCTCGGCGATGTGGTCGTCGGCCGACTCGACCTTGACCGCCAGATGGTTGAGAAGCGGCCGCTCGGGGTCGCCCGGCTCGCCCTGGTGGAACTCGACGAACGCGCCCCCCGCCTCGACGCGAGGCGCGCCAGACGGCCCGGGCCCGGCCGGTGAGAACCCGAGGCCGAGATAGGCCTTCGCGGTCTCCTCGGGGGCGGCCGACCAGAGCGCCACGTGGTCGATGTCGTACTCGACCTCGGTCGGCGCCTCGACGAGACCGAGGCGCAGGCCCTCGTGGACGTCGAAGTAGAGCTCGCCCGCACGAGGCCGCTCGACCTCGATCTCTTCACCCAGGTCGCTTTCGGCCTGTTCGTTGCTCGAAACCCGCAGCGCGACGTGCTTGAGGGCCCCGCGCTCGCGCGGCCCATCAGCCGCGAACAGCGTCAGCTTCCCGCGCCGGGCGTGGGAGCCAACGAGGGTGAACGCATCGGTGCGGTCGATCACGTGCATGCCGAGCCGCTCGGTCAGAACGTCCGCAATCGCGTCTCGGTCCGCCACCCAGAGGGCGACGTGGTCGAGCGTCTCCGGCCTCACGCGGCCAGCATAGCCAGCCCGTGCCGGGTGCCGGAATCTAAGACGCTGACTCGAGCGGCGGGTTCTGGACGTTGAACTCGGTCGCGTACTCGTCGACGAGCTTGTTGATCACGTCCGCCCCGTCCTCGAAGGCGTAGTTGATCTTGACGAACGGCTCCCACTTCTGCGGGAGCGCGTCCTCGGGGAAGATCGCCTCGACCGGGCACTCCGGCTCGCACGCGCCGCAGTTCGACGTGTAGATGCCGCCGGCCAGCGTGAACGCGTGCTTGCCAGGCACGACTGCGCAGAAGGTCTCCTCCGCGTCGCGTTCCTGCTCCTCGACACGCATGACACGCCAATGGACTTCCCGCGTGGCGAGGTAGAGCCAACGGACCGGGCGGGTACGGACGCCGAAGTTCGTCTCCACGCCCGACTCCTGGCCGGAGCCCACCACGACGTAGCCGGCAAGAGGTGCCGCCCGCTCGAGCCACGCGAGCGCCTCGTGGTCGGTCGAGCGCAGTCGCCAGGAACCGGCCTTCACGGGATCGCCGTCCGCAGCGAGCCAGCCCTCGGCGAAGCCGGCGACGTACTCCGCATCGGCGTCCTCCGGCAGCACGCGCTTGAGGTTCACGGGCGCGCGTACGACCCCGGTGCCGACGTAGCCCGGGTGGACGTCCAGGCACGGCGAGAAATTGACCTGGTCGAAGAAACCCTTGAACCGCGCGACCCGCTCCCCGTAGAGCTGGACGTAGTGCAGGTGCTCGCCGGAGCGGATCTCCTGTTTGTTCCACGTCCCATCGCCGTAGACCAGCCCGTGCAGCACGCCGAGCCGGTAGCTCTCCGAGTCCGCCCGAGGCTGCACCCGCATCGAGGGCACGAACTGGCCCGGCGACAGCGAGTCGGTTCGTTCTCCGTCGGCGAGCAACCAGGAATGCGTCGGCGTCGCCCAGACCGTTCGCCTGAACCTCGAGATGTTGCGTGTCGTCAGCCGCGTCCCGCCGTAGCGGGCGCGCTCCTCGAAGGCCGGCGCTAGCTCGAGCTTGACGAGCGGCTTGCGGCGGAACCGCTTCACGAGGGCCGGCTTGAAGCCGTCGTCGGTCAGGACGCGAACGGCCTGGTTCTCGAGCTCGGCGAACGTCCGGAGGCCGTACGTGGTGAAGAGCTGCTCCTCCCCGGCGAAGCAGTCGATGCACTCCTCGGGATCGATGATCAGGATCCGCTCGAAGGTGTGGATGCAGTCGACGGGGCAGACGTCGACGCACGACAGGTCTTTGATGTCGATGCAGGGCTCGGCGATGATGTACGTCACGCCGGGTCAGTCTACTGAGGCGATCAGCTCCTCGACCGTTGCCTTCAACCGGTCGTCTAGTGAGGATTTCACGAGCACCTGGTCGAAGCCGGCCGTGTGGGCGCGGCGGAGCCCGGCCGTGTCGGTGTGGCTGCAAAAGCCGATGATCGGGACGTCCGCGTACGCGTCCGCGACTTCCTCCGGCTCGATCCGGGAGACGTCGCAGATGACGAGATCGGGCGGGTCGATGCTGTCGGTCGTGATCAGATGGTGTTCCGGGAGGAGGCCCTCGAGCTTCCCCCGGAAGAACACGTCGACCCCCGCCAGCAGGATCGTCGCCACGGCGCAACCGTACCACCCTGCGCGGCGCTCACCAACGCTAGGATCGAGGTCGTGGCAGAGGAGCGCTTCCAGCCGGTCGCGCGCGCGGACGAGATCGAGCCCGGATCGCTCGCGTGCGTCCGCGTCGGCGAGCAGGACGTGACGATCGCGCGCGTGGGCGACGAGTTCTACGCGACCCAGGGCCACTGCCTCCATCTCGAAGGGCCGCTCTGCGAGGGCCGACTGGAAGGACACGTGCTCAGCTGCCCGTGGCACGGCTGGCAGTACGACGTGCGGAACGGCGAGAACGAGTTCGACCGCGCGATCCTCCTCCAGACCTACGAGGTACGCGTCGAGAACGGA
The DNA here is from genome assembly GCA_963716865.1 of uncultured Actinomycetes bacterium. Taxonomy (GTDB): domain Bacteria; phylum Actinomycetota; class Thermoleophilia; order Gaiellales; family Gaiellaceae; genus AC-32. The sequence continues at coordinate 89,387 of CAVQUF010000001.1, forward strand.
GAGGTGCTGATCGCGGTCTAGGCCCGGCCGGGGCCGCCGATACCAACGGCCTCGTGCCCCAGCTGCCGCTCCCCCCTGAGCTCGACGAGATCCTCCGGCGCCCCAACCCGGCGGTGGTCGCTTCGCTGCGCCCCGACGGCTCGCCGCACAGGTGGCGACGTGGTACCTCTGGGACGGAGAGCGCGCCCTGCTCAACATGGACGAGAGCCGGTTGCGGCTCCGCTTCATACGTAGGGATCCCCGAGTCGCTTTGACTGTCCTCGACGAGGGGAGCTGGTACCGGCACATAAGCCTGCTCGGACAGGTGGTCGAGCTTGCCGACGACGAGGGGCTCGCGGACATCGACCGGCTGGCGCTGCACTACTCGGGGGAGCGGTTCTCGAACCGCGAGAGCCGTCGCGTGAGCGCGTGGCTCGAGCCGCGTTCATGGCACGCGTGGGAAGGCGCGGGGCCCTGGCCGGTGGCTTCGACCTAGCGGCTGCGCTCGAGACGGGGCTCAACCTCATCCGAAGCGGAGAGTTCTTCGCCGCCCACGAAGAGCTCGAGGACGCCTGGCGTGCGGCCGAGCCCGCAGAGCGCGACTTCCTCCAGGGCCTCGTGCATTTCGCGGTCGCCTGGTACCAGGCCGGCCGGGGGAATCGGGTCGGCTGCGAGCGGCAGCTGGAGAAGGCCGCGCGCCGCCTGGGGCCATACGCGCCGGAGCACCGCGGCGTGGACGTTGCGTCGATCCTCGAGCAGGTGGACGGGGCCGCCAGCCTCGTCGCCGGCGGATCGCTCGCGCTGCCCCAGCCAAAGGTCTAGCCGCAATCGAGCCGAGAATGCCTCCGGTGAAGGTTGCCGTCTTCACGACCTCCTACCCGCAGCACGAGGGCGACCTCGCAGGGCGGTTCGTCTTCGACCTGGTGGAGCACCTTCGCGAGCAGGGCGTCGAGATCGACGTCGTCGGCCCGGGTGCCTACCGGGACTACGGGCTGACCGGGAGCAGTGGCGCCGGCATCGTCGCAAGCGTCAAGCGGCGCCCGTGGCTCGCGCCGCCCCTTCTGAGCTCGATGGTCCGGACTCTCCGGCACGCAGCAGCCGACGCCGACCTCGTACATGCTCACTGGCTCGCCGGAGCTCTTGTCGCCCGCTTCGCCGGCCGGCCTCTCGTCGTCACCCTGCACGGCTCGGGCACCGCGGGCCAGCTCTCGGATCTCAGCCTGGCCGAGCGCTCGCCGCGGCTCGTGCGTTTCCTGCTCCGTCCTGCGCGGGCCGTGATCTGCGTCTCGGAGGCGTTGGCAACGGCGATGCACGAGATCGGGGTCGCCAACGTGCACGAGATTCCCAACGGCGTCGAGATTCCCGAGGAGACCGGCGCGGAGGCCGATCCCCCCACCGTCCTGTTCGCAGGCCGCCTCTCGCAGGAGAAGCGGATCGACATCGTCGCCGCCGCGACCGAGGGCCTGCCGCGGATCATCGCCGGCGACGGGCCGCTGCGTCATCTCGTCCCGGATGCGCTCGGCTTCGTTCCGCAGAACGAGCTGTTCGCGCTCTTCGAGCGGGCGGCCGTCGTGGTCGTCACCTCGGAGCGAGAAGGGCTCCCGATGGTCGTTCTCGAGGCGATGGCGCGCGGCAAGACGGTCGTCTCGACACCCGTCGGCGGGATCCCCACCGTGATCGAGGACGGAAAGACGGGCTTCCTCGTCCCGGTGGGCGACATGGCGGCGACGAGAGCGGCGATCGAGCGCGCTCTTGCCGACCCCGAGCTGAGGCATCGGATCGGCGAAGCGGCCCGCGAGCGGGTGCGCGAGTACTGCTCCTGGGAGCGCGTGACCGAGCGGACACTTCAGGTATACGCCGAAGCGTCTCAGTGACGGCGCTTGACGGTGACGGTGAACCGTGCCCTCGCCGTATTCCCGCTCGAGTCGCCGGCCGAGCAGGAGACCTTCGTGCGCCCGATCTTGAACCTGCTGCCCTGGCGCGGTTTGCAGGTGGCCCGCACGGTGCCGTCCACCGCGTCGTGCGCCGTGACCTTGTATCTGACCCGGATCGCCTTGGCCTTCCTCGGCGCAAACGCCGTCCTCGGAGCCGCGCCGTGCAGCACCGGCGGCGTCAGGTCGAACTCGATTCCCGGGACGGAGAGGTTTCCGTCCAGGGTGTACACGTTCCGATTCGTGGTTCCCGGGCCCCCTCGGGCCAAGACGGTGCCGCTACCCGAGGCCCCCGCGTAGATTCCCGTACCCCCCGTAACGGTGAAGACGAGCGACGCATTCAGCACGCCCGTGGTCGGCACGACGCAGCCGCCCGGCGCGGCGAACGAGAGCTCGATCGAGCCCTTGCCGGAGACGGTGAGGACGGGAGCCGAGTGCCACTTCTCGCAGTCCGAATCGGGATCGCCGACGAAGTTCAGATCCTGTTCAGACGTGGCACCGAGCCCACGGACGATGCCCTTGGTCGTGCTCTGGAAGCATGCCGTGTTGTCGGGAGTCCCCTGTGGACAATCGACCTGTGCGATGCGCCCCGCGAGGATGGCGGCAGATAGCCGAAGCGTTCCCGCCGCTCCCGTACCCGCCGCGACACGCGCGCCGGAGCCGACCGCGCCGAGGAGGCTCGAGCAGACAACCAGCGCCAGAACGAATCCTGTCCGCCTCACGCGGCCGACCTTAGCGTGACAACGACTGTCCTCCAAACCTAGAGCTGGTCGAGGCCGATCGCCTCGAGCGCGCGGTTGAGCAGCACGCTCAGCCACCAGTCGCGGTTGAAGAACAGCAGCAGCCCGAGCGCGACGAGCGTCAGGCCGCTCGCGATGCGGATCACGTCGTAGTGGTCGCGCATCCAGCGGAAGGCCGTGACGGCCGTCGTGAACGCGATCCCGACCAGGACGAACGCGACGGTGATCCCGAGCGAGTAGGCGGCCAGGAGCACGCAGCCGCGGACGACCGTGTGCGAGTTGGCGGCGAGGACGAGGATCGCGCCGAGCACGACGCCCACGCACGGAGCCGCGCAGACGGCGAAGGCCGCCCCGAGCAGCGCGCGGGAGCCGCTGGCCCGGGCGCGCGAGATGCTGCCAGGCGCGAATATCCGCTCGGGCCATGGGAACAGGCCCGCGAACGCGAGCCCCAGCACGACGAGCACGAACCCTGCGATCTTCGTCCGCGTCTCCTGGTCGACCCAGCCGCCGAGTGCCGCCGCCGTCGCGCCCAGCAGGACGAACACGACGGTGAAACCGGCCGCGAACGGCACGCTCGCGACCACGACCCGCCTCGCCACTCCCCGCTCGCCGAGACGGTCGACCTCGACGGCCGAGATCGCGGAGAGGTAGCCGGGCACCAGCGGCAGCACGCAGGGGAACGCGATCGACACGATTCCGGCCAGGAACGCGACCGGGATCCGCTCAGCCATCGAAGCGGGCCAGCTCTTCGTCCACCCGGCGCTCGAGCTCCGGGTCGAGCGGGCGGCCGTTCGGCGACCGCGGCTCTGCGAAAGGCGCCGGCTCCTCGCTCGAACGGCTCCAGCGCCAGGCCAGCAACCCGACGACAACCGCGGCGGCGACGATCCCGACCAGCGGGAGCAGCCACGCAAGCAGGTCGAACCCGTGGCGCGGCGGCGCGGCCAGGATCCGCGTCCCGTACTCGGCCACGAGCTTCCGCTCGATCTCGCTCCTCGTGTCGCCGGCCGCGATCCGGCCCTGGATGAAGCGCTTCACCTGCGCAGCCGCCGGCGAGTCCGACTGGGCCAGCGTCTCGCCCGCGCAGACGGGGCACATGACGTCGTTCTCGAGCTCGGCGAGCGTCGGATGCTGCTCGCTGGCCGCCGCGGGCGCGGCCAGAGCCAGCGCCGACGCGAGCACGACGAGCCACCTCACGAGCTGAGCGCCTCCTCGATCCCGCTCCGCAGGTTCGAGGCCGTCACCTCGCCCGCCACATGCCCGACGACGCGCCCGCGCGGGTTGACGAAGAACGTCTCCGGGAGGCCGGTGAGGCCGTACTTGGGCGAGGTCACGTTCTTGTTGTCGTGCACGACCGGGTACGTGAGGCCGTGCTTGCGCATGAAGTCCCTCGCGTCGCCGCTGAAGTCGTTCACGTCCACGCCGAGCACGACCACGCGCCCGTCGTGCTGCTTCCAGGCGTGCTCGAGCGTCGGCGCCTCCCGCTTGCAGGGACGGCACCAGGAGGCCCAGAAGTTGAGGACGACCGCCTTCCCCCGGAACGACGCGAGCTGGAGGTCTCCTCGCCGGTCGAGTCGGCCGAGCGTGAAGTTCGGCGCGTTCGTGATGTGGCCGCGGTCGATCTTCGACGCGACGGTGTTCGTGTTCTGGTGGAAGACCTTCCACCCGAGCAGCGCGAGCAACGCGAGCACCAGCGCGACCGAGAGAGCCTGGGCGCCGAGCTTGAGCCGCGCGCCCATGGCTCAGGCCCGGACGATGAAGACCGTGGTGCCGATCCGGACGTGGTTGAAGAGCCACTCCGCGTCGGAGATGTGCATCCGGATGCAGCCGTGCGAGGCCGAGTAGCCGATCGAGGCGTCGTCGGGAGTGCCGTGGATCCCGACGCCGGACGCCGAGAGCCCCATCCAGCGCGTCCCGAGCGGGTTCCCGGGCCCCGGCGGGATCGGCGTCGCGCCTCTCGCCCAGGCCGAGTCCGGCGGGTACCACCACGGGTTCCGCCACTTGACCACGATCGACCAGCGGCCGATCGGCGTCGGGTAGGCCGACTGGCCCGTTGCCACGCCGAACGTGCGCCAGAGGCGCATCCCGAGGTACAGGTAGAGGCGGTTCGAGCCGCGGCGGATGACGATCACCGGCCCGACGCCCCGAGTCGTGACCCTGGGGGCGATCCCGCGGACCCGAAGCCGGACCGGCTCGCGGGAGTTCGCGACGAACGCCGTGAAGATCGAGGCCAGGGCCGGCATCCGCCGCAGCGCCAAGCCGGGCTTCTGCTTGCGGATCCAGGGGCGCAGGTTGCGCAGCAGCACCTTCGCGTCCACCGGCTTGCGGTCGAACGTCCGCGCGACCGAGGCGACGAACGCCTGGGACTTCGGCCGGTTCAGCTTCACGCGCAGGCTCAGCGCCGTTCCGGGCGCGGCGGTCAGCGCGCGGTCGACCGCCGCCTGGACGAGGGCGGTCGCGCCGATCTGGTCCGGCGTGACGAGCACGCGGTGGCGGAGGACGAGCAAGGGCAGCGGCTGCAGGAACGCGGAGTCGACGGCCTCGAAGGCGTCGTCGGCGGTCAGGCCCCCGACCTGGACGCCGCCGACGGTCACGTCGGGCGCGATCGTCTGCGGCTCGGTCGTGGTCCCGGTCGTGGTCGTGCCGGTGGACGTCGCGATGCCTGCGGACACGCCGCCGGCCGCGACGAGACCGAGCACGAACAGCACGGCAAGGCCCACTCCCCTCTTCACGGCGGAAAGTCTAGCCCCGAAAGATCCGTAGATCGTCGGCGATCACGCCGTCCACGCCGAGCTCGTCCAGGCGAAGCACCTGCTCGCGCGACTCGACCGTCCAGGCCAGGACCGGGACGTCGAGCGCGTGGCAGCGCTCGACGGCGCCCCGGCTCACGACCTGCCAGTTCAGCATCGCGGCCGTCGCCTGGGCGGCGGCGAGCATCCGCTCGATCCGCCGTGGCAGGCCCGCGCGCATGGCGGCGAGGCTTGCGGCGACGAGCGGCCGGAGCGGCCGGTACCGATGGAGGCCGTAGCGGTCGTCCGGGTAGGTCAGGCCCAGGCGCAGGTCGGGCTCGAGCGCGCGCAGCGCTTGCAGGCTCTCCGGGCGAAACGAACTGACGACCGCCCGCTCGACGAGCCCGTGACGGGCCAGCGCCTCGGCGATAGCACCCTCGGTGCCCGGGGTCTTCAGGTCGACATGAGCTCCGGCGGTCGATTGCGCCAGGAAGGCGAGCGCCTCGTCGAGCGAGGCCGGGTCGGATGGCGCTTCCGCGGCCGAATGCGCCAGCACGAGCCGCCCGTCGAGCTCGATCACGTCGAACTCGACGAGGTCGCAGCCGAGCTCGACCGCAAGCTCGAGCGAGGCGATGGTGTTCTCCGGCGAGAGCGCCGCGGCGCCGCGGTGGCCGATCCGCAGCAGGCGGCCGCCGTCGCCTCGCAGGAGCTCGATCACGCCTGGCTCGAAGCGCGGTGGGTGCCCATGCTTTTAGACTCTCGCGCATGGCCCTGCCCGAGCGGAAGCAGGTCGAGGACGAGCTGCTCGACCCGACCGCAGTGCACCGGGCGTACCGGCGCGAGCGGGCGCGACGCTTTCACCGCACCGAGCGGGCGCGCGAGCGGCGGCTCGCCGGCCTGCGCTTCTGGTTCGCGGTGGTCCTGGTGATCGCGGCCAGCGTCACCCTCGCGGTTCTGATCTGGAACCAGATCCACCGCCTCTTCGGTCTCTAAGCGGGGATACTGCGCCCGTGGAATCACCGGAGCCCTTTCCTCCGCCCGAGCACGACGAGCCCTATCTCGAGTCCGAGCAGGAGGGAATCATCCGCCCGGCCGGTGGGTTCTGGGCGCTCGGTGGACGGCTGACCTGGGTCGCCGCGCTCGTGCTCTCGGTCTCGGCGTTCACCGACTGGTACGCGGAGAGCGGCCTCGCGGGGCCCACGATCGCGGTGATCGGCTGGCACACCGGCACCCTCGGCAAGCTCGTCTTCTTCGTCGGGGCCCTGCTCCTGCTCCTGGTCGTCCTGCGCGAGTTCGGCTTCGAGCTCCCCCCGGCGGTGCCGGAGAGCCTGGTCGTGATCGCGCTCGGGTCTCTGGCGACGATCTTCGTCCTCATCCGCCTGATCTCGATCCCCGACTCGATCCCGCCGCCGGCAGGGCGCGGAATCGGGATCTGGATCAGCCTGGCCGCGTCGCTCGCCGTGATCGTCGCCGGGCTCCTGCGCGCATCCGAAGAGCTGTAGCGGCGCTCAGCTCGCCAGCAGGTGCTTGGTCTGGTCGATCAGCTCCTGCGGGTTGAACGGCTTGCCGATGAAGCCCTGCGCCCCGCGGGTGGCCGCCTCGTCGACCGCGCCCTCGTCGACGTGGCCGCTGAACATCACGACGGGGATCGCGCCGACGCCGTGCCGCTCCTGGACCCTGCGCAGCATCTCCCAGCCGTCCACGCCCGGCATCATCACGTCGAGCAGGATGAGGGCCGGCGTCGACTCGTCGAGGACGCGCAGCCCCTCCTCCGCGTTGCCCGCCTCGCGGACCGAGTAGCCCTCCATCTCGAGGTTGACGCGGACGTACTCGCGCAAGCGCTCGTCGTTGTCCACGATCAGGACGAGCGGCGCGGGAGCGCTGACGGCGTTCGGCCCCGAGCTCTCGAGGAACCGGTCGAGATCGGACTGGCGGTAGCGGCGATGACCGCCGGGCGTGTAGAAGGCCGGCACGCGGGCTTCGTCGGACCACCTCCTGATCGTGCTCTGGGCGACGCCGAGGTACTTCGCGGCCTGGCCGAGGGTCAGCCAGTCGGGTTCGCCGGCGGCGGCCGGACGGCGGGGGGCGTTGTCATGCGGCATGAGCCCACCGAATCTACCGAAAGCTACTCACGCCGGTTGCAATCTTTACGGAGTCGTAACCGACTCCTGCCGACTCGGTCGGTCATTGCAGACGGACGCACGGGCGAAGCCCGCGCGTCCTGAGGTCGGCATCGCAAGCGACGCCTCAGGGAGTCGTAACGGTGACCGTGGCCGACTCCGGCCGCAGCGTGAACGTCTGCTCCTGCGTCGTCGTCTGCCCGGGCCGCGGGTTGTCGTGCAGCGCCTGGCCGATGGCGATCCCGATCGCGAGCACGAGCAGCAGCGCGAGAGCCCAGCCGATGCGGCGCCGCGTCCGGCGGCGCTCGCGCCGGTGTCTCGTGACGGTGGTCACGGCCGGTAGTCGACCGCGCCGCGCGAATACACGTGGAAGGCCGCGTCCTGGACGATGGTCACTCGCGCCGGCCAGCCGGCGGCGAGCTCGTGCTCGGCCAGCGCCTCCCGGACCCAGCGGTCTGCGCCCGCGTAGGCGGTGGCGAGCTCGTCGAGCGTGAACGTCTGCCCGATGCGCCGGCGGAGCTCGTCCAGCACGAGCTCGAGCTCGGCGAGAAGCTGGCGGTAGCGCGCCCGGTCCCCCGCGGCCGCCTCCAGCCGCCGGTGGCCTTCCTCCCACTCGTGTCGCGTCACCTCGAGCGCAGGCAGCGGCATGGAGCCGATGCTACTGGCGCGTGCAGCATTCCTGCGGCGGCCAGAGCGGCACCACCTCGGCCAGGATCCGCTGGCCCAGCTCGTAGCCGGGGCGGGCGAGCGCGAACGCCACGTGGGCGTGCAGGCACTTCAGGCTGCCCGTGCGAGTCTGCCCGCCGATCCCACCGGGCAGCTCCGGGCGCAGGCGGCGCTGCTCCTCGTGACCGCGCTCGGAGCTGGCGCGGAGCTCGGCATCTTCCCGCGCGAGCCGGCTCCAGCGCTCGACTCCCCCGGCGGCCTCGATCCGTGCGATCGCGGCGACGAGCTGCGGGCAGGTCAGCCAGTAGGTCGTAGGGAACGGTTCGCCCGACTCGTCGAACGGCGCCTGCTCCGTGACGGCCGGGCGCCCGTAGGGGCAGCGCACGACCACCCGTCTGAACGCCCGTGGCGGGCGGCCGAGCTGGCGCTCGACGATCTCCCAGTCATCCACCCCGGTTGATCGTAGTCCTGGAGTGGACCCAGGCGGAGATGCCCTTGACGATGAACAGCCGCTCGCCCGGCCGCACGAGGCCGAGGCGCCTGGCCTCGCGCTGGAGCGCCTCGGTGGTGTTCGCGGTGGCGAGGCGGTCCCGGAACTCGCGGTTCTCGGCCTTGAGCGCCTGCACGTCTGCGGCCTTCTGCGCGAGGTCGTGCTTCGTGCCCAGGTAGCTGCGCAGCGGTCGCGCGTAGAGGAGCGCGACGAGCACGATGGCGGCGATCGCCAGCCAGCGGAGGAGGATGCTCGAGCGTTTTGGCTTGCGACGGGCCACGCGGGCCGATTCGCCGTACGCCTCCCGGCTCCTTCGAGATGTCCCCGAAAGGCGCCGCTTGCGGCGCCGCCATCAGGACGCCCGAGCCTGGCTCGGGCGTCCGTCTGAAACGACCGGTCGAGGCGTTGGGGTCAAACGAAAACGCTCTAAGCGATTGCGACCTTGATCAGATCCGTCGTCCCCGGGAGGTTCACGGCCGTTCCCGCGGTGATCACGACGCGGTCGCCCTCCTCGACCAGCCCGCTGCCGCGGGCGGCCTCGAGCGCGCGCGCCCAGAGGTCCTCGACGTCCGTGCTCTCAGGGATCAGGATCGGCGTGACGCCCCACTCGAGCGCCATCTGGCGAAGCGCGTAGTCGTGATGTGTCAGGCCGAGGATCGGGCGGCGCGGCCGCAGCCGCGCGACGACGGAAGGCGTGCGCCCGGTGTAGGTGGGCACGAGCAGCGCCGCCGCCTGAAGAGCCTCGGCCACGTCGCAGGCGGCGTTCGAGACGGCCTGGCTCACCCCGGGCTCCTCGCTCGCCCCGGGAAGCTCGTGGCGGTAGTCGAGGCTGGGCTCGACCGCGCGTGCGATCCGGTCCATGTACGCGACCGACTCGACCGGGAACTCGCCGATCGCCGTCTCGCCCGAGAGCATCAGGGCCGAGCTGCCGTCGAGGGTCGCATTCGCGACGTCGCTCGCCTCGGCGCGCGTCGGCTCCGCCTGGTGGATCATCGACTCGAGCATCTGGGTCGCCGTGATGACCGGCTTCGCGCGCTCGAGCGCCGCGATGATGATTCGCTTCTGCAGGAGGGGAACCATCGCGACGCCGATCTCGACGCCCAGGTCGCCGCGCGCGACCATGACCGCGTCGGCCACCTCGAGGATCGCGTCGAGCGCGTCCACGGCTTCCGCCTTCTCGATCTTCGCGATCACGCGGGCATGGGAGCCGGTCTGCCGGATCAGGTCGCTCAGATCGCGGACGTCGGCTGCCGAGCGGACGAACGAGAGCGCGACGAAGTCGACGTCGATGTCGAGCGCGAGCTCGAGGTCGTCCATGTCCTTGCGGGTCAGCGAGGGAATCGGGATCGGGACGCCCGGCAGGTTGACGCCCTTGTGCGCGCTCACGACCCCGCCGGACACGACCGCGCAGCGCGCGCGCCCGGCCTCCACACCCTCGACGCGGAGCTTGACCAGGCCGTCGTCGATCAGCACCTCGTGGCCCGGCTGCAGCACCTCGCCGATCACGGCGGGGCTCACGGGCAGCTCGCCGTCGATCGAGGTCTCGCCGCCGGTGACGATCACGTCGTCGCCGCGCGCGAGCATGATCGACCCGTCGAGCTCGCCGATGCGCAGCTTCGGGCCCTGCAGATCGGCGATCAGCGCGATCGGCCGCCCGAGCTCGTCCTCGACCTCGCGCACCAGCCGCGCCCGCTCGCGGTGCTCGTCGTGCGTCCCGTGGGAGAGGTTCAGCCGGGCGCCGTCCATGCCCGCGCGAACAAGCTCGGCGAGCACCTCGCGGGTCGCGGATGCGGGGCCGATTGTCGCGACGATCTTGGTGCGGCGGGGCGTGGCTACGGCCACACCCCTGAGAGTAGCTCGCGAGTCAGCTACCGAGAACCGGAGCGGGCGAACGCGTTCCACCCCGGGTACACCGCGCGCTCACCGAGTTCCTCCTCGATCCGCAGGAGCTGGTTGTACTTCGCCACGCGGTCCGTCCGCGAGAGCGAGCCGGTCTTGATCTGACCGGCGTTCGTCGCGACTGCAAGGTCGGCGATCGTCGTGTCCTCGGTCTCGCCGGAGCGGTGGGAGACGACCACGCCGTACCCGCTTGCCTGCGCGAGCCCGATCACGTCGAGCGACTCGGTCAGCGTCCCGATCTGGTTCACTTTGACCAGGATCGCGTTCCCGACGCCCTCGTCGATCCCGCGCTGGAGGCGCTCGAGGCTCGTGACGAAGATGTCGTCACCGACGAGCTGGACGGTCCCGCCCAGCCGCTCCGTGAGTGCCCGCCAGGTCGCCCAGTCGTCCTCCGCGAGGCCGTCCTCGATCGAGACGACCGGGAACCGCTCGACCAGGCCGGCCAGGTACTCGACCATCCCGTCGCCGTCCTCGTCCCGCCCCTCGAAGGCGTAGCGGCCGTCCTCGAAGAGCTCGGTGGCGGCCGGGTCGAGCGCGACGGCGATCAGCTCCCGGTGGCCCGCGCGCTCGGCGGCCTCGAGCAGGATCTCGACCGCCTCCTCGCTGGAGCCGAGGTCGGGTGCGAAGCCGCCCTCGTCGCCGACGCCGGTCGAGAAGCCGCGCTCGTGCAGGAGCGCGCCGAGCGCGTGAAAGACCTCGGAGCCGATCCGCAGCGCCTCGGAGAACGTCTCCGCGCCCCCGGGCACGAGCATGAACTCCTGGAGGTCGATCGAATTCTGGGCGTGAGCGCCGCCGTTGATCACGTTCATGAGGGGGACGGGCAGCGTGCGGCCGTCGTCGCCGAGATGGCGGAAGAGCGAGACGCCCGCGTCCGCGGCGGCCGCCTTCGCCGACGCGAGCGAGACGCCGAGCACCGCGTTCGCGCCGAGCCTCCCCTTGTTCGGCGTCCCGTCGAGCTCGATCAGCCGCTCGTCGAGCGCCCGCTGGTCGGAGGCGTCGAGGCCGCGCACCGCGGACGTGATCTCGCCGTTGACGTTCTCGACCGCGCGGTCGACGCCCTTCCCGCCCCAGGACTCGCCCCCGTCGCGGAGCTCGAGCGCCTCGTGCACCCCGGTGGACGCGCCGGAGGGGACGGCCGCACGCCCGGACGCGCCGGACTCCAGCAGCACGTCCACCTCGACGGTCGGGTTTCCGCGCGAGTCGAGGATCCAGCGGCCGCGGACGTCGGCTATCGAGCTCAGCGCAGCGCCTCCTTGGCGCGGTCGTAGTAGGCGTCCTGCTCCTCGAGCCCGAGCCGGGCGAACTCCTTCCCTTCGCCGTCCGCGAGCCGCTCCGCCCGCTCGACCCGCGCGACGAAGCGGTCGCTCATCGAACGTAGGGCCAGCTCCGGGTCGACGTTCAGGCGCCGCGCGACGTTCACCGCCGCGAAGAGCACGTCGCCGACCTCCTCGACGGACGTGCGGATCGGGCTCGGTCTCGGCCGCGGTTTCGCCCGCCTCCGCGAGTGCCTCCTTCAGCTCCCGCAGCTCGTCCTCGAGATCGGCGAGCGCGCGGGCTGTGTCCGGATACTCGAAGCCGACGGAGGCGGCTCGGCGCTGGACCTTGCGCGCGTAGAGCAGCCCGGGGAGCCCTTCGGGCACGTGGTGGAAGATCCCCTCGCGCCCCTCCTCCTCGGACTTGATCCGCTCCCAGTTCGCCCGCACGCGGCCGGGCGTCCGTGCCTCGGCGTCGCCGAAGACATGCGGATGGCGGCGGACGAGCTTCTCGTGGACGCCGCGCGCGACCTGCTCGAGGTCGCCCGCTCCCTCCTCCTCGAGCAGGAGCGCGAGGAAGTAGACCTGGAAGAGCAGGTCGCCGAGTTCGTCGAGCAGCTTCTCCCGGTCGTCGGCGAGCGCGGCATCCGCGACCTCGTAGGCCTCCTCGACGGTGTGCGGGACGATCGTGCGCGCGGTCTGCTCGCGGTCCCACGGGCACTCGCGCCGAAGCCGCTCGGTCAGCTGCTGCAGCTCCAGCAGCGTCTCGCCGAGCGCCACGCGGTTACTGGTTCGTGGACGTCGTCGACTGCGGCTTGCAGGGATCGGTGCCGGGCGCAGGCTCATAGCCGGCCGCGTAGGCGATCTTCTTGCAGTAGTCCTTGATCGTCTTCTTCTGCCAGTCGCCGGCCGCCTTGCTGCGCTGGTTCTGGAGGAGGATCTGCCTGATCGCCTCCTTCACCTGGGCGAGCGGCGTCTGCTTGGCCGGCTGGGCAGGCTTGATCGGGCCGAGGGCCTCGATGATGTGCCAGCCGTACTGCGTGTGGACCGGCTTGGAGATCTTGTTGGCCGGGAGCGAGAAGGCGACCTTCTCGAACGGCTGCACCAGGCGCCCCTTGACCGCACCGCCGGGCAGTAGGCCGCCCGCGGCGCCCGACCCGGTGTCGATCGAGTACTTCTTCGCGAGCGCCGGGAACTTGTTCGGGTTCTTCTGGAGCTGCGCGTAGAGCTGGTCGGCTTTCGCCTTGCTCTTGACGAGGATGTGCCTGACCTGGCGGCTCTCGGACTGCGCCGGCGTCGTGTACTGCGCCTTGTTCTTGTCGTAGTAGGACGTGATCTGGTTGTCCGAGACCTTGACCCCGTCCGTCACCTTGGTCTGCAGGCGGCTGCGGAGGATGTCGAGCCGGTACGCGAAGCGGAGCCACTCGTCGGTGAAGCCCTGCTGCTTGAGGGCCTGCTGGTAGCGCTCGTCGAGCTGCTTCTGCGTCGGCTTCGGCTGGCCAGGCTGGTTCCCGTAGACCTGCTGCTTGTACTGGTCGATCCGGTCGGAGACCTCCTGGTCGCTGACCTTGATTCCGAGCTTCTTGGCCTCTTGCTCGTACTCGGAGTTCAGGACCAGGAAGTTGGTCACCTGCGAGCGCAGCTCCGCGAGCTTCGCGGTGCCGGGCGCCGGGAACGGACGCTTGGCCTGCTTGTAGGTGTTCTTCGTCAGGGCGAGGACCGCGTCGTACTCGGCCTTCGAGACCGTCCCGTCTCCGACGACGGCGACGTCATTGCTCGGCACACTGCGCGGGCCGCCCCCGCCGCACGCGGAAACCGCCAAGACGAGACCGACCCCGAAGAAGACTAGAAGTATCCGTGTCATGCAAAAAGCGCCAGGAGCAGGCATTTCCTCATGCTGCTCGGCGCGCGTCGAGTATAGCATCCACTAGCAGCAGCGCTCCGGAGAATTCTTCGTCCCTGACCGAGACTTCCCTGCGCGCGGTCGTGTAGACGGCCGTCTCGACCTCGGCGCGCAGCGCCCGCAGCTCCCCGGAGGCGAGCTCGAGCGGCCCGATCGTCGCGCGCCCGCCCTTGAAGACGAGGTAGTCGGCGCCGAGGCGGGCGAGCTTCACCTTCGCCTCCTGGATCGCGAACAGGTTCTCGACCGGCGGCGGGAGGGGGCCGTAGCGGTCCTCCGTGGAGGCCAGCAGCTCGCGCAGCTCGTCGTCGGACTCGCTCAGGGCCAGGCGGCGGTGGAGGTCGATCTTCAGCGCCTCGGCCTCGATGTAGGCCGCGGGCACGTACGCGTCCACGCTCGCCTCGACCCGCACCGGGCGCGCGGCCGGCCGTCGTTCGCCCGAGACCTCTGCGACCGCCTCGGCGAGCAGCTCGACGTAGAGCTCGAAGCCGAGCGCCGCAACATGGCCCGACTGCTCCGCGCCGAGGAGATCGCCGGCGCCGCGGATCTCGAGGTCGCGCATCGCGATCGCGAAGCCCGCGCCAAGCTCCGTGTGGTCGGCGAGCGTGGCGAGCCGTGCCCGCGCCTCCGGCGTCAGCTCGCGCGAGTCGGGGTAGAAGAGGTACGCGTGCGCGAGCACGTCCGACCGGCCCACGCGCCCGCGGATCTGGTACAGCTGGGCGAGGCCGAGCGCGTCGGCGCGCTCGACGATCAGCGTGTTCGCCTGCGGGATGTCGAGGCCGGACTCGATGATCGTCGTCGAGACGAGCACGTCTGCGTCGCCGCGCAGGAACGCGTGCATCCGCTCCTCGAGCTCGCGCTCCCGCATCTGCCCGTGCGCGACGAGCACGCGCAGCCCGGGGCAGAGCTGCTGGATCTTCTCAGCCGCCTCGTCGATCGTCTCGACGCGGTTGTGTAGATAGAAGCTCTGGCCCTCGCGCTCGTGCTCGCGCTCGAGCGCGGCCTTGACCAGCTCCTCGTCGTACTCGCCGACGTAGGTGCGGATCGGCCGGCGGCCCTCGGGCGGCGTCTCGATCACGGAGATGTCGCGCAGGCCCGAGAGCGACATGTGCAGCGTGCGCGGGATCGGCGTGGCGGTCAGCGAGAGCACGTCGACCTCGAGCCGCAGCGCCCGCAGGAGCTCCTTCTGGGCGACGCCGAAGCGCTGCTCCTCGTCGACGATCACGAGGCCCAGCTCCTTCGGGATCACGTCGCGGCTGAGGACGCGGTGCGTGCCGATCAGGACCTCGACCTTGCCGGCGGCGAAGTCGGCGAGGACCTGCTTCTGCTCCTTCGGGCTGCGGAAGCGGGAGATCATCTCGACGCGGACCGGGAAGTCGCGATAGCGGTCGCGGAACGTGTTCCAGTGCTGCTCCGCCAGCACCGTCGTCGGCACGAGCATGAGCGTCTGCTTCCCGTTGAGAGCGACGGCGAAGGCAGCGCGGACCGCGACCTCGGTCTTGCCGAAGCCGACGTCGCCGCAGATGAGGCGGTCCATCGGCCGCGGCGCCTCGAGGTCCTCCTTGACGGCCTCGATCGCCGTTCGCTGGTCCTCGGTCTCGCGGTACGGGAACTCGGCCTCGAGCCGCTCGAGCCAGTCGCCGGAGAGGTCGTACGGGAAACCCTCCGCCTGCTGCCGGCGCGCGTAGAGCGCGAGCAGGTCGCCGGCCAGCTCGCGGACACTCGTGCGCGCCCGGCTCTTGAGGTTCTGCCAGGCCTTGCCGCCGAGCTTGCTGAGCGCAGGCGCGCTCGCGTCCGCGCCGATGTACTTCGAGACCTTGCCGATCTGCTCGTGCGGGACGTACAGGCGGTCGTCGCCGCGGAAGCCGAGGAAGAGGTAGTCGCGCGTGACCTCGGCGACGGTCTTCGTCTCGAAGCCGAGCAGCCGGCCGACCCCGTGGTCCTCGTGGACGACGAAGTCGCCGTTGCGGAGGTCGGCGAAGCTCTGGAGGGCCCGGCCGGGCGGGGCGGCTCGTCCACGCGTGCGCTTGCGGAAGACCTGCGTGTCGGGGAGCAGGACGAGCCCGAGGTCGCGCCAGACGAAGCCGCGGCGGGCAGGCGAGACGGCGAACAGCAGCTCCGGCTCGTCCGGGAGCGGCTCGCCGTCCTCGAGCACACGCGGCTCGGTGCGGCGGAGGAGGTTGGCGGTGCGCAGGGCCTCGCCGCGGTGCGGGAACGCCACGACCACGCGGTTGCCGGAGCGCAGGAAGCCCGCGAGCTCGCTCTCGGCCTCCGCCAGCCCGCGCGCCGCGACCGCCGGGCGCTGAGCCTCGAACGCGTGCTTCTGCCCCTTCGGGAGCGGCTCGAGCTCCGCGGCGCGATCCAGGCTTCCAAGTAACAGACTGTTACTAAGTCCGGGTTCGGCCGCCCCGAAGTCATCGGCCCAGGCCTCGCGGACCTCGTCGGCCTGCCAGACGAGGTCGGGCGGGCGATCGAGAGGCGGGACGAGGTCGTTCGGGACGTGTCCCGGGGACAGTCCCTCGGCCGTGGCCGGAAAGGACGGCTCGACCAGGTCGAGCCGCCGCTCGGCGGCCGGGTAGACGACGGCGCCGTCCACCTCGTGCAGCGCGCGCTGCGTGAACGGCGAGAAGGCCCGGATCGCCTCGATCTCGTCCCCGAACAGCTCGATCCGGAGCGGCTCGCGTCCGGTCGTGGGGAAGACGTCGACGAGCCCGCCGCGGACGACGAACTGCCCGCGCTCCTGCACGCGGTCGACGCGCTCGTACCCCGCCAGCGCCAGGTGCTCCGCGAGCGCCTCGAGCCCCTGGGAGTCACCCGGGGCGAGAGCGAGCGGCTCAGGTCGCGCGTCGGGCGGCGGCATCGCCTCGGCCAGGGCGGCCGCAGACGCGCAGACGAGCCCGCCCGCGGCGAGCACGTCGAGCGCGCGGGCCCGCTCGCCGACCAGGTGTGGCGGCGGCTCGAGCCCGGAACCCCAGCGGACGCCCCGGCTCGGCAGCAGCGCGACGCGCTCGCCGCCGAGGAACCAGCGCGCCCCGTCCGCGGCGTCCCGCGCGTCCGCGTCCTCGGGCAGCAGCACGACGAGCGCCCGGCCGAGCTGTTCGTGCAGCGCCGCCAGCAGCAGCGGCAGCGCCGGCTCCGAGACCCGCGCGGCGGTAGGCAGCGCATCGGCGAACGCCGCCAGGCGCTCATCCGCGAGGAGTTCCTCGACGAGCGGGTGGAGGACGGGTCTGGCGGTGTCGGTCAGGTCCATGACGAACGACGGAACTCGCGGTTCCGCCCCCTCATCCTAGCCCCGGCCAACGGCTGCTAGTTGAAGCGGGCCTGGGCCGCTTCGAGGCCCTCGCGCACGATCGTCTCGACCGCGTCGGCGCCGCGGGCCACGAGCCCGTCGACGTCCTGGTCCGCCGAGAACGGCGACAGCACCCAGTCCGCGACCGAGCGCGGGTCGCCGCGCCCGGGCCGCCCCACGCCGATCCTGAGCCGCAGGAAGTCCTGCGTCCCGACGTCCTGCGCCAGGGAACGCAGGCCGTTGTGGCCCGCGAGGCCGCCCCCCCGCCGCGCCTGCAGTCGACCCGCCTCGAGGTCGACGTCGTCGTGCACGACCAGCAGCGCCTCCGGCTCGACCTTGAAGAAGCGCGCGGCCGCGCCGACCGACCGGCCGGACTCGTTCATGTACGTCTCGGGCTTGAGCAGCGCGAGCCGGAGATCCTCGAGCCGCACCTCCGCCAGCGAGCCGGAGAACTTCGAGCGCCACGAGCCGTCGTGCCGCCGCGCCAGCTCCTCCAGCACCAGCCAGCCCGCGTTGTGACGGGTTCGCTCGTACTCGCGGCCCGGATTGCCGAGCCCTGCGACCAGCAGGTCCAGCGTCGAGGCCTTCTCGCCCCGACGGAAGAGCCGCACCTAGCCCTCGGTCTCCTCTTGGTCGCCCGAGGCTTCGGTCTCCTCGCCCTCGGCGGGCGCTTCCTCCTCGCCCTCTGGAGCCTCCTCGCCCTCGGGCAGCTCGCCCTCCTCGAGCTCCTCGCCCTCGACCTCGATCTCGGGCTCGACGAACTTGGTCGGCATCGTCACCGTCGCGAGCACGGTCTCCTCGGGATCGTCGAGGAACCTGACCGCCTCATAGGGCGGCAGGTCCCCGAGCCGGAGCGTGTCGCCGATCGCCATCCCGGTGACGTCCAGGTCCAGATGCTCGGGAATCTCGAGCGGCAGCGCCTCAACCGTGATCTCGCGGTTGACCTGCGACAGCACGCCGCCCTCGGTCACGCCGACCGGCTCGCCGATGAGCTCCACGACGACGCGCGCCTGGATCGGCTTGGCGAGGTCCACCTCCTGGAGGTCGACGTGCGTCAACGTCCCCTTGACCGGATCCTGCTGGTACGACTTGAGGATCGAGGGGCGCGCGGTCTCCTGGCCGTCGAGCGTGACGTCCAGGATCGCGTGCAGCCCGCCGGCGCCCGTGAGCGCCTGGCGGAGGACGCGCTCCTCGACGCTGATCGGCCTGGGCTCCTTGCCGCCGCCGTAGATCACGCCGGGGATCAGCCCCTGCCTGCGCAGGCGTCGCGACTCCGCGGAACCGCTGCTCTCGCGCTCGAGTACCTGCAATGTCACCCGCTCGCCGGCCACGGCGGCGAAGTGTAGCTAAGGGCCCGAGCGGCTCTCGACCCGCTCAGGCCGTCAGGTCGGAGGCCAGCTCGTCGAACACGGCCACGAAGGCGTCGCAGTCCTCGGGCGTGTGCGCGATCGTCAGCGTCCACTCCTCCTCGCGTCCGGGGGTCATGTAGATGCCGCGGTTCATGTTGTAGAGCCACGCGAGATCGGTCAGCTCGACGTCCTGGTTTGCCTTGAACGACTCGTAGTCGACGATCGGCTCGGGCGCGAACGTGACGCAGCCCTTGGCGCCGATCCCGACGCCGTAGCCGGGCAGCCCGTGCCGCTCGATCACCTCCTCGCAGCCTCGCAGGAGCCGGTCCTCGAGCGAGTCGAGCAGCTCGTAGGCGCCGGGTGTGAGCACCTCCGTCAGGCTCGCCCGGGCCGCGGACATCGCGAGCGGGTTGCCGTTGAACGTGCCGACCTGGTAGACGCCGCCGCTCTCGACGATCTCGAACGCCTCCTCGGTCCCGCCGATCGCCCCGGACGCGAGCCCGCCGCCGAGCGCCTTCGCGAGCGCCACGAGGTCGGGCTGCACCCCGAACCGCTCGGTGGCGCCGCCGGCCGCGATACAGAGGCCGGTCTTGACCTCGTCGAAGATCAGCAGCACGCCAAGACGCCTCGTCAGCTCGCGGACCGCCTCGAGGTAGCCTGGCTCGGGGAGGACGACCCCGAGGTTCATCATCGCCGGCTCCATGATCACGCAGGCGGGCGGCCTGCCCTCGTCGAACAGGCGCTCGATCCGGCGCTCCATCGCGCCCGCGTCGTTGAACGGCACCGGCACGGTCAGGTCGGCCACCGTCTGGGGGATCCCGCCGCCGTACGGGAGCGACGCGTAGTTCTCACGGTCGCCGATCTGGTCGTACGGGACGCCGATCGAGACCATCACGTAGTCGTGGTGGCCGTGGTACGAGCCGAAGATCTTCACGATCGTGTCGTGGCCCGTCTGGGCGCGGGCGATGCGAATCGCGTCCTGGGTCGCCTCCGAGCCGGAGTTGACGAAGCGCCAGCGCGAGAGCCCGAAGCGCCGCGTCAGCTCCTCCGCGACGGCGACGCCGTCCTCGGTCGGGGCGGCGAAGTGGGTCCCGAGCTCGATGCGCTTCGTCACCGCACGGCTGATCGCCGGATGCGCGTGCCCCTGCGGCATCGAGCCGAAGCCGTTGTGGAAGTCGATCATCTCCGTGCCGTCGACGTCCCAGACCCGTGAGCCCGAGCCGCGCTCGAGGTAGATCGGCCACGGGTCGCGCTCCTGGTAGGCGGAGGCGACGCCGCCGGCCAACGCCTTGCGGGCGCGCTCGTACATCGCCTCGGATGCGGGCGTGCGCTCGTTCAGGCGCTGCTGCTCGCGCTCGGTCAGCTCGGCGATCCGCGCCCGGTCGATGTTCGTCGTCGCGTGCGTGCTCACGCTCCCATTCTGTCTTGCCGAACGGCTATGCGGCAAGCGATGGGATGATGAGCGTGATGGCGGCCCGGACTGGACGCGACCTGCGCCCGCTCTTCGAACCGGGCTCCGTGGCCGTCGTCGGCGCCTCCAACGACCCGGCGAAATGGGGCCAGTGGCTCGGTCGGGGCGCGCTCCGCGGGGAGCACCGCCGCTCGGTCTTCCTCGTCAACAGGGCCGGCGGCGAGGTGCTCGGCCGGACCGCCTACCGCTCGCTCGAGGAGCTGCCCGAGGTGCCCGAGCTCGTCGTCCTCGCCGTGCCGGCGTCCGCGTTCGAGGAGACCGTCGACTCCGCGCTCGCCGCGGGGACGCGGGCGATCGTCGCGATCGCGGCAGGCCTCGGCGAAACCTCGGAAGAGGGCGCCGAGCGGGAGCGCGCGGTCGTCGAGCGGGTGCGCGCGGCGGGAGCGGTCCTGCTCGGGCCGAACTGCATGGGCGTCTACGACGCCTCGACCGAGCTCGACCTCTCGTCGAGCGACTTCGTCCCCGGTTCGCTCGGGCTCATCTCCCAGAGCGGGAACCTCGCCCTCGAGATGGCGCTGCTCGCCGCCGACTTCGGCCTCGGGATCTCGCGCTTCGTCTCGCTCGGCAACCAGGCCGACCTCGAGGCGGCCGAGATCGTGGAGGCGCTCGCCGCGCACGACGAGACCAGGGTGATCGGCGTCTACGTCGAGGACTTCCGGGCGGGACGGACGTTCGCGCGGGCGGCCGCCGAGGCGGGCAAGCCCGTGCTCCTGCTCGCGGGCGGTACGAGCGCCCCGGGCGTTCGGGCCGCGCGCTCGCACACCGGCGCGCTCGTGAGCGAGTCGGTCGCGATCGACGCCGCCTGCCGCGCGGCCGGCATCTTCCGGGTCTCGACGCCGCGCGAGCTCGCCGACCTCACGCAACTCCTGCTCGCGACGAGCCGGCCCCGCGGGCGGCGGGTCGCGATCGTCACCGACGGCGGCGGCTCGGCGGTCGTCGCCGCCGACCTCGCGACCGGCGCCGGGCTCGAGCTGCCGCAGCTCTCCCCCACGCTTGCCGGGAGCCTCGCGGCCGTCATGCCCGAGACCGCGACGACGACCAACCCGGTCGACTTCGCAGGCGCCGGCGAGCAGGACCTGAGCTCGTACGAGCGGGTGCCGCGGCTGCTGCTGGAGTCGGGCGAGATCGACGCGCTCCTCCTGACCGGCTACCTCGGCGGCTACAGCGCGACCTCGGAGGAGCTCCGCGAGCCGGAGACCGAGGCGGCCCGGGGGCTGGCGCGGGCGGCGGAGGAGGCCGGGCGGCCGGCGGTCGTCCAGACGATGTACTGGCAGGAGTCGCCGGCCCTGGCGCTGCGCGAGGCCGGCGTGCCCGTGTACCGCGAGATCGGCGCGGCGATCGCCTCGCTCGCGCGGGCCGCGGAGCACGAGACGCCCTCGGGAGTGCCCGAGCTCCCCGCTCCCGCCGAGCCCTGGCCGGGCGGCGGCTACCTCGAGGCGCGAGAGCTGCTCGCCGAGGGCGGCGTCGCGTTCCCGGACGCGCGGCGGGTTTCGGACGGGGAGGGAGCCGTCGCGGCGGCGGCCGAGGTCGGCTACCCGCTCGTCCTGAAGGCGCTCGGGCTCGTCCACAAGTCCGACGAGGGCGGCGTCGCGATCGGGCTCCGGGACGACGAGGAGCTCGCCGCCGCCGTGGCCGCGATGACCGCTCCCGAGGGCTACGTGGTCGAGCGGATGGTGGAGTCGGAGCCGTCGGTCGAGCTGATCGCCGGCTGCCGGCGCGACCCGCGCTTCGGCCCAGTGCTGCTCGTCGGCCTCGGCGGCATCCTCGCCGAGGTCCTTCGCGACACGGCCGTCGCGCTCGCTCCCGCCGAGCCGGACCTGATCGAGGAGCTGCTGCTCGGCCTGCGCGGCGCGGCCCTCCTCACGGGAGCGCGCGGCCGGCCGCCGCTCGCTGTCCGGGCGGCCGCCGAAGCCTGCGCCGCGCTCTCACGCGTTGCGGCCGGGCATCCCGAGCTGGACGAGCTCGAGATCAACCCGCTGCTCGTCACGTCGACCGAGGCGATCGGGCTCGACGCCCGCGCGGTTCACTCCCAGCCGAGGTAGGGCGCCGCCCCGCGCTTGAAGAGCCCGCCGGCGATGATCACGCGCTGGATCTCGCTCGTGCCCTCCCAGATCCGGTCCACGCGGAGCTCGCGGAAGTGCCGCGCGGCCGGGCTGTCGGTCATGTAGCCGCGCCCGCCGAGGATCTGGACGGCGCGGTCGGCCACGCGGCCCGCCGTCTCGGACGCGAAGAGCTTCGCCATCGAGACCTTGCCGTGGACGACCTTCCGGTCGGCCAGCGTGTCGAAGGCATGCGCCGCGTGGTAGGTGAGGAGGCGCGCCGCGTGCAGCTCCGTCAGCGAGTCGGCAAGCGGGAACGAGACACCCTGGTACTCGGCGATGCGCGAGCCGAACGCCTCCCGCTCCTTGGCCCAATCGCCGGCGAGGTCGAGCAGGCGCATGGACGCGCCGCAGCAACGGGCCGCGATGAAGAGGCGCTCAACCAGGATCCACTCCTTCGCCCCCGCGTCGCCGCTCGCGGGCACGCGGTTGGCCTCCGGCACGCGGCAGTCGCGCAGCGCGAGCTCGGGATGGTGGTCGAGGTACGGATCGTGCAGGAAGCCCGGTGTGCGGACGAGCTCGAGGCCCGGCGCGTCCGGCTCGACCAGGAAGAGCTGCTGCTCGCCCTCGGCAACCGCGGCCACGATGTAGACGCCGGGCTCGCCCTCGCTCGTCACGAACCACTTCTCGCCGTTCAGCACCCAGTCGTCCCCGTCGCGGACGGCGGTCGCCTGCAACCCCGAGAGGTCGGAGCCCGCGCCCGGCTCGGTCAGCGCCCACGCCTCGCGGTACTCGCCGCGCACGATCGGCTCGACGAAGCGCTCGGCCTGGTCCGGCGTGACGAGCTCGAGCAGCTCGCGGGGCCCGCGGTCGACGACCGCGAACCCGAGCCCGTTCGTGGCCTTGCCGGACTCCTCCTCGATCGCCACCTGGCCGAGCATCGAGAGGGCCTTGCCGCCCTGCTCGGGAGGCATGTTCAGCATCGCGAAGCCGGCCTCGCGGGCCCTGGCCCGCAACGCGTCGACCTCTGCCGGGTCGATCGAGCCGCGCTCGGCGATCCGCTCCTCGAGCGGGTAGACCTCCTCCTCGACGAAGCGCGCGACGCGCTCCTTGAGGTCGCGGATCTCGGGCGGCAGCTCGGGGACGATCACGGCGCGTGACCCTATGCGAACACGCGCCGTGCCGCGAGCGTCCCCTCGAGGACAGCCTCCTCCAGCGAGCGCGGCGAGAGGCAGTCGCCCGCGCTCTCGACGGGGATCCCGGGCGGGGCCTGCACGGTCACGGGAACGCGGCCGAGCGCCAGGACGAGGGCGTCCGCGGCCACCGTCTCGACGAGCTCGCGCGCGAACACGTTCCGGAGGCGGACGGAGCCCTCGCCGGCCGAGTCGAGCTCGTGGTGGTGGAGGATCCGGACGCCGGCCCGGTAGAGCCGCTGCAGGTAGAGGTTGCGACGGTACTGGTGGACGTGCTCGCCGACCGCGACCGGCGCGACCGCGAGCGCCACCTCCTTCCCGGCCGCGGCGAGGACCTCGGCCGCGTCGAGCCCGCCGGGGTCGCCGCCCCAGTCGGCGACGACGACCTTTGCGCCCTCCGGTCGCGTGCCCGCGAGCACGTCCCAGGCGTCGAGGATCTCGACGCCCTCGAGCGGCAGCCGCTCGTCGCGGTACGGACGCGCGCCGGTCGCGAGCACGACCGCGTCGGCCTGGACGCCGGACAGGTCGGCGGCGCCGAGCCGTACCTCGACGCCCGCCGACTCGAGCTGCCGCTCGGCGTTGGCCAGGAAGCGGCGTGCAATCTCGGCGCCGCCGGGAGCGGCCCCGGCCAACGCAATCTGCCCGCCAAGCCGCTGCTCGCGCTCGAGCAGCACGACCTCGTGGCCGGCCCGCCCGGCCTCGGTCGCCGCGGCGATTCCCGCCGGCCCTCCGCCCACCACGACGAGCCTTCGCCGCTCGGCCGCGACCGGCGGGCCGAGGATGGCCTCTCTCCCGGTGCGCGGGTTGACCGCGCACCGGAGCGGCGTGCCCGCGTGGTAGTGCGCGATGCAGGCGTTGCAGCCGATGCAGACGACGATCTCGTCGACGCGGCCCTCGCGCGCCTTCTCGGGCAGCTCCGGGTCGGTGATCAGCGCTCGCGTCATGCCGAACGCCTCCGCCCCGCCCCCGGAGATCAGCCGGTCGGCGATCTCGACGTCGATCATCCGCGAGGTGGCGATCCGCGGCGGCCCCAGCGCGAACGGCTCCGTCCGAGCCGCGATCGCGGCCTCCTCGACCGGGGGCGGCGGCACGATCCCGACCGAGCCGAGGTAGGTGGACGAGTCGCCCAGCGCGAGCGAGAGGTAGTCGACGCCCTCCTCGACGAGCAGCTGCGCGATCCGCTCCCCGCGCGGCGAGTCGGCCGAGAGCCGCACCCCGAGACAGAGGCCGGGTGTCGCAGCGCGGACGGCGCGGACCACCTCGGCGAGGAACCGGCTCCCGTCGGCCCACTCGTCGTCCCGCCGGTTCAGCTCCGGGTCGAGGAACTGCTCGATCAGGTAGCGATGCGCAGCCGAGAGCTCGATCCCGTCGAGGCCGGCCTCGGCCGCCAGCTCCGCGGAGCGCGCGTAGCCACCGATCAGCTCCTCGATCTCCGCCGGAGAGAGCGCACGGGGCTCGGCCCGGAAGCGCGGGCTCGGCACCGCCGAGGGCGCGATCGCGGGAGGCCGCGGAGGCGACGCAATCTGCTCTCGCCCCCCGTGCAGGAGCTGGACGAAGAGCCTCGTGCCGTGCGGCCGGACCGCCGCCGCCACGCGCTCGTAGCCGGCGACGATCTCCGGCAGGTAGCCGCCGAGCGTGTGCGAGGTGAGGAGCCCGGACGGGTGCACGGCGGTCGCCTCCATCACGATCAGCCCCGCGCCGCCGCGCGCGCGGGCCTCGTGGTAGGCGACGAAGTCGTCGGTCGGCAGGTGGTCGTGGACGAGCGTCGTCTGGTGCGCGGTCGAGACGATCCGGTTGGGGAGCTCGACCGGGCCGAGCGCGAGCGGGCCGAGCAGGTGCTCGAGCACTAGCCCGCCCGCTCGAAGGCCTGCCGCTCGTCCGGCGAGAGCGGCCGCGAGTTCCCGGTCTCGCGCTCCCGCGCGACGAGCACGCATTCCCCCTCGGCCGCGAGATCCTCGCCGGCGAGGATCTCCTCCCGCGTCGTCACGCTCGAGGTGCCGATCCGCTCCAGCCGGCAGCGCACGAGCACCTCGTCGTCGTCGAGGAGCAGCTCGCGCCGGAAGTCGATCGCGAGGCGCGCGATCACGTAGTCCCAGGCCGCATCCCCGTGGCCGAGCGCTTCGTCGAGCCACTCGTCGCGGCACTCCTCGAGGTACGTCGCGTAGACGGCGTTGTTGACGTGCCCGAAGGCGTCGACGTCCCTCCACCGGATCTCGACGCGCTTCTCGTGCACGGCGCCGATCCTATGCCGACCGATCCAACTTGACTGCCTGTTTCGTCGTCCGATTCAATCGATCAGCGGCATGGGGCACCCCAAGGATCAACCCGGACTTACGCGGCGACAGCTACTGCGTGGCGCCGCGGGCGGCGCGCTGGGCCTGAGCGCGGCGGGGATCCTCGCGGGCTGCGAGAACACGACCGAGCCGATCGGCGCCTCGGCCGGCGGACCGGCCGGCCCCGCCGCGAAGCTCGTACAGCCGAAGCCGGTCGGCCCGGGCGGCCTGCCGCTGCCGCGGCCGGACAACGCGGTCACGTGGGCGATAACCCCCGACAACAGGCCGATCAAGGACGGACGGCCGGCGGAGAACGGGCCGCTCAACGTCTACAACTACGCCGACTACATCGATCCCGCGACACTCAAGCGCTTCGAGAAGCAGTTCGGGACGTCCGTCAAGGTCGGCACCTACAACTCCTCGGACGAGGCGATCGCGAAGCTGTCGGCGGGCGCCGTCGCCTATGACGTGATCCTCGGCCTGGCCGGCACGAACATCTGCAACCTGATCGCGCAGAAGCTCCTCCAGCCGCTCAACCACTCGTACCTGCCGAACCTGGCCAAGAACATCTGGCCGGAGCTGCAGGACCCCTTCTACGACCGCGGCAGCCGCTACACGGTGCCGTACGTCGTCTGGATGGACGGCATCGGCTGGCGCAACGACAAGGTCAAGGAAGACATCCCGTCTATGGACGTCCCCTGGGACATCTTCTGGCACTCGCAGGCCTACCGGGGGAAGGTCGGCGTGCTCGACGACAAGCGAGATGCGTTGAGCATGCCGATGCAGCGGGACGCCATGCGCTCCGGTACTCGGCCCGACCTCAACACCGAGGATCAGGCCATCGTGGCCCACGCGGGAGACGAGCTCTCGCAGCTGACCGGGATCTGCAACGTGAAGGTGGCGATCACCGACTACCAGACTCTCCCGGAGGCGAAGACGGTTCTCCACCACTCCTGGTCGGGCGACCTTCTCAACGCGGCGATCTACAACATGCCCAAGGGCGTCAAGCCCGACGTGCTCTCGTTCTGGGGGCCGGACCAGAACGGTGTGGTGCAGAACGACTTCTTCTGCATCGGGCGCGCCGCCAAGAACCCGGTGCTCGCGCACGACTTCCTGAACTTCTTCCTGAACGAGCGCAATGCGTACGACAACTTCGTCAACTTCAACGGCTACGTGCCGCCGCAGAACAACCTCGACGCCGACGCGCTGATCAAGCGGGGCCTGATCCCGAAGAGCCTGACGAGCGCAGTCGTCCGACCCGACCAGTTCGCGGCCAACCAGGAGCTGCTCCAGCTCAGCGTCGAGGGCGAGCGCTTCTGGGACGACGCCTGGTCGAAGTTCAAGGCCGGCTGAGTGGGCTCGCGCTGGACCTGGCGGTTCGTGGCCCTTCCGGGGGTCGCCTGGCTCGCGATCTTCTTCCTCGTCGCCTTCTACGCCGTCGTCTGCGTCGCCTTCGGGAACCAGGACACGCTCTCCCAGCCGGTCCCGTTCTGGAACCCGCTCGACTGGAACGTGGGCTACGTGCTCGACGTGTTGAGCAACTTCTGGCACGGCGGCCAGTTCCTCACGGTCTCCATCCGCACGATCGAGTTCGTCGCGATCTCGATCGGGCTCTCGCTCCTGGTCGGTTACCCGGTCGCGTACTACACGGCTCGCCACGCCGGCCGCTGGAAGGGCCTCGTCCTGCTCCTGCTGATCGTGCCGTTCTGGATCAACTACCTGATGCGCATGCTCGCCTGGATCAACCTGCTGGCGCCGAACGGCTGGGGGACCCGGATGCTGCACGACGTCGGGATCGAGCGCGTGTTCCTCTCTCTGGGCCTGCTCTCGGCGCGCGGCGGCTGGCTCGACGGCCAGCCATCAGCCGTGATCATCGCGTTCGTCTACGGCTACATCCCGTTCCTGATCCTGCCGCTCGTCGTCGCCCTCGACCGGATCGACCAGCGGCAGATCGACGCTGCGCGCGACCTGGGAGCGAGCCCGTTCAGCGCCTTCGTGCGCGTGACGCTGCCGCTCTCCAAGGCCGGGATCCTCGCCGGCTGCGTCCTCGTGACGCTGCCGATGTTCGGCGACTACTACACGCCGGACCTCGTCTCCGCGTCGACCAAGACCAGCCTCATCGGCAACCAGATCGACCAGTTCACCCGGCAGGGATCCGAGAAGGTGACGGGCGCCGTCCTGACGCTCCTGCTCTCGGCGTTCCTGCTGCTGCTGATGTTCTACTACCTGCGCACGACCCGGCAGGCGACCGCGGTAGAAGAGTGATCAACTGGCTCCGCAACCCCTGGGGCAAGCCGCGCTGGCTCAAGCTGATCACGATCGCCTACATCGTCTGGTCGATCGTCCCCGTCGCGATCGCGGTCCTGTTCGCGTTCAACAGCGGCCGCTCGCGCACGACCTGGCAGGGGTTCTCGTTTCGCTGGTTCACGGGCGCGACGGGCAGCGTCTTCCACGATCCCGCCTACCAGGGAGCGCTCGAGCACACGCTGATCCTGGCCGTCATCTGCGTCGCCGTGGCGACACCGCTCGGGGTCGCCCTCGCGCTCGGCCTCCAGCGCTGGCGCGGTCCCGGCGGAGGTACGGTCAACACGGTCATGCTGCTCCCGCTCGTGACGCCCGAGATCGTGATGGGCGTCGCGCTCCTGCTCCTCTTCCTGCGCGTCTTCCCCGAGATCGGCCTCGGGACGCAGGCCCAGGCGATCGGGCAGGTGACGTTCACGCTCTCCTACGTGGTCGTGATCGTCCGCGGGCGCCTGACCTCGATCGGCCCCGAGTACGAGGAGGCCGCCGCCGATCTCGGGGCGCCGCCGCACGACCAGCTCTTCCGCGTCGTGCTGCCGCTGCTCGTCCCCGCGATCATCGCGAGCGCGGCCGTGGCCTTCGCGCTCTCGATCGACGACTTCGTCGTGACGCAGTACCTCTCGGGGGACGCCAGCACCACGACCGTGTCGATGCTCCTCTACGCGAGCGCGCGCGGCGCGCCGACACCGGCGCTGAACGCGATCGCGACCGTGGCGCTCCTGATCACCCTGGCGACGCTCGCGCTCGCGTTCCTCGTCTACCGGCGGTTCGCGAGCGGCCGCGAGGCGGCGGCGGTGGCCGCGCTGGACATCTAGTGCCCCTCCCAGCACTGAACGCCCGTCTCTCGCCCGCTAGCACGCGGCGCCAGAGGCCACCCTCGCCCTTGCTCAGGCAACCAGCCTGCGCCGCGGACGAGTGCGGCCTCTGGCTTGGTGCCAGCGACCGAGAACCTGGGCACCAGCACCGGAAGGGGCACTGATGCAGGGCGAGATCAGGCTCGAGGAGCTGACGAAGGCCTTCGGCGAGGTCGTCGCCGTGGACGGGATCGACCTGCAGATGCCCCCGGGCGAGTTCTTCACGCTGCTCGGCCCGTCGGGCTGCGGGAAGACGACGACGCTGCGCATGATCGCCGGCTTCGAGCGGCCCACGAGCGGGCGGATCGTGCTCGACGGCACCGACGTCGCCCAGGTGCCGCCGCACAAGCGCAGCGTCAACACGGTCTTCCAGAGCTACGCGCTCTTCCCGCACCTCGACGTCGCGGGCAACGTCGCGTTCGGGCTCAAGTACCAGCGGCTGACGAAGGAGGAGAAGCGGCGGAAGGTCAAGGGGATCCTCGACCTCGTCCGGCTGGGCGGCTTCGAGCAGCGCAAGCCCGATCAGCTCTCCGGCGGGCAGCAGCAGCGGGTCGCGCTCGCCCGCGCGCTCATCCTCACGCCACGCGTCCTCCTGCTCGACGAGCCCCTCGGGGCGCTCGACGCGCGGCTCCGCAAGGACCTCCAGGTCGAGCTGAAGGCGATCCAGGCCGACATCGGCGTCACGTTCGTGTTCGTCACGCACGACCAGGAGGAGGCGCTCACGATGAGCGACCGGATCGCGCTGATGAACCAGGGCCAGGTCGAGCAGGCGGGGTCGCCCCGGGAGATCTACGAGGGCCCGGAGACCGAGTTCGTGGCGGACTTCCTCGGCGTCTCGAACCTGCTCCAGGCCGAGGCGAGCGGCGACGGCCAGGCGTGCAGCCTGCGCATCGGCGAGCGCACGTTCCGCGCGGAGCAGGGCGAGACGAGCGCCCGCGGCGAGGTGAGGGCGATGATCCGACCGGAGCGGATCGGGCTCGAGCCCCACGACGCGCCCGGCGACAACCGGATGCCCGGCCTCGTCGAGCGCGCGGTCTTCCTCGGCGGTGCGCACGAGGTGCACATCCGGGTCCTGGGCGGCGAGCTGCTCAAGGCGACCGTCTCGAACGACGGCAAGCCGCTGGCGTTTGCGCTCGAGGAGGGAACTGCGGTGAGCCTCCACCTCCCGCCGGACGGGCTGCGCGTGCTGGCGCCGTCGCACGCTCAGGCGCCGAGCGCCGAGGACGCCGCGGACCGCCCGGTCCGCACCGCGCCCTCCATATAGCCCGCGACCCACTGGTCGGAGCCGCAGACGTAGAACGGTGGCGCATGGGTGCCGTGCAGCGGCCCGACGCGCAGGACGTCGCCGGGCCACCACTGCGTGACGTAGCCGCGCGTGTAGGGATCGGTCGCCCAGAGCCGGTGGTAGATCGCCGAGGTCTGGCGCGCCACCGGGCCGTACATCCGCTCGAGCTCGTCGCGGACGAGGTCGTCGCGGTCCTCCTCGGCGACGCCGAGCAGCTGGCCGACGCGCTCGGGCGGGACGAGCGCCGAGAGGACGCCGTCGCGCTGCGGCCACGTCGAGGCCAGGAGGTACTCGCCCTCCAGGAGCCCGTTCGCGCCGCAGTCCTCCCAGACCGACCGCGGGTAGACCGCGACGACCTTCGCCGCGAGCGCGTGCCGCTGGCGCCGCAGCGCCCGCAGCCTCTCGGGGTCGACGCCCTCGATCTCGATCACGTGCGCGACGGTCACCGGCAGCGCCCAGACGACCGCCTCCGCGCTCAGCTCCTCCCCCGTCGCCAGGGTCACGCTGCAGCGCGTGCCCACGCCGACGCGCGTGACCTCCGCTTCCAGGCACACGCGCTCTCCGAGCTCCGCCGCCATCCGGTTCGCCACCTCCGCGCTTCCCTCGGCGACCTGCAGCGACTCCCAGAGGTCGTACGAGTAGAACGACCCGTCGCCGGCGACCGCCTGCTTCCGGAGGTCTGAGAGCAGCGAGATGCGCTCGATGGAGCCGCCTGCGAGCGCGAGCGCCTCGACCTCGAGCGCCCTGATCGTGGACGGCAGCGCTTCGACGGAGCGCAGCCACTGTCCGAACGAGAGGCCGTCGAGCCGGGAGGCGTCCGGATGCGACCAGGGGTCGTCCGGGTCGACGGTGGCGGCGAGCCGGGCCCACTCCCGCTCGACCCGCTCGTAGTCGGCGCGCTCCGCGGCGGTCGAGAAGGGAAACGCGTCGCCGCGCTCGACGCCTTCGTAGAGGTCATAGGTCGTCGCGCCCGGAACCGCCGTGTAGCTCGGCTGGAGCGTCAGCCCGAGCTCGTCCACGAGCTGCAGGTACGCCGTGTGCAGCGTCCCTACGACCTCGCCCCCGAGCTGCACCGGCCGGCCTCCGTCGACGTCCACCTGCTCGACCCGCCCGCCGACGCGCGCCCGCGCCTCGAGCACGATCACGTCGGCGCCTCCGGCCGCCAGATCGCGCGCCGCGGAGAGGCCGGCCAGCCCTGCGCCGAGGACGAGGACGTCGCTCCTTGCCATGCGGCCCGATATCTTGACTGTCGATGAGCGCGACCGACCTGGCTACGAACGGCCTGCCCCCGATCCCTCGACCCATCGAGGAGGGCTGGACGCTGCCGGCCGCGTGGTACTCCGAGCCCACGGTGCTCGAACACGAGCTGGAGCGGATCTTCACGTCCGCCTGGCAGTACGCGGGCCCGGCCGAGCACGTCGCCGAGGACGCGAGCTACTTCGCCTCCGTGGCCGGCAACATCCCGATCGTCGTGACGCGCGCCGCCGACGGCGAGCTGCGCGGCTTCGTCAACGTCTGCCGCCATCGCGGGCACGTCGTCGCGGAGGGCGCCGGCTGCCGCAAGACGCTGCAGTGCCCCTACCACGCGTGGACGTACGAGCTGGACGGCTCGCTCCGCCGCGCCCCCCGCTCCGAGCGAGAGCCCGGGTTCGACGCCTCGGAGCTCTCGCTGCTGCCGGTCGCCGTGGACACCTGGGGCCCCTTCGTCTTCGTCAACCCGGACGTCGCCGCGGAGCCGCTCCTGGACGCGCTCGGCGCGCTCCCGGAGATCGTCGCCCCCAGCGGGCTCGACCTCGAAGAGCTCCGCTTCCACTCGCACGTTCCGTGGGAGCAGTCCGTGAACTGGAAGGTCGCGCTCGAGAACTACCTCGAGTGCTACCACTGCCCGACCGCGCACCCGGGGTTCAGCAAGGTGATCGACGTCGACCCGGACTCCTACGGCCTCTCGGTGGAGGGGCTGGTGTCGAGCCAGGTCGGCCCGCTCCGCGCGGAGGCCCGCGACGGCGACATGCTCCAGTCGCAGTACCACTTCGTCTGGCCGAACACGACCCTGAACATCTCCCCGGGGCCGCAGAACATCTCGATCGAGCGCTGGGTGCCCCTCGGCCCGCGCCTGACAGTCGAGGCGACGGACTACTTCTTCGGCGCGGACGTCCCCGCCGACCGGATCGAGGAGTCGCTCGCTTTCGACAACCAGGTCGCGAGCGAGGACGTCGCGCTCGTCCAGGCCGTCCAGCGCGGCCTCGACTCGCGCGCGGTCCCGCAGGGCCACCTGATGCCGGAGAGCGAGCAGCTCGTCGCCGCCTTCCAGCGCCGCGTGCACGACAGCCTCGTCTGAGCCCTAGACCTGCGGACTCGCGGGAGGGACAATCGGCCCGTGACCAGCAAGATCATCGCGATCGCCGTCGCCGTGGTGATCCTCCTCGTGCTCGCCCACTACGCCCGCATGGCGTGGCGGGTCCGTCGCGGCGACGTCGAGCTGGAATCCGGAGGCTCCGACGGCCGGCAGCTGTTCGGCCGGCGGAAGAAGGAGAAGCGCGATGCCCCCTGAGCGTCAGCGCACGCGAACGAAGCGGGCCGGCAAGGCGCCTGTCTGGAGCACGAGCGCAAGGCCCTTCGCCTCGGCGAAGCTCCCGATGTTCGAGATCTCGGCGCCGTTCCCGCTCGGGTCGATCCCGTTCGGGTTCGACTTGTAGTCGATGTAGGGCGTCGACTTCAGCTCTCCGTCCAGCACGATCGCGAAGTGCTGCGCGAACTGCACGACCGCCTGCACGTCGCTCGCGCCGCCCTGGCCCGCGGCGTCGGCCATTGCCTGCCCTCGGGCCGCCTCCGCGCGCGTGATGTCGTGGAACTTCTTGCTGCCCTCGCTCTTGAAGCCGAGCCGGACGACGTTGCCCGCTCCGGTGGTGCTGGAGTCGGCCCTGATCGCCGTGCGCTTCAGATCCGCACCGGTCAGCTCCGGAACAGGGTGGACCGGATTGCCCGGGTCGTGCCTGAAGAGGTAGTACAGGGCTCCCGAGTTCTGCTGCCCGGGACGCATGCCCGGGCAGCCGCTCTCTGGCGCACAGCGGATCACCGTCTGCTTTTCCGGGACGGCGAGGACAACAAATCCTTTTGGCACGCGAAATTGCGATCGTGTGCTGACGGCGACGACACGATGCTGCTGGTCGAAGAGGTAGTAGGCGCTCGGCGTCCCTTGCTTCGCCAGGGGTTGGACCTGCGTCAGGAGATGGAAGATGCTCGGATCCGCGATCACGCCGCCGCGCCCGTCGGTGGACGGACCGGCGACGTCGGCCTCCAGGTCGTAGAAGTCGAGCTCACCGACCCGAGCCGCCAGACCGGCGAGGCGGGCGTCGCGACGTGGGAACTCGAGGACGAGCCGACCGGGCCCGCGCCTGTGCACGCTCGCGTGCTCGACGTCGAGGCGGTTGAGCCGGTCTTGCAGCATGTCCGCGGCGCGCTGCATCTCGTCCGAGGTAACGGGGTCGACGGCGCGCAGCACGATCTGCCGCTGAGGGCCGGTGTGCCCACAGGCAGCGGCCGCAAGGGCCAGCACGACGAGCGCGATGACCGGCAGTCCGCGGTTCGCAGCTCGCTCAGACACCTGCGCGCGCGGCCTCGAGACCGACGATCTCGTACGCGTTGACCGGTCGCGAGAAACCCTTCAGCTGAAGCTCGGAGACCTGGTTCGACACGACAAGATCCTCGACCGCGGCGTGGACACGCTGACTGACCAGGATCTGCTGCACGTCGGCCGCGTCACAGAGGCGAGCCGCGAGGTTCGTCACGGTTCCGATCGCGGCGTAGTCGAAGCGACCTTCGAACCCCACGCGGCCGAGCGTCGCGTACCCCTGCGCAATCCCGACGGAAAAACCGAGATCGTGTCCGCTGCGACGCCAGCCTTCGGCCAGCTCAGCCACCCGGTTCTGCATCGCGAGCCCCATCCGCACGGACCGGAGTGATGCGTCGGGACAAGGCAATGGATCGTTGAAGAAGACCATGAGCCCATCCCCGGCGAAGCGCTCGAGCGTCCCTTCGAAGCGGAAGATGAGTTCTCCCAGCGCCGCGTGATACTCGCTGAGGACACTCATCGTCACCTCGGGCTCGACCGTCTCGACAAACGGGGTGAAGCCGCGGAGGTCGCAGAAGACGACCGTGATCTCACGACGGTGACTCTCGAGGAAGGACTCGTCGCCGGACGAAACGATCATGTCTGCGAGCTGGGGCGAGAGGAAGCGCTTCAGCCGTCCCATGCGGTCGATCTGGGCGACCTGCTCTTCGACTCGCTCCTCGAGCTCTCGATTCCACTCGGCAAGCTCGGTCGCCTGCTCCCGGATCGTGTCGTGATACTGCTTGATGCGGATCAGCGAGCGGACGCGTGCGACCAGCTCGGCCTGATCAAACGGCTTCATGACGAAGTCATCGGCCCCCGCCTCGAGCGCCCTCAGCTTCTCCTCGCCGCTACTAGCCGTGATCATCACGACGGGAAGAAGCTCGGTCGCCGGCATCGAGCGAATGCGCCGACACACCTCGTACCCGTCGATTTCGGGCATCACGATGTCGAGCAGCACCAGATCGGGCAGCGGCTCCTCCGACAGTCGGTCGAGCGCCTGTGCTCCCGAGCCCACGCCGTCGACTGCGTACCCGCGTGGGCCGAGCACAGCTTCGAGCAAGCGCAGGTTCTCTGGTGTGTCGTCGACGACCAGGACGCGCGGTTGCGGAGCGGTCACGTGCCGACCGCGTCGGGCGAGAAGTACGAGCGCAGGAAGGACGGCAGCTCGCGCACGTTGATCGGCTTCTCGAGGTAGCCGTCGAAGCCGGCCGACAGCAGGCGCTCGCGGTCGTCCTTCATGGCGAACGCAGTCACCGCGATGACGGGTGTCTCCATTGTCTCGGGCCTCGCGCGCAGCTCGCGCAAGGCGGCGAGCCCGTCCATTCCCGGAAGCTGCACGTCCATGAGAACCAGCTGAGGGCGACTCTGCGCGGCGAGTAGGAGTGCACTCTCGGCTGAGCTACGCCTCGAGAGTGCGGTACCCGTGCGCGCCGAGAACGTCGCGGAGCAGCTTGAGGTTTCGCTCGTTGTCCTCAACGATCAAGATCAGCTCGCCGGCCACCGGTCCTCCGTTGGTTCGTCCGCCTTCGTCACGGAGTTGATCAGTCCGAGCAGCATGTCGCGGTCGAGCTCGTTCTTCTGCGCCACCTGATCGATCTGACCGTAGAGGCGCTGCTTGCTCTCGGACGTCATCGCCTCGACGGTGAGCACGACAATCGGGATGTCCGCCGTCCGAGGGTCGGCGCGAACTCGGTTGACGACCTCGAACGCGTCGGCTCCCGTCGTAAGCACGTCGACGATGATCACCGCCGGACGTTCGGCTTCCGCGAGAGCCACCGCGGCATTCTCGTCGGTCGCATGGAAGAGCCGGTATCCGGCGTGCGACGAGACCGATTCGAGCAACTCGACGACCAGCGGGTCGTCGCTGAGCGCCACGACGGTCTGCGGCGCCGCGGTCGTCCATCTGGAGAGAGCCGACACGACGTCGTCTCGGGCAACCGGCTTGACGAGGTAGTCGGACGCGCCGAGCGCGAACCCTCTCCCTCGCTCGTCGAGCATCGAGACGATCACAACGGGGATGCCCGCAGTGCGAGGATCCGACTTCAGGAGCGCGAGGACGTCCCACCCGTCGAGCCGCGGGAGCATGATGTCGAGGACGATTGCGCTCGGCTGGAGCGTCCGGGCCAGGTCGAGCCCTTCCCGGCCGTCGCGTGCGACATACACCTCGAATGCGGCGCCGCGCAGGTAGAGCGACATGAGGTCGAGCGAACGCCGATCGTCTTCGACGACGAGGACCGTCCTCGTCCTGGTCGAGACACGCGCCGGCGGCTCGACGCGCGAGCGCTCTCGGCTCACCTTCGTCGGGCCGGTCGCGGCCGGAAGGGTGAAGGTGAAGGCGCTGCCCTCCCCGAGCCGGCTCTCGACCCACAGGCGGCCCCCGTGCAGCTCGACAATCCGCTTCGACAGCGTCAGCCCGAGCCCTGTCCCCTCGGCGCTGTCCGAGACTTCGCGGCGGCCCTGCTGGAACGACTCGAAGATCCGCTCCATGTCCTCCTCGGCGATGCCGATTCCGGAGTCCTCGACGGTCACGTGAATCTCGTCGGCCACGCGCGTGGCGCGCACTTCGATCCGGCCTCCCTCGGGAGTGAACTTCACCGCGTTCGTGAGCAGATTGAGGACGACCTGCTTCAGCCGCAACGGATCGGCGAGGACGGCGTCGACGTCCGGATCGAGCGCGACGTCGAGCGATTGACCTTGCCGGCTCGCGCGCTCGCGAACCATGGCGATCCCGTGTTCGAGCGCCTCCCGCACCGGTGTGGGGCCCAGCTCGAGCTCCATCTTCCCCGCCTCGACCTTCGAGAGATCGAGGATCTCGTTGAGCAGATCGAGCAGGTGCCGCCCGGAGCTGCGGATGTCTTCGAGGTACTCCTCTTGCTTCTCGTTCAGGTCGCCGAACAGACGGTCGAGGAGGACCTCCGAGAAGCCGATCACTGCGTTGAGCGGTGTGCGTAGCTCGTGAGACATGCTGGCGAGGAACTCGGACTTGTGGCGGCTCGCGACCTCGAGTTCGTGCGTCTTGAGGGCGAGCTCCTGATAGAGGCGAGCGTTCTGGATTGCGAGAGCAGACTGGCTGGCGAACGTCTCGAGCAACTCGGTGATCTGCTCGGAGAACTCGCCCGTCGTGCGTCGACGGACGACGAGCGCACCGAGAATCCGATCCTCCCGCAGGAGCGGCACCGCGAGCATCGACCGCCAGCCCGCCCGCGCGAGTTGGTCGAGATGCGCGTCGCGCGGCGCTCGACCGATGTCGGCGACGGCCAGCGACGTGCCGGTCGACGCCGCACGCCCGACAAGCGTGTCGTGAAGGCCGACCTTTGTCGTGCCGAGAGCGGCGAGCAGCTCGTCGCTCGTGCCGTAGGCGGTTCGGATGCGGAACTCCTGAGCGCCGTCGTCAAACTCGAAGATCGACCCGCCCTCCGTGCCGGAAAGCTCCACCGCGTGCTTCACGATCGTCGACAGAACCTCGTGCAGGTCGAGGCTGGAGCTCACCGCCTCGCCGACCTCGCTCAGTCCTTGCAGCTGGTCGACTGAGCGCGCGAGCTCCCGCGTTCGCTGGCCGAGCTGCTGCATCAGGTTCGCATTCCGGATCGCGATCGCGCCCTGGGCCGCGAACGTCATGGCCAACCCGATCTCACGCTCCGTGAACGGGTTGACGTCGCGTCGCCACAACGAGATCACCGCCAGAACATCGTCCTCGCTCTGAATCGGCACCCCCACGATCGTTCGGAAGCCTCCGAGCCGCTGCCGAAGCCGTTGCTCCTCCGTGTCGTAGTCGGGGTCGATGGCAATGTCCGCCGACATCACCGGCTGCCGCTCGATCGCCACGCGGCCGACGAGCGTGCTCGGGCCGAGCGGGATCACACGCTCGGCGATCAGCGACCGATACTCGTCCGAGCCGCCGGAGGCGCAAGCGAGCCGGAAGTGGTCGCCCTCGTGTACGAAGATCTGCCCGGCATCGGCACGGCACAACCGGATCGCATGCTCAACGACCGTCTCGAAAATCGGCTCGAGCTCGAAGTCCGAACGACCGACTGCGAGCAGGACGTTGCTCGTCGCCGCCTGCTGTTCGAGCAACTCTGCGAGCTCGCTCGAAATAGCCTCGAGCTGCGAGTTTGTCCGTTGCGGCGATGCTGAGCTACCGCTCACCGATCACCCTTTTGCGGCCGAGTCTGCTAGGCGCCTGATCGCATCTACAGCGACCATCGGCACAAGCATGGCACGTTGATCACAAGGTGCCAAGGCACGGTCACCGTTTGGGATGGGCCGTGCCGAACGGCCTTCGCTGCACCTGCCAAACCTTTACCGAAGCTGAGCCAGGCCTTGCCGTGGGGTTGGGCCACCCCTGGGAGCGCCCTTCGTAGCGTGGAACGCGCAGTCCACAACCGAACGGAGGTAAAAGATGAAGCGTTCCGTCTCAGCTCTCTTCATCGTCGCGTTCGCCGCGCTGGCGGTCGCAGTGCCGGTCGTCCTCGCAAAGGCTGACAGGCAGATCGCGCTCCGCCCGATGAAGGCATACCCGCACGCGAAGGGCTCCGCCCAGTACCAGGCGCAGACAGGCCAGCGCGAGCTCCAGGTCGAGGTCGAGCACGTTCGCTCGCTCCGAGGCAAGCAGGTTCTCGTCTACGTCAACGGCGCGAAGATCGGTGCCGCCCGCGTGAACAGCATCGGGAAGGCCGAGCTCAGCCGCAACACCGAGCGCGGGCAGCGGGTCCCACGGGTCAGCTCCGGCACCAAGGTCATGGTCCGCACGGCTCGCGCCGCCGTCGTCTCAGGGTCGTTCTAGGCGGCAGTGACAATGGCGACGCTGCGAGAACTGGACACGAGGCAGGCAAGCGGCCTCGAGGTCACGCTGTTCTGGCACAGCGGCAGCGACAGGCTCACCGTGTCCGTCCAGGACGCAAGCAGCAGTGACCGCTTCGAGCTCGACGTCGAACCGGACCACGCTCTCGACGCGTTCCGCCACCCCTACGCCTACGCGGCGGGCCGTCGCGTCTCACGCGCACGGCCCGCCGCGCGCCTGTCGGTCGACCGTGGCTAGCGTCGAGCAGCTCGAGCAGGCGATCCGCGAGCTCGTCTCGGAGCGCCAGGCGCTGCGGGACGTCGGCGCGGATCGGAACGAGCTCGAGCGGAACCGGCTGCGGCTGATCCGTTTCCAGGGGCGGCTGACCGAAGAACTGCTCGAGCGGCATCTCCCAGCCGATCCAGGGACCGGCCGGGGCCGCGGGCGTGCGAGACGTCGCGCTCTCCCCGTCGGCGCCGCCGCCCTCGCCGCCGGTGTCCTGCTCGCGTTTCTGACCGGCGTCGCCGGCGCAGTGGGCGAGCCGAGCTCGTCGGCGGTCTCGCCGCGCGCCTCCGCGTCGCCGCGGTTTGCGCACGTGATGGTCGTCGTCCTCGAGAACAAGCCTGCGTCGGCGATCGTGGGGAATCCGGCCGCGTCGGTCTTCAACGGGCTCGCGCGGCGCTACGCGTTGCTCGCGAACTACCACGCCGTCGCGCACCCGAGCCTGCCGAACTACCTCGCGCTCATCTCCGGGACGACTGGCGGGCTTCGGCGCGACTGCCTCGACTGCTCGCTGACCGCACCGACGATCGCCCAGACGCTCGACGCCGCGGGCGCGACGTGGAAGGCGTACGTCGAGGGCGTGCACCGAAACGGGTTCGGCGACCTCGATTCGCATGCCGTGAAGGCCCGGATCCCGTTCCTGTACTCGCGGTACGTCCTCGGGCACCCTGGGGACATGAAGCGCATCGTGCCCCTGACCAAGCTCGCGCCTGACCTCCGGCGCGGCGACCTCCCGACCTACTCGCTCGTCGTGCCGAGTCTCAGCCACGACATGCACAACTGCTCGGTCCGGACCGGCGACCGCTGGCTCGGCTCGTTCGTCGGCCACGTCCTGCCGGCGCTCGGCCCGCGCGATGTCGTCTTCGTCGTCTTCGACGAGAGCCACATGCAAGACATGCGAGGCGGCGGAGGTCATGTCGCGGCGCTCGCCCTCGGCCCGCTCGTCCGGCGCGGAAGCGTCTCGCGTGCATCGCTCGACCACTACGGGCTCCTGCGCACGATCGAACACGGCCTCGGCCTCCCACTTCTAGGGCAATCGGCCAACGCGCGCCCTATCGCCGGGATCTGGCGGCGCTAGACGGAGTGCGTACGCCAGCGGCAGCACGACGATGCTGGCGGGCCGGTTGATCGGGTCAATCGGAACTGGGAAGTCAGCCCGGCTATCGTCTACGCGGCGTGACGAGAGCCAGCCCGCTCGCCCGTGAAGCCGTTCTCTCCGCCCTCGCAGCGGGGACCTGTGCGGCTCTCCTGGCCTGGCTCGGGCCGCCGGGCGCCGACGGAGCGGCACACGCCTACCAGCGAGCGCTCTTTCTCCATCACGGCTTCACCCTCTGGAACAACTTCTGGTACGCGGGCCGCTACAGCTTCGTCACCTACAGCCTGCTCTACTACCCGCTTGCGGGGCTGCTGGGGATCCGGCTGCTGGCGGTGGCGACCGTGTCGGCCGCGGCGCTCGCATTCGCGGTCGTCCTCTGGCGCGAGTGGGGGCCGGCCGTCCGGTGGTCGAGCCGCACGTTCGCGGTCGTCTGGGCCGGAATCGTCCTCTCCGCGGCGTTCCCGTTCGCGCTCGGAGCGGCGCTTGCACTCCTGGCGATCTGGTCCATCCAGGCGGGTAAGCGCGGCCGCTTCGCACTGTTCGCCGCGCTGACGCTGGCTGCAAGCCCGGTCGCCTTCCTGCTCCTCACGCTCCTTCTTGCCGCTTTCGGCATCGCCCGCTGGAACGACCGCTCGGCCCTCGTTGCGCCCGCTCTCACGCTGGCGGGATTCGGTGCGGTCGAGGCGCTGCTCTGGCGATTGTTCCCGGGCGGCCGCTTTCCCTTCTCCGTCGAGGAGCTTGCCGGGGTGGCGACCTTCTGCGTCCTCGGCGCCGCCCTGACCTGGCGCGTCCAGCGGGCCAGCTCGCTCCGTTGGGTGTTTGTGATCTACCTGGGCGCATGCCTCGCTGCCTTCCTGATCCCATCGGCGCTCGGCGAGAACGTGATCCGGCTGCGCTACGCCGCAGTCCCGCTGGCCGTCCTCACGCTCTCCCTGCGCCGCTGGCGTCCGCTGCCGGTCTGTCTCGGCGCGCTCGTCCTCGCGATCTCGTGGAACGTGACCCCGCTCGCCGGCCAGTACATCAAGGGCAGCGCGGACCCGGCGGCGAAGCCCGCCTACTGGGCACCGGCGATCGCCTACTTCCATGCGCATCTGAGACCGTCGTACCGCGTCGAAGCGGTCGATACGGCAGACCACTGGGCGGCCGTGTACCTCGCGGAGGCTCAGATCCCGCTCGCGCGTGGCGGCTTCCGGCAGGATGACTTCCCGCAGAACCAGCTGCTGTACGACACGCTCGACTCCGCCTCGTACGTCGCGTGGCTGCGCTGGCTCGGCGTCCGGTACGTCCTGCTCACCGACGCGCCTCCTGACTACAGCGCCCTCCGCGAGGCGGCGCTGCTGCGCGGTGGGCACTCCGGGCTGCACGTCGTCTTCCGAACGTCGAACCTGACCGTGTTCTCGGTACCGCACCCGAAGCCGATCCTCACGGGGAGGGCGCCGGCAACGGTGCTGAGACTGGCGGGGGCGCACGTCGTCATCGCCGTCTCGCGCCCCGGCCGCTACCGGCTCGCCGTTCGGTACTCGCCCTACTGGCACGCCGAAGGCGCCTGCGTCAGTCGTGCCGCGGACGGCATGACCACGATCGCCGCGCAGCATGCGGGCCGGCTCGAGCTCGCGTTCCACGTCGACGCCGCGAGCGCGCTCGCCGCGGTCGTGGGCAGCCGCTCCGCCTTGTGTGACGATCACTAGCGCCCAGCCGCCGTCTGCAAACCGCCAGCTGCCCCTGGCGGCTCTCGGCCTCGCGCTCGTCGCGTTGCTCGCCCTTGCTGCCGCCGCCGCATCCGCGCACGGCTCGTCGCTCTCCCAGAGCCGGCCGGAGCTGACCGACCTCCCCGGGGCGGTGTTCCTGGCCGCGGCGGGAGGCGCGTTCGCTCTCTACGTCCTGGCGCTCGTCGTCGTCCGCAGACGCAGGCCGAGCCTTGCCGTGGTGTGCGTCGTGGCCGCCGCGATCCAGCTCGTGCCGCTGGCCGGGCCGTTGCTCCTCTCGCGCGACGTGTACGCGTACTGGACGTACGGGCGCCTGATCACCGCCCACGACGCGAACCCGTACGCCGTTCCCCCGTCGAGGTACGGCTCCGATCCTGCCGAGCGGCAGATGGCGCCCGCCTGGCGAGGGACGAGGTCCGTGTACGGCCCGGTCTTCACGGCCGCCTCCGCGGGTCTCGCGACGGCAACCGGCCGATCCGCCGAGACCTCGGCCTTCGCGTACCGGCTGCTGGCGACCCTGGGGGTGCTCACCGTTGTCGGCCTGGCGGCGCTCGTCGGACCGGTGCCGGCGTTCGCCGCGGCCTTCGTCGGCTGGAACCCGCTGCTCGCGCTCGACTTCGGCGGAGGCGGGCACAACGACGTCTGGATGGTGGCCTTCGTCCTGGGTGCGCTGGCACTCACGTTGCGCCGTCGACCGGCGCTGGCCGGTGCCAGCTGGGCGATTGCGGCGGGCGTGAAGTGGGTGCCGCTCGTGCTTCTGCCTCTGAGCCTAGTCGCAGCCCGCGGGCGGAACGCGCGTCGAATCGCCGTCGGCTTCCTCGCCGCCGTGGCCGCCATCGGCGCCGCCGCGTTCCTGGCCTTCGGATCGGCCTGGATGTCTGCGCTGGCACCCGTCGCCCACCACCACGCCGGCTTCGCGCTCCCTTCGCGCCTCGCTCAGCTCGGCTTCCCCCGACCGCTCGCAGACCTTGCGGCGGCGGTCCCGCTTGTCATCGCGCTTCCGTGGCTCCTGCGGGACGCTCGCGCCGGGCGCGCTCGACTCGGCCTCGCAACGGGACTGCTGGTCATCGCGAGCCCGTGGGTATTGCCCTGGTACGCGGTCTGGACCGTCCCTCTCGCCGCGGTCGAAGAGGATCGGCTGGCCTGGGTGCTCGCGCTCGTCGTGTGCGCCTGCCTCCTGCCGGACCGGATCCCGCTCTAGGTCACTCGCCCGCGACGTCGCGGCGGAGGAAGACGACGTAGGCGGCGAGCAACGGAAGCGCGATGTACAGCGCGCACACCCAGACGGCCCGGATCACGGGAGTCCAGTCGGCGGGCACGCGAAGGAACCCGTGCCACGCCTCGAACTGCGTCCCGAGCAGGTACGAGCGAAAGCTCTCCGTGCCAGGAAGCACGCCCAGGAGCTGCATCAGCAACGCCCACATCAGCGTCCCGACGACCGACGCGGCGCTGTTCCGCGTCACGGTCGAGAGCATCAGCCCGAAGGCGGCGATGCCGGCGAGCGGCAGCACGTAGACCCCGAGGCTGGCCGCGAGCAGGCCGAGCCCGTGTGGTGCGGAGATCTTCGTGCCCGAGAGCGAGGTCAACGGGTGAAAGCCCCACGCGATGCTGCCGGCGACCAGGCCGACGAGCCCCATCGCGAGAACGACCGTGACGGTGTAGCTGAACGCGGCGAGCACCTTGCCGACGAAGACCTCGCCGCGATCTCTCGAGCGCGTCAGGATCGTCTTCAGCGTGCCGTTGTGGCTCTCGGACGCAACGATGTCGCCGGCGACGAGGGCGGTGATCAGCGGCAGGCCCCAGATCGACATGAAGAAGAGGACGACGAACGGAACCGCCAGGCCCGTGTCGCGGATATAGCGGCCGAGCGGCACGTCATTCGGCCCCCCCGTCTGCGTCACGAGCACGATGACGAAGACGAGCGGGACGAGCATGGCGGCCCCGAGCCCGAGGTAGGTTCGCTTCTGGGCGAGGAGCTTTGCGAGCTCCCAGCGATAGACCTTGACGACCGCGCCCATCAGGCGACCGCCTCCCGGTCGCGGTCACTCGACTCGCCGCCGGTGAGACGTAGGAAGAGATCCTCGAGGCTGGCACTCTCGGGAACCAGCGCGGTGACGCCGATCTGCGACCCGCCGAGCGCGATCGAGAGCGCGGCTACAGCCTGCTCGCCGGCGCTGAAGCGCAGATCGCCGTTGAAGAGCTCGACGTTCTCGATGCCGGCCTGAGCGAGACAGACGGCACGTGCTCGCTCCAGCTCGGGGGAGCGGAGCCGGTAGCCGCTGGCTGCCGTCGCGAGCAGCTCGCCGAGGCCGCCCTGGTAGACGATCTTCCCTGTTCGGATGATCGCCACCCGGTTGCAAAGGTCCTCGACCTCGTTGAGGAGGTGGCTCGAGAGCAGGATCGTGAGCCCCTCGCCGGCAAGACGTCGCACGAGGCCCCGCATGTCTCGCATCCCGGCCGGATCCAGCCCCGTGGTCGGCTCGTCCAGGAGCAGCAGACGTGGCAAGCGCAGCAGGGCGGCGGCGATCCCGAGTCGCTGGCGCATGCCGTGCGAGTAGCCCCCGACCTTGTCCTTCGCCCGGTCGCGCAGCTCGACCAGCTCCAGCACCTCCTCGATGCGGGAGCTCGAGTCCGGGTCGTCGTAGTCGGCCAGGAGACGCATGTTCTTGCGGCCGGACAGGTACGGGTAGAACGTGGGTCCCTCGACGAAGCCTGCCACGC
Organism: uncultured Actinomycetes bacterium; assembly: GCA_963716865.1. GTDB lineage: Bacteria > Actinomycetota > Thermoleophilia > Gaiellales > Gaiellaceae > AC-32. Next base: position 133,343 of record CAVQUF010000001.1, read on the forward strand.
CGTCGAGGGCCTTCGTGCCGTCGCGGAGCGGGTCGCGCCCGAACAGCCGCACCGAGCCGCTCGTGGGCCGTATGAGGCCGAGCATCATCCGCAGCGAGGTCGTCTTGCCGGCGCCGTTCGGGCCGAGGTAGCCGAAGACGTCTCCCGGCTCGACCATGAGGTCGACGTGGTCGACGGCGACGATCTCGCCGTACGTCTTGACGAGCCCCCGCGCCTCGACTGGAAGCGGCTCGCTCACTTGAGCTGGCGCGCGGCCGCCTCGGCCGCGGCGGGCGGCAGCGAGCCTGCCAACACGTAGGCGGTGCCCCCGCTTCGCCACTCGATCAGGGTTCCGAGCTGAGTCGCCAGCTCATGCGCCGTGACGCCATCGAGCGAGACGGCCGGCAGGCTGGAGAGAGCGCTTCCGTTCTGAGCGGTGTCGGCCTTACGCTCGACGACGAGGATCGCTCCCAGGCCCTGGCCGTAGACGACGAGCACCGCCTTCGAGTCGGCTCGGCCGACGAGACGCACGTCCTTGCGCGGCAGCCCCACGAGCGTGTCCGGCGCGACGACCGGGAAGTCGGCCGCAGCCTGCGCACCTGCAAGCCCGGTCACCGGCGCCCCTTGGTCGCCCGCTGACGACCCGTTGGTCGGGGCGCTCAGCTCGACGATCTTCGCGTCGGCGGGAGGCGAGATGTCGACGTCGCTCGTCGAGACCGGCCCGTAGGAGATCTCGGTCGCCTCCAGCGCGAGCGCCGGCGAGGAGCTCCCCTGTGCATAGATCGCGATGCGCAGCGGGACACCCCGGGCCGCATCCCAGGCGAGCTCGGCCGAGCCGAGCAGGCCTCCGTCGTGCTTGGGTGAGACGGTGACGCTGTACGCCGGCTGTCCGGCCACGTTATCGGGCTGGGCAGCCGAGATCGTCGCGTGGCCTCCCAGCCTGCTCAGGAACTCGTCGATCGCGGACAGCGCAGGCGGCGCGCCCTTGTCGGCAGAGGCGGCCGAGTCGCTATGGCTGGGCAGCTTGGCCCGATAGACCGTGTTCGAGGAGGCGTCGTAGACACTGACCGTCGTCGTGTTCCAGACGATCTGCACGTCACCCGCATCGGACTGGAGCTCGATGCGGCCGCGGCCGTCGTTCGTCACCCACAGCCGCCCGGACGCCCCGGACATCAAGGCCGAGCCCACGTTGCCGAGCAGCGCGCCCGAGGGGAAGAGCGTGTTCGTGAACTTGACGCGCGCGGTGATCCCGCCGGGGGCAGTCGAGGAGAGGGCGTCGTGGATCGCCTGGTCCAGCGGCTTCGCAGGTGGCGTCGGACCTCCGCCGCCAGCGGCGACGGCGATCGCGGCGCCCGCGGCGGCGAGCGCCAGCACGACGGCGATCAGAAGAATGAGGCGATGTGTGGGGAGTATGCGGAGGAGTCTCACGACGATCCTTTCGGCGATTCTCCCCTTGTTGTAGCCGAAGACTCTGAGAGTTCTCTGAGAGCCGGGAGCTCGATCGTGAAGCAGGCTCCGTCCGCGTAGGCGCGGCCGCCGTGCCGTTCTGCGGTTGCCCGCACGATGGCCAGCCCGAGACCCGAGCCCGGTCCGCTCCTGTCGCCACGCCAGAACCGCTCGAACGCCCGCTCGGCCTCGTCGGGCTGCAGCCCGCTTCCCTTGTCCCGAACACTGAGCTGGGCGAGGCCGTCAGCCTGCTCGGCGACGACCGTGATCCTGCCGCCTACGGGACCGTGGCTGCGAGCGTTCTGGACGAGGTTCGCGAGTGCGCGCTCGAGCGCCGCCCGGTCGCCGCGGACAGCCACCGAGCCGCCCGTGACCGCCTCGACTGCGGGGTCGGCCTTCGCAACGGCCCGGGCGAGCTCGTCGAGCTGCACCTCCTCCGCCGGCCGCTCGGCGGTCTCCTCCCGCGAGAGGACGAGCAGGTCGTCGGCGAGCCGGGCCAGCCGCTCGGCATCCCGTTCCAGCTCCTCGACGAGATCCGGGCTCGCTCCGTGGCGCGTGAGGTACGCGACATTCCCCCGCAGCGCGGTGAGAGGCGTCCGCAGCTCGTGCGAGGCGTCCGCGAGGAAGCGGCGCTCGGCGTCACGCGCCCGCTCGAGGCTCGCGAGCATCGCGTTCAGGGTCGCTCCCAGCCGGCCCACCTCGTCCGCCGCTACGGGCTGCGGGAGCCGGCGCCCCGGGTCGCCCGTGCGCTCGATCTCCGAGGCGGCATCGGCGAGCTCTCCGAGCGGCCGCAACGCTCGGCGCATCAGCACTGCGACCGCGCCGGCCGCGAGCGCCGCGGCAACCAGTGCGGAGCCGAGGACGAACAGGCGCAGGCTGGCGAGCGTTTCGTGGAGGCCGGCGGTCGATGCCGCCACGACCACGGCTCCGCCCGCCGCCTGGCCACCGAAGTCCGCGAGCGGCGCGGCGTACACCCGCAGGCTCTCGCCGCCCAGCCGGGCGTTCGAGTACGCCGTCCGGCCCTGCGCGATCGCTGCATGGGCGAGCCCACGCGTCGGCAGGACGCGCCCGCCGAGCGAGAGCGAGCGGGTGACGATTCGCCCGCGTCGATCGACCACCTCGACCGAGAGCTGGGCGGAGCCGCCGCCCGGCGAATCGAGCGCCCCCGGAGTCGTCAGCAGCGCAGGCGCTGAAGCGCTGAGCTGTGCGACCTCGATCGCGCGCTGCCGCAAGCTCTCGTCGAGCGACCGGTGCAGATGCCGCGCGACGAGCAGGTCGACGCCCACCCCGACCACGACGAGCGCGAGCAGGATCGCGAGCGCGGCCGCGACGACCGACCGGAACTGGATCGACCGGCGGCTCACCGTCCGAGCACGAAGCCGGTCCCGCGGACGGCCTCGATCAGCGGCGGATCGCCGATCTTCCGGCGAAGGTAGAGCACGTAGCAGTCCACGACGTTCGGGCTCGCAGCAGCCACTCCGCCCCAGACACGCTCGAGGGCGAGCTCGCGGCTCACGACCTGCCGCGAGTTGCGCAGGAGGAGCTCGAGCAGATCGGCCTCCCGGCCGCTCAGAGCGAGGTCGCGGCCGGCGCGCGACGCCGAGCGAGAGCCCACGTCCAGGACGAGGTCGCCGTAGGCGAGCCTCTCGCCCGGTGCGCGCCCGCGTCGCAGGAGGGCGCGAACCCGCGCCAGCAGCTCCTCGGAGGCGAACGGCTTGACGAGGTAGTCGTCGGCTCCCGCGTCGAGGCCGGCCACGCGCTCGCCGAGGCCATCGCGCGCGGTCAGCATGAGCACGGGAAACCCGAGCCCCTTGGCGCGCAGCCGCCGGCACACTGCGAGGCCGTCGAGCGTCGGCATGCCAACGTCGAGGACGAGCAGATCGGGCGCCGAGCGCTCGACCTCCACCAGGGCCGAGCCTCCGTCCGCCGCCGTCCTCACTTCGTACCCCTCGGCGACGAGCGTCCGTTCGAGCATGCGCTGGATCGGCGGATCGTCATCCACGACGAGAATCCCAACCCCAGGCACAACTCCAGGGTAGCCCTCCGACTCACCCCGCCCGGGAGACATACCGCGCCCAGATAGCCTGCTGTTTCCGTGGAAGTGCGGCGTAACGACCTCGACTCGCTCCGCCGGACGCGCCTCTGGCTGTTGCTCGTGCTCGGCGCGGTGGCGCTCGCGCTCTTCCCCTGGACGGCCTACCTCAGCGCCACCCTGCCCAGCCGGCATGTGGCCCATCACTGGGACGTCGTCTGGGCCGGGTTCGACCTCTTCGAGGCTGCTGCGCTCGCCGCCACGGTGATCGCGCTCGCGCGCCGCTCACCGAGGCTCGGACTGTTCGCGGCAATCGCGGGCACCGCGCTCATCTGCGACGCGTGGTTCGACCTGGCCACGGCAGAGCCCGGGAACGGCCTCCGCTGGGCGTTGCTCGAAGCGCTGGCCGGCGAGCTGCCGCTCGCCGCGCTCTGTTACTGGATCGCGTTCGAGACTAGCGCCACAGCGCCGGCTTCGGCAGCTGCCCCTCGGCCCACATCGCGGCAAGCCCAGCCCGCGGCAGGCACAGGATCCCCTCGTACATCAGGTAGCGCTGCTCCCAGCGAGGAAAGAACTTCGCGTTGAAGCGGTGAAGCCGCTCGATCTGGAAGAACGCGTCCGCAAGCACCAGCAGTCGTCCGAGGAGCCGCTCGGCCGGATTGCGAGGGGAGTGGATCAGGCGGGCGAACGCGGCGAAGTTGAGCGAGACCTCCTCGATCCCGCGGCCGCGGAGCAGCTCGATCGCCCGGACGACAAGGAACTCGGTCAGGCCGTTCGGCGTCTCGCGGTCCCGCCGCATCAGCGAGAGCGACACCGCCGGCCGCCCGAAGCTCGGAGCGAAGTGGAGGAACGCACGCACGCGCCCGTCCCCGTCCCGGGCGAGGGCGACGAGGCTGTCCCCGTGATCGTCCCGCCGGAGCGTGTCGAGGGTCATCGTGAACCCACGCTCGTGTGCGCCCTCCCGCCACAGCTCGCTGATGTGATCGAGTTCGGCGAGCGCCGCCGCATCGAGCGCCGACAGCTTCGTTAGCTCTGTCCGGTAGCCGTGCTTCTCCAGCCGCGTGACGGATTGCCGCACCTTGCGGATAGCCCGGCCGTCGAGCGAGAAGCCCGCAGTCTCGACGATCGCCTCGTCACCCAGGTACAGCGCCCGCAGGCCGAGCTGCTCCCAGAACGGGCGCAGCCGCTCTCCGACGCCGAGCGCGGCGACGCGCAGGCCGCGCGTCTGAGCGAAGCCACCGAGCTCGCGCAGCAGGGCCGGGATCGCTTCATCCGGCCCGACCGGATCGCCCGAGACGAGCAGGACGCCGCTCTCGACCCGGTACCCGAGAAAAGCGCGCCCATCGGGGCTGAACAGGTAGTGCGCGTCACGTCGTAGCTTGAAATAGGCGAGGGAGTCAGAGCCGTGTCGGCGGACCAGCCTGTGTGCCGCGCGGCGCGCGTCCGTCCCCGGAAAGAGCCGCGGTGCCGCGAGAGGCCGGAACAGCAGGTACGCGCACCAGAGGAACGTGATCGTCCCCATGGCGCCGATCGCCTGGTCGAGGCGCCCGAGCTCGTCGTGGAAGACGAGCGGGCCGGGCTGCCAGAGCAGGGCGTCGAAGGTCTCCCTGACGACGGTCGCGAGACTCGTGCCCTCCGGCGCGCCCATCCGGACCGCGAGCAGGCTCAGGAGAAGGCCGCCGGCAGCGAGCAGCGGCACGCGCCAGAGCGCCGAGCGAAGCGTGCCCGGATCGTGACGCACGCTGAACGAGCCGCGACCGAGCCAGAGGATCCCCGCCACGGCGAAGCTCGCGGCCGCCTCCTCGACGGCGAGCCCCTTGAGCAGGTTGAGGAGGCCGAGCAAGAGCAGGAGGACGAGCGCCACGCGGAACGCGCCCTGGCGGCGGCGCCAGAGGTAGAAGCACGTCACGAACAGGAGGAACGAGGCCGGGACTGCAATGGCGTGCGAGACCCGCAGCGCCTCGAACGGCTCGAGCTGGAGCAGCGCCTTGTGACGCCACGCGATGTTCGGCGTAGCCGCCGACGCGAGGTTGACGAGCGCCGCCAGCGCCGCGGCCAGCGCGGCGACCTGGGGCAGCGGGTCGGCCCGGCGGAGGACGCGCAGAGGCGCCGGCCGGATGTGCACACCGAGCCGCCAGGCGGCCGTGTCGCGCTGCGAGGGAACGAGGTCCCGCCAGTCCTTCGCCACGAGCCAGGCGCCCGCGAGGGCGATGACTCCCGTCCGGAGGGTGTCGTCGACGCGTCCGAGAGCGGCCGCGAGCGTCAGGGCGACAAGGATCCCAGCGCCGAGGTGCCACTCGTGGATGCGGGCCCCGAGCACGAAGAGGCGCGGGCCCAGCCGGTGTCGCTCGACACGAAGCACACCCTAATCATCCGGATTCCGGCGGCCGCCGCCAGTAGAACCGTCGGGAGACACCGCCGAAGCTAGGCGTCGCGTCCTCGTTACCGACACAGGCAGGGCAGCCCAACCCGTGGGGACCGTGGCTTTGATGAGACGAGCCGCAGGAAGTGGCGGCGCTGATCGCCTAACCTCGTCCTGAAGCTCCGTGGGTTTCCTGAACCGACTCTTAGGTCGCGAGTCCCGCGCCAAGGGGCCGCAAGTGCGCTCCTTGTCGGTGTGCACCTTGCACGCTGGCGGTCTCGTCGCTGTGGTCGGCGAAGGGCCTAGGCAAGAGGCGCTTCGAGCTGTCGCCCATTTTGCCACCGACGCGACTCCCTACCTCGAGGACTTGTGCGACTTCGCGCTCGACGTTGCGAAACAAGAGCCCGAGCGGAGATGGTTTCGCGCCGTGCTGGTCCGAGAACCCGATAACCCGTACGACCCGAACGCGGTCGCGGTGTATGCGGAGGGCGGACAGCAGGTCGGCTACCTATCGCGAGAGCACGCCAGCGACTACCACGGAGTCTTCGAGTCCGTCGCCAAGCGGGGCTTCACCGGAGGCGCTTGCCCGGCGATGCTGACTGGCGGTGGAAGCAAGTACTACGGCGTAGTCCTTGCGCTGTCGAGTCCGGGTCATGTGATGGGCGACCTGCACGCAGATGAGCGCGCCCGGAAGGGCGAGGACTCGTAGTCAACTTCCGGCGTTAGCGACCATCGTGTTAGCAAGCTGCCCGCGAACCCGCGTGGTTGCGCGGCGTTTCTAGGTACGAGCCCGAGAGCGGGACGCGATCGTCCTTAGCCGGAGCGGAACTCCCGTGTAGCGAACGCGTTAGATGGCACTAACGAGAAGTTCGTGCTCGGATCCGTCGGGGCCAACGGAGGGCAGGACGCATGGTCCCGACCTCCGCTTGATGCATTCTGGGTACGTCGGCGGTCGTCACACGGCTTCGCCGAGTCGCCGGGGTCGACGCGAAGCGACCCGACGACCGGAGGCGGCCGACCGTTCACAAAGTTCGACGTTCAGCCGGCACTCATCACTCGAACGCTGGAAGACGGCGACGTGTGAATCACGATCGGCTCTTCCCGCACTTCCTGATCGCGCTTCGTCAGATCGGCCAACTGCCAGGTCGCACGAACGTCGCTCCAAGTCGAGAGTGCGAGCGCTCCCGTAGCCCCCGCGAGCAGCGTGGTGCCGAGCGCTGTCCCAGTGATGGCTGCGAGTTCCCACTGGAAACCGGGCTTCGGTCCCACGAAACCAACCAGGTCGCTGAACCCAAACACAGCGCCGAGGGCGAGGAGGAAACAGGCAAGCACGGTGCGGCCGCTCAGTCCGTAGCGATCAGTCACAGCTAGGGCTGCGCGAATCCGCCGGAACCTTGATGAGGCGGACGATCAGCGCGTGGCCCCGATCACGAGCACGACGAGGATGAGCAAGTAGGCGGCGCCGTCGTTGCTTGGGTGCGCGTGGGATGCGAGTAAATGGTGGGCTCTCAGGCGGCTGCTGTCTCGACCAGGCCGGGTGCACAAGTGCAAAGGCCGGGCCGCGCGACGTGGCGGGCGCGGTGGGAATGGCAGGCCGGTGTAGTGGTCGCCGACTCCGTGGCGCGCGGCGTGTACTGACGGCTGCGTCGTCCGCGAGATCAACATGGGTCGCCAAGGATCGCGCCGCCGCCGGACGGAGCGCGCCAGTGAGCGCCAGGGCGCTGTAGAAACGTCCGGTAGAAAATGCCGGTGAACCGCTTGGCTGAGCCGTTCTCTCAGAAGAGCTGGTTCTCGCCCGCGAAGATCGCCGAGACCGAGTCGTCGGCGAAGATGTTCATGATCGTCTCCGCGAGCAGACCCGAGACCGGCAGGACCTCGATGTTCGCGGGCCGGTTGATCGGGTCGATCGGGACCGTGTCGGTCACCGTCACCCCCTGGAGCTCGCTGGAGCCCATCTTCTCGAACGCGTTGCCGGGGAACAGCCCGTGCGTCGCGCAGGCGTACACCTCGGTCGCGCCCGCCTCACGCAGCGCCGTCGCGCCGGCGATCAGCGTGCCGCCGGTGACGATCATGTCGTCGCTCATGATCGCGACCTTGCCCTCGACGTGGCCGATCACCTCGGTCACCTCGGCGGTGTCGTGCTCCGGGCGCACCTTGTTCAGGATCGCGAGGTCGGCCTCGAGCATCTGGCCGAAGCGCCGCGCCATCTTCGCGCGCCCGGGGTCCGGCGAGACGGCCACGACGCCCTCGCCGCTCAGGCCCTTGTCGCGGTAGTACTGCGCGAAGAGCTGGAGCGCGGTCATGTGGTCGACCGGGAGCGTGAAGAAGCCCTGGATCTGGCCGGCGTGGAGGTCCATCGTCACCACGCGGTCGACTCCGGCGACCTCGAGCGCGTCGGCGACGAGCTTGGCGGTGATCGGCTCGCGGGGCGCGGACTTCTTGTCCTGCCGGGAGTACGGGAACCAGGGGACGACGGCGGTGATGCGCTTCGCCGAGGCGAGCTTGGCCGCCTGGATCATGATCAGCAGCTCGATCAGGTGGTCGTTGACCGGCGCGTTCCCGGACTGGACGATGAAGACGTCGCTGCCGCGGATCGACTCGTCGTAGCGGACGTACGTCTCGCCGTTGGCGAACGTCCTCAGCTCGACCTCGCCGAGCATGATCCCGAGCTTCTCGGCGATCCCCTCGGCCAGCTGGGGGTTGGAGCGGCCGGCGAACAGCATCAGGCGCTTCTGCGGACCGCGCTCGATCCACGGCGTGCGCTCCGTCTGCGGCAGCGCCGGCGCCTCGACCGTCTCGAGCCCGGGGAGCGTCGCCTCAGCCATCTCGTTGTCGCTTCTCTCGGACGTAGCCTTCCTTCGTGACCTGGCGCTGACGCGCGATCGCGAGGGACTCCGGCGGGACATCCTCCGTGATGACCGACCCGGCCCCAATCCAAGCATCGTCGCCAATCTCGACCGGCGCAACAAAGGCATTGTGGACGCCGGTTCTGACGTTGCTGCCGATCTTCGTGCTGCCCTTCTCCTTCCCCTCCTCGTGCGGGAAGTTGACCGTGATGTTCCCGGCGGCGACGTTCGTGTCGTCGCCGATCTCTGCGTCGCCCATGTACGAGAGGTGCGGCACCTTCGTCCGCTCGCCGATGCGTGAGTTCTTGATCTCCACGAATGTGCCCGCCTTGGCGCCGGCTCCCAGCACGGTTCCGGGGCGAAGGTAACAGAAGGGCCCGACCAGCGCACCCGCGCCGATCGCGGCATCGACGACGACGGCGTGCGGGCCGATGTGCGCGCCGCGCTCGACCCGGGTAGATCCGCCGAGCACGGTGAACGGCTGGATCGTGCAGTCCGGCTCGAGCTCGACGGTCGGGTCGATCCACGTGCTGGCGGGATCGACGATCGTCGCGCCGGAGAGCATGTGCTCGCTGTTGATCCGGTCGCGCAGCACCGCCGCGGCCGCCGCCAGCTCCACGCGCGTGTTCACGCCCTCGACCTCCGCGGCGTCCGGGGCCATGTGCACCGCCACGCGCTCGCCCGCGCGCGCGAGATCGCGCACGGTGTCGGTCAGGTACAGCTCGCCCTGGTCGTTGTTGGGCCGGAGGCGCTCGAGCGCGGGCCAGAGCTTCTCCGCCGCGAACACGTAGATCGAGGAGTTGACCTCGTTCAGCGCCAGCTGGTCCTCACTCGCGTCGCGGGCCTCGACGATCGCCTCGAGCGCGCCGTCGCCGTTGCGGACGATGCGGCCGTACGCGCCGGGCTCGTCCAGCTCGAAGGAGAGGACGGTCGCGGCGGCGCCGTCCGCGCGGTGGGTCTCCAGGAGCCGGGCGAGCAGCTCCCCGGTGATCGTGGCCGCGTCGCCGGTGAGCACGAGCACGTCGCCGTCGAAGCCCTGCAGGCTCGGGCCCGCCGCGGCCGCGGCGTCGCCGGTCCCGCGGGGCTCGAGCTGGACGGCGACCTCGATGCCCTCGTAGGCGTCCCGTTGATCGGGCGAGGTCACGACGACGAGCGGCTCCGGCCCGAGCCCGCGGGCCGCCTCGATCACCCAGTCCACGAGCCGGCGCCCGAGCAGCGGGTGCAGGTGCTTGGGCGTCTCCGAGTGCATGCGCGTGCCGAGGCCGGCGGCCAGGACCACGGCTGCGAGCGGCGTCTCGGTCACGTTGTCGACGTAGATGGCTGGGGCGCCAGGATTCGAACCTGGGATCGCGGGACCAAAACCCGCTGCCTTACCACTTGGCTACGCCCCATCACAGCCTGGATTATCCAAGAATGGGTTGAGACGGCCGCACGGGCGAAGCCCGTCCGGCCTCCGAGTCGGCGTCGCAGGCGACGCCTTGGCACTTGGCTAGGTGCTCCAGGTATACAGGCGCTCGCGGGGGCTTAACGGCGGTCGCCGTAGAGGAGGAGCAGCGCGATCACCGCGAAGATGCCCGCGAGGAGCAGCGCGAGCCAGTCCAGGAGAAAGGCGAGGATCACGACGACGACGGCGAGCGCCTGCGAGGCTGCGGCGATCCAGGAGAGTTGCCGCGCAGTGTCCGAGCGCGCATCGCGACCCCAGAAGATGTAGATCGCGAGGCACGGGATCGCGATGATGATCACCGTCCACTTGCCGACGCCGTGGGCGATCCAGACGACGAGCCCCTCGATGATCGCGACCCAGAGGACGATTCGCACGCGGCGCGCGCGAAGCCATCGTCCGGACTTGCTCGTCCCGTGCTCGATCGTCCCGGGCGGCTCGAGCGACCCTTCCGTAGCCATGCATCAACCGTACCAAGCGGTCGCGGTCACCCAGGCTTGGCCGTGACGGCGGAGCTCCTGTTCCGCTGCGAGGGCGGACTCGCGCTGCTCGAAGAGCCCGTACACGGCCGGTCCCGCGCCCGTGACGTCGGCCCTGAACGCGCCGTGCGCGAGCAGCTCGACCGCGAGTGGGGACGACGCGAGGTCGTTGGGCGGGAGCGCCGCGAGATCTCGCGGCTCGCGGACGTTCGCGAGCGCCTCGGCGAGCCTGAGACGCCGCTCCTCGTAGCCGCGCTCCCCGCCGCGCTCGTCGAACGCCTGGTAGACGGCGGCGGTCGAAACCTTGTCCGCTCTGTGCGGGAGGACGAGAACGACCCAGTAGTCCTGCGGCAGCTCGTGTGCGGTCAGCTCGTCGCCGGCGCCCTCGCCGAGCTGCGGGCCGTAGGCGAGGAAGAACGGGACGTCCGCGCCCAGCCCGGCGGCAAGGCCGTGCAGGGCCGTTTCGGGGAGCGGCTCGTCGAGCATCTCGTTGGCGAGCCTCAGCGCCGTCGCAGCGTCGGAGCTGCCGCCGCCGAGCCCGGCCGCGACCGGGATCTCCTTGTCGATGGTCGCCTTCCAGCGGGGCTCGACCCCGGCCGCCGCGGCGAGCGCCTCGAGCGCCCTTCGCACGAGCGTGTCCTCGGGAAAGCCGTCGACGCGCAGCTCGGGCGCGGGCTCCAGGGCGATCCCGTCGGCGAGCTCGAGCCGCTGGAGCACGGTCGCGACCTCGTGCCGGCCGTCGGCGCGGCGCGGGCCGACGACGAGAGCGAGGTTGAGCTTCGCATTCGCGGCGGCGCGACTCACGCGCCCAGCGCCTCGGCGAGAGCCACGAACTCCGGCGGAGCGAGCTCCTCGGCGCGGGCGGCGGGGTCACGCCCGATCGCCTCGAGCGCCTGGGCCGCACGGTCGCGCGTGGCCACGCCGGCGAGCTCGAGCGAGTTGGCGAGGCGCTTGCGCCGGTGTGCGAACGCCGCCGTCACCACGTCGTTCACGCGCGCGTGCTCCGCAGAGTCGTCGGCAGAACGGCGGCGGAACGCAACCAGCGCGGAATCGACGTTGGGACGCGGCCGGAAGACGGTGCGCGAGACCGGGTGGAAACCGGTGCGCTCGGCGGCGAGCTGGACGCGGACGGAAACGGCGCCGTAGGCCTTCGTCGAGGGTTGCGCGAAGAAGCGGTCGGCGACCTCGCGCTGCACCATCACGCACCAGAGCTGGACGGTCGGGAGTCCATCGAGGCTCTCGACGACGAGCGGCGTCGCGATGTTGTAGGGCAGGTTCGCGACGAGCTTGGTCGGCGCCGGCCGCAGCTCGCCGAGGTCGATCCGGAGCGCGTCGCCGTGTTGAAGCTCGACGTTGCCGCGCTCGCCGAACTTCTCCGCGAGGACGCACGCGAGCGCGTAGTCGAGCTCGATCGCGTGAACATGCGCCACGCGCTCGGCGAGGTAGGCGGTCAGCACGCCGAGGCCGGGGCCCACCTCGAGAACGATGTCCTCTTGCTCGAGCTCGGCCAGCCGGCCGATCACGCCGAGCAGGTTCTCGTCCACGAGGAAGTGCTGCCCCAGCTCCTTCTTCGCGACGACCTTCCGCTCGGTCATGACAGGCCGAACGCGGCCGTCGCGTTGGCGTCGAGGCGCGCGCCGAGCGCCTCGGCGTCCTCGCCGCGGGCCTCCGCGAGCGCGACGACGGTGTGGACGACGTTCGCAGGCTCGTTCGGCCGGCCTCGGCGGGGCTGCGGGCTCAGGTACGGGCTGTCGGTCTCGGCGAGCAGCCGGTCGGCCGGAACGCGGCGCGCGGCTTCGCGCAGCTCCTCCGCCTTCGGGTACGTGACGTTTCCGGCGAAGGAGACGTAGTAGCCGCGCTCGAGCGCGACCGGGAGCAGGACGGGGCTGGAGAAGCAGTGCAGGACGACCGTTCCGGGGAAGCCTTCGAGCGCGGCGGCCGTCTCCTCCTCGGCGTCGCGAGTGTGGACGACGACCGGCTTGCGGAGCTCCGCCGCCAGCTCGAGCTGGCGCTCGAAGAGCTGTCGCTGCCGGTCGCGCGGGGCGTAGTCGCGGTAGAAGTCGAGACCTGTCTCGCCGACCGCCACGGCACGCGCGTCGCCGAGCAGCCTCCGCAACTCGTCGAGCCGCTCCGCGTCTGGATCCGCGGCCTGGTGCGGGTGCACGCCCAGCGCCGCCCAGACACCCGGCTCCCGTTTCGCGATCGCGAGCGTTTCGCGGCAGGAGTCGAGGCCGCAACCGACCGAGACGATCCGCTCGATCCCGGCCGCTCGCGCCCGGGCGACCACCTGTTCCGGCGGGTCAGTGCACGCGTCGAGGTGCGCGTGCGTGTCCGTCATGCCGTCAGGCGGCCGCGGTCGGAAGGTCCACGCGCGGGAAGAGCGGCTGTGCCGCCTCGATCCCCTCGGTCTCGGCTGTCCTTCCGTAGGCGACCTGGTCCAGCGAGAGGTCGACCGGCTGCCGGAGCGCGCCGAGGATGCGCGGCGCCGCCTGCGGGAGGTAGGGCGAGAGCGCGACTGTCACCGCGCGGACGCCGTCGGCCAGGTCGTAGAGAACGGCCGAGAGCTCCTCCGCTCTCGCCTCGTCCTTGGCGAGCTGCCACGGAGCCGTCTCCTCGACGTGACGGTTGAGCAGGCGGACGACCTCCCAGGCCTCTTCGAGCGCACCCGTGAGGTCGAACGCGTCGAATCGAGCCACCAGCGCTGCGCGCAGGCTGTCGAGCGCAGAGGCGAGCTCCTCGCTGCGGGCACCCGGGGCGATCCGTCCGCCTCGGTAGCGCGCGATCATCGCGGTCGTCCGGGAGACGAGGTTGCCGAGGTCGTTCGCGAGCTCACGCTCGTACCGCTCGTGCAGAGCGTCGACCGAGGCGGTTCCGTCCTGCCCGAACGAAACCGACCGGAGCGCCCAGAAGCGGACCGCGTCGCTCCCGTAGACGTCCACCAGGTCCAGCGGGTCGATCACGTTCCCGAGCGACTTCGAGATCTTGCGCTCGTCCAGCAGCAGGTAGCCGTGCACGAACAGCTGCTTCGGCACGTCGTACCCCGCCGCGAGGAGCAGCGCCGGCCAGTAGACGCAGTGGAAGCGCAGGATGTCCTTGCCGAGCAGATGCCGGACCTCCGGCCAGAACCGCTCGCGCAGATCCTCGCCGTCGCGCGCGTACGTGAGCGCGCTCAGGTAGTTGATGAGGGCGTCTACCCAGACATAGGTGACCTGCCCTTCGTCCCACGGGATCGGCACGCCCCACGGCTGGCCTGCGCGGCTGACGCTGAAGTCCTTGAGGCCGCCCTCGATGAAGCTCCGCGCCTCGTTGTAGCGGAAGCGCGGCAAGACGAAGTCCGGCCGGGCGTCGTAGAGCTCGAGCAACCGCTCCTGGTAGGCCGACAGCCGGAAGAAGTAGTTCGTCTCCTCGATGCGCTCGGGTGGAATCCCGTGCTCGGGACAGAGCCCGTCGACGAGGTCCGCCTCGCTCTTGAACTCCTCGCAGCCGACGCAGTACAGGCCCGAGTACACGTCCTGATAGATGTCGCCGTTGTCGTAGATGCGCTGCAGGAACTCCTGGACGAAGCGCTTGTGGCCCTCGTCGGTGGTGCGGATGAAGAAGTCGTAGTCGGCATTGACACGCCTAGGAAGCTCCCGCCAGTCCTCGGCGATCCGGTCGACGTACGTCTTGACGTCGAGGCCCTGCTCCTCGGCGACCCGGAACACCTTCGAGGCATGCTCGTCGGTGCCGGTGAGGAAGAAGGTCTCGTCGCCGCGCTGGCGGTGGTGCCGGACGAGGACGTCCGCGGCCAGGGTCGTGTACGCGTGGCCGATGTGCGGCGTCGCGTTCACGTAGTAGATCGGTGTCGTCAGGTAGTAGCGCATCGACGTCAATGATACGAACCGCCCTGCCTGCGGCCCCGGCCCGGGACCTGCGGCGTCTGGCCACGAGCACGCCGGTGGCCAACGCCGCCGCCGCGCAGAGGGCAAGCGCGAGCGCGGAGGCCGGGAAGCCGCGGGCCGAAGCACGTGCAGCCATGCTCGGCGGAGGCGCCGCCCGGCCGGACCTCTCTGCGAGCGAGCCGCTCGTCCTGCGGGCATCGCCCAGGCCCTCCGCATCGGGGTCGCGGAGATGCGTGCCCGCGCGATGAGCCACTCTGCCCGGCACCCGCACGACCGTCCCCGAGACGACGGGCCTGCCGGCATGGCCCTCTGCCGCGACCTTCGTGCCCGCTCCTCGCGTCCCCGGCCTCGCAGGCGTGACAACCCGGACGGACGACCCGAGACTCCGGTGGTCGCCCGCCGGGGCGGGCGCGGGTCGGGACGAAGACCGGTCGTCCAGCGCAGGTGGAGGGGCCGTTGCCGGCTGGGCGGGCACGACGGACCGCGGCGCAGCCACCGGCGGCGCCAGGTGGTCGTCGCCCGAGGCCGCCGGGGGAGGGCTCGCCTCCGGCTCGGGAAGCAGCGAGAGCGGGTCGACGTAGCCCTGCGGCTCGGCCGTGCGCCGCACCCCGAGGTGCACGGACGCGCCCGCGAGCTCAGGCGCCCCGCTCGCGCCCACGGCGCCCACCACGTCGCGCTCGGAGACGGAGTCGCCGCGCCGCACCGAGTAGGAGCCGAGATGAACGAGCGTGACCGAGTAGCCGTCGGCGGTCTGAATCGTGATCGTCTTTCCCTGCGCCGGGACGGTCCCGGCGAAGGAGATCGATCCCGTGACCGGTGCGACGACTTCTGCGCCGTCGGAGGCTCCGATGTCGATACCGCGGTGCTGTCCGGCCGCGTACGGGTGGCTCGGGTCGAAGGCGAAGAACGTCAGCACCGGCCCGGTGACGGGCCAGCTCCAGCCGAGCGCGGGCGCCGGGACGACCAGCGCGGCAACCGCAGCCACTGCAACGAGTAGACGCATCTCGCAGTACGACCTCCGTTGTCAATTTTGCAAACCATCGTCACCGTAGCAAGGCCGCCCGGACGTTGTCAAATGTGATTACAGAGAGGTACGGTAGAGGCGGTTTCGCGGCACCCCCGTCAGCCGCGAGACCACGTCGGCAGCCAGCCCCCGTGGGACGTTCGAGGCGACGAGCTCGCCCATCGCCGCGGTCGCAGCCTCCTCGTCGGGCGCCGCGGGCTCCCCGGGCCCGAGGACGAGCGTGATCTCGCCCTTGACTGCACCGAACCGGCCCGCCAGCTCGGCCACGGAACCCCGCGCGACCTCCTCGAAACGCTTCGTCAGCTCGCGGCAGACCGCCGCGGGGCGCTCGGGGATCACGCGCGCGAGGACCCGCAGCGATGCGGCCAGCCGCTGCGGCGACTCGAAGGCGACCACCGCCCAGGGCCAGCGCGCGAGCTCCTCGGCCAGCGCCAGAAGGGCCCGCTCCCCGCGTGGGAGGTAGCCGAGGAACTGGTAGCGCTCCGCGACCAGCCCGCTCGCGACGAGCGCCGTCTCCACGGAGGACGGCCCCGGCAGGACCGTCACGGGCACGCCGGCCTCGAGAGCCGACCGCACGAGGCGCGCGCCCGGATCGGAGATGCCGGGCAGGCCTGCGTCGCTCACGAGCGCGATGCGCTCGCCGGCCTCGAGGCGCGGCAGCAGCTCTCCGGTTCGCCTCGCCTCGTTGTGCTGGTGGTACGAGAGCAGCCGCGCCTGCACGCCGTGGCGCTCCAGCAGCTTCCTCGTGTGGCGCGTGTCCTCGCAGAGGACGACGTCGGCCTCCACCAGCTCCCGCAGCACGCGCAGGGTCACGTCCTCGAGGTTGCCGATCGGCGTCGCGCAGACCGCGAGGGGCACCGGCTAGACCCCGCCGAGCGCCTCGAAGGCGATCGTCGCAGCGCCGACGACGCCTGCCTCGACGCCCAGCTTCGCCTCGACGATCCTGACCGTGTCCCGTCCTGGCACGAGCCCCTCGCGCGCCACGACCTCGCGGGCCGGCCCCAGTAAGAGCTCGCCCGCCTCGCCGAAGCCGCCGCCCACGACGACCAGCTCCGGCTCGAAGACGTTGACGAACGTCGCGATCCCCGCGCCGAGCTTCCGGCCGATCCCCGCGAGCGCCTCGACCGCCTCGGCGTCGCCCCCACGGGCGCGCTCGACGAGATCCTCCGCGTCCGACTCCGGCCCGAAGAGCTCGCGCGCGACGCGGTCGGCCACGGGGCCGCACGCGTAGGACTCGAGATGCCCGTGACCCCCGCAAGGGCACGGCGGCCCGTCGGCGTCGATCACGACGTGGCCGAGCTCGGCGCCGCTCCCGGTCGCGCCGCGAAAGGGCCGTCCGTCCAGGATCAGGCCGCCGCCGACGCCGGTCCCGAGCGTGAGCATGACCACGTTGCTCGTGCCGGACGCTGCGCCCGCCTTCCACTCGCCGATCGCAGCCGCGTTCCCGTCGTTGTCGATCGCGACCGGAAGGCCATGCCGCTCGCGCATCCGGTCACGGAAGTCGACGCCCTCGAGCGGAAGATTCACCGCCTCGATCGAGCGGCCGCGTCGCTGATCGATCCGCGAGGGAATCCCGAAACCGAGCGCCGCAACCTCCGCCGCTGCGCGGAGCTCCTCGACCAGGCTGTCGAGAGCGGCCAGCAACGACTCCTCCGAGGACGCCTCGGCCGGGCGTTCGAGCCGCACGTCGATCGCGCCGTCCCGGGTAACCACCGCTCCGAGGGTCTTCGTCCCGCCCACGTCGACGCCGATGACCCGGAGCGGCTTCACACCCGATGGCTACCATACGCCGCCGGATGGCGTCGCCCGGCGGAGAGAAGCCGTATCGCGTCTACCGCGGCGGGCGCGTCAAGGGGCGGGTGCCGACGGTCACGCCGAAAAAGCCCCCGCCGCGAGAGCCTCGTGACGGGCGCGACGGCAAGGCGCGCTTCCGAGGGGCGGGCCCGAAGAAGGCACGGCCTCGGCGCCGAATCCGCTGGGGACGCGAGATCGGGATCGCGATCGGACTCGTGCTCCTCTTCTTCGTCGTCTGGGGCGCGCTCGGCTACGTCACCTTCCGGAGCGGCGTCTCCGCGGCGAACAAGCGGCTTCCGGCGACCGCTCGCCAGGCGCTCGCGCCCGACAAGGGCCCACTGCTGACGAACTCGACCTCGATCCTGCTCCTCGGCACCGATCACTCGCTCGCGGTCTCGCGCTCCGGGGATCGTCACTCCGACTCGATCACGCTCCTGCGCACCGACCCCGACCACCAGCGCCTCTACTACCTCTCGATCCCGCGCGACCTGCGCGTGGCGATCCCGGGCTACGGAGACGCGAAGATCAACACCGCCTTCCAGGTCGGCGGGCCGAGGCTCGCGATTCGCACCATCTCCGAGTACACGACCATTCCGGTTAACCACGTCATGGTCGTCAACTTCGCGGAGTTCCGCGACCTGATCGACAAGGTCGGCGGCATCGATGTCGTCGTCCCGCGCCCGATCCTGTCCAAGTTCGACTGCCCCTTTGCCTCGCCCGTGCGCTGCGCCCGCTGGCCCGGCTGGCGCTTCGCGAGGGGGAAGCAGCACCTCGACGGCCGCCGCGCGCTCATCTACTCGCGCGTGCGCAAGAACCTGCTCGACCCGGCCGAGAGCGACATCACCCGCGGGGAGCGCAACCAGCAGGTGCTCCAGGCGGTGATGAGCAAGCTCGCGAGCTACAGCACGTTCATGCGCATGCCGTTCATGGGCAAGGACCTGATGAAGCCGCTCGCCACGGACCTCTCGGCCAACGAGTTCGTCTCTCTCGGCTGGAACAAGTTCCGCGCGAAGAACACGATCCACTGCCGGCTGGGCGGGATCTCGACCGGCGGCGACATCACGCCGAGCGAGGACAACGCAAAGGTGATCCTGATGGTGCTCGGGCGCTCGGCGGTACAGCCCCCGGCCCCGAGCGGCGACACCTACCCGCCGGGCTGCCTGCTCGGGAACCCGCTTCCCGAGCCCTAGGCCTCGGCGGCCTTCTCCTTCTTGTCCTTCTGGTCTTTCTGGTCTTTCTTCTCGTCCTTCTTCTTCGTCTCGGTGTCGCCCGGGCCCTCGCCGTCCCTCGACTCCTCGCGCTTGCGCGCGCCCGAGCCGCGCCCGTAGTCGGTCGAGTAGAAGCCCGATCCCTTGAAGTGCACCGCCACCGGGTAGAGCACGCGCTCGAGCGGGCCCTCGCCGCAGGTCTCGCAGACCTTGGGCGGCGCCTCGTCCATGCGCTGGAAGAGCTCGAACAGGTGCCCGTTCGGGCAGCGGTACTCGTAGATCGGCATCGTTCTAAGGATAGTTGGGGCAGTTCACGGCATCGCTCGCGATGCCGTCTGCCACATCGCGATGATCTCTAAGTTCGGCGCTCGCGCTCGAGGGTTTCCTGGAAGCAGGGCGCGTCCTCGAAGGCGGCGAGCCCGGGCGGGGTCTGGCGCGCGCGGGCGCGCTTGCGGCGGACCGCCGCGAGGACGGCCGAAGCGCCGACGACCCCGCCGATCAGGAACGACCGGAGCCGTTCCGTCTTCGGCTTGCCGTCCATGCTGCGATTCTAGGCGCGGAACCATGATTTGCACGCTCGGCGACCTGCTTCTCGACGTGATCGTGCGCGCACCGCAGCCGCTTGCGGCCGGAGCCGACACGCCCGTCGAGACGCGTGTCGTCTCCGGAGGCCAGGCGGCGAACGTGGCCGCCTGGGTCGTCGCCCTCGGCGGGCGAGCGCGCTTCGTCGGGAAGCAGGCCGACGACGAGACGGGCGAGCTGGCGCGGTCGCTGCTCGAGCGGCGGGGCGTCGAGCTGGCCGGGCCTCGCGGCGACGGGAGGACGGGCGTGGTCGTCTCATTCGTCGGCGCGGACGGCGAGCGCTCGATGGCGACCGACCGCGGCGTCGCGCCAGATCTGCGCGCCGACGAGCTCGACGCGGCGTGGTTCGACGACTGCGAGTGGCTTCACCTCTCGGGGTACAGCCTGCTCGCGGAGCCGATTGGGCACGCGGCGCTCGAGGGTGCATCGCTGGCTCGTCGTGGAAACGCACCTGTGAGCGTCGACCTCTCGTCGTGGAGCGCGATCCGGGCGTATGGGCCGGAGCGGTTTCGCGAGCGGCTGGATGAGCTCGGGCCCGACGTCGTCTTCGCGAACGAGGCGGAATGGGAGCTCGTCGGCGGTGGGTACGCGCTCGCCGAGACGGCGGTGGTCAAGCGCGGCCCGCGCGGCGTCGCCGTCCACGGTCCGGGCGGGCTCGAGGAGCGCGCGCCGCTTCCGGGTGACGTCGTCGACACGACCGGAGCCGGAGACGCTCTCGCCGCGGGCTTCATCGTCGGCGGGATCGACCTCGGCGTCGAGGCCGCGGCGCGCTGCGTCGCGCAGATGGGAGCGGTTCCGTGACGGATCTCCTCCGGATCGCGCCGGAAGTGCAACAAGCCCTCCACGAGCGCCACCCCGTCGTCGCGCTCGAGACTACGCTGATCGCCCACGGGTTCCCTCCCAGGGTGGGGGTGGAGGTGGGCCGCGCGGCGGAGGCGGCGGTCAGGGCCGAAGGGGCCGTGCCCGCGACGGTCGGGGTGCTCGACGGGGCCGTCGTCGTCGGGCTCGACGGCGACCAGCTCGAGCGCTTCGGAGAGGCGGGCCCCGAGGCGCTCAAGGCCGGGCCGCGCGACCTCGCGGCCGGCGTCGCGCAGGGCTCCATCGGCGCGACCACCGTCGGCGGCACGCTCGCCGTCTGCCGCCTCTGCGGGATCCGCTTCATGGGCACGGGCGGGATCGGGGGCGTCCACCGCGGCTTCGCGGAGCGGCCCGACGTCTCCGCCGACCTCCTCGAGCTGGCCCGCACGCCCGCGCTCGTCGTCGGCTCGGGAGCCAAGTCCCTCCTCGACGTCCCGGCGACGGCCGAGGCGCTCGAGACGCTCGGCGTCCCCGTGCTCGGTTTCCGGACGGACGAGCTGCCGCTCTTCTACGCGGCCGCGGGTGGCCCGCCGGTCTCGGCGCGCGTCGAGTCGCCCGAAGAGGCCGCGCGAATCGCCCGAGCCCACTGGGAGCTCGGCGGCGGCGGGCTCCTGCTCGGCAACCCGCCGGAGGGGAGCGTCGATGTCGAGCCGCTCGTCGAGGAAGCGCTCGAGGCTGCTGCGGCCGAGAACGTCACCGGCAAGGCCGTCACGCCCTTCGTGCTCGCGTACCTGCACGAGCACAGCGGCGGTCGCACGCTTGAGGTGAACGGCGAGCTGATAGTCGCCAACGCCCGCGTGGCCGCCGAGACGGCGGTCGCGTTCAGCTCAGCGAGCTGAGGAACTCGTCGATCGTGAGCGCGGTCAGCGTCTGCAGTTTCGCGCTGCCGCGCGCGCCGAGAGCGACGGACACGCGGGTCATCGTCTCCGCGTCGGGCGCCTCGACCACGTTGACGAAGTCGAACGGCCCGAGCGTCGCCCACTGGTGGACGACCTTCGCGCCGAGCTCTTCCACGTCACGGTTGACCTCCCGGAGCCGGTCGGGGTTCGCCTTCAGCGTCTGAACTCCCTGGGCGGTCAGGTTGGAGAGCATGATGTACGTCGGCATCGTTCCTCCTCTTCGTGGCCCTCGCCGCCTGGTCGAAATAGAGCAGGGCGGCGCCGAGGAACAGTATGGGCGAGATCACGAGCACCGACAGGAAGGCTGCGACCGCGAGCGCGGCCTCGCTCCCGCTCCGGAGCAGGAAGAAGAGGACCGTCGAGGTCAGAAAGGAAACGATCACGAGCGTCGCCAGCGAGCCGATCGCGTGCACGAGGTCGGCCCGCGCAAGCTGAAAGCCGCGCCGCAGCGAAGCGCGGAAGCCGAGCCCCTCGACCAGAGCGACCGGCACCGCCAGCCCGAAGAGCGCCAGCCACACGACTGCGGGGAGCACGACGCTGTAGAGGAACGGAACCGGCAGGAAGACGACGCAGCCGGCCGCCACGCCCGTCAAGAGCGGACGCCGGGCCACCGACTCCCCGGTCGCGATCAGCACGGCGCGGACGTACGAGGCCGTCATCACCAGCACGCCGAACGTGAGGACGAACGCCAACGCCCACCAGCCGGGGATCACGGTCACCGCGATCGCCGCGATGGCGGGGCCGACGCCGAGGGCAAGCGAGGCCCAGAAGCGCCGGCGGTAGAGGTTCAGCGTCTCGGCCACGAGCTGCCCGACCGTCCGCTCCTCGGGCGGCAAGGGCGGCGGAAGCGGCTGCTTCGTGCCCGCGCGTGCCATCGGCTAGGCGACCGCAGGGGCAGCCGCCGAGGCCTTCTCGAAGGAGAGCTCGCCGTGCTGCGCGTCGACCCGTACAGTGTCGCCCTCGGCGAACTCGCCCTCCAGGAGCCGCAGCGCGAGGGGGTTCTCGAGCAGGCGCTGGATCGCGCGCTTGAGCGGCCGGGCGCCGTAGGTCGGGTCCCAGCCCGCCTCGGCAAGCGCCTCTCGAGCCACGTCGGTCAGCTCGAGCCGCAGCCCGCGTTCGGCGAGCCGCGCCTCGACACGCCGCAGCTGTAGCTCGACGATCTCGCCGATCTGCTCCCTCGTCAGCGGCCGGAACTCGACGATCTCGTCGATGCGGTTCAGGAACTCGGGCCGGAAGATCTCGCGCATCGCCTCGGCCGAGCGCACGTTCGAGGTCATGATCAGGACGGTGTTGCGGAAGTCGACCGTGCGGCCCTTGCCGTCGGTCAGGCGCCCGTCGTCGAGGATCTGGAGCAGGACGTTGAAGACGTCCGGGTGGGCCTTCTCGATCTCGTCGAGCAGCACGACCGAGTAGGGCCGCCGCCGGACCGCCTCGGTCAGCTGGCCGCCCTCGTCGTAGCCGACGTAGCCGGGCGGTGCGCCGACGAGGCGCGAGACCGTGTGCTTCTCCATGTACTCGGACATGTCCAGCCGGACCATCGCCCGCTCGTCGTCGAACATGAACTCGGCGAGCGCTCGGGCGACCTCGGTCTTGCCGACCCCGGTCGGGCCGAGGAAGACGAACGAGCCGATCGGCCGGTTCGGATCCTGCAGGCCCGAGCGCGCGCGACGAAGGGCATTCGCGACCGCCTCGACCGCCTCGTCCTGGCCGACGACGCGCTCGTGCAGGCGCTGCTCCATGTGGATCAGCTTCTGGGTCTCGCCCTCGAGCAGCCGGTCAACCGGAATCCCGGTCCAGCGCGCGACGACCTCGGCGACGTCGTCCTCGTCGACCTCCTCCTTGACCATTGGCTCGAAGCCGTCCTCCTGCTCGCGCTCCGCGAGCTCCTGCTCGAGCGCCGGAAGCTCGCCGTAGCGGATCTCGGCGACGCGCTGGAGATCGCCTTCGCGCTCGGCCCGCTCGGCCTCCATGCGCAGCTCGTCGATCCGGCGCGTGATCTCCTTGACCCGCTCGAGCTGCTCCTTCTCCTTCGCCCAGCGCGCGGCCAGCTCGTTGCGCCGCTCCTGCGCCTCGGCGAGCTCGCGCTCGAGCGGCTCGCGCACCTCCTTCGTTTCTTTAGCGATTGCTGCAAGCTCGATCTCGAGCTGGCGCACGCGCCGCTCCGCCTCGTCGAGCTCGAGCGGCGAGGAGTCGATCTCCATGCGCAGGCGCGAGGCCGCCTCGTCGACGAGGTCGATCGCCTTGTCGGGCAGGAACCGGTCGGCGATGTAGCGATCGGAGAGGACAGCCGCTGCGACCAGCGCCGCGTCGCGGATGCGCACGCCGTGGTGCGCCTCGTAACGCTCCTTCAAACCGCGCAGGATCGCGATCGTGTCCGCGACGGAGGGCTCGCCGACGAAGACCGGCTGGAAGCGCCGCTCCAGGGCCGCGTCCTTCTCGATGTGCTTGCGGTACTCGTCGAGCGTCGTCGCGCCGATCGCGCGCAGCTCGCCGCGCGCGAGCATCGGCTTGAGCATGTTGGCCGCGTCGACCGCGCCCTCGGCCGCGCCGGCGCCGACGATCGTGTGCAGCTCGTCGATGAAGAGGATCAGCTCGCCGGCCGCGTTCTGCACCTCCGTGAGGACGGCCTTGAGCCGCTCCTCGAACTCGCCGCGGTACTTCGAGCCGGCGAGCATCGCGCCGATGTCGAGCGCCCAGACGCGCTTGCCCTTGAGGCCCTCGGGCACGTCGCCGGCGACGATCCGCTGCGCGAGCCCCTCGACGATTGCCGTCTTTCCGACACCGGGGTCGCCGATCAGGACCGGGTTGTTCTTCGTCCGGCGCGAGAGCACCTGGATCACGCGCCTGATCTCCTCGTCGCGGCCGATGACCGGGTCGAGCTTCCCCTGCTCTGCGAGCTCGGTCAGGTCGCGGCCGAACTTCTCGAGCGCCTGGTAGGTGCCCTCGGGGTCCTGGCTGGTCACACGCTGTCCCCCGCGGACCGTCTTGATCTTGGCCTCCAGCTCGTCGCGCGGGACGACGTCGAGCGCGAGCAGCAGGTGCTCGGTCGACACGTACTCGTCCTCGAGGCGGCGCGCCTCGTCGAACGCCTTGTCGAGCACGCGCGAGACGGCCGCGCTCACCTGCGGCTGCTGCTGCGCGCCCTCGGTCGACGGCTTGGTGCGGAGCGTCGCCTCGGCCTGCGCGCGGAGGCCGGCCGGGTCGGGCACGAGCTGCTGCGGCAGCTCCTGGTCGAGCAGCGCGAGCAGCAGGTGCTCGGGGTAGAGCTCGGGGTTGCCCATGCGGCGCGCGAGCTCCTGGGCGGCGGCGACCGCTTCCTGTGATTTCAGCGTCAGCTTGTTGAAGTCCATTTCCGCTCCTGTAGCTGGGATGGTTCATACGGGACGAGGTCGCGGCGGTAGTGCCGGTGCACCCGTGCAACCGTCTCGCGCATCTCGCGCTCGAGCCGCTCCATCCGCTCCTGCATCCGCCGGAGCTGCTCCTCGAGGTCGAGCACCGCCTCGACGCCCGCGAGGTTGAGCCGGAGCTCCGTCGTCAGACGCTGGATCAGCCGCAGCCGCTCGAGGTCGGCCTCCGAGTAGAGCCGCGTGTTCCCGGCGGTGCGCCTGGGCTGGACGAGGCCCTTCTGCTCGTACATCCGCAGCGTCTGCGGGTGCATCCCGACGAGCTCGGCGGCGACGGAGATCATGTAGCGGGGCCTGTCGTCCATCACCGTCGCCCCTTCGCGGCGTGGACGGCGCCCGAGACGAGCACCAGCAGGCCGGCGACAACGAGAGCAACGGCGAGCAGGAAGAGCCCGTTCAGCCAGAACGGCCTGGACTCGCCGTCGAAGTAGTTGATCTGCACGAGCCCGGCCACGACGTAGAGGCCGAGCCCGGCGACGAACGAGACGATCGCGAGCGAGAACGGCCGCCTCATGGAGCTCGGCTGATGGTTCATCAACCCTCCCCCCGGGCGCGGACGGCCAGGTACACCGCGACCCCTCCCAGAACGACGCCAAGCGCGATCCAACCGCCAAGACGCCAGAGATTGAAGATTCCGTGCCAGGCGACGAGCCAGAAAAGTCCCTTCCCGAGCACGCCGAGCTTTGCCGCAACCACGCCGCCTGCGGCAACTCCTCCCGCGGCCGTGCCGACGGTCAGCCGCTTGCTCCGCTGCTCCGCCGTCTCGGGCTCGGGCGCCTCGCGAGGCCCCTGGTCGAGAAGCTCGTCGTGCTTGGCCATCACGAGCCGAGCCCCTCTCGCGGATCCTCCCGCGATGCCTTCTGCAGCGCCTCGACCGCCTCGCGCTCGGCCTTCGTCATCTTCTTCGGCACGGTCAGCTTCACGCGCGCGAGCAGGGCGCCGCGGCCGGAGCCCTTCAGCTTCGGCGCGCCCTTGCCCTTGACGCGCAGGAGCGTGCCGTCGGTCGTGCCGGGCTTGACCTTGACCGTGACCGGCCCGTCCGGCGTCGGCACCTTGACGGTCGCGCCGAGCGCGGCCTCGGGGTACGTGACGGGCACGTCGACGATCAGATCGTCGCCGCGCCGCGTGTACAGCTTCGAGGGCGCGACGCGCGTGACGACGAACAGGTCGCCGGCCTCCGCGCCGCCGTAGCCGGCCTCGCCCTTCCCGCGCAGGCGGATCTTCGAGCCGTCCTTCACGCCCGCGGGGATCTTGACCTTGTAGCGCTTCGTCCGCCGCTCCCGGCCGGTGCCGTGGCAGCGCGGGCACGGGTCCTCGATCACCGTCCCGTTCCCGCGGCAGCGGGGGCACGGCTGGGAGAGGGCGAACAGGCCCTGGCTCTCGGCCTTGACCCCGCGCCCGTGGCACTCGGGGCAGAGCGTCGGCGCGGTCCCGGGCTTCGCGCCCGAGCCGCCGCACTCGCGGCAGGCGGTCTCGAGCTCGACCGGGATCGTCGTCTCGACGCCCTTCAGCGAGTCCTCGAACGAGAGCCGCACCTCGACCTCGACGTCGCGGCCGCGCCGGCCGCGCTGCTGCTGCTGGCGGCCGCGCGCTCCGAAGAGCCCGCCGAAGATGTCGCCCAGGTCGCCGAGGTCGCCGAGGTCGAAGCCCTCGGTGAACGTGTAGCCGCCGGGCCCGGGCCGTCCGTTCGCCTCGCCGACGCGGTCGTACTGCTTGCGCTTCTCCGCGTCCGAGAGCACGTCGTAGGCGTGCTGCACCTCCTTGAAGCGCTCCTCGGCGTCGTCGTCGCCCGGGTTCGCGTCGGGGTGGTGCTGCCGGGCGAGCTTGCGATAGGCCTTCTTGATCTCGTCCTGGCTCGCGCCCTTCGAGACGCCCAGCGTCTCGTAGAGGTCATTGACGGGCGCCATCGTCCTCCTGCGGAGCCGCCGCGACCACGACGCGCGCGGGGCGCACGACGCGGTCGCCGAGCCGGTAGCCCTTCTGGACGACCTCGAGCACCGAGCCCTCCTCTTCGGACGAGGGCTGCGAGAGCAGGGCCTCGTGGACGTGCGGGTCGAAGCGCCCGTTGGTCTCGATCTCGACCAGGCCCTCGCGGTCGAGTGCATCCTTCAGTGCCCGGTGCACCAGACGAACGCCGTCCTCCAGCTTCGCCTCCTCGTGCTCCTCCGCGGCGGAGAGCGCCCGCTCGAGGTCGTCGAGCACCGGCAGGAGCTCCTTCACCAACCGCTCGTGGGCGCGCGCGACCAGGCTCTCCTGGTCACGCGCGGCCCGCTTGCGGTAGTTCTCGAAGTCGGCGGCGACGCGCTTGAGGTCGTTCAGGTACTCGTCCCGCTCGGCCTCGAGAGCGGCCAGCCGCTCCTCGAGCTCGGCCTCGGTCGGAGACGTCACGAGGTCTTGGCCTCCTCGTCGACGACCTCCGCGTCCTCGATCACTTCCTCGTCGGAGTCGGCCGCCTCGCCGTTCTCGGACGAGGCCTGCTGTGCCTCGGTCGCCTGCGCGTAGACCGCCTCGGCCAGCTTCTGCGAGGCCTCCTGGAGCGCGTCCGTCTTGGCGCGGATCTCGCCCAGGTCGTCGGTCTCGAGCGCCTGCTTGAGCTCCATCACGCGGCCCTCGATCGTCGAGCGCTCGGCCTCGTCGAGCTTGTCGCCGTGCTCCTTCAGGCTCTTGTCGGTCGCATAGGCGAGCGACTCGGCCTGGTTCTTGGCATCGGCGAGCTCCTTCAGCCGGTGCGCCTCCTCCGCATGACCCTCGGCGTCCTTGATCATCTGCTCGACCTCGTCCGGCTTGAGGCCCGAGCCGCCCTCGATCTTGATCTGCTGCTCGTTCCCCGTCCCGAGGTCCTTGGCCGAGACGTTGATGATCCCGTTCGCGTCGATGTCGAAGGTGACCTCGATCTGCGGCATGCCCCGCGGCGCCGGCGGGATCCCGACGAGCTGGAACTTGCCGAGCGTCTTGTTATAGAGCGCCATCTCCGACTCGCCCTGGAGGACGTGCACCTCGACCGAGGGCTGGTTGTCCTCGGCCGTGGTGAAGACCTCCGACTTCTTGGTCGGGATCGTGGTGTTCCGGTCGATCAGCTTCGTGAAGACGCCGCCCTTGGTCTCGATCCCGAGCGACAGCGGCGTGACGTCGAGGAGCAGGATGTCCTTGACCTCGCCCTTGAGCACGCCGCCCTGGATGGCCGCGCCGACGGCAACGACCTCGTCCGGGTTGACGCCCTTGTGCGGGTCCTTGCCGATCAGCTCCTTCACCTTCTCCACGACCGCGGGCATGCGGGTCATGCCGCCGACGAGGACGACGTGGTCGATCTTGGACGCGTCGAGCCCGGCGTCGGCCAGGCACTTCTTGGTCGGCCCGACGGTCCGCTCGAGCAGCGCCGAGGTCAGCTCGTTCAGCTTCGCCCGCGTGAGCTGCAGGTCGAGGTGCTTCGGGCCCTCGGGGGTCGCCGTGACGAACGGCAGGTTGATCTGCGTCGTCATCGTCGAGGAGAGCTCGATCTTGGCCTTCTCGGCCGCCTCGTAGAGGCGCTGCAGGGCCATCTTGTCCTCGGAGAGGTCGATGCCCTGGTCGCGCTTGAACTCGGCCACCATCCAGTCGACGATCGCCTTGTCGAAGTTGTCGCCGCCGAGGTGGTTGTCGCCGTTCGTGGCCTTCACCTCGAAGACGCCCTCGCCGAGCTCGAGGATCGAGACGTCGAACGTTCCGCCGCCGAGGTCGAAGACGAGGATCGTGTGGTCGGAGGCCTCCTTGTCGAGGCCGTACGCGAGCGCGGCGGCGGTCGGCTCGTTGATGATCCGCAGGACGTTGAGCCCGGCGATCTTGCCCGCGTCCTTGGTCGCCTCGCGCTGCGCGTTGTTGAAGTAGGCCGGGACGGTGACCACGGCGTCGGTGACCCCCTCGCCGAGGTAGGCCTCGGCGTCGGCCTTCAGCTTCTGCAGGATCATGGCGCTGATCTCCGGCGGCGCGTACTCCTTGTCGCCCGCCTTCACGCGGACGTCGCCGTTCGGCCCCTCGACGACCTCGTAGGGGACGATCTTCATCTCCTCCGAGACCTCGCCGAACTTGCGGCCCATGAACCGCTTGATCGAGAAGATCGTGTTCTGCGGGTTCGTCACCTGCTGGCGCTTCGCGGGCGCCCCGACGAGCCGCTGGCCATCACCCGCGAACGCGACGACGGACGGAGTGGTCCTCCCGCCTTCGGCGTTCGGGATCACGGCAGGCTCGCCGCCCTCGATCACGGCCACGCACGAGTTGGTCGTGCCGAGGTCGATTCCAATAGTCTTGGCCATCTCTGGGTCTTCCTCCAATCGCTTCGGTGAGAAAATCTAAGTCCGATGATATCAACCGTGTCGTGGGGCTCGCAACCTGCGCCGAGGTGCCGGAGCTCGACGAGGACGGGCCGGGTTTGCTGGCTGCCCTGCGTGCGCGCGGCATCGAGGGAATCCCGGCCGTCTGGGACTCGCCGGCGGTGGAGTGGGAGCGCTTCGGCCTCGTGGTCGTCCGCTCGACCTGGGACTACGCCGAGCGGCGGGCGGAGTTCCTCGACTGGGCGGCGCGGCTGGGGCGCATCCTGAACCCGCTCCCGGTGCTGCGCTGGAGCACCGACAAGCGCTACCTCGCCGAGCTGGAGGCGGCAGGAGTGCCGGTCGTCGCGACACGCTTCCTCGAGCCGGGCGAGGCGTTCGAGCCGCCGGCCGGGCGGTTCGTCGTCAAGCCGGTGTTCTCGGCCGGCGGCCGTGCCTCGGCGCGCTACGAGCCCGAAGGCGCTCAGACCGCCGCTGCGCATGTGGAGGCGCTCCATGCCGATGGCCGCGCGGCAATGGTGCAGCCGCACGTGGACGGGGTCGAGACGGCAGGCGAGATCGCGCTCGTCTTCCTCGGCGGAAGCTACTCCCACACCGTCCGCAAGCGCGTCTCCCTCCGGCACGGCGAGGCCAGCTCGCCCGAGCTCTACCTGGAGGAGGACGTCGCGGCCGCGGAGCCCTCGGCCGCGGACCTGGAAGTGGCGGAAGCGGCCATCGCAGCCGCGCCGTTCGAGGAGGAGCTGCTCTACGCGCGCGTGGATCTCGTCCACGACCCCGACCCACTGGTGCTCGAGCTCGAGCTGGCCGAGCCATCGCTGTACCTGGGTTACGCCGACGGCTCGGCCGAGCGCTTCGCGGAGCTGATCGCCGACGCGCTGGGCCCCGGCGGCTAGGCTTGCGGGCATGGAGCCGCTCGTCGATTCCTGGGGACGGGAGATCAAGAGCCTGCGCGTCTCCGTCACCGACAAGTGCAACTTCCGCTGCCGCTACTGCATGCCGGCCGAGGGGCTCGAATGGCTCGAGCGCGACGAGCTGCTGAGCTTCGAGGAGATCGCGCGCCTCGTGGGGGTGCTCGCAGCGATGGGTGTCGAGGAGATCCGCCTGACCGGCGGCGAGCCGCTCGTCCGGCGCGACCTGCCGGTTCTCGTGCGGTTCCTCGGCGAGATCCCCGGCGTGAACGACCTCTCGCTGACGACGAACGGCGTCCTGCTCGACCGGCTCGCGAAGCCGCTCGTCGATGCGGGGCTGACGCGGCTGAACGTCTCGCTCGACTCGCTCTCGCACGTCCGCTTCACGGAGATCACGCGGCGCGATGCGCTCGACCGCGTACTGGCCGGGCTCGAGGAGGCCGAGAAATACCCGCAGCTGCGGCCGATCAAGGTCAACTGCGTGGCGATGCGCGGCTTCACCGAGGTCGAGGTGCCCGCGCTGGCCGAGCTCGCGCGGCAGAAGCCGTACGTCGTGCGCTTCATCGAGTTCATGCCGCTCGACGCGGACGAGTCCTGGCGCGAGGACGACGTGCTGAGCGGCGCCGAGATCCGCTCGCTAATCGAGGAGCGCTGGCCGCTCGTCGAGATCCCGGCGAAGGCCTCGTCGACCGCGCGCAGGTTCCGGTTCGCCGACGGGGCGGGCGAGATCGGCTTCGTCAACCCGGTCTCCGAGCCGTTCTGCTCGAGCTGCGACCGGATCCGGCTGACCGCGGACGGCCAGCTCAGGACGTGCCTCTTCTCGCGGCGCGAGTGGGACCTCAAGACGCCGCTTCGCGAGGGCGCCTCCGACGGCGAGCTCGAGGCCCTGCTCCGCTTCGCCGTACGGCACAAGGAGCTGAAGCACCGGATCAACGAGCCCGGCTTCGTCCGGGCATCGCGTTCCATGAGCCAGATCGGCGGCTGAGCAGGAGATTCTGGCCTTGTGAGGCCCTCCGGGCGCCTGCTATAGAACGCGGCGAATCGCACGAACCCCCGCGGCGCGCCGCAGTTGCTGCCACTGAGCGCCCCGCCTTACGTGAGAGGGAGGCAGGCATCTTGTCCTCGAAATCATTCCGGCGAAGGCTCGTACCGGCTGTCGCCATAACTGCGCTCGCGCTGAGCGTCACCGGCTTCGCCGGCGCCGATCGCGGCCCCGGAGGCGGCGGGCCGGCGCAGTCCGAAGACGGGCTGGTCGTTCAGGACCTCGACCACGGCTCGACGGCCGCGGGCCTCGCCCAGTCGCTCGTCGGAGGCGGCGTGACGATCTCGAACGTCACGTACACCGGCGCGAACGACGCCGCTGGCAGCTTCATCGACACCGGCCCCGGCACGGTCGTCGGCTTCGACTCCGGCGTTGTCTTGGGCAGCGGCAGCGTCCAGACCCTGGACGGCGACAACCAGTGCAGCAAGGGCGTGGAGGGCCCGAACCAGTGCGACGGGAATACGACCATCAACGGCACGCCGGGCGACGCCGACCTCGACACGCTCTCCGGGAAGACGACGTTCGACGCGGCGGTGCTCGAGTTCGACTTCGTACCTCAGTTCTCGACCGTGCAGTTCACGTACGTCTTCTCGTCGGACGAGTACAACGAGTTCTCCAACACGACCTTCAACGACACGTTCGGCTTCCTCATCAACGGACAGAACTGCGCGCTCGTCCCCGGCACGACCACGCCGGTCGGCGTGAACACCATCAACGGCGGCAACCCCTTCGGGACGAACGCTCAGCACCCGGAGCTCTTCCGCAACAACGACCTCGACGACGGCGGCGGCAGCATCAACACGGAGATGGACGGCCTGACCGTCGCGCTCACCTGCGACGCGAACGTCAACGCCGGCGTCACGAACCACATGAAGCTGGCGATCGCCGATGCGAGCGACACCGTCCTCGACTCCAACGTGTTCATCCAGGCCGGGAGCCTCGTCAGCGGCACGCAGATCGCGACGTCGCTGTCAGGTGGCGGCCAGACGGGCACGAACATCACCGTCCCGAGCGGAACCCCGGTCACGGACCAGGCGACGCTCTCCGGAGCCCACGCGGGCACCGCCGGCGGCACCGTCAAGTACACGGTGTACACGGGACCGGGCTGCACGACGGTCTACGGAGACGGTGGGACGAAGACGGTGACGAACGGCGTCGTCCCTGCCTCCGATCCGGTGACCCTCACCGGCGCAGGCACGTACAACTGGGTCGCGAGCTACAGCGGCGATCCCGGCAACAACGCGGCCGAGAGCGGCTGCGGAGACGAGGTCGCGACGGTGCAGCAGGCCAACCACGCACCGGTCTGCCCGGACGACAGCTTCACGACGGCGCAGAACACCGCGCACAACGGGACGCTGACCTGCACCGACGCCGACGGTGACTCGCTCACCTACGGCGCGGTCGGGAACCCGGACCACGGCACCCTGGTCGTGAACCCCGACGGCTCGTACACGTACACCCCGACCTCGGGCTACAGCGGGCCGGACTCATTCACCTACCGGGCCTACGACGGGACCGACCTTCTCGAACACGGCGACGGTCTCTGTCACGGTCACGGCGGGCGACACGACCCCGCCGACATGCGATGGCTCCTCCAGCGGCAAGGTGAAGAACAAGGACACGTATACGTTCGTGATCCAGGACACCGGTAGCGGGCTCAAGTCAGTGGACGTGGTCCAGATCGTGAACTCGACCTGGACGATCCCGGCCTTCACGGTCGGAACGACGAGCCAGATCAAGGGCGTGGAGACGGCCATCAAAAGCACCAAGCACATGAGCCTCACCATCCTGATCACGGACGTCGCCGGCAACCAGACGGTCTGCGACCCGCTCGTGACCACGGTGCGGGCACGCGGCAAGCTGCGCGGCGGGAACCACCCGGTCGCGCAGACCTTCGCGCTGGTGCCGCAGTACGAGAGCAAGCTCCGGATCTTCAACGGGCGGCCCGGGCTCACCCGGCTGCGCGTGACGGTCAACGGACGCGTGTTCTCGTTCAAGGGCCTGCGGCCCGGACAGAGCTACCGGTTCGACCTCGCCAAGGCGATGCGACCCGGGAACGCGAACACGATCACCCTTCGCGGCTACGGCAGGGCGGGCGCGAGCGCTCGAATCGAGCTCTCGAACCTGGCCTTCCCCAGGCAGGCAAAGGTGATCAGGCTCTCTCGACTGGCCGGTCTCCGGCACTAGGCGCCGAGAGGGACGTGAGCTACGGAGCGCCGGGCGAAAAGCCCGGCGCTCCGGCTTCTCCAGCGGGCTCGGCCCTGGACCGAATAGCCAGGCCGGATGTCGCGTTAGACTCTTTGGATTCCCGTGAGCTCTTTCGTCGCAGCCGGTCGCCGGGTCCTGCCGAGAGGCTGGGCCGATCTAGGACGCCAGGTTGCGATCTGGTTCGGCTTCCTCGCCGCGTACCAGATCGCCCGCGGCCTGGCCGACCGCAACCCGCCGCGCGCGTTCGAGAACGGCCTCCAGGTGATCCACTTCGAGCGGCACGCGAACGCGCTGATCGAGCTCACGCTGCAGCGAGCGGTCGACGGCTCCGAGTTCCTCGCGACGCTGAGCTCGTGGACCTACTGGAATTCCGAGTTCACGGTCGTCGGGCTCGCGCTGCTGTGGGTCTACCTGAGGCGCAACGAGGCGTTCACCCGCTTCCGCAACACGATCCTGCTCGCAAACGGCATCGGGCTCATCGGCTACGTGCTCCTGCCGACGGCGCCGCCGCGGATGTTCCCCGACCTCGGCTTCGCCGACACGCTCGCCGACTACGCGGGGCTGAACCACGGGAGCGGCCTCGTCGAGATCGTCTCGAACCCGTACGCGGCGATGCCGAGCCTCCACTCGGCCGACGCGCTGATCGTCGGCCTCGTTCTCGCGTCGGTCTGCCGCAACCGCATCGTCAAGGTGCTGTGGCTGTTCTGGCCGGGGTGGGTCTGGTTCAGCGTGATGGCGACCGGAAACCACTTCTGGCTGGACGTCGTGGCCGGCGTGTTCGTCGCGCTCGTCGCGATCGCAGTCGTGTACGGGCGTCCGGCGCTCAAGCAGCGCCGTCTCCGGCAGCACGGCCTACAGCCCCAAACCACTGCCTGAGGCGACGCTTCTAGCGTGAGCCGCGTGACCCGCACGGGCACGCTCGCCTCGGTCAAACAGGGCTACACGGACGGCACGCGCCGGCTCGCCTCCCGCTGGATCGCGGGCCTCGCGCGCACGCGCGTGAGCCCGAACGCGCTGACGGCGGCGGGGGTGACCCTCTGCGCAGTCGCGGCCGTGGTGGTCTGGTTCGCCGGGACGGGCGACAACGCCTGGCTGCTCTACTGGATCGCCGCGATCGTGTTCGTCGTCGGCTCGGTGCTCGACATCCTCGACGGCGCGCTCGCCCGGCGCAGCGACAAGGCCACTCCGTTCGGCGCCTTCCTCGACTCGATCTCGGACCGGGTCAGCGAGGGCTTCGTCCTGACCGCGATCGCGCTGGTGCTCGCGCACGACGGCAACCTCGTCGCGGTCGCGTTCACGATCGCGGCGATCGGCGGCTCGTTCCTCGTCTCGTACGCGCGCGCCAAGGCCGAGCTGCTCGGGCTGCGAGGCGACGTCGGCCTCGGCAGCCGCGCCGAGCGGGTCGTCCTGATCACGGCCGGCCTCGTGCTCGCCCCATGGATCGGGCTGCAGTGGCTGATCTACGTCCTCGCAGCGACGGCGTGGTTCACCGTGCTCCAGCGGATCGTGAGCGTCCGCGAGCAGCTTCGCCGTGGCGATACATAGCCGCTAGGCAGACGCTATAGTGCTAGCACTTCTGTGCTAGCACCAACGCGCAAGACCGTCCTCGTCCGGATGCCCTTCGGTCTCAAACGGGACCTCGCAGATGAGGTCCGCCGCTCCGGCCGCAGCCTGAACGACGTCGCCGTCGGCATCCTCGCCTCCCGCTTCGCGATCCCGTTCGAGCCCAGCGGGCGGCCCGGAAAGGAGCCGGGCGGCAGCGGCGCGGTGCTCCTGCGCATGCCGGCCGAGCTGAAGGACACGCTCGCCGCGCGCGCGGCACAGCGAAAGCGCAAACTCAACGAGCTGATCGTCGAGACTCTCGCCGAGCGGCTCGGAAAGGAACCGATGGCAACCACCAATGGAAAGGTGCGGCGCTCGGACGACAAGGTTCGCGTCGCGATCATCGGCGTCGGCAACTGCGCAAGCTCGCTCGTGCAGGGCGTCGAGTACTACAAGGACGCCGACCCGGACGCGTTCGTCCCCGGCCTGATGCACGTCGACCTCGGCGGCTACCACATCCGCGACGTCGAGTTCACGGCCGCGTTCGACGTCACCAGCGACAAGGTCGGCAAGGACCTCGCCGACGCGATCTGGGCCCACCCGAACAACACGATCAAGTTCGCGGACGTGCCCAAGACGGGCATCACCGTCTCGCGCGGCATGACCCACGACGGCATCGGCAAGTACCTCTCGGAGGTCGTGACCAAGGCGTCGGGCGAGACGGACGACGTCGTCGGGATCCTCAAGGAGACCGGCACCGACGTCGTGATCAACTACCTCCCGGTCGGCTCCGAGGAGGCGACCAAGTGGTACACGGAGCAGATCCTCAACGCGGGCTGCGCGATGGTCAACTGCATGCCGATCTTCATCGGGCGCGAGAGCTACTGGCAGCGGCGCTTCGAGGAGCAGGGCCTGCCGATCATCGGCGACGACATCAAGTCGCAGGTCGGCGCCACGATCACGCACCGCGTCCTCACGAGCATCTTCCGCGACCGCGGGGTGCGCGTAGACCGGACGTATCAGCTCAACTTCGGCGGAAACGCCGACTTCATGAACATGCTGGAGCGAGAGCGCCTCGAGTCGAAGAAGATCTCGAAGACGTACTCGATCCAGTCGACGCTCCCCTACGAGCTCGACGCGAAGAACATCCACGTCGGCCCGTCCGACTACGTGCCCTGGCTGGAGGACCGCAAGTGGGCCTACATCCGGCTCGAGGGGACCGCGTTCGGCG
Source organism: uncultured Actinomycetes bacterium (assembly GCA_963716865.1). Classification (GTDB taxonomy): domain Bacteria; phylum Actinomycetota; class Thermoleophilia; order Gaiellales; family Gaiellaceae; genus AC-32. Next base: position 168,813 of record CAVQUF010000001.1, read on the forward strand.
ACGTGCCGCTGAACGCCGAGCTGAAGATCGAGGTCTGGGACTCGCCCAACTCGGCCGGGGTCGTGATCGACGCGGTGCGGCTCGCGAAGCTCGCGCTCAACAACGGCGTCTCCGGCGCGCTCGGCGGCCCGTGCGCGTACCTGATGAAGTCGCCGCCGAAGCAGTACAACGACGAAGAGGCGCGGGACATGACCGAGGACTTCATCCGCAAGCACGCGCGCAAGCCGGTGAAGGCGGCCGCCACCGGGAAAGCCTAGGGCTCTGACCGGGCTAGACTCGGGGCCGATGGGCCTCCGCGTCTGCCTGGTCACGCCGTTCGCCTGGTCGCGCCCCCACGACGTCAACGAGCACGTGGCGGGGATCGCCGCGGAGCTGAGGAAGCTCGGGCACTCCGTCACCGTGCTCGCACCGTCGACGCGGGCCGCCGACCTGCTCGCCGGCCGGCGTGCGCTGCTCGACGGCGCGAACGCCGAGGTGATCGCGCTCGGCCCCGCCTTTCCGGTCTCCCGGCGGAGCCGGATCGGCGTCCCGGTCGGCGTCAGGGCGAACCTCTCGCTCGCGCTCGACAGGGGCGGGTACGACGTCGTCCACGGCTTCGAGCCCGCCCTGCCGAGCCTCTCGTACCTGGCGCTCCGCGACGCGCGGGCGCTGGCGGTCGCGACGTTCTTCTCGCCGGAGCGGCTCGGCTACCCGCCCGGGCGGGCGCAGCGCGAGCGGCTGCTCGGGCGGATCGACGCGCTGATCGCGACCTCGGAAGCGACCGCCGAGGCCGCCTCAGCCCGGCTTCCGGGCGCGTACCGCGTCCTCGGCCCCGGCGTCGACACCGAGCTCTTCCGGCCCAGGCGCACGCGGCGGCGCGTCGTCTACGAGTGGCGCCCCGGCGAGCGGGCCCTGACCCGGGCGGTCAGCCGCGCGCTGAAGGAGCTGCCCGACTGGGAGCTCATCCTGCTGCGGACGAAGCCGCTGGCCGGGCGGCCAACGGTCTCGCGCCCGCTGCGGGGCCGCACCCACGTCCGCACCCTGCGCGACGGCACGGCCCGCGCGCCGCTCCTCAACGCTGCGGCCATCTTCGTTCCCGCGTTCGAGGGCCTCGACCGCCTCTTGCTCGAGGCCGAGGCGGCCGGAGCGGCGATCGTCTCCCCGCCGAGAGTGCGCGAGCAGCCGGAGCTCGCCGCGGCCGCGATCGAACGGCTGGCGGAGGACACGGAGTTCCGAGCACGCTGCCAGGAGGAGGCGCGCGCGAATGCCGAGCGGCAGAGCTTCGCCGTGCTGGCAGGAGAGCTCGACCGTCTCTACCGCGAGCTGGCCGCGCGGAGGAGGCCCGAGCTGGCCGCCTTCACGTTGCCGCCGAACCGCGACTCGATCGTGGTCGACCTGCACCTGCACACCTCGTGGTCGCACGACTGCGGGATCCCCGTCGAGGACCTGCTCGACCACGCCGAGGCGGAGGGGCTCGGTGCGATCGCGGTCACCGACCACAATGTGTTCGGCGGAGCGCTCGAGGCCGTCGAGCTCGCGCGCGGGCGCGACCTGACCGTCATCCCCGGCGAGGAGGTGAAGACCGACGGCCAGGGCGAGGTGATCGGCCTCTTCCTCTCGGAGGAGATCCCGCGCGGGATGTCGTTCGGCGACACGGTGGCGGCGATTCGCGCCCAGGGCGGGGTCGTCTACCTCCCCCACCCGTTCGACCGGCTGCACGCGATCCCGGATCCCGCGACGCTGCACGAGCACCTGGACGAGCTCGACGTGCTCGAGGTCTACAACGCCCGCCTTCTGTTCGAGGCCTACAACGACGAGGCGCTTCGCTTCGCGCGCAAGTACGGGCTGACCATGGGAGCCGGCTCCGACGCGCACGTCCTGCAGGGCGTGGGCACGGGCGGGATCCGGATGCGCGGCTTCGACGGGCCGGAGGAGTTCCTCGCGAGCCTCCAGACGGCGCAGGTCCTGCGGCGGCCGCGCTCGCTGCTCTACCTCCAGTCGCTCAAGTGGGCGGCGCAGGCCAAGGAAAGAGTCCGCTAGCCGAGAACGAGACCGTTGGCTTTATGTCCAGCACGACCGACGAGATCTTCGACAAGTACCTGCAAAAGGCGATCGCCGAGATCAACGAGCTCTCGGACGAGATCGCCCGCGCGGCCGGCGAGGGGCGCGTGCCGGTGCTCGGGTCCGGGCATCCGCTGGCCGACGTGATGCTCCTGAAGCACGCGCCTCAGCCGTCCGAGGTGCAGGAGGGCGTCGCCTTCTACGGGCGGGCCGGGCAGGCGATCCTCAAGTCGCTGCAGCGTTTGCGCGTCGACCCGATGGCGGTCTACGGGACGAACTGCCTCAAGTTCGCCGACGGCGACCCCGAGGAGGCACGGCCCTGGCTCACGCGGGAAGTGCACATCGTCCAGCCGAAGCTCGTCGTGGTGATGGGCGAGGAGGCGCTCGGTTTCCTGAACGAGCTCGAGTTCCCGCTCGCTGAGCCCGTCGAGGCCGAGCTCGGCGACCTGCAGCGCTTCACCCCGACGATCCAGGCGCTCCACGTACCCGACATCGACGGCTCTCTCGACGAGCAGCGCGCCAAGACCCGATTCTGGAACGCATTCAAGACACTGGGCCCCTGGTGGGCCGAGCTTCCGCCGTACTGACGCCCCGGATCGCGGCCTTCGTCGTCCTGGCCGCGGTACTCGGCGTCTACTACGGCGTGCACGAGTCGCTCTGGTACGCGCCGTCCGTGTGGTGGGACATCGCGTTCCTCGGGATCATCCTGATCCCGGCCGTGTTCGGGCTCGTCTACCTCGCGCTGCCCCTATGGCCGACGCCGCCGCTGCAGCTCGGCCTCGTCGGGATCGCGTTCCTCGCGCTCGCGTTCGTGCTCCAGTACGCGGGAGCCGTCGGGGCTGCGAACTTCGCCAAGCTCGCGGCGATGACCGCGTTCGCGTGGGTCTTCCTCCACTTCTTCGAGGAGGTGAGCTGGGTCTTGCTCGTCGCCCTGCTCGTGCCCTGGGTGGACGCCTACTCCGTCTGGCGCGGGCCGACGCACCACATCGTCACGCACGAGCGCCATGTCTTCACGACGCTCTCGTTCGCGTTTCCCGTTCCGGGACAGAGCGGGGCCGCGAACCTCGGGCTGCCGGACCTGCTCTTCTTCGCGCTCTTCCTCGGAGCCGCGGCGCGCTTCAACCTGCGCGTCTTCTGGACCTGGCTCGCGCTCACCGCCTCGATCGGCACGACGATGGCACTCGCCACGGAGTTCGTGGTCGGTGGGCTGCCGGCACTCCCGCTGCTCTCGCTCGGGTTCCTGCTCCCGAACGCCGACCTCCTCTGGCGCTCGATGCGGAAGCCGCGCGCGGCCGGGGCGTAGCGGCTCAGCCGCGGGTCAGAAGCGCGACCGTCTCGATGTGCGGCGTGTGCGGGAACATGTCCACCGGCCGCGCGCGCACGAGCGTGTAGCCCCACTCGCTCGCGAGCTCCTTCACGTTCCCGGCGAGCGTGGTCGGGTTGCACGAGACGTAGACGATCCTCGGTGCACCGAGTCGTCCCACGCGCCGGAGGGACTTGCCCGAGAGCCCCGCGCGCGGGGGATCGACGACGACCACGTCCGGCGGCCCCGCGCGGTCGTGCAGATCCTCCAGTGACGCACCGACCTCGCCTGCGAAGAAGGCGGCGTTCGCGATCCCGTTCAGCTCGGCGTTCTCCAGCGCGCACGCGACCGACTCCTCCGACACCTCCACCCCCCACACCGTCAGCGCCCGGGACGCGAGCGTCAGCCCGATCGTCCCGATCCCGCAGTACAGGTCGTACACCGTCTCGCCGCCGGTCAGCCCCGCGAACTCCCCGGCCAGCCCGTAGATCCGCTCGGCCATCGCCGTGTTCGTCTGCAGAAACGCGTTCGGGCGTACGCGGAAGCGCAGGCCGCACAGCTCCTCCTCGATCGCCTCCTCGCCCCAGAGAAGCGTCGTCGGCAGATTCGTCACCTCCGCGGGCGAGTCGTTCTCGGCCCAGTGCACCGAGCGGACCTGAGGGAAGCGCCGCAGCACCTCGGCGAGCTCGTCGCGGTCGAAGCGCTCCCCGGGTGCGGTCACGAGCTGGACGAGCAGCTGTCCGGTGTTCCGGCCCTCGCGCAGGACGAGATGCCGCAGGTAGCCGGTGTGCTCGGCCTGGTCGTACGGCTCGAGCTTCTCCGCGCGTGCCCAGTCGCGAACCGCGTCGCGGACCGCGTTGCCGAGGTCGGTCGTCAGCCAGCAGCGTTGGATGTCGAGCACCTCGTCCCAGCGCCCGGCCCGGTGGAACCCGAGCGCGGGCCCGGCCGGCGTCGCCGTGAACGAGTACTCGAGCTTGTTGCGGTAATGGAAGATCTCCTCCGCGGGGACGATCGGCTCGAGCGGCGGCTCCGCGATCCTGCCGATCCGCCGCAGCGCGTCCGCGACCTGCTCCTCCTTCGCCGCGACCTGCGCCTCGTAGGCGAGATCCTGGAAGCGGCAGCCGCCGCAGGCCGGGTAGTGCGCACACGGCGCCTCGACCCGCTGCGCGCCGGGCTCGAGCACCTCGACGGCCGTGGCCTCCGCGAAGTTTCGCTTCACCTTCGTCACCCGCGCGCGCACGCGATCGCCCGGCAGCGCGCGCCGCACGAACACGACGAAGCCGTCCAGCCGCGCGACGCCGTTCCCGCCGTAGGCCAGCGAGTCGATCGCGAGCTCGAGCTCCTCGTCCATGCGAACCGGCGCGGCCACGCCGCCAGACTAGGAGAACGGCGGGTGCGTCGGCAGGATCATCGGCGCTCGCGGCTTCTGCTCGAAGTCGAAGTCGAGCGTGAGGTCTCCGGCCTGCGGGAAGTTCTCGCGCACGTCCGGCCGGGGGTCGGGGCGCCCGTCCGTCGCGGGATCGATGCGGGCGCCGCCGAGGAAGTCGTCCTCGATGAACTTCACGAACCCGTCCAGGCTCGCGGTCTGGTGGTCGACGAATCCCTCTTTCGCGTACGGCGAGATCACGAGCGCGGGCACACGCAGGCCGTAGCCGTTCCCGTCGACCTTCGGGGGCTGGACGTGGTCGTAGAAGCCGCCCCAGTCGTCCCAGGCGAGGAAGATCGCCGTCGAGGGCCAGTCCGGGCTCTTCATGATCGCGTTGATGACACTCGTGACGTACGCCTGTCCGCGGGTGACGAGCGCCGGTGGGTGCTCGCTGACCCGGTTGTTGGGCACGAGCCACGAGAGCGACGCGAGCTTCCCCTGCCTGGCGGCGTGGAAGAACTCCCTCATCGGCTGGATGTTCTTGAGCTGGTGGTCCTGCTTGACCGTGTCGAACCAGGGCAGCGGGTTCCAGATCCCAGGGGTCTTCGCGCTCTGCCAGACCTTCTTGCAGACCATCCCGTCGCCGTCGCAGTCCGGCTGGGCGCCCTTGAACACGTAGTAGCGCCAGGAGACATTGTTCTTGTGCATCAGGTAGGTGAGGTCGGTCCACGCGTAGTCCGGCTTCTTGTTCGTCGGGTTCTGCGCCTCGTGCGGCGGAGCGATCGGGTTCTCGAGCGCGTTCACGCAGCTCATCGGGTCGCCGCGCCCGTGGCAGCGGGCCGACCACTCCGAGACCATGAACAGGTGGGCCGGCAGGCTCCACGAGGTGACCGGCTCGAACATGTGGTCCATCAGCACGAAGTGGCGCGCGTAGTCCCAGTAGTTCGGGATCTCGTGCCAGTCGTGGTAGCCCATCACGTCGGGCTTGTCGGCCCCCAGCGAGCAGAGCGGCGAGTCCGGGTTCTTCTCGCAGCCGGCGACCAGCCCGCGCCGGGCCTCGCGGATGAACCCGTCCATCTTCCCGCCGTCGATGTCCCTGACCGCGTCCAGATGCTCGTGCGGGCCCGCCGTGTTCCGGTCGAGCGTGTCGTGGTAAGGACGCACGCACACCTGCGTCCTCGGGTCGGGCGAGCAGACCGTGAACCTGCCGTTCCGCCGAGGGATTCCGTCGGCGCCCGGGTACGTGCCGAAGTAGGAGTCGAACGAGCGGTTCTCCTGCATCACGACCACGACGTGGCGGATCTTGTGGATGCCCGCGAGCGAGATCGAGTGCGCGTGCGGCCGTCCGGTGTGCGAGAAGAAGACCGCGCCCGAAACCGCTGCGACGGACAGCGCGAGGAGGACCGGCAGCCGTCGGGGCACGCACGAAACCTACGACGCGTCTGTTGAGTTCAGGTGAAGCGTTAGTTGTGCGTCAGCGAAGCGCGGTCACGTAGACCTTGCGCTCGCGCGGACCGTCGAACTCGCAGAAGAAGATGCCCTGGTAACGGCCGAGTGCGAGCCGGCCCTCGTCGAGCGGCACGAGCACCTCCGGGCTCATCAGCGAGGCGCGCATATGTGAGGGCGCGTTCGGACCGTCCGCGTCGTCGTGCCGCCAGTCCCAGCCGTCCTCGACGACCTTCTCCATCGCCGCCTCCAGGTCGCGGGCGAGCGCCGGGTCGACGTCCTCGTTGATCGTGACTCCCGCGGTCGTGTGCGGCACGTAGACGAGCGCGGCCGCGGCGCCGTCGACGCCGTTCAGCGACTCGGCGACCTTGGAGGTGATGTCGAGCAGCTGCGTCCGCCGCTCGGTCCGGAGGATGATCTCACGCACGCCGGTATCCTACGGCCTGTGTCGAGCCGGCCGACAACGCAGGAGCTCGACGCCTTCCGGACCGGCACGGACAGGTTCATCGCCGAGCTCGACGAGGAGTTCTACCTCCACTACGCGGGGCTGAAGGAGCGGCTCGAGCTCGAGCCGATCTACGAGCGGCACGCCGATCTGACGGAGCTCGAGCAGGCACAGTCGCTCGGGGCGGCGGTCGACGGCGACCGCGGCATCCGCGAGCTCTGGCGCTTCGCGTGCGAGGGCTACCTCGGGAAGCTGACGCGCGCCCACGCCGAGCGGGTCGCCGCGCTCGAGGCCGAGCTCGAGGTGACGGTGGACGGCGACACCGTTCCGTTCCGGATGCTGCGCCCGACGATCGCGAACGAGCCTGACCGCGCGAAGCGCGAGCGCATCGACCACGCGATGTGGGAGGCGACCGAGGAGCATCTGAACCCGCTCTACCTCGAGGCCGTCGAGGAGACGCGCGCGGCGCTGCCGTCGCTCGGCGCTTCGACCTACCTCGAGCTCTACGAGCGGTTCGGCCTCAAGCTGGACGACCTCGCGGCTCAGTGCCGCGCGTTCCTCGACTCGACCGAGGCCCTCTACGAGCAGTCCATCGACCGCGGGCTCCGCGAGCTGCTCGGGATCGGGCTCGACGAGGCGAAGCGGTGGGACGTCCAGCGCATGATCCGCTCGCCGCAGTGGGACGAGAGCTTCCCGGGAGACCTGATGCTGCCCGCGCTGCGCGGGACGCTGTCCGACCTCGGGATCGACCTGGACGGCCAGGCGAACGTCCACCTCGACATCGACCAGCGGCCGCAGAAGTCGCCGCGCGCGTTCTGCGCGCCGATCGAGGTTCCCGACAAGGTGATGCTCGTGATCCAGCCGATCGGCGGCGCCGACGACTGGCGCGCGCTCTTCCACGAGGCCGGCCACACCGAGCACTATGCGAACACGTCGCGCGAGCTCGCGGTCGAGGAGCGGCGACTGGGCGACTCGGCCGTCACCGAGGGCTGGGCGATGCTGCTCCAGCACCTGACCGACGAGCCCGCCTGGCTCTCGCGGCGGCTCGACTTCCCGCGCCCGCAGGAGTTCGCGGCCGAGGGGATGATGTGGCTGCTGTTCTTCGTGCGCCGCTACTCGGCCAAGCTCCTCTACGAGCTCGAGTTCCACGGCGGCGCGCCGATCGAGACGATGCCTTCGCGATACGTCGAGCTGCTCGGCGAAGCGCTCAAGATCGAGCCGAGCCCGGCGAGCTACCTGGCCGACATCGACGAGGGCTTCTACGTCCAGTCATACGTTCGCTCCTGGGCGTTCGAGGCGCAGCTGCGCGACCACCTGCGCAGCCGCTTCGGGAACGAGTGGTTCGCCTCGCGCGAGGCGGGCTCGCTCCTGCGCGAGCTCTGGGCCGAGGGCCAGCGCCCGACCGCGGACGAGCTGCTGCTCGAGGTCTCCGGGCACGAGGTGGCGATGGAAGCCGTCGCCGACCGCGTCCGCGAGCACCTTCGCTAGCGCACCCCCTCCAAGTAACAGACTGTTACTAAGTCCCTGGCCGATCGGAGAGGCGCGGCGCGGTCTGTCCTGTGTACTTGCATAAGCTCTATACATGGCGCGAACGCGAGTGCTGATCGCCGGCGCGGCCGGCCGGGACTTCCACAACTTCAACCTCGTCTACCGCGGCCGCGAGCAGTACGAGGTCGTCGCGTTCACCGCGACGCAGATCCCGAACATCGAGGGGCGCGTGTACCCGCCCGAGCTCGCCGGCTCGCTCTATCCGGGCGGCATCCCGATCGCGGCCGAGGACGAGCTCGAGGACCTCGTCCGCCTGCACCACGTCGACGAGGTCGTCTTCGCGTACTCCGACGTCACGCACGAGCACGTCATGCACGTCGGCTCCCGCGCGCTCGCGGCGGGCGCGTCGTTCCGGCTGATCTCGCCGCGCGAGACGATGCTGACCTCCGAGAAGCCGGCGGTCGCGATCTGCGCGGTCCGCACCGGCTCGGGCAAGAGCCAGACGACCCGGCACATCGCCGCGCTCCTGCGCGAGGCGGGCAAGCGGGTCGCCGTTCTGCGCCACCCGATGCCCTACGGCGACCTGGCGAAGCAGGCCGTCCAGCGCTTCGAGCACTACGAGGACCTCGACGCCGCCGACGCGACGATCGAGGAGCGCGAGGAGTACGAGCCGCACATCGCGGAGGGCAACCTCGTCTTCGCGGGGATCGACTACGCCGCGATCCTCGACCGGGCCGAGCAGGAGGCGGACGTGATCGTCTGGGACGGCGGCAACAACGACACGCCGTTCGTGAAGCCGGACGTGCACGTAGTCGTGGTCGACCCGCACCGGCCGGGGCACGAGCTCCGCTACCACCCCGGCGAGACGAACCTGCGCATGGCCGACGTCTGCGTGGTGAACAAGATCGACAGCGCTCCGCAGGAAGGCGTCGACGCGGTGCTGGACTCGATCCGGGCGCACAATCCCCGTGCGCGGATCGTCCTCGCCGCCTCGCCGTTCGTCGTCGAGGGCGACGCGTCGGAGATCGCGGGCAAGCGCGTGCTCGCGATCGAGGACGGGCCGACGCTGACCCACGGCGAGATGACGTACGGCGCGGCCGTCCTCGCCGCAAAGGCCAACGGCGCCGCCGAGCTGGTCGACCCGAGAGCCGCCGCGGTCGGCTCGATCGCGAAGACGTTCCAGGACTACCCGAACGTGGGCGCCCTGCTCCCGGCGATGGGCTACGGCCGCGAGCAGATGGAAGACCTGCGCGCGACCATCGAGGCGAGCGGCGCGGAGCTCGTGCTGATCGGGACGCCGATCGACCTGCGCCGGCTGATCGACTTCGACGTCCCTGCGCTCCGCGTGACCTACCGGCTTCAAGAGGTCGGCGAGCCGACGCTCGCCGCCGTGCTTCGCGAGCACGGGCTGATAGGCGACAAAGCTCTCGTTTGAGCGACGTCGCTCGCGATGTCGCTTTCAGGCCGAGCCGGCTCTGCCGGCTCGGCCGTCTGCGCCGCCGGCCGGGTGCGCGCGGATCCATCCCCGCGCTGTGACCGCGGTCGTCGCGCTCGGCGGGAACGCGCTGATGCGGCCCGGCGAGCGCGGAACGGCGGCGGAGCAGCGCGCGAACCTGCGCGAGGCCTGCGCCGCACTGCGGCCGCTCCTGGACGAGCGCGAGCTCGTGATCACGCACGGGAACGGGCCGCAGGTCGGGAACGAGCTCCTCCGACACGAGCGCGCCGCCGACGACGCGCCGCCGCTGCCGCTCTACCTCGCGGTCGCGCAGACGCAGGCCGAGATCGGCGCGCTGATCGAGAGCGAGCTCGCGCCCGTCGCCGGCCGACCGGTCGCGTGCCTGCTCACCCACGTGCTCGTCGCCGAGGACGACCCGGCGTTCGAGAAGCCGACGAAGCCGATCGGCCCCTTCTACGACGAGCGGCGGGCTGAGGAGCTTCGCCGGGAGCGAGGCTGGAGCGTCGTCCAGGACGCGGGCCGTGGTTGGCGTCGCGTCGTGCCCTCGCCGGTCCCGCTCGAGGTCGTCGAGCTCGACTCGATCCGGGCCCTTCTCGGAGCCGGAGCGATCACGGTCGCCTGTGGCGGCGGCGGCATCCCGGTGACGCGGCGGGGCACCCATCTCGCGGGCGTCGACGCAGTCATCGACAAGGATCGCGCCTCGGCGTTGCTCGCGCGTGAGCTCGATGCCGACCGCCTCGTGATCCTCACCGACGTGCCGGCCGTCTACCGCGGGTTCGGCACCGACGGGCAGGAGGAGCTCAGGGAGCTCGGCGCGGACGACGCCGAGGCGCTGCTGCCGGAGCTCGCCGCCGGCTCGATCGGGCCGAAGGTCGAGGCGAGCGTGGACTACGTCCGCGCGACCGGCCGCGAAGCGCTGATCACCTCCGCCGGAGCTCTCGCCGAGGCCCTCGAGGGCCGCGCGGGCACGCGGATCCGCCCCTAGCCTCGAGCACGGTCTCCCCACGGCCGCCGAACCGGATCTCCCTGCCGTGCGAATGCGGGGCACATGACGAGGGAGAAAGGGAGGCACATGCGAACCGCAGCTCACAGCAAGTGGGGCGTCGGGCTCTCGGCGCTCGCGCTCCTCGCCGGAGCGGCCGCGCTCCTGGTGGTGCTCGGCCCGGGCCCGCGGGCCGCGAAGGCGTCGAGCCACCGCGAGGCCCCGCTGATCGCAAACGACCCGACCGTCGACAACACGGACGTGTACACGTTCGTCAGTCCGGATCGCCCGGATACGGTGACGATGGTCGCGGACTACATCCCGTTCGAGGGGCCGGCGGGTGGGCCCAATTTCTACAACTTCGACCAGAACGCTCTCTACGAGATCCACGTCGACAGCAACGGGGACGGGCGGGACGACACCACGTACCTGTTCCGCTTCACGACCGAGACGCGGAACACGAACACGTTCCTCTACAACACCGGGCCGATCACCTCGCTGAACGACCCGGACTGGAACGTCCGCCAGTTCTACTCGGTCACCCGCGTCGACTCCTACGGGCACCGGACCCTGCTCGGCACGCACCTCGCCTCACCGCCGAACAACATCGGCCCGCGCTCGACGCCCGACTACGACAGCCTCGCCACGGCGGCGGTGAACACGCTGCCGGGCGGCGTCAAGGTCTTCGCCGGCCAGCGTGACGACCCGTTCTTCGTCGACCTCGGGTCGATCTTCGACCTCGCCGGCCTCCGGCCGTTCAACCCGTTCCACCTGATCCCGCTGCCCGCTGCGGCAGGCGTCGACGGTGTGGCGGGCTACAACGTCCACTCGATCGCGATCCAGGTCCCGATCTCGAAGCTCATCGAGACGAGCCCGACGATCGGCGTCTGGGCGAGCGCAAGCCGACCGAAGCTCAGGATCCTCACACCGACCGGAAAGCTGAAGACCTTCGGTCGCGAGGTGCAGGTCTCGCGGCTCGGCAACCCGCTCGTCAACGAGGTCCTGACCCCGCTGGGCCAGAAGGACTACTGGAACAGCCAGAGCCCGCGCGACGACAAGCAGTTCATCGACAACTACCTGAGCCCGGAGCTGGCGGGCCTGATCCACGTGCTCTACCCGCCGCTGCCGGCGCCACCGACCACCAACCGGACCGACCTTGTCGCGGTGCTGCTCACGGGCGTGCCCGGGCTCAACTTCACCGGGCCGAGGCCCGCCGACGAGCTGCGCCTGAACACGTCGATCGCCCCGACGGCGACACCGAACCGGCTGGGAGCACTGGGCGGAGACTTCGCCGGCTTCCCGAACGGGAGGCGGCTCGGGGACGACGTCACGGACATCGAGCTGCGCGCCGTCGCGTGCGGCTACGGGCCCATCCTGCACGCGGCGCTCGGGCTGTGCGACCTGCAGCCGAACGACCAGATCGGGGACGGCGTCGATCAGAACGACAAGCCGTTCGGATCCTCGTTCCCGTACGTCGCGTCGCCGCATCAGGGCTACAACGCGAACACGGCCAACCCGTAGCAGCGATGCGCGGGCGACTCCTGATCCTCGGGGCAGCGGCGGTTCTCACCGCCGCTGCCCTGCTCCTCGGCGGAGCGTTCCGCGGGGGAGCAAGGCCGGCCGCGGACGAAGCGGCGGCCGCTCCGAACACGGCCGGCGGCCTCGGGGGCGACATTCCGGTCGGCGGCACGACAGCACAACAGGTTCAGCAGTTTCAGGCCGAGCTGCGAACGAATCCCCGGGACGCCCACTCGTATGCACTGCTCGGCCTCGCCTACCAGCAACGCGCCCGCGAGACCGGCGACCCGGCGTACTACACGAAGGCCGGCGGCGCCCTGCACCGGGCTCTGAGGCTGGCGCCGAACGACCTGATCGCGACGGGCGGGCTGGGCTCGCTCGCACTCTCGCGGCACCGCTTTCGCGAGGCGCTGTCTCTCGGCCGGAAGGCGCTCCGCCTGTCGCCGACGACGGTGCTCAGCTACGGCGTGACGGGCGACGCGCTCCTCGAGCTAGGCCGCTACCGGGCGGCGTTCCGCGCCTTCGACACGATGGCGAGCCTCAAGCCGGGCCTCGCCTCGTACGCCCGGATCTCGTACGGGCGGGAATTGCTCGGCGAGACCGCCGGCGCCATCCAGTCGATGCAGATGGCGGTCGACGCGGCCACCTCCGAGCGCGAGCCCACCGCGTGGACTCACTGGCAGCTGGGGAAGCTCTACTGGTCGACCGGGCGCATCGACCGCGCGGAGCACCAGTACCGGGCCGCGCTGGCGGCGTTCCCGGGTTACGTTTACGCGCTCGACGCGCTGGCCCTCGTCGAGGCCGCACGCGGGCACACCCACCGTGCGATCGTGCTCGAGACCCACGCCGTGAACACGATCCCGCTGCCGCAGTTCGTCACCGACCTGGGCGACCTCTACCGGTCCGACAGGAACCTGCGGCTCGCACGGCGCGAGTACGCCCTGATGGGCGTGATCGAGCGCCTGCTCGTCGCGAACGGGGTCAAGATCGACCTCGAGACCGCGCTCTTCGACGTCGACCACGGCATCCGACTCCAGCAGTCGCTCGGACTGGCGAGGAAGGCGGAGGCCGAGCGGCCCAGCATCGACGGCGGCGACGTTCTCGCCTGGGCGCTCGCCCGCAACGGCCGTTGCGCCGAGGCGCTTCCCTGGTCGAAGCGCGCCCTGCGGCTCGGGACTCGCGACGCGCTCAAGCTCTTCCACCGCGGGATGATCGAGCGGTGTCTCGGCGACAACACCGCAGGAAACGCGTTCCTGCGCCGGGCGCTGGCGCTCAACCCGCACTTCTCGGTCCTCTGGTCGCCGGTCGCGAGGAGGGCGCTCCGGTGAGGCGCCTCGTCCTACTCGCGGTGGCCGTTGCGGCGCTCGCGCTTCCGGCGCTCGCCTCGGCGCACCCGCTCGGCAACTTCACGATCAACCGCTTCAGCCGGGTCGAGGTCTCCGGGCCCCGGCTCTATGTCCGCTACGTGCTGGACATGGCCGAGATCCCGACCTTCCAGGCCGGGCGGATCGACCGCGGCGCCTACGCGAGGCGGATTGCGCGGAACGCCCACCTGGTCGTGAGCGGGCACCCCGCGGCCCTGCGACCGGTTCGCACGGCGCTCGCCCATCCGCTGGGCGCGGGCGGCCTGCACACGACGCGGCTCGAGGTCATCCTCGCCGGCCCGCTTCTGCACGGACAGAGCGCGATCGCATACCACGACGGCAACTACGCGGATCGGATCGGCTGGAAGGAGATCGTTGTCGGCGCCGAGACGCCGAGCACCAGCCACGAGCTGCGCGCGTACCCGAAGAACCTACTGCAGAGCCCGCTCGACACGACTTCGGTCAGGACGACGCTCGAGCCCGGGAGCGGGCCCGACGTCGCTCCCGCGCTCTCGAGCGGCACGAGCCTGCAAGCGCCGGACCGCATCGCCGACTCCAGCTTCGCGTCCCTCGTCGGCCGGTCGCACCTGAGCGCGCTCGTCATCCTGGCGTCGCTCGCCGCCGCGATCTTCTGGGGCGCGGCGCACGGGCTCTCGCCCGGACACGGGAAGACGATCGTCACGGCCTACCTCGTCGGCCAGCGGGGGACACCCCGCCACGCCGCGCTGCTGGGGCTGATCGTGACCCTCACCCACACGATCGGCGTCTTCGCGCTCGGCGCGGTTACGCTCGCCCTCTCGCAGTTCATCGTGCCCGACCGGCTCTACCCGTGGCTGAACCTCGCCTCGGGCCTGCTCGTCGTCGGGATCGGCGCCTCGGTCTTCTGGGCCCGCTGGCGCCACTCGCGCGCCCACTCGCACGGGCACTCGCACCACCATCACCACCACGGGGACGCCCCGGGGATGCGCTCGCTGTTCGCCGTCGGCGTCTCGGGCGGGCTGCTGCCGTGTCCGTCGGCGCTGGTCGTCCTCCTGGCCGCGATCTCGCTGCACCGGGTCGCCTACGGCCTGGTGCTGATCCTCGCGTTCAGCGCGGGCCTCGCGGCGACGATCACCGGGATCGGCCTCGCAGCGGTGCTAGCCCGCCGCACGTTCCGCCGCGTGAGCTTCGAAGGGCCGATCGTCCGACTCCTTCCCGCCGCCAGCGCACTCGTGATCCTCGCCGCAGGGCTCGCGATGACCGTTCACGCCGTCCCCAAGGTGAGCTGACGATGTTCGGGCTCGACAACTGGATCGCTTCGTTCTCGGACGGCAGCACGCTGGCGCTCGTGGCGCTTGTGGCGGTCGTGCTCGGCCTGCGCCACGCGACCGATCCCGACCATCTCGCCGCGGTCACCACGCTGGTCGCCGGGGGCCGCGAGCGCGCGACGAGGGTGGCCGCACGCCTCGGGCTCTGCTGGGGCCTCGGGCACGCGACGACGCTATTTGCGTTCGGGCTGCCGATCGTGCTCTTCAAGACCTACCTCCCGGAGCCGGTGCAGCAGGCGGCCGAGACTGCCGTCGGCGCGATGATCGTCGGGCTCGCGCTGCTGTTGCTCACGCGCTGGCGGCGCGGCCTCTTCCACGTCCACGTGCACGCTCATGGATCGGGCTCGCACGCGCACGGCCACACGCACGGCGGCAGCCCGCACCCGCACCGCTCGCGGCCCACACGCAGCCCGCTGCAGGCCTACGGGATCGGGCTCGTGCACGGCCTCGGCGGCAGCGCCGGCGTCGGCGTCCTGCTGCTCGCGTCGATCCACGACCGCGGCCTCGCCGTCGGCGCCCTCGCGATCTTCGCGGTCTGCACGGCGGTCTCGATGAGCCTGCTCTCGACCGGCTTCGGCCTGACGCTTGCCCGCGCCGGGACCGCCGGCCTGCTCTCACGCGTCGCCCCCGTTCTCGGCTTCGCCAGCCTGGCCTTCGGCGTCTGGTATGCACTGGGGGCTCTGAACCTCGCGCCGTACTATTTCTAGATGCCGGACGACGCCCACTCGCTCGTGGCGCCCTACGCGCTCGATGCCCTCGACGACGACGACCGGCGCGAGTTCGAGGAGCACCTGGCGCTGTGCGAGCAGTGCCGCGAGCAGCTCGCCGGCCTGCGCGAGGCGGCGGTGAGCCTCGCCTACGGCGCCTCGGGGCCGACGCCCCCGCCCGAGCTCAGGGACCGGATCCTGGCCCAGGCGCGCAGCGAGCGCGAGAACGTGACGCCGATCGCGAGCCGCCGCCGCAGCTGGACCGTACCGCTCGCCGCTTCTGCCGCGATCGCCCTAGCCGCGGCCGTCGCGCTCTGGGCCTGGGGAGCCACCCGGCCGGCGCAAAGCCCCCTCGACAAGGTTCTCGCCAAGCCCGGGTCGCAGCTCGTGTCGCTGGGGAGGCTCGGCGCAGTCGGAGTCGCGCCGAACGGCGACGCAGCCCTCGCCGTCAGCGTTCCGCGCGCCCCGTCCGGGAAGACCTACGAGACGTGGGTGATCCGCGGTGGGAAGGCACAGCGCGCAGGTCTCTTCGACGGCGGCAGCGGGACGAGCATCGTGAGAATCAACGGGTCGGTGCGGTCCGGCTCGACCGTTGCCCTCACCGTCGAGCGCGCCGGCGGCGTAGACCAGCCGACTCAGAAGCCGCTCGCGGCCGGAAAGGTGGAGTGACGGCCCTTCTCACCCCGTCGCCGCCCGTCGATGCCCGCTCCGGCCGGGAGCTCGCGCATTTCACCGATGAGGCGCTGCTCTCGCTCGTCGCGGGCTCCGACGACCTTGCGCTCGCCGAGCTGTACGACCGCTTCGGCGGCATCGCCTACGGGCTCGCCGTCCGCGTGCTGCGGGACGAGAGCCTGGCGCAGGACGCCGTGCAGGAGGCGTTCCTCTCGATCTGGCGCTCGGCCGACCGGTTCCTCGCCGAGCGGGCGAAGGCGAGCACCTGGATCCTGACGCTCGTCCACCGGCGGGCCGTCGACCTCGTCCGTCGCGAGGACCGACGCCGCGGAGAGCCGCTCGACGGGGCCGACGAGCCCGCGTCGCCGGCCACCGCCGAGGACGAGGCGACCCTCGGGCTCCAGCGTCGCCTGGTCCAGGAGGCGATGCGACACCTCCCCGCCGAGCAGCGCGAGGCGCTCGAGCTCGGATACTACGGCGGCCTCACCCAGCGCGAGCTCGCCGAGCGGCTCGACCAGCCGCTCGGCACGATCAAGAGCCGGATGTTCGCCGGTCTCTCGCGCCTTCGCGACCTGCTCGACCAGGCCGGGCTCGACGGGTCGATCGAGGCGTAGCGACGGCGAAGACACGCCTTCGCGCCGAGTAGCATGCGCAGGCGCATGGCGGCGGTCTCCGAGAGCCTGAAGGGACGTCACTTCACCCGTGTCGCCGACTGGAGCGGCGAGGAGCTGCTGAGCGCGCTCGACCTCGCCGACGACCTCAAGGACCGCCAGCAGCGACGCGAGGAGCACCACCTCCTCCCCGGGCGCACGCTCGGGATGATCTTCCAGAAGCCGTCGACCCGTACCCGCGTCTCGTTCGAGGTCGGGATCGCCCAGCTCGGCGGCCACGGCCTCTACCTCGCCGCCTCGGACCTCCAGCTCGGCCGCGGCGAGACGCTCCGCGACACGGCGACCGTGCTCTCGCGCTACCTCGACGCGCTGATGATCCGCACGTACGCCGACGCCGACGTGTACGAGCTGGCACGCCACGCGACCATCCCCGTGATCAACGGCCTCACCGACGGCGCACACCCCTGCCAGGCCCTGGCCGACGTGATGACGATCCGCGAGCGGCTCGGCCGCCTCGAGGGCGTGCGCGTGGCCTACCTCGGAGACGGCAACAACGTGTGCGCGTCGCTGATGGTCGCCGCGGCGAAGCTCGACCTCGAGTTCGTCGCGGCCACGCCCGAGGGCTACGAGCCCCACCCGAAGGCTGTCGGGCTCGCGCGCGACGCGGGCGGCGAACCAGAGCTCACGCACGACCCGCGCGAGGCCGCGCGCGGAGCCGACGTCCTCTACACGGACGTCTGGACGAGCATGGGCCAGGAGGAGGAGCGCGAGCAGCGCCTGCGAGACCTCGCCGGCTTCGGCATCGACGCCGAGCTGGTCGCGCTCGCCGGCGAGAGCGCGATCGTGATGCACTGCCTCCCGGCCCACTACGGCGAGGAGATCACCGAGGAGGTCCTCTACGGCCCGCAGTCCGCCGTCTGGGACCAGGCCGAGAACCGCCTTCACTCGCAGAAGGCCCTGCTGGCGCTCGTCGTTCCCTAGCGCCGCGCGAGGTGTTCCCGCTCAAGGACAACGTCCCGACGCGGAGCTTCCCCGTCGTCACCGTCGGCCTGATCGTCGCGAACGTCGTCGTCTGGCTCTGGGAGGTGACCGGAACTCCGGTCGACCTGGACGTCCTCCGCTACGGCTTCTACCCGTGCTCGCTCCAGGGCCCGTGTGTGCCGCCCGCCTCCGAGGTGCACCACCTGCCCTGGTTCGAGAGCGTCTTCACGTCGATGTTCATGCACGGGAGCTGGCTCCACCTCGGCGGGAACATGCTGTTCCTCTGGATCTTCGGGAACAACGTCGAGGACGCGCTCGGCCGCGTCCGCTTCCTGCTCTGGTACCTCGCGGCGGGAGTTGTCGCGGCCGGCTTGCAGACGGTGGTGACGCTGCACTTCACGGGCGCGGCCGGCGCGAGCATCCCGAACATCGGCGCCTCCGGGGCGATCGCGGGCGTCCTCGGCGCGTACCTCATCCTGCTTCCCCACGCAAAGGTGCTGACGCTCTTTGTCTACATCGTGGTGCCGATCCCGGCGATGCTGTTCCTCGTGTTCTGGTTCGGCTTCCAGATCTGGCTGGGGAGCTTTTCGATCGTCCAGCCGCAGTCGGGCGGCGGCGTGGCGTTCTTCGCCCACATCGGCGGCTTCGCGTTCGGAGCGGCGACCGCCCGCCTCGTGGCGCAGCGCCAGCCGCTGCAACCCTCGTGGTGAGCCGGTGAGCTCGACCGCGCTCACGTGGATCGCGGTGGCCGCCGGGATCGTCGGCCTGGCGATCGTTTTGCTGTTTCTGTTCGGGCCGCGTGACTAGGAATGTGCGCAGCGGGTGGTTCGTTCTTTTGAGGCATGAACACCATCGATCAGATCAAGTCGGAGATCGACAGCGCGACCGAGCGCCGCGCCGAGCTCTGGCATCTCCTTTCCGAAGGCCACGACCCCGCGCTCGCAACCGAGCTGCACGAGCTCGAGGAGCGCCTCGCGGCGCTCTGGGACGAGCACCGCGCCGTGAAGGCGCAGGCTCGTTTCGGCGACCGTGACGAGATCATCCGGCGCGCCCGCCACGAGGAACGCCTCGCGCGGGCCGCGTAACACGTTTCTCCTTCCACGACGAGAAGCCGGCGGAGCCAGCACCGCCGGCTTCTCACCTCTCTACACTTGAAGCGCCCGGGGCGTTAGCTCAGCTGGGAGAGCGCCGGCTTTGCAAGCCGGAGGTCACCGGTTCGATCCCGGTACGCTCCACTAAGGAACCCGCTGGAAACGGCGGGTTTCTGACCGGGCGCGGCGCTCACGAATCGGGTGCCGCACGACCGCCTGAGCGGGCAGCCCAAAGCCCTAGCGGCGAGTTCGATCTGGAACTGTCAGTCGGACGGTCTCGGAGCCCTCACTTCTTTTTTGATCCGGGACGCGCACGCCCCTTACAGAAATAACCCTTCGTGTAGTAATCCGACCGGCCGCTCCCATCGGTGAAGTGATTGAACGTCTCGACGATGAGCGAACCACTGTCGAGGACACCGGTGACGATGGTCTCCTTAAAGCTGAACTTGTAATGGGCGCTGAAGGCGATAGCTTCGCTCGAGCCCACGTTGGCGGCATAGCTGAGCCCGTGAACCGTGCCCCAGTCGCACGGCGTCGGGGTGCAAGCCCCGTAGGCATGGACAGTGATCCCGGCGCCTGAGGCGGCGATGACAATCCTCACCAGGCTTCGGGTAGCGGCATCGCATGCGTTCCAGTTCCCCACCAACGCGGCGGGTCCCACGAGCGCCGCCCTCACCTTGGCCTCTGCTTTGGCCTCCTGGAGCAGATCTGCGGGCGCCTTGAATTTGTGCTTCTCGGCCATAGAGTCTCTCCCCTACTTGGCGGTTTCGCCCCGGAGCCGCGGTCGGCTTCCGGAACGCTCGAACCCACGAAGGGCCAACTCACCTCCTCTCACGCGAGGTGCGGCGGTATTGCACCCCGCACAGGGTCAACACATCCGTCCTTCGTCTCCCCCTTATGCGCTGAAGACGCCGGTGTCCGTCCACTCCTGCTTGATCAGCGACCAGAAGTCGACGGCCAAGCGACTCGTGACGTAGTCGTAGGGAAGAGCGCCGTAGCCGTGGTCGCCCCAACCGGTTCCCCACGAGTTGCGTACGAGCAGCGCCCCCTTCGTGCTCGCACCGGTGTTCGCGTTCGTGATCTTCAGGTTGTCGTTGTAGCCAATGACGAGCATCGCGTGGCCGCCGAGGATCTTCTCGCCCACTCCCGGGTAAGGGATCCGGCCCGTTGTTCCGGCCTGCGCGATCGAGCTGTAGACGGTGAAACCGTAGACCGACGGCAATCCCGCCGCGAGGTTCGTCTTGATGCGGGTGAGCAGCGCCGGGGGAGCTGTTCCCGGCGGGTCCAGCCGGTAGTACTTGATCGCCTGGTAGTTCTGCGCGAACGAGTAGCAGAACCCCGTCGGCTCCTTATCGAACGCCGCAATCTGATACGGCCAGTACTCCTCCGGCGGGACGCCGAAGAGCGCGAGCGCGCCCATCGTCGAGCGCAAGTAGGCGCCCGTATCGCCGGTCCAATGGAGCAGGTCGCGGGTTGCCTTGTAGAGGAAGAGCCGTGAGGCGTCGATGAACTTGCCGTGCGCACGGCGCTCGAAGTACTCGACAAGCCCGACGACGGCGTTCGCGGTGCAAGATCCGAGCGAGCCCTGGTTCTCAACCGCCGAACAGTATGTCCGCAGGTCGATCGTCGCGGGCAGCGAGACCTGCTCGGGCTGGGCGACGCCGATCTCCGTGAGTTGCGGCTGGATCGCCTCATGCTCCTCGGTGTAGTCGCGGAAGTCGGGGAGGTCGCGCAGCCAACCCATGCCGACCGGCTCGCGCTCCTCGACGACGGCTGCCGGCCGCGTCCGCACGATCGGAAGCACCTGCTCGAGTATCGCCTCCCGCATCGTGAGACCGGCGGTCTCGACCTCATTCGTCTCGATGGTTGCCATGTTGCGTGTCCTCCTTCCCCCAGACGAGCTGCGCCGCAAGCGCTCGCTTAGGTTTGTCGTAAGCTGACTGCCCGACTGGCAGAGTCCGGGCGGAGCGCGAGGGGCGTGCAACCCGCAAAGAGTGCGGTAAGTGGCCGCAGAAACCCGTGTCGGAACAATGGACACGGCGCTCCTCGTCGATTGCCAAGGGCAACTCTGGCACCGGCTCGTTCAGGTGTCAAGCGCTATTGCTGACGCGCAGTGATCGGCTGAGCCGGTCGCTGGAACCGGACTCCAACGAACCTCGGAGGCCCGCCCGGCGCTATTGGACTGGACCGCGAGGAGACGCCTTCGGAGGACCGCAGCGCACGCCGTGCCGTCTCAGCTCGCTCTCAGGCCGTCGTGAGTTCACCGCGCCGACGCATCCGCCAAGCGAGGTACGCCGTCGTGATGAGCGGCGCAACGAACAAGAGGCCGATCCCGACGAGGGGCAACACATTGGAGCCGCCGCCGCTAGTGCATTCAATGGTCCGACCGGTGTTCGTATCCACGCAGGGTCCGGTGCCGCTGCCGCTCGTGGTAGTGAAGGCCGCCCAGAGCGAGAACACAAAGAACGACCCTGCGAGGCCGCCCGGAACGACCAGCGTGCCGAGCAACTTCTCCCACGGCTTCCAGACCGCCGACGACCAGAGCAGCACGAGCCCGATGATCCAGCCGACGCCGAACCCGAACCCGCCTAAGAGAAGCAAGACGAGCGCGGCCGTCTCCATCCATCCGGGTCGAGCCTGCACCACGCCGAAACGCTGCCGCGCGTCGGCGGCGATGTCCGCGGGATCGCCGAGGCGCTCGAGCAGGGAGCGCGTTTCGGCCTCGCTCTCAGTCGGAAGCTCGGCCCGCGCCTCGGCAATGTGCTCCGCGATCTCATCCACGATCTCGCGTCTGCGCGCACGCGGGAGGTCGGCGAGGTCGGCGTCGAGGCGCTCGAGGTACGTGTTGACCGCTTGGTCGGCGGTGCTGTTCATGAGGCTTTCCTCTCTACGAAGTGATCGACGGCGTCGCGAAAGCGGCCCCACTCGCGCAAGAAACCCTCGAGCGAGGCTTGCCCGGCTTCGGTCAGCCGGTAGTAGCGGCGCGGCGGGCCCGTGGGCGACTCCTGCCAGGTCGTTTCGACCAAGCGGTCGCGGCGAAGCCGGCTGAGTAGCGGGTAGATGGTCCCTTCGCCAGTCACCATCCCGTCCACCTCGGCCAACGCACGGACGAGATCGAAGCCGTAGCGCTCCTCGTCGGCGAGCAGCGCGAGCACGCAGTACTGGAGGGTCCCGCGTCGCATCTGAGCCAGAAGGGCTTCCTGTGCCATGGGTACCTTGCTTCACAAGGTACTTGGGGGAGCAAGGTCTGTCAAGAGCAAGAACAGCGGCCCGTTAAGAAACCAGTCGCGACTGCCGAAGATCGCGGCATGCACATTCGATCCGGCCTGCTCGCCCCGCGTGATGTGCCTGCGGTTGCAACCGCATCGCTTCTGCTCATGCTCGGCGCAGCAGGGTGCGCCCAGTCGAATGGCAGCTCCTCGAAGCCGCTGACAAGGAGCTCGGCGAGCACGAACGTGGCCCATGCACAGTCGCCGGCCGCCGCGCGCTCGATTGTGAGCAGCCTCTGGTCTCAGCGCGAGAGCGCACTCGCGTCCCTGGATGCATCCGAGATCGACCGGCTCGAGTCAGCCTACGCCAGGCGGCAAGACGACGCGTACATCAACTCCGTCCTGTGCCGATGCGAACCGGAGAAGGGTTCCCATCCGTCGGACCGGGTGGTCCCGCAGATCCCGAAGAGCTCTTCTCAGTCCGTCTTCTTCGCCCAGGTGCACACGACGAACTCCGACACCGGTGAGCGTCCCTGGTACCTGGTGGCCGTCGAACGAGACGACACCGGCAGCTGGAAGCTCGCTCACGTCAACTTTGGCGGCTACAAGGCCGCACCGCCGCTTCGAGGGCTCACCAACTCGGACGGATACACACGTCGAGTGAGCGCGGTGTCGCATGCGCGGATGACCCGTCTTGCGGAGAATGCCATCCGCTTCGCCAACACGCACAACGACCTCACGCAACGCACCGACTACGGAGCGACCATCCACGCCCGCTACGCGCTCGAGCCCGAGAGGGACGGCGTCTACGGATTGGCGCTCACATCCGGCAAGGTGCTCAGCTGCTTCGCCATGCACCGGATCGACACCTACTCGCTCCAATCCGGCCTCCTACAGGGACAGGCGAGGAGACAGTGGGGTCACTCACTCCCGCCCGGCATCTACAGGAGCATCACCGTCGACAACGCCGAGCCAATGTGCGTCGTAGGTCGCGGGGTGGGCAAGAGCGTCGGCGTTCGCCAGTTCAAGTACGACACGCGCGTGATCGCCACCACCGGCGTCCGCAAGTAGTGCCGTCGGCGAACAGCGGAGAGGCCGAGCTTGCGAGCTCGGGCTCGTTCTCCGGTTTTCGCCTGCCCGCTTTAGGAGTGCTCCGGCGATACCGATATAGGAGCTGAAAACCCGCGCCGCACTCGATCAGCCAATAACGGGTAAGCCGTGATCGCCGACACCGAACAGCACCGCGACCTGCCGTTCCTCCCCACCCTGCTCTGCCTCTGGGGTGCAGGCTGGGTCACCTCGCTCATCACATCCGTCCTCTTCCTCGGAAGCGTGTACTCGCCGAGCCCCTCGCCGGTCATGGTCGCAGTCAACATCCTGCTCTCCGCAGCCATCGGCGCGATTGTCGTCCAGTACCTCCTGCTCAGCGTCGTCGACTGCGAGATCCCCTACAGCGCAACGCTTGTGGCCCTCGTGGCCGGATCGGTCGCGAGTACCGTCGCGAGGCTGATCCTCTTCTCCCAGCTCCAGGGCGGTGGCTCGCCGGGCCTTCTTCCGATCGCCGGCCTGGGTGCTTCCTTCCTTCCTGCGTTGATCGGCGCGGTCGTCTCCTGGTGGCTCCTCCAGAACGCCGCCAGTTCACCAGCGCCCCCGACGCTCGCCGAGCCACAGAGCACAGACCTCCGTGTGCGTGCAGCTCCCCAGCAGACTCGGGTCTTCGACGATCCCCACGCGGGCGACCCAACGGCCAGCGCCTATGCAGAGACCATCCTGGCGGTCCGGGAGTCTGCGCTCGGCCTCGTCGGCACCGTGAACAGCGTCGATCCCGACTCAGTGCCGACCGTGATCGCTGAGGGACTTATCCCCTACGAGGCTGCGACCAAGCGCCTCGAACAGGCGCAGCTTCCGAGCACGGTCTCGGCAGAGCTGAGCCAGCGGCTCGTGGCGGGACTGAAGCAGCTTGAAGAGGACCTGACCTTGGCTGCGGAAGACGCAGCCACCACCGCCGGCAGCCGCCTCTACCAGCGAGGGCTTCTCACCGCGAGCATGGCCGACGTCTCCGACGGCGGCGCACGCTACCGGTGGGATCTTGAACAGTCGGAAGGTCTCCGGGCAGTGAAGCAGGCTCTCAGCGACCTCAAGGCGCTCGGCTTCGGGGGTTTGTAGTGGGCCGCGTATTGCTTGTCGCCGTCGTTCTTGTGGTGCTCGTCGGGGCGATCGGTCGCGGCACCCTCCGCCTCATGCACGGGCCGAACGCGAGTGGCGCCAACGGGCAGGTGAGCGGGCTGGACGACCTTGACGCGAGTGCGCTAGGGGGCAAGGCGACTGCGGGGCAGTGCTACGACGACGGCAGGACCCCTGTTGACGCTGCGCTGATCCGGATCTCGGCGACAAACCATCGCTACCTCGACTCGATGAACCTTTTTGACGAACTGCGTTCGTTTTGCGAGACGTGGGTGAAGCAGAAGGGGTCGCTCGCGCAGGACACCGGGGCCCGCTTTGTGAGCCAGTTCCTGCGAGAGAACCCATCCATCTACAACGCCGCCTGCTTGGCGGGGCTCGATGTGGACTTCGGAGCGCAAGCCCACATGTCCCAGTACCTGACGAAGAACGAGCGCCTGAACCTGCGCCGAGACATTTGCCGACTCCAGCTTCGCTATCTGAGGACTGACGCGCCCGTCACCGACTATGAGGCTCTGATCGCGGCTCACCCGGACACCTACGCGCTCGCCTGCCGGGCATCCCTCCAGGTCGAACTCGCCAAGAGCCAGGTTGCACGCAAGCGTTTCACCGGAAGCCAACGCCGTCGGATCGCCCTGCGCTCGTGCCGGGAGGCGCTACGGGCGGGGATCGTCAACGCCGACGGAGCTCGAGGGCTGCTCGACGCCAGAGTCAACCAGCACTCGCTCAACGCGCTCATCCTCCGCTTCGCCCGGCAGGAAGCGCGCACCTAGCAGCAAGCCAGAGCGTGGTGGCGCTCACCGCAGGGGGCCGGTCGAGACGCCGTGGTACGGGTCGTACGGCGTCCCCGGACAGTGGCCCCACAGGCCGAGCTTGCGGGCCCGCGCACGTTTGGCCAGGCGCTCGAGCCGCGCCGCGTAGCGGCCACGCCGGTGGCGGTAGAAGTACGGAGCCGCGGCACCCATGGCGACCAGGCGGATGTTCACGTCGAGCCCGTCGTGGATGCGGATCACGTAGCGCAGCAGGCGCCCGTACCGGTCGGTTCGATCGGTCGCCGGCTCCGGCAGCACGCGGACGAGCGTCCCCGGGCGAAGCAGCCGCTTCGTGACGGCCGAGGCTTGCCGCCCGTAGCACTCCGGCCGGAAATAGACCTCGGGCGTGTCGATCTGGACGAGCCTGACGCGTGACCCGTTCC
Source organism: uncultured Actinomycetes bacterium (assembly GCA_963716865.1). GTDB lineage: Bacteria > Actinomycetota > Thermoleophilia > Gaiellales > Gaiellaceae > AC-32. Next base: position 194,175 of record CAVQUF010000001.1, read on the forward strand.
CGAGCGTGATCGTGTCCCCGTCGGCGACGTGGTCGACGCGAAACGCAGGCGGATTCAGCGCCGGCGCCCGCTCCGTGACGGCGAGCGGCAGCACCATGATGAGCAACGCAAGCGCGAGGGACGTGTTCACACCGGCCCACGCTAGCCCTGTCTCCGGCCGGCTAACGGCTCATGGGGCCAGCTCGTCTTCGAGCCCGAGGATCTGTGGGACGAAAGGGAGGGGCCCCGCCCGGGGCCCCTCCATGTTTGCTGCGCCTTCGTCTCCTTGCGTCTAGTCGAGGACGTGGCCGCTCACAGCGGTGAGCGCGTCGACGATCCCGTAGCCGTAGACGCCGTTGTAGACGGGCGTCCCCTCGCAGAACGTGTCGTAGGAGGGTGGCCTGCCCTTGCTCGCGTAGCTGAACGGGTTCGGCGTCATGCACGGAGTGTCGGTCGCCGACGCCTGCAGGTACGCCTGCGTCAGGAACGGGTGAAGCGACACTCCGCCGTGTTTGCGCTCTCCGTATTTGGAGATGATCAGCGCGGCGACGCCTACCGCGTGCGGCGAGGCCATCGACGTGCCCTGGATGTACTGGTAGTAGGCGCACGTCGCGCCCTTGCACGACTTGAGCACGAACGGGGTGGTCGGGTCGCCGTTCGCGTCGATGTCGCCGAACTCCTCGGCCACGTTCTTCGGATACGCGGCCAGGATCAGGTTCGGGACGCCGGCGAGCGGGTTGGCGGCCGTCCACGGGTCGTCGCGGAACCAGCCGCCCGGTGCTGCGACTGTGATCTTCTCGTACCCGTAGTTCGAGTAGTCGGCCTTCGTCTTCGACGGGCCAACTGCCGAGACGCCCATGACGTTGTTGCCCTGTTCCGGCAGGACGAGGCAGTTGTTGTCCACCGTCCTGTGGTACTCCGTCCCCGGCGGAAAGTCCGGGCTGGTGTCGTCGGAGGTCACCTGCGCGAGGTTCGTGTTCTCGTTGCCGGCGGCGGCGATCAACGTGACGTTGTGCGTGTGCGCGTAGTCGAGCGCCCGCTGCATTGCGTCGATGATCGTGCGCTGTTCCTCCTGCTGGACCGGCGAGTCGGCCGGGTTGTCGCGGCAGTTGAACAGCCACGGGTCGACGAAGTAGCTCATGTTGACGACATCGATCCCGTGGTCGCCCGCGTACGTGAGCGCGTCAACGCTGGCCTGGAGGAAGAAGAACCCGGAATCCTGTCCCGCCCGCAGGTTCACGAGCGTCACGTCGGGTGCCACTCCGGCCATGCCGAGCCCGTTGATCGGCGAGCCGATCGTGCTTGCCACGTGCGTGCCGTGCGAGTTCTCGTCGACGTCGTTCGGATCGCTGCACGAGTGGTCGGGCTCGTCCTCACACGGGCCGTCGATGAGCGGGATGTCCGTCGTGAAGTTCCGGCTCAGCTTGCTGTCGAAGTTCGGCTTGATGTCCGGATGGTTGCCGTCGATACCCGTGTCGATCACGCCCACGAGCACCTTCTTGCTCCCCTGCTCCTTCCGATAGGAGCCGTTCACAGTGGCGTGCATCATCTTCATGTCCCACTGGAGATCGGCAAACGGCTCGGGCTGCAGCCCGTCGTGGTGATACGTCCTTGCGCCCGACCTCTGCTGCTGCCCGAGCGCCACCCGCTTCGCCGCGTTCCGCAGCGAGCGCTGCAGCTCCACGGTGAGCTTCGGCCGGAGCCTCGGGTGCGCCTGGCCGATCCTCATGTTCGGGGCCACACCCTGCACCGCACGCGAGGCCACGGCGCGTGAGAGGAACTTCGGGTTGGCCGAGATCGCTGTTGCAACTCCGACCTCGTTGTTCGCCCGCAGGAGGCGCCCGCCGGCCTGCTTGACCGCCGCGCGCACAGCTGTGGGCGAAGCGTGGGCTTCGTAGAGGATCACGTAACGCGTCGGACGCATGTCCGACCCTGCCTCCGTCCTGACGGCCATCGCAGCGGTCAGAGCGACCGCCGCCAGCGCAATAGCCGCGAACAGCATCTTTCTCATCTGACTCTCCCCTTTCGACCCCTAGGTGAGTCCGATTTGACCACCCTTCCCTGATGCGGTCAACCCGGGCCGTGAAACGGCACCGGCGCATGCCGGTCGTCAATCGGTAGTACGAAATCCGCTGACTAGCAGGCGGTTCTCGGTGAAGCAGGTCACCGGTTCGAGCCCGGTGCGCTCCAGACGAACTCCGGGTCCGGCATCCGCGTCGGTGGCTCCAGCGCTTCGACAATCGTGCCGAGCTCGCGGCGGGTGTCGAAGTACGCGTACACGCCGTCGGCGGTGTCGCCGAAGCCGGTGGCGCCCTGCATGACCGGGTAGCCGCGCTCCGCCATCTGCGCGATCGTCTCGGCCACCGAGTCGACGATGTACCCGAGGTGATGGAAGCCTTCGCCGTGCTCGTTGAGCCAGTCCTCGTGGATGCTCGGGCCCTTGACCGGCTGGACCAGCTCGAGCTGGAGCGACTCCGAGCCGTCGGTCAGCGCCAGCCGCGTGACGTAGTCGGTCGGGCCTCCCATGTACTCCTCGCCGGTGTGGTTCTCCGAGTGGAGCGTCCAGCAGCGCCACGGGCCCGCGCCGAGCATGGCGGAATACCGCTCCAGGGCTGCGTCGAGGTCGCGCACGACGAACGCGATCTGGAACAGCCGACCGGCAGCAAGTGTCTCGACGGCGCTCAGGCGGCGATCTCCACCTCGACGCCGAGGGGCAGCCAGCGAATGCGTCGGCGAAGGTCCTCCGGCGCATCCGCGAACTCCCGCTCGATCGCCTCGCGGCCTTCCTGGAAGTGCTTCCAGCCCTCGTAGTGGATCGGGATGACGGTCCGCGGTTTGACGAGGCGACACAGCTCGACGGCGTCGCGAGCGGTCATCGTGTAGCGAATCGGGCCTGTCACCGGGAAGCGCACGCCGCCGAGGTGGAGGAGCGCGATGCCGACCTGCAGCCGATCGGCGACCTGGCGCACACCGTCGTACAGGACGGTGTCGCCCGAGATCCACAACACGCCGTTCTCCAGTCCGTCCCAGCGGAGAGCGAAGCCGATCACGTCTCCCGTGATGGGGCGGCTCAGCGGCGGGCCGTGGCGGCAGGGCGTGGCGGTCACCTCGATCGACGGCCGCCCCGGGGCCTCGAGCACGGTGGTGGCCCACGGCTCGAGGCCCCGCGCATCGCCGCCGAGCCGTCTAGCACCGGAGGCCGTCGTGACGACCGCGTCTGCTGATGGGAGCAGCGAGCGGCCGGCAGGGTCGAGGTTGTCGTCGTGGTGCTCGTGGGTGAGGAGCACAGCGTCGATCGGCGGTAGATCCGAGGCTGCGATCGCCGGTCCCGCCAGCTTGACGGAGCCCGTTCCCCAGCCGAACTTGTACTTCCGGCCGGGCGGATCGAACGTCGGGTCCGTCAGGAGCCGCCAGCCGTCGACCTGGATCAGCACCGTCGGCCCGCCGATGTGCGTGATCCGCACGTCGGTCACGCGGTCGGCGCGACCGCCGGGCTCGAGTGCTCGACGGCCCACGAGATGACGTAGTCCGCGACCTCCTCCCAGCCGTCCTGGCCCGGGAAGTGGCAACGCCCCGGGTACTCCCTGTGCTCGGTGGCCGACGGCGCGTGAGACTGCTTCTTGAAGTTCGCCTTGTTGACCGACGGTGGGCAGATGCGGTCTTCGCTGCCGGTGACGAGCAGCAGCGGCGGCCGTGCCGGATTCCGGTAGTCGACCTTCGTCACCGCCTTCGGGTTGAAGTTCGCGAAACCGGCCTGGAAGAAGGGACGTGCCGAGCCCGGGATGTAGTAGCGCTGGTAGACGGCGTCCGACGCTTCCCTGCTGAGCGCGTTCGTGAAGCACCAGTGGAACTGCTCGAGGGTCAGCGGGGCTTCCTTCTTCAGATTCGCCGGATTGCCCAGAGCGGGCCACGCGGCCCTGAGCGTGGAGAACGGCAGCCTGAGAACGCCCTTGGGCGCGCCGGTGCCGAGCGTGACGCCGGCCGCCCCGAGGCCGCGATCGACGAGGAGCTGCGTGAAGAGCCCGCCAAAGGAATGGCCGATGATGATCGGCGGCCGATCGAGGGCGCGGATGATCCTGTCGTAGTGGTCGACGACGTCCGTGATGCTGAGGTTTCGGAGCGGCGACGGGTCTCGGCGTAGCTGCTCGGGCTCGGCCTCGAGCCCGGGCCAGGCCGGGGCGAGAACCTGGTGGCCGCGGTCGGTATAGCGGCTGACCCAGTGCTCCCAGCTGAGCGGCGTCATCCACATTCCGTGGATCAGCACGACCGGCGCGGGATCGGAAGGGGTCGAGCTCATGGCGTACCTCCTGCGACTCGGATTGAGACCCCGCCAGGTGACGCGCCTCGAACGACCTGTTACACGGTCACGACGCCAGAAGCGTACGCGCTCGCCCGAGCTCGCGCGGGACGCGCAGCAGCTCGAACTCCGCGGCGGCCGGCGCGAGCACGCGCGCCGCGTCCTCGTCACGGCCGAGCGCCGTGAGCGCCTCGCCGAGCGAGAGCTGGGTCAGGGCGACCTCCCAGCGCGCGCCGAGCTCGGCAAAGCCTGCGGCTGCGCGCTCGAGCGGCGCGACCGCACGGTCGGCGCCGCCGGCGGCGACGAACGCCCGGCCCTCGAGGCGGTCGGCGTGCAGAGGCAGCGCGAGCAGTTGCGCCGCGTCCGAGAAGCGGCGCGTCTCGTCCACAAGGCCCGCGGCCTCGTCCCAGGTGCCCTCTTCGGCGACGAGCGTGCAGCGCACCTCGAGCTCCCGCGGGCGGTAGATGTTTCGGTCCGCCAGCTGCTCGAGCAGCTGGCGCACCTTGGTGAAATCCCCTCGCCGGGCCAGCGCCGTCGCAATAGGCAGCTTCGGCCAGTGCCGCGCACGCTGGCCGAGCTCGTCCCATCGTTCCACGTTGGCCATGCTTGCCTCCGCGGCGCCGTTGTCCCCGCGTGCGGTGTAGATCAGAACCTCGGCGCCGTACCCGGCGCTGGCGAAGGACGGCGGAGCCGTGGCCTGGTCGCCGAGCAGCTCGCGGACCCGTGCCTGATCGGCCAGCGCCGCGTCCCAGTCACCGAGCGAGATCCGCGCCAGCGTCATCAACCCGAGCAGACCGATGGGATTGGCCTCGGGCGAACTGGTCTCCAGCTCGTTTCCGAGGGCGACCACATTCGCGTAGTGGCCGATCTCGAACGCCGTCCAGGCGGCGGTGTAGTAGGTGTCGGCGATCTCGAAGCGATCGTGGACGTTGCGCGCGACCTCGAGCCGCTCGCGATCGTGGTGCTCCGCCAGGCCGTACAGCCCGCGGACGGACTCCGTGGACGTCAAGGCGTCGAACGCCACGAGCTCGAGGTCCGGCCGGCCGATTCGCCGCGCGATCTCGAGCGCCCGCTCCGCCGAGCGACGAGCCTGCTGGCTGCCTTCCTCGCTGAGGCCGACCGAGAACCCGAAGTCCCAGAATGCTTCCGAGGCGAGGAGCAAGGCGAGCGGCTCGCTGTCGGCATCGCCCGCACATGCGAGGCCGAGCTCGAGGTACGGCGCCACCTCTTCCGCGGACAGCTGCTTTTGCATGAGCCCCGAGGAGCGCGCCGGGATCATCACGGCGAAACCGCAGATTCGAGCGAGCCGAGCACGGTCGTCGGGCGTCTCCTGGCGCACGATGTCCGCCGCTTCCCGGAGCGCGTCCCAGGCCTTCGTGCCGTCGAGCCAGGCAAACGCGGCGCGGCCGGTGATCTCGAGCACCCGGGCGCGCTCGAGGGGCGCGCGGGCGAGCTCGAGCGCGTCGTCGCCGAGCGCCAGCGCGCTCTCGAAGGCCGAGCGCGAGTACGCCTGCCCGGCGGCCTCGGCCACCGACTCGAAGGCCGCGACGCGGAGGTCCGCGGACTCGTCGACCCGGTAGGCCGCCGACCGGTGATGCGCAATCAGTTCGACGACCTCGTCGCGCCGCCCCGTGAACGTTCGCTCGATCCAGTCCGCGACATCGGTGTGCATCCGCACGCGATCGCGCCGCGGCAGGCTTTCGTAGGCGACATCGCGGACGAGCGCGTGCCTGAAAATGAGCTCCCGCTGCCGGCTCATCGCCGACGAGAGCCGTCCGAGGATCAGGTCGCGGTCCTGCAGGCGGTCGAGCAGCTCGTCGATCACGACCGGCTCGAGCGCGGCGACGTCGCTGACGGCGCCCGGCCAGAAGACGCGACCGACCACCGCCGCCGCCTGCAGCGCCCGCTTCTCGTCGTGCGGGAGGAGGTCGATGCGCGCGGCCAGCGCCGCCTGCACGGTGTCCGGGATCTTCGTCGCGCCGGCGGCTCCGCTGCCGAGGGTTCGGACGATCTCCTCGAGGAAGAACGGGTTGCCCTCGGCGCGCGCCAGGATCTCCTCACGCTCGGCCGCGTGCGCTCCGTTGCCGCCGATGAGCGAGTCGACGAGCTGCTCGCTCTCCTCGCCCCCGAGCGGCTCGACCACGAGCCCGGTGAAGCTGCGGCGCATCCCGCCCCACGTCGGCCGCCTCGTGGTCAGCTCGGGCCGCGCAGTGCAGAGCAGGAGGAGCGCGCCGGTCGCCCGGTCGGCGACCTCCTCGAGCAGCTCGAGCATCGCCGCGTCCGCCCAGTGGACGTCCTCGACGACGACGACCGTGGGGACGGCCGCGGCCAGCGAGGAGAAGAACGCGCGCCACGCGAGCGATGTTTCCGCGCGCACCTCGTGCGGGCTCCGCTCTCCGCGGTCGGCCGCGGCGAGCCCGATGCTCGCGGCGAGCGTCTCGGCCGCCTCGTACGATCCCTCGGCGTCGGCGGCCGCGAGGACGTCCGCCGCCGCGCTGACCACGCGGGCCCGCGCGACCTCCGCGGAGTCGGTGTCGAGGACGTGCGCCTGCTCCTTGAGCATCTCCGCGAGCGGCCAGTACGTGATCCCGTCGCCGTAGGCGAGGCAGCGGCCGCGGATCACCGACGGAGGTGGGGTGTCCGACTCGAGCTGCGCGAGCAGCTCGCCGACGAGCCTGCTCTTGCCGACTCCGGCCTCGCCGTAGAGCGTGACGAGGTGCGGCCGCTTCTCGTCGACCACGCGCCGGTAGGTCGTCGACAGGAGGTCGAGCTCGCGGCTGCGGCCGACGAGCGGCATGTGCGCCGCGAGCGTCCCCTCCGAGACCGGCTGCTCCGCGAGCAGCTCGACGGCCTGCAAGGGCTCCTTCTTGCCGCGCAGCTCGAGCGCCTGAGGCGGGCCGAAATGGAAGCCGCGTGCGGCCTGCGCCGTCCGCTCGGCGACGAGCACCTGCCCGGGCCGGGCCGACTGCTCGAGACGCGCCGCGGCGTTGACCGCGTCCCCGGTGGCAAGCGCCTCGCCGGGTCTCGGGTCGGTGACCGCCATCACCTCGCCGGTGTTGATTCCGGTCCGCAGCTCGAGCTCGACACCGAGCCGGGCGCTGAGCCCCTCGTTCAGCGCGGTGAGCCGCGCGCGCATCCGCAGCGCGGCCCGCAGCGCCCGCTCCGGGTCGTCCTCGTGCACGCGCGGGACGCCGAACGCGGCCATCACCGCGTCGCCGATGAACTTCTCGACCGTCCCGCCCTCGGCCTCGATCTCCTCGCGCATCGCCTCGAAGAAGGCGGCCATCACCTCCTTCAGGCCCTCGGCGTCGAGCCGCTCGCCGAGGGCGGTCGAGCCGGTCACGTCCGCGAACAGGACCGTGACGACCTTCCGCTCCTCGTGCGTGGCCGGACGCGCGGCCTCGAGCTCCGTGCCGCACGCGTTGCAGAAGCGAGCATCGGCCGGATTCTCACGTCCACAACGGGCGCAGACCACCATCGGCCCAAGCGTATGGAACTACGGGCGTGAGCGGTGCTTAGGTGACGCGGAGCGTCCCGTACGTGGGCTGGAAGCCGGCCTTCGTGACGGTGAAGAGCATCTTCCCCTTCTTCTTCGGCTTCACCTTGAAGACCGCGTTTCCGACCGCGTTCGTCCGCTTCGTGACGGGCTTCATGCCCGGAGCGGTGACGCGCACGAGCGCGCCGGCGACCCAGCTGCCGGTCGTCGTCGAGATCTTGACGGTGATCCTTCTCTTCTTCTTGTGCCTCGCGCTGCCCATGATCGAGATCCGCATCCGCGGCTGGAGCAGGATCTGCTGGGCCTGCGTCCAGTCGCCCTGGTTGCGGTCCTCGTCCACGCCCGCGACCCGCCAGTAGAGCGTTCCGCCCGCCTGGTAGCCGTACTGCGTCATCGTCGGCGCGTAGCTGGTGTTGTCGGTGGTCGTGTCCTCGACCTTGTCGCTGAAGTCCGGAGTCTTCGCGATCTGCACCTTGTACTCCTTGACGCCGATGCGCGGGTCCCAGCTCAGCACGACGTGGTCGGGGTTCGCGTCCGTGTGCGGGTGGAGAGGCTGCGCGATCGTGCGCGTGAACGTCTGCGTGGCCGAGTACGGCCCCGGCGTCTCGCCGTTCCCGGGCTTCGGGAACTCGGCGCGGACACGCCAGTGGAAGACGCCCGTGCCGGTCATCTTGATGAACGAGATCGCCGGCGTGCGGAGATCGGGGAAGTCGCGGTGGCTGCCGTTCGGGAGGTCGACCGAGACGTCGTAGGACGACGCGCCCTGGACCGGCGCCCACGACCAGACGGGCAACTGGCCGCCCGAGGTCGCATTCGACGCGCTCGGGGTCGGCTTGACCAGCGTCTTCTGGAACGTTCCCGTCGCCGACCAGGTCAGGCCGTTCTTGTTCTCGTCGTCCGCGCGGACGCGCCAGTAGAGGACGGTGTTCGCCGGGTAGGTCGTGTTGCTCGAGTACGCAGTGGCATCCGTGGTGACGTCGTCGAGGAGGTTGCTGAAGCTCGCGTCCGAGGAGATCTGGAGGTGGTAGCGCCGCGCGCCCTCGGTCGCGCTCCACTGGAACCTCGGCTGGTCGGGGAAGACCTGGACGGAAGACGGATAGAGCAGGGTCGGCGCGACCGACTGCTTCTTGAAGTCGGCCTCGTTGCCGAGCAGGGCGTCGACCGCCGGAGCCGTGTCTCCGCCGGGGTCGGTCGAGGGCAGGACCTCCCAGTAGTAGCTCGTCGTCTCGTCCGTGTAGGTCGTAGGCCCGTCCGAGCTCCTCGGCGCGTAGGCCGGAATTCTCGTGAACGCCTCGTCGACGATCGTGCCGAAGCTCTGATCCTTCGCGACGACCACGAAGTAGCTCTGGGCGTTTGCGACCGGGCGCCAGGTGAAGAACGGTGTGCGGCCGGTCGTCGAGCCGGTCTGCGGCCCGAGGTAGTCGGCATCGCACAGATAGAACGTGTTGCAGCCGGCCGAGTTGCCCGCGTCGGTCGGGTCGGGGTAGTCAGTCCAGGTGAAGGCGGGACCGACCGACGACGCCGAGTCCGTGTCTCCGTTCTGGAGGTACGTGTAGTCGCCCCAGACGCCCACGTCCCCGGTCGCGCGGTCGCTCTGGGCCCGCACGCGGATGCAGTACATGCCGGGATCGAGCGTGCTCGCGCCGTCGTCGGCGAGCGTGCCGCCCCAGACAACCGGGTTCGACGACCCCGCCTTTCCCAGCGGGGCCCATTCGGGCACCGAGGTCTGCTTGATGTAGTCGGCAGTCGCCCACTGGCAGGCGGCGCCCGTCCAGCCGGCGACCTGGACCTCGTAGCTCGAGGCGCCCGGGACCGGGTTCCAGGCCGCGAGCGGGACGCGCGTCGAGTACCCGTCGGTCAGGTCGTTGTCGGCGTCGGCGTCGGCCGTGACGTCGGTCAGGTTGTCGCGCATGTGCAGGTTCTTGATGCTCGTCCCCGGAACGGGGCCCGGCGCGCTCTTGTCGAAGGTCTTGACGAACGAGGGGCCGAGGTTCCAGACGCCGGCGTTCCCGTCCGGGTCGATCGCGCGCACGCGCCAGTAGTACGTGTTGTCGAGGAGCACGGTCGTCGGCGACACCGAGGTCGCGGTCATCGTCCCGTTGCAGCAGACCTTCGAGCCCGGCGCGAAGTCGACGGACGAGTTGACCTCGACCTCGTAGCGCGCGGCACCCGGGACCGGGTTCCAGGAGAGCTTCGCGTCGAAGACCTCCGGGCTCGAGTTGAGGTCGGTGACCTGCGGCGTCGTCGCCGAGGGCCAGACCCAGCTGAACGGCTGGACGGAGGTGGCGACGCCGCGGTTCCCCTCGGCGTCGAGCGGCACGACTCCCCAGTAGTAGGTGCCGGGCGCGAGCGCCGCGGTGATCGCGGCCGAGGTCGCGGCGACGTTCGGCGGTCCGTTCGGGTCGTCCTGGTTCGAGTAGCGGAAGACGAGCGAGCCGAGCAGGGGATCGCTCGCGACGGAGACGAGGTACTGCGCCGCGCCCGGCACGCCGGTCCAGCGGAGCACGACCGGGTTCGCCGGGAAGCTCAGCGACGCGCCCGAGCTCGGCGTCTGGATCGTCGGCTGCAGCGTCCAGAGCTTCTTGAACGAGCGCGGGGCCGTCCACGGCGAGACCGACCCGTCCGCGCCGACCGCCCTGACGCGCCAGTAGTACGTCCCGTTGGGGACCGTCTGGGTCAGCGTCGCGCGCGTGTTGCGGGTGACGAAGTCGTCCTTGCCTGGCCCCAGCACGGGCGCGTCCATGCCCGCGTCGGCGCTCACCTGGATCTCGTACTTGTCCGCGCCCTTCACGGACGTCCACGCGAAGGTCGGGAGGAACTGAAGGACGGCGCCGTTGGCGGGCGCGGTCTGGGACGGGCGGTCGACCGCGGCGCGGGCAGGCCCTGCCATGAGGAAGGCGATGGCGGCGAAGGCTGCGGCGAGAAGTCTGCGGTCGGTCATTCGTCGGTCCTCGAGCCCGGCCGCTGGGCTCGGCGTTGTGGCTTGTACGTCCCGAAGTCCCAATCGGGAGTCCGCGTCGGACGGTCATCCCTCGAACGAGGGAGTTCCGCTCAGCGAGTGCCGATGCGCAGGCCCAGCAGGCGCGGGAGCGCGGCGCCCGCCCGGGCGGGCAGCGAGGCTCGGCGGCCCTCTTCCTCGGCCTCCTCGCAGGCGAGGATGGACGCGCGGACGAGGCCGCCGCCGAGGCGTCGAAGGGGCTCCGGCGGGAGTTTCGGCACACGGCGTGTGACGAGCGGCAGGCGCGTCAGCTCGTCGTCGACGCCGAGGACGAGCCGGGCGAGGATCTGGCCTCCGAGCCAGCTCGGGCCCGCCCCGTGGCCCGAGTAGCCGGCGCCGTAGTGGATCCGCTCGCCCGGAACGGTGCCGAAGAACGGCAGGTGGTCGGAGGAGACGTCGATCGGGCCGCCCCACGTGTTCGTGATCTCGGCGCCAGCGAGATCGGGGAGCAGCCGGCGGAGGCCGAGCGCTGCCCGCTCGGCGGTCGCCCGGTCGTGCGTGAAGCGGTTGTCCACCCGCCCGCCGAACCCGATCGGGCCAGAGCCGCTGCCCATCAGGACGCGGCCGTCGTTGGTCGTGCGGAAGTAGTGCAGGAACATGCGCCCGTCGAAGACCGCCTCGCCCCCGGTCCAGTTGATCTGCTCCAGGAGCTCCGGCACGGGCTCGGTCAGCACGACGTAGCTGCCGAAGATCGTGATCTTCCGGCGGAGCGGCTTCCAGCCCGCTGCGGCCGCGTTCGTCGCGACGACGATCTCCTTCGCCCGGACTCGTCCGCGAGCCGTCTCGAGGACGCCGGGGCGGATGTCCGTCACGCGGGTCTGCTCGTGCACCTCAGCAGAGGCGATCACGGCTCGGCGCAGCGCCCGGGCCAGCCGGGCAGGCTGGATCGTCGCGCACTCCCGCATGAAGACCCCCGCGCGGAAGCGCGGAGAGCGGATCCGCTCGGCCACCTCCTCGGCGGAGAGCAGCACCGCCTCGTCCGGAACGCCGAGCTCGCGGGCCGCCTGGACCTCCTCGTCGGCCGTCTCGTCCTGGCCCGGGGTGGTCGAGACGCGGATCATCCCGGCCTCGCGCAGCCAGACGTCCGCGCCGTGCTGCTGGCAGAACGCCCGGATGCCGGGGACGATCCTCTCCCCCGCGCGGCCTACGGCGAGCGCGCCCTCGTCGCCGACGAGCTCGCGCAGGCGCGGCAGGTAGCTCCAGTAGCCGTGGACGAAGCCGCCGTTGCGGCCGCTCGGCCCGTAGCCGCACCGGTCCGCCTCGAGGACGACGACGCGCAGATCCGGGTCGCGCTCCTTCAGCGCGAGCGCAGTCCAGAGCCCCGTGTAGCCGCCGCCGATGATCGCGACGTCGGCCTCGGCATCACCCTCGAGCGGCGGGGCCTCCGCCGGTTCGGTCCCGGCCTCCGCGGCGAGCGCCTCCTCGATCCACCAGGGCGTCGCCTCGCCGGGCGAAGGGCTCAAGGCGCCGCTTGCGGTGCCGTCCTCAGGACGCGCGAGCTTTGCTTGCGCGTCCGTCTGAACTGATCGGTCGACCGAAATGGACTTACCTCGAACGATCTAGATCCGTCCCCAGGCCTCCGCCAGCACGTCGCCGAGGATCCCGGTCATCTCGTCGAACTCGGCCTGGCCTGCGATCAGCGGCGGCGAGAACTGGACGACCGGATCGCCGCGGTCGTCCTGGCGGCAGATCAGCCCCTTCTCGAAGAGCCGCGGCGACAGGAAGCCGCGCAGGAGCGACTCCGACTCCTCGTCCGAGAAGCCCGTCTTCGTCTCCTTGTCCTTCACGAGCTCGAACGCCCAGAAGTAGCCGGCACCGCGCAGGTCGCCGACGATCGGCAGCTCGAGCAGCTGCGACAGCGTTGCGTGGAAGGCGGCCTCGTTGTCGCGGACGCGCTCGACCAGCCGCTCGCGCTTCATGATCTCGAGGTTCTTGAGCGCGATCGCGGCCTGGACCGGATGGCCGCCGAACGTGATCCCGTGCGCGTACATGTCCTTCTCGCCGAGGAACGGCTCGATGATGTGGTCGGCGGCGACGACCGCGCCGATCGACCCGTAGGCCGAGGAGAGCCCCTTCGCGCAGGTGAGCAGGTCCGGCCTGATGTCGTAGAGGTCGGAGCCGAACCACGCGCCGAGCCGGCCGAAGCCGTTGATCACCTCGTCCGCGCAGAGCAGGATCTGGTAGCGGTCGCAGATCTCGCGAACGCCCCTGAAGTACCCCGGCGGCGGCGTGAGGCAACCCCCCGCGCTCTGGACCGGCTCCATGATCACCATCGCGACCGTGTCCGGGCCCGCGCCCCTGATCGCGCTCTCGAGGTCGTCGAGCAGCATGCTCGTGAACTCCTGGTCCGTCTCGCCGTCGGGCCGGTGGTAGCGGCCCGTGTTGCGGACGTGCGACACCCCGGGGACGAGCGGCTCGAACGGGTTGCGGAGCGCCGGGATCCCGTTGATCGAGAGCGCGCCCATCGTCGTCCCGTGGTAGGCGACCTGGCGCGCGATCGCCTTCCAGCGCCGCTCGCCGCGCGCGCGGTGGAACTGGCGCGCGAGCTTCCAGGCCGACTCGACCGCCTCGGAGCCGCCGGAGACGAAGAAGACGCGGTTCAGGTCGCCGGGCACGAGCGAGGCGACCTCGGCCGCGAGCTCGATCGCGCGCGGGTGCGCGTACGACCAGTTCGTGTAGAAGGGCAACTCGCGCATCTGCGCGGCCGCGGCCTCGCCGATCTCCTCGCCGTACGAGTAGCCGATCTGGACCGCGAACAGGCCCGCGAGCGCGTCGAGATAGCGCTTGCCGTTCGAGTCCTCGAGGTAGCAGCCCTCGCCGCGCACGATGATGGGCACCTCCTCGCTCTCGGAGTAGGAGCCCATGCGCGTGAAGTGGAGCCAGAGGTGGTCCCGCGCGGCCTGCTGCAGCTCGGCGGGCGAGAGCCCGCTCGACACGGTCGTCACGACTTGCTCTTCTCGCGGCGCATCTGAACGAGGACGTTGATGAGCATGACCGTGAGCGCGATCACGAAGATCGCCGTCCCGATCACGTTCACCTGCGGCGGGGCGCCCACCCGTGCCGCGCCCCAGACGAAGAGCGGGAACGTGACCTGGTTGCCGGCGTTGAAGTACGTCACGACGAAGTCGTCGATCGAGATCGCGAAGCAGAGCAGCAGCGCGGCGAGGATCGCCGGCGCGATCAGCGGAAGCGTCACCTTGGTGAACGTCGTCAGCTCGTTCGCGCCGAGGTCCATCGCCGCCTCCTCGAGGTGACGGTCGAAGCCGATCAGGCGCGCCTTCACGGTCACCACCGCGAAGCTGATGCAGAACATGATGTGCGCGATCAGGATCGTCCAGAAGCCGAACTGCACGGTGATGAATGTCGCGTTCAGGAACAGCGTCAGGAGCGACGCGCCCAGCACGATCTCGGGAGTCGCGAGCGGCAGGAAGATCAGCACGTTGGTCGTCGACCGGCCGCGGAACCGGTAGCGGACGAGCGACAGCGCGATCAGCGTCCCGACCGCCGTCGCCGCGAAGCTCGCCACCAGCGCGATTTCGAGCGAGAGCTGGATCGCGCTGCGGATCCCCGGCACCGCGTCCCAGTGGATCCAGTTGTTCAGGGTGAACCCGTGCCAGACGTAGTTGAACTTGCCGGGCGGGTTGTTGAACGAGAACACGATCACGATCGCGATCGGGAGCAGCAGGTAGGCGAAGAAGAGCAGCGAGTAGACCGTGAGGATGTGCCGCTTCACAAACGCCCACGTCGCCGAGAGCGCGGACCGGCGCGGACGCTTCGCCTCGACCGCGACCGTCGTCATCCGGTCAGCTGCTCCGTGCCGACGGCGCGGGCGTAGAGGAGCACCATGATCACGATGATCGCCATCAGGACGAACGACATCGCCGCCGCGGCCGGGTAGTCGGTCAGCTCGAGGAACTTCGACTGGATCACGTTGCCGATCATGTGGTTGTTCGGCGAGCCGAGCAGCTGCGCGTTGATGAAGTCACCAGCCGCAGGGATGAACGTGAGGAGCGTTCCGGCGACGATCCCGGGGAGCGAGAGCGGCAGCGTGATCCGGAGGAAGGCGTGCAGCTTGCTCGCGTAGAGATCTTCCCCCGCCTCGATCAGGCGCGGGTCGATCTGCTCCAGCGACACGTAGAGCGGCAGCGCCATGAAGGGCAGGAAGTTGTAGGTGATCCCCGCGACGACCGCCGTGGACGTCGCCAGGATGCGGCCGTTCTGGCCGAGGATCCCGAGGAGGTGGAGATGGCGGAGCGTGTTCACGACCAGGCCGTGGTCGGCGAGGATCGTCTCCCAGGCCAGCGTCCGGATCAGGTAGGTGACGAAGAAGGGCGCGACGATGCCCAGTAGGAGCAGGTTCTTCCAGCGGCCGCCGCGGAACGCGATCCAGTACGCGACCGGGTAGCTGACAACGAGCGCGATCAGGGTCGCGATTCCCGCGTAGACGAAGGAGCGAACGAACTGGGAGCGGTAGTTCGAGATCGCGTCCGAGAAGTTGCTCCACTGCCACGTGAAGGAGTAACCGAAGTCGATCGTGCCCGACTGCAGCGACTGGTACGCCAGGAACCCGAGCGGCACGAGGAAGAAGACGCCCAGGAAGAGCAGCCCCGGCGCGAGCAGCAGGTACGGCGTGAGCCCTCGGTTCCGGTGGAAGAACCCCACGCCTCGCTCCTACGCCGAGATCAGGTTCTGCCAGGCGGCGAGGTACTTCGGGTTGTTGAGCGCCTGTGGGTCGAAGACGTGGACGTTGTCGAGCATCTTCTGCGTCGGGAAGATGAGCTGGTTGTTCGCGACCGAGGGGTTGAAGTTCAGGGCCTGAGCCTTCGCCCCGATCACGGGCGGGATGTAGTAGATGCCGACGATCTTCCGCTTCGGGTCGCCGGCCACCATCAGCGCCTGCACCTTCGGGTCGTAGACGTAGTTCATGTACACGGACGCCGTGTAGACGTTGCCGCCGGTCGGGATCAGCATGTTGTCGGTCCACGTGTCGCCGCCGTCGGTCGGCAGGTTCCAGTGGATGTGCTTGTTCCCGATCTGGGCGATGTCGCCTGACCAGGACATGGCCGCGGCGAGGTCGCCCTTGGCGAGCGGGGGCGCGTAGTCGTTCCCGGTGAACTGCCGGATCTGGCCGGAGTCGACGGCCTTCTGGATCTTCGCCAGGGCCTTGTTGAAGGTCTGGTTCGTAACCTTGGCCGGGTCGTCGCCGTTCGACAGCATCACGAGCGACATCGCGTCCGCCATCTCGCTCAGCACGGTGATCTTGCCCTTCAGCTTCGAATTCCCGAAGAGGTCGTCGATCGACAGCACCGGCTCGGTGATCGTGTCGTTGTAGGCGATCCCCGTGAACCCGGACTGCCACGGCAGGCTGTAGTCGCGGTTCGGGTCCCAGGACGGATGCCGCTGGACCGGGACGAGGTTCTTGATGTTCGGGATCGCGCTCTTGTCGAGCTTCTCGACCCAGCCCTTCTCGACGAGAAGCGACGGATAGCGCGAGTTGTCCGTCATCACGATGATGTCGCGCCCGATCGACTGCCCGCGCCGCAGCTGCCCCTGGATCTTGCCGAAGAACGAGGCGTTGTCGTTGATGTCTTCCTTGTAGTCCACGTGGACGCCGAACTTCTTCTGGAACTCATCGAGCGAGGGGTGCGTCTGCCCCTTCGTGTCGATGTACAGCGTCCAGTTCGAGAAGTTGAGAGTCTTGGCGAGCTTCTCTTCGACGCTCGTGGATCCGCTCGACTTGCCGGTGGTGCCGCCGCAGGCGGCCGCGATGCCCGGGAGCGCGATCGCGGCTCCGCCGAGGAGGCCGCGCTCCAGAAGCTTGCGCCGGGTGAGGTGGTCGGTCATTCCGCTCCTTCCGTGGAGTCGACGACGAAGGTGGAGTCGGGGCTCCACGAGATCTGGCTCGGCGCCGCCAGCGTCGCGCCGGGCTCGCTGTTCTGGACGTAGAGGCTCACGTTTCCTGCCTTCGTCTCGAGCACGTACTGCGTCGCCACCCCTACGTACGCGGTGTCCAGCAGCCTGCCGGTGAGGCGGTTCTCCTCGCCGTGGTCGAGACGGATCTTCTCGGGCCGGACGCCGACGGCCACGCGGCCGCTGCGGCCTTTGAGCGCCTCCGGCGGCACACGCACGGTCGTCGACCCGTCGTCGAGCTGCACGGTGTCTGCGGCGGTGATCACTCCCGGAAGGAGGTTCGAGATGCCGAGGAAGCCTGCGACGAACGCCGTCTTCGGATTCTCGTACAGCTCCGTCGGGCTACCGAGCTGCTCGATCTTGCCAGCGTTCATGATCGCGATCCCGTCCGCCATCGTCATCGCCTCTTCCTGGTCGTGCGTGACGTGCACGAAGGTGATGCCGACGTCGTGCTGGATCGCCTTGAGCTCGAGCTGCATCTGCTTGCGAAGCTTCAGGTCGAGGGCGCCGAGCGGCTCGTCGAGGAGCAGCACGCGCGGCTTGTTCACGAGCGCGCGCGCGAGCGCCACCCGCTGCTGCTGGCCGCCCGAGAGCTGGCGGGGCTTGCGCCCCTCGAACCCCTCGAGGCCGACGAGGCGCAGGATCTCGTTCACCCGTCCGCGCACGTCCTGCTTCCGCACCCCGCGGCGGCGCAGGCCGAACGCGACGTTCTCGAAGATCGTCAGATGCGGGAAGAGGGCGTACGACTGGAAGACGGTGTTGACGTCGCGCCTGTACGGCGGCTTCCCCGTCACCGGCTCCTCGCCGAGGTAGATCGTCCCCGCGGTCGGCTCTTCGAAGCCGCCGATCATCCGCAGCGTCGTCGTCTTGCCGCAGCCGGACGGGCCGAGCAGCGCGAAGAAGCTGCCGCGCTCGATCTCGAGCGAGATGTCGTCCACGGCGTTGACCTCGTCGAACCGCTTGATGACGTGGTCGAGGCGGACGTCAATGTCGTCCGAGGTCGTGACGGTGGGCTGGTCCTGCTCGACCTTGCTCTCGACCGCCATCAGCCCGCCCTCACCGGGGAAAGGCCGGCCGGCTCGCCCGTTCCCCAGTCGTACAGCTGCTTCCACATCTCGAGGTAGAGGAAGGTCTCCGTCGAGACGACGCCTTCCAGCGCGCGGATGCGGTTGGTCACGTCGAGCAGGTGGCGCCGGTCGGCGCAGACGACCTCGACGAGGATGTCGAACTGCCCGGCGGTGACGACCACGTAGTCGGCCTCGTCCCATCTGGCGATCTCGTCGGAGACGGGCTCGGGGGCGCCGGTGGTGCGGATCCCGACCATCGCCATCGCCTCGAAGCCGAGCCCGAGCGGGTTCGTCACTCCCGTGACCTGGAGGATGTTGTCCTCGCAGAGCCGCGAGTACCGCGAGCGCACCGTGGCCTCCGACACGCCGATCCGGCGGGCGATCCGCCGGAACGACTCACGCCCGTTCTTCTGCAGCGCCTCGATGATCGATCGGTCGACGTCGTCGATGCTCCGATCCCGAGAGACCGGACCCCGCTGCATGCGCTCGATCATGCTGCCTCGCAATGCGTGGCGATTCGTACCACGCTGCTGCGCATGTCGTCAATCGGGAGCGCTCCGCCGATCGGAATCGGCGGTTCCAGCTCAGTCCTTCTTCCCAGGCACGACGAGCACCGGGAGCGTTGACACGTGCAGGAGCTTGTGCGGGACGGAGCCGAGGATCGCTCCCGCGAGCGGATGCTCCCCCTGTGTCCCGACGGCGATCATCTGCGCGTCGCGCTCCTTGGCGACCTCGAGCAGCGCGTCGACGGGGCGCTTCGGGACGAGCTCCACCTCGTACTCGACGCCGGTGTCACGGATCCGCTCGACGGCGTCGTTCGTGGCGTTCTCTGCGAGCTCCTTGAGCGTGCGGCGATAGTCGCCGGTCTCCCCGCCTCCGTAGGCGGCCGGGATCTCGTAGGCGAAGACGATCACCAGCAGCGATCCCGAGAGCTTCGCGAGCTCGGCCGCTTCCAGGAGCGCCGCCTGGGCGCCCGGCGAAGCGACGTACCCGATCACGATCGGCCTAGGCACCGGCCGGCTCCCGCGCCGCCTCGAGGACGCCCGGCTCGGCCACCTCGCTCTTGCGCCGGAAGAACGGGTCCGGCGCGAAGATCCGCTGCAGGACGAGCAGCACGATCCCGAGGATGAGCGAGAAGATCGCGATCGCGAGCGCCGTCGAGATGCCGAATGTCGAGCTGCTGTAGTTCGCCGACTTGGTCTGCAAGTAGACGCTGTAGCCAAGGATCCCGAACAGGAAGATTCCTCCGAGCAACGGCATGAGCCCGACGTAGAAGAAGTTGCGCGCGCCGTTCCGCAGCTCGCGCCGGAAGTACCAGGTGCACGCGAACCCGGTCAGCCCGTAGTAGAAGGCGATCCCGAAGCCGGTCGCGGTCACCGAGTCCTCCAGGATCGAGCTGCTGAGCGAGTTCAGCGTGACGAAGCAGACGATCGAGAGGATGCACATCCAGATCGTCGAGGCGCTCGGAGTCAGATAGCGCGGGTGGATCCGGCCGAAGTGCTTGGGGATCGCACCGTGCGCCGCCATGGAAAGGCTCGCGCGCGTCGTCGGCAGGATGGTGGTCTGCGTCGAGGCCGATGCCGAGGTCAGCACCGCGATGATCAGGATCTTGTCGAGCCCCCAGGGCAGGACGTCACCGCCGAGCGCGCTGATCACGTCGTCCTGGTTCTTGTTGAGGAAGTCGACGCCGTGGTACGCCTGGGCGGCGAAGGAGACGATCACGTAGATTCCGAGGAGGAGGAAGGTGCTGACGACGGCCGCTCTCCCCGGCGTCCTGGTCGCGTCCTCGGTCTCCTCGTTGACCGAGACGGCGGTGTCCCACCCCCAGTAGATGAAGATCGCGATCAGCAGGCCGTCGGTGAGCGCGCCGAACGACTGGATGTCGAACGGGTTCAGCCAGCTCAGCGACGGATGGACGCTCCCGACCGGATCCTGGGTGTAGACGCGCGCCAGCGCGACGACTGCGAAGAGCGTGAGCGCGAAGATCTCGGCGGCGAGCAGGAACCACTGCGTCTTGGCCGACGCCTCGATGCCGACGTAGCAGATCAGGCTCATCAGGATGATCCAGATGACACCGGCGACGCCGACCCAGAACGTGTTGGCCGCCAGGCTGTCGGCGCCGAAGAGCAGGAACGTGTAGGAGCCGGCGATCTGGGACAGGCTCGCCATCACGAGCACGTCCGCATAGATCACGCCCCACCCGCCCAGCCAGCCGGTCATCGGCCCGAAGGCCCGGGTAGCCCACGAGAACGTCGTCCCGCAGTCGGGGTCGGCCTGGTTCAGGTACTTGAACGAGAGCGCGATCAGGAACATCGGGATGAAGGCGATCACCATCACGACCGGCGCCTGGTAGCCGATCCCGACGATCGCGGTGACGAAGCCGAGCGTGGCCGCGAGGCTGTAGGCGGGCGCCGTCGAGGCGACGCCGATGACGACGCTCGAGACGAACCCGAGCGCGCCGGCCTTGAGGCCCTTCTCGCCCGGAGCCTCGTGCTCCCCAGGGCTTGCGACGTCGATTACGGCTTCGCCGGGCACAGGCACGCCTCCTCGCGCAACACGCGGCTAGTCAGGCCGATCGGTACGCAATGCGGGCGCGTTTGTACCACTCTGCCGCGCATTGCGTCAAGAGCGAGGCGTCGACGTTGCTAGATCAGTCTGTCGCGCGCCGCGAAGCGCAACGCCGGGCCAGGCAAGAAGCTGCTGGTTGGGGATGGACTCCCAGGGCGTATCCTTGGCTGCATGACGTTCTTGGAGAAGCTGCGGAACCGGCGGGAAGCTCGGCGCCGTGAGCGCGCGGAGGAAGAAGCAGGGCAGCTCGAAGCCGAGGCGCGTGGGGAGGCCTACACCCTCGGGGAACGCAAGGACGCCGTGCGCGACGAGCGTTCGGAGACCGACTTTCCCTCCCGCGGCGCCGGCTACACCGGGCGCTAGCTCGGCATAACGAAGTGGGGGAACCAGGGGTTCCCCCACGCTTTCAGTCGATCTTCGCCATCACGTGCTTGATCTGCGTGTAGTCCTCGAGCGAGTAGGCGGACAGGTCCTTCCCGTAGCCCGACTGCTTGTAGCCGCCGTGCGGCATCTCCGAGACGAGCGGAATGTGGTCGTTGATCCAGACCGTCCCGAACTGGAGCTTCCGGGCTGCGTTCAGGGCCCGCCCCACGTCGCGCGTCCAGACCGAGGCGGCGAGGCCGTAGTTCACGTCGTTCGCCCACGCGATCGCCTCGTTGTCGTCGGCGAAGCGCTGGACGGTCACGACCGGCCCGAACACCTCGCGCTGGACGATCTCGTCGTCCTGGGCGACGTCCGTGATCACGGTCGGCTTGACGAAGAAGCCGCGGTCGCCGTTCGTTCCGCCGCCCGTCAGCACCGTCGCGCCCTTCGCACGGTCGAGGAAGCCGAGCACGCGCTCCTGCTGCGACTTCGAGATCACGGGCCCCATCTCGATCTCGTCGCCCTCGGCCGGATCGCCCACGTGCAGCGACTCGACCATCGGGACGAGCTCCTCGATGAGCTTGTCGTAGACCTTGGGCCCGGCGACGACGCGCGAGGCGGCGGTGCAGTCCTGGCCCGAGTTCCAGTAGCCGGCGATCTTGACCGCCTCCGCGGCGGCCGCGGGGTCGGCGTCGTCGAACACGATCACCGGCGCCTTCCCGCCGAGCTCGAGGTGGACGCGCTTGAGCGTGTCCGCCGCGGCGCGCGCGACCTCCTTGCCCGTCGCGATGTCGCCGGTCAGGGAGACCAGGCGCACGTCGGGGTGCCGGACGATCCCCGCGCCGACGGGCTCGCCGTCGCCGGTGATCACGTTCAGCACGCCCTCGGGGAGGATGTCGGCGACCAGCTCGGCGAAGCGCAGCGTCGTCAGCGGCGTCTGCTCCGACGGCTTCAGGACCTGGACGTTGCCCGCGGACAGCGCCGGGGCCACCTTCCAGACCGCCATCATCAGCGGGTAGTTCCAGGGCGCGATCCCGCCGACGATCCCGAGCGGCTCGCGCCGGAGCATCGACGTGTAGCCGCGCATGTACTCGCCGGCGGACTTGCCCTCGAGCAGGCGCGCGGCGCCCGCGAAGAAGCGGATGTTGTCGGCGCACACGGGGATCTCGTCCTTCGCGTACGAGAGCGGCTTGCCCACGTTCTGCGATTCCAGCTCGGCGAGCTCGTCGCCGTGCTCCTCGACCGCGTCGGCGATCTTGAGCAGCGCCTCCGCCCGCTCGCCCGGAGTCGTCTCGAGCCATTCGGGCAGCGCCGCCTTCGCGGCCT
The DNA here is from genome assembly GCA_963716865.1 of uncultured Actinomycetes bacterium. Lineage (GTDB taxonomy): Bacteria > Actinomycetota > Thermoleophilia > Gaiellales > Gaiellaceae > AC-32. The sequence continues at coordinate 216,179 of CAVQUF010000001.1, forward strand.
CGACCGCGCGGTCGACATCCGCCTGCGTCCCGCGCGGGACCTCGGCAATCGTCTCGCCGGTGGACGGGTTCAGGACCTCCATCGTTCCGCCGTCGGCGGCGTCGACCCACTTGCCGCCGATGAAGTTCTTGTGCTGGGAAAGCGTCACGCTCATGAATGACCTCCCGGTCGCGTCTTGGCTCAGGTTATCGCGCCGCGGCGCGCTAGCGGCCCGTGAGGATGCCCGAGTCGCGCGTTAGACGCTGCGCGATCACCACGGGAATGACCGTGAGGACGATCACGATGAAGACGACCGCGTTCACGATCGGGAGCTGCTGCCCGCGCTGGATGTTGCTGAGGATGAAGATCGGGAGCGTCTCCTGCGCGCCCGCGGTGAACGTGGTCACGATCACCTCGTCGAACGAGAGCGCGAACGCCAGAAGGCCACCCGCGACGAGAGCGGTCGAGATCACCGGCCAGACGACGAACCGGAAGGTCTGCCAGCCGTCGGCGCCGAGGTCCATCGAGGCCTCCACGATCGACGGCGAGGTGCGCCGCAGCCGCGCGAGCACGTTGTTGTAGACGACGACCACGCAGAACGTCGCGTGCCCGATCACGATCGTCCAGATCGAGAACCCGATCCCGGCAAAGTTGTAGAACGAGCTCAGCGCCATCCCGGTGATGATCCCGGGCAGCGCGATCGGGAGCAGCAGCAGGAACGAGATCCCCTCGCGCCCGAAGAAGTGGAAGCGGCTGATTGCAAACGACGCGGCGGTTCCCAGCACGAGCGCGACCGCGGTCGCGATCAGCCCGATCTTGACCGAGAGCCAGAGCGACGAGCGCACCTCTTGGTCGACCCACGCCTCGTGGAACCAGTGCAGCGTCAGGTTCTGGATCGGCCACGTCTGCAGCACCGAGCCGTTGAACGCGTAGGCCATGATGATCAGGATCGGGATCCAGAGGAACGCGATCACAAGCGTGGTCGCGATCCCAAACCCGATGCGGGTGGCCCGGGTCTGCATCAGAGCGCCTCGAATGCTCCGAGGCGCTTCGCGATCACGAGGTAGATCGCCATCACGATCAGGGGAACGGTCGCGAAGGCCGCCGCGAGGGGAACGTTGCCGCTGATCCCGACGTAGTTGTGGACGACGTTGCCGATGAACTGCGAGTCCTTGCCGCCGACAAGGGCAGGCGTGATGAAGTCGCCGAGGGTCAGTGAGAAGGTGAAGATCGAGCCGGCCACCAGGCCCGGCAGCGCCAGGGGCAAGATCACGGTCCGGAAGGTGCGGAAGCTCCGCGCCCCAAGATCCTGCGAGGCCTCGAGGTAGCTCTGCGGGATGCGCTCGAGCGCGGCGTAGACAGGTAGCACCATGAACGGCAGCCAGACGTACGAGAACACGATCCACATCGCCTTGTTTGTATAGGCGAGGTTCGCGTCCGGAAGGCCGACCCCGTTCAGAGCCCAGTTGAGCGCCCCATCCTTGGCGAGGATCAGGCGCCAAGCGTAGATCCGGACGAGGTAGCTCGACCAGAGCGGGAGCAGCACGAGCACGAAGAGCAGCGCTCGCAGCCGCGATGAGGCGAGGCGGGCCATGAAGTAGGCGAGCGGGAAGGCGAGGATCGCGTCGGTGATGGTTACCGCCGCCGCGATCCCGATCGTGCGCAAGGCGATGCGCCGGTAGATCGGATCGTGCACGAGCGTGCTGAAGTTGCCGAGGCTCCAGGTGTGGACGACTTTGCCGGTGAACGAGTCCACCTGCCAGAACGACGAGATGAAGAGCGCGAAGAGGGAACCGAGGTAGACGACCGCGAACGCGAGCACGGGTAGCGCCAGGAGCGCCGCCACCTTCAGCCAGGGCCGCCGCCAGAGCGCGGCCGAGATCCGGAGGCGGGCCCCCCGAAACGAAGGGCCCGCCTCGGCGACGTCAGACAAGGCTTACCCGGTAATCTGCGTCCAAGCCGTCTGCCAGGCGTTGTAGTCCATGCAGTCGTTCTTGCCGTTGCCGCAGTCGGCGACCGGCGTCTTCCAGAACTTGATCGTCTTGTACCACCTGAGCGGCTCGTCCAGGTGGTACTTGGCGCACGAGCCGGCCTGGATCTTGTTCATGAAGGGACAGGCATGCGGGTTGACCGGCGTCTCGCCGAAGATGAGCGCCTGCTGGGCCTGGACCTGCGGTGTCGTCACGTACTTCATCCAGAGGTACGCGCAGTTCGGGTGCGGTGCCTTCTTCGCCAGCATCCACGTGTCCGACCAGCCCGTGGCCCCGTCCTTGGGGATGACCTCTGTGACCGGGACCTTCTTCGCCTGGAGGGCGAGTGTGTCCACCGGCCAGATCGCGCCGAGGGAGACATCGCCGTTCGCAAACGCGGCCCGGCCGTCGGTGTCGTAGTTCCAGTAGAGCTTGACGAGCTTCTTCTGCTGCTTCAGCAGGTTGATCGTCGCGTCGAACTGCTTCTTGTTCAGCTCGTACGGGTCCGTGATCCCGAGGCTCGGTTGCGAGTGCTGCAGATAGAAGGCCGCATCCGCGATCTGAATCGGGTTGTTCGGGATCGTGATCATGCCCTTGTACTTCGGCGAGTAGAGCGCGCCCCAGTCCGTCGGGCCCGGCGCGATCACGTGGTTGTTGTAGAGCAGCACGTTCGGCCCCCACTGGAGCGAGGTGCCGTAGTGGACGCCGTCGACCGTGTTGTTGGCCGGCGACTTGAAGATCGGAATGAAGTTCTTCCACTGTGGGATCAGATTGACGTTCACCGCCTTGACATCGCCGCCCTTGATCAGCCGCAGGCTCGCGTCGCCGGAAGCGGAGACGAGATCCCACTGGCCGCCACCGCCCCCGCCGCCCGCACGCATGAGCGAGACCATCTCGTTCGACGAGCCGGCGTCCTTGCGGTTGATGGCGCAACCGGTCTGCGCCGTGAACTTCTTCGCGAACGCTGGATCCGAGTAGTAGGGCCACTCGATCAGGTTGAGCTTGCCCTCGCCCTTCCCGATCGAGGCCTGGCCGGACGTCGTCGTGGTCGCCGCCGTGGTCGAGGCGGACTTCTTGCCGCCGCAGCCCGCGGCGACGAGCGCAAGCGCCCCGACGAGGAGCGCCGCTGCACCCCAGCCGAGGACATACCTGTAACGCTTCGTCATCTCTCTCCTTCCGTTTCCTCCGGTTCGCTGTCGATCTCGAGTGTGTGCTCTGGGCTCCACTCCAGGACAACCGTTTTGCCTTTCGCATCGAGCGCCTGGGACGACGAGGTCTCGAGGTTCTGCCTCACGACCTGCAGCTCGCCGCCGCGGTCCAGGTCGACGAGGTAGCGCGTGACCATGCCGGCGTAGACGACGTCGCGAATGTGCCCGGTCTCCGCGTGCTCGCCGGGGGCGGAGGCCCCACCGGCGTCGGTCATGCGGATCTTCTCCGGGCGGACGGCGAAACGCTTGCCGTCGCGCTCGATCACGTTCGAGACGCCGACGAACCCGGCGACGAACGCGTTCGCCGGGTGCTCGTACACCTCGGCCGGCGAGCCGATCTGCTCGATGCGGCCGCGGTCGAAGACGGCGAGGCGGTCGCTCATCGTCAGCGCCTCGTCCTGGTCGTGCGTGACGTAGATGAACGTGATCCCGAGGTCCTGCTGCAGGCTCTTGAGGAACAGCTGCATCTCCTGCCGGAGCTTCAGGTCGAGCGCGCCGAGCGGCTCGTCGAGCAGCAGCACCTCGGGGCGGTTGACGAGCGCGCGGGCGAGCGCGACACGCTGGCGCTGTCCGCCCGAGAGCTGGCTCGGCTTCCTGCCGCCGACGTCCGGCAGCCGCATCCGGCCGAGCATCTCGTCGACGCGCCCCTGGCGCTCGGCCTTGCCGATGCCCTTCACGCGCAGGCCGTAGGCGACGTTCTCGGAGATCGTCATGTGCGGGAAGAGCGCGTAGTCCTGGAAGACGGTGTTCACGTCGCGCGCGTACGGGGGCCGGTCGGTCACGTCGGCCCCGCCGAGCTCGACCCGCCCGTCGTCCGGCTGCTCGAAGCCCGCGATCAGGCGCAGGGTGGTCGTCTTGCCGGAGCCCGACGGGCCGAGCATCGTGAAGAACTCACCGGCCGGGATCTCGAGGTCGACGCCGTCGACGGCCACGACCTCCCCGTACGACTTCCGCAGGCCGACGAGCCGCACCGCCGCCGCCGGGGAAGAGGAGTCGAGAGGGTGCTCCGCCGAGGTTCGCTCCTGCACAGACACGCGCGCCCGCGATTATCCCGTGTCGGCGGCCGGAGGCGAACACGACTGCGGCTCGCCCTCGCAGCAGCCGAGCTTGAAGTTGCAGCGGGGGCACTGCCAGGTCTGATGCCGCCACTCCATCGCCGCGCCGCAGCGAAGGCACGGCTCCTTGTCGCGCTTCCCGTCCAGGAGCGCGACTCTAGCCGGTCGGGTAGACGCTACTCGGGCGCGGGACCGGGCCCGGCCGGCGCGTGCAGCAGGCTCTCGACCTCGCTGACGCCCTCGACCTCGTGCGCCCTCGCGACGAGCTCGTCGATCATCTCCGGCGAGTCCGCCTCGCCGCTGAGGACGATCACACCGCTTGCAGCGCTGACGTCGATCCGGTCCTTCACCGGCTCGGCGTCGCCGAAGAGCTCCGCCTTGACCTTGTAGGCGAGCAGCTCGTCCTCGGGCTTCACCCGGGACACCTTCTGCCCGACGCCGTCGACGGCCCCTGCCAGCTTCTTGACCGCCGCCTTGCGGCGCTGCTTGCCGTTCTCGGGATCGAAGAAGTAGGCGAGCGCTGCGCCGAGGGCGATGAGGCGGATCCGCCTGATCAACCCCACGTCAGTCGCCCCAGTCGAAGTCGCGCGACTTCGTCCAGAGCCCTTCCTCCTGCGGCGCGTTCTCCTCGGTCGGCCACGAGTCCGGCATCGGGGTTTCGTCTACGGCGATGGCCGGCTCCTCACCGTCCATCGTCTCCTCGATACGGGCCTGCTCCTCGGTCTTGAACAGCGGATGGTTCTCGAACGGGTCCTCGCTCTTGTACTTCTCGAGCGGCTTTTCATGTTCGAGCTCGGAGTTTCGCTCCTTCAGCTCGAGATGGTCCTGGATCACTTGTGAAAACAACGACTGCGTCTCCACCGGGTACATCCTCCCTCTCGCTCATCGGCGGCCGATTCTAGCGACTCGCGCCGGCGAGGGATCAGCCCTGGTGTGCGTGGGGCCGCGCCGTGACGACGCGGTTCTTCCCGGACCGCTTCGCCTCGTAGAGCGCGCCGTCGGCCGAGGCGACGAGGTTTTCGGAGTCTGAGGCCTCGGGGAACGCGGCGACGCCCAGGCTGACGGTCACGTAGATGCGGCTGCCGTCCGGAGCGAGGATCGTGCGCGACTCGAACGCGGTCCGGGTGCGCTCGGCCAGGTGCGCCGCGCCCTCGAGGTCGGTCCCGGGGAGGACGATCGCGAACTCCTCGCCGCCCCAGCGGGCGGCGATGTCGATCTCTCGCACGCACTCGCGGAGCGTCTCGGCGAACTCGATCAGCACGCTGTCGCCGACCGGGTGCCCGTAGCGGTCGTTGACGGACTTGAAGCCGTCGAGGTCGGCGAGCGCGAACGAGACGGAGCCGCCGAAGCGCTCGGCGCGCCTCAGCTCGCTCGCGAGCACCTCCTCGCAGTGGCGCCTGTTGGCGAGGCCCGTGAGCATGTCCACGAGCGCCTGCCGGGTGACGATCCGGTGGAGACGCGCATTCTCGAGCGCGATCGCCGCGTGCGCGACGAGCGTCCCGGCCGTGCGCCGCTGGTCGACCGTGAAGTCCCGGCCGGCCAGCGTGAGCGTGCCGAAGCTCTGGCGCCCGGCGGTCAGCGGCAGCTCGAAGCGCTCCCCGCGGCCGGAGAGGGTGCCGACCTGAACGACCTCGCCGCCGAGGCCGACGATCAACCCGCCGGTGGCGCCGGTGGCCTCGACCGCGGTCTCGACGATCACGCGCAGGAGCTGGTCGACGTCGTGGCTCGCTGCGAGGGCCTCGCCGAAGCGGACGGTCGTGTCGCGCACTCGGGCACGCTCCGCTCCGAGTTCCTGCGCGCGGGCCTCGAGCTGGTCGGCCATCTCGTTGAACGCCATGCCGAGGCGGGCGAACTCGTCCCCGCCGTGGACGTCGACCCGCTGGTCGAGCCGCCCGCGTGCGATCGCGTTCGCGGCCTCGGCGAGCCGCGCGAGCGAGCCGACGATCGAGCCGCCGACGACGTACGCGACGAAGGCGATCAGCGCAAGTGAGCCGAGCAGGCCGATGAGCAGCCGGCGATCCGCCTTCGCGACGCTGTGGTCGATCTGGGCCTGCGGCGTGAGCAGCGCCAGGGAGGTCTTCCCGGACTGGGGCCTCGCGGCGAGCGCGCGGTACCGGGCGTCGCCGACCGGGAGCGTCTCCGCGCTCGTAGGGACGGCGACGGCCTTCCCGCGCACCAGGGAAGGCCCGGCGACGACGCGGCCCTTCCTGATGACCACGAGCTCGTCGTCCGAGCTCAGTCCGGACCGCTTGCCAAGGCTCGCGATCGACGGGGTGTCGAGCGGGACGCCGGCGCGGAGCGTGGCAAGTGTCCCCTTGCTGCTCAGCACGGCGACCTCCGCGGGCTTGCCGATCATGCGCGCGGGACCGAGCGTGACCCGCGGGGACTCGAGCCTCAACGGCGGCGATCCGGCCAGCAGCCGCTTGAGGGCCGCGACGTCATGAGTTGCGAGCGCGCGCTGGAAGCCTGTGCTCGCGGCGAGCGCCGAGGCGCGGCTGCCGGCGGCGGCGTACTCCTCGCGGTAGGTGGCCACGACTGCGCGCATGCCGGCCTCTAGGCGCACGTCAACGCGCCGCGTTTCGCTCCGCCCGGCGATCACGTGGAGGCCCCATCCGGCGGCGCTCAGCGGCAGGAGCGAGACGAGCAAAAAGTACGCGACGAGCTTGAGCCGGAAGCTCATGGTCCACAATTTAGGTTGTACGGAGGAGTGACCGATACCCACGCTAGAGTGAATCGGCTTTGGGAGGGACGTTTTTGAGTCGAGTTCTTGCTGTTCTTGCAATCACCCTCTTGGTCGGGTCGGCACTGGCTGCTGCCGTGGTGCTGCCTGGGGTCGTCGTCGGGAACGAGGCCGGCGCTCCTCCATCTGCGCTGTCCCTCCCCGCGGCGGGCAAGCGCACGGTCGTTCACGCGTCGGCCCTGCCGTCCCTGTCGTCGAAGGCCGCGCGCAAGGCGAAGGCGCACCTCGCGCCGTTGCTGGGCGTCGCTCCCGCCGGGCCGGTCGCCACCTTCCTCGGCCACACCGCCGAGTCGTTCATCCCTGCTTTGAAGACGCCCGGGCCGACGGGCGGCGGAGTCACCCCCATCTCGCCACCGCCGCCTCCACCTCCCCCGCCTCCGCCTCCACCTCCCCCGCCTCCACCTCCGCCACCTCCGCCTCCACCTCCGCCACCTCCGCCTCCACCCCCGCCACCTCCGCCACCTCCGCCTCGACCCAAGCCGCCGCCTCAGCCGCCGCCTCAGCCGCCGCCGCACGACGACGGGAACAACTCAGGCGATCACCATCAGCGCGATCACGACCGGAACCGGTGCGGCGGCGCGCACCACGGCCGCAGCGGCGATCACGGACAAGGCGATGATCATGGTCGCGGCAGCGACGCTCACGGCGGCGGCGGCCAGCAGGGTGGCGGCCAGCAGGGTGGCGGCCAGGGCCAGGGCGGCGGCCAGGGCCGCAGCGGGGACGACCACAGTGGCTCAAGCGCCGGCCGCGACCACGGCGGCGGCCACGACTCCGGTCGCAGGCACTCCAAGCGTTAGGCTCCCCCCGTGGCGATCTACCGTCGTTTCCGCCGCCCGGGCGCGATCGGCATTGCGCTCACCGCCTGGGAGCTCTGGTGGCGCATCCCTCCGAAGCAGCGCAACGCGCTGCTGAAGCAGGCCGCGCAGATCGGCTCGAAGGTCGCAGCCCAGGTGCGGGCGAAGCGTCCGCCTAGCTAGCTCAGACCGTCAACGCCTCGCGCAGAATCCGGTCTTGCTCGCGGACGTGCGCGGTCGGGTAGCCCTCGCTCGGGCTCGCCCGCCACGGCCGGCCGACGAAGCGGAGCGTGGCGCCGGTCGGCAGAGCCTCCTCGAGCCGGTGCCGGATCGCCCGCCACGCGCCCATGTTCTGCGGCTCCTCCTGCGCCCACACGACCTCGTCGAGCCCCGGGTACGAGCGCGTGAGCTCGGCGGCCGCCGCGACCGGGAACGGGTAGAGCTGCTCGATCCGTCCGATCGCGACCGAGTCGGCCTGGGGCCGCAGCTCGTGCCCGACCAGGTCGTAGTAGATCTTCCCCGAGCAGAGGATCAGCCGCCGCACGCGCTCGGGTGAGGCGTCCGGGTCGGACAGCACCGGACGGAACGAGCCCTCCGTCAGGTCCGCCAGCGACGACGACGCCTCCTTCAACCGCAGCAGTCCCTTCGGCGTCATCACGATCAGCGGGCGCGCGCTCGCGTCGAGCGCCTGCCGGCGGAGCAGGTGGAAGTGCTGCGCGGCGGTCGTGCAGTTCGCGAGGCGGATGTTCTCCTGGGCCGCTAGCTGGAGGAACCGCTCGAGCCGCGCGCTCGAGTGCTCCGGGCCGTTGCCCTCGTAGCCGTGGGGCAGCAGCAGGGTCAGGCGAGACGTCTGGCCCCACTTCGAGAGGCCGGACACGATGAACTGGTCGATCGCGATCTGCGCGCCGTTGACGAAGTCCCCGAACTGGGCCTCCCAGCAGACGAGTGTCTCGGGCGCTGCGACCGAGTAGCCGTACTCGAAGGCGACGCAAGCCGCCTCGGAGAGCGGCGAGTTGTGCACCTCGAAGGAGGCGGTCGCCTCCCGCAGGTTCTGGACCGGCGTGTAGAACTCCCCGTTCTCCGCGTCGTGGAGGACGAGGTGGCGGTGAGAGAACGTGCCGCGCTCGGTGTCCTGGCCGGTCAGGCGGACCGGGATGCCCTCGACGAGCAGGCTGGCGAAGGCGAGCTCCTCCGCCTGGCCCCAGTCGATCCCGCCCTCGTCGAGCGCAGGCCGGCGGCGCTCGAGCTGACTGGCGAGCTTCGGATGGACCGTGAACCCGTCGGGAACGGTGAGCAGCTCCTCGTTGAGCGCGCGCGCCCGCGCCTCGGCGACGGCGGTGACGGTCTCGGCGTCGGGCGAGGCCGGGATGCGCCCCTCGTAGGCGACCGCGGGCATGGCCTCGCCGAAGGTCGCCTTGAGCCGCTCGTGCGCCTCCTTGAGCCCGGCCGCCACGCGCTCGACGAGCGCGTCCGCCTCGTCCTTCGTCAGGACGCCCTCGGCTGTCAGCGCCTCCGCGTACTGCTCCCGCACGCTCGGCTGGTGCTCGATCCTCGCCGCCATCAGCGGCTGCGTGTAGGCGGGCTCGTCCTGCTCGTTGTGCCCGTAACGCCGATAGCCGACGAGGTCGATGACGATGTCCGTCGAGAACCGGCGGCGGAAGGCCATCGCCAGCCGGACCGCGGCGAGCGCCGCCTCGGCGTCGTCGGCGTTGACGTGCACGATCGGGATGTCGAAGCCCTTCGCGAGGTCGCTCGAGTAGCGCGTCGAGCGCCCGTCCACCGGATCCGTGGTGAAGCCGATCTGGTTGTTCGCGATCAGGTGTAACGTGCCGCCGGTCGAGTAGCCGGTGAGGTCCGCGAGGTTGAGCGTCTCGGCCACGATGCCCTGCGCCGGGAACGACGCGTCGCCGTGGATCAGGATCGGCATCGCGACCGACGAGTCGTGGTAGCCGGCCCGGGTCGAGCGGTCGGTCTGCTCCGCCCGCGTCCGGCCTTCGACGACCGGGTCTACGGCTTCGAGGTGGCTGGGGTTGGAGGCGAGGGTGAGGGTGATCTCCCCCGACGGGGTTCGGCCGAGGCCCTCCGCTCCGAGGTGGTACTTGACGTCTCCGGTCCCGCCCTCCGGGTCGGCGACGACAGCCTCCAGGGTGCGCTCGCCCTCGAACTCGCGCAGGATCGACTCGTACGGGCGGCCGAGCACGTGGGCGAGGACGTTCAGCCGACCCCGGTGCGCCATCCCGAACACGACCTCGTGCGCGCCCTCCTCGGCGGCGAGCCCGATCGCCTCGTCGAGCATCGGCACCATCACGTCGAGGCCCTCGATCGAGAACTGCTTCTGGCCGAGGAAGACTCGGTGGAGGTAATGCTCGAAGCCCTCCACCTCGGTCAGACGCTCGAGCAGGTGCCGCTTCTCCTCGGCCTGCAGCGGTTGGCGGTACCGGCCCGACTCGATCACGGCGCGCAGCCAGACACGCTGCTCGTGGTCGGCGATGTGCTCGATCTCGTACGCGCTCGTGCCGCTGTAGATCTCGCGCAGGCGCGGCAGCACGTCGGCCGCCGTCTCGCCGGGAACGTGCACGCCGAGCAGCGAGGCCGGGATCCTCGCCTGGAGCTCGGGGGTCAGCGTCGGCTCGAGGCGCTCGGGCTCGAGCGCGGGATCGCCGATCGGCTCGGAGCCGAGCGGGTCGAGCCGGGCCGCCAGGTGGCCGTGCGTGCGGATCGCCTGGACAACCGCAACGGCGGCGGCCACGCCCGCGAGCACCTCGTCCTCGTGCGCGGGGGCGGAGGACGGGGCGACGGGAGCCTGCGTGGGAGCCGGCGGCGACTCCGGCGGAGGCGGCGCGGGCGGAGAGGCGACGTGGCCGTTGCCTTCCTCGCGCAGCAGCGCGAGGAGGCGGGCGAGGCCGGGATGCGTCGCGACCAGCTCGCTCGAACCGCTCTCGAACAGCGAGCGCCACTCCGACGGGACCGCCTCGGGGTTCTCGAGATACTGCTCGAGCAGCGCGCGCGCGTAGCCCGCGTTCAGGCCGTCGACGTCCTGCATGCTCACTCTCTTTGTTGTACCAGCGCGGTTCCCTCTCGAACCGAAGGGACGCGGCTCAGAAGACCGGGTTGTCCGTGGCCACCGCGAGCGCCATCCCGACGATGAAGCAGATGCCTCCCACGACGAGTGCGGCCGCGGCCAGCCGGGAGTGGCGACCGCCCATCGCGGTCGCGACGAGCGCGAGCGCGAACGCGAACGGGATCACCCGCACCGGCCGGTAGGCGACGCCGATCAGGCTCATGAACAGCGCAAGGGCGGCGAGGAGCCCGGCGATCGTCTCGCTCGGCCGGTCCCTCGTGGCGGGCTGCGCGCTCACGAGCGGATGATCGCGCGCCGGCGAGCGAAGCTGCGGACGGGCGAGCCATGCGGGCCGGAACGCGGCCGGCGCGGACGGAGCGGCCGCCAGGGCGGGCGCGGCTCGGGCTCGCGAACGCTCGCAGCCAACAGCGCGGGCTCGGGCGGGTCCGGCTCGGCCTTCACGGCCCAGTAGACGACGAGGCCGAGGTAGACGATCGGGATCTTCAGGATCACCATCATGAAGACGAACTCCCAGACCATCCGCGCAGTGTACGGAACTCCGGCGCCAATACGGCGAGGGGCCGGCAGCCACGCGCCCCTCGCCCCGACTTCTTCGTCAGCGGACCCCGACGCCGGTCGAGCCAGAGCCGCACCCCGCGATGACGAGCACGAGCCACACGACCAGGGCTGACGGCCAGCACCAGCAGGGCCACGCCCAGCCACCTAAGCCCCGTATGCAGACGCACCACTCCCTCCGTCGCCGTGGACCCAGATGTCCACGAAGGGGTACTTGTAGGTGCAGATCAGCTGGGGCACGCAGGCGTGCATCTCTCCCTGCGTCCACGCGTCCGTTCGGTACGTCCCGACGCCCCTCCCGTTGCAGTGGTCGTAGGCGCAGTTGCTGCCGATGTGGCCTCCAAACCCCCAGCCGAAGTGCGTGTCCGAGGGCCAGCGGTCGCGCCAGAAGTAGGTGATCACGCCGCCCTTCCAGCACCAGCGGACCTGCTCGTTGTAGCGAAAGACGACGAGCCAGAAGAGGTTCCGGCGGGTCGCCCTTGCCCAGCGCGTCCGGCAGGTCCCGTGACCGGCGCCGTACGCCTCCAACGACTCCTTGACGAGGCCACTGTCGAATTCACCGGTCCCGCAATCGATATTCGGGTCGTCGCAGGTATCCACCGGGTAGTCCGGTAGCGGGATGGGCTCGTCTGCGCGCGCCGAACCCGGCAGCAGCACGAGCAGCGCAGCCGCCAGGCCGACGGCGATGACGGCGCCGGTCGCGGCCGCGAGCGATCTGTTTCTTGTCTCCAATGTCCACCTCCCGTCGACTCCTGTCGACGGTAGGCGTGGCCGGCGCACACGTGTGAAACGCAAACGTGTCGGAAGTGGAACATCTCGGTGCGAGGGTCCTAGCGCACCGTCCGGGCCCTGCCTAGTGGCCGTTCGGGACCGGTCCGAAGCCGCCGCCGCCCGGCGTCTCGACCCGGACGAGATCTCCCGCGGCGAGGTCGCGCGTGACCTTCGCGGGAAGCTCCTCGCCGTTCAGGAGGTTGCGTCCGGGGGCTCCCGCCTCGCCGCCCCGTGCGCCCTGCGGTGCCCGAGCGCGGCGCTCGCCGACGAGCGACAGGCGGCACGCATCGAGCACGCGCAGCTCCCGAACGACCCCCTCGCCGCCGCGGTGGCGCCCAGGCCCCCCGGAGCCGAGCCGCAGCTCGTGCCGCTCGACCCTGAGCGGGTAGCCGAGCTCGAGCGCCTCGGCGGGCGTCGAGAGCGTGTTCGACATCGCGACGTGAACCCCCGAAGGGCCGTCCGCGTCGGGGCATGCGCCTTGGCCTCCTCCTACCGTCTCGTAGTAGGTGAAGCGGTCGTTGCCGAGGGTGAGGTTATTCATCGTCCCCTGCCCCTGCGCGGGCACCTCGACCGCACGGCCGAAGGCGGCGAAGACGACGTCGACGATCCGGCTGGAGGTCTCGACGTTGCCAGCGGCGACGGCCGCCGGAGCGCGGGCGTTCACCAGGCTGCCCTCGGGCGCGCGCACCTGCACGGGCGCGAAGGCCCCGCCCGAGGCGGGGACGTCCGGGTCGGTCAGGCAGCGGACGACGAAGTAGCACGCCGAGCGCGTGACTGCGAGCGGGCAGTTGAGATTGCCCTCGTGCTGGGGGGCGGTGCCCGCGAAGTCGATCGCGAGCCCGACTCCCGCGACCGTGATCGCGGCGTGGAGCAGGAGCTCGGAGCCGTCCGCAGCCTCGAGCACGTCGGTCGCCTCGAAGCTCCCGTCCGGGAGGCGGCCGATCGCCGCGCGCACGCGCCGCTCCGAGTACGCATAGAGCTCGTCCATCGCAGCCTCGACTCGCGCCTCCCCACGCCGGTCGCAGAGCTCGTCGATCCTGATCGCCGCGAGCCTGTGCGCCGCGAGCTGGGCGCGGAGGTCGCCGCGGCGCTCGTCCGGGTTGCGCATCCTGGCGACGAGGGCGTCGAGGACGCGGTCGTCGAGCCGTGTCGGCGGGATCACCACGCCCTCCTCGTCGAGCCGCCGGGAGTCGGCCGGCAGGCTGCCGGGCTCGCGCGCGCCGACGTCGGCGTGGTGCGCCCGCGTGACCGCGAAGCCGACCCGCGTTCTCGTCACGAGCGTGATGTCGGGCAGGTGCGTGCCGCCTGCGAACGGGTCGTTCAGGATGAAGACGTCATCCGGGGCGGGGTCGTGGGCGCGAACCGCGGCCACGGCGTCGGGCATGGCGCCGAGGTGGACCGGGATGTGCTCGGCCTGGGCGATCATGCGGCCGCCGCTGTCGAAGATCGCGGTCGAGCAGTCGCGCCGCTCCTTGATGTTCGCGGAGAAGGCCGAGCGCACGAGCACGGCGCCCATCTCGTCGGCAATCGAGCGGAGCGAGGCCCCGATCAGCTGGAGCTCAAGTTCCACTTTCGGCACCTTCTCGTGACACTCTCGTGAGCCTCAGCGTGCTACTGGTCCCATCCCTAACCCCCACCCACCCCGGGGGAATCCAGCACGTCGCGCCGTCGAGCTCGATTCGCGTCGGGCCCTGGACTTCCAGCGGCTCGGCGGGGGGAAGGACGAGCCGCGGGCCGGTGCGGATCTCGGCCGTGCGGACGGCGACCAGCTCGACCGAACGCGTCGGATCGGCATAGCCGTAGCGGGCCTCGTGAGCGCGGTGGAACGCGCCCGCCAGGTCGTCCTGGAGCGGCACCGTCAGCTCGAACGCCTGCCCCACGTAACGAAGGTCGGCATCGCCGCGCGCGGGCAGCTCCCCCGCCTCCTCGAGCGGGCACACGTACGACTCGACCCGGTCGCGCCGCTCGTCGCCGACCGCGAGGCCGACCGCCGAGAGCACCCCTGCCGCCGCAGGGACGAGCACGGTCCCGACGCCGAGCTCGTCGGCGAGCGAGCAGGCGTGGAGCGGCCCCGCGCCGCCGAACGCGACCAGCGCGAGATCCCGCGGGTCGATCCCGCGCTCGACCGAGACGAGCCGCAGCGCCCTCAGCATCTCCGCGTTCACGACCTCGATCGCCTCGGCCGGGTCGATCCCGGCGAACGCCCTCTCCGCCGCCGCCACGTCGAGCTCGAGCCCGCCTGCGATCCGGTGCGGCAGCCGGCCGAGCAACAGGTTCGCGTCCGTCACCGTCGGCCGTGTCCCTCCGCGCCCGTAGCACGCCGGCCCGGGCTCCGCGCCGGCGCTCTCCGGCCCCACCCGCAATGCCCCGCCCGAGTCCCGCCAGACGATCGAGCCACCGCCTGCGCCGACCGTCTGCAGGTCGACCGTCGGCAGCCGTAGAGGCAGCCCTCCGACCTCGCGCTCGGTCGCACGGCCCACCTCGCCGCCGGCGATCAGGCAGACGTCCGTCGACGTGCCGCCCATGTCGAGCGAGATCGCGTCGTCGACGCCGGCGAGGCGCGCGATCCGCGCCGCACCGACGACACCCGCCGCCGGTCCCGACACGAGCGCGAGCGCCGGGTGGGCCGCGGCCTCCGCGAGCGTCGCCACCCCGCCGGAGGAGCGCATCACCAGCGGCTCGGGAAGGCCCGCCTCTTCGCACGCGCGGCCCAGCGCCTCGAGATAGCCCGACAGCGCCGGTCCCAGGTATGCGTCCACCGCCGCCGTCGAGGCCCGTTCGTACTCCCGGAACTCCGGCGAAACCTCGTGCGAAGCGACCACGCGCGCCCCGGGCAGCCGCCGCCTGAGCTCCTCGGCGACCGCGCGCTCGTGGGAAGGGTCGCGGAACGAGAACAGCAGGCAGACCG
Organism: uncultured Actinomycetes bacterium; assembly: GCA_963716865.1. Lineage (GTDB taxonomy): Bacteria > Actinomycetota > Thermoleophilia > Gaiellales > Gaiellaceae > AC-32. The sequence continues at coordinate 231,241 of CAVQUF010000001.1, forward strand.
CGACCGCCTCCACGTCGCCGACGGGGCCGGACAGCGAGTCGAGCTCGAGCGGCGCGATCACGCCCTCCGGCCCGATCCGCTCGCGCACCCCGTAGCAGCGGTCGAGCGGGACGAGCGGCTCCGGGTGCGCCTCGCAGAGCCGGTAGAGATGGGCTCGATCCTGGCGGCGCAGGTGGAGCAGGTGCTCGAAGCCGGCCGTCGCGACGAACGCGGTGCGCGCGCCCTTGCGCTCCAGGAGCGCGTTGGTCGCCACGGTGGTCCCGTGCGTGAACCGCACGAGACCCTCGCCGCCGACGGCCCGCGCGGCCGCCAGCACCGACTCCTCCTGGCGCGCGGCCGTTGGCACCTTCGCCGTACGCAACCCGCCGTCGCCGAGCAGCACCGCGTCGGTGAAGGTTCCTCCGACGTCGACGCCGAGAACCACGGTCGCCTATCTAACGCCACAACGCCGAAACCGGGCGCAGAAGCGGCCGTCCCTAGCCGATCGGCGAGGGGTTTCGACCCACCCGATGATCGGTCTTTTCCAGGGGGTCTTCCCTCGGACCTCGTACTTTTCTAGTCTCGGTACATGGCCTCGGTCACCGCCACCGTTTCCGCCGAGAACAGCGATGTCGGGCTGGCACTGCGGGCGGCCGTGATCGACACGGACGCTCGCAGGGCTCAAGGGCTCGACGCGCTCCTGGGGGCCGGCGGGATCGGAACCGGAGTCGAGGCCTCAAATGCCGACGTGCTCGTCTTCGGCTGCGAGCGGCTCGGACGCGAGGAGCGCGAGGCCGTGTCGAGGCTCCGCGAGGACGCTCCGGACGCGGCGCTCGTCGTCGTGGTCGGCCGGCCCGGGCCGCGCTCCGCACGCGACGCGCTCGCCGCGGGGGCTGACGCGCTCGTCCTGGCAGACGAGGCCGGAAAGAGCCTCGGGCCGGCCGTTCGCGCCGTCCTCTCCGGCCAGGTCGCGCTGCCGCGCAGCTTCGGCGACGGCTTCCGCCGCCCCGCGCTCTCGCGCCGGGAGAAGCAGGTGCTGGGGCTCGTCGTGATCGGCCTGCTGAACGCCGAGATCGCGGCAAAGCTCCACGTCACCGAGAGCACCGTCAAGAGCCACCTGACCTCGTGCTTCGCCAAGCTCGGCGTCCGTACCAGGAGCGAGGCGACTGCGCTGATCCTCGATCCCGAGGGCGGCCTCGGCCTGGGCGTCCTCGCGATCTCCACGACCGGCGAGGGCGACGCCGATGGCGGCTGAGAACACCCTTCCCGGCGCCGAGCTGCTCGGCTCGCGTCTGCGCGTTCCCGAGCACGTCGTCTATCGCGACTTCGTCTCGGAGACGGTCGTGCTGAACCTCGAGACCGGCCGCTACCACGGCCTGAACCCGACCGGAGGGCAGATCCTCGACGCGGTCGAGCGCTCGGAAACCGTCGGCGAGGCGGCCGAGACGCTCGCGGTGCAGTACGAGCGCCCCCGAGACGAGGTCAAGGCCGACGTGCTCGCGTTCTGCTCGGATCTGCTCACGCGCGGGCTCGTCGAGCTCCGCCCGGATGGCTGACGCCGGAGCCGCGCCCCGGCGGGGCAGGGCGTTCGGCGTCGCGGTCGAGTCCCGCACGCCGCTCGCCGGGCTCGTCGCCGACACGAACGGCGCCGAGTCGAGGCTCGTGGAGTGGCGGTCCGTCCCCACGGGTGAGCTTGGCGCCGACCGCATGCCGAAGCCGGAGTCGCTCGTCGACCGCAGGCATCCGGACGGCCGGCCGTTCATGAGCATCGAGCAGGACGCGGAGCTCGGATACCGGATCACGGCGCCGGGCTTCGGGACGCACCTGGTCGCGGCCGACGGCTCCCTGATCCGCTCGAGCCTCCCGGCCGGCGCGGACGACACCTGGCAGCGGCTCTTCTTCGCCCAGGCGCTGCCGCTCGCCGCAGCGCTGAACGGGCTCGCGCTCTTCCACGCCAGCGCCGTCGTCGGCGACGACGGGCGCGCGTACGCGTTCGTCGGGCTGAGCGGCAGCGGGAAGACGTCGATCGCGGCGCAGCTGGTCGCGCGCGGCGCCGTGATCGTGACCGACGACGTCCTCGCGCTCGAGCCGGTCGACGGCGACCTTCACGCGCACGCGGGACCGGCCCGGATCAGCCTGGAGCCCGCCGAGCTCGACCGGCTGGACGCGGACGGGCGCGAGCGCCTCGGCCGGCTGCTCGACACCCCGACCGAGGACGGGAAGGCCCAGCTCGAGACCAGGCCGGCCGAGAGGCCCGTCCCGCTCGGCGGCGTCTTCCTCCTCTCGCGCTCGGCTGCCACCGGAGTCTCGGTCGAGCGCGACCCGGCCGACCGGACGCAGGCCCTGCTGGCCGCGGCGTTCCTCGGCTACCTCACGCTGCCCCGGCGCCTCACGCTCCACCTCGAGGTGTGCGCGCGAATCGCGGCCGGCGTCCCGACGTTCGCGGTGCAGATCGGCGAGGCGGCGGACACGCGCGAGACCGCCGAGGCGATCCGCGACCTGATCGACGGGATCGTGGCGGACAGGTGAGTATCCGAGCCGAGTTTCGGCGTCTCCGCGCCCGGGCCTTGCTCGCGCTGGAGATCCTGGCCGCGTACGTCTCGATCCGGCTCACGATGCGCGAGCCCGACATCCGTCGCACGCTGGAGCGCCTGCGCGAGGGCGGCGACTCGCCCGCGACGGCCGGCAACCTCCGGACGGCCCAGCACCTGGCCCGCGCCGTCGAGCGCGTCCTCGCGATCGCGCCTCGGCGCTCACGCTGCCTGGTCCAGTCGCTCGTCCTGACGCAGCTGCTCGCCCGGCGGGGAATCTCTTCGTCGCTCGTGATCGCGGTCGCTCCGGGACCGCCGCTCGAGGCGCATGCGTGGGTGGAGACCGGGCGCGTCGTGCTGCTTCCGCCGGCCACTCCCGAGCACGGCCAGCTCGTGCGCCTGTGACGGGGCTCGCACTTTTTCCGTCCTTGCGCCGAACCCCCCTGCTCTCTACGGTTTCCTGTGCAGGAAGCTATGTCAGCGACGAGCGAGAGGGTGGGTATGGAAGATCGCCGCGAGCCGCAGGAGTACGAGGCACCGGTCGTGGTCGACTACGGCGATTTGAACGACCTCACGGGCGGTTCGAGGGACGGGGAGTGGACCGACGCCGACTTCCCCACGAACACGCCCAAGAGCAAGTTGACCTTCTCGAGCTGAGTCGCAGCGCCGCCAGGCGCAGACTCAAGGGTCATCGCCGGTGAGCGCACGGCTCGTCGGCGTATATGCGCGCGCAGAGATATCCGGGCCGGTCGCGGCCTCGCAGGACGGGCCGGGAGCCTGGTGCGTCGCCGAGGGCCGCGTCGAGGGCGTGCCCGAGCTCGCGGCCGAGCTGCGCCTCGACCCGGACGCGTCGTCCGAGGCGCTGCTCGCCTCTGCGTTCGCGGAGCTAGGCCCGGAGATGCTCGAGCGGGTCGGCGGGAGCTTCGCGCTGCTCGCCTGGGACACACGCGCGCGCGAGGGGCTCCTCGCGGTTGACCCGCTCGGCTCGCGATCGCTCTTCCTCCACGACGGCGGCGGGGGCCTCCGCTTCGCGACCGAGGTCGTCGACCTGCTCCCGCTCCTGGGGAGCGAGCCGGGGCCGAGCGAGAGCGCCGTCTCGCGCTGGCTCGCGTTCGGGACGCTGGAGCCGGACGAGACGCTGTTCGCTGGTGTGCGGCGGCTGCCGGGCGGCTGTCACCTGAGGCTCGCCGGCGGCCGCTGGAGCGAGCACCGCCACTGGCGACCGCGGTTCACGAGCCCGGCGCGCGTGACCGCGGACGAGGCCGCCGCGAGCGTGCGGCGCGAGCTCGAGCGGAGCATCGTCGCGCGCTGCTCGGGACGCCCGGCCGGGATCCTCGTCAGCGGTGGACTCGACTCCAGCTCGGTCGCGGCGGTGGCCTCGAGGCCGAGCGCCGGCCCCGCCTCCCTACAGGCGTACTCGGCGACGTTCCCGGACGACCCCGCCGCCGACGAGTCCGAGTTCGTTGACGTCGCCGTGAGCGAGCTCGGTCTCTCCTCGCGCCGGCACGCGGCGCAGGCCGCGGGCGCCCTCGCCGCCGCCGCGGAGCATGTGCGCGAATGGCGACTCCCTGCCGCGTCGCCGAACCTCTTCTTCCAGCGACCGCTGCTCGAGCTCGCGCGGTCGGACGGCGCCCAGATCGTGCTCGACGGCCAGGGCGGGGACGAGCTGTTCGGCTGCTCGCCGTACCTCCTGGGCGACCTCTTGCGCGGGCTCCGGCTCCGCTCGCTCCGCACGCGTTCACTCGAGCTGGCGGGCGGCGACGCGGGGCTCGCGCGCGAGTTCCTCGGGACCTACGCACTGCGCGGCGCCGCTCCGGCCTGGCTTCACGGAGCCCGGGCGCGCCTCCGAAGGCGGCCGGCGGCACCGGGGTGGCTCGTGCCGCGCGCCGCGGCGCTCGCCGGAGACCGGCCGGGCCGGTGGGCCTGGCTGCGGCTCGACGGGCCGCGCTGGTGGTCGTGGCTCGCCGACACCCTCACGACCGCGCGCGAGCGGATGGGCGTTCACGACCACCTCCGCCGCAAGCTCGCCTCGGAAGGGCTCACCGGAGCCCACCCGCTGCTCGACAACCTGGGGCTGATCGAGCTCGTGCTGCGGCTCCCGCCCGAGCTCGCCTTCGACCGCGAGCTCGACCGGCCGCTGCTGCGGCGGGCGATGCGAGGCCTCGTGCCGGAGGAGATCCGCCTCCGACCGACCAAGAGCTACTTCAACACGCTGCTCGTCGACTCGCTCGGGGGCCCGGACCGGCCGCTGCTCACGAGCCTGCTGCAACCTCGGGAAGCCGAGATCCGGGCCTACGTCACCGACGACCGCCTGCGCGACGTCGTCGACGGCCCGACGGCGCGGGACCACCCGTACAACTGGGCGCGGAACTCGTGGCGGCTCGCCTCGACGGAGCTCTGGCTCCGGTCGCTCGGTGCCGGCCGGGCGGTCGAGCCGCGCCCGGCAGAGACCGTTTCGGCCTAGCCGACGCCGGCCTCGCGCTCGTGCTCGGAGCGGCGGCGGGCCGCGTTCCGGACGGCGAGCGTGCTGCGGGAGAGCTTGTGCGACCAGCCCTCGCCGCGGGCGGTCGACAGCTCGCCGCCCAGGGTCGTCGGCATCCGCCGCACCGCGAGCCCGACGGGCAGCGACCAGAGATCGGACAGCCAGCGCTGGACGTGGTTCTCGAGCACCGTCCGCTCGCGGACGCGCTCGAGGTTCTGGGCCCAGATGCGCAGCGCGAGCGGCCTGCGGCCACCCGAGAATAGGCAGTCGCGCGCGGCGACCGTCGTCGCCCAGAGACGCTCGACCCCCCACTCGCGGGCCACGGCGAGCGCCTCCTCCTCGGAAGCCTCCGCCGACAGCGCGGCGACGTCGACGAGATCGCGCAGGATCCGGAGCGGCTCGTGCGCCCACGAGTGCACCGCGAGAAGGACCGCGTGACGGGCCGGCGACGGCGCCGAGAACCCCTCCGCGCCGGCCGCCGCGGGCCGCGCGTCGGCGAGCACCGAGGAGGAGCTCGGGGGCACGAGCGGATCGATCCACTTCGGGCGCGAGTGGAGCTCGACGGTGAGCGGCAGCCCGGGCAGCTTCAGTGGCCGGAGATGGTGGATGCCGCGGTACAGGTCGGGATCGCCGACCTCCTGGAAGCCGGCCGCCACCAGAGCGGCCTGCGCCGCGGCGGCGTCGGGCGCGAGGAGGTCGACGTCGCCGAAGACGCGAAGCGCCGGGTCCGGGTAGCGGGCTGCCACCTCCGGGCCCTTGAAGAGGAGCAGCGGGCCGTCGTACGCCGCCCGGATCCGCTCGAGCAGCGCCGGCGCGGCCAGGAGCATCACCGCCGCGCGCCGCTCGCACGCGAGAAGCTCGGGCGGCACGGTCTCGCCGGACGACCGTAGCCGCCGCGCCGCGAAGAGCTCGAGCCGGTGGTTGATGAGATCCCCGAGCTGCGGGGCCCGGTCGACGAGCCGGTCGACCGCGGTCCAGAGCTCGCCGCGGTGCTCCGGGCCCTGGTCGTTCTCGAGTGCCGGGGCTTCGCGTAGGGCAGACATCTCAGTAGAGGCCGATCGTCCCCAGCCGGCGCTCGCGCCGCAGCGCGAGCCCGAAGACCCAGAATCCGGCCGCCAGCGACGCGAGCGCGAACGGAATCAGCTCGGCGGTCGCGACCAGCGCGTTGCCGAACCCCTCGCCTCCGAGCAGCGTCTCCCTCATCGACTGGATCGCGATGGCGAGCGGGTTGAAGCTCGCGATGATCTCCAGCCAGTGCGGCAGGAGATCCAGCGGGAACAGGGCGCCCGAGAGCAGCGTCAGCACCGCCGCGCCGAGCCCGAAGATCATCGTGCCGCGCCGGAACGTCAGCACGAGCCCGGCCGTCGCAACCCCGATGCCCCACACGAACGGGAGCAGGGCGACCAGAACGAGAATCGCGGGCGCAATCCCGCTCGCGTGGAAGTCCAGCCCGAACAGGAGCCCCGTCACGAGCAGGAAAAGCGCGGTCCGGATCGGGATGAAGACCAGGTCGTAGAGGACCGTCCCGAGCTGGATCGTCTTCGTCGAGGTCGGCGTGACGAGCAGCGACTCGAGCGTCCCGATGATCTGCTCGTTCCGGATCCCGTAGGACACGCGGCCGAGCGCCAGCGACACGAAGCCCCCGAGTGCGATCCCGATGATCGCGAACTCCATGTAGCTGACCGGGTGGCCCCCGTACGTCGGGAGCGCACTCGGCGAGACGAGGTGCCCGATGAAGCTGAACGTGAAGGCCTGGATCAGCAGCCCGGCCCAGTCGGTCACGAAGCCGAGCCGGTAGCTGAGCGCGATGCGGATGTCGCGCCGGAGGAAGGCGGGCAGCTTGGCCAGCTCGTCGGCGAGCACCGCCCACCGCGACGGGAGCGCGTGCGGCAGCGTGCTCACGGCCGCCCCGTCAGGTGGATGAAGGCCTCCTCGATCTCGGGCCGCTCGTCCCGGCAGGAGAGCACCTGCACGCCGGCGCCCGTCAGCAGCGCCAGCGCGTCGCCGAGCACCGCGCCGTCCTCGAGCCGAAGCACGTACTCGTTCTCGTACTCGTCGTTGCCGCTCGAGGCGATCGAGGCGACGCCTCCGAGGCTCCGCTGAAGCTCCGCCTCCAGGGGGAGGCTGGCCCGGCCGTTGCTGCCGAGGCGAAGGAGATGCGTGCGGACAGGGACCTCGTCGGCAAGCTCGGCAACGCTTCCCGTGAACGCGACCTCTCCCTCCCGCAGCAGCGTCACGCGATCGGCGAACCCGCGGATCTCCTCCACGCGCTGGGTCGCCCATAGCGCCGCAGTTCCTTCACGCGCGAGGTCCCGCACCAGCTCGCGCACGACGCGGCCGGCAGGCGGGTCGAGGTCGTGCGTCGCCTCGTCGACGAGCAACACCGCCGGGTCGGTCAGCAAGGCGCGCGCGACCGAGAGGCGCTTCTGCATCCCGTGCGAGTAGTGCCCGACCCGCTCGTCCGCGGCGTCCTCGAGGCCGACCGACCGCAGAACTGCCGCGGCGCGCTCCAGCGCGGGCCGCTTGCGCATCCCGTGGAGCCTCGCGAAGAAGAGCAGGTTCTCGACGCCAGAGAGGCGCAGGTAGAACGAGCGGTCTCCCGACGGGATGAAGCCGACGCGGCTGCGAAGAATCCGGGCGGAGCGGGTCGCGTCCTCCCCGAGGACGGTCACCGTTCCCTCGTGCGGGATCGTCAGGCCGGCGAGGATCCGCATCAGCGTCGTCTTGCCGGCGCCGTTGCGGCCGAGCACCGCGTGGATCTCGCCCGCCGCGACCGAGAGCGACACGTCGCTGAGCGCGCGGCGAGAGCCGAAGTGCCGCGAGAGGCCGCGCGCACTGATGCACGGCAGCTTCCGGGGCTCCGGAGCTGCCACATCCCCCTCGCGCACGCTGATAGTGGTCGCAGTGCTCTGCACGACTGCCCTTCCTCGATAATCGACATCGCGACGTGCGGACCGCAACTAGCCTTCCGGGTAGTCTGAGCCCGCGGCCGCCCTGGGAATGCGGCATCGCGGGCCGCGTTCGACTAGGACGATGGCAAAGCGCTGGTCAGCCGAGCTCGAGCTCGTGGGCGCGGGCGGCGAGCCCGTCGACCTCTGGCGAACGCTCGCCTCGCACGGGGTCGCGGATCTTCCGCCGAACGCGATCGACGAGGACGCTCGGACACTCGAGACGACGCTGCCGCTCCCGCGCGGGGGCGCGCGAACGATCCGGATCCGCGCGGGTAAGGCCGGGCAGGCTGTCGTCGAAGGCGAGGACGTCGCCGCCCGTGACGCGGCCGTCCTCGGGGACGCGGCGCGGCACATGCTCCGTCTCGACGCCGACCTCTCCGGCTTCTACGAGGCCGCGCGCGAGGACCCCGACCTCGCCTGGGCCTGCAGCGGTGCCGGCCGGATGGTCCGCAGCCCGACGGTCTTCGAGGACGTGGTCAAGACGATCTGCACGACCAACTGCGCCTGGTCGGCGACGGTTCGCATGGCGAGCGCGCTCGTCGCCGAGCTCGGCGTCGAAGCGCCCGACCGCCGCCGCACGTTCCCGAGCCCGGAGGCGATGGCCGAGGCGCCCGAAGGCTTCTACAAGGACGTCGTCCGCGCCGGCTACCGCGGGCCGTACCTGCGCGGGATTGCCGCGGACGTCGCCGAGGGCAGCGCTCGACCTCGAGTCCCTGAACGACCCCGAGCTGCCCGATGACGAGGTCGCCGAGCGGCTCCTCGCTCTGCCCGGCTGCGGCCCGTACGCGACCGCGCACATGATGATGCTGCTCGGCCGCAACTCCCGGCTGATCCTCGACTCCTGGACGCGGCCGAAGTACGCGCGCCTGAACGGACGCAAGGCATCGGACAGGACGATCGAGCGCCGCTTCCGCCGCTACGGCGACCACGCGGGCCTCGCGTTCTGGCTCTACCTGACCCGCGACTGGGTCGAAGAGCCGGCCGCTTCTCGGGCCTAAGCCCGGCGCGGGCGACTCACCAGAAGGCTCTGGCGGGCTCCCGTCGGTCTTGCGACGGGAGCCCTCCCCCTCCCCCTTGTTACGCCGCAGGCACCGCGGTAGCCGTGGCCGTGGCTGTTCCAACCAGCCCGTGCCGATGTGCCCAGCGGCTCGCCTCGGTGCGATTGGAGACGTCGAGCTTGCGGTAGATGTTCGACAGGTGGAACTTCACGGTCTGCTCTGTGACCCAGAGCATCCGTGCGAGCTCACGGTTCGAGTGGCCCTCTGCGACGAGCGCGAGGATCTCCCGCTCGCGCCGCGTGAGGGCGACGTCGTCGTCTTCGCCGGCCCCGACGGGAACGACGGAGCTGGGCGGCTCCCCGTTCGTCGTCGTCTTCGCCAGGAAGATCGTGTGGTCGAACGTCTGCCGGATGGTTGCCGCGACGTCCTCCGGATGCGCCGTCTTCACGGCATACGCCAAGGCGCCGGCATCGAACGCACTGTCGATGTCGGCACGATCACGCGAGGCGCCGAGCACGATCACGCGGAGCGTGCTCAGACGCTGGCGGCTGGTCCGGATGAGCGTGTGTCCGCTCATCCCTCCGCTGGGCGTCTCCGTCTCGCAGATCAAGATGTCGGGCTGCTTTTGCTCGACCAGATCGAGCGCGTGCTCGGGCCTGGTCGTCCGCCCGACAACCGTTACGTCGATTGACTCCAAGATGGACTCGACGGCGTCGAGCCACAGTGGATGTGGATCGAGCAATACCGCCGTCCGTTGGGAATTACTGGCCAAGAGACCTACACCCCCCTTTCTCCCCCCGACCGCTAGTGAGTCCAGTTCTAACGAACATTGACCTGTCTGTAAAGGGGGTACTGTGGAAAGAACTGGTAAGAAAGCGGTGACAACCAAGCCGTTTCTGTGGATAAGCCCCCCCGTGAGTGGGGACAGAGCTGGGGAATTGTGGAACCGGACGAGGGTGCCTCTCTATCTCGACTCCTTGATATCTCGGCCTCGACGAAGCACCCTCCTAACGGGTCGTAGCTTCGGCGCTTGCAGGGGTTTAGCGTGGACGGCCACGGCGAGAGCGGGCCGCATGCGATCGCCGTGGTGGACCGGGAAACGTGCTGCGGCGCGGTTCCCGGCCGGTAGGCGGGCGTCTCCCGGAGGCCAAGCGGGAGGACCCGCCTACCATCTTCTTCTCCGGATTGCCTCACGCGGGTTCCTGACGATGATGAGGACTGGCGGCCCGCCTCCGATTGGTCGTGAGGCGGGCTGCCGCGACGCTCAGCGGGACGGGCTGCGCAGCACGAGGAGCAGGCCCGAAGCGACGAGGACCCAGCCCATCAGCCCGAACGCGTTGGCGGCGGCCTCGCCAGCGTCCCGCGTCTCTCCGGCCGGCAGCTCGTGCAGGCCGGCGAGCAACGCGCCTCCGAACCTCGCCCCGAGCGCCGCGGCGAGGAGCACCACTCCGGCGAGGAGCATCGTCGGCGGGCGGCGGGCCGAGCGCATCTCCAGCAGCAGCAGCACGGCGACCGCACCCAGGAGCAGCGTGTAGCCGATCAGCGCGCACGTGCACCACTCGAGCTTCACGAGCGCGCGTGCGTCGAGGTCGGCGGCGAGCCGCTCGTGCAGGCCCAGGGCCTCGTCGACCGCGATGAACGCCAGCCCGGCGGCGAGCACGAGGCGGGCCTTCCCGCGACTCCTCGTCGCGAGCACGGCCACGCAGGCGGCTGCCACGACCACCGCCAGGGCCGCCGCCCAGCTGAACGGCGACCGCTCGGCGGCCGGGTTCAGCCACCAGGAGCGGGAGCCGAGCCCGGCGGCCAGGTCGAGGAGCCCCACCACGAGCACCGCAGGCCAGACCCAGGCGGGGGGACGCGAGGCCGCGCGGCTCACGTCCACGAACTGCACCATCGACCGGTTGAGAGCGCGCGCGCGGGCGCCGACACTGAGTGGGTCGAACACACGCTGTACAAGGGGGGAGCACTCTGCGGATCACGGTCGACAACCCCGCCCTCGTGGCGGACCTGACGGACTTCCTTCGCCGCTGCGAATGCCGGGTCGAGCAGGCCGGGCCGAGGGCGCTCGAGGTGGACGTCGCCGTCCGCGCGGGCCGGCCGGCAGACGCCGAGCGCGAGTGGGCCCGCATGGAGATCGATGCGTTCCTGCGCGTCTGGCAGCTCCTCCATCCCGAGGCGCAGGCTCACCTGTTCGCCTAGCCGTCCGGCGCCCGTTGGCGGCGGCTTGCGCGCACCCTCCAGGCGAAGACGAGCGCAAGAAGCAGCGTCGCCACGACCATCCCGCTCGCGATCCCGAGCGAGGCTTCGTGCAACGCGCCGCCCGACGCAACGGCGTACACGGACACGAAGAGCGCCGCACCCACTGCCCATGCGACGGCACCGCTCGAGGCGCGGTCAACTGCAAGAAGCGCCTGGGAGATCGTCGCAGCGGCCAGGTAGCAACCGGCAGCGAGGCCGAGCAGCGCAAGGTCCGAAGCCGGAGCCGTGTATTTCGACCCGAACACGATCGGCATCACGGTCGGTCCGAGTAGCGCAGCGACGGCCACGATCGCAACGGTGACCCCGAGAAAGACGAGGCAGACTCTGATCACGGTCGCGACGAAGCGGTGGTGGTCGTCCTCGGCGTTCAGCCGGGTGAGGTTCGGCAGAAACGAGCCCGCGACTCCCGTGAAGAGGAAGACCGGCACGCGAACGAGCATCGTCGCCGCGAACACGATCGCCGCCGCATCCTTCGCGCCGCCTCCGCCGACGACGACGAGCGGGGCGCCGTTGACGAGCAACTGGTCCGCGGCGGCGATCACGACGGCAGGCGCGGCGAAGGCCAGAGCCGCGCGCATGTGGAAGTGCTCGTCGGCGGAGCCTTCGCCGAGCCGCCTGAGCTCTGCCCGGCAACGCCAGAGCGGCGGGATCGCACCGCCGAGGCCCGCGGCTGCGAGGGCTGCGGCGGCGAGGTCCGGAGACGCGACCGCGAGAAGCGGCAGCGCCACCAGGAAGCGAATCGAGCCGTCCGTGACATGGATCGCGCTCAGCCCGTGAAAGCGGCGCAACCCGCCGAGAATCCCGCGGCCGACGTACTGGAAGCCGTATCCGGCGATCCCGACGAGAAGCATCGCCGTCATGAAGTCGTTCCCGTCGAAGAACCGATCGGTGAGCGCACCCCAGGCCGCCACGGCAGCGACAGCCACGAGGCCGAGCACGCAGCCGTAGACGACGGCGACGGAGCGCAGCACCGAGCGCGCCTCCTGCCCACGCGCGAGCCGATCGGCAACCGCCCGGGCCGTCGTCTGCTCGAGCGGCCGGAAGAGGACGACGACCGTGAGGAACAGCGCCGCCCAGAGCACCGCGATCTGGCCGTACTCGTCCTGCGTGAGCGTTCGCGCCGCGAGGATGTGGAACGCGTACGCGAGAACGCCGGCGGCCAGCATCGCCCCGGAGAGCAACCACGCGCCCGTCAGCTCGAAGCGGCGCGGAGGGGGCGGCGCTTTGACGGCGTCAGCCGCCGCAGCGTGCGCGCTCATGCCTTCCCCGAATCACCGCTCGCCAGGCCATCTCCGAGAATGATGAGCAGCGGCGCGTGTGGCGTGAATCCCCGGACGGAGAGAGTTTCGGAGCGCCCCTAGCCGTTCGGCCAGCCGCCCACGCGCGTGGAGGGTTTTTCGTTTCTGGTCTGGCTACGCCGCCGAACGCTCCATACGCTCAACACCGGGAACGGCTTGCCGGTCGGGCCTCCGGCCGGAGAGCGATCAACTTGGACGAGGGGAAGAATGGCGTCAAACGCGGCGGCGGCAGAGGCGGTGTTGAAGGGCTCCGAGACTGACGGCAACGCCGTCTCGCCGCTGCCCGACCAGTCCACGCTCGTCTTCGTGGTCCCGGTCTACAACGAGGTGGAGAACCTCCCGCGCCTCCTGGCCGACTTCGAGACCCGGCCTGCGCTCTTCGAGAGCGGAGGCCACCTGATCCTCGTCGACGACGGCTCGACCGACGGAACCGCTGCGCTGATCGAGGCGTACGAGGGCCCCGTGCGCGTGGAGCTCGTCAAGCTCGGGCGGAACCAGGGGCCGGGCGTGGCGTTCCGCGCCGGCTTCGCGGCGGCGCTCGCCGGGTGCGCGGACGACTCGCTCGTGGTCACGCTCGAGGGCGACACGACGAGCGACCTCGACGCCCTGCCGCTCATGCTCGAGCGGATCGCGGACGGCGCCGACCTCGTGATCGCCGACTGGGTGATGCAGAACGTCGGCGCGGTGCGCCGCGCGCTCAGCTACGCGGCGGGCTTCGTCGTCCGGCGAGGGCTCGGCCTGCAGGCGAAGACCGTGTCCTCCTTCTTCCGCGTCTATCGAGCCTCGGCACTGCGGCTCGGGTTCGAGCGCTACGGAGACGACTTCATCGCCGAGCCCGGGTTCGCGTGCAAGGCGGAGATCCTCGTCAAGCTCTCCGGGCTCGGCGTCCGCGTGGAGGAGGTGCCGGTCCCCCTCGACTGGAGCCGCCGCGTCGGCAAGAGCAAGATGCCCGTCTTTCGAACAACGTTCGCCTACTGGCGCATGCTGCTGCGCCTGCGCCTGTCCCGCGCGCCGCTCCCGTCGTGAACGAGCGCCCGAGCGTAGCGATCGTCGGCGGAGGGATCCTCGGTATGACGGCCGCGTACCGGCTCGCGCAGAACGGCGTGCACGTGGCGCTGTACGAGCGCTCGAGCGACCTCGGCGGGCTCGTAGGCTCGTTCGACTTCGACGGGTACCCGGTCGACCGCTTCTACCACGTCATCCTGCCGACCGACGACCGCGTTCGCGGCCTCGCGGAGGAACTCGGGCTCGGCGACCGCTTCCGGTTCCGGCCGACCAAGGTCGGCTTCTACGGCAACGGGCGCCTGTTCTCGATGACCTCGCCGAAGGAGTTCCTGACGTTCCCGCTGCTCGGTCCTCGCGACCGCGCGCGGCTCGCCGCGTTCGTCCTGCGCTGCCAGCTCACGAAGGACTACGAAGGGCTCGACGAGACGCCGCTGCTCGAGTGGCTGCGACGCCGTTCCGGGAAGAACGTGCTCGAGCGGATGTGGGCGCCGCTGCTCGACTCCAAGTTCGACGGGCGCTACGACGACCTGCCGGCGACGTACATCTGGGCGCGCACGCGCCGGATGTCGAAGACGCGCGACAAGTCGGGCGCCGAGGTGATGGGCTGGCTCGAGGGCGGCTACCAGACGCTGATCGACGCGCTCGAGCGCGAGATCCGCGCGCTGGGCGGAGAGGTCCACGCCGGCACGGCCGTCGAGCAGATCGGCGGCCGCGACGGCGCCGTGACCGGGCTCTCCGTCGAGGGTCGCTTCCGGCCGTTCGACTTCGTGCTCTGCACGCTCGCGCCGCCGATGGCGCGCAGCCTGCTGGCGCCCGAGCTGCTGCCGCTCGCGCCCGAGGACCACTGCCGCTACCTCGGCGTGGTCTGCCTGCTGCTGCGGACGCGACGGAGCATCAGCCCCTACTACCACCTGAACATCACCGACCGGAACGTCCCGTTGACGACGATCGTCGAGACGACCCACGTGGTCGACCCCGAGCACGTCGGCGGACACCTGCTCTACGTGTCCAAGTACGTCGACCCGTCCTCGCCGCTGCACGAGCGCCCGCCCGACGAGATCGAGCGGGAGTTCGTCGCGCACGCGAAAACGATCTTCGGAGACCTGCGCGACGAGGACATCCTCTCGTCGGTCGTCCAGCGCGCGCGAGTCACCGAGCCCGTGCACCGGGTCGGCGGGGCGAGGAACCTGCCCGAGGTGTTCTCGGTGCCGAACCTCGCGCTCGCCTCGACGGCTCACGTCTACCCGGAGATCGTCAGCGGCCAGGGAGTCACCGGCGTCGCGCAGCGGATCCTCCCGGGGATTCTCGAGCGCCTCCCGCTCGGCAGCGAGAGGGCGGCGGCGTGAAGGTCGGCGTCACCGGCGCCGCCGGGTTCATCGGCTCGCACGTCTGCGAGCTGCTGCTCGACCGCGGTCACGAGGTCGTCGGCGTCGACGATCTCTCCTACGGGTCGGTCCCGAACATCGCGCCGTTCCTCGACCACCCGCTGTTCCAGCTCGAGGTGTTCGACTGCGCGCACCAGCGCGAGCTGCGCCGCGCCTTCTCGGGCTGTGACGCGATCGCCCATACGGCGGCGAAGAAGATCCCCCGCTTCGGCGGCACGCTCTCGACGCTCCAGGTGAACACGAAGGGCATGGAGTCGGCGTGCGCGGTGGCGTTGTCGCTCGACGCCGACATCGTCTTCACCTCGACCTCCGACGTGTACGGGAACGGCACGCCTCCATACGCCGAGGACGACGAGCTCGTGATCGGGCCGCCCACGACGAAGCGCTGGGCCTACGCGGTCTCGAAGATGTACGACGAGCACTACGGGCTCTCGCTCGCGGACGAGCGCAACCTCCGCATCACGATCCTGCGGCTGTTCAACGCGTACGGGCCGCGCAACCACCTCAGCTGGTGGGGCGGGCCCGTCGTCACCTTCATCGAGTCGCTGCTGGACGGCGAGCCGATCGAGATCCACGGCGACGGCCGGCAGACCCGGACGTTCACGCACGTGCGCGACACCGCGGAGGGGATCGTGCGCGCGCTCGAGCGGCCGGAGTCGCGCGGCGAGGTGATCAACCTGGGCGGCACGGAGACCGTCACGATCCTCGAGCTCGCAGGTCTGATCCAGGGCGAACTCGGGATGCCGGCGACGCCGCTCCACGCGAACTTCGTCCCGTACGAGTCGCTGCCCGGCAAGTACCAGGACGTGCGGCACCGGATTCCGGACACCTCGAAGGCCAAGAGCCTCCTGGGCTTCGAGACGCAGGTGACGCTCGCCGAGGGCCTGCGCGAGACCGTCGAGTGGCACCGGGCGATCCGCGAGGCCCGCGGCACCGCAGCCGGCGCGTAGCGCTGAGCGGGCTAGCCGACCGGAGCGGGAGCCGCGACCGACACCGCGCGGTTCCGCGAGCCGTGCCCGTTGCTCGCCGTCACGGCGACTCGCCTGGGCTGCGCGGCACCGAGGAGCTCCTCGATCGCCAGGGCCGAGCGACGACCCGCCAGCCCGTCCCAGAGCGGCGGTACGACGTTTCGCCGGGGCGAGCGGAGCCGGCTCGGGATCTCGGCGAGGCGCTCGGGGCTCAGCCCGAGCACGACGTTCGTCCCGTGGGTGACCGTCACCGGCCGCTCCGTGTTGTCGCGGAGCGTGAAGCACGGGATCCCGAGCACCGTCGTCTCCTCCTGGATGCCTCCCGAATCAGTGACGACCGCCGCAGCGCCTGTCTGGAGCGAGAGGAACCGCGTGTACGGGAGCGGCGCGACCAGCTTGACGCGCTCGGGAACCGCGCCTGCGGCCTCCAGGCGGGCGCGCGTGCGCGGGTGCACCGGGAACACGACCGGGATCTGGCGTGCGATCTCCTCGAGCCCACGGAGCGTCTCGGTGATCAGCCGCGAGTCGTCCACCAGCGCGGGCCGGTGCAGCGTCACGAGCACGTAGCCCCTGCGCCGCAGCTCGAACTCACGCCAGGCCTCGAGCTTCCGCGCGGTCTCGACGTTGGCGAGCAGCGTGTCGATCATCGTGTTGCCGACGAACTCGATCCGCTCGCGGGGAACACCCTCGAGCACCAGGTTCTCGTTCGCATCCTCGGAAGGAGTCAGGAGCAGCGTCGAGACGTGGTCGGTGAGCCGGCGGTTGTGCTCCTCAGGCATGGTCGGGTCGAAGCTGCGCAGCCCGGCCTCCAGGTGGCAGACGGCGATGTTCAGCTTCGCCGCCGCGAGCGCCGCGGCCAGCGTCGAGTTCACGTCACCCGGCACGACCACGAGATCGGGGCGGAGCTCGATGAACAGCCGCTCGAGCTCGACGAGCGCCCGGGCCGTCTGCTCGGCGTGCGAGCCGGAGCCCACCGCGAGCTGGACGTGCGGCCTCGGCAGCGGCAGCTCGGCGAAGAAGACGTCGTTGATCTCCGGGTCGTAGTGCTGTCCCGTGTGGATCAGGCGCTGCTCGACGGTGCCGAGCTGCTCGAGCTCGGAGTACACCGGCGCGACCTTCATGTAGTTGGGGCGCGCACCGACCACGTGCGCGACAAGTTGGCGCCTCACGACCATGCCTCAATTGTGTGAGCCCGGAGGCCCCTAGCACGACCCTCGATAGGCGGGTCCGTGGGACGGGCTTCTGCGCGATCGACCCGATATCGAAGATCCCCTGCGGGAATCCTGGTCGTCCGGGGGTTGTCGCCCGGAGGAGGCGGCGACGACCCTGAAGAGCGTGCGCGGAGTGCTCACAGGCGTGGTCGCAATGGCGCTGATCGGCCTGGCCTGCCTCTCGGTCTGGCCGAAGTTCAGCGACCCGGTGAGATGGACGCCCGACGGCATGTACTACGAGGCGCGCGTGTTGGAGTTTCGAGGCACGCCCCACGACACCGCGATGCGAGAGACGTTCGGCGGGCCGATCTCCGCGGAGCTGCGAGCTCGCGACCCGAGTCATTCTGGAAACGCCGAATGGGTCCGGTTCAACGAGCCGTTCTACCAGCGGCGCGCCTCCGTGCCGCTCGTCGCAGCAGCCGTCTACCCGCTGAGCGGCAGCCGCTCACTGCTTTACGTCTCGCTCATAGGGTACGTCGCGTCGATACTGGCCGTGTTCGGCCTGCTCTTGCTGCGGTTCAGGCTGGCAATCGCCGCTCTGGTGGCGGCCGCCACGGTCTTTCTCTCGCCGCTGATCGACCACTCCTCGCTTCCCCAGACCGACAGTTGGGGAGTCGCGCTCGAGATCGTCGCGTTTGCCGCCGCCCTGCTTGCGCTCCGGCGCGGATGGCGCTGGTTACCGCTCTGGATCGGCGTGATTGTGCTTCTCTCGTTCACGCGCGACAGCACCTGGATCCCGGTCCTCGCGGTCGGGTGGATCGCGGTGCGCTCGAGAGCTCGCTTGCCCGTGACGCTCTTCCTGACGGGATTCGCCGCAGCACTACCCGACATCCTCATGTTCACGGTTCCCGTCCATGACCTGCTTGCGCTTCTCGTCAACAACTCGAACGTTCCCAGCGACACGTCCTGGGCTTTCATCGCCAGGAACTACCCGGGCGCAGTCGTGGAGCTCGTTCGCTCCAATGTCGGCTACCTGCGCCGCGGAGAGTGGTACACGGCCTTCTACCTGATCGGGGGCGTGATCGCGATGCTCTTCCTCGTTCGGCGGCGACCGTCGGACAGAACGTTGTCCTCGCTGTTGACAGCCGGTGTCGTCATCGGGCTGTTCTACGTACTCGCTGCCCCGGTGTTCAGCGCGTTCCGGCTCGAGCTCGTGTTCGTGCCGATGGCAGCGTTCGGACTCGCATTCGCCCTCGAGCTCGCTGCGGAACGAGCCAGTGAGCACACCGGGGTGTTCGACCGGCTTGCCGTGCGCGCCCCTGTTCGCCGCTCTTGATCTCGTAACCGCATCTCGCCGACCTCGACACCCGGCTAGGGGTCGCCCTAGTCGGGCGGCCATTGCCCCCGGTGGCGCGCGTGCGAGATAACAAGGCCTGTCCTCGGAGTTTCCGGTCGACCCGGTCACCATGCGAACAACTGCGGCGCATACAGCGAGGGTTTGGCGTTCACTCCTGCTCTTGCCACGGCTCATGCTTGGAGCGTGCGTCGTCGCGGTCGCACTCATGCAACTCGGCGGGTCCTTGGCCGCAACACAGACCGCGGCCGCGGGACAGGCCGGCCTGGTGGCGGCGTACGGGCTTGATGAGGGCAGCGGCACAACCGTCACCGATCAGTCCGGCAACGGCAACAACGGCACGATCGCGAATGCGACCTGGGTAGCCGGCAAGTACGGCAACGCGCTCTCCTTCAACGGCAGCAACTCCTGGGTGACGGTCGCCGACTCGAACTCGCTCGACCTGACGACCGGGATGACGGTCGAGGCCTGGGTCAACCCCTCGGCCCTCGGAGCCGCCTACCGGACGGTGGTCTTCAAGGAGCAGACCGGAAACGAGGTCTTCTCGCTCTACGGCGCCCAGTCGGGCAGCGGACAGGTGCCGACCGGCGAGGCCTTCATCGGCGGCTACAAGAACGCGAGCGGAACGAGCGCGCTGGCGCTCAACAGCTGGACGCACCTGGCCGAGAGCTACGACGGCTCCTCGCTGCGTCTGTACGTGAACGGCACGCTCGTTGCGACCACCGCCGCCCCGGGAGCGCTGACCGTCTCGAACGGCGCGCTGCGGATCGGCGGCAACAACATCTGGGGCGAGTACTTCGCCGGCCTGATCGACGAGGTGCGGGTCTACAACCGCGCCCTCAGCGCGGCCGAGATCCAGACCGACATGGCAACCCCGATCACGCCGATCGACACCCAGCCTCCGACCGCGCCCGCCAACCTGTCTGCGACCGGAGCGCTCAGCTCGGCCAGCCTCAGCTGGAGCGCCTCGAGCGACAACGTGGGCGTCACCCGCTACGACCTCTACCGCTCGACCACATCGGGCTTTACCCCCAGCACGGCCAACCGGATCGCCCAGCCGAGCGGGACGAGCTACACCGACAGCAGTCTTTCCGCCGGCACCTACTACTACAAGGTGGCCGCCGAGGATGCGGCCGGGAATCTGAGCGCGGCCTCGACCGAGGCCTCGGCTATCGTCGGCGACACGAGCCCGCCCACGGCCCCGGGAACGCTGAGCGCAACAGGCGCGGTCGGCAAGGCGACGCTCAGCTGGGGCGCCGCGAGCGACAACGTCGGGGTCACCCGCTACGACCTCTACCGCTCGACCACATCGGGCTTTACCCCCAGCACGGCCAACCGGATCGCCCAGCCGAGCGGGACGAGCTACGTCGACCTGACCACGCCGGGCACCTACTACTACAAGGTGGCAGCCGAGGATGCGGCCGGGAACCTCGGCCCGGCCTCGAACGAGGCCTCGGCGACCGTCAGCGCTGATACGACCCCGCCGAGCACGCCCGCCAACCCGGCCGCCTCGGTCACCGGCGGCTCGGTCAACCTGAGCTGGAGCGCCTCGAGCGACGACGTCGGCGTCACCCGCTACGACCTCTACCGCTCGACCAGCTCGGGCTTTACCCCCAGCACGGCCAACCGGATCGCCCAGCCGGGCGGGACGAGCTACGTCGACAGCGGGCTTGCGATCGGCACCTACTACTACAAGGTGGTCGCCGAGGACGCGGCCGGCAACCTCTCGACGCCCTCGAGCGAGGTCTCGGCAAGCGTGGCCGACTCGACTCCACCGAGCGCTCCGACCAGCCTGGCTGCAAGCGTGCTCGGCGCGAACGTCTCACTCAGCTGGAACCCCTCGAACGACAACATCGGCGTCCTGCGCTACGACCTCTACCGCGGCACGAGCGCCGGCTTTGCCGCCAGCGCGGCCAACCGGATCGCCCAGCCGACCGGCACCGCCTACAGCGACAACGGCCTGGCCGCCGGCAGCTACTACTACAAGGTCGCCGCCGAGGATGCGGCCGGCAACCTGAGCCCGGTCTCGAACGAGGTCGTGGCCACCATCCCCGACACGACCGCGCCGACGGCGCCGACCAACCTGACTGCAAGCGGCAGCGCCGGGCAGACATCGCTCTTCTGGCTGCCCTCGAGTGACAACGTCGGCGTCACCCGCTACGACCTCTACCGCTCGACCAGCTCGGGCTTTACCCCCAGCGCGGCCAACCGGATCGCCCAGCCGACCGGGCTGAGCTACACCGACAACGGCCTTGCCGCCGGCACCTACTACTACAAGGTCGCCGCCGAGGATGCGGCCGGGAATCTCAGCGCTGCCTCGAACCAGGCCACGGCCGTTGTGACCGCCGCTGTCCCAGCGGGCCTGGTCGCCGCGCTCGGCTTCGACGAGGGGACCGGCACCGGTACGGCGGACCGCTCCGGCAACGGCAACAACGGCACGATCGCGAATGCGACCTGGGTAGCCGGCAAGTACGGCAACGCGCTCTCCTTCAACGGCAGCAACTCCTGGGTGACGGTCGCCGACTCGAACTCGCTCGACCTGACGACCGGGATGACGGTCGAGGCCTGGGTCAACCCCTCGGCCCTCGGAGCCGCCTACCGGACGGTGGTCTTCAAGGAGCAGACCGGAAACGAGGTCTTCTCGCTCTACGGCGCCCAGTCGGGCAGCGGACAGGTGCCGACCGGCGAGGCCTTCATCGGCGGCTACAAGAACGCGAGCGGAACGAGCGCGCTGGCGCTCAACAGCTGGACGCACCTGGCCGAGAGCTACGACGGCTCCTCGCTGCGTCTGTACGTGAACGGCACGCTCGTTGCGACCACCGCCGCCCCGGGAGCGCTGACCGTCTCGAACGGCGCGCTGCGGATCGGCGGCAACAACATCTGGGGCGAGTACTTCGCCGGCCTGATCGACGAGGTGCGGGTCTACAACCGCGCCCTCAGCGCGGCCGAGATCCAGACCGACATGGCAACCCCGATCACGCCGATCGACACCCAGCCTCCGACCGCGCCCGCCAACCTGTCTGCGACCGGAGCGCTCAGCTCGGCCAGCCTCAGCTGGAGCGCCTCGAGCGACAACGTGGGCGTCACCCGCTACGACCTCTACCGCTCGACCACATCGGGCTTTACCCCCAGCACGGCCAACCGGATCGCCCAGCCGAGCGGGACGAGCTACACCGACAGCAGTCTTTCCGCCGGCACCTACTACTACAAGGTGGCCGCCGAGGATGCGGCCGGGAATCTGAGCGCGGCCTCGAACGAGGCCTCGGCTATCGTCGGCGACACGAGCCCGCCCACGGCCCCGGGAACGCTGAGCGCAACAGGCGCGGTCGGCAAGGCGACGCTCAGCTGGGGCGCCGCGAGCGACAACGTCGGGGTCACCCGCTACGACCTCTACCGCTCGACCAGCTCGGGCTTTACCCCCAGCACGGCCAACCGGATCGCCCAGCCGAGCGGGACGAGCTACGTCGACCTGACCACGCCGGGCACCTACTACTACAAGGTGGCAGCCGAGGATGCGGCCGGGAACCTCGGCCCGGCCTCGAACGAGGCCTCGGCGACCGTCAGCGCTGATACGACCCCGCCGAGCACGCCCGCCAACCCGGCCGCCTCGGTCACCGGCGGCTCGGTCAACCTGAGCTGGAGCGCCTCGAGCGACGACGTCGGCGTCACCCGCTACGACCTCTACCGCTCGACCAGCTCGGGCTTTACCCCCAGCACGGCCAACCGGATCGCCCAGCCGGGCGGGACGAGCTACGTCGACAGCGGGCTTGCGATCGGCACCTACTACTACAAGGTGGTCGCCGAGGACGCGGCCGGCAACCTCTCGACGCCCTCGAGCGAGGTCTCGGCAAGCGTGGCCGACTCGACTCCACCGAGCGCTCCGACCAGCCTGGCTGCAAGCGTGCTCGGCGCGAACGTCTCACTCAGCTGGAACCCCTCGAACGACAACATCGGCGTCCTGCGCTACGACCTCTACCGCGGCACGAGCGCCGGCTTTGCCGCCAGCGCGGCCAACCGGATCGCCCAGCCGACCGGCACCGCCTACAGCGACAACGGCCTGGCCGCCGGCAGCTACTACTACAAGGTCGCCGCCGAGGATGCGGCCGGCAACCTGAGCCCGGTCTCGAACGAGGTCGTGGCCACCATCCCCGACACGACCGCGCCGACGGCGCCGACCAACCTGACTGCAAGCGGCAGCGCCGGGCAGACATCGCTCTTCTGGCTGCCCTCGAGTGACAACGTCGGCGTCACCCGCTACGACCTCTACCGCTCGACCAGCTCGGGCTTTACCCCCAGCGCGGCCAACCGGATCGCCCAGCCGACCGGGCTGAGCTACACCGACAACGGCCTTGCCGCCGGCACCTACTACTACAAGGTCGCCGCCGAGGATGCGGCCGGGAATCTCAGCGCTGCCTCGAACCAGGCCACGGCGGTGGTCACGATGGCGACCCGTGCAGGGCTCGTTGCAGCCTACGGCTTCGACGCCGGCAGCGGCACGACCGCCATCGACCAGTCCGGCAACGGCAACAACGGCACGATCGCGAATGCGACCTGGGTAGCCGGCAAGTTCGGCAACGGGCTCTTCTTCAACGGTTCGAATGCTCGGGTGAACATCAACGACTCGAACTCGCTCGACCTGACGACGGGGATGACGCTCGAGGCGTGGGTCAAGCCCTCACTCCTCAATGCCTACCAGACGGCCATCTTCAAGGAACAGACCGGCGATCTCGCATACGGGCTCTACGCGAACACCACGGACAACGCGCCCGACACGGAGGCGTACATCGGCGGGGTCGCGAAGAAAGCCGTGGCGGGAAGCGCGCTGGCCACCGGAGCCTGGTCCTACCTGACGGCGACGTACGACGGCACGTCGTTGCACCTCTACCTGAACGGGGTACAAACAGCCCAGGTCGCCGCGTCCGGCTCGATCTTGACTTCGGCGGGCGCGCTGCGCATCGGCGGCAACAACATCTGGAACGAATGGTTCAACGGCTGGATCGACGAGGTTCGCGTCTACAACCGCGCGCTCAGCGCCGCCGAGATCCAGGACGACATGAACATCAGCGTCACGCCGGATACGACGCTTCCGACGATCGTGGCCAAGTCGCCTGCGGACGGCTCGGCCGGTATCAACGTCGGCACGCCCGTGGCGGCCACGTTCAGCGAGCTGATCAGGTCCAGCAGCCTCACGGCGTCGAGCTTCGTCCTCAAGGACTCAGCAGGCAACGTCGTGCCCGCGAGCGTCAGCTTCGATACTTCGACCAACGTGGCGACCCTGGCGCCCCAGGTGGCACTGCAGTACGGCGCCACGTACACCGCGACGGTGAAGGGTGGCAGCGGGCGGTGTCACGGACTACGTCGGCAATCCGCTCGCCTCCGACGTCAGCTGGTCGTTCACGACCGAGGCCTCGCCGCCGCCGCTGCTGGTCGTGACCTCGAGCGCCAACCCCTACGGGATGTACCTGACCGAGATCCTGCGCAACGAGGGCCTCGATGCCTTCACCACCCTCGATCGCTCGCTGCTGGCACCGGCGGTGCTCTCCAACTTCGACGTCGTCCTGCTCGGCGATACCAGCCTGAGCGCAAGCCAGGTGACGACCTTGAGCAACTGGGTCAACGGTGGCGGCAAGCTGATCGCGATGCACCCGGACAAGCAGCTGGCCGGCCTGCTCGGGCTGAGCGATGCCGGCTCGACCCTTGTCAACGCCTACCTCAAGGTCAACACCGCAAGCGGCCCCGGGGTCGGGATCACCGACCAGACGATCCAGTACCACGGCAGCGCCGACCGCTACACCCTCAACGGCGCGAGCGCGGTCGCAACGCTCTACTCGAATGCGACGACGGCTACCAGCAACCCGGCGGTCAGCCTGCGCTCGGTCGGCGGAAGCGGCGGCCAGGCGGCCGCCTTCAGCTACGACCTGGCCCGCTCGGTCGTCCTCACCCGCCAGGGCAACCCGGCCTGGGCCGGGCAGGAGCGCGACGGCGTCCTCGGCGTGCGCCCGGACGACATGTTCTTCGGGGCCAAGAGCGGCGATGTCCAGCCCGACTGGCTCGACACGAGCAAGATCGCGATCCCGCAGGCCGACGAGCAGCAGCGCCTGCTCATCAACCTGATCACCCAGATGGAGCGCAGCAAGCTGCCGCTGCCCCACTTCTGGTACCTGCCGCGCGGGCTGAAGGCGGCCGTCGCGATGAGCGGCGACGATCACGCCGTCGGCGGCACCGCCTTCCACTTCGACCAGTTCAAGGCGGAGAGCGCGCCCGGCTGTGTGGTCGCCCTCTGGCAGTGCGTCCGCTCGACCTCCTACATCTACCCGGACAGCCCGCTCACCAACGCCCAGGCCGCCGCCTACACCGCCGACGGCTTCGAGGTCGCGCTCCACCCTCCGACGGCGGCTGTAACGCGACGCCGAGGACACCGGCCTACTGGAGCGCCCTCTTCGACTCGCAGCTGCTGCAGTTCACGGCCAAGTACACCAGCGTGCCGGCTCAGGTCAGCAGCCGCACGCACTGCGTCGAGTGGCCCGACTGGGCCTCGGAGGCCAAGATCGAGCTCGCGCACGGGATCCGGCTCGACGGCAACTACTACCACTTCTCCAGCGGGTGGATCGGGAACAAGCCGGGCTTCCTGACCGGGGGCGGCTTCCCGATGCGCTTTGCCGACAGCGACGGCAGCCTGATCGACGTCTACCAGGAGAACACCAACATGGACGACGAGGCCGGCCAGCTCTACCCGGCGACCGTCAACGCGCTGCTCGACAACGCGACCGGGCCGAATGGCTACTACGGCGTCTTGGCACCAACATGCACACCGACGAGGCAAGCGACAAGCCGGACGAGGATGCGATCGTCGCCTCGGCCCAGGCTCACGGCGTGCCGGTCATCTCCTACAAGCAGCTTCGACCTGCGGTCGACGGCGCAACAGCTCGACCATCCGCGGCCTCTCCTGGAGCGCCGGCACCTTCACCTTTGTCACCACCGTCGGCGCGGGTGGACCGGCCTGCAGACGATGCTCCCGACCCAGGGCCCAAGCGGCAGCCTGAGCGCGCTCAGCTGCGGGGCTCGCCGCGGGCCTACTCGCTGCAGACGATCAAGGGAATCCAGTACGCGATGTTCGACACGATCACCGGCAGCTGCCAGGCGACGTACTCCTGAGGCATTCGTAAGACCCGGCTACCAGCTCTGTGCGGGCGACCAGGGAACACTTCAGAACGCTTGACCTTCGGGGGGCGCCGCGGTAGCCCAGCGCCCGCGATGATATCGATTGTCATGTAAGCCCAGTGCGGCGGCGGCTGGCGAGCGTGGGGCTGCGGAAGCCCCACGCGCGCAAGCCTTCTTGCGCTTGCCCTGGCCGCAGCCGTTGCGCTGGTGGCCTTGGCCGGGCGCTGCGCCTGCTGCGCCCGGCGATCCGGTTCCCGGCCTCGTCGCCGCCTACTCCTTCGACGACGGCTCGGGCAACGCGCTGACCGACGCCTCCGGCAACGGGCACAACGGGACGATCTCCGGTGCGACCTGGACGAGCGGGCACGACGGAGGTGCTCTCTCCTTCAACGGCACTAACGCCTCCGTCGACCTCGGCGGCCTCGGCACCTTCTACCAGAGCGGCTTCACGCTCGAGGCCTGGGTGCAGAAGGCCACCAGCAAGAAGAGACGTCGGGGTGCTCGGCAGCTGGCTCAGCGGGGCCAGCGGGCCGATGCTCTGGATCGACCACCTCGGCGGCGATTATCAGCTCACGCTCGGGACGACCGGGCTGGACAGCTACCTCGACTCGGGTCAGAAGCCTGTCGTGGGGCAATGGCAGAACGTCGCCGCCGCCATCGACGGCAGCACCGCCCGCTACTACATTGACGGCACGCAGGTTGCCAGCCGCAGCGTCACCTATTCGGTCGGCAGCTCGAACGCGTGGCGAATCGGAGCCCATGGCAGCAGTCCCGGAGGCTTCTTCGACGGCTTGATCGACAACGTTCGCGTCTACAACCGCGCCCTCAGCGCCACCGAGGTGCAGAACGACATGAACTGCCGTGGGGGCGGCGGCAACGCCCAGCCGAGCACCCACTGCCGCCGGGAGGCCTCACCGTCTCAGACCGGACGAAGACGTCGATCTCGGTGTTCTGGAATGCCTCGACAGCGGGTAGCGCCCCTGTCGCCGGGTACAACCTCTACCTCGACGAACGCAGGTCGGAACGACGTCGGCGACGTCGTTCACGTTCACAGGGTTGTCGTGCTCCACCAGCCACCAGCTGGGGGTGGAGGCCTTCGACTCCGCGGGGAGCGTTTCCACGCGCACTCTTCTCGGCGCGTCCACGTCGCTCTGCGGCCCGGACAAGCGGCCTGGTCGCCGCCTACTCCTTCGACGACGGCTCGGGCAACGCGCTGACCGACGCCTCCGGCGACGGGCACAACGGGACGATCTCCGGTGCGACCTGGACGAGCGGGCACGACGGAGGTGCTCTCTCCTTCAACGGCACTAACGCCTCCGTCGACCTCGGCGGCCTCGGCGCCTTCTACCCAGAGCGGCTTCACGCTCGAGGCCTGGGTGCAGAAGGCCACCAGGAAGCAAGACGTCGGGGTGCTCGGCAGCTGGCTCAGCGGGGCCAGCGGGCCGATGCTCTGGATCGACCACCTCGGCGGCGACTATCAGCTCACGCTCGGGACGACCGGGCTGACAGCTACCTCGACTCGGGTCAGAAGCCTGTCGTGGGGCAATGGCAGAACGTCGCCGCCACCTACGACGGCAGCACCGCCCGCTACTACATTGACGGCACGCAGGTTGCCAGCCGCAGCGTCACCTATTCCGTCGGCAGCTCGAACGCGTGGCGGATCGGGCCTATGGCGGCAGTTCCGGAGGCTTCTTCGACGGCTTGATCGACAACGTTCGCGTCTACAACCGCGCCCTCAGCGCCACCGAGGTGCAGAACGACATGAACTTGCCCGTGGGGGCGGCGTCTACGGACACTTCACCACCGACTGCTCCGGGCACGCTCTCGGCGTCAGGTGGTCTCGGACAAATCAGTTTGAACTGGGGCGCAGCCACAGACGACATCGGCGTCGCCCGTTACGACGTCTATCGAGGCACGAGCTCAGGCTTCACACCGTCGAGCGCGAACCGAATCGCGCAGCCGACGGGCTTGAGCTACACGGACACCAACCTCGCGCCCGGCACCTACTACTACAAGGTTGCAGCCCGAAGATGCCGCCGGCAACGTCGGGCGCCGCTTCCAATGAAGCGAGCGCGACGGCCGACAACCGACACGACACCGCCAACGGCTCCGGGCAACCTCGGTGCAACCACGACCGGTACAGGCCCTCTCACATGGACGGCCGCGACCGACGACGTCGGAGTGACCAAGTACGACGTCTACCGGGCGACGACTCCCGGCTTTGCGCCGAACGCAGCCAATCGAATCGCCCAGCCCACCGGCTTGAGCTATACGGACAGCGGCCTCGCCGTCGGCACGTACTACTACAAGGTTGCAGCAGAGGATGCAGCCGGCAATGTCGGGGCAGCCTCGAACGAGGTGACCGCAATGGTGACGGCCGGCGCACCGCCGACGGTCTCGATCACCGCGCCGGCAACGGGAACCGTAAGTGGAGTTCAAGCCGTCACAGCTTCGGCGAGCTCGAACCAAGGCGTGGCCGGAGTCCAATTCAAGCTCGATGGTCAAAACCTGGGCGCCGAGGACTCGGCGAGTCCGTACTCGGTTACGTGGGACACACGCGCCGAGGTGAACGGCTCGCACACACTCACAGCCGTCGTCCGCGACATCGCCGGGAACACCGCAAGCTCCGCGCCGGTGGGCGTGACGGTCAGCAATTCCGGCGTGTCGACCGCAGGCCTCCAGGCCGCCTACAGCCTCGATGAGAACGGTCAGTTCGGAAGCGCGGCACTCGATACGTCGGGGAACTACAGGACAGGCACGCTCGTAGGCGGCAGCTGGACGACTGCAGGCCGGTACGGCGGGGCCGTGTCTCTCAGCGGCTCAAACAGCGAAATCGACCTCCCCGCCCTCGGCACGTTCTACAAGACGGGATTCACACTCGAGGCGTGGGTCTACAAGCAGACAAGCAAGGTCGACGTCGGAGTGGTCGGCGCGTGGGTGAGCGGCGCGGGCGGACCGATGATCTGGGTCGACCATGTCACCGGCCACTACCGGCTGACATTCGGAACCACGTTCTCGAACTACCTCGACTCGGGCATCTCACCCGCAATCGGCCGCTGGCAAAACGTCGCCGCGACGTATGACGGAGCGGTCGCGAGCATCTACGTCGACGGGACTCTCGCGGCGAGCTCGATCTTCATGGGCAACGTCGGTGATTCGAACACGTGGCGGATCGGCGCCTACAACTCGCCCGCGAACGGCTTCCTCGACGGAGCGATCGACAACGTCCGGATTTACAGTCGCGCTCTGAGCGCAAGCGAGATTCAGACGGACATGGCAACTCGGATCCAGCCCGACTTGACGCCCCCGGCCGTCACCTCGTTTACACCTGCAGACGGGGCGACCGGGCTAAACGTTGGCAGCTCGGTCACCGCAGGATTCAGCAAGCCCATGCAGGCCGCAACCCTGAACACGAACACGTTCCAGCTGAAGGACCCGACCGGGAACGTCGTGCCCGCGACTGTCACGTATGACGCCGGAACCAACCGTGCGACGCTGGCTCCACAGGCCGCACTCAAGTACGCGACCACGTATCGAGCTGTCCTCCCGGCTGGCGGAGCATCGGATCTCTCGGGCAACCCGCTCGCCTCCGACGTCAGCTGGTCGTTCACGACCGAGGCCTCGCCGCCGCCGCTGCTGGTCGTGACCTCGAGCGCCAACCCCTACGGGATGTACCTGACCGAGATCCTGCGCAACGAGGGCCTCGATGCCTTCACCACCCTCGATCGCTCGCTGCTGGCACCGGCGGTGCTCTCCAACTTCGACGTCGTCCTGCTCGGCGATACCAGCCTGAGCGCAAGCCAGGTGACGACCTTGAGCAACTGGGTCAGCGGTGGCGGCAAGCTGATCGCGATGCACCCGGACAAGCAGCTGGCCTCGCTGCTCGGACTCACTAGCCTTGGTACCACCCGCACCAACGCCTACCCCGAGGTCAACACCGCAAGCGGCCCCGGGGTCGGGATCACCGACCAGACGATCCAGTACCACGGCATGCCGACCGCTACACCCTCAACGGCGCGAGCGCGGTCGCAACGCTCTACTCGAATGGGACGACGGCTACCAGCAACCCGGCGGTCAGCCTGCGCTCGGTCGGCGGAAGCGGCGGCCAGGCGGCCGCCTTCAGCTACGACCTGGCCCGCTCGGTCGTCCTCACCCGCCAGGGCAACCCGGCCTGGGCCGGGCAGGAGCGCGACGGCGTCCTCGGCGTGCGCCCGGACGACATGTTCTTCGGGGCCAAGAGCGGCGATGTCCAGCCCGACTGGCTCGACACGAGCAAGATCGCGATCCCGCAGGCCGACGAGCAGCAGCGCCTGCTCATCAACCTGACCACCCAGATGGAGCGCAGCAAGCTGCCGCTGCCCCACTTCTGGTACCTGCCGCGCGGGCTGAAGGCGGCCGTCGCGATGAGCGGCGACGATCACGCCGTCGGCGGCACCGCCTTCCACTTCGACCAGTTCAAGGCGGAGAGCGCGCCCGGCTGTGTCGTCGCCCTCTGGCAGTGCGTCCGCTCGACCTCCTACATCTACCCGGACAGCCCGCTCACCAACGCCCAGGCCGCCGCCTACACCGCCGACGGCTTCGAGGTCGCGCTCCACCCCCTCCGACGGCGGCTGTAACGCGACGCCGAGGACACCGGCCTACTGGAGCGCCCTCTTCGACTCGCAGCTGCTGCAGTTCACGGCCAAGTACACCAGCGTGCCGGCTCAGGTCAGCAGCCGCACGCACTGCGTCGAGTGGCCCGACTGGGCCTCGGAGGCCAAGATCGAGCTCGCGCACGGGATCCGGCTCGACGGCAACTACTACCACTTCTCCAGCGGGTGGATCGGGAACAAGCCGGGCTTCCTGACCGGGGGCGGCTTCCCGATGCGCTTTGCCGACAGCGACGGCAGCCTGATCGACGTCTACCAGGAGAACACCAACATGGACGACGAGGCCGGCCAGCTCTACCCGGCGACCGTCAACGCGCTGCTCGACAACGCGACCGGGCCGAATGGCTACTACGGCGTCTTTGGCACCAACATGCACACCGACGAGGCAAGCGACAAGCCGGACGAGGATGCGATCGTCGCCTCGGCCCAGGCTCACGGGGTGCCGGTCATCTCCTACAAGCAGCTTCTGACCTGGATCGACGGGCGCAACAGCTCGACCATCCGCGGCCTCTCCTGGAGCGCCGGCACCTTCACCTTTGTCACCACCGTCGGCGCGGGTGCGACCGGCCTGCAGACGATGCTCCCGACCCAGGGCCCAAGCGGCAGCCTGAGCGCGCTCAGCTGCGGGGGCTCGCCGCGGGCCTACTCGCTGCAGACGATCAAGGGAATCCAGTACGCGATGTTCGACACGATCACCGGTACCTGCCAGGCGACGTATTCCTGAGAGGGCGACCGATTTCGCCTAGCCGATCGGGTGGGTCTCGGCCGCGCAATCTGGCCCGTCGAGGCGTGGTCGCGAGGACGTCACGCCCCTACCATTGAGGCATGTTCGCGGGCATGGGTCTCACGACACGCGCGACTCGCCGGGGACCATAACCCGGCCCTGACTCCATGGATCTCCAGCTCGCACTCCGCGTCTTGTGGCGCTTCCGGATCCTCGTCGCCGTGGGCTTTGTCCTGGCGTGCACGCTCGCCCTCCTCTCGACGGTCAAGGTGCACCCCGGCGGGTCGCCGTTCTTCTCGTACCGGACGCAGCCTCAGTACGAGAGCGACACCACCGTCTTCGTGACGACCCCCAACTTCTGGCGCAATCCCAACATCGACCCGAACACGATCGACACCCTGCGCACCCTCGCGTCCCTGTATGTCCCGCTCGCGAACAACAACGACGTGATCAGGGAGCTACAGAAGACGGGTCCGATCAACGGCGTCATCGGGGCCGTCCAGCTCCAGTCGGAGGCAGACAGCAGCACGACTCCGCTGATCATGCTCACGGCCGTCGCGCCAACGCCCGGGGGAGCCCACTCGCTCGCGACGCGACATCTGGAGGCGTTCAGGTCGTGGCTCCGCACGCACCAGAACCGAGCCCAGACCCCGCCGGGCGACCGCATCGTCTTCAAGCTGGAAAAGGGGCCGCTGTCCGCCCGTCTCATCGCCGGGCGGAAGAAGACCAAGCCGATCCTGATCTTCCTCGCGACGCTCCTGGCATTCTGCGGGGCCGCCTTCCTGCTCGAGAATCTCCACCCGCGCATTCGCGCGGTCGCGGGCGAGCCCGAGGAGAAGCCGACCGACGTCGAGACCAGGACCCTGACGGCCTACACTCCCGGATCCACGCGGCAGCCGATCGGCCGCAAGCGAAGCCGACGGGCGCGCAGACGCGCCTGAGCAGCTAGATGCGAGCGCTCCTCGGCGTCGGAGACCAGCGGCCGTCTCTGCCGGCCGTCGGGCTCGTCGGAGCGGTGGGCGCGCTCATGTTGGCGTCGCTCCTGCACCCGTCGGCGGCCTTCTTCATCGTGGTGCCGCTCGCGCTGATCCTGCCGATCGTCTACGCCTACGACTGGCTTCTCGCCTGGCGACAGCTGGTCGCCCTGCTGATCCTCGTCATCCTCTTCATCCCGATCCAGCGCTACGCGATGGCGGGCGGGCTCCCGTTCCAGCTCGAGCCCTACCGGATCCTCGTCGCGCTGATGCTCGCGGGCTGGGCCGCGTCGCTGCTGATCGACGACCGGATCAAGCTCCGAAAGAGCGGCTTCGAGGGCCCGATCGCCCTGATCGCCGTGGCAGCCGTCCTCTCGGAGCTCGCGAACCGGCAGCGGATCGCGTTTCTCGACGTTCGCCCCGAGGTCGTCAAGGGCCTGATGTTTCTCGCGTCGTTCTTCCTGATCTTCTATCTGATCGTCAGCGTGGTTCGGACGCACGCAGACGTGGAGCGGATCGTGGAGGTGCTGTGCGCCGGTGGCGGGGTACTCGGGATCTTCGCCGTGATCGAGTACCGCACGCACAGCAACCCCTTCGACCGCCTGCACTCGGTGATGCCGTTCCTCACCCCACTCTGGAGCGCCGGTCCCGGGATCACGCGCGGCGGCGACCTTCGCGTCATCGCCTCGGCGCAGCACCCGATCGCCCTCGGCGGCCTGTTCGTGATGCTCGTTCCGCTCTCGATCTACCTCGCGATGCGGCCCGGCAAGCGCATCTGGTGGGCAGTCGCCGCCCTGGTGGGCATCGGGGCGCTCTCGAGCGTCTCGCGCACGAGCATCGTCATGTTCGGAGCGGCCGGCCTCATCTTCCTCTGGGTGCGACCACGTGAGACCCTGAGGGCATGGCCGCTGATCGTGCCGGCAGTTCTCGTGATCCAGTTCGCGATCCCCGGGGCGCTTCGCTCGATCGAGGCCTCGTTCTTCCCCCCCGGCGGCATCGTCGCGCAGCAGCAGTCGCATGCCAACTACGCCAGCAAGAACCGCCTCTCGCGCTGGGGCCCGACGCTGAACGAGTGGCAGGCCGACCCGCTCGTCGGCGAAGGCTTCTCGACGAGACAGCCCGCGCTCCATCCCGAGACCTTCGTCCTCGACGACCAGTGGCTGAAGTCACTCGTCGAGACCGGGATCCTCGGCGTCCTCGGCTGGGCGTGGCTGTTCGGCCGCTCGATCAGGAGGCTCGTCCGCCAGGGCCGAGAGGACGATGAGAACGGCGGCTGGCTCGAGATCGCGCTCGCGGCGAGCGTCGCCTCGTTCGCGGCGGGGATGGCCTTCTACGACGCGTTCTCGTTCATCCAGGTGACCGTGATCCTCATCATGCTCCTGGCGCTTGGCGCCTGTCTGGAGCTGGCCGGAGATAAGCGCCCGGAGGCATCGTCTGCGCAGGCAGATCTAACTCCGCTCGGCGCCGAGCCGCAGCCGAGCTGAGGTAACATGTTCGAGGCGGGAAAGCGGCACGAGGAGCACGGAAAGCCCGTGGCTCCTTGCACCCGGGCAGCTGGCGTGGGAGGTATCGGTGAACGTCGGCAGATCGGTGCAAGATTGGAAGCTCGTTCCAAAGGTGACGCTGACCCGCGTCGGCGCCGTCTGTAGTCAGCGCGTCCTCTACAACATCAACGGGGTCTTCAACTACCTGCACGTCGGCTGGTGGCTGCAGGCGCACGGGTTCGAGTCGGGCGTGCGCGTCAAGTCCAGGGACGAACTCTTCGACCTGATCGGGCGCGAGATCGCCGACCGGGACGTTCTCTACCTCGAGTTCGGCGTCCACACCGGGGCCTCGATCAGCTACTGGTCGCGCCTCCTGCGGAACCCTCGTTCCCGGCTGCACGGGTTCGACAGCTTCGTCGGCCTGCCGCACGACTGGAGCCTGGACGGGCACGAGCGCGGGTACTTCTCGACCAACGGCACGATTCCGACCGTCGACGACTCCCGCGTCGAGTTCTTCCCGGGCTGGTTCGAGGAGACGCTGCCGGACTACGTCTGGTCCGAGCACGACGTCCTGGTCGTGATGATCGACGCCGACCTCTACAGCTCGACGTCCACGGTGCTCTCGTTCGTGAGGGAACGCCTCCAGCCCGGCTCATACCTCTACTTCGACGAGTTCCACCACCGCGGCGACGAGCTGCGCGCGTTCGCCGAGCTGGTGGACGAGCACGACCTCCGGTTCCGGCTCGTCGGCGCGAGCCGTGAGCTCAGTAACGTCCTCTTCGAGCGAGTGGCGTAGCCTCGAGCAGCGTCGAGCGGGCCGGCCGCCGCGCGACCCACATCGCGGTGAGGCCGGCGGCGAGCAGCGTCCAGGCGCTGAGCTCGCCCGCGTGCTTGACGATCACCTTCGCCTGGTAGAGCCACGAGTCCTCGCCCTGACCGAGCGCGGAGACGAGCGTCGAGCCGATCGCGTGGCCGACGAACGCGACGCCGAGGACGACGCACCCGGCCCGGATCAGCGGGCCTGCGATCTCGTCGGTCGCGGCGAGGCGCCAGAGGAGGACGACCGCGACCAAGCCGAACGGCGCCGAGATCGCCACGGCGTGCGGCGGCTCGGAGAGCTCGAGGGCGAGAATGACGGTCAGGCACGCGGCGGAGGCCACGGTCTCGACACGCGCCGAGGGGCTCACGGAGGCGACGAGCCAGGCGCTCGCAGCCGTCGCGCCGAGCAGGACGAGGGTCAGGACGCCGGCGACGCTGGCGTCCGTGGTCGAGTCGAGCACGACGTTGCGCAGGCCGAACTCGTAGCTCACGACCTGCCCGAGAGCCACGCCGAGCCCGAGGACGACGGCGGCCCGAACGCCCCAGACGGCAATCCGCTGACGCATGCTCGTCACGGGAGACGCCTCAGCCGGCGGTCTTGCCGAGCGCTTCCCGCGCGCGGACCGGCAGCTCGCGCAGCCGCTGCTGGCGGCGCAGGTACTCCCTGGCCTCGGGGTCGGGCAGCACGGGCTCGCGAGCGAGCGCGGCCCGCGAGTAGCCCCAGACCATCGCGAGCGCGGCCGGGTCGCGGCGCGCCTTGTAGAGCGCGCGCGCCAGCAGGTACGAGAAGCGGTAGCCCATGTAGCGCGCCGTGTCTCCCTGGTCGAGCCAGCGCTGCCTGCCCCCGTCGCGAGCGCCCTCGACGCGCAGGTGGCGGAACGGGACGTCGAAGAGCGTCCCGACCGTCCAGCCGTGCAGCCGCGCCTTGATCGCGTCGATCTCGTCCCAGCCCTGGCGCTCCTCGAGCGGGAGGACGTCCTGCAGGCACTCGCGGCGGTACGCGCGCGAGGCGCCCCACACGTGCGACCGCGTCCCGTACTCCGGGCGCCAACCGTCCCCGGACCGCTCGTAGCAGAGCCCGCTGGCGATCCCGAGCTTCGGGGCTCGCTCGAACGCGCGCACGAGGCCGTCGAAGTAGTCGGCGTCGAAATCGAGGTCGGCGTCCAGCTTCACGATCACATCCGGCAGGCCGTCCCCGAGCTCGTCCAGGCCGGCGACGAACCCCCGGACGACGGGCCCTCCCCTCGCGACGTCGCCGGGGTCGAGCGAGATCGTCCGTACCCACTCGTGCCTCGCGGCGAGCTCGGCCGCGATCCGCGCGGTCGAGTCGCTCGAGCCCGTGTCGACGATCACCCACGCGGCCGGGACGCGCGACTGCTCCTCGATGCAGACCGCGAGCCGCGGGAGGTTGTCCTCCTCGTTCCAGGCGGGGGTGACGATCGAGTACGCGAGCCCGGCAGGCATCAGGCGGCCTGCGAGGCCGGAGCCTGGGCGGTGCTCGGCGGCCCTGCGGCCCGGGGCAGGTACGACGACAGCCAGACCTCGAGCATCAGGACGCCGACCAGCAGGTGGACGTCGACGCGGCGATGCTCGCGGTGGGCGCGAACGAGCCCCTCGACGGTGTCGCGGTCGAGAAACTCGGCGTAGCGCGGATTCGGGCCCAGCAGGTAGTCGGAGATCGCTCCGTCCATCTGCGCGTGGAGCCAGCCGCCCGTGGAGCCGCGGAAGAACCCGAGCTTGCGCTTGTCGATGATCCGGTCGGGCACAATCCCGCGTGCCGCGCGCTTGAGCAGGTACTTCGTCTGCCAGCGGCGCACCTTCAGCGAGTCGGGGATACGAGCGCAGTACTCGACCACCTCGTGGTCGAGGAACGGCACGCGCACCTCGAGCGAGTGCGACATCGACGTGCGGTCGAAGTAGTGGAGCATGTCGTCCACGAGCGCGAGCTGCCCGTCGATGTACAGCGTGGCCGCGAGCGGGTCGTCCGCGACCCCGGCCGCGAGCGGCTCGAGCGCGCGCCTCGCCGCGAGGCCGTCCGAGCTTGCAAGTGGTCCGAGGTAGAGGTCACGCCGCAGGTCCTGGTCGACGCGGCCGCTCATGGCGATCAGCCGGTCGACCGGATCGGCAGCGAGCAGCGTGCGCGTCGCCCGCCGCCCGCGCATCGGGCTGCGCCTCAGCGCGCCCTCGCCGAGCGAGCGAACGGGATCCGGCAGGCGCTTCCACCGCGCGACGAGAGAAGCCGCGCGGTGTTTCTTGTAGCCGGCGAGCAGCTCGTCGGCCCCCTGCCCCGAGAGCGCGACGGTCACGTGGCGTGCCGCGAGCTCGGAGATCGCAAGGAAGCCGAGAGCGGACAGGTCCGCGATCGGCTCGTCCATCGCCCAGACCAGGCTCGCCAGGTCGATCTCCTGCTGCGTGTACGAGAGCTCGAGCTCGTGGTGGTCGGTCCCGAACACGCTCGACACGTAGCGCGCGTCGCCGAGCTCGCTGTCCCGGCCGTCCTCGCTGAAGCCGATCGAGAACGTCTTCACCGGCTCGGACATGTGCCGCGCCATCAGCGCCACGATCAGGCTGGAGTCGAGGCCGCCGCTCAGCATCGCGCCGAGCGGCACGTCGCTCATCAGCCGCAGTCGCACCGCCTCCTCGAGCCGCTCGATCAGGCCCTCGGCCAGCTCGTCCTCGGACGACTCGAGGTCGGGATTCGGCTCGGGATAGCTCCAGTACCGCTCGAGCCGGAGGCCTCGCTCGTCCACGATCATCAGCTCGCCGGGCAGCAGCTTGCGGACGCCCGCGAGCGGAGTCAGCGGGCCCGGGACGAACCCGAGCGTCAGGTACGCCTCGATCGCCTCGTAGTCCAGCGCGTGGTCGACGAGGCCGCTCGCGAGGACGCTCTTGAGCTCCGACGCGAACGCGACGCGATCGCCGACCTTGGCGTAGTACATCGGCTTGACGCCGAGCCGGTCGCGGGCGACGACGGCCCGCCTGCGGCGACCGTCCCAGACCGCGATCCCGAACTTGCCCCGGACGCGCTCCGCGAAGCCCGTGCCGACCTCCTCGTACAGGTGCGGGAGGATCTCCGTGTCGCAGCGGCTCGCGAACCGGTGGCCGCTGCGCTCGAGGCCGCGGCGGATCTCATCGTGGTTGTAGAGCTCGCCGTTCTGAATAGCCCAGGTCGCCCCGTCCTCGCTGGCGACGGGCTGGTGGCCTCCCTCGACGTCGACGATGCTCAGCCGCCGCACGCCGAGCGCGATCCCCGGCACCATGAAGGTGCCGCGATCGTTCGGCCCGCGATGCGTCATCGCGTCCGTCATCCGGTCGAGGACAGAGGGCTCGATGACCTCGCGCGGCTCTCCACCGATCTGGACGACTCCGCAGATCCCGCACATAGCCTGGATCGAACGCTAATGACGGCCGGTTCGAGCGGCGACGGGCATTCGACCAGAGTGAGGGGGCCGTCCTAGCCATCCGGCTAGCGCGAGAAGGCCTCCGATTACGGTTACGGTGGGGCGATGGCGGCGAACGATCGCGTCCGGACGGCGACGACCGTCGCCGGCCTCGGAGACGTCCGGGAGGCCTGGAGCGCGTTCTCCTGGCCCCGGGTCGACGCCGACCTCGACTTCCTGGCGACGCTCGTCGAGTCGGCTGCCGACGGGGTCCGCCCGCACGTGGCCGCGATCGAGCTCGCCGACGGCCGGCACGCGATGCTCGTCGGGCGGATCGAGAAGACCGAGCTCGAGAGCCGGATCGGGTACCGGGCAATCCTGCGGCCGAAGGTGCGCCTGCTGACGATCGCGCACGGCGGGCTCGCCGGAGGAGAAGGGGCGGCGCATGCCCTGGTCGACGAGATCCTCCGGACGCTGCGCGCGGGCGAGGCCGACGTCGCGCTCCTGCCGTCTCTCCGCGTCGACTCGAAGCTCTACGCGGCGGCCCGCTCGCGCCCACCCGCGCGGTCGCGGGACCGCGTGGTCGAGAGCCGCACGCACCGGCGCCTGGAGCTCCCGGCCTCCTTCGACGAGTTCCTGAAGACGCGCTCCAAGTCCACGCGGGAGAGCATCAAGCGCTACTCGCGGAAGCTCGAACGCGAGCTGGGCGAGCGGCTCTCGTTCCGCCTCTACGACGAGCCCGGGTCGATCGACGAGCTGTTCGCGGCCGTCGAGCCGGTCGCGGCGAAGACCTACCAGCGGGGCCTGGGCGTCGCGCTCCGGGACGACGACCGCAACCGCCCCCTCGTCGCGCTGGGGCTGGACCGCGGCTGGTTCCGCGTCTGGGTGTTGTCGCTCGACGGCGCGCCGGTCGCCTTCTGGCCGGGCTGGCTCTACGACCGCACGTTCTACATCGGGACTCCGGGCTACGACCCGGCGCTGTCCGACTACCGGCTCGGGCAGTACGTCCTGATGCGGCTGATCGGAGACCTCTGCGCCGATCCGGCGGTCGAGCGCTGCGACTTCGGGTTCGGCGACTCGGAGTACAAGCGGCGGTTCTCGAGCGAGGACTGGCAGGAGGCCGACGTGCTCGTCTTCGCGCCCTCGGCCCGGGGCTCGTTCGTGAACGCCGCCAGGACCGGGATCGGCCTGGCGGATCGCGGGCTCCGCTGGACGGTCGCCAAGGCCGGCGTCGAGGAACGTCTCAAGCGCATCTGGCGGCGGCGGCTCGCTCGCTAGCCGTATCCGGGCGGCCTGGTACTCTCCTGCGGCTCCCCTGCGCGGGGGAGGCAAGCGGGCTAGCGCTTAGCCGATCCACTCAGAACCGCAATGCAGGGAGTCCTCGCTTATTCCAAGAGTGGCGTGCTCGGAATCGCCGCCGTCGCGATGGTGGCAGCAGCAGCCGTCGCGCTGCCCGGCGCGGGCGCGGGCGGCGTCAAGGCCCCGGACACGCAGCGTGCGACGGAGCAGGTCTGGGTCGTGGACGTCGCTCCGAGACTGGCCCGCACGGTCAGCGCCGCCTGGCTGAGCGCGCGCCGCGCCAGGGGGACGACGCAGGTCGTCGTCGACAGACGAACGGTCTCCCGCAAGCTCCTCCGGCGCGTGAGGAGCGCCGCCAAGGCCGCGAAGCTGCCCGTCGTCGTCCCGGTGCACGTGTCGTCCATGTCGAGAGGCAAGCGCTCGTGCAAGCACGCGTCAGGAGGAGTCGCGGGCACAAGCTGCTCGCTCTTCGCCTCGTCGTGGGTGAAGGCGCTGCGGTTCTCGAAGATCCCCGACTCGCTCACGTTCGTGCACCTGAAATGGCCGGGCTCGCTGTCCAAGCTCCGCTCGCGCAAGGGCCACATCGTCGCGATCATGCCGCTCACAGGCCCGCCCGGCGCTGCGTGGAGGCTCGCCCTCCAGCGGGCCCGGAACGACCCGCTGCTCGACCTCGGTGTCCGGCCTCTCGGCAAGCGCGGGATCGCTGCGATCGGCGCCTACGAGCAGCTCGTCGCAGAGACCGCGTCTCATGCCCCGCCACCGCCACCGCCACCTCCACCGCCACCTCCGCCGCCGACCGGCACCGCCAACCTCTGGGTGGACACAAGCGGCGGCAACTGCACACGCTCCGCGACCCCGGTTGCCTACAACGACGGGTCTGCCTGCGGCAGCCTGGACGCCGCCAACGACCGCTGCCACGGCGGCGACAGGGTCGTGATCCGCGGCGGCGAGTACCCCCAGCAGGACGTGAGCGGGAACGGGGTCGGCCGCTCAGCCTCCTCGCGCTGCACCTTCACCGTCTCCAAGGGCCAGGTCGCCACCTTGGGCTGCGACACCAAGGCGGCCGACGACGGCAGCACCACCTACGACGCCTGCCTCGTCGCGGACGGCTCGTACCTCACCTTCGACGGCGGCCCCGGGCTTGGCCTCCGCTCCAAGACCTACTCCGCCAAGGGCTTTTCCTACCAGGGGCGGATCGGCTCCGATCGCGGCATCACCGATGTCACCTTCATCCGGATGGACATCGGCGCGGTTGCCCTCGACGGCTCGAACATGCTCGTCTCCCACTCCGACATCGGGCCCTCGGTCGACCCGCTCAACAATCGCCTCGACGACGGCGACCACAACACCTTCGCGGACAACCTGATCCACGACTTCTACGTCAAGAACACCGGCCACTTCGAGTGCGTCACCTGGGACGACGGAACCAACGTCACCTTCGAGCACAACGAGTTCCGCACGTGCACGATCTTCTCGATCTTCGCCAAGCCGGTCGAGAACATCAGCGGCAAGATCGACCACAACGCCTTCTGGAACCCGGGCGGGGTGACCACCAACATGGACGTCCGGATCGTGCTCGGCTCAGGGGCCGACCACTGCGACGTCGCCGTCACCAACAACTGGATCTCCGAGAGCACGTACCTGACCTGTCCCGGAGTGACCGAGTCGGGGAACACCGAGCACGACCCGTCCACCAAGCCACCCTCGCCGATCCGGCCGTAGAGGGCCGGCTAGCGGGCGCTCAGCCTCGTCGTCACCGCCTCGACGATGTCCTCGGGGAGCCGCGGGTTGCTCTCGAGCCGTGACGCTTCCCGCTTGGGCTCGATTCGAAGCCTCTCGAAGTCCTCGTCCGAGGACAGCAGCTCGAGCCGGCCGAGGTCCGCGAGATGGCGGTCGACGCCGCCGATCGGGCCGCGGAAGATGCTGTAGGAGGGAATACCGAGGTAGGCGGCCTCGCGGGCCATGGTCCCGCCCGAGGCGACGACAGCGTCGACCGCCTTCAGGAGCGGAAGGAACGGAGCCGACTCCTCGAGCACGACCGGCTCGTTCCGCCAGTCGACGTCCTCGAGGTAGG
This sequence comes from uncultured Actinomycetes bacterium, assembly GCA_963716865.1. GTDB lineage: Bacteria > Actinomycetota > Thermoleophilia > Gaiellales > Gaiellaceae > AC-32. The sequence goes on from CAVQUF010000001.1 coordinate 272,166, forward strand.
ACCTCTGCCTCGAGTAGCGCGGCGAGAAGATCACCTGCGCCCTCTCCTGGGCCGCGAGATACGCCAGCAGCTCGTGCGCGAACCGCCCCGAGTCGGAGCTGTAGTAGTGGCTCTCCTCGGCGGGCGGCCGGACGAGGATGCGCACCAGGCCGTCGCCGGCACCCGGGAACTCCAGCGGCTCGACCGAGGCGAGATCGACGCCGGCGAACGTGATGTCCTCCTTCAGCCCTTCGTACGGGAGGAAGCGGTCGGGCCTGACTCCGTGCTCGATGAACACGGACGGGTCGAACACCCGCGGGTGAAGGATCCAGTTCTTGACGACACGGTCCACGGTGACGTCCACGAACTCGTAGTCGCGGAGACCGAACGACGGGATCCGGAGCAGCCAGCCCGCGAGGGCGGGGGCGCGCCCGGCGTGGACGACGGCGTCCGGCTTCTTTCGGCCGAAAAGGCGGACCAGCCGGCCCGTGCGCTGGACGAGGCCCGTCGCCTTGCGCCGCTTTCCCTTCCCGTAGCTCGCCCCGACCTTGTGGAACGGCACTGACCTCGCCTCGAGCAGCGCGTAGGTCGAGCCGTAGTCGCGCGCGGTGAGGACGACGTCGGCCCCGGCGGCCTCGAACGCGCCGACGAGCGGCGTCAGGTACTGGACCTGCGGCGGATTCTCGACGTCGATCCAGATCCGCACGGTCGATGCGCCTAGGAGGCGCGGGCCGGACGAAGGGCGGCGCGCAGGGCCGCAGCGTGTCCGGCGCGGGCGACGCGCCCGCCCCGGGCGACGAAGATGTGGGTGAGCGCCGTCAGCGCAATGCCGGCGCGCTCGAGCTCGGCGACGACGCGGCCGTGGTGCTTGCGCGCGTAACGCACCCGGCTCTCCGCCAGTACGTGGGCGAGGCTCGGGCGCGGAGCCGATCCGGCGCCCTCGTGGCGGACGGTCGCAGTCGGCTCGAAGCGGACGTCGTACCCGGCGTTGCGGACGCGCCGGCAGAGGTCCTTGTCCTCGCAGTACATGAAGAAGCCCTCGTCCCAGCCGTCGAGCACCTCCAGCACGGCGCGCCGCACGAGCAGGCACGCCCCCGACACCCATTCCGGGCTCCCCGGCCGCTCGTACGCCGCCGGGTCCCGGACGAGCTCGCTCGCCCAGGCCGCGCGCGGGAACAGCCGGTGAAGGAAGAGCGCGTGCGCGTACGTCGAGCGTAGGCGAGGAAAGCGGCGCTGCGAGAAGTCGAGCTCCCCGTCGGGCTCGAGCACCCGCGGCGCGGCGATCGCGGCCATCGGATCGCGCTCGAGGACGTCCACGAGCATGCCGACCGTTTCGGGGTCGATCCGCGCGTCAGGGTTCAGGAAGAGCACGTACGGGCTCGAGCCGGCGCGCCAGCCGGCGTTGCAGCCGGCTGCGAAGCCCCGGTTCTCGCCGAGCGCCAGCCGGGTAACCGGCAGGTCGGCGACGGTCTCCAGCGAACCGTCGTCCGAGGCGTTGTCGGCGACGATGACCTGGATTTTCCCGCTGCCGACAAGCGGCTGGACGCAGCCTCGAAGCTGCGCACGGCTGCGATACGAGACGACGACGACGTCGGCGACAGGCCTCTCCATTCCTTCCGACAGTAGCAGCGCCGTGCGCGGACGCCTGCCCGCAAACCCTGATGGCTAGGCACTCCGGGGGCACGCCTCCCTCGAACTGAGCATTTTGATCGCACTCGGGCCGCGCCGATGACCCACACCATGTGGGGAGCCGCCCCCCGCCGATACCGCCGCCTCCTGCTGTGCGCCGTCGCCGCATTGGGCCTCGTCGTGATGCCCGCCGCGCACGCGCGGGTCGCCTCGAGCACGAAGCGGGTCGCGCTCCCGGAGCTGTGGGGGCTCGAGGTCACTAGGGGCAACCTCCACCTGCTCAACGACCAGACCGCCCAGCAGGCACTCGACGCCGACGTCAACACGCTGCTCGTCGACAGTGCCCACATGAGCAAGCGCGATCGCCGGCGGGTCGCGCAGATCGCGAAGCGGTTCGGGTTCCGGAAGCTCGCCCTGCCGCATCGGGCGACAAAGTCGCTCAGGGGCGGGAGGGCTCACTGCAGGAAGGCCAAGCGCCGCCATCCGAAGCGGCTCTGCACGCTGCGCGCGAGCTCACTCCAGAGCGCCCAACGGCTGGCCTCGCTGCACAAAGCCGACCTGATCGTCGCACGGCTGAAGGCGCTCCCGGATCTGTCGAACTTCACGCTGAGCGGGACTCAGGCAAGGCTCGTGGTCATGGTCGACATCGGGCGAAGCACTCTCGACCAGCAGGCCTGGCGCACCGCGATCCAGCAGGCCGCGGAGGATCCCACCTTCGACCTCGCAGTGGCTCCCGCCGGCCCCGGAGCCTCGACCGCGCTCGGCGACTACGTGAACGTGCTCGGCAGCACCGACCTGAGCCCGAGCGCCCCCAGCGGGTTGTCGCTCCTCAGCACGAGCCAGAGCTCGCTCACCGTGCGCTGGCGCCACCCGAACAGCTACCGCGTCCGGAACTACGACGTGTACGCGAACGGGGCCCTCGCGGCCAGCGTCAGGACGACCTCGGCGAAGCTCACGCACCTCGCCTGCGGGACCGTCTACCTGATCCAGGTCGACGCGGTCGACCGGGCCGGCCGGCACTCGGCGAAGACGTCGATGCCGGCCTCGACGGGCGTCTGCACCGACACGACCCCGCCGTCCACGCCGACCGGGTTGACGGTCACCGGCGTGACGCAGTCGTCGCTCAGCCTCTTCTGGACTCCGTCGCTCGACAATGTGGCAGTCGCCGGCTACCGCGTCTACGAGGGCGCGGCCTACGCCGGGACGACAGCCGTCACCTCGTACTCGGTCTCGGGCCTCGCGTGCGACACGTCGTACACGCTGGCGGTCGAGGCGTACGACGCCGCCGGGAACCACTCCGCGGAGACGACGGTGAGCGCGACGACGGACGCCTGCGGGGACGACACCCCGCCGTCGACCCCGACCAACCTGGTCAAGACCGGCGCGACCACGAGCACGATCACGATGTCCTGGTCCGGCTCGACCGACAACGTCGCCGTGACCGGTTACCACCGCTACCGAACGTCCACGCTCGTCTCGAGCGGGATGAACACGAGCTACACGTTCTCGGGGCTCTCCTGCGGGACGAGCTACACGCTGGCGGTCGACGCCTTCGACGGCGCGGGGAACGACTCCGCGAAGACCTCGCAGGCCGCCTCGACGAGCGCCTGCGCGTCCTCGCCTCCTCCTCCGCCTCCACCGCCACCTCCGCCTCCCCCGCCACCGCCTCCGCCACCGCCTCCGCCACCTCCACCGCCACCTCCGCCACCTCCACCTCCTCCGCCACCTCCACCTCCTCCGCCACCGCCGCCTCCGCCTCCTCCGCCGCCTCCCCCGGCGGGCACCGCCAACCTGTGGGTGGATACAAACGGCGGAAGCTGCACACGCTCGGCGAGCCCCGTGGCCTACAGCGACGCGAGCGCCTGCGGCAGCCTCGACGCTGCCAACGACGTCTGCCACGGCGGCGAGACGGTCGTAATCCGCGGCGGCGACTACCCACAGCAGGACGTGACCGGAAACGGGATCGGCCGCTCAGCCTCCTCGCGCTGCACCTTCACCGTTCCCGACGGGCAGGTCGCGACACTCGGCTGCGACACCATTCCGGCCTTCGACGGCACGACCATCTACGACGCCTGCATCGTCGCCGACGGCTCCTACCTCACCTTCGACGGCGGGCCGGGGCTCGGCATCCGTCGCAGACCTACTCGCGTCAAGGGCTTCTCCTACCAGGGCCGGATCGACACCGACCGCGGTGTCGACGGATATGACCTTCCCCGATCTGGACGTGGGCGCCGTCGCGCTCGACGGCTCGAACATGACTCGTCACCCACTACGACATCGGCCCCTCGGTCGACCCGTTCAACAACCGCCCGACCGACGGCGACGGCAACTCTGGGCCGGACAACCTGATCCACGACTTCTCGGCGGTCAACGACGGCCACTTCGAGTGTCTGACCTGGGATGTCGGCACCAACGTCACCTTCAGCACAACCAGTTCCGCACCTGCGCGATCTTCGACATCTTCTCCAAGCCGGTCGAGAACACCAGCGGCACTGATCGACCACAACGCCTTCTGGAACCCGGCCGGAGCTGACGAACAACGACGACGTCAAGGTCTCCTCGGCTCGGGCGCTACCGCGTGCGACGTGACGTCAGCAACAACTGGGTCATCGAGGGCACCTACCTCGACCTGTCCCGGTGCGGGACCGAGTCGGCGGCAACACCTACCACGACCCGATCGGCCAACCGCCCTCGCCGATCCGGCCGTAGCCCGCATCGCTGGTGAGGTTCGACCGGCCGACTGGACGATCGGCTAGGGTTCCGCCCCGTACGCCGAGCAAGTTGGGTCGAACTCGTGTTTGTCTACTGCGGCCGTTCCCTGTGACTGCTTTCGCGCGCGCAAACCGCCACCTCTTTCTGGCAGCCCTGGCGGCAGCGATCGTGGTCCTGTGCGCCGGGACCGCCCAGGCTCGGCACGAGCTAGCCGCGCAGCGCGCCGCCTTGCCGCAGCAGCTGTGGGCGTTCGGCCTCGACCAGAGCACGCTCGGCCTGATGAGCAACCGCGCGGCCGTCCGCGCACGCAATGCGCGCGGAAACGCACTCCTCGTCGACATTCGCGGCCTGAGCACGCAGCAGCAGCAGCGCCTGAACCGGCTGCAGGCGCACTTCGACTTCCGGATGGTCGTGCTGCCGACCGCGTCGAGGTCGGTCGGCGAGGCCGACGCTGCGTGTGCAGCCACGAAGGGCTCCGACCCGAACGGGCTCTGCACGGCGCTCGCAGCATCGGTCGGCGCGGCTCGTACGCTCGCTGCCTCCACGCATTTCGACCTCGTCGTAGTCGTCCTCAAGCGGCTGCCCTCGTCCGCGACGCTCCGGGAGCTCGGACAGGGCCACACGAGGGTGATCGCCCTCGTCGAGATCGGCCATCGGGCCTCCCTCAAGCGCCGTGCCTGGCGGCACGTGATCAAGCAGGCAGCGAAAGAGAGCTCGCTCGACCTCGGCGTGAAGCCGGTCGCCCGCCATCGCCACCGGGCTCTCGTGCGGTACATCTCGCTGCTTCGCGGAATGGGCCTCGCAACGAGCAACGGCCCTACCGGCCTGACGATCGTCCGGTCGAGTGCGAGCTCGCTGAAGGTCCGCTGGAAGGCCGTCAAGCACGCCCGGAGATACGGCGTCTACCGCAACGGCCGCCGCTTCATCAGCGTGAGGCGGCCGCTGGCCACGATCGCGAAGCTCCGTTGCGGAACGAGCTACGTGATCTCCGTCGACGCCGCCGACCGGGCCGGCAACCGCTCTCAGAAGAGGGCGATCAGCGGCCAGACCGGCCCGTGCGGGGGCGGAGGCGGAGGCGGAGGCGGCCCGACGGTACCGCCGCTTCCTCCGGCGAGCAGGTTCGTTTCCTCGAACGGCTCGGACTCGAGCTCGTGCGCGAAGTCAGCGCCCTGCAGGAGCTTCAACCGCGCCTATCACCTCGCGAAGCCCGGGGACGTCGTCGAGGTCGCGGGGGGCTCCTATCCGCAGCAGAACATCTCAAGGGACTCGTCCAAGACCTCGAGCAAGGACGTCGTCTTCCGGCCCGCAGCAGGCGCGGTGGTGACGATCGGGTGCGACACGGCCCCAACCGACGGCGGTGCGAGTGTGCCCGGGGCGAGCTGCATCGACGTGGACGCCTCGCACATAACGTTCGACGGCCGCGGGAACAGAGGCTTCCGGACGAAGAGCTACAGCGCGGGCGGTTTCTCGTACCAGGGCCGGATCGACACCGAGCGCGGGACGACCGACATCATTTTCCGCAACATGAACATCGGCGCGGTCGCCCTGGGCTCCTCGAACACGCTCGTCAGCCACAACGACATCGGACCGTCGGTCGACCCGTACAACAACCGACAGGCGGACGGCTCCGGCGACGTCTGGGCAGACAACCTGATTCACGACTTCTACGATCAAGAACGGCGGCCACTTCGAGTGCGTAACCTGGGACGAGGGCACCAACGTCACCTTCGAGTACAACGAGTTCCGCACGTGCACGATCTTCTCGATCTTCGCGAAGCCGGTCGAGAACATCAGCGGCAAGATCGACCACAACGCCTTCTGGAACCCGGGCAGCGTCACGAACAACCAGGACGTGAGGGTCGTCCTGGGCTCCGGCGCTAACCACTGCGACGTCGCAACGACGCACAACTGGATCTCCGAGGGCACGTACCTCACATGCCCGGGCGCGACCGAATCGGGCAACACCGAGCACAATCCGTCCACGAGGCCGCCTTCCCCGATCCGCCCGTAGCGCCATGTCTCGATTGCTCATCCTCCAGCAGGCCGCGCTCGTCCTCGCCGTCGCGCTCGCGCTGACCGGGGCGGCGCTCGGCGGCGGTGCCAAGACGCGGAAGCCCTCGCTCTTCGTCTCGCCGCATGGATCTGGTAGCTCCTGCACCCGCTCGAGGCCGTGCTCGACGTTCGCGCGCGCGTACCGCGTCGCCCGCCCTGGCCAGGTCGTCCAGGTCGGAGCCGGGAGATACGGCCCGCAGGAGATCCCGGTGGACTCGTCGAAGCGGTCGCGCGCAGACGTCGTCTTCCGGCCCGCGCGCCGCGCGAAGGTCACCATCGGGTGCCCCTCGGACGGCCGCGGCTGCATCGACATTCTCGGCAGTCACGTCACGATCGCGGGCATGCACGTGACCTCGATGCCGCCGATCAACGGCTACCCGTGGCAGGGAACGGTCGACACCGAGCGCGGCTCCGACGACGTCACGCTGATCGGCATCGACGCCGGCTCGCTCAATGCCGCCGCGTCCAACCTCACCGTGATCGGCGGCGACTGGGGGCCCTCGATCGACCCGTACAACATGCGGATCGTCGAGGAGTGCGTCAACTGCACCTTCAGCGGCCTGCGGATCCACGACTTCGCCGTCGCCCAGGGCGGGCACTTCGAGTGCCTGACGTTCGAGGGCGGCAGGAACATCACGATCGGGAAGTCCGTGTTCCGCTCCTGCTCGATCTTCTCGATCTTCGCCAAGCCGGGGAGCAAGATCGACGGCGCGCTGATCGAGAACAACGTCTTCTGGAACCCGCGCCACTTCGGCCTCTCGAACGACATCAAGTTCACGGACGGCGGCGGCGGCACCTGCTCGAACATCGTCATCCGCTACAACCTCATCTCGGACGATGTCTACGACAGCTGCGGTGGCCCGATCACGGTCGTGGGCAACATCCAGCTCGGCGACGAGGCCAGCTGCGGGCCCGACTGGGACTACAACGTCTTCGTCCGGGCCACCCCGTGCGGGCAGCACGCGATGCGCGTCACGAACGCGAGGTTCGTCGACGCGGCCAAGGGCAATTTCCGTCTGCGGCGCGGCTCACCGGCGATCAACCACGGCTCACCGGACGTGTACCCGCGGCGGGACAAGGACGGCCGACGCAGGCCGATCGGGAAGCGCGCGGACGCCGGCCCGTACGAGATGCCGCTGCCTCGGAGACGCTAGGCGCTCAGAAGCCGCGCCGTACCGCGAGGTACGGGATCAGCGCGAGCTCGACGAGGCCCGGCAGCATGTCGTCGAGCGCGAACACGGCCTCGGTGTCCGAGCGACGGACGGTCCGCAGATAGTCCCGGAGCCGGCGCCGGCGCGAGGGATCTCGAGCACTCCGGTCGGCAGGTCGGTGACGAGCCGCACCCAGCTTCGGCCCGCGACCGCGCGAGCCGCGTCCACCTGCTCGCCGATCTGGTCGCGGTAGAGGAGGTACGGGAAGTCCACTCCGGCGCACGAGCCGAGCGTGTGGTACCCCCACGTGCGGGCGTTGACGTCGAGCAGCTTCGGGCGGCCGTCGCGGGGATCGAGCTTGAACTCGAGCTCGACCAGGCCGTAGTAGCCGATCGAGCGCAGGAACGTCTTCGAGAGCTCCTCGAGCGAGTCCATCTCGACCGTGCGGACGTACGTGCTCGCACGCCCGAACTCGGGCGGGTGCTGACGGCGCCGCTGCGCGACCATGCTCGCGAGCGCCTCTCCGTCCCGGAAGAGCGCGCAGTACGCGTACTGGCTCTCGCCGCCGCCGGGGATCAGCTCCTGCACGATCACCTCTCCGGGGCCGACGAGCTGCGCCGCGCGCTGCACGAGCGCCTGGAGCTCGTCGCGGCTGTCTGCGCGCCACGCCTTGTCCTTGGTCTTGTGGACGAAGTTCTCCTTGATCGCGGGCTTGATCGCCCACGGCGGCTCGCCGTCGACGTCCGCGACCTGCTCGGCGCGTTCCAGGCGCCACGTGCGCGGGGTCGGGATCCCGAGCTCCTCCGCGCGCGCGTACGTGTTCCGCTTGTCGCAGGCCCAGCGGACCACGTCCCACGGCGGCGTCGGCACGCGCAGGACCTCGCCGAGCCGCTCGCGCTCGACCGCGAACGCCGCCACGTGCTCGTCGCGCGTCGGGAACAGGACCCAGCCGTCGAGCCCGAACCGCTTCGCCGCGGCCAGCGTCGCCTCCACGGCGACCGCCCCGTCCCGGAGATCGGGCACCCGCAGGGAGTGGGTCGCGTAGCGGGAGAACTTCCCCACCGAGCGCTCGTCGTCCACGACGCAGGTCGGGATGCCGTGCCGCCCGAGGCTGCGGATGATCCCGAGCCCCTGGTAGTCGCCGCCGACGACGATCGCGCCGACGGGGCGGTCTTCCGTCACGCGGAGACGGAGCGGGCCAGCGACCGGCCCGACCACCACGTGCCCGAGACGAAGCGCATCAGCGGGCCGAAGCTCCATGCGGCGGGCGCGCCGAGGAAGTGCAGGCGTGACACGGACGACTCGAGCCCGCGGCCGAGCACCGGATAGCCGTTGGCGCACCTGACCGCGGAGACGAGCTCGTCGCTGAGGAATCCGTAGCCGCGGAGGTCGACGCGGTAGCCCGTGCCGAGCACGACGTGGTCGACGTGGCGGGTCGTCGCGTCGTCGAGCTCGAGCTCGACACCGTTGCCGTTGCGGGCCTCGACCACCGCGCGCCCGGTCGTCAGCGGCACGTCGATCAGTCGGCTCTGCAGCCACTTTGCGCCCGCGGGACGGATCGCGCGCCGCGCCATCGCGTCCTGGGCCGAGCGCGGCAGGTGGCGGAACGCGTCCGGGACGGCGAGCAGGCGGCTCAGGCCGATCGGGCCGACGTCGGTCGGCGCGTAGAAGACGGGCTTGAACGGGCCGAGCTTCCGCTGGATCACGCCGCCCTTGAGCCAGTTGAGCGTGGGCCGGCGCGCGATCACCTCGACCTGTGCGCCCGACTCGTGGAGCAGCGCCGCCGACTCGAGCGCGCTCTGGCCGCCGCCGACGACGATCACGTTCCGGCCGGCGAAGCGCGAGAAGTCTCGCGCGCTGCGAGGAGTGCGTGACGGCGTGCGCCGGCAGGCCGTCGAACTCCGCGGGCCGCCTCGCGAAGGGCTCGATGCCCGCGGCGATGACCATCCGTCCCGCCCGCAGGATCGCTCGTCGTCGTCGGTCGTGACGACGAAGCCCTCGCCGTCTGCGCTCGACCGAGTGATCCGCCGGGCGTCGACGTCGGGAGCGACGCGCTCCTGCACCCAGCGGCCGTACTCGACGAAGTGCTCGAGCGGGATCGGCGCGTCGAAGCTCGCGCCGTTCTCGGCCTTGTAGGCGTCGAGCGTCAGCGGCCCCGACGGATACGCGATGTGCGACGCCTCCCAGCGCGAGCGCAGCAGCATCCCGCGCGGCATCCAGTGCCAGAACGACATCGGGTCGCCGAAGATGCGGACGTCCACGCCGTCGAGGGCCCGCAGGTGCGCCGCGGCCGCGAGCCCGTACGGGCCGGCGCCCACGATCACGACATCGCAGGCGACGGCGTCGCGGGTGCCTCACCGTTCGAGCGTTCAGGCGATCGTTCGTCCATATCTGGGCCAGCCGCATCCGCCGCGGACGCGGCGCTTCGGCTCTCAGCTTGGCATCAGGGTACGTGCTCTCCAACTGGACGTTATGCCAGTGTGGCGGGTCGCCGCGAACCCAGAATGTGACGAGAGTGATCCGAGGATCAGGTATGGCTGAGCCGTCGCCGGCCGGCGCCGAGGCGGCACCCGGCACGCTGGCTCGCCTGCTCCAGCCGGTCGACCCACCCGGGATCGACAGCGGACCCGGGGACGGGGCTCCGGCCTGGTTGAAGTCCGACGACTGGCGCGTCCTGGCCCGGCCACGCGCTCTCGAGGCGACGGCGAGGAGCTCGCCCGTTTCGAGCTCGCGGCCGGCGCGACTGCGGCCGTTCGCGCGACGAGCGACGGCACGGTGCGCGTGCCCTTCGACCTCGACGAGGCCTACGCCAACTACGTCACCGAGCGGTGGCTCGACCATGCCGACGACGACCGCGCTCAGCGCCGGCCAGCTCGGCTTCTACTACAAGGTGAAGCGGTTCTTCCCGCGCCGCTGCTTCTCGCCGCTCGGCGCATGCTTCGTGCGCTGGATCGGGCCTGCCCGACTTCCCGCGCTGGCCGTTCGACGATTCGGTCGTCAGCCTCGTCCGGCTCTACGCGCTCTGCCTGCTCGTGGCGGCCGACAAGGACGAGCTGCGAGTTCCGCTGGTTCTGGCCCGACACACACCGCGCTGCCCTGATGCTCACGCACGACGTCGAGTCGGCGGAGGGCCTGCAGCTCGCCGTCGAGATCGCCGACCTCGAGCAGGAGCGCGGCTTCGTCTCCTCCTTCAACGTCGTCGGCGCGCAGTACCCGATCGACCACGGCGTCCTGCGCGAGCTCAGGGGCGGCGGCTTCGAGATCGGGCTGCACGGGCTCCACCACGACCGCTCGCTCTTCTCGTCGCGCGAGGAGTTCGAGCGCCAGCTGCCGGGGCTCGCCGAAGCGTCCCGCGAGCTCCGAGGCCGAGGGCTTCCGTTCACCCGCGACGCATCGCGTCGTCGACTGGCTCTCGGAGCTGCCGGTCTCATACGACGGGACGATGTTCCACTCCGACCCCTACGAGCCCCAGCCGGGCGGCTGCCTCACGCTCTGGCCGTTCGCGCTCGGGCCACTGGTCGAGCTGCCATACACGCTGCCGCAGGACCACACGCTCTTCACGCTGCTGCGCCAGCGCTCGCCGGAGACGTGGCTCCGCCAGGTCGACGCGATCGTCGAGCGCTTCGGACTCGTCCACTGCCTCAGCCATCCCGACCGCGGCTACCTCGGCGACGCCAATAAGCGCGCGATCTACGTCGAGTTCCTCGACGGGCTCGCGGAGCGACCCGGGCTCTGGCGCGCGCTCCCGCGCGAGATCGCCGACTGGTGGAACCGCCGACGTCCGACGGAGGCGGCCCTCGGCACGATCCGGCGCCAGGGCGACGGCGCGGTGCTCGAGCCACCGGTCGCACGATCTGGACCAACTGGGGATTGAGCGCCGTACGAGCAGTCCCCTAAGCTCGGACGCATGTGGCTTCCCTCTCGGGCTCGCGCAGCCCGGCACCATCGAAGGCTCGAAGGTCTGTTCCCGGGCCTTGCGGCGGCGACGAATGCGGCACGCGAGGAGCTGACGGAACAGCACCAGCGCTATGTAACCGAGGTGAGTGCGCCCAAGCACGCGGTCTCGCTGGAGCTGGCTTCGTTCCTGCTCGCGTTCTGCCGAGAGAGGAATCCCGCCGAGGTGCTCGACCTGGGGTCGGGATTCAGCTCATACGTGCTACGGCTCTACGCCGCCGGGTCCGGTGTCGCGGTGACCTCGGTGGACACGGATGCCAGCTGGCTCGATCGCAGCCGCAGTTTCTGCGAGGGCCTGCCGGAAGGCCGCTTCATGACCTGGCGTGACTTCGGGAGCTGGTTCCCCGAGCAAGGCAGTTACGACGTCGTCCTCCACGACATGGGCGACATGATCGAACGAGTCACCACTCTGCCTCAGGCCCTCATGCTCACACGGCACGGCGGCTATGCCGTTCTCGACGACGTGCACAAGGCCGGCTACGGCCGGTACGCGCGTGAGATCGTCGACGCGTCGGCGAACTGGTACCTGGACCTGAGCAAGATCACGTACGACGGTCTGGGCCGCTTCTCGTATCTCGTGAAGAGGATCTAAGCCGTCCCTCAGCCGCCGAAGTTCTCCCGGCCGCACCAGGCCTCGAGCAGCCAGCCGAGCTCGTAGGGGCGACAGGTCGCGTTGAGCTCGACCCGGTGGCCGGTCCGGGCCAGGCCGTGGCCGAGGAGGAACGACGCGGCGGTGTTCGCGTACAGCAGCGTGCGGTCGAGCGGCCGCCTGCGGCGGATCGACCGGTAGATCAGCTCCTCGCGTTCGTCCACCATCTCGAGGCCTAGCTCGTTATGCCCGTCGATCCAGCGCAGGCCGTGGCGAGCGGCCTCGGCGTAGCGCGACTCGCCGCTCGCCTCGGCGAGCTGCAGCAGCGCCATCGGCGCCATCGCGTGCTGGTGCACGGAGTAGACCTCGTACGGCTCGACGACGCCGCCCCGGCGCACGTCGTAGAGCCACGGCCAGCCGCCGTCCGGAAGCTGCAGCGCGATCAGGCGGTCGGCGACAGCGCGAGCGGCGGCGAGCGCCCTCTCGTCGCCGTTCTTCGCAGCCGCCGCCAGCGCGAGCGTCCCGTAGCTCTCGGTCGCGAAATTCGCGAACCGGCGGCGCGGGTGCGATCCGCCGTAGTGGTAGAGGAGGCCCGTCGCCGGGTCGAGCCGGCCGGCCAGCTCGTCGAGCGCGGCCCGCAAGAGACGGGCACCGCCGTCCGAGCCCCGCGCGACGTCGTGAAGCGCCAGCCCGAGGACGAGCCAGGAGACCTCCTGCCCCTCGTGCGCGGGGAGTCCACCCGCGGCGGCGAACGCCCGCTCCGCTCTCGCGACCAGGTCGTCGGCCTCGACGGCAGGACCACGGACGGCGTCGGCCCAGAGGTACAGGCCGAAGTCGCCCGGGTGCAGCTCGGGCGACCCGAGCTCGGCCCACAGCGCGGCGCGGATCCCGTCGAGGTCGAAGTCGTGCTCCAGACCGCTCCCCTCGGCCTTGGCGAGCCCGATGTACGTCATCAGCGAGTAGCGAAGCGACCGCCCGTGGGGCGTGCGCTCTCCGCGCACCCGCTCGAGGCAGAACAGCCCGTCGTCGCGCTGCATCCGATGCAGGAAACGGATCGCCCTCGAGATCAGCCTCGAGACGTCGTGTTCGTCCCCGGGCAAGAGGCTCCGGATCATAGGTCGGCGACCGGCCTGAGCCCGAAACTGGCCATTCAGCCAGTGCGGAAGCGGAACGCGAGTTCCTACGATCAATTGCGGGGTGTCCGGCATGGTGACTACACCAGGGTCGATGCGCAGCGTGCTGCTGCTCGCGTACTACTTCCCTCCACTGGGCGGTGGCGGCGTGCAGCGTTCGCTCGCCTTCACGCGCCATCTGCCGGGGTTCGGCTACCGCCCCGTCGTCGTCACGGGACCGGCGGCCGGGGCCGTGCAGTGGGGGCCGGTGGACGGAACGCTCGCCGACCGTGTTCCCGAGGGGACCGACGTCGTCCGGATCGACGGGCCCGAGCCCGCCCGGACCGTTGGCTGGCGCTGCCGTGCAGAGCGGTGGCTCCGCGTCGAGGAGCCGTTCTCGCGCTGGTGGGTGGACGGGGCCGTCGAGTCGGCGCGCGACCGCGCCGGGGCGGTTGACGTCGTGTACGCGTCGATGTCGCCGTTCGAGACCGGCCGGGCCGCGGCCCGCATCGCAGCGGAGGCCGGGAAGCCGTGGGTCGCAGACCTGCGCGACCCCTGGGCGCTCGACGACTGGCTCGTCTTCCCGACCGGCCTGCACCGCCGGCTCGAGCTGTGGACGATGCGCCGGACGCTCTCGACCGCGGCCGCGATCGTGATGAACACGCCCGAGGCGACCGAGCAGCTTCTCCGGCACGCGCCGGAGCTGGGCGACAGGCCCGTGCTCACGATCCCGAACGGGTTCGACCCCGAAGACTTCGAAGCCGCCCTGCCGGCGCACGACCCTGCCGTCTTCCGGATCGTCCACGCCGGCCACGTGCACACGGGCCGCGAGACGAGCACCACCCGCCTCGGCCGGCGCGTGCTCCGCGGGGCCGCTCGCGGCCTCGACACGCAGACGCGGTCGCACCTCCACCTCGTGCGAGCCCTTGAGCTGCTGCTCGAGCGGCGCCCCGACCTGCGGGGACGGATCGAGGTCGAGCTCGTCGGCCCGCTCTCGGACGCGGAGCGGTCGAGACTTCCGGACTACGTGTTCTCGCGCGGGTACCTGTCGCACCGCGAGACCATCGGGCGCCTGCGCTCCGCCGATCTCCTTTTCCTGCCGATGCACGACCTGGCGGACGGGCTGCGCGCCCGCATCGTCCCCGGGAAGGCCTACGAGTACCTTGCCGCGGGCACGCCGATCCTCGGCGCCGTCCCCTCCGGAGACGCGCGCGAGCTCCTGGAGGCGGCCGGCAACGCGGACGTCTGCGCGCCCGACGACGCCGGGGCCATGAGCCGCGCGATCGAGCGCCGGGTGGACGACTGGGCCGCGGGCACGCCGGCTGCGGCGCCGAACCCGCTCGTCGTGCGCCGCTTCGAGCGAGGGCGGCTGACGAGCGACCTGGCGGACGTGTTCGACCTCGTGCTCGGCGGCGCCAGCGGAGACCAGGGCCCCTCGCCCCCTCACGACCACGGAGGCGGCGTCGTGATCGCGATGGTCGTCCTCACGTACAACCGGCTGCACCTCCTGAAGAAGTGCGTGGAGAACGTGCTCCTGCGGACGTCGGACCTCACGACCACGATCGTCGTCTGGAACAACGCCTCCACCGACGGGACGAGCGAGTACCTTGCCTCGCTCGACCACCCGCGGATCCGCGTCGTCAACCACGACGCCAACATCGGCCAGAGCGCCTACGCGCGTGCGTTCCGCGAGACGACGGAGCCGTACATGCTCGAGCTCGACGACGACATGATCGACGCGCCGCCGGACTGGGACCGCACGATGCTCGAGGCGTACCAGGCGCTCCCGAAGGTGGGCTTCCTGCAGGCGCGGCTCGCCGACGACGGGCTCAGCCCGGGCTCCGACCTCTTCTACCGGATCAACAAGGACCAGTACGAGCTGAAAGAGGTGCCCGGGACGCGCTACAAGATCTGGCAGGGCGGCCCGGTGGGCGGCGGCTGCACGATCACCGACCGCGAGCTGCACGACCGGGTCGGCGGCTTCGTCGAGAACACGAAGCTCGTCTTCTTCTACGAGGACCAGGAGTACGTCCACGCGATTCGCAAGCTCGGCCTCGAGACGGCCGTGCTCGACGACGTCGAGGTCTTCCACGCCGGCGGTGAGCACTACGCCGAGATCGTGCCGGAGCGCTACGTCTTCTGGCACGCCGACCGGGAGCCAGCGGCGCAAGGACACGGTCAAGCGCATTCTGCTCGCCGTGCCGTTCGTCGCGCCGCTGAACGCGAGCCGCGGCTGGTTCCAGCCGCCGGAACCGCGCAAGTCGTGAGCGCGACGGACCCGAGAAGCCCGCCCGAGCTAAGCCCGCTCCGCCGTTCGATGATCTCCGGCGTCCGCTGGGGCACGGTGTCCGCGGGCGTCCTGTTCGTGCTCAGCCTCCTGCAGACGGTCGTGCTCGCGCGCCTGCTCACGCCGCGCGACTTCGGGCTGATGGCCGCGTCGCTGGTGGTGATCGGCCTCGCGCGGGCCTTCGCCGACCTCGGCCTCTCGAGCGCGATCGTCGCGAAGCAGATGCGCCACCCCAACACGCTCTCGAGCCTCTACTGGGCGAGCATCATCTCGGGGGTCGTCGTGTTCGGGATCGTGCTGGCGATCATGCCGCTGATGGTGCGGTTCTTCCGCGAGCCGGAGCTCTACCACATCCTCCCGTGGGCGGCGCTCTCGTTCGTGCTCATCCCGATCGGCCAGCAGTTCCAGATGCTGCTGCAGATGGACTTGCAGGTCTCCCGTCTCGTGAAGGTCGACATGCTCTCGGCGGCGGTGTCGCTCGTGGTCGCCGTCGGCGCCGCGGTCGCGGGCGCCGGCGCGCTGTCGCTCGTCATCGGGTACCTCGCCCGTGTCGGGGTGACGTCGCCGCTGTTCGCGACGTGGGGCTGGAGGAACGCGCGGCCCCGGCTTCCGACTTCGACGAGCCGACCTCGACGGGTACCTCGGCTTCGGGCTCTACCAGATGGGCGAGCGGATGGTGAACTTCCTCTCGGCCAACGTCGACTACCTGCTCGTCGGCCACTACCTCGGGCCCAGCGCGCTCGGCTCGTACTCGATCGCCTACCAGGTCGTCGTCAAGCCGGTCTTCGAGTTCAATCCGATCCTTACGCGCGTCTCCTTCCCGGCCTTCGCGAAGAAGCAGCACGACGACGAGGCGCTCGCACGCGGCTACGTCGAGGTGATCCGACTGATCGCGTTCGTCGTCGTGCCGATGATGGCTGCCGTCGCCGCTCTCGCTCCGGTTCTCGTTCCGGTGGTGTTCGGGAAGCAGTGGGACGCGTCGATCGTGCTGCTGCAGATTCTCGCCATCGTCGGCGTCACACGCTCGCTGACCAGCCCGGTCGGCGACCTCATCCTCGCGAAGGGCCGCCCCGATCTCTAGTTCAAGATCAACGCCTTGCTGCTCGCGACGATGACGATCGCGCTGTACCTGGCGGTGCACGTCGGCGTCGTCGCAGTGGCGTCGCGTCCTCCGCGGTGAACACGCTCGACTTCTTCTTCTTCCTGTTCGTCGTGACGGCCCTGACCGGGATGCGGCAGACGCGCTACTGGGGCGCGCTGCGCTGGACGTTCGTGAACTCGGCGGCGGCCGCCGCCGCGATGCTCGGCGTGCGGATGCTGCTCGAGCCGCATCTGGGCGAGAGCGCCCTCGTGCTCCTCGCCGCGACCGCGGCCGGCGTGATCACGTACCTCGGGCTCGCCCTCGTCTACGAGCGGCGGTACATCCTGCAGATGCTCTCGATGCTCCGTCCGCTCCGCGTGGCCGACCCTTCAACCTGAATGGCGCCTTCGCAGCGCCGCTCGCCCGGCGAGCTCCCGGTAGGCCTCGATCTGCTGCTCGATCAGGATCGCCGCGTCGTAGTGGCTCTTGACGTGCCGGAGCCCGGCCTCGCTCATCGCGGGGAGCAGCTCCGTGTGCTCGGACAGGTACACGAGGCGATCACCGAGCGCCTGCCAGTCGCCCTCCTCGACGACGAAGCCGTTCAGCCCGTCGAGAACCTGCTCGGGGAGCCCGGAGTGGCGGGTCGTGACGACCGGGAGACCGCACGCGAGCGCCTGGGTGACGATCGTGTTCACGCGCTACTCCATGTCCCCGTTGGACGCCGTCTTGGACGGCTGGACGAGCACGTGCTTGTCGGCGAGATGATCGATCAGCTTCTCGACCGGGAGGTACCCCTCGAACCGCACCATGCCGTCGAGGCCGAGAGAGGAGTCCAGCGCGTGGAGGTCGGGCTCGAGCGGGCCGCCGCCGACGATCGAGCACGTCACCGGGCGGTTGGAGCGGTCCTTCACGATTGCGAGCGCGCGCAGCAGGTCGTCGAAGCCTTTCTTCTCGACGAACCGACCGACGGAGACGAGGCGCAGCTCCTCGCCCTGCGCGACCTCGCGCGGCCGGAACGGGTACTCGCCGACCTCGACGCTCACCGGGTGTACCCGGACCTGGTCGCCCGGGAACCCGTGGGCGACCACGCGGCGCTTCATGTCCTCGGACATGACGAAGTACAGGGAGCAGGCCTCCTGGAGCCGGTCGTAGAAGTCGGGCGGCTTGTCCACGAAGACCTTGCTCACGTCCACGCCGTAGAACGTCGTGAGGAGCTCGCCGGAGATGCCCGCGACCTCGCGCACCCAGACGAACTCGCGAGCGACGGTGCCGAAGTGGCAGTGAACGACATCGTAGTCGCGTCCGGCGATCGGCTCCGCCCAGTGGAGAAGCTTCAGCGCCAGGGCCTCGCGGCCGTACCGGCGCACGTTCACCGCACGCATGAACGCGGGCCGGTCGCGGCGGACGAGGCGGACCGCCTTCGGCACCGCTGCGGCGAGGCGCGCGACCTTCGGGATCGGATAGTCGAGGTAGCGCACGCGCGAGCCCATGTCGTGGTCGAAATAGCGTTGCGAGACGAACGCCTCGTCCCCGCGATCGAAGGAGTAGATGTCGACGTGGATCCCACGCTCGTCGAGGTCGGCGATCTGGTCGATGATGAACGTCTCGGAGACGAGCGGGAAGACGCCCACGACGAACGCGATCCGCAGCTCGCTCACGTTCTCACTGTACGCAACCTCCCAGGAGAAGAACCAGCGCCCGCGAACCCGGCGCTGTGGCCGCTGGAGACCGCTCGATGATCGCACCCGATCTCGCAGACGTCTTCCGCGGCAAGCGCGTACTGATCACCGGGGGCCTCGGCTTCATCGGCTCCAACCTCGCGCGGGAGCTGGTCGAGGCCGGCAGCGACGTCGTCCTGATCGACTCGCTCATCCCGGAGTACGGAGGGAGCCTCGACAACATCGAGGGGATCGAGGACCGGCTGCGCGTCAACATCTCGGACGTCCGGGACGAGCACAGCCTCTCGTACCTCGTCCAGGGCCGAGACGTCCTGTTCAACCTCGCGGGGCAGACCAGTCACCTCGACTCGATGGAGAACCCGTATACCGACCTCGAGATCAACTGCCGCAGCCAGCTCTCGATCCTCGAGGCCTGCCGCCGGTACAACCCGGAGATCCGCGTCGTCTTCGCCGGTACGCGCCAGATCTACGGGCGGCCCGAGTACCTGCCCGTGGACGAGCGGCACCCGCTCAGCCCGGTGGACGTGAACGGGATCAACAAGACCGCGGGCGAGTGGTACCACCTGCTCTACGGAGAGCTCTACGGGATCCCCGTGACCGTCCTGCGGCTGACGAACACCTACGGGCCCCGGATGCGGGTCAAGGACGCGCGGCAGACGTTCCTCGGCTACTGGTTCCGGCTCGCGATCGACGGCGAGGAGATCCAGGTCTGGGGCGATGGGGAGCAGAAGCGCGACTTCAACTACGTGGACGACGCCGTGCGTGCGTTCCTGCTCGCGGCCGTGCGGGACGAGGCGGTCGGCAGGATCTACAACCTCGGCGACGACGAGATCGTGACGCTGAAGGACCTCGCGCAGCTCGTCGTCGCCGCGAACGGCAGCGGCAGCTTCCGCATCGTGCCTTTCCCTCCCGACCGCAAGGCGATCGACATCGGCGACTACTACGGCAACCACGGACGGATCCGCGCGGAGCTGGGCTGGACGCCGGGCGTGAAGCTGGCCGAGGGCATCGAGCGCTCGCTCGACTTCTACAGGCAGCACGGACGCGCCTACTGGTAGCAGGGAGCACGGCTTGACGACAACCGTCCCTTTCCTGGACCTCAGACGCCATGTCGCGGCCATCCGCGACGACCTCGACCGCGCGCTGGGACGTGTCCTCGACGGCGGCCAGTTCGTGTTCGGCACGCCGCTGGACGAGTTCGAGGACGCGTTCGCGGCCTACTGCCGAGCTCCCCAGGCAGTCGGGGTCGCGTCCGGGACCGAGGCGATCACGATCGCGTTGCAGGCGGTCGGCGTCGGCGAGGGCGACGAGGTAATCACTGCCGCCAACACCTGTGTGCCGACGGTGGCCGGGATCGAGGCAAGCGGGGCGGCGGCCGTCCTCGCGGACGTGGACGAGGAGACCTATACGCTCGATGTCGCCGCGCTCGATGCACTCGTGGCCGAGCGGACCCGTGCGATCGTGCCCGTGCACCTCTACGGGCAGTGCGCCGACCTCGACCCCATCCTGGAGCTCGCGCGCCGCCACGGCCTCAAGGTGGTCGAGGACGCCGCGCAGGCCGTCGGGGCCGAGTACCACGGGCGCCGGGCCGGGTCGATCGGGGATGCCGCAGCCTTCAGCTTCTACCCGACGAAGAACCTGGGCGCGCTCGGAGACGCGGGCGCCGTGGTGACGACCGACCCGGAGACCGCCGAGCGGGCCCGCCTCTTGCGGAACTACGGCGAGCAGTCCAAGTACGACTCGGTCCGCCGGGGCTGGAACAGCCGGCTCGACACGATGCAGGCGGCGATCCTGAGCGCGAAGCTCGTGCACCTCGAGGCGTGGACAGAGCGCCGCCGAGAGATCGCGGCCTGGTACGACGCCGCGCTCGCGGACACGTCAGTGGTCACCCCCAGGGCCGCGCCCGGGATGCGGCACGCATACCACCTCTACGTCGTGCGGGTGCAGGACAGGCCGATGGTCCAGGAACGGCTCCAGGCCGAGGGCGTTGGCACGCTGATCCACTACCCGCGGCCCGTGCACAAGCATCCGGCCTACGCGGGGCTCGCGGCGCCCGACGGCCGCCTGGTGACGAGCGAGCGCCTCGCAGACGAGGTCCTCAGCCTCCCGCTCTACCCCGAGCTCACGGACGACGAGGTCGAGATCGTCGCCGACGCCGTCCGGCGCGTCGTCGGCTAGCCGCGCGTCACGCGCGCAGGCACGCCTGCGACCACAGCGCCCGCAGGAACGTCGTTCGTGACGACGGCGCCCGCGCCGACGAGGGCGCCCTCGCCGATCCGCACCCCGCCGAGCACGATCGCGCCGGAGCCGATCGCCGCACGGCGCTCGACCACCGTCGCGAGGAGCGACCAGTCCTCGTCGGTCTGGAGCTCGCCGTCCTCGGTCGTGGCCCGCGGGAACTTGTCGTTGATGAACATCACGCCGTGCCCGACGAAGACCTCGTCCTCGATCGTCACGCCGTCGCAGACGAACGTGTGGCTCTGGATCTTGCAGCGAGCGCCGATGGACGCGCCGCGCTGCACCTCCACGTACGGCCCGATCCGCGTCCCGTCACCGACCGAGCACCCGTAGAGGTTCGAGAACGGGAACACGACGACGTCATCGCCGAACGAGACGTCGTTGATCAGTCGGTAGGGCGCGTCGTTGACCGGGGTGCTACCCGCCATCTCCGAAGAAGGCCGCGACGCCTGCGGACGTCGCCTCGAGCTGCTCCTGCCGCATGCCGGGAAAGACCGGCAGCGACAGGCATTCGCGGGCAATCGCCTCGGCGACCGGGAAGCTGCCCTCCGCGTGGCCGAGATGCCGGTATGCGGCGGACAGGTGCGCGGGCTCGGGGTAGTGCCGGCTGGTCCCGATGCCCCGCTCCTGCAGGAAGCCCGCGAGGCCCTCCGGGTCTGCGGTCCGGATCGGGTAGACGTGCCAGACCGGGTCGCTGCTCGGGGCGACCGGAGGGAGCGCGAGGTCGCCGACGCCGTCGAGCGCCTCGCCGTAGAAGCGGGCCTGCGCCCGCCGTTCCTCGTTCCAGCCGTCGAGCAGCGGAAGCTTGTGGGAGAGCGCGATCGCCTGGATCGTGTCGAGGCGTGCCGTGTAGCCCTCGAGCTCGTGCCGGTACTTCGCGCGCTGGCCGTGCTCGCGGAGGGCGCGAACGGCCCCGGCGAGCTCGTCGTCGGCGGTGACAAGCGCCCCGGCGTCCCCGAACGCCCCGAGGTTCTTGCTCGGGTAGAAGCTGAACGCCGCCGCCCGTCCGGCCGAGCCGGCGCCGATCCCGTCGCGCGTCGCGCCGTGCGCCTGGCAGGCGTCCTCGACGATCACGAGCTCGTGCCGTGCCGCGACCTCGAGGAGCGCGCGCATGTCGGAGAGCTGGCCGTAGAGGTGGACGGGAAGCAGGAACCTGGTTCGCGGCATGACCGCGGCCTCGGCCGCCTCCGGGTCGAGGTTGTAGTCGGTCTCCGAGGCGTCCGCCGGCACCGGCACGCCGCCCGCCTGCGTGACGGCCTCGAACGTCGCGATGAACGTGTCCGCCGGGACGATCACCTCGTCGCCGGGCTCGATGCCGGCCGCCAGGAGCGCCAGGCGCAAGGCGTCGAGCCCGCTCGCGAGCCCGATGCAGTACGGCACGCCGCAGTACCCGGCGAACTCGCGCTCGAACGCGGCCACCTGGGGCCCGTTGGTGAACTGTCCCGAGGCGATCAGCTCCGAGATCTCCGCCAGGATCGCCGCAGAGACCGGCGCGTGCGACGGCGCCAGGTCGACGAACGGGACGTGAACGCCCGCGCGAGTCTCAGATCCCGCCATGCTCCGACATTACCCGGGCCCGATCGGCTTCGAAAGCTCCCCAGACGGCTAGGTTCCCGCCCCCGCGGACAGTCTTTGCCCTCTGGCCTACGAAAGGGCAACGGGCGGCTCTACGCTGGAGCGAGACGGTCGCCGAATGCGGCTTTGAATGGGGAGCGCGGAGGAGCGAGGTTTCGGATTGAGGGACGTACTGTGAGCACCGCGGGCGGGCTGCCTGCTGTGCCCTCGGGGGAGACGAGCGCCGCGGAAACGGGACCGACCGGGCGCCCGGGGTCGCGGCGCGGCGAGATGGTCCGGCGCCGCCTGATCGTGGCCGACGCGGTCGGCCTGGCGCTGGCCTTCCTCACGGCGGAGGTGCTCTTCAACCAGACGATCGCCGCGAGCCGGCTGACGACGACCCAGCAGTACCTGCTGTTCGTCGCGACGATCCCCGGATGGGTAATCGTCGCGAAGCTCTACCGTCTCTATGACCTCGACGACGAGCGCACCGACCACTCGACCCTCGACGACCTGGTCGGTGTCTTCCACCTCGCGACCGTCGGCGTCTGGCTCGGATTCGTGCTCACGTGGGCGTCCGGGTCGGCGAGCGCCGGCATGACGAAGCTCGTGACCTTCTGGGCGCTGGCGATCGTCCTGGTGACCGCAGGCCGCGCGGTGGCCCGCGCGACGGCGCGACGCAGTTCCTCGTACGTGCAGAACGCCGTCGTCGTGGGCGCAGGCGACGTCGGCCAGCTGGTCGCGCGCAAGATGCTCCAGCACAGGGAGTACGGGATCGACGTCGTCGGCTTCGTGGACTCGGACCCGAAGACGCTCCGCGACGACCTCGCCGGCGTGAACGTGCTCGGCTCACCCTCGGAGCTGGCGGCGATCATCGACGAGCACGACGTCGAGCGCGTCGTCGTCGCGTTCTCCGAGGACTCGCACGAGGAGACGCTCGCGACGATCCGCGAGCTGAAGAAGCTCAACGTCCAGATCGACATCGTGCCGCGCCTGTTCGAGGCGATCGGCCCGCACGTGACCGTCCACTCGATCGAGGGCGTCGCGCTCGTCGCGCTCCCGACCGCCAAGCGCTTCCCCGGGTCGCGGGCGATCAAGCGCTGCATGGACGTGGTCGGCGCAGCCGCGCTCCTGGTGCTGACGTCTCCGCTCTTCGCGTACCTCGCGTGGCGCGTCCGCCGCGACTCGCCCGGGCCCGTGCTCTTCCGGCAGACGCGGCTGGGCCAGGGCGGCCGTCCCTTCACGGTCTTGAAGTTCCGGACGATGAAGGTCGACACCGACGCGACCGCCCACCGCGAGTTCATCAAGGCGACGATGTCGTCCAGCGCCCTGCCGACCCAGAGGGGCCTCTTCAAGCTGACCCGCGAGGATGCGATCACCCCCGTCGGCCGGTTTCTCCGCGAGACGAGCCTGGACGAGCTGCCGAACCTGATCAACGTGCTGCGCGGCGAGATGTCGCTCGTCGGCCCGCGGCCCTGCCTCGAGTACGAGACCGAGTACTTCCTCCCGCATCACTTCGAGCGGTTCGACGTCCCGCAGGGCATCACGGGCCTGTGGCAGGTGACCGCCCGCGCCCATGCGACGTTCGGCGAGGCGCTCGACATGGACGTCCTCTACGCGCGCAGCTGGTCGCTTCTGCTCGACCTGAAGCTGCTGCTTCGCACCCCGCTGCACGTTCTCCGCCGGCAGGGAACCGCATGACGCCGCTCCGCCTCGCCGTCGTCGGTCTCGGCTACTGGGGCCCGAACCTCGTTCGCAACCTGTTCGAGCTCGGCGAGGCGGCCGAGGTCCGGCGGGTCTGCGACCTGGACGAGGAGGCGCTCGCGAAGATCACGCGCCGGTACCCGTCCATCGTCGGCACCACCCGGTACGAGGAGCTGCTGGAGGACGACGAGATCGACGCGGTCCTGATCTCGACGCCG
Source organism: uncultured Actinomycetes bacterium (assembly GCA_963716865.1). Classification (GTDB taxonomy): domain Bacteria; phylum Actinomycetota; class Thermoleophilia; order Gaiellales; family Gaiellaceae; genus AC-32. The sequence goes on from CAVQUF010000001.1 coordinate 296,105, forward strand.
GTCTCGACGCACTATCCGCTCGCCTCGGCGGCGCTACAGGCCGGCAAGCACGTGTTCGTCGAGAAGCCGCTGGCGGCGTCGTCCGCCGAGGGGCTCGAGCTGATCCGGCTCGCCGAGAAGAAGAAGCTCGTGCTGATGCCGGGCCACACGTTCCTCTACAGCCCGCCGGTCAACATGATCCGCTCCATGATCGAGGACGGTGACCTCGGGGACATCTACTTCGTCTCGACGAGCCGCGTGAACCTCGGCCTGCACCAGGCGGACGTCAGCGTCGTCTGGGACCTCGGCCCGCACGACTTCTCGATCCTCCGCTACTGGTTCGACCAGACCCCGGCGCACGCGAGCGCGATCAGCCGCGCCTGCGTGCTCCCGGATGTCCCCGACGTCGCGTTCATCGACCTCGAGTACGACTCGGGGACGATCGCCCACGTGGAGCTCTCGTGGCTGGCGCCCAGCAAGCTGCGGCGGACGACCATCGTGGGCTCCGAGAAGATGGTCGTCTACGACGACACGGGCAACGAGCCGGTGCGGGTCTTCGACTCGGGGGTGACGCTGCCGAACCCGGAGACGTTCGGCGAGTACCGGCTGACGTATCGCACCGGAGACATCGTCTCGCCGCGCGTCGACGCCCGCGAGCCGCTCTCGCTCGAGCTCGCCGACTTCGTGGAGGCGATCCGAACTGGCTCGACGCCGCGGTCGTCCGCCGAGATCGGGCTCGAGGTCGTCCGGATGATCGAGGCGGTCGACCGCTCGCTCTCGCAGCAAGGCGCGCGCGTGAGCCTGGCGCCACCGGCTTCCGCGATCGCGACGACCGCGTAGAAACGGCCTCCTCGAGAGCCTGACCGAACGGCTAGGCGCCTCGTCTCACGACGGGTTTCGCGGGTCCGGCCTACACGCGCCGAGGCGGGCCTCGTACGCTTGGGGGGCTGGGATTTCACGGTCGAATCGTTCGCGCGAGGAGAGCGAAACGGACGACGCATTCGAGAGGGGCTTGAACGAGGTCGGCAGCGATGGCGACGGTTGAGCTTCGGCGGGCCGAAGCGCACCGGCCCCTGCCCGGGGCGCCCTGGCACGGGTACGCGTTCGGGCGCGTGCTCGAGTCCGGGGAGCCGTTCCCGGGGATCCAGCCCGTAGAAGGCGCCGAATCCGGGCAGATCACGACCTGGCGCGAGGAGTCGGCGGACGTCATCACCAAGGCGTGGCGGCCCCAGCACGGCGAGGTGCTGCTCGACCTGCGGCACTCGGACGGGAGGCAGTTCCTGCGCATCGACGCCCGCGAGCCGACCGGCTACCGCATCTGGGCCCCGTACTACGGGAGACACCTCGTGTCCGCGGACGGGAGCGAGATCGCATCCGCCCTGCCGCGCGTCGAGCCCGCGCGCTGGCAGCGGCTGTTCTTCGCGCAGGTGCTTCCGCTCGCCGCGGTCCTGGGCGGCCTCTCCGCGTTCCGCGCCAGCGCGGTCGCGGTGGGCGGGCGCGTGCTGGCCTTCGTCGGCCCGCCGACCAGCGGCAAGACCTCGTTCGCCGCGCACCTCGTCGGCCTCGGCGCCACGTTCGTGACCGACGACGTGCTCGTGATCGAGAAGAGGGCCGACGGCGTGCTGGCGCATCCGGGGCCTGCGCGACTGAACATCGACGAGGCCGAGCTGCGCCGCGTCCCGCCGCAACAGCAGGCTCGCCTCGGCCCGCTCGTCGGCCGGAGCGACAAGCTGATGCTCGAGCCGACACCGGTGCACGGCCCGCTGCCCGTGGCCTGCTTCTACATCCTGCGCCCGAAGGACGACGGCGCCCGGATCGCAATCGTCGAGCGCGAGACGCCGTCCAGCCGGTCGCTGCTCGAGAGCGGCTTCCCCCGCTACCTGAGCTCGCCCGAGCACCGCCAGCGGCAGCTCGACCTCTGCGCCGAGCTCGCGAAGTCCGTGCCCAGGTACGCCGTCGAGCTACCCGAGAAGTGCCGCGCACGCGACGTCGCCGCGAGAGTCCTCGCCCATTGCGAGGCCCTCTGCGGGCCCGTTCGCCTCTGAGAACGTCGCCGGCGGCCTCCAGGCGACACAATCGACGCGATGAAGGTCTGCATCGTCTGCGGAGCAGCTCTGCCGGACGGTGCACGGTTCTGCGCGACCTGCGCGGCCCCGGCCGAGCCCGAGTCCGCCGCGAGGGAGCGAAAGCTCGCGACTCTCCTCTTCGCCGACCTCGTGGGCTCGACCGAACTGGGGGGATTGCTCGACCCGGAGCACACGCGTGACCTGCTCGATCGCTTCTACGACGCGATGGCGGCCGAGATCGCGCTCGGGGGCGGCACCATCGAGAAGTTCATAGGCGACGCGGTCGTCGCTGTCTTCGGAGCGCCGACCGCGCAGGAGGATCACGCCGAGCGGGCACTGCAGGTTGCACTGTGGATGCAGGAGCGTCTGGCGGAGCTCTTCGGCGACCGGCTGGCGCTCCGGATAGGCGTCAACAGTGGCGAGGTCGTCATCGGCAAACCTCGGGAAGGAAGCTCGTTCGCGACCGGCGACCCCGTCAACGTCGCCGCCCGGCTCGAGCAGGCTGGCCCGACCGGGGCAGGTGCTGGTCGGAGAGAGAACGGCGTTGCTCGTCGGAGGCGCCTTCGAGTTCGCCGCGCCGACGACCGTCGAGGCAAAGGGCAAGCCGGGCGGAATCGCCTGTCGGGAGCTCGTCCGGATGATTGCGCCGCGACGCCCGCGCGGCGGCCGAGGCCTCGGGACCGGCTTCGTCGGCCGCACGCGCGAGCTTTCATGGCTCGAAGAGCAACTCGCACGCGCCGTGGCCGAGGGGCGACCACACCTCGTCACGCTCGTCGGGGAGCCGGGCGTCGGCAAGACGAGCCTCGTCCGGGAGTTCCAGGGGCGGCTCTCTGATTCGACGCGGTTCCGGCTCGGGCGCTGCCTCTCCTACGGTCGCGGCGTGACGTACAGCCCGCTCGCCGACGTGCTCAGAGCCGAGCTCGGGCTGCGTCAGGAGGACTCTGCCGAAACCGTCCTCGCCAGGCTCGGCGAGCGCGAGATCCTCGCGCTCACGCTCGGGCTCGACGTCGCCGGCGACCTAGACCCACGCGCGGCCGGGCAGCGCCTGCACGAGGAGTGGGTGAGCCTACTTCGCGAGCTCGCCGTCGAGCGTCCTTTCGTCCTCGTCGTCGAGGACCTCCACTGGGCGGCCGATCCCCTGCTCGACCTCCTCGGACTGGTGCTGGCCGAGGTCGAGGGGCCGATGCTGCTCCTGACGACGACGAGGCCAGAGGGTTCGAACCTAGTGAGCGGCGGAGAGCCGCTCCAGTTGGAGCCGCTCGGCGAGGAGGAGGCGGGGGAACTCCTCGACCGGGTGCTCGAGGCCCCACTCGACGCCACCGCCCGCGAGCTCGTGATTCGTCAGGCCGAGGGGAACCCGTTTTTCCTGGAGGAGGTGCTCGCGGAGCTCATCGACCGTCAACTCCTGGAGCGCAGGAACGGCGGCTGGTCCCTCCGCGACGGCACGCGCGATCTCGGCATCCCCGACACGGTGCAGGCCGTCCTGGCCGCCCGCATCGACCTGCTCCCGTCGCAAGCCAAGGAGGCGCTACAGGCGGCGGCCGCGATCGGCCGCTCGTTCAGCCCGGCCGGGCTCGCCGCCCTTGTCGGCACCGCGGCAGAGGTGCGCACACTGGTCGAGCGAGGCTTCATCCGCCCGACCGAGCCCGAGCTCGTGTTCAAGCACGCGCTCACGCGCGACGTCGCCTACGAAGGCCTGCCGAAAGCAAGCCGCGCGCACCTGCATGCCTCGTTTGCGGCCTGGCTCGACGCGGAGGACGGCGGAGACGCTAACGCCGGACCCCTCGCCTATCACTACGCCGAGGCGATCAACCCGGAGATCGCGGAGCTCGCCTGGCGCGGTCGGGAAGAGCACGCCGCGCAACTGCGGGCGAGCGCGCTTCGCTGGCTGCGCCGAGCCGCCGAGCTTGCAGTCGGCCGCTTCGACGTCGACGACGCGCTCGCGCTGTTTGGCAAAGCGGTCGAGCTGGATCCGAACGATGCCGAACTCTGGCGGGCAATTGGCCACGCGAACGCGCTCAAGTTCGACGGCGAGGCGTTCTGGGCAGCGACGCTCAAGGCCGTCGAGCTGACCTCGGAGCCGACGACGCTCGGCGACCTCTACGCGGAGCTCGCGTTCGAGTCGTCGATGCGGGGTGCGGTTTGGAAGCGCCCACCCGATCACGAGCTCGTCGAGGGCTGGCTGGAGCGCGCGCTCGAGCTTGCCGAGCCCGGCGGCCGGTCCCAGGCGAAGGCCCTCGTCACCAAGGCCGTGTTGACGGACGACATCGAGATCGCCGACCAGGCGGTCGCTCTGGCCGAGCAGCTGGACGACGCCGAGCTTGCCTCGGACGCCTACGGGGCGCGATCGGGCGCCTCGTGGGTCGTCTCTGACTTCCACGTGGCGTACGAGTGGGCGAGTCGGAGCTTCGCCCTGATCGATCGCCTCGGCGACCCGGACAAGGTCGCCTTCGTTCACAGGTTTGGCGCCCCGGTTGCCCTTGCCGTCGGCCGGCTCGATGAGGCCGAGACGCTGGCTGCGGAGCATGACGTGGTCGCGTCTCGCCTGAGCGCACATCACGAGGTGCACGCTGTCGGGGTGCTGATCATGATCGAAGAAGCCCTCGGGCACTGGGGCGAGATCCGACGGCTACAGGTTCGCAATGAGCGTGCCCTCGCTGACAACGAGGGGACGCCGTGCATCTTTAGCCCGCGGTCACTGCTGTCGTGTGCGGTTGCCTGCGCAGAGCTCGGACTGGACGCAGAGGCCCACCAGCTCGAGGACCGCGTTGCCGCCCTCGGGTTCGAGGGGTACGGGTTCGTCCTCCATCCGCCGTCCGCCCACCTCGCGCTGCTTCGAGGCGATTTCGCGCAGGTTCAGGCGCTGCTTGCCGAGTCCGGAGAAGCCTGGCACCAGATGCTGGACTCGGGCCTGTACGGATGGGCAACCCGCCTCGATGCACTCGTCGCCCTTGGACGGCAGGAGGAGGCCGACACGGAGGCGACACGCCTCGTCCAGCCCGGAACCTACCTCGAGCCGTTCGCACTGCGGACACTCGGGCTCGTCCGCAGCGACCCGGCTCTGATCGAGCAGTCGATCGAGCGCTTCGAGTCGATGGGGCTCGACTGGCACGCGGCAAAGACCCGCGAGCTCGCCCGCTCGCTCAGCTGAACCGAACGGGACGCTCGAAGGGCAGTGGAGCCGACGGGATTCGAACCCGTGACCTTCTGGCTGCCAGCCAGACGCTCTCCCAGCTGAGCTACGGCCCCCGGTCGGCCGATTGTAGCTAGGCCGTCGCCGAGGCGAGATCCACGTTGGGCACGTCGCCCCAGAGCTCCTCGAGCCGGTAGTAGCCCCGCGCGTCCGGGCTGAAGACGTGGAAAACGACGTCGAGGTAGTCGGCCACGATCCAGCGGCCTTCGGCCTCGCCGGCGACCGACGCCGGCAGCGTGCGCTCGTCGTGCTTGAGGCGTCCGTGCACCTCGTCCCAGATCGCCTTCGTCTGGCGCGGGTTCTGCCCGGTCGCGAGCACGAAGAAGTCCGTGTACGAGCACACGGGGCGCATGTCGAGAATGAGGACGTCCTGTGCCAGCTTCTCCTGGGCGAGGCCGGCGATTCGGCGGGCGTGTTCGAGTGGGGTCAGTGGCTCGTCAGATCCTCTCGGGTTCGCGAAGCAGTCTAGCCACGATAGAGGCCGAGCTCCGCGATCGACCTGGCAACCGCGGCAGGCACGAGGTCGTCGATCGGCTCGCTCCGCGCCACGCGCTCTCTCACCTCGGTCGAGGAGACGTTCGGCGAGTCGAGCTCGAACGAGACCACGCGGTCGCCGTACCGTTCGAGATCCGGCGGCGGGTAGCCCGAGCGCGTTCCGACCGCGAGTCGCACCCACCGCAGCACCTCGTCCGGCTCCTTCCAGGTCGGGAATGCCGCGCCCTCGTCCGCGCCGACGACGAACAGCGCGTCGCCGAAGCGTCCGCCTCGAACCGCGTCCGCCGTGAAGGCGCTGCGGTCGAGCACGATCTCGGCCGGAAGCCCGGCGAACGCGTCCTTGGCCAGCCGGACACGCGACGCGGTGTCGGCGACCGTCCCTCGATGGCCCGGCTCGGCCGCGACGAGCACGACGAGCCGGTCGATCGGCAGGCGCTCGAGCGCGGCCCGGGCGAGCGCGACGTGGCCGTCGTGCGGCGGGTCGAAGATCCCGCCGAGGATCCCGCTCACCGCTGTCACCCGAGCTCGAGCGCCTCGCCAGCGACCTCGACCTCGTCGCCTCGCTTCGCGCCCGCCTCGCGAAGCGCCCGCTCGAGCTCCTCCTCTCCCGGAGGACGGCCGACGACCCGGAAGCCGCGGTCGGTGCGGAAGATCCGAAACGCCCGCCTGGGGTCCGGCTGGGGCCGGTAGACGAGGAACTCGGCGAGCCCGTCGGCGTCGTGCTCGGGTGCCGGAGCGGGAGGGCAGACCTCGAAGAGGGCCCGCCGGAAGCGCTCGACGCCCTCGCTGGTCGCACACGAGAGCGCGAACACCCGCTCGACCCGCGGGTCGTCCGGCTCGAACTGTGGCGCCTCCGGCATCAGGTCGATCTTGTTCAGGACGACGACCTGCGGGCGCTCGGCCAGGCCGGCGCCGTACTCCCTGAGCTCGCGGTCGATCTCCTCGAAGCGCTCCGCAGGATCGCCCTCGGAGGCGTCGATCACGTGCACGAGCAGCCGCGCTCGCTCGAGGTGCGCGAGAAACTCGTGACCCAGCCCTGCTCCTGCGCTCGCGCCCTCGATCAGGCCCGGAACGTCCGTGACGACGAGCTGGCGCTCGTCGGTGTCCACGGTCCCGAGCACCGGCTGGACGGTCGTGAACGGGTAGGCCGCGACCTTGGGCTTCGCGTTCGAGATCCGCCGCAGGAGCGACGACTTGCCGGCGTTCGGAAGCCCGACGAGCGCGGCGTCCGCGAGCAGCTTCAGACGCAGCTCGTAGTCACCCTCCTCCCCGGGCAGCCCGGTCTCCGCGAAGCGCGGCGCCTGCCGCGTCGAGGTCGCGAAGCGCCTGTTCCCGCGCCCGCCCGGGCCGCCGCGCGCGAGCGCCGCCCGCGCGCCGGGGTGCGCTAGGTCGGCGACGAGCTGCTCGTCCGCGTCGAAGACCTGGGTCCCGACCGGCACGCGTATCTCGACGGCCTCACCGTCGGCGCCGCTCTTGCCGGACCCACCGCCGTTGCCGCCGCGCTCCGCGGCGAACTTTCGCTTCGAGCGAAAGCCGGAGAGGTCGCGAAGATCCGGGTCGGCGACCAGCGCGACGTCACCGCCGGGACCCCCGTCACCGCCGTCGGGCCCGCCCTTCGGCACGTACTTCTCGCGCCGGAAGCTGAGCGAGCCGTCGCCGCCTCGACCCGCCTGCACGTGAATGCGGGCGCGATCGGTAAACATGAAGCGCTAGCTGCTAGCTGTGGTCGACGACCGCGACGAGCCGGGGCTCGCCCGAGGCATCGCTTGCGATGCCGTCCGAGAGGTTGTCCGGCTCTGCCGGACGACCGTCTGCTCCGGTTCTAGGTGGCATCGACAATTGAGATGAGTCGGCGTTCGCCACTCGTCTTGAACACAACGCGCCCGTCGCGCTTGGCGAAGATCGTGTCGTCGCGGCCGATTCCGGCGCCCGGCCCCGGGCGGAAGCGCGTGCCGCGCTGGCGCACGATGATCGCGCCCGCGGTCACGTCCTGCCCGTCGAAGATCTTCACGCCGAGCATCTTCGGCTTCGAGTCGCGCCCGTTCCTGGACGAGCCGAGTCCCTTTTTGTGAGCCATTAGCCCTTCTCCTCTTGCGCCTCGAGCGCGGCGAACGCGCCCTTGCGCTTTGCGTGCGCACGCTCGTACTCCAGCGCCGCGGCGACCTCGTCCGCCGACCAGCTGCCGGCCTTCGCCGCGATGTCCTTGACCGTCATGTCCGCGTAGCCGCTCGGCAACCCGGCGGCGTCCTCCTGCTTCGCGGGCTCTGCGGCCGCCTCCTTCTCCTTCTTCGGCGCGGCTCCCGACTTCTTGCCGATCGCCTGGATCTCGATCTGCGAGAGCTTCGCGCGGAAACCGGTGCGCCGGCGGTAGCCCGTCTTCGCCTTGGACTTCCCGATCCTGATCTTCGGACCGAGTGGCGCGCCGACCACCTTCGCCGTCACCTGGACGCCCTTCGGGGCGAGCTCGAACACGTCGTCGCCGCCGAGCATCAGCACCTCGGGGTGGAAGGTCTTGCCCTCCTCCGTCGAGAGACGGTCCACGAGCAGACGCTCGCCCTCTCGGACGCGGTACTGCTTCCCGCCGAGTGAGATGATCGCGTAGCTCATGGCGTCAAAACGCGGGCGAGGCGCCCGCGAATGCGCCAGTGTAGCCAAGATTCTGGCGGTGGGACATATCGCGGCCAGGACGCTCGAGACCGTCGCGGCGCTGCTTGTCGTCGCCGCTACGCTGGCCGTGATCGCTGTCGAGCTCTTCCCCCGCTCCTGGCCCGCCGCCCAGCTGAACGCCGTCGCGGTGCTTGCGACGACCGAGCAGACGCCTGTGCTGGCGTGGGCCGTGCGCGCGGTCACCCGCGAGCCGCGGGTCGAGGAGACGGTCGTCGGCGGGGCGCCGTCCACGGTCGTGCGCCCTGGCCGCGGCCGCGGGCCCTGGCCGGCGATCGTGTTCGTCAACGGCGCGACGCGCGAGGGGCGCCACCACCCGAAGGTGGAGCGGCTGGCCCGCGGGCTCGCGCGAGCGGGCTTTCTCGTCGTCGTTCCCGACCTTCCCGGCCTGCGGGAGGGCGAGATCACGCCGATGACGGCCGACGCAACCGCGCGCGTCGCGGAAGCGACCGCCGACCGGCCCGACGCACGCCGCGAGCGCGTAGGTTTCTACGGCGTCTCCGTCGGCGCGTCGCTGGCGCTGCTGGCCGCCGAGCGCCCGGAGCTCGCCTCGCGCGTGACGGTCGTCGGCGGAGAGGCGCCCTGGACCGACCTCGGACGGATCGTCCGGCTCGCGACGACCGGCGACTACAACGGCCGGCCGTACGTGACCGACCCGTACGCCTCGCTCGCGATCGCGCGCTCGCTGGCGGCTGGACTCCCGCCGAGCCCCGGCCGCTCCCGGCTCGTACGACAGCTCGAGGCGGTGCCCGACGACGACCCCGAGCCGCTCGCCGGTCTCCACCCCGACGCGTACCAGGACGGCCCGCGGACACTCGTCGAGCTGCTGCTGAACCGCGACCCGGGCCGCTTCGATGCGCTCTACGCCCGCCTTCCCACGCGCGTGCGCCGGTCGGTCGAGACGCTCTCGCCGCTACAGCTCGCGGACCGTCTCACAGCCCCGGTCGAGCTGGCCTCGTCGCCGCACGACAAGTACTTCCCGCCCGCGGAGTCGCAGGCGCTCGCGCACGCCGCGCCGCGCGTTCACGTGACCGTGACGTCGACGTTCGACCACGCGGTCCCGCACCCGTCACTCGGCGACCTCCGGGACTTCTTGCGCTTCGACGGCTTCGTCGTCCGCTTCCTGCACCGCGCGCAGCGGTGAGGGCGCGCTACGGGGTCGGGCTCGAGGCCGGCTTGGTTCCGCTCTTGCGCCTGCGGCGGCCGCCTCGGGAGCCTCGCCGCGTCTTCTTTTTCGGCTTCGGCTGTTCCTCTCCGTTCTCCGCGACGTTCTCGGCGACGGCCTCGGGTTCGGCCTGCGGCTCTGCCGCCTCGGCGCGTCCGAGCTTCGGATCCGGAAGATGGATCTTCGGGCCCTGGCCGTCTGCCGACGCCTCCGCGGCCTCGCCGGCCGGCTTCTTGCGCCTGCGCCGGCCACCGCGTGACCCGCGCCTGGTCTTCTTCTTCGGCGTTTCCTCCTCCGGCGCGGCCTCGGCCTCCGGCTCGGGTGCCTCCTCGGGCTCCTCGGACTCCTCGACCTCCTCGGCCTCCAGCTCCGGCTCCGGCTCGGCGTCGGCGTCCTTCGGCTGGCCCTTGCGGGCGGGCGGCTTGCGGGTCGGCTTCTCCGCCTCGCGCTCGGCCGTGATCGGCGGCTCCGCCCGGTCGGCCTTGCCGACCAGCGTGGCGTAGGCGACGCCGTCCATGACCCGCTCGATGCGCACCTTCGCCTGCTTGCCGACGAGGGACGCGCCACCGCCGACGCAGACCGCGAGCCCGTCGAGCTTCCCGGTCGCCGTGCTCGCGTCGTGGAGGCCGATCTCGACCAGCTTCAGCGAGACCTCGGAGCCTTCCTTCACAGGCGTCTCCGGCGCCAGGCTCTCGTACGTGCCCTTGCCGAGCTCCTCGAAGTGGTCGGTCGGGACGCCCTCGCGCGACTCGATCAGGAACCGCCGGCGGGTGTCCTCCTCGATCGCCTGCAGGCGCGAGGCCCCCGGGCCGATCAGGACGCTAGCGACCGCCGCGTTCAGCTCGAGCTTGAAGGCCTTCGTCCGCGGCGCGCTCGCCGCCAGCTCCCGCAGGCGCCGCTCGGCGTCCACCGCGGCCGAGGCCTCGGAGAGCACCACGCCGTCGCCGTGGCAGACCACGCACTTGCGCGTGAGGATCTCGCGCGGTCCGTCGGTCACGTTCTGCCGCGTCATCTCGACGAGCCCGAGCGGCGAGATCTCGACAACGTACGTCTTGGTGCGGTCGCGCTCGAGCTCGGACTTGAGCGCCTCCTCGACGGTGGCCCGGTTCCTCGGGTTCGCCATGTCGATGAAGTCGATGACGATGATCCCGCCGATGTCGCGCAGCCGCAGCTGGCGCACGACCTCCTTGACCGCCTCGAGGTTGTTCTTCGTGATCGTGTCCTCGAGCCGGCTCCCGGACGAGCGGGAGCGCGAGCCGACGAAACGGCCCGTGTTGACGTCGATGACCGTGAACGCCTCCGCGTAGTCGAAGATCAGGTAGCCGCCCGAGGGCAGGTCGACGCGGCGCGAGAGCGTGGAGCGGATCTCGGCGTCCACGCCGAGCGACTCCATCAGCGGCGTCTTCTCGCGGTGACGCTGAACGCGCTCGGCCATGTGCGGCGAGGTCTTCTTCAGGTAGCCGACGACCCGCTTGTACGTGCGGTCATGGTCGATCACAGCCCGTTCGAAGTCCTCCGTGAAGAGGTCGCGCACGACCCGCAGCGGAAGCTCGGCCTCCTGGTAGACGAGCGCAGGCACCGGCGCGGACTTCGCGCGGGCCTCGATCGTCTTCCAGAGCCGCTGCAGGAAGACGAGGTCGCGCTCGATGTCCTCGGCGGAGGCGCCCTCGGCCGCGGTGCGGACGATCACCCCGCCCTTCTTCACGTCGAGACCCTTGAGGATGTCGCGCAGCCGCGTGCGCTCCGCGTCCTCGAGCCTGCGCGAGACGCCGAGCCCCTCTCCGCTCGGGACGAAGACGACGAAGCGGCCCGGGAGCGAGATCTCGGTCGTCAGGCGCGCGCCCTTCGACTTCATCGGGTCCTTGACCGCCTGGACGAGCACCTGCTGGCCGCGGCTGAGCAGGTCCTGGATCTTGCGGCCGTGCGAGCGGCCCTCGAGCTCGGGACCGACGACCTCGTCCACGAAGAGGAAGCCGTTCTTCTCGAGGCCGATCTCGATGAACGCCGCCTCCATCCCCGGCAGGACGTTGTCGACGGTGCCCTTGTAGATGTTCCCGGCGATCGAGCGGCGTTCGGGGCGCTCGAGGTAGGCCTCGGCGACCCGGTCGTCCTCGAGCACGGCGACGCGCTGCTCGCTCACGTCGACGGAGATGATCAGCTCGCGCTTCGCGGGTGGAAGCGGCGGGCGGCGCGGCGGCGTCCGCCGGCGCGGAGCGCGCTGCTTGCGCGCTGCCGGGCGCCGCTCGGGACGGACGACTGCGCCTTCGCGGGCTCGGGCTTCTTCGCCTCTACCTCGGGCTTCGCCTCCGCCGTGCCAGCGCCGGGACGCTTGCGACCACGACCACCACGGCTTCCACGCCTGCGGCGCTTGCGGGCGGGCTGTGTCTCGTCGGTTGCGCCCGCTGGGGCGGGCGCCTCGGCTGTTACGTGGCTTGTCAGGTCTAGTCGGCGCGCTCGCATCGGCGGCGCGCTCCTCGTGTGACGGCTTCGGCCGTCGGAACCATCGCAACAAATGAAAACTCCTTGGTTGGCGCGCGCGCTTCGGTCACCCATCGACGGGCGGAGCGCGCGCTGCAGCTTGATGTGACTGGGCATACCCACAGGCTAGCAGCGCGACCTGCGGGCGCCGAGCAACTCGATCAAGCAGCTGCGGCTGGCCGGAGCTTCGCGCGCTTCGCTCGGACAGCGCGCTCCCACATCGCAATCCTGAACGTTCAATTGGTTCGACCGGTCATTTCAGACGGACGTGCGAGCAAAGGCCCGCACGTCCTGAGGACGGCACCGCAAGCGGCGCCTAGGCGGCTGCGGCGGGGCGGAGCTTCGCGCGCTTCGCTCGGACAGCGCGCAGCCGCTGATGCAGGCGTGCCCACGCCCAGGGTTCGACCTCGCAGTACCGGAGCGCGGTTTGCCCCCGCGTCGCTTCGAGGTACTCGAACCAGGCGTCGGCTTCCTCGATCAACAGCAGCTCCTCGGCTTCTCGTCTGGCGACCATGGCGTGATCGTAGGACGACAGGCGGACGGAGTATCACGGGGAACCCCTGGTTCTAGCGAAATACGCGTCTGCGGGCCGTGCCGCGGACGTGAATTGCTTCGAGCACGCCGATCGCGAGCAGGTTGGAGATCATCGCCGAGCCGCCCACGCTCACGAACGGAAGCGGGATTCCGGTCACCGGGGCGATCCCGATCGTCATGCCGACGTTGACGAAGATCTGGAACAGGAAGGCGACCACGATCCCTCCCGCGGCGATCGCCGAGAACGCATCCCGCGCACCCGCGACGATCTTCAGCCCGCGCCAGACGACGAGCAGGTAGAGCAGGAGCAGGATCGAGATGCCGACGAAGCCGCGCTGCTCGGCCAGCGAGGCGAACGCGAAGTCGGTCGCGTGCTCGGGGAGGAAGTGGAGGCTCGTCTGGGTCGCGCCCGCGATACCGCGGCCGCGCAGGCCGCCGGAGCCGACCGAGTTGATCGACTGCGCCACGTTGTAGGTCGCGCCCGAGGGGTCCTGGTCGGGGTGCGTGAAGTGCGTCAGGCGCTGCTCCTGGTAGGGCTTGAGCACGTGGACTCCCGCCGACGGCAGGAGCCACAGCACGGTGAGGATCACCGCGAGCGTGCCGAGCCCGAGCGCGGCCAGGTGCGCCCAGCGCGTCCCGGCGACGAACAGGACTCCGAAGAGGGCGACGGCGTAGACCAGCGTCGTGCCGACGTCCGGCTGGACGAAGACGAGCAGCATCGGGATCGCCGCGAGGCCGATCGCCTCGACCACGGTCCGGCTGTCGCCGAGGCGCCTGGCCCGGTCGGCCAGGAAGCCGGCCAGGCAGAGAACGAACAGCAGCTTCCCGAACTCCGACGGCTGGAAGCGGAAGAGGCCGACGTCGAGCCAGCGCTTCGAGTGGCGCGAGACCGTGCCCCCGACCAGCACGAGCAGCATGATCCCGACCATCCCGCCGTAGAGCGGGCGTTTGAACCGGCGGTAGTAGTCCGGGTCGATCAGGATCGCGAGGGCGAGCCCGACGACGCCGACGGCCGCGTAGGCCGTCTGCCGCACGACGTAGTAGCTGGAGTCGCCGGCGATGTCGCTCTTCGTGATCCCCGCGATCGCCCAGAGCCCGTAGCCGAGCAGCGCCGCGACGGCGCCGAGCAGGACCCAGTCGAGCCGGCGCGCGAAGGACGCGAGCTGGATCCGCTCGACCCTGACCGGGCCGAGGCCCTTCGCGCGGGTGTTGACGGCCTCGATCACCCGCCCGCTCCGTTGGCGCCCGTGTGGAAGTACTGCTGGAACACCTTCAGCGCCGCCGGGGCGGCCGCGTCGGCGCCGAAGCCGCCGTTCTCGATCAGCGCGCAGACGACGAGCTGCGGCGGCTCGGAGCTGCTCACCGGCCCGTAGCCGCACCACCACGACTGGTCCTGCTCGCCGGTGTAGCCGGGCAGATGGATGATCTTCTGCGCGGTCCCGGTCTTGCCGGCGATCGGGATCGGGAAGTTGCCGAAGACTTTGGCGGAGGTTCCGTAGGCGAATGCGTGAGTCGCCTGGTAGAGCCCGTCCTGGACGACCGCGAGTGCCGTCCGGTCGAGCCCGGCCGACTGGGGCGGCGGAGGCGTGAAGCGGTGCACCACCCGGGCGCCGCCCTCCTCGGCGTCCTCGACGAGGTGGGGCCGCACGAGCTTGCCGCCGTTCGCGAGCAGCGCGTAGAAACGCGCCATCTGGAGCGGCGTGACGAGCAGGTCCTTCTGCCCGATCGCGAGCTGGATCGAGTCGCCCGGCTTCCAGAGGCGGTCGACCTGCCAGTTGCCCGGATCGGTCTTCTTCGTGAACGTCCGGTCGCGCCACTCCGGCGTCGGCAGCAGGCCCGACGACTCGGGGCCGACGTCAACGCCCGTCTTCTGCCCGATCCCGAACCTCGAGGCCCAGGCCTGGAGCGGGTGGCCGGCGGTCGGCGGCGCCTTGTAGAAGTCGTAGCCGAGCTGGTAGAACCACGTGTCGCACGAGGCGGCGAGCGCGGTCGGGAGCTCCATCGCCTCGTTGATGTACGGGTCGACGTTGTGGAAGACCCCGCCCGGTGCGATCGTGCCGTCGGGCCTGCGAACGACGAACGTGCCGGTGCAGGCGAGCGACGTCGAGGGCGAGATCACGTGCGTCTGCAGCGCGGCGAGCGCCGTGATCGGCTTGAAGGTCGAGCCCGCGGGGTAGAGCCCGCTGATCGCGCGGTTGAGCGACGGGTAGTTGTCCTGCTGCGCGGTCGCTCCCGTCAGGCCTGCGGCGGCCAGCCGCTTGTTCGTGACGCGGCCGGTGTAGACGCGCGGGTCGAACGTCGGGTTCGACGCCATTGCCCGGATCGAGCCGTCACGGGGGTCGAGGGCCACGATCGCCCCGCCGTCGGCCGCCCACTGCCCGTTGTTGTTGGCCAGCCGGATCCCGTAGCGGAGCGCGTTCTCGGCGGCCCGCTGGAGGTTGACGTCGAGGGTCAGGCGAATCGACTCGCCGGGGCTCGGCCGCCGCGTCGGCACGAGCGGGCCGAGCGGATGCCCGAGCGAGTTCACCCTGAGCTGCGCCAGCCCGGACCGGCCGCGCAGATACGAGTCGTAGCTCGACTCGAGCCCGGCCTGGCCGATCTCGTCCCCCGGCTGGTATCCGTGCTTCTGCAGCTGCTTCAGCTGGTCCGGCGAGATCTCGGAGACGTAGCCGAGCAGCTGCGCCGCGAGCGGCCCGTACGTGTAGCTGCGCAGGTAGGTGTCGACGACGCGGACGCCCGGGAACTGCTCGCTGTTCTCGAGCAGGTAGTTGACCGGCGCGTCGCGGGTGACCGACTCCCGCACCGTCACGGGCGTGACGGGGTCGCTCCCCCGCTGCTTGATCTCCACCAGGATCTGACGCAGGGGGACGTGGAGCATGCTCGAGAGGCTCTTCAGCTCGGCCAGCCGCTTCGGCCAGGTCTTCGGCAGGTCGGCCGGCCAGAGCTGCACGGCGGTCCCCGGCACCGTCGCGACGAGCGGGTGGCCCGAGCGGTCGAAGATCTCGCCGCGCTGCGCCGGGATCGGCACGGAGCGGATCTGGTTGTCGAGCGCCGCGCGGAGGTACTGGGGCCCCGAGAGAACCTGCAGGGCCCAGAGGCGGAAGAAGAGGACGCTGAACACGACGAGGGCGACCGCCGCGAGGATCCCGATCCTCAGCGCGAGCTGCGGCGTGAAGCGGTAGGGCTCCTCGACGCGGGGGCTGGGCGGCAGGAAGCCACCGCCGCCCGGCGGACGGGCGCGGGCGCCCCTGCTAGCCAAGGAGCCGCACCTCCGTGACGGTCTCGGGCTCGGGGCCAAGCGAGAGCACCCAGCGCGTGAGCGCGTACACCGGCAGCGTCAGCAGGAGGTTGAGCGCGACCTTGGGCGGCAGCGCGTCCAGGAGGACGACCCGCGCGGAGACGGGATCGCCGAGCAGGTAGTGCAGGAACAGCGCGCCGAACTGGACGAGGATCGTCGCCACGGCGACAGCGACGAACGGCGCGTGCGCGCGGTCCCGCCCGGTCGTCTCCCCGTAGCGGCCGATCCAGTAGCCCGCGATCGTGAGCAGCAGCGAGGTCACGCCGAGCGTCGCCAGGTTCGCCGTGTCCACGAGCAGGCCGGCTGCGAAGCCGGCTCCGGCACCGTAGATCGAGCCGCGCAGAAAGGCGATGCTCATCAGCGTCAGCAGGACGACGTCGGGCGTCCCCTCGAGGATCTGGACGGACGAGAAGAGGGTCACCTGGAGGATCGACGCGACGAACACCAGGACGCCGACCTTGGCGAGCTCGAGCCCGAGCCGCATCAGTGCCCCGTCCAGTAGTGCCGTCGAGTTTCTGGGTCGCAGGCACCAAGCCAGAGTTCGCACTTGACCGCAGCAAGGCATGACTGCCTTGCTAAGGGCAAGGGTGGGCTCTGGCGCCGCGTGATTGCGGGCCAGAAGCCGACATGTACTGCTGGACGGGGCACTAACGCTTTCTGGTCTTCGGGACTAGCACGAGCACGGACTGCAGCGAGCCGAAGTCGACGCGCGGGCTCAGCTGCACCTGCCAGTAGAGATCGACGTCGTTCACGGAGGCGCCGCTCACGACGCCGATCGGGATCCCCAGCGGGTAGTTCGAGGTCAGCGGCCCGACGCGCCAGCCCTGGGTGATGATCAGGTCCCGCGGGTCGACTGTCTGGGACTTCGAGACGCGGTCGAGGACGAGCGTCGAGCGCCCTTGCCCGTTCCTGACGATGCCGGTCGCCTGGGTGTTCATGTCGAGCGCCGAGACCTGCAGGTCGGGATCGGTCAGGAGCGTCACCTCGGCGTTGTGGCGTGCGACCTGGGTCACGAGCCCGACGAGTCCGTCGGCGTTGACGACCGGGTCTTTGACGCGGATGCCCGAGGTCGAGCCCGCCGCGATCCCGATCTGCTGCTGGAACTCGCTCGGAGGCCGGCTGATGATCGCGGTCGCGACGTAGTCGTAGCCGCGCGGGAAGTCGCGCGAGCCGACGTAGTGGAGCAGGCGCTTCAGCTCGGCGTTCTCCCGGGCGGCGGTGGAGTTCTGGATCACCTGCTGGCTCAGCCCCTCGACCTGGCTACGCAGGCTGGCGTTCTGCGACTTGGCGTGCAGCAGGCCGGAGAACCAGCCATAGCCGTCGCGGAAGGGTCGCGCGACGCGCTCGGCGCCGACCTCGAACGGCCGCAGCGTCGCGGCGCCGACGCTCTGGGCGCCGTGCAGCCCGCCGCCCGCGGGCTCGCGGAAGTAGATCGTGATCAGCACGATCGAGAACAGGACGAGCGCTCCTACCACGATCCGCCGCTTGACAGCGGAGGAGCTACGGGAGGATTGCCCGGGGGGCCTGGAGCGAGGAACGGGGGACCCCAGGACCGCTAGCCGTGCGGTGCGGTTCCGTGGCACGAGAGCGACCTAGTGTAGAAAAGCAACCGGCAACTCGCTGCACCTCACGGCCGAGGCACCGCTTGGTGCCGTCTGAAGCGACAGTGAGCTGGTCATCTGGGCCGGTGATTGCGTCTTTTCTTGGCCGCCTGGCTGCGGTGGATGGCCTCGAACTCCTCGAGGCTGCGGCCCGAGCCGACGGCAACGCATGTCAGCGGGCTCTCCGCGACGTGCACCGGCATCTGCGTTTCGTGGCGGAGGCGCTCGTCCAGGCTGTGCAGGAGCGCGCCGCCCCCGGCGAGGACGATGCCGCGGTCCATGATGTCGGCCGCCAGCTCGGGCGGGGTCTTGTCGAGCGTGGACTTGATCGCGTCGACGATCTGGCCGACCGGGCCGTCGAGCGCACGCCGGACCTCCTCCGACGAGAGGATCACCGTCTTCGGCAGGCCGGTGAGCATGTCGCGCCCCCTGACCTCGGCCTGGACCTCCTCGGGCAGGTCGAAGGCGGAGCCGACCTCGAGCTTGATCTCCTCGGCCGTCTGCTGGCCGATCAGAAGCTTGTACTCGCTCTTGATGTGGGCGATGATCGCCTCGTCCATCTCGTCGCCGCCGACGCGGAGGCTCTGAGAGACGACGATCCCGCCCAGGCTGATCACCGCGACCTCTGTCGTACCGCCGCCGACGTCCACGATCATGTTCCCGGTCGGCTCGGCCACGGGGAGGCCGGCCCCGATCGCGGCGGCCATCGGCTCCTCGATCAGGTAGGCCTGCCGCGCCCCGGCCGACAGCGTCGCCTCCTCGACGGCGCGCTTCTCGACCCCGGTAACGCCCGACGGAACGCAGACGACGACGCGCGGATGGGCGAAGCGGTTCTGGTGGACCTTCTGGATGAAGTGCCGGAGCATCTGCTCGGTGACGTCGAAATCGGCGATGACGCCGTCCTTGAGCGGCCTGATCGCGGAGATCGTGCCGGGCGTGCGGCCGAGCATGCGCTTGGCCTCGACGCCAACGGCGTGTACCTCTCCCGTGAGCTGGTCGATCGCGACCACGCTCGGCTCGGAGAGCACGATCCCGCGCCCGCGCACGTAGACGAGCGTGTTCGCGGTGCCGAGATCGACCGCCATGTCGCGCCCGCCGAACCCGTTGAAATAACCCCGAATCCCCATTCCAATCCACGAGTCTAGCGGGGAAAACGCGCTCCAACCGTTCGTCAGCCGAAGTCGTAGACGCCGGGGAAGCGCACTACGAGGAGACGAACGAGGAGCGCGGCCGGAAGACCGACCACGTTCAGGTAATCGCCCTCGATCCGATCGACGAGCGACGCGCCTCGGCCCTGGATCGCGTAGGCGCCCGCGCGCCCCTCCCACTCGCCGGTCGCCACGTACGCGGCCAGGTCGCGCGCGTCGAGCGGCCGGAAGGAGACGCGCGTCACCTCGTGCTCGACCGCTTCCCAGCCGGGCGCGAGCAGGCAGAGCCCGGAGACGACCTCGTGCGTCAGCCCCGCGAGCGCCTCCAGCATCGCCCCGGCCTCCCCGGCGTCGGCCGGCTTGCCGAAGACGCGCCCCCCGAGGACGACCGCGGTGTCCACGCCGAGAACCGGCCGCCCGCCGGCCCCGTCCGCGACCGACCGCGCCTTTCCGAGCGCATGGCCGCGCACGAGCGCGACCGGATCCTCCCCGCTCTCCTCCTCGTCGTACCGCGGCTCGACGACCTCGAACGGCAGCCCGAGCTGGGCGAGGATCGCCCGCCGCTGGGGCGAGGTGGACGCGAGGAGCAGGGGCGGCGCCGGAGAGGCGCTCACGCCCGCTTGCGCAGGCGATCGAAGAACTCGCGCATTGCCTCGACCTCCTCCCACGAAAGGCCCCAGAGACGAGCCGCCGCACGATCGACGACGTCCTGGTCAGCTTCGCGCCCGACGGCTACGGCGCGGTGCGCCGTGCGCGACGCTTTCGCGAGAGCTCTGTGGTCGCTGTCTCCGCGATCGAAGCCCGGGAGATGAACCGTTGTGACTGGGTGGGTCGACGCATGTGTTGCCAGGTAGCTAGCAATAAAGAGGCGCGCGGGAGTCGAATTCAGGGCGGCACAGAGGTAATGGGCTTCCTCTGGGGAGTCGCACGCGACCTCGATCACCGAGTGCGCTGACATCACCGTGGGATTTGCGGAACTCACAACCGCGGCCGTGAAGTCCGTCGCTATGTCCTTCCACAGCACCTTGTGTTTTGCGAGCGTGTAGCCGCCAACGTTGAACATTGACCAATACGGTGCCTCGCCGTTCGTGTAGTAGCGCCTGTAGAGGGCCCGTTTCTTAAGGAGCGGTTCAAACTGCTTCGGATAGCGGAGAGCTCCCGGGTAGGAGTTCTGCATCCGGTCCGCAACGACGCCGGCCCGGAGCTTCGGGTCTTGTACTAGGAGAATGTGAGCGTTGGAGACCGTGCCCCAGCGGCTTATGTCAGTTCCGCGGACGAGCGGGTGCACCAACTCCCTTTCGACTCGCCCGTGCTTCTTTGGGACCCGGGTCTTGCCGATGTCGTGAAGATTGCTGATCGGGACTCGGTCTTGGGCATCAGGCGGACCATCAACCAACACCCAATAGACGCCGTTGGCGCCCCCAGTGTTCACGCCTTCATGCGCGACGTACGCCGGCGTACCTGTCTCCGCGAGCTTGCGTAGCGGGCCGATCAGCTTCCTCGGTAGAGAGAGCCATGCCGATGTCGGGTCAGACGCGCTCACCGGAGCGGCGACGAGCTGCGTGCGGGTTGTGGTGGTCATTACCTCATCCAGCGCCGAGTCTTCCGGGAGCCTGGCTCGAGGACGTCGCTGCCACAGGACATATTTCACGGGGTAGCGCGTCTTCTCACCCTTCCGCCAGGTGAGCAGCGCCGTTCGGTTGGCCGCCCCGACGAACGGTTTTAGGTCGGTCATGTCGTCGACGTGCTCGACGCGAACCGACGGTCCGGCGTCGCCGATCCGGAAGCGACGGAACCCCTGGCCGGCGCCGGCGGTCTTGAAGACCGTCTGCGTGATGACGAAGCCAAGACGACCGTCCGGCCGCAGAAGCTTGTCTGTCGCCACGTAAGCCATCAGCATCGAGACGTCCTTCTTGCCGGCTCCGAGCATGGCAGCCATCCCGCCGTGGACGAACAAGCCGTAGCGCTTCCACAGCTCCCGTGTGCGCTCGCGATAGGCGGTGGGCAAGCTCTCCCAGTTCACCCATGGCGGATTCCCTACCACCAGGTCGAAGTCACCGATGAAAGCCGGCATGAACGCGTTGCGCAGGACGTACGGCCACAAGCCGTCGAGTCCTGCGCGGATGGAGATCCTGGCACTGCTCGTAGAACTCGGCAAGAACCCCTCGCTCGGCAACAGTCGCTTGGCAGATCTCCCCCGCCTCTTCCACGAACGCCGCAGCAGATGCGCCCTTCTCCAGTGCGCGAGCCGCACGGTCGCAGACGAGCCGAAGCTCACCCTCGGTGTCGACGCAGGCGGGAAGCGCAAACGTTCCAGCCGCTGTAGGCAGTTCGAGGTGGCCGGCGGTCTCGAGTGTCTCGCCTTGAACGGGGCCGACGATCGAGTCCGCCAGATAGACAGGCACGTCGAGAGGGCGGTCCGGCCGGCGGAGGAGAGAGCCGAGAGCGAGGACGTAGTTTGTTCGGGCGGCAACCACCGCCAGTGGATCGATGTCGAACCCCACGACCCTGCTCACGATCGTCTCGAGAATCTCAGTCTCCGGAACCCGAGCCTTCCTTAGCCGCTCCTTCAAGCGGTGGATTGCGAGAACGAGGAACGTGCCCGTGCCACAGGCAGGGTCGACGAGTCGAACGTCTCGCTCCCCCTCGTAGCCGACCTTCGTAAGGAGCCATTCGGCGAGCCAGTCCGGAGTGAAGTACTGACCGAGAGCGTGCCGCACCGGCCTCGGCAATAGTCCCTGGTACAGATGCTTGAGCAAGTCGCGCGCGTCTTCTGGGCTGACCTCGAGCGTCTTCGGGTCATACAGCGAGAGCCTCTCGAGCAACTCGCGGAGATGCTCCCGAACCGGAGGTGACCAGTCGGTGAGGAACCAGCCGAACACGTCGGGCTCCAGCACGTTCGGCAAGTTGCGAGCTAGAAACGGACCTCCGCGCTGGAGGTCCTCGAGATCCTCGTGCAGGCTGGCGTCGTCGAGGGCTTTCATCTCGTCCAAGCGGAGCTCCAAGTCTTCGACGAAGAGCGACAGCGCGAGAACGGCGATCAGCTTGGTTACGACCGCGAAGTAGGTTTGGAGGGCGAAGAGCGCATGAGCCGCGTCGAGGTCACGTTCCGGGATGCCGAAGATCTCTGCAAGCGGCTCGCGCGCACCGCGTTTCAACTCTTCCGCTGCTCCGACGACACCGGTCGCTACGGCGAAGAACGTTTCCCACTGCCGGTACATCTGAGCCGTTGAACCGTCGGGATCGTGGCCGAGCGAGGCTTCGAGCTGCTCGAGCAGCGCTCGCGCGAACTCGCGCGTGATCGGTTGCTCCGGCCCAAAGTCGCGAAGCAGACTCTCCGCCGTTAGCGCTCGTCCCGACTGCGTCGCCTCGAGCGCGTCGAGCAGCTTGCGAGCGGCAAGATCGTCGGCGAGGACCGGCTCGTCGACGATCCAGCGACCCGCCCGGTACCTGGCGAAGATCATGAAGAACCCGTCACAGGCAACCCCGAACAGCCGGTCCTTCTCCCGCCGCTCTTCCTCGGCAAGATCGTCGATGTAACCCTTCAACTGGGCGACCGCTTCCTTGTTTCCCGGATTGCCCTCGGCTGCTCCTAGCTTCCCTGGCGGCTCCCACTCGACCACGAGTCGGTTGAACACGGCGTCGGCGAACCCGTGGGCAAGGCTCCGCTCGACCACCGTGTCGACCTCGATGCCGACAGCCGAGGCGGCGTCCTCGAGAGCGCGCTCGGCCGCCCGCCGGAAGTTCGCCTCGTTGCGGCGATGGCGCTTCGCCGCCTCGGCCAGTGTCTCTGCGAGACTCTCGGCGACGGCGCGTCGGTCTGGACCGCTCAAGCTGCTTCGGTGCGCAGACTGACCTCGCCGTGATACCAGCGCTGAATCAGCGACCGACGAGCCCGCTCCTCGGAGCCGAAGGCAAGGACGAGGTCGAGTCCCTCGTCATCGTCGATCGCGAACTCGACCGCGAGCCGGTGTCCCGCTGCACGGTCCTCGGCGTACGGATCGGCGTCGAGATCGACCTCGGGCGGCTGGTCGAAGAGGCCCTGCTGCACGGGCGAGACGCTACCCGAGTTGTCGGACATCGCTGTCACGCCGTCTTGCGGAGGTACCAGATCTCCTCTGCGGGCCAGCGCTTCGCCCAGTCGACGGGCGGGTCGTCGTAGTACTCGTGCTCGACCGCGTCCTCCGGGGCGAACAGCTCGCGGAAGTCGAGCAGCTGGAAACCGTTGGCGCGCAGGATGCCGAGCATGTCCGCCATGCCCGGCTGGAACTCGACCCCGGGGTCGTCGTCCTCCCAGTCAAGCCGGTAGAGGCCCTTCTGCGGCCGCTCGAGCCGGTTCGTGGTCTTCCCCTCGTCGGGCGCGCACAGGATCCGAAGGGTCGTCCCGCGCATGAACACGAGCTCCCCGTCGGCCCGCAGCAGCCGCGCGGCCTCGGCGATCCACAGGGCCGGGTCGCACCAGATGGACGCCCCGTACTCCGAGAATGCGAGATCGAACGAGTCGGCCGGCAGCGGCACGTCCTCGGCGTTGGCCTCGATCAGCTCCAGGCCGAGGCCGAACTCCGCGTCCATCCGCCTCGCCGTGTCGAGCTGCGCGGGAGTGACGTCGACGCCGACCACGCGGCGCGCGCCGGCGCGCTTCAGCCAGGCGCCGAAGTACGCCGTCCCGCAGCCGAGCTCGATCACGTCCTTGCCGGTGACGTCGGGCAGGATCTGCACCTCGCTCTCAGGCTTGGACCACTGGCCCCACGTGATCTCCGCGTTGGCCCAGGAGGCGTGCGCCTTGGCATCGGTGTACTCCGCGTTGGCCTGGGTCCAGCCCTTGCGGTTGATCGCGACGTAGTCGGGGTCAGTCACCGAACCAGAGACCGAGCTCGCGCTCGGCCGACTCCGGCGAGTCGGAGCCGTGCACGAGGTTGTCGGGCATCGCCAGCGCGAGATCGCCCCGGATCGAGCCCGGCACGGCCTCGGCGGGGTTGGTCGCGCCGATCGTCGTCCGCGCGACCGAGATGGCTCCCTCGCCCTCGAGCGCAAGCGCGAGCGTCGGGCCCGAGGTGATGAACTCGACCAGCTCGCCGAAGAACGGCTTCTCCGCGTGCTCCTCGTAGTGCTTCTCCGCGAGCTCGCGGTCGACCTGGACGAGCCGCGCGGCTTGAAGCGTCAGCCCGCGCCGCTCGAAGCGGGCCAGGATCTCACCCGCGAGCGCCCGCTCCAAGGCGTCCGGCTTGATCAGGATCAGCGTCCTCTCGAGCGCCACTATGAAATGCAGCTTAAGCCCGGCGCTCGCGGCGCGGCGGCGTGAGCGCCTGCGTCTGGCCGAGATCGACGGCCTCGGGCTCGACGGGCGTCTCGCAGTACGGGCACACCTGCCAGAGCGCCTCGAGCGGCGCCTTGCAGCTGCGGCACGACTGCCGGAGGCGCGTGGTGCAGACCGGGCAGACCAGGAACGCCGAGTCGACGTCTGCGTGGCAGACGGGGCAGCTGAGGTCGCGACGCGAGAGCCGCTGCTCCATCGCCCGCACCTCCAGCTCGCGCTCGCGCACGTCCTCGAGGTACTCGGGCGGGCGGAAGAGCATGTAGATCAGCGGGCCGAGGAACGGCGGCACCAGCCCGAGCACGGTCGCCATCCCGACGAGCCACGGATCCTCGATCCGCCGCCGCGCGTCCTTGAAGACCCAGTAGGCAGTCGCAAGCCAGAAGACGCCGATGAAGAAGAGCGACAGGTTCCGGATCGCCGCCCAGGTCCCGGCGCTGAGGAAATCGAAGAGTCCGTTGTCGGCTGGTATCACGGCGCCCCCGTCAGAGGAGGATCCTCCCGACGAGATAGCCGGCGGCAAACGCGAGGCCGATGATCGCCAGGACGACGATCGCGGCGACCGCGAAGACGCTCAGCCGCTCGCCGAGCTTCCCCATGGTATTCGCTGGTACCGGACGGAGAGGTCCGCCAGCAGGTAGAGCGAGCCGGTGACGAGGACGGCGCGGTCCGAACCCGCGAGCTCGCGGGCGCGTTCGAGCGCCTCGCCGGGCTCGGAAACCCCCTCGACCGACGCGAAGAACGGTGCCGCGAGGCCGGCGAGCTCGGCGGCCGGGAGAGCGCGCGCGCTGTGGGACGCGGTGGCGACGAGCGTGCTGCCCGCGCGGGCGAGCCCGCGCAGCATCGACTCCGCGTCCTTGCCGGCGAGGATCGAGGCCACGATCGTGTAGTCGCGGCGGGGCAGCCGTTCGAGCAGCCACTCGACGCCGGCCGGGTTGTGCGCGCCGGCGAAGACGTCCTCGCCGACGAGGTCGAAGCGCCCGGGAAGCACGATCTCGACCTCCCCGGCGAGCGTCCGTCCGAGGAGCGCCTCCGACGCCGCACGGCCGACGTCCTCGGCGTGCACGATCTCGCCTGCGCCCCTCGCGCGCGCGAGGGGCTCCCACTCCGGCTCGCCCAGAACCACGGCGGCGCCGGGCCTCACGACGGCCAGCTTCTCCTCGGCGATCGCCTCTCGCGTCTCGCCGAGGACGTCCGTGTGGTCCAGCGAGACGTTCGTCAGCGCGACCACGCGCGCGTCGAGCACGTTGGTCGCGTCGAGGCGACCGCCGAGCCCCGCCTCGACGACCGTGGCGTCCACCCCGGCCTCGGCGAACTCGGCCAGCGCGGCCGCCGTCAGCACCTCGAACTGCGTCGCGCCCTGGCGCACGGCCGGGCCGCGCACCCGATCGAGCACCCGATCGAGGTCGGCGTCCTCCCCGTCCACCTGGATCCGCTCGCTCCAGCCGGACACGTGCGGCGACGTGTAGGCGCCGACGCTCAGGCCCTCACGCTGGAGGAAGGCCGCGGCACGGCGGGTCGCCGTCGACTTGCCGTTCGTGCCGACGACGTGGATCGCCGCGTACGCGCGCTGCGGCTCGCCCAGCTCGGCGAGAAGCGCCCGCATCCGCCCGAGGCCGAACTCCTCCGGCCACGGGGAGAGCGACTCGAGCCACTCAAGCGCCGAGAGCATCGAGCTCGCGGCGGTAGCGCTCGAGCTTCTCGCGCTCCGCCTCGACGACCTTCTCGGGCGCGTTCCGGACGAAACGCTCGTTGCCGAGCATGCCTTCCGCGCGGGCGATCTCGCCGCGGAGCCGCTCGACCTCGGCCTCGACGTTCGCGCCGTCCACCTTGACCCGGTCGGGCTTGACCACTGCGTCGAAGATCCGCTGGTGCTCGTCGTTCAGCGGCGCACGCACGCCAGCGCGGCGGAACACCTCGGCCGCCGTGCGGATCGGCTCGAACTCGGCCGCCGTCCCGGCGCTTCGCTCCCCCGACGATCCCGGGCCACGGCGCGACGATCAGCCGCGACTCGCGCCCCGGCAGGTTCGACCAGATCTCCTCGGTCACGTGCGGCATCACCGGGTGCAGGAGCTTCAGCAGCCGCTCGAGGTTCGCGAGCGCGGTCGCCTGCGCGTCCTCGTCGCCGTCGTAGAGACGCGCCTTGATCGCCTCCGCGTACCAGTCGCAGAAGTCGTCGAACGTCAGGTGGTAGAGCACGCTCGTCGCCGGCGAGAACTCGAACTCGGCGAGGTGCGCGTCCAGCTGGGCCTGCGCCTCGTCGAGGCGCTCGGCGATCCAGCGCTCCTCGAGATCCCTCGGCCGCAGCTCGGGCCGTGCGTCGCCGACGTTCGCGAGGATCAGGCGCGAGACGTTCCAGAGCTTGTTCGCCAGCTTGCGCCCCTCCTCGATCGCGCCGGCCGAGAAGCGCACGTCCTGCGTCGACGACATCTTCAGCAGCCCGTAGCGGGTGGCGTCGGCGCCGTCCTTCGCGATCAGGTCGGTCGGGTCGATCCCGGTGCCGAGGCTCTTCGACATCCGCCGCCCGTCGGGCGCGAGGATCATCGCGTGGTAGTTGACCCACTCGAACGGGATGTGCCCCATCAGCTCGAGGCCCGCCCAGATCATCCGTGAGACCCAGAGGAAGTTGATGTCGCGCCCGGTCGAGCAGACGTCGCCGGGGTAGAACGTCTCGAGCTCGGGCGTCCGATCCGGCCAACCCAGCGTCGCGAACGGCCAGAGCGCGGACGAGAACCACGTGTCGAGCACGTCCTCCTCCTGCCGCAGCTCTCCGCTGCCGCACTCGGCGCAGGCGTCCGGGGCGGTCTCGGCGACGGTCGTGTGTCCGTCCGGGCAGTACCAGACCGGGATGCGGTGGCCCCACCAGAGCTGGCGCGAGATGCACCAGGGCCTGATGTTCTCGAGGTAGGAGAGCATCACCTTCGTCTGCTGCTCCGGCCTGCAGCGCACCCGGCCCTCGCGCAGGGCGGCGATCGCCGGGCGGGCGAGCTCGGTCATCTCGACCCACCACTGCAGGAGCACGAGCGGCTCGATCCGGTCGCCCGAGCGGTCGCAGTGGCCGACCGCGTGGCGGAACGGCTCGCGCTTCTCGAGCAGGTCGCGCTCGCGAAGCTGCGCGAGGATCCGCTTCTCGGCCTCCTCCTGGGTCAGCCCGGCAAGCTCGCCCGCCTCCTCGGTCATGCGCCCGTCGAGGCCGATCACCATCGGCTCGGGCAGGCCGTGGTCCCGGCCGATCTCCCAGTCCATCGGGTCGTGGCCGGGCGTGATCTTGACGGCGCCGGTGCCGAACTCCGGGTCGACGTGGGCGTCGGCGATGATCGGCACCACGCGCTCGGCGACCGGCACGATCACCTCCTTGCCGACGAGGTCGCGGTAGCGCTCGTCGTCCGGGTGCACCGCGACCGCGACGTCGGCGAGCATCGTCGGCGGCCGCACCGTGGCTACCGTCACGTGCCCGCTTCCGTCCGCGAGCGGGTAGCGGATCCAGGTGAGCGTGTCGTCCACCTCGATGTGGTTGACCTCGAGGTCGGAGACCGTGCTCGCGCAGCCCGGGCACCAGTTGACGATGCGCGTGTCCCGGTAGATCAGGCCCTTGCCGAAGAGATGCTCGAAGAAGCGCATCACGGCGCGCGTGTACGCCTCGTCCATCGTGAAGCGGTGCCTTCGGTAGTCGAGCGACGCGCCCAGCGTGCGGTACTGCTCCATGATCTGGCCGCCGTAGTCGCGGATGAAATCCCAGCAGCGCTGGACGAAGGCCTCGCGCCCGACGTCGTGCAGCGTCAGGCCCTCCGCCGCGAGCCTTCGCACCATCACGGCCTGGAGGGCGATCCCGGCGTGGTCGTAGCCCGGCTGCCAGAGCGCGTTGAAGCCGCGCATCCGGTGCCAGCGGATCAGGACGTCCTGCGCCGAGCCGTTCAGCGCGTGACCCATGTGGAGCCGGTCGGTCACGTTGGGCGGCGGCAGGCAGATCACGTACGGCTCCTGCGGTCGGTCCGCTTCCGCGTTGTAGAGGCCTTCCTCCTCCCAGGTGCGCTGCCAGCGCTCCTCGACGCCCTTCGGCTCGTACAGCGGCTCCATGAGGCAAGTTTACGAGGACGTGAGCGAGTTCTTTCATGCGCTCGGAGTGTTCTTCGACGAGCTCGCCTCGGTCGGCTGGCCGGCGCTCGCGATCGCGATCGGGTTCCAGCTGACGAAGGTGCTGCTGCGGACGGTCGCCTGGCGGAACATCATCCGGGCCTCCTACCCGGAGAAGCGCGTGCCGTTGCCTCCCGTCGCCGGCGCGTACGTCGCGGGCGTCGGCCTCAACTCGATCCTGCCCGGGCGCGCGGGCGACCTGGTCAAGCTCTACCTCGTCCGGCGAAGCATTCCCGGGACGACGTACACGACCCTGGCGTCGACGCTCTTCGTGGAGACGCTGCTCGACCTGGTGCTCGCCGGGGCGCTGTTCCTCTGGGCGCTGACGCAGGGAGTGCTGCCGAGTCTGAGCGTCCTCCCGAACGTGCCCGCGTTCGACTGGGGCTGGCTCTTCCAGAACCAGAAGGCGACCGCCTCGGTCGTCGCTCTGCTCACCGTCGGAGCGATCGTCTTCTGGTGGTGGGCCGAGCGGCACATCGACGACTTCAAGCAGCGCGTCGGCGCCGGGCTCGCGATCCTGCGCGACCGCCCGCGCTACGCGCGCGAGGTGGTGAGTTGGCAGGTCGCGAGCTGGGTCTGCCGCATCGCGACGCTCTACTTCTTCCTGCGCGCGTTCCACATCCACGCGACGGTGCACAACGCGCTCCTCGCGCAGGTGGTGGACAGCCTCTCGACGCTGCTGCCCTTCTCGCCGGGCGGCGCCGGGACGAAGCAGGGGCTGCTCGTCTACGTCCTCCAGGGACAGGCGCCGTCCTCGCGGCTGCTCGCCTTCAGCGTGGGCGCGCACATCGCGCTCACGATCGTGAACGTAGCGCTGGCCGCGGGCGTCATCTTCCTGATGCTGCGAACGCTGAGGATCCGCGAGGTCATCGCCCGCGCAAAGGCGGACGAGGCCGAGGCCGGAGAAGCGTCCTAGAGGCTTGACGTGAAACCGCTCGCGGGAAAGAGCCGCACCTGCGGGGCTGCCAAACGGACGAGAGGACGCTCGCGCAGGCGAGCGCAGTAGCGTCTCCGCGTGGCTCGTGACACCTCCTGGGAGCAGCTGAGCCTCTACACGGACAGGCTCTGCCTCCGCGCGCCAACCCCGCATGATGCGGAGGGTCTCTACGACCTGTTCGCTGATGAGGAGATCATGGATGGGCTTAACAGAGAGCCCATCTCAGCCGTCGAGCACGCCCGAGCAATGATCGAGGAAGGGATGGGCGGTTGGAGAACCGATGGGCTCGGTCCATTCATCCTCCGGACCAGGGAGACCGACCGGCGGGTGGTCGGTCAAGCCGGTCTCATGATCTTCGACACGCGGGGCTGGACGCCCTCGACTTGGGCACAGGCAGGAAGCCATGCTCAGCCCGAGCTTGGCTGGGCCTTGATAAGAGCGCACTGGGGACACGGATATGCGACTGAGGCAGCCGCAGCGATACGAGACTGGGCGCGTGAGTCCCGGTCTATCAGCGAGCTTGTCTCTCTGATCTCGCCTGACAACGTCCGGTCCCAGCGCGTCGCGGAGAGCCTCGGTGCGACACCGACAGAAACCGTCACGCCCCTACATACGAGGCGGAAGACCGTCGTCTGGAGACACCCACCCGCACACTAATGCGGGCCTGCTCAGGGGTCATTACGGAACGCTGGCCCAGGCGGGTCTGGCCGCTCCTGATGTCGTCAGCTGAGGTGGGCAGCCAGGCCTTGATAGGCAGGGTGGAGCGCGTCCCATCGCGCCTTCGCGTCCCCGCGGCGCTCGCGCCCGGCGAGGTAGTCGGCGAGATCTTCGACATGGAGCTGCACTCCGGCCCCGTAAGCGGAGAGCAGGTCCACGGGCATCCCCCGTTCTTCCCAGACCATTGTGGTCTGGTCGCCATCGGCGGTCAGTGTGACCTCGATGGCGTTCTCGTCCGGCTCGTCCGCGTCCTTGATGCGCACCAACAGCCGCAGCGGCGGGTCGCACGTTTCCACGCGCCCGGTGCCTTCCCATCCGCTCGCGAAAAGGCGTGCGCGGTACTTACCGCCGAGTCGCAGGTCGCCCTCGACCTCGCCGTACCAGCGGGCCAGACGCGAGGGATCGGTGAGTGCCGACCACACGTCGTCGATACCGGCGTCGAAGCGGTCTTCCATGCGCACGACGCCCTTTCCCTCGGCTGATCCCAAACTGCCCAGGATG
This sequence comes from uncultured Actinomycetes bacterium, assembly GCA_963716865.1. Lineage (GTDB taxonomy): Bacteria > Actinomycetota > Thermoleophilia > Gaiellales > Gaiellaceae > AC-32. The sequence continues at coordinate 326,329 of CAVQUF010000001.1, forward strand.
CGGCCGCCTTCACGTGCGTTGCTCGTCATCTGGTGCTCCTTGTTTCGCGGGCTGGAAGTAGTGCTTTCCTCCGAGACTCGGCAGGTGCGCATTAATCATCGGTCGTCGTAGTCGTCGGGTGACTGTGAGACTCGGCTGGCCCAGGCGAGCGAGTTGTTGCATTCGCTCAGCAATAGGATGGCGTATGACCTCGGCGCTCGTCGGCCTTATCTGCGTGGCAACGTCCGGCGTCATCCTCGTCACGCTGCACTTCTTGCCGACCGGGCTCAATCCGATCCGCTACGCCGTCAGTGACTACGGGTGGACCTCGTACCAGTTGGGCTACCGCACGATGGTCGTGCTGCAGGGCGTCGGGGCGATCCTCATCGCGGTCGGGCTGGGGCAACAGACCGATGCGAAGTCCCTCGGCTGGCTCTACGTCTACGGCGTCGTCCGGCTCCTCGTCTCCGGGTTCATGACCGATCGCGAACCCCAGAGTCTTCGGTCGCTCACGCGCACCGGTCGCATCCACATGCTTCTCGCGGGGACAGCTTTTGCTTCGATCGCAGTCGCAGCGTCACACCTCGACTGGACCGGCAAGCCCGCCGTTCTGGGCCCGCTCGGATGGCTCGTCACGGCAACGGCGATCGCGACCGGAACCGCGCTCGTCGTCCCACCGATTCGGCGTGTCGCGCTCGGCCTGATCGAGCGAACGCACTACGCCGCTGCCATCACCTGGCTGATCGTCGTATCTGCCTCGATCGTCTAACTCGAGGCGAGGAGGCGGTTACCGCAGCTTAGTAGCATCAAGACGGCCTCTCTATCCAGTAAAGGAGACCACCATGGCTACTGGCTCAAGTGTCGTTCTCGTCCACGGCGGCTTCGTAGACGGCTCCGGCTGGCAAGGCGTCTACGAGCACCTGAAGAAGGACGGCTACAGCGTCACAGTCGTCCAGAATCCGACGCTCTCGCACGCCGACGACGTTGCCGTGACCAGGCGCGCCATCGACGCGCAGACCGAACCTGTCATCCTCGTCGGCCACTCGTACGGTGGGGCGGTCATCACCGAGGCGGGCAATCATCCCAAGGTGGCTGCGCTCGTCTACATCGCGGGCTTCGCCCCGGACAAGGGCGAGTCGGTCAACACGCTCATTGCCGATCCGCCTCCCGGAGCACCCGTTCCGCCGATCCTGCCGCCGCAGGACGGGTTTCTGTTCCTCGACCGGGAGAAGTTCCACGCGTCATTCGCAGGCGACCTGAGCGCCGAGCAGGCTGCGTTCATGGCCGACTCGCAGGTCCCGTGGGGTGTCGAGGCCCTGAGCGGCAAGATCAGCGAGCCTGCGTGGCGGAGCAAGCCAAGCTGGTACCTCGTCACGACCGAAGACCGGATGATCCCTCCACCGGCCCAGCGCGAGATGTCCGCGCGGGCGGGCTCGACCGTTGTCGAGGTCGCGGGCAGCCATTCGATCTATGTATCGCAGCCCGCAGCCGTGGCTGAGCTCATCGAGAAGGCCGCTGACGAAGTGAGATCGGCCGTGCACTAAGGCCGGCAACGGCCCGTGTTACTACGCGGACTCTTCGGCGAGCTCTTCTTCTTCGGGCTGCTCGGAGTCCTTGCCGGCGCTGGTGACGAGTGTCGGCTTGATGCCGCCCGCGATCGTCTCCTTCGTGATCGCGCACTTGACGACGTCCTTGCGCGACGGGAGCTCGAACATGACGTCCAGGAGCGCGCTCTCGATGATCGAGCGCAGTCCGCGGGCCCCGGTCTCACGCTTGAGCGCCTTCTCCGAGATCTCCCAGAGCGCCTCCTCGGTGAAGACGAGCTCGATGTTGTCGTAGGCGAAGAAGCGCTGGTACTGGCGCACGAGCGCGTTCTTTGGCTCGGTCAGGATCCGGACGAGGTCTTCCTTCTGGAGCTGGTGCACGGCCGAGATGACCGGCAGGCGCCCGATGAACTCCGGGATCAGCCCGTAGGCGAGCAGGTCCTCGGGCATCACCTGCGAGAGCATCTCCGAGGCCTCGAACGAGTTCCGCGAGCGGATCTCGGCGCCGAAGCCGACCGCGTGCTTGCCGATCCGCTTGCCGATGATCTTCTCCAGGTCGGCGAACGCGCCGCCGCAGATGAAGAGGACGTTGGTCGTGTCGATCGAGAGGAACTCCTGGTGCGGGTGCTTGCGCCCGCCCTGCGGCGGCACCGAGGCCACCGTCCCCTCGAGGATCTTCAGGAGCGCCTGCTGGACGCCCTCGCCCGAGACGTCGCGCGTGATCGACGGGTTGTCCGCCTTGCGCGCGATCTTGTCCACCTCGTCGATGTAGATGATCCCGGTCTCGGCCTTCTTGATGTCGAAGTCGGCCGCCTGGATCAGCTTGAGGAGGATGTTCTCGACGTCCTCGCCGACGTAGCCGGCCTCGGTCAGCGCGGTCGCGTCCGCAATCGCGAACGGGACGTTGAGGATCCGCGCCAGCGTCTGCGCCAGCAGCGTCTTCCCGCAGCCGGTCGGGCCGAGCAGGAGGATGTTCGACTTCTGCAGCTCGACGTCGTCCTCTTCAGCCGCCATCTGCACGCGCTTGTAGTGGTTGTAGACCGCGACGGCGAGCGTCCGCTTCGCCTCCTCCTGCGAGACGACGTAGTCGTTGAGGACGGCGTAGATGTCACGCGGCCGCGGGAGGTTGTCGAGATCGAGCTGGGCCGGGGCCGTCAGCTCCTCGTCGATGATCTCGTTGCAGAGATCGATGCACTCGTCGCAGATGTAGACGCCCGGGCCCGCGATGAGCTTCTTGACCTGGCGCTGGCTCTTGCCGCAAAAGCTGCAGAGAAGCTGCTCGTTACCGTCGGATGCGCGGGCCACGTCTCTCCTTTTACCTCGGAATCGGCTCCTAGGCTAGGGCTAGGGTTTTGCCCCGTCCTTCGAGGTGTCCCGGTGGATGATCACACTGTCGATAATGCCGTAGTCCTGGGCTTCTTGCGGGGTCATGAAGTAGTCCCGCTCCATGTCCTTGGAGACCTTTTGAATGTCCTGTCCCGTGTGCTCGGCCATGATCTCTTCGAGCCTCCGCTTCAGGGCTATCGTCTCACGGGCGTGGATCTCGATGTCGGTTGCCTGCCCCTGGAAGCCGCCCCAAACCTGGTGGATGAGGATCTTGGCGTTCGGCAGCGCCATCCGCTTTCCTTTCGCGCCGCCCGCAAGTAGCAGCGCCCCCATCGACATCGCGGTGCCGACGCAGATCGTCTGCACGTCCGGCTTGACGAACTGCATCGTGTCGTAGATCGCGAGCCCGTGGTACACGGAGCCGCCCGGTGAGTTGATGTAGATCGAGAGGTCCTTGTCGGGGTCCTCCGACTCGAGGTGGAGGAGCTGGGCGATGATCAGGTTGGCGATCTGGTCGTCGACGGGTGTTCCGAGGAAGACGATGCGCTCGTTCAGCAAGCGCGAGTAGATGTCGAAGGCGCGTTCTCCGCGCGAGGTCTGCTCGATCACCATCGGGATCAACGGGCTCATGCTGGCTCCTTGCTGCCGGGGGTCCACAGTTTCGTCTCGGTCGGTGGGGATTCCTTGTCGGGGGTCCAGATGCTCTCCCGGGCGCGCGCCACGTCGACCGGGACGCGCTGCACCTCGGCGGCGACGCGGTCGAGGGCCTTGCGCAGCCGGAGGTCTCCGCGCAGCGCCTCGTGGCCGCCGCTCGCGAAAACCTGCTTCACCGCCTCGTCGGGGTCGTCGCCGTGCGCCTCGGCCTGGTCGCGGATCAGCTCCTCGATCTCCTCGTCCGGGACCTCGACCCCGAGCTTGTCGGCGACCGCCTCGAGGACCAGCTCGCGTGCGACGGACAGCTGCGCCTCGGCGCGGAGCCGCTCGACGAGCTGGTCGCCGGTCTCGCCCGAGAGCTGGAGGTACATCTCCGGGCTGATCCCGCGTCGTTCGAGGGAGCGGGCGAATGCGTTCAGGAGCTCGCGGGCGCGCGCCTCGACGAGCGGGCCGGCCGCCTCTACGCCGGTCGCCTGCACGAGCGCGTCGACCGCGGCGGCGCGGAAGGCCGTCTCGGCCTCCTCCTCGAGAGCGTCGCGGATGCGGCCCTCGATGTCGGCGCGCAGCTCGGCGAGCGTGTCGAACTCGCTCGCGGAGCGCGCCAGCTCGTCGTCGAGCGGCGGCAGCGCCTTCTCCTTCAGCTCCTTGAGCGTGACGGTCGCCTGCGTGGGCGTGCCGTCCTCCTCCGGGAGCTCGATCTCCTTCTTCTCGCCGGGCGAGGTGCCGATGAGCGCGCGCTCGAGCTCCTCGACGAGCCGGCCGGTGCCGAGCTCGACGACGAGGTCGCGCTGCCCCTCGCCCTCCGCGTCGAACACGTCGATCACCACCACGTCGCCGGTGCGCGCAGGACGATCCTCGATCGGGACGAGCTCGGCGACCGAGTCCCGCAGCGCGTCGAGCTCCTGCTCGACGACCTCCTCGGGGACCTGGGGCTCGGCGTAGGGAACCTCGAGCGTCGTCCAGTCGGCCGGCTCCGGCTTCGGCTGCACCGAGACCGTGGCCGTGAAGCTGAACGCCTGCTCCTCGGAGTCCGGGACCTCGTAGTCGTACTCGGGCGCGGCGACCGGACGGATCCGCGTGCTCGCGGCCGCGTTCAGGAACCAGCCGCCGATGTGGCTCTCGACCGCCTCGCTGAAAATCCGCTCGCGCCCGATCCTCGCCCGGAGCACCTGGGTCGGCACCTTCCCTTTGCGGAAGCCGGGCACCTTCACGGACTGCGCGAGGTCCGAGGTCGCGTGCTCGACCGCGTGCTGGAGGTCGGCCTGCGGAACCTCGACCCTCAGCCGGACACGGTTGTCCGGAAGCTCTTCGATCTGCGCTGCCATCGCCCGGCTCATTCAAGCAAAGAGACCCCGGCTGCCGACCGGGCCTCAGGCGGCGAGGCCGTAAAGGGCGACCGCGTTCTCGCGCAGGATCAGCCGGCCGGCCTCTTCGGCCTCCGCGTGCTCGAGCTCGGCCGGGAGCACCTCGGCGAGCGCCTCCCGCCACCACTTCGCGGCGAGGTAGTACAGCTCGGGCGTGCGAGCCGCGTCGGATGCGTACAGGAGCTTGGAGACCGGTGCCAGCTCGAGCGCCTCGCGCAGCGCCTCCGCGGGGCGCGACGCGTGCGGGATCGTCAGCGAGAGGTCGAAGAAGACGTTCCCGTACACGTGCGCGAGCCAGCCGGCCTCGCGGACGAACGGGTAGCAGTGGAGGAGCACGAACGGCGTCTCGCGGAAGCGCTCGATCAGCGGCTTGAGGTAGCCCGGGTCGGCGTGCGGAAGGAAGAGGTCGGAGTCGCCGAAGCCCGCGTGCACCTGTACCGGCAGCGGCCGGTCAGTGGCGTCGTTCGCCTCGAGCGCCGCGAGCACGGTCTCGCCAACGTCCACGAGCCCGCCGCGGTAGGCGGCGATCGTCTTCAGGGCCGCGAACCCGTTGGCCCGCGCGGCCGCGACCTCGGCCCGAACGGCGTCGAGGTCGCCCAGCTCCTCGCCGAGCCGCTCGATCCGCAGGACCGGCCGCGCCTCACAGCCGGCGAGCTCGCCAAGCTCGTCCCAGGTCGTGCTCTCCGCCGGCGGCGGGAAGCCGTCGTCCACGAGCAGCCACTCCGTACCCGTCGCCTGCAGGAGCCTCGCCGCGTACTCGGCCGGGTCGGACTCCCGCCGATGCTCGTACACGGCTTCCTCGGACCGCTCGAGCCCGAAGAGCCCGGCGAGCTCGCGGATCGCGCGGCGGTACGTCAGCCCGGTGGCGACGTGCGGCCACTGGCGTGGATCGGTGCTCTCCGAGAAGAGGCCGCGGAACTCGTCGAGCGTGGCCGGAGGCTCGCGCAGGATCCCGTGCGCGTGGTGGTCGACGAGGGCGACCCCGTTCAGTACTTCGAGAAGTGGCCCTGCTGCTCGAATGCTTCGTCTCCCTCCGAGTAGGCCGCCCATTCCGAGCGGCGGACGGCGAGGTAGGACGTGGTGAGCGCCGGCCCGAGCGCATCCATCAGCAGCCGGTCGGACTCCAGCGCATCGAGGGCCTCCTTCTGCGTAGCAGGCAGAGGCCGGATGCCGAGCCGCGCCCGCTCCTCCTCCGGGATCGTCGCCGGATCGACCTCCACCGGCTCCGGCGGCTCGAGACCGCGCTCGAGCCCGTCGAGCCCGGCCGCGATCAGCCCGCCGACCGCCAGGTAGGGGTTGCAGCTCGCGTCGGCCGACTTCAGCTCGAGGTTCGTGGACGCCTCCTCGCTGCCGCGGAAGACCGAAGGCACGCGCACGGGCGCCTCCCGGTTGTCGTGCCCCCAGCACGTGAACGCGCCCGCCCAGTAGTGCGGGACGATCCGGTGGTAAGAGTTGAAGCTCGGCGCGGTCAGGCCGCACAGGCCCGGGAGGTGCTCGAGCAGGCCGGCGACGAACGAGCGGGCCTCGTCCGAGAGGCAGTCGGCGCGCGACGCGTCGTGGAAGCGGTTCCGCTCGCCCTCCCAGAGCGAGAAGTGCAGGTGCGCCCCGTTGCCCGCGCCGTCGGGCCACGGCTTCGGCGCCAGCGACGCGACGAGCCCGTGCTGGGCCGCGACGCCGCGGATCGTCTCGCGCACGAGCACCTGCTCGTCCGCCGCGCGCTGGCCCGGCGCGTGGGCGGTCGAGATCTCCTGCTGCCCGTGCCCAAGCTCGGCGTAGTACTGCTCGAGCACAATCGCCTGCTCGTCGAGCGCGTCGACCAGGTCGTCCACGTACGCCTGCGACGCGGTCATCCCGATCGTCGAGAAGCAGAGGCTCGAGTCGACCGGGGTGAAGCCGTCCTCGGACCGGGTCGCGAGCGAGAACTCGTTCTCGAACGCGACCTCGAGCGTCAGGCCGCGTTTCTCGAGCCAGGCCGTCATCCGCTTCAGGAACGAGCGCGGGCACTGCGGCGCCGCTTCGCCGTCGAGCCCGACGAGGTCGACGAGCGCGGCGCCTGTGCGCGGCGCGTACGGCAGGACCCGGAAGGTCTCGAGGTCGGGCACGAGGCGGACCTCCCCCACCGGGCCCATCCCCTCGACCGGCTGCAGCTGGTCGAGCCCGTTCATCGCCTGCATCGCGACCGTCAGGCCGATTCCGCTCCGGAGGCGCCCCTCCAGGCCGCGCAGCGCGCTCGCCTTGCCACGAACGGTGCCGTCGTTGCCGCACCAGAGGAAGCGGACGAGCCGGAGGCCCGCCTCGTCCGCCCGCTTCACGACGTCGGCCGCCTCCACTACCAGTCGTCCGGCTCGCCGTCGCCGTACTCGAGCGGCTCGAGCCGCGTGAGCAGCCCGACGCCGCGGAAGGCGATCGTGTTCGAGCGCGGGTAGTAGCAGATGTCGTTCGGCTCCCGGGTCCCGTAGGCGAGGTACGCGATCCCGTCCGGGCCGGCGACGATCGAGTGCCCGATCCGCGTTCCCGGCGGCCGCGCGATCACGTGCCCGGGTCGGAGCTCGTGCGACTCGGGCGTCGCCCCGCGCGCGGCGGCGACCGGCGTCGGCCAGAGCTCGACGGTCCCGCCGCCCTCGAGCACGACGAACGCCTCCGACTCCTCGGAGTGGCAGTGCGGGATCGAGCCTCGGCGCCCGGCCTCGCGGTTGATCCAGTTCAGGCCCGATCGCTCCGAGCCGGCCGCTTCCGCGAGCACCTTGTCCCCGTCCTCGTCGAACGGAAGCTCGTCGAACGCGACGACGTTCGGCGGCCGCTCGCCCGGCTCGGCGAACTCGAGCTCGCCGACCTCGGCCTCGACGTCCCACGGGTCGTCGTCGCGCCCCTCCGTCCACGGGTGGCCGAGGCGCAGCGCGCGCGACCGCGGCAGCCACGCGGCCTCGACCGGGTGCTGGGTGCCGAAGACCAGGTAGTCGAGCCCGTCGGGACCCGCGCGCAGCGTGTGCTCCTCGCGGTCGGCCAGGTGGACGATCGTGTCGCCCGCGCGCACCTCGCACACCCGCTCGTCCTGCCACGAGAGCCCGGAGCCGCCGAGCACGTGGAAGATCTCCTCCGAGAGCCCGTGCGAGTGCGGCGGCGTCGAGAGCCGGCCGGGATCGACGCGAACGCGGTTGAGGCCGATCCCCTTCGCCCCCGCCGCGCTCCCGAGCCGCTGCCAGGTGGCGGCCATGGGCCCTTTCTCGCGGCGGATGCCCTCGACCTCGTCCCAGTGCGCGATCACCGAACCAGGACGCTACTCGGTCGAAGTCCGATTCGCGGCCGCAGCCGCCTTTTCGACGGGAGTGCGGGCGAGAGGACTCGAACCTCTAAGGAGCATTCGCCCCAACGGGACCTAAACCCGTCGCGTCTACCAATTCCGCCACGCCCGCGTGCAAAGAGGATAGACCCGGTTCGCGACTAACTAATCCCGTCGAAGGCAGTCCAACACTCGACGATGAACGCCAGCGTGATTCAGCTGCCAACGGTCGAATCGCTCAGCGAGGAGATCCGCGGCCTCGTGTACGAGCGCCAGACGCTGCGCCTGGTCGGCGCGGGCGCCGAGGTGCTCGAGCGCAACCGCGTCGAGCTCGTCCGGGTCCAGCAGGACCTCGTCCACGCGCTGATCCGGCGGTACCGGTCGGCGGACCGATCCGCCGCCTAGATCGCTTTACACCCTCGAGGGGTGGCGGAGGGGACTCGAACCCCCGACCACCGGGACCACAACCCGGGGCTCTACCAACTGAGCTACCGCCACCGCGAGCGTGGACAGGATAGCTCGCCCGCCGTGGCAAACTGGATCCAGGCCCCGTAGCTCAGTGGATAGAGCGGCGGACTTCGAATCCGCGTGCGGAGGTTCGACTCCTCCCGGGGCCACTCCCGATCGAAGTCCGCCTCCGCTGCGCGGAGGCATGACGACTTCGATCGGCTCGCCTTCTGCTCGTCGGCGAAAGCTAGCCGACACCGGCAAAGCCGGCATCGGCGGCCGATGTTGCATTGCAAGACCTGACACCGGCTTCTCTAGACGCTACTCAGTAGTTACCGATTCGAGCCTCTGCGGACAGCCGAGCAAGCGGCGACGCCGTACCGTCCACCGGGCTAACTGTGTTAGATGCAGCTATGACGCAGCCGCAGCCGGGTTCAGAGCACACCGATGCTGCAGACGAAGCACGTCCAGTTCCGACGTCGCCGTCCGATCTCGATCAGGAGCGCCGCACGTCGATGGCTGCGGAGCGCACCTGGCTGGCGTGGTGGCGCACCGCGTTGGGCGCCACCGCCGGGGCGCTCGCCGTCGGTCGGTTCGCCCCGCAACTGCTCGACGTCGCCCCATGGCCGTACATTCTGCTCGGCTGCGGCTACGCGTCTCTCGCTGTCGGGCTCTCGATCGTCGGCGCACAACGCCAGCGCGAGTTGGAGCATGCGCTGCGAACCGGTGGCCACGTACCGCTACGGTTCCGCACCGTCGCGCTGTTCACCGTCGGCGGAGTCGCGCTTGCCGTGATGACCGTCGTGCTCGTGATCGCGCAGACCTGACGCACTTTCCCGACGAATCCCCGCTCCGGCTTCGCCGGAGGCATGACGACTTCGTGGGGATTCGCCTACCCAGAGAAGGCTCGAGAGCCGCGCCCGTCATGCCGGTCGCGGCGGCGGATCCAAACGACAGGGCACACCCCGAGTCGGTTCAGTCGAAGGCGAACACCGCGGAGAAGGCCTCCTGCTCAGACGGCTCGTTGTAGAACCAGACCTCGGCGATCTTTCCACCGGTGAAGCGATAGACGCCTATCTCGCGTCCCTCCGACCGTCTTCCCCCACGCTCGGCCCACCACCGGACGAGAACCGCGGAATGCTCGCGCAGGTTCAGGAATCCCTCGGGCTCCAGCTGGAAGGTTCCCTCGGTGACGTCGACGAGCCTGCGTAGAAGCGCCACCACCTCGTCGCGGCCGCGAAAGTCCCCGGAGTGGTCCTCCTCGCCTGGCTCGTGCCAGCCCACCTCGTCGGCCAGGACCGAACCGACGGCGTCCCAGTCCCGTTGCGCACGACCGTCGTAGAGCTGGCGAATCGCCTGCTCCTTCACATCCACGGAAGCATCCTAAGCCGAGGCGTCAGCGGTAGCCGCGAGACGCGGCGTACTCCTCCGCGACGTGCTTCGGCACGGTGAACGCCCAGGCGTCCTCGACCAGCTCGCGCATCTCCTGCTCGTCGATCGCGTCGAGCCGGACGTGGGCCCAGTGGTAGCGGAGGTCGGAATCGCTCGGCAGCGAGAACTTCTCCGGCTCGGACTCGATGAGGGCGTTGCGCCAGTCCTTGGGGAACGCGAAGCCCATCCTCGTGCCGTCCCGCGACAGGGCGAGATAGACGATCCGCCCGATCCGGAACTTGACCTGGCCGCGCACGAGCCCCTCGCTGGTTCGCGGGAGCGTGCTCGCAAACGCGCGGACCTGGTCGACCGTCACCATGGCGCCTTTCGCCAGCGTACGCATTACGCTCGAGCCCGTGGCAGACGATTGGACGGAGCCGGTTCGGACTCTGCTGGAGGCGCCGTCCCCCGCTGTTCTGGCGACTTACCGAAAGGACGGCAGCGCGCTCGTCTCGCCCGTCTGGTACCGCTGGCACGCTGGGGCCTTCGAGGTCGTGATCGCCGAGGGCGACGTGAAGCTCCGCCACCTCGCGCGCGACCCACGGTGCACCCTGATCGTGTTCGAGTCGGTTCCGCCGTTTCGCGGAGTGGAGGTGCGCGGCGTTCCCGAGCTCGTCGAACGCGACGTGACCGAGCTGCGGGAGACGATCGCCGGCCGCTACCTCGGCGTCGAGGCCGGGAGGCGGTTCGCGGACGAGCGTCGCGCCAAGCCGGGTGTCTTGCTGCGGCTGCGCGATCACGACCCTCGCGTCTGGGACCTCTCGGCGATTCTTCCCGACTGACTAGCATGGCGCCGTGCGGGAACTGGAGAAGGGGCTGTGGTGGTGGGAGGCCGTGCACCCCGAGTGGACGACGAAGGACGCCGCCACAGCAGACTGGGGGCCCGAGGTCTCCTCGTACGCGATCGACGACGGCGAGCGGCTGCTGCTGATCGACCCGACCGCTCCCCCGAGCCCCATCGACGAGCTCGCGGCCGCCCGCGAGACGGCGATCGTGCTGACGTGCCCATGGCACAGGCGCGACGCGGTCAGCCTGGCGGCGCGGCTCGGCGCGTCGATCTACGTGCCGCCGCCGGACGAGGGCGACCCGAGCCCGGTCGAGGGACACGTGTTCTCGGCCGGCGACCGGTTGCCGGTCGGGATCCAGGCCTTCCCGGGGATGGAGCCGAACGACCTCGTGCTCTGGATCGAGAGCCGCCGCGCGCTCGCCGCGGGCGACACGCTGATCGACCGCGGCCAGGGCTTCGAGTTTCCGTCCGACTGGGCGAACAAGGGCGTCCCGCCGGAGCAGATCCTCGAGACGCTGCGTCCGCTGCTCGAGCTGCCCGTCGAACACGTGCTCCCGACGCACGGAGCGCCGACCGACCGGGCGGCCCTCGAGCGCGCACTTTCCTGACGTGATGCCGACCCCGCAAGAGCCGATCGGGAGTGGATTCGGCTTCGAGACGACGGTGGAACGCCTTCCACTTGTCGTTTGATCCGCTGGAAGACGCCGGAGCAGGGAGCCGCCACGTCGCTGGGCGCCACGAGCTCGTCGCCTGTCCAGGCCGCCGTCACAGCTCCACCATCACCTTGATCGCTTCACGCTCGTTCATCGCCCGGTAGCCGTCTGGCACCTCGCCGAGCGAGCCGACGCGGTCGAAGACGCGGCCGGGCTCGATGCTTCCGTCGAGGACGTCCGGGAGCAGCTCCTCGATGTACGCGCGCACAGGGGCGGGGCCGCCGCCGATGATGACGTTCTTGAAGAAGGTGGCGAGCGCGTCTGGAACCGAGTCTGCCTGGGGCAGACCGACGCGACCGACTGCACCACCGGGACGAGCGATGTGGAGGGCCGTCAGCGTCGACTGCTCCAGACCGACGCACTCGAGGACCGAGTGGGCGCCGAGTCCGTCGGTCAGCTCGAGGACGCGCGCGACCGCCTCGTCGCCGCGCTCGCTCACGACGTCCGTGGCGCCGAACTCCGTCCCGAGCGCGATCCGGTCCGGATTGCTGCCGAGGAGGATGATCCGCTCGGCGCCGAGCCGCTTCGCCGCGATCACGCCGCACAAGCCGACAGCGCCGTCCCCGACGACCGCCGCTGTCTTCCCGGAGCCGACATCGGCGGCGACGGCGGCGTGGTGGCCCGTTCCCATCACGTCCGAGAGGGTGAGCAGCGACGGCATCAGCGCGTCGTCCGGGCCGACCGGCAGCACGACGAGAGTCCCGTCCGCCTGCGGGACACGCACGGCTTCGCCCTGTCCGCCGTCGACGTCGTCGAAGCCGTACCTGCCGCCGTGCAGGCATTCGCTCTGAAGACCCTCGCGGCAGAGCACGCAGGTGCCGTCGGACCACAGAAACGGCGAGACGACGAGGTCTCCGGCCTTGACGCTCTGGACGTCGGCGCCGGCGGCCTCGACGATGCCGATGAACTCGTGACCCATGCGGCGGCCGGTGTCGCTGTGCTCCATCGTCTTGTACGGCCAGAGGTCGCTGCCGCAGACAGCGGCGCGCGTGACAGCGACCAGGGCATCGGTGGGCTCGATCAGGCGGGCGTCGGGGACGGTTTCGACACGGACATCGCCGGCGCCGTACATGACAGCTGCGCGCATCGTGGCTACCTCCGGTTTCGGGCGGGCTCCAGGCTACCGGGAGCGTCGTCGGCGCTCACTCGCCGATCGCGGGGGCCGCCCCGTACTCCTCGTCGGTCACGTGGTCACCCCACGTCGTGGATCTGCCCACCTCGTCGACCTCGACCATCGAGAGGTGCGTCATGAAGCGGCTCGGCGCCGCGCCGTGCCAGTGGTCCTCGCCCGGCTCGAAGAACACGCGATCGCCGGGCTGGATCACCTCGACCGGCCCGCCGCGCCGCTGCGCGAGGCCGACGCCTTCCGTGACGTAGATCGTCTGGCCGTTCGGGTGCGTGTGCCACGCCGTTCGGGCGCCCGGCGTGAAGTGAACACTGTTCGCGCTCAGGCGCGAGGCTTCTGACGGCGCCGCGACCGCGTCGACGTACACCGCGCCGGTGAACCACTCGCTCGGCCCCGCCTTGGTGTCGATGCCGTTCCGGGTCATTTGCATGGCTTCTCCTCGGCTCGCGCCAAGATCTCCTCGACGACCGTCGTCTTGGCGTCGGCGTAATGCTGCACGTACTTCCAGGTCCGCTGCGCCAGCGCGCGCTTCGTTCTCTCGTAGAGAAGGCGGTCGGCCTCGTTGCGCCGCAGGTGATCGCGGAAGCGCAGCATGCGCTCGGTCTCCACGCAGCCTTCCGAGAAGACGTGAAGGTTGAGATCCGTGTCGTGGCCCCTGAACGCGCGATGCTCATGCCAATCGGGCTCGCGAATGTGCAGCACGTAGCCGGCCGTCTCGAGCGCCGGTACGTAGCTCGCCTCCTGGCTCGAATCGGCAACAGCGAGGACGATGTCGATACGCGGCTTGGCGGCCAGTTGCGGCACGGCGGTCGAGCCGACATGCTCGATCAGCAGCGCACGGTCACCCAGAGCCGCGTGGATGCGCACTGCCTCGCGATCGTAGAGCAGCGGCCAGGCCGGGTCGTATTCGACCAGTGTGATCGGCCCGCCGAGCACATCCGGCGGCCGGATTCGCGCCGCGGCGATCTCGGCGTCGCTCTTCAGCGGCGTCTCGTCCACATCGACACCCTAGGGCCGCGGGGACGGCGCAGGGCTCTGGCCTACCAATCAAGAGATGATCACGCCGCACCCTTCGACCACAAACTCGGTTGCGAACGTCGTCCTCGTGGTAGCCGTCATGCTTGCAGTCGCCGTGGGCGTCCTGTGGCGACGGCATGAGCGACGCGGCCTCTCCGATCGCATCTCCGCTCCGCCCCCGATCGAAACGTCACTTGAGGACGTCGAGGTCGTGTTGGACGAGGCCGGTTCGCCGAAGACGACCTTGTTCGGTCTCTGGGACGGATGTGTGACGTCGATCCTGTTCGCAGCGACTCGCCCCGAGCGGGTTGCGTCACTGGTGCTCTTCAGCTCATCCCCGGCGCAGACGCCCAAGGAGGACTACCCGTGGGGGTGGACGGAATCGCGATGGGCGGAATGGCTGACGAGCATTCGCGAGGGATGGGGCAGCCGCGCGTGGATCGTCCGCAACGCTCGCTGGATGGGGCCCACGATGCTCGACGACCCGGCCGAGCTCGAACACTGGATCACCTACACGCGGCTCGCCGCCAGTCCTTCCTCCGCGGAGACGGTTATGCGCAACTCGAAGAACACAGATATTCGGCAGGTGCTGCCGGTGGTCCAGGCGCCGGCCCTCGTGCTGCATCGCAAGGGCGACCAGGTAGAGGCGATCGAAGCGGGCCGCTACGTCGCCTCGAGGATCAGCGGTGCCCGGTTCGTCGAACTCGATGGCGACGACGGGATCCCGTGGCTCGGCGACGTCGAGACGCTGGCGTCCGAAATCGAGAACTTTCTCGCGGGCAGAGCGGGCGCCGACAAGGGGAGCGATCGCCGTCTCGCGACCGTGCTCTTCACAGACATCGTTGGATCGACGGAACATCTCGCCGCTCTCGGAGACGCCAGGTGGCGTCAGCGATTGCGAGAACACGATCGCATCGTGGAACAAGCGATCGTGCGCCACGACGGCCGGAAGATCGACTCGACCGGAGACGGGGTGTTCGCGACCTTCGACGGTCCTGCCGCAGCTGTCCGATGCGCCCAGGGGATCATCGAGGGCGTCCGCGCGCTCGGATTCGAGATCAGAGCAGGCGTCCACACGGGCGAAGTCGAAGCCGACGGCGCTCGCGTCCACGGCATTGCCGTTCACCTTGCCGCGCGCATCGCCGCGGAGGCAAGAGCCTCGCAGGTGCTGGTGTCATCGACAGTGCGCGACCTTACCGCGGGGAGTGGCCTCACCTTCAAGGACGCGGGCGAGCACCGACTGAAGGGGTTTGAGCAGTCCTGGCAGCTCTACGTCGCGAGTACGTCTGCGAAGTAACGCGATCCCGCAGACGTCCGCAGACCTGTCCGCGAACTACAGCACACAGGCTACGGCAGGCAAACGTAGCCTGGGTCAGCGTCCCTCTCGGCCGAGGCTCCCGCCGCCGCAGCCGACATGCGCAGCTGCGGCTCACAGGCGCTCTCGATGGGCCAACCGTCGAAAGTCGTCATGCCCGCGAAGCGGGCGGACTTTCGACGGGAGTGCGCCTGGCAGGATTCGAACCTGCGACCCACGGCTTAGAAGGCCGTCGCTCTTCCACTGAGCTACAGGCGCCCTGGGCGGACAGGGTAGCGCTCGTGTGCGGGGGCTATCTGCTGCGGGAGCCGAAGTCGGCGGTGATGATCGTCGCCGGCCCCCCGCCGTACACGCCGGGGGCGCTCGTCGAGTGGACGCCCGAGAGGCCGATCTCGCGCCAGCTCGGGTTGAGCAGGTTCGCGCGATGAGGCGGGCTCGCGAGCCAGAGCCTGACCGCGCGCGCCGCACCGAGGTCGGGCGAGGCCCAGACCAGGTTCTCGCCGGCCATCCAGCTGCGGTAGCCGCGAGCGGGGTAGTAGGAGGCGATCCGCCTCGAGAACGGAGCGCCGTTCGCCGAGCTGTGGCTGAAGTAGCCGAGCCGGGCCATCTGCGTCGAGTGCGCGGACGCCGCGGCGTTCAGCGCGGGCGAGAAGCGAAGGCGCACGAGGCCGTGCGCCGACCGCACGGCATTGACCTGGGCGAGAAGTGCCGCCTGGAGCCGGGCCGAGCGGGTGACCGCGCTGCTCTGGGCGAACGAGCCGGACGCGGGCGCGACCAGCACGGCGGCGAGTGCTGCGAGCGCTGCGAGCCTCTTGCAAGGCATGCGAGCACCATCGGCACGACGGCCTTATTCCTGGAGTCCGGGCCGGAAGATCCCTAGAGCGCTGCGGGAGCCGGGTTCTCCAGGCGGTGTCTGCGCCAGTCGAGCAGCAGCACCTGGATCGTGCCCGCGACGGGGATCGCGCCCAGCGCGCCGAGGATTCCCGCGAGCTCGGCGCCGATCAGGATCGAGATCAGGACGGTGAGCGGCGAGAGCTGCACCGTCCGGCCGTAGATCACCGGCTGGAGCACGTGGTTCTCCACCTGCTGGTAGGCGACGAAGAAGGCAACGACGACGATCCCGGCCGGAACCGAGTGCAGGAACGCGACGATCCCGATCAGGATCGCGGCCATGGTCGCGCCGGCGAGCGGGATCAGGTCGAGGATCGCGACGACCAGGCCGAGGGCGACCGCGTAGGGCACGCCCATGATCGATCAGCACGATCGTCGTCAGCGCTCCGGCGATGACGCTGATCAGGAGGTTGCCGGTCACGTAGCCGCCGACGGTCCGGTAGATCTCGTCCCCGACCCTCCGCCAGCGCGGCTGCGACTCCTCGGGCAGCAGGGTGTAGAAGCGCTCGACCCAGTCGGGGCCCTCGAGGAGCATGAAGAACGTCATGAAGCCGATCGTGATCGTGGCGACGACGATCGTGATCACGCCCTTCGCGACGGAGATCGCGACCCCGGACAGCCCGAGCACCTTCGTCGCGCCGCCCTTGCTGATCGCGTCCCGGATCCGCTCCTGCAGGTGGTACTTGGTCTCGAGGAACCCGAGCCGCCCGCGGCCGTGCGTGACGTCCTGGACGTAGTCGGGCACCTTGTGGACGAAGTCGTTGACCTGGTTCACGAGCGTCGGCACGAACAGCAGGCCGATCAGGACGAAGAGGGCAGAGCGTGAGCAGGTAGGCGAGCGCGGCGGCCGCGGCGCGGCGGCGGATGCCGTGGCGCTGGAGCCAGCCGACCGCCGGGTTGAGGGCGAGCGCGAGGAAGAGCGAGATCAGCACCCACGCAAGGACGTGGCGGGCGATCCAGATCACCTCGAGAACGACCGCGACCGCGATGATCGTCGCCAGCAGTGACAGGACCGTCCGCAGCCGAACGCGGACGAGACGCTCCGAGATCACCCGGCCAGCATCACGGAGGCGTCGGACGTGCAGCGGCGCGGGCGCCGGAGAGAGCGGGCGGCGGGGATCGAACCCGCGTAACCAGCTTGGAAGGCTGGGGCTCTACCACTGAGCTACGCCCGCGCGGCCATAGCGTAGCCCGCCAGAATGGCCGATCGTGGAACGCGCGTACCTGGCACGGCACGGCGAAAGCGAGCTCTCCCTCGCGAAGCTGACGAACGGCGACCCCGCCGTCCCGTGCGCGCTGACGGAGGCGGGCCGCGCCGAGGCGCGGCACCTCGGCGAGCTCCTGGCGGGCACGACGATCGACCTCTGCGCGGTGAGCGAGTTCGAGCGCGTGCAGGAGACGGCCGATCTCGCGCTCGAGGGTCGCGACGTTCCGCGGCTGGTCCTTCCCGGGCTGAACGACATCGGCGTGGGCGCGTTCGAGGGCCGTTCGATCGACGAGTACCGGGACTGGGCGCGCTCGCACGGGCCCGACGACCTTCCCCCGGGCGAAGGCGAGAGCCGCGCCGGGGTCATCCGTCGCTACGTCGCGGCCTACCGAACGCTCCTGGCGCGGCCGGAGCGGACGATCCTGGTCGTCGCGCACGCGCTCACCGTCCGTTACGTCCTCGACGCGGCCGCCGGGCGGCCGCCCGCGCGCAAGGTCGAGTGGGTCCCCTACGCGGAGCCGTTCCCGCTCACCGCCGCGGAGCTCAGCGAGGCCTTGGAGCGGCTCGACGCCTGGACGCTCGCCCCGAGCTGGCAAGACTGACGAGCAGGAGCAGCAGCGCAAGCCCGGCGGAGAGCGGCTCCGAGCACGAACGGCGCCGCCGTGCGAGACGTGCGACCAGAAGGCGAGGGATCTAGACACATCGATTCCTATTTCGTACGTTTCACTTCACTGCGGCCTGCGAACGCATGCCGGGTTGAACAGGGGAGAGAGGAGGGTTCATGACGCTCAAGCGTCTCTTGGGTCTCGTCGGGGTGATGGCCGCCGTTGCTGTGCTGGCCTCGTCCGTCGGCGCTGCCCCCACACCGGCAAAACACACGATACGACTCTCGACCGCTGCGGCGGTCAAGCACTACCTGCGATCGATGGGCATCTCGCCTAAGGGCGTCGTGATCCAGCGGGGAGCCAGGAACTACGCCGGGCCCCATTGCCCGGGAAAGGGCTGGAACTGCACCAAGTCCCGCAGGGTCGTGCAGATCGCGACCGGACGTCATGCGAGAGCGACTGGCCGTAGCTTCCTCAACGCGAAGCCGAGCACGAACGTGGCGGCGTGCCTTCGCATAACGGGGTCGAACCAGTCCTGCGTCATCGTGCAGTCGAGCGGCGACGGCGTCTCCAACAGCGCCATCGTGGGCCAGGCGATCGGCCAGGCGGGCCAGTCGCTCTCGGCCTCGCAAATGGCATCGGTCACGCAGACCAGCACCAACGGCTCGAACTCGGTCCTTCTCGACCAGGCGATCGGCCAGGCGTCGGTGACGCTGGCCGGAAGCGTCAGCCAGTCGCAGTCGAGCGACCAGAGCTTCACGATCTCGCAGACCTCCACCAGCGGCGGCCAGAACATCAAGGTCAACCAGCTGTCGGGCCAACTCGAGACCGCGAAGTTCGCGACCACGGGCACGCAGTTCGCGAGCGGCAACATTGACGGGCACATCACGCAGTCGAGCAGCGGAGTGTCCACGGCGAAGGTCAACCAGGTCCACAACCCCACGGTGACCGCCGCCGGGCCGAACGTGGACCAGACGGTTCAGGACCCGTTCAGGTGCTGCGCGACCCAGACCGGGAACGCCGAACAACACGCTCACGCTGACGCAGAACGGGACGTCAAGACGTCGGGTGACGCGACGCCGAACATCACCGCGCAGTACGAGGCCGACTGCGTGAGCTCCGGCAACTGCTCTGCGACGCAGACCAACACCACGAACGGGACGACGAACACCAACACGGTGTCGGGCGGCACCATCAGCACGAGCTTCGGCTGCACCGGCTCGAGCTGCATTTCGTTCGACGGCTCGCCCGGCACGAACGCGCCGCCCCCGACGCTCGGGCCGTACACGATGACGCCGTTCGGGCCCGACCCGTACCCGGTCGGCACCTTCACCTTCGTGGACGGCGTGGAGGACCCGGCGGGGACGATCGGTTTCACGCCTCTCATGGTCCACGACACGATCGGGAACGGCTGGGCGACCTGGAGCCACGGCTACACGGGTGACGTCTACGACACCTACCACTACGACTACGCGGACAAGCAGCACCGGACGATCTCGCTGCCGCCCGGCACGAAGGCGTTCTACTTCTACGCCGAGCCGCAGCAGTTCGCCCTGCTCCAGATCCAGGCGACGGCGCAGGACGGCACGACCTCCGGGCCGATCGACGTCCAGGGCCTCGCGGGAGCCCAGTACTACGGCTTCTATGCAACCGGGGACTCGACGCTGTCGTCCATCGACGTGTCCACGACCGACCCGACCGGGTTCGCAATCGGCGAGTTCGGGATCAACCCCGCAGCAACGGTGATCCCGTAGAACAGCCTGGATGCCCTCCGCGGCGGGCCGTCACGCCCGTCGCGGGGGCATCCGCGCGCTAGGCGGTCGTCCGGGGCGCGAGCTCCGCGAGCTCGCGGTCGATCTGGTCGACGACGGCGAGCGCTCCCATCCCCTCGAATGATGCGCGCGCCTGCTCCAGCTCTGCTCTGGCGCCGTCCAGGTCCCCCGAGGCCGCGAGCGCGCGGGCGTGCGCGATCCTCGTCTCGCCGACGTCGATCGCCAGCTCCTGCTCCTCCATCAGCTTCAGCGCCTCGGAGAAGCCGTCCTCCGCGTTCGCCGGGTCGCCCTCTGAGGTCGCCACGATGGCCGCCGCGACCAGCAGGGCCGCGCGCGCATAGCGGTCCTCCTGTGGGACGGTCTGCGCGGCCGACGCGACCAGCTCGCGCGCCTCGGCGACGCGCCCCTGCAGAACGAGCGTCTCCGCCAGATGGCGGTAGATGTCGATCGCGAGCCAGCCGCCCATCTCGAGTGCTAGCGGGAGGGCCTCGCGCAGGCGCTGCTCGGCGAGCTCGAGCTCCCCGCGGGTCAGCGCATAGCGCGCGAGGATCCGTTCGTTCTGGATGCGAAGGTCGGTGTCGCCGGTGCGCTCGAGCCACTCCAGCGCCTGCACGGCGAGCTGCTCGGCCTCCGCGCCGCCGCTGCGGAACGACTTGACGAACGCGAGCAGCGAGCTGGCCCGCGCCTCGTCGCGGTGACTGCCGTCCTCGCCGGCGAGCACGAGGGCGCGAGTGAGCTGCTCCTCGCTCGCCGCGAGCTCCGCCATGTTGAGCAGGTTCGTCCCTAGGCGCAGGAGCGCCTCGATCAGGAGCGAGCGGTCACCGTAGGCCTCGGCGAGCTCGACCGCGCCACGGAGCTCCTCGGTCGCTGCCGTCGCCTCGCCGTCGATCCAGCCGCGCACGTTCGCGAGCTCGAACATCGCCATGATCTCGAGCCGCTGGTCACCGATCTGCTCGGCAATGGCGGCCGCCTCGGTGACCCACGCGCGCTCCTCGTCCGCGAGCCCCTGCTTCCAGTCGACGTTCGCGAGCGCGATCAGCGCGGCGCAGCGGAGATCCGGGCGCTCGGCCGTGGACGCGAGGCCGGCCGCGTGCTCGAGCTCCTCCCGCGCGAACTTGAGGTCGCCGCGCCCGACCACCATGCGCGCCCGCCGGTAGCGGAGGTCCGCGCACGTGGCCGTGTCGTTCCCGTCCGCGATCTCGAGCGCGCGGGTGTAGAAGCGCTCGGCCTCGCGGAAGCCCTCGCGCCGCTCGGCCTTCGCCGCGGCGCGCGCCAGAGCCTCAGCGGCCGGGCCGACCGGGGGCGACTCGAGCGGCCGCGCGACCTCGCGCGCGGTCAGGCACGCCTGCTCGAGGTGGTACGCGACCACCTCGATGAAGTCGTCCCCGAGGCCCGGCTGCGTGTCGGCCCAGTCCGCGAAGCGCCGGTGCAGCACCGCCCGCCGGCCCTTCGGAACCTGTCCGTACGAGACGTCGCGGATCAGCACGTGCTTGAACCCGTATTCGCGCTCGCCGGAGATCCGCGAGGCGTCGGTCGGACGGACTAGATCGCGCCGCTCGAGCTCGGCGAGCCCGTCCTCCAGGTCGCCGCCGATCCCGTTCATCGCGGCGACGGCGCTGGGCCAGAAGGTCGTGCCGATCACCGATGCGTTCTGGGCCAGGCTCTTCTCGGCAGGCCCGAGCTGGTCGAGACGCGAGGCGATCAGCGCGTGGATGTTCGACGGCACCGGGATCTGCCCGCCCTCGTGCCCGGCCCCGACCTCGGCCATCATCCGCACGGTCTCCTCGAGGAAGAGCGGGTTCCCGCCCGAGGCCTCGAGCAGCTGGTCGACCGGCACCTGAACTCCGGCCGGGACGAGCTCGGCGATCAGCATCGTGCTGTCCTTGCTGCTCAGGGCGTCGAGCTCGAGTGCGCGCCGGGCCCCGTTTGAGACGAAGATCGGCGACTCCGTCTCCCTCGCCTCGGGCCTGGCCGTCCCGAGCACGAGCAGCGGCGCCTCGACATCGCTCTCGCCCAGGAACACCAGCAGCTCGAGGAGCGTCGGCTCGGCCCAGTGGAGGTCCTCGATCACGACGACCGTGGGGCGGCGCTCGGCCCGGAGCTCGAGCAGGCGCCGGATGCCCCAGTGCAGCTCTCCCCGCCCGATCTCGGCCGCCGAGTACGTGCCCAGAGGGGTCGTCGCGGCCCCAGCGAGGTTCGAGACCGCAGCGGCGATCGACCGCAGCTCGTCCTGGTCCGTCGTCCCGAGGGTCTCCAGCAGCGCGGCCAGCTTCGCCCCGGTCGCTTCCGCATCGTCATCGTGGAGGATTCCGGCAGCGTCCTCCACGATCTCCTCGATGGGCCAGTACGTGATTCCATCGCCGTAGGAGAGGCACCGGCCCCAGTGGACGTCACAGCGCTCCTCGAGTCGGTGCACGACCTCGAGCAGCAGGCGGCTCTTTCCGATGCCGGGCGCGCCGAGGATCGTCGCGACGCCGGCGTGCCGCTCCTCGATGACCGCGTCGCAGAACGCCGACAGCTCCTCGAGCTCCTCGAGGCGCCCGATGAGCGGCAGGTCGATCCGTGGGCGGCCCCTCGCGTCGTCGCGCTCGCCCGTGACCTCCCAGACCTGGACCGGCTCCGCCTTGCCCTTGGCCTCCACGGCCTCCGCCTCCTCGAACTCGAAAGCGTTCTTGGCGGCCTGGTAGGTCTGCTCGCCGACGAGGATCCCATCCGTCGGCGCAGCCGACTGGATGCGGGCGGCGGTGTTGAGCACGTCGCCGGCCGCCGACCACTCGCCTTCGCTCGGCCGGGCGCCGAGCATGATCAGCGCCTCGCCCGTGTGGATGCCGATTCGGATGTGGAGGTCGAGCCACTCGTCCTCGGCGTTCAGCTCCGCGATCGCCCTCCGGATCGCAAGACCCGCGCGCACGGCTCGCTCGGGATCGTCCTCGTGCGCCTTCGGCGTCCCGAACAGCGCCAGGACCGCGTCACCGCTGAACTTCTCGAACGTGCCCCCGTGCCGCTCGAGCTCTGCCCGCACCCGTGAGTGGTAGGGCGCAACGAGAGACTTCACGTCCTCCGGGTCGAGCTGCTCGGAGCGCGCGGTCGAGCCGACGAGGTCGACGAAGATCGCCGTGATGACCTTTCGCTCGTCGCTCGGCGGCGCGGCCGGAGCAGCCTCGGCAAGCGGCGCGCCGCACGCCGCGCAGAACCGAGCCTCCGCCGGGTTCTCAGTACCGCACTGGGTACAGAAAGGCATGGAACAAGCGTACGGCCGCGGCCAGCTCTCTACCAGCTGTCAGACGCAGCCGCCGGTGACGATCGACGTCGGCACGCCGGTGGCTCGATGGCCGCTCCGGTCGTGGTTGACGATCGTGTAGCGGTAGCCAGTGCAGGGCAGCGGGTGCGCGTCGCGATAGCTCGTTGCCCGCCCGCGATAGACGACCACGCCATGTCTGCGTGTGGCAAGCGAGCGCAGGACGACCACATGGTCGGAGTCGGCAGGCCGCTGCCAGACGAGCGTCACTCCCGGGCGATCGACCCGTGCCGTTACCCCGAGCACGTTCGCCGCCCAGGTGACACGGGCAGTTCGCTGCTGCTGCGCGGACGAGGTACGCGGCGTGCGGGGCGATCGGTCGAGCTTCGGGGGTCGCAGCGGCGCGCTGCTGACAGAGCTCGGCTGAACCTCGAGCCGGGCCCCAGGCGACCCCGCGCGCTTCTCGCCGAGGAGGCTGCCCGAGGCGGCACCGACGGCGAAGATGAGACCCGCGAGCACCACGATCCGCCTCCAGCGCCGCTTCGAGGGAGCCAGCAGCGCGGCCTCCTCTGGCTGCGCCACGACCGCCGGGCCGGCGCTCGTGGCGACGGCAGGCCGGGGACGGGGTGTGAGCCGCTCGCCGGGATCGGGAAGGAGCCGCCTCGCCCGCTCGGCGAGGACGGGGTCGACCAGGGCGAGCTCGGGGCTGATCGGGCCGAGCTCCGCTCCCGAAGGCGCTGCTCCGAGCAGGCGGACGTCGTCTGAGGGCACCGACATCGGGACAGTCTTGCAGTCGCCCCGGCGACCGGACAGGGGCCGTTCGAATGCCTCCAGGTCGTCCCGAGGCCGGAAATCACCCTCTTTGCGGGAGATTTCGGCATCGCCCTCCGAAGGACTTGCAGGAGTCGGCCGGTCGATGGGGTAGAAAGGCGACTTCACGCCAAAACTAGAAGGCGAGCTGGCGGCGGGGTCACTTCCTGCCAGAGTCGCGACTAGGTACATCCCGCTTCCGCGGGGCGTTGTGGCGCCGCCGGTCCGCCCAGAGATGGAGGATGTGTGAGGATGCCGCCCGTCTTTAGCGTACGCCCACGGATCAAGACAGAACCTCGGCCTCGGACAGCTGTCCCAGGGCCGGCAGCTGCTTCCTTGAAGGGGGTCGCCCGGCTTCGCCGGCACCTTCCGTTCCTTGTGCTTGCGCTGCTCCTGGGTGTCGTCATCTCAGGGTCGGGACGGGCCCTCAGCGCTCTCCCATCGGGTGGCGCAGTCGTCACGGCCAGCACGTTCGGATCGACGATCACCGTTCCACGGCCTGCCACGACGGCGAGCGGCGACGTGCTCGTCGCTTCCGTCCACGCCCGCCTCTCGGGGAACAGCTCGATCACTCCGCCGAGCGGCTGGAGCCTCATCAGGCGCGACAGCAACGCGCCCGCGTACCGCTCGCTGACCCAGGCGCTCTTCTACAAGGTCGCCGGCTCGTCCGAGCCCTCGAGCTATCGCTGGTCATGGTCGCCGAGGGTGACCGCCGTCGCGGCGATCCTCGATTTCAAAGGGCTGGACCGCTCGGCTCCGGTGGACTCGCACAGCGGCGCGTTCACCCCCAACAGCTCGGTCGTCGTCGCGCCCTCGGTGAGGACAACGGCCGAGAGCGACGTCGTCGTCGGTTTCTTCGGCGTGGCCTCGAGCACAAGCCTGAGCGCGCCTTCCGGGCTGACGCAGGAGTTCGGCATGCGCTCGACGAGCAGCTACTACTGGGCGCTCGGAGCCGAAGGTGCCGCGTACGTCCAGGCATCGCCGGGAGCGACAGGAAGCAAGAGGGCCTCGACGACCCGACACTCGAACAGCTCGATCGGCCAGCTCGTGGCGCTGCGAGCGTCGTCGGCACCGGCTTCGGCCTCTCCGTCTCCCGCTCCTCCTCCTCCGCCGCCACCCCCACCGCCCCCGCCACCTCCGCCACCTCCTCCTCCGCCTCCGCCTCCTCCTCCGCCCCCACCGCCCCCGCCTCCTCCGCCACCGCCACCTCCTCCGCCTGCGCTGCCTGCCCCGGCGGGCACCGCCAACCTGTGGGTGGATACAAACGGCGGAAGCTGCACACGCTCGGCGAGCCCCGTGGCCTACAGCGACGCGAGCGCCTGCGGCAGCCTCGACGCTGCCAACGACGTCTGCCACGGCGGCGAGACGGTCGTAATCCGCGGCGGCGACTACCCACAGCAGGACGTGACCGGAAACGGGATCGGCCGCTCAGCCTCCTCGCGCTGCACCTTCACCGTTCCCGACGGGCAGGTCGCGACACTCGGCTGCGACACCATTCCGGCCTTCGACGGCACGACCACCTACGACGCCTGCCTCGTCGCCGACGGCTCCTACCTCACCTTCGACGGCGGGCCGGGGCTCGGCATCCGTAGCAAGACCTACGTCGCGAAGGGCTTTTCCTACCAGGGCCGGATCGGCAGCGACCGCGGTATCACGGATGTGACCTTCGCCCGTCTGGATGTGGGCGCCGTCGCGCTCGACGGCTCGAACATGCTCGTCTCCCACTCCGACATCGGCCCCTCGGTCGACCCGCTCAACAACCGCCTCGACGACGGCGACGGCAACTCCTTCCAGGACAACCTGATCCACGACTTCTCGGCGGTCAACGACGGCCACTTCGAGTGTCTGACCTGGGATGTCGGGACGCACGTCGTGATTCAGCGCAACCTGTTCCGCAACTGCGCGATCTTCGACATCTTCTCCAAGCCGGTCGAGAACACCAGCGGCCTGGTCGACCACAACTCCTTCTGGGAGGCCAACTACAACAACGACAACCTCAAGCTCTCGACGGGCTCGGGTGCAAGCCAGTGCGCGGTGACGGTGAGCAACAACTGGTTCATGAACGACGCCTTCTACGACGGCTGCCCCGGTGTCGTGGATGCGGGCGG
Organism: uncultured Actinomycetes bacterium; assembly: GCA_963716865.1. Taxonomy (GTDB): domain Bacteria; phylum Actinomycetota; class Thermoleophilia; order Gaiellales; family Gaiellaceae; genus AC-32. Next base: position 351,943 of record CAVQUF010000001.1, read on the forward strand.
CAACACCTACCACACCAACAGCCAAACCCCGCCGGATCCGCGACAGCCTTAGGTGCGGCGGCGATCGCTGGAACGCTCCGAGAGAGACCCGCCGTTTCTCGGCGGGTCTCTCAGTCGGGACGGGCGGATTCGAACCGCCGGCCTCCTGCTCCCAAAGCAGGCGCGCTAACCAGGCTGCGCTACGTCCCGCCGGGAAACCCAGTCTAGCTCCGGCCCCTGCGCCCCTTTCCGGCCCCGCCGGGCAAGTCCGCTCCAGGCGCCAATTTCGTGTTTGCGAATTGTAAAAAGAGACCGTTCGGCGTGGGTCCGGCCGGGACCTGTGCTATTCATGCCGCGACCTCGTGGCTGGACGAGTGATCACCCTGGCGGCCGCCGTCGCCGCCGCGTTGACATTAGGAGTGCAGGCCAAGTCGGCGACGCCGACCGCCGCAGAGCTGTCCCTCCTGAAGGTCATGAACGAAGTCCGGGCTTCGCACGGGCTGGCGCCGCTGCGCCTCGATCCGCGGCTGCAGCGCTCGGCCCGGGCCCACTCGCGCGTGATGCTGCGGACGCAGAGCTTCTCGCACGGTTCCTTCATCTCGAGGATCCGAGGCACCGGCGTCAAGACCCCGCACGTCGGCGAGAACATCGCGTGGGGCAGCGGGAGCTACGCCCGCGCCCGCGCGATCGTGAACGTCTGGCTCGCCAGCCCGATACACCGGGCGAACCTGCTCCGAACCGGCTACTGGATCGTGGGCGTGGGCGCGTTGCGCGGCCGCTTCAGCGGCCGCTCCGCGCTGATGGTCACGACCGACTTCGCCGGCCGCTGATACATAGGCGCTAGCCGCTAGCCGTCGATCAGGTCCCGCAGCTCGGCGATCCGCTCGAGCCGCACCTCACCGCGCTCGCCGCGGTCGACGCGCTCGATCAGCTCGCGGACGAGCGGCGCCAGCTCGAGCGGGTTGAACGGCTTCGTGACGTAGTCGATCCCACCCAGGTCGAGCCCCCGCGCCCGGTCGCGGACCTCGGCGCGGGCGGTCAGGAAGACGATCGGGACCGACTCCGTGCGTGGGTCCTCGACCAGCTGCTCGGCCACCTGCCAGCCGTCCAGGCCGGGCAGCATCACGTCCAGGAGGATCACATCGGGCGACTCGCTGCGGGCGAGCTCCAGGCCGGCGGCGCCGTCGCTTGCCTCGAGCACGTCCATGCCCTCGGCCTCGAGGTTGACTCGGCACAGCAGCCGGATCGCCGCCTCGTCGTCGATAACCAGCACCCTCGTCACGTTTGGGGTTTCACCGGGCGTGACTGATGATACGAACCAAAGTCCTCCGAAGGCGGCGAGACCCGCTTGCGAAGCGCGTCGTGGCCCTGAATCAGCCCTCCAAGCCTGGCTCACCCGACTTGGAAAAATAGGCCGGACGGCCTATTGGAAAGCCGCCCTCATCCGGGTAGCGTCCCCCCCACTGGGCGATGCAAGCCGCGGTGCCTCGTACCTGGCCTTGAGGCCCGCGGTGAGCAATGGGGAGAAGCCCGTCGCCACCACCCCCCGAGCGGCGGGCTTTTCCTCGCACCAGTCCCTCTTCAGGAAGCTCGTGCGATCGCCGGCTCGTCGCTGCCGCCGTCGACGGCGATCTCGACGGCGAGCGTCTCTTCCTTGATCCAGTCCGCGTGTTCGAGCAGCTCGGCCCTCGCCTCGGGGAGGGTGAGAACGATGCGGTCCGTCAGCTCGAGGCCCTGCTGCTTACGCAGCCCGTTGACCTCGTGGATGAGGTCGCGCGCGCGGCCCTCGAGCTCGAGCTCGGGATCGAGCGCCAGGTCGAGCGCGACGGTCAGCCCCTCTTCGCTCGCGACCGCCCAGCCTTCCGCGCCGTGCCGCTCGACGAGCACCTCGTCGGGGCCGAGCTCGTGGCCGCCGACGCGGAAGCGCCCGCCGTCGAGCTCCTCGAACTGCCCGGCCTCGAGCGCGGCGCGGACCGCCGAGAGCTCCTTGCCGAGCCTCGGGCCAAGTGCCGGCAGGTTCGGCTTGACGCGGAGCTCGCTTGCCTCGACCGGGCCGAACTCGACCTCCTTGACGCTCAGCTCCTCGGCGATCTCGCCGGCCTGGGCGGAGGCTCCGTCGGCGCCCTGGACGACGAGGCGGCGCAGCGGCTGACGCAGCTTGAGCCCCGACTGCGCGCGGGCCTGGCGACCGAGCTCGACCACCTTCCGCACCTCCGCCACCTCCGCCAGCAGCGTCTCGTCGAGATCGCGCGGCTCGGGCCAGCCGGCCAGATGGACCGAGGCCGGCGCCGACTCGCAGGGCCCGGCCACGAGGATCCGCCAGAGATGGTCCGCCAGGAACGGCGTCACAGGCGCGATCACGCGCAGCCCCTGGACGATCGCATGCCAGAGCGTGCGGAACGCGGGCTCGTCGAGCGAGTAGAACCGCTTGCGCGAGCGGCGGATGTACCAGTTCGAGAGGTCGTCCACGAACGAGTCGAACGCCCGGATCACCCCGGGCGTCGAGTAGCGCTCGTACGCGCCGGTCGCCTCGGACACGAGGCGGCCCGTCCTGGCGACGAGCCAGCGGTCGAGCACATGCTGCGGCTCGGGCGGGGTCTCGACATCCTCGTACCGCGGCCGGAAGCCCTCGATGTTCGCGTACGTGACGAGGAACGAGACCGAGTTCCAGAGCGTCAACAGCCGCCGCTTGATCTCGCCCGCCGGCGCGTAGCCGAACTTGACGTGCTGGGTCGGCGCCTGCTCGCAGTACATCCAGCGCATCACGTCGGCGCCCATCCGCTCGAGCGCCTCGCTCGCCTCGATCGTGTTCCCTTTCGAGCCGTGCATCTCGTGCCCGTGCTCGTCGCGGACGTCCTCGTGGCCGAGCACCTTGTCGTACGGCGCCCGCCCTTCGAGCACGACCGACATGAAGAGGAGCGAGTAGAACCAGAGCCGGATCTGCTCGCGCATCTCGGTCACCCAGTCGGCGGGAAACCACTTCTCCCAGTAGGCGTGGTCGGGGAGCGGCGCCGTCGTCAGGCCCTTGGCGGCGCCCGTCCCGTAGCCGGCGTCGACCCAGGTGTCGCTGTGCCAGCCGAGCGTCGAGAACGGGACGATCCCCGCGTCGAGCCAGACGTCACCGACCTCGGGGATGCGATTGACCTCCTCGCCGCAGGCCTCGCAGGAGATCACGACCTCGTCGATCCACGGCCGGTGCAGCTCCTCGAGCTGGTCGAGCCCGCGCACGGCACGCTCCTCGAGCTCGGCCTTCGAACCGATCACGGTCAGGTGGCCGCACGCGCACGGGTAGAACGGCAGCGGCAGCCCGAAATAGCGCTTGCGTGAGATGTTCCAGTCGCCCATGTTGCGCAGCCAGTCGTCCATGCGCTTGCCGTAGAAGTCGGGCGTCCACTCGACCGCGGCGTTGGCGGCGAGCAGCTTCGGCCGCAGCTCCTCCACCGCGATGAACCAGTCGTCGACGAGGCGGAAGATGACCGGCGTCCCGCAGCGCCAGCAGTGGGCGTAGCGGTGGACGGTCGTCGTCGCGTGCTCGAGCAGGCCGCGCTCGCGGAGGTCGCCGACGATCTGGTCGGCGGCCTCGACGGTCGAGCTGCCGTGGAGCCAGCCGTAGTCCTCGTAGAAGCGGCCGCTCTCGTCGACGGGCGAGAGGATCGCGAGGCCGTGCTCACCCGCGAGCTCGAAGTCCTCGCCGCCGCAGCCCGGCGCGATGTGGACGATCCCGGTGCCCTCGTCGAGCGACACGTCGTCCCACGGGATCACGCGGTGCTCGACGCCGGCCGCCGCCGGCAGGTGGTCGTACGGCCCCTCGTACTCGAGCCCGACGAGCTCCGACCCGGGCACGCGCTCGACGAACTCCTCGTCCGGGTAGCGCGCAACCGCGACCCACTCGCCGGTGTCGCGCTTGCCGTACTCGGCAGTCGGGTTCACCGCGGCGGCGACGTTCGCCGGCAGCGTCCACGGCGTGGTCGTCCACACGACCAGCTCCTCCGCGTCCCGGCCCTTGAGCGGCAGGCGCACGAAGAGCGACGGGTCGGAGCGCTCCAGGTAGACGTCCGAAACGGACAGCTCGTGCTGGGAGAGCGAGGTCCCGCAACGGGGGCACCACTCGGTCGAGCGGTTCCCCTGGTAGAGCCAGCCGCGCTCGTACACGGTCTGCAGGAAGCGCCAGATGTACTCGATGTTCGTGTCGCTGAACGTGAAGTAGTCGTTGCCCCAGTCCGCCCACTGCCCGAGGCGGACCGACTGCGCGGTGATCACTCGCGCCGACTCGGCCACGAGCTCGCGGCAGCGGCGCGCGAACTCGGCGAGGCCGTAGTCCTCGATCTCGCGCTTTGAGTTCAGCCCGAGGTCGCGCTCGACCTTGACCTCGACCCAGAGGCCCTGGCAATCGAAGCCGTTCTGGAAGCGCTGGTCGAACCCGCGCAGCGCCCTGTAGCGCTGGAAGACGTCCTTGTAGGTACGCCCCCAGAGGTGGTGGACGCCCATCCCGGTGGTCAGGTTCGCGGTCTTCGGCCCGTCGATGAAGCTCCAGGGCGCGTTGCCGCGGTTCTGCTCGCGCAGGCGCTCGAACGTTCCGTGCTCCTCCCACCAGGCGAGAAGATCGCGCTCGAGCCCAGGATGGTCTGGCACTCTCGGGAGCGGCGTGAAAACCTGCGCCATGGAGCGATCCTAGCGACCGGGAACACGGGCTCCCGTCCGCGCGTTTGCACATCCGACGATTGCGCTAGAAAGGACACGAACATGGCAGATGCAGTTACCGAGACCAGCTTCGACAGCGAGGTGCTGGAGAGTGACGGCCCCGTGCTGGTCGACTTCTGGGCCGAGTGGTGCGGGCCCTGCCACGCGATCGCGCCCGTGCTCGACCAGATCGCGGCCGAGCGAGGCGACCTCAAGGTCGTGAAGCTGAACATCGACGAGGAGCCCGCGATCGCCCAGCGCTACGGGGTCATGTCGATCCCGACGCTGATCCTGTTCAAGGACGGCGAGCCGGCAGCGGCAGCGGTCGGCGCGATGCCGAAGTCGATGCTCGAGGAGCGCCTCGGGCTCGCCGAGGCCGCCGCCTAGCCCAGCCCGCGCCAGGCCGCCAGCACCTGCGGCACGTTCTCGAACGCGAGCTCGGAGGGCTCCGGCAGCTCGTCCTCGCCGAACCAGCCGAGCTCGGACACGTCGTCGGCCGCCTGGGCCTCTCCGCCGGTCGACCCGCGCGGTCCAGTAGAGGTTCAGGGTCGAATCGGCGGTCGAGTCGCCTCCGTAGCTGTCCATCCAGACACCGAGGAACTCGAGCGGCTCTACCTCGAGGCCCGTCTCCTCGCGCAGCTCACGGCGCAGGCCGTCCAGCGGGTGCTCGCCCTCCTCGAGGAAGCCGCCCGGGATATCCCAGAAGCCCTTGAACGGCTCGAACGCCCGCCGCGCGAGCAGGACGCGGCCATCCTCGTCGACGACCAGCGCGCCCGCGGTCGCCTTCGAGCTCGCGTAGCAGACGAAGCCGCAGGCCTCACAGTCGACCCGCAGCCCGTCTCCGCGGAGCTGCTCGCGGCAGCGCGGACACCATCGCCACCCCGTCAGCTCGCCCACAGGCGCAACAATAGGCACGCGATGCCCCGGTTCGTCCCTGCCACCGTCACCGAGCTCTCACGCGTGGGCCTGCTGGCAAACCTGTCCGGCGAGAAGCTGAACGTGATCGCCGGGCGCATGGAGCGCGAGGAGGTGCCGCCCGGCCGGGCCGTCGTGCGCGAGGGCGAGGACGGGGAGCGCTTCTACGTCATCCTCTCGGGCCTGTTCTCGGTCAGCCAGGAGGACATCGGGCCCCGGCGCGTGCTCAACCCGGGCGACTACTTCGGCGAGGTCTCGCTCGCGATGAGCGTGCCCCGCACCGCCTCGGTCCGCGCGCTCACGAAGGCCGTGGTCGCGAGCTGCGACCGCGAGACGTTCGACGAGCTGCTGCGCCCGCTGTTCGCGGACGATCAGCCCACCGAGTAGACCGCGTTCGTTCCGCCGCCGAGCACGATGACCCGGTTGCCCTGGGACACGGCGGCCGGATCGGCGAGCGGCTGCGGAAGAGTCCCGGCGACGACCACGGTCCCGGCGTGCGGGTCGATCGCGAGGATCCGCCGCGAGCCTCCGCCCACGAGCAGGAGGCGCGAGCCGAGCCGCGCAAGCGCCCACGTGCGCCATCGGCGCCGGGAGCGTCGCGACTCGACTGACCGCGCCGGTCGCCGGGTCGACCTGGAACACGGCCCGCGACAGACCGCCGACCGTGAGCCCGCCCGCGACGTAGAGCTTCCCGCCCAGCGCGGCGACCCCCGCGTAGCGCAGGCCGACGGGGAGGCGCGCCACGACGAGTGGGCGTGCGACCCGGGCCGGAAGCGCAGCACGGCCGTCGCGTAGCGCGTGCCCGTGTACCCGCCCACGAGGTAGGCCGTCCGGTCGATGCTCGCCGCACCGAGGTCCGAGAGCGGCTCGCCGAGGCTCCCCGCGCTCGTGGAGGCGCCGCTGGTCGTGTTCACGCGGACGACCGCGTCGCTCGAGACGACCTGGCCGCCCCCGAAGAGGTACGCGCTGCGCCCGGCGAGCGCCGCCGCGGCGTCGTGCGTCGCCACCTGCAGGCGCCCCGCCTCGCGCATTCGCTCCGGCCGCCCGAGCAGCACCTGCTCCGACGAGGTTCCGCCGACCAGGCCGCCCAGCGCGAGCACGCGCCCGTCCGGGAGCGCGACGGCGGCGAGGCGCGACACCGCCTGCGGGAGGGAGCCGATCCGGCTGACTCGAAGAGCCCGCACGGGTGCCTTCCGCGCGAGTGCTTTCCGCGCGGTCGTCGGAACGAGGTCGGTGGCAGGGAGCAGGTCGATCCCGTCCGGCTTGTCGAGGTACCCGGGCGAGCGGCCCGCGACGCCGGTGTGCCCGTACTGCCACACGATCCGCTTGGTACGCGGGTCGATCACGATCACGCGGTGGTTGTAGTCGTCGTTCGCGGCGATCAGCCCGTTCGGCCAGCGCACCGCGAGCGATGGCTTGGCGAGCCGGTTCGGCCCGCTGCTGGCGCCGAACGACCACGTGATCGCGCCTCTGCGGTTCACGATCACGATCCGCCCGGGGATGGCGAAGCTCGCCACGAGCACCTGCCCGTTCGGGAGCAGCTGCGCATCCGAGGGGTAGGGCACAGGCGAGCGGATCGACCAGAGCAGGTTTCCCGACGGGCCGAGCCGGTCGATCCAGCCGCCGATCTCGGTCACGAGGAGCCCGCCGTCCGGGAGGGGCGTGTCTCCGTTCGGGCTCGCGAAGCCGCGCGGCGGATCGTGCACGCAGCTGCCGCCGAGGACGCGCACGACGCGCTTCGCCCGGTTGATCTGGACGATGCGGCAGTTCTGGATGTCGGCGACCGTCGTGATCCCTGACCGCAGCCGGTAGGCGTCGTCGGGCGTGTTCAGGTACCCGGGGCTCGAGCCGGGCACACCCGCATGGCCGTAGGTCCACACTCGCCGGTGGCTCTTCAGCGAGAGCTCGACCAGCGTGTCGTTGAACTCCTCGTTCGTGATCACCGACCGGTAGCCGGGAGTGAAGAAGGCGTCGTCGGGCCCGCGCAGCGTCGAGTCCTGCCAGACGATCCTCTTCGAGGGCGAGATGATCAGCGCGCGGTTGTTGTTCCGGTCGGCGATCAGGAGGTAGCCCGGCACGACCCGCGAGTGGACGCGCGGCAGGCCGAGCGGCGAGACCAGCAGCGACGCGGACGGCTCGAAACGTGCCGGTGCGAGCGTGGACGCCGCTCGAGCCCGGGTCGAGGTGACGCTCGAATGGCTCGAGCAGCCGGCGGCGACGAGGGCGAGCGCGAGCCCACCGACGACCCTACGCATGCACCGCGATCCGGCCCTGGAAGGTGTTCCCCTGCGAGAGACCCCAGCTCGCGTGGACGTAGCGGTGGGTCCCGTCGGCGGCCCTGCAGCGAGCATCGAACCCCAACGATTGCACTTTTGTGACTTTTCCCTTGCAGAGCATGCCGCTCGGGAGGAACTCGAGCTGGAAGGAGGTCGCGTCGAGCCTGGTCGGCTCGACCAGCAGGTCTGCGCGGATGAGCGCCCGCTGCCTGCCGGCGGCCGTCGCAGCTGCCGAGACGAGGGCGCGGGTAGCGCCCGCGTTGCGCGAGACCGTCCCGGACAGCGGTGCGTCGAAGGCGCGGGCGTTCCACGGCTTCGGGGAGAAGCGCAGCGGGCCGGTGGAAGCGAGCACGACCACCGCTACACCAACCGCGGACAGCGCGACCGCAGCCGCCCCGACCCGGATCGGCACAGTGCGGCGCCCGAGCGCGCGCCAGGCGCCCGCAGCGAGGACAGCGGCGACCGAGACGGCGAAGATCGCCAGCAGCCAGGGCGTGCTGCGGTCAGTGCCGCTGCCGAGCCCGTGCACCGTCGCAGCACTCCAGACGGCGAGGTTCAGGTAGTGGGCGCGGCGCCAGAACACGTGCGGAAGCCGGTCGCGGTAGTGGTTCGTGATCGCGAGCGCGAGCAGGAGCTCGGCCGCGACGATTCCGAGCGCCGTAAAGAGCGGGCGGTAGTGCGCGACGAACGGAATCGCGATCGCGGTGAGCGAGAAGGGCAGGTAGGCGTCGATCGCGATCGTGAAGACGTGGATCGCGATGAAGCTGCCCACGAGCAGACCGCAGAAACGGTGCACGTCCTCGAGCGCGAAGCGGGGCCAGAGGGCGAGCCGCGCCCGGCCGGCCATCGTCATTCCGAGAAGGACGACGATCGACAGCAGCACGTACGCGGTGACGCCGGCCGCACGAGCCGCGTACCAGTCGACCGGGCTCGTGGTCAGGTGCACGCGAGCTGCACGTGGCTCGAGCTTGGCGCGCCAGCTCAGGTTCTCGTGCGGCTCGCGACCGCCTGCGAGGAAGCGACCGGGAAGTCCACGCTCGTCGAGCCAGCTCGGTCCGTCCTCACCGAGGAGGAAGGCCGCCTTGGCCGCGACGTCGGCCGCGAGACAGCTCGCGCCGCAGACCGTGACCTCGTTCCACGGGCTCGCGGACGGCCGGCCCGTGGCGGGGTCGATCAGGTGATGCTGCTCGCGGCCGGCACGAAGCCAGCGGCGCTTGGTTTGCCCACTCGTGGCGAGCCCCCCGGACACGAGGCGCACCGCAGCCCCGCCAGGCAGCGCCACGTCGACCTCGCCGTGCGTAGCGAGGTCGCCGCCGGCCGAGACGAGGCCGGGTCCGGAGAGCCGCCGCAACGCATCGTCGACCGCAGCAGCCTTGACGACCCCGTTCAAGTCGAGCCGCACTCCGCCGCGCAGCACGAGCACGCGGCCGAGGAGCAAGACGCTGTCGGGCCGTGCTGGCTCCGCCGGCCCCGCCGCCGTCGGCGACGGCGTCATGGCCGCGAAGTCGCGGTCGTAGCCGGCAGCTTCGATCGCCGCGCCGAGCGTCGGGTCGACGAGACCCCCGGTGGTCTCGGACGCCCACAGCGCCTGCTCGAGCATGCTGGCGAACAGGGGCGAGACGAGCGTTGCGCCACCCGCGGCGTTGACCCGCCGCAGCTCGCTCTCGGCGCGGAAGCGGCTGAAGACGGCATCGCGCTCCTGGAAGAGCGCGCGGATCCGCGCCACCTCCTCGGACGAGGCGCCGGCCACGACCACCGCGCAGCCCATGGCGTGGAACGAGTCCACCCGGCTCATGTCTGCGCCGTCGCTGCCGCGGGGTCGGCCTGAGCGGGGGCCAGCATCCCGGACTCGAGCTGATTTCGGCGAACGATCTCGACAAAGCGTCCGGGAGGGGCCAGCGCCGTGATCGGCTTCTTCGCGTGGCCAGGAAAGGCGACGCGCCCCAGGACCGCCGCCGCCACGAACGCGAGCACGCCGACGCCCGCCAGGGTCGCTTTCGCGACGAACGCCGGTGCCTGCCGCGCCGATCCGAGATTGCCGAGCCGCGGCCACTCGGAACCAGTCTGCACGCGAATTCTTAGAGGAAGATGAGAACGGCGTCGGAGAGGCGTGGCCACGCCTCGAGCGCCCAGGCGCCGAAGTCCAGGTCCTCCAGGCAGGCGAGCGCGAGGCCGCGCTCGGGATCGAACCAGACGAACGAGCCGCTGCCGCCGAAGTGGCCGAACGTGCGCGGCGAGTTCTGCGTCCCCGTCCAGTGCGGCGCCTTGGAGTCGCGCAGCTCGAAGCCGAGCCCCCAGTCGTTCGGGTCCATCCGGCCGATGTCCGGGAGCATGCCCGCGAGCCCGGGGAACTGGACGGTCGTCGCCTCGTCGAGCGTCTCCTGCGCGATCAGGGTCGGGTGCTGGACCTCGGCGGCGAAGCGCACGAGGTCGTCGAGCGTCCCGTGCATGCCCGCCGCAGGGGAGCCGCGCAGCTCCGCGCCCAGGCCGAGCGGTCCGAGGACGCCTGCGTCGAGGTATTCGGTGAACGGCATCTCCGCCCGCTCCGCCACGGTCTCGGCGAGCACCTCGAAGCCGCTGTTCGAGTAGATCCGCCGCTGGCCGGGCCTCGCGATCGGCGCGCGTCCGTCGAACGGGAGGCCGGACGCGTGGGCGAGCAGGTGCCGCACGGTCGATCCGGGCGGGCCTGCGGGCTCGTCGAGGTCGACGGTTCCCTCCTCGGCGGCGACGAGCGTCGCGAGCGTCGTCACGAGCTTCGTGACGGAGGCCCAGCGGAAGACGCGGTCAAGCAGCCCGTACGTAGCGAGCGTCTCGCCGCCGCGAAGGACGCCGACCGCGACCGTCTCCGCGGGCCAGTCCTCGACCTGCCTCAAGACCTCCACCGCGAGGCGATACTAGTGGCGTGAAGAGGCAGCTCGTCCCGGCCGAGTCGCCGTTCGCGGCCACCGTCGGCTACTCGCGCGCGGTGCGCGTCGGGCCGCACGTCCACGTGGCCGGCACGGCCCCGATCATGCCCGGCGGCGCGGAGCCGCCGGAAGACGCGTACGGCCAGGCCAAGCGCTGCCTCGAGATCATCACCGGAGCGCTCGGCCAGCTCGGCGCCGGGCCCGAGCACGTCGTCCGCACGCGCGCCTACCTCGTCGAGGCGGACGACTGGAAAGACGTCGGCCGAGCGCACGGCGAGGTCTTCGGCTCCGTGCTCCCGGCGACCGCGTTCGTCGTCGTCGGCGGCCTGCTCGACCCGCGCTGGCGCGTGGAGCTCGAGGCGGACGCGATGGTGCCCGAATGAAGCAGATCTACCCGCCGTCGATCACCGGCAAGGGCTTCGGGCCGGGCGGCAGCGTGCTCGACCACAACTTCGGCGCCGGCGAGCCGTACACGCTCGGGGTCGAGGAGGAGTACATGCTCCTCGACGGCGAGACGCTCGACCTCGTCCAGCACGTCGAGTCCGTGCTCGCCGCGACCGCAGGGCACGAGCTCGAGCCGCGCGTCAACCCCGAGCTGATGCAGTCCGTGCTCGAGATCGCGACGCCGGTCTGCCGGACGCCGGCCGAGGTCGAGACGGAGCTGCGCAAGCTGCGCTCGTACGTGACCGGGATCGCGCGCGAGCAGGGCATGCGCGTCGGCTCGGCGGGGACGCACCCGTTCAGCCTCTTCGAGCGCCAGCGGATCACGGCGCGCGACCGCTACCGGCACCTGGTCGACCAGCTCCAGTACGTGGCGCGGCGCGAGCTGATCTTCGGCCTGCACGTCCACGTCGCGGTCGACGACGCCGAGAAGGCGGTCAAGGTCGTCAACGGCCTGATGACCCACGTGCCCGCGCTGCTCGCGCTCTCGGCGAGCTCGCCGTTCTGGCGCGGCGAGCCGACCGGGCTCGCGTCGAGCCGGCAGATGGTCTTCGCCGCCTTCCCGCGCTCGGGCCCTCCCCCGCGCTTCCGCGACTACGCCGACTACGCCGAGGTCGTCGGCCAGCTCGAGAAGACCGGCTGCATCGCGGACTACACCCACATCTGGTGGGACATCCGCCTCCACCCGCGGTTCGGCACCGTCGAGATCCGGATCTGCGACGCGGTCAGCCGCGTCGAGGATGCGGTCGCGCTCGCGGCGTTCTGCCAGTCGCTCGTCAAGCTCTACTCGGAGCGCTACGCGGTCGGCGCGGAGATCCCGTCGTACCACCGGATCCTGACCAGCGAGAACAAGTGGCTCGCCGCGCGCTACGGGCTCGAGGCGCCGGTGATGGACCTCGCGACCGGCCGCCGCAACCGCGTGCCGGTCGCGCAGCTCGTCCGGCGCACGCTGAAGGAGATCGAGCCGCACGCGCGGGAGCTCGGCTGCGAGCGGGAGCTGGAGGGCATCGGGGAGATCCTCGTGAGGGGCAACGGCTCGGACCGCCAGCGCCGTGTCTGGAACTCGAGGCACGACATCTCCGACGTCGTCCGCGAGATCGCGGACGCGACCGAGCTCGCCGCGTTCCCGGCCTAGCGGCTCACATCGACGGCTCGATCCGAAGCGTGCGGAGAACCCGGTTTGCCCGGTCGAGCTCCGCCGAGTCCGGTGAAAGAGTGCCGAACTCGACCATGAGATCGAACATGCGCCCCTGCGTCGAGAAGAAGAGCCGCCCGACCGCATGCGTCGATGGAAAACCCTCGAGAGCGGTTCCAAGGTTCTGGTGCCCGATCTGCGGCGACCCCGTCAGCTCCACGTAGTCGAAGCCCCCGCTCCCAAGCGTCTCCCAGATGAGGATGAGGATGTCGCTCGGCCCCATGGCCTCGGCAGCCTGAGTGCCGACATCGTCAGCATCCTTCAGGAGGTCGAGACTGCTGGCGGCGCCGAAACTGCCGACCTGGAGATCCGCAATGGGCGGCGCCGTCCCTCTGTTGGCGTCGTAGATCCGGCCGATCCATCCGCTGGGGAGGTCGAGCGACACGCCGTAGCTCGGGCCGAGGGTCGTTTCGGCGGACTCGCCCGAGCCAGCGACCAGCCATAGGCCGCCGGAAAAGGCGAGGACAGGACACCGATGCTGACCGCGATCCCTCGCGCACGCAGAGAACGTCCACATGCCTCCCCTACGGGAAAGGACCTCGCGGAGGTCCACCGACGTAATGGCTGCGTGGACCTCCTGCTGAAGCACGCTCGTATAGTCGGCAAGCGATGGCGGGCTCCGGCCGCGACGAGCGGGCCTGGGTGCGGGGAGCCCAGGCCGGGTCGGCCTCGGACTTCGAGGCCCTCTTTCGCGCACACTGGGGGCCGGCCTACCGTGCGGCCTACCTCGTCGTCCGCGACGCCTCGGCCGCGGAGGACATCGCGCAGGAGGCCTTTCTCGCCGCCGTGCGCGCCCTCGACCGCTTCGACCGCCGGCGCCCGTTCGGGCCGTGGCTGCACCGGATCGTCGTCAACCGCGCGATCGACTGGGCGCGCGCCCGCGCGCTGCGTCCCGAGGCCGAGCAGGTCGACGCGCCGGCGCCCGAGCAGCCGGAGAGCGACGACGAGCTGCTGCGCGAGCTGGGGAAGCTGTCGCCGGAGCACCGGGCCGTGATCGTGCTGCGCTACCTGCTCGACTACACGCCCGGCGAGATCGCGGCGCTGCTCGAGCTCCCGCGCGGGACGGTCAACTCGCGCCTCCGCCGCGGGCTCGACTCGCTGAAGGAGCGGCTGCAGTGAGGCGGCGCTTGCGACGCCGTCCTCAGTACGCACGGGCCTTGCTCGTGCGTCCGTCTGAACCGACCGGTCGATCCGCTGTCCGTGAGGAGGTCACGCGGTGAGCTTCGAGGCTCCCGGAGAGCGAGGAGGCAGCCGAGCGCGCCTGGGCTGTCGTGCGCGGCCGCGTACGAGACGCGCGAGCTCGTGCGATGGCCCCGGCGCCACGCGAGGCCGCTGGTCGCCGGCGCGCTCGTCGCCGCGGTTATCGCCGCGGTGCTGAGCCCGCCGGGCCGCTCGGTCGTCCACTCGCTGCGTACGGCCGTGGGGATCGAGAAAGCCGAGCCTGCGCTGTTCTCCGTGCCCTCCCCGGGTCAGCTGCTGGTGAGAAGCAGGAGTGGCCTCTGGCTTGTCCGCGCGGATGGCTCGAAGCGCAACCTCGGCCGCTACGGCGACGCCGCGTTCTCGCCGCACGGCCTCTTCATCGTCGCGACGCGAGCGAACCAGCTCGTCGCGCTCGACCCGAAGGGAGGAGTGCGCTGGACGCTCGCCCGCCCGGGCCCTCGCTTCCCGGCCTGGATCGGGACGCGGACGGATACGCGCATCGCCTACCTCTCGAGCGGCCGCCTTCGCGTCGTGGCCGGAGACGGGACCGGCGACCGCGCACTGGCGCGAGCAGCGGCAGTCGGGCCGGCCTGGCAGCCCGGGCCCCGTCGCGTGCTGGCCTACGCGCCCAGGCCCAAGACGGTCGCGGTCGTGGACACCGACACCGGGGCCGTGCTGCGGCGGTTCCGCAGCACGGAGCCGGTCCGAAAGCTGCAATGGTCCGGCGACGGGAGGCTGCTGCTCGTCTTCGCGCCGCACGCGACCCGCGTCTACGACCTCCGCGGCCGCGTCGTCGCCGCAGACGATCCCTCGGACGCGACCTTCGACGTCGACGCGACGTTCGTGCCGCGGGCGCACGCCGTCGTCGCGATTCGCGCCGAGGGGCTCGGTAGTAGCGTGTTCTCGATCGTGAGCGGACGCACCCTCTTCCGCGGAACCGGCACGTTCAGCCAGCTCACGTTCTCGCCGAACGGCCGCTGGCTGCTCGTCTCCTGGCCGACGGCGAACCAGTGGGTCTTCGTCCGCACCGGGCGGCACCGGAAGATCGTCGGCGCCTCGCGCATCTCGGTCCAGCTCGGCGGCTTCCCGCGCGTGGAGGGCTGGTGCTGCGCGCCCTGATCGCGGCATCGGTGGCCCTCGCCGGGCTCGCGTCGGCTCAGCCCTTCGCACAGGAGCGCGTCGTCATCGGCCACTCGGTGCGCGGGCGCGCGATCGTCGCGTACGAGCGGGGCGACCGCTCGGCGCCCGTCACGCTCGTCGTCGGGGTCATCCACGGAAGCGAGCCTGCCGGGCTCGCCGTCGTCCGGCGGCTGCGCACAATGCCCCTGCCGGCAGGCGTCCACCTCTGGCTGGTCCCGACCGTCAACCCAGACGGCCTCGCCGCCGGGACGCGGCAGAACGCCCACGGCGTCGACCTCAACCGCAACTGGCCGGCCGCGTGGCGGCACAACGGCCGTCCGTGGGACGGCTACTACTCAGGCCCGCGGCCGCTGTCGGAGCCGGAGGACCGGGCGATGAGCGCGTTCATCCTTCGGGTCAAGCCCGCGCTGACGATCTGGTATCACCAGCCGCTCGACGAGGTGTACGGCTCGGACCCGCACGTGGCCGTCCTCAGGCGCTACGCGCGCCTGAGCGGGCTGCCGTACAGGCGCCTTCAGGCTCCCCGCGGAGCGGCGACGCGCTGGGAGCGCGTGCGCTTCCCGCACGGAGCCCACTTCGTCGTCGAGTTCCCGGCCGGCGCGGTCTCCACAGCCGCGGCGAAGCGCAACGCGGCCGCGGTCCTGGCGCTCGCGCCGCGCTGAGGCCGCGGCGCCGACTCGGCGGCGCCGACCAGGAACGCCGTGCCGGCTTCGCCGGTGCGGCCGTCCAACGGGGCATCTCGGATGGACGAGGTCTAACCCTCGTTCGGCTCAGCGTTTAAGCTCGCCCTGTGCTGGGGGTGGGCGAGCAGATTCCGGACGCTCAGGTGTGGCTGGGGCCGCGGGAGCGCGTCTCGCTGCGCGAGCTCGCGGCCGAGAAGCCGCTCCTGCTGCTCTTCTACCTCTTCGACTGGTCGTCCACCTGAACGAACGAGATGGAGCTCCTGCGTGACAGGAGCGCGGAGTTCGAGGCGGCGGGCGTGCGGCCGGTCGGGATCTCGCGCGACTCGCCCTGGACGCACATCTCCTGGATGCAGGCGCTCGACCTGAACTTCGCGCTGCTCTCGGACTGGAACGCGGAGGCCGTGCACGGCTTCGGGATCGCGCACGAGTATCGGGGCCTGCGCGACGTCGCCGAGCGGACCGCCTTCCTCGTCGACCGGAGCGGTACCGTCCGCGGGGCATGGCGCTACGAGACGGCCGAGGTGCCAGACTTCGACGAGCTGCTCTCGGCCGCCCGGGCTTTGTAGCGCTCGCCTGCGCGCTCTACCTGGCTGCCGGGCTCTTCGCCATGTGGCCGGCCGACAAGCACTTCGGCTCCGCCTTCGCGTCGGGCGCGCAGCCGGTCCCGGGCGAGGCGTCGCTCGGCGACCACCTCCAGGCCGTCTACCACCTCTGGCTCGTCGGGCACCAGCTCGAGCACGGTCACGCGCCCTGGCTCGACCCGTACACGTTCCAGCCGGAGAGCTCGCCGCGCGGGAACTTCGGCGGCTGGCCGTTCGGGCTGCCGTTCTGGCCGCTCGTCGCGGCGTTCGGGGCCGTCGTCGCGTGGAACCTGTTCCTGCTCCTGAGCTACGTGGGGGCCGGCGGCTTCACGTGCCTCTGGCTCCGGGAGCTCGGGCTCCCGCGCGGGGCCGCCCTTGCGGGAGGCCTGGCCTTCGCGCTCGCGCCCTACCGCGTCGTGCAGAGCGCCGGGCACTTCCGCGGGCCGATCTCGATCCTCTTACCGCTCGCGCTGTTCGCGTTCGAGCGCTCCCGGAAAGGCAGCCGCTGGTGGCTCGCAGGGGCGGGCGCGGCGCTCGCGTCGATCCCGTTCTCCGACCTGCACCTGGCCCTGGGTGCGATCCCGTTCTTCCTCGTGTACGCCGTCTGCCGGACGCGCGACCCACGCGTCCTTGCAGGCGCCGCGCTGGGCGTGCTCGCAGGCGTGGGTGCCGGGCTGCTCGTCGTCGACCTCTCGGTGCCGGGCTCGATCGGCTCCGGAGGACGATCGCTGCGGGAGGTCGCGCACTACTCCGCGGTCGGGCTCGACTTCGTCACCCGCCACAGCCGTCACGGGCCCGAGAGCTTCGTCTACCTCGGCTGGCTGACCCCGGTGCTGGCGATCGCGGGGCTCGTGCTGCTGGTGCGCGGGCGCCGGGTCGGGCTCGCGGTCGCGCTGGCGATAGGCGCGCTCGTGCCGATCGCGCTCGCACTCGGGACGCACTTCCCGCTCTACTCGACGCTCTGGCACCACTTCCCCCCGCTGCGGTTTCCGCGCGTGCCCGAGCGGCAGATGCCCGTCGCCTGCCTCGCACTCGCGGCGCTGGCCGCCGTGACGATCGCGGCGATCGCCCGCGCCTACCCCCGCAGGGCGACTCTGGTCTACGCGGTCGTGATCGTGGCGCTGTTCGCCGACCTCCGCGTGAGCGTGTACCGCGCGGGACGGGCTGACCCGGCCAACGCCGCGTACGCGGCCCTGCGCTCGCAGCCGTCCGGCCGGCTGCTGGAGCTGCCCGTGGTCCATCCGAGCGTCCACCGCGGAAGCGTCTACCTCTACTACGACATGCAGGCCCGGCGGGAGCGGCCCGCCGGCTACTCGACCGTCGCGCCGGAGAAGGCCGCCACGATCGCCCTGGCGCTGGAGTCCATGAACTGCGGCGACTGGGTCCCCGGGACGGAAGCACGGCTCCGACGCCTGGGCGTGCGCTTCATCGCCTTCCACAGCGGCCTATTCTCGGGCGGGCGCGACTGGCTCGCCTGGCGCGCGCTCGCCGCCCGCGGCTGGGGGCCGCTGGCCCGCGGCGGAGGCATCACGATGCTCGCGCCCGGCCACGCCCCGACCGCGCCGCCGGTGCCCGCGCCCCGCTCGCGGATCGTCTTCTGCCCGCAGTGGACGGACCGCGCGCCCCGCTACGAGCACAGCGCGCTCTGGGCGCACGGAGCGGGCCGCCTGACGATGCGCCTGGCGACGAACGAGCCGGTCCGGACGACGGTCAGCTCAGGCGGGGTGAGCCGCTCGGCCCGGGTGGTCGAGCCCGTGACGCTCAGCCTGCCGCTCCGCGGGCCCGGCTGGCACCTCGTGAACGTGGACGTTGTGCGGGCGGACCGCGGCCTGCGGATCGAGAAGATCCAGCTGGAGCGCTAGACCGCCTCGGCGTAACTCCTCCGGCGGCGGGCGGTATGGTCGCTCTGTGGGGACGATGTTCGACACGGCGGGCGATCCCGCCAGGAACTTCAGAGGCCTCAGGTTCGACGCGATAGCCGCGTACGGAAACGGCTCGTACGCAAACTACGACCATGCTCGGCGGCAGTTCCCACGACTACGCATCCTGAAGATCGACGTCACCGGCGATGGCATCGGTACTGCCGGGGACTTCGAACCAGGTGACATGTCCTATGCCCACGCGGGCCGGTGGGCAAACGGGCGCATCGCCGCCGGCGTCTGGCGCCCGGTGCTCTACTTCTCGGTCTCGCACTGGAGGGAGATCATGAGCTCGCTCGAGGGCTCCGGGGTCGGCCGGTCGGACGTCCGGATCTGGACGGCCCACTACACGGGTAAGGAGCACCTCTGCTCATCCGCGTGCGACCCCCACGTGACCGGCCACGCCGATGCGACCCAGTGGGCCTCCTCGGACCATCCCGACACATTTCCGGGCATCTACGCCCACCGCGGGCTCGACGTCTCAAAGACGGCCGACGACTTTTGGGGCGCCGCACCCGTCCCGCCGCCGTTTACGAGTGTGCTCAAGGTCGGCAGCACCGGACACGCCGTTGAGATCTGGCAGCGGCGTATGGCTCGCCGCGGCTGGCACATCGCGGTCACCGGCACGTACGACGCCTCCAGCCGAGCCATCTGCAAGGCCTTCCAGAACGAGAAGGGACTCACGGTCACAGGCAACGTCAACCGCAAGACGTGGAATGCCACCTGGACCGCGGCGATCACTGTTTGAGCCCATCGCTCTTGCGTCTCCGCCGCTGCTCCACGATGGAGGTGATTCTTGAATGGCTGTTCCGTTCCTGAGTCCAGGACAGACGGACAAGGCGGTCCGGAGGATGAAGAGAAGGCTCGTGCCCGAGTTGCTCAAGCTGGGCCTCGACGCGATCGCGCAGCAGATCACCATCAGGTCGACCACCTACGGCCCGGTGGCCGTGGAAGGGGTGAGGAAGTTCCAGAAGGCGAAGGGCATCGACGTCGACGGCTTCGTGGGCAAGGACACGTGGGGTGCGCTCGGAGTCCACGAGCCCGTTACCAACCCGACGCCGGTCGTGCACCCGGACGAGCAGTTCGACGAAGGCCAGGTCATCGTCGTGGCCGGCGCCAACAAGCCGGGCCACCCGATCTCGGGCATGACGCTCGACTACGTCGCAAAGATGGCCAACGAGATCGGCAAGCCGATCAAGATCACGACCGGGACCAACCACAACAAGTTCACGGTCAACGGCAACGTCTCCGACCACTTCAGCGGTCACGCTGCCGACATCGGAATGTCCGCCAACGGAGGGGCTGACGACAGTCCCGTCGGCGACAGGATCATGGAGGCCTGCTGCCTCCTGGCAGGCGACTCGAAACAGGGGGCGAGCAACAAGGCGCACACGGGCGGGCTCTTCACCTTCACGCACGGCAATCAGCGCATCCAGTGCATCTGGAAGACCAACCAGGGCGGCAACCACCACAACCACGTCCACGTCGGCGTCCGCCCTGCCTGAGCGAGGGCGGCGTAAGGCAACAGCTCAGACGAGGATCAGACTTACGACTGGGTCAGCCCGAGCTTCGCGGCGAGGAACGGCGCGAGGTAGCGGCCCACGATCTTGGACGGCGGCCACCAGAGCGCCTCGGTGTCGACAGCCGACCTGGCAGTCCCGGGCTCGCCGCGCAGGTAGCGCGGGACCATCCCGGTCAGGAGCAGGCCGCGGAGCACCGGCTTGAACGGCTCGGGCTCGACGTCTGCGCCCGCTTGCGCGGCGATCTCTGCGGCGACCGTGTCGGCCTGCTGCGCCGCGATCCCGCCCTGTTTGAGCGGGAACTGGGTCGCGTCTCCGGCCGCGTACACGTCCACCTCGGAGCCCACGCGGCAGCGGTCGTCCGTCGGAATGAAGCCGTCGCGGTCGCACGGGAGCCCCGCCAGACGCGGGCCCTCGAGCCTCGGCAGCGCGATGACCCGATCGGCCTCGATCCCGTCACCCGGGGCCGCCAGCAGTACTCCATCCGCGAAGCGCGCCGGCGTCGTCCTGGGATGGACGGTGATCCCGCGCGCGGCAAGCAAGTCCCCGACCGCGTCGCTGGCCTCGCGGCCGAACACCCCCAGCGGCTCTTCCTCCGGCGTGACCAGCACGACCTCCACGCCGCCCGTGCCGTGGTCGACGAGCATCGAGGCGGTCAGCAGCGCCAGCTCGTAGAGGGGAAGCGGCCACGTCACGCCCGCCGGCAGGGCGAAGACGATCCGGCGCACGTCCCCTGCGAGCGCCTCGTCGAGAACTGCCTTGAGGGCCGCGGTGCTCTCGGGCCCGGCGAACGTGAGCGCGCCCGGGACGGCCTCGCGACCTCGAGCGCCCAGCGCGACGAGCAGCGCGTCGTACGGCACCTGCTCCCCGCCGTACGTGTCGACGAGGCGCTCCCCTGGATCGACGGCGGTCACGCGGCCCTGGCGCAGGACGCCTCCGGCTGAGTCGACGAGCGGAGCCAGCGGGAACCGACGCGTCTCGGCGACCTGGAAGGGATCTCCCACCGAGAGCGGCCGGTAGACGAAGTCCGTCTCAGGTGCGACGAGCTCGATCGAGATGCGGTTCTCGGCGAGCGCCCGCAGGGCGAGCGTCGCCTCGAGGGCAGCGACACCGCCGCCGGCGATCACCACTCGTTGCGCGTCGGACCTCACCCGTGGCTCCTCTCGTCGACGGACGAGATGATCGATCCGCCGGCCGCGCCCGACATCCGTGAACGCTCCCCGAGCGCCCGCGGGAAAACACGGATCCGGCCGGGGCTACATCCCCATCGAGACCCGCCCGCCATAGCCGCCCTACATACCCATCGAGTGGTACCCGGAATCGACGTACAGCGTCGTCCCGGTGACGTTCCTCGCGTCCTCCGAGAGCAGGTAGGCGGCCGCCGCGCCCACGTCGTCGGCCTCGATCGGCCGGTGCAGCGGGGAGCGCTCCTCGACGATCGCCTCCATCGTCGGGAAGCCCGCGATCGAGCGGGCGGCCAGCGTGCGAACCGGCCCGGCCGAGACGGCGTTGACGCGGATGTTCTTCTGGCCGAGGTCCCAGGCGAGGTAGCGGACCGACGCGTCCAGCGTCGCCTTGGCGACGCCCATCACGTTGTAGTGCGGCACCGCGCGCTCGCCGCCGAGATACGTCATCGTCAGGATCGAGCCGCCGCCGTGCGCCTCCATCAGCGGCTCGGCGAGGCGGGCGCAGGCGACGAGCGAATACGCGGAGACGTCCAGCGCGAGCCAGAAGCGGTCGCGCGGCGTGTCCGTGAAGCGGCCCTCGAGGTCCTCCGCGGCTGCGTACGCGACCGAGTGGACCAGGAGGTCGAGGCCGCCCTCGAACGCCTCGCCGACCTCGCCGAAGACCCGCTCGAGGTCCTCGTCGGAGCGGACGTCGCACGCGGTCACGAGAGGCGAGCCGACCGATTCCGCCAGCTCGCGGACGTTCTTCTCGATCCGCTCGCCCTGGTAGGTGAACGCGAGCTCCGCACCGCCCTCCGAGAGCCGGCTGGCGATCGCCCACGCGATCGAGCGGCGGTTCGCAACGCCGAGGACCAGCCCCCGCTTGCCGGCGAACGCACCCTCCACGACGCGCGAGTGTACGAGGTCCTGGGGTTCCGCTACTCTGAGACTCCTTGCGCCGCCCATTTCTCCTCGTTCTCTCGGCGGCGCTCGTCCTCGTCACTGCCGCGTCCGCGAGCGCCCAGCTGAGGGCGATACGGCTTCCGCGCTCGGGAGACCGCACGCTGCCGCGGATTCGGCACGGCGCGATCCGCATCCCGCCCGGGCACGCGTCCGGCCGCGTCACGGTTCTCGTCGACCTGCGGCTGCCGCCGCTCGCGGCCGCCTACGGCCGGGGCCTCGTCGCCTTCAACGCCCAGCGGAGGCTGAACGCCTCCAGCAGGAGCTCGCGGGCCTACCTCGCCCGGCTCGCGCGCGCCCAGGCGGTGGCCGCCGTGCAGATCAGGCGCGCGATCCCGCAGGCGCACATCTCCAACCGCTACCGGGTCGTGCTCGACGGCTTCGCGCTCCGGCTGCCCTACCGCTCCCTGCCCACGCTCGGGCGCATCTCCGCGGTTCGCAAGATCTACCCGAGCCTCGGCTACCACCTCGACACGAACAAGAGCCCGTCCGTGATCCACGCCGACACGTTCTGGGCGACCACAGGTGGACGGGGCCAGGGAGTGAAGATCGGGATCGTCGACGACGGCGTCGACCAGACGAACCCGTTCTTCAACCCGGCGGGCTTCTCGTACCCGGCCGGCTTTCCGAAGGGCCGGACCGCCTACACGACCCCGAAGGTGATCGTCGCCCGCTCCTTCCCGGGACCGGGCTCGGGCAAGCAGGGCCGGCTCCCGTTCTACAAGAAGGACTCGTTCCACGCCACACACGTCGCCGGGATCGCGGCGGGTGTCGCGGGCACCGTCGCCCCTCAGGGGTTCGACCACCTGCAGGCGGTGAGCGGCCTCTCCGGGATCGCTCCGCGCGCGTGGATCGGCAACTACCGCGTCTTCAACGCGCCAACGATCACCGGTGGGCTCGACGCCTTCACGCCGCAGATCGTGCAGGCCTTCGAGTCTGCCGTGGCCGACGGGATGGACGTGATCAACTTCTCGGGCGGCGGCCCCGAGGCGGACCCGTCGAGCGACGCGCTGATCGAGGCGACCGACAACGTCGCCGCCGCGGGCGTCGTCCCGGTCATCTCGGCCGGGAACGACCGCGACGAGTTCGGCCTAGGCTCGGTGGGGTCGCCGAGCAACGCGCCGGACGCGATCTCGGTCGCCGCCGTCTCGAACCTCCACGTGTTCGACCCGGAACTGACGGTGACGACAGCGGGAGCTCCCGCGGGCCTGCAGCACATCCCGTTCGCCTACAACGTCGAGGTCCCGGTGCCCTGGGAGCGCTTCGACCACATCCTCGCCGACGTCGGCGCGATCGCCGGCACGGACGGGCACCCGGTCGACCGCAAGCTGTGCGCGCCGGCCGGATTCGACCCGAACGACGACCAGCGCTCGACGCTGCCCGCCGGCTCGCTCGGCGGGCTGGTCGCGCTCGTCTCCCGCGGAGGCTGCACGTTCGACTCGAAGGCCGCGCGTGTCCAGCGGGCGGGCGGGATCGGGATGATCGTCGTCGACAACCGGCCGGGCGAGGCGAACTTCATCCCGCTTGCGCTCTCGGTGGACGGGGGCATGATCTCCGACCTCGACGGCGCCGACCTGCGTGCGTTCATGGCCTCGCACGGCGGCCGGGCGACGTTCCGCGCCACCCCGGCGAACGACCCGCTCGAGCTGCAGACCGGCCGCAGCGGGATCGTGACTAGCTTCTCGTCCGCCGGGCCGACGAACTACGACCACGCGCTGAAGCCGGACCTCGCGGCACCCGGCAGCCAGATCCTCTCCTCGATCTCGTCGACCCTGGCCGAGTTCCATCACCAGAGGTTCGCCGTCCTCGACGGGACGAGCATGTCGGCCCCGCACGTCTCCGGCGCGGCGGCGCTGCTCCTGCAGCAGCATCCGACCTGGACGCCGCGCGAGGTGAAGTCGGCGCTGATGTCCTCGGCCGGGCCGGCGTGGGGCGACACGGCACGGACGCACGAGGCGCCGGTGCTGCTCGAGGGAAGCGGGCTCGTCAACGTCGCCGCGGCGAACGACCCGAAGCTGTTCACCGGCCCGCCCTCGCTCTCGTTCGGCTACCTGGACACGACCGAGGGCAAGGCCCGCCTCGCGCTCCTGCTCTCGCTCACCGACGCAGGAGGAGGCGCTGGGACGTGGACAGTCTCGGTCGACGCGCAGGCCGCGAGCTCGGGCGCCGCGATCACCCCGGGGGCCTCGATCCTCACGGTCGCGCCCGGCGGGACGGTCGACCTGCCGGTCGCCGCCTCGGCGCCGCAGGGATCGCCGCGCGGCGACAACTACGGCTTCATCGTCCTCCAGCGGGGAGCCGACCGCGTCCGGGTCCCGTACTACTTCAGCGTCGTGCTGCCGCAGATCGGCCGTGCGCCAATCGTCGCCGTGAAGCGCGACCAGACCGCGGACACGAGCAGCGGCACGAACTTCGTCAACGTCTACCGCTTCCCGGCCGATCCCTTCGGCCCGCCCTCCGACTACACCGGCCCGGGGATGCACGAGGACGGCGCCGAGCACGTGTACAGCGTCCACGTCAACGGGCACGACGCCAACGTCGGCGCGGCGGTGATCGCCAGCGGCCTCGGCGCGCTGGTCGAGCCGTGGTTCCTCGGCTCACTGAACGAGGACGACGTCCAGGGCTACCCGGGCACGCCGCTGAACGTGAACGGGCTCACGTTCGAGTACGAGTTCGACAACGGCGCCGCGGGAGTCGCCTTCCCGCCGGAGGGCCGCTACTTCGTCGCCGTCGACTCGCGCGCCGACCCGTTCACGGACGAACCCCTGCGCGGGCCGTACCTTCTGCGCTTCTGGCGGAACGACGTCACGCCGCCGAAGCTCCACATGCTGACCGGCCGCGTGAGCGCGGGGCACCCGCTGCTCGCGGGGATCGTCACCGACCGCGGCTCCGGCGTCGACCCGCTCTCGCTCGTGATCGGCTACAAGAACGTCCTCCTGCTCGCGGCGCTGTACGACCCGTCGTCCGGGCTCGTGGTCTGGCTCCTCGACGGCGCGCCGAAGATCGGCGTTGGCAAGACGAGCACGATCGCGATCGCGTCCGACTACCAGGAGTCCAAGAACGTCGACCAGGCGGGCGAGAACATCCTCCCGAACACCGTCTTCCGCCGGTTCAAGCTCCGCGGAGTGAAGGGCCCGTCACTGAGCTGGCTGCTCCCGAAGCCGAGGGCGTGCGCGGCCAGGCGGGAGAGCCTGCTCGTCTCGGCGGGCTCGACCCGGCCGGTCCGCTCGGTGACGTTCTACGACGGCGGCCACAAGATCTCGCGCGAGCTCGGCTCGTTCTCGGGCATCTACGGGACGACCTGGAAGACAGGCAAGGCCCGGCGCGGGCGCCACGTGCTCCTCGCAGTCGTCAGGGACCGCCGCGGGGCGCGCGCAGAGGCGCGACGGATCGTCCGCGTGTGCCACAGGTAGCGGTCGTCACCGGCGGCTCGAGCGGCATCGGCGCGGCGATCGCCCGGAGCCTGACGCGTCGCGGCTGGACCTGCGTCCTGCTCGCCCGCGGCGAGGAGCGGCTGCGAGCGGTCGCGGAGGAGCTCGGCGCGGAGTGGGAGACCTGCGACGTCGGCGACCGGCAGGCAGTCGACCGCACGGCCGCCGCGGTCCGCGAGCGCCATCCCGAGATCGGCCTCCTCGTCAACAACGCGGGCGTGCCCGGGCGCGGCGGCTTCCTGCGCGCGAGCCCCGAGCTGATCGAGGAGGTGACGCGCACGAACTTCCTCGGCGGGGTCTGGTGCCTGCGGGCGTTCCTCCCGGCCCTCGAGGCGGCGGCGCCCTCGGACGTGGTGGACGTCGTCTCGGTCGCGGGCACGGTCTCGACCGGCGCGGGCGGCGCGTACACCGCCTCGAAGCACGCGCAGCTCGCCTTCTCACGCGGCGCGCGCGCCGAGCTGCGCGGGCGGGGGATCCGCGTCCACACGGTCGTTCCCGGCTTCGTCGAGACTCCCGGCTTTCCCCAGCGGAAGCGCTTCTCCAACCGCTTCGTGCGGTCGCTCGTTGCCGAGCCGGAGCTCGTAGCCGAGCGCGTCGTCGCGGCAGTCGAGCGCGATCGCCGTGAGGTCTTCGTCCCGCGCTTCTACCGGATCGCCCCGTTCGCGCAGGTGCTCGCACCCGGCCTGGTCGCGAGAGTCGGCGGCCGGGGCGTCCGTCCCTCCGGCGACTAGACTGCCCGCATGGCGGGGTCTCTGAGCGCCGAGGAGGTCGCACGCGTCGCCGAATTTCGGGGCGCCCTGCGCCGGTTCCTGCGCACGACCGAACGCAACGCCCAGGCCGCGGGCCTGACGCCGCAGCGCTACCTGCTCCTGCTGATGATCAAGGGCGCGCCCGACCTGAGCGAGCAGTCCACGGTCACCGAGCTCTCCGACCGACTGCAGCTCGCGCAGAGCACCGTGACCGAGCTCGTCAGCAGGGCCGAGGACAGCGGCCTCGTCGAGCGGAGGCGCTCGGACTCGGACGGCCGGATCGCGCACCTCAGCCTCTCGCCGGAGGGCGAGCGCCGCCTGGCGCAGGCGTTCACGAACAACGAGAGCGAGCGGCGGGCGCTACTGCGGGCGTTCGAGCACCTCGAGGCGCGCCTCCTCCCGGCCTAGGCCCGAGCCGTGACGATCGAGTTCCTCTTCTGGCGCGGCTGCCCGTCGCACCCGGAAGCGCGCGAGCTGCTGGACGAGGTGCTCGCGGCGCGCGGAGTAGAGGCGTCCGTCGAGGAGCGCGAGGTGACCACGCAGGAGGAGGCGGAACGCCTCGGCTTCCCCGGCTCGCCGACCATCCGCGTAGACGGCCGCGACGTCGACCCGAAAGGCGCCGGGGCGCGACCCGCGCTCACCTGCCGCATCTACCATCTTCCCGACGGGCGGGTCTCGCCCGTCCCGACCCGCGAGCAACTGGAGGAGGCGGTCACGTGACCTTGACGTTGGGGACGGAAGCACCCGGGTTCGACCTGCCCGGCGTGGACGGAGAGAACCACTCGCTGGACTCGTACGGGGACGCGGAGGCGCTCGTGCTCGTGCAGTCCTGCAACCACTGCCCCTGGGTGCAGGCCTGGGAAGGCCGGCTCAGCGCGATCGCCCGCGACTACGCGGAGCGGGGAGTGCGCGTGGTCGCGATCAGCTCGAACGACGCGGAGAGCCACCCCGAGGACTCGTTCGAGGAGATGCAGGCGCGCTCGTCGGCGCAGGGCTTCGCGTTCGACTACCTCTACGACGAGCCCCAGTCGATCGCCCGCGCGCTCGGGGCCGAGCGGACGCCGGAGGTCTTCCTCTTCGACCGCGACCGCAGGCTCGTCTACCACGGCGCGATCGACGACGACCGCGACGAGACGGCGGTCGGGCAGCACTACCTGCGCGACGCGCTGGACGCGGTGCTCGCGGGCCGCGAGCCGGCGGTCGGCGAGACGCCCGCGGTCGGCTGCAGCGTCAAGTGGAAGTGACGCTCTGGGACGGCTGCCCCGGCAAAGCCGGGACATCCTCTCAGTCGGCGTCGCAAGCGAGCGCCTTAGCGCTTGCGGGCGACGACGTGGAAGAGATGCCAGTGCTTCGGCTCGCCCACCGCGGTCGATCCGTCCTCCTCCACCTCGTCGAGGCGCTCCACCTCGAAGGGCCGGAGCAGGCTCTCGACCTCGCCGCGCCCGTGAACCGACAGCGCCGGGTCGCTCGCCCACTCGTCGCGATCGCCGAATAGCTGGCCGCAGAAGCGTCCCCCGGGGACGAGCGACGAGACGACCCGCTCCCACACCGCCGGGAACGCGGCGGGAGGACAGAACGGCAGCGCGTAGCTCGAGTTGACGAGCGCCGCGCCGTGCCACTCTGCGTCCTCGAACCGGCGGACCAGCACCTCGAGGCCGTCGCTCTCCGCGAGGCCCGGCCTCGCCAGGAGCCGCTCGATCGCCTGCACCTCGCCGTCGATCGCGAGCACGTGCCAGCCGCGGCGTAGCAGCTCGACCGTGTCGCGCCCCTCGCCGCTGCCGAGATCGACGGCGAACCTGCCTCCGACCGGGTCGGGCTCGGAGTCGAACAGGTCGAGCGCGAGGATCAGCGTCTCCCGCGGCTGGCCTTTCTCGGCCGCGTCGTAGTACTCGCCCCAGTCGTCTGTCTTGCCCAACGGCGGCTAGGGCTTCTCGAGCAGGTACCAGCCGATGACCGCGGTGTAGTCCGGCGGGGCCGAGCTCCGTACGCGCTCGCGTTCCTCGCCCTCACAGCCGGCAAGGTCGAGGTAGGAATCGAGGTCGCGCGTCTCGGTCTCGCTCTCGGTCCGCACGAGCACGAGGCCGTTCGCCTCGAACAGGGTTCTCATGTCGACGTCCGCCAGGGCGCGGGTGTGCGTGGGATCGCGGCTCCGCTCGAACGCGTTGAGCTCGGCGGCGAGCAGCGGATCGAGCGGCGCGATCTGGTCCACGACGAGCACGCGGCCGCCGGACACGGTCACGCGGGCCAGCTCCGCGACCACCAGCTCCGGGCGGGCGATGTGGTGCAGCGTTCGCAGGGTTCCAGCGAGGTCGAACGAGCTGCGCTCGAACGGCAGCTCGGTCGCATCCGCCTCGACGAAGGTCACGTTCGGGGACTTCTCGGCCCGGATCCGCCCCTGCTCGAGCAGCTCCGGCACGACGTCCACCCCCACGACCTCGCGCACGTGCGGTGCGAGGGCGAACGCGAGGGCACCCGCGCCGCAGGCCGAGTCGAGGGCCCGCTCGTCGCCCGAGGGCTGCACGAAACGGACGACCTGCTCCTCGAGCTTTTCCGCGCGCGCATCCTGATGGGCTGCGATGCGCTCAGCCGTCCTGCCGAACCGCTCCCGCGTGGCGTCTTGCATAGTCGAGAGCCTCCTCCCTGGTGGCGATCGTACCCGCCGCGCGTTCCTCGTCGATCTCCGCGAGCAGGCGGCCGATCTCGGGGCCCGGCGGCAGGCCGAGCTCGTCGCCGCGCACCAGCGGCTCGGGCGGATCGTGTCGCCGGGCCTCCTCGACCGCGGGTGCCAGCTCGGAGGCGCCGACGAAGGCGAGCGCGTCGAGCGCCGAGGGCTCCGTCGCGCGACGGAAGCGGTGGATCGAGCGCAGGTCGGCGGCCGGCCGCTCGGCGCGCAGCAGCGCCCGCGCGTAGCGGCGCAGCTCGTTGGAGACCGGGTAGCGCCGGAGCTCCTCGCCGAGCGCGGCCACCAGCCGGTACTCGGGCGAGTCGACCCGGTCGAGCCGGTCGGTGATCGCGCCGCCGAGCGGCTCGAGCAGCCCGAGCTCGTCGAGCCGGCGGTAGCCGCCCGACGAGAGCCGACCCAGCTCGGCGAGGATCCGCTCGCCCGCCGGCTTACCCACCAGATCCGCGTGCTCGCGGGTCAGGCGCTCCGTCTCCTCGTCCATCCGCACGTCGAGCTCGTCCTCGAGGCGCACCGCGCGCAGCAGCCGCAGCGGGTCGTCCTCGTAGATGGAGCCCCGTACCGCCCGCAGCCGTCCCTCGCGGAGGTCGTCGCGCCCGCCGAAGGGGTCGACCGGCTCGCCCCCGGCGAGCGGCCGCGCGATCGCGTTGATCGTGAAGTCGCGCGTGGCGAGGTCCTCCTCGACCGAACCGGGCAGCGGGGTGAAGTCGACCGTGCGCCCGCCCTCGAGGGCGACGCGCCACGCGCCGTGGCGCTCCGAGAGCGGGAAAGGCGCGCCGCCCGATCGCTTCGCGTATGCGCGCGCCGCCCGCTCCGGCGCGCGAACAGCGATGTCGAGGTCGATCAGCCCGCGCCCGAGCAGCTCGTCGCGGATCGCGCCTCCGACCACCCACGCCTCCTCGCCGGCCAGCACCTCCCGCGCCAGCTCATCCATCGACGACCACCCTCCTTGCCCGGCGCGGGTCGGCGTTGATCCCGGAGACGAGCTCGTAGTTGATCGTCTCGGCGACGCGCGCGTGTGCCTCCGCGAGTACCCCCTGGCCGAGGATCGTCACCGGGGCGCCGACCGGCTCCTCCCGCTCGAGCTCGACGGCGAACGCGTCCATCGAGATCGTCCCGACCACGCGCCGCGGCTCGCCGCCGACGCGCACCTCGGTGCCGGTCAGGTCGCGCCGGAAGCCGTCCGCGTAGCCGACCGGCACGATCCCGATCCACGTCGCCCGCTCGGCCGTGAAGCGCCTGCCGTAGCCCGTGCTCTCGCCGGCCTCGAGCCGCTTCACCTGCGCCAGGTAGCTGCGCCACGACAGCGCGGGCTCGAGCCCGTCCGCGGCCGGGTCCTCGCCGAACGGCGAAAGGCCGTAGAGCGCGATCCCGCAGCGGGCGGCGTCGAAGCGGGACGACGGCAGGCGCAGTGCCGCCGCGCTGTTCGCCGCGTGACGCATCAGGTCGGCGTACGGATCCGTCGCCTCGCGGAAGCGCTCGACCTGCTGCTCGGCGAAGGCCGGGTCGCTGTCCGCGGTGGCGAGGTGCGTCATCAGGCCCACCACCTCGGCTCCCGGCCTCGGCAGCTCGGAGAGGCCCCAGCGGCCCATGCCCGTGTCGAGCTTCACGTGCACGCGGACGCCCTCGGGGATCTCGTCCTCCCAGATCGCGAGCTCGAGCCGCGCCTCGCGTGCCTCCGCGACCTCTCGGCTCGACGCCGTGGGCCCCATCACGAGGATCCGCGCCAGCGAGAACTCGGCGCGCAGCTCCAGTCCCTCCGCGACCGTCGCGACGCACAGCGCGCCGGCGCCCTCGTCAACAGCCGCGGCCGCCACTTCCACCGCGCCGTGCCCGTAGGCGTTCGCCTTGACGACCGCCCACAGCTGGGCGCCCTCGAGCGCCTTCAGCAACGCGCGCGCGTTGCGGCGGACCGCACCGAGGTCGACGGTCACCTCAGACCGGTGCATCGACCGCCCCGAGAGTTCCGCTCTGCACGTCGCGCAGCCACAGCTCGAAGAGCGGGTCGACGAAGACCGTGCGCCCGTTCTCCTCCTCGAGCTCGCCCTTCGCCAGCAGCGAGCGGACGGCGTAGTGGGCGCCGGACTTCTTCAGGTCGACGGCCCCGAGCGCCCGAGCTCCGTACGGCGCCTCCGGGAAAAGCGCCAGCGCCCGCAGCGCCCGCTGCTCGTTGGTCTCGAGGCCTCGCCAGAGGGCGTCGAACTCCGCGGCGACCTGGCTTCGGGTGCGCGCGAGCGCCGCCTGCCACTCCTCCTCGTCGCCGGCCTTCCCCGGCGGGATCTCGTCCCAGAGGCGATGGGCGAGCAGCATCGCGCGCTGGGGATGGCCGCGCGCCGTCGCCAGTAGCGCGTCCAGGACGCGGTCTGCGCTCCTCTTCGTCCGCGAGAAGCGCTCGCCGATGTAGAGCGCCACGTCTGCGTCCGCGAGTCGCCCCAGCCGCAGCGGCTCGGCCTGGCCGTAGAGCGGCCGGCCCTTCACGTCGAAGAGCTCGCGCATCATCCCGGGCTCCGAGCCACAGAACACGTACGAGGCCGACTCTCCCTGATGCTGGATGTGGCTGCGGAGGAGCTTGTCGAAGTCCTGCACCTTGGTGATGTCCTGGAACTCGTCCAGAGCCACGACGACACGAGAGCCGCTGCGCTCGGCGACGCGCTCGGGCAGGTCGAGCAGCGCGTGGAGCGCCGGCAGCGGATCGGTCCGCGGCTCGAGCTGGAGCTTGACCGAGATCCCGGGCGCGCCGAGCGAGAGCCCGAGCCCCGTCGTGCGGAGGATGCTCTCGATCGTCCGGCGGACGGTCCCGCGCAGCTGCGCGTACGCGCGCTCGATGCGGATCGTGACGTCGGCGAAGCTGAGGACGCCGTAGAGGTCGACCAGCACGGGAACCATCTCCCCGCCGCGCTCCGCCTCGGCGAGGGTCTTCCGCAGCAGGCTCGTCTTGCCGAAGCGCCGCGGCGCGAACAGTCGCACGTAGTGCCCGCCGCCCGCGAGCGAGAGCAGGTGCGCGATCTCAGCCTCGCGGTCGAGCACGTCTTCGGGCGCCACCGGACGCGAATAGACGAACGGGTTGACGTCGGCCATAGCCGGACGCTAGCACGTGGTTCGGCCGAACTGAACCAAATGGTTCGGACTGACTGAACCTCTAGGCGTCGCTTGCGATGCCGACCTCAGGACGTGCGAGCTCCGCTCGTGCGTCCGTCTGCAATGACCGGTCGGGACCGACCGCTGTCATTCCGCGAACATTCTCTCAGGACAACACCAACGGGAGCGCGCCGATCACGTCGCTCGCGACCGCCCCCGCTTGCGGGATCAGCGTCGACGCGAGCTGCTGGGCGGCTGCCGCGGCGGCCGCAGCCACGCGCGGCTCGACCCTCTTCGCCAGGAAGGCCGCCACGATCCCGGTGAGGACGTCCCCGCTTCCGGCCGTCGCGAGCGCCGGTGTCCCGAGGGCGCAGACGAGCACGCCCTCACCCGGGGCGGCGACGAGCGTGTCCGCGCCCTTGAGGAGGCAGACGCAGCCGAACCGCTCCGCGCCCCGCCGAGCGGCCTCGAGCCGGTGGGCTGCCACCCAGCGCGACTCCTCGCCGAGCAGGCGCGCGAGCTCGCCCTCGTGCGGCGTGAGCACCGTCGGTCCGGTCCGCTCGAACGGCTCGAGGCCGAAGAGCGCGTCGGCGTCCACCACGACCGGCACCTCGAGCTCGGCCAGCAACCGGGCCACGACCTGCTGCGGCCCGTCGCCGCGCCCGAGCCCGGGCCCGAGAGCGACCGCCCCGGCCTTCTCCGCGAACTCCACGATCGGGTCGAGCGCGAGCGGCGAGATCCGGCCGTCCTCCTCCGGGCAGGGGAGCTTCACCGCCTCGAGCAGCCGCTGCTCGAAGACCGGCAGCGTCGAGTCGGGCACCGCCACCGCGACGTAGCCCGCGTCGGCGCGGAACGCGGCCTCCGCCGCGAGGCACGGCGCCCCGGTCAGCCCGCGCGAGCCGCCGACGACGAGCACGGTGCCGGCCGTGTACTTGTTCTGCTCCGTGCGCCGCCGCGGCACCTGCTCGAGGATCTCGGGCGTGACGAGGGCGTGCTCGGTCTGCGCCGGGTCGAGGCCGATGTCCGCGACGACGACCTCGCCCGCGTGGAAGCGGCCGGGCGCGACCTCCAGGCCGACCTTGCGCCCGTGCATGGTCACCGTGAGATCGGCGTCGACGCAGGCGCCCTCCACCTCGCCGGTGGACGCGTCCACGCCCGAGGGCAGGTCGACGGCCACCACCGGCACGCCGGCCGAATTGATCGCCTTGATCTTGCGGGCCGCGTCCTCGCGCGGCTCGCCGTGGAAGCCGGTCCCGAAGAGGGCGTCGAGGACCACGTCCGCGCCGGCGACGTCGTCGCCGACCTCCGCCTCCCGCCCGGCCGAGCCCAGGACGTCGACCGCGATCCGACCGTCGCCGCCGTTCGCGCCGCCGCCGCAGACGGCCACGAAGCGGCGCGCGCCCGGATAGCGCCGCATCGCCTCCTCGGCCACGGCCCGCCCGGCGCGGGCCATCAGCGCGTCGACGTCGTGGCCGGCCTCGGCGGCGTTCATCTCCGCGGCGGTGTAGAGCGGCTCAAGCATCGGAGACGATGCAGACCGCCGTCGCGAGCTCGCGCGAGTGCGTCATCGAGAGCTCGATCGTCCCCGCACCGACGCGCTCCGCCCAGGCCTTCGTCCGCCCCGAGAGGCTCACCCCGGGCTTCGGGCGTCCTGCGATCTCGATCTCCCGCCACGTGAAGAGGACGCCCGAGCCGAGCGCCTTGCCGACCGCCTCCTTGCCAGCGAAGCGCGCCGCGTAGTGCTGCGGCGGGTTCGGCCGGCTCTCGCAGTAGGCGCGCTCGGCCTCGGTGAAGCAGCGCTCGCGGAAGCCCGGATAGCGCTCGAGCGCCCGCGCGATCCGCGGGATCTCGATCAGGTCGACGCCGACGCGCACCGCAACCGATTCTAGGAAGGACGTGCGGGCTTCGCTCGCGCGTCCGTCTGAAATGACCGGTCGATCGGATCGAGCCTCAGGAATCGCCACGAGACGACTCGAGCCAGTCCGGGAGCGCAGCGATCGAGTCGATCACGCCCTCGGGCTTGACGGTCGACTCCTCGAGCAGGTCCTCCCGGAACTTGCCCGTGCGGACGAGGACGGTCCTGAGGCCGAATGCGGTCGCCCCGGCGATGTCGGCCTCCACGTCGTCGCCGACCATCCAGGTCTGCTGGGGCTCGTAGTCGAGCACGTCGAGCGCGGCCCCGAAGTAGGCGGGGCTCGGCTTGCCGAGCACGGTCGCCTCGGTCTCGGCCGCGTATTCGAGGCCCGCGACGAACGCGCCCGCGTCGAGCAGCGCGCCGCGCGAGGTCTGCCACCAGCGGTTCTTGTGCAGGCAGTAGAGCTCGGCGCCGTCCTGAAGCTCCGCGAACGCGCGCGCCAGGTTGTAGTAGCTGAAGACGCGGTTCGTCTCGAAGCTCTCGTCGGCGCCGCCCAGGAGCACGGCGTCCGCGCCTTCCCCGACGAGCTCGAGGCCCGCGAGGTCCTCGACGATCGCGGGCATCGTCAGCGCCAGGACCCGCTTGCCGGTGAGCGCGTGCGCGGCGGCGATCGGCGTCGTCTGGAGCTCCTCGTCCTCGAGCTCGATCCCGAACGAGCGGATCTCGTCGGCGAGCGCCCGGCGCGAGTGCGTGGTGTTGTTGGTGACGAAGCGGAGCTGGTGGCCCGCCTGCCGCAGCCGCGAGATCGCCTTCGCCCCGCCGAGGATGGGATGGCCGGAGACATGGAGGACGCCGTCGACGTCTAGGAGAATCCCGCTCATGGCCAGAGGCGAGTCTATTCGGGTGACGCGGTCGGTCTCCATCCCCAGCTCGGAGATCGAGCTCCGCTTCTCGCGCTCGAGCGGGCCGGGGGGCCAGCACGCCCAGACGAGCGAGACTCGCGTGGAGGCGATTTTCGACGTCGAGGCCTCGGAGGCGCTCTCGGACGCGCAGAAGCGGCGCGTGGTCGACAAGGCGGGCCCGGTGCTGCGCTCGATCGCGCAGGACGAGCGGAGTCAGCTGCGCAACCGCGAGCTCGCGATCGAGCGGCTGGTCGAGGCCCTGCGCGAGGCGCTTCGCGTCCCCCGCAAACGCCGGCCGACGAGG
The DNA here is from genome assembly GCA_963716865.1 of uncultured Actinomycetes bacterium. Lineage (GTDB taxonomy): Bacteria > Actinomycetota > Thermoleophilia > Gaiellales > Gaiellaceae > AC-32. The sequence continues at coordinate 386,503 of CAVQUF010000001.1, forward strand.
CCGACCAGAGCAGCGGTCGAGCGACGGCTGGAGCAGAAGCGGCGCCGCAGCGAGACCAAGCGACGGCGGCGCGAGCTCGACTAGCGGGGCCGCCAAATTCTTACGGGCGCCTAACGACTCCCTTACGCGCGAGTAACAGCGGCTTGACATCGCGGAGCGACGATCCGCTCGACCTCTCCGCCACGCAGAAAAGGAGCCGTAATGAGAAGGCAGATCCTCCCAGTTGCACTGCTCGCCTTCGTGGTGCTCGTCATCGGGGCGTCGAGCACGCTCGCCGCGGGCAGCGGAAAGAACTTCAACTACGTGTTCAACGGGCGACTCCTGGCCGATGCCGGTAGCTCGTCGACGCTCGCCGTCCACGTGAACGGCGGCAACAAGGCAGCGATCAAGAAGCTGATCGGCAAGAGCAGAGATCAGCAGTTCGCCGTCGACGCGAACACGCAGTACCTCCGCTGGACTCACGGAGTCCCGACGGTCGTGTCCGAGTCGAACCTCGTCGAGGGCGACCGCGTCACCGTCCAGATCAAGGCTCCGCGTCCGGCACCGCTCGCCGACATCGAGGCCACGCCGGCCTGGCGTGTCGCCGACCGCGGCCCCCAGCGCGGACGCTTCCCGCTCCAGCCGCTCTGGCTGTTCGTGGGCAAGCTCAACGCTCCGGCCGCAGGCGGCCACGTCTCGCTGAACATCTCGAACGGCAACCTACGCGGCCTCCGGGCAATGCTCGGCCAGCCGCTCGACCAGTCGTTCACCTACGGCAACCGGACCGTGTTCGTGCTCTGGCACGGCAAGGTGCCGGAGGTCATCTCCCCGAGCCAGCTCCAGGTCGGGGACAAGGTCTCCGTGCGGATCCGCGCGCCGCGCTTCCTCTCCCTCGCCCAGGTCGAACAGGTGCCCGCGAAGCACGTGGGCGACCACGAGCCCGGCACCTAGCCGTCTCTTTCCTCCACACGAGAGAGGCCGCCTCGTCCGAGCGGCCTCTCTCGTCGTTTCAGGCCTCGTGGGCGGCGTGCCCGTGGCCGCCCGCGTGCTCGCGCCCGCGCACGGTCAGCCAGAAGAGCACGGCCGCGATCAGCGTGAAGACGATGTTCAGCGCGGTCGTGTAGTTCCACGAGATCCCGCGGCTCGTGACGGAGTCGATCGAAGGCCGGGTCTCGGGGATCAGCCCGGCCCAGCTGAAGATCCCGTCCACCACGAGCGCCGCGACCACGATCGCCCCGAACATGATCCCGACGACCAGGGCAGCCATCCGCCGCCCGTAGTAGCGCTGGTAGATCAGGACCAGCGGGATGATGATCAGGTCGGCGTAGATGAACGCGATCACGCCGGAGAACGAGATCCCGCCCGCCCAGAGCACGGCCGCCAGCGGGATGTTCCCGACCGAGCAGACGAACGAGAGCACGGCGACGAGCGGTCCGACGAGCACGTTCTCGATCAGCTGCACCGCGCCACCCTGGTCGGTCAGGAAGAGGCTGTTGAAGAAGTCCTGCGGGAGCAGCGCGACGAAGCCCGCGATCAGGAAGCCGGCGATGATCTCCTTCCAGAGCATCTTCCAGTCGTGGCGAAAGTTGTGAGCGACGTCCGTCCAGGCCGGAGCGAGAAGAGCCTCGAGCCGCCGGCGGTGTGGTGCACGTGACCGGTGTCGGCCGCGAGCGCGTGCTCGCGCGCCCGCTCCTCGGCCTGCCGCGAGACGAGCACGCGGATCCCGATCCACATCAGCACGATCAGGATCAGGCCCCCGACGAACTCGGCCAGCGTGAACTGCCAGCCGATGAAGACCCAGATCACGATCCCGATCTCGAAGACGAGGTTCGTCGACGCGAACTGGAACGCCATCGCGGCCGCGAGGCTCGCGCCCTTCTGGAAGAGCGACTTCGCGATTCCCACGGCTGCGTAGCTGCACGACGACGAGGCGGCGCCGAGGCCGGTCGAGAGCCCGAGCGCCTTCAGGCCCTGGCCGCCCAGCGCCCGCTCGAGGCGCTCCCGCGGCACCCACGCTTGCACGATCCCCGAGAGCAGGAACCCGAGCACGAGCGCCCACCACACCTCCCACGCCATCTGGAAGGCGTTCCAGAGACCCTGCCCGACCTCGTCGAGAAATCCCACCGGGTGACGATAACCCCGGTCTAGCGTTCGGTAGCCAGGCGGACCTGCGGCTACTCGACCGTGACGGTCTTCGCCAGGTTGCGCGGCTGGTCGACGTTCAGGCCGCGCAGCCGGGCGATGCGGTAGGCGAGCAGCTGGAGCGGCAACACGGCCAGCACCGCCTGCAGGAACGCGGGCGTCCTCGGCACGTAGATGACGTCGTCGGCGTGGTGCTGGATGTCCTCGTTGCCGTCCGTCGCGATCGCAATCACGTGCGCGCCGCGGGCCCTCGTCTCCTGGATGTTCGAGACGACCTTGTCGTAGACGTGTGAGTCGGTCGCCACGCAGACGACCGGCGTGTCGTCGTCGAGGAGCGCGATCGGCCCGTGCTTCATCTCGCCGGCCGAGTACGCCTCGGTCGGGATATACGCGATCTCCTTCAGCTTCAGCGCGCCCTCGAGGCAGACGGGGAGGCCGATGTGGCGCCCGAGGTAGAGGAAGAACGGCTTGTCGTAGTAGCGCTGGGCGATCTCCTCGATCGGGTGGCTGCCGTCGAGGAAGGCCGCCATCCTCTCCGGGAGCGCGTGCAGCTCGTCGAGGATGAACCTGAGCTCGTCCGGAGGCATCGTCTCGCGCACCTGGGCCAGCTTGAGCGCGATCAGGTCGAGCAGCGCGACCTGCGCGGTGAACGTCTTCGACGCGGCGACGCCGATCTCGAGGCCGCAGCGCGTGTAGACGACCGAGTCGACCTCGCGCGTGATCTGCGAGCCCATCATGTTCGTGATCGCGAGCGTGTGCGCGCCCTTCTCGCGGGCGAGGCGCATCGCCGCGATCGTGTCGATCGTCTCGCCCGATTGCGAGATCCCGATCACGAGCGTGTCCGGGCCGATCACGGGGTTGCGGTACCGCCACTCGCTGGCGATGTCGGGCTCGACCGGGATCCGCGCCCACTCCTCGATCACGTAGCGACCGACCACGCCCGCGTGGTACGCGGTGCCGCACGCGAGGATCACGATCCGGCGCAGGTTGCGCAGCTCCTCGTCGGATAGGCCGAGCTCCTCGAGCTCGAGCCGTCCGTGCCGGACGCGCTCGCCGAGCGTCTCCCCGACCGCCTCGGGCTGCTCGTAGATCTCCTTGAGCATGAACGTCTCGTAGCCGCTCTTCTCGGCCTCCTCGAGATCCCAGTCGACTTCGATCACCTCGCGCTCGACGTCGCCGTTCTCGACGTCGATGAAGCGGGCCCCGTCTTCGGTGATCGCCACGATCTCCCCGTCCTCGAGGAGCTGGATCGACCTCGTCTCGGAGATGAACGCGGCGGCCATCGAGGCGAGGAACATCTCGCCCTGGCCGACGCCGACGAGCAGCGGGCACTGGATACGCGCCCCGACGAGCTCGCCCGGGTGGTCGTGGTGGACGACGACGAAGGCGAAGTGGCCCTCGAGCTCCTTGTACGCGGCGCGAACGGCCTCGACGAGGTCGCCCTGGTAATGGCGCTCGATCAGGTGGACGACCACCTCGGCGTCGGTCTCGGAGCTGAACGTGTGCCCGTCGGCCTCGAGCGAGCCCTTGAGCTCGCGGTAGTTCTCGACGATCCCGTTCAGCACGATCGCGATCCGGCCGTCGTCGCAGCCGGTCAGCGGATGCGCGTTCTGCTCGGTCACCGCGCCGTGGGTCGCCCAGCGGGTATGCCCCAGCCCGGTCGTCGCCAGGGAGCCGTTCGTCCCGGCCTCGTCCTTCAGGAACTGGAGGTTGCCGACCGCGCGGAGATAGTCGAGGCGCTCGTCCTCGCGGAGCGCGAGCCCGGCGGAGTCGTAGCCACGGTACTCGAGGCGCTCGAGACCCTGGAGGAGAAGCTCCTTACAGGGCCTGTGCCCGACGTAGCCGATGATTCCGCACACGCGAAACCTCCCTGAGAATGCGAAATGCCCGGCTGTTTCCCCCGTCCCGTCGTCGGGACGGTCAGCCGAGCTCTCGTGTCACGAGAGACCGGATAGTAGCACAGCTTTTTTCTGCTTTCTCGCGCGATTCTGCCTCTACGAGCACCCGAATCACGGGCTCCGTGCCCGATGGACGCACGAGAACACGGCCCTTTTCGCCCAGCTCGGCGCTCACGCGCTCGATCTCGCGAGAGAGGCTCTCCGGCAGCTCCTTTGTGGCAACACGCACGTTTGCGGTGGCCTGTGGAAAGCGCATCATCACGGCGGCCGCTTCCTGGAGCGTCCGGCCCTCGAGCGCGTCGCAGAGCAGCAGTCCCGCGGCGAGGCCGTCGCCCGTGACGTGGTCGCGCAGGTAGATGACGTGACCCGACTGCTCCCCGCCGAGGAGGCCGCTCTCGCGGCGGAGTGCCTCGAGCACGTAGCGGTCGCCGACATCCGTCGTCACGACACGGATCCCGTGCTCCTCGGCGAGCCGGTGGAAGCCGAGGTTCGTCATCGACGTGACCGCGACGAGGTCGACCTGGAGGTGGAGCATCAGGATCGCGAGGATCTGGTCGCCGTCGACGACCTCTCCACGCGCGTCGACCGCCAGCATCCGGTCGCCGTCCCCGTCGAACGCGATCCCGAGGTCGGCCCCGACCTTAGTAACAGTCTGTTGCAAAGTCCCGAGGTCGGTCGCGCCGCAGCCGACGTTGATGTTCGTCCCGTCGGGCTCCGAGCCGATCGCCGTCACCTGGGCCCCGAGCTGCTCGAACGCCTTCGGCGCGATCCCGGAGTAGGCGCCGTTCGCGCAGTCGACCACGACGTTCAGGCGGGAGAGATCGGAGCCGAAGCGCTCCACGATGTGCTCGAGATAGCTGTCCGTAGCGACACCGACGTGGTCGATCGTGCCGGTCGTGCCCGCGGCCGGCGCGTCGAAGAGCGCCTCGATCTCCTCCTCTGCGGAATCGGTCAGCTTCTGGCCCTCGCGATCGAAGAGCTTGACGCCGTTGTACTCGGGCGGGTTGTGCGAGGCCGAGATCACCGCGCCGAGGTCCAGGGCGAGTAGCGCCACGGCCGGCGTGGGGAGCACGCCTGCGAGCACCGCATGTCCTCCGCCCGCGACCACCCCGCGCGCGAACGCCTCCTCCAGCTCCGGGCCCGAGCCCCGCGTGTCGCGCCCGACGAACACGCGGCCGCCCTGCGACCAGAGCGTCGCCGCCCGGCCGAGCTGCTCGACGAGCTCGGGGGTCAGGTCCTCGCCGACTACGCCTCGGACCCCGTCGGTCCCGAAGTAGCGGCGGGGCACTAACGCTTGGAGAACTGCGGCGCCTTGCGCGCCTTGTGCAGGCCGGCCTTCTTGCGCTCCACGATCCGCGCGTCGCGCGTGAGGAAGCCCGCGCGCTTGAGCGCAACGCGCAGCTCGGGATCCGCGTCGACGAGGGCCCGCGCGATCCCGTGGCGGACGGCGCCGGCCTGGCCGCTCGGCCCGCCGCCCTGGACGCGGACGCGGATGTCGAACGTCCCTTCGACGCCGGCCACCTTGAGGGGCGCGAGCGCCTGCTCGCGGTGCGCTGCCCGCGGGAAGTAGTCCTCGATCGAGCGGCCGTTGAACCAGGTCGCGCCGCCGCCCGGCCGCAGGATCACGCGCGCGACCGACGTCTTGCGCTTGCCGGTGCCCCGGTACTGGGCGATCTCGTTCACACGCGCACCTCTCGACTTCCGGTGTGTCGACCGGTCATTTCAGACGGCCGCACGGGCAGAGCCCGTCCGGCCTGATGACGACACCGCAAGCGGCGTCTCATGTTTTCAACTCCAGCTCGGCCGGCGCCTGCGCCTCGTGCGGGTGCTCGGGGCCGGCGTAGATCTTCAGCTTGTTGATCTGCGCGCGCGACAGCCGGTTGCGGGGGAGCATGCCCTTGACCGCCTTGCGCAGGACCTCTGTGGGCCGGCGCTCGAGCTGCTCGCGGAGCGTCCGGCTGCGCAATCCACCCGGGTAGCCCGAATGGCGGTGGTACATCTTGTCGTCGAGCTTCTTGCCGGTAACGGCGATCTTCTCGGCGTTCACGACCACGACGAAATCGCCCGTGTCGACGTGTGGGGTGTACTCGGGCTTGCCCTTGCCTCGGAGCATGTCTGCGATCTGCGTAGCGAGACGCCCGAGCGTCTTGCCCTCTGCGTCGACGAGGTACCAGCGGCGCTCGACCTCGCCCGGCTTTGCGTTCCAGGTCTTCATCTCGTGACAGAAAAGCGGCGGACACCACGTCCGCCGAGGCCGAATCGTAGCAGCCCGCGCCTGAAATCCGTGGCGCCCCCATGGCTGGGATGCCGGACGTACGGCGCGCCGAGGACAGCCTGCGCGACGCGCCCGACGGCGAGCACGCGGCGGCCGCGCGCGAGCTCGCGCAGGAACGGCGCGGAAGCGTGGATCTCCACGCGCGTCGGGCGGCGGTTCGTTTCCGGCCGGCCGGGGAGATGCGGATGCGTCGGCACGACGTTCCAGCAGAGCGTCTCCTCCTCCAGCTCGAGCTCGGCGAGCACGCGGCGGACGATCGTCGCCGTCGCCTCTGCCGGTCCTTCGCCGCTCAGCTGGCGCTCGGAGGTGAACGGGACACCGGAGACCCGCGCGCCGCGATAACCGGCGGCCTCGCCGACGAGCAGCAGCGGGGCGTCGCTCCGCGACTCGAGATATGCGGACAGCCGCTCCCGCCGCATCGCCGCGCCCGGGCCGTCACGATAGAAGTTGAAGGTCTCGCCGATCGTCGCACCGGCGAGCCGCGTGATGAGCTCATCCATCCGGATCCGAACTCTGACGGACGGCGGCCAGAAGCCGCTCGAGATCGCGCACGCCGTGGCGGAGTTCCTGGACGCGGCGCAGCGCTCGCTCGACCTCGCGCAGTACGACTTCAACCTCGGCCCCGAGACACGCGAGGTCGTGGGCGGCGCGATCCAGGCGGCCGCGAAGCGAGGGGTGGCGGTGCGGATCGTCTACAACGTCGACCACGGGAATCCGATCCCCGTGCCACCTCCGCCCGAGCCGGACGTCGCGCTGATCACGTCTCTGGGCGTGCCCGCCAAGGCCATCGCCGGGGTGCCGGACCTGATGCACCACAAGTACGTCGTCCGCGACGGCGAGTCGGTCTGGACCGGGTCGCTGAACTGGACCGACGACTCGTGGTCGCGGCAGGAGAACGTGGTCGTCACCGTCGACTCGGCCGAGCTGGCGAAGGCGTTCACGCTCGACTTCGAGGAGCTCTGGACGACCGGCGACGTCGAGCGCAGCGGCTTCGCCGAGCCGCGGCCGGTGGAGATCGACGAGACCCGCGCGAGGCCGTGGTTCACGCCGGGCTTCGCCGACGCGCTCACACACCGGATCGCGAAGAAGATCGGGCACGCGGAGCGCATCCGCATCTGCTCGCCCGTGATCACCTCGGCACCGATCCTGGCCACGCTCGCGCAGCGGATCGCCGACGGGCGGGGCGACATCGCGGGCTGCGTGGACGGAACACAGGTCGACGAGGTCGTCCGCCAGTGGCGCAAGGAGCCGAATGCCGCCTGGAAGCTGCCGCTCCTCGAGCGCGTGCTCGGCGGCCAGTTCTCGGGCAAGCGCTCGGAGCCGTGGGATCCGGTCGGGAGCGTCCACGACTTCATGCACGCGAAGCTGGTCGTCGCCGACGACGTCGTCTTCGCAGGCTCCTTCAACCTCTCGCACTCGGGTGAGAAGAACGCCGAGAACGTGGTCGAGCTGGCGAGCCCCGACCTTGCCGAGCAGCTCGCCGCCTACACCGACCAGGTGCGCGCGCTCTACCCGCCGGCCGCCATCTCGACGCGCTGAGGCCGGGTCCGCAAGGCTTCGGGAGACAGCGAGCTGGAGGTGCTCCCGTGGAGACCGAGAGGACGTTTGTAGAGCGCCTCGCCGACCGGATGGGCGCGCGGGGCGGCGTCGCGACCGTGTTCGGCGAGCCGGTGGAGCGCGACGAGGTGACCGTGATCCCGGTGGCGCGGGCTGCGTGGGGCTTCGGCGGTGGGTCCGGAAGCGCCTCGGCGGGCGGCGGCGAAGGCGGCGGAGGCGGGACGATCGCGTGGCCGGTCGGCTACATCGAGCTGCGCGGCGCGGAGACGAGCTTTCGCCCGATCGTCGACCTGCGCCCATTCGTGATTGCCGGGGCGTTCGGCCTCGCCGCCGGCCTGGTCGCCGCTGCGCGACAGCTAGCGCCGCCGCCGCGTGGGCTGGCTACTCCCACTCGATCGTCGAGGGCGGCTTCGAGGTGATGTCGAGCACGACGCGGTTCACCGCCGGCACCTCGTTCACGATCCGCGACGAGATCGTCTCGAGCAGGTCGTAGGGCAGGCGCGCCCAGTCGGCCGTCATCGCGTCGTCGCTCGTCACGGCGCGGATCACGACCGGGTAGCCGTAGGTCCGCTCGTCCCCCTGGACGCCGACCGAGCGGATCGCCGGCAGGACCGCGAACGACTGCCAGAGCTCGCGGTAGAGGCCCGCGCGGCGGATCTCCTCGAGCAGGATCGCGTCCGCCTCGCGCAGGATCTCGAGCCGCTCGCGGGTGACCTCGCCGATGATCCGGATCGCGAGCCCCGGCCCCGGGAACGGCTGCCGCCACACCATCTGGTCGGGCAGGCCGAGCTCCTCGCCGACGCGCCGCACCTCGTCCTTGAACAGCAGCCGCAACGGCTCCACGAGCTCCATCTCCATCTCGGCCGGCAGGCCGCCGACGTTGTGGTGCGACTTGATCTTCGCGGCGACCGCCGCGTCCCCGCCGGACTCGATCACGTCGGAGTAGAGCGTTCCCTGAACGAGGTAGCGGATCTTGCCCAGGCGCTGCGACTCCTCCTCGAAGACGCGGATGAACTCCTCCCCGACCGCCTTGCGCTTCTCCTCCGGGTCGGCCACGCCGTCGAGACGGGTGAGGAACCGCTCCTGCGCCTCGACGTGGACGAGCGGGATGTGGAAATGGCCCTCGAAGGTCTCCACCACCTGCACCGCCTCGTCGCGCCGCAGCAGCCCGTGGTCGACGAAGACGCAGACGAGCTGGTCGCCGACCGCCTTGTGCACGAGCAGCGCTGCGACCGCAGAGTCGACTCCGCCGGAGAGCGCGCACAGCACGCGCGCGCTTCCCACCTGCGCCCGGATCCGCTCGACCTGCTCCTCGATCACGGCCGCCGCCGTCCACGAGGGCGGAGCGTCAGCCACCGCGTAGAGGAAGTTCTTGAGCAGGTCGGTGCCGTGGGGCGTGTGGACGACCTCGGGGTGGAACTGGACGGCGTAGAGCTTCCGCTGCGGGTCCTCGAACGCGGCGACCGGCGCCGCCGGCGAGCCGGCGGTCACGCGCGCGCCCGCGGGAGGGGCGGTCACCGAGTCGCGGTGGCTCATCCAGCCGGTCTGCTCGCGCGGCAGGCCCTCGAAGAGCTCGCTTTCCTCCTCGGCGTGGATCTCCGTCTTCCCGAACTCCGAGACGCCGGTCCGCTCGACTCGACCGCCGAGCTCCTGTGCCATCAGCTGCATCCCGTAGCAGATGCCGAGCGTCGGCACGCCGAGTTCGAACAGGCCCGGGTCGACGTGCGGCGCGCCCTCCGCGTAGACCGACGCGGGCCCGCCGGAGAGCACGAGCGCGCGCGGGTTCCGGGCACGGGCCTCCGCCGGGGCGATCGTGAACGGGACGAGCTCCGAGTAGACCCGGCACTCCCTGACGCGGCGGGCGATCAGCTGCGCGTACTGGCCGCCGAGGTCGAGCACCAGCACCGGCCGCTCTTCCGGGCCGGGCTCGGCTGCCGGAAGAGGGACGACCTCGCCCACTACCCCATCCCGACCTGTTGGGCCAGCTGGAGCGACTTGCCCTCGGTCTTGATCGCCGGCGCGAGCATCACCTCGGCCTTCTGGAAGTCGTGGATCGACTCGTAGCCGCAGGTCGCCATCGAGGTGCGAAGCGCGCCCATCAGGTTCAACGTTCCGTCGTTCTCGCGCGCGGGGCCGATCACGATCTCGTCCAGCGTCGCGTTCTGCTCGACGGCGACCCGCGCGCCGCGCGGCAGCGTCGGGTGGAAGGTCGCCATCCCCCAGTGGAAGCCGCGGCCGGGGGCCTCCTTGGCGCGGGCGAGAGGCGAGCCGATCATGACCGCGTCCGCGCCGCAGGCGATCGCCTTCGCGATGTCGCCTCCGGTGCGCATCCCTCCGTCCGCGATCACGTTCACGTACTTGCCCGTCTCGAGCAGGTGCTGCACGCGTGCCGCCGCCGCGTCCGCGATCGCCGTCGCCTGCGGGACGCCGACGCCGAGGACGCCGCGCGTGGTGCACGCCTGGCCCGGGCCGACGCCGACGAGCACGCCCTCCGCCCCGGTGCGCATCAGGTGGAGCGCCGTCTGGAAGGAGGCGCAGCCGCCGACGATCACCGGCACCGGCAGCTCGGAGATGAACTCCTTCAGGTTGAGCGCCTGGCCGTTCGACGAGACGTGCTCGGCGGAGACGACCGTGCCCTGGATGACGAGCACGTCGAGCCCTGCATCGAGCGCGACCTCGTAGTGGTCGCGCACGCGCTGGGGAGTCAGCGAGCCCGCCGCGAGCACGCCTCCCTCCTTGATCTCGCGGATGCGCGCCTCGATCAGCTTCGGGTCGACCGGGCGCGAGTAGATCTCCTGCATCCCGGCCGTCGCCCGGGCCTTGGTCAGCTTCGAGACCTTGTCGAGCTGACGACCGGCGTCCTTGTAGCGGGTGAAGATCCCTTCGAGGTTGAGCACGCCGAGCCCGCCGAGCTTGCCCAGCTCGACCGCGATCTCGGGTGAGACGACGCCGTCCATCGCCGAGGCGAGCAGCGGCAGCTCGAGCAGGTGCGGCCCGAGCTTCCAGCCGATGTCCACGTCCTGGGGATCGCGGGTGCGCCGCGAGGGCACGATTGCGATGTCGTCGAACCCGTACGCCTGACGCGCTTTCTTGCCCCGGCCGATCTCGATCTCCACGCGATCGCTCCCCTCTAATGCACCGAGGCCCAGGCGCCGCTGGGCTGCCTGGGCCTGGAAATCAGCTCACTTCTGTCTCTCAATTGGCACGCGATCGTACCACCGCGCCTGGACGGCGGGCGGTTTCGGGGCCAGGCATGTCCGAGGGACTGTCCCTCGGGCATGGCTGGAAGGGACTAGCGGCGCCGGAAGTACGGAACGCAGAACGCGTTCGGGCAGTGCACCGCCGCGACGCCGTTGTTCGAGATGTCGCGATAGCTGATGAACGGGAGCCCGTCGGCCCCGATCGTGATCGACGTGTTCCAGCCGACGTCCCCCGGGCTGTCAACGGTCGTGGTTGTCGCCGAGGTGCACAGCACGTTCGCGCAGTGCGCGAGCTTGAGATCGAGATGCGAGCCGCCGGCGTCGTAGTAGCTCGTGACGACCAGGCCGTCCGCCCCGACCGTGTTCGACGTGTACTGGCCCACGAGCGGCGTCGGGTCGATCGCCGTCGTGGTTGCGCTCGTGCAGGCGACGTCGGAGCAGTGCGCAACCTTGAGATCGGCGTTGCCGTTGTCGAAGTAGCTGATCAGCCCGAGCCCGTCCGAACCGATCGTGAGCGAGCTGTCGAAGCCGACGCCGATGCCGGCGTCGACCGTGTAGGTGTCGGCGGCCGAGCACGTCACCGTGGTGCAGTGCGCAACCTTGAGGTGGTTGTTCGTGCTGTCGCGGTAGCTGATCAGGCCGAGCCCGTCCACGCCGGTCGCGATCGAGGCCGAGACCCCCACGCTTCCGCCGCTGTCGACGGCGGTCACGGTCGCGCTCGAGCACGCGGTGTTCGAGCAATGGGCGACGTCGAGGTCGAGGTTGGCGGCGTCGAAGTAGCTGATCAGCCCGAGGCCGTCCGCGCCGATCGTGATCGAGGTCTGCGCGTCGCCGACGTTCCCCGAAAGGTCGATGGTCGCGACCGTGGCCCCCGAGCACGCCACGTTCGTGCAGTGGGCGACCTTGAGGTAGCCGTTGGTGCCGTCGATGTAGGAGATCAGCCCGAGGCCGTCGGTCCCGATCGTGGCCGACGGGTAGCGGCCGACGTTGCCCGGCGAGTCGATCACGCTCGTCGTGGACGAGGAGCAGGCGTAGTTGGCGCAATGGACGACCTTGAGATCGCTGTCCGTCGTGTCGTAGACCGCCACGAGCGGGTAGCCGTCCGCACCGGAGACCGCCGAGGAGAAGGCCGCGTTGCCGGCAAGCGCCGTCCTCACGATCCCGTTGCGGTTCAGGTTCAGCGGGCCGACGCCGCCGGGAGCCCCGATCGGGCCCTGGGGGCCGGCGGGGCCCTGGGGGCCGGCGGGGCCCGTGGCGCCCTTGGTGCCCGGGAACCCCTGCGGGCCGCGCGCGCCCTGCGGACCTGCAGGGCCGGCGGGGCCCTGTGCCCCCTCCTTGCCGGCCGGGCCGACGACGCCGTGCGGCAGCACCGACTTCGGAAACCTCCCGCCCTTTCCGAGCGGGAACAGCTTGCCCGCCTTGGGCTTGCGCGAGGCGGCGATCCCGCCGACCTTGCCCGCGTTCTTCGCGTAGGCCACGGCCCGCGTGAGCTTGTTCACGGCGGCGCCGCCGAGCGGCGTCATGCCGAGTACGGCAACGAAAAGTGCGGCCGCAGAAAGCGCCACAGGCAGGGCCCGGCGATTCATCGCCGTCTCTGTATCGTCGCCCGGGCGGTTTCCCTTGAGTTGCCGGGGCTACTCGCCCGCGACGGGCTCGAGCCCGGCCACGTTCACGCCCGCGACCATCTGACCGGCGTCACGGAGCTCGAAGCGGCCCGCCCCGAGCTGCATCGTCGAGGCGGCTCCTGCCGCGACCGCCGCGCGCAGAGCCTCCTCGTCGGAGCGCTCCTCGAGCCGCGCGGCGACGAACCCCGCGAGCAGCACGTCGCCGGAGCCGACCGCGGAGACCGGATCCATCCGCGGAGCGAGGGCGCGGTAGCGCCGGGGCTCGCGCTCCGACCGGAGCAGCGCCCAGCAACCTGATTCACGCGTGATCAGCACGTTGCGGGCGCCGAGCTCGGCGATCGCCTCGAGCCCGGCGAGGAAGTCGTCGTCGTCGTGGAACTCCTGGCCGACAAGCCCCTCCGCCTCGGGCTCGTTCGGAGAGACGAGGAACGGCTCGGCCTGGGTGCCGAGTCGCAGCGGCTCGCCTTCGGAGTCGAGCACGGTGAGCACGCCGCGGCGGTTCAGCTCCCGGATCGCCTCCGCGTAGAAGTCGTCGTCGATGCCGCGCGGGAGCGAGCCGGCGAAGATCACATAGTCCGCGCCACGAGAGAGGTAGGTGAGCTTCTCGAGCAGCGTCTCGAGCTCGTCGGGCTGGACGTGCGGCCCCCACTCGTTCACCTCCGTGTAGCTGCCCCCGGTCGGGTCGACGATCGCTGTCGAGGTGCGCGACTCGCCCTCGATCCTGACGAAGTCGTTCAGGATCGCCTCGGCGGTCAGCGCCTCGACGATGCGCGTGCCGGTCTGGCCGCCGGCGAGTCCGGTGGCGACGACCGGCACGCCGAAGCGCTTCAGCGCCCGGGCGATGTTGATCCCCTTGCCGCCGGCGAGGGTCAGTCCCTCGGTCGCGCGGTGTCGCTGGCCGCGCTGGAAGTTCGGGACGGTCAGCGTCCGGTCGATCGCCGCGTTCATGGTGACGGTGACGATCACGGGAACCACCCCCACATGTGGTGCAGGGTACGCGTCGCGTACCAGCCGACGCGGCCAGCGAGCCCGGGCCGGCTCACGGCGCGGGCGGCGACGAGCGGCACGCTCGCGAGCAGGTGGCCGTCCTGGTAGATCCGGACCTGTCCCAGGGACTGTCCCCGGGACACGGGCAAAGAGGCCGCGTCCAGTGCCACGACGCGGCGGACGAGCGACCGGCCGACCCGGACCATCGGCCGGAGCGGGTGCGCCGCGACCAGCTCCACCGGCCGCCGCCCGTAGCCGACCTCGGCCGTCGCGTAGGCGCGGCCCTGCTCGACGGCGTCGACGCGCGCATATTGCGAGAAGCCCCAGTCGAGCAGCTTCACGAGATCGGCGTTGCGGGTCGAGCGATCCGGGCTCCCGAGCAGCGTCGCGTAGATCGAGACCCCGCGTCGGCGAGCGGCTGCCACCTCGGACCAGCCGGCGTCGTCCGTGTGCCCAGTCTTCACGCCGAAGATCCCCGGGTAGCTGTAGAGCAGGTCGTTCCAGGTGTGCAGCGTGTGCCCGCCGGAGATCGTGGCCACGCGCTGCCGCACGATCTGCCGGATGACCGGGTGGTGCATCAGCAGGCGCGCGAGAAACGTGACGTCGTGAGCGCTCGACACGTGCCCGGGCGCGTCCAGGCCGTCGGGCCTGACGAAATGCGTGTCCTTCAGGCCGAGCTGCCGGGCGCGCGCGTTCATCATCGCGACGAAGCGCGACTCGCTCCCGTGGCCCACGTAGACCGCGAGGGCGTCGGCCGCGTCGTTCGCGCTCGCGATCAGCGCGGCCTCGAGCAGCTCGCGGACGGTGAGCCGCTCGCCCGAACGCAGGTTCGCCGTCGACTCGCCGACCTCGGCCGCCTGCGGGCTCACGGAGACGACCGAGTCCAGGCGCGCGTGCTCGAGCGTGAGCAGGACCGTCATCAGCTTCGTGATGCTCGCGACCGCGACCCGCCTCTGGGCGTCGTGGGCGAGCAGCACCTCGCCGGTGGCGCCGTTCTCGACCAGCCACGCGTGGCCCGTCACCCGGGGAGGAGCAGCGAGGACCGGGGCCGCAAGGGCGAGGGTCGCGGCGACGGCGGCCAGAGAGAGCCTCACGGGGCGGCGATTCTAGCCGGGACGGACCGCGATCAGCGGACGCGGATCCGCTGGCCGATCGTGAGCGAGTTCGGCTCGATGCCGGGGTTGAGCGTGAGCAGGTCGTCGACGGTGACGCCGAAGCGGATCGCAACGTCGCTGAGCGTCTCGCCTGCGCGCAGCCGGTAGAACCGCGGGACGACCGCAGGCGTCGTGCCCGTCCCCCCGATCGCAGTGGTCGTCACGCCGGCCGGCGCGGGCGACGACGACTTCTCCTGCAGCCCCTCGCGCACGAGCAGGACCGCGATCGTGACGGCGGCTAGGAAGAGGAAGGGCGCTCCGTACCGCTTGACCTGGGCCTTCCAGCCGCGCGTTTCCGGCACCGCTCACCAGCCGGAGACGGCCCAGACCTCGCGCCGGAGCCTCGCCGCCTCGGCCGCCGCGGCCGCGCGCCAGTCCTCCCCGGTGGTGCGGAAGGCGTAGAGCACGCTCCGCGACGCGCTCGGGAGCGCGCTCGCGGGGCCGCTCGTGAACGCGCGCGCAAGGTCGGCCGGAGTGGCGCCCTGGGCGCCCACTCCGGGCATGAGCAGGACCGCATGCGGCATCAGCCGCCGCGCCTCGCCGACCGCCCGCGGGTGGGTCGCCCCCACGACGGCACCGACGCTCGAGAGCCCGCGGCTGCCGACGAGGTCCTCGCCGAGCTCGTGGACGAGCCGCGCCACCTGCTGCCAGAGGGGCCGCCCGTCCGAGAGGACGAGGTCCTGGACGTCGGCGCTGCCCTCGTTCGACGTCTTGACGACGCAGAAGAGCCCTGCCCCGTGCCGCCTGCAGGCGGCGAGAAAAGGCTCGAGCGAGTCGCGGCCGAGGTAGGCGTTGACGGTCATCGCGTCCGCGATCGGCGGCCCGTCGCCGCGCGGCTCCAGGTAGGCGGCGGCATAGGCGCGTGCGGTCGAGCCGACGTCCCCGCGCTTCGCGTCCGCGATCACGATCAGCCCCGCCGCGCGCGCGTACCCGCAGACGTCCTCGAACGCCCGGATTCCCGGCTCGCCGAGGGCCTCGAAGAAGGCGAGCTGCGGCTTGACGCCGACGATGTAGGGCGCCACCGCATCGATGATCCCGCGGCAGAAGCGAGCGCAACCCTCGGCGGCGGCCGCGCGGTCGGCCTGGTCGCCGACGAGCTCGACCGGGAGCAGGTCCGGCCGCGGGTCGAGCCCGACGAGGAGCTGGGAGCGCTTGCGCTCGACGGCCTCGGCCAGCCGGTCGGGAAACAGCGACGTGGCGACGGCCGCCTCTGTGCTCACGGTCGGGAGGCTACCCGCCGCTGCGGTCAGGCACTAGGGCCGGAAACACCGAGCCCCCACCGTGAAGGAGGGGGCTCGTCGAACATCGGGGGAAGCTCCCCCTGGCGATTCGTCGGTTTCTAGTAGCCCCCGCCGCCGGCTCCGCCGGCCTTGACGGCCTGCTTCAGCGAGCTCCCGGCGGAAAACTTCGGCACGGTGGCCGCCGGGATCGTCACCTTCTCGGTCGGGTTCCGAGGGTTGACGCCCTGGCGCTCCTTCCGGTACTGCGTCGAGAACTTCCCGAACCCGGTGAAGTTGATCTCGCCCCCCTGGCTGAGGATCTCGGTAACCGACTCGAGCACGGCGTCGACCGCCTCGCCCGCGTCCTTCCTCGTCATGCTCGCCTTCGACGCCACGCGATCCACGAACTCTTGCTTCGTCACGTCCGCTCCTTCCTGCGGGATGTCCGTTCGACCAGTCGAAAGACCCTAACAGGTGTGCGCTTTCGGCTCAACCATGCGGTTTTGCGGCGGCTTTCCGCGCTTCCACGAGCTCCGAGACGCGGAAGAGAGGCCGAAGACGCACGCCGATACCCGCGAGAGCCTCGGTCCCGCCCTCCTCGCGGTCGACCACGCAGACGGCGGTCCGGACCTCGAGCGAGGACGCGCGCAGCGCTTCGACGGCCGCGACAGCGGCGCCCGCGGAGGTGACGACGTCCTCGACGAGGCACGCGAGCTCGCCCTCCTCGAAGACGCCCTCGAGCCGGTTCTCCGTCCCGTAGCTCTTGGCCTCCTTGCGCACGATCAGAAACGGCAGGCCGGACGCGAGCGAGGCTGCAGCCGCGAGCGCGACCGCTCCGAGCTCGGGCCCCGCGAGCCGGACGGCGCCGGGCTCGATCTCATGCACCGCCCGGGCGATCTGCTCGCCGAGCGGGCCCAGGAGGTCCGGGCGGGTCTCGAAGCGGTACTTGTCGAGGTAGTACCGCGACCTCCGCCCCGAGCGCAGCACGAAATCGCCCTCCAGGTAGGCATGCTCGCGCAGCGCGGCCGCGAGCTCCTCTCGATCCATGCTCAGCGTGTGGCCGCGAGGAGCTCGCGCGCGTGCGCCAGAAGCCGGTCGGCCCCGGGTGCGCCGGCCGCGAGCGAGATCATCGTGCCGTCGCCGAAGTAGAGCTCCACCCGCTCCTTGCGCCGCGCGGCACGGCGCCGGTAGGCGACCGCGCCAGCCGCCGATCCCGCCGCGATCGCCAGGCCGGCCAGGAAGCTACGGCTTCGCATCGTCCGTCTTCGCCGCGCGAGTGGTCGTCCGCTTGGCCGGCGCCCGCTTCGGCTTCGCCGGCTCGGGCTCCTCGGCGAGACCGCGCAGACAGCTCTTGAGGTCGTAGAAGACGAGGCCGACGGTCGGCTCGGGCGCAGTGGTGGCCGCGATCACCTGGTCGCCGTCCGCGACGAGGAAGACGCTGCCGTCGCCGAGTGCGGCTTCGAGCTGCGCGAGCCCGGTGTCCTCGTCCGGGCTGGCCTCCTCCGCGGCGCGCAGCAGACCGAGCGCCGAGCCGGCCAGGATCCTGGCGCGCTCGTCGTCCATCGTCGAGGCCAGGACCGCTCCTTCCCGGTCGAAGACCACGGCGACCTGGATCTGGGCCGAGATCTCGATCAGGTCGGTGAGCGCTTGAACTGTGGCCGGCATCAGGCATGACGCTAACACCTCCCGCCCGGAAACGGCGAGGATCCCCATACTCCCGGCCGTGCAGGCTCCTCCCGACCCGTTCGGAAAGTTCTTCGCCGACCGCGGGCCACACCTGGCCGCGATGATCGCGTACTTCGCGCTCCTCTCGTTCATCCCGCTCCTCTTCCTGAGCGTCTCGCTGCTCGGGCTCGCCGGGAGGCCGGACGAGTCGAGCTATCTCGTCACCGAGCTCGAGCGCGCGTTCCCGGGCAGCTCCGTCTCGAGCATCGTCAGCACCGTTCGGGAGATCCAGAACCATGCGACCGCCCTCGGCATCGTGGGAGCGGCCACGCTCGTCTGGGCCTCGCTCTCGCTCTTCAGCGCCCTCGAGTCGGCGTTCAACATCGTCTACGGGCAGCCGAACCGCTCGTTCCTGCGCGGGAAGCTGCTCGCGGTCGGCCTGATGCTCCTCTCGCTCGTGATGCTGTTCGTCGGGCTGCTGATCGGCTCGTTCGGCTTCGACCTGCTCAAGCGCTACGCGGGTGGGTTCGCGAAGGACTCGTACGTCGCCTACGGGCTCTCGGTCGCGTTCTCGCTGGCGGCCGTGCTCGTCTTCCTGCTCGCCGTCTACTACTTCCTGACGAACGTGGAGCACTCGTTCATGGATGTCGTGCCCGGTGCGGTCGTCGTCGCCGTCGTGCTCGAGGCGAGCTTCCAGGCGCTGCCGCTCTACGTGCGCTACTCGAGCAACGTGGTCACGCTGAAAGCCTTCGGCGCGCCGGCTTTGCTGCTCGTCTGGCTCTACGTGATGGCGAACGTGATCGTCTTCGGCGCGGAGATCAACTGGTGGCGCTCCTCGCACCGCCGGCGCGAGCTCGCCGAGCCGTCCGGCCTGGCCTAGAGATTTTCGAGCAGGGCGCGCGCCGCGCGGGCCCGGTGGGAGTTGCGCGACTTCCAGCCGTTCCCGAGCTCGGCGACGGTTCGCTCCTCGCCGTCGGGGACGAAGACCGGGTCGTAGCCGAACCCCTCCGAGCCGCGCGGCTCCCCGGCGATCCGCCCCTCGAGCGTCCCCGTCCCGCGCACCTCGCGGCCAACGGGGCCGAGGAGGACGAGCTCGCAGACGTACCGCGCCCGCCGCGCCTCGCCTTCGACCCCGCGGAGCTCCCGTAGGAGCTTCGCGATCGCCTCGCCGCCCTCGGGCGCGTAGCGGGCCGAGCGGATTCCCGGCGCGCCGCCCAGTGCCCCGACCTCGAGCCCCGAGTCCTCCCCGAGCATCCACGCATCCTCCGGCCCGACCGAGCGGCCGAAGAGCGCCTTCACCCGGGCGTTCTCGTAGTACGAGTCGTCGGCTTCCTCGGGGTAGCCGTCCGCGCCGAGCAGCTCCAGCTCCCACTCCGGCAGCAGCGCCGCCAGCTCGCGGAGCTTGTTCCGGTTCTGCGAGCAGAGCCGGACCTTCACGAAGGCGTCGCTTGCGATGCCGACCTCAGGACGCTCGAGCTTCGCTCGTGCGTCCGTCTGAAATGACCGGTCGAAGCCAAGGAGGCTCACTGAAACGCCCTAATCCGTCCAGCGGACCTCCAGCACGTGGTCGAGCTCGGAGAGGCCAGCGACGATGGCAGGAGCGTCGGCCTTCGGCGGCATGGTCACGTCCAGCACCACCGTCCTCCGGTCTGCCTCGTGGCCGACCTCGAGCGAATGCAGCCGTGCTCCCTGCCCTTCGAGCTCCGAGATCAGCGGTCCCGGGCTCTGCCCGGTCGGCAACTGGACGAGCAGGCGGCTCGTTTGCGGCCGGAAACGGGGCACCACCGAGTGCACCACGGCCCGCAGCGGCCACAGCAGCACGAGCACGATCAGCGTCGTGAGGACCGCGCCGGAGTAGTAGCCGGCGCCCGCGCTCAGCCCGATCGCCGCGACGACCCAGAGCGTCGCGGCCGTGGTCAGCCCGCGCACGGTGAAGCCCTGGCGGATGATCGCGCCAGCGCCGAGGAAGCCGATCCCGGTCACGATCCCGGCCGCGACCCTCGTGGGATCGATGCTGCCACGGACGAAATCGCGGAACCCGTAGGCGCCGGCGAGCGCAAACAGCGCCGCGCCGACCGAGACGAGCATGTGCGTCCGGAAGCCGGCGTCACGGTCCCGGAGCTCCCGCTCGAGGCCGACCGCGCCCCCGAGCGCGGCGGCCACTCCGAGCCGGAGGAACACCTCGCCCCAGCTGAGGACGGGGGTACTAGCCGCCAGCAGCATCGAGCGCCTGCCTCTGGGCCGCGCCGATCGTCTCGATCCCTGCGGCCCCGAGATCGAGCAGCGCGTCGAGCTCCTCACGCGAGAACGGCGCCCGCTCGGCCGTCGCCTGCACCTCGACGAGCCGGCCGTCCCCGGTCAGGATCACGTTCAGGTCGACCTCGGCGCCCGAGTCCTCCTCGTAGTCGAGGTCGAGCAGCTGCTCGCCGCCCACGATCCCGACCGAGACCGCGCCGACCGAGTCCAGCAGGACGCGCCCGAGCCCGGCCCGCCCGAGGGCCCGCGCGGCCGCGACGTAGGCGCCCGAGATCGCAGCGCAGCGCGTGCCGCCGTCGGCCTGGAGGACGTCGCAGTCGAGCCAGAGCGTGCGCTCCCCGAGCGCCTCCGTGTCCGCCACCGCCCGCAGCGCGCGGCCTATCAGCCGCTGGATCTCGACCGTCCGCCCCTTCTGCTTGCCGTCGCTCGCCTCGCGCGCGGTGCGCTCGCCGGTCGAGGCCGGCAGCATCGAGTACTCCGCGGTCAGCCAGCCCCGGCCCGAGTCGCGAAGCCAGCGCGGCACGCGTTCGTCCAGCGAGGCGGTGCAGAGCACGCGCGTCTTGCCCTGCGAATAGAGCACTGCGCCGAGCGGCTGCTCGAGGTAGTCGACCTCGACCTCGACCGGGCGAAGCTCGTTCGGGCGTCGGCCGTCGTGCCTCATGCGGGCAGCGCCTCGAGGTCTGCGAGCGACACCTGCTCGATCTCGCCCAGAGGGAGCTGCAGGAAGCGCTCGCCGAGCTCGCGGAAGAGCGACGGCTCGCCGGTCGTCAGGAAGCGGTAGACGCCCTCGCGGCCCTGCTCGTTCTCGATTCCCTTGCGCGCGAGCGTCTCCGCGACCTCGCGGGCCGTCTCCTCGGCCGAAAACACCAGCGTTACGTCGCGGCCGAAGACGCGCTGGAAGATCGGCCGGATCAGCGGGTAGTGCGTGCAGCCGAGGATGACCGTGTCGACGCCGGCCTCCTTCAGCGGCGCCGCGTACTCGCGCACCGCCTCGGTGGTCTGGGCCGAGAACGGGTCGTCGCTCTCGATCAGCGGCACGAGCCGCGGGCAGGCGACCGAGACCAGCTCCGAGCCGGCGTCGAGCGCGCGGACGAGCGCGGCGTAGCGGCCGGCCTCGAGCGTGGCCTGTGTGGCCAGCAGCCCGATCCGCCGGTTGCGCGTCGCCTGCACCGCCGCGTGCGCCTCGGGCGTGATCACGCCCACGACCGGGACGCTGAGCTCCTCCTGCATCCGCGGGAGCCCGGCCGAGGTGGCGGCGTTGCACGCGACCAGCACCAGCTTCACGTCCTGGGCCTGGAGGTAGACGCCGATCTCGTGCGCGAAGCGGCGGATCTCGTCCAGGTGGCGCGGCCCGTACGGCAGCCGGGCGTGGTCGCCGAGGTAGACGAAGTCCTCGTGCGGCATCGTCACCAGGCACTCGTGCAGGACGGTCAGGCCGCCCACGCCCGAGTCGAACACTCCAACCGGCCGCGGATCCACGAAACGATTGTAGAAAGCGGCTACCCTGGCGGCCGTGGGTCGCTGGTTCCTCGCAGTTCTCTGCGCGGCTTCGTTCGCGCTTCTCGGCGCGGGCCGCGCGTCTGCGTTCACGACGACGCAGACGCAGATCACGATGGACGATCACGTCCAGCTCGCCGCCACCCTCTACAAGCCTGACGCGCCCGCGCCGCCCAAAGGCTACCCCGCGATCGTCCTCTTCCACGGGCTCGGGGGCACACGCCAGAGCCTCGACTTCATCGCCCGGCGCTGGGCCGACACGTACGTCGTCCTCGCATTCGACGCGCGCGGTCACGGCCAGTCGGGCGGGCTCACGTCGATCGACGGCCCGCGCGAGATCGCCGATACGCGAGCCGTCTTCGACTGGCTCGCGAGCAACACCGCGACTCCGACGCACCCGCTCGTGGACGGGAAGCACATCGGCGCGTGGGGCATCTCGCTCGGCGGGGGCGCGGTCCTGCGCTCGCTCGTCCAGGGCGTTCCCTGGGCGGCCGCCGAGGTGGTCGAGACCTGGACGAACCTCTACGCCGCGCTCCTGCCCCAGGACCTGTCCAAGTCGGGCGCGATCTTCAACTTCCTGACCTCCGTCCCGCAGGACAAGCTCGACCCCTCGGTCCTGGCGATCAAGGACGACGCGCTCGCGAGCAAGAACCTCGCTGCGGTGAAGCAGTTCGCGAGGGCGCGCTCGAGCAGCGCGCTGCTTTCCAAGGTGAAGACGCCCGTCTATTTCTTCCAGGGGCGAAGGGACTTCGCGTTCGACATCGCGCAGGCCGTCAACGGCTACCGGCTCGTGAAGGGGCCGAAGAAGCTCTACATCGGCGATTTCGGCCACGCGCCGTCGACGTTCCCTGGCCCCGATATCAAGCAGGTGCTCGCCGAAGGCACGCGCTGGTTCTCGCGCTACCTGCTCGGCGCCGCAGGAGGCCCGTCGAAGTTCCCGCTCACCCTCGCACCGGACCCGTGGCGAGGGAAGACCCGCGCCTTCCGGAGCGCGCCGCAGACGGGCCTGCTGCGAATCCGGTTCCCGGGAGCGAACACGATCACGGGGATCGCCAAGAGCCAGCGGACGGTGCGCCGCCTGCCCGCGCGCGTCGAGACGTTCGGCTCGGCGGTCGTGCGCGTGAAGGCCAGGCTCGCCGGCGGCTGGTCGAGGCTCGTCGCCGTGCTGACGGCGAGGACGCCCCGCGGCAAGGTGATCGTGGTGAGCGAGGGCGGCGTCAACACGGCCGGCAAGGGCGGCACCCGGGCGCTGACGATCCGCCTTCTGGACGCCGCCACGCTGATCCCTCGCGGCTCGAAGCTGACGCTTACGCTCGCCTCGAGCTCGATGGCCCAGAACCCCGGCAACCTGCTCTACCTCGACCTGCCGATGCCGTCGGCGGCCAGGATCACGCTCGGGCCGGCCCAGCTCTCGCTGGCGGTCCTGCGCACGCCGGTCTCGCGGTGAAGCGGCTCGGCCTCGTCTTCCTGGCGGCGCTCGTGCTCTCCTCGGTCCCCGCGGCTGAGAGCGGCCCGGTGGGCACGCCCGGGGTGACCGCGAAGCAGATCCTCCTCGGCGGAACGGTCCCGCTCAGCGGCCAGGCCTCCCCGTTCGGCGTCGTCGGCCCCGCAGCGAACGCCTACTTCAAGTACGTCAACGCGCACGGCGGCGTCCACGGGCGCACGATCAAGTACCTCTACCGTGACGACGCCTACGACCCGTCGAAGACGCTCGACCAGACGCGCGAGCTCGTCGAGCAGGACAAGGTGTTCGCGATCTTCAACACGGTCGGAACCGAGCACAGCCTCGCCATCCGCCCGTACCTGAACGCGCTCAAGATCCCGGAGATCTTCGCGGGAACCGGGTCGAGCAAGATGGGCCGCGGCTACAAGCAGTACCCGTGGGCGATCGGCTACCTGCCGAGCTTCGAGGGGGAGGGCGCGATCTACGGCCGCTATGTCGTCACGCACCGGCCGAAGGCGAAGATCGCCGTGCTCTACGAGGACAGCGATTACGGGAACGACCTCCTGAACGGACTCCGCCGCGGCCTCGGCAAGCACGCCTCACAGATCGTCGCCAAGGCCTCCTACGAGACGACCGACACCGACGTGAAGTCGCAGATCGCGAAGCTGGCCGCGTCGAAGGCGGACACGTTCATGCTCTTCGCCCTCCCGACCTACGCGATCGGGGCGTTCGTCTCCGCGTACAAGCTCGGCTGGCTCCCGCGGATCTTCGTCAGCGCGGTCTCGATCGAGCCGACGATCATGAGCATCGCGCGGATGAACACGAACGGGAAGGAGACGAACGGCGCGCTCAGCTTCGCGTTCGTCAAGGACCCGACCTCGCCGCGCTGGAAGAAGGACCCGGCCGTGCGCCTCTACCGCAAGATCATGAAGCGCTACCTCCCGAATGGGCGCGTGAACGACGTCTACAACTGGTACGGCATGACGGTCGCGTACTCGATGGTCGACGCACTCCGCCACGCCGGCAAGAACCTCACGCGCGCGAGCCTGCTCCGGGCCGCGACGCACATGAACGAGCGCACGAACCCGTTCCTGCTCCCCGGCGTCTACGTGCGCACGAGCCCGAGGAACTACTTCCCGATCGCGAAGGCCCGCATGGTGCGCTACCGGAAGAACCTCTGGGTGCTGTTCGGGCCGCTCGTGAATCCGCGCTAGTCAATTTCCCCCGTTCGGTGTTAACTATTGCGGTGCAGGAAACGTCTCAGCGATGGGCAAGTCCTCCCAGGGGTCTAACCACGAAAGAAGGGGCAATGAAGAACTCACTCCGCTTGCTGCTGATCGCGTCCGTCAGCGCGATCGGCCTGGCCTTCGCAGGATCGGCGCTGGCTGCCTACAACCCGTTCCTGACGGTGCAGCAGAGCAGCTCCAAGCCCAGCGCGGGCACGACCGTCGGCTTCGTGATCGGCGAGGGGCAGAATGAAGACGCGACCGCGAAGGTCACGATCTTCTCGCCGGCCGGCTATGCCAACACGCTGACACAGGCACCGGGGACGACGATCGGCAAGGCGCTCGCGTACGTCAAGGCGGGCGCGCTCGGCGGCGCGCTCCTGCCGCTGTCAGGGCCCGTCGTCGTCGGCGACCCGAACAACGCGCAGCTCAAGACACTGTCGGAGTCATGCCGAGGCACCGGCAAGACGACCAACACGGCGATCTGGGTGCTCAACACGAGCCTCCAGGGACAGAACATCCAGATTCCGGACTTCGTGAACGTCGCGGGGCCGTACGTGACCCAGGAGATCTGCCTCACCCCGCCCGCTACTACGCCGTTCCAGGCGCAGCTGGTCGTCGCTGACTTCTCCGTCAAGGGCGTCTTCACGAACGGCGCCGCAGGCGGGTACCAGTGGGACGGCGTGTTCACTCCCTACGACGCCATGAACCAGCCGAACGCCGGCGCGACGACCGAGTGGCGTACATACCAGGGAATCCCGTCCAGCCTCACGCTGAAGCGGGTCAAGAGCAAGCCCTCCGTCGTCACGTTCTCGGGCAAGCTCGCGATCGGCGGGATCAATCCCGCCGGGATCCAGCCCCACCTCTACAAGGCCCTCAAGCCCCTTCCGGCGCCGAACTTCACCACGCCGTCGCTCCTCGGGCTGTTCGGGGCGGGTAAGCCCGTCAACACGAAGAAGCTGAAGAGCAACGGCAAGTTCACGATCACCCGGCCGAAGGTGAAGAAGAAGACCTACTTCCAGATGCGACTCGAGGACTACGGGTTCCAGGGCTGCGACGGGCCGTCACCGACGACCTTGCCGCTCCCATGCTTGGGAACCGACCTGGCGCCGATGACGAGCGCCCAGGTCAAGGTCCTGCCGCCGCCGAAGAAGAAGAAGCACAAGCACTAGGAAAAAGCGTTCGAGGTTGAGGGGCTCCTGCGGGAGCCCCTCAGCGTTCCGCGGGCAGCTCGGCGTGGCGCGACCACTCGTGCCAGGAGCCCGGGTAGTTGCGAGCCTCGTAGCCCGCGGCGCGGAGGGCGAGCGCGGCGAGGGCCGAGCGAGAGCCCGAGTGACAGTAGGCGACGACCTCGGCGCCCTCGGGCAGGCCGGCGAGCTCGCGCACCTGCTCGGGCGGCAGCGGATGGCCCGGGCCGGCGAAGAGCCGGTAATGCTCGAGTAGCCGTGCCCCCGGGATGTGCCCCTGGCGCGGGTCGCAGGGCGACCCCTCGCGGCCCGTGTACTCCTCGGGCGTGCGGACGTCGAAGATCGTGAGCGCCGGGTCGTCGAGCCGCTCGGCGAGCTCCTGCCAGGTAGGCACCGCGCCCGGCTGCGGCTCGAGGCCCGCCTTGGTCTTCTCGAGCTCGACCGCTCCGGTCTCGACCTCCCCCGGCCAGCCGGCGAACCCGCCGGCGAGGACGGAGACGCGCGGGTGCCCGGCAAGCATCGCCGCCTGGGCCGAGGCCGCGGCTCCGACGCAGTCGCCCCGGTCGTAGAGGACCAGCCGCTCGCTCCCGTCCACTCCGTGGCGACCCAGCCGCCGCTGCACCTCGACCGCGAACTCCTCGACCGTTTCACGGTCGGCCAGCGGAGGCGGCGAGCCGAGCACGAGCGGGACCGAGCCCGGCACGTGGCCGCGCTGGTGCGCGTTCGGCCCGCGGCAGTCGCCGAGGACGAGATCGGACTCGCCCAGGCGCTCCTGCACCCACGCGGCGTCCACGAGGGGGGGCAGGTCAGACATCCGCGAGGAACTCCTGGACGACGCCGTCGAGCTCGTCCGGCCGCTCGAAGCTCGGCAGGTGCCCGCAGCCGGCGAACGTGTAGGCGCGGCCGTTGCGCGCCGAGGCGGCGAGCGCCGCCGCTTCGTCTGCGCTCAGGAACGGGTCGTGCTCCCCGCGCGCGACCAGCACCGGCGCCTCGGTCTCGCGCACGAGCGCGGTCGAGTCGGGCCGGTCGCGCATCGCGGCGACTCCGGCCGCGAGCTCCTCAGGATCCTGCTCGAGCGCGAGCGCGCGGGCCTGCGCGACGGCGTCCTCGTCCGCGTCCTCGGGGAAGAGCGCAGGCCGCTGCTTCTCCCAGAGGGCCGGCACGCCCTCGGCCCGGATCAGCCGGATCGTCTCCTCGCGCGCCTGCCGCCGCTCGGGCGTGTCGGCGTCGGCGCGCGACCCCACCAGCACGAGCGCGCGCACGTCGGCGTGAGCGAGCAGGCGCTGTGCGCAGTAGCCGCCCATCGACGCGCCGACCGCAACGATCGGCCCGTCCACCTCGGCCGCGATCCGCTGCGCCCACCCGTCGATGCTCGGGCCGAGCCGGTAGAGGCTCGGCGCGATCCCGTAGCGACGGCCCCACATCCGCTCGTCGAAGGGAAACGCGTGCAGGAAGACGTGCTTCACTGCGCGGCGACGAGCTCGCGTTCCGCCGCGATCGCCGGGCGCTCGCAGAGCCGCTCCAGCCACGCGGCCAGGCTCGGAAACGCGTGCAGCTCCACCTCGAACCGCTCCTGCGCGCGCAGCACCCACGGGACGTAGCCCGCGTCGGCGAGGCCGTACTCTCGTCCCGAAAGGTAGGGCCGGGCCTCGAGCGCCGCGTCGATCGCGGCCAGGCGCTCGTCGAGCTCCTCGCGCGCCCCGTCGAGGTCGCGCCTGAGGCGGTAGTAGGCGTCGCCGAGCCGGTCGCCGAAGCGCTCTAGCCAGAGCCGACCGAGCGCCCGCTCCGCAGGGTCGAGCGGCCACAGCGCAGGCTCCGGGTAGCGCTCCTCGAGGTACTCCATGATCACGCGCGACTCGGGCAGGACAAGTCCGCCGTCCTCCTCGTAGACGGGAACCCGCCCGAGCGGGTTCTTCTCGTAGAGCCAGGCCGGGCGGTCGTCCAGGTCGATCTCGACTGCCTCGTAGCCGAGCCCCTTCTCCGCGAGGACGATGCGCGCACGTGCGGCGTACGGGCAGCGCTCGGCCGTGTAGAGCGTCAGCATGCCCAGAGGCTACCCGTGCCCGGCGCCCTCGAGACCGAAGATCTCGGCGATCTGGGCGAGCAGCTCCGGCGCGGGCGGCAGATCGTCCGGCGAGGCGGCCGTGCGGGCTACCGCGCGGACGCTTGCGGGCTCGGCCCCGGTCAGCCGCGCGACGACGGTCGGGTTCGAGCCGAGGGCCACGGCGTCGCCGGGCACGACCGGGCCGTAGTACTCCGGCACCGACTGGTACTCGTCGACCACGCTGCCACGCTCGTAGAGCACGTATCGCACGAGGCGCCCGTCCTCGACCGCGAGCGTGCAGACGACTGCCGCGGTCGCGTTCGACAGCTCGGACGAGAGCCGCTCCCGGACCTTCCGGTCGCGGTCGCAGAGCTCGTCGTACACCGTCACCCAGCCGTTCCGCGGCGGCGACACGGTCGTCCGCGCCGAGTTGCCGAAACGCGGGAGGTACTTGGCGACCGCCCGCTCGACCTCCTCGGCGTCGTCGGTCTGGACGTGGATCGACGCGTACGACTCCCCGCCCTGCGCGGTGCCGGCGAGCCGCGACTCGAGCGAGCTGATCGGAGCAGACATCCTCAGCGCCCACTCGGTGAAGCCGAGCCGCTGCCACGCGGTCCGGCCGATCTCGTTCGTGGTGTCGACGTCGAGCGTCATGTGCTCGGCCTCGTTGCGAGCGCGCGCCGTGAACTCCGCCAGCAGCAGCTTCGCGATCCCCTCGCGCCTCCGCTCCGGGACCACGTAGACGAGGTTCAGGTGCGCGACGCCGTTGTCCTCGAACTCGCCGTACGCGCAGCCGATCGGCTCGCCCTCGTCCTCGGCCACGAGCGCGATCTTGCCCTCCAGCTCCTCGGCGCCGAGCTCGGGCCGCGGGAACGGGCGCTTCCAGAGCTCGTCGAAGCTGGCCTCGACGAACCCGAGCATCGCCTGCGCGTCGGCGGGGGTGGCGTCCCGGACGTTCACGCACTCACTTTACGGGTCGCGGGGGGTACCGTCCTGGCGTGGACCTGCAGCAGATTGCACCTCATCTCTGGTGGTGGACCGCGTCCCATCCGGACTGGGGCCCGGACGACTTCGTGGACGGGCAGGGCTGGGGGCGTGACGTCTCGTGCTACGCCCTCGTCGAGGACGACTCGCTCGTCCTGTTCGACCCGCTCGTGCCCGTCGGGGAAGAGGACGCCTTCTGGTCGGCGCTGGACGGTGACGTCGAGCACCACGGGCCACCGGCGATCCTGATCACGGTCTACTGGCACGCGCGCAGCTCGGCGGAGATCCTCGACCGCTACGAGGGCGCGACGCTCTGGGCTCACGTGCCTTCGGCCGACGAGGTCGCGAAGCGCGTTCCGGTGACGAGCACGTTTCGCGGCGGCGACAGCCTGCCCGGCCGGGTCGAGGCAATCGCGCTCCATCACATGGACGAGGCCGCGTTCTGGATTCCGAGCCACGAGGCTCTGGTGCTCGGCGACTCCGTTCTCGGCTACAAGGACGGAGTGCGGCACTGCCCGGAGAGCTGGCTAGGCGAGGGCGAGTCCCTGGCAACGTCGCGAGCGGCCGTCGAGTCCGCGCTGGACGCCAAGCGGCCGCGGTGGCTCCTGCTGACGCACGGCGGTCCGCGCGAGGGCGAGACGCTAGAGCTCTGAGGCGAGCGCGCGGAAGTCGGTGAGCGGTGTGTACGAGGCGCCCTGCTCGTCGAGCCGCCGGGCGAGGTTCCCCGTCGCGAAGACCCGGTCAGCCGCGCTCACGGCACAGAAGTCCGAGTAGCCGTCACCCGCATAGACGACCTCGCCGTCGGTCGGCAGGTCGGCCCGTTTGCACGGCTCGCCGCAGTGCGGACAGACGTCGGTCACGCGCAGGAGGACGCGCCAGCCGTCGGCGCCCGGGTCGAGTCTGTTCGCGCGCAGTTTTACGTCGCCGAGCACACCCTCCCGCTCTAGCACGGGCTCGATCAGCTCGTGGAAGCCCGACGAGACGACGAGCGGCCGGTGCGCCCGCGCGAGCTCGGCGAACCCGGCGCGCACATGCGTGTGCTCGAGCAGCCACGGCACGACCTCCTCGAGCGGCGTCGTCACGGTCAGGAACTCGGCCGCGATCACCTCGTTCAGCGTCATCGTCCCCGCGTCGAGCTCGGCCTCGACCCGCTCGTAGGTCTCCGCGTCGCCGAACTCTGCGAGCACGAGGTCGAGCGTGTCCCGCTCGGTCACGGTCCCGTCCCAGTCGAGGACGAGCCGCTGTTGCGCGGCTGGCATCGCGGCAGCTTGCCTGGTCGACTAACGCCTCACAAGCAGCGTCGCGCGCATACCGAGGGCTCGGTGGTTCGCGATCGAGCACCAGAGCCGGTAGTGGCCCTTGAGAAGCTTCAGCCGGAGGCGGGCGTGCTGGCCCGGCTGCACGGTCGCGATCCGGTACGTCCTCGCGCCGCCCACGCGGCGCAGGCGCAGGTCGTGCGCGTCCTCGCCGAAGTTCACGAGCTCGACGATCGCCGGGCCCGGCTTCAGCTTCGCGCGCGAGAGCGCGAAGGTGAACTCGCGTGCGACCACCTGCAGCCGCCCTGGAGGCGGGGCCGCCCCCGCCGGCCCCGCCACGAGCGCAACAACGGCACCGGCGAGCAGGGCGCGCCTCACCGGAGCAACTCCGGACGCGTGAACGACGACGCGTTCGGGATCACCGCCGCGGCGTCGATGCCGAGCCACTGCTCGAGCAGCGCGCAGTAGAGCCCGCGGAAGTCCGAGGTCGCCTTCAGGTTGCCTTCCGTGTCGAGCCCGCTCCCGAGCCCCGGGAACTCGCCGATCATCGTCCCCTTCACGCGAGTGCCGAGCAGGAACCCCGTGCCGGCCGCGCCGTGGTCGGTCCCGGCCGAGGCGTTCTCGGCGCCGCGCCTTCCGAACTCCGACCAGACGTGGACGAGCACGCGGTCGGCCAGCCCGCGCGCCTCGAGGTCGCGCTGGAACGCGGCCAGCGTCGAGCCGGTCAGGCGAAGGCCGTTGTCGAGCGTTTCGGGCTGCCCGGCGTGCGTGTCGTACATGCCCGGCGCGCGCACCGTCACGCAGCGCAGCGGCAGGCCCGCCGCGAGCATCGCCGCCAGCCCGGCCAGGCGGTGCGGGAAGGGATCGCCGGCACCGTCGGGATAAGGAACGGGGCTCGTGAACCCCTGGAACGGGGCGAGTTGCTCGTGCAGCCGCGACGACTGCGCTATCGCCGATCCGGCCGCGGCGAGCGCCGGGTCGGCGCCGCGCGGAGCGCCGAGCGCCTCGAGCGTCTCCAGCATGCGGCTCTCGACCCGGTCGTAGACGTGCGGCGTGTCCAGCGTGTACTCCGTCGGGCCCTCGACCGCGGCCACGGGCACACGGCCCGTCGCGAGCGCGGGCTGGAGCAGGCCGTCGAGGGACAGCCCCTGCAGCGGGTTGTCGTCCACGCCGGTCCGGTCGAGGAAGCGGCCGAGCCAGCCGGTCGTCAGCTGCGCGCTCGTCGCGCCCACCTCCCAGTAGTGGCGCGAGGTGAAGTGCGACTGGTCCACGTGCGTGTACCCGATCGCCGGCAGCGTGCTGACCTTGCCCT
This sequence comes from uncultured Actinomycetes bacterium, assembly GCA_963716865.1. GTDB lineage: Bacteria > Actinomycetota > Thermoleophilia > Gaiellales > Gaiellaceae > AC-32. The sequence continues at coordinate 417,411 of CAVQUF010000001.1, forward strand.
CGGCGTGAAGCTGGGCGAGCGGCCCGAGCGCCGGGTGCCAGCGCAGCCGGTCGTCCTCGGCAAACGGAACCCCGGTCCCGGCCGGCAGCGCGAGCGTCGGCCGCAGACGCAGGTAGTCGGCATCCCCGGCCGGGAAGAGCATCGAGAGCGCGTCGGCGCCGCCGTCGAGGAACACGGAGACGAGCACCGGGCCGGGGGTTGCGGCCGCCGCGCCTGCGATCCCCTCCTCGAATGCCTCGGGCCGAAGCAGGCTCGCCCCGTAGACCGACAGGGCCAGGCCGGCCGAGCGCAGCAGGAAGCTGCGCCTGCTCAGGCCGCTGCCGGCAGGCGCCGGCATCCCTGGCTCGATCGCGGGGAGGCCATTGCCGGCATGCGCCGCAGCCTCGCGGAGCAGCCGTCCGCGGGAGTAGTCCTGGCAGTGACGGCAGTCGGAAGGCATCAGCTCGTCTGCTGCTCCGGGGCGACGGCGAGCAGGATCCTCGCCGCGTTGACCGCCATCAACGGGTACGGCCGGTACTCGTCCTGCTGGTCGATGTCGCCCAGCACCGCGTCGAAGAACGCGAGAAGCGCCTTCCGGGTCTCCGGGGCGACCGAGGGGCGGCCGTTCTTCCTCAATGCCCAGTCGAGAAGCTTCGCGGCGTCGTGCGGCGGCCTCCACGCCGGCGAGCCCTCGTCGAGAACGGTCCTGTCGAGCGCGCGCGAGGCGACGTACCAGCGGCCGCGGAACGTCGCGGTGTCGAGCCAGCGGCTCTCGTCCCAGCCCGAGACGTTCGGGGGGTAGAAGAGCTGCTGCCCGGCGAGCGCGTCGAGCCAGACCCACTCGCTCGTGTCGATCGGCCGGCCGAGCCGGCGCAGCAGGCCCGCCGTGTAGACAACCGGCGGCTTCACCATCCGTGGGCCGACGTAGAGCTCGGGGTGCATCAGGATCGACTCGAGCACCGGGCGCACCGCGTAGCCGTGGGATACGTACATGTGCTCGAGCGCGGCCTGGGTCGCCGCAGGCGGGGGCGTCGGCACGAAGTAGCTCCAGAGCTTGGTCACGAAGAACGACGCGTGGTTGGGGTGCTTCAGGCACAGCCAGCACGAGTCCCGCCAGTCGAAGTTGCCCTGGTGTCCGAAGATCGACTTGACGCCCTGGTCGTGGCGCCAGACGTCGAAGCGGAAGTTGTAGGGCCCGGTGGAGTCGTAGTCGTTGGTCCAGCCGGTCAGCGCGCGCGCCTGCTCGCGGACGTCCTCCTCCGTGTAGCCGCCAGGACGGTCGGCGCCCAGGGAGAAGAGCTCCATCAGCTCGCGCCCGTAGTTCTCGTTGGGGGCGTCCAGTGTGTTCTGGTTCCCGGAGAGCCAGATCAGCATCGCCGGGTCCCTGGTCACGCCCAGCAGCAGCCTCCCGAACGTCCCGAGCGCGCGGCTCCGGAAGAGCTGGTTCTGCGCGAGCATCAGCCTCTGCGAGCCGACCCCGGCATTCGAGGTCGCGAACCAGTCGTGCCAGACGAGCGTCATTCGCTCGACGAGCGGCCGGCTCGTCCGCACCATCCGGTCGAGCCACCAGAGGTGGTCGTGGCCGTAGGCGTCCCTCGGGGCCAGCGGGAGCCCCTGCTCGTCCCTCGGCGCCCAGCCACGCAGGTGCTCCTTGCCCGGGCGCGTCAGCGAATGGACGGCGCTGCGCAGGCCCTTGCGGGCGAGCTTCTTCGCCTCACCGGGCCGCGGGCCGAATCCCGCCCGCCACAGGAGACGTTCGGCCTGTGCCGAACCGAACCGGCCGCGGTACACGGGCACCCCGGCCATGCCGGCCATTATCCGCGCTCCGGCCGGGCCTGAACAGCCCGGCCGGAGCAACGGTCGTTATGGGAGGCGCAGCGTCGCAACGACGCCTGCGTGGTCGGAGGGCCAGAGACCGGATGCCGTCCGGTCGGCCGGGTCCTCTCCCACCACGTCCGCCGACAGGGTCTTGAACCCGCCCCGGGTCAGCACGAGGTCGATGCGCTTCGTCAGGGTCGCGTTCGGGTTGTGCAGGTCGGTCGCGTGGCAGCACGTCAGGCCTGGGCCGAGCGCGCCGGGCCACGAGTCCGAGAGACCGCCCGCCAGCAGGATCCCGTACGCGGTGGGATCGCCGCCGGGGCCGGAGTTGAAGTCGCCGACTGCGACGACCGGCAGGTTCGTGTCCGCCGGGCCGGCCAACAGCTCGGCGGTCTGCGGGTTGCGGACGAGCGGCGAAAACGCCTCGAGGTGCGTCGTGATGAACCGGAACTTCTCGCCCCGGGTCTTGACGTCAACCGAGGCCCAGCCGCGCATCGCCGTGACCGCGCCTGCGACAGTCGGGATCGTGAGCGTCGTCGGATATGTGCCCGACTGCGCGCTCGACAGCTTCAGGTGGTGCTTCCGCCTGCCCTTCCGGACGAGCAGCGAGACCCGGTCGGTGAAGCGCACGTCCAGCGTGGGCGGCAGCCCAGCCGGAAGCTCGACGTCGGTGCCGCTGAACGTCGAGACCGGCTCGTAGGACAGGCCGCGCTCCGCGAGCGCGTTCACGAGGATCCCGATGAAGTCGTAGGCGACGGTCTCCGCCGGCGTGGCCGGACCGTCCGGCGGCACGTCGGTGCGGTAGAGCGTTGCCTCCTGAAGCCCTACGAGGTCGGGCTTGGCGGCGGCGATCTCGTCGGCGATCGCCTGCGCCCGGGCCGGGAAGTCGTTCGCCTGCACCTGCGTCCAGCCCGCCCCGACCGCGGCGAACAGAGCCGGCAGGCTCGGCGCGGCGAAGATCGGGTTCAGGTCGGTCCCGAGGTACAGGTTCTGCGTCATCACGGTGATGCGCTTCCCGTGATGCCCGTGGTGATGGTGATGGCGGCCTCCCGCCTGCGCCGCGGGGACGGCGAGCAACGCCGTCGCGGCAAGCGCGAGAAGCACCTTCGGACGTGGCATGAGAAACCTCCTGTTCGATCGTGCGAGGGAGCCCATCGACTGCAGGCTGCGGGCCGCGTCTAATGCGCCGCTAACGCGGCGCTCTGAGGCGGGGGCTGTTCGCGGCGCGTGGCAGGTGTTACAACCCGCCTGTCATGGACTTCCGCATCCTCGGGCCGCTCGAGGTCTGGGACCGTGGACGGCCGATCGAGTTGCGGCGTCGCAAGCCGCGTGCGCTGCTGGCGATCCTCCTGCTGCACGCGGGCGAGCCGGTGTCGAGCGACGCGCTGATCGACGCGCTCTGGGGCGAGAGCCCACCCCGGACCGCCCGGGCCGCGCTGCAGAACTACGTCGCGCAGCTCCGCCGCGACCTCGGTCCGGGGCTCGTGGAGTCGACCCCGGGCGGATACGTGCTCGAGGCCGGTTCCGAGCAGATCGACCTCGGCCGCTTCGAGCGGCTGACCGCGGAGGGCCGCGAGGCGGACGGCGACGAGCGGGTCGAGAAGCTGCGCGAGGCGCTCGCGCTCTGGCACGGGCCGCCGCTCGCCGACCTCCTATTCGAGCCGTTCGCCGGGCCGGAGGCCGCCCGCCTCGAGGAGCTCCGCACGGCCGCGGTCGAGGACCTGATCGACGCCGAGCTCGCCCGCGGCGCCGGGGCCGACCTGGTCGCGGAGCTCGAGGCGCTGATCGCCGAGCACCCGTTCCGGGAGCGGCTCCGGGGGCAGCTGATGCTCGCCCTCTACCGCAGCGGGCGCCAGGCCGAGGCGCTCGAGGCGTACCAGGAGACGCGGCGCACGCTCGTCGACGAGCTCGGGATCGAGCCGGGCGCGGCGATGCGGGAGCTGGAGCAGGCCATCTTGCGCCAGGACCCTTCGCTCGGCGGGCCGGCGCCCGCCCCGCCCGAGGAGATCAGGCCGCCCGAGGAGCGGCGGAAGACGGTGACGATTCTCTTCGCGGACCTCCTCTTCGGCGAGACGGTCGATCCGGAGCTCGCCTACGAGGCGAGCGCAGACGCATGGTCGCGGATCCGAGGCGTGCTCGACGACCACGGGGCGACCGTCGAGCAGCGGGCAGGCGACGAGGTGATGGCGGTCTTCGGCGTCCCCCAACTGCACGAGGACGACGCGCTCCGCGCCGCCCGCTCGGCGCTCGAGCTCCGGTCGGAGATCCACTCGCAGGCCGACGTGCTCGAGCACGCGGGTCGTGGAGGGCTCGAGGTGCGCGTGGCGATCGAGACGGGCGAGGTCCTCGCGGGCGCCGACGAGGCCGGCCACGGCTTCGTCGCGGGACCCGCGATCACGCTCGCGAAGCGGCTCCTGCAGCGGGCGCAGCCGGGCGAGATCCTGGCGGGACCCGCGACGCAACGGCTGCTCGGCGACGGTCTGGTCTGCGATGAGGCTTCGCGGATCCTCGAGCTCGCCGAGGCCCGACCGCAGCAGCTCGAGGGCCGGCTCGTCGGGCGCAGCGCCGAGCTCGCCGGGCTGCACGACGCGTTCGCGCGCGCCGTCGAGGAGCAGAGCTGCCGCCTCTTCCTCGTCCTCGGCGAGGCCGGGATCGGCAAGACCCGACTGGCGAGCGAGCTGACCGCGGAGCTCGACGGAAACGCCACGGTCCTCGTCGGGCGCTGCGTCTCCTACGGCAAGGGGGCCACGTACCTCCCGCTGGCGGAGATCGTCCGCGAGGCACAGGAACGGCTCGCGCTCAGCGAGCTGCTCGCCGGCGACGAGCACGCCGAGCTGATCGGGGCCAGGCTGGCCGACCTGACCGGAGAGGCGGATGCCCCCGCCTCCGGCGGCGAGACGTTCTGGGCCGTTCGCCGCGCGTTCGAGGCCCTCGCCGCGGAGCGGCCGGTCGTCCTCGTCTTCGAGGACCTGCACTGGGCAGAGCCGACGCTCCTCGACCTGATCGAGTACCTCCAGAGGCAGGCAGCCGAGGCGCCGATCCTCGTGCTCGGCCTCGCGCGGCCGGAGCTGCTCGAGGAGCGCCCGGACTGGAGCCAGAACGAGGCGGTGAACCTCGTACCCCTCTCGGGGCGGGACGGGCAGGCGCTGATCGAGAACCTCGGCGAGATCCCGGATGAGCTACGCGCGCAGATCCTGGGCACGGCCGGGGGCAATCCGCTCTTCATCGAGCAGCTGCTGGCGCACGCGACCGAGGAAGTCGAGCAGGAGACCATGCCTGGGTCGCTCGACGCGCTGCTCGCGAGCCGGCTCGACCGACTCGCCGCCGGCGAGCTCTCGGTATTGCAGCGGGCCTCGGTAGTGGGCCGCGAGTTCTCTCGCGCGGCCGTCGTCCACCTCGTGCGCTTGGAAGAGGCCGCGACCGTGGGCGCTCACCTGCTGGCGCTGACACGAAAGGACCTGATCCGCGAGCTCCGTGTCGGGCCAGCGCGCGAGGAGGCCTTCCGCTTCCACCACGTGCTGATCCGCGACGCGGCGTACACAAGCCTGCCCAAGGCTCAGCGCACCGAGCTACACGAGCGGGTCGCCCGCCTGCTCGAGGCGGAGGCCCCGCGCTCCGATGAGCTGATCGGCTTCCACCTGGAGAGGGCCTACGACTACCTCGTGGAGCTCGGGTCGGCTGACGGCCATGCAGCGCAACTGGCCGCCGATGGCGGCACGCGCCTGTCCGCGGCAGGCCTGCGCGCCGCCAAGACCGGCGACATGCCCGCCGCGAAGAACCTGCTCACACGGGCAGTGACGCTCATCGAGGCGGCCGAGCGCGGGCACCACGACTTGCTCTCCGAGCTCGGGCTCGTCGTCTGGAGGAGCGGTGAGCTTCCGGATGCCCAACGGCTCTTCGAGATGGCGATCGCGACGGCCGTCACGGAAGGTGACTGGCGAGCCGAGCTGCGGGCCCGCACCGAACTCGCGAACCTGAGGCTTCGCCGCGCCGAGGAGGGAGCTCCGGAGGAGTTCCTGTCGCTGGCCTCGGAGGGCATTCCCATCCTCGAGCGTCTCGGCGACGACCGGGCACTCGGGCGGATCTGGTTCGTTCTGGCCAGCGTCCATGGAGCCCTGAATTGTCAGTACGGGGAATCCGAAGGTGCCGCAGAGCGCGCCCTCGACCACTTTCGGCGATCGAACTGGCCACTCCTGCAGTGCCTCGAGCAGCTCGCAGCGTGCCTCTACTACGGCCCGACGAGTGTCCCGGAGGCGATTCGTCGCTGCCAAGCGCTCCTCGAGGAGGCCGACCGCGGCGGCGAAGCCCAGATCTTTCTGTACCAGGCGGGATTGGAGGCCATGGCGGGCCGCTTCGACACCGCGCGCAGCCTGGCGTCACGCGCGCTGCAGACCTACGAGGAGCTGGCCTGGGCCGTGACCCCTTCGACCCACTACGCCCCCATGGCCGCTGAGATCGAGTTGCTGGCTGGAGATCCGGCCGGGGCCGAGCACGCTGTCGGCGAGAGCTGTCGCAGGCTGGAGGCCTGGGGGCTTCGCGCGCAGCTGGCGACACAGGCGGCCCAGCTCGGTGAGGCCCTGTATCGCCAGCAACGGTACGACGAGGCCCTGCGTTGGTCGGAGGTGGCCGAGAGCTGCACCGCGAGCTACGACACAAGCGCGCAGTTCTCGTGGCGGGCGCTTCGCGCGAAGGCGCTTGCGCGCGGAGGCGCCCTCGCCGAGGCGGAGACGCTGGCGCAACAGGCCGTGGAATTCGCAGCCACCACCGACAGCACGAGCCAGCACGCGCACGTCCTGCTTGCCCGGGCGGAGGTGCTCCACCTTGCGGAACGTGGGGAAGAAGCCACGCATGCGATCGACGAAGCGGCGTGCCTGCTGGAGGAGAAGATGAATGTCGCTGCGATCAACCAAGCGCGCGCGCTTCGCGCCGAGGTCGTCGGCGCCTAACGGCCGAGCGCGCAGCACGAAAAGCCCTTCCGGGCTTCCCGTGCGTGTTCGCGGGTGCGCGTGCGTCACAGGCTTACGGCCCGGTGCCGATGTTCTCGGCGAGGCTGGCCGCAGGCGAGATCGCCGCGAGCACTCCAAGCATGACGGCTACCGTGAGCAGCCTGCGAAAAGTGGCCTTATGCAGCATTTTTGTCACCTCCTTCCTTGCGTCGATCACGTATCCGACGCTAGGAAGAGGCGGGTCTCGCGGTAACCGGGCGGGCCTTGAATTCGGCTCGCGGCTGGCCCCGGTCTTCAGACAGGCGGGCTCGGGGAATCCCCGGAAGCCGCCGTCAGGGAAGAGGGCTCGGGCCTAGGAGCGGAGGAAGGCGAGGACGGCCAGCACGCGGCGGTGATCGTCCGGCGCCGGCACGAGGCGGAGCTTCGTGAAGATCGAGTTGACGTGCGTCTCGATCGTCTTCGGGCTCAGGACGAGCCGCTCGCAGATGCCGCGATTCGAGAGCCCTTCGGCCATCAGAGCGAGCACCTCGCGCTCGCGAGGACTCAGCTGCTCGAGCGGATCGCGCTCCCGGCGGCGGCCCATCAGCTGGCCCACGACCTCCGGATCGATCGCAGTCCCGCCCGCTGCCACGCGCCGGACCGCATCGAGGAACTCGTCGATCGCAGCGACGCGGTCCTTGAGCAGGTAGCCGAAGCCCTCGGGCCACTCGCTGAAGAGGTCGAGCGCGTGCTTGGTCTCGACGACCTGCGAGAGCACGAGCACACCCAGCTTTGGCTGTTCGGCCTTCAGCTCCTTCGCTATTCGCGTCCCCTCGTCTGTCTGGGTCGGAGGCATCCGCACGTCGACGATCGCGACGTCCGGCCGCTCCCGCTCGACGAATGTGCGGAGCTCGTGCGCGTTCACGGCCTGCGCGACCACGTCGATCCCGGCCTCGGCGAGCACGCGCACGAGCCCCTCGCGAAAGAGCGTCGAGTCCTCGGCGACCACGACCCGGACGGGCGCGCCCGCCGGCTCGCCGTCGTCGCCGTGAAGCGGCGGGAACTCGGTCGGCAGGCCCTCGATGTCGAGCTGGTAGATCCGCTCCGAGCCCTCCAGGTCCTTCAGCGGATGCTCCCCCAGGTCGCGGACCGAGAGCCCGTCGAGCTCGTCGTCGGAGAGAACCAACGCGGTTGCCTGGGACAACAGCACCTGCCGCCCGTGGCCGGCGGACATGATCCTGTAGGCGCGATGCACGCCGATGCCGTGGTACCCCTCTTCCGACACGGACTCGCCCGTGTGCATGCCTATTCGCACGCACAGCGCGACTCCTTCCGGCCACTCGTTGGCGCTCAGGGCCCGCTGTGTCTCGGCCGCGGCCTCGGCGGCGGAGCGGGCGCGTGGGAAGACGTAGAAGAATGCGTCGCCCTGCGTGTCGATCTCCTCGCCGCCGTACTGCTCGAACGTCTCCCGGACGATCCGACGGTGCTCCGCCAGAACCTCGCTGTAACGCTGCCGCAGTTGCCTGAGCAGCCGCGTCGCTCCCTCGATGTCCGTGAACACGAAGGTCACCGTGCCGCTCGGAGACTCGGTCGTAGGCGTCACCTGCGCACGAGGAGGATCCAGCGCCGTCAGAGGCTTGTCAACCGACTCGTCCAGGCCCGGGTGCTTTCGACTCGCAGGGGATCTCGGCCGTAAGTCGCGTGCCTCCGCGGGCCGGGCTCTGAATGTGCAGCCTGCCGCCGAGCGCCTCGACGCGGTCGGCCAGGCCGCTAAGGCCGGAGCCCTCGAGCGGCTGCGCTCCCCCTACGCCGTCGTCGGCGATCTCGACCGCCAGGAACCCGTTGCGCCGCGCGATGAAGACCGAAGCCTTGAACGCGTGCGCGTGCTTGGCGACGTTCGCGAGCCCCTCGCAGGCGACGAAGTAGGCCGTCGCCTCGACCTGCCGCGGGAAGCGGTCCTCGAGCACGTCCAGCTCGACCGGGAACGGATTGCGGAGCGCGAGCGACTCGAGCGCCGCCGCCAGCCCCTCGTCCGTGAGGATCGCCGGGTAGACGCCGCGCACGAGCTCGCGTAGCTCCTCGTTGGCAGCCTGCAGCTCGGCGACGGCCGACTCGAGGAGCGCGTCGACCGCCGGGTCGGCCTCGCCTGAGCCGAGCCGCCGCTGCGCGGTGCGGAGCTGGAGAGCCAGCGCGGCCAGGCGTTGCTGCGCCCCGTCGTGAAGGTCGCGCTCGATCCGCCGCCGCTCCTCGTCCGCGGCCGTGACGATCCGGACGCGCGACTCCTTCACCTGCGCGAGCTGGGCGCGCGTCTCGGCCTGGAGCTGAGCGTTCTCGAGCGAGAGCCGCGCGGCGGCGCCCGCGGCCCGGACGAGCTCCGGCTCCTCGAGCAGGGACGGGTCATGCACGATCGCCGCCAGCGGCTCGCCTTCGTGCTCGAGCAGCGTGACTGCGCGCGCGCCGTTCTCGGGCAGCTCGACGGGCCGGCCGGCCTCATCGGCGTAGGTGTCGCGCTCCGGCAGCCAGAACGCGACCTCGAGCGTCGGGTCGCCGAGCGTTCGCGCGAGCGCCCCGCGGAGCTCCTCCGGCCGGGCGCCCTCGAGCTCGAGCACCAGGTCGCCGACCCCGGCCCGCGCCAGCTGAGCGCGGAGCAAGCCCGCGACCAGCGCGATCGGGAGCGCGATGAGCGCCACGCTCTGCCACCAGAACAGGTAGTCGGAGGCGACCGGGTTGTTTGCGAACGTGAAGACGCACTCCCAGATCGCGCGCAGGGCGAACGCGACAGCGGCCAGCGCCAACGGAGCCAGGATCCGGCGCATCCTCGGAGTCGCCTGCAAGAGTCTCCGGCAGATCAGCACGATGAACAGCGTCGCGAGGATCCCGAAGAAGACGACGATCTGGGTCTTCTGGAGCAGCTCGACGACGTGGGCGTTGCCGGTGACGCTGAACAAGCTGTCGCGCGGCAGCGGGTCGAACTGGATCATCGCGTCTTGTGGGCGCGCGTAGACGAAGAAGAGGGCCGTGAGCGGCGGGAAGACCAGCACCGTCGTGTACCCGGCGATCACGAGCGCACGCTCGTATCGGTCGGTCACGCGTCCCCAGGGATACGCCAGGGTCGAATGGCCGACGAGCGCGTAGCCGATGTCGCCGAGGACGAAGAACACCGTGAACAGGTAGGCGTCCTGGCTGTACCGGAGCTGCCGCGCGAGCAGCGCGAAGCCCGTGAGCACCATCAACCGCCCCATCCGGTTCGAGGGCCGCTGGTTCCAGGCGACGAGGCCGGCCGCGAGGAAGGACCACCCGATCGCCACGACGGCGAAGGCGTGGTCCGAGTGATGGTGGGCGTCCATCTGGACCTGATAAGCGACGATCCCGAGCACGGACCCAGCCACCAGCAGCGCAAGCCCTGCCAGCCGCTTCATCGATCGTCGCCCGCCAACAAGTCCGTGAGGGCCTGTCCCGAGAGCCGGTCCTTGGGCACGAACCCCAGCGCACCGCTCGAGCGGACGCGCCTGCCGAGGTCGCGCTGCTCGCGGCTCGACGTCAGGATCACCTTCGAGGGGCCGCCGGCCAGCCGCTCCGCGACCTCGAATCCGTTCGTGTCGGGCAGAGCAACGTCCAGGAGTACGAGCTCCGGCTCGAGCTGTTCGGCGATCTCGAGCCCCGATTTGCCGTCGGTCGCCTCCCCCACGACCTCGAACCCCTCGAGCTCGAGCAGCGTCCGCGCCGAGGCTCTGAAGGACGAATGATCGTCGACGATCACGACCGTCACCGCCATGCGAAAAGCGTCACATAGACGGCATCTCGTGACTAGGGTGCGAACCCGGAAGCCGAGCGCCCCGGAGATCAGGGAAAACCCCGAAGCTGCCGGCCTCAGACGCACAAACTCCATCGGCGGGAACGTAGGCGCGCCAGCTAACGCCCCGGTAACGCGACCGCGAACCGCGCGTTAGCGGCGCATTACCGGCCTCTTGCACGCTGCCGGCCATGGCAGCAAGCAGGCATTTCGTGATTGACGGAACGTTCAGTGCAAGCCCGGAGCACGGTTCCAGGCCTGCCCGGTTCCCTCAGCTCCGGCCGCGGCCTAGCGTCGGAGCCATGACGTACGAGATCGACATCACGGCGCTGGTTGACGAGATCCGGCGCTACCTGGCCGCGGTCGACGCGTTTCGCGCCGCCGGCTGCGAGCCCGCGTGGCGCACCGAGTATCCGGCCGGCGCCCGAGAGGAGGCGACATGTTCCCTGCAAGAACACGACTGATCGTGCTGTCGGTCGCGCTCGTGGCGGCTTCGGTGCTCGTCCTGGGCGCCTCGGCCGCACCGACCTGGCCTGACTGCCTCGGCCAGCCCGCGACGATGGTGGGCACCGACGGCAACGACACGATCAACGGCACGGGCGGCGACGACGTGATCGTCGCGGGCGCCGGCGACGACGTGGTCACGAGCGGAGGGAGCGGCGATAACGGCGACCTCATCTGCGGCGGCGACGGCAACGACACGCTGATCGTCAACGGCGGCGAGTACTCCTACGCCGACGTCGAGGGCGGCGCCGGCGACGACCGCATCCAGGCCTCCAAGGACACGTTCGCCGAGGTGGACTACGAGAACTCGCCCGCGCCCGTGACGGTGGACCTCGGCGCCGGCACCGCGAGCGGCTGGGGCAACGACGTCCTCGTCAACGTGACGATCGCCTGGGGCTCGGCTTTCGACGACACGCTGACCGGCTCGGCTCGCTCCGACGCGATCTTCGGAGACACCGGCAACGACACGATCACCGGTCTGGCCGGATCCGATGACCTCGGCGGAGGTCCCGGTGACGACACGATCGACGGCGGTACCGGACGCGACTGGATCGACTACTACGACGCGCCGGCCGGGGTGCACGTGAGCCTCGCGAAGGGCACGGCCACCGGCGGCGCAGGCCACGACACGTTCCACTCGATGGAGCTGGCCTACGGCTCCAAGAGCGCGGATGTTCTCGTGGGCAACACCGGCGCCAACACCCTGTACGGATCCTCCGGCAACGACAAGCTCTACGGCGGCAAGGGCAAGGACATCCTGGTCGGCGCCAGCGGCAAGGACCGCGCCGACGGCGGGCCCGCCCGCGACGTCTGCCTGGCCGAGCGAAAGGTGCACTGTCCCTGAGCAGGGGAAAGAAGCGGGGCGCGCCGGCGTCCCGCAACGCGAGGAGGGCCGCCAGATGGCGGCCCTCCTCTTCTCAGCGGACGCTCGTCCGGCTCAGTGCATCAGCCGGTCGAGCAGATCGAAGTACCGCTTCGTCGGAGCACCGACGCCCGTCACGTCGTCCCAGCCGCGACCCGTCTCGAGAGACGAGTCCTGGTCGAACGTGCGCAGGGAGTACACGATCCCGTCGTCGGCGTTCTCGCCGTTCAGGTAGTCGACGCGAACGTTGCCGAGGTCACCCTGCGGCGTGACGTCGTAGTAGGCGCCGTGCCGGTAGAGCGCGTAGATCGCCGGATTGGCGAAGCCGATCCGGGAGTGCCCTTGCGCGGCGGCCTGGACGCCCGCCATCAGCGGTGACGAGAGGCTCGTCCCGCCGATGCGGTACTCGCCGTAGTGGACGCCGGCCGGCCCGTAGCGGCTCGGCAGGTCGAAGTCCTGCGTCTCGCCGACGAGCATGCCCGTCGTCGGGTCGCCGACGAGCCCGATGTCCGGAACGGCCCGGCCGCCCGTGGGCGAGTGGACCACGCCGAACTGGTAGAAGGGCTCGGCGAAGACCTGGCTGAAGCCGCCGCCCGCGCCGTACAGGAACGGGACGGTGTTCACCCAGGACGTGCCGTCGTCGGACAGGTTCCACTTCGACGTGCCCCAACCGGTCTCGAAGCTGCGCCGGTCGTTGCGGTCGACCGCGAGCGACGTGCCGCCGACCGAGGTGACCCAGGGGTCGCCGGTCGGGAACTCGGGATGCGCATACCCGAACGCGTCGAGGTCGTCGCCGTTGTCGCCCGAGGAGAAGTAGAAGCCGATCCCCTGGACAGCGCCCTGCTTGAAGATCGACTCGTAGGCGTTGACGAGCGCGTCGTCGATCGTGGTGTAGAGCACGCCGTCGATGACCAGGAACGTCGGCTCGCCCCACGAGTTGGTGACGATCGACGCCTTGTTGTCGCTCACGGCCTGCGAGAGCGACGCCAGGAGGTCGTCGTCGAAGCAGCTCGAGGCGCCGTAGTAGTAGACGTTCGCACCGGGCGCCATCCCGTGGGAGGCCTCGATGTCGAGCGCCTGCTCGCCGTACCAGCCGTTACCGCCGCACTCGTCCACAACCGGGTCGTCGGCCGGCGGCTCGGGGAAGCTCCGGTCCTGGAACTGGTTCCTGGCGAACTTCTTGTCGCCGTGCCGGAGCGAGTAGGTGTTCGCGTCCTCCTCGAGCGTCGAGGCGTCGAACGCGTCGGTGATCGCGATCGTCGCGCCCTTGCCCAGGTTGCTCTCCGAGCCCGGCCCGTCCTCGCCGTAGGCACCCCGGAGCTGCGACGGCACGTAGCCGCACACGGCGTACGGGAGCTTCTTGCCCATGAACCTCGGCTGGTCGAACGCGGTCTTCTGCCCGTAGTAGCTCGAGCACGGCGTGCCGTTGACGAATGGTGCCGGCGCGCCGAGATCGGCGGGCTTCATCCTGTGGCCCAGCTTCGTCAGGCCCGTGACCGAGAGCACGTTGCCCGCGAGCGAGCTGGGGACGGAGAGCGTCTTCGTCGGCGCCTGCACCTGCTTCCCGTTCACCGCGTACCTCGCGAGCTGCGTCGCGAACGCCGCATTGATCGCGGCCGTCGAGCCGCTCACGGAGAGGTAGTGGTTGTCGGGCCCAACCGTGTCGATCCGCAGGCCGGCAGCCGTGAGCCAGCGCGTCACGGCGGCGACCTGATCGGCCGTCGGCGCGAAGCGGGCTACGTACTGCGCTTTCGAGATGTACTTGCGGTACTGGGAGCTGGCGGGATCGCTGACCTCCCTGGCGAGCGCGTCGAGCTGCGCCGAGTTGCGCGGCGCGAGCCAGACTCGCGCGTTCACCGCGTGAGTCCCGGCGACCGCTCCGGTGAGGCGCCCCGGTGCCGCCCACGAGGGCTTCGTCCCCGTGAGCTGGAAGCGGCTGTGGCGGCGAGCCGCGCTGGGCGCGCCGACCGCAGCCGTCGCCCCCAGCAACGCCCCGCACGTCAGGATGCCGACCGCAATAGCGAGCAGGCGCCCCAGGCGAGATGACTTCATGTTTTGAACCCCCTCCTTCGGAATACACAGGCCCGGGGCATCGCACCCGGACATGCGCATCTTGAATCAACCAGCGGAACTATTCAATTGGATACCGTTCAGTCGTGCGCACGGCCGCCTGCCTCGCCGTCGTCGCCGCGCTCTCGCTCGTTCGCGGCGCGTGGGCCATGCCCGCGCGAGGCACGGACAGTGCCGTCGTCACGCTCTCGAGCAACCGGGCAGGCGCCCGGCCCGTCGCGGTCACGTTGATGCTCAGGAGCGAGCTGCGGTGCGGCCGCCTCCCTGGCAGGACCCTCTCGCTCCGGCTGCCGGCGCGCGAGCGCGTCCCCAAACGAATCGCGGCCACGGCCGTCCTCGTCAACCGCGTTCATGCAAGCAGCGTCACCGTCTCGAAGCACACGCTGACGATCGGGATCCCGCGCCCGAAGGGAGCGGCCTGCTACGCGATCCGGCCGGGACCGGCCAGGCTCGTGATCACGCGCGCGGCCGGCCTCGGCAACCCCAAGATTCCCGGCGCGTACGCGTTCGTCGTCCGCCACGGAGCGGAGACGGCGACGGCCTGGGCCTCGATCCGCGCCTAGAGTCGAGGGCCGTTAGAAGTGCGACGTGACCCCGGCGGGGTCCTCGTCGGTGCTCGCTCCCGCGGGCGCGCGCTCCTCGAGCCACGAGTAGGCGTACTCGCCGTCGTCGAGCTCCTGCGCGAGCTTCGTCAGGCGCAGCGGGTGGAACGTGTCGCACATGACCGCCAGCTCGTGCGTCTCCGTCTGGCCGATCGACTTCTCGGCCAGCCCCGGGTGCGGGCCGTGCGGGATCCCCGAGGGGTGCAGCGTCACCGAGCCCACGTCTACCGCCTTCCGCGAGGAGAAGTTGCCCGAGACGTAATAGATCATCTCCTCCGAGTTCAGGTTCGAGTGGTGGTAGGGGATCGGGATCGCCATCGGATCGAAATCGAGCTTGCGCGGGCAGAACGAGCAGATCACGAAGTTGCGCCCCTGGAAGGTCTGGTGCGAGGGCGGCGGCATGTGAATCCGCCCGGTGATCGGCTCGAAGTCGTGGATCGAGAACGTCCACGGGTAGACGTAGCCGTCCCAGCCGACGACGTCGAACGGGTGGTAGTCGAGGTCGTAGGCCTGGTGGCCGTCCCGGACCCGGACGACGACCCGGAACTCGCCCTTGTCGCGATAGGTCTTCAGCTCGGTGGGCGGGTGGATGTCGCGGTGGTAGTAGGGCGCGTGCTCGAGCAGCTGCCCGTACTCGTTCCGGTAGCGCCTGGGGATCTCGATCAGCCCCGGCGACTCGAAGACGAGGTAGCGCTGGTCGCCCTCGGGCCGGAAGCGGTAGGTCGTCCCGCGTGGCACGACGACGTAGTCGCCCTCGCCGTACGGGACGTCGCCGAAGATCGTCTCGACGATGCCCGTGCCCTCGTGGACGAAGATCACCTCGTCGCCCTCGCCGTTGCGGAAGAAGTAGTCCATCTCTTCGCTCGGGCGGCAGAGCGAGATCTCGACGTCGTCGTTCCACATCAGCAGCCGGCGGCCGCTGACCGCGTCGCCCCCGGCCTCGACGCCCATCGTCCGGAAGTGCCGGTGCTGATGGCCCTCCGGAACCCACTCGACGCGCTCGATCGGCTCGAAGTCGCCGACCTGGGTGATCCGGCACGGAGAGGTGAGGTGGTAGAGGATCGACTCGTTGCCGTCGAACCCCTCGAGGCCCATGACCTCCTCGGTCAGGAGCGTCCCGTTGTCGCGGAACTGGACGTGCCGCTTCTTCGGAACCTCGCCTCGGAGCTGGTACGTGGGCACGAGCGAAGGATAGTCAGAGGACTTCGGCCGCGAGCGCGGCGAGGCGCGCGCCGACGGCAGGCCCGAACTTGAATGCGTGGCCCGAGCAGGCAGAGCCGACGACGATCCGGCCGTGCCGCTCGAGTACGAAGCGGTCGTCGTCGGTGCTCGTGTAGAAGCAGGTCTGGATCTCGACCGGCCCGTGCTCGGCGAGGGAGAACGTGCGGCCGGCCCACTCCGTCACCTCGTCGACGACCGCCTGGTCGGGGCCGCCCTCCTCGTTCGGGTCGGCCGCGAGCCCCGACTTGTGGTGCCCGACCTTGAGCCCGTAGACGGGGTCGTAGACCGAGTAGAAGCCGTGCAGGTTGTCGACCATCGTGACGGTCGAAGGGACGGGCGTCTCCCGATCCAGGCGGAAGAAAAGGACGGTCTCCCGGGTCTCGACGACCGGAAGCTCGATCCCGGCCTGCGCGAGCAGCGGCCTTGCCCACGGGCCCGCGGTCACGACGATCGCTCCCGCATCGAGCTCGTCGAGCGACTCGACGCGTGACCCGTAGGAGACGCGGCCGCCTCGCCGCTCGACCCCGGCCTGGAACGCGGCCAGCGCGCGGTCGGCGAGCACGTAGCCGGCCTCGGGCTGGAGCATCCCGACGAAGCCCTCCGGCGCGCGGAGGTCGAACCTGCGCTCGAGCTCGTCCAGGTCGAGCACCTCGTTCTCGACGCCGGCTTGCAAGAGGGCCTCTTGCGAGCTCTCCCCCAGGTCGTCGACGAGCTCGACCAGTCCGGGAAGCCCGAGCAGCGTCTCGCCGCTCTCGGCCTCGAGCTCTCTCCAGCCGGCGAGCGCCTCCTGGGCCAGCCGCACCCACTGCTCCTCCGGGTACGCCAGCCGGAAGATGCGCGAGCGCCCGTGGCTCGAGCCCCGCGCGTGGCCCGCCTCGAACTGCTCGTACACGACCACGTCGCGCCCCTCGCGAGCGAGCGCCCAGCCCGTCGCGAGCCCGTTCACCCCGGCCCCGACGACGACGACATCCGCGTCCACGTGCCTATCGTGCCCCAGACGCTTAGTAACAGTCTGTTACAAGGGGTTCGGAGCCAAGTAACAGACTGTTACTCGGGATCGCCCCGGCTAGCGGTTGGGGCCGATCCGGTTGCGCAGGACGCCGATGCCCTCGACCTCTAGCTCGACTTCGTCGCCGGGCTGCAACCACCGTTCGTCACCGTGCTCGAGGATGCAGCCCGTCCCGACGGTGCCCGAGCCGAGCACGTCGCCCGGGCGCAGCTCGGTGTTGCGCGCCGCCTGCGCGACGATCGCCTCCCAGGAGTGGTACATGTCGCCGAGGTTTCCGCGCGAGCGTTCCTCTCCATTCACGCGCGCGAGCATCTCCAGGCGAAGGTCGCCGAGCTCGTCCGGGGTGACCACGACCGGGCCGAGCGAGGTGGCGAAGTCCTTGCCCTTCGCCGGCCCGAGCCCGACCTCCATCTCCTTCCGCTGCAGGTCACGCGCGGACCAGTCGTTCATGACCGTGAACCCGCCGATCGCGCCGTCGGCAGCCATCACCACGGCGACCTCCAGCTCGTAGTCGAGCGCCTCCGAGCCCTCCGGGTACGGGATCTCCTCGTCGGGCCCGTAGATCGCGGCCGGGTTCGAGAAGTAGAAGACCGGGATCTCGTACCACTCCGCGGGCACCTCGCCGCGGCCGGTCACGGCCCGTGCGTTCTTCACGTGCCCCTCGAACGCGTAGAAGTCGCGCACCGAGGGCGGGCGGCGCACGGGCGCGAGCAGCCGCACCTCTTCGAGCGGGTATTCCGCGTGCTCTCGTGCCTGACCGCCGCCCGTGAAGAACGACTCGAGCGTCTGCGCGGCGAGCTGGATCACGCGGTCGCCTTCGATCCGCCCCGGCCAGCCGCGGATCTCGTGCGCCACGGGCGTGAACATGCAGAGCTTCACGGCTCTGTGTGGACGATGACATCCGCGATCTCGGGAAGCTCGCGCCGGATCCGCTCCTCGATCTCGCTGGCTCGCACGTGCGCGTCGGCCAGCGAGGCGTGGGGGTCGAGCCCGACGGTCAGATAGGCGAGCAGACCGTCGTCGGTGCGGAGAAAGCGGAGCTCACGCGGTGCCGCCCCGGTCGCCTCGCGGACGATCCGCTCGACCACGGCCTGGTCGGCAACGGCATCGTCGGCGCTGCGCCCTTCGCCCGCCTCCTTGAGCGGCTCGAGGTGCGTCCGCACCGCGCTCACTTCCGCGACCGACTCCACGATCGCCCGCTCGACCTCGCTCGCCACCTCGTGCGCCTCTTCGAGCGGCAGCTCGCCGGGGAGCTTGAGGTGGAGCGAGACCTCAGTGCGGGGACCGACTCGCACGATGGTCAGGTTGTGGATCTCGCGCACACGCGCGACCCGCTGCGCGGCAGCCAGCGCCCGCTCGCGGAGCGCCGCGTCGTCGACCCGCGGCTCGACGTGGACGACCACATCGCTCCGGGGCAGCGCGCGGTGCACCGCTTCTTCGACCGCGTCTGCGGCCGCGTGCCCCTGGCCGACCGCTGCCCCAGGAGGCACTCCGATCACCACGTCGGCGAACTGCTGACCCGCGGCCTGGCGCATCCGAAGGCGGCGCAGCTCGACCGGCGGCTCGACCGCCTCGATCGCCGCAACCGCGGCCGCCTCGGCCTCGCTCGGGACCCGGTCCATGAGCACGTCCACGTTCACACGCATCAGCCGGCCCGCGGCCAGCAGCACGAGCACCGCGACGAACAGCGCAGCCACCGAATCGGCCCAGAAGTAGCCCGCCGTCGCGGCCGCGAGCCCCAGCAGGACCGCGGTCGAGCCCGCGAGGTCGCTCGTGAAGTGAAGCGCGTTCGCCTGCAGCGCCGGGCTACCCGTGCGCCGCCCCGCCCGATAGGAGACGAGCGCCCTGCTCGCATCGATGACCATCACCGCGCCGACGATCACCAGTGCGTACCACTTCGGGTCGACCTGGCCGGGCGCGTGGTCGGTCAGGCGCAGGATCGCGCGCCACCCGATCCAGAGGCTCGCGACGACGAGGAGCGCCGCCTCCGCGAGCGCGGCCAGGTGCTCCGCCTTGCCGTGCCCGTAGGCGTGACCGGGGTCGGCCGGCCGCCCGGCGACGCCGAGCGCGACGAAGGTCAGCAGCGCCGCGACGAGATCGGTGCCCGAGTGCACCGACTCCGAGAGCAGGCCGAGGCTGTGCGTCGCGAGGCCGGTCCCGAGCTTGAGCGCGATCAGCGCGCACGCCGCCAGGACGGAGATGAGCGCCGTTCGCCGCTGCGGGGTCATCGTCACGGCGCAAGGATCGCACGCAGCCAGGCGATAGCCTGGACGCCGATGCGCTGGGACGAGTTCGCCGCCACGTGCCCGGAGCTTGCCGCCCTCGGCGAGGAGCGGCTACGCGCGCGTGAGCTCTCCCTGGTCGGAACCCTGCGCCGCAACGGCTGGCCGCGGATCAGCCCGGTCGAGCCGGACTTCGTCGACGGCGAGCTGATGCTCGGGATGATGTGGCGCTCGCCCAAGGCGCTCGACCTGCTGCGCGACCCGCGCTGCGTCGTGCACAGCGTCGTCTCCGACCGCATGGGCAGTGAGGGCGACTTCAAGCTCTACGGCCGCGCCCTGCAGGTCGATGACCCGGAGCCGCGGGCGCGCTACCGCGCAACGATCAAAGCGCGGATCGACTGGGAGCCGGCCGAGCCGGAGTACCACCTGTTCGCGATCGACATCGACTCCGCCGGGTTCGTCACGTTCGCCGAGGAGCGCTACGGCCTGGCGTGGAATCCGGACGGCGGCCTGCGCCGCTGGAAGATCCCGGACGACTAGAGGTTTCCGCGCAGGGCCTGCTCGCGCTCGATCGACTCGAAGAGGGCCTTGAAGTTGCCCTCGCCGAACGTCGTCGCGCCGTGGCGCTCGATCACCTCGAAGAAGACCGTCGGCCGGTCCTGAGCGGTCTTGGTGAAGATCTGCAGCAGGTAGCCGTCCTCGTCGCGGTCGGCCAGGATCTTCAGCCGCTTCAGGTCGCCGTAGTCCTCGGAGATCTCCCCCACGCGGCTCTCGACCTCTTCGTAGTAGGCCTCCGGGGTGTCGAGGAACGGCACTCCGCGCTCCTTCAGCGCCTGGACGGTGCCGACGATGTCCTCGCTCTGCATCGCGATGTGCTGGACGCCCGGGCCGTGGTTGAACTCGAGGTACTCCTCGATCTGGCTCTTGCGCTTTCCCTCGGCCGGCTCGTTGATCGGGAACTTGATCTTGCCGCTCCCGTCCGCCATCACCTTCGACATCAGCGCCGAGTACTCGGTCTGGATCTGGTCGTCGCCGAAGTGGACGATGTTCACCATCCCGAAGACCTGCTCGTAGAACCCGACCCAGTGGTTCATGCGCCCGAGCTCGACGTTGCCGACGACGTGGTCGAGGGCCTTGAGGCCGACCCCCGCGCTCGCCTGGCCGTTCTCGGCCGTCGAGCGGAAGCCCGGCAGGAACGGGCCCGCGTAGTCGCGGCGGTTGACGAACGTGTGGACCGTGTCGCCGTAGGTGCCGATCGACGAGAGCTCGACCCGGCCGAACTCGTCCTCGACCCAGTGCGGCTCGGCGATCCCGCGCGCGCCGCGCTGAACCGCCTGGCGGTAGGCCTCGTCCGCGCTCGGCACCTGGAGGGCGATCACCTTGGCGCCGTCCCCGTGGCGGGCGGCGAACTGCGTGATCTCGTGGTCGGCGCGCAGGCCGCTCGTCACGACCAGGTGGATCTCGCCCTGCTCGAGCACGTAGGAGGCCCGGTCGCGCACGCCCGTCTCCGGCCCCGAGTAGGCGGTCTGCGCGAAGCCGAACGCGTGCTCGTAGTAGTACGCCGCCTGCTTCGCGTTGCCGACCCACAGCTCGACGTGATCCCAGCCGTCCAGCGGCATGAAGTCCTTCGAGCTCACGTCTCTGATCTTACTGCGGCCGTTTGCGAGGTCGCCTGCGGGGCAACCCCCTCGCCCACCGGAACGTCCTCGGCAAGCTCCTTCCGCAGCGGGACCTCCCGCACCCACAGGAGCGAGACCACGAACACGGCAGCACAGATGAAGGCGGCGGCGAGGAAGGCCGGCCGGATCGCGTTCGACAGCGCCACGCGTCCCGCGAACGGGAGTCGGTGGATGACGGCCCCGTCCACACTCGTGCCCGGCGGCAGGTTCTGGTTCACGATCACGCCCATGAGTGTCACGCCGAGCGTCGCGCCGATCGAGCGCGAGAACTGCGTCAGCGCGGTCGCCGAGCCCATCGACCGCCGCGTGACGGAGTTCTGAACCGACAGGACGAAGATCTGCATCATCATCCCGAGCCCGATCCCTGCGAGGACCATGTTCCGCGCCGCCTCGCGGTTGGTGGTGCCGACGCCCATCCTCCAGAGCAGCAGCTCGGCCACGCCGAGCAGGACCGGCCCGATGAGCGTGTTCGGCCGGTAGCGGCCGGTTCGCGAGACGATCTGGCCCGAGACGAAGCTCGTGATCACGGCGCCGAGCAGCAGCGGTGTCAACACGACTCCGGAGGAGGTGGCCGAGGTCCCGATCACGCCCTGCACGAACAGCGGCACGAAGCTGATCGTCCCGAACATGGCCGCGCCGACGAGCGCCATGCACGCCACACTGGAAGCGATCGTCTGGTTCCGCAGCAGGTCGAAGGGCAGGATCGGCTCGGGGACGCGCCGCTCGACGAGCGCGAACACCGAGAGCACGACCACCGCTGCGAGCAGGGCGCCGATGACGTGCCCGCTGCTCCACGCGTACTGGCGCCCGCCCCAGACGAGCCCGAGCAGGAGCGCCGTCGTGCCGAACGCGAGGATTACCGCGCCGGCCCAGTCGATCGAGTGGTCGAGTCGCTGTCGCCGGCGCGGCATCGTGACCATGATCACCGCGAGCGCGACGCCGCCGACCGGGAGGTTGACGTAGAAGATCCAGCGCCAGCTGAGGTTGTCGACGATGAAGCCGCCGATCAGCGGCCCGATGATCGACGCGGCCGCGAAGACGGAGCCGATCAGCCCCTGGTAGCGGCCGCGGTCGCGCGGTGGCACGATCATCCCGATCATCGCGAGCGTGAGCGGGAAGATCCCGCCCGCTCCCAGTCCCTGGACGGCGCGGAAGATCACCAGCTCCACCATCGACTGCGAGAGGCCGCAGAGCGCCGAGCCCAGGAGGAAGATCGAGATCGCGACGATAAAGAGCGGCTTGCGCCCGTAGACGTCGCCGAGCCGCCCGTAGAGGGGGACGGTCACGGTTGCGCCGAGCATGTACGCGGTGAAGACCCACGAGTACTGCGTGATCCCGCCGAGCTCGGAGACCACCCTGGGCAGCGCCGTGGCGACGATCGTCTGGTCGAGCGCCGCCAGCAGGAGCGCGACCATCAGCCCGGAGTAGATCGCGAGGATTCGGCCGATCGAGTAGCGGTAGCCCGGCGGCGTCCGGGCCAGTCGCTCTCGGATCGGGCTCACTCCTGCACCGTACCGACGGCGGGGCCCACGTCCCGGGCTATCCGCGGGGAGCGCGAGAGCAGGATCCCGGCCGCGATCGCGAGGCCGCCCGCGACCTGCAGGCCCGAGAGTGGCTCGGAGAGGATCAGCACCGAGAAGACGGCGGCGAGGAAGGGCTGGAGGTTCGCGTAGACGGCCGCGCGCGACGGCCCGACCCGGCTGATTCCGCCGAACCAGAGCATGTTCGCGACGACGAGCGGCCCGATCACCGCGAACGCGTAGAGCAGCCAGATCGTCGTGCCGAGCGCGTAGTCCTGGGTCGCGAGCTGGTGCGAGCCGGCGATCAGGAGCGGGACGGTCCCCATCGCGAAGGCGACCGTGCTCACGCGCATGGTCGAGTAGCGGCGCAGGAGCGGCGAGACGCTGACCGTGTACCAGGCCCAGGTCGCCGAGGCCGTCAGTCCGAGCAGATCGCCCCAGAGCTGCGCCGAGACTCCTCCGCCCGAGCCGACCGCAACCAGGGCGGCGCCGGCGCAGGCGAGCACGGCCGCGGCCCAGAACCGCGAGCCGAGCCGCTCGATCCCGAGCGCGAAGGCGAAGATCCCGGTCATCACCGGCAGCGTCCCGAACAGCAGCGCGACGGTGGTCGCGGTCGTCAGCTTGATCGCGTACACGAACGCGAGCTGGTTGAGAAAGATCCCGACGGCCGCGGCGAGCCCGAGCACGACGAGGTCGCGACGGGCGATCCTGAGCGATCCCTCGCGCGCGAGAGTGAGCGCGCCGAAGACGAGCGTCGCCCCGCCGAAGCGGAAGCAGCTGTACGCAATCGGCTGGAAGCCGTGAGAGAGCACGTACTTCGTGACCGTGAAGTTGAGCGCCCAGAGCGTCACGGTCGCGAGCAGCAGCACGTCGGCAAGCTCCGGGCGTCGCACGTTTTCGACCCTACCGAGTAGGCTTGTGCGCATGCGTGAGCCGACCCGGGACGACGTCGACGCGCTCGTCGGCCCCGCGACTCCACACTTCGCCTACCAGCTCCGCGCGCGCGTGCGGGAGCTCGTGGACGGGCTCCCGGAGGACCACGAGGTCCGCCGCTACGCGGAGGAGCAGATGGAGCTTCTCGACCGCCTCGGGCACGCCTCCTCCAAGGCCGAGGAGGGCCCGCGCGTCCCGCGCGAGGGACCCGGGTGGAAGGAGATCCCGAGCTCCGCGCCCGCGGACGAGCCGCTCCCGTCCCGGCAATGAGCTTCGAAGGCGCCTCCGTGCTCGTCACGGGAGGCTCGCGGGGGATCGGCAAGGCGATCGCGCTCCGCTTCGCCGAGCTGGGCGCCAAACGGGTGGCGATCGGCTACCTCCGCAATGACCGCGCGGCCGAGGAGGCGGCCGAAGAGCTGCGCGCGGCCGGCGCCGAGCCGCTCCTCCTGCGGGGCAACGTCGCCTCCGAGCGAGTCGCCGGGGAGGCTGCGGAGCTCGGCCCGTTCGACCACGTCGTCCACAACGCGGCGACGGGCGTGATCAGGCCCGCGCTCGAGACAGAGGACAAGCACTGGGACTGGACGATGTCGGCGAACGCGCGGGCGCTGCTCGCGCTCGCCCGGGCGCTGGCGCCGTCGATGCGCGAGGGGTCGTCGTTCGTGGGGATCTCGAGCCTCGGCTCGACGCGGGTGCTCGAGAACTACGTGCTCGTCGGCGTCTCGAAGGCGGCGCTCGAGGCGGTCGTGCGCTACCTCGCCGTCGAGCTCGCCCCGCGCGGGATCCGCGTCAACGCGGTCTCGGGTGGAGTCGTCGAAACCGATGCGCTCGACCACTTCCCGAACCGCGAGCAGATGATCTCCGAGAGCCTCGAGCGGACGCCGGCCGGACGGCTGGTCGAGCCGGGCGACATCGCGGACGCCGTCTGCTTCCTCTGCTCGGACGCCGCCGAGATGGTGCGCGGGCAGACCCTTGTCGTGGACGGCGGCTTCTCGCTCCTGGCCTGATGGAACCGACGAAGGGAAATCTCCGGGCCTGGGAGGACGCGCACCGCAGCCTGCGCCGGCGGGGCGGGCAGCGCGGCCTGCCGAAGCCCGTGCGGGAGCGGCTGCCCGTGCTCGAGGGCCGCCACGTCCTCCATCTCGGCTCCGGTGCCGGCCGCGAGACGGCCGCGCTGATCGGCCTCGGCGCGCTCGTCACCGGCGTGGACGCCTCCGAGGAGACCGTCCGCAAGGCGCGCAAGCTGCACCCGGACGCCGCACTCGTCGTGGCCGACGTCCAGGAGCTGCCGGTCGAGCTGCGGCGCGGGCGCTTCGACGTCGTCTACTCGTCCTGGGGGACGCTCGCGCTCGTCACCGAGCTGAAGCACTGGGCGGGGGGCATTGCCTCGGCGCTGCGATCGGGCGGCATCCTGCTCGCCTACGACGAGCACCCGGTCGCCGCCTGCCTCGACCAGATGCTCCACTGGCACGAGAGCTACTTCAACACGTGGCCGGTCGGCGCGGTCGTGGAGGCCCTGCTCGACGCGGGGCTCGGGCTCGAGCGGCTCGAGGAGCTGCCGGACCCGAACCGCTGGGGCCGCCGCGAGCTGCGGGTGCCGGGCGACCTGGTCGTGATCGCCCGCAAACCCTAGCCCGAGCCGTTGCGGCCGGGAAGCAGGCGGTGGAACGTGTCGGCGGCGATGTAGCCCGCGATCTTCGGGTTCTCCTGCAGCCGACGGAGCGAGTAGCCGTACCAGTGCCGGCCGAAAGGCGTGTAGATCCGCAGCCGGTGCCCCTGGGCGACGAGCTCGCCTGCGAGCGCGGGCAGTACCCCGAGCAGCATCTGGAGCTCGTACTCCTCGCGCCCGAGCCCGCGTGCCGCCGCGCCGTCGAGCGCGTGGTCGAGCAGCCACCGGTCGTGCGTCGCGACGCCGACATAGCACCCCGCGTCCCAGAGGCCCTCGAGCGCCTGCACGAACCCGGTGCGCACCCCGTCGAAATTCGTGAATGCGAGCTCCGGCGGCTCCAGGTAGATGCCCTTGCAGAGCCGGACGTTCGGCCGCAGCTCCGCGAGCGCGCGCACGTCGGCGACGGTCCGCCTCAGCCGCGACTGCAGGACGATCCCGACGTTCTCGTGACCCTCCGCGCGCAGCTCGCGGTAGAGGCGCAGCGTGTCGTCCGTCGTGGACGAGTCCTCCATGTCGATCCGCACGAAGTTGCCCCGCTCCGCCGCGTGCGCGACCACGTCCGCGAGGTTCTCGCGGCACAGGTCGTAGCCGAGCTTGAGCCCGAGCGCGGTCACCTTCACGCTGACATTGGAGTCGAGCCCCTCCCGGTCGAGGGCCTCGAACGTCTCGCGGTAGGCGGCCGCGATCGCGAGGGCCTCGTCGGGATTCGTGATCTCCTCGCCGAGGACGTCGATCGTCGCGAGCTTGCCTTCGGCGTTGAGCCGGCGCACGACCTGTAGCGCGCTGTCCAGGTCCTCTCCTGCGATGTAGCGGCCGGAGATGCGCCGCACCACGGGCCTCGGGATCGCGGGGAGCAGCCGGATGATGGCGCGGTCGAGCAGGGTCACGAGCGGCGGGATTCTACGAGCCGCTCTGCTCGCGGCGCTCGAACTCGAGCATCAGCCGCCGGAGCAGCGCGTTCAGCTGGCGCTTCTCGTCCTTGTTGAGCGCGGCGGCGACGAGCGACTCCTTGGCCGCCTGGGCGCTGACGGAGTCCTCCCAGGCCTTGCGGCCGGCATCCGTCAGCTCGACGAACACGCTGCGGCGGTCGTCGGGGTCAGGGACGCGTCGCACGAGCCCGGCCTCCTCGAGCCGGTCGACCCGGTTCGTCATCGCGCCGCTCGAGAGCTCGGCCCATTCACCGAGCTGCCCGACCGACCGCCGGTGCGGCGGTTCGGCGAGCTGCAACTGGTTGAGCGCCTTCCACTCGCCTTCAGAGAGGTCGAATTCGGCGAGCGTTTCGTCGAGCATGCGGTGGAAGCGGCGCCGGATGCCGTTGATCCGGTCGACGATGCCTTCGACCTCGAGGTCGACGCCGGGGAGCACGTGCGCGTCCAGGAACCGGTCGACGTGGTCGCGCTCTTCATCCGCCTTGGTCATCGCGTTAATTCTCCATCACAAGCTTCTTGACGTCAAGAAGATCAGTCTGTAATCTTTTGCCTCGCCGTAAAGATACTTTAGCTCAAGAGGAGGAGGACGCCCGTATGTACGACCACGAGATCCGCGCCGAGCTCGCCCGCGACCGGTTCAACCGGCTCCGCCTCGACTGGGAGCCGCGCGTCGAGCGACGACGTCCGACCCGCCGCCGGATCGGCAACCTGCTGATCCGCGCCGGCGAGCGGCTCGCGCCCGAGCCGTGCCCTCGCACTAGCCCTCGCCGGGAGCTCAGCTCTCGCGCATGAAGCCCTGGCGCGCGGCGGACACGAGCGCCACGGCCTCGGGAAAGAGGACGCGCATCGCGTCGCGGAGAGCGATCGTCTGCTCGTCCGCCCCACCGGTTGCGTTCACCTGCTGCAGGGCGGCAGCCGTCAGCTCGACTGCGGTGTTCAGGGTCAGCGTCGCGAACTGCTCGCGCTGTGCCTCCTGGACCGACTCGGCCTGCTGCTCCGCGAACTCGCGCAGGCTTCGCATCAGATCCTCCGGGTCGCCGCCGAGGGGAAAGCCTTCGTCCATCTCGCGCAGCCTAGCCGACCAAAGAGGCCGTGCGGGCTTTGCCCGCGCGGCCGTCCAGCGCCGACTCGGCGACGCGCAAGATCGGATCCCTTCTTGCCCTATGGCCGAAGCGGCCCCTTGTAGCCGCGCTCGACGTCGCGCACGAGCTCGTCGACGGTTCCGGTCGCCTGCTTCATCGCGTCTACGAACGAGGCGCGGTCCTCGGCCGAGGCCGCGAGCCGGTCGAGCTCCGCGGGATTCGCGACCCGGGCGTCGCCGTCGCCCTCCACGCCGGCCGCCTCCTCGGCGAGCTCGTGGAGCGCGGAGACCGTGACGGCGTCCCTGACCAGCGACCGGTCGTCGACGGCGCCCCCGTCGGCGTCGAGCACGAGCCAGCTCATCTCGTCGCCCCCGCGATAGGCGCACACGTAGACGCGGACGCCGCTGCCCGGCTCGGCGGGGATGATCCCGGCGAGCTCCTCGTGCTCGCTCGCAGTGCCGCGCCGCGGCTTCCGCGATCCGCCTCAGCTCCTGATCGAGCTCCACCTCCCCGAGCTTAGACTCACGGGCGTGGCCGGGAGTGTCTCCGCACGGGCGCGCGGGCTGTTCAGTCCGCTCGGCCCGACCTACGACCGCTACGCGCGCCTGCTCTCGTTCGGCCAGGACCCGCGCTGGCGGCGATTCCTCGTCTCGCGCCTGCCGGTCGGGACGGACGACGTCGTCCTGGACGTCGCCACCGGGACCGCGGCGGTCGCGCTCGAGCTCGTCCGCGAGAAGGGCTGCACCGTCGTCGGCGTCGACCAGAGCCCCGAGATGCTCGCCGAGGGCCGCCGCCGGCTGGTGCTCGCCGCCGAGACGAAGCGCGTGCGGCTCGTCGAGGCCTCGGCCCAGCAGCTCCCGTTCGAGGACGGATCCTTCGACGGCCTGACCAGCGCCTATCTGATGCGGTACCTCGACGACCTTCCGGCCGGGCTGCGCGAGCTCGCGCGCGTCCTGAGGCCGGGCGCGACCGCGGCGCTGCTCGACTTCGGCGTCCCGCCTGGGCCGCTCCCGCGGCAGGCGTGGAATCTGTACGTGGACGTGGGCCTGCCGTTGCTCGGGCGCGCGATCTCACCGGGCTGGCACGAGGTCGGCCGCTTCCTCGGCGGCAGCATCCGCGACTTCGACGCACGCTGGCCGCTCCCGCGCCTTCTCGACGCGTGGCGCGAAGCCGGCTTCGAGGCCCCGGCTGCCCGCCGCGTCAGCCTCGGCGGCTGCATCGTTGTCTGGGGCCGGCGGCAATGACCGACGAGGCCCGGCCGGCCTTCTACGCGCTCTCGCCCGGCGGCTGGCGCGACTACGTGACGCTCCTGCACGCGCCCTACACGGCCTGGCACCTGAGCTTCGTCGTCATCGGAGCCGGGCTCGCGGCCGATTTCAGCTCGGGGCGCCTGCTCGCGGCACTGCTGGGGTTCTTCCTCGCGCTCGGGATCGGCGCGCACGCGCTCGACGAGCTCCACGGCCGGCCGCTCCGGACGCAGATCCCCGACGGTGTCCTCCTCGCGCTGAGCGTGCTCTCGGTCGCAGCGGCGGTCGCGATCGGGATCGCCGGCGCGGTCGCGTTCGACCTCTGGCTGCTCGTCTTCGTCGCGGTCGGCGCTGTCCTCGTCCCCGCCTACAGCCTCGAGCTCTTCGGCGGGGCGATCCACAACGGCCTCGGCTTCGCGCTCGCCTGGGGAGCGTTTCCGCTGCTGACCGGCTACTTCGTCTGCGCCGAGACGATCACCTGGGTCGCGCTCCTGGCAGCCGGCTACGCGGCGTTGACGAGCTACGTGCAGCGGGTCCTCTCCACCGCCGTGCGACACGGGCGGCGCCGCGTGGCCGCGGTGTCGGGGACGCTGGAGCTTCGCGACGGGACGCGGGAGCCTGTCTCGCCCGAGCTCCTGTTCGGCAGCCAGGAGACGGCCCTGCAGCTGCTCGCGGCCGCGAACGTCTGCCTCGCCGCCGCCCTGCTCGTGCTCAGGCTGACGTAGCGGGCTCCGCTCCCCTACGATGGCTCCGTGCGCGCGGACGTCGTCGAGGTCGTCTTCGCGGGGGCGGTTCTGATCGTCTTCGGATCGGCCGCGGCCCTCGCCCTCGGCCGTTGCTCGCGCGCGGTGCTGTGGGGGCTCGGTGCGCTCATCGCCGCGTGCGCAGCCGCAGCCTGGGTCGTCTTCGCGCTCGAGCCTGGACGCGACCTCGCCGTCGCCGCGGCCGGGCTGACGGTCTGCGCCGTCTTCGAGCTCGGGCTGCTCGCTCTCCAGACGCTGCTCGAGCGGAACCGCGACTTCGAGCGGCGGCTCGCCGAGGCCCAGGAACGGCTCGACGACGTCGTCCGGAACGAGACGGAGACGCGGGCGAGAGAGCTCGAGCGGACGCTCACGCTCGCCCGCGCGGAATCGCTCTCCCTGCTCGTCGAGGAGGAGCGGCGGATGGCCGAGGAGCGCCGCGCCGCGCTGCACGAACGCGAGCGCACCTCCGGCGCGGAGCTGAGCGACGCGATGGCCAAGGTCGAAGACCGTGTCCGCCGCCGGCTCTCGGACTGGAAAGCCGACCTCGAGCGGATCGAGGAGTCGCTCGCCGTCCAGCTCGCAACCCTCGGGCAGCGCCAGGAGCAGCTGATCGCCGAGGCGGCCTCGCGGCTGGTTCTGGAGACGGAGCGGCTCGACGAGGCGGGTGAGGAGCAGCGCGCCCGGCTCGAGACCCTGGCCGCCGACTTCGAGCGCTCCTCCCGCGAGGCCGCGGAGAGGGCGCATGCCGAGCTGGAGGCCCACGAGAGCGAGCGGCGGCGGGCCCTGCACGAGGTCGCCGACCGCCTGCGCGACCGCGAGCGGGAGCTGCGGACACGCATCGAGACCGAGGAGTCGGACGCCACCCAGCGGATCCAGGCCGGCTTCGCGGATGTCGAGCGGCGCCAGGTCGACCATCTGAAACGAATCGTCGAGCGGACCTCCGGCAGCTTCTCCGAGGCACTCGCCGTGCAGTTCGCGGCCGAGATCAAGAACGCGCGGGAGGACGCGGCGAAGCGGCTCGGCCGGGAGCTCGACAAGGCGGTCGCGTACTTCGCGCGGGAGGCGCAGACCGTGCTGGCCGAGCAGCTCTCGCGGGTGGCCGACGCGGGCGGCCAGCGGCTCGAGCACAAGCTCACCCGGATCGGCTCCTCGCTCGAGCACGAGCAGCGCGAGCTGACGGCGGAGCTCGAGCGGCAGATCGGCGACGCCGAGGTCAAGCTGCGCTCGCACGTGAAGGCGCTCGCCGCCGACGCGGAGGCCGAGCGGACGGCGCTCACCGCCCGTCTGAACGAGCTCCAGCGCCGCATCGAGACGCTCGGCAACGAGGCCGAGTCCCGCCTGGCTCCGACGTATCCGTCGGCCTGACAACCGCCAAAACAAACTTCCTGTGGCAGGGTTCGTCTAGGACAGGACGAACTACCCCGACGCCGATGTCACAGATCACCGAGACACCCAGAGACGAGCAGGCCAAGGTCGAGAGCTGGCGACTGCACGTACTGATGGAAGCGGGCTATCCGCTTCCCCTCGCGGAGAGGATCGCGCACTCGAACGCGGACCTGCACCACGCGGTCGACCTGATCACGCTCGGCTGCGATCCGGAGACCGCGACCGAGATCCTGATCTAGGAAACGTTTCGAACTGACTGCAGTCGGCTCGACTGGTCATTTCCGACGGACGCACGGGCAGAGCCCGCGCGTCCTGAAGTCGGCATCGCAAGCGACGCTTAACGCGGCCGCCGGCGGAATCCACGCAGGTTTCGACGCCGGCAGCGTGGCATGCTGGTCTCGATGAAGGTCGAGGCGACGGAGTACGGGGACCGCCGCGTCTACTCGGTGGGCGCGTTCAACCGCGGCGTGGCGTCGTGGCTCGGCCGCCTGCCGACGGTCTGGGTCGAGGGAGAGGTGACCGAGCTCAAGCGCCAGGCGCGCTGGGCCAGCGTCTTCTTCACGCTCAAGGATCCCGCCGACGGCGCCTGCCTCGGCGTCTCGATGCCGCGCGGCCAGTTCGACGCGCTGCGGCTCGATCTCGCAGACGGCGACCGCGTCCACGCGTACGGCCGGCCCGAGCTCTACGAGGCGCGGGGCGATTTTCGCCTCCGGGCCCTCTCGCTCGAGCGGTTCGGGCTCGGCGACCACCTGGCGGCCCTCGAGCGCCTGAAGCAGAAGCTGGCCGCCGAGGGGTTGTTCGCCCCCGAGCGCAAGCGCGCCCTCCCGCTCCTCCCGCGCCGGATCGGCCTCGTGACCGGCAACGACGCCGCCGCAAAGCGCGACGTGCTGACGACGATCCAGGCGCGCTTCCCTCCTGCCTCGGTGCTCGTCGGAGAGACGTACGTCCAGGGACCGCGCGCGGCCGGGGCGGTGATCGAGACGATGCGTGCCCTCTGGGAAGAGCCCGGCGTGGACGTGATCGTGATCGCCCGTGGCGGCGGCAGCTTCGAGGATCTGCTCCCGTTCAGCGACGAGCGGCTCGTCCGGACGATCGCCGACAGCCCCGTCCCGGTCGTCACCGCCGTCGGGCACGAGCAGGACACGCCGCTCTGCGATCTCGTCGCGGACGCCCGCGCCTCGACGCCGAGCCTCGCCGCACGCCTCGTGGTACCGGACCTCGACGAGCTTGTGCAGCGCCTCGACCGCGCCCGCGCGGGCCTCGAGCGCGGCGCCCGGCGGGCTCTCGAGCGCGAGCGGCGGCGCCTCGACCAGGCGCACGAGCGGCTGACGCGAGCGCCGCGCCTGCTGGTCGAGCGCGGGCGCGCCCGGCTCGAGCACGCGGGCGGCCGGCTGCGCGCCCTGTCACCGCGCGCGACGCTCGCGCGGGGGTACGCGATCGTCAGGGCCGGCGACGAGATCGTCCGCGCGGGCAGCGCCGTCCAGCCGGGCGACCGGGTCGACGTGGAGCTCGCCGAGGGCGGTCTCGGCGCGCTGGTCGAGGAGACGCGGTGACCGAGGCGCCCGAGCCGACCTTCGAGGAGGCCCAAAAGGAGCTGGAGGGGATCGTCCACCGCCTGGAGAGCGGCGAGGCGCCGCTCGACGAGGCGCTCGTGCTGTGGCAGCGCGGCGAGCAGCTCTACCGCCTCTGCCGCGACCGGCTCGACACCGCGGAGGGCAAGATCGAGGAGCTCGCGGGCCGCGCCGAGGCTGCTCGTCCGCCCGAAAAGCCATAGAATCCGCGCGTGGCCGAGGCTCCGATCGACGTCCTGCAGCGCGTCCCCCTCTTCGCCGACTTCGACGAGGACGAGCTCAAGCGGCTGGCCCGCTCGTTCAAGGACCGCACGTTCGAGGCCGGCCATGCCGTCACCAGCGAGGGCAAGGGCGGCGCCGGGTTCTTCGTGATCGAAACCGGCGAGGCGACGATCTCGGTGCGTGGTGAGGAGCGCGGGAAGTACGGCCCCGGCGACTACTTCGGAGAGATCGCCCTCATCGACGAGGGCGGCCGCAGCGCCACCATCACCGCCGACACGGAGCTCCGCTGCTACGGGCTCACGTCGTGGGAGTTCCGCCCGCTGGTCGAGTCAAACGCCTCGATCGCATGGAAACTGCTCGAGACGATGGCGAAACGCTTGCGCGCGGCCCAGCAACGCTGAGCGCCGAGGCGACCGATGCCCAGCTCGTCGACCGCTGCCGCGGCGGCGACGAGGAGGCGTGGCGCGCCCTCGTCGAGCGCTTCTCCCGCTACGTCTACGCGATCAGCCTGCAGGCGTTCCACCTCCCCGAGCACGACGCCGAGGACGTGTTCCAGGAGGTGTTCGCGCGCGTCTACGAGCATTTGCCCGAGCTGCGCCGGGACGACGCCGTCCGCCCGTGGATCGGCCAGCTCACGCGGCGGCTCTGTATCGACAAGCTCCGCTCGAGCTCCCGCGAGCAGCCCGAGGGCGACGAGGAGGCGCTGGCCGGGACGGCGGCCGACGACACGCTGGCCGAGCTCGAGACCGCCTTCGACGTGCACGAGGCACTGGCCGAGCTGCCGGGGCACTGCCGGGAGATCCTCGACCGCTTCTTCGCCAAGGACGAAAGCTACCGCTCGATCGGCGAGGCGCTCGAGCTCCCGGCCGGCACGATCGCGAGCCGCATCTCACGGTGCCTGGGCAAACTCAGGGACACGTACCAGGTGGGTGATTGACGTCCGTCGCCTCGACCGGTCATTCGAGGGAAGAAACCCGCCGCCCGGTACGTCCAGTGAGCAGGTGACGTGATGAGTGCCTACGACATCGAGCGCCTGGCCCGTCTGATCGGGATGCTTCCGCCCGCACCCGAAGCCTGGCTGCGCGCGGCGCAGGAGCTGCCGCAAGCCCGCCGCGAGCTCGACGGGATCGTCGCCCGCGCCGAAGCCGACGCCGAGTACCGGCAGGCACTCATCGCGGACCTCGAGAGCGCGCTGCGCGCCCAGGGCGTGGAGCCGACCTCGCCTCTGCTCGGCGAGCTCCGCCGCCGCGTCGCCGACTAGGCGCACGCCAGGCCGTACGATTTCCGGCAATGGCGACGCAGGAGCCCGCTAACGACGCCGGCGAGAGCCTGCCCGCCTGGAGCCTGCCGGCCGACGCGGGCGCGCGGATCTCGATCGGCGTCGACTGGCCGGAGCGGGTCACGCGGGAGTGGGCCTGGGGAGACTCCACGGGCGAGGGCATGCGCGTCTGCATCCTCGACAGCGGCGTCGAGGCCGGGCACCCGAAGGTCGGTGGGCTCGACGGGACGATCGCGGTCCGGGTGCAGGACGGCGAGACCAGCATCGACGAGGACGCGGAGGGCGACCTCTGCGGCCACGGCACCGCCTGCGCCGGGATCGTGCGCTCTCTCGCGCCGGGCTGCAGTCTCCACAGCGTCCGCGTGCTCGGCGCCGGGTTCAAGGGCAGCGGGCTCGCCCTCCTCGGCGGCCTGCGCTGGGCGGTCGACCAGGGATTCGACGTGATCAACATGAGCCTCTCGACCACGAAGCGCCAGTTCGCGGCGCTGCTCCACGAGCTGGCCGACAGCGCCTACTTCCGCCGCACGCTGATCGTCGCGTCGGCGCACAACATGCCGGTCGAGAGCTATCCGTGGCGCTTCTCCTCGGTGATCTCCGTCGGGAGCCACGAGGAGCCCGACCCGCTCACGTTCTACTACAACCCGAACCCGCCGGTCGAGTTCTTCGCGCGCGGGGTCGGCGTCGAGATCGCATGGCTCGGCGGCGGCACGATCCGCTCGAGCGGCAACAGCTTCGCGACGCCGCACATGACCGGGATCTGCGCGTTGATCCTCGCCAAGCATCCGGAGCTGACACCCTTCCAGCTCAAGAGCGTGCTCTACCTGACCGCGAACAACGTCGGCGGCGGCGCATGAGACGACGCGCCCGCAACAAGGTCGGCCCATGAACGAGGATCATCTCCGCGCGGCGGTCGCCTCCGGGGCGCTCGGCTCCGAGGAGCGATACCGCGCGCTGCTCCAGGCAACCGTGGAGGTGGCCCGGGCGATCTTCGGTGCGCGCGCCTCGTCCGTCTTCCTCCACGACGAGGAGACGGACGAGCTCGTCTTCGAGGCGGTCGCCGGGGAGGGGGCGGAGGAGCTCGTCGGCCGCCGCTTCCCCTCCAGCACCGGGGTCGCCGGCTGGGTGCTCGTGACGCGCCAGCCGCTCGTGATCGACGAGCTCGAGAGCGACCCGCGCTTCGCGCGCGAGGCGGCGGAGTCGACCGGCTTCGTCCCGAAGGGCCTGATGGCCGTCCCGCTCCTGCACGAGGAGCGCGTGCTGGGCGTGCTCGAAGTGCTCGACCGCCCGCAGCGGGAGGCGTTCTCGCTGGAGGAGATGGCGCTCCTGGGCCTGTTCGCGAACCAGGCCGCGATCGCGCTCGACCTCCTCCAGGGCGCACGTGGCGCAAGAGCCGTGCTGGAGGACGAGGGCGGCGAGGGTGCGGCGCTGGCCCGGTTCTGGGCCAGCCTTCAGGATGCCTCACCCGAGCGCCGCGCCGCCGCGCAGCGTCTGCTCGAGGCGGTCGAGACGCTGCTGCCCCCCGCGACCGGCTTCGAGGACGAGGGCCTCTAGATACGCCGAGGGAGCCTTTCGGCTCCCTCGAGGCGAGACCTGCTAGCGAGGTCGTGCGGTCCGCTTACGGCTTCGCCTGTGGCTTGAACTGGTGAGCCTCGACGTCGTCGCCGTCGTCGTCCTTGCCCTTGGCCTGGCCCTTGGCCTGGCCCTTGAACGCGTGGCCCTCGACGTCGTCGTCGTCGTGGCCGATCGTCTGCCCGATGGTCTGGCCGATCGTCTGGCCGGGCTCGCCGATGTTCTGGCCGATGTTCTGGCCGATGTTCTGGCCCTTCGTCTGATGGGCCTCGACATCCTCGTCGGGCTCCAGATGCTTGTCCTTCTCCTCCACGGGTCGTGCCTCCTTTCGAATCACAGAACTCGAACACTAGACGCGTTTCGCACTCGGGATCTTCCCTCTCTTGCCGCAGCGGCGCAATCTAGGCCATTCTCCGCCGGATGCGGGAGCTACGAGAACGCCTGGGCGAGTCCCTCACGGCGATGCGGGAGGTCTTCCGCAACCGCTCGCTCCGCCGGCTCCAGCTCGCGTGGGCCGGCTCCATCCTGGGCAGCTGGGCCTACAGCGTCGCCCTCGTCGTCTACGCGTACGACGTCGGCGGCGCAGGCGCGGTCGGGCTCATGGGGCTCGTCCGCTGGGGGCCCGCCGCGATCGCGTCCCCGTTCGCCGCGACGCTCGGCGACCGCTATCGCCGCGTTCGCGTGATGATCGGCGCAGACCTCGTGCGCGCCGCGGCCCTCGCTGGGATGACCGCGTGCGTCCTGCTGGACGGGCCAGCGGTCCTCGTCTACCTGCTCGCCGCGGCCGTCGCCGTCTTCTCGACCGCGTTCCAGCCCGCGCAGGCGGCGCTCCTGCCGGTCCTCGCGCGCACCCCCGAGGAGCTGACGGCCGCCAACGTGAGCTCGAGCACGCTCGAGGCGCTGGGCTTCTGCGCCGGCCCCGCGCTCGGTGGACTGCTTCTCGCCGTCTCGAACACGTGGGTCGTCTTCGTGGTCACCGGCCTGCTCTTCCTCTGGTCGGCGGCCCAGCTGACCGGGCTGCTGGCGATCGACGAGGCGCCGCGCGAGCAGGAGGAGCGGCGCGGGCTCATCCGTGAGACCGCCGATGGCGCCCGTGCGATCGCGGGAGACCGGCGACTCCAGCTGGTGATCGGGCTCTTCTCGGCGCAGACACTCGTGAACGGGGCGCTGAACGTCCTGATCGCGGTCTGCGCGCTCGAGCTGCTCGATCTCGGCCCGGGGGGAGTCGGCTACCTGAACTCGGCGATGGGCGTCGGAGGGCTGCTCGGCGCGTTCGTCTCGCTAACGCTCGTGACGAGGCGGCGCCTCGCCCCCGCGTTCGGGCTCGCCGTGGCCGGAGCGGGCGGCCCGCTGCTGTTCGTCGCGCCGCGCCCCACGACGGCGATCGCCCTCGTCGCGTTCGCGCTGATCGGGCTCTCGAGCATCGTCGAGGACGTCGCAGGCTTCACGATCCTGCAGCGGACGACGCCCCCGGAGGTGCTCGGCAGGGTCTTCGGGATCCTGCACAGCCTCTTCTTCGCGACGGTCGCCCTCGGGGCCGTCCTCGCGCCGCCGCTGATCAACCTGATCGGAGTGCGCTGGGCGCTGGTCGCGGTCGGCTTGCTGCTCCCGATTCTCGCCCTCGCGGCGCGCATCCCCCTCGCGACGCTCGAGGACGAGGCGGTCGACCGGACGAAGGAGATCGAGCTGCTGCGCTCGATGCCGATCTTCGCGCCGCTGTCGCCGCCCGTGCTCGAAGGCCTCGCGTCCAGGCTCGTCCCGATTCAGGCACGCGCGGGCGAGACGATCGTGCGCCAGGGAGAGACGGGCGACCGCTTCTATGTCGTCGTCTCCGGCGAGCTCGCCGTGAGCGTGGACGGACAGCCGCTGGCGGAACAGGGTCCCGGGGATCACTTCGGCGAGATCGCGCTGCTGCGCGACGTGCCCCGCACGGCGACCGTCTCGGCGCGGACCGACGCGGAGCTCCTCGCGCTCGAGCGGGACGACTTCGTCTCG
Source organism: uncultured Actinomycetes bacterium (assembly GCA_963716865.1). Taxonomy (GTDB): domain Bacteria; phylum Actinomycetota; class Thermoleophilia; order Gaiellales; family Gaiellaceae; genus AC-32. The sequence goes on from CAVQUF010000001.1 coordinate 454,237, forward strand.
GCCGTCACGGGCCACGCGGCCAGCAGCGAGGCCGCGGAGGCCGTCGTGGGCGCACGACTGAGCGTGTCGCCTGTGTAGAGTCCGCCGCGTGCCTCCGCCATCCGTCGCGCTGCTGCAGAAGATCCCGCTCTTCTCGGGCCTGGAGCCCCGCGAGCTCGAGCGCCTGAGCACGTCGTTCAAGGAGCGGACGTTCGAGCCGGGCCAGACGATCGCCGTGGAGGGCGAGGCCGGCGCGGGCTTCTTCTTCATCGAGAGCGGCGAGGCCGTCGTCAAGGTGGGCGACGCCGAGCGGGGCCGCCTGGGCCCGGGCGACTACTTCGGCGACGTCGCGCTGATCGACATGGGAACCCGGACGGCGTCGGTCGTCGCCGAGAGCGCGCTGCACTGCTACGGCCTCACGTTCTGGGACTTCCGGCCGCTCGTGGAGAGCGACTCGCGTATTGCCTGGCCGCTGCTGCAGGCAATGGCGAAGCGGCTACGGGAGGCCGAAGCCGCCGAGGCCGGCGGCTAGGTCCTCCAGATCCTCGCGCGCCCGGGCAGGGTCGCCGCTGAGCGCCTGCGCCTCGATCCCCGCTTCCACGCGCCCGCCGAACAGGACGCAGCGCACGCCTAGCTCGCGGCAGGTGCGCACCGCCTCGCCCGGAGCCTTGCCTTGGAACGTCGTCCGGTCCACGGCGCCCTCTCCGGTGACGACCAGGTCGGCGCCCGCGGCGCGCTCTCGAAAGCCAACCGCCTGTAGCACGTGCTCCGCTCCCGGGACGAGCTCGGCGCCGAGCGAAGCGAGCGCCGCGCCCAGGCCGCCCGCGGCGCCCGTACCGGGCAGGTCCGCGTAGGGTCGCACGGCTTCGAGCCCGCGCAGCCGGCGCTCGAGCTCCGCGACATCGTCCAGCGACGCGCCCTTCTGCGGGCCGAACAGACGCGGAGCCTCCAGCAGCGTCGCGCGCGTGTCGCAGAGGGCGGTCGTCGGCGCGGGCAGCTCCCTCAGCGCCTCGAGCAGCCCTTCGCCGCCGTCCATCGTCGCCGTCCCGCCGAGGCAGACGAGCAGCCGCGGGCACGCGCCCGCCGCTGCGATCAGCTCGCCGAGCCCACGGCTCGAGGCGACGAGAACGTCGAGGCGGGACGGGTCGAGCGGGATCGCGTCCGCGCTCTCGACGACCACCGCGCCGTCCGCGAGCGCCCAGACCCGCGCCTCGCGCGGGCGGCCGAACGCGTCGTGCACGGGGCAGCTCCGCAGCTGGCGGGCACCGAGCACCTCCGCCGTCCCTTCGCCGCCGTCCGCGAGCGGCATCTGCCCGGCATCCACGCCGGCCCGGGAGAAGCCGGCCGCGAGCGCCGCGGCCGCCTCGGGGGAGCTGAGGACGCCCTTGAGGCTAGCCGGGGACGCGAGCGCGCGCACGGGCGCCTTCGTCGCCGGCAGCGGCCGCAGCGGCAGCGTCCTTTTCCTGCGGCACCTCCGCCTCCGAGGCGTCCGGCATCTGCCTCAGCATCGCGAGCGAGAGCCCCTCGCGTGCGAGGAAGATCATGCCGACGCCGATCCCCACCGACGCCTCGATCAGCTGCAGCCCGAAGCCGTAGGCGATCGCCTTGCCGGCCGGAATGCCGTAGTTGCGCAAAGGCAGCGCGATCGCCGCCTGGAGGAGGCCGATGTTGCCGGGCCAGAGGGGGAACAGCGTCGCCACGTTCATCATCAGCAACACGACCCCCGCCGCCGGCAGCGGCACGTAGATGTGGAAGGCGCGCATGGCGGTGTAGACGGCGAAGAACTGGCAGATCCAGCCGCAGCACTGGAAGAAGGCGGCCACCGCAGCAGCGCCAGGCTCGTGCAGCACGCCGAGGCCGTAGCGCCCCATCGTCACCAGCTTGCGCAGGGGACCGAGCCCCTCGACGCGCACCGACTCGCGGTGGTGCCGGGCGCTCGCGACCGCGAACGCGAACAGGCCGAACCCCACGATGCCGACGACGACGAGGCTTGCGACCGCCCAGTGCGGGATCTGCGCGGTCAGCGCCACGTAGATGATCAGCCCGACCGCCGGCACGAGGTCGAAGAGCCGGTGCGCGAAGACCGTGCCCACGAGCGCAGCCCAGGTGCCGTCCGCCCGCCCTTGCAGCCGGAGCTTCCGCGTCAGCACCGCGACGCGCGCAAGCTCACCGATTCTCCCGGGCAGGACCGCGTTCGCGAACAGCCCGATGGAGAACGCCGAGAAGACGAGCCGGAAGCGCGGGTGCGGCGGCGGCATCGCCTGCACGATCACCGTCCGCCAGGCGAACGCCCGTAGCACGACGGAGAGCAGGTTGAGCCCGATCGCCGCGGCGACCCACTGCCAGCGAACCCGGTCGAAGGTGTGCCCCACCTGGGTCCAGTCCGGCCCGCGCCACCAGACGAGCGCGCCCAGCCCGACCGCCGCGAGGACCACGAGCAAGGGCCTCAGCAGCCGCCACTGCGGAAGCCGGACGTTCACACGAGCCCCTCGTAGATCGCGGCCAGCCGGCGTGCAATGTCGTCCCAGGAGTAGCGCTCGATCGCAACCCGGCGCGCGGCCTCGCCGAGCCGCTGCCGCCGCGTCTCGTCCGCGAGCAGCGCCGACGCCGCCTCCGCCACCGCGCCCGGGTCACCCGGCGGGACGAGCACGCCCGTCTCGTCGGTCATGACGTCACGGTACCCCGTGATGTCGGACGCGATCACGGGGACCGCGCACGCGAACGCGCGGGTCAGCACCATCCCGAAGCTCTCGCCGCCGAGCGAGGGCGCCACGAGCGCCTTCGCCGCCAGCAGCTCCTCCGTCAGCGCCTCCTGGCTGAGGAAGCCGAGCGCGTCGATGCCGTCGTCCTTTACGCCCGCCCTGGTCAGCGCCAGCCGCACCATGAGCGGGTCGGCGCCGACGATCCGCAGCCGGGCGCCGGTCCGCTCGCGGATCTCCGGCCAGGCTCGCAGCAACACCGGCATGCCCTTGCGCGGGTCATGTCTGCCGACGAACACGATCCGGTTCTCGCGCCCGCCCGCGTCGGCCTCGGGTGGGATCAGGACGCCGTTCGGGATCAGCTCGTAGTCGGCCGGGAACCACCGCACCGCCGACTCGCGCGCCGCCTCCGAGACCGCGATCCGATGGTCGATCCGATCCATCAGGAACCCCCAGGTGGGCTTGCCGAAGGTATTCCAGGCCAGCTTGCCGGAAGCGTGGAAGGTGCCGACCACCGGGCACTCCGCCCAGCAGAGCGTCGAGACGCAGATCACCGGCGTCATCGGCTCGTGCAGGTGGACGAGATCGAAGCGCTCGCGGCGAAGCACGCTCTTGACACGCGGGATCGCCGACGGGCTGATGACGATGTTCGGCAGCGCCCCGTTCGCCGGAACGATCACCGAGCGCCCGACCGGAATCACGTCGTCCGGCGGGTGCCCGTGCCGGCCGTGCCGAGGGTGAAGCACCCGGGTCAGGCTCCCCGGAGGGTCGTTCCCGATGATCGTGCGCGTCTCGATCCCGAGTCGCCGCAGCGCCTCGACCTTCAGCTCGACGTGCTCGATCACCGCCCCCCAGTAGGACCAGGAGTAGGGGACGACGATGCCCACCTTCATCGTCGCGGGAGCCTAGTGCCTACGGCAAACCGAGAACGGAGTGCAGCCACCGCGCATCCCCCGTTCCAGGGATGCGAGCTTTCCTGACGCGCACGCCTTGCCGATTCCGGCGAGGTGGCCAGGCGCATCGTTTTCGCCGTCGGTGTGCTCCTCGCCGCTTCGCTCGGCGGCGTCCTCGCGGTGCGCGCGCAGAGCGCGGCGGGCACGCCTCGCCGCGTGGCGGCGAAGCTGCCGGTTCACGAGCAGAAACCACGGATCCTTCACCGCGCGAGGCGGCGAGATCGCGGGACTCTGGTCGCACGCGTCCGCCCGGGCCGCGTTGTCGTGGTTCGCAACTCCCCGGGCGGTGCGGTCGTCGCGCGACTCTCCTCGCAGACCGAGTTCGGCTCGCCCCGAACGTTCGCGGTAACGCGCGAGCGCGCCGGCCGCGGGTACGACGTGATCACGACCGAGCTTCCGAACGGCCGCACCGGCTGGGTGGACGAAGGCCTGGGCGCGCTCCGCCTCAGCCGCGCGCACGTCACGCTCGACGTCGACCTCTCCGCGCGCCTCCTACGCGTGCGCAGCGGCGGCCGCGTCGTGCGAGCGATCCGTGTCGGAATCGGGGCTCCCGGCACGCCGACTCCGACCGGCCGTTTCGCGATCACCGACGAGCTGCGCGGAACCGACTATTCGGCCGCATACGGCTGCTGCATCCTCGCGCTCTCGGGCCACCAGACCAACCTCCCGGGCGGCTGGAGGGGAGGCGATCGGCTGGCAATCCACGGCGGCTCGACGGCGGGCGCGGTCAGCGCCGGCTGCCTCCACGCCGCGGCCGACGACCTCGTCTACCTGATGCGCTCGGTCCCGCTGGGCGCCTTGGTCGTGATCCACCCCTAGCGCGTGGCCTAGACTCGGCGCATGTTCGAAGGCGGTCTCGCCGAGCTGCACACCCACCTCGGCGCCTCGGTTGCCTCCGAGATCCTCTGGAGCCTCGCGCACGAGCAGGGGATCGCCCTCCCGGTCAAGGACTACTGGGAGTTCGACCGGCTCGTCACGATCGCCGACCCGCGCCGCGTCGACAGCCTCGACGCCCTCGACCAGATCTACCACTGGACGGAGCTCATCCAGTCGAGCCCGCTCGCGGTCGAGCGGTCGGTGCACGGCGCGATCGGCGGCGCCTACCGCTCACAGGGGATCACGACGCTCGAGCTCCGGTTCAACCCGATGAAGCGAAACCGGGGCGGCGAGCGCGACCTCGACCACATCATCATGGCCGCCTCGCGTGGCCTCGACCTCGCGGGCCTCGAGTACCCGCAGGTGCGCGCAGGGCTGATCCTGATGATGGACCGCACGTTCGACGAGCGGCAGAACGCAATCATCGTCGAGAAGGCGATCCGCTACGCGCCGCGCGGGATCGTCGGCGTCGACATCGCCGGCCCGCGCCCTCGCGGCGAGCGCTACTCGTACCGCGAGCTGGCGCCGCTCGTCGACGAGGCGCGGAGCGCCGGACTCGGGATCACGATCCACGTCGGCGAGGAGGGCGAGGAGCACGCCGCGGCCGAGGTCGGCGAGGTGATCGAGGCCCTTCGCCCGGACCGGATCGGCCACGGCATCCTCGCCGCGCACGACCCCGAGTTGATGCGCGCACTGCGCGAGGCCGAGATCGTCCTCGAGATCTGCCCCACGTCGAACCTGCTCACGCGCGCCCTCCCGGACGAGGAGGCGCTGCGGGAGACCTTCCGCGCCTTCGTCGAGCACGGGGTGCCGTTCACGATCGCCACCGACGGCCCCGAGATGATGCGCACCCATCTGCGCGACGAGCTCGAGCTCCTGCGCCGTATCGGGGCGCTCGACGAGGAGGAGCTCACCGCGGCGAACGAGCGCGGACACGAGGCGAGCTTCATCGGCGCGCAGCCGGTACTCCGTTCGGCGTAGCCGCGAAGATACGCCGTCCGGTCAATAGGCACGGGGCAGGCCCGTTGGTAGCGTCGCCGCCATGGTCGAACTACTGCACGAGGGCCCGCCGGTCATCACGGATCGGCAGCGTCAGGTGATCGAGCTGATCGCCGCCGGCTGCTCGAACGACGAGGTCGCACGCCGTCTCGGCATCTCGCCGCGGACGGCGAAGGCCCACTCGGACGTGCTCCGGCAGAAGCTCGGCTGCCCGCGCCGCCGTCAGATCCCGAGCGCGTATCGCTCGCTGACCGGTCGCGACCCCCTCTCCCAAAGCCTCGGCGCGGCTCCGGCCGCGACCGGGGACTGACGACCGCGCCTGCGGCTCCTCGGAGCCGCAGGCGCGGGTCCCTTCACGACCTCTTGGCTGGCGGAGGACCCCCGGTTACGCTACTCACACGGATCTTGCTGCAGCGGGGGCAGGATGGCAGACAGGGAAGAGCAGGAGTTTGCGGTCGGGCGTTCCCACATCATCGAGCGCCCGAGGCTGACGCGCCTTCTGGACGAGGCGACGGCCCGCGTGGTCATGCTCATCGCACCTGCCGGCTACGGCAAGACGACCCTCGCGCGTCAGTGGCTGGCCACGCGCCGGCACGCGTGGTACCAGGGGAGCACGGCCTCGCCCGACGTCGCCGCTCTGGCGCTCGGAATTGCCGAGGCGGCAGGAGCGCTGATTCCGGGCGTGGGCCAGCGGCTTCGCGAGTGGCTGCCGACCAGCCGTGAGCCCGAGGACGAGGTCCACGTCATCGCGGCACTTCTCGAGGATGACCTCGCGAGCTGGCCAGACGACGCGTGGTTCGTCATCGACGATTACCAGTTCCTCGCGTCCCCGGCGGCAGAGGACCTCGTCCAACGGCTCTTCGCGAACACCAACCGCCGACTGTTCATCACTAGCAAGCGCCGCCCCAGGTGGTCGTCCGCGCGGGACGTGCTCTACGGAAACATCTTCGAGATCGGCCAGAGCTCCATGGCGATGAGCGTGGAAGAAGCGAACAGTGTCCTGTCGTCCACCGACGTCGACGCCGCCAAGGGCCTAGTCGCCCTGGCGAATGGCTGGCCGGCCGTAATCGGCCTGGCAGCCCTAGCGCCGGCGTCCAACGCAGTCGATGACGATCTCCCCGAAACGTTGTACGAGTACTTCGCAGAGGAATTGTTCGTCACATTGTCCGCGAGCACTCGCGCCGCACTATGTCGTTTGGCGCTGATCCCGACGATAAGTCACGGAACAGCTCGCGCCGTTGTCGGCCCGACTAGCGACCAAGTCCTTCAAACGGCTGCATCCACAGGGATGTTCGTTGCACATGGGGCTCAGGGTCAACGGTTTCACCCGCTTCTACGCGCGTTCCTGACAGAAAAGCTCCTAGAGTTGCCAACCCACGAAATCGCTCAAGCCGTCACCAAGACCAGTCGTGTTCTGATCGCAGCGGAAGCTTGGAATGACGCATTCGCCGTGATCGTTCGCTTCCCCCGTGCGGACATGCTTGATGAGTTACTCGCACGAGCGTTAGCTCCACTAACAGCGCAGGGGCGACTCGCGACCATTCGCGAATGGCTCAAGCTTGGACGCCGAAACGCGTTCGCCTCGAAGTACCTCGACATCGCTGATGCCGAACTCGCCTTCCGACGAGGGCGATACGAGCGAGCAGAAACGATGGCCCTCGCGGCAGCTTCCGCGCTTCCTCCGGCTGATCCCCTTCGATCGATGGCCTACTGCCGAGCAGGGCTAAGTCGAGAGTTCATGGATGATGGGGTCGGCGCAGTCAAGCATTTCAAAGCAGCTCGTGACACGGCGGTGTCGGAACTCGACGCCCGAAACGCGCTCTGGGGGCAGTTCGTCGTTGCCTTTGAGCTCGGGCAGCCTACCGCTTCCAAGCTCCTTGAAGAATTCGCATCCATTGGAACGCCTGACCATGACGCCATCGTTCGAAGGGAGACTGGGACACTTATGCTCGCGGTTCGGGACGGAGAGCTCGCGGAGGCGATTCCTCGAGCCGATGCGATGGCGGAAGTCGTCGAGGAGGCACGAGATCCGCTGATTCGATCCTCATTTTGGTACAGCTTTGCGTCCGCGCATTCTCTGTACGGCGAGTATGCCGTTGCTCTGAACGCGGTGGATCGCGGCCTCCAGGAAGCAACGACCTTTCACTTGGAGTTCGCACGACCGCACACACTCATTTGCCGCACATCAGCAAGCATTGGGCTGAAGAACCATCGCGTCGCCGAGAAGACCGTCACCGATATAGAACGATGGGCTCGGGAGATGAACGACGTCTTCATCGGTGAGAAGGCAAGGGCCTTGCGTTGCCGGCTGTACCTGTGCCAAGGATCACCCGACCGAGCCCTTGAAGTAGTGTCTGTCAATTGGCCTCCCACCTTGTCCCAAGGTCTCCAAGCCGAATTGGCCGCCATGAAAGCAGCTGCTCTCGCCTCGAGTGAAGATCCTGAAGCAGCGCTGAGGGTGGTTGACGGAGCGCAGCACCTAAGCGGCTGGACGGAACCGCAACTGCTACTAAGCTGGACGCGAGCCATCTCTCGTCTAATGACAGACTCAAGTGACGCTGCGGATCAACTGCGAAGCGCCTATGCGCGTGCGAGATCGACCGGCGCGATCGACACTTTCGTTTTTGCCTATCGCCTACATCCGGGAATCATTGCGGTCCTCGCGGATGACAAGAGCCTGCATGTCGAGCTCGCGACCATATTGCTTCGTGCAGACGATCAGCACCTGGCACAGGTCAATCACATCGCTGTGCCTGAGAAAAGCTGGTCAGACGTTCCTGATTCTTTAACGAAGCGCGAGAGCGAAGTGTACTTGTTGCTTGCAGAAGGGCGGTCGAATCGCGAGATAGCGAATAGCCTCGTGATAAGTGAGGGAACCGCCAAGGTTCACGTACGGAACGTCCTGAAGAAATTAGGGGTGCGGAATCGCACTCACGCTGCTATCAAGGCGGCCCGAGAAGGACCGGACTAGGCCGATTGGACGGCCTTGGCTTCAACTTCGACTGCCTCAAGCCCGCCTTCGAAAGAAGGGCCTGGCTCGACCCAAAGCGAAGTGGTTCTTGCTTGCGAAGCAAGCAGCGAGTCAAATGCGAGGACGACCTTCGCTTCGAACTGGCTACCCACTGCCTGTACGAGACGCGCTCGCGCGACGCGGCCGGGCATCGGCTCTCGGTAAGGTCGCTCTGAAGTCATTGCATCATAGGCATCCGCAACCGCAATGATTCGAGACGATCAATGGGATCTCCTCACCAGCAAGGCCATCCGGGTACCCGTTCCCGTCGACACGCTCGTGATGATGCCTCACGATGGTCGCGATTTCGGCGTAGTCGTCGACCTTCGCTTAGTATCCGCTCTCCGATGACGGAATGCTGCTCCATCTGCCTCCGCTCAGCAAGTGTGAGTGGCCCCGGCTTCTCAAGGAGACCCGCCGGCAGACCAATCTTCCCAACATCGTGAACCAGTCCGCAGAGGTGGGCCAACTGACGTTGATCGGCTGGCAGGCCGAGGCGTTCAGCAATACTCTGAGCGTAGTCGCAACAGAGGCCGAATGTCCTGCGGTGTACTTGTCTCTTGCGTCGAGCGTTGTAACAAGCGCCGTCGCAAAGGAAAGGTTCGCGGTCTCAAGTCCTACGGTTCGCTGGACAGTTCTTCGGAGACATCTCGTTGTCTTGATAGAGAGTCACGACCTGTTGAAGTGCAAGAGTGGGAACCAAGAAACATTGCAGCAGTCCAAAAGGAGTAGTTCTCGTATCCGAAAGCATCAGAGCGACAAGCGGCACATAGAGCGGAAGGGACAGAAGAGTCGAGAGGCCCAACTGACTGGATGTAGTCGCTATAGGCGCCGACCTTCGAACAATGAGTGTCCCGAGATTGAAGAGGACTGTCAAGAAGAATTGTCGCGATTAGTGCGACGATGGATTGTCCCGAGGACCGCAGTGACGAATGCGGTGCTGCCAGTCAGATTTGAGCGGCCGCGAGACCAGCGACTGCGCCTGTAAGCCGCCCGCGCCGGAATGTAGGTAGCCCATCGCAGATAAGGACGACGGAAATCAAGTGCGTTTGCTGTTACCCCAACGACGATCGCACTCAGAGGGCCGAACGCGACTGCGGTGAAGACAAAAGGAAGAAACGAAGACAGAGGTCTCAACGTTTCGAGCGACGCGCACGCTCTGGCGCTCAGTGAGCGCCGTTGCTACCGCCAGCGCTGCCAGCTCCCACCACGCGGAGAGCTGGTAGCCGGCGATAAGCAGCGCCGCCGCGGTAACTACACACCAGATTGCGAGAACCACGACCCACAGCAGGCTTCGTCGCTCTCGACGAGCGAATTCCTGCAACATCGCGGACGAGCCGGGCAGCCTTCCTGCGGTTGATACTCACCCAAAAGGGGTATAGACTTCCGGGGTCGTCAGTCCCCCAAGAAGGGAGCGGTTCCGCAATGACGGGGCTCCGTGTTCGCGGCGCTAGCCTCATTGGCATCCTCGCGGCTTTTACGGCTGTGGTGGGAATGTCAAAGTCGTGGTAGGTGTCGTAGCTTCCGTTCTCCACAGAGTGTCCACATCACCCTGTTGAGGGATTTCCACAGGGGTGTGGAAAACGGCGCCGAAGCCGTACGGTCTGCTGCGGTCAGACCTGGCGGTTAGGCGATCAGGCCGCGTCTGAAGCCCACTGCCACGGCGTGGGCGCGGGAGCGTGCCTGCAGCTTGGCGAGAAGGTGACGGACATGCGACTTGACCGTCTCCTCGGAGAGGAAGAGACGGTGGCCGATCTCGCGGTTCACAAGACCGTCCGAGATCAGCTGTAGGACCTCGATCTCACGGGCGGTCGGCTCCTGCTCCAGCTCCTGTAGCGGGCCGGAGAACGGGATCACGTCCGCGCCGCGATCGCCGCGTCGCTTCGCAGCCGCGTCGAAACGGCGGCTGTGGTCCACGTATCGGGACAGGATCTCCTTACGCTCGGCAGCGTCCACGTACGAGGCGTATCGGCCTCGATACCCACACGCTTTAGATCGCGGGCCTACCCCATTTCAGGGATGGGCGCGAGCTCAGCTGCGGTCGCTCGCGGCTCCCGACGCATTCAGGCGAGCGGCGGTGTCCTTGTCCACGTTGAGCGGATGATGGCAAGCAGCCAGATGAGAGTTCCCGTAGTCGACGAGGGGCGGCTCGACCTGCGAGCAGATCTCGGTCGCGTAGCGGCACCGCGGGTGGAACCGGCACCCCGTAGGCGGGTTGATCGGGCTCGGAACGTCGCCTTCGAGCACGATCCGCTGTCGCTTTTCGGCAAGGTCGGGATCCGGCACCGGCACGGCGGAGAGCAGGGCCTCCGTGTAGGGCATGATCGGGCGCGTGTAGAGCTCCTCGGCCGGAGAGAGCTCGACGAGCTTGCCGAGGTACATGACGGCGATGCGATCCGAGACGTGCCGAACGACGCCGAGGTCGTGCGCGATGAAGACGTACGTGAGACCGAACTCGTCCTGGAGCTCCTCGAGCAGGTTCACCATCTGTGCCTGGATCGAGACGTCGAGCGCGGACACCGGCTCGTCGGCGACGATGAGCCTCGGCCGAAGGGCGAGCGCGCGGGCGACGCCGATCCGCTGTCGCTGACCTCCCGAGAACTCATGGGGGAAACGGTTGTAGTGCTCCGGCGAGAGGCCGACCGTCCCGAGCAGCTCGTCGACCTTCGCCCTGCGCTCGGTCCGGTCGCCCATCCCGTGAATCCGAAGCGGATCGCCGATGATCGCGCCCACGCGCTTCCGTGGGTTCAGGCTCGCATACGGGTCCTGGAAGATCATCTGCATCTCGCGCCGCAGCGGCCTCAGGGCGCGAGGCTTCAGCTTGCCGATCGACTGCCCGTCGAAGACGACATCGCCGGCAGTCGGCTCGTACAGGCGAACGATGCACCTGCCGAGCGTGGACTTGCCGCAGCCCGACTCGCCGACGAGCCCGACCGTCTCTCCCTCGGAGACGCTCAGCGTCACATCGTCGACCGCGTGCACCCGCGCCACCTCGCGCGCGAGAACGCCCTTCTTGATCGGAAAGTACTTCTTGAGGTTCGTGATCTCGATCAGCGGTCGGCCGTTCTCGCTCATGCGACCCTGGTCTCCCCCGAGATCGTCGTCTCGCGAAGGCGTTGCTTGTCGTCCACGGTCAGCCAGCAGCGGTCGAGGTGGCTCGATTCGGGAACGCTGCTCTTGAGCTCGGGCTCCGTCTCGCAGCGGCTGAAGGCGTGCGGGCAGCGCGGGCGGAACTTGCAGCCACGCGGCAGGTTGATCAGGGAAGGCGGCATGCCCTCGATCGAGTGCAGCTTCTCGGGCTTGGGCCGGTCGAGCCGCGGGATCGAGCCGAGCAGGCCCCAGGTGTACGGCATCTGCGGGTCGTAGAAGATGTCGCGCTTCTTGCCACGCTCGACCACCCGGCCGGCGTACATGACGAGGATCTCGTTTGCGACCTCGGCCACGACCCCGAGATCGTGGGTGATCAGGATAACCGCCGAGTCGAAGTCGTCCTTGAGCCGGTCGATCAGCTCGAGGATCTGCGCCTGGATGGTCACGTCGAGAGCGGTTGTCGGCTCGTCGGCGACCAGGACGTCCGGATTGCACGAGAGCGCCATCGCGATCATGGCCCGCTGCCGCATCCCGCCGGAGAACTGGTGCGGGTAGTCGTACACCCGCTGCTCCGGCTGCGGGATCCCGACCTGCCGTAGGAGCTCGATCGCGCGCCTGCGGGCGTCGCGCTTCGAGATGCTTTCGTGGGTCAGGATGGCCTCGACGATCTGGTCCCCGACCTTGTAGACCGGGTTCAGCGAGGTCATCGGGTCCTGGAAGATCATCGCGATCTCGTTTCCGCGAACGTCGCGCAGCCCCGACTCGGGCAGCCCCAGCAGATCGCGGCCCTTGTAGACGACCTCTCCCTCGAAGACCGTGTTGCGGTCGCGCGTGAGCCCGAGCAGCGTCATCGCGGTCACGCTCTTGCCGGAACCCGACTCGCCGACTATGCCGAGCACCTGTCCGCGGTCGAGCTCGAAGCTGACCCCGTCGACCGCGTGCACGATCCCGTCCTCAGTCCTGAATTGAACCTTGAGATCCTTGACCTCGAGCAGGCGATCGGCCACCTAGGTCAGCCGGATTCTCGGGTCGAGGCCGGCGTAGATCACGTCGACGATCGCGTTCGCGATCGTGATGAAGAACGCCCCGTAGATCACGGTCGCCATGATCACCGGCAGGTCGAGGCTCTGGAACGACTGATAGGTGAGGAACCCGATCCCGGGGAGGCCGAACACGACCTCGGTCAGCAGCGCGCCGCCCGCGACGAGGACGCCGAAGTCGAGGCCGAAGAGCGAGACCACGGTGATCAGGGAGTTGCGGAGGATGTGCTTCATCAGCACGTCGCGCTCCGAGAGCCCCTTGGCCCGCGCCGTTCGCACGTAGTCCTCGTTCGCGACGTCGAGCATGTTCCCGCGAAGCACGCGCGCGTAGAACCCGATGTACAGGATCGACAGGGTGATCCACGGGATGATCAGATGGAGGAACCACTGCCAGGGGTTTTGCGTGAACGGGACGTAGCCGAGCGGCGGCACCCAGCTGAAGAGGAACGTATCGTGGAACCGGTCCTGCGTGATCAGGTTCGCCATCTGGCCGAGCCAGAACACCGGCATCGAGATGCCGATCAGGGCCACGATCATGATCAACGGGTCTAAGATCGTCCCCTTGGCGACGACCGCGAGGACGCCGATCGCGATCCCGAAGACGATCCAGATGATCGCCGCCCCGAGGATCAGCGAGAACGTGACCGGGGCCGCGGCCGTGAGCGCGGGGACGACCTTGAGCGCCTGGTTGCCGTAGGAGACGAGATCGCGCGAGATGAACAGGCGCTTCATCATCAGCGCGTACCGGACAGGCAGCGGACGGTCGAGCCCGAACTCGTGCTTGACGGCGGCGACGGTCTCCGGGGTGGGGTTGCGGCCGGCGAGCTGACGGCTCGGGTCGACCCCGGGGATGGCGAAGAAGATCAGGAACGTCAACACGCTGATCGCGAACAGAACGAACACGAGGCCGATCAGCCTCCTGACGATGAACGCGACCATCGCGGCGCTTACCTCACCTTGGCGCGCGGGTCGAGCGCGTCCCGGAGCCCGTCGCCGAACACGTTCAGCGAGAGCACGACGAGCACGATCATGATCCCGGGGACGATCGAGACAAGCGGCCGGTTGTAGATCAATCCCTGACCGTCGTTGATGATCGTGCCCCAGCTTGCCTGAGGCGCCTGCACGCCGATCGAGAGAAACGAGAGCGCCGCCTCGGTCAGAACCGTCGTCGCGATCATCAGCGGGAGCATCACGATCACGGTCGTGACGATGTTGGGGAAGATCTCGCTGAACATCAGCCGCAGGTTGGAGGCGCCCGAGGCGGTGGCGGCCTCGACGTACTCCTTCTCACGCACCGCCAGTACCTGTCCGCGAACGGGCCGGTACACGTAGGGCACGTACACGATCGCGATGATGAACGTCGGCACCCAGAGGCTCGACGAGACGATGTGCACGGGGCCCCACTGCAGCCCGTTCGGCTTCGTCAGGAGGACCGTCGCCAGCGAGATCGCGAGCAGGTAGACGGGGAACGCCCAGATCAGGTCCATCGTGCGCGAGAGGACGGAGTCGCTCCACCGCCGGAAGAAGCCGGCGACCAAGGCGAGGATCAGGGCGATGAAGCAGCAGATCACGGCGGAGAGGATCCCAATCTGCAACGTCGCCTTGCCCCCGTACAGCACGCGTGCCATCACGTCGCGCCCCAGGGCGTCCGCGCCCAGGAAGTAGTTCGTGTGCCACGTCGGGCCGATCGGGATCTCGCCGAGGCCGAGCTTCCCTCCGCCCGGCTGGATCACATCGATGCGCTTGCCGTCGACGACCGTCGTGCCGCTGACGTTCGGCGTAATCGGGTCGGTGTGGGCGATGTGGTGGGCGTAGAGCGGCGCCCCGAAGCTGACCGCGACTATCGCAAGGAAGACGGCGGCCGACGCCATCGCGCTCCGGTTCCGGAGCAGGCGGCGCCCGGCGAGACGCCAGGGACTCTTACCCGAGATCTCCTGAAGCGACTCGCCGGGCGCAAGAACTACTTCCGGTGCCGGCTCGTAGGCAAACTCAGCCACTTGCCGTCCGTGCCCCCGCTACTTGATGGACGCCTGGTCGATAAGGAAGTACCACTGCGGGCTGAAGATGAAGCCCTTCACGCGCTTGCTCACGAAGTCCAGGTACTTCGTGTTCATCATCGCGACCCACGGAGCCTGATCGGTCACCGCCTTGTCGACCGCTGCCCACTGCTTGTTCGCGGCGGCCTGGTCGGTGATTCCGGTCTCGCCGGCCTGATCCATCTTCTTCTGGATCGCCTGGTTGCAGAACGCGGCGATGTTCGGGCTCGAGTTGCTGTTCGGGTGGAATGAGCTGCACCCAAGAAGGATGTTGAGGAAGTCGGAGGCTGCCGGGTAGTCCTGGAACCAGTCCGAATAGGCCATCTGGACCTTGTTCTTCGAGTTCTGGACGTAGGGATACTGGATGGCGGTGGACAGCGGCTGCAACGACGCCTTGTACCCGAGGTTGTTCAGAAGGCCGACGAAGTAGAGGCCCCAGGACTTGTACGGATCGATGTTCGTGGTATTGACCTTCACGGCCATGCCCTTGGTGCCGGACTGGGCAATCAGCTGCTTCGCCTTGGCCATGTCGGGAGCCGTCCACTTCCCGCTGCCGGGGTTCTTCGTGTAGGGGCAGTACGGCTCGTAGCCCGGGAAGTTCGGCGGCAGCACCTGGCAAGTGGGAGTCGCGAGCTTCGGCCCGCCGTAGATCTTCACGAGCGCGTTCCGGTCGGTCGCGAAGTTGACCGCCTGACGCGCCTTGAGGTTGTTGAACGGCGGGATCCGCGTGTTGAGCGCGAAGTACTCGACCTGGGTCAGCGGGTTGATGTGAAGCTGATCCGGGTACTTGGTGCTGACCTCGTTCAGCCGCCCGGCCGGGATCTGGTCGACGGCTATCCAGTCGGCCGTTCCGTTCTCGACCTGCGTGACCTCGGCGTCGGGTGTGAGACCGAACCTCACGACGATCACGTCCGGGTTCCCTGCCGGCTGGGCGTCCTTCGACCACTCCTTGAAGTACGGGTTGCGGACGAGCTTGATCTGCTTGCTCGGCGCGTACTCGACCCACTTGTACGGGCCGGTGCCCGGCGGCGGGATGTTCAGGTTCTTCGCCGGAGTGCTCGCCGGGAGGATGAACGCGAACGGGACCGCCATCTGATCGAGGAACTCGGGGTCGCCTTTTGTGAGATTGAACGTGACGGTGTTCCCGTTGACGACGACGCCCTTCGACAGGTCGCAGGTCTTCGGCGTCTTGAGGCAGGCGTCCGCGCCGACGATGTCCGAATACCAGGTGCCGGCGTTCGGGCTGTCCCCGATCTTGAACAGCCGCTCGAACGTCGCCTTGACATCGTTGCCGGTGAGCACCTGGCCGTTCGAGAACTTGATCCCCTTGCGCAGCTTGAACGTCCAGGTCTTGCCGCCGTTGGTGGGCGTGGGGACGGACTCCGCGAGATCCGGCACGATCTTCGTGCCCTCCGCGCCGCCCGCGCGCTTGAACGCGACCAGGCCGTCGTGGGTGAGGATCAGCAGCTGCCACTCCGCCAGCGTGTAGTTGACCTGCGGGTCAGGCGAGCCCGACGGCGCGGTGTTGCTGACCGCGATGAACGTCCCGCCCTTGCCTCCTGCCGCACTGGTCGTGGTCGTGCTGTTGCTGCTCTTCTTCGAGCCACCGCAACCCGCGGCGATGACCATCAAGGCGATTGCCGCCACCGAAAAAGAAATCACGCGTTTCACGGGACCATCTCCCTCGATCGAGGTCGGACTTGCGCCTACTGATACGGACGCCCGGCGAGCCACGGATGTTAGCGGGGCTGCGCACCCGCGCGTACGACGAACGGCGCCGTTCACGGCACCGTCTGTCCGCCCAGGCAACGTGGCTTCGCGTCACGGTCTGCGCTCGGCCAGAAAAATACGTGGATTTCCGGAGGGTCGGCCTGTAACATTTCTCACCCGCGCGGCTGGTGGCGCGGTAAGGGGGTCTAACGTCTTCGGACTAGGGAGGCATCTATGAACCGAAATGCCAAGTGGCGGCTCGGAGGGTTGTTTGCTCTCGTTGTCGCAGTGGCGACGCTCGGCGCCGGAGCCGGGCAGTCGGCCGGGCACGTAGAGAAGCGACTCGCCGCCAACAACACGCTCGTCGACGGGACAACGGACACAGTCGTCAACATCGACCCCGCTGCGAGCTACGACCTCGGGTCGCAGACGGTTCAGTACGAGGTCTTCCAGCGCCTGCTGGAAGCCGGTCCGGGTGGCTTGAGCCCGCACCCGGTGCTCGCCACCAAGTGCGGCTTCAAGGGGGGCCTGAAGACCTTCGCCTGCAAGCTCCGCCACGGGGTGAAGTTCCACAACGGGAAAGCCATGACCTCCGCAGACGTGGTCTTCTCGTTCAACCGAGTGATCAAGATTCAGGACCCCTCGGGCATCTACACGCTGCTCAGCAACCTGCAGAGCATCAATGCCAACGGCAAGTACGGGGTCGTGTTCCACCTGAAGGACCCGCAGGCGACCTGGCCGCAGATCCTGACCACCGGAGCCGGACAGATCGTGCCCAAGGGTGCCTATCCGGCGGACAAGGCGCAGCCCAACACGAGCAAGCAGGTCGGGACCGGCCCGTACCAGCTCACCAAGTTCGTGCCGGGCCAGCTGGCGGTGTTCAAGAAGTTCGGCGGCTTCTGGGGCAAGCCGGCCAAGACCAAGAACCTCATCATCCGCTACTACACATCGTCGGCCACGATGAAGCTCGCGCTCCAGCGCAAGGAAATCGACATGGCGTTCCGCGAGTTCACGCCGACCGAGTACATCTCGCTGCGAAAGGCCAAGGGCATCGTCGTGCACAAGGGGAACGGCGCATCGATCCGCTACCTCGTGCTCAACACCAACATGGCGCCCACGAACAAGCTCGCCGTCCGGCGGGCGCTCGCCTACCTGATGCCGAGGAAGACGATCGCCAGCCGCGTCTATCACGGGCTCGTCGCACCGCTCTACTCGATGGTGGCGGCCGGTCTGCCCGGACACATCAACGCGTTCGCCAAGGCCTACGGGACGGCCCCGAGCCTGAAGAAGGCCAAGGCGGTGCTGAGCAAAGCCGGGATCAGCACTCCGGTCAACATCACCCTCTGGTACACGCCAAGCCATTACGGCGACTCGTCCGCCGACGAGTTCGCGGAAATCCAACGGGCGCTCCAGGCCGGCGGCGTCTTCAAGGTGACGCTCCAGTCGGCGGAGTGGGCGACGTACAGCAAGACCAAGGGAAAGCAGTACGGGGCCTTCCAGCTCGGCTGGTTCCCCGACTACGTGGACGCGGAGAACTATCTGCTCCCGTTCTACTATTCGCCGAGCAACTTCACGTTCAACAACTACAAGAACACCGCGATGGACTCGCTCCTCGCCAAGGAGCAGGCCACGAAGTCGCAGGCGAAGCGCGTCAAGATCATCAAGTCGGCACAGTCCCTGGCGGCCAAGAACGTGCCGATCATCCCCTACTGGCAGGCCCCGATGCTCGCGGTCTCCAGGAACTACGTGAAGGGGATCGACAAGACGCTGGACCCGACGTTCATCATGCGGTTCTATCTAGTGTCGAAGTCCTAGCGAAGGCAAACGCCCGGGCGCGCACCTGCGCCCGGGCGTTTTTCGTCAGGATCGTGTAGCTGCTGATGGCCGGCCAGGGAACCTCGCTCAAGTCGTATCTGCTGATGCGTCTTGCGCTCGTGTTCCCGATGGTCCTCATTCTCCTCACGTTCGTGTTCCTGCTGATGCGAGTCGCACCGGGCGATCCGATCTCGGCCGCGCTCGGAGGCAAGGTGCCGCCCCGCGTCGTCGAGCAGATCAAGCACCGGCTCGGAATGGACAAGCCGCTGTCGACCCAGTACGTCGACTACCTCTGGGACACGATGCGGGGCGACTTCGGCACGACTATCACCGACCGCCGTCAGGTTCGGGACATCATCGTCGTCAACGGGGCCGCGACGCTCGAGCTGACTTTTGCAGCGATGATCGTTGCCCTCCTGGTGGGGATCCCGCTGGGGCTGCTCGCCGGCCGCTACCGCGACACGCCTCTGGACGTCGGTGCCCGCCTGTTCGGGATCGTCATCTACGCGATGCCGGTCTTCTTCCTGGGCTTCCTCGCCCAGCTCTTCTTCGGCGCCTACCTGGGCGTCTTACCCACGTCGGACCAGGCCGACCCGATCACGCAGGCGACGCTCCAGACGCACACCAATATCTTCCTGCTCGACGCGGCGATCGATCAGAACTGGAGCGCGTTCTGGGACATCTCCAGGCACCTGATCCTGCCGGCGGTGACGCTCGGCCTCATCATCTCGGGCATCTTCATCCGGCTGGTGCGAGTGAACGTGATCCGGACGATGAAGGACGACTACATCGAGGCCGCGCGTGCCCGCGGCCTGCCCGAGCGATCGGTCGTCTACAACCACGCTTTCCGGAACTCACTCGTCCCGGTGATCACGGTCGTCGGGCTGCAGATGGCGCTGTTGTTCTCGGGGGCGGTGCTGACGGAGGCGACGTTCAACTGGCCGGGGATCGGCCACGAGCTGATCTTCTACCTCGAGAACCGCGACTACACGGGGGTCCAGGGAATCATCGTCTTCTTCGCCCTTGTCGTCGTTTTCTTCAGCCTGATGATCGACCTCGCCAGCGCCGCCATCGATCCGAGGATCCGCTACTGATGGCCGTCGCGCGCGCAGAGCGATCGTCGCCGCAGCGGCTTCCCGGAACGAGAAAGGCGCTGCAACCGATCGCGCAGGCGCGCGGGCTCACGCGAGCGATGCTCTGGAGCGGAGCGATCATTACGGGCTTCTTCGGCTTCATGGCCGTGTTCGCGCCGCTGATCGCGCCGTACGGCTTCGACCAGTACCAGGCGCACGGCCACCGATTCGACGAGCTCTCCCACCCGTCGTCGAGCCATCTGTTCGGGACCACCGTGCAGTCGACTGACGTTCTCGCCCGAGTCGTCTGGGGAGCCCGGAGCGAGATCGAGGTGGTGGTGCTGGCGCTCATCTTCGGGCTCGTGATCGGCGTGCCGCTCGGCGTCATCTCCGGCTACTTCGCGGGGCCGGTCGACCGCGTGCTCGTCCTGATCATGGATGCGCTGTTCGCGTTCCCTTTCCTGCTGCTCGCGATCGTGATCGCCTTCTTGCTGGGCGGAAGCGTTGGCAACGGGATCGTCACCGCGGCGATCGCGATCACGTGCGTCTACATCCCGCAGTACTTCCGGGTGGTCCGCAACCACGTGATCAGCGTGCGCGAGGAGCCGTACGTGGAGGCGGCGCGTGCGCTCGGCGCCCGGCCGTTCACGATCATGCGCCGCTACGTCTTCTTCAACGTCGTGCAGAACGTGCCCGTGATCGCGACGCTCAACGCGGCGGACGCGATCCTGATCCTGGCCGCCCTGGGCTTCCTCGGTTACGGGATCCAGCCGACCCAGGCAGCCGAGTGGGGCTACGACATCCACCGGGCCGTCTCGGACGCGAGCTCCGGGATCTGGTGGACCGGGCTCTTCCCCGGGCTCGCGATCGTGCTGCTGGTGACCGGTCTGACCCTGCTCGGCGAAGGGCTGAACGAGACGATCAACCCCGTTCTGCGGCGGCGGCCGGTTCAGAAGGTGGACATGAGCGCGCCCGCCCTCGAGAGCGAGATCGAGCAGTGACCGATCCGGTTCTTGCCGTCCGCAACCTGCGCGTCTATTACGGCACCCCGCGCGGGGCCGTCCGCGCAGTCGACGGGATCTCCCTCGACATCGACCCCGGCGAGGTGCTCGGGCTCGTCGGCGAGTCCGGCTGCGGGAAGTCCACGCTCGGGCGCGGGATCCTGGGGCTGCTTCCCGAGGGAGCCGTCTCGGACGGAGAGGTGCTCTACGGCGGTCGCAACCTCGTCGGTCTCTCGCGCAAGCAACTGCGGCGGCTCCGAGGGCCCGACCTCGGGCTGATCTTCCAGGAGCCGATGACACGGCTCAACCCGCTGCTGCGGATCGAGGATCACTTCAGCGAGACGCTCAGCCAGCACGCGCCGGGATTGAGCAAGCGCGAGATCCGGAACCGTTCACTCGAGACGCTGGGGAAGATGGGAATCCCGCCGACGCGCTTCCGCCAGTATCCCTACGAGTTCTCGGGAGGCATGCGGCAGAGGATCATGATCGCGCTTGCGCTGGTCCTCCGGCCAAAGCTCCTGGTTGCGGACGAGCCGACGACGTCGCTCGACGTGATCGTCGAGGCTCAGATCCTTGCCGTCCTGGCCGACCTGAAGCGGGACTTCGGCACAGCCCTCCTCCTGATCACGCACAACCTCGGGATCATCGCCGAGGCCTGCGACCGCGTAGCAGTCATGTATGCGGGACGGCTCGTCGAGGAAGGCCCCGCTCGGGAGATCTTCGCCTCGCCGGCCCACCCGTACACCCGCGAGTTGCTCCGCTCGACGATCTCCCTCGAGACCACCGGCCTGCACTCGATCCCCGGGGCGCCGCCGAACCTGATCGACCCTCCGAGCGGCTGCCGGTTCAACCCGCGCTGCCCCGACGTGCTGCGTGTCTGCCCCGACGAGTTCCCGATTCCGGTGCGGCTCGAGGGAGACCGGCGAGTCGAGTGCTGGCTCCACGGCCCCAAGGAGAAGATTCCGAGCGGAGCCGCCGAACCACTCGAACGCGAGAAGCTCGCGGCTGCCGATGGAGCCTGAGGGCAACGGATCGCCGCTCGTCTCGGTTCGAGACCTGCGCACCTACTACTCGATCCGGGGGAGCTTCGGGCAGCGGCTGGTCGGCCGTGAGGCCGGGCGCGTCCGCGCCGTGGACAACGTGTCGTTCGATCTCGAGCAAGGCGAGGTGCTCGGGCTCGTCGGTGAGTCCGGCAGCGGCAAGACGACCCTGGGCAGGACGCTGCTCGGCCTCGTGCGCGCCACCGGCGGGAGCGTCCTCTTCGAGGGACGCGACATCACGAAGCTCGGCGAGCGGGAGCTCCGCCAGCACCGGCGGCGGATGCAGATTGTCTTCCAGGACCCGCACGCCTCTCTGAACCCCGCCATGACGATCGGCCAGTCGGTCGGACACCCGCTGTCGATTCACGGGCTCGTCCCCGACCGCAAGCAGCGTCGGTTGCGCGTTGCAGATGCCCTCGAGCGCGTCGGCTTGGCCCCCGCGGAGCAGTTTCTCGACAAGTACCCGAGCGACCTCTCCGGTGGCCAGAAGCAACGCGCGGTGATCGCACGCGCGATCATCCTCAACCCCGTCCTGCTCGTGGCCGACGAGCCCGTCTCGATGCTCGACATGAGCGTTCGGGCCAAGATCCTCGAGCTGATGCTCACGCTCAAGAACGACTTCGAGCTCACCTATCTCTACATCACGCACGACCTTGCGACGGCGAAGTTCTTCTGCGACCGGATCGCCATCATGTACCTCGGCCGGATCGTCGAGATCGGCCCTTCCGAGGCGATCTACGAGGACCCCAAGCACCCATACACCCAGGCGCTCCTGCGGGCGATCCCTGAGCCGGATCCGTTGCGCGCGATCCCCCGCGACCTGCCGCGCGGCGAGGTTCCCGACGCGGCGCGGCCGCCTCTCGGCTGCTCGTTCCACCCACGCTGCCCGAATGCCTTCGAGGTGTGCGGGTGGGAGGCCCGCGACCTCAGGGACCTGCTCGAGAGCCGCTGGGCACGCATGGGAGCGCAGCACTACGAGAGCGAGAGGAGGATCATGGACGAGCTCGACGAGGTCGAGAAGAACCCCCTGCGCATGAGCATCCCGACGCGCGGCAACGCTCACGGCGGTGACGTGCTCGAGGTCCTCGGACGCCTGCGCCAGGACGACCCGAACGATCCGTTCTGGTCCGGCGTTCGTCGCATTAGCTCACACGATCAGCGCGTCGAGATCGAGTGGTACGAGCCTCTCGAGCCGCGCCTCATCACCGCCGGCGACGTTCAGGTCGAATGCCACCTCTACGACGAGGAGGCGCGGCGCGAGGCCGAGCGAAGACAGGCGCAGTCCGCGGCCGACGAGCCTGCGGCTGGCTCTTAGCCCTATCTCAGGCGGCGACGATCTGCAGCTCGCGCAGCGCGGCGAGGCGGGCCAGCGCCTGGCCCTCGAGCTGGCGGACGCGCTCGCGCGTGAGCTCGAGCTCGTGGCCGATCGCCTCGAGCGTCCACGGCTCGCCGTCGAAACCGAAGCGCAGCTCGAGAATCCGCCGCTCGCGCTCGGGCAGGGCGTCGAGCGCCCGCCGCACGCCCTGGCGGCGGAGCGACTCCTCGGCCTCGTCGAACGGATCCGCGGCCTCGCGGTCGGCGAAGAGGTCGCCGAGCTCGCCCTCGTCGTCGGCCCCGACCGTCTGGTTCAGGGAGACCGACGCCTGGGCCGCGCCGAGCGCCTCGTCGACGTGCTGGATCGGCAGGCCCGTAGCCTCGGCGAGCTCCTCCTTGGTCGCCTCGCGGCCGAGCTCGACCTCGAGCCGGCGCGCCGCGCGACCGAGCTTCTGCTGCCGCTCGACCACGTGCACCGGCACGCGAATCGTGCGCGCGTGGTTCGCGACCGCGCGCTGCACCGACTGGCGGATCCACCAGGTCGCGTACGTCGAGAACTTGTACCCACGGCGCCAGTCAAACTTCTCGACCGCGCGGTTGAGGCCGAGCGTGCCCTCCTGGATCAGGTCCAGGAACGGTACGCCTAGGCCGCGGTAGCCCTTCGCGATCGAGACGACGAGACGGAGGTTCGACTCGATCATCCGCCGCTTGGCGGTCAGGTCGCCGCGCTCGATCGCCTTCGCGAGCATGACCTCCTCGGCCGCGGTCAGCAGCTTGTGGCGGCCGATGTCGGCCAGGAAGAGCTGCAGGCTGTCGGCTGCGCCGACGAGCACGTGCGCCTCCGGCTCGGGGGTGGCTACGGGCTCGGGAGCCTTCTCCGGCGCCTCTGCGGCGGCAGGCTCGCGCACCTCGAGGCCGGTGGCCTCGAGCTCGCGGGTCAGCAACTCGACCTCGTCCTCGCCCAGGTCGTGTTCGAGCGCAAACGCCTCGAGCTCGGCCGGCACGACGAAGCCGCGCTCCTCCGCGCCCTCGAGCAGCACCCGTGCGGGCTCGGTCTCAAGCAGTTCGTGAAGCTGATTCTGAGTCAATTTCTCCTCTTCGTTCCGGTGCTCGGTTCCTGCCTCGGTCCTTCGCACTGTACGGTCATTCTCCTCGCCTGAACAGGGTTCGACGGCCCTCCTGAACGGGCTCGCGGAGTTCAACGTGGTGCTCTGCTGTCCTATTCCGCGACGGCGGCCTCTTTGGATTGCGTACGCGCGGGGAAGTCGAACTCGACTTTCCCTTCGTCATTCAAGACGAGCCGCGCGCGAAAAGGTTTGCCGGCACGTGAGCGGAAGCCGGAAATGACCTCCTTCGTCTTCCCTTCCTCGAGCAGCTGGCGGGCGATCTCCGGGGTGAGCGTTCGGCCCGCGACCCGCTTCCAGATGACGAAGCCGCAGCCGGTCTCCTCGCGGCTCTTCCAGCTCGTGCAGCCGTAGGCCTTCGAGTTCTCCTTGATGATCTCGCCCGTCTCGGCGCCGCAGCGCGGACAGGGGCCGAGCTCGACGCGCTCGGGGCGCAGCTTCTCCTTGTCGAGCGCGGCGATCTGCTCGACGGTCGCCTGCGTGAAGCTGGCGATGTCCTTGATGAAGGCGTCGCGATCGTCGTTGCCGTGCTCGATGTCGGTAAGCCGCTTCTCCCAGTCGCCCGTCAGCTCCGGCGAGGTGAGCGGGTGCTCCTCGAGCATCGTGATCACCTGGAGGCCCTTCGGCGTGGGCTGAAGGTCCTTGGCCACCCGCTCGATGTACTCGCGGCGGATCAGCGTCTCGATCGTCTCAGCGCGCGTGGCGGGAGTGCCGAGCCCGCTCTCCTTCATCGCCTCGCGCAGCTCCTCGTCGTCGACGAGCTTGCCGGCGGTCTCCATCGCGGAGAGCAGGGTCGCCTCGGTGTAGCGGGGCGGCGGCCTCGTCTCCTTCGCCTCGACCTCCGACGCCGTGCACGTGATCGTCTGGCCCTGCTCGAGCTGCGGCAGCTCCGCGCTCTCGTTCTCCGCGTCCTCGTCCTGGCGCGCCTGCTTGTCGGCGTCGGCCTCGAGGCCGTAGACGCCGCGCCAGCCGGCCTCGAGCGTGACCTTGCCTCGCGTCCGGAAGCGCTCCTCCTCGACCAGCGTGACGATCGTCGTCCGGGCGTAGCGCGCCGGCGGGTGGAAGACGGCGAGGAAGCGGCGGGCGATCAGGTCGAAGACGCGGCGCTCGTCGGGCGAGAAGCGGTCGAGGTCGTGCTCGACGTCGGTGGGGATGACCGCGTGGTGGTCGTCGACCTTCGAGTCGTTCACGACCCGCCCGAGCGGAAGCTGCTTGAGGCCGAGCACGAAGCGGGCCGACTCGGCGTAGTCGGCGATCGGCTCGAGCGTGGCGGCCGTCGGCTTCAGCTGCGCGACGAGGTCGCCGGTGAGCCAGCGCGAGCTCGTGCGCGGGTACGTGATCGCCTTCTTGTCCTCGTAGAGCGACTGCGCGGCCTGAAGCGTTCGGCGGGCGGAGAAGCCGAACCGGCGGTTGGCGTCGCGCTGCAGCGAGGTGAGGTCGTAGAGCAGCGGCGCGCGCTCGGACTGCTCCTTGCGCTCCACCGTCTCGACCACGCCCTCGGCGCCCGAGACCTTTGCGGCGATCTCCTCGGCCCGCTTCGCGTCCTTCAGACGCGTCTCGTCGCCCTCGAACCAGAGGCCTTCGTAGCGAGGGTCAAACTGCGCGTGGACGAGCCAGTACGGCTCGGGAACGAACGCCTGGATCTCGCGCTCGCGCTTGACCATCAGCGCGAGCGTCGGCGTCTGCACCCGGCCGAGCGAGACGACGCCGCCAACCCAGGCGCGGCCGCGGATCGTCGCGGCGCGGGTCGCGTTCATGCCGACGAGCCAGTCGGCCTCCGAGCGCGAGCGCGCTGCGGCCTCGAGCTGGCGCAGCTGCTCACCCGGGCGGAGCTGCTCGAAGCCTTCTCGGATCGCCTGCTTCGTCATCGAGCTGATCCAGAGGCGCTCGACCGGCTTGTCGACGCCGGAGGTCTCGTAGATGTACGCGAAGATCAGCTCGCCCTCGCGGCCTGCGTCGCAGGCGTTCACGATCCGCGTGACGTCGTCGCGCTTGAGCAGCTTGTGGATCGCCTTCAGCTGCTTCTCCGACTTCTTGTCGCGCGCGCGCAGCTTGAACTCCTCCGGGACGATCGGCAGGTCCTTCATGCGCCAGCGCTTGTAGCTTTCGTCGTAGTCCTCCGGGTTGATCAGCTCGACGAGGTGCCCGACGGCGAACGTGACGACGGTGTCGTCGGACTCGAAGTACGAGTCGTGGTCTTCGAAGCTTCCGGGCAGCGCCTCGACCAGGTCGCGGGCGACCGACGGCTTCTCGGCGATTACAAGCGTTTTCACGAAATCCACCTTAGCGAAGCCGCTTGCGGCCACCGTACCCGGGAAATGCGCGCGGATGGCGCGCGGAAATGTGACGATTGCGTGCCCATGGTTTCGCCCGCCTACCTGTTCATCGGCCTCGTCGGCTGGCCGGCCGTGCGGGGCCTGTACCGTCTTCGCGCTCGGGGGCTGGAATACCTCCCTGAGGAGGGTTTCGTCCTCGCCGCAAACCACGTCTCCAACCTCGACCCCTGGGCCCTCGGGATGCCGCTGTGGCCGCATCGGCAGCTCCGCTTCATGGCGAAGGCGGAACTCTTCAACCCGCTGCTGGCGCCGATCCTTCGTGGAGGCGGCGCGTTCAAGGTCCGCCGCGGCGAAGGCGACCTCGACGCGATGCGGACGGCGATGAGGCTCGCGCGCGACGGCGAGATCGTGGTCATGTTCCCCGAGGGCACGCGGCAGAAGAAGGGGATGCGTAAGCGCCGCGTCGCGCGCGCGCACTCGGGCGCGGCACGGATCGCGCTCGGCGGCGGGGTGCCACTCGTGCCGGCGGCGATCGCCGGTAGCGACCGGCTGCTACGACTCGGCCCGCTACGGGTCGCCTACGGGCCCCCGATCGACGTCGGCGACCTCGAGGGACAGGAGACCAAGGCCGCGGCGGACACGGCGACCGAGCGCCTGATGGCGAAGATCGAGGAGCTTCACGCCGGGCTGTGAAACCACTGCTGATCGTCGACGGGGACTCGTTCGCGCACCGCGCGTACCACGGGCTGCCGAAGTCGGTCCGCCTGAGTGTGGTCGTCGGCTTCACGAACATGCTCCTGCGGCTGTGGGAGAACGAGCAGCCGCGCGCTGTCCTCGTCGGCTGGGACACGCTCTTCGTGCCCACGTACCGCCACGAGGTTTTCGGCGCCTACCAGAGCGGGCGCGAGTTCGACGAACCGCTCGTGGAGCAGCTCGACCTCCTGCCCGGGCTCGTCCACACGATGGGCTTCGCTGCGGCCAAGGGGGCGGGCTACGAGGCCGACGACTTCCTCGCCGCCGGCGTCGCAGCCGAGGAGGCGCGCGGCGGCTCGGCGCTCGTCGCGACCTCGGACCGCGACGCCTTCCAGCTCGCCAGCAAGCGGACGACCATCCTGCAACCCGTGCGTGGCGTCTCGGAGCTTGCGCGGATCGGCCCCGCGGAGGTACGCGAGCGCTACGGGGTCGACCCGGAGCAGGTGCCCGACTTCATCGCGCTGCGCGGCGACCCGTCCGACAAGCTCCCCGGAGCGGCCGGAATCGGCCCGAAGAAGGCCGCGGACATCCTGGGGGAGTACGGAACGCTCGAGGATGCGCTCGCCGCGGGACGCTTCTCGTCGGAGGCGGAGGACTTGCGGCTCTACCGTCGAATAGCCCGGCTGGACGCCTCCGCTCCTCTTCCTCCCCTCGAAGACCAGAACCCCAAGTGGGCGGAGGCGTCCGTCCTCGTCCGCGACTGGGGCCTGAACCAGCTCGCCGACCGGCTGGCCGGGCTGGCTGCCTAAGATCGGCCAATGGACGCCTGGCTGCGAGAGACGAGAGACACGCTTGCGGCGGCAACCGGGGTTCCGGCATCCGAGCTGGAGCTCTCGGACGAAGACGTTCGAGACCTGCTCGATGTCGCGCGGATCGCCGCACACGACTCCGGCGCGCGGACGAACGCTCCCCTCCTCTGCTACCTCGTCGGCCGCGCCCAGGGCGACCGCTCGCTCGATGACCTGGCCGACGCAATCCGCCAATCGAGCTCGTAAGCCACACCTCTCTGGCCGAGCTCCACCCGACGGAGCCGCACGTCGAGACGCGCGCCCGGCTCGAGGCGCTGCTCGCGGCGTTCGACGTGGTCGAGGGCCGGCCGGCCACGCGAGCCCAGGCCGAGAGCTGCCACGAGCCCGGCTACCTCGACCGGCTGCAGGCGGTCGAAGCGCCCACGCTGCTCGACCCCGACACCGTCGCGTCGGAAACGAGCTACGAAGCGGCGCTCCTCGCCGCCGGGTGCGCGGTCGAAGCCGTCGAGCGGAGCGGGTTCGCGCTCGTCCGCCCGCCCGGGCACCACGCCCTGCCAGGCCGCGCGATGGGCTTCTGCCTGCTCGGCAACGTCGCGATCGCGGCACGCCATGCGCAGGCGGAGCTCGGGCTCGCACGGGTGGCGATCGTCGACTGGGACGTTCACCACGGGAACGGCACCGAGGAGATCTTCCGGGGCGACGACTTGGTCCTGTTCGTCTCGCTGCACCAGTGGCCGTTCTACCCCGGCACCGGCGGCCCTGGCGAGGGAGACGGGACCACGGTGAACGTGCCGCTGCCGGCCGGATCGGGGGACGAGGACTACCTGCGCGCCTTCGACCGGGTGGTCGAGCCAGCGGTCCGGGCGTTCGAGCCCGACCTCGTGCTCGTCTCGGCCGGCTTCGATGCCCACGTCGACGACCCGCTCGCCGGGATGCGCGTCACTGCCGACGGCTTCCGCGAGCTCGCACGGCGCACGGCCGGGCTCGGTCCCCGCGTTGCCGCGGTGCTGGAGGGCGGCTACGACCCGCACACGCTCCCGGGTCTCGTCTCGGCGGCGCTGGAAGGGTTCCGAGAATGACGACGGCCGGCCTCTTCCTGGGGCCGGCCGTATCGCCGAGAAGCACAGAGCCACCGCGCTTCGACACTATCGGGAAGGTGTCGATCCAAGTATCGACCGGCAGCCCGGTTTGGCGTGGGTGAATCGCATCCCCCACGGTGGGTGATTTTTACGCCGCGCGCGCGGAGTTCAGCGCCTCGAGGGCCTCGCGGCGGGACGAGACGCCGAGCTTGCGCAGGAGGCTCTTCACGTGCGAGCGGACGGTGTGCTCGGAGATGTAGAGGCGCGCCGCGATCTCGTCGGTCCCGAGGTGCTCGTCCAGGAGCAGCAGCACCTCGACCTCTCGGGCACTGAGCGAGCTTGCGATCCGGTCCGGCACCCCGCGCCCGCTTCCCTCGCGCACCTGCTCGAGCAGCCGGCGGGCGACCTCGCCCGAGAGCGCTGCCTGGCCGTCTGCGACCCCGCGCAGGAACTCGACGATGCGCTCGGGCGGCTCGCTCTTCAGGAGGTACCCGGCGGCCCCGCCGCGGATGGCAGAGAGCAAGTTGTCCTCGGTTCCCGAGGCGGTCAGGACGACGACCTCGCACTCGGGCGCGGCGTCGCGAATCCGCGGCAGCGCCTCCAGCCCGCCGATCCCCGGCATCGAGAGGTCGAGCAGGACGAGCTGCGGCTGCAGGCGGCGCGCGAGCTCGACCGCCTCCTCCCCGTCCGCGGCCTGGCCCACGACGGAGAAGTCGTGTTGCTCGAGCAGCGCGGCCAGCGCCTCGCGCGTGATGGGGTGGTCGTCTACGAGCAGAATCCGCACCGAACCCTTATCGGCAGCGCCCGGGGTGCCGAAAAGGGTCTCGTGCAGCACGAAGAGCGCGACGACTATGCGGCCTGGCTCTGGGGCGAGGTGCTCCTGATCGGGCTGCTGGGCGCTGCGCTGGCGCTCTTCGTCGCGAATCCCGGTCTGCGCAACACCTACTCGCTGCCCCAGGTGCGGCTCGTGCTCGACACGGCGGTGACCCTCGCAGCCGCGATCGTCGCGCTCCTCGCGGGGATCCGGTTCTCCGTCGACGGGCGCCGGCTCGACCTGCTCCTCTGCGGCGGCTTCGCAGCCGCGGCCGCCGCGACGCTCGCGTTCTCGATCGCGCCCGTGCTCGGAGGAGAGCCGCTGCAGCGGACCGAGTTCTGGGCGGGGCTCGGCGGGCGGCTGTTCGCCGCGATGCTGATCGCGGCGGCTCCGTTCTCGCGACGCCGCGTGAACGCGCGCGCTCGTGCGCTCGGCGAGATGCTGGCCGTCGTCGTCATCGTGCTCACGCTCTCCTGGGCGATCGCCGAGAAGGCCGGCACGTCGCTCCCCTCGGTGGTGGACACCGCCGGCGCCGATCAGCCGTTCGGGCTCATGGGGGCGCTCGCGCTACAGGCGCTGCTCTCCCTCGTCGCGGTCGTGGGCTGGGGGCTGCGCTTCCGCGCGCGCCGGAACGACCTCGACCGCTGGCTGTGCCTCGCCGCGACGCTGGCGCTGTTCGCGGAGCTCCACTACGTCTTCACGCCGCTCCTGTCGAGCCGCTACGTCTCGCAGGGCGACTTCCTGCGGCTGCTGTCGTACGGCGTCCTGCTGGTGGGCGTCTGGCGCGCGATTCGCTTCGCCGAGTTCGGGCGCGCGGTGGCCGAGGAGCGGGCGCGTGTCGCGCGCGAGATCCACGATGGGCTCGCGCAGTACCTGTTCGCCGTCTCGACGCACGCGAGCATGCTCGAGAGCGGCGGAGAGCCCGAGACGATCCTCCCGCGGCTCAAGGAGGCTGCGGCAGCCGCGCAGCAGGAGGCCCGGTTCGCGGTGCTCGCGCTCTCGTCCGCGGGCGGCTCCGCCCCGTTCGACTCCGCGCTCCGCCGGTACGTGGACTTCCTGACCGCCGACGGCCAGCTCGAGGTCGACCTCGAGATCGAGGACGGGATCCGCCTCGCGCCCGACGAGCAGATCGAGGTCTTCCGGATCGTCCAGGAGGGGCTGGCCAACTCGCGCAAGCACGCGGGCGCGAGGCGGGCCGAGGTGCGGATCGAGGAGCGAGCGGGCGAGCGGTACGTGACCGTCGTCGACGACGGCTCGGGCTTCGACGAGGCCGAGATCGCCGCCGGCCAGGGGCTCAAGAACATGCGGGCGCGAGCGGCCTCGATCGGGGGCGGCTTCCGCCTCGTGTCCACCCCGGGCCGCGGAACGGCGCTCGAGGTCGTCCTCCGAGCCTAGCTACGCGATAGCCTGACGCCATGGCTGTCCGAGCGCGGCGCCTGGCATGAGCGATCCGAAGCGCGACGTGACGCCGCTGCCCGATCTGCTCCACGGGCACGCTCGCGCCGGGCCCGTCCGGGAGCGGCGACCGGTCTACGTGGATCTGCTGCCACCGTGCAACGCGGGCTGCCCGGCCGGCGAGAACATCCAGGCCTGGCTCGCTCACACCACGGCCGGCCGCCACGAGCAGGCCTGGCGCGAGCTGGTCGCCGACAATCCCCTGCCCGCGATCCACGGGCGGGTCTGCTACCACCCGTGCGAGAGCGTCTGCAACCGCGCCGACCTCGACAGCGCCGTCTCGATCCATTCGGTCGAGCGCTTCCTCGGAGATCTGGCGCTCGAGCAGGAGTGGCAGTTCGACCCGCCGACTGCGCGCAGCGGCAAGCGCGTGCTCGTGGTCGGCGCAGGGCCGAGCGGGCTGTCGGCCGCCTACCATCTCGCCCGGCTCGGGCACGAGGTCGAGATCAGGGACGCGGGCGCCGAGCCCGGCGGGATGATGCGCTACGGGATCCCGGCGTACCGGATGCCGCGCGACGTGCTCGAGCGGCGAGCTTGAGCCGAATCTCGACGCTGGGGGTACGGATCGTCTGCGACTATCGGGTCGAGGATCTCGCGGCCGAGCGGAAGGAGGGCGGCTTCGACGCGGTCTTCGTCGCGGTCGGAGCGCACCTGTCCAAGCGGGTCGACATCCCGGCCCGGGATGCAGGGCGGATCGTGGACGCCGTCTCGTTCCTGCGGAGCGTCGCGTCCGGCGAGCGGCCGGTGATCGGGCGCCGGGTCGCGGTCTACGGAGGCGGGAACACCGCGATGGACGCGGCCCGCGTCGCCCGCAGGCTGGGCGCCGACGAGGCGCTGATCGTCTACCGGCGCACGCGCGAGCAGATGCCCGCCCACCTCGAGGAGGCCGAGGACGCCGAGCGCGAGGGCGTGAGGATCAACTGGCTGCGAACGATCACCGCCTTCGACGGCCCGGAGCTCGAGGTCGAGGCGATGGAGCTCGACGAGTCCGGGTTCCCTCAGCCGACGGGACGGTTCGAGAC
Source organism: uncultured Actinomycetes bacterium (assembly GCA_963716865.1). GTDB lineage: Bacteria > Actinomycetota > Thermoleophilia > Gaiellales > Gaiellaceae > AC-32. Next base: position 486,144 of record CAVQUF010000001.1, read on the forward strand.
GCTCGCGGCGGACACGGTGATCCTGGCGCTGGGTCAGGAGACCGACACCGCCTTCCTCCGTGAGGTGCCCGGCGTCGAGTTCGAGCGCGACGGCACCGTGCGAGTCTCGACCTCGCTGATGACCGGCTGCCCCGGCGTGTTCGCGGGCGGAGACATGGTGCCGAGTGAGCGGACCGTGACGGTCGGAGTGGGACACGGCAAGAAAGCCGCCCGCCACATCGACGCCTGGCTGCGCAACACGGCCGCCGCGAGCCGGCCGAAGCACGAGCTGGCGAGCTTCGACAAGTTGCACCTGTGGTACTTCGGCGACGCGGCCCGCCGGCAGCAGCCCGAGCTCGCGCCCGAGGAGCGGATCGCCGGTTTCACGGAGGTCGTGGGCGGCCTGACCGACGAGGAGGCGATCTACGAGGCAGGCCGGTGCCTCTCGTGCGGCAACTGCTTCGAGTGCGACGGCTGCCTCGGCGCCTGCCCCGAGGACGCGGTGATCAAGCTGGGCGTCGGGGAGCGCTACCGGTTCGACTACGACCGCTGCACCGGCTGCGGTGCGTGCTTCGAGCAGTGTCCGGTGCACGCGATCGAGATGGTCGCGGAGACGAGCTGATGCGCGTGACCGTCGACGGCAACGAGGCTGCGGCCTCCGTCGCCTATCGGCTCAACGAGATCTGCTGCATCTATCCGATCACGCCGTCGTCGCCGATGGCCGAGCTCGCGGACGAGTGGGCGCACGAGCGGACGGCCGAACGTCTGGGGCACGGTCCCTTCGGTCGTGGAGATGCAGAGCGAGGGCGGGGCGGCCGGCGCCCTGCACGGCTCGTTGCAGAGCGGGGCCCTGGCGACGACGTTCACCGCCTCGCAGGGCCTCCTTTTGATGATCCCGAACATGTACAAGATCGCCGGCGAGCTGACGCCGGCGGTGCTCCAGGTGGCGGCACGCTCGCTCGCCGCACAGGGGCTGTCGATCTTCGGCGACCACTCCGACGTCATGGCCGTCCGCCAGACGGGTTTCGCGCTGCTCGCCTCCGGATCGGTGCAGGAGGCCCACGACCTGGCGCTGGTCGCGCAGGCCGCCACGCTCCGGACGCGCGTGCCGTTCGTCCACTTCTTCGACGGGTTCCGGACGTCCCACGAGCTGAACACGATCGAGCTGCTCTCCGACGACGACCTCCGCGCGCTCGTGCCCGAGAAGCTCGTCCGCGCCCATCGCGAGCGGGCGCTCTCGCCGGAGCGGCCGTTCATCCGGGGCACGGCGCAGAACCCCGACACGTACTTCCAGGCCCGCGAGACGGTGAACCCGTTCTACGCACGCGTGCCGGAGGTGGTCGAGGAGGCGATGGCGGCTCTCGGCGAGCGCACCGGCCGCCGCTACCGGATCGTCGACTACAGCGGACACCCGGAGGCCGACCGCGTGCTGGTGGCGATGGGCTCGGGCGCGGAGACGATCCGGGAGACGGTCGCGCACCTCAACGGACAGGGCGAGCAGGTCGGCGTGGTGCAGGTGCGGCTGTACCGGCCGTTCCCCGCGCAGGCGCTGGTGGAGGCCCTGCCGGCGAGCGTCCGCCGGATCGCCGTCCTCGACCGGACGAAGGAGCCGGGCTCGCTCGGGGAGCCGCTCTTCCTCGACACCGTCGCGGCGCTGGTCGAGGCGCATGCGGACGGCGGGCCGGCGGTGATCCCCACGGTGGTGGGCGGCCGCTACGGGCTCTCCTCGAAAGAGCTCACGCCGGGAATGGTCGCCGGTGTGTTCGACGAGCTCGCGCGCGAGCGGCCGCGGCGCCGGTTCACGATCGGGATCACCGACGACGTCTCGGGGACGAGTCTCGACTACGACGCGTCGCTGGACATCGAGCCGCCCGAGACGATCCGCGCGGTCTTCTTCGGCCTGGGCTCGGACGGCACGGTCGGGGCGAACAAGAACACGATCAAGATCCTGGGCGCCGAGGGCCTGAACGCGCAGGGCTACTTCGTCTACGACTCGAAGAAGGCCGGCTCGCAGACGGTCTCTCACGTGCGCTTCGGGCAACAGCCGATCCGGGCGCCCTACCTCGTCGAGCAGGCGAGCTTCGTCGGCTGCCATCAGTTCGGCCTGCTCGAACGGGCCGAGGTGCTCGACCGCGCGGCCGACGGCGCGATCCTGCTGCTCAACTGCCCGCACGCACCGGACGAGGTCTGGGATGCGCTCTCCCGGCCGACCCAGGAGCAGATTCACGCCAAACACCTCGACGTGTACGTCATCGACGCCAACCGGATCGCTCGCGAGGTCGGCCTGGCCGGGCGAATCAACATCGTCCTGCAGACCTGCTTCTTCGCCCTCTCGGGAGTGTTGCCCCGCGAGCAGGCGATCGACCGGATCAAGGACGCGATCGCCAAGACCTACGGCCGGCGCGGCGCCGAGGTGGTCGAGCGCAACCAGGCCGCCGTCGACCGCGCGCTCGAAGGGCTGCACAAGGTCGAGCTGCCCGAGCAGGTGACGTCAGCCCGCGAGCCTGCTCCAGTCGTCCCTGCTGATGCGCCGGAATTCGTGCGCACGGTCACCGCAGCGATGCTGGCGGGCCTCGGCGACGAGCTCCCGGTCAGCGCGCTGCCGGTCGACGGCACCTACCCGAGCGGGACCGCGGCGTACGAGAAGCGCAACATCTCGGAGCTGGTCGCCGTCTGGGACGAAGACCTCTGCATCCAGTGCGGCAACTGCAGCTTCGTCTGTCCTCACAGCGTGATCCGCTCCCGGTACTACGACGAGTCCAACCTGGAGAGCGCGCCGCCCGGGTTCCGGTCGGCCCCGCTGGAGGCCGTCGGCCTGCCCGACACGCGCTACACGCTCCAGGTCTACGTCGAGGACTGCACGGGGTGCGCCCTCTGCGTCGAGGCCTGCCCCGTCGTCGCCCCGACCGACCCGGGCCGCAAGGCGATCAACCTGGCTCCGCGCGAGCCCCTGGTCGAGGCGGAACGCGACAACATCGCGTTCTTCGAGCAGCTGCCCCGAAGCGATCGCTCGCGGGTCGACTTCGGCACGGTGCGCGGCACCCAGTTCCTGGAGCCGCTCTTCGAGTTCTCGGGCGCATGCGTCGGTTGCGGGGAGACGCCCTACCTGAAGCTGCTCTCGCAGCTCTTCGGCGACCGGCTGATGATCGCGAACGCGACGGGCTGCTCATCGATCTACGGCGGCAACCTGCCGACCACGCCCTGGACGACCGACGCGGACGGGCGCGGCCCGGCCTGGTCCAACTCGCTCTTCGAGGACAACGCGGAGTTCGGGCTCGGTTTCCGGCTCGCCGCCGACCGACACACCGAGCTGGCGCGCCGGCGGCTGACCGAGCTGCGCGATGTCCTGGGCGAGGAGCTCGTCGACGACATTCTCGACGCGCCGCAGATCCACGAGTCGGAGTTGCGCGCACAACGCGATCGGCTCGCCGAGCTGAAGCGGCGCCTCGACGGGCTCGACGGCCCCGCCGTCGCCGACCTGCTCAGCGTTGTCGATCACCTCGTCCGGCGGAGCGTCTGGATCGTCGGGGGTGACGGCTGGGCCTACGACATCGGCTCGGGGGGTCTCGACCACGTCCTGGCGAGCGGGCACGACGTCAACGTGCTCGTCCTCGACACCGAGGTCTATTCGAACACCGGCGGCCAGATGTCGAAGGCGACCCCGCTCGGCGCGGTCGCCAAGTTCGCCGCCGCCGGCAAGACGGTGCCCAAGAAGGACCTGGCCCTGCAGGCGATCGCCTACGGCAACGTCTACGTCGCCCGGGTCGCGATGGGCGCCGACCCGCAGCAGACGCTGAGCGCCTTCCGCGAGGCCGAGGCGTACGAGGGCCCATCCCTGGTGCTCGCCTACAGCCACTGCATCGCGCACGGCATCGAGATGCGAAACGGGCTCGACCAGCAATACCGGGCCGTCGCGAGTGGCTACTGGCCGCTGATCCGCTACGACCCGCTGCTGCGCGCAGGCGGGGGGAATCCGTTCCTGCTCGACTCCCCGAGGCCGCGCATGCCGCTCAGCTCGTACACCAACCGCGAGTTGCGCTACCGCACCCTCGTGAACACCGATCCGGCGGAGGCCGAGCGGCTGCACCGGCTGGCGGTCGAGGCCGTCGATCAGCGCTGGGACGTGTACGAGGAGATGGCGACGAGGGGCGCAGGGCACTTCGCAGCCGACGCGCGCAGAGACGGCCGATGAGCCTCGCGACGGAGTACATGGGCCTCACGCTGCGAAACCCGCTCGTCGCCTCCGCATCTCCGCTCTCCCAGGACGCCGAGGGCGTCCGCAGACTCGCCGAGGCCGGCGTCGGCGCGGTCGTCCTGTACTCGCTCTTCGAGGAGCAGCTGCTCCGCGAGACGGCGCAGAACGCGCAACTGGTGGACGCGGGCACCGAGAGCTTCGCCGAGTCGCTCTCCTACTTCCCGACGACCGCGGACGAGGAGGTCGGGTCGCGCCCCTACCTGAGCCTGCTCGAGCGCGCGGCAACCATGGTCGACGTTCCGGTGATCGGCAGCCTCAACGGCGTCACACCGGGCGGCTGGGTCAACTACGCGCGCGCGATCGAGGAGGCCGGTGCGGCTGCGATCGAGCTGAACATCTACTACCTCCCGGGCGACCCGCAGATCGCCGGACGCGACGTCGAGCAGCGTCACGTGGACGTCCTGGCGCGCGTGAAGGAGGCGGTCAACGTGCCGGTGGCGGTCAAGCTCAGCCCGTACTTCAGCTCGACCGGCGAGGTCGCGCTGCGGCTCGACGAGGCGGGGGCCGACGCGCTCGTGCTCTTCAACCGGTTCCTGCAGCCGGACATCGACCCCGAGAACCTGGCCGTCGTCCCGAAGGTCGGTCTCTCGAGCCAGGCCGAGGCGCGGCTTCCTCGCACCTGGATCGCACTCCTGCGGGGACGCGTGCGGGCTTCGCTGGCGGCGACGACCGGCGTCGAGGACGCGAGCGACGTCGTCAAGTATCTCCTGGCCGGCGCCGACGTGGTCATGACCGCCTCTGCCCTGCTTCGCCACGGTCCCGAGCACGCAACCGTGTTGCTGGAAGGCCTGACCGACTGGATGGCCCGAAAGGGCTTCACGGCGGTCGACGACCTCCGGGGACTGCTCGCGGTTCCGGTCGGCGCCGACCAGGCGGCGTACGAGCGTGCGGGCTACGTGAGCGCTCTGCGAGAGGCGAACGCGACCGCGTTCGGGCCTTGGTGAGCCGACGCTCGCCCGCATGTGAGGGCCGCTAGGCGAGGGTCGCCCAGTCTGTCACGATTGTCGCGAGGAGATGACAGCCGGGATCGTCGGGAGAGAGCAGGAGCTCGATCGACTCCACGCCTTCCTCGATTCTCCGGCCGAGGGGGTTGCGGCACTCGTGCTGGAGGGCGAGCCGGGCATTGGGAAGTCGACGCTCTGGCTTGCCGGAGTCGAGCGCGCGCGCGAGCTTGAGTACCTGATCCTCTCGTCACGGCCGGCGGAGGCCGAGCGCGGGCTCGCCCATCTCGGGCTCGCAGATCTCCTCGAGGGTGTCCTGGGCGAGGTGCTGCCGGAGCTCGCGCCGCCCCGGCGGCGGGCGCTCGAGGCGGCGCTCCTGCTCGAGGAGTCGCCGGAGGATCCCGTCGACCGCCGCGCCCTTGCGGTTGCGGTGCGTGACGCGCTGCAGCTCCTCGGCAGGCGCGGCGACGTCCTCGTCGCTGTGGACGACGTCCAGTGGCTCGACGCATCCTCGGCGAGCGCGCTCGCGTTCGCGCTGCGGCGGCTCGACGCCTGCCCCGTGCGCCTGCTGCTCGCCCGGAGGCTCGTCGAGGGAGGGCGGCCGTCGGAGCTCGAGCAGGCGCTCGAAGCGGAGAGCGTCGAGCGGCTTCCGGTCGGGCCGCTCAGCCTGGGCGCGCTGCACCGGCTCCTGCGCGACGGTCTCGGCAAGCCGTTTGCCCGCCAGACGCTGCTGCGCATCCACGAGCGGTCGGGCGGCAATCCGTTCTTCGCGCTCGAGCTGGCGCGCATCCTCGACGCGGACGCGGATCCGCTCGAGCCGCTACCGGTTCCCGAGACGCTCGAGGAGCTCGTGCGCGCGAGGATCGCGGGCGTTCCCGAGCCTACGCGGGAGGCGCTCGGGCTCGCTGCCGCGCTCGGCGCGCCCTCGGAGTCTCTGCTGGAGAAGGCGGGCGTCGAGACAGCCAGCCTGGAGCCGGCGGTCGCCGCGCACCTGATCGAGCGCGGAAACGGGACGATCCGCTTTACCCACCCGCTGCTCTCGTCGGTCCTCTACCAGGACCTGGGCGAGAAGCGACGGAGCGTTCACGCGCGCATCGCCGAGATCGTCGACGACCCGCTGCAACGCGCCCGCCACCTCGCGCTGTCGACGGACGCACCCGACGCCACGATCGCCTTTGAGCTCGACAACGCCGTGAGGCTGGCGGTCAACCGCGGCGCGTCGGCCGAGGCGGCCGAGCTCGCCGAGCAGGCGCTGCGGTTGACTCCGCTGCGCGACGCAGACGAGCGCCGCCGTCGCTCGCTTGCCGCAGCCCGTGCGCATCGGACGGCCGGCGAATGGATGCGTGCACGGGCGATCGCGAGCGATCTACTCGAGGAGCGTGACATCGGCTCGTTGCGGGCCGACGTGCTGTTCCTCCTTGCAGAGCTCGAAAGCCTTGACCGCGCGATCGCCCTGCTTGAGGAAGCGTTGCACGAGGCGACGTCGCGGCCGGCGCTGCAGGCGGCCATCCAGTGCCGCCTGGCCTGGACCGCGCGCTTCACGAGGGGATTCGACGGTGCGTTCGAGCATGCGCGCCGTTCCCTCGAGCTCGCCGACGAGGTCGACGACGACATGCTCCGCCTGGACGCGCTCGCGATGATGGTGTTCCTGGGGTCCGCGATCGGGGACCCGCAGGCGCGGGCATACGCAACGCGAGCGCTCGAGATCGCCCACGCGCTCGGCGACGCGCGGCAGGTTCAGCGTGCGCGACTGACGCTCTGCGACGCCGTCGCAGCGAGCAGCGAGCGGCGCGCCGAGCGTGCGCTGCTCGAACGGATGTACGAGGAGCGTCGCGAGCGCGACGAACTCGCGGCCGCCGATGCGCTCCACCGACTCGCGTGGACCGAGCTGTGGGCGGGACGCTGGGAACTCGCGGCGGACTACGCCGAGCGCGCATACGACCTGATGACCCAGTACGGGCTCGAGGTGCCGTGGGCGCACCTGCCCATTGCCGTCGTCGCCGCGCACCGCGGGCGGCTCGAGCTCGCGCGCGCACACTCGGAGCGCTCGCTGCAGCTGGGTGAGGAGCAGTTCGGGCGGCACACGCCCGTGCACGTCGGGACGATGGGCTTCGTCGCCCGACAGAGCGGCGATCTCGAGGCGGCTCTACGCTGGTTCGCCGAGGCCGAGGCGGTGACGACGGAGCTCGGATGGCGAGACGCCGGCCGCCGCTGGTGGGTCGGCGACCACGTCGAGGCGCTGCTCGAGCTCGACCGCGTCGACGAGGCCGTGCGAGTCCTCGACGCGTGGGAGGACGAACGGAAGCCCGACGACGACTGGTCGCTCGGGCACATCACGCGCTGCCGCGGTCTCGTGGAAGCTGCGCGCGGGAACGGCGGTCGAGCGGCCGCGATCCTGGAGGACGCGATCACGCAGCACGAGCAGGTCGGCGACGCTTTCGGGCGGGCACGCGCGCTGCTCGCGCTCGGCGTCGTCCGCAGGCGCGCACGGCAGAAGCGCGCGGCGCGCGAGGCAATCCAGGCAGCGCTCGACGGCTTCGAGGAGCTCGGGGCGGCCACCTGGGTCGTGAAGGCGCGCGGCGAGCTCGGAAGCATCGGCGGGCGCACGCGCGAGGATGGGCTCACGGCGGCCGAGCGCCGCGTCGCCACCCTGGTTGCCGAGGGCCAGACGAACCGCGAAGTCGCCGCCGCGCTGTTCCTCGGCGAGCGGACGGTCGCGAGCCACCTCACGCACATCTACGCCAAGCTCGGCGTGCGCTCGCGCACCGAGCTCTCCCGCCGGCTGAACTGACGAATCTCGCCCGTCGGGGCAAAGTTCAGACGTTCTGACGTTTCCGCGGCGCTGCCCGCGCCGTAGCGTCGAGCGCGTGCCGAGTTACCTCATCGAGACCTACCTCGCTCGTGGCCAGGCAGGAGAACGCACGGCCCGCGAGCGGCGGGCGCGCTCGGCGGCGGAGGAACTGACGGAGGAGACAACGCCCGTCAGCTTCGAAGGCTCGATTCACGTTCCGGAGGACGAGATCTGCTTCTTCGTGTTCGACGCTCCCTCGGGCCGGGACGCTGCGCTCGCTGCGCAGCGCGCCGCCCTCGAACCAATCCGCGTCGTCGAGGCGATCTCGTCCCAAAAGGAGGAGAAATGAAGAGGAAGACAATTCAACTCACGACCTTGCTCACCCTCGTGGGCATCCTGGCCGTGGCCGCGACGGTATGGCTGTCGGTGGCCTCGGCTCACAACCCCAAGCCCAACGCGGGGCCTCCGGACGCGGTTCTGACCTGGAACACGAACGCGGTCACCGCGGTACGCGCCTCGACGCCGACCAAGGTCCAGACCGACGGCATGGTCTACATGTCGTACGTCCAGGCGGCCGTGTACGACGCCGTGACGAAGCTCGAGGGCCGCTACGAGCCCTACCACGACTTCGCCTTCACCGTCGCTCCCGGAGCCTCGGTGCAGGCGGCAGTCGCGGCAGCTGCGCGGACGACGCTCGACTACTACCTGCCCGACCAGCAGAGCGCCGTCGATGCCAAGTACAACGCGTACATCGGATCGCTAACCGGAGGCGGCGTCGCCGACGGGGTCGCCGTCGGCGAAGCGGCAGCGAGCGACATCATCGCCTTCCGCACCGGTGACGGTCTCAACGCTGCGACGCCGAGCTACGGAGGCATCGGGCCGATCCTGCCCGGGCAGTGGCAGCTACAGCCGGGTCAGACCGTGGTGACGCCATGGCTCGCGACGATGCGTCCGTTCCTGCTTGACCAGGCCTCGCAGTTCCGGGCCAAGCCGCCGCCGGCACTGACGAGTCGCCTGTACGCACGGGATCTGAACGAGACCGAGGCGTACGGCGCGCTCAACAGCAGCGTCCGCACCCCGGAGCAGACGGCGATCGCGTACTTCTGGGTCGGGAACAACATCAATCAGTACAACGTCACGATGCAGGGCGTCGTCGCACAGCACGAGATGGACATCGTCGACGCCGCGCACCTGCTCGCGATGGGCAACATCGTCACAACCGACGCCGGGATCGGCTGCTTCGACTCGAAGTTCTTCTACCAGTTCTGGCGCCCGATCACCGCGATCCGGAACGCCGACAAGGACGGCAATCCCGACACGACCGCCGATCCGACCTGGCAGTCGCTTCTGGGGGTTCCGGGTCACCCCGAGTATCCGTCCCAGCATGGCTGCTTCACGGCAGCCTTCACGGATGCTCTCGCGGCGGCACTGCACACGCAGCACATCGACGTGACCATGCCGGGGGGAGAGAACGGAAGCAACGTCCTGACGACGACCCAGCACTTCGACACCGTCGACGACGTCCAGGATCAGGTCGTCGACGCGCGGGTCTGGCTCGGCTTCCACTTCCGCAACTCGGTCGAGCAGGGGAACAAGCTCGGCAACCGCGTCGCGGGCTGGGAGCTCAAGCGGTACTTCAAGCCCGTCCACTAACCGAAGCTGATCGACAGACGAGTGGCCCGCCTCCGCGCGGGCCACTCGTGTCCCTTGGTCCATAGAAAGAGCCCCGTTTCCGGGGCTCTTTCCGTAGCAGGCCTGTAAGCCGGATTCTGTCGAGGGTGACCATCCTTCTTTGCGGCTTACCCGGCTCCTCGGCGGGCCGCGTCGGCGGAGCCTGTTCGCCTTGCACCGGACGGGGTTTGGCTAGCCGCCGTGTCGCCACGGCGCTGGTGGGCTCTTACCCCACCGTTTCACCCTTACCTTCAGCGTCTCCGGAGAATCGCTGCCGGCGGTCTCCTTTCTGTGCCACTTTCCGTCGGCTTTCGCCGCCTGGGTCGCCCCAGCGTCCTGCCCTTCGGTGTCCGGACTTTCCTCGAGCCACGAGGGCCCGCGGTCACCCGGCCTGCGTGCCGAATTGTAGCCGCGCCCGCGCGCCGTCGATTTCCGCCACGTCGAGCCCGCTGCCGCATTCCGGGCAGAAGATGCCTCCTCCCCGCGGCAGGTGCAGCACGAACTCCCCGCAGACGAGGCACTCCAGGCTCGCGCCTCGCAGGAGCGCGTTCAGCTCCTGCTCGAGCGTGCGGTTCAGCGGCTCGACGGCGTTCACAGGCTCCGGAAGACCCCCGTCACCTTGCCGAGGATCTCGACGTGCTCCGGGTAGAGCGGCTCGAGCGTGTCGTTCTCCGGCTGAAGTCGGACGCGGCGGCCTTCCTTGAAGAAGCGCTTGACCGTCGCCTCGTCCGCCGTCTCGTCGGCGCCTGCGAGCGCGACGACGATGTCGCCGTCCTCCGCGCTCTGCTGCCGGTGCACGACGACGAGGTCACCCTCGAGGATGCCCGCGTTCACCATCGAGTCTCCCTTGACGCGGAGGAGGAACTCCTCCCCTCCGGACGCGAGCGGCTCGGGGACGGCGAGGTGGTCCTCGACGTTGTCCTCGGCCAGCAGCGGGCCGCCGGCCGCGATCTCGCCGATGAGCGGAAGCCGGTGGACGTCCGCCGCCCGCGCGGGCTCGGACCTCGGCTCGCGGCGGAGCTCGAGCGCCCGTGGCTTCGTCGGGTCGCGCTTGATCAGGCCTGCGCGCTCGAGGTTGGCCAGGTGCGCGTGAACGGTGCTCGGGGACGCGAGGCCCACCGCCTCGCCGATCTCGCGCACCGTGGGCGGGTAGCCGTGCTCATCGACGTACTGGGTCAGAAACGTCCAGATCTCCTGCTGTCTGCCGGTCAGCATCGGGACACCTCGGGGTCGGGAGCGGGAACGAACATACGTTCGTGATAGAGAGTAGCCCTCCTCCCGGACGGCGTCAAGAAAGCCGGATCGAGCCGTCCTCGGCCAGCATCCAGTGCGGGTTGTGGGCGATCTCCCACGCGTGGCCCTCCGGATCGGCGAACGCGCCGGAGTACCCGCCCCAGAACGTCGGCGCCGCGGGGCGCGTCACCGTCGCGCCCGCGGCCTCGGCCTCGCGCATCACGGCGTCGACCTCCTCCGGCGAGCGCACGTTGTGCGCGAGCGTGACACCGCCCCAGCCGCCGGCGTCCTCGACGCCGCTGTCCCCGGCGAGCCGGTCGCGGCCCCAGAGCGCGAGCACCATCCCGCTCGCTTGGAAGAAGACGACGTCGTCGTCGGGGCCGGCGCCGGTCGTCCAGCCGAGCGCCTCGTAGAACTGGCGGGCGCGCCCGAGGTCGCGGACGCCGAGCGTGACGAGGCTGACGCGCTGCTCCACGCGCCCCAGTCTCGCAGCCACTGTCGCGGCTCGACGCCGCTATCCTGAGCTCATGGCCGCGATGACGACGCGCTTCGTCTTTCTCCCGCCCCGGCACGTGCCCGGGGTGCGGGGCCTGCCCGTCTAGCCGCCCGCTCCTCCTGACACGACCGGGGCGCATGAAGCGTTCCTGCATTCGCGATCAAGGAGGAGACGATGGCCATCTCAACCGACACCTACCGGAAGGCGCTTGCCGTTCCGGACCTGACCGACGCGGCTCATGGGCAACACGCTCTTCAGCTCCTCGTCAACGAGGCGGTCACAGCACTGTGTGAGGCATCGGGCTGCGAGCTAATCGTCAACCGCGCGTATCCAGTCGTGTCGCTTGCGGACAACTACGAGCTACTGGGCTATTTACCGGACGCGGCCGCACGTGACGCCCGCTATACGCGTTACGTGAGCGAGAGCGAGGTGCTGCGGACACACACGAGCGCGATGCTCCCGAGCCTGCTGCGCCGAGTCGCGCTCGCGTCCTACGAGGACGTGCTCCTCGCGTGCCCGGGTCTTGTCTACCGCCGCGATCGCATCGATCGGCTCTCGGTCGGCGAGCCACACCAGCTCGACCTCTGGCGCGTGTGCCGAGCACTGGTCGACAGCGACGACCTGAAGGCGATGGTCGAGGTCGTGGTCGGTGCGTTGGCCCCTGGGGCCGCGTACCGCTGCCTGCCGGCGGTACACCCGTACACGCGCGACGGGCTCGAGGTCGAGGTCCGTTCAGGCGATCGGTGGGTCGAGCTGCTCGAGTGCGGAGTCGCGGCACCCGAGGTGCTGAGAACGGCTGGGCTGGGCCCGGAATACGCGGGGCTCGCGATGGGGATCGGTCTCGACCGCGCGCTGATGCTCCGGAAGGGGATCGACGACATCCGGCTCCTGCGCTCTTCGGACTCGCGCATCGCCGTGCAGATGCGCGACCTCGAGCCGTATCAGCCGGTGTCCGCGCAGCCGTCCGTGCAACGCGATCTCTCGGTGGCGGTGGACGCCGAAACAACGGCTGAGGAGCTCGGTGACCGTGTTCGAGAGGCCCTTGGTGATCGCTCCGCTGCAGTGGAGGCAATCGAGGTCATCGCGGAGACGCCGGGTGAAGCCTTGCCGCCGCCTGCGGCGGAGCGGCTGGGCATCCGACCGAAGCAGAAGAACGTTCTTCTGCGCGTCGTCCTTCGTCACCCGACTCGGACCCTCAGGAACGAGGAGGCAAACCGACTCCGCGACGCCGTCTACGCAGCGATCCACGAAGGAACGGAATGGACCTGGGCAGCCAGCTGACGCCGTGATCGCTCGCCGCGGAGCCGGGCTTGGCCCGGTTCCGCTCGGGAACGCGCTCCGGAGAAAGCGAGATCCTCGGAAGTCGTCATGGCCCGCGAAAGCGGGCCGGACTTCCGAGGATGAGTGCGCTGGAGAGGACTTGAACCTCCACGGGGTTTTAACCCCACAAGGCCCTCAACCTTGCGCGTCTACCAATTCCGCCACCAGCGCGCGACGGCCATTCTAGCCACGCCTTCCATCGGTAGCCCTCTGGCCCTCCTGGCGAGAGAGCCTCTAAGGTACGCAACCGTGCGGGAGCTCTGCGAGGAGGCGGTGGCGGCGGCTCTCGGCGCGGGGGCGTCCTACGCGGACGCGCGGGTGGTCGTCCGGCGCTCGCAGGTGGTCGGGACCCGCAACCAGCGCGTCGAGCGGCTCGACGACGCCGAGAGCGAGGGCATCGGCGTCCGCGTCCTCGCGGACGGCGCCTGGGGCTTCGCCTGCGACCGGCGGCTCGACTCGACGGGCGCGGAGACCGCGGCGACGAAGGCCACCGCGTTCGCGAAGGCGGCTCCGGGCGGGCACCGGCGCGCGCTCGCGGAGATCGCACCCGCGCAGGGCGAGTTCCGCACGGAGGTGGAGAAGGACCCGTTCGCGATCTCCCTCGCGGACAAGATCGAGCTCTGCCTGCAGGCGGAGCGGGGAATGGAGCACGAGGACGTGACCGTGACCTCGGCCGCGGTCCGGGCCCAGCGCGAGCACCGTGTCTTCGTCTCGTCCGAGGGCGTGTCGACCGAGCAGGAGCTCGTCGAGTGCGGCGGCGGGATCGACGCCTTCGCGGCCCGCGACGGCATCACGCAGATCCGCAGCCACCCGAGCGCCCACGGCGGCTCGAGCGCGCAGGCCGGCTGGGAGTACATCGAGTCGCTCAAGCTCGAGCGCGAGGCTCCGCGCGTCGGCGAGCAGGCGGCCGCGCTTCTCCGGGCCGACCCGTGCCCCTCGCAGGTGACGACGGTCGTGATCGACGCCGAGCAGATGGAGCTGCAGGTGCACGAGTCGGTCGGCCACCCGACGGAGCTCGACCGCGTCTACGGGACCGAGGCGGCCTACGCCGGCACGAGCTTCCTCAAGCCGGAGGATCTCGGCTCGCTCCGGTACGGCTCCGAGCACATGAACGTCACCGCCGACCCGACCACGCCCGGCGGGCTCGGCACGTTCGGCTTCGACGACGAGGGCGTCCCCGCGAGGCGCGAGCCGGTCGTCGCCGAGGGCGTCCTGCGCGGCTTCCTCACCTCGCGCGAGACCGCCGCGCGGATCGGGAGCGGATCGGGCGGCTCGATGCGCGCGGACGGCTGGAGCCGGATGCCGCTCGTCCGGATGACGAACCTCCACCTCGAGCCGGGCGAGGGGTCACTCGAGGAGCTGATCGCCGCCGTGGACGACGGGCTCTTCCTGCAGACCAACAAGAGCTGGTCGATCGACGACAAGCGGCTCAACTTCCAGTTCGGGACGCAGATCGCGTGGGAGATCAAGGGCGGCCAGCTCGGCCGCATGCTCCGCGACGCGACCTACACGGGCCAGACACCGGAGTTCTGGGGCTCGCTCGACGCGGTCGCCGGCAAGGAGGAGTGGGTCCTGCAGGGGCTGACGAATTGCGGCAAGGGCCAGCCCGGCCAGCATGCGCACGTGTCCCACGGCGCGGCGCCCGCGCGCTTCCGCGACGTTCAGGTCGGCTTCCCGAGTTGAGCGCGACGCTCGAGCTCGCCGAGCGCGCCCTGCGTGCAGCCGAAGGCGACGAGGCGCTCGCTCTCGTGCAGCGCGAGGTGTCCGGCCTGGCGCGCTTCGCCGGCTCCGAGGTGCACCAGCCGACGCTGATAGACAACGAGGTCGTCGAGCTCCAGGTCGTGCGTGACGGCCGGCTCGGCCTCGCCTCCGCAAACCGGACCGACGACGAGGGGCTGCGCGCGCTGGCGGCCCGGGCGGCCGAGGCAGCCGACAACGCGCCTGCCGATCCCGATTTCCCCGGCCTCGCGCCCAGGGCCGCGCCTCCTGTCGTCGAGGGCTACGACGAGGCGACCGCCGCCTTGCCGCCCGAGGAGCAGGCGCGGCTCGCGGCGGCCGCGATCGACGCGTCGAGCCTCGATCTCTACGGCTTCTGCACGAGCGGGCTCACCGAGCTCGCGCTCGCCTCAACGACGGGACTCTCCGTCTCGCAGTCGATGACCGACGCGGGCGTGCTCGCCCTCGCAGCCGTCGACGGCGCCTCGGGCTACGCGGAGCAGACGTCGTGGCGGGTCGGCGAGGTCGATCCCGCAGCGGCGGCAGAGGAGGCGGTCGCCAAGGCGGAGCGCACGCGCGGCGCCGCCGGCCTCGAGCCGGGCTCCTACGCCGCGGTGCTCGAGCCGTACGCGTTCGCCGAGCTCCTCCTCTACTTCGCCTACGACGCGTTCAGCGGGCTCGGCGTGCTCGAGGAGCGCGGCTATGCGACCGGACGGCTCGGCGAGAAGGTCTTCGACGAGCGCTTCTCGCTCGCGGACGACCCGCTCGACCCGCGGGGCCTACCGAAGGCCTTCGACTTCGAGGGCAGCCCGAAGCGCCGCGTCGAGCTCGTCGAGGACGGCGTGCTCACCAGCGTCCTCTGGGACCGGCGGACCGCGAAGCTGGCGGGCGGAGGGCAGGAGACGACGGCCAGCGCGCCCCAATCGCGGCTTCGCCACTGGGGGCCGCTCCCGTCCGCGCTGTCGGTCGCCGGCGGCGAGGCGGCCTCGACGGAGGAGCTGGCGGAGCTCGTCGGCGACGGGATCTATGTCACCCGCCTCCACTACCTGAGCATCGTCAATCCGCGCGACGGCGTGATCACCGGGATGACGCGGGACGGGACGTTCAGGATCCGCGACGGGCAGGTCGCCGAGCCGCTCGTGAACCTCCGGTTCACCTTGGCCGTGCCCGAGCTGCTCGCCGAGCTGCACGGGCTGACCCGCGAGCCCGTGCTCGTGAACGAGAGCTCGTTCTACGACGAGCGCTACCCGAGCGGCCTGCTCGTCCCCAGCGTCGCGACGGCGCGCTTCGACGTCACCGGGACCGGGTCCGGCCCAGGGGTGTAGACGTGGGGGAACCCCTGGTTCCCCCACGAGCCCCCTCCTTCAGAGCGTGTGTCTGTGCTCCCTCGCGTCAGGAGCCGCCGTCTGTCGGCGGCGGGCGGCTGTTCGGCCGCTGCACGGCTCCTGCCGGGCGAAGCCCGGCTCCGCCGGCGGCTCGCCACGAACCCAGCCTGCCCCTACTTCGCCTGAACCTTCACGCGGGTGTAGTCCACGGCGCCGAGGTCGTCCTCGCGCCAGCCGCGCAGCCGCGGTGAGACCAGCCGGGCGTCCACCGCCCACGCGATCGGGATGACCGGGTGGCCGCGGGCCGCGGCACGGATCGCGCCCAGGCGCGGATAGGCGGCGAGCACGCGCTCAAAGCGCGCGTCCGCGCGGCCGTGTGTCAGGTATGCGCCCAGGCCGAGGTCCCGCCACGCGGCGACGAGCAGGTTCACGCTGTAAGCCAGGTCGGGATCGGACGGCTCGGCGAACCGGACCGCGACACGCGGCTGCGCGGCGATGCGCTTCTTCGCGGCGTGCGGCGCGACGACAGGCGCCCGGGCGACCTTCGCGGCCGTGGGCGGAGGCTCGTCGAAGCTCAACGCAGGCGGGGCCTCGAACTCCGGCACGAGTGCCTGGTAGTCGGCCCGGTCGGCGGTGGCGTCGTAGACGCCGCGCAGCGCGGGGAGCCGGGCCAGGGCGCCCCCGCGTACGCCTTCGACGAGGTCGACGGCGAGCAGGCGCTCGACCCGGACCGCCGAGGAAAGCTCGCGGTTGCGGAGGTCGGCCTGCAGGTCGCCGAGCGGCACGGGCGCCTCGTCGAGGCGCCCGTGCCGGAAGAGCCGCTGCGCCGCGTGTGGCTCGAGCTTTCGGAAGACGAGCCGTACGCCGGCGCGCTCGGCCACGATCCGGTCCGGGCTCGCGGAGACGAGCCTGAACGGACCCGGGATCGCCGGCGGCGCGGCGGCCACCTCCGTGAGCGCGTACGGGAGCTCCGGATCGGGGCGACGGAGCGAGACGGCGAGCGTGCTCGCGTTTGCCGCCGCGATCGTCGCGCCTGGGATCACGCGCTCCCGCCGGAGCCGCCGCGCGATCGCTCGGGTGTGACGGCAGCGGAACCGCCAGCTGCGGCCGCCGTCCGCCGAGCTCCAGGTCGAGCAGAGGCCGGGTCGGAGCGCGCCTGTCCTCGGATCGGTCCTCAGCGGCGTCGCGAAGAGCGCGCGGGCCAGCACGATCTCGTCCCGGTCCCGGGCTCGGCCGGGGTCGAGCGGCCAGAGCAGATGGGCAAGGCCGATCCGCACGACACCCGGCGGCCCGGTCCACGTTCGCGGCGCGCTCGTCTTCGCCGACGAGCCGCAGCCCGCTGCGAGCAACGCAAGCGCGCCCAGAGCTGCGGCGCGGCGTCGTGCCACCGCGTTACGCGAGCGCGCGGAAGAGCCCGATCGTGTTCGCGACGAAGAGAATCGCCACGACCACGGTCAAGCGCGTGAGGTTGCGCTCGACGATGTGCGTTCCGCCCTGCGAGGCGGGCGTGAAGCCCATCCCGCCGAAGCCGGTATCGCGCCCCGAGTGCATCAGGATCAGCACGACCAGGCCCACCGAGAGGAGGACCTGGAGGACTGCCAGGGTCTGGACCATGAAGGCTGCGACAACCACGGTTGCGCGAGGATAGCAGCGGCTTTCGGAGTCACTGCGAGGCCGGGCCGGCGCCGAGCGCCCGTGCCAGCACCGCCTCGATCCGAGCGGCCTGCGCGGAGACGTCGTGCTGCTCGGCCGCCGCCCGCGCGGCCTGATTCGGACACGGCAGCGCGGCCGCGCGCCTGAGCGCGTCCGTGAGCGCGTCGACGTCGAGCGGGTCCACGAGGATCCCGGCCTCGAGCGGCACGAACTCCGGAGGGCCGCCGATCCGAGTCGCGACGACGGGGCGGCCGCAGGCCAGCGCCTCGAGCAGCGCCTGGCCGAACGGCTCGACGAGGCTGGGCTGGCACACGACGTGCGCCTTGGCGATCCGGGCCGGGATCTCGTCGTGGGCGGCCTTCGGGACGAGCTCGACGCGCGGCCTGCCCTCGAGCTTTGGGCGCAGAGGGCCGTCGCCGACGAACGTGAGCCTCCCCGCGTCGAGCCGAGCGAAGGCGTCGGCAAGGCGGACGACGTTCTTGCGCTCGGTGAGCGCGCCGAGGCAGAGGAACGCAGGCCCGTCCGGCGGCGCCGGCTCGACGCGGAAGCGCTCGAGGTCGACGCCCGAGTCGATCACCTCGGTCTTGCCGCGCGCCTCGGGAACCTTCGCCTCGAGCTCGCGGCGGAGGTAGTCGGAAACCGCGATCACGGCGGCAGCGCGGCGGACCGTCATGCGGGTGAGCACGCGGATGCCGGGGATCGCGCCGACGTTGCGGACGTCGCGACCGTGGGCGGTGACGACGAGCGGGGCGCGCGAAGCGATGCCGGCCGCGAGCCCGGCGGGAACGAGAAAGTGGGCGTACACGACGTCGGGCCGGAAGCGGCGCGCCCCGCGGACGGCCCGGACCGCGAGGGTCGCGTACCGCCGCTTGCCGCCCGACCGCGAGTCGAGCACGGCCCGCTCGACCTCGTTGCCGCGCTCCTCCAGCGCACGGGCGATCTGCGCGACGAACACCCCGAGGTCCGGGTCGTCCGGGCCGGGGTACATCTGCGAGACGAGCAGGATCCGCACGGCGCGAGCAAGCTTGACGACTCGGCCGCGCGCCTGCGAGCGAGGACTGCCCAGCTCACAGGCACGCGGCCGATAGATGAGCCATCACGACCGGTACACCGGGGCTCGCCGTGGGGCTTGTCGGCGAACTCGCTTCCAGATCGACCGGATCTGCGCGACGATGATCCGCTCACGCGGTTCCGACGCGATCCGCGGCGGGGCCTGTACGCGGCGATACTCGTCGCCGATCCTGGCGATGCGTTCCCGGCAGTACTGGCGCCGGTAATCGGAATCGTAAGAGTCCACGCTCTCTCCTCCTCTCTAGTTCGGTCTCGGCGTGTCGCCGCACCGAACCCGGATAGAGAGGGGATTACGCGCGTCTAACGAAAAATTGGGTAGCTAAAGCACAGACTGGTTTTAGTGCTCGCTTTTTCCGCACAAGAGGCGTGCGATCTCTCCTCCACCTCGACTCGGGCGGCCTTACTGGTCGATTGACGTCTCCACTACGAAGGGCCTCCTTTCTCGTAGCGGGCCTTGGATTTTCCTCTTGGAACCACAAAGGCGACCTTTCGGTCGCCTCGCTCGAACGTGCTAGGGAGCCAAGCTCCTCAGCCGGAGCACCTCCGAGCGAGGGTTCCAAAGAGGGTGCCGCTGAGCGGTGCGATGTTCCAGTTCATCTCCACCCTCCTTTCCTCAACTCGGAATGATCGGGCAACAATACACGGTCATATCCTTCTTCGCAAGTTATATCCCTCCGGATTTTTAGATCTTGAATTTCGGCGTTCAGGATGAGATCCGCTGAGCATCGTACATACCGAACTCCTCGCGTAGCACGTTGCAGATCTCGCCGACAGTGCACCTCGCGCGCAGCGCGTCGCGCAGGGGCGGGAGCAGGTTCGCCGTCCCGCGCGCCGCCTCCCGTACCGACACGAGCGCCGCCTCGGCGGCACCCGCGTCCCGCCCCGCGCGCACCGCGGCCGTCCGCTCGAGCTGCCGCCGCTCGGCCTCGGGGTCGATCCGCTGGAGCTCGATCTCCTCCGGCTCGTCCTCCTGGTAGCGGTTGACCCCGACGAGCACACGCTCGCCGGACTCGACCTGCCGCGAGTAGCGGAACGCCGCCTCCTCGATCTCGCCCTGGACGAACCCCTGCTCGACCGCCGCGACCGCGCCGCCCAGCTCGTCCACGCGGGCGATCAGCTCGCGCGCGCGCTCCTCGAGCTCGTCCGTCAGCGCCTCGATGAAGTACGCGCCGCCGAGCGGGTCGGCCGTATCCGTCCCGCCCGCTTCGTGCATCAGCAGCTGCTGGGTCCGCAACGCGATGCGGGCCGCGTGCTCGGTCGGCAGAGCAAGCGCCTCGTCGAACGAGTTCGTGTGGATCGACTGCGCCCCGCCCGCGACCGCCGACAGCGCCTGGATCGCGACGCGCACGATGTTGTTCTCGGGCTGCTGCGCCGTCAGCGTCGAGCCGCCCGTCTGGGCGTGGAAGCGCAGCGCCTGGGCCTTCGGGTTCGTCGCGCCGAAGCGGTCGCGCATGATCTCCGCCCACAGGCGCCGCGCAGCGCGGAACTTCGCCACCTCCTGGAAGAAGTGGTTGTGCGCGTTGAAGAAGAACGAGAGCCGCTCGCCGAACTCGTCCGGCGAGAGCCCGGCGTCGACGGCGGCCTGCGCGTAGGCGATCCCGTTCGCGAGCGTGAACGCCAGCTCCTGCACCGCGGTCGAGCCCGCCTCGCGGATGTGGTAGCCGGAGATCGAGATCGTGTTCCAGTGCGGCAGCCGCTCGGCGCAGTAGGCGAACAGGTCGGTGGTCAGCCTCATCGAGGGCCGCGGCGGGAAGATGTAGTTCCCGCGCGCGATGTACTCCTTGAGGATGTCGTTCTGGACGGTGCCGCGCAGCTTCCCGGCCGGGACGCCCTGGTCCTCGGCGACCAGCTCGTAGAGCAGCAGGAGGAGCGCCGCGGGCGCGTTGATCGTCATCGACGTCGAGACCCGGTCGAGCGGGATCCCGTCGAAGAGGAGCGCCATGTCTGCGAGCGAGTCGATCGCGACCCCGGTCCGCCCCACCTCGCCGGCCGCGCGCTCGTCGTCCGAGTCGTAGCCGAGCTGCGTCGGCAGGTCGAACGCGACCGAGAGCCCCGTCTGCCCGCGCTCGAGCAGGTAGCGGAAGCGCTCGTTCGTCTCCTCCGCGGACGCGAAGCCCGCGTACTGACGGATCGTCCACGGCTTGCCGCGGTACATGTCGGGGTACGGCCCGCGCGTGAACGGGTAGGCCCCGGGCGCCTCGAGCTCCTCCTGGACGTCGTCGGCGGTGTAGAGGGGCTTGATCTCGATGCCGGCGTCGATCTCCCGCCGATCGGTGGTGGCCATACGGCAATCGTACGCGGGCGCTACGCGAGCGGCCCGCGCATGACCACGGTGCTGAGCTCGGGCGCGGGCAAGAAGCCCAGTTTCTCGTTCAGCCGCCGCATCGGCTCGTTCCGCTCCTCGCTCTCGGTGAGCAGGCGCTCGAAGCCGGCCTGCTTGGCGGCCGCGATCTCGGCGCTCTTGAGGGCGGTGGCGACTCCGCGTCCCCGCCAGTCGCGGCGGGTCGCCGTCAGGCCGTGAAAGGCCTTCTCGCCGGCGACCTGCAGACCCGCGTAGCCGACGACCTCGTCGCCGGCGAGCGCGAGAAAGCAGAGCTCGGGCCGGCGGTTCGGCTTGTCGATCTCGTGTGCCCGCCACTCGGCGAACGTCTGCTTGCCGGTCGAGCCAGGGATGTCCAGGGCGGCCTGCTTCGCGACCGCGTACATCTCCTCGAGTCGGTCAGGCTCCTCCACGCGGGAGACGATCCGCACTCCGGCCGGCGCGGCCACATCGGGCGGGTCGAGCTCCCCCAGCTCGAGCACGAGCGCCTTCTCTGCGCCGACCTGGACGAACCGTCGATGCTCGAGGAACGACCGGGACGCGACGTCCACCTCGCGCACCTCGCCCTGGATGCTCTCCTTGCCGAAGCCGCGCGCCCGGCCCGAGAGCTCGGCGAGAAGCGCGGAGCCGATCCCCAGGCGGCGGCGCGCGGGCACGACCGCGATATCGCCGTAGGCGAACGGAGTCCACGGCTCGACGAACGCGCAGGCGACCGGCTCGCCGGCCAGGCACGCGACGAGGTAGACGAGGTCGGCGTTCGAGTCCAGGTTGAAGCGGAGGGTCTCCGCGACCGGCCGCTCGTCGGGAGTGACGGCGCTCCGGACCTGGACCATCGCTTCGAGATCCTCGTCGGTTTCGGCCGACGTGATGGCGAGCTGCGAGAGCTCCGGGTGGTGTATGCGGTCGCCTCCTGAGTCGGTGGGAGCTAGCTCCTTGACCGGCGTGAATGTTGACGGACGACGGGACGGCTGCAAGCCTCGGCCCGAACGACGCCGTCAGGAGGTTTCCGATGAGGCTCTCGAGGAAGAGGAAGGCCGTGTATGCCGGAGTCGTGCTGGAAGCAGACGATCCGGGCGAGGCGGGAAGGGTTCGGGTTTCCCTTCCAGCCTTCCGTGAAGAACGGTGGGCCACGATCGCGACGTTCTCGGCGGCCGATCACCGCGGAAGCTGGTTCGTCCCCGAGGCAGGCGACGAGGTCATCGTCGCATTCGAGGGTGGCGATCCACGGAAGCCATTCGTGATCGGGTCGTTCTGGGGAACGGCAACACCTCCGGAGAACGCCTCGGAGCGCAAGGTGTTGCGCACGCGGAACGGAGCGACGATCGCGCTGGACGACGGTGCCGGCACGATCGAGATCGAGGACGCCAACGGCAACGCGGTCGTGCTCACGACGAGCGGTGTCGAGGTGACGGCCGCAGCGAAGCTGACCCTGTCGGCGAGCGCGATAGAGCTCAGCGCCGGGATGATCGACCTTAACGCCGGTGCGTCCCGCTTCAGCGGGGTGGTCGAGTGCCAGACGCTGGTTGCGACGACCGTGGTCGCCCAGAGCTACACGACGGGCGAAGGCAACGTCTGGTGACCGTTGTCGTCAGGTTGTTCGCCGGTCTGCGCGAGCGCGCGGGGTGGGCCGAGCGCGAGCTCGACGGCGTCGAGCGCGTCAGCGACGTCTGGCCCGCCCTGGCCCTAGGCGACGAGCCGGCGGGCCTGCTCTACGCGGTCAACCGCGAGTACGCCGACCGCGAGCACGAACTGCGCGACGGAGACGAGGTGGCGCTGATCCCACCGGTCTCGGGCGGCGCGTTCCGGGTCACCGAGGATCCGCTCTCGCTCAACGCGGCGGTCGCCGAGGTCGCGGACGAGGGCGCGGGCGCGATCGCGACCTTCACGGGCACCGTGCGGAGACAGTCTCGCGGCCGCGACGTCACACACCTCGAGTACGAGGCCTACGCCGAGATGGCGGAGGACGTGATGGCGCAGCTCGCCGCCGACCTCGAGGCGCGGCACGAGCTCTGCAGCGTGGCGATCCACCACCGCGTCGGCCGGCTCGAGATCGGCGAGGCGAGCGTCGTGATCGCCGTCTCCGCCCCGCACCGGCAGGACGCCCTCGCCGCCTGCCGCGAGGCGATCGACACGCTCAAGGAGACAGTGCCGCTCTGGAAGAAGGAGGTCTACGAAGGCGGCGAGGAGTGGATCGGCCGCGGCTCCTGAGGCCGCCTGAGCTTCAGCCGACCACGCGAAGCGTTCGCCCCCCCGAGCGATGGCGATCGCTGTAGTAGCGATACACGCCCGGCGAGAACGACAGCCTCCACGTCACCGTGCCGACGAACGCGATTCCGGTCTTCGTGCGGACACCCGGGTCCACTCCGACCAGGTGGAAGTTCTGGCGACCGGATCGATCACGGACCGTGATCGAGTACAGCCCTGCACGGACAGTCGTCACTCGCCGGCCGTTCTTCTTCTGCTGAAGAAGCACCTGCCCGGTTCGGGCGACCGTCGCGAACAGATGGCCTCTAGTGGCGCTCAGGGAGGAGCGTCCTTGGCCTGCAGTCGCCCCGAAGAGAGCCAGGCAGAGCGCACCGACTGCGAGGCCTCTGATGTGTGCCGGTCCCTGACTCATGCCGCCACCCTACTGACGTGAGAAGCGCGAGCTCGGGGGCCGGGCCTTGCGGCATGTTCCGAAGGCCCGGCCCGGGTTCGAGACGAATCGACGGCGTCCTAGGGCGCCGTCACCGCCCAGGTTCCGATGTCGTAGTAGATGTTTGCAGCCGCCGAGTGGTCCTCGACGTCCGCACCGTACTGGTCGACGTTGAAGGTGACAGGGTCGGGCGCCGTGATGTTGCTCCGCTGTCGGTCGTAGAGGCAGAGCTTGCCCGGAGCCGCTTGCGGGTTGGAGAACGTGCCGGGGCAGTCTGTAGCCCCCGAGCCGCGCGTCGGCGCCGAGGCGAGTGTGAACCCGAACGAGATGTGCTCGCCGGTGATCTCTCCTCCTGCGGACGCGTGGTTCGTCATGTTGTAGTGGCCACGGAGCGTCTGACCGCTCTGCAAGTTGCTCGGGAATGGGCCGGCAGGCCCGGTCGCGCCGGTGGCGCCGGTGGCGCCGCTCGTCCCCTGAAGGCCTCTGTTCCCCTTGAGCGCCTTCCTCGCCTTCTTGCTCAAGTCCTTCACCTTGAGCGACCCGTTGACCACCTGCGGTGAGGCGACGCTGTTCTTCGGAAGCAGCGCGTTCGACGCTGCGTACGTGGTTCCGCCGAGCGCAAGGAACAGCGCCAGCAGCGCAATCGTGTTCCGGCGCAGGAAGCGCATGAAGCTTCTGATCATCTGCCTGTCCTTTCTGTTGCGAGTGAGCCCCGACGGCGTGGTGGGGATTCTGTCTCTAACACAGGACGGCGACGGGCGCCGGGTCCTTCCTCAGTTGATCGCGGTCGCGTTCACCACCTCGACCCAGCCGTTGACCCAGTTGTTGTCGTCGAGGTTGCTCGCGCCGTAGTTCCGGACGCAGAACCCGACCGTCCACGTGCCCACGCCCGGCGCGACGATGGCCGAGACGGCGTACGGCTGCCGGGCGGACACCGGCGTGTCGAGGAAGTCGATCCCCGCCCAGTTGAGGAGCGTCCCGCCTCCCGACGGCCGGTAGCAAAGGCCGTACCACATGTTCGTGCCGCCGCCCGAGCCGAGCAGGGCGACGGCCGAGCCGACGAGCCGCTGGCCCGAGGTCGTGGTGACATTGAGCGTGGGCCCAACGAACACGTAGACCTTCTGGTTGCTCGGGATTGCCGGCGCGATGCCGCCGTTGAGCGTGCCCGTCTCGACGACACCGGTGGCCCCCGTCGGCCCCGCGTCGCCGGTCGATCCCTTCGGCCCGGTCGTTCCCGCGGGCCCTCTCGACCCGGTCGCACCGGCCGAGCCGGTCACCCCTTTCGAGCCCGTAGCACCCGTCGGCCCGCCGGCTCCCGTCGGCCCGGCGGCTCCCGCTGGCCCCGTAGCGCCCTTCGGCCCGGTCGCTCCCGTCGGCCCGGTGGCGCCTGTCGGCCCTGTCGGTCCAGCCGCTCCTGTCGGTCCAGCCGCTCCGGTCGGCCCGGCGGCTCCCGCCGGCCCAGTGGCTCCCTTCGAGCCGGTCGCTCCGGTCGCTCCGGGCGCCCCGGTCGCTCCGACGGCGCCCGTCGGACCCGCCGGCCCGGTTGCTCCCTTCGGCCCGATCGGCCCCCGTGAGCCCCTGCGCCCTCTCGGTCCCCGGGGGCCCACGAGGCCCTTTACCCCGCGGCTGCCCTCGAGCGACCTGATCGCCCGGCTCGTGAGCCGGTTCTTCGAAATCGAGTGCGGCGTGATCTGCGAGCCCTTGGCGGACCCCGCGGCCGCGAACGACGTCCCGCCCAGCGCGACGAACAGCGCGAGCAGGCCCAGGTGGTGGAGCCGCAGGTACGCGGCGATCCCTCTCAGCATGACGAGCCCCCCTTCAAGTTGACGGCATCCCCTTGGAGGTGGACACAGTGAAGCACTATTTCGGCTTCTCTTACAAGCCCGCGCCGGAGCTACGATGAGTCCGTGAGCCAGCTCTACACGCCGCCCGAGCTCGAGCCGGAGCCGGAGCCGGACTTTCGCGAGTACGAGCCGATCCAGCCGGAGCCCGGCTGGAAGAGCGTCGCGCGCAAGCTCTGGGCGCCGATTGCGGCGCTCGGCGCCTTCCTGGCGAAGTTCTGGTACCTGGCCGCAGCGCTCCTCAAGTTCAAGGTCTTCACCGTCGCGGCGACGATGATCGTCTCGGTCGGCGCCTACGCGCTGCTCGGCGGCTGGTGGTTCGGCGTCGGTCTCGTGCTGCTGATCTTCGTGCACGAGATGGGCCACGTCCTCGAGCTGCGGCGCCAGGGCGTCCCGGCCTCGGCCCCTCTCTTCATCCCGTTCATGGGCGCCGTGGTCGGCATGAAGCAGATGCCGAAGAGCGCGTGGCACGAGGCGCAGGTCGCGCTGGCCGGGCCGATCCTGGGCTCGCTGGGCGCGCTCGCCGTCTGGGGCCTCGGCATCTACTTCGACTCGAACTTCCTCAGGGCGCTCGCGTTCGTCGGCTTCCTGATCAACCTCTTCAACCTGCTGCCGATCGTCCCGCTCGACGGAGGCCGCGCCGTCGCCGCGCTCCACCCGCTCGTCTGGCTGCTCGGGCTGATCGGGCTCGTGGCGCTCGTCATCTACTCGCCGAACCCGATCCTCCTGATCGTGCTCGTGCTCGGCGCGAGCGAGCTCTGGAACCGCTGGCAGACCCGGAACCATCCCGAGCTGCAGGACTACTACCGCGTGAAGCCGTGGCAGCGCACCGTCGTCGCCGCGGTCTACCTGAGCCTCGCCGCGCTGCTCGTGCTCGGCATGGAGGCCACGCACGTGCCCCGCAACTTCTAGTGGAAGACCGCCGGCTCCTCTCGCGCCAGGACGGCGACCTCGCGGGCCACGTCAAGCGGATCGCGGAGGAGTTCCTCGAGGGGTTCATCGCCGTCGAGCGGATCGGGCGGCCGGCGATCACGGTCTTCGGCTCGGCCCGGGTGGAGGAGGGCAATCCCGTGTACGAGGAGGCGCGCGAGGTGGGCAGGCGGCTCGTGGGCGCCGGCTTCGCAGTCGTCACCGGGGGCGGGCCGGGCGTGATGGAGGCGGCGAACCGGGGCGCGCAGGAGGGCGGCGGGATCTCGGTCGGCTTCAACATCGAGCTCCCGCACGAGCAGCACGAGAACCCGTACCTCGACATCTCCATGACGTTCGACCACTTCTACGCGCGCAAGACGATGTTCGTGAAGGCCGCCGAGGGTTTCGTCATCTTCCCCGGCGGTTTCGGGACGCTCGACGAGCTCTTCGAGTCGCTGACGCTGATCCAGACGGGCAAGGTGCTCCACTTCCCGGTCGTCCTCTTCGACAGCGATTACTGGCGGCCGCTCCTCGACTGGATCGAGCAGCGGCTGCTCGTGGACGGAATGGTGTCGCCCGAGGACGTGGCGCTGATGCGCGTCACCGACGACCCGGGCGAGGCCGTGGCCACGGTCGTCGACTGCTACGAGCGGCGGTGCGCCCGGGTGCCGGCGGAGCGCGCGAAGGCCGACGGCCGGTAGGCCGCCGCCGACCCGGTCGCGGAGGAGACCGTGATCGGGGCGCTCTCGATCGTGAGGCCGCCCGAGTCGGTCGCCGTGATCCGCCGCATGCCGGCCGTGCGGAGGATCACGCCGGTGAAGATGTGCTGCGCGGCGTCGGTCTGCACGAACGTGTACGCCCCGGGAAGCGTGGCGTGCGAATCTGTGCTCGAGAGCGAGACGGTCCTCCCCGCGTAGGGGTAGGCGTTGTTGCCGTACTGGTCCACGCCCCGCACGGTCACGCTGAACGGGACGCCGATGGTCGCGACGCTCGTCACGCCGATGAAGAGCGCGGTGGGAGCCGCGCCGCGGACGCGGACGATCGGCTGCTTCCTTCGCCCCAGCGGCCGCGACTTCGCCTTTCGACCGCCGGCGGTCGAGCGCGTCCGCGCGAGGAAGATGTAGCCGTCCGCGGAGATCGTGGGCGCGGTGGCCTTCCGGTAGAGGAGCTGGTAGCTCTTGCGTCGGCCGCAGGAGGTCGCGATCGTGATCCGCCGCGCCTTGATCGAGGAGATCCTCGTCGAGCGCCCGCACGTGCCGCGCCTGAGCTCGACGTGGCCCGGCGCCGTTGACCTGGCGCGCTGCGGAAACGTCCAGCCGCGCGGAACGTCCACGGTCGTCACGCCCCTGAGCGGCGACGAGTCGGCAATGAAGGTGAACGTGAGCTCGCCGACGGTCGAGCCCGCGCTGACGATCGTCGGCGAGACGCTCATCCTCCCGATCCCGTTCGGCGAGGTCGCCCCGTGGGCGCCTGGAAGCGCGAGCACGCCCAGCAGGGCGGCGAGCGCGGGCGTGAGTGCTCGTGTCCTTCGTCCCATACCGACCCCTCAGCGCGGGAGCGCGAAACCGAAGTTAAGCAGCCGGGGCGCGTCGTGGTAGGGGTCGGTCGAGTGCAGGACGACCGCGATCAGGCCGCGGTTGCCTCGGCGCGCGGAGGCCACGAGGCAGTGGCCGGCAAGCGTCGTCCAGCCGGTCTTGACCCCGTTGGCGCCTCGATAGGAGCCGAGAAGCTGGTTCTTGTTCACGTAGACCTTGCCGTAGGTCGGGGCCGCCCAGGGAATCCGCGCGATCTTTGTGGCGACGACCGCGCGGAAGCGCGGGTCCCGCATCGCGTAGCGGGCGAGCGCGGCGAGGTCCCAGGCGCTCGAGTAGTTGCCCCTGTCCACCACGCCGCTGACGGAGGTGAAGTGCGAGTCGCCCAGGCCGAGCTCGCGGGCCTTCTCGTTCATGAGCTTGACGAATGCGCGGCGCGAGCCCGCGGTGGCGTCCGCGAGCGTGAGCGCGTCGTCGTTCCCGGAGAAGATGAGCAGGCCGTCGAGGAGCTTCCAGACCGCGACGTGCTCTCCGGCACGAAGGCCCTCGCGCACGAGCGGCATCCGTGCCGCGGCTGCCGGGACATTCACGGTGCGATGGAGCGGCAGCCGCTCGAGCACGAGCGTCGCGGTCATGATCTTCGTCGTCGAGGCGATCGGCAGCCTTGCGTGCGGCCGCTTCTCCCAGAGGACGGCGCCGGTGTCGGCGTCGACGAGGATCGCTGTCCGGGCGGTCACGGCCGGGAAGCCCTGTCGCGGAGGCGCCGGCGCGGAGAGGAGCCGGATGGGCTGCGGCGCCGCGGCGTGGTGCGCGGCGGCCGGGCTCGGGGCGGCGGCAGCGGCGGGAGCCGCGTGGCCGTGGAAGTGCCGGACGGCGAGGAACGCGGCGGCCGCGCAGGCCACGAGGGCGGCAACGAGCACGAACAGGCGCCGGCGCCGGGGCCGCCGGCGCCGCTGAACCGGCGTGAGCACGCGATAGTGCACCGGCGAACGAGTGTACTTCCGCCCCGACTTAGACTGAGCGAATGCGCCTTCGCGACCTCCCGTCGGTGGACGAGCTCGCCCGGGACGAGCGCCTGGCCGCGGAGCCGCCCGCTCTCGCGGTCGAAGCGGCCCGAAGTGCCCTCGCGCGCGCGCGTGAAGAGATTGAGGCCGGTCACGACCCGGGCGACCTCGGCGAGCGCGCGCTCGCGGAGCTCGCCTCGGCCCGCGCGCCGAGCCTGCGGCGCGCGCTGAACGCGACCGGCGTGATCGTGCACACCAACCTGGGGCGGGCGCCGCTCCCGGAGGCCGCGCTCGAGCGGGCGCTCGAGGTCGGTCGCGGCTATTCGAACCTGGAGTACGACCTGGCGGCGGGCGGGCGCGGCTCGCGCCAGGACCACGTCGCGGCGATCCTCCGCCGGCTGACCGGCGCCGAGGCCGCGCTCGTCGTGAACAACAACGCGGCCGCGGTGATGCTCGCTCTGGCGGCCCTCGCCGAGGGCCGGGACGTGCTGGTCTCGCGGGGCGAGCTGATCGAGATCGGCGACGGCTTCCGGATCCCCGACGTGCTCGCGCGCTCCGGGGCCCGTCTGCGCGAGGTCGGCACGACGAACCGGACGCGGGCCGCCGACTACGAGCGAGCGATCGGCTCCGAGACTGCGCTCATCCTCCGCGTCCACCAGTCCAACTTCCGCGTCGTCGGCTTCACCGAGCGTCCGTCCCTGCAGGAGCTCGCGGGCGTGGCGCGCAGGCACGGCCTGCCGCTCGTGGACGACCTCGGCTCCGGGGCGCTCTTCCTTAGTAACAGTCTGTTACTAAGTGACGAGCCCACCGCGCGTGAGAGCCTCGCCGCAGACGCCGACCTCGTCTGCTTCTCGGGCGACAAGCTGCTCGGCGGCCCGCAGGCCGGAATCGTGGTCGGGAGCGCGGAGCCGATCGAGAAGCTGCGCCGCCATCCGCTCCAGCGCGCGCTGCGCGCGGACAAGCTCACGCTCGCGGCACTCGAGGGGACGCTCGGCCTCTACCTCGACCCCGAGCGAGCCGCACGAGAGGTGCCGGTGCTGCGGATGCTGCACGAGCCGGCCGAGGCGGTCCGCGCCCGCGCGGAGCGGCTGGCAGAGGCAACCGGCGGAGACGTCGAGGAGACCGTCGGACGGGTCGGCGGCGGAGCGCTGCCGCTGGCCGAGCTGCCGAGCTTCGCCTGCGCGGTCGAGGAGGAGCTGGCGCCTCGCCTGCGCGAGACCGACCCGCCGGTGATCGGCGTCATCCGCGACGGCCGCCTGCTGCTCGACTGCCGCACCCTCACCGACGCCGAAGCCGCCGAGGTCGCGGCCGCCGTGTCCGCCGCCCGAGGATGAGCGAGCTCTCGCCCGAGGAGCGGGTCTGGAATCTCGTCAGCGGCGCGCTCGGGACGCGGGCGCTCGCGATCGTCAGCGAGCTCGGCGTCGCCGACGTGCTCGCGGACGGGCCGCGGCCCGTGGCCGAGATCGCGCAGGAGACCGGCGCCGACGCGGACACGCTGCACCGGCTGCTGCGCGCGCTGGCGAGCGAGGGCGTCTTCGCGGAGCGCGAGCCCGGCGTCTTCGCCAACACCGAGGCGTCGGAGCTGATCCGCCGCGGCGGCGGCTGGGACGACTTCGCGCACCTCTTCGGCGACGTCTGGTACCGCACGATGGGCGAGCTCGGCGCCACGGGCGAGCCGTCGTTCCCGCAGCTCTTCGGAACCGACTTCTGGTCGTGGCTGGCGGCTCGCCCAGACGAGCGGGCGGCGTTCGACCGCGCGATGGAGCAGGGCAAGGAGCGCCGGGTCGAACGGTTCGACGGCGTCGACTGGCGCGGAGACGAGACGGTCGTCGACGTCGGCGGCGGGAACGGATCGCTTCTCGTCGAGCTGCTGCGGCGCCAGCCCGGGCTGCGTGGCATCGTCTTCGACCTGCCCGAGACCGTCCGGGGCGAGGAGGCGCTGGGCGACCGGATCGAGTTCGTCGAGGGCGACTTCTTCGAGAGCGTGCCCGAGGGCGACGTCTACGTCCTCTCGGGAATCCTCCACGACTGGAACGACGAGCGTGCGGCCGCGATCCTGCGCTCGATCCACGCCGCGGCGCCGGCGGGCGCGCGGGTCCTGATCGTCGACGGCGTGGTCCTTGCGGGGAACGAGCCGGACGGTCAGAAGTGGCTGGACCTGTTGATGCTCGCGCTCCTCGACGGGCGCGAGCGCAACGACGCACAGTGGCGCAGCCTCCTCGAAGCCGGCGGCCTCGAGCCCGTGAGCGTCGAGGACGGCCTGATCCAAGCGCGATGCCGCTGACCGTCGGGACCGCTGGCCACATCGACCACGGCAAGACGTGGCTCGTGCGGGCGTTGACCGGGAAGGACACAGACCGGCTGCCCGAGGAGCAGGAGCGCGGGATCTCGATCGAGCTCGGGTACGCACCGCTGGAGCTGCCGGGCGGCGAGCGCCTCTCGCTTGTCGACGTCCCCGGCCACGAGCGCTTTGTCAGAACGATGGTCGCAGGCGCGACCGGGATCGACCTCTTCCTGCTCGTGATCGACGCGGGCGAGGGGGCCCGACCGCAGACGCACGAGCACCTCGCGATCCTGCGCCTACTCGGGGTCGACCGCGGCGTGGTCGCGGTGACGAAGGCGGACACGGTGGACGAGGAGACGCTCGAGCTCGCGCTCGCGGAGGCGCAGGAGCTCGTGCCCGAGGCAGAGGTCGTCGCGGTCAGCGCCAAGACCGGCGCCGGGCTCGACGAGCTGCGCGCGGCGCTCGGGCGGTGCGCGCAGGGTCTGGCGCACGAGCGCCCGGGCGGGGCGACCAGGCTCTACATCGACCGCGCGTTCAGCCTGACCGGCGTCGGCACTGTCGTCACGGGCACGCTCTGGTCGGGCTCGGTCGGGGCGGGCGACACGCTGCGTGTCGAGCCGTCCGGCCTGAAGACGCGGGCGCGGAGCGTGCAGGTCCACGACGTGGACGTGCTGCGGGCCGAGGCGGGCCAGCGCGTCGCGGTCAACCTCCCGGGAGTCGAGCGCACCCGGCTGCGCCGGGGCGACGTTCTCGTCGAGCCCGGCCACTACCCGGTGAGCTGGCGGCTCGACATCGCACTCGAGGAGCTGGAGCCGGTCCCGGCCGCGGTCACGGCACACCTCGGGACGAGCGACGTGCCTGCCCGGCTCGTCCGCGAAGGCCGGTTCGCGCAGCTGCGGCTGCGGGCGCCGGTGGTCGCGGCGCGCGGCGACCGCGTCGTGCTGAGGACGGAGACGACGGTCGGCGGCGGGACGATCCTCGACCCGGCGCCGCCGCGCGGGCTCGACCCGGAGCGCCTGGAGCTCCTGGAGAGCGGCGAGCCCGAGGCGATCGTGCGGGCGCTCGTCCGCGAGCCGGTCACGGCCGCGAGCCTGCAGGCCCGCGGCCTCCTCGCTCCGGTCGAGCTCGCTCGAGGCCTCGCTGCGCTCCAGCAGGCAGGCGACTGGTTCTTCGCACCCGAGTGGCTCGAGGAGCTGCGCGCCTCGGTGCTCGAGCGGTTGGCCCGGCGCGCGCAGGAGTCGCCCCTGGACCCCGGGCTCCCGCTCGCGGAGCTGCTGCCGCCCGAGCCCTGGGCACAGGCGGTG
The DNA here is from genome assembly GCA_963716865.1 of uncultured Actinomycetes bacterium. Lineage (GTDB taxonomy): Bacteria > Actinomycetota > Thermoleophilia > Gaiellales > Gaiellaceae > AC-32. Next base: position 518,424 of record CAVQUF010000001.1, read on the forward strand.
GCGCCGCTCCTCGAGGTCGAGCGCCGCGACGGGAAGGCGTTCCTGCCCGGCGCCGCCCCGCAGCTCGGGGAGAAGGCCGCCGCGGCCGCCGAGGTCGAGGCACAGCTGGCCGCCGGCGACCTCGTCCGCCTCGACGACCGGGAGCTCGCCGCATACCTCGAGAGCGAAGGGCGGCTGAAGCGCGTCGGCGACGGGTTGGTCGTCTCGACCGAGCTCTACGAGCGCGGCCGCGAGGCGCTGTACACGCTCTCCCCGATCACGATCGCGAGCTTCCGCGACGCACTCGGGATCGGCCGGCGGGCGGCCCAGCTGCTGCTCGAGCGCTTCGACGCCGACGGCCTCACCCGGCGGGTCGGCGACGAACGGGTCCTGCGGCGCGCCGCCGCGCGCTGAGGTCTGAAGACGGATTCGACATGAGAACCATCGGTTCGACCGGTCTTTTCAGACGGACACGCGAGCTAAGCTCGCGCGTCCTGAAGTCGGCATCGCAAGCGACGCCTTAGTCGGGCGGCCCGCAGCCGACCTCGACCCGGAACCCGTCCGGATCGAAGACGAACAGCTCGTAATAGCCCGGGACGTCGCGATCCTCCTCCGGCGGGAAGTGGACATTTGCCCCCATGGCGAGGCAGCGCTGATAGGCCGCGTCCACCTCGGCCGGCTCGTCGACGTAGAAGGCGATGTGCTCGATGCCGACCTCGTAGTAGCGGTGCTCGCCGCCGTCCGCAGGCCGGAGCCCGAGGAGCTGGTCGCCGTAGCGCAGGTAGACGACCTCCTCGGTCCCCCGGTAGCTCTGGTAGCGGCTGTCCTCCTCCAGGCCGAGCGGCCCGAGCAGCTCGCGGTAGAACGCGAGCGACCGCTCGACGTCTGTCACGGCCAGGTCTATGTGGTGAATCCCGCGTGCCGGCATTGCCTGCTCCTCTCTAGTACAGCGACGACCTTTTCCATGGGGGCCGTGCCAGGCTCGCCGCCAGTACGCGCGCGCCGTCGCGCAGCACCGGCTCGCCGTGCGTGACGAGAACCCGCTCGATGTCGAGTGCCGCCAGCGCGTCCAGCGTGGGCAGGAAGCGCTGCTCGTACCAGATGCGGCGACGCTCGAGGTCGCGGTGCCTCGGCCACACGCGCAGCTCCCCGTCGACCTCGAGCACGGTGTCGCCGAAGGCCAGGGCGCGGTGCGACGGCAGCTCGAACGGGATCTCGGCGCGCCGCGGCTGCCCGATCGGGTGCGCGCGCACTCCGCCCTCGAGCGTCTCGCCGCCGCGTAGCGGCCGAAACGCGGAGCGGTCGTCGAGCCGCGTGCCGCAGTGCTCGTGCCCGTAGATCGTGACCTCGTGCCGATCGCGCCAGCGCCGCCACAGAAGCTCGGAGCCGCGCACGTGGAAGGGGGTGGTGACGAGGATGCGCACGCGTCCGCGCACGATCTCGTCGAGCGCCGCCAGCAGCGGCCCGATCTCGCCGGCGACGAGCGGGTCGACGAGGATCGTGTCCTCCCCGTCGCGCAGGGCGTACGCCGTCATCGTCGGAGGGAGGCCGTTCCGGGCAATCGTGAACCGCCAGAGCCCGGGGGCGAGCTCGTCGAGCGGGGGCATGACGCCATCATCGCGCGGTTACGCTGACCGCGGAGCGGCATGGGCCCGGTGGCCCAGCTGGTCTTCAAAACCGGTGCGGTCGTGTAACCCACGGCTCGGTAGGTTCGACTCCTGCGCCGCTCCGTTGGGCAGAAACTCGCTCCAGTAAACGAGTTCCGGGCCTTCCTCGGAGCCCCGCCCGGCGCCGCGGAGAACGCACCGGGACCCCTGGAGACCTCCTGAGAGCCCGCGGACCGGCGCGCGACTGGCGCGCGCCTGGGACTCGCCACGGCGGGGTCGGAGCGGAAGCGGATGCCTCGCCGTCGACCATGCGCGCCCCGAATCGTGATGCCGTCGCCGTCGCTCTCGCTAGGGACGCGACACCGACGGCCGGCGTCCAGCTCGGCGCGTAGCTGTGCAGATGGTCCGCCTTCGGCTGTCCGGAGCTGGCACGCTAGTCCCGATCCGGATTCCGCCCCCGAGATGAGGAAAGACGTCCGCCAGTTCATCCGTCGGCTCGAAGCCGCGGGCCTCACGGTCGAGCCGACGCCCGGGCATTATCGTGTCCTGCGCGACGACAAGCCCCTCCGCAAGGCGAACGGGATGCCGTCATGCTCCCGTTCTCCCCCGACACGATCCGCTGGCGGAGGGCGGCGATCGTCGAACTGCGCAAGCTCGGCATCCACCTCTGAAGCCGGGCGAGCGCACCTCGGTGGGGCGCTACGAGATCGCGATGCACGAGACGATGTATGCCGCTGGCATCGCCAGGCACGGGCGGGGAAGGAAGGGGAACGTCTCGCCGTCGGGCCGGCGCATCCGTGCGTGCTGCCGTCGCCGTCGCTCTCGCTAGGCAAGCGACACCGACGGCAGGAGAGTCCGGCCCATGGGCTGAGCGACGGCCCGATTCAGCCCGGCGGAGGCGAGAAGACCGCGCGGCGCAGGCGGGCGACCGCGACGCAGGGCGGGCTCCACTCGCTCCCCGAGACGGGAGCCTCGCGCAGGTGGCCCCTCGCCGTGCGGAGGTACTCGCTCGTCGCCTGCCCGCAGGCCAGGCAGAGGGCCGAGTAGGCGCAGCGGTCGGGGGCCGGCCTCGTCCAGACCGCGAAGGTCACGCCCCGGCTGCAGCCCGCGCAGCCGCCCGGGACGTGGCGCCAGGGGAGCCACCACGGGTAGCCGGAGGTGAGCTGGAAGACCCGGATCCAGGGCGGCGAGGCCCCCGACCCGACGTCAGCCGCGCCGAGCGCCTCGGCCAGCGGGTCGCCCGGCCGGTGGCCCGGTCGGCCCGGGAAGAACGCCCAGGGCAGCCCGCAGGCGCAGAGCGACAGCCAGCGCTCCTCGGGCTCGTCCGCGACCCGCTCCCAGCGGAGCGGGCGGCCGCACTCCCCGCAGTCGGGAGGCGGCGGAGCCGGGTGCGCCATGTCGCTACCTCTCCGCATCGGACAGCACGCCGGGACGCTCGGTCTGCCCTTCGTTGGGCCCCAGTCCCTCGGCGTTGACAGATGTGTAAACGATCAGTTCACGAGGAGCATTCCCGGTGGAATGTCTCCGGCACCCGAGTCGTTTACTTTGTTGACAACAGTGGAGAAAGGGATCGAGTGAACGACCGCAGTCTTCCGTTCGCCGGGTACGCGCTCGTCGGCCTGATCGGCCTGGCGCTCCTCCTCGGCGGCGCCACCGGGGACACCTCGGACAGCGGCAATGGGGTCGGCATGATCGTCTTCGGGGCGCTCCTCCTCTCGGCCGGGGTTTCCGGGCTCCTGGGCGTCCTCGCGGGCTCCGGCTGGCACGTGGGCTGGGCGCTGCTCGGCCTCTTCGTGCCGGTCTATTCGCTGCCGTTCCTCCTCTTCTTCGGGCTGCGCGGCTGGGAGGAGCGGCAGCGCGGCGACCGGGCGCGGCCGCTGTGAGGTCGGGGCCGCCGTGAGGGTCTTCCTCGACGACGTCAGGCCGGCCCCGGAGGGCTGGTTGCGCGCCCGCACGCCGGAGGAGGTGATCGCGCTCCTCCGCACCGGCCGGGTGGAGGCGCTCAGCCTCGACTTCGACCTCGGCTTCCGCGGCGAGGAGGAGCGGCGGACGGGCGAGGTCGTCCTCCAGTGGCTCGAGGAGCGAGTCTTCCGCGGCGAGGCCGACTTCGAGCTGCCCGAGGTCACGATCCACTCGAGCAACCCGGTCGGGCGGCAGCGGCTCCAGCGCGCGCTCGATGCGATCGAGCGGCGACTTCGGGAACCGCCCGACGGCCTCTCGACCTGAGGTTCCCCCGGCCCGCTGGGGATGCGACCACGGACCGGCCGGCGCCGCGCCCCTTGCCTAGGCGTTGTAAACGAGTTGTAAGAAGTTCGGGGCAGGACGCCCATAATCGCCTCAGCGAGCGTTTTACTGAGGGCAGTGTCAAGTAGCGCCGCAGCCCCGAAGGAGCCGCCTCTTCTCGACGAGGAGGTTGACGTCTTCCGGTGGCGCGCCGAGCAGTTTCGCCAGCTCGGTTTCGACGAGGCGGAGGCAGGAGACCTTGCGGCCTCGACCGCCGACCTCGGCCAGGCCCGCTACCTCCTGGGGAGCGGCTGCCCCCCGCACTTGGCGCTCGCGATCCTCTTGTAGTGCAGCGAGTTTGCCGCGTCTCCTGGGGGAAACGGGTCTTCCTGTGAGCTTGCCGGCCCGCCACTGGCGCGTTCTCGTCCGGGAGCACGACGGCACCGAGACCGAGTCGACCTACGAGCAGCCGACGGGCGAGCCGCCGCCGATCCCCCGGGTCGTGATCGCCGTCGGCAGCCGGCGGGTCGTCGTCGACGACGTCTCGACCGTTGACCCGCCACCCGGCCGGGTCGGGGTCATCCGCGCACGGCCCGTCACCAGCACACCCGCGGGCTAGTCACGGAACGCAGCGTCAACGGGGACGCTTCCGGCAAGGCTCGGGCGCTTCAAGTGTCCCAACCGTCCCGCTGCCCTCCAGCTGGTTGCCGCACCTTGCGAGTGTTCACCTCGATTGCTGCCCTTGTCGCCCCTCGAGAGGCGGCCCGGACGTGTCCCGCGACCGGACCCTCGAGGAGATGCCCGGGCAGGCGCGCTGCCTGAGAGGTCACTCGCAGCGGAGGACGCGGAGCACGAGCGGGTTCAGCCAGCGGGCGACCTCGTCTGCTTCCCGCCCCGATAGTCAGCCTTTAGTCAGCCTTGCGCGGCCCCCGCGGGGGCCGGGCGGCGAGCCGAACGCCCGACAACAAGCGAGGCGCCGCCCTAACACGTTCCTAACCCGGGTCCGCGTTAATTAGCTTCAAGTCCGAGGGAGAGGGGGGCCGGCTTGGGGGGAGGAGTAAGCCGGGCCCCCTCTCGGCCTGAACGCCAGGCTCAGGGACCAAGCCTAACCGTGCTTGCGCTTGTAGGAGTCAGTTCGGACCAGCGGTGTCGGCCGGCGGTAGTCGCGACCGCCGAGCGGGTGTAATCTCTCCGGGTTTGCGAGGGGGATCGAGCCCCTTCCCTGCGGCAAACATGGAGCCGGAGCACCCTCCACCACCCCCCGGAGGGGCGCTCCTCCCAAGCCGCAGCGGAAGGGGCGCCGAGCTCCGGCTCCACCTGTGTCACTAGCCGTCTCGGGCCGGTCCGGTTTGCTCGAAGCGCTGGCCCGCTATCCTCGTATTTGGAAGCCGAGCGGAGACTTTGGGGGGGACGGGGAGAGCTCGGCTGTGGTCGCTCGGCTTCCACCTAGCGACCACTACCGCGACAGTCGTAGCGGTCGTCTTCTTGGACTGTGAGTACGGCTCCGGGCCGGAGGTTCTTGTGCGAGCGCGGCGCCGAGCTCGAGCGAGATCAGGTGATCCCTCCTCGTAGTGCGTCTAGCCGAGGTGCCTCGACGCACGGCCGGCTAGGGCGGCAAGCACGACCACGAGCGGGGTGATGGCGGGTCTGATGGCCCGCCCGACCAGCTGACGGCCGCGCGATCGCAGTCGAGCCGCTGCCAGCTCTTCGTGGTGAACGCAGAGGGTCCCCATCGTCAGCGTCTCGCAGCCGGGGGCACTGCATGAGTGAACAGCCGCCATCGACGCTCTAATCCTCTCAGCTCTATCGGCGAGCGGCAACGCCTTCAGGCCAGCGACACCCTTGGCCCTGGGGAGGAGGAACGTCGACCTCGCACGGTGCCCTCAGCTGAACAGGAGCAAGCCGCCGAGACGCTTCGGGCCATGACCGAGCGTCGACGGGTACCCTGGGTCCACGCTCGTCCGGTTTTCACGGACTACCCGCTTCTCTTCCGTCGAGAAGGTCTCGATCGTCTCCGAGTCGTAGGCGAGCGCGTAGAGGATCACGCCTAGATCGACCAGGGGCTATGCCGAAACCCCGCCGCTGGTGCGTCGACGATCTTCACGGTAACCGCGTCTCTCTCCGCCTCGAGGAGCTCAGCCAGAGCCCGAATCTGAAATCGAGCCTTCGCTGGCTGGAGGAGGGTATTCGGGTCGCCGAAGACCTCCCGGAAGGTGCGACGATCAGACTGATTGAGATAGGCGAGCAAGTGCTGCCGGAGATAGTTGCGCGCTCGTACTCGGATAGGGCGATCGGGAACCGTACTCAGTTGCAGGAAGTAGGTGATCGCCGTCTTCAACGTCCGCCAGTTCGTCCAAGCGGCACGACTTCTCGTGCTCCCCTGGGCAAAGTACGTCGTGACCTCGCCATCGATCGTCGAGTCGGCGACCAGCCAATCGCCATAGACGCGCCGATAGACGGTCAACCGCCCCTCGCCCGCCTGGCCGCCTGCCGCTCCGAGATCGCCACGCGCGAGCGCTACCCCCTTGTTCAGAGCACCTGCCGTCGCACTGGCGATGCCCTCGACGATTGTTCGCTTCAGTTCGAGTTCCTTCGGCCGATCTTGTGTGACCTGCGTAATGCTCGGAATCAGCAGACTGGCGAAGAAGGCGCTGAGAATCGCAACCGCCGCTCCGACGAGCAGCGGATGGCACAGGAAGGCCACGCGAGATGGCCGTGCCGCTGGGGGCGAGTCCGCCGATAGGCGACTGGGGTCAGACACGTCCGTAGCGGATTGATCGGATCGCTCGCCTACACCGGTCAGCTAGCGCCAAGGCTGGCAACCGCAGCCGACCAGCCGGGAGATCAACTCGCCGCGAGCCGCAGAAGATCGAAGGCGCCCGCGCGGACACTGGCTTCTCCTGGTTGTCTTAGTGTGAGAATCGCATCGAGGAAGTCGACGGTCAAGGGTTGAGAAGGCGCGCTCACCGACCGCGAAGTCGCCGCACCGCTCCCCATCACTGCGCGGCCAGCCTTGGTGGTTGCTCTGGTCGCTGCCGACGGCCCTGACAGCGGTGCTCGCCTTGGCCCGTACGGTTGCGCTGATCCTGCCGCAACGCACTCCCGGTTCCTGCTACTCGAGGGTGACGCAGTCGACGATCTCGAAGACCGGCTCGCGTTCTACTACCCGAAGTGCGCTGAGCGGGAGTTCAGCGCAGCTGTGAGCAGAGCGTCGATCAGTGGCTCGCGAACTCCGCGACCCACACGAAGGCGTTTGAATAGCCGGAGAGAGATCCGTGGCGCACGGCGATTCCGAGATCGCGGAAGCCGGGGCTGAGGATGTTCGCGCGGTGCCGGGGCGAACGCATCCAGTTGGAGAAGATGGCGTAGGGGCGTCTCAGTGAGCCGCTGCCCAAGCCGAGGTTCTCGCCGACGCGGGTCCAGCGGTAGCCGGCCCGGTTGATCCGGTACTCGAACGCGTGACCGCAGGCTGTGTGACTGAAACCGCAGCGAACAACGTCAGCATCCTTTGCGCGCGCTGCTCTCGTCAGACGAACCGACGAGCGAAGCGGCGGCAACCCAGCCTGCTGCCGCGCGTAATCGTGCAGGCAGATCATCACCTGCACCGACGCGCCGGTGCAGGAGCCGGCAGGCGCAAGGTACGACCTCCTTCCGCCATCGCTCTGTGCGGGGCTCGCGAGGGCGATCGCGGCGACCAGCGCCGCAGCGGACGTGGCGGGGTTTGGCAGCATGGACACGGTCTGGCCTTCCGCGCGCCGCAGCTGTCACCCCAACGGCTATCAGTCTGTCCTCGCTCCGAAAACCCCCCGGTTGAGCTCGAACGGCCCCTCCACTTGGGGGTCGGGGTTCAGCAAGTTACTCGCCCGGGCTCTGGTTCCGGCCCCCCCGTAGAGCAAGAGTTGAGGGCGGTCAGCGCCGCAGCTCCGACCGCCCCCAACCTGTTATGGGTGGCCAGCGATCCGTTTGCGCCCGCCAATCCAGAGACCGCAAGACGCATGGCCCGGGTGCCGAGCCGAACGCCTAGGACGCTTCCCTGGGATCTCGGGCATGGGTGCAGATCATCGGTTCGTCGACGAGTAACGGCTAGAGAGCCGAGCGACCACAGCGAGTGTCCCATCCCCCCCTTTGAGCCTCCGCTCGGCTCACCGTTCTATATACACCCGCCCGCACTCCTGAGGTGGAGCCGGAGCGTGGCCCCGTTCCGTTGCGGCTTGGGACGAAGCCCCTCGGGGGGGTTACGTCCGAGGTGCTCCGGCTCCATGTGAGCCGCAGAGCCAGCCGACAGATATATCCCCGCGGGGTGAGTTGAGCAACCCCCCGTGCGAGGAGGGTCGAGCGGCCGGGCGGTGAGCGTTTGGGCACTCCCTGGGCAGGGCGCGATCTGGGCCGGGCGGTTAGCCGTAGCCCGAAAGAAGCCGGGGCACGGAGCGACCAGGCGATGGTGCGGACGCCAACCCCGGTGGCCCCGGCTCAAGACCCTTAGGCGTCAGCCGGCCGGTTTAGTTAGGGCAGGACGACGACCGCGCGCCAGTTGTCGCCTTCCCGGCCCTAACCAGCCGGTTAGCCGCCTGAGCGGCGAGCCGGGGCTCGATGGGCGAGGCGTGAAGGCGAGATCGGGAATTTCGTGCAAAGAGCGAGAGCGCCGGAGGAGAGCGCCTTGCAATCCTGACCCTGTCTGGAATGAATAGAGGCGGTTACGATTTGGGGTCGTAGTTGCGTTTCGCTTCCTTGTCCCAAAAGGGGCGATGGGCAGGCTGTACCCCCCCTTGCCTGCCCATCGCCGTGGCCTCAAAGCAGTTCTAGCACCGGGATTGCAGGCGCCAAGCACCTCGCCAGCGGCAAAGGCCGCTCATAGCGGAAAATATTCTGCGCAAGGGGTGCGCCCGTCGCTGCCTCGAGTGACCCGTCGGATGAAGGCCGGGCGGCGAGCCGAACGCCTAGGACGCTTCCCACGACCCGGCCCAAGCGAAATGCGGCTGAGCTCGAGCTCGGTGTCCACCAGCCTCCGAGTGCAATGTCGAGGCCGGGTGGGCGAGCCGAACACCCGCGTAACCTCTGGCTGTGACCAAGCACCGCGTCCTGCTCGTCGTCCTCGCGGCAGCGCTCGCCGCCGTCGCCGCGCGGGCTCGCTACTGCTCGACCCGCTGCCGCGTGCTCGCCCACCGGCGGCGGCACGGCTCCGGGTTCACCGCTGGCGACATCGACCGGCTCGCGCAGGCGGCCGGGCCGATCGCCGAGCCGCTGCTCGTGGTGGGCGGTCCAGGCGGCCGTGCGGCGGGGGTCGTGGGAAGCAGCAGCGTGGACGCTTGCGAGGAGGTGGCCGCAGAGATGGGCCGCAGCCGCCGGCCGCGTGTCGAGGGAGCCGGAGGAGCTGGACGCCCTGGATCGCCCATAGAATCGGCGTCGTGGAACGAGACATCACGCTCGGCCCCTTCTTCACGCTCGGTGTTGTGCTGGTCGGCGTCGCGGCGCGACGCCGCTCGTGGCTCCTCGCAGCAGTCGGCGTGGCGGCGATCGTCGCGGATCAGCGGCTGCCGTTCGCCCGGCGACTCAAGGAGAGCCTTGGAGAGTGGGCGGACCGTTCCGCAGCCGCGGCAACAGCGGCAGACCCGCCCACGGCACAGGTGCGCGCTCGAAATCCAGACTCGACCGTGCGAGAATCTCCATAGCGATGACTGACTCTCCCGCCCGACCGCTGATCCTCACTTCAGGGCTGTTGCTGGCGCTCTTCGACCTTGTCGTCTTGCTCCCCGGAAATCCCGACATGAGCGGACCCGGCGGCGTCGTGTTTATCGTCGCGGTCCAGGCGCTGATCATATGGCGGCTCTTGCATCGGTCAGCCCTCGCGTGGTTCTTCGTGGTCGTCATCTCGGGCCTCTACATCATCAGCTCGGTCCTCTACGTGTGGCCTGGGCCGTGGGGGGAGACAACGCTCGTCGTGACTACCCTCTTGACGCTGACGCTGGTTGTGCTCCTCTGTACGCCGCCTGTCCTCGTGTACGTCTGGGGGCGGGACGAGAGCGTCGCATCTCACTAGGCGACGACCGCCCGCGAGCGAGCGCGGAAGAAGCTGGGCGTGGCGCTTAGGGTAGAGGTTTAGAGCGCGGCTTCTTGCCGGGGCCGAGAACGGCGCTACGATCGAGAGGCTGTGGCGAGCGGTGAGTTTCTTCCGACACTCGGCCTACGGGGAGCGAGTAGTCGGCGAGGGCGTAGAGGACGACGCGCGAGTTCACTAGGCTCACGCTACGCCTCGCGCTCGCCGTCGCCCAGTCGCTGTTTCGGCCATGGCTTGGAGCGTCCTCGCGGCCTCCTGATACCCCGCACCCGTGAGTGCTGCGAGACTCGATGCGGCCAACGCAGCCTCGTCGATCGTCACGTCGGGGTGCTCCTCGAGGAAACGCAGCAGCATGAGGTCAGCGCATGATCGTTCCGCGCGCCGCCGAGTCGTCGGGGCTCCAGCGGACAATGCAGAAGCCGTGCCGGATCGCGAGCCCGAGCCGGCCGCGGTCGTAGTGGCCGTCGGCTTGCTTCGGGATCGGAACGAACCGGCCGACCATCGGGTTCTTGCTGCTCATGATTCCGAGCAGGCGATCGACCTCGGCGGGCTGGCGCACGAGCTCGGGGCGAAGCTCGATGTCACGCCCGCCAAGGCGGACGCGTGTGGGTTCCCCCTCGACGAGGTTGAGCTTCCATCGCCCTCCACCCGGCGTGAGCAGCGTCTCCCCGTCACGGACGTAGCTGACCGGCTGTCGGTAGTGGCGGCCCGTCTTGCGTCCGGTCAGGTAGACGAGCATCAGCCGCTTGCCGAGGGGTGTTGCGATCGGCAGCGCGAGGACGAGCCGCATCGGCACGTTCACGACGCGAAAGACGCGCGGCATCACTCGCATCAGCAAGCGTCGTGAGAGTGGTGGGCGCGCCTCGTCGGTCATCGGGGTCTCCTTCTGATCGTGCTCATTGCGACTCCTGCGATTTCGCAGGGAGCAAGAGGGCGGGAACGAGCGCGACCGCTGTCAGCGCGAAGGCGACCCAGAAGGTGGTGCCGAACGCGTCGGCGATCGCGGGCGCGGCGTGCTGCGGGTCGTGCCGCGCGAGCGCTGCTGCGTGGCCGATGCCGCCCTCGAAGCCGCTGACGTTGGCGGCGAGCGCTCGCTGGAGAACGACCGCGAGCAGCGCGGTGCCGAGCGAGGCGGCGACGCGCTGGACGACGTTGATCGCGCTCGTCGCTCCGGGGATCTCGGCGTGCTCCACATCCTGGAAGGCCGCCGCCATCGAGGGTGTGATCGTGGCGCCGAGCCCGGCGCCGATCAGGAACAGCGCGCCGGCGAGATACCAGTAAGCGCTGTCGACGCCGATCTGGGTGTAGGCGAGCGTGCCGGCGAGGGCGAGGAGGATGCCGACGGGGACGACCCGCCTCGCCCCGAGCTTGTCGGTCAGGGCGCCCGCGACGCTGATCGCCAGGGCCGCGCCGAGCCCCTGCGGGATCAGCAGCAGCCCCGTCTCGAGCGGGCTGCGGCCGCGGATGATCTGGAAGTAGAGCGGTAGCAGCAGCGCAACGCCGAAGAGGGCCACGCCGAGCATGAGGTTCGTCGCCGCCGCGGCCGCAAAGCCGCGCCGCGCGAAAAGGCGGACATCGAGCAACGGACTCGCAGATCGGAGCGCATGGAAGACGAAGCCGGCCACCAGCAAGAGGCCGAGGAGGAGGGCCGTGAGCGGCGATGCCGCTGCCAGCGTCCCTTGCCGGCCTAGCTCGGCCAGCCCCCAGAGGAAGAGGGCGATCCCGCCGGGCAGGAGGATCGCTCCGGCCAGGTCGAGGCGCTGCTGCCCACGGCGTGGCACGCGCGGCAGCAGCTTGATCGCGAGCAGGAAGGCGAGCGCGGCGACGGGCAGGTTGACGAAGAAGATCGAGCGCCAGCTGACGGCATCGACGAGCGCGCCGCCGATGACGGGCCCGATGATCGGTGCAAGCAGCAGCGGGACGCCGACGATGCTCATCACCCGCCCCATGCGCTTGGGCCCCGCGGCCTGGGCGAGAATCGTCTGCCCGAGCGGCATGATCATCCCGCCCCCGAGCCCCTGGACGACGCGGAAGGCGATCAGTGCCCCGATCGACCAGGAGAGGCCGGCCAGAAGCGAGCCGAGCGTGAAGAGCGCGAGCGAGAGCAGCCAGAGTTCCTTCACCCCGAGGCGCTGGCTCGCCCAGCCGGTCAGCGGGATGACACTGGCGAAGGCGAGCAGGTAGGCCGTCGTCACCCACTGGATGGTCGCGATGGAGGTCCCGAACTCACGCCCGAGCGTCGGCAAGGCGACGTTGACGATCGTCGCGTCGAGGATGGTCATGATCGCGCCCAGCACCACAACCACAGCGAGCGTCAGGATCTCGCGCGTCAGCACCGGAGCCTCCGGCGACGGCCGCGCCACGTCCTTGCTCAGCGGCTCCCTGAGTTGTGTCGTTGACTCGCTCATTCTGAATTTATAGCAAATCAATATTTCGTGACACAAGAATTTTCTTGTAACTCGAGTCCCACTGATACCATCGGTCCGATGGCCGCAGAGCTCGGACTGAGGGAGCGGAAGAAGCAGCGGACGCGGCAGCTGCTGACCGAGACCGCACGCCGCCTCTTCAGCGAGCGCGGCTTCGAGCAGGTGAGCATCGCCGAGATCGCCCGGGAAGCGGAAGTCTCGGAGCAGACCGTCTTCAACTACTTCCCGAGCAAGGAAGACCTGGTCTACAGCGGCCTAGAGACCTTCGAGGAGCAGCTGCTCGCCGCGATTCGCGAGCGCCCCGACGGCCAGACGGTCATCGCCGCCTTCGGCGAGTTCATCCTCGAGCCGCGCGGGCTTCTCGCCATCAAGGACGGGGCGGCGACCCGCGAGCTGATCGCGCTGACGCGAATGATTGCTGCCAGCCCGGCCCTGCTCGCGCGCGAGCAGCAGATCTTCGCCCGCTACGCCGACACGCTCGCACAACTGATCGCCGAGGAGACCGGCTCCAAAGCCGGCGATCTCCGCCCGTACGTGGTCGCCAACGCGCTGATCGGCGTCCACCGCGCACTGATCTCGTACGTCCGCGAACAGCTCGAGGCTGGGGCGACCGATCGACGCCTGGTGGCGCGCCAGGTACGCCGGCGCGGCGAGGAGGCGCTCCGGCTACTCAGCGGTGGGCTCACCGGTTACGCGCGTGGGTCATGATCGGCCAACAGAGGTGTCCCGAACCCGGGGATCGAGAGCCCTTCCCGCCCGGCGGGCGGGTTCCGGGAGTTACTCCCGCCCCCACCGGCGGTAGAGGTCGACCCGGGAGGAACTAACTCGAGCCGCCGGGCTCCGGCATAACGCCGAGATCGGTCAACCTGGCCGGTGCTTCAGCGCCTATGGCCACTAATTCGGGATCAACCATCTAGGCGTCAAGCCGCGCCGCGCGCCACCCAGGCCTTCGCCGAGACTACGAACGGTGGCTCCGGCAGCCTCTCCCTGCAGAGCTCGCGCAATGCCGTGCGCCGATCGGGCTCGAGGCCGGCGACGTGCGCACCCGACGGGGCGACGCCGAGCGTGAACGGCTCCCACCAGTCCTCGAACGTGGCGTGCTCGACGTCCACCGCGACGGCGCTGTCGACGATGTCGCCGATTCCAGCCGCGCGAAAGAGGTCGGCCAGGTGGCCGGCCCTGCTGCCGGGGCAGACAGACCCAGTCTCGACCTCAGGATCGAGCGCTTGGGCGGCATCCCAGAACGGACCGATCGGGCCGCCGTCGGTGAAGTCCCACACGCATGCGGCGACGACGCCGCCGTCCCGCGTCACCCTCGCCATCTCGCGGAGGCCTGCGACCGGATCGTCCATGACGTTGACCACGAGCTGGGCGAGCGTCGCATCGAAGCAGCCTCCTTCGAACGGCAGATCCTCAGCCGGCGCGCGGATGACCTGGACTCCGGGATGGCGGCCGCGTAGGGCCGCGACGAATTCCTCGGACGGGTCGACCGCCGTGACCCGTCCCGGCCTGGCCCTCCGGGCGAGCTCCGCGGTCAGCGCACCGGGGCCGCATCCGACGTCGAGGACCCGGCCGTCGAGCGGGAGTCCGGCGAAATCGGCGAAGGGCACCGCCAGCGGCCTCGAGTAGCGGCCCATGAACCGGTCATAGGCATCGGCATCGCTCAAGCTCACTTCTTCTCCTTCGGCGGCAACGCGCGGGCGAAAGCGACGCTCTGCATAGCCCAGGGCTCGAGCGCTCGCTTCGTGGAGACCGACTCGGCATCAACCCGAAGCCAGCCCTTCATCTCGCGTCCGCGCATCTCAAACGGTCGCGCACCGGGCTTGGCGAGGAGAGCCTCGGTCTCCTCCTTGGAGCAGTGGATCATCAGGCCACCCTCGCCGCTGACCCCCACCGCCATGTGGCCGTCGATCATGAAGCCGATGCCGCCGAACATCTTCTGCTCGGTGTAGCCGTCCTCGGAGGCGATCAGCTCGCGGATCCGGTTGGCGAGATCCTCGTCGTAAGCCATCGTGACAATCATGGCGCATGGGGCCTTGACGCCGATAATCGGGCTTCGCCTGCTCGCCCTCGCCGCCGGGCTTCGGCATAACGCCGAGATCGGTCAACCTGGCCTGTGTTTCAGCGCCTACGGCCACAAATTCGGAATCAACCATCTAGATGTCGCGCTGGCCGAACCTGCGGGACGCACCCTGTCGCTGCTAGCCGCGGCCCAGGCACCAGAGTCGGCCGAATACGCTCGCGCGGTCGAGGCAATGGAGGGATGGCCGGCGCGTCGCTGACTCGACCTGGACGCGGTGCGACTCGACAAGTGGAGTTCGCACGGTGACGACGTTGAGCCCCGTGGCGGCTGGTCTTCGGCAGTTGAACGAGTCGCGGCACCCACGCTTCTGCTGGTTCTTGCCAGCACACACCGGGACGGCTTCCTCCGCCAGCGCTGGTGGCTCGCGCCTTCCGGAAGTTACTCCCGTTCCCGCTGGCGGTAGAGGTCGGCAGAAACTAACTCGTGGTGACTGGCCCCTGGCGCTTGCGGCGGCAGACGTGTCCGGACTCGAGAGAGGGAGCGGCTAGGCGAGCCGTCCCTCGGGCGTCACTCGCAGCGGAGGACGCTGAGCACGAGCGGGTTCAGCCAGCGGGCCACCTCGCCGGGGACGCCGCCGAGCTCGACCTCGAGCTCCAACGGCTCGCCCTCGGGCGCGGGCAGCCCTGTCGTCGTATCAGCCCGACTCCTCCCAAGCGCCCTCTCCTAGAGGCGGCACGCCGAACCCGAACGTGGGCTCCGGTCCCGCGCCGCGAGCGGGGTCGTCTTCGTAGTCCCGGAGCGAGAGCCAGGTGGCGCCCTCCGGCAGCCGGACCTGCCAGCCGCGCCCGCCCGGGTCGCCCGCCCAGATCTTGTTCACGACCTTCCACGCCTGCTCCGGCGTCGCGGCGTCCGGGAGGCTCAGCCCCTCGACGAACTCGGTGCCCGCGAACTCCCGCAGGTTCTCGCGCGCGTTCTCGAGCACCTCCGCGTCCGTCATGAAGCCCAGGACGCCGTTGGCGCCGTCCCAGACGGCCCAGTCCGCGCCTAGCGGGACGAGGAAGCGGATCTCGGTCACGGATGTGTTGTCGATGCAGACAACGCACCGGATTATGACCGCTCGGGCGCGCTGCCGCTGGTCGAGCCGACCGCCTCGAGCTAGTTCTCGGGTACCTCGAGCTCGACGACTCTGACCCGGCCGGTCCACCCCGGTTCATCCGTCAGTACGGCCTCGAGCCCGGCCTCCGCCTCCCCGCGCGTAGAGAAGGTCTCGATCGTCTGATGCTCGGGGAGCGAGTAGTCGGCGAGAGCGTAGAGGACGACGCGCCAGTTCACCGGGCTCACGCTACGCCTCGCGCTCGTGCGAGACTCGATGCGGCCAACGCAGCCTCGTCGATCGTCACGTCGGGGTGCTCCTCGAGGAAACGCAGCAGCCGGCGGGCTGCGACCCGCTGATGCCGGCGCGGATCCTCGCGCGCGATCAGCAGCGTGAGCGCGAGCGCCTAGGCGAGGCTGACCCGGCCGATCTCCTTCGCCGTCGCCTTGGCAACGAGCAGTTCTCGTGCTCGAGCGCTCTCCGAAAGACGGTGCGCGCATGGCCCTGCGAGGTCGGCGCTCCTCCTCCCCGGGGCCGAGACGACGGCCTCAGTCTACGAGCGGAGCGCGTCTAGGCTGATTTGAAACTCGAGGGTGGTAGGGTCGGGCATCTTCGACTGGAGGGAGGATCACCAGTGCAGTACCTCATCGTTGGTCAGCACCCACCTGACCTATGCCCGTCAGCCAACGAGACAGTTAGAAACCTCTCGCAGGAGGGTGCGAGTCAGATACCCGCACTGGCCGAGAAGTTGGGCGTCGAGCTCCTGGCGACCTACGTCCCCATGAACAATCACATGGTCTTTGCAGCGGTCGAGGCTGACGACATGGCTACGGTTCGCGAGTTTGCTTTTCAGTCAAGGCTCGGCCAGTGGAACACGGTGGAGATCTACCAGACGTCGACCTTGGAGGAGGCTCTAACGAAGGTCAACGAACTGCCGACGATCTACTAGAGGCCGACGTTCCTCCTCCCCCGGGCGGGAGCGCCTACGGAACTGCCGCGGACTACTTCTTGACCGGCGTGAAGAACTCGACGTGGCCGCAGTCCTCGCACACAAACATCGCCATTTCTTCGCCGCCCGTGAGCAGCTCGCCGAAGTCACCTAGGACGAACCCCCAGGCCCGAGTGCCTTCGTGAAAGTCCTTCTTGCCGACGAAGATCAGTCGGCCATCGCAGCGCGTGCAGCCGGTGTCATCCTCCGCCCCCCGGAGGTCGGGGGCGACTTGTTGCTGCTCGGTGTCTTCGTTCATGCTGGAGCCGACTCTACAAGGCACATGCTGGGCTTTTTCTGTTTGTCGAGCTGAGCCCGGAGGGGAAAATGCATTGCGCGGGGTTGCACCGGTCGCGGAAAAGGCCATGAAGGTGCCCGCGTCAGGCAGAGCAGGCGAGAGAGCACGCTCGCCCACGGAGGTGGCGTGCCTACCGACGCGCGCGCTCGACACCGAGGCGGCGCAACGAGCGCTCGGCCTCGGGTACACGTGATCGGATGCGGTCGAAGTGCTGACCCGAGAGCGATAGGAGCCGCATTGGTGTGCACGCCACGACCGTGGCTGTCCGCTGTCCCGTCAGGAGGAGTCCGATCTCGCCGAACGCGTCGCCAGGGCCCAGAGCCTCGGTCGCCTCGCCTTCGTCGTTCAGCACATCCGCGTTCCCCTGCTCGACGAAGTACACGGCGCTTCCGTAGTCGTCGACCGTAATGACCTTTGCACCCGCTTCGACTTCCACCTCGCTCATCGCGTCTGCGAGCTCGTCCAGCTCCGCAGTAGGGAGATCGGCGAAGGCCGGAACTGTGGCGATCCGACTTGGATCCACGGCCACTGATCGTGCCATAGGACAAACGAAAGCGCGTCGTCGACCCTCTGCTGACATTCCCGCACACTGGCCCAGGCGACCTTGGCTCGTCTCCGGGAGCTCGCGTGGGAGGTCGAGTCGTCGTATCAGTAGCCCGGCTCCGCCCAGGCACCCTCGCCCAGGGGCGGCTCGCCGAACCCGAACGTCGGCTCCGTGCCCACGCCGCGGGCCGAGTCGTCCTCATCCTCCCGGTGGAACTAAGTAGTCGTCAGGGTTGTGTGGAACTTGCGTGGAAGTGGTCGAGTCAAGAGGCTCTGACCGAGGCCCGCTAGCGTCTCCTCTCGATGGTCGCCCTGCTCGCCGCCCTCGTGATCTCCAGCGGCCCAGCCCCTCCGCAGGTCGGCACGCCGATTCCGCGGCAGCCGGCGCCGCTCGCCGCTCGGATCGAGGCGACCGATCGCGGGCTGGCGCGCTCGGTCGATCGCTGGCGTGCCTCGGCCCAGCCCCGCCCGCCGCGCGAGGTCACGCTCTACGCCCTCTACCAGCAGCGGATCCTGATCGTGCTGAGCGAGCGCCGGCGGCTGGCCGCTCCCGTCCTCGGGCGCCTCCCGGCCTCTCTCGCGCGGCCGCTTCGCAGCGAGCTGCTCGCGAGACGCGAGCTGGGGCGCCTCTCGGGCCGCCCGCGGCCGCGGAGCGCGTTCAGGACCGGCCCCGCCGCCCCCGCCGCGACCCTGCGGCGCTACTACCTCGAGGCTCAGCGGCGCTTCCACGTCGGGTGGTTCGTGCTGGCGGCCGTCAACTACGTCGAGTCGGCCTTCAACAAGCTCCGCAACGCGAGCTCGGCCGGGGCGCAGGGGCCGATGCAGTTCATCCCGTCCACCTGGCGCGCCTACGGACTCGGTGGCGACATCCACGACCCGCACGACGCGATCCTCGCTGCCGCGAACTACCTGCAGGCGAGTGGCGCCCCGCGCAACTACCGGCGGGCGCTCTTCCGCTACAACCCCTCCTCGCTGTACGTGGACGCGGTGCTGCGCTACGCAAACCGGATCCGTGCCGATCCACGCGCGTTCTCCGTCTTCTACAGCCGGCAGGTCTTCGTCCGCACGCCGCACGGCCTGGTGCGAATCACCGGGCCGCGGTGACGGGTCAGGCTCACCCCGGCGGCCGCTCGGGCGGTGCTCGGGGCTCGTACATGCCCCGAGCAGCGGGCGGGTTGCCACCGACGCAGGCAGCCTCCTAGACTCGGGTCGTGTTCGCTTGTGCCGTTTGCGGCTACGAGGCCGCCGAGGCCTTCAAGTTCTGCCCCGAGTGTGGCGCGGCGGCGGTTCCGGGCGGCCGTGAGCAGCGCAAGGTCGTGACGGTCCTCTTCTGCGACGTCGTCGGCTCGACCCAGCTTGGGGGACGCCGCCGAGCTCGACTTCGAGCTCGAGGGGCTCCCCCTCCGTCGCCTCGGCCGGACAAACTCCTCCCGGGTCCCCTGCACGCGCATTCGTCCTCGGCTTCGCCTGCCTCTCGGCCTAGCGCGAGGGCGACCCGTGCGCGGGTGCGCCGAAGCGCAGATCGTCGCCGCCAGGACCCGCGGCGCGGGCAAGAGGAGCCCGCGCCCGACCGTGCATGGGCGTCGAAGCGGCGCAACGAGCGCCACGACAAGCCCGACGGGCCCGCACTCGGTCTCTACCGGAGGTACTGCCTGCGGTAGTGCTCGACCACGTCGTAGGTGAACTTCAGCGCGCGGGAGATCTCGCGCGTTGTAGCGAAGGGGTGCTGGGCGAGGTACTCCTCAACCTCCCTCGCTCCTCGTCGTCCTCGACGACTTCTACCACATCCCTCTTGACGATCAGGCCGAGGTTCTGGCGTACCTCCATCAGGTCGTCAAGGGCCTCGACATCAATCTGAAGATCTGCGGTGTCGAGCGCCTCATGCGGCCGTTCGCCCCCGGTAATCCGCCGGTCGGCATGGAGCCCGAGCACGACGCCGGAACCGTGCCGTTGGACATCACGCTGGAACGCTTCGAGCTCGCGCGGCAGTTCCTTGAGCGTGTGCTCGCAGGTATCTGCGAGCCGTTCGGCATCGACCTCGGCCCCCTTCTCACGGACGGCGGGCGTGAACGACTCGTCCTTGCATCCGGCGGGGTCGCGCGCGATTACATCTCGCTGACGGGCCGGGCGCTCCGGAACGCGACTGAGCGCCCGTCACATCAGTGGCGCGTCAAGAACCGAATCACCGCCGAAGACGTGGCGCAGGCTGCCACCGCCCTATACGGCCAAAAGCAGGAGGAGCTCAAGCGCGACGCCGGGGACGAGGCGGACGCGCTGCGCGCACGTCTCACCGAGATCGTGCGGTTCTGCGTAGAGATGAACCGCACCAACGTCTTCCTCGTCGAGACAACCAAGCTCCAGTAGGAGGTGTGGGGCAAGGATGTACAGGCGCTCGCGGATCTTCGCTTCGTCCACCGCATCGACACCCTCTCGACAAAGCGCGGAGGCGAGACGTATGCCGGCCGGAAGTTCGCCGCGTTCACACTCGATTTGAGCACTTGGACGAGCACCCGCTCGGAGCAGATCACGCCGATCAGGTTCTGGGAGCCGGTGGACCGACAGAAGATTCGCGACCCAAAGCTGATCTACACGCCGGCGCGCGCCGCCGAACCCGCGGCGGCTCGCACGGTTTCTGGAGAGCGCGCCGCCGAACCGCCTCCGCCACCCCTTGTGGAAGGCGAGCAGTTGACGCTCGACGACGTCGCCTAGGCGGCCTCGTCCGGCTCGGATGGCCCGACCTAGTCCCCGAACCGGTCCGGCTCAACGCGGATAGCGGCGTCGACCTCGTCGCATGCCCTCGGTCATGTCAGGTCACCACCCCTCGTGTCATCGAAGCCGTTCGCGGTCGGCCAGATTGCCTCGATGCCCTGGCTCTCGAGCTCGAGCGCGGCGACGACGACAAAGGCGACCGGCTAGCGGCGGCCGCAACCGGCACCGCAGGCTCGCTTCCCCGCGCGGCCGCGGGACCGGCGCGCAGACTGGCGCGCACCGCAGCAGCCACCACCCTGTGACGGCTTGAACAAGCCACTCGAGCAGAAAACCACGCAAGGCTTCAAAACCGGTGCGGTCGTGTAACCCACGGCTCGGTAGGTTCGACTCCTACGCCGCTCCGTAGAGCAAGAGACAACGGTCCGTCGGGAGGGGCGGCGGGACCCTGGCTCCGCCGCCCTGACGGCTCGTCCTTCCCCAGACCCCCGACCCCGGAAACTCCTTGTACTCAAGCGTGGCGCCAGGCGTCCACGCTACGCGCCGTCTTTCGATCGTGCAGCTGCATAGGCGTGCACCGCCTTCGTCAGCTCGAGGATCTGGTTCGAGAGGTCGAGGAGCTGCTCGTTCTGCTTGTCCTCTTCCTGGACGGTCTGCCATTGCAGGTTGGCAACCACCTGGCGCTTGGCATCGGCCCGGTTCTGGCTGATCATCACGAACGTCGAGAGGAAGATGGCTTCCAGCGAGACGATCATGGTCAAGAGGCCGTACGGGTACCTCTCAACGCCGGAGCCGATCCAGAAGCCGAACCAGAGGATGTGGAGATAGACGAAGCGCATCGATCCGGCGAAGTCCGTGATCCGGTCCGCGATCCGGTTCTGCACGCTCTCGGCCCGTTCGCGCGCATGCTCGAGTAGTGCGGGGTTCTGCTCCGACCTCAAGCGTCGAATGAGGTCCACTCCGTTCACGTTGCGATCGCCTCCTTCGGGGAATGATCGTCCAACGCGCGACGCGCAGTCACGCCACTCACGAGCGATCTTCCGCATCCACAAACGGGGGGTCAACTTGCTCACTGGTGACAATCCAGTAACAGGCTTGTCAGCCGGCCGCTGCGCCTACCTGGACCTGGCATCATTGGCGCGGGGGTCGAGGAAGATACGAGCGAGGAGGATGCCATGAGCGTCTCCGTTGCCGACAAGGTGTCAGAGCTTTCCGAGCACGCGAGGAAGGCCGAGGAACGGGCCGCGACTGCCCGGAACCAAGCAAGGGCCGACCTCGAACGGTCTGCGAACGAGGCTAGGGCCGAGGCAGAGGCAAAGGCCCAGAGGCTGCGTGAAACCGCCGACACGGCCGAGGCCAACATCTCCTCGTCGTGGAACGACCTGCAGAGCTATGGGCCAAGTACGTTGCGAAGGTCAGGCAGGACATCGACGAGAAGAAGGCGGACATCGACGCCGACAGGGCAGAGTCGCGCGCCGACGATGCAGAAGTCGACGCGGTGCTCGCGATCGACTACGCGAATGCGACGATCGATGAAGCGCAATCCGCTGTGATCGACGCGATCCTGGCAAGAGCGGAAGCCGACGAGATGGCGATGAACTAAAGGCGTACGGCCTGACTCGGTGGTCAGGCTGATACTGAAAAACACGGTTCGGTTCTAGCGCTATGCGTTCGGCGAGGGCCGTTTGCTTCATACAGAACTGGCTCCTTCTTGGCCTGACATCGAGCTTCTGGTTCTGGTTCGTCATCGAGACCGTCCGCCTGCGGCTCGAGCCGCAAGGGCGAAACGCAGCTAGGCGAGCCTGCCTGCGCCCCGACCCGTCTCGCGGGACTACCATCGAGTGCCATGAGTCCGGTGCGGTCAACGGTGCAGGTCTTGTCGGGCGGCGAATGGACGCGGAGCACTACCGCCTCCGCGATTTCCTGACCCGCACCGCGCAGCCGTACGAGTGGCACGAGGCGGACACGCCCGAGGCCGACCAGCTCCTCCAGCGGCTCGGCCTTGACCGATGCGGATCTGCCCGTCCTCGTCGACGGGCGACAGCGTCTTCTCGCAGGCGACCGTGGAGACGGTCGCGACGGCCTGGGGCGGTTTCCAGCCGGCCAGGCACACGCACTACGACTTCGTAGTCATCGGCGCCGGCCCCGCGGGTCTGGCAGCCGCCGTCTATGCCGCCTCCGACGGCCTCTCGACGCTCGTGTGCGACCGAGACGTGCCCGGCGGCCAGGCGTCGAATGCGACGATGATCGAGAACTTCTTCGGCTTCCCGGACGGAATCGGCGGCGCGGAGCTTGCACGGCTGGCCGGCAGGCAGGCGGAACGCTTCGGCGCCGAGCTGATGCTCCTGCGCGGCGTCCAGGGGAGCCGGATGAACGGCCACGACGAGCCCGTCGCCTTGATTCTCGAGGACGGTTCCGAGGTGACCGCATCGGTGGTGCTGGCGGCGCCGGGCATGGACTGGCGGCGCCTCGACCTCGAAGGGATCGACGAGCTCATGGACAACGGCGTCTACTACGGAGCGGGTCGCAGCGAGGCGGCGCAGTGCGCGGGCCAGCGCGTGGTCGTGGTCGGCGCAGGCAACTCGGCGGGCCAGGCCGTCCTGAACTTCGCGAACCAGACGGCCCGCGTGACGATGCTCGTGCGCGGCGACCGGCTCAGCAAGAGCATGTCGGCGTACCTGATCGAGCGGATCGAGCGCCATCCGCTCATCGACGTCCGGCTCGAGACGCAGCTGACCGAGCTTCACGCGGAAGGCGGCCGGCTCGCCGCGGTGACCTTCGCCAACGCCGCCGGCAAGACCGAGACGCAGCCGATGGACGCCGTCTTCCTCTGCCTCGGCGGTAGTCCGCATACCGAGTGGTGCTCGCGAGAGCACGTTCTCACCGACGAGCGCGGGTACATCCTGACCGGGCAGGACCTCGTGGCGGACGGCAAGCTGCCGGACTGCTGGCCGCTCGATCGCGATCCGCTGCCGCTCGAGACGAGTCGGGTCGGCCTGTTCGCGGCAGGCGACGTCCGCCACGGATCGACGAAGCGGGTGGCCGCCGCGGTCGGCGAGGGCTCGATGGTCGCCGCTCACCTCTTCAGCCGCCTTGCCGAGCTCGGTGTCACCTACTGAGCTCGCCGCCGTCCTCGGACACGCGCGAGAGCGGACCGAGGCCCTGCTCGAGCCACTTTCGGACGAGCAGCTAGCTCGCCAGGTCTCGCCGCTCCAGTCGCCGCTCGTCTGGGACCTCGCCCACATCGGCTACTTCGAGGAGCTGTGGCTGCTGCGACGCGCGGGCGAGTGGGAGCCGCTCTCGCCGGAGTACGACGACCTGTACGACTCGTTCGCGCACGGGCGTGCCGAGCGCGGCGAGCTTCCGATCCTGGAGCCCGAAGCGGCCCGCGCCTACGTGAGCGAGGTGCGCGAGGCGGTCCTCGCGCTGCTCCCCGAGCTCGACGACTACCTGGTCGGGATGGTCGCCCAGCACGAGCTCCAGCACGGCGAGACGATGGCCCAGACACTCGCGCTGGCCGGCCTCGTCGGTCCGGCGCCGCACGGGCCTCCCGAGGTCGAGGCGAGCGGTGACGTGATCGTCGACGGCGGACCGTTCACGCGTGGCTCAGACGAGGCGTGGGCCTACGACAACGAGCGGCCGGAGCACGTGGTCGATCTCCCGCCGTTCCGGGTCGATCGCGCTCTCGTCACGAACGCCGAATACGCGGAGTTCATGGAGGCGGAAGGAGCGCCCGCGCCGCTGCACTGGAATGGCAACGCTGACGCGGCGCTCTTCGAGCCCGTCCAGCATGTCTCGTTCCACCAGGCGGAGGCGTACGCGCGCTGGGCCGGCAAGCGGTTGCTCACCGAGGCCGAGTGGGAGAAGGCCGTCAAGACCGTCGGCGGCGAGCTCGAGCACGTCGACGGAGCCGTCTGGCAATGGACGTCGTCCTCTTTCCAGGGGTACCCGGGGTTCCACGCCTTTCCCTACGCCGAGTACTCGGAGGTGTTCTTCGGCGAGGACTACCGGGTCTTGCGCGGCGGCTCGTGGGTGACGGACCCGCTCGTTGCTCGCCCGACGTTCCGGAACTGGGACCTACCGCAGCGGCAGCAGATCTTCTCCGGGATCCGCTGTGGGGCCGATGTCTGAGACGTCGACCGCATCTCGGACGTCCCTCTACGAAGCGACCAGACGCAGCCTGCAGAACGAGCCGAAGGAGCTCCCTCCGATCTGGCTCTACGACGAGCTCGGCTCGCAGCTCTACGAAGAGATCACGCGGCTTCCGGACTACTACCTCCCGCAGCGCGAGGCCGAGATCCTCCACTCACACTCCGCCGAGATCGCTCGGCGCACGGACGCGCGGACGCTGGTCGAACTCGGCTCCGGGAACTCACGGAACACCCGCATCCTGCTGGATGCGCTCTCGGCCACCGGCACGCTCGAGCGCTTTGCCCCGGTCGACGTCAGCGAGGAAATGCTCCACGCGACCGCACGAGCGATCTCCGTGAACTATCCAGGCATCTCGGTCGACGAGACGGTCGGCGACTTCGAGCGCGATCTGAGCGCGCTCCCGAAGGACGGGCCCCGTTTGATCGCGCTCCTCGGAAGCACTCTCGGGAACCTCCATCCCGAGCAGCGGGCCGCGCTCCTGCTCGCAGCGGCAGAAGAGCTGGCCGAAGATGACGTGCTCCTGCTCGGTCTCGACCTCGTGAAGGACGTGGCCCGGCTGAACGCGGCGTACCACGACGCGGACGGGGTGACGGAGGCGTTCGTCCGGAACGCCCTCACCGCCGTGAACCGCGAGCTGGACGCGACGTTCGAGCAGCGGCGCTTCGTCTTCGAGCCGAAGTGGGACCCCGAAAACGAGTGGATGGACATCGGGTTCCGCGCGCTCGAGGCGCACACCGTCTCGGTGCGGGGTCTCGAGCTCGAGCTCGCGTTCGAGAGCGGAGAGCGCCTCCGGGCGGAGGTCAGCTCGAAGTTCCGACGGCAGCGGTTCGAGCTCGAGCTCGAACGTGCCCGCCTTCGCGTCGAGTCGTGGTGGGCCGATTCTGCGGGAGATTTCGCCGTCGTCGTCGCGCGCCCGGAACGCTAAGTGAGAGGAGACGCATGTCCGAGAACAGCATCTGCAGCCACCTCGACCAGATCGAGGTGACCCGGCTGCCCGAGACGATCGCCGGGTGCGAGGAGTGCCTGAAGATCGGCGACAGGTGGGTCCACCTGCGCATGTGCATGACCTGCGGGAAGATCGGGTGCTGCGACTCCTCGCCGAACCGGCACGCAACCGCGCACGCGGGCGAGAGCGGCCACCCGATCATCCGCTCCGCCGAGCCCGGCGAGGACTGGAGCTGGTGCTACGTCGACGAGGTCGCGTTCGCAGCCGCTCCGCAGTAGGTGGTGTCGGTGTGGTGACACCGGTTGAGAGCCCCGAGACGCAGGAGTAACCTCGTCCCTGGTCCCTAACCAGGAGGAGACCACCGCAGAGCATCGCCCACTACAACGGAGGTCGTGATGAGCAAGACGGTCGAGACCGCCCTCGACATTCGCCCCTTCGACATCGACATTTCGGAAGACGAGCTAGCCGACCTGCGCAGGCCGCATCGCGGCGACGCGTTGGCCCGAGAAGGAGACCGTCGCCGATGAGACGCAGGGCGTGCAGCTGGCGACGATGCAGGCGCTCGTGCGAGTACTGGGGGACCGAGTACGACTTCGGGAGAGTCGAGGCCAGGCTGAGTGAGTTCCCGCACTTCCTGACCGAGATCGACGGCCTCGACATCCACTTCATCCACGTCCGGTCGGATCACGAGGACGCGCTGCCGCTGATCATCACGCACGGGTGGCCAGGCTCGGTGATCGAGATGCTGAACGTGATCGGGCCGCTCACCGACCCGACGGCACACGGCGGCGAGGCGGAGGACGCCTTCGACGTGGTGATTCCGTCCATCCCGGGCTACGGGTTCTCGGGCAAGCCGACAACGACCGGCTGGGACCCCGTCCACATCGCGCGCGCCTGGATCGTCCTGATGAAGGGCCTCGGCTACACGCGGTTCGTGGCGCAGGGCGGCGACTGGGGTGCGCAGATCACGGATGTGATGGGCGCAGAGGCCCCTCCGGAGCTGCTCGGCATCCACTCCAACATGCCCGGCACCGTTCCACCCGACGTGTCGAAGACGCTCGCGTCCAGCCAGGCGCCTTCCGGCCTCTCGGACGACGAGCGCCGCGCCTGGGAGCAGCTGAACTTCCTCTTCACGAAGGGCATCGGCTACGCGACCGAGATGAACCTGCGCCCGCAGACGTTGTACGGGCTCGCCGATTCGCCCGCCGCGCTGGCGGCCTGGATGCTCGACCACGACGCGCAGAGCTACGAGGACATCGCCGCCGCCTTCGACGGGCACGCGGTGGGCAACCTCACGCGGGACGAGGTCCTCGACAACATCACGTTCACCTGGGTCACGAACACCGGGGTTTCCTCCGGTCGTCTCTACTGGGAGAACACGCTCGGCTTCTTCGACGTCAAGGGCGCCACGGTCCCGGCCGCCGTGAGCGTCTTCCCTCACGAGCTCTACCAGGCACCGCGGAGCTGGACGGAGCAGGCGTACCCGAACCTCATCTACTTCAACCAGGTCGACGCGGGCAACCACTTCGCCGCGTGGCAGGAGCCGGACATCTTCACGACCGAGGTGCGAGCTGCGTTCAGGTCACTCCGTGACGAAGGAGATCGTCATGAGCACCAGCGTCGAGACCGCTACCGAGATCCGCCCTTTCCAGCGTCGACATTCCCAAGGAGGACCTCGCCGAGCTGCACCGCCGCATCGCCGCGTCTCGCTTGCCCTCCAAGGAGCTCGTCACGGATCGGTCGCAGGGCGTGCAGCTGGCGACGATTCGGAGCTCGCCCGCTACTGGGAAAACGACTACGACTGGCGCAAGGCCGAGGCGAAGCTCAACGAGCTCCCGCAGTTCACGACCGAGATCGACGGGGTGGACATCCACTTCATCCACGTGGAGTCACCGCACGAGAACGCCCTGCCGCTGATCATGACGCACGGCTGGCCCGGCTCGGTCATGGAGTTGCTCGAGACCGTCGGACCGCTCACCGACCCGACCGCGCACGGCGGCAGCGCCGAGGACGCGTTCCACCTGGTGCTGCCGTCCCTGCCCGGCTACGGCTTCTCCGGCGAGCCGACCGAGCTCGGCTGGAACGTCGGCCGCATCGCGCAGGCCTGGGCGGAGCTGATGCACCGCCTCGGCTACACCCGCTACGTCGCCCAGGGCGGCGACGTGGGCGCCGCGGTCACCGACGCGATGGGCCGCCAGGCACCGGAGGGGCTGGTCGGCATCCACATGAACTTGCTCGTGACGGTGCTGGCCGGCCCCAGCCGGCGGACTCCGAGGAGGAACGCGCTGCGGCCGATGCGCTCGCCACGTTCAGGGCGACCGGCTTCGGCTACTTCCTCGAGCAGGCGACGCGGCCGCAGACGATCGGCTACGCCCTGCTGGATTCACCCGTCGCCCTGGCGGCCTGGATGCTCGACCACGACACGGACGCTACTACAAGATCGCCAGCGCCTTCGTCGACGGAAAGCCCGTCGGGCAACCTCACGCGCGACCACATCCTCGACAACATCACGCTGTACTGGCTGACGGGCACCGGCGCCTCGGCGGCCCGGTCGTACTGGGAGAACGGACAAGCCCAAGCCGCAGCGCTTGCGGCCGGCCAGGCTCCGCCGGAGGTCTCGCTCCCGGTCGGCTTCACCACGTTCCCCGGCGAGATCTTCCGGACCCCGCGCAGCTGGGTCGAGAAGTCGTACCCCACGCTCACCTACTTCAACGAGGCCGACAAGGGCGGCCACTTCGCCGCCTGGGAAGAGCCGGAGCTCTTCGCCACCGAGGTGCAGGCCGCCTTCAGGCCCTTCGCAACGAGGGCTCGTGAGCTCCGTCGACACTGCTCTTCAGCCCGCCGTCGCGCGCGACCAGGTCGCGCGCGCTCTTCGGGCAGACGATGGGGCTGGTGGCGGTCACCGCGGGCCTCTTCGCACGTCGGCGCCTACCTCGGGCGCGATCTCTCCTACGGGTGGGGCATCGTCGCGTTCATCGCGAGCTTCGGCGTCCTGCTCGCGCTCAACGTCGCCGCATCCCGCTCCGAGCAGCTCGCGATCGGCCTGCTCTTCGGCTTCGGCGTCCTGGTCGGGCTGGGAATCGCGCCGACGATCGCGTACTACGCCTCGACGAACCCGCAATCGGTCTGGCAGGCGGGCGGGGCGACGGCGCTCTTCATCGCCGGCTTCGGCGCGGCCGGTTACGCCACGCGCCGAGACCTCTCGGGGCTCGCCCGACGTGTGCTTCTGGGCGCTCCTCGCGCTGATCGTCTTCGGGATCGTGGCGATCTTCGTGCGAATCCCGAACGGCGCGCTGATCTACTCGATCGCCGGGCTGGTGATCTTCGCCGGGTTCACGATGTACGACTTCCAGCGTCTGAGGCGAACGCAGGACATTCGCGCCGCACCGCTGCTCGCCGCCTCGATCTTCCTCGACGTGCTCAACGTCTTCCTGCTGTTGCTCACGCTGTTCAATCGAGACTAGTGAGCCTGTTCGGCAAGCGACGCGGCGGGGGAACGGGATTGCCCGTCGAGGGCCACCTGCCCGGGTTCGACGGAGCGACCGGCTGGCTCAACTCGCCGCCGCTCACGGCCGAGCGGACCTGCGCGGGAAGGTCGTCCTCGTCGACTTCTGGACGTACACCTGCATCAACTGGCTCCGAACGCTCGGCTACGTCCGCGCGTGGTGGGAGAAGTACGAGGATCGCGGTCTCGTGGTGGTCGGCGTCCACACACCCGAGTTCCCGTTCGAGCGCGACGTCGACAACGTCCGCTGGGCCGCCAAGGACATGGCCGTCGAGTATCCGATCGCGCTCGACAGCGACTACGCGGTCTGGCGCGCGTTCAGCAACAACTACTGGCCGGCCGTGTACATCGCGGACGCGGAGGGGCGGATCCGGCACCACCACTTCGGCGAGGGCGCCTACGAGGAGTGCGAGCGCGTGATCCAGATGCTGCTCGGGGAGGCCGGCCGAAGTCGACGTCGGCTGACGACCTGGTCTCCGTCGTCCCCGACGGCTTCGAGGCTCAGGCCGACTGGGCGACCCTCGGTTCGCCGGAGACCTATCTCGGCTACGAGCAGACCCAGAACTTCGCATCTGCCGGGCGGCGCCGAATTCGACGTACCTCGCAGCTACGTCGTGCCGGATCCGTTGGAGCTCAACCAGTGGGCTCTCTCGGGGGACTGGACAGTCGCGAGGGGGGCGAGCGTCTCGAACGCAGCCGACGGGCGGATCGCGTTCCGCTTCCACGCCCGCGACGTCAATCTCGTGATGGGACCGCCCGCGCGAGGAGCGTCTGTGCCCTTCCGCGTGCTCGTCGACGGGCAGGCTCCGGGCGCCTCTCACGGCCTCGACGTCGACGAGGACGGCTCCGGAACCGTGGCCCAGCAGCGGCTCCATCAGCTCGTTCGCCAGCAGGGGTCGATCGAAGACCGCACGTTCGAGATCGCGTTCCTCGCCCCGGGCGCCGAGGCGTACTGCTTCACGTTCGGCTAGGCCTTACGCGCAGCCCTGGGTCACGACCGACGTCGGCACGCCGGTCGCTCGGTGGCCGTTCCGGTCGTAGTTGACGATTGTGTAGCGGTAGGCCGTGCACGGAAGCGGAGCTGCGTCGCGGTAGGTGGCCGCCGAGCCTCGGTAGACGACCACTCCGTGCTTGCCCGTGGCGGGTGTCCGTACGACGACGACATGGTCGGAGTTGGAGGGCCGCTCCCAGACAAGTGTCACCCCAGGCGTGTCGACGCTCGCCGCGACGCCGAGGACGTTCGCCGCCCAGATCCTCCGGGCCGCCCGCTGTTCGGTGCTCTTCGACGCGCGGGGCCGCCGGTCGATCCTGGGTGGTCGGAGCGGCGCGGTGGCCACCGAGTTCGCCTGAGCCTCGAGCCGCACCTCCGGCGCTGCAGCTCGTTTCTCGCCGAGCAGACCGCCCGCCACGGCGCCTACCACGAAGACGAGCCCCGCGAGCACGACCGTTCGGAGCCAGCGCCGCCTCCGACGGGGAGGCTCGGCGGCGACCACGGCCGTCGCGACGGCCACCCTGGGTCGAGGAGCGAGGACGTCGCCGGGATCGGGTAGCAGCCTTCGTGCTCGCTCGGCGAGCTCCGGGTCGACCAGAGCGAGCTCCGGGCTGACCGGCTCGAGCTCTGCTCCGAGCCAGCGGCCGTCGTCTGGGGCCGGGTGCATCCGGACAGTCTTACAGCCGCTCCGGCGAGCCGCCGCTGACGGACTCGGGCCGAATTTTCCCCTCTTTGCGGGAGATTCGGCCCATTTCGGCCCGAAATTTGCAGGAGATAGCCGATCGATGCGGTAGAAAGCCGCGTTCAACCCAAACTAGAGGCGAACTGGCGGTAGGGGTCACTTCCTGCCAGATGTCGCGCTAGGGGACATCCCGTTTTGCGCGGGGCGTGGCCGCCGCCGGTTCCGTCCAGAAATGGAGGGACATGAGGATGCCGCCCATTTTCGGTGCAAGCCCAGGGATTGAAGGTCGAACTCGGATTGCGGGGGGTTCGTGGTGGGGGGTGGCGCGGCTACGCCGGCACCTCCCGTTCCTTGTGCTTGCGCTGGTTTTGGGAGTCGCCGTCTCAGGAGGGGCGGGACGGGCACACAGCGCCCTGCCCTCGGGCGGCGCGGTTGTCACGGCTACCGCATTCGGCTCGAGCCTCACCGTTCCACGGCCGTCGACGACGGCCAGCGGCGACGTCCTCGTCGCCTCCTTCCATGCCCGTCTCTCGGGCAACGCCACGATCACTGCGCCGAGCGGCTGGACGCTGATCAGGCGGGACAGCAACGCGCCCGACTACCGCTCGCTCACGCAGGCGCTCTACTACAAGGTCGCCGGATCGTCGGAGCCGTCGAGCTACCGCTGGTCATGGTCGTCGACCTCGACGGCCGCAGGGGCGATCCTCGACTTCAAGGGCCTCGACCGGTCGAACCCCGTGGACTCGCACAGCGGTGCGTTCGCCAACAGCACCGTTGCGTCGGCGCCGTCGCTGCGGACGACCAGGGCGAGCGACGTCGTCGTCGGCTTCTTCGATGTCGCCTCGAGCTCGCGCCTGCGATCGTCTTCCGGCCTGACACCGGAGTTCGGCGTGCGCTGGACGAGCAACTACTGGGGCCTCGGCGCGGCAGGCGCCGCCTACATCCAGACGAGCCCGGGAGCAACAGGCACGAAGACGGCCTGGATGTCCGGACGCGCGAGTAGCGCAATCGGCCAGCTCCTGGCCCTTCGCACGGCGTCTTCGCCACCGAATCAATCGCCTGCTCCCGCTCCGCCTCCTCCGCCGCCGCCACCTCCGCCGCCGCCACCTCCCCCACCGCCTCCTCCGCCTCCCCCACCGCCTCCGCCGCCACCTCCTCCGCCCCCACCTCCTCCGCCGCCACCTCCTCCGCCGCCGCCACCCCCGCCCGCAGGCCCAGCGTCGGCGGGCAGCGCGAACCTCTGGGTCGGTCCAGCCGGAGGCTCCTGCACACGCCAGGGAACGCCTAGCGCGTATGTCGCCGCTCAGTCATGCGCGAGCTTCGCCGCGGCGTACACCGCTGCAGCTTCAGGCGACGTCGTCGGCGTCACGGGCACACTCGGACCGCAGCTCTTCGCCGGCGAGGTACGGCGCGACGCAGTCCGGAGGCACGAAAGCGATGACGTTCAGCGGGCAACCCGGGAACGTCGTCAGGCAGCTGCACTCGGGCTCGCCCAACCTCACCTACGACGGGATCAACGTGGACTGCGGGGGCGCGAGACGTCCGACCAGCCGTGCTTCGAGAACGGCGGAGACGACGGCGACAGCTTCGTCAACGGCCAAGGATCGGAAACGTGACCGACGAAAAGGGCGCGCATGATCGACGGCTCGAAGCTTCCGGTTCGACAACGTGCGTCTTCCACGACGTGCTCGTCCAGGACGGCGGGCGTGCACAACGAGTGCGTCTACGCGAACTGGTCACGCCCGGGATGGTTGATTCGCAACTCGACGTTCACGAACTGCGCAACGATGGATCTCTTCGTTCGGACCAGTTGCACCTGGTGTTCGCCAGTGCCCTCTGCGTACGGAAACGTGACACTCGAGGGCAATACCTTCAACCGCTCGCACCTGCGATGGCTGGCTCGGGCGTTCACCGCGGGCTCGCACGTGCTCTGGCCGCGTCGCGAGACGTCGCCGCAGCCGGGCAAGCACGGCAGCGATGAACGGCTGGACGATCCGCAACAACTTCTTCGAGCCTGGTCGGGTCGACCGGCGTTGGATCGTCCGTCGTCTGCGGGAACACCGGGTGCCAAGCCCCGCAAGTTACAGGAGGCCCTGCTAGACGCCGCAGCTGCGTCTCGCAAGACCTGCAACGAGGCGCAGCTTCCCGCGCTAAGACCGAACCCGTGCCAGGGACGTGGGGTACCGTTGCCGCGATGGCAGGCTCGCTCGAGCTCGCGCACAAGGCTTCGGAGCGCCACGCCTGGCGCGAGGCCTACGACGCCTACTCGGATGCCGATGAGCTCGAGCTAACCCCGGTCGACCTGGAGGGCTTCGCCGACTCGGCCTGGTGGACCGGAAAGCTCGACAAGGCGATCGGCCTGCGCGAGCGCTCGTACGCGGGGTTCTCCGCCGCCGGCGACAAGCTCGGCGCCGGCCGCCTGGCGCTGACGCTCTCGTGGGATCACATGAACCGCGGCGCGTTCGCGGTCTCGCGCGGCTGGTTCGCGAACGCGGAGCGCCTCCTGGACGGGCTGCCCGAGAGCGCCGAGCACGGCCGCCTCGCGCTCTCGCGGGGAATCGGCATTCTCCTCGCGGAGGGGGACATGGCACGCGCGCTCCCGGAGCTGGAGCGGGCCTACGAGATCGCGGTGCGCGCGGGCGACCGGGACACGCAGGTCCTCGCGCTCGTCGGCAGAGGCAAGGCGTTCGTGCAGCGCGGCGACGTCGAGGAGGGGCTCGCGATCCTCGACGAGGCGAGCACGTCCGCCGTGTCCGGAGAGCTGCGCCCGTTCGCGACCGGGATCGTCTACTGCGTCACGATCTCGTCGTGCCAGGACGTCGGCGACTTCCGCAGGGCCGCCGAGTGGACGGAGGCGGCCAACCGCTGGTGCGACCAGGAGGGCATGAACGGGTTCCCCGGCGCATGTCGGATCCACCGCGCCGAGATCATGCGGCTGCGCGGCGACTGGTCGCAGGCCGAGAAGACCGCCCTCTCCGCCTGTGAGGAGCTCCACGACTTCGACCGCATCATCACCGCCGGCGGCTACTACGAGATCGGCGAGATCCGCCGCCGCCGGGGTGAGTTCGCGGCCGCGCACGACGCCTTCCGGACCGCCGACGAGCTCGGTCGGCAGCCTCAGCCCGGGCTGGCGCTCCTCCAGCTCGCCGAGGGGAACGTCGACGGCGCCGTGGCGGGGATCACGCGCGCGCTCGCGAGAGTTCCAGGACCCGCTGCGGCGCGTGCGCGCGCTCCCGGCTCACGTCGAGATCGCCCTCGCGGCGGCGGAGCTCGACTCGGCCCGCGCCGCCGCCCAGGAGCTCGAGCAGATCGTCGACTCGTACAAGATCGGCGACCGGCGCACGCCGGCGTTCGACGCGGCCGTCCACTTCGCCTTCGGCCAGATCGCCCTCTTCGAGAAGGACTGGGACTCGGCCTCACGCGACCTCCGGCTCGCGCGGGACGAATGGCAGGAGGTCGGAGCGCCGTACGAGACGGCGCAGGCGCGGATGCTGCTCGGGATCGTCTTCCGCCACCAGGGCGACGACCACGGCGCGACGACCGAGCTGCAGTCGGCCCTCGCGACGTTCGAGCGCCTCGGGGCGAAGCTCGACGAGGAGCGCGCCAAGGAGCTGCTCGGGCGCGTCGAGGGGCACCGCACGTTCCTCTTCACCGACATCGTCGACTCGACGAAGCTGGTCGAGACCCTCGGCGACGAGAAGTGGCGCAAGCTCCTGGCGCTCCACGACGAGCTCGTGCGCGCGCGGATCGTCGAGAGCGGCGGCGAGGTGATCAAGCAGACCGGAGACGGGTTCTTCGCCTCGTTCGTCGACCCGGCCGTCGCCATCGACGCGGCGGTCGCGATCCAGCGCGCGCTCGAGTCGGAGGCCGCGGCGCCCCACGTCAGGATCGGCGCCCACGCGGGAGGCGCGTTCAAGACGGGAACGAACCTCACCGACTACGGCGGCCAGAGCGTGCACATCGCGGCGCGCATCGGTGCGGCCGCCGGCGCGGGCGAGATCCTCGTCAGCCGCGAGACGCTCGACGGAGTCGGGACCGCGTTCCAGGTCTCGGAGCCGCGCGCCGCGTCGCTGAAGGGCTTCGAGGAACCCATCGACGTCGTCTCCGTCGACTGGCGCTAGGAGAGGAACCGCTCGACGAGAGCGGCGTCGACGCGCGGGGCGATCTCGTCGGCCTCGGCCAGGCGCTCCACCGGCACCGTCCCGAGGACGGCGACGCAGTACAGCCCGGCCGCCTTCGCCGCTGCGACTCCGGGCGGCGCGTCCTCGATCGCGACCGCCTCGCCGCTCGGAACGCCGAGCAGCTCCAGCGCGCGAAGGTAGCCCTCGGGATCGGGCTTGCCGTGCGTGACGCTCTCGGCCGACACGATCAGGTCGAAGACGTCGACCTCGGCCGCGCGCGTGACCGCCTCGACCTCGAAGCGCGCAGCTCCCGACACCACGGCGAGGCGCGCGCGGCCGTCGACGGCGAGCAGGGCCTCGCGCACGTGCGCGGGAACCGTCGAGCCGTCGCCGATCCGCTCGAGGAAGAGCCGCACCCGGCCCTCGAGGATCTCCGCGGCCGCCGGATGGTCCGGCCCGAGCCAGCGCGCGACGATCTCGGGGTCCGAGAACCCCGCCAGCTCGGCGAAGTACTCCTCCTCGGTGAGCGGCTTCCCGTGCTCCGCGAACAGCTCGCGGTAGATCTGGCACTGGACGCGCTCGTCGTCGGAGAGCGTGCCGTTGAAATCGAAGAGGAACGCCTGCACGCGTCTAGGATCGCGCATGCGCGTCGAGCAGGCGGTGGAGCGGCTCTGGCCGGGACGGCCCGTTGAGGTGGAGCCGCTCGGCGGCGGGATCACCAACCACAACTTCAAGGTCTCGGTCGGCGGAGAGACCCTCGTCCTGCGGATCGGCGGCAAGGACACGGAGCTGCTCGGCATCGACCGCGAGCACGAGCACGAGGCCGCCGTCCTCGCGGCGGAGCTCGGCATCGGCCCCGACGTCGCAGAGTTCGCCGACGGCCTGCTCGTCACCCGCTTCGTCCCGGGCGAGGTGGGCCGGGCCGACCCGGCGACGGTCGGCGGCCTGCTCCGGCGGCTGCACGGAGCCGGGCCGATCTCCAGCCGCTTCGACTCCTTTCGCGTCGTCGAGACCTATGCGGCGACGGCAGCCGAGCACGGAGTCGCCGTCCCCGCCGCATACAAGCGGGCACACGAGCTCGCCGCGAGGATCGAGGCCCGGCGCGAGAGCGCGCCGCTCGTCATGTGCCACAACGATCTCCTGGCGGCGAACTTCATCGACGACGGCAAGCGGCTCTGGATCGTGGACTGGGAGTACGCGGGAATGGGCGACCCGTTCTTCGACCTGGCGAATTTCTCGGTCAATAACGGCCTCGACGAGGAGGGCGTGCGCGCGCTCCTCGACGCGTACGGCTCGACGGATGCACGCGCGTTGGCGCTGATGCGCTTCATGTCCGACTTCCGCGAGGCGATGTGGGGCGTCGTCCAGCAGGCGATCTCCGAGCTCGACTTCGACTTCGTCGCCTACGCGGACGAGCACTTCGAGCGCCTCGAGCACACGGCCGCCGAGCCGCGCTTCCAGGAGGCGCTCGCGTGAGGGACCGGGCACGGGCGGTCGTGATCGGCGGCGGCGTGGGCGGCTGCTCGATCGCCTACTGGCTGACGAAGCTCGGCTGGGACGACGTCGTGCTTTGC
This sequence comes from uncultured Actinomycetes bacterium, assembly GCA_963716865.1. Classification (GTDB taxonomy): domain Bacteria; phylum Actinomycetota; class Thermoleophilia; order Gaiellales; family Gaiellaceae; genus AC-32. The sequence continues at coordinate 554,336 of CAVQUF010000001.1, forward strand.
GAGCGCGCCGATCTCACCAGCGGCTCGACGTTCCATTCGGCCGGCCTCGTGGGCCAGCTGCGCGGCTCGCTCTCGCTGACGCGGATGATGATGGCCTCGGTCGAGCTGTACCGGTCGCTCGGCGACGAGGTCGGCCTGGAGACGGGCTGGCACGAGGTCGGCTCCCTGCGTCTCGCCTCCTCCGAGGAGCGGATGGAGGAGCTGCGCCGGCAGGCGGGCTGGGCGAAGACGTTCGGGCTGCCGCTCGACCTGATCTCGCCAGCGGAGGCGCAGGAGCTCTTCCCGCCGATGACGACCGACGGCGTGCTCGGCGCCGCGTACCTCCCGACCGACGGCTACATCGACCCGAGCCAGCTCACGCTCGCGCTGGCGGAGGGCGCGCGGCGCGGCGGCGCCGAGATCGCCACACACACGCGCGTGACCGGCATCGGCACCGAGCGGGGCCGGGTCGTGGGCGTCGAGACCGACAAGGGCGCGATCGAGACCGAGGTCGTCGTGAACGCGGGCGGCATGTTCGCCGCAGAGCTCGGGCGACTGGCCGGAGTCACCGTCCCGGTGATCCCGATGGCGCACGAGTACCTGATCACGAAGCCGCACGGCGTGCCGCTCGATGTCCCGACGATGCGCGACCCGAGCCTGCTCGTCTATTTCCGCGGCGAGTCGGGAGGCCTGGTCATGGGCGGCTACGAGCGCCATCCAGCACCGTGGGGGCTCGACGGGATCCCGGCGGACTTCAACGGCCGGCTGCTCGCGGAGGACTGGGAGCGCTTCGAGGAGCTGATGACGAATGCGCTCGTCCGGGTGCCCGAGCTGGGCGAGGCCGAGGTGATCCGCCTCGTGAACGGGCCGGAGGCGTTCACCCCGGACGGCGAGTTCATCCTCGGGCCAACCGAACTGCGCGGCTTCTGGGTCGCGGCCGGCTTTTGCGCGCACGGGCTCGCGGGCGCGGGCGGCATGGGCAAGCTGGTCGCCGAGTGGATCGCCGAGGGTCTGCCGGGCCTCGACGTCTGGGAGATGGACTCGCGCCGCTTCGGCGCCCACTACGCAAGCCGCGAGTACACGCTCGCGCGGACACTCGAGATCTACTCGACCTACTACGACGTGAAGTACCCGGGCCACGAGCGCGAGGCGGGACGGCCGCTTCGCCTCTCGCCGACGTACGAGCGACTTGCCGAGCTCGGCGCCGCCTTCGGCGAGAAGTCCGGCTGGGAGCGCGCGAACTGGTTCGAGCCGAACGCGGCGGCGGGCGACGAGTCGCTCAGGCCGCGCGGCTGGGCCGGGCGGCTCTGGTCGCCCGCGATCGGCGCCGAGCACCGGGCATGCCGCGAGCACGCCGCGCTCTTCGACGAGACGAGCTTCGCCAAGATCGAGGTCTCGGGCGAAGGCGCCGCGGCCTTCCTCGAGCGGCTCTGCGACAACAAGGTGGCGCGCGAGGTCGGCCAGATCACCTATACGTCGATGCTGAACGAGCGCGGCGGGATCGAGTGCGACTTCACGGTCACACGGCTCGCCGAGGACCGCTTCCGGATCGTCACCGGCACCGCGTTCGGCCGCCACGACCTCGCGTGGATCCGCGAGCACGCGCCCGATGACGGCTCGGTCCGCGTCGAGGACGTCACCTCGAAGCTCGCGTGCCTCGGGCTCTGGGGGCCGGCCTCGCGCGAGATCCTCCAGGAGGTGACGACCGACGACCTCGCATTCGGGTACATGCGCGCGCGAGAGATCGCGGTCGGCCCGGTTCCCTGCCTGGCGCTGCGCGTGACCTACGTCGGCGAGCTCGGCTGGGAGCTGTACTGCCCGACGGAGTTCGGCCTCCGACTGTGGGACACGATCTGGGAGGCCGGCCGCGACCGCGGTCTCGTCGCCGGCGGCTACAAGGCGATCGACTCGATGCGGCTCGAGAAGGGCTACCGCGTGTGGGGTGCGGACATCACCCCCGACGACACGCCGTACGAGGCCGGTCTCGGGTTCGCGGTCAAGCTCGAGAAGGGCGAGTTCATCGGACGCGAGGCGCTGCTCGGGGCGCAGGAGCCCGAGCGCCGCCTCGCCTGCCTCGTGCTCGCGGATCCCCGCTCGGTTGCGCTCGGCTCGGAGCCCGTGCGAATCCAGGGCGATCTCGTCGGGCGCGTCACGAGCGGCGGCTACGGCTACACGGTCGAGCGCTCGATCGCCTACGCGTACATCCCGTCAGAGCACGCGAAGCCTGGCCAGCCCGTGGAGGTGGAGATCTTCGGAGAGTGGGTCTCGGGCGAGGTTGCCCCTGAGCCGCTCTTCGATCCTTCCGGAGAGCGGCTCAGGGACTGAACCGTTACGGAGCGGCCGGAGCCGTCTGGGGCTCGTCGCCCACGTCGAACTCCCGCTCGATCCGATCGAGCTCCGCTTCGTCGCCCTGGCGGATCGGGCCCTTGAACCATTTCTTGGCCGAGAGCACGTACCAGCCGCCGAAGAGGAGGAATGCCGCGCCGACCATGATCGGCGTGTAGTTGACGAGGTTCCAGTCGAACCCCGTGTTCCATGGAATGCCGTTGTAGCTGAACGGCAGCATGAACACGATGCAGATGAAGCAGATCCACACGATCGCGATCCAGTCGATCCACTTGTAGTGCTTGCCGAGCGTCCAGGCTCCACGCTCGAAGCTCTCGCCGGCCTTGAGCCGAAGGATGATCGGCAGCAGGAAGGCGATGTAGAGACCGATCACCGCGACCGCCGTCGACGCCGCGTAGCCGGTGTAGTCGAACCACCAGGCCGGGAGCGGCGTCAGGAAGGCGAGCACGACGATCGCCCAGACCGTGTAGATGGGGATGCGGTCGGTCTTCGAGACCCGCTTCCAGAGCTGGTGCCCCGGAACGGCGCGGTCACGCGAGAACGCGAACATCATCCTCGAAGCCGAGGTTGTCGAGGCGATCGTGCAGAAGACCTGCGCGAGCACCGCGATGAAGAGCAGGACCTCGGCCCAGTGCGTACTCATCGACGTCTGCCAGATGTAGGTGACGATGTAGGTCCCGGCAGCCGATGCCTTGCTGTCGTCCGGAACCACGAAGGTCACGGCGACGAGCAGGATGAACCCGAAGATCACCGACACCACCACCGACATGACCATCCCCCACGCCGCCCCGAGCGATGCCTTCCGCGTCTCCTCGCTCATGTGCGCGGACGCGTCGTAGCCCGTGATCGTGTACTGGGCCATCAGCAGGCCTGTCAGGAACACGTAGAAGAAGATCAGGCCCGACGTCTTGCCTCCGCCGAACCCGGTGTTGTTGATGGTCTGGCCGAACACGTAGCCGACCGACCGGTGGTGATCCGGGACGATGATGAGGACGAAGACGATGAACAGCACACCGATCATGTGCCACCACGCGGAGAAGGCGTTCAGCATGGCCGTGATCGACACCTTGAACATGTTGACCAGGCCCGCAGCGAGCATGATCCCCGCGTACGTCAGGTAGATCCAGTGGTACGTGTTGCCGTAGCTCCCGTCCGTGATCAGGTTGAGCCAGCTGGTCATGAAGATCGCGCAGCCGAAGCCGATCGCAGCGGTTACGGCGATCTGCCCGAGCAGGTTGAACCAGCCTGTGAACCAGCCCCAGGCCGGGCTGCCGAGCTTCGATGACCAGAAGTAGAGCCCGCCCGCCGTCGGATACGTCGATGCGATCTCGCCCAGTGCGAGCGAGACGAAGATGCAGAACGTGCCGACCAGCAGCCAGCCCCACGTGATCGCCACCGGCCCGCCCTGGTTGAACGCAATCGCGTACGACGTCAGGCAGCCGGCGAGGATCGAGATGATCGTGAACGAGATGGCGAAGTTCTGAAACCCGCCCATCGACCGGAACAGCTCCTGGGCGTAGCCCAGCCTGTGCAGCTGCTCGCGGTCGTCCAGACCGGCGGTGCTTTGGTGCGAAACCTCGGGTCCACTACTCATCCCACCTCCCAGTTCTCGTATGGACACATTTACCCGCTTTCAACAAGGTTCTGTCAAGGGGACGAATTTCGTA
>CAVQUF010000002.1:0-206998 GCA_963716865.1 uncultured Actinomycetes bacterium
CGTTGCGCCGCCCTGGTCAAACCCGTTATGATCGTCTGGCACTCACGAGTCAAGAGTGCCAAGTACTGTCACAAAGTCACCCAGAAAACGAGAAGGAGGGCTGGAGGGATCTACAGCCACTGGGCGACCGCCTGATCGTCGAGGTCCTCGAAGACGAGGAGACGACGGTGAGCGGAATCGTCCTCCCTGACACCGCCAAGGAGAAGCCGCAGCGCGGCAAGGTGCTCGCAGTCGGCCCGGGCAATCGCGACGACAAGGGCGAGCTCGTGCCGATGGAGGTCGCCGAGGGCGACGAGATCATCTTCTCCAAGTACGGCGGTACCGAGATCAAGCTCGGAGCCGACGAGGTCTTGATCCTGCGCGAGACGGACGTCCTCGCCAGGGTCACCTCGACTGGCGCGAAGGGTTCATCGAAGAAGAAGAAGGCGCTGGCCGGCGCATCTGCGTAGCCGCGCTACGAAGGAGGAAACCGAATGGCTCACAAGGAGTTGAAGTTCAACGAGGACGCGCGTCGCTCGCTCGAGCGGGGCGTCAACATCCTCGCCGACGCGGTCAAGGTCACCCTTGGCCCGAAGGGCCGCTACGTGGTGCTCGACAAGAAGTTCGGCGCGCCCACGATCACGAACGACGGCGTCACCATCGCCCGTGAGATCGAGGTCGAGGACGTGTTCGAGAACCAGGGCGCCCAGCTCGTCCGCGAGGTCGCAACCGCGACCAACGACGTGGCTGGCGACGGCACCACCACGGCAACCGTTCTCGCCCAGGCCATCGTGCGCGAGGGCCTGAAGAACGTCGCGGCAGGTGCGATCCACTGGGCCTGAAGCGTGGGATCGAAGGCGCCGTCGACCAGGTCGTCGAGAGCCTCAGGACGCAGTCGAAGGAGATCTGGGCAAGGAGGACATCGCCCGGGTCGCCACGATCTCTGCGCGCGAGCGCGAGATCGGCGATGTGATCGCAGACGCGATCGACAAGGTCGGCAAGGACGGCGTCGTGAACGTCGAGGAGGGCCAGACCTTCGGCCTCGAGCTCGAGTTCACGGAAGGCATGCAGTTCGACAAGGGCTACCTGTCGCCGTACATGATCACCGACGCCGAGCGCATGGAGGCCGTCCTCGACGAACCGTACATCCTGGTCGCGAACCAGAAGATCGGGGCGGTCAAGGACATCCTGCCCGTGCTCGAGCAGGTGATTCAGGCCGGGCGCCCGCTGCTGATCGTGGCGGAGGACGTCGAGGCCAAGTCGCTCGCGACGATCGTCGTCAACAAGCTCCGCGGCACCTTCAACGCGGTCGCGGTCAAGGCCCCCGGCTTCGGCGACCGCCGCAAGCGGATGCTCGAGGACATCGCGATCCTCACCGGAGCCGAGGTCATCACCGAAGAGATGGGCCTGAAGCTGGAGAACACCAAGATCAGCCAGCTCGGCAAGGCTCGCAAGATCGTGATCGACAAGGACTCGACCACGATCATCGACGGTGCCGGCGACTCCGAAGGGATCAAGGCCCGGATCAAGCAGCTGAAGGCCGAGATCGAGAACACCGATTCCGACTTCGACCGCGAGAAGCTCCAGGAGCGCCTGGCGAAGCTCGCGGGCGGCGTGGCCGTCGTCAAGGTCGGCGCCGCGACGGAGACGGAGATGAAGGAGAAGAAGCACCGCGTCGAGGACGCGCTGCAGGCCACCCGGGCCGCCCTCGAAGAGGGCATCGTCCCGGGCGGCGGCGTCGCGCTCGTGAACGCGATCGACGCGATCAAGCCCGCCAAGGACGGCGACGAGCGGACGGGCGCGTTCATCGTGACCCGCGCGCTCGAGGAGCCGATCCGCCAGCTGGCTAACAACGCGGGCCTCGAGGGCTCGGTGGTCATCGACAAGATCCGCTCGCTTCCCGCGGGCCAGGGTCTGAACGTCGAGACCGGCGAGTACGAGGACCTGGTCAAGGCCGGGATCATCGATCCGACGATGGTCACGCGCTCGGCGCTTCAGAACGCGGCGTCGATCGCGAAGAACATCCTCACCACCGAGGCGATCGTTGCCGAGCCCCCGGAGAAGAGAGGCAGGCGTTGCGCCGCCCTGGTCAAACCCGTTATGATCGTCTGGCACTCACGAGTCAAGAGTGCCAAGTACTGTCACAAAGTCACCCAGGAAACGAGAAGGAGGGCTGGATGGATCTACAGCCACTGGGCGACCGCCTGATCGTCGAGGTCCTCGAAGACGAGGAGACGACGGTGAGCGGAATCGTCCTCCCTGATACCGCCAAGGAGAAGCCGCAGCGCGGCAAGGTGCTCTCGGTCGGCCCGGGCAATCGCGACGACAAGGGCGAGCTCGTGCCGATGGAGGTCGCCGAGGGCGACGAGATCATCTTCTCCAAGTACGGCGGTACCGAGATCAAGCTCGGGGCCGACGAGGTCCTGATCCTGCGCGAGACGGACGTCCTCGCCAAGGTCACCTCGACTGGCGCGAAGGGTTCATCGAAGAAGAAGAAGGCGCTGGCTGGCGCATCTGCGTAGCCGCGCTACGAAGGAGGAAACTAAATGGCTCACAAGGAGTTGAAGTTCAACGAGGACGCGCGTCGCTCGCTCGAGCGGGGCGTCAACATCCTCGCCGACGCGGTCAAGGTCACCCTTGGCCCGAAGGGCCGCTACGTGGTGCTCGACAAGAAGTTCGGCGCGCCCACGATCACGAACGACGGCGTCACCATCGCCCGTGAGATCGAGGTCGAGGACGTGTTCGAGAACCAGGGCGCCCAGCTCGTCCGCGAGGTCGCAACCGCGACCAACGACGTGGCTGGCGACGGCACCACCACGGCAACCGTTCTCGCCCAGGCCATCGTGCGCGAGGGCCTGAAGAACGTCGCGGCAGGTGCGAACCCCATGGGCCTGAAGCGTGGGATCGAAGGCGCCGTCGACCAGGTCGTCGAGAGCCTCAGGACGCAGTCGAAGGAGATCTCGGGCAAGGAGGACATCGCCCGGGTCGCCACGATCTCTGCGCGCGAGCGCGAGATCGGCGACGTGATCGCAGACGCGATCGACAAGGTCGGCAAGGACGGCGTCGTGAACGTCGAGGAGGGCCAGACCTTCGGCCTCGAGCTCGAGTTCACGGAAGGCATGCAGTTCGACAAGGGCTACCTGTCGCCGTACATGATCACCGACGCCGAGCGCATGGAGGCCGTCCTCGACGAACCGTACATCCTGGTCGCGAACCAGAAGATCGGGGCGGTCAAGGACATCCTGCCCGTGCTCGAGCAGGTGATTCAGGCCGGGCGCCCGCTGCTGATCGTGGCGGAGGACGTCGAGGGCGAGTCGCTCGCGACGATCGTCGTCAACAAGCTCCGCGGCACCTTCAACGCGGTCGCGGTCAAGGCCCCCGGCTTCGGCGACCGCCGCAAGCGGATGCTCGAGGACATCGCGATCCTCACCGGAGCCGAGGTCATCACCGAAGAGATGGGCCTGAAGCTGGAGAACACCAAGATCAGCCAGCTCGGCAAGGCTCGCAAGATCGTGATCGACAAGGACTCGACCACGATCATCGACGGTGCCGGCGACTCCGAAGGGATCAAGGCCCGGATCAAGCAGCTGAAGGCCGAGATCGAGAACACCGATTCCGACTTCGACCGCGAGAAGCTCCAGGAGCGCCTGGCGAAGCTCGCGGGCGGCGTGGCCGTCGTCAAGGTCGGCGCCGCGACGGAGACGGAGATGAAGGAGAAGAAGCACCGCGTCGAGGACGCGCTGCAGGCCACCCGGGCCGCCCTCGAAGAGGGCATCGTCCCGGGCGGCGGCGTCGCGCTCGTGAACGCGATCGACGCGATCAAGCCCGCCAAGGACGGCGACGAGCGGACGGGCGCGTTCATCGTGACCCGCGCGCTCGAGGAGCCGATCCGCCAGCTGGCTAACAACGCGGGCCTCGAGGGCTCGGTGGTCATCGACAAGATCCGCTCGCTTCCCGCGGGCCAGGGTCTGAACGTCGAGACCGGCGAGTACGAGGACCTGGTCAAGGCCGGGATCATCGATCCGACGATGGTCACGCGCTCGGCGCTTCAGAACGCGGCGTCGATCGCGAAGAACATCCTCACCACCGAGGCGATCGTTGCCGAGCCCCCGGAGAAGAACCCGGCAATGGCAGGCATGCCCGGCGGGGGGATGCCGGACATGATGTAACGGCGTGGGGGAACCCCTGGTTCCCCCACGAGCCCCCTCCTTGCGGGCGGCTTCTTGGGACGCACGTTTCAGGAGCCGCCCCTTGGAGTGGTACTTCAGTCGCGGCGAAGTGAGCCTCACGGCAGGCAAAGCCCGCCTCCGGCGGCCGATCGTTGCGACCCAAGGCCCCTCGAGTTAGAGGACGCTGGCCCAGGCGACTAGGGCAAGCGCTCCTGGTGGTACCTCTCCTTGTCCTCCTCACGCCACTTCGCCTCGTAGGCCTCCGCCTCGGCGAACTCCTGCTCCGTTCGCGCTCTTGCTTGCGCGTCTTCGCTCGCGGGATGCTCGCTGGCGACCGTTCTGCGACGTGTGGCCACGAAACCGACGACGACCAAGGGCACGACGACCAGGGCAATGACGATCCACGGGATCACGCGATCAGCGTACCTTGTGACCCGCGAGTAGCCCGAACCGTTAGACGACACGTCTGGGGACTTTCCCGCACACTGGCCCAGGCGAGGATGCGATCACCGCGAACGGCGCCTACGCGGCAGACTCTCCCAATGAGATTGCGACGCGGTGCTCTCGCACTTGCCGGGCTTGGCGTTCTGTACTTCCGCTTCCTCCGCACGCCGGTCCTCACGTGGGGAGCGACGGATGAGGAGGCCGCGGCGCGGCTGCCGGGCGACGAGCTGCTCGAGCGGGCCGACGGGATCGCGACCCGCGCGATCGAGATCGGCGTGCCGCCGGCCGCGGTCTGGCCCTGGATCGCACAGATAGGCCCGTTGCCTCGCGGTGGCGCGTACACCTACGACTGGATCGAGAACCTCCTCGGCCTCGACATGCACAGCGTCGATCGCGTTCTGCCCGAGTTCCAGCAACCTGAAGTGGGCGACACGATCGGGTACGGATCGAATCGAATGCAGGTCGAGCGAGTCGAGCCCGAGCACGTTCTCGCGTGGCGCTCGGAGGATGGCAACTGGGTCTGGACATTCGTGCTCGAGGAGCGCGCCGGTACCACGCGGCTGATCAGCCGCAACCGCTTCAGGCTTCCGACGCTCGCCGCCCGGCTCGGGATGCTGCTCATGGAGCCGGCGTCGCTGGTGATGGAGCGCAAGATGCTGCTGGGCATCAAGCAGCGGGCAGAGGTTCTAGCCTCGCGAGGCGCGTGACGGGCGACGACGGGTACTTCGACGAGCGGGTGGCCGCAAGGTACGACCAGTCCGCCGCGGACATGTTCGATCCGGCCGTCGTCGAGCCGGTCGTCGACTTCCTCGCCGGGTTCGCCGGAGACGGTCGCGCACTCGAGCTCGGGATCGGGACGGGCCGGATCGCGCTCCCGCTCGCGCAGCGCGGAGTGCCGGTGCACGGGATCGAGCTGTCGAAGGCGATGGCCGCGAGGCTGCGCGCGAAGCCGGGCGGCGAGGAGATCGAGGTCACGATCGGCGACTTCGCGACGACCACCGTGGACGGGACGTTCTCCGTCGCGTACGTCGTGTTCAACACGATCGGCAACCTCACGACGCAGGCGGCCCAGGTCGCGTGCTTCCGGAACGTCGCCGCGCACCTCGAGCCGAGCGGCCGGTTCGTGGTCGAGGTCCTCGTCCCCGACCTCCGGCGGCTGCCGCCGGGCGACACGCTTCGCGTGTTCGACGCCGGCGAGACGCACTGGGGCATCGACGAGTACGACGTCGCAGACCAGGGGCTCACCTCGCATCACTTCGAGCTGATCGACGGGCGCTTCGAGCGCGTCTCGATGCCGTTCCGGTATGCCTGGCCCGCGGAGCTCGACCTGATGGCGGAGCTCGCCGGGATGAGGCTCCGCGAGCGTTGGGGCGGGTGGAAGCGCGAGCCGTTCACCGGCGACAGCCGCAAGCACGTCTCGGTCTGGGAGAAGCCTGCCTAGACTTGACGGCCTCGATTCCGGAAGGAGGCATCGTGGAGCTCAGCACTCGCAACCAGCTGAAGGGCACCGTGAAGAGCGTGGCGACGGGGACGATCATGGCGGAGGTCGTCGTCGACGTCGCCGGCCAGGACGTGGTCGCGGCGGTCACGCGCGGGAGCGTCGAGCAACTCGGGCTCGCCGAGGGCGACGAGGTCACCGTCCTGATCAAGGCGACCGAGGTGATGATCGGCAAGTAGAGCCCGGCCGGCCCGGTTAGGCTCGGTCGTCGTGGAACAGGAACGGCCCGAGGATGTCGTCGACGCGACGCGTCGTACGCGGCTCGCGAACGAGCGAACGTTCCTCGCCTGGTGGCGCAGCGCCCTCGCGGCCTTCGCGGTCAGCCTGGGCGTCGGCAAGATCGTCCCGCAGCTGACGAGCGGGTCGTCGATCGGGTACGAGCTCGTCGGAGTGGGCTACGCGCTCCTCGGCGTCGCGTTCATCGGCTACGCGTTCCTGCGCCAGCAGCAGCAGGAGCGGGCGCTGAACGAAGGGCGCTTCGTCCCGTTCGGGCGCACCGCCGCGCTCGCGTTCACGGTGGCGGGGATCCTGCTCGGCGGCGCGACCGTCGTCGTCGTGCTCGCGTGAGGCATGAAAAGGGCCGGCTCGGCGCCGGCCCATTTCTTGACCCTTGGACGGACGAAACGGCCCAAAGGCCGTTTCGTACGAGGGGGATGGGGAGGTGGGTCGCCCTAGGTATCGGTTCCCCCGGGGCCCTGCGTCTCCCCCGTTCGAGTGAACTCTCTACCGCTTCCAGGAGGTGTCACGCGCCTACACTGGCGCTGTGGCAAGCATGCCTTCGAGGCCCGTTCGATTGCACCGCGGCTACGTACGCGTGACCGGGCCCGAGGCCGGCGACTTCCTCGAGCGGATGGTGTCGAACGAGGTCGCCTCGCTGCGGCCCGGCGAGGCCCGGCAGGCTCTCCTGTTGACGCCGAAGAGCAGAATCGTCGCCCCGCTTCGGATCGTCCGCGACGAGCCCGAGGCGTTCCTGCTGATCACCGAGGCCGACCTTGCGGAGGTGGTCGCGTCGACCTTGCTCCGGGCGCGCTTCGCGGCCAGGTGTGAGATCGCCGTCGAGCCCCTCTACGGCGTGCTCCACTTCGCGGATCCCGGCGGCGGCGTTTGCAACGACGACTACGGCGTCGAGGCATGGGAGACTTGGGGAGACGAGCAGCCGGACGCGCCCGACGCCGAGGAGCTCGAGGCGCTGCGCATCGAAGCGGGCACGCCGCGCTGGGGCAAGGAGCTGGACGAGACCGTCCTCCCGGCCGAGGCCGGGCTCGACGAGACGCACGTGTCGTTCACGAAGGGCTGCTACCCCGGCCAGGAGCCGATCGCGCGGCTCCACTTCCGCGGTCGCCCGAACCGCCATCTGCGCCTGCTCGAGGTCGAGGACGCGACCCCCGGCGACGAGATCGTTCACGGCGACAAGGTCGTCGGCCGGGTCACGAGCGCCGTCCCGGGTCAGGCGCTCGGCTACGTCCGCCGCGAGGTCCCCGACGAGGCCGAGCTCGAGATCGGCGGCGCCGAGGCACGGCTACACTGACCCGCGACGCGCCCGTAGCTCAGGGGATAGAGCGCTCCTTCGTCGAAAGAAGTCCGGCCGCTTCGCGGCCATGACGACTTCTTTCGATCGTCTTTCCGATCGCCGTCGTGGACCGCAGCCGCGCATGTCGGCTGCGGCGGCGGATCTAGTCGGCGACGCGGCTACACTGACTTGCCACGCGCCCGTAGCTCAGGGGATAGAGCGCTGCCCTGCGGAGGCAGAGGTCGCATGTTCGAATCATGCCGGGCGCATCCCTCGTTCTCCCTGCTAAACGACACCTTCCGCCTCGGGGCCGAGTCGCCGGGGTGCAGCCGTCGTGCCCCACTAGTGCCCCAAACCTCCCGGGAGCGGCCCTCTAAGCGGCTCCAGCTCCACCCCGGTCCCCCCAGTTCCGGCCCAGGCCGCCGAGGCCGGAGGAGGCCGGGGAGAGCCGGGGAGCGGGACCTCCGAGGGACGGGCTGGAGTGGACGCGGACACGTCCACGTCCGAGCCGGCGATGCCACTCTTCTGAGGGCCGAATCTAGGCCGCGCGAAGAGCACGAGGCATCCGCCCTCGGCCCCAGACTTTCGGCCGTGCGCTGCTCCGAGTGCGGCACCGAGCTCCCGCCCGATGAGCCGGGAGCCGAGCGGCAGCCCTGCCCGACCTGCGGCTCGACCGCCCGCTCCCACGAGGTGAGCGCGACCGCCACGGTGAAGGCGACCGCCTCGGCCGAGGCGCGCGTCGAGCGCGGGGTGAACGAGACGCGGATGGCTGCGTTCTCGGTGATCTTCACGACCGTCGTCGGCGTCGGCGTGGCGGTCGGCTTCGGTAGCGGCCCGCTGCTCGGCCTCGCTGCTGCTGCTCTCACCGCCGTCGCCACGGCGCTGCTGCTCGCCGTGATCTACCGAGCGGGTCCGGTGCGCCGCGTCGTGATGGAACTCCTGCACCGGGTCACGGGGCAGTAGCCGCCCCAGGGGGTGGGGGGCATCCGTAGACGCGGTACACACGGCAGGCCCCGCCCTCCTCGTGGGGAAGAGCACGCCGCCAAGGACGTGGTCGGGGAGTGCGAGTAGCGTTACCCCGTGGATCAGGCTTCCTGGGATCAGTGGTGGGAAGACCGCGGACGGGCCGGGCTCGAGTTGCTCTTGTGGGCGCTCTGGAACCCGATCGGCTTCGTCCCCCTTGATGAGTACAGCTGGTACTGCGAACCAGTTGTGCAGGCTCTCCGAGAAGCGGCTGATGCCGATGCGGAACTCAGCGAAGGAGCGATGCAGGACAACGACGCCCAGCGGGAGAGAAACACTCTCTGGGAGTCGTCCGTCGATCGCCTCGCCGCTCTGCTAGCTGGTCTTCGTACGAGCCGGATGGGAGTGCCGCTCGACGTAGAGGTCGAGCGGCAAGCGGCGGAGCGCCTTCTGGAGTGGTACTGGTGGGAGACCTCCGACGGAGAACTCCCCGGCTACCTAGTTCCGCTCGACCAGCCGCCGATCTAACCGCGCCGGTCCTGGCGGTGTTGCCTGGCGCGACGACGCCGTGCCCCAAATCTGCCCCAAACCTCGGGAAGCAGCCCTCTGGAGCCAAGCGGGGCCTCAGCCGCGGAAGGCCCGAAAAGCGTGGAGGATTGTGGCCTTAGCGGGTCTCTAGTCGGGGAGCGTCGTCCGGGGTCGTGACCTCCAATCTGCCCTGCGGAGGCAGAGGTCGCATGTTCGAATCATGCCGGGCGCATTTCGACCCCGCTTGGGTCAGGTCGGCTCAGGCGGGGTCAGGACGGGTCAGGTTTCCGCATAGTCAGGCGGGATTCGGGCGGGCCGAGGGCCTGATCTTGCTCAGGGGCGCCGGGTCCCGGGAAAGCCGGTTTTCGGGCCTCTGGGTCACGATTTTGAGTCACGCCGGGTCCGTGTCTCACAACTGCCGCACCGCCTGAGCGCGAAGAGGTCCACCACGACGTTCTACGAACGTGCCGAAGAGCTAATGCGCAAGCGGTTGCTACGCCTGCCGCGGGAGTCCGAGTTCGTGTTCACGACCCTGCGGGGAACGCACTATCGGCCTTCGTCGCGGTCGCGCCATTGGAACCGCGTGCGTTGCGCCGCGGGCCTCGGCAACGTTGACCTCTACACCGCTACCCGGCACTACTTCGGTTGGTACGTCTGGGACGTGTTGGAACTGGACGCCCGGGATATCGCCCTTCACTTCGGCCACCAGGACGGCGGCGAGCTAATGCGCAAGCTCCACGGGCACCCGGACGCGGCGCGTGCGCGCGAGCGCGTGCGCGAAGCGTTCCGGCAGGCGCCGCCGGAGCCGGTGCCGCTGGTCGCGGCCCGGCTTCGCTGAGATTGAGCGTAGACTCGACACGAATGACGCCCGGAAAATGTGTCGGCCACATGCCGGTTCAGACATTCCAGGACGACACCTCAACGCTATTCGAGCCGGTCGAGCCGTGGCCATTGCCACGACGGGAGGACTGCTTCTTCTACCACGATCTGGACTTGCCGGGTGGTACGACGATCGGTGGTTTCTGGGACATTCGAGGCCACTTTGATCAATACATAGGCAACCAGACGCTGAACGGAAAGAAGGTATTGGACGTGGGCACCGCTTCCGGCTTCCTCGCGTTTGGCGCGGAACAGGGTGGAGCCGTCGTGACCGCCGTCGAAGCGCGTGATGCCCGGGACTTTCGGCAGTTGCAGTTCCGGGACTCCCTGTACCATCGAGACCGGGCCACCTGGCTTCGAGAGTACGACGAGTTTCTCGTTAAGCTCAAGAACTCGTTCTGGTACGCCTGGCATCACCTGAACAGCAGAGTCGAGGTGGTCTACGCGCCGATCGAGGCGTTCCCTCTGTGGGACCGACGTTTCGACATCGTCATCGCGGGTGCCATCGTGGAGCACCTGGCGGATCCCGTATCGGCAATCGGCAATATGGCCCTGTTGGCTGACGAGGCGCTGATCCTGGCGTTCACCCCGGTCGAGGAAACCAGCGATCAGATGATGAGAACGGCGAGCGAGTGGGATGACCCTGAGTTCTGCTACACGTGGTGGACCCTATCGAGAGGCTTGTACGAACGAATCTTCGGCAACCTCGGGTTATCTGTCGAGTTCTTGACGTCGACCGCTGTGACACGAGTCGGAGAGCAGGCCGTTGTCGCCGAGCGACCGACAATCGTTGCACGACGTCTGTAGTCACGGAGCCAGATCACGCGGTTCGTCCTCGCGCGCCGCATCCCGCGCCGAGATAGCCGACGCCGAGCTGGGCGTTGAGTAGAAGCCGGGAACCCTCCTCGGCCCGAGCACGCGCAACCCGGCGGGCCAGAGTGAGTCACGCCGTGAGTCACGACCCCCCGTTCTGCAGGGAAAGGGTTAGATCGGGCGCACTCCCGTCGAAAGTCCGCCCGCTTCGCGGATGACGACCTTCGACGGCTCGACTCCGTTCTTCGTAGTTGCGTCTGTGAGCCGCAGCCGCCCAGGTCGGCTGCGGCCGACGTCAGATCCGCTGCCTCCGAGGGGAGCGTCTGGTGACTGCCTTGTCATTCGGCGACGTACCGCCAGGCTTGCTCGATGGTTGACCCTCGTCTACCCTGTGGCGGTCCCGCGACGGAAGGAGGTTCGACATGACTGAGCTGTTCACTCGCCGAGCCTCCGGACGCGCTCGCTAGTTCTCGGCGTCTCCTGAGAGGCTCGACCCGCGCCCGAAACGGGCGCTTTTTCGTTCCCAAGCCAAAGGAGACTGCGTTGAACCTGCAAGACCTCGGCTGGGACGCCTTCTTCGCGGACGCGTTCCGGCCCTACGAGAGAGACAACCTGATCCCGGCGCGCGTCGCGGCGCGCCACCACGGGCCGTGCGAGCTCCTGACCGAGCTCGGTCGGCTCGGCGGAGTTCCCGCCGGGAAGCTCGACGACGACGAGCTGCCGGCGGTCGGCGACTGGGTCGCGGCGCGCAAGCTCGACGGCGAGCGCAAGGCCGTGATCGAGGCGGTGCTTCCGCGCCGCTCTGCGTTCACGCGCAAGGAGGCCTGGCGGCGGACGGTCGCGCAGGTCGTGGCGGCCAATGTCGACACCGTCTTCCTCATGACCGCGTTCGGCGGCGACCTGAGCCCGAGGCGGCTCGAGCGCTATCTCACCTCCGCCTGGGACAGCGGCTCGAACCCCGTCGTCGTCGCGAACAAGGTCGACCTCGCGGACGATCCGGCGCTCGAGCTCGCCGAGATCGAAGCGGTCTCGATCGGCGTCCCGGTGGTCGTGCTCAGCGCGGCGACCGGCGCCGGCCTCGACGAGCTCGAGCCTCATCTCGCTCCGGGCCGGACGATCGCGCTGCTCGGCTCGTCCGGGGTCGGCAAGTCGACGCTCGTGAACCGGCTTGCCGGGCGGGAGCTGCTCGTCACGCAGGAGATCCGCCCGGACGGTCGCGGCCGGCACACGACGACCCACCGCGAGCTCATCCCCCTGCCCTCGGGGGCGCTGCTGATCGACACCCCGGGGATGCGCGAGCTCCAGCTCTGGGCCGACGAGGAGGTGCTCGAGAGCACGTTCACAGAGATCGCCGAGCTCGCGGCTGCCTGTCGATTCACGGACTGCTCGCACGAGCACGAGCCCGGGTGCGCGGTCAAGGCGGCGATCGCGGAGGGCTCGCTTCCCGCCGAGCGGTTCGCGAGCTACCGCAAGCTCCAGCGGGAGCTCCGGGCCCTCGAGATCCGCAAGGACGCGCGCCTGCGGTCGGAGGCGCGCAAGGAGTGGCGGCGTCACAGCAGGAGGATGCGCAAGAGTTCGTATTCGTGACGATCTCGATAGGAGGCCACTATCGTTCTGCACCCCGGACAGCGCGGTAGACGGCCGTACCGGCGAAGCCGGCACGACCTTTCGGTCGGCGTCGCGAGCGAGCGCTTGAGCGGCCGCACCGGCAAAGCCGGTACGGCCTCTTATGGTCGGCGTTGCAAGCGAGCGCTTGAGCGGCCGCACCGGCAAAGCCGGTACGGCCTCTTATGATCGGCGTCGCAAGCGAGCGCCTTAGATGACGATCACGTTGCAGGTGCTCGTGTCCGGCCTCGCGGCCGGCGGGGTCTACGGGCTCTTCGCGGCCGGGTACTCGCTCATGTACGGGCTGACCGGGATCGTGAACTTCGCGTTCGGCGATCTCGTCGGGCTCGGGGTCTTCGCGACGCTGCTCGTGCTCGCCGGCACCTCTCCGGTTACGCAGTCCGGCACGCACGAGCCGCGCTTCCTCGGCGCCCTCGCGGTCGGGCTCGTTGTCTGCGTGGTCGCCGGCATCGGCACGTACGTCGGGCTCGTCCAGCCGTACCTCGCCCGCGGATCGACGATCGGCTGGGTCGCGGGCACCGCGGCGGTCGCGTTCGCGATCCGGGCGGTCATCGGCGCGACGTTCCAGCGCTCGAGCTACGTCTTTCCCGACCCGCTGCCCTTCCACCGGGTCGGCAACGCCGGCTTCGTCGAGATCGCCGGCGCGCAGGTCGAGGCACGCGCGTTCTTCGTGATCGGCCTCGCGCTGGCGCTCGTGCTCGGCTCGGCGTGGCTGCTCGAACGGAGCCGCTTCGGGCGGGCGCTGCGGGCGGTGTCGGACGACGCGGAGGGCGCGCGCGTGGTGGGCGTGCCGGTCGACCTCGTGGTCGCGCTCGCGTTCGGGCTCGTCGGCGCGCTCGCGATGGTCGCCGCGATCGCCGCCGCTCCCGGTGAGGCGGTCAACGCGAACACCGGGACGCTGCTCGGCCTGAAGGGGCTCGTCGCCGCGCTGGCAGTTCGCTTCGGGCCGCCGCTCTGGGCGTTCGCCGCCGGGCTCGTGCTCGGGGTCGTCGAGGCGGCGATCGCCAACGTCCACGTCGGCTCCTGGCAGCTCGGTGCCTCGTACCGCGAGGTGCTGCCGCTCCTTTTCGTCCTGCTGCTCATCTCGGTCTGGCCCTCGCGCGAGGCGCTCGAGGAACGCGAGTGAGCGCGGTGGCGCTCGGGCGGACGCGGGCCGAGCTCGGGCGGGCGCTGACGGAGGCGCGCGCGGGGTGGCGCTCGCCCGCATGGATTGCCGTGGCCGGGATCGCGCTCGCGGCGCTCGTCCCGTTCCTGTCGCTCCCGGGCGTGCGGGTCGACGCGCTCGCGCAGACGGTCTACCTCGCCGTCGCCGCGACGGCGCTCGGGTTGACGGTCGGCGCGGCGGGCCTCCCGTCACTCGGGGCCGGGGCATTCATGGCGATCGGCGCCTTCACGTCGGCGCTGCTCGTCGCCCGCTCGGGCTGGCCGCTCGAGCCGGCGGCGCTCGTGGGGGCGCTTGCCGCCCTCGCTGCGGGGGTGCTCTTCGGGGGAGTCGTCCGCCTGCGCCCGGCGTTCGTCGCCGCGAGCACCTGGGCGCTCGCCTGGCTGGTCTGGCTGTTCCTGCTCGCGTTTCCGTCCGTCTCCGGCGGGTCGCAGGGCCTGATCGTCCCGGAGAAGAGGCTGCTCGGCCTCGACGCGACGCCGACTGTGCACTTCGAAGTCGCGCTCGCGCTGCTCGCGCTGACGGCGCTCGGCATCGCGGCCGCGAGGCGTGGCGCTCCGGGTCTGGAGCTCTCGGCGCTACGGCAGGCGCCGGCGCTCGCGACATCGCTGGGCGTGCGGCTCGGGCGGCGCCGGCTTGGCGCGTTCGCGGCTTCGGCGTGCCTGGCCGGTCTCGCGGGAGGGCTCTCGGTGCAGCTCGCGGCCGTGGCCGACCCCGCGAGCTACGACCCCTTCCTCTCGTTCAAGCTGCTCGTGGCGGTGCTGCTGGGCGGTGCGGCCTCGACGCTCGGGCCGGCGGCCGGGGTGGCCGCGCTGGGCCTGATCGCGCTGGCATCGGACCCGCTCGCCCGCCTGCTGCAGCTTCCGCTCGAGCGCTTCGACGCCGCGGTCGCCGCGCTGCTGCTCGTGTTCGTGCTCGCGCTTGGAGGCGGCGGGATCGTGCCGTGGGCGGCGCACTGGCTCGCACGACTCGGCTGGTTCCCGGAGCGTGCGCGGGCCAGGAAAGTAACAGACTGTTACAAGGAGGAACGCGCCCGGGCGGTCGGCGACGGGCCGGCGTTGCAGGCGGTGGGGCTGAGGAAGGCCTTCGGCGGGCTGGTCGCGGTCGACGGGCTCTCGCTGGAGCTCGTCCGCGGCCGGGCGACCGCGCTCGTCGGGCCGAACGGCTCCGGGAAGACGACGGCCCTGCGCGTGATCTCCGGCTCCGTGGCCCCCGACGACGGCCGCGTCCTGCTCGACGGCAGGGACCTGAGCGCCGCGGAGACGCCTGAGCGCGTGATCCTCGGCGTCGCGCGCACGCTCCAGTCGGTGTCGACCTTCCCGGAGCTGACCGCTCTCGAGAACGTCGAGGTCGGCAGGAGCGTCCGGCGGCGCTACGGCGGCGGGATCAGGACGGCTCTGGCGACACCCCGCGCCCGCAGCGAGGCGGCGGCGAGCGAGACGGCGGCGCTCGAGGCGCTCGCGACGGTCGGGCTCGAGCGGCACGCGGACGTCCCCACGGCGCTGCTGACGAGCTCGGAGCGGCGCCTGGTCGCGCTGGCCGCGGCGCTCGCGACCGAGCCGGAGGTCCTGCTCGTGGACGAGCTCGCCGCGGGCGCGGGCGCAGAGGAGCTGGAGCGGCTCGCAGAGGTCGTGGCGCGCATTAGCGGCCGCGGGATCGCGCTGCTGCTCGTAGAGCACAACCTGCGCTTGGTGCGGCTCGTCGCCGATCGCGTGGTCGTGCTCGCCGCCGGGCGTGTCGCCGCCGAGGGCACGGTCGCAGAGGTCGCCGAGAGCGCCGCCGTCCGCCGGGCGTACCTCGGTGCGCAGAGCCTCTGACTCCGGGCTGTAAGCTCGGCCCGTGCGCCGGACAGCCCTTCTGCTCGCCGGCCTCGCGGCGATCGCAGGAGGATGCGGCAGCGGCTCCGGTGCGCCGCCGGGGAAGATCGTGCTCGCGGTGGACGTGCCGGTCACGGGCAGCCCGTACGTCGCCCAGACGGTCCGCAACGGAGTCGGGCTCGCGGTCGACCGCCTCGACGGAGGCGGGGGGATCACTGTCGGCTCGCGCAAGTACAAGCTCAAGGTCAAGCTCTACGACAACCATCTCTCGGCGCGCCGCGCGGTCGAGGACACGAGGCGGGCGCTGGCCGCCGGCGCGGTCGCGATCGTGACCGACGGCACCGGGGTCCCTGCGACCTGGCAGCTCGCGAAGAAGGACGGCGTCCCGATCGCGATCACCTACGACGGCGCCACCGGTCTCGTCAACCCGGACACGCGTCCGAACGTCTTCCGGATCGCGCCGACGAGCCATGGGATCGCCCTCCGCTACGCCGAGTACCTGATCCCCAAGGGCCTGAAGGTCGGGCTCCTGCACGACGACAGCGCCTACGGCCAGGAGGGCTCCGCGGACCTCGACAAGGCGTTCTCCGAGAACCCGCACTCGGTCGCGCTCAAGATGACGCTTCCGGCCGGCGCGACCGATCTCTCGGCCCAGATCCTCCGCGCACGCCGATCGGGCGCGACCGCCCTGCTCGCCTGGGGGCAGCCGTCGACGATCGCCGCGGTCCTGACGGCCGCGCGCAGCATCGGCTGGAACGTCCCCGTCTACACGCCGCCGACGGGCTCCGATCCGTACATCAGGCAGCGGCTCGCCGACCATCCGGACTGGGTCGACGGGCTCACGTTCGCGTCCGGCCGGATGACGGCCGAGGTCGGCCCGGCCCCCTTCCAGAGCTTCGAGTCGCAGTACGAGGCGACCTACGGCCCGGACAAGGTCGGCGTCCGGAACTCGCACGGCCAGGCGGTTGTCCAGCCGCCTGAGTTCCCGATGTACTCGTACGACTTCGTGAACCTTCTCGTCGCCGCACTCACGCACGCCGGCTCCGTCGACCCGCACAAGGTGCAGGCCGCGCTCAACCAGGTGACCACGCAGGGCGCCAACGGGGACGACCGTGGGTTCAACGTGCACAACCACGAGGGCGTCATCGACGACGACATCTACTTCGCGCGCTTCCACGACATGACGTACGCGCCCGTCACGGACGACCCGCTCTCGTCGACGCTGCCGAAGATCAAGCAGACGCGCTGAAGGCCGTGAGGCGACTCGCTTTGACCGGCGCCGCGCTCGCGGTCGCCGTGCTGGCCGCGCCCGCATTTGCCGCCAAGAAGCCGAGCCAGCAGATCGTCCTGCCGGGGCCGGTCCCCTATCCGACCGTGAGCCCGCCGATCACCGGGAACGCACCGCTCCCGCGGAGCTTCCTCCTGAGGGTGGGCGTCTCGAGTGCGCAGCGCGTGCTCGTCGGCGTCGATGCGAGCGGCCGCCCGGTGAGCCTCCACGTCCGGCAGCGGCTCCTGGTCTCGGGGAAGGGCGATTACCAGTTTGCGATCGGCGGGCCGATCGTGGACGTTCGCGCGGCTCCGGGCTCCGAGTCGGAGCCCGGCCTTCGAGCCGACCAGGTCCTCTGGGCGGGGTTCTCGCCCGGGAGGAAGGTGCTCGCGGCCGACATCACCCTGCGTGCGGCTCCGGTCGCGCAATTCCTCCCCGTGCGGCTTCGCATCGGGCGCGACGGCGACCGCGTGACGCTCACGGTCGTCAATGCGACCCGGGCGTCGGGGGTCGCGTACTCGGGCGCGGCACGCACGGCCGACCTGGCGGCGCTGCTGGACTCGGCCCGCCGCGCGTCACTATCCGGCTCGCGGCTGAAGGCGGCCTTCGCGACCTTCGTCGGGCCGGTGCACGCGCGCAAGGAAGTGGCCGAGGCGCCGCTCCGGGTTGCAGGTGAGCTGAGCGTCCCCGGTGGGCAGCCGGTCCGGTTCGCCCGAACGCTCGGGGACGGCGGACCGCTCGCCTTCAGCGTCGAGGCGCGCGGACAGGGGGAGCCGAAGGTGCTGCTGCGGGTGAGCCCAGCGCCCGTCGTGCGGCTGCTTCGCCCGCCGGGAGCCCGGACCTGGACGGCCGCGGTCCGGAAGCGCCGGCTTTCCTCCGCCCTTCTGCTCCGGCGACTGTTCGAGGCGCGTATGCGGCTCGTGCGCGCCGACCAGTACCAGAGCTTCCTCGCCGACCCCGACGCGGACGGGCGGAGCCGGGCGGTCTACGTCTACACGACGGTCGAGGCGGCGCAGGCCCCGGCGGCGGTCGCCAGGTCCACGGGGGATGGCAGCAACGTCCTGCTGGTCGTGCTCGTGGTCGCCGGGTCGGTCGTGGCCGCCGCAGGCGGGCTCGTCGTCTGGGCGCACAGCTAGCCGGACGCAGTAGCCTCGTCGCGTGCCGCTCTACCTGACCGAGGCCGACGTCGGCGAGCTCCTGACTCCGGCCGATGCCCTCGAGGCCGTCGAGGGCTGCTTCCGGCGCCTCGGCGAAGGCGTGATCGACAACACGCCGCGCAAGCGCACCCGGCTCGAGGGCGGCATGTTCGCCGTCATGTCCGCGGTCGACCGCGGGCTGGGCCTCGCCGGCCTGAAGTCCTACGCCTGGCTCGAGGACGGGACGCCGTTCGTGGTCGTCCTCTTCGACACGATCAAGGCCGAGCTCGCGGCCGTGATCGAGGCGGACAAGCTCGGGCAGCTCCGGACGGGCGCAGCGAGCGGGGTTGCGTCGAAGTACCTCGCGCGCGAAGGCGCGGAGTCGCTCGGGATCATCGGCTGCGGCTGGCAGGCGCGGAGCCAGGTCGCGTGCATCAGGGAGGCTCTGCCCGGAATCGAGCGGGTCGTGGCCTACTGCCGCAACGTGAAGCGGCTGCGCGCGTTCTGCAAGGAGACCGGCGCCAAGGCCGGGGAGAGCCACCGCGACGCCGCGGCACAGGACGTGGTCGTCACCGCGACGACCTCGCCCGACCCGGTCCTGCGCGGCGAGTGGCTGCGACCGGGTGCGCTCGTGTGCGCGATCGGGGCGAACGATCCCCGGCACCGCGAGCTCGACAACGTCGTCCTCGAGCGTGCGGCGTTCGTCTGCTGCGACTCCCGGGAACAGTCGCGGCTCGAGTCCGGCGACCTGATCGAGCCGGTCGAGGCCGGCGTGCTCGACTGGCTCGAGGTGCACGAGCTGCAGGAGGTGGTCGCCGGCGAGCTACCCGGCCGCCAGGCCGACGACGACGTCGTGCTCTTCAAGTCGAACGGGCTCGCTGCCTGGGACGTCGCGATCGGCTCGGTCGCGCTCGAGCGCGCTCAGGAGCGCGGCACTGGGACGCGGGTCTAGCCAGGCCGCCGGTCGCGCTCTTCGGCGACGGCGCCCTCGCCCAGCGCGTGGACGACCTCGGGCTCGTCCAGCAGGCGCGCCAGCTCCTGCTCGGTGCAGCGGTTCCGGATGTAGGGATCCTCGAGGATCTCGGCCAGCGGTCGTCCGCGCTCGTGCTCCCGGATGATGTACGCGGCGACGCGGTCCTCCTTGCCCGCGCGGGCGAAGAGGAACGAGAACGGATTGCGGAGGAAGCTCGAGAACCGGGCCACGACTGGATCCTAGTAGGGTCCGGTCCGTGAGGAAGCCGTCCGCCGCCCGGTTTGCGGAGCGCGAGGTGCAGGGGGTCGACGACCGGGGCGAGGCGGAGCGGGTGGTGATCTGGATCGAGCGGCTGCCCGGTGCGCTGTGGGCGGTCGGGCGCGCGGTCAACCCGCAGTACCGCCGCAGCGACGAGGCCCGCCGCGACGACTACATCTTCCAGGGCTACGAGCTGTCCGACGCGCTGGAGGCGGCGAACGGGGCGCTGGAGGACGACACGCGCGTCTCCGAGCAGGACGGCAGCGAGGAGAAGGTGAAGCCGTTCGTCCGCGACGAGCTGCTCCGGCCGCTCGAGCGCTGGTTCTTCGGCCGGTGAGGCACGGCGAGCTCCGGGCGGAGCTCTGCGAGACCTTGCGCCGGATGGCGGCCGGCGGGCTCGTGCTCGGCGCGGCCGGCAACGCGAGCGCACGCGCGGGCGGGCTCGTCGCGATCTCTCCGAGCGGGCTCTGGTACGACACCCTCCGGCCCGAGGACGTCTGCCTGGTCGAGGAGGACGGCACCATCCTCGAAGGGCCCGCGCCGAGCGTCGAGCTTCCGATGCACCTCGCGGTGCTCGCGGCGCGGCCGGAGGCCGGGGCGGTCGTGCACACCCACTCGCCGTACGCGACGGCGCTCTCGCGCGTGGTGGACGAGATTCCGGTGGTCGAGCCCGAGCAGGCTGCTCTCGTCGGCGGCCCGGTCCCCATCGCCCCGCCGGTTCCGTCGGGGACGGCGGAGCTGGGCGAGGCCGTGCTCGCCGCGGCCGGAGAGCGCTCGGCAGTCGTCGTCCGCGACCACGGCCCGGTCTGCTTCGGAACCGATCTGTCCGGTGCGCTCGCCTGCGCGTTCGCGGTCGAGGAGAACGCGCGGATCTATGCGCTCGCGCGGCTCCTGCGCGGCGACGATCGGCTGGCCGGCGACGAGCGCAGCCCGTAGGTCACTTCGGGTCTTTGGGCCACTCGAGGTCGGCGTTCGGGATCGGGTCGCCGTGCGGGTCGTGCGTCGGGTAGCCGAGCGCGCTGTCGATCCGCGCCTCCAGCTCCTCGGAGAGGACGTGCTCCAGCCGGTCGGCCTCGTCGTGGACGTCGTCGACGTGCAGCCCGAGCGTGCGCGCGAGGTAGAGCTCGAGCAGGCGGTGGTGGCGGATGACCTCGACCGCGACCTTCTCGCCGGACGCGGTGAGGCGAACGCCGCGGTAGGGCGCGTGCTCGACGAGCTCGAGCGCGGCGAGCTTCTTCACCATCTCGCTCGCCGAGGCGGGCGAGACCTTCTGCGCGCGGGCGAGCGCGGTCACCGACACGCGGCTGCTGTTCAGCTGCAGGTGGTAGAGCGCCTTGAGGTAGTCCTGGATCGAGTCGCTGAGCCCGGGCTTGGCCACGTGAAAAGTCTAAGGGCGGCTTCCCGCACGCGGCCCACTCCCCGGTGTTAGCCTCCTGCGCCTGTGCTGATCCGTCTCGGACACAGTCCCGACCCGGACGACGCCTTCATGTTCTGGGGACTCGCCTCGGGCGAGGTCGACCCCGGCGAGTTCGAGTTCGAGCACGTCCTGCAGGACATCCAGACGCTCAACGAGTGGGCGCTCGAAGGGATGCTCGAGGTGAGCGCGATCTCGCTCGCGGCGTACCCGCTCGTCCAGGAGCGCTACGTGCTGCTCCCGCACGGCGCGTCGATGGGCGCGGGCTACGGGCCGATCGTCGTCGCGCGGGAGGAGATGTGCACGCGCGACCTCGGCAGCGTCGAGATCGCCGTGCCGGGCGAGCTGACGACGGCGTTCCTGGTGCTGCGGATGTGCCTCGGCAACGTCCCGTTCCGCTACCGCACGGTCCCGTTCGACCGGATCATCGACGAGGTCATCTCGGGCCGCTCGAAGGCCGGGCTGCTGATCCACGAGGGCCAGCTGACCTACGAGGCCGAAGGGCTGAAGAAGGTCGTCGACCTCGGCGAGTGGTGGCTTCTGGAGACGGGGCTGCCGCTGCCGCTCGGGGCGAATGTCGCGCGCCGCGATCTCGGTGCCGACACGCTGTTCGAACTCTCCGATGTCCTCCGCGCGTCGATCCAGGCAGGGCTCGACAACCGCCGCGAGGCGATGCAGTACGCGCTCCAGTTCGGACGTGGCCTCGACCTCGAGCTGGCCGACCGCTTCGTCGGCATGTACGTCAACGAGCTCACCCGCGAGTACGGCGACGAGGGCCGGCAGGCCGTCCGCGAGCTGCTGCTGCGGGCGGAGGAGCTCGGCGCCTACGAGCACCCCGTTCGGGTCGAGTTCGTCGGATAGCTTTCGCCGCGTGACGCGCGCGGTCATCTTGTCTGCGGTGCGAACGCCCGTCGGGCGCTACGGCGGCGTGCTCTCGGACGTGCGTCCCGACGACCTCGCGGCCGAGGTGATCGCCGCTGCGGTCGAGCGCGCGGGCGTCGCCGCCGGAGAGATCGAGGACGTCTACTTCGGCTGCGCCAACCAGGCGGGCGAGGACAACCGCAACGTCGCCCGGATGGGAGCACTGCTTGCGGGTCTGCCGGAGTCGGTCGCGGGCGTGACGGTGAACCGGCTCTGCGCGTCGGGCCTCTCGGCGGTCGTCGCCGCCTGCCACGCGGTCGTCGCGGGGGACGGCGACCTGTTCGTCGCCGGGGGGGTGGAGTCGATGAGCCGCGCGCCGCTCGTGTTCGGGAAGCCCGACAAGGCCTTCCCGCGCGGCAATCGCACGATCTGGGACACGACGCTCGGGTGGCGCTTCCCGAACCCGCGCATGGAGGCGATGTTCCCGCTCGAGTCGATGGGCGAGACCGGCGAGAACGTGGCCGAGCGGTACGGCGTCACGCGCGAGGACCAAGACGCGTTCGCGCTTCGCTCCCAGCAGCGCTGGGCTGACGCGGACGCGGCGGGTCGCTTCGCCGACGAGCTGGTGCCGGTCGGGGAGGCCGCGCGGGACGAGCATCCGCGGCCCGACACGAGCGAGGAGAAGCTGGCGTCGCTGAAGCCGGCGTTTCGCGAGGGCGGGACGGTCACGGCCGGCAACTCGAGCGGGATCAACGACGGCGCGGCGGCGCTCGTGATCGCGAGCGAGGAGCGCGCGCGGGATCTGGGCGCCGAGCCGCTCGGGGCGTTCGTCGGCTCGGCGGTCGCGGGCGTGGACCCGCGGTTGATGGGGATCGGGCCGGTTCCGGCGGTGCAGAAGCTGCTCACCCGCGCAGGCGTCGCCGTGGACGAGGTCGACCTCGTCGAGCTGAACGAGGCCTTCGCCTCGCAGAGCCTCGTCGTGATCCGCGAGCTCGGGCTCGACCCGGAGCGCGTGAACGTCAACGGCGGGGCGATCGCCCTCGGCCATCCGCTCGGGATGAGCGGCGCCCGCCTGGTGGTGACGCTGCTGCACGAGCTCCGTCGCCGCGCTGGGCGTTACGGGCTAGCGACGTTGTGCGTCGGCGTCGGCCAGGGGCAGGCCGCGCTGTTCGAAGCGAACAACAAACGCCCTACGGGCTAACCCGCGCAGACTCCGGGGCTTCGCCCCTGCGCTGCACGCTGGGTGGTGCCAAGAGACGCTAGGAAAGGGGCGGTCTTATATAGATCGTGCCGTCGTGCTTGATGGGCACGAACGGTGCCCCGATGCTCATGATCACGCGCTCGGCATGGGCGAAGAGCTCGTCGGCGAGCTCTTCGCTTCCGCCGTCGACGGGCACCTCGATCCCGACCTCGCCGACCGCGTGAGCGTCGATTCCGCTGCTGCGAAGCTCCTGCAGGAGGCGGTCACGATCTGGGATTCGGGCCGCCTCGACGTGGACCGGGTCGCTCATCCTCCGAAGTATCGCCTGTCTCGGCGCCGCGAAACTCCGTAGAAACCCGGTATCTTGCGGCCGCGATGGCGGTCGCAGCGGGGCGTCCGGGCAGCCTGAGCCGCTACCGCTGGCTCGTGCTGGCCGCCGGAACGGCCGCGCAGACCTCCTTTTCGGCGGTGCTGATCGGGCTGCCGGTGCTCGCTCCGGCCATCAGGAAGCACGTACGACCTCAGCCTCTTCACCGTCGGCGTCGCTCTCGACGCCTTCTGGATCGGAACGTTCCTGACCCTGCTTCCGTGGGGCCTGCTGGCCGATCGCGTCGGGGAACGGCTGGTGCTGGCGGTGGGCCTCGGCGGCTGCGGGGCCGCTCTCGTCGGTGCGGCCCATGCGAGCGAGTTCGTCGTGCTCTTCCTCCTGTTCGCGCTGGCAGGCGCGGCCGGCGCGAGCGTCAACGCCGCCAGCGGGCGCGCGGTCATGTACTGGTTCTCGCCGGCCGAGCGCGGCCTCGCGCTCGGGCTGCGGCAGACTGCGATCCCGCTCGGCGGGCTGATCGCTGCGGTGGCCTTGCCCTTGCTGGGCCTGCGCTCGGGGTTGCTGCTCCTCGCGGCGCTCTGCGTTGCAGGAGCGGTCTTCGGCGCGATCGTGATCCACGAGCCGGAGGCCGCCGAGGACGTGCTCGAGCCGCGCAGGCTCGGAGAGACGCTGCGCGACACGAGGCTCTGGTTCCTCTGCGGTGGCAGCAGCTTCTACCTGGTGGCGCAGGTCACGATCACCGGCTTCGTCGTCCTCTTCCTGTACGACGAGCGTGGGTTCTCGTCCGGTGAGGCCGCCGCGGTTCTCGCCGGGATCCAGGTTGTCGCGGTGGCGCTTCGCATCGGCGGCGGCCGCTGGTCGGACCTGATCGGCTCGCGGCTCCGGCCGCTCCGCCTCGTCGGCCTGGCGAGCAGCGTGAGCCTCGCCGTCACGGCCGCGCTGCTGGATGCACCGATCGCTGTGGTCGTTGCCGCTTTCGTGGTGGCCGGCGGGTTCTCGATGGGCTGGAACGGGCTCTCGTTCACCCTGGCCGCCGAGCTCGCGGGCCGAGCGAGGAGCGGGGCGGCGCTGGGGATGCAGCAGACGTCGCTGGCCGCCGCGGGCGCGATCGTCCCTCCGGCGTTCGCGGGGGTGGTCGACGCGAGCTCGTGGCGTCTCGGCTTCGCGCTGGCGGCCGTGTTTCCGCTCGTCGGCGTCCTGCTCCTGAGGCCGCTCCGCTCCGGCTGAACGTACGGTTTGCGCATGCGAGTGCTCGAGCGACTCGACCAGCTCTACGCGATCGGCGGCGGCCCGGGAGCGAACCGGCTCGGCGGTAGCGCTGAGGAGGACGAAGCGCACGAGCTTGCGGCCGCGTGGATGGGCGAGGCCGGGCTCGTGGTCGACGTCGATCCGGCGGGCAACCTCTTCGGACGGCTGCAAGGGCGGGAACCCGAGTTGCCGGAGGTCTGGACCGGGTCGCATCTCGACACGGTGCCCGCCGGAGGCCGCTTCGACGGCGCGCTGGGCGTTGTCGCCGGGCTGGAGGCGGTCGAGCGACTCGGGAGGCAGGCGCGCACGCTCGCCGTGGTTGCGTTCAGGGACGAGGAGGGTTGGCGGGGCCCCGGGTGCGTGGGCTCGCGTGCGTTGTGCTCGGGACGACTCGACCCGAGGCCGGCGGCTTTTGTCGAGGCGCACATCGAGCAGGGGCCGCGTCTCGAGGAGGCGGGTGCGCCGCTCGCGGTCGTGACCGGGATCGTCGCGACGGCGCGAGGTCAGGTGGTGTTCGAGGGGGAGCCGGGGCACGCCGGCACCACGCCGATGGCGGGTCGCCGAGATGCGCTCGCCGAGGCCGCGGAGTTCGTCCTGGTCCTGCGAGACGTTGCGGCGGCCGTGGACGGCGCGGTTGCAACGGTCGGGCGGCTCGAGATCGAGCCGGGCGCGACGAACGTGATCCCGGGACGCGTCGTCGTGAGCGTCGACGTCCGCGCGCCTGACTCCGAGCGCGTCGACTCGGTCTTGACGGTGGTTCCCGGTGAGACGGCGCGGACCGACGCGGTCGCGATGGCGCCGGCCCCGAGCGAGGCGCTGCGGGCGGAGCTCGTGCGGCTCGGCCTGCCGGTCGTCGAGCTGCCGTCCGGGGCGGGCCACGACGCCGGGGTGCTCGCCGCGGCCGGCGTGCCGACGGCGATGCTGTTCGTCCGGAGCCTGAACGGCGGAGTCAGCCACTCGCCCGACGAGGAGACGAGCGCCGAGGACGTCGAGCTCTGCGTCGCCGCGCTGGCCGGTGCGCTGGCCCGCCTCGCGTCGGTGGACTGATCGTCACACCTTTGGCGCGATCGAGTCACAGACCCGCGCGCCTCTTCGCGGTACGCTCAACCGCGGGAGGCGGGTGGAGCTCAGCACTCCCCACCCATTGAAGGGTGGGGTGGTGGGGTTAGCGTTCCTCGAAGCGGATTTCCTGGGCGCCTTCCCACAGGGTCCGGCGGCCCAGGTCTGGGAGGTTCTCCGCGCCCTCGATGACCGTGGCGAAGTGGTTCCCCGCGAGGGCGCCTGCCTTGCTGGCGAACGACGCCGAGCCGTACGGGAAGAGGATCTCGGTCTCGCTCAACCCGCCCGGATAGAACAGGAGCTGCCCGGGGGCCGGGTAGCAGGTCGCGTTCTCCGGCCCGAACCCGACCTCCAGGTCGCCGAACGGGATCCAGCAGGCCTCGCCGCTCCAGCGTGCGTGGATGATCCGGCTCTCGAGCGGCAGCAGCCTCCGGAAGGCGCCGACCGTCTGGGGAGCGGTCAGCTCCTCCAGTCGGGCCAGGAAGCGGAGCTCGCCCGCGGTGATCTCCAGCACGCGCGTGAACCTACTTGATCTTCGCGCCCTGGTGGATCCACGCGCCCAGCGCGGCACGCTCGGCCGGCGTCATCCCGGTCGCGTTGCCAAGCGGCATCACGGTGGAGTCCACTGCGACCTGCTCGATCTGATCCGCCCGCGCCTCGATCTGCCGGGGCGTGTCGAACGTGATCCCGAGGGGAGGCGAGTCCACCCTCGTCGGATTCGACGAGTGGCAGGGGACGCAGCGCTCCTCGACGATCGCCTGCGCCCGCGAGAAGGGAACGGTCCTCCCGCCCGCCGCGCCGCCTGTTCCGCCGGAGCCGCCCTGCGGCCGGATCGCAACCGCCACCCCCGCGATCGCGAGGGCTGCGGTGACCGGGATCGGCCAGACGTTGTACCCGATCTGCCGCAGGTTGAAGTAGAGCCGGATCCAGGCGCCGATCAGCATCATCACGACCAGGATCAGCCACGAGTAGCTGTGCCCGTACGTGCTCGGGAAGTGCGGGCTGAGCATCGCGAACAGGACAGGGAGCGTCAGGTAGTTGTTGTGCACCGACCGCTCCTTGGCCCGGATCCCCGGCGCTGGATCCGGCTCGCGGCCCGCTTTCTTCGCCCGCACGAGGCCCCAGTGGGCCGGGATGATCACGAAGAAGACGTTCGCCACCATGATCGTCCCGAGCATCGCCCCGACCTGCACGTAGGCGGCACGGGCGCTGAACAGCTGGCTGCAGCCCCACGCGGCCACCGTCGTCAACGCGATCACGGCCACGGCGAGCACCACCTGGCTCTGGATCGCCCGGCAAAGGGCGTCGTAGACGATCCACGCCGCCGCGAGCAGCCCGATCGAGATCGCGATCGCCTCGGCCGGGGTGAGGTCGGCGACGCTCGGGTCGATCAGGTAGGTCCGCGAGTTGACGTAGTAGAGGACGATCAGGAGCGCGAAGCCGGAGAGCCACGTCGTGTACGCCTCCCACTTGAACCAGTGCAGCCGCTCCGGAAGCGTGGGCGGAGCGACCCGGTACTTCTGCACCTGATAGAAGCCGCCGCCGTGGATCTCCCACTCCTCGCCCGCTACGCCTCGTCGCGCGTCGTCCGACTCCTCCGGCGGCCGCAGGTGGTTGTCGACGGCGACGAAGTAGAACGAGGTGCCGATCCAGACGATGCCCGCGACCACGTGCAGCCAGCGGGCGAGGAAGTCGAGCCACTCATTCGCGTAGGGATCCATCAGCCGCGCCTCCAGCGGTCGCGGGCGATGGCGACGAGCTCGGCGAGGCCGGTGTCGAGCTCCTGCTCACGGGTGCGTACCAAGCGCCGACGCAGCACCTCGAGGATCTCGGACTTCGGGCGGCCGTCGACGAAGACGACGAAGCGGAAGCCAAACCGCTCCTCGTAGGCCTGGTTCGACCGGGCAAGCTCGGCGAGGACGGTCGGGTCCGCGTCGGCTCCCTGCTCCGCGGCCGAGCGGGCCGACAGGTTTCCGGCACCGATCGCCGGGTGGGCGTCGAGCGCCTCGAGCTTCTCGTCCTCGGTCAGCTCGGCGATCACCGCGGGAGCGGCGTCGAGCGGATCGGTGCGCTCGGCGAGGCGTTCGACGAAGCGCGTTCTACCCTCGAAGAGCTGGGCCAGCTCCTCGACGCTCAGCTGCCGCGGTAGGTCGCGCACGAGTAGGAGGAGACGAGCAGCGGTACGTGATGGTGGCCGTCGCCGAGCTCGACCTCCAGCTCGACGCGGCGGAAGTAGGGGGAGGCCGGATGGAAGACGAGCCGGTACGCGCCCGGGTCGAGCCCCTCGGCGAGCGGCGAGATGCGGCCGTCCGGGTCCGTGTCACCTGCCCTCACGAGCTCCTCGCCGATGTACAGCTCGACGCGCACGCCCTCTCCCGGGCGCCCACGCTCGATGTCGAGCACGTGGGTCGAAAGCGAGACGCTCACGATGCGAACTTCTCCGCGTGGCGGCGGTGCTCCTGCGCGATCTGCTCTTCGTCCGCCCGTGCGAGGCGGCCCTCGCGCACCACGTCCTCGCCTCCGACGAGCAGCCGATCGACCCGGTGCGGGCCCGCGAGCACGAGCCCCGCGACGGGATCGTCGGCGCCGCCGAGCTCGAGGCCGTCCGTTCTCCAGACGGCGAGGTCCGCGCGCCTGCCGGCCTCGAGCGAGCCGATGTCGTCGCGCCTGAGGATCGCGGCGCCGCCGCGCGTGCCAAGCGCGAGCGCTTCCCGAGCCGTCAGCGCCGCTGGCCCGTTTCGCCCTCGCGCGACGAGCAAGGCCTGCTTCACCTCCAGGAACAGGTCGCCCCGCTCGTTCGAGGCAGAGCCGTCGACCCCGAGCCCCACACGGACGCCGGCGTCGAGCATCGCGCGCACCGGCGCGACGCCTGCGCCGAGGCGAAGGTTCGACGTCGGGCAGTGGGCGACGCCGGTGCCGGTGGCCGCGAAGCGCGAGACGTCGGCGTCGTCGAGATGGACGCAGTGGGCGCACCAGACGTCGTCGTCGAGCCACCCGAGCTGCTCGAGGTACTCCACCGGCCGGCAGCCGTAGAGCTCGCGGCAATACGCGTCTTCCTCGACGGTCTCCGCGAGGTGCGTGTGAAGCGTCAGCCCGAGCCGACGCGCAAGCTCCGCGGACTCGCGCATCAGGCGCCCGGTCACGGAGAACGGCGAGCACGGCGCGACGACGAGCTCCGGGTAGCGGGCCGCCAGCCGCTCGGTCTCGGCGAGGACGTCGTCCGGGTCCTCGACCAGCGAGTCCGGAGGCAGCCCGCCGTCCGACTCGCCGAGATCCATCGAGCCGCGGGAGGGGATCAGCCGCACCCCGAGCTCGCGCGCGGCGGTCATCTCCGCCTCGATCAGGTCGCCGCTGCCACGCGGGAACACGTAGTGGTGGTCGAAGACGGTCGAGCAGCCGGAGAGCGCCAGCTCGGCGAGGCCGGCGCGCGCGGCCGCGTGCTCGGACTCGGCGTCGATCCGCGCCCACACCGGATAGAGCTCTTTCAGCCAGGTGAAGAGGTCGGCCTGCTGCGCCCGCGCGCGCGTGAGCGTCTGGTACAGGTGATGATGCGTGTTGACGAGGCCGGGCGTGACGACCGCGCCCGCGAGATCGTCGCGCTCGTCCGCCGCCGGCTCCTCGCTGCCGCCGGTCTCGACGACGAAGCCGTCTTCGACGAGAACCCAGCCGCTCGGATGCTCCGTGCCCGCGTCGTCCATGACGACGACGTGCGCGTTGCACAGGAGACGTCTCACACCTGGAGCGGCACGAGCTCGAAGCGGTCGACGTCGACGAGACCCTGGTCGGTGATCTTCAGGCTCGGGATCACGGACAGCGTGAGGAACGCGAGCGTCTGGAACGGAGACGACAGCGCGCAGCCGAGCACCGCGGCCGCGTCGATGCAGCCGTTGCTGGCCGCGACGACCTCGTCGAGCGGCGCCTCGGAGAGGATGCCGCCGATCGGGAG
This sequence comes from uncultured Actinomycetes bacterium, assembly GCA_963716865.1. Lineage (GTDB taxonomy): Bacteria > Actinomycetota > Thermoleophilia > Gaiellales > Gaiellaceae > AC-32. The sequence continues at coordinate 29,077 of CAVQUF010000002.1, forward strand.
CGCGAGCTCGGCGCGCATTCCGCGGTCCTCGACGACCACGACGCCCCCGCCGATCTCGGTCAGGCGCGCGATCGCGCGGGCCATGTCGTGGTCGTCGGCGCCGACGACGACGATGTTGTGCGCGTCGTGCGAGAAGCTCGAGGCAAGCGCCCCGGAGCGCAGCCCGAACCCGCGGACGAGCCCGACCGCCATCCGGCCGGTCCCGAGATGGCGCTCGACGACGGCGATCTTCGCGAGGTCCCGTCCCGGGTCGGCGACGACCAGCCCGTTCTCCACGGCGGGCTCGGCGACGAGCGACTCGGTCACGATCTGGTCGGGGATCACGCCGATCACGCGCGCCTCGCCGCCCTCCCACGGGATGGCGAAGTCGCGGGCCGCGACGTGGCGGATGCGCACGGTGTGCTTCACCCACTCGGGGACGTCGACGCGCTCGATCTCGCCGACCGGGCGGCCGCGCTTGAGCACGGTTTCCGGCACGAACGACTCGAGGTCGGCGAGGAGCAGCAGGTCGGCCTGGTACCCGGGCGCGATCGCGCCGAGGTGAAACAGCTGATGCCAGGTCGCGGCGTTGAGCGAGGCCATGACGATCGCGTCCTCGGGCGGGATCCCGGCGGCGACGGCGTCGCGCACCATGGAGTTGATGTGGCCGTCCTCGGCGATGTGCTCGGGCTCGCGGTCGTCGGTGCAGAACGCGATTCGGTGGGGCCCAAATTCCTTCGCCAGCGGCAGCAGCGCCTGGAGGTTTCGCGCCGCAGAGCCCTCGCGGATCAGGAGCCACATGCCCGCGCGGAGCCGCTGCCGGCCTTCGTCGATCGTGAAGGCCTCGTGGTCGGAGTAGATGCCGGCGGCTGCATACGCGTTCAGCGCCTTCCCGAGCACGCCCGGTGCGTGGCCGTCCACGTGCTCGGCACCCGGGAGGGCGAGCTTCTCGAGCTCGTGCGGATCGCCCGAGACGACGCCCGGGAAGTTCATCATCTCCGCGAGCCCGATCACGCGGCGGCGCCGGAGCAGGCCCTCGAGGTCGCCCGCCGAGAATGGCCGCCGCGGCGACTCGAATCCCGAGGCGGGCACGGACGAGGAGGCCATGAAGTACACGTCAAGGGGAAGCGCCCCGCAGACGTCGAGCAGCCAGTGGACGCCGTCGGTCCCGAGCACGTTGGCGATCTCGTGCGGGTCGACGACCACGGTTGTGGTCCCGAGCGGCAGCACGAGCCGCGCGAACTCGTCGACGAGCAGCTTCGTGGTCTCGAGGTGCATGTGGGCGTCGATGAACCCGGGCACGACGTAACGGCCGGAGGCGTCGAGCGTCTTTTCGCCGTTGTAGTCGCCGAGGCCGGCCACGTAGCCGTCCGCGACCGCGACGTCGGTCTCGAGCCACTCGCGCGTGAACACCGAGAGGACCCGGCCGCCGCGGACGACGAGGTCGGCCGGCTCGTCGCCCCGTGCCACCGCCAGTCGTCGAGCAAGGTCGACCATGCCTCACGATACCCGCTGGGTGCAGGACTTTCAGGGCGGCTGCCGCAGAAGTACCCTTGCCGCCGTGAACGTCCTCAGCCCCCGTTCGCTCGACGAAGCGCTTCGCCTGAAGACCGAGTACCCGGAGGCTGTGCCGATCCAGGGGGGCACGGACGTGATGGTCGAGCTCAACTTCGACCGGAGCCGGCCGGACGCGCTCCTGAACCTCAACGAGGTCCCGGAGCTCCGCGGTTGGTCGCGCGAGAACGGAACGCTGCGGCTGGGTTCCGGGCTCACCTACACGGAGGCGATGCAGGCCCCGCTCGCGGACGACTACCCCGTCCTGGCCGAGGCGTCGCGGACGGTCGGCGGGCCGCAGATCCGAAACCGCGGCACGCTCGGCGGGAACCTCGGGACGGCCTCGCCCGCCGGGGACGCGCTGCCGCCGCTGCTCGCCCTCGACGCCGAGGTCGAGCTGGCGAGCGCGCGGGCGACGCGCACGTTGCCGCTGCGGGAGTTCGTCGTCGGGCCGAAGCAGAACGCGCTCGGGCCGGACGAGCTGATCGTCGCGTTGGCCGTCCGGCCGCGAGGGCAGCGGCAGACGTTCATGAAGATCGGGCCGCGCAACGCGATGGTGATCGCGGTCGTCTCGCTCGCGCTCACGGTGGACGAGCAACGCGACGAGCTGCGCGCGGTGTTCGGCTCCGCGGGGCCCGTGCCCGGGATCGTGACCGCCTCGCTCGGCGAGCGCGACGGGTTTCCGGACCGGGTGGCCGAGGCGGCGAGCCCGATCGACGACGTGCGCGGCACGGCCGAGTACCGCCGCCACGCCCTGCGGGTGCTAACCGCCCGCGCGCTGGAGCGCTGCCTCGCATGAAGGTCGCGCTCACGGTCAACGGCCGGCAGCTCGAGGCGGACGTCTGGGAGGGAGAGAGCCTGCTGTTCGCGCTGCGTGAGGGCCTCGGCCTGCCCGGCTCGAAGAACGCCTGCGAGCAGGGCGAGTGCGGCTCGTGCTCGGTCCTCCTCGACGGAACGCTCGTCTGCTCGTGCCTCGTGCTGGCCGCACAGGCCGAGGGCCACGACGTCGTCACCGTCGAGGGCTTCGCGGAGAACGGCCGGCTGCACCCCGTACAGGAGGCGTTCGCCGAGGCGGGCGCCGTCCAGTGCGGGTTCTGCACGCCCGGCCTGATCGTCGCCACGGTCGACCTGCTCGACCGCAACCCGGCGCCGAGCGACGACGAGATCCGCGAGGCGCTGGCCGGAAACCTCTGCCGCTGCACCGGCTACGCGAAGATCTTCGACGCGGTCCGCCTGGCCGCCGCCCGGAGCGCCTGATGCCAAGTAACAGACTGTTACTAAGTTCGGGTACTGCTCTCGAAGTGGGGCGGGTCGGCGAGAGCGTCAAGCGCGCGGACGCGGTGCCGAAGGTGACCGGCGAGTTCGCCTACGCGAGCGACCTCCACGCCGACGGCATGCTCTGGGGCCACACGCTGCGGAGCCCGCACGCGCATGCGCGGATCGTCGAGCTCGACATCTCGCAGGCGCTGGCGATGCCGGGTGTCCACGCGGTGCTCACGCACGACGACGTCCCCGGCGCGAAGACCTACGGGCTCGACTTCGCCGACCAGCCGGTGCTCGCGATCGACCGCGTCCGCTACCTCGGCGAGCCCGTCGCCCTCGTCGCGGCGGAGCACCCGGAGCAGGCTAGGCGCGCGGCGGAGCGGATCAGGGTCGAGTACGAGCCGCTCGACCCCGTCGTCGACGCCGAGCGCGCGACCGAGCAGGAGCCGCTGCACGCGGAGAACCCCACCGCCGGCCACGGCTTCCGCGACGACCAGCGGCCGAACGTCCTGCGCTCGATCGTGATCCGCCACGGCGACCCGGACGCCGAGGGCGACGTCTCGGTCAGCGGGGTGTACGAGCTCGGCCTGCAGGACCAGGCCTTCCTCGGCCCCGAGTCCGGCCTGGCCGTTCCAGACGGCGAGGGCGGCGTCGACGTCTACGTCGCGACCCAGTGGATCCACGTCGACCGCGACCAGGTCGCGCCGTGTCTCGGGCTCGAGCCGGAACAGGTGCGAATCCACCTCTCCGGGGTCGGCGGCGCCTTCGGCGGGCGCGAGGACCTCTCGATGCAGATCCACGGCGCGCTGCTCGCGCTGCACGCGAACCGGTCGGTGAAGATCGTCTACAGCCGCGAGGAGTCGTTCGTCGGCCACGTCCACCGGCACCCGGCGAAGATCTGGGCCGAGCACCGGGCCACCGAAGCGGGGCGGCTCGTCTGCGTCCGCGTGCGGATCCTGCTCGACGGCGGCGCCTACGCGTCCAGCTCCGCCGCGGTCACCGCGAACGCCGCCTGTTTCGCCTGCGGCCCGTACCGGGTCGACAACGCGCTGATCGAGTCGACGTGCGTCTACACGAACAATCCGCCCTGCGGCGCGATGCGGGGCTTCGGCGCCGTCCAGGGCTGCTTCGCGCACGAGGCGCAGATGGACAAGCTCGCCGCCGCACTCGGGATCGACCCGGTCGAGCTGCGCCTGCTGAACGCGCTCGGCCCGGGCGACACGCTCCCGACCGGCCAGCTGGTGACGGGCTCGTTTCCGGTCGCGGAGGTGATTCGCCGGGCAGCGGAGCTGCCGGTGCCGGAGCCCGAGGAGCTGCCGCGCGACCCGATCCGGCTCCCGGGCGGTGCCGGCAACACGACCCGCGGCCAGGGGGTGAGCCGAGGGGTCGGCTTCGCCGTCGGCTTCAAGAACGTCTGCTACTCGGAGGGCTTCGACGACACCTGCTCCGCACGGGTCCGGCTCTGGCGGGACGGCGAGGAGCTCGCGGGCGAGGTTCTGTGCGCCGCGGCCGAGCTGGGGCAGGGAGTGAACGACGTCATCCTCCAGGTCGCGCGGACCGAGCTCGGCACCGAGAGGGTCGCGCTCGCGCCCGCGACGTCGCACGGGGTGGGCTCGTCGGGCTCGGCCTCGGCCTCGCGGCTGACCTGGATGGCGGCCGGCGCCGTCCGGGTCGCCTGCCGCGATGCGCTCGCCGAGCTCGAAGCCGGGCGCAGCGAGGTCGACCTCGAGCGTACGTACCGCCATCCGCGCACCGCGCCGCTCGACCCGGAGACGGGCCAGGTCACCGGCGAGCGCGCCCATGTCGCGTTCATCTGCGCGGCGATGCGCGTCGTGGCCGAGGTGGACGTCGAGCTCGGGCTCACGCGCGTCGTCTGGGTCGGCACGGCCCAGGATGTCGGCAAGGCGCTCAACCCACGGGCCGTTCACGGGCAGATCGAGGGCGGGATCGCGCAGGGTCTCGGGCTTGCGTTGATGGAGGAGATCCAGACGCGCGACGGACTGATCACGAACGCGAGCTTCACCGACTACCTGATCCCGACCACCCTCGACATGCCGCCGGTCGACGCCGAGCTGGTCGAGCAGGAGGAGCCGGACGCCCCGTACGGGGCCAAGGGAGTCGGCGAGCCGCCGACGGTGGTCTCGACGGCCGCGGTGGTGTCGGCTCTCCGCGACGCGAGCGGCCACGAGCTCGCGCGCGTTCCCGTCCGGCTGGACGACCTCGCCGGTCTCCGCTAGCGGCTGGCGGCTAGCGGCTAGCGCCTCAGGGTCAGCGCTGCGCCCGCCGCGAGCAGCGTGATGCCGAGCACCCGCGGCCACGCGAGCGCGACCCGGTCGACGCCGAACAGGCCGAAGCTGTCGATCAGCGTGCCCATCGCGAGCTGACCGGCGATCAGGATCGCGACCGTGGCGACGATTCCGAGGCGCGAGCCCGAGTAGGTGATCGTGAACACGATCAGGAGGCTGAGCAGCGAGCCGGTCCAGAGCCAGACCGGCTGCCGGGCCGCATCCGCGATCCCGCCTACGCCCTGCTTGGCGACGACGAGCAGGGCGACCGCGAGGAGCGCCGTCAGGATCGTCGCCCACGCGAGCGCTGCGAAGACGCCGACCCGGTCGCCGAGCCGCGCCATGACCGCGACCTGCACCGAGCCCGCGAGCCCGGCGATCACGGCGAGGAAGGTTGCGAAGGCGCTCACGGCCGGGCGCGACGGTACCACTAAACGGCCGCACGGCTAAGCCGGCACGGCCTCTTTGGCGGCGTCGCAAGCGAACGCCTTGAAGCGGTACGCTCCGCCGGTCCTCGACCGAAGGGGGAAGAGCCGAATGGTCCGTGTCTTCGTCCTGTATTCCGAGCAGCCCGACCCCGAGCGGTACGAGCAGCACGTCGCGCTGAGCCGGGAGCAGGTGCCCGGCTCGGTGATCCGGCACGGGCGGGTGCTCGGGGGGATGCCGGACCCCGACGCCGCCTACTACTTCGAGTACGAGTTCCCGGATCGCGACGCGTGGAAGGCGGCACAGGACGGCCTGATGGCGTCCGGCAAGGACGCGCAGGAGATGGGCGTTCCGTTCCGCGTCTACTTCTCGGAGATCTCGTGACCGAGCCGGACCGGCCGGAGCCGCGGCCGCCGGACGAGCTCGGCTTCGAGCGGATCGTCTACGAGAAGGCTCCGCCGCGGGCGACGATCACGCTCAACCGCCCGGAGGTGCTGAACGCGTTCGACTTCCGGATGCTGCGGGAGCTCGCGCGCGCCTGCGAGGACGCCTCCTGGGACGACGAGATCCGCGTGGTCGTGCTGACGGGCGCGGGGCGGGCGTTCTGCGTCGGGGCCGACCTGCGTTCGTGGGCGGACGAGTATCTCGGCAACCCCGGCGAGTACTGGAAGTGGTTCGGGGCCTTCAAGGACGCGCACGACCGCCTGCGGGAGATCGGCAAGCCCACGGTGGCGCGCATCAACGGGATCGCGGTCGGCGGCGGGAACGAGCTCCAGATGGGCTGCGACCTCGCGGTGATGGTCGACGACGCGTTCATCCGTCACGTCGGGCCCGAGCACGGGTCGGTGCCGGCAGGCGGGGCGACGCAGTGGCTGACGATCATGGTCGGCGACCGCCGCGCGCGCGAGATCGTCCTGATGTGCGACGAGCTTCCCGCGACACGCGCGGCCGAGTGGGGGCTCGTCAACTGGGCGGTGCCGGCGGCGGAGCTCGATGCGAAGGTCGACGAGGTGGTCGAGTCGCTCGCCCGCAAGCTGCCGCAAACGACCCGCTACGCGAAGCAGCACCTGAATTTCTGGCGCGACTTCGCGTGGCACGAGACGATCAACCACGCCCGCGACTGGCTCGCCCTCTCGATGGCGACCGACGAGCCGCGCGCGGCGATCGAGCGCTTCCTGGAGCGGAAGTGAGGCCGGACGTGTCCGTTTCGGCCACGGCCGAGGGACTGTCCCCGGGTCATGGCCCAAAGGGACATGGCTGATCTCGTTCTCGTCGAGCGGGACGAGCCGATCGCGGTCGTCCTGCTCAACCGGCCCGACCGGCTCAACGCGCTCTCCGACGAGCTGATGGACGAGCTCGCCGGCCGGGTCGGGGAGCTCGACGGGGACAAGGCCGTGCGCGCGATCGTGCTCGGCGGCTCCGAGCGCGCGTTCGCGGCGGGCGCGGACATCGGCGAGCTGGCCCGGGCCTCGGCGATCGACCTCTACTACCAGCGGCGCATCGATCGCTGGGACGTGATCCGCTCACTCTGGACGCCGCTGGTCGCCGCCGTTTCCGGCTACTGCCTCGGCGGCGGCTGCGAGCTCGCGATGTCGTGCGACCTCATCGTCGCGTCGGAGACGGCGCAGTTCGGCCAGCCCGAGACCGGCCTCGGGATCATCCCCGGCGCGGGCGGCACGCAGCGGCTGACGCGTGTGGTCGGCAAGGCGCTCGCCATGGACATGATTCTGAGCGGGCGGCGGCTCTCCGCGCGCGAGGCGCTCGCGGCGGGCCTCGTCGCCAGGGTGGTCGCCAAGGAGGCCTGGCTCGAGGAGGCGAAGCGGGTCGCCCGCGACATCGCCGACAAGGGCCCGGTCGCCACTCGCCTCGCGAAGGAGTCCGTCGACCGGGCGTACGAGACGACGCTCGCAACGGGGCTCGAGGCGGAACGGCGCGCGCTCTACCTGTCCTTCGCGTCCGAGGACGCGAAGGAGGGCTTGACCGCGTTCACCGAGAAGCGCAAGCCCGACTTCCAGGGCCGCTGAGCAGGCTCGCGCGTTTCCTCGAGCCGCCGCGGCTGCGCACGCTCGAGGCGGACGACGATCGCCGCGCAACCTGGCTCGAGCTGTTCCTCGACCTCGTCTTCGTCGCCGCGATCGCCGAGGTCGCGTCGACCCTCAGCGCCGACCCGACGGCGGCCGGCTTCGCACGCTTCCTCGCGCTGTTCATCCCGATCGCCTGGTCCTGGGCGGGCTTCACGTTCTACGCGACCCGGTTCGACACCGACGACCTCGTCTACCGGCTCCTGACCCTGCTGGGGATGTTCGCGGTCGCCGGGCTTGCGAGCACCGTCCCGGACGCGTTGCACGGAGGACAGAACAGCTTCGTCGTCGCCTACGTCGCTGTCCGCCTGATCCTGCTCGTTCTGTACGCGCGCGTCTACGTCGACCTCGAGGTCGCGCGCCCGGTCGCCGGGTGGTTCATGCTCACGTTCGGGGTCGCGGTGTGTGTCTGGCTGGCCTCGCTCGCGGTCCCGGTGCCCTGGAAGTACCTCCTCTGGGTCGCCGCCATCACCCTCGAGCACGCGGCTCCGATCCGGGCCTGGCGAATGCTCCGCGGCGTGCCGGTCCATCCGAGGCATATCCCGGAGCGCTTCGGCCTGCTGATCATCATCGTCCTCGGTGAGTCGGTGATCGGCGTCGTGCTCGGCACCGCCGAGGTCAGCTGGACCGTGCTCTCGGGCGCCGTGGCGTTCGCGGGCTTCCTGATGGCCGCGTCGATCTGGTGGCTCTACTTCGATTTCCTCGATGCCGCCTCGGTCGTCACCCGCAACGTGCGCAGCGGGATCACGTTCGTCTACGCGCACTACTTCGTCGCAGCGGGAATCGCCGCCCTCGGGGTCGGCGCAAAGCTAGCGATCTTCTCCGTCGAGCCGGGAACGCGCTACGAGGAGATCGGCTGGATCGCGGCTGCCGGAACGGCCCTGTGCATGGGGGGGCTCGCGACGATCCAGCTCGCGACGCCGCCGGCCCTCGTGGACGCCGACGTGATGCTCCGGCTCGGAACCGCCGCGGTGGCGGCGGTACTGATCGTGCTCTCGGCGTGGCTCTCGCCGGTGCTCGTCCTCTGGCTCCTGGCCGCTGCTCTCGTGGCCCAGGTCGCGCTGGAGCTCGCGACCCATGAGAGGCACACGGCCTCCCTGCAAGGACCGTTCTAGGAGTCGAGCTCGGCGGGCACCAGCTCGAGCTCGAGCTCCCGGTCCCCGCGCAGCACCCGCACCGGCACGGGCGCGCCGATCCGCTCGACCACCATCAACCGCTGGATGTCGCCGACGTCGGCGACCGCCGAGCCGTCGAGCTCCACGATCAGATCCTCCGGGCGCAGGCCCGCCGAGGCCGCGGGCGATCCTTCGACGACGCTCACGACCTCGACGCCGGAGCTTCGCTCGAGCCGACGGGCGATGCGTGGGGGCAGCGGCCGCGAGCCGCCCGCGATCCCGAGGTACGCGCGCCGGAAGCGGCCTTCCGTCATCAGCGCGCCGACGATCTGCCGCGTCGCGCGGTTGACGGGCACGGCCAGGCCGAGGCCGACCCCGGCGACCGCCGTGTTGATCCCGACGACCCGACCGGTGCCGTCGGCGAGCGCGCCGCCGGAGTTGCCGGGGTTGAGCGCGGCGTCGGTCTGGATCACGTTGTCGACGATGCGCCCGCTCTGGGTCGGCAGCGAGCGGCCGAGGGCGGAGATCACGCCCGCGGTGACCGAGCCAGCGAAGCCGTTCGGATTGCCGATCGCGACCACGAGCTGCCCGACGCGCAGACGTTCCGCGTCGCCGAGCTCGGCCGCGACGAGATCCGGGGCGTCGCAGCGCAGGACGGCGAGGTCCGAATGCGGGTCCGAGCCGACGACCGCGAACTCGAGCTCGCGGCCGTCCACCAGGGAGGCCCGCCCGAGCGTGCTGCTCGCGACGACGTGCGCCGAGGTCAGCAGGAAGCCGTCCGGCGTGATCACGACCGCGCTTCCGCCGCCCGTGCGGCGGCCGTGCGAGACGCGCAGGTTCGCCACGGACGGCGCGAGCCGCTCGGCGACGCCGATCACCGCGTTCGAGTACGCGTCGAGAGCCTCTTCCTCGGACGAAACGAAGGTCAGGTCGGCCATGGGCCGAAGCTAGCAACCGGGTTGTAGGCTGCGCCGGATGGCGGAGGTCGAGACCAGCCGAGAGGGCGCGGTGCTGACGATCACGCTGAACCGCCCGGACGTCCTCAACGCGTTCACGAGCGAGATGCACCGCCAGCTCGTCGGTGCGTTCAAGGAGGCCCGCGACCCCGACGTGCGGGCGGTCGTCGTCACCGGCGCCGGCCGAGGTTTCTGCGTCGGGCAGGACCTGAACGAGTTCGGCGAGGCCGCGCGCGACATCGCGGGCCGGCTGCGCGCCGACTACCACCCGACCGTGATCGCGGTGCGGGAGCTGGAGAAGCCCGTCATCGCCGCCGTCAACGGGCCCGCCGCGGGTGCCGGCCTCTCGTTCGCGTGCGCGTGCGATCTCCGCATCGCCGCCGAGAGCGCGACGTTCGTGCCGGCCTTCATCAACATCGGCCTCGTCCCCGACATGGGCGGCACGTTCTTCGTCTGCCGGCTGCTCGGCGCCGCCCGCGCGTTCGAGTGGATGACCTCGGGACGCCGGCTGATCGCCGCCGAGGCGCTCGAGTGGGGGCTCGTCTCCCGCGTTGTCCCCGACGACGCCCTCGCGGAGGAGGCTGCCGCGTGGGGAGCGGAGCTCGCCGCGATGCCGACCCGCGGGATCGCCCTCTCGAAACGGCTGTTCGACCGCGCAGAGCGGGCGACGCTCGAGGAGCAGCTCGAGCTCGAGGCCCAGCTGCAGGCGGTCGCGACCCGGACCGATGACTTCCGGGAAGGCGTGGCCGCGTTCCTCGAGAAGCGCGACCCGAGGTTCGTGGGGTCCTGAGCCCTCGTTAGGATCGGCGCATGGAGCCCACCGACGAGGCGCCGCCCGAGCGACTCCCGGCACCACCGGAGGTCACAGAGCATCCGATCCGGCTCGTCGTCACCGACGACCTGCAGCGCAGTCGGCTCACGGTCTTCTTCCGCGCCATCCTCGCGATCCCGGTCTTCATCTGGCTCACACTCTGGAGCGTCGTCGCGTTCCTCGCGTGGATCGCCGCCTGGTTCGCCGCGGTCTTCACGGCGCAGGTCCCCGACGGCCTGCACCGGTTCATGGCGGCGTTCCTTCGCTACCGCACCCACGTGTACGCGTACGCCTTTCTCATCGCCGATCCGTACCCGGGGTTCTCGGGCGCGGCCGGCTACCCCATCGACCTCGAGGTCGACCCGCCCGTACGGCAGAGCCGGCTGACGGTCTTCTTCCGCGTGATCCTGGCGATTCCCGCGCTCCTGCTCTCCAACATCCTCAGCCAGGTCTCGCAGCTCCTCGCCATATTCAGCTGGTTCGTCGCGCTCGTCACCGGGCGCGTCCCGGAGGGGGTTCGCAACTTCGCCGCGTTCGCGCTGCGGGTGGAGACGCAGACGTTCGGGTACGTGATGCTCCTGACGGAGCGCTACCCGAGCTTCAACGTCGGCATCCAGGCCTGAGCGCCGCCGCGCGGCCCGTTTGACTCATATCTCACGAGCGTGGTAGGACCGGCGCGACGTTTCGGGTCCGAGGCGACGGAGGTGGCAGGAGGGCATGGGGCGACGGCGTCGGCTGAGCGCAAGCCGGAGGCGTGCCGTCGCGAGGCCGCGTAACCGGCTCGGATCGGGATCGCACCCGACTCAAAGGAGGTTGACCATGTCTGCGCGAACGCGATTTGCGCGGGTGCTGCTGGCGATCGCGGTGGTGGTCGCTGTCGCCGTAGCGATTGCAGCTGCCGCCGCGCGTCCGACCGCCCACCGTGCGGTTGTGCACCACGGCAGCCAGAGCCTGTCGTGGCAGGACTGCGGCGGCGGGTACCAGTGCGCGAGCCTGAAGGCCCCGCGCGACTACAAGAAGCCGAACGGGCCGACGTTCACCGTGGCGATCACCCGGCTGCCGGCGAAAGAGGCGCGGATCGGGGCGCTGTTCGTCAACTTCGGAGGCCCGGGCGGCACGGCCGTCGACGCGGTCCAGTCGTTCGGCGGCGACCTGTTCTCGGCCGTCAACGACCACTTCGACATCGTCGGTGTCGATCCGCGCGGCGTCGGCCAGACCCAGCCGTCCGTGGATTGCAACGTGAACCAGGAGACCGACGGCATCTACGCACAGCCGTTCGTGACGCCGTTCAACCTCGACGTCAAGGCGCTCGTCGCCAAGGACAAGGCGTACGTGAAGCGGTGCAAGCAGCTGAACGGCAGCGTGCTCCGCTACATCACGACCGGCAACACCGCGCGGGACATGGACCGGGTCCGGGCGGCGATGGGGGACGAGAAGCTGAACTACTTCGGCTTCTCGTACGGCACGTTCCTGGGCGCGACCTATGCCAGCCTCTTCCCCCACAACTACCGCGCGATGGTGCTTGACGGACCTGTCGACGTGACGACGTACATCGACCATCCGTCGCAGGGCCTGCGCGAGCAGTCCCAGGGCTTCGAGCGGGCGCTCGGGAGGTTCTTCCAGGCGTGCGCGGCGGACCAGGCCACGTGCGGGTTCGGGGGAAGCGACCCGGCCGACGCGTTCCAGCAGCTGATCGACCAGGCGTATGCCCATCCGATTCCGGCGCCGGGCGCGGACGATTCGCGGCCGGTGGACGGCGACGATTTGATCGGGGGAGCCGCACTCGGGATGTATGCCAAGCAGCTCTGGCCGCTTCTCGTCGGTGCTCTGCAAGGGGCGCAGGCCGGTGACGGGACGCTGTTCCGGATCCTCGCGGACGCCTTCTACAGCCGGAACGACGACGGCACCTACGACCCGATCAGCGACCGCTACTTCCTGATCGGGGCCGCCGACCAGCACTACAAGCCGGGAATCAAGCGCTACCTCCGCGCAGGCAATCAGTCGTGGGGACTGTTCGACCACGCGTGGTGGAACACCGGTTACGGCGAGCTGAGCTACGGCCTCTACGGGCCGAACTCGAACGGCGTGTTCGACGGCCCGTTCCGCACGTCGGCCTCGGCGCCGACCGCGCTCGAGGTCGCGACGACGTACGACCCGGCGACGCCGTACAAGGGCGCTCTCCGGACCGCCGCGACGCTCGGCAACGTGCGGCTGTTGACGATGCGCGGCGACGGGCACACCGCCTACGGCGGCAACTCGCCCTGCATCGACGACGCCGTGAATCAGTACATCGAGACGCTCGCGCTTCCGGCCGTGGGAACGGTCTGTCAGCAGGATGTCCCGTTCGCCGCCGCCGCGGCTGCAACGGCGCAGTCGTTGCGGAAGATCATGGAGTACCACGTGCGCGCGGAGCCGCACTCCGTGCCGCGCTGAGCATCTCTTGGGGGCCGCTCGGCTGGAAAGGCCGGGCGGCCTCCGCTCAGATCGTCTTGAACTGCTCGAACGGCTGGCGGCAGCTGCGGCAATAGCGCAGCGAGCGGCACGGCGTCGGGCCGAAGATGTTCTCCAGCGCGGTGTCCCGCGAGCCGCAGTACGGGCAGCGGAAGCCGTTCGACTCGAGCTGGACGAGCGTCGGCGCCGCGGCCTCGCGAAGATGCGGGGGCGAGAAGCCGGCCGCGCGGAGCTTCTCCCGTCCCTCGTCGGTGATGCGGTCGGTCGACCACGAGTCGTCGAGCACGACCTCGACCTCGGGCTGGACGCCGAGCTCGGCGATCCGCGCGGCCATCTGCTCGCGCATGACCTCGAGCGCGGGGCAGCCGAGGAACGTCGGGGTGAACTCGACGTGCACCCGCTCGTCCTCGACCCGGACGTCGCGGATGACGCCGAGGTCGACCACTGAGATCACCGGGATCTCCGGGTCTGGAACCTCGGCCAGCGCCTCCCAGACCTGCTCGACGGTTACCACGTCGTGCCCGGCGGCTGGGAGCGCCGGACCTCCGTCATGACCCCCCAGAGCTCGGCGAGCTCCGGCGTGTGGCCGTTCCTGAGCCCCGGGTCGGTGACGGCTGCGGCGAGTGGGCGCAGCTCCTCGAGCGCGGCCTGAAAGCGCGGCTCGCCCGAGAGCCGGTCGAACCACATCTCGGCGTGGATCCGGTGGTAGGCCTCCTCGCGGTCGATCTTCGCGGCCAGCCCCGCGAGCTCCGCGTCGTCGGAGCCCTTGAGGAGCCCGAGGCGCTCCGTCGTCGGCCGTCTCGTAGAGGTAGTGCCGCGCGATCGTGTGCTCCCAGCCCGGCAGCCGCAGCTCGACGAGCTGCGCGCAGCGGTACTCGTCGGGCTCACGGTCGAAGGCAAGCGCGTCGGCGGTCGTGCCGAGGTCGCGAGCGGCCAGCTCGTAGAGCGCGCGCGCGTGGCCGACCTCGTTCTGGGCGATCGACGAGAACGCGACGTCCTCCTCCAGGAACGGCGCCACGCCGGTCCACTCGGAGTCGCGCCAGCCGAGGATCAGCTCGTCGTCAGCGATCCCGAGGAGCAGCTGTGCCCGCTCGCTCACGTGCCTGAGCACGGGGGAGACCATGTTTCCCCCGTGAGCCCCCTTCTTCGGCGCAGCGACGAAACGGCCGCCGTCTGGCTCCCGCCGGGCAAAGCCCGGCTCCGCCGGTTGATCGTCGTCGCCCTAGGTGGTCTTTCGGATCGTGTGCGTACCCGCGCGCTCACGTGCCTCCTTCAGCTTCTCCTTGAGCGGATAGCCGTCGACGCGGTGGTAATTGCGGTTCAGCTCGTCGACGAAGTCGTCGATCGGGTGGACGGCGTCGCGGGGGACGATCCAGAGCGCGGCCGACTCGCCCCGGCGGCCGTACTGCTCGCGGGCATACCAGTCCGCGAACCGCTCGTCGGGCGCCTCGATCGAGCCCGCGTGCTGGAAAGCCTGGCCCTTCCGCTCCTGTCTGAACACTTCCCAGATCGTGGTCGCCACCGCCTCCAAGTAACAGTCTGTTACAAGGATCAGGCCGCGTCGGCGAGCAGGACCTGCCGCACCCAGGCCGAGCTCTCACGGGCCTGGCGCCGGAGGTCGAGCCGGTCGGCCGTCTTCGGCCCGTGGCCGGTGACCACGTTCTTGAGCTCGTCCCAGTCGGGCTCGGTGAAGTGCCAGCGCCCGGTCTCCTCGTCCTTGCGCAGCCCGGGATCGGGCACGGTCAGCCCGAGCTCCCAGATCTGCGGCACGTAGCCGTCGAGGAACTGCTGGCGCGCCTCGTCGTTGGCCTGGGTCTTGATCCGCCAGAGGTAGGTCGGGTCCTCGTCGGGCGGGATCGGGTTGCCGTGGAACTGCATGAGCGGGCCCCACCAGCGGTCGAGCGCCTCCTGGACGAGCGCGCGCTGGTCGTCGGTCCCGAGCATCATCGTCAGCACGACGTCGCGGCCGTGGAGGATGTGGAACGACTCCTCCCAGCAGATCTTCTTCATGATCCGCGCGTACGGCGCGTACGAGCACTTGAGCAGCGCCTTCTGGCTGATGATCGCGGCGGCGTCCACGAGCCAGGCGATCACGCCCACGTCGCCCCAGGTCTTCGTCGGGTAGTGGAAGACGTTGTGGAACTTCGACTTCCCGGAGATCAGGTCGTCGAGGCACTGCTCGCGGGGCTTGCCCAGGTCCTCGACCACGCGGTAGATCAGCTGCGCGTGCCCGACCTCGTCCTGCACCTTCGCGGTCAGCGCGAGCTTGCGCTGGAGCGTGGGCGCGCGCAGGATCCACTCGCGCTCAGGGAGCACGCCCATCAGCTCCGAGTTGGCGTGCATCTCGATGAACTTGCGCAGCCGCGCGCGGTACTCGTCCGGCATCCAGTCGTCGGTCTCGACCTGGCCGCCGGACTGGACGTACTCGAGGAACTCCTGCTTGCGCTGCTCCATAACGAACGATCGTTAGGCTACCAAGCGTGTCCGAGAGACGCGCGGAGCTGACCCGCCAGGCAGCACGCCTCTTCGCCCAGAAGGGCTACCACGGAACCTCGATCGGGGAGATCGCGGACGCCCTCGGGGTCCAGAAGGGCTCGCTCTACGCGCACATCGAGTCGAAGCAGGACCTGCTCTACGAGACGATGCTCGAGGGCGCGCACGCCTTCCACGCGGGGCTCGACGCCATTCCGGACGACCTGCGGCCTGCCGAGAAGATCAGGCTCGCGCTGCGCTCGCACCTGCGCGTGGTCGCGGACCAGCTCGACGTCGCGACCGTCTTCGTGCAGGAGTGGCGCTACCTCGAGGGCGAGCGGCGCGGCGAGATCCTCGGCGAGCGCCGCCGCTACGAGGAGCGGATCCGGGCGCTCTTCCGGGAGGGGCGCGATCTGGGCGAGCTGCGCAGCGACCTCGACGACGCGACCGCCGCGCTGCTCGCGCTCTCGGCCGCGAACTGGGCGTACACGTGGCTCCAGCCGGGGCGCGACACGGACGAGCTCGCCGACCGCTTCTACCGGTTGCTGATCGACGGCATGCGCGGCTACGCAACGCCGACGGCCTAGACGCCCACCGGGAACCGGCAACGCTCCGACCAGCGGCCGTCGTCGCTCCTCGACGTAGAGCTGCGCTCCTGACGTGCGCGGAGCTCGATCGGAAGCCGCGGCTCGAGCTCGGCGGCGATCCGGTCGAGCAGGCTCCTGTCGGCCGACTCGGCCACGGTCAGGTGTGGGATCACGGTGTCGATTGCGCCCTCGTACGGCGGGTGCTCGGGCCACTCGGCGACGAGCGCGTGGGTCAGCCGGACGAACGGCTCGGGCTGTTGCGGCGCCAGGTAGAGGACCTCCGGGAACCGCTCAGCGCGGGCGAAGACGGCGTCGAAGGCAGGCTCCGCCGCGACGAGCCGGGCCAGACGCCTCTCCACGTCGCGCGTGAGCTGCGCAGGAGGGACGAACGGGACGAGCAGCGTCACGTGCGGGGGCACCCCGAGCGGTGCGTCGCGGGTGTGCCGCAAACGCAACTCGCCCACGACCGGCTCGGCCGCCGGCACCGCGACGATCACCGCGGTTCTGGGAGCGCGTGGCATGCTCGCCGGAGCTTATGGACGTCGTCCTGGTCGTAAACCCGTTTGCCAGCTCGGTGACGGCCGACCGCGTCCATGCGGTCGAGCGGGAGCTCGGCCGGGTCGGAGAGGTGCGCACGCTGCTGACCGAGCGGGCGGAGCACGGCGTGCAGCTGGCCCGCGACGCGACCGGAGCCGACGCGCTCGTCGTGTACTCGGGCGACGGCGGCTTCAACGAGGTGCTGAACGGCGTCGAGGGAGAGATCCCGCTCGGCTTCTTGCCGGGCGGCGGGACGAACGTGCTTCCCCGCGCGCTCGGCCTTCCGCGGAACGCGGCCGCCGCTGCCAGGCAGGTGGCGGACGCTCTCGAGCAGGGCCGGATGCGGCGGATCTCGCTCGGCCGTGTGAACGGCCGCCGCTTCGGCTTCTCGGCCGGGATCGGCCTCGACGCCGAGCTCATCAGGCGAGTGGACGCCCTCGGACGCCGTGAGGACGGCCGCCGGCCCGGAGATCTCGCGTTCCTGCTCGCGGCGCTCAGGCTGGTCGGCGGGAGGCGGGCGCGCTTCGAGCCGGCGCTCGAGATCCGCGGTCTCGGGCGCGCGGCTTTCGCCCTCGTGGCGAACACAGATCCGTACACGTACGCGGGGTCGATCCCGCTGCACTTCGCGCCGGAAGCCCGCTTCGAGCTCGGCCTCGACGTCGTCGCTCCAGAGGACGTGAGCCCGCGCGGGCTGCCGCGCCTGCTCCGCCTCGCGTTCACAGGCGGCGGCCGCCCAGCGGACGCTGGCGTCCTCGCCGGCCACGACCTCGACCGGATCGAGATCGCGTGCGACCGGCCCCTGCCGCTGCAGGCGGACGGCGAGGATCTCGGGGACGTCGAGGAGGCGGTCTTCGAGGCCGAGCGGAGCGCCGTGAACGTGCTCGTCTAGGGTTCGCCCATGAGCGGCGCCCGGAGGCTGATGCTGAGCGGGATTGCGCTGACCGCGCTGCTCGCGGTCGTGGCCGTCGCGAGCCGCGCCCACCGCCCGGGCGGCGGCACCGGCTCCGGCCCGCAGCACCCGCCGACGCTCGTCTTCGACTACATCGCGAGCACGATGCTGGTCCTGCTCCCCCTCGGGGCGGTCCTGTGCATCTGGGCGCTCTTCGTCCGCCGCGGGGAAGAGCTGCGGTCGGGCCGGTCGAACTGGCGCCGGACCGTGGTGACGTTCGCGGTGGCGATGGCGTTCCTCGCGATCGCCCTCCTCGTCGGAGGGCACGGCCTTCTGCGGCGGGACTCGAACAACGGTTCGTCTGGCGCCACACCCAACATCCAGCCCAAGGGGGCCAGGACGGACGCTTCGCAGCCGTTCTACCGCGCCCACTTCCGCTGGCTGCCGGTGCTCGTCCTCGGCTCGATCGTGCTGGGGGTCGGGTTCAGCGTGGGCTGGGTCTACGTGCGGAGGTGGCGCGCCGGCGACGCCTGGGAGCGGGAGGCCGCGCTGGCCGCCGCGCTCGACGAGGTGCTGGCAGACACGCTCGACGACCTGCGCGCCGAGCAGGACCCGCGCCAGGCCGTGATCCGCACGTACGCCCGGATGGAGAGCACGTTCGCGGCCTACGGCGTGCCGCGCGAGGAGGCGGAGACCCCGCAGGAGTACGTCGAGCGCGTCCTCGACCAGCTTCAGGTGAGCCTGTACTCCGTGCGGCGAGTGACCCAGCTGTTCGCCCGCGCGAAGTTCAGCGTGCACGAGATCGACGGGGGCATGAAGGACGACGCGATCGAAGCGCTGGTCGGCCTCCGCACCGAGCTCGAGTACACGCCGGAGGGCGCACCGTCTGCAACGACCGGTCGACAGGCCGTCGGCCAGGAGGCTGCCCCGTGAGGCGACTGCTTCCCGGCGCCGTCTTCTTCGCGGTGCTCGCAACGATCGCGTTCGCCATCGCGCGCCTGGCGCAGCCCGGCCGGCAGGCCCTCGAGATCGACATCTACGTGCTGCTGATCGGCTCGATGGCGGTTGCGACCGCCGTGCTGGCCATCCGTGAGGCCTTCCCGCCCGCTCGTGGCTCCGGGATCGCCGCGGCGCTCGCCGTCGAGCCGCCTCCGCCGGTGCGACCGCCCGACCTGGTGCGGACCGAGCGCCTGCTGACGATGGGGACCTCGACCGCGTTCGACTTCCACTTCCGGCTCCGGCCGATCCTGCGCGAGGTGGCCGAGCAGCGGCTGGCCGACCGCCGCGGGCTCAGGCTCGACGCCGGAAGCCCGGAGGTGCAGGAGGCTCTCGGGGAGGAGCTCTGGGAACTCGTCCGGCCCGACCGCGTGGCGCCCGACGAGCGCTTCCGCGCAGACGTCGACCGCGAGGCGGTGGAGCGGGCGGTGGAGCGGCTGGAGTCCCTCACGTGACGATGACGATCGACGAGCTGGCGGAGCAGGCCGACCGGATCCTGGGCGAGGTCGAGCGCGCCGTCGTCGGGAAGCGCGAGGCACTGGAGCTCGTGCTGCTCGGGCTGCTCGCAGACGGGCACGTCCTGATCGAGGACTTCCCGGGTCTCGCGAAGACGCTGATCGCCCGCGCGTTCGCGCAGGTGACGAGCATCGGCTTCACGCGTATCCAGTTCACGCCCGACCTGATGCCGTCGGACGTCACCGGCTCGTCCATCTTCAACCAGCGCGACGCCGACTTCGAGTTCCGGCCTGGGCCGATCTTCACCAACCTTCTGCTCGCCGACGAGATCAACCGCGCCCCTCCGAAGACGCAGGCCGCGCTGCTCGAGGCGATGCAGGAGCGGCAGGTCACGATCGAGGGCACGACGCGCCCGCTCGGGCCGCCGTTCCTCGTCCTCGCGACGCAGAACCCGATCGAGTACGAGGGCACCTACCCGCTGCCGGAGGCGCAGCTCGACCGCTTCCTGCTCCGGATCGGGGTGGGCTATCCCGCCCGCGAGGAGGAGTGGGACGTGCTGGAGCGCAGGCTCGAGCGCGCCGCCGACGAGGTCGAGCTCTCCGCGATCGTTGGGCGGGACGAGCTGCTCGAGATGCAGCGGACGGTCGAGCAGGTGCACGTCGACCGCAGCGTCGGCCTCTACATGGTCGACATCGTGGCGGCCACCCGGAGCGCCACGGGGATCCAGGTGGGCGCGAGCCCCCGCGGCTCGCTCGCGCTGCTGAAGCTCTCGCGCTGCCGCGCCGCACTGGACGGCCGCGACTACGTGATCCCGG
Source organism: uncultured Actinomycetes bacterium (assembly GCA_963716865.1). Classification (GTDB taxonomy): domain Bacteria; phylum Actinomycetota; class Thermoleophilia; order Gaiellales; family Gaiellaceae; genus AC-32. Next base: position 48,750 of record CAVQUF010000002.1, read on the forward strand.
AGGACGTGAAGGCGGTCGCGGTTCCGGCACTCGCGCACCGGCTGTCGCTGCGGCCCGAGCTGTGGGTCCAGCGGCTTCGGCCGGACGACATCGTCGCCGAGCTGCTCGACCGCGTGCCGACGCCCAAGGCCGAGGCGGAGCCCGAGCCCGCGGCCGAATGACGCGCACGGCGACGCCGAAGCTCGGCGCCTACACGGCGCTGGCGGGCCTCGGCCTCGTCGCGGCGCTCGTCCTCGGCCGGCCGGAGCTGGTCGCGCTCGCGGCGCCGTTCGCCGCCGTGCTCGTCGCCGGGCTCTCGCTCGCGGAGGCCCCGCTGCTCAAGTGGTCTCTCGAGCTCGACCAGGAGCGACAGCTGGAAGGCGAGACGGTCGGCGGCGAGCTCGAGGTCTGGACCGAGCGTCCCGTCGGCCGGCTCGAGCTGCTGCTCGACCTTCCCCAGGGGCTGGCGGCCGAGTCGCCGAACCCGGTCCTGTTCCGCCTCGGCTGGGACGACGACCGGACATTCGACTGCACCCTCCGCTGCCGGCGGTGGGGGGCGTATCTCGTCGGCGACCTCGTCCTCCGCTCGCAGGACGCGTTCGGGCTCCTCGTGCACGAGTGGACGCTCGAGCAGCGGCGGCCGCTGAAGGTCTATCCGAGCGGCGACACCCTCCGGCGCCTGCTCAGGCCGCTCGAGACGCAGGCGTTCGCCGGCAACCAGGTGCCGCGCGCCCGCGGCGAGGGGATCGAGTTCGCGGACGTCCGGCCGTTCGTCCCCGGCGACAGCCTGCGGCGGATCAACTGGCGCGCGACGGCCCGGCGCGGCGAGACCTGGGTCACGGAGACCCATCCGGAGCGCAACTCCGACATCGTCATCTTCCTGGACACGTTCTTCGAGGCGCGGGCAAGCGACCGGAGCACGCTCGACCTGGCCGTGGGCGCCGCGGCCTCGCTGGCGGTTCACTACCTGAGGGAGAAGGATCGGGTCGGCCTCGTCGCCTTCGGCGGCGTCATCAACTGGCTCACCGTCTCGAGCGGCGTCGTCCAGCTCTACCGCGTGCTCGACTCGCTGCTCGACTCCGAGATCTTCCTCAGCTACGCGTGGAAGGACATCGACCTGCTCCCGGTTCGGACCCTGCCGCCGAGCGCGCTCGTGATCGCCCTCTCGCCGCTCCTCGACGAGCGCGGCGTGCTCTCGCTGCTCGACCTGCGTGCCCGCGGCTTCGACCTCGCGCTGGTCGAGGTCTCGCCGGTGCCGTTCGCCTCGGCCGCCGACGACGAGCTCGACGACGACCTCGCCCACCGGCTCTGGCTTCTCCGCCGCGAGGCGCTGCGCTCGCGCTACCTGCGCCTGGGCGTGCCGGTCGTGGAGTGGCGGGGCGACGTGTCGCTGGAGGCCGCGCTCGAGGAGGTGAGGGCATTCAAGCGCCACGCCCGCTTCGCGCGCGCCTAGCGACCGGGGCCGGGGCCCTGCTGGTAGGCGCCGCGCTCGCCGTCTCCGCGCTGGGAGAGGGCTGGCTCGGCGGCTGGGTGGCCGTCGCGCTCGGCGGGGCCGGCCTGTTCTTCCTCGCCCTGGGCCTCGTGCTGAGGACGAGCGCGGCGCTCGCCATCGGAATCGCCCTCCTGGGAGCCGAGCAGGCGGTGCGGCTGGCCGCCGGCCCCCGCGAGGCGGATCCGTGGATCCCGATCTACGCGATGGGCTTCCTGCTGGTCGCCGAGCTCGCGTGGTGGTCGATCGAGCATAGGGTCGCCGCCTGGGCCGAGCCCGAGGTGGCGGTGTGGCGGCTCGTGACGATCGGCGGGGCCTGCGCCGGAGCCGGAGTGCTCGCGGCGCTCGTCCTGCTGGCGGCCGGGACACCGATCGCGGGCGGCGTGGGCCTGGAGCTCGTCGGCGTCGTCGCGGCGACCTCCGCGGTGGTCGTCGTCGCGGTCGTCGCCCGCTCCCGTAGGTTCGGCTAGATTCGCGCCGGTATGGCGCAGGTGCTTCCGGCCGAGCGTGACCTCCGTCGCGTGATCGGCGACGGCGAGAGCGTGCCGGACGGCGAGGTCGAGGGGCTCTCCGAGGCCGATCTCCTCGAGCTCCACCGCTGGCTGGTCCTGCTGCGCACCTACGACGAGCGCTCGGTCGTCTACCACAGCCAGGGCCGGATCGGCACCTACGCGATCTTCTGGAACCACGAGGCGATGCAGGCCGGCTCGGCGTACGCGCTCGAGCGCGAGGACTGGATCTTCCCGAGCTACCGCGAGTCCGCGATCGGGCTCCTGCGCGGCCTGCCCGCCGCGACGATCCTCTCGTGGTGGCGCGGCCATCCGGCCGGCTGGTGGAACCCGGCCGACTGGAACGTCGCCTCGATCTGCGTGCCGATCGGGACGCACGTCCCGCACGCGGCGGGCCTCGCGTGGGGGAAGAAGCTGCGCGGCGAGCCCGCCTGCGCGATCGTCTACTTCGGCGACGGGGCGACCTCCGAGGGGTCCTTTCACGAGGGCGCGAACCTGGCGGCCGTGATGCGCGCGCCGCTCGTTCTCTTCTGCAACAACAACCAGTGGGCGATCTCGACGCCGCTCGAGGCGCAGACCGCGGCCGAGACGCTGGCCGACAAGGCGGTCGGCTACGGGATGCCCGGGCTGCGGGTGGACGGCGCGGACGTGCTCGCGGTCTACGAGGCGACGCGTGAGGCGGTCGCGCGCGCCCGCGCCGGCGAGGGCCCGACGTTCATCGAGGCGGTCACGTACCGGGCCGCGCCCCACGCGACGGCCGACGACCCGGCCGCGTACATCGACCTCGCCAGGGTCGAGGAGGAGAAGGCGCGCGAGTGCCTCGGCCGCTACGAGGCCTACCTGCGCCGAGCCGGGCTGCTCTCGGAGGAGGCCGCGGAGGCCGTCCGGGCGGAGGCGGCGGAGCTGATGCGCGCCGGGATCGCCGAGGCCGAGTCGGAGCCGCCGCCCGACCCGGAGCTGCTCTTCTCGTCCGCGTTTGCCGATCCGCCCGCGTCGTTCCAGGACGACTTGGCCGAGCTGCGGAGGGTGCTCAATGGCTGAGCTGACGCTCGTCGAGGCGATCAACGACGCGTTCCACGTCGAGCTCGAGCGCGACTCCGACGTGATGGTCATGGGCGAGGACGTCGGCCGCGCGGGCGGCGTCTTCCGCGCGACCGCCGGGTTGCGCGACCGCTTCGGGGCCGAGCGTTGCGTCGACACGCCTCTCGCCGAGGCCGGGCTCCTCGGGTCGGCCGTCGGGCTGTGCATGGCGGGCTGGCGGCCGGTGTGCGAGATGCAGTACGACGCCTTCTCGTACCCGTGCCTGGACCAGCTGATCACGCACGTGGGGCGCTACCGCTGGCGGACCGGCGGGAAGATGGCGTTCCCGCTCGTCGTGCGGATGCCCTACGGCGGCGGTGTGCGCGCGCCGGAGCTGCACGACGACTCGCCCGAGGCGTACTACGTGCACACGCCCGGGGTGAAGGTCGCGATTCCATCGACGCCGGCGGACGCGAAGGGGCTGCTGGCCGCCGCGATCCGCGATCCCGACCCGGTGGTCGTGCTCGAGCCCAAGCTCCACTACCGGACGATGCGCGGGGAGGTGCCCGAAGGCGAGCACGTCGTCCCGCTCGGGCAGGCGCGCGTCGTGCGGGAGGGCTCCGACCTGACGCTCGTCGCGTACGGGGCGATGGTGCCGCTCGCCGAGCGGGCCGTCGACGCGCTCGAGGGCGAGGCCACCGTCGAGCTGCTCGACATCCGGACGCTGAAGCCACTCGACGAGGAGGCGCTGCTCGCCGCCGCGGCGAAGACGGGGCGGGTCGTGATCGTGCAAGAGGCGCCGCGGACCGCCGGCTACGGCGCCGAGCTCGCGGCGGTCCTGGCGGAGAAGGCAATGCTGGACCTGCGTGCCCCAATCGTGCGCGTGACGGGCTACGACGTCCCGTACCCGTACTGGCAGATCGAGGACGCATACATGCCGTCGGTCGAGCGCGTCATGGACGCGGCGCGCAGGCTGCTCGAGTTCTAGGTGGCGCTTCACGAGCTCCCGCTCGAGGCGCGCTGTCTCCACGGCCATTTCTCCCGGGAGCTCGAACCGGTGGTGGAGGTCGAGCCCGGCGACTCCGTCTCGTTCTCGGTCCCGAATCATGCGTGGGACCTCGGCCCGGGCGAGCCGTTTCCGCCGCCGAGGCCCGTGCTCGACCTGGGCCACGCGCTGGCCGGGCCGATCGCAGTGCGGGGCGCCAGGGCGGGGCAGACGCTCGCGGTTCAGGTCGATGCGGTCGAGCCCGCGCGGTGGGGCGTCACGCACGGCGGGGAGGAGCACGCGGTGCACTGGGAGCTCGCCGACGGGGTCGGCCGGGCGCTCGGGCGCGAGGTGAAGCTGGCGCCGTTTCTGGGCGTGATGGGGATGCCGCCGCCGGAGCCGGGCGTCCACTCCACCCGGCCGCCGCGCCGCTTCGGGGGGAACATGGACTGCAAGGAGCTGGTCGCCGGGACGACGCTGTTCTTGCCAATTCCCGTCGGCGGGGCGCTCTTCTCGGCGGGCGACGGGCACGCGGCTCAGGGCGACGGTGAGATCTCGGGCACGGCGATCGAGGCGCCGGTCCGGGCGCAGGTGACCCTCTCGCTGCGCGACGACCTGCCGCTCGAGTGGCCCTGCGCGCGGATCGACGGCGCGTGGGTTGCGCTCGGCTTCGACGAGGAGCTCGGCCTCGCGGCCGGCTTCGCCGTCGGCGGGATCCTGGGCGTGATGGAGCGGGAGCTCGGGCTCACCGGCGCGGACGCGATGGCGCTCGCGAGCGTGGTCGTCGACCTGCGCGTGACGCAGGTCGTGAACGGCGTCCAGGGCGTCCACGCGGTGCTCCGGGACGACGCGCTCGTCTAGGGTCCGGGCCGATGGCGTACGAGTTCAAGCTGCCCGATCTGGGCGAGGGGCTGACCGAGGGCGAGGTCGCGCGCTGGCTCGTCTCCGAGGGCCAGGAGCTTGCCGAGGACGACCCGCTGGTCGAGATCCAGACCGACAAGACGACGGTCGAGATCCCGTCTCCTGCGGCGGGTGTGGTCGCACGAATCCTCGTCGCCGAGGGCGACGTCGTCCCGGTCGGCACCGTGCTGGTCGTGATCGGCGAGGACGGTGCCGCCTCGGTCGAGCAGGCTCCAGCAGTGCCCGAACCGTCCGCTTCGGACGTGGCCCGGGGACAGTCCCCGGGCCGTGGCCAAAAGGGACACGTCCGGGCGACGCCGCTCGTGCGCCGGCTTGCCAAGGAGCACGGCGTCGACCTCGAGGGGCTCGAAGGGACCGGCCCGCAGGGGCGGGTGACCGAGGAGGACGTGCGCGGGGCGGCCACGTCAGGGGGACAGTCCCCGGGTCGTGGCCGGGAAGGACGGCGCGAGCGGCTCCGCGGCGTCCGGCGCCTGGTCGCCGAGCACATGGCCCGCGCGCACCGCGAGGTGCCGCCTGTGACGTGGGTCGAGGAGTGCGACTTCGGCAACGTCGACCTCGGCGGCCTCGTGCCTGCGACGCTGAAGGCCGTCGCCGAGAGCCTGAAGGAGTTCCCCGAGCTGAACGCGAGGCTCGAGCGAGAGGAGATCGTCTTCCTCGACCGCTACGACATCGGCGTGGCCGTGCAGACCGACCAGGGCCTCGTCGTCCCGGTCGTCCGCGGGTGCGACGCTGCCTCCGTCGAGGAGCTCGCCGCCGAGGTCGAGCGGCTGGCCGCGGCCGCGCGCGCCGGGACCCTCGCCCCTGAGGAGCTCCGCGGCTCGACGTTCACGGTCACGAGCGCCGGGAAGCTCGGCGGCCTCTTCACGACACCGATCGTCAACCACCCGGAGGCGGCGATCCTCAGCGTCGGCCGCATCGCCGAGCGCCCGGTCGTGCGCGACGGCGAGGTGGTCGCCCGGCCGATGGGCTACGTCTCCGTCACGTTCGACCACCGCGTCGTCGACGGCGCTCGAGCCGCCGAGTTCGGCCTCTCCGTGATCCGCCGGCTCGAGGCTCGCTAGAGCGTCGCGGATCCGCGTCTAGACTCTCCTCGAGATGTGGGCGTTGTACTGGATCGGCGTCACGCTCGGCCTCGGAATCGCGATCGGAATGCTCCTCTCGGGCCTGATCGCGCCGCGCAAGGCGCTGCTCATCGCGGTCTGCCTCGGCGCCGCCGCGCTCGGGGCGGCCGCCGGCTACTTCGTAGACGGCTGGCCCGGGGCCGTGGCGGGCGCTGCGGGCGGAGCGCTGGGAGCGGTCGCCGCGGCGACGATCATCGTGGGCGCGCTCGCGCGCGGCGGGACGAGAGCCGGGACGGCCGTTCTGATCGGCCTGGCCGCGCTCATGCTCGCCGCGCTCGCCTTCGTCCCCGTGGTCGGCTATCTCGAGGCGGTCGCCGTGCTCGTGCTCGCGGTGCGCGCGCGGCGACAACGGCCCGCCCGCCACGCCGGCCTGCGCACCCTGGCCCGCGACTGAGTGGCCGGGCCCAGGAAGCTGATCCTCGTCGTCATCGACGGCCTCACGCCGGCGGTGTTCGAGGACGCGGTCGAGCGCGAGACCGCGCCCGCGCTCGCGTTTCTGGCCGCGCACGGACGCTACGGCCGGGGCGTCAGCCCGTTCCCCTCGCTGACGCCGGTCTGCCTGTCGTCGATCGCGACCGGGGCCCAGCCGGACGTGCACGGGATCCCGCATCTCGTCTGGTACCACCGCGAAGAGCAGCGGGTCGTCGAGTACGGCTCCTCGTTCGCGGCGATCCGCGCCGCCGGGACCCGCCGCTCGATCCTGGACGCGGTCTTCAACATGAACGAGCGGCATCTCCGGCCGGAGGCGGTGACCGTCTACGAGGCGCTCGAGGACGCGGGGCTGACCGCGGCCGCCGTGAACGTCACCTGCTACCGCGGACGGACGCGGCACCGGCCGCTGCTTCCGTGGCTCACCCGTCCTGCCTTCGGCCCGAAGCGGTTCTTCTTCTTCAACCTCTACGAGTCGGACGTGACGGGAGCGCCGGTCGCGGTCTTCGGGCGCTCGGGCGGCTCGGTCGACGCCTACGCGGCCGCCGTCGGGCGCTGGCTCGTCACCCGCGACGGCTTCGACTTCCTCCTCTACTACCTGCCCGACTACGACTTCGCCTCCCACGCGCACGGGCCGGACGCGACCGACGAGGCGCTCGTCCGCAGCGACGCGGCGATCGGGGCGCTGATCGAGGCGGCCGGCGGCCCTGACGAGTTCCTCGAGCGCTACGCCGTCGTGGTCTGCTCCGACCACGGGCAGACGCCGGTCGAGCGCGTCGTCTCGCTGCAGGCGAGCTTCGCGCGCGTCGAGAACGTCGTCGTGACGGCGTCGAACCGTGCGGGCATGGTCTACCGACTGCCCGGCTGCCGCGACGACGCCGCCGGACTGGCCCGCAGGCTGGACGGCACCGCCGCCGCCGAGGTCGCGCTCTACCGCGAGGGGGACGAGGCGGTGGCCCGCCGTGACGGCGAGGAGCTTCGCTTCGCCCCGGACGACGGCGGCTGGCGTACGAGCGGAGATGCCGCGATCCTCGACCAGCCTGACGCGCTCGAGCGGGCGTGGTGCGCGCTCGCGAACCCGAACGCAGGCGAGGTGCTCGTCTCGCCGCCAGTCGGCCTCGAGTTCACCGACCTCGCCGGCCACAGCCATCTCGGCGGCGGAAGTCACGGCTCGCTCGAGGCGGGAGACTCCGAGGTGCCGATCCTGACGGTCGGGCTCGAGCAGCCGGTGCCGCAGCGGATCGTCGACCTCGCGCCGCTCGTCCTCGAGCACTTCGGCGTCCGGCACGCTGCCGATGCAGCCTGACGAGCTCGTCCGGGAGCGGCAGAGGATGGTCGAGCGCCAGCTGCGCGGGCGCGACATCGTCGACGAGCGCGTGCTCGCCGCGATGGAGCGGGTGCCGCGGGAGCTGTTCGTCCCCGAGCCGGAGCGGTCGCGGGCGTTCGAGGACGCGGCGCTCCCGATCGGTCACGGGCAGACGATCTCCCAGCCGTACATGGTCGCAAGGATCTGCGAGGGGCTCGACGTCCGGGAGGGCCAGCGCGTGCTCGACGTCGGCACCGGCTCCGGCTACCAGGCGGCGGTGCTGGCGGAGCTCGGCGCGGAGGTCGTCACCATCGAGCGGATCCCCGAGCTCGCCGAGAACGCACGGGCGAATCTCGCCGCGGCCGGGTACGAGAACGTCGAGGTCACGGTCGGCGACGGCACGCTCGGCGTGCCCGAGCGCGCGCCGTTCGACGGGATCGCCGTCGCGGCGGCGGCCCCCGGGCTGCCGGAGACCCTGTACGAGCAACTCTGCCCGGGCGGCCGGCTCGTCGTCCCGGTCGGCGGGCCGCGCGCGCAGTTGCTCGAGGTGATCGTGCGAAGCCCCGAGGGCCCAGCGGTCGTCCACTCGGTGCCGTGCCGATTCGTGCCGCTCGTTGGTGAGGAGGGCTTCTCCGGATGACCCTGGTGCGCGTGCGAGTCCTGGCACGAGGGCGTGTCCAGGGCGTCTTCTTCCGGGCCGAGGCGCGGGCGCGGGCGGAGTCGCTCGGCGTCGCGGGATGGATCGCGAACCTGCCCGACGGCAGCGTCGAGGCCGCGTTCGAGGGTGACGAGGAACGGGTGGAGTCGATGGTCGGCTGGTGCCGGCACGGACCTGCAGGCGCACGGGTGGAGGACTTCGAGGTGGTCCTCGAGGACCCGGCCGGGGAGGACGGCTTCCGGGTCCGGTAGCAGACGGTTGCTAGGCTCGCGCGCCGATGGCCTTCTCGCCCGCTGCCTCGCTCTCGCGAACCCGTGCCGGCCGCGCGCTGCGCCGGCCGCAGAACTGGGTCCAGCTCGCGAAGTTCGCCGTCGTCGGCGCGAGCGGCTACGCGGTCAACCTCGTCGTCTACACCGCGCTGCTGAAAGGTGCCGGGCTCCACTACGTGGCAGCCGCGACCTGCTCGTTCCTCGTGGCGGTGACGAACAACTACGTCTGGAACCGGCTCTGGACGTTCCGCTCGCAGCGGGGTCACGTCGCCGGGCAGGGCCTCCGCTTCCTGGTGGTCGCGCTGGCCGCGTTCGGAGCCAACCTCGCGCTGCTGACGGCGCTGGTCGCACTCGGCCTGGACAAGGTGCTCGCGCAGGCGATCGCGATCCTCGTCGTGACGCCACTCAATTTCATCGGCAACAAGCTCTGGTCTTTCAGTCGGTGACGGGCGCTAGGCTGGGGCGCATGGGCCGCGCCCTCGCCCTGGCCTCCGTCGTGGTGGCGCTGGCGGCTCCGGCGCTCGCCGCCGCCGGGACGAATGGTGCGCGGCCGCCCGAGCCACGGCTGCCCAAGGCCGAGGCGACCCGCATCTTCCTGACCCACCGGAAGGTCGCCTCCTGGCTCGGCCGCTACCCGCGCTCGGGCCGCTCGATCGAGACGACCTTCAAGGCCGGCACCTGGACGGTGAAGGTCTGGTGGGGCGCGGCGGGCGAGATCGCCACGGGCCAGGTCGACGACCACAGCGGGGCGGTGCTCACTGCCTGGACGGGCCCGCAGGTCGCCTGGAAGATGGCACGCGGCACGCCGGGCGCGTTCGGCGGGAAGGAGATCAACAGCGTCGCGCTCTGGCTCGGCTTCTGCGCGCTCTTCTTCATCGGGCTCGCCGACCTGCGCAGGCCGCTGAGCGTCCGCAACCTCGACCTGCTCGTGCTGCTCTCGTTCTCGGTCTCGCTCTGGTACTTCAACAAGGGCGACATCTTCACGAGCGTGCCCCTCGCCTATCCGCCGCTCGTCTACCTGCTCGTCCGCATGGTCTGGAGCGCGTGGCGGGGAAGGCTCGCGACGGCGTCGGCGCCCGTCTGGCCGGTCTGGGTGCTCGCGGTGGCGACGGTCTTCACGGCCGGATTCCGGGTCGGCCTGAACGCCGGCGACTCGAACGTGATCGACGTCGGCTACTCGGGGGTGATCGGCGCGGAGCGGATCGCTCACGGCCAGTCGCCGTACGGAAACTTCCCGATCGAGGGCTCCCTCAAGGCCTGCGGCCCGGCCGACGCCGACGGCGAGATCAGGGAGCGCGTGCAGACGAACGGCCGCTGCGAATCGGCGAACCCGCAGGGCGACACGTACGGCCCCGTCGCCTACGAGGCCTACCTCCCCGGGTACCTGATCAAGGGCTGGAGCGGCAAATGGGACGACCTTCCGGCGGCGCACGTGAGCTCGGTCCTGTTCGACTTCCTGTGCCTGTTCGGGCTCGCGCTAGTGGGTCTCCGCTTCGGCGGCACCCGGCTGGCGGTGACGCTCGCCTTCGCCTGGGTCGCCTACCCGTTCACGCAGTACGTCTCGAACTCGAACACGAACGACGCGCTGCCGCCCCTGTTCCTGATCTGGGGCTTCTGGCTCGTCACCTCGCCGTGGGCGCGCGGGGCGGGCGTCGCGCTGTCGGGGTGGACGAAGTTCGCGTCGCTCCTGCTCGCGCCGCTCTGGGCCTCGTACCCGGACGCGTTCGGACAACTCCGTGCGAAGCTCGCCTTCGTGGCCGCCTTCGCCGCAGCGACGCTCGTCGCGTTCTCGATCCTTCTGCTCGAGCCCAACCCGCTCCACGCTGCGCACGTGTTCTGGACGCGGACCCTCGGCTGGCAGATCGGGCGCGACTCGCCGTTCTCGATCTGGGACTGGCGGCAGTACCACGCCGGCCTCCCCGACCTGCACGTGCTCCAGCGCGTGCTCGAGGTCGCGCTCGTCGTCGGCGCGGTCGCCGCGTACTTCCTCCCCCGCCGGAAATCGCCGCTCCAGCTCGCCGCCCTGACAGCGGCGCTGCTGCTCGGCTTCGAGCTCGTGCTCACGCACTGGTTCTACCTCTACCTGCCCTGGTTCTTCCCCTTTGCCGCCTTCGCCGTGCTCGCGCCGGCAGCCGAGCGCGCCAGGGCGCCTGCCGCCGAGCTGCTGCAGGCGCCGCTCGCCGGCCACGGCGCCGAGGGGCGCGTCGGCGGAGCCCCCGCGTCCTGAAGCCCGCGCACCTCGTCTACGCGGCCCTCGCGGCCCTGCTCGTCTCCTTCGCGCTCCTCCACGTCGGCTTCTACCAGCACCGTCTGATCCGGGACACGATCGAGTACCACCGCTACGGGACGGCCATGGTGGACGGCCACGTGCCGTATCGCGACTTCCGCGTCGAATACCCGCCGGGCGCTCTCCCTGCGTTCGCGCTCCCGGCGGTGGGACACCCCGGGCTCGACCGCTACGAAACCTGGTTCCAGGTGCTGATGGGTCTCTGCGCGGGCGGGGCGCTGGTCGCGATGGCGTACGCCCTCTGGTCGCTGCGGGCGTCGCCACGCCACATGGCCGGCGCGCTCGCGTTCTTCGCGCTCGCGCCGCTCGTGCTCGGATCGGTCGTGATCTATCGCTACGACCTCTGGCCCGCGGCGCTCGCGGTCGCCGGCCTCGCCGCGATCGTCGGCGGGCGTCAGCGGCTGGGCTTCGCGGTCCTCGGAGTGGGGTTCGCAGCGAAGCTGTTTCCGATCGTGCTCGTACCGCCCGCGCTCGCCTACGTCTGGCGCTCGCGGGGTCGGCGCGAGGCGCTGCTGTGCCTCGCCTGCACCGCAGGAGCCGCAGCCGCGATCGTCGTCCCGTTCCTCGTGCTTGCACCGCACGGGCTCTGGGACAGCATCGCGCGCCAGGCCGGGCGGCCGCTCCAGATCGAGAGCCTCGGCTCGGCGGTCCTGCTCGCAGCGCACCAGGTCGGAGGGCTGAGCCTGACGGTCGTGACGAGCCACGGCTCGCAGAACCTCGCCGGCTCGCTGCCGGACGCGCTCGCCGCCGCCGAGAGCGTGCTGCTCGTAGTCGCGCTGCTGGGCATCTGGGCCGCCGCCGCCCTCGGGCCGCAGAGCCCGGATCGCCTCGTCAGGTACGCGGCCGCCTCGGTGACGGCGTTCGCGGCCTTCGGGAAGGTGCTCTCGCCGCAGTTCATGATCTGGCTGATCCCGCTCGTGCCGCTCGTGCGCGGGCGTCGCGGGCTCGTCGCGTCGGCGCTGCTGGCGCTGGCGCTGCTACTGACCCAGCTCTGGTTCCCGATCCGCTACTGGGACCTCGTCCTCCACCTGAAGGCGTTCCCGTCCTGGGCTGTGCTCGCGCGTGACCTCACCCTGCTCGCGCTGCTGGCAGTGCTGCTCGTCAGGAGACCGGAACCCGAAGAGGCTCGCAGCTGAGGGCGCGGCCCTCGGCGTCGCACTCGACGACCACGCCCTCGATCCGGACGCCGCCTCCGGCCGGCTCGAACCGGACCGGCATGCCGGTCCGCATGCGCTGGATCGCGAGCTCGGCCTTGACCCCGATCACCGAGTCGTGCGGGCCGGTCATCCCGGCGTCGGTGATCGCAGCGGTCCCTCCTGGCTGGACGCGCGCGTCGCTCGTCTGGACGTGGGTGTGCGTTCCGATCACCGCGGTCACCTGCCCGTCCAGCAGCCGCGCCGCGGCGACCTTCTCGCTGGTCGCTTCGGCGTGGAAGTCGACGACGACGATCCTCGCCCGCGAGCGCGCCTCCTCGACGAGCGGCTCGAGCACCTCGAACGGGCTCACCGGCGTGTCCATGAAGAGGATCCCCTGAACGTTCGCGACCGCGACCGGCGTCCCGTCCTCGGCCTCGACGACCGCGAGCCCCCGGCCGGGCGCCCTGGTCGAGAGGTTCGCCGGGCGCACGACCCGGTTCGAGCTCTCGAGGTAGGGCGCGATCTCACGCCGCCGCCAGACGTGGTTGCCGAGCGTGAGAACGTCGGCGCCCGCGCGGAGCAGCCGGTCGGCCAGGCGCGGCGTCACGCCCGCGCCGTCGGCCACGTTCTCGGCGTTGACGATGCAGAAGCCGACGCCGAGCTCCTCCTTCAGCTTCGCCAGCCGCTCCTCGAGCGCCGCCCTGCCCGGCGCGCCGAAGACGTCCGCGACGAAGAGAATCTTCAGGGGTAGGCCAGCGCGGCGGGCGGGTGAACCGAGACGGCGACGTGGTTCCCCGCGTCCTGCGTGTAGTGCGCGAGCGCCTGCCCCTCGACGCCCGCGAAGTTGAGGACGGTGCCGATCTTCGAGGTGGTCGAGGCCACTGACGAGCCGACGGTCAGGCTCGTGTCGAGGCGCAGGTGCGTCAGTGAGACGACCAGCGACGGGTTCCCGCTCGGCTGGATGTCGATCCTCGAGCCGTAGGGCTTGCCGTCGAGGACATAGGGAGTGATCCCGACGATGGTGCCGTCGACCGGCGAGTAGACGTCAGTCCCGGGAGCGGCGCCGACGTCGAGCGCGGCCGTGGCCGGTCCCGTGCCACCGTCGAGCACGAAGTAGCGCAGGCCGTTGTCCCCGCTGCCGAACAGCTTCTTCGCGACGCGGCTGAACAGGCCCTGGTTGCCCTGGTGGCCGACCGGGTTGAGCGCGAGCGCTCCGTCACCCGACGCGTGGTAGGCGACCGCGGTGACTCGATCCTGGGCGATCGGAAGCTCGAGCCGGAGTGGCCCGCGCATCGCGACCACCTGCGGCTGGGGCGGTCCCGAGGGCAGGAGCCGAGTCGCCGGCGCCGGCGCCGTCGCGGCAGCGCGCAGCGGCGTGCTCCCGCGCGACGCGAAGGCCGTCAGGAACAGCGTGATCAGCGCGACCGTGGCCAGCAGGAGAAGGCCCACCAGGCGCCTCTTACGGCGCGCGGCAGCGGCCGTCTCCGCCCGCCGTCGGCGCACGGCCAGTGCGTGCCCGGAGGGTGGGGACATCCGCGGCACCGTAACGAAGGCGGCCTCCCGCTGCAACGCGCGTCCGGATTCGGCACGGCGCGGCTGGAGCGCCAGGGCCCCCTCGGACTCGAAGTCCCAGTCCCAGGCCGGCGGCCGCAGGCTCCGAAGCGGTACGACGCGCGCGCTACGATGCCGCTCATGGCCGGGCCTCCTGTCGAGGCCGCGAAGATCCAGATCCCGCGCTGGATTCAGCTCGTTGGTCTCCCGCTCCTGCTGCTGTTTCTGTGGGTGGTCTTGGGAGCGGCGCGTCACGTCGTCTTCCTCTTCCTGGTCGCGGCGCTGATCGCGTTCCTGCTCAACCCGCTCGTGCGCGCGCTGACGCGGGCGAAGATCCCGCGAGGCTTCGGTGTCGCGCTCGTGTATCTGGCGTTCACCGTCATCGTCCTGGCCGCGGCGTTCGCGCTCGGGACGGTGGTTGTACACCAGGCGAAGACGAGCACGACCCGCGTGAACGACTACTTTACGGTCGAGCACGGACAGGGCCACCAGACCCACGCCGACCGCGACGTCGACCGGTTCCAGCACTGGCTCAACACCCACCGGCTCAGGTCGATCAAGATCCGCAGGCAGGGCCACGACCTCGTCGACAGGGTCCAGAAGAAGGATGTCTCGAAGTACACCGGGAAGGCGCTCGACTTCATCGAGGGCGCGGCGATCAGCACGATCAAGTTCCTCTTCAGCTTCGTGCTGGTGATCGTGGTCTCGATCTACATCCTGCTCGACATGCCGCGCCTGCAGCGCGCGGTCGACCGCCGGTTCCCGCCGCACCCGGGCTCGCCCGCGCTCCTGCCGCGGATCGAGCGCTCGCTGGCGAGCTACGTGCGCGGGCAGTTCCTGCTCTCGCTGATCATCGGGACGAGCGCGGGCTTAGGAATGTGGATCCTCGGGATAACGGGCCTCGTCCCCGGGGCAGACCGGTACGCGGTCCTGTTCGGCGCCTGGGTCGCCGTGACCGAGGTGATCCCGTACCTCGGGCCGTGGCTCGGAGCGATCCCGCCGATCGTGTACGCGCTGGTCGTGCACCCGCTGGGCGCGGTCTGGGTCACGCTGCTCTTCCTCGGGATCCACCAGATCGAGGGGCACATCGTCGTACCGAACGTGATGGGCAGCGCGCTGCGGCTCCATCCGCTGCTGGTGATCTTCGGGCTGCTCGCGGGTGGCGAGGTCTACGGGCTCGCGGGGGCGCTCATCGCGCTGCCGCTGCTGGCGGCCGCCCGCGCGATCTGGGAGTTCTTCGGCGAGCGCGTCGTGCTCGAGCCTTGGCGGGAAGGCGGGGAGGTTCCGATCGAGGTCGAGGTCGAGGAGGCGCGGACGGTGGCGCCCGTCCCGCCGCCCTCGGACCCGCCCGCAGCGGCCAGCCGGTGAGCTCGACCCAGCCGTTGCTCGCCGCCCGCGGGGCCGGCCGCAGGTTCGGGCAGACGACCGCGCTCGAGCCGGTCGAGCTCGAGGTCCGGGAGGGAGACGGGCTCGCGCTCGCCGGGCCCAACGGCGCCGGGAAGTCGACGCTGCTCGCGCTCCTGGCCGGGGCGCTCGAGGCGAGCGTCGGGCTGATCGAGCGGCGCAAGGGGGTCAAGGTCGGTTGGGCGCCGCAGCGCCCGGCCCAGTACGGCCGGCTCTCGGCACGCGAGAACCTCGAGCTGTTCGCGCGGCTGGAGGCCGAGCCGGATCCCGAGCAGGCGGCTGCGCGGCTGCTGGAGGACTTCGACCTGCCCGGGAAGCGGTCGCCGAGCGCGAACCTGTCGGTCGGGAACCGCCAGCGCCTCAATCTCGCGATCGCGTTCCTCGGCAAGCCCGAGGTCATCCTCCTCGACGAGCCGACGGCCGCGCTCGACCCGGAGCAGCGGCGGCGCCTCTGGGAGCGGGTCGGCGCCCTGCGTGAGGCGGGCGGCGCGCTCGTGTTCGCAACGCAGAACCTCGAGGAGATCGAGCGCCATGCGAACCACGTCGCCGCACTCCGCGACGGGCGGCTCGTCTTCTCCGGGCCGGCCGAGGAATACGACCGCTCGCAAGCTGACACCCTGTTCGCATGAAGGCGTCGCTTGCGAGGCCGCGTCAGGACGCGCTGGAAGCCATGCCGGCTTTGCCGGCGTGGCCGGAAGCACGTCCGTCTGAAACGACCGGTCGATGCAGCGCTCGTGAGAGCCTGTTCGCATGAAGGCGTCGCTTGCGAGGCCGCGTCCGTCTGAAACGACCGGTCGATGCAGCGCTCGTGAGAGCCTGTTCGCATGAGGCGGGCTCTCCTCGTCTTCCGGAAGGACGTCCTGGTGCTTCGGCGCTCGCCGCTGCTGCTCGTGATCCTGCTCGCATACCCGGTCGCGATCGCGGCGCTCCTGATCCTCGTGGCGAGCTACGGGAGCTCGAAGCCGCGGGTCGCGCTGGTGGACGAGGACAACCTCCCGTCCACGGTCGTGATCGGCGGCCACCGCTTCCACGTCGACCGCACGATCGACGAGGTGAGCAAGAACGTCGACCTGGTGCGACTCTCGCCGGAGGACGCCGACCGGCAGCTTCAGGACGGCAAGGTCGTCGCGGCCGTCACGGTCCCGCCCGGGTTCGTGGCGACTCTCAGGGGGATGGTGCGCAGCCCGAAGCTCCAGGTCGAGCTCTCGCACGGCACGATCTCCTCGCGCGTGAACCAGCAGGTGCAGGCGCTCGTCTACTCGCTCAACCGCCAGCTCCAGCAGGCCTACATCGGCAGCAACCTCCGGTACGTGGATTTGATCCTGAAGGGCGGGAACGGCGTGATCCTTGGCCGGCAGTTCAACGTGCTCGGCCTCGAGCGCTCGCAGAGGCTGCTCGAGCGGATGCCCCAGACCCCGGAGGTGCGGAACCTCGAGGACTTCATCGCGGACGCGCGGCTCGGCCTCGCCGACACCGGGGGCGCGATGCGGGCGGTCGCCCACCCGATCGAGATCTCCTACACGCACTCGCGCGGCCGTACGCGCGTGCTCTCGGCCGAGGTCCAGGCCTACACCCTGGCGGTCACGATCACGTTCCTGACGCTGATGTTCGCGGCCGGCTCGCTCGCTGCCGAGCGGGACGAGAACGTGATCGGTCGGCTCGCGCGGGGCCTCGTCGGGCTCGGCCAGCTCGTCTGGGCGAAGGTGGCGCTGGCCGCGGCGCTGGCGCTCGTGCTCGGGCTTGCGATCGCGCTCGCGTTCGGGGCGGTGATCGAGATCGGGAACGTCACCGGCGGCGAGCCGTGGGCCCGGCTCCCGCTCCTCGTGCTGGGCCTCGTGCTCGCGGGCGGCTCGCTGGGCGCGCTCGGGGCGCTGATCGGCGCCTTAGCCCGGGAGGCCCGCACCGCGTCACTCGTCGCGCTCCTGGTCGTCATGCCGATCGTGTTCCTCGGGCTGATCCCGTCCGAGATCGTCCCGCCGGCCGGCTGGGCAAGCGCCGCGCTGCCGTTCACCCACGCGTACCGCTTCTTCAGCGCCGCGCTCTGGGAGCTGCACCCGTGGAACGAGGTCGTCCGGCAGGCGGCCTGGCTGATCGCACTGGGCGCGATCTTCGGCGGGCTCGCGCGCGTGGGAGCGCGTAGATTGTTGGCGTGAACGCGTTTCCGACGACGCGCCTGCGGCGGCTCCGGCGGAGCGACCGGCTGCGCTCGCTCGTACGCGAGACGCGCCTCGACCTCGAGGATTTCGTCTTCCCGCTCTTCGTCGGGCCGACGACCGAGCAGAACCCGGAGCTGCCCGCGCTCGGCCGGCACGCGGTCGGCGACCTCCAGGGCGAGGCTCACGAGCTCGAGCGCCTGGGCGTTCGGGCCGTTCTCCTGTTCGGGATTCCGGACGAGAAGGACGCCGAGGGCTCCGGCGCCTGGGACGAGGACGGGGTCGTCCAGCGCGCCGTGCGGGCCCTGAGGGAGGCCTCGCCGGGGCTCCTCCTGCTCACCGACGTCTGCCTGTGCGAGTACACCTCGCACGGCCACTGCGGAGTGCTCGACGGCGAGGAGATCGACAACGACGCCACCCTGGAGCTGCTGGCCCGGACGGCGCTCAGCCACGTGGAGGCGGGAGCCGACGCCGTCTGCCCGAGCGACATGATGGACGGCCGGGTCGGCGCGATCCGCTCGGCGCTCGACGACGCCGGAGTCGAGCAGACACCGATCGTCTCCTACGCGGCCAAGTACGCGTCCGCGTTCTACGGCCCCTTCCGAGAGGCGGCCGGGTCGGCGCCCGCGTTCGGCGACCGGCGCGGCTACCAGATGGATCCGGCGAACGTCCGCGAGGCGTTGCGCGAGTGCGAGCTGGACGTGCGCGAGGGTGCAGACGCGCTGATCGTCAAGCCGGCGCTTCCGAATCTCGACGTGATCCGGGCCGTCCGCGAGCGGTTCGACCTGCCGGTCGGCGCCTACAACGTCTCGGGCGAGTACGCGATGCTGAAGGCGGCCGGGGCACGCGGCTGGATCGACGAGCGGCAGGCCGCGGTCGAGTCGCTGACGGCGATCGTGCGCGCCGGCGCCGACCTCGTCGTCTCCTACTGGACGAAGGAGCTCGCGAGCTGGTCGTAGCGGCCGGACCGTGGGAGACGATCGCCCGGGAGGCCGCCGCCGAGAGCGTCCTCTGGGCCGAGGCGCTGCGCCCCGAGGGAGAGCGCGAGCTGGAGCCGATCTTCTCGCCGCTCGCGGAGGAGCGGTACGGGCTCGGGTTGGAGACGATCTACGAGGGCTACCTGCTGCACTACGGGCGCTCCCGGCTGTTCGCGCCCCCGGATCACGACACCGCGCTCCTGCTAGGCGACTACCTCTATGCGCACGGACTCGTCCGCATCAACGACGCGGGGACTGTCGAGGCTGTGGCCGATCTCGCGGCGCTCATCTCGGTGTGCGCCCGGCTGCGCGCCGACGGACTTCCGGGCGACGGCGAGGCGTGGGCCGCGACCGCGTCAACGCTCGGCGAGGGCCCGGTTGCGCGGTCGGGCTGGACGGCCGACGGCGCCGAGCCCGTCGAGCGCGCCCTCGAGGCTCACCGGCGGCGCGTGGAGTAAAGTCGCGGCGATGGCCCTGCTCGCGCTGATCGCCCCGCTCGCGGTGACCACCGCCGCCGAGGAGGGCAAGAAGGTGATCCTGGCGATGCTCGTCACGGGCTTGATCTTCGTGGGCGTGATCGCCCTCGGCCAGTTCAGCCGCTGGCTGCGTCACCGCCACCACTGAGCGCCTCTGCGACCGCGCGGGCCAGGGCCGGCTCGACCGGGCCCGGTCGATAGCCGAGCTCTCGTTCCGCCTTCGCCGACGAGAAGTAGGCCGGTAGCCGCGCTAGCCGCGCCTCGTGGCGGTTGATCGCGCCGACGAGGGCTGCGGCCCGGACGAGCGCGTACGGAACTCGCAGGTGAGGCCGCGGCCGGCCGGCGAGGGCGCAGACCGCTGCGAACAGCTCCTCCAGCGTGAGGTCGGCGCCGCCGAGGATGTAGCGCTCGCCGGTGCGGCCGCGCTCGAGCGCGAGCGCGTGCCCGCGCGCGACGTCGCGCACGTCCACGACGTTCAGCCCGATGTCGAGGAAGGCCCGGTAGCGTCCGCGTGCCGCTCCGCGGATCATGCGCCCGGTCGGGGTCGGCCGCGCGTCGCCTTCGCCAACCGGCGTCGTCGGGTTGACGACGACCGCGTCGAGACCGTCGCGCGCCGCTTCGAGGACGAGCCGCTCCGCGGCGAGCTTCGTCCGCTTGTAAGGCACGGAGAGCTCCCCCGCGGGCGGCGAGTCCTCCTCGGTCGCCTGCCGTCCCGGAACGGGGCCGCACGTCCCGGCCGAGCTCGTGTGCACGAGCCGCCGCACGCCTCGGGCCGCGCAGGCCGCGAGCACGTTGCGCGTCCCCTCGACGTTGACGCGCTCGAGCTCCCGGGCGGGGTCGTCGAAGCTGTACAGCGCGGCAACGTGGACGACCGCGTCGCAGCCCGAGATAGCGCGCTCGAGCGCAGGGCGGTCGCCGAGCTCGACGAACTCGTCCCGAACCTCGGCGCCCCGCTCGCGCAGCTCCCGCACGATGTGCGAGCCGATGAACCCCGACCCGCCCGTGACGTAGACGCGCATCGGCAGGATGATGACGGCATGCGCGAGCTGCCGAGCGGCACGGTCACCTTCCTGTTCACGGACATCGAGGGCTCGACGAGGCGCCTGCACGAGCGTGGCGCAGAGCGGTACGCGGAGGAGCTGGCGGAGCACCGGCGTGTCCTACGCCAGGCGTTCGACCGCCACGGTGGCGTCGAGGTCGACACCCAGGGCGATGCCTTCTTCGTCGCTTTTCCGACCGCGCCCGGCGCGCTAGCGGCGGCGCGCCAGGCGCAGAAGTCGCTTTCGATCCCGGTACGGATGGGTCTCCACACGGGCACACCGCTCCTCTCCGGCGAGGGCTACGTCGGCGCTGACGTCCACCGCGCGGCCCGCATCGCCGCGGCCGGCCACGGCGGCCAGGTGCTCGTCTCGTCCTCCACCGCGGCGCTTCTAGGCCCAAGTAACAGTCTGTTACTTGACCTTGGAGAGCATCGTCTCAAGGACCTGAGCGCTCTCGAGCGGATTTACCAGGCCGGCGAAGGCGACTTCCCGTCCCTCAAGACCCTGTATGCGACGAATCTGCCCGTCCCGGTGACGCCCTTCCTCGGCCGAGAGCACGAGCTGGCGGACGTGCAGGCGCTGCTCGGCCCGAACGAGGTGCGGCTCATGACGCTGACCGGCACCGGCGGCAGCGGCAAGACGCGGCTCGGGCTTCAGGCTGCAGGCGCGGCCTCGGAGGCGTACCCGCAAGGCGTGTGGTGGGTTCCGCTCGCCACGGTGCCGGACGCGGGCGAGGTCCTCCCTGCGGCGGCACGCGCGCTCGGCGGCGGGCAGCTCGCGGAGGTCGTCGGCGACCGGCGACTGTTGCTCCTGCTCGACAACTTCGAGCACGTCATCGGCGCGGCGCCCGAGGTTGCCGGGCTGCTCGCCGCCTGCCCGCGCCTCGACGTGCTCGTGACGAGCCGCGAGCGCCTGCGGGTCGCGGGGGAGCAGGTCTACCCCGTCCCCATGCTCGAACGTGGCGACTCGCGTCAGCTCTTCGTGGCCCGCGCGCGGGCGGCGGAGCCGGACTTCGAGCCGGACGAGCACGTGGACGAGCTCTGCGAGCGGCTCGACGACCTGCCGCTCGCGCTCGAGCTCGCGGCAGCGCGGACGTCGCTGCTCACGACAGGCCAGCTTCTCGAGCGGCTCGGCATGCGCCTCGACCTCCTGCGCGGGGGCCGCGACGCCGAGGTGCGGCAGCGCACGCTGCGGGCGACAATCGAGTGGTCGTACGAGCTCCTTTCGCCCGAGGAGCAGCGGCTGCTCGCCGCGCTCTCGGTCTTCCGCGGCGGCTGGAAGCTCGAGACGGCAGAGCGTGTCTGCGAGGCAGACGTCGAGCTGCTGCAGTCGCTCGTCGACAAGAGCCTGGTCCGGCGCATCGAGTCGGGGCGGTTCCTGATGCTCGAGACGATCCGCGAGTTCGCCGCCGAGCGGCTCGAGCCGGACCGGTGCGACGACCTCCTGCGCCGGCTGCTCGAGACGCTCACGGCGATGTTCGAGAAGACAAGCATGCGCCCCGAGAATCCAGGGCCGCCCGCGATGGAGCTCGCGCAGGAGGAACGTCCGAACATCGACGTGGCACTGCAGTGGGCGACCGACGCCGGCGAGGCGGAGAGCGGGCTGCGCCTCCTCTGGATGCTCGAGATGTACTGGGCTACGAACGATCCCGTCGGGGGACGCGAACGAGTGAGCGCTCTGCTCGCCGCCGGCGGCGAGCACCTCGACCCAGCCTCCTACGCGCGGGCCCTGCGCTTCCGCGGCGCGACCTACGACCTGATGGGCGAGACCGCGCTGTCCGAGCCCGAATACGAGCGAGCGATCGAAGTGTTCCGGTCGGTTGGAGACGAAGACCAGGTCGAGCACCTCAGAGTTCGCATCGCGAGCGCAGCTCTAAACCAGGGAGACCTCGACCGGGCCGTCCGCATTGCCGCTGAGGCGCTCGAGCCCGCCCGGCAGCGCGGCAACCGCCGAGACGAGGCGGTCGCGCTCAACGTCCTTGCGCGGGCTGCATTCGCCCAGGGAGATGTGGAGAGAGGTTCGCGCCTTGCTCACGAGTCCGCGTCGGTCGCCGAGAGCGCCGGCTTCACCTGGTTCCGCGGCGTGACGCTGGTCCAGACAGCCGAGCTGCTCATCGCTGCGAACGCTCCGGAAGAGGCGGAGAAGGACTTCCTCGACGGGCTCGAGGCTCTCCTGTCCGTCCAGGACCGTGTGAACCTCCCGATCGCATTGGCCGCCGGCGCGGCGATCGCGGCGGCGAAAGGCGATTCCGCCCTGGCCGGCGTCCTCTGGGGCGCGGTCGAGGCCGCGGCTGGGCGCGAGCCGAGGGTGACGACGACGGAGCTAGGGCTGGATGAATACGCGGACTACGTCGAGCGCGCCCAAGGCGAGGAGTTCGAGGCCGGCCGCAGCCAGGGGCGTGCGCTTTCGCTGGAGGAGGCGGTGCAGCACGCCCTGTCCGCCCTAGACTCACCGCGATGACCCGCGACCTCCGCGACTGGATCGCGCTCCTGGAGCGCGAGGGCGAGCTCGTGCGCGTGCAGGCCGAGGTCGATCCGCACCTCGAGATCACCGAGATCACCGACCGGGTGGTCAAGAGCGGGGGGCCCGCGCTGCTGTTCGAGCGGCCGAAGGGCTCCGAGCACCCGCTCCTGATCAACCAGTTCGGCACCGAGCGGCGGATGTGCCTCGCCCTCGGCGTCGAGAGCCTCGACGAGGCGGGCGGCAAGCTGGGCGAGGTGCTCGAGATGCAGCCGCCGCAGGGCCTCGCCGAGAAGGTGCGGGGCCTCAAGAAGCTGAAGTCGATCGCGGACTCGCAGCCGAAGAGCGTCCGCAGCGGCCCGGCCCAGGAGGTTGTCCTCACCGGGGACGAGGTCGATCTCGGCGCCCTGCCGGTCCAGACCTGCTGGCCGGGCGACGCGGCGCCGTTCATCACGCTGCCCGCCGTGATCACGAAGGACCCGCGCACCGGCGGACGCAACGTCGGCATGTACCGGATGCAGGTGCTCGACGGGCGGACGACCGCGATGCACTGGCAGATCCACAAGGACGGCCGCGCCGACTATCTGATGACCGACGGCCGGATGGAGGTCGCCGTCGCGCTAGGGCTCGACCCGGTCACGACCTACGCGGCGAGCGCGCCGCTCCCGAAGCACGTGGACGAGCTGATGCTCGCGGGCTTCCTGCGCGGCGAGCCGGTCGAGCTGGTGCAGGCGAAGACCGTCGACCTCGAGGTCCCGGCGAACGCCGAGATCGTGCTCGAGGGCCACATCGTGAAGGACGAGCTCACCGAGGAAGGGCCGTTCGGCGACCACACCGGCTACTACACGGCGCCCGAGCCCTTCCCGGTCTTCCACGTCGAGGCCGTGACGATGCGCCGCGACGCGATCTACCCGTCGATCGTCGTCGGCAAGCCGCCCGCCGAGGACGCCTGGCTCGGCAAGGCAACCGAGAGGCTCTTCCTGCCGGCGATCCGGATGAGCGTCCCGGAGCTCGTGGACTACGACCTTCCGGTGGCGGGCGCGTTCCACAACTGCTGCCTCGTCTCGATCCGCAAGAGCTTCCCGGGCCAGGCGCAGAAGGTGATGCACGCGATCTGGGGCCTCGGCCTGCTCAGCCTGACGAAGGCGGTCGTCGTGGTCGACGAATGGGTGGACGTCCACGACTACGAGGAGGTCTTCTTCCGCGTCTGCGCCAACGTCGACGTGAAGCGGGACGTCCTCCTCTCGGAGGGGCCGCTCGACCACCTCGACCACGCGCCGTCGATGCAGTTCTACGGCGGCAAGATCGGGATCGACGCGACGCACAAGGGCCCGGCCGAGGGCGCTCGCCCGTGGCCGGACGAGATCCGCATGACCGAGGAGGTCCGCCGCCGGGTCGACGAGCGCTGGGGGGAGTACGGGCTCGGAGACGCGAGCGCGGCCGCAGACGGGTCCCGGAACGCGTTGCGCCAACTGTTACGTCGTTGACGACGCAGACCTGCGACGATTGAATCCAGCCCGCTAAGAGCCGGTTCAAACTAGGAAGGGGAGGCGCGCCGGGTGGAACCCCCAGAAGGGGACGGGCAGCGGGATCAGCCTACGCCGAGCCTGTGGCCCATCGGCCTGGCCGTCGGGGTCGTCTGCCTTCTCGTCGGGCTCGTCGTCAGCTGGATCGCGGTGGCGGTCGGCGCGGCGCTCTTCGCCATCTTCGGCTTCCTCTGGGCGCGCGACGTCGCGGCCGGCCATCGCACGCCCGAGGCAGAGCCCGCCGAGGCCGAGGCCGCAGCAGCGCCTGCCGAGGAAGCAGAGGCCCCGGGCGAGCGCTACCCGCGCAACGTCTTCCTCGAGACCGTCACGATCGCGCTCGGGGCGCTTATTGGCCTGATCGTCAC
Source organism: uncultured Actinomycetes bacterium (assembly GCA_963716865.1). Lineage (GTDB taxonomy): Bacteria > Actinomycetota > Thermoleophilia > Gaiellales > Gaiellaceae > AC-32. The sequence goes on from CAVQUF010000002.1 coordinate 72,811, forward strand.
GGCACCCGTGCTCGCGGCGTCGGTGCTGGGTGCTTTCCTGAAGCAGCACGGCCACAAGGTCGACCTCGGCCCGATCGAGAACTTCCCCGAGGGCCAGTACATGGTGGCGACGTTCCAGACCGATCCCGCCCAGGGCGGCATCTCGAACCGCTCGGCGTTCATCCGCAACAACGGCACGCTGCACGGAGAGCCGAGCTTCACGTGCATCTCCAACCGTTGCGTGCACCTCGGCTGTCCCGTGCAGCCGGGTGGTCCGACCTTCGACAACAAGGAGAAGAAGGTCACGACCAAGAACGGCGAGGTGTCGCTGATCCCGTCGCTGCCAGCGGCGGGCTTCATCTGCCCCTGCCACGGCGGCACCTACGACCAGGAGGGGAACCGGATCGCCGGCCCGCCCACGCACGCGCTCAACCGCTTCGAGTTCTCGATCGTCGACGGCCGCCTCGTCCTCCAGAACCTGTACAGCGTCTCCCACGTCGACGGCACGGGCGCCAACGCGAAGGTCAAGTCGTACGGGCTCGCCGGTCCCGGACAGCACATCGACGGCCCCGAGGCCTGGCTCTACCCGGTCCAGCCCCCGCACTGATGGCGCGCAAGCCCCCGAGCAAGACGCACCAGGCGGTCACGTACCCGCTCGACTGGCTCGAGGAGCGGTCCGGGCTCGTCGGCGGCGTGAAGTACTTCCTGTTCCGCAAGGTCCCCGGCGACACGAACTGGTTCCACACGCTCGGCTCGGCGACGCTGACCGCCTTCATCGTCCAGCTCGTGACCGGCGTGATCCTGGCGATGTACTACAAGCCGTCTCCCGCGGAAGCGCACAGCTCCGTCGTGCATATCACCAACGACGTCACGCTCGGTTGGCTGGTGCGCGGGATGCACCGCTGGGGCGCGAGCGTCTTCATCATCCTGATGTTCCTGCACATGGGGCGCGTTTTCCTGTTCGGCGCCTACAAGTACCCGCGCGAGCTGAACTGGATCATCGGCGTGCTGCTGCTCGCTACCGGCCTCTTCGAAGGGCTGACGGGCTACCTGCTCCCGTTCGACCAGACCGCCTACTGGGCGACCGTCGTCGCGATCAACATCAACGGGACAGCGCCCTTTGTCGGGCCGTTCCTCGCGTCGCTCTTACGCGGCGGCGCCGAGATCGGGCCCGACACGCTCGCCCGTTTCTACTCGCTGCACATGCTCGTGGTGCCCGGTGCGCTGATGGCGCTGATCGGCCTGCACCTCTACCTCGTCGTGCGGCTCGGCGTCTCGTCGCCCCCGTGGTCGGACGAGGCCGCGGGCCGTGAGCGCGAGCCGGAGCCGCCGCCGTCGAGGGCCGGGCTCGTCCAGCCCAGTCCGCGCGCGGGTCTGCCCGGGAGGCCGACCGAATGAGCTCGCTCGACGAGCGGCGCGAAGGCTTCAAGCGCTACAAGGAGGACGTCGAGAAGAACGGGAAGCCGTTCTTCCCCTACGCGATGTTCCACGACACGGTGATGAGCCTCGTCGTCGTGTGCGTGATCACCGGGCTCGCGATCGTCTGGAAGTACACGAGCATCCTCGGCGCGCTGATCGGCCCCGAGGCGGACCCCGGCACGAGGACGTTCGTGCCGCGGCCCGACTGGTACTTCTACTTCCTCTTCTACCTGCTCCGGATCTTCAAGTGGCCCGACACGGTGATCCTGGCCACGGTCGGGATCCCGACGATCTGCCTGATCCTCCTGCTCGCGCTGCCGTTCATCGACCGCAGCACCGAGCGGCGGCTGTCCCGCCGGCCGGTCGTGCTCGTGGCCGCGGCCCTGACGGTGCTCGCGATGGGCGAGCTGACGTACAAGGGCGCGACGGCCAAGGAGCCGATCGCGAGCGAGATCGAGGCCGCAATCCCGAGCTGGGCCGCGAAGCAGGGCTTCCAGAACAACGCCGAGGCGAAAGCCGGCGCGAAGCTGTTCGCCCAGTCGGGCTGTACGAACTGCCACACCTACCTCGGCACGGGCGGGTCCAACCTCGGCGCGCCGGACCTCTCGGGCGGAGGGGGCGAAGGGAAAGGGAGTCCAGTTCCAGATCGACCACCTGAAGTGCCCGAGCTGCGTCAACTCCGGCTCGCCGATGCCCTCGTTCCAGACGCTGGGAGACGAGAACCTGCACAAGCTGGCCGTGTTCCTCGAAGCGTCGAAGGGGGGCTAGCCCGTGCACGTCTTCCTGGGGATCACCGGTGCGTCTGGGGCGCCGTACGCGGCCCGACTTCTGGAGGCGCTCGCCGCCGCCGACTGCGAGATCGGCCTCTGCGCATCCCGCGCCGGGGTCGAGGTGCTGGCGACCGAGCTCTACGGTGACGCGCGCCTCTCGCACGACGAGACGATCGCGAGGCTGACCGAGCCCGTGCGCGACTCGGTGACGATCTACGACGAGCGCGACTGGCACGCGCCGTACGCGAGCGGCTCCGCGAAGGTGGACGGCTACGTCGTCTGCCCGTGCTCGATGGGAACGCTCGGCACGATCGCCTCGGGCTCGATGTCGAACCTGATCCAGCGGGCGGCGAGCGTCGCGCTCAAGGAGGAGCGGAAGCTCGTGCTCTGCCCGCGCGAAACGCCGCTCTCGCTGATCCACCTCGAGACGATGCTCCGGGTCAAGCAGGCCGGCGCGACGGTGCTCTTCCTGGCGCCCGGCTTCTACCACGGAGCTTCGACAGCGGACGCACCGGCAGAGCCGGCGCGTCCTCTTCACGGCGTCGCAAGCGAGCGCCTCAGCGTTGACGACCTCGTGGACTTCATCGCGGCGCGCGTTCTCGACCAGCTCGGGCTCGAGCATGAGCTGACGCGCCGCTGGGGCCAGAAGTGACCACGCAGGCAGGCAGGCTCCCGGCCGAGGGCGTCCGCGCGATGTTCGACCGGATCGCGCCGATCTACGACGCCATGAACCGGGTGATGACCGCCGGGCTGGACCGGCGTTGGCGGGCCGAGACGGCCTCCGCGGTCGTGCGGCCGGGCGACCGGGTGCTCGACTCCTGCTGCGGGACCGGAGACCTCGCAGTCGCCTGCGTGCGCGCGGGCGGGCGGGTGACCGGTCTGGACTTCTCCGAGCGCATGCTCGCGCGCGCCCGCAAGAAGTCGAGCGAGGTCGAATGGGTCCAGGGCGACGCGCTCGAGCTCCCGTTCGAGGACGGCTCGTTCGACGCGGCCACGGTCGGCTTCGGCGTCCGCAACCTGGCCGACCTCGACGGCGGGCTCGCCGAGCTGCGGCGGGTCCTGCGGCCGGGAGGTCGGGTCGGCGTGCTGGAGATCACCGAGCCGGGCGGCCGGCTCGCGCCGTTCCACCGCGTCTGGTTCGACCGGGTCGTGCCGCTCATCGGCAAGGTGCTGCCCGGCGGCGACGCGTACACGTATCTCCCGGCGAGCGTGCGGCGCTTCCCGGGGCCGGACGACCTCGCCGGCCGCCTCCGAGTGGCCGGCTTCGCCCACGTTCGCTACCGGCTCTTCGCGGGCGGCATCGTCGCCCTGCACACGGGAGTGTCCTCATGAGCCTCGCGACGATCCGTGAGAGCCCCGGGCTGGACGCGTATCTCGAGGGCCTGGACGAGCGCCTGGCCGCGGCGGTCGAGGCCTGCCCGGGCCTCGTCTCTACGGTCGGGTCCGAGGCACTCGCGGCGGGTGGCAAGCGGCTGCGGCCGCTGCTCGTGTTCCTGGCCGCGCCCGCGGGCGAGGCGCCGCTCGCAGCCGGGGCCGCCGTCGAGCTCGTCCACACGGCGACGCTCGTCCACGACGACCTGATCGACCGGGCCGAGTACCGGCGCGGTCGCGCGGCGGCATGGGCCAGCCACGGCCCGGACGCGGCGCGGGCCGCCGGCGACTACCTGTTCGCGCGCGCGTTCGCGGAGCTCGCCGCCACCGGCGACCAGGAGGCTGTGCGGTTCCTGGCCGTGGCGACGCTGGCGCTTGCCCGCGGCGAGGCGCTCCAGCGGGCCCAGACGCACGACCCCGAGACCACCGTCGAGGCCTATCTCGAGCGCTGCGCGCTCAAGACGGGGAAGCTGTTCGAGGCTGCCTGTCTGCTGGGGAGCGGCGGCGACCGCAGCCTCGGCGCGTTCGGCCTCGCGCTCGGGATCGCGTTCCAGATCGCCGACGACATCCTCGACTGCTCCGGCGAGACGATCGAGACCGGCAAGATCGCGGGCACCGACCTGCGGGAGGGCACGCCGACGCTTCCCCTGATCCTGGCCGCGCGCGAGGACGAGTCGATCCGGCGCGCGCTCGCCGGCGGCCCGCTAAACGGCGCGCTGATCCGTGTCGGGGAGACCGACGCTCTCGACCGCTCCCGTATCGTCGCGCTCGAGTACGCGGGCCGCGCGCGCGCGTGCCTGGACGGGCACGGCCACCGCGAGGAGCTCGAGGCCCTGACCGACGCCGTCGTGGACCGGGAGTCGTGAGGATGATCCGGCTCGGGCGCATCTCCTACGTGAACATGGCGCCGGTCTTCTACCGCCTCGACGCGGAGGTGGACGAGGTGCAGGGCGTGCCGACCGACCTGAATGCGCGGCTGATCGCGGGCGAGATCGACCTCGCGCCGATCTCCTCGATCGAGTACGCGCGCAACGCCGACCGGCTGCGGCTGCTTCCACGTATCTGCGTCTCCTCCGAGGGCGCCGTCGACTCGATCCAGCTCGTCGCGCGAAAGCCCCTCGAGCAGGTGCGCACGGTCGCGGTCACCCCCGAGAGCGCGACCTCGGTCGTCCTGACGAAGGTGCTGCTCCCCGAGGCCGCGCACGTGCCGCTCGGCGAGGAGGCCGACGCGAAGCTGCTGATCGGCGACGCGGCGCTCAAGAGTGCGTTCGAGGATCCGACTCCGCACTACGACCTGGGCCGCCTCTGGCTCGAGCGGACCGGGCTGCCGATGGTCTTCGCCGTCTGGGCATGCGCGGACCCCGGGCCGCCCGGCCTTCTGGAGCTCGAGCAGGCGCTGGTCGAGTCCGTTCGCATGGCGCGCGCCGAGCCCGAGCAGCTCGCGTACGAGTCGAGCGAGCGCTACGGCTATCCGCCCGGCTTCCTCGCCCGCTACTTCGAGAAGCTGCGCTACCGCTTCGGCCCGCGCGAGCGCGCGGGGCTGCTGACGTTCCTCGAGCTGGCGCAAGACGTCGGCGAGCTCGACGAGGTCCCAGAGCTCCGCTTCGTTTCCCGCGTCGAAGCCACGGTCTGACCTCAGCGGTCAGGCGCCAAGGACGCTGGCCCAGCCGAGCGGACGACTCGTACACGAGGCTCGCGGCGAAGATCGTCGCGATCAACTTCCAGTCCGGCGACGCGGGGATTCGATCGCCTCGACTGCCGGCTCGCCCGCTTCGAGCAGACGACCCAGGTGCGGATCGCGCGCGATCTCCTCGCCCGCTGCCGTGCCTTGAGCCGCTCGATCGCCGCAGAAGCGACGCCCAGCTTGCCCGTCACGCCGGCGTCGGCAGGCAGCGGCGCCACCGGCTCGACCGCGGCGGCAACCGCCAGCTGAACTGCGCATTGCACCGGATCGCCGTCACCCAGGGCCGCGTCTACGCACCCGCGCGGGTTTACCTGGAGCGCAAGCAGGGCGAGGGCAAGAGCCGCCGCGAGGCGATCCGCTGCCTGGCATAACGGATCATCTAGGCCCAGGGGAGGCGGTCCCAGTACGGGGGACGCTCCTGACGTGACGGCTCGAACCGCACGTACACCTGCTCGAAGTCGGAGGTCTCCTCCTCCACGCTCGCCCCGTAACGCGCCGCGAGCTCAGACACCGGGTAGTGCAGTTGTTCGTCCTCCAACCGTGCACCGGCCATCAGAATCACGCACGGCCCGTCGCCTGCGCCCACGAAGATGTGCTCGGTCCCGGCGGGACTGTGGAAGAAGTCCCACGGCCGAAGGAGCCGCTCCTCACCCTCGACGAGCAGCCTGCACTCCCCTGAAAGCACGAGGAACGCCTCCTGCTGGTTCTCGGAGTGGTAGAGGCCGTTCGGCTGGCCCGGCTCCAGGACGCGGAGCTTGATGCCGAGCTGTGGGAAAGAGAACTCCCGGCTTTCGAAACGGCAGTCCGAACCGGGCGGCTTCTTCTCGCTGTTCTCCGCCGTCAACCACTGGGCGTCCTGCACGTTCACGACGAACCAGCCGTCGCCAGCCGGTGTGAGGCCTGAGCCGGAGTCCTTGAGCGGCGCCTCGGGCACGGCGCGAGCCTACCGGCTCTCTGGCCTGCCGCCGACTGGGTAGGAAGGATGAAATGGTCCATAACAAACCCGGGCCGGCCACCCTTGCGGGGCGCTGGATCTGCTGCCGATCACATGAGAGGACGCTCGCCCACCCGGGAGGTCTCTGGCTCGGTGTGACGGGAGGGTTGCTCGGGTAACTTCCGGTCGATGTCCATTGGGGAGCTCGACCTCGACGCGATTGCCTCGGAGACGGCGTTCTCGGGTGTCGTTCGTGTTGATCTTGGCGACAGGGTCGAGATCGTGAAGGCGTACGGGCTGGCGCACCGCAGCTACGACATTCCGAACGAGGTCGACACACGCTTTGCGCTGGCGAGCGGAACGAAGGGCCTGACAGCCCTCACCGTGGTCAGCCTCGTAGAAGATGGCACGCTCCAGCTCACGACGACGGCGCGTTCGGTTCTCGGGAAGGACATCCCGCTCGTGGGCGACGGAGTAACCGTCGAGCACCTACTCACACATCGCTCGGGGATCGGGGATTACCTCGACGAGGAGGTTGGCCTCGATCTCGATGAGTATCTGATGCCCGTCCCCGTGCACGAGCTCGCGACGACAGAGGACTACCTCGCGGTTCTCGACGGCCACCCACCGAAGTTCGCGCCCGGTGAGCGCTTTGCCTACTGCAACAGCGGCTACGTCGTGCTCGCGCTCATCGCCGAGCGCGCGACCGGCACTCCCTTCCACGAGCTCGTGCAGTGCCGCGTCTGCGAGCGCGCGGGGATGGGCGACACCGCGTTCCTGCGCTCGGACGAGCTCCCGGCTCGAACGGCTCGTGGCTACCTCGAGGGCAACGACACGTGGAGGACGAACGTCTTCCATCTGCCCGTCCGAGGATCGGGCGACGGAGGCATCTACTCGACCGCCGCTGACATCAGGTCACTATGGACAGCGTTCTTCGATGGAAGGATCGTGTCGCACGACTGGGTCGCGGAGATGGTTCGCCCTCGCAGCGATGTCTCGTCCAAGTCGAGGAGGTACGGCCTCGGGTTCTGGTTGCACGCGTCCGCCGACGCCGTGCTACTTACGGGGATGGATGCAGGAGTCTCTTTCAGCTCAATGCACGAGCCGCAATCGAACGTCACGCGCACCGTGATCTCGAACACATCTCACGGAACTTGGCCGGTCTCGAGCTACCTCGACGACCGACTTGTGTTCTGATGCTGTGCGTCCAACGTCGCTGAAGGATGGCCTCCAGCTCAGGGATGTTCCCGCATACTCGGTCAAGCAACATTGCCGCACGCTCGCGCAAGCAAGATCCCTGGTCAGCGGCCCGACCTCCCGGCGGTGCCAGTTGCCCGACGAGGAAGCGTCGTGTCGTCGGGTGACATTCGCGCACGTTGGCCCAGCCGAGGGGAGTTGGGGTCAGGCATCGAGTCGGAGCACGACCTCGTCCGTTTCCTCGTTGCGCCCGTGAGCGAACTCGCGCCCCTCGCCGACGATAAGGAAACCGCACTTCGTCAACACACGAATCGACGCGGCGTTGTCGCTCGCAGCGTGAGCGTAAAGCGGACGGGTTGCCTCCAGCTGCAAGAACTCTTGTAGGGCACGCGTGGCAATGCCGCGGCCCCAATCTTCACGGCCGATCCAGTAGGTGACCTCGCGGTGACCCTCCAAGTCGAAGCTCGCAATGTGGCCCACGACTCGAGAGTCGATCTCGATGACCCTGTTCGTCGTAGAGCCGTCGCTCCTCAGCCGCGCCCACCGTCGCTCGAACTTCGTTCGATCATCGGCCTCCGGGGAAGTGAACGCGGCCATCCGGATCGCGTCGTGATCCCTCGAGTGCTCGAACAGCACGGCGAGATCACGATCTTCGATCTCGCGAAGGACAAGTTGTCCCGAGCCCTCCCGCACCGCCGTTAACGCTAACAGCGGTTTGAGCGTAACTGCCGCAAACTCGGGTGACATTCCCGCACGCTGGCCCACGCAGCCGCGATGTCTCCTCGAGGGCTGAGCCGTCGCCGCTCGCGGTCAACCGGCTCGTAGACAGTTCTCGTTAGGCGCAGCGCCTACTAGGGTTCAAGCATCGATCAGCGCTACGTCATCGAGGAGGGCGTGCAGCACCGGTATGTCGCCAATCGCGACGCGCGCAGGTTCCTGCCCTTCTTGTTGCCGCACGTGCGGTCCGGCGTGGACGTCCTCGACGTCGGCTGCGGTGTCGGCAGCATCGCCCTCGACCTTGCCCCGACGGTTGCTCCCGGTCGCATGGTGGGGATCGATGCGGACTCCGGACAGATCGAGGCTGCCCGGACATCTGCAGCCGAGCGCGAGGTCGACAACGCAGAGTTCGTCACCGCGTCGGTCTACGAGCTTCCGTTCGAGAAGGCGACCTTCGACGTCGTCTACGCGAACGCGGTGCTGATGTACGTCCGCGACCAGGTACTCGCACTCACCGAGATGCGCCGCGTCCTACGTCCCGACGGTCTTGCCGCTGTCATCGACGACGACCTCGGAACGGTCGTGATCTCTCCGGATCGTCCCGAGCTCGAGCTCGCCCCACGCTTGTTCGAACGTGCTGTCGCGCACGAGGGCGGCAACGCTCGCTACTCACGACGCCTGCGCACATTGATGCTCGAGGCAGGATTCGCGCGCACGCAAGGAGTCGCGCATGCGCCGGAGGTGTACGGAGACCTGGCAGCCACACGCTGGTTCGCCGAGTTCGCGGTCGGCTTGTTCGCGGCTCCGAGCATGGCCGAGGTGATCGTCGGCGAAAATTGGGCCACCCGCGCGGAGCTCGACGCGACGATCGCCGCGCTTCGAGAGTGGGGCGAGCTCCCTGACGCCTTTGCGTCCTGGCTGTACTGCGGCGCGCTCGGCTGGATCAGCTGAGCCGCAGTCACACAGGAGGTTCCGATCACGGGACTCCAAGCTCCGCCAGCGGGGTTCCGTCATCACACTTGACCGGCCCATTCGTCCGAAGGCGAACGATGTAGTCGCTGACTTCACTCTTTCTGACGACATGGAGAAGGGCACATTCGAGAATCCGGACGCCTCCGCTCCGTTCTGGTTCGCAAGGCACCGTTGTGGTCAACGCTCCCGAGCCGCTCGTCGTCGTGGCGCACGTATAGCCGTTTTCCAGCCAAGTCTGGGCCGCGATCCTGAGCGCACCATCCTCGTAGACCCAACCCTTCTCCTCGAAGCGAGCGCAATACGTGCTCCGTACGTAGCGGCGAGCAGCCACGTTCTGCGTTGTCGCATGCTGCAGCAGCCGGTCGACGCAGCGCTTGATCGTGCTCGCCGCCGCCGGCGGCGGGGATGCGGTCGTCGGCGTCTCGGCGCGCCGCCCGCCGTTGCCCGATCCACAGCCGCTGACTGTCGCGGCGAGGATCAGTACCGCCAGGTAGAAGCGCACGTTCGGAACTGTATGACTATCCGCGTGTTCTGGCCGTTTGTCGGGGGACATTCCCGAGTGCTGAGTGTCATCGCAGCCCGCGGTGATCAAGCGATCGCGCTCGTCATCCTTGCGTCGATCGTGATTCCCGTAGCGGCCCTTGCGTGGCTCTGCTGGTTCTTCTGGAAACACCGTCACGACGACTAGCGGTGGGGTCTCGATGACCCGTCAGGTGTCGGCTGACCCGGACCGATGCAGTCGACGAAGTCCCGGAACGAGCTGTGGCACTCGCCGGCGGTATCGGGGGTACGCCTCGGGGAAGGTCTCGAGCATGAGGCGTTCCTCCATGTGGATCCTGATCTCGATGAACACGAGGCCGACCGGCAGCAACACCAGCCAGCGCCCGAATCCGACCAGGAGGACGGTGCCGAGCAGCATCCCGAGCAGGCCCGTGTAGATCGGATGGCGCGTGACACCGTACGGCCCGTCGGTACGAAGCTGATGCTCGGCCTTGACCGTGGGCGAAGAGCTCCACATGGTGCCGAGCGCGATGCGTGCCCAAAGCGTGAAGCCGCTCGAGCAGATCAGAATTGCCAGGCCGAGAACCCGGACCCAGGGTGTCCCGACCGCCAGCGAATGCCAGTCTGATCGGGGGACGACCCTGGCGATCGCCCACGCGAGTAGTGCCACGACGAAGCCGGCCGACAGGTGCGACCTGAGCTTCGGTCTGGTCTCCGCCCGCGGGCCTCGAGACGCCGTGTACACCGCCCCAGCGACCCAGGCGAGCACGAGCACTGCCCAGCAGGCAACGCCCACGACCACGAGCGCGTGAACCTGCGAGCTCGTCATGTCGCGGCTGCTATCCCGCGGTCAGCGAGGCGGGCCGCTCGGCGCGGCGGTACTCGACCTCGTAGCCGAGCCGCCGCGGCACGGCGAGGAGCCCTTCGAGGTCGAGGTCGATGCGCGCGCCGGCTTTCTGCGTGACCTCGTCCTCGATTGGGAGGTCGAAGTCGTCGGCGCCGTAGTCGAGCGCGCGGAACGCCTCCTCGTTCTGCGTCAGCACCGAGGTGCGGATGTGCTCGACGTTGTCGAGGAAGATCCGCGAGAGCGCGATGTGCCGCCAGTACTCCTGCGGCGAGATCTCGCGGCCGCCGAAGGCCGTGCCGTACGGCTTGTATGTCCAGCAGAGGAACGAGAAGAGGCCGCCGACCTCGTCCTGGAAGTCGCGTGTCCGCTGCAGGTGCTCGAGCCGCTCGTCGATCGTCTCGTCGAAGCCGATCACCATCGTCGCCGTCGTCTTGAGGCCGGCTTCGACGATCGCGCGCTGGGCCTCGAAGTAGTCGGCGACGGTGTACTTCCACTTCGCGTGCCGCGCGCGGAAGTCCTCGGTGAGGATCTCGCTCCCGCCGCCGGTGATCCAGTGCACGCCCGCGCTGCGCAGCCGGGCCGCGGCCTCGGTGTACGAGATCCGGGCGCGGTCGGCGAGGAAGACGAACTCCGCAACCGTGAGCGCGTAGAACTCGACCCGCTCGTCGTACCGCTCGCGCACCGATGCGAAGAGGTCGCAGTAGTACTCGAGCGGCAGGCGTGGGTTGAAGCCGCCGTTGAAGCCGACGAGGTCACCGCCCACCTCGAGCAGTTCGTCGATCTTCGCGAACACGTCCTCGCGCGAGAGCACGTAGCCGCCCTCCTGGTTCGGGAGCACGTAAAAGGCGCAGTAGTCGCACTGGGCGACGCAGACGTTCGTGTAGTTGATGATGCGCATGACCATGTAGGTCGCATGGTTCGGCTCGTGGTAGCGCGCGCGCACCTCCCGCGCGAGCCGCTTCAGCTCCTCGTCGGACGCCTCGTGCCAGAGCGTCCGCGCCTCGTCGACGGAGATCCGAGTCATCCCAGCACGTCCATGAAGGAGCTGACGGAGAAGACCGCCTTGCCGACGCCCGGCTCGCCGTAGCCCGGCGGCGGCCCGAGCCCGTGCCGGTCGAGCGCGTCGCGGTAGGCCTCGAGCAGCCGCACGTGGTATTCGAGCGGCGCGCCGTCCGGGTTGTCGCGGCCAAGGGGTGTCGTCGGCTCGGGGCACCAGGTCGTGAAGCGCGGCGCGACGCCGTGGCTCATGAAGTAGTCGAGCCCCTCGACGGTCGAGGCAATCGCCTCGTCGATCGTCTCGAACCCGAACGGCCGCGCCAGCTCGACTCCGGCGACGAAGTTCGGGATCACGTTGCTCGGCCCGAAGACCTCGGCCGCGTCCAGGATCCGGCGATGCCACTCGTCGCGGCCGACGTAGCGCTCCTTGCCGGGCGAGATGAGCGAGAAGAGCCGCTTGTCCCAGACCTCGTAGTTCGGGTGGTAGATCGAGATCCCGTAGTCCTTGAACCGCTGCGCGTCGGCGCGCGGCAGGGCCTGGGCGACGACCTTGCCGATCCAGCGGCCGGGGAAGCGCTCCTCGATCGCCTGCGCGTAGCGGCCGTAGAAGTCGGCCTCCGCGAGGCCGTCGACCGTCGAGGTGACGGAGCCGCCGGTCAGCGTGTACGCGTGCGTCGAGCCGTCGTCGTGGCGGTCGATCAGCTCGAGCGCCTCGAGCACGTCCTCGACCGGCTTCACGCCCGTGTACGGCCGGCCGGCCTTCTTGTGCTGGCGCCAGTTGTGGTTGATGTCGCAAAAGCCGCACTCCTCGTGCGCGCCGAAGTACTGGCACAGGCGCAGCACGGTGAGGTAGATCAGGTAGCCCCACTCGATCGTCGGCGCGGTCTCCATCACCGTCTTGCCGTTGGAGAGCGCGTGGCGGTAGTACTCGGGCATCGGCGGCAGCGCGACCTCCGCGAGCTCCCGGCCCTCGAGCGACAGGCGCAGCCCGCCGTCCACACGCGCGACGCGGTAGGGCGAGCCGGGGTTGACCCGGACGGAGACGATCGTCCGGCGCAGCCCGTGGGGCCCACCCGTGAGCGCGATCTCCTCGGGCGGCCGCTGCGTCGCCGCGGCTCCGAGCTCGGCCAGCGGCTTCTGGTCGAACGAGAAGATGAAGTACGACTTCGGCTTGACCGCGCCTGCGAGGTTGTCCGTCAGCGCGGCGTCGTCGAAGGCCATTCCCGTGCGGAGCAGGTCCTCCTTCAGCACGGCCTCCGGAGGTACCTGCGGATAGCGCGAGATCAGGTCTTCGACCAGCCCTGCGCGGGTGTCGACGGTCGCGCTCACAGGTGGAACCTACCGCGCGTCCGCGTTCAAACGCTTCGTTTACAGACTTGCGGTACCGTGATTCGGGGTCGTGCAACGCCTAGTCCTCATCGCCGCCTTGCTGGTGGGCGTCGCCGCGGGCGTCGCAGCGCCGGCGCGGGCTTACACCCAGGTGCTGATGCCCGGGGTCACCTACGCGCGTCAGATCCAGTTCACGGCGCACGGGCCGGTCGTGATCAACGTCATCACGGCGCCGAAGCCGGGCGGTCTCTACTCGCTGAAGCCCGTCCTCGCCAACGGCACCGTCACGGGCCGCCAGCGCGTGACCGCGATGCAGAAGGCGATCTCGAGCACGACCACGGTGGCAGGCGTCAACGGCGACCTCTTCAACTGGAAGGACGGCCACCCGAGCGGGATCGTGATGCAGGACGGCGTCATCAAGAGCCCTCCGAACAGGACGCGCTCGAGCGTCGGCATCTCCTCGACCGGAACGCTGAGCGTGGCGCGGGTCGCGCTCTACGGCTACTGGCAGGGCCTCGCCAGCAGGCGGCCGGTGACCGTGAACAAGACTCCGAAGGGTGACGGCACCTCGTTGTTCACGCCCGCCTGGGGCGCGAGGACGCCGGCCGTGTCCGGCTCCGTGGTCGTGGTCCTCCGGCCGTTCCCGCCGGCCACGAGCGGCGGCGAGCTCCAGGGCACGGTTGTCTCGCAGGGAAGCGGCCCGACGCCGATTCCCGCCGACGGCGCCGTCCTGGTGGCCGTCGGCTCGCAGGCGCCGAAGCTGGCCGCCGAGGCGCCGACGGGAACGCCCATCACGGTGCAGCTGGTTCTGACGCCGGACTGGCCCGCTGCGGGGATCCCCGATGCGCTCGGCGGAGGTCCGGTGATCGTCCGGAACGGCAAGGCCGTCTACACCGCGGGGGAGGACTTCCTGCCGTCGCAGCTCGCCCCGCGCGACCCGCGCACCGGGATCGGGCAGCGCAAGGACGGCAAGATCGTCATGGTCGCGGTGGACGGGCGGCGCCGTGGCTACAGCGTGGGCCTCACGAACTTCGAGCTCGCCCAGGCGCTCGTCCGTCTCGGCGCCGTCACCGGCTCGGCGCTCGACGCCGGCGGCTCGACCACGATGGCGTTCGACGGCAAGCTCCTGAACCGCCCGTCTGACGCCGGCGGAGAGCGCTCGGTCAAGGAGATGCTCGCGATCATGTACGCCGGGGTATACGCCGCGCCGCCTGCGTTCCCGGTGATCTCGCCCAACGGAGACGGGACGGCCGAGCGGCAGACGCTCTCGTTCAAGCTCGTCCGCACCTCGACGGTCACCGCCAATCTGATCGACGCCAGCGGCACGAGCGTCTACAGCGTCACGGGCAGCCGCGCGCCCGGGATCTACAAGGTCACCTGGCCGAGCAGCATGACCGCGAAGCGGCAGGCCCAGGAATCGCTCGGGCGCTGGCGCTGGGTCGTGAACGCCACGGACGACCTCGCGCGGCAGTCGTCGGTGGAGCGCTCGTTCTGGGTCAACGACACGCTCGGCTTCCTCGGCGTCGCGCCGCGGTCGGTACGGCTCGGCCCCGGGCGGGCGAACCGCGTCGTCGCCCGCTTCCGGCTTGCGCATCCCGCGCGCGTGATCGGCTCGGTCTGGACGAGCTCGGGCGTGCTCGTGCGCCGGATCGGCGCGGTCAAGATGAAGGCGGGGATGCGGGCCGTGCGCTGGAACGGCCGCTACGCGAGCGGGCACCTCGCCTACCGCGGCAGCTACCTGTTCAAGGTCTATGCGCAGAACGCCTACGGGCCGGTCGAGCTGGCGAAGTCGTTCGGCGTCCGCCGCTAGGGACTAAGACGGCCGCACCGGCAAAGCAGGCACGGCCTCTTTGGTCGGCGTCGCAAGCGAGCGCCTTAGGACCGTAGACTCGGCGCGTGCTCGCGTCGCTGACGGGCTCGATCACCTCGTTCGTCGGAAACCACGGGCTCTACGCGGTGTTCCTGTTGATGGCGATCGACGCCGTCTTCCCCGCTGCGAGCGAGCTCGTGATGGTCTACGCGGGCGCACTCGCGTCCGGCGCCTTCGCCGGTCAGCACGTGGTGCTGTTCGGGAACGACGTGACAACCCCGTTCTGGGCGTACGTCGCCGTCTCGCTCGCTGGCACGCTCGGCTACCTGTTCGGATCGGAGGTCGGCTGGGCGATCGGCTGGAAGGGCGGGAGGCCGCTGGCCGAGCGGCACGGAGGTTGGCTGCACCTCGGCCCCGAGCGGCTCGCGCGTGCCGAGCGCTGGTTCGAGCGCTGGGACGACTGGGCGGTGGCCCTCGGCCGGATCGTGCCGGTCGTCCGCTCGTTCATCTCCATCCCGGCCGGGATCTTCCGGATGCCGCTCGGCCGCTACACGCTGCTGACGATCCCGGGCTCGGCTCTGTGGTGCTTCGCCTTCGCCGGGATCGGCTGGGCGCTCGGGGCCAGCTACGAGAGCTTCCACCACGCGTTCGACTTCGTGGACGTCGTGATCGTGGCAGGAGCCGTTGCGCTCGCGCTGTATCTGGTAGCGCGGCGACGCTCAAACTAGTGCCCCATCCAGCAACACATACCGGCTTCTGGCCCGCGATCACACGGCGCGAGATCCCACCCTTGCCCTTGGCAAGGCAGTCAAGCCTTGCCGCGGGCAAGTGCGAACTCCGGCTTGGTGCTCGCAGCCCAGAAACTCAGCTGTGCTCCTGGACGGGGCACTAGACTCAAGCCCCGTGCCCGATTCCATCCCTCTCGTCGACGTCAAGGCGCAGTACGAGCACCTGATTCCCCAGATCCAGGCGCGAATCGGGGAGGTGCTCGACTCGGGCGTCTTCATCCTCGGGCCGAACGTCAAGGCGTTCGAGGCCGAGGCCGCCGACTACCTCGGAGTGCCCCGGACCGTCGGCGTCGCGAACGGGACCGACGCGCTCGTGCTCGCGCTCGACGCGCTCGGAATAGGCCCGGAGGACGAGGTGATCTGCCCCGCGTTCACGTTCTACGCGACCGCAGAGGCGATCGCGCGGCGAGGCGCGACGCCGGTGTTCGCGGACATCGATCCGGTCACGCTCAACCTCGACCCGGAGGACGTCGCCGCGAAGGTCACGTCGAGAACGAGGGCGCTGATGCCGGTGCACCTGTTCGGTCGGCTGATGCCGCTCACGGCGCTCGAGGAGCTCGGCGTGCCGATCGTCGAGGACGCCGCGCAGGCCTTCGGGGCCGAGGGCGCCGCGCGCACCGGCGTGCTCTCGACGTTCAGCTTCTTCCCGACCAAGAACCTGTTCGGCCTCGGGGACGGCGGTCTCGTCGCCGCGAACGACGAGGCGCTCGCGGACCGGATCGCGCTGCTGCGCTTCCACGGCTCGCGCGAGAAGAAGGAGTTCGAGGCGGTCGGCTACAACTCGCGCCTCGACGAGCTCCAGGCGGCCGTGCTGCGGCTCTTCCTCGGCGAGCTCGACGGGTGGACGCAGGCCCGGCGCGACGCGGCCGTGCGCTACGAGGAGCTCGGCCTCGGCTCGCTTTGCGAGCTACCGCCCGACGAGTCCGCGCACGTCTACCACATGTACGTCGTCCGCTCGACCGAGCGGGACCGCCTCGCAGAGGCGCTCGCGACGGCCGGGATCGGGCACGCGTCCTACTACGTGACCCCGCTCCACCTCCAGCCGGCGCTTCGCTACCTGGGCTGGAAGGAGGGGTCGCTGCCGGAGACCGAGCGGGCGTCGCGCGAGAACCTTGCGCTCCCGATGTGGGCCGGCATCCCGGCCGAGACGCAGGAGCGGGTCGTCTCCGTGATCCGCGAGGCCGCGGCGGTACGCGCGTGATCCCGATCAACAGGCACCGGATCTGGCAGCTGGTCGCGGACGGCCTGCTGGTGGCGCTCGCGTGGTGGCTCGCCTTCGAGCTTCGCTTCGACAACGGCATCCCGGTCTTCTACGAGACGCTCTTCCGTCGCTCGATCCTGATCGTCGTCGCGATCAAGCTCGTCGTCTTCGTCTTTTGCGGCTTCTACAACCGCTGGTGGCGCTACGTCTCGACCCGCGACATGTGGCGAATCGCCTACGGCGTCGCGCTCGCGAGCGTGCTCGCGGACGTCGCCGTGTACCTGATCTCGCCCGTGCACAACGTCAAGCTGCCGCGCGGGATCGCGGCGCTCGACCTGCTGCTGTGCCTCGCCCTCATCGCCGGGTCCCGCCTGCTCGCAAGGACGCTGATGGAGCGGCCGTCGGGCGGCGGCCTCGTCGCGCGCGGCAAGGAGGTGCTGGTGGTCGGCGCCGGCGACGCCGGGCAGCTCGTGATCCGCGAGCTCCAGCGCAACCGGCAGCTCGGCTACACGCCGATCGGCCTGATCGACGACGACCGCCGCAAGAAGAACCTCCGCATCCACGGCGTCCGGGTCCTCGGCACCACCGAGGAGATGACGCACATCCTGCGCGACAACAGGCCCGACGAGGTGCTGATCGCGCTCCCGTCCGCCTCGGGCGAGGCGCGCCAGCGGATCGTCACGATCACGCGCGAGAACAACGTCCCCGTGAAGACGCTCCCGGGGCTCTACGACCTGATCTCCGGCGAGAGCGAGCTCGCGGCGCAGATCCGGCCGGTGCAGGTCGAGGACGTGCTCGGGCGCGAGCCAATCGAGGTCGACCTCGAGGCGAGCGCGGCGTACGTGCGGGACCAGACCGTGATGGTCACCGGCGCCGGGGGCTCGATCGGCTCGGAGCTCTGCCGCCAGATCGCCCGGCTCGGCCCACAGCGGCTCGTGCTCGTGGACCAGGGCGAGACCGCGCTGTTCGAGATCGAGCGCGAGCTCGTGGACGAGCGCGGCTTCGCCCCGAGCGTGCCCGTGCTCGCCGACTGCGAGAGCCGGACGAAGATGCGCCAGGTCTTCGACCGCTACCGGCCCCAAGTGGTCTTCCACGCCGCCGCCTACAAGCACGTGCCGCTGATGGAGGCGAACCCGCTCGAGTCCGTGCGCAACAACGCGCTCGCGACGAGGGTCGTGGCCGAGGCCGCGATCGAGTTCGGCGCCCGCCGCTTCGTGCTCGTCTCGACCGACAAGGCGGTCAACCCGAAGACGGTGATGGGCCAGTCGAAGGCGCTCTGCGAGTGGCTCGTCGAGGCCTACGGCGCGCGCGACGACATCTCGACCCGCTTCGTCGCCGTCCGTTTCGGGAACGTGCTCGGCTCGTCCGGGAGCGTGATCCCGATCTTCCGCAGGCAGATCGCGAAGGGCGGCCCGGTCACGGTCACGCACCCGGAGATGACCCGCTACTTCATGACGATCCCGGAGGCCGCGTCGCTCGTCATCCAGTCCGGCGCGATCGGCGGCCGGGGCGACGTGTTCGTGCTCGACATGGGCGAGCCGGTGCGGATCGTCGACCTCGCGATGCAGATGATCCGGCTCTCGGGCAAGGAGCCCGAGCGCGACATCGCGGTCGATATCGTCGGCGCGCGCCCGGGCGAGAAGCTGCACGAGGAGCTCTGGGGCGAGGGCGAGGCCGTCGTCCCGACCCTGCACCCGAAGATCATGCGCGTGAGCGGGCCGATCGTGAACGCGGTCTGGCTCCAGGACGAGCTGGCCGAGCTCGAGCGGCTCGTGGGCGAGGGGGACACGCTCCAGGTCGTGACGCGGCTGGCGGGGATGATGCGCTCGCCGCTCCTCGTGAGCGCTCCCGCGCAGCCGGTAGAAGAAGACACGCTTTCGGGACAGAAGCTGAGCTAGGCCCGTCCGCGTCCAGGGCTAGGGTGGCTTCGCGGCCATCTCACTAGGAGGGCAAGATCGTTCTGCATCCCAAACGGTGCGTCCGACGGTCGCACCGGCAAAGCCGGCACGACCTCTTTGGTCGGCGTCGCAAGCGAGCGCCTTAGTGGACGCGGGCGCGGGGGCGATTCTCGGCGGGCTGAACCCCGAGCAACGCCGGGCGGCGGAGGCCGTGCGCGGCCCCGTCTGCATCCTCGCCGGCGCGGGCTCGGGGAAGACGACCACGATCACGCGGCGGATCGCGTGGCAGGTCGCGTCGGGCGCGGTTCGCTCACAGGAGATCCTGGCCGTCACGTTCACGGACAAGGCGGCGACCGAGATGCGCGGCCGGCTCGAGCGGCTCGGTGTGGAGGGGGTCGAGGCGCGGACGTTCCACTCGGCGGCGCTTGCGCAGCTGCGGCGGGCCCGCGGCGAGGGGCCGGGGCGGATCCTCTCGACGAAGGCGCTGCTGCTGCGCCAGGTCGGGAACACGCTGCCGCGCCCCTATCGCTTCCGGCCCGCGGGCGACCTCGCGACCGAGGTCGAGTGGGCGAAGAACCGCCGCCTGACGCCGGAGACCTACCGGCGCGGGCTGGGCGGCCACGAGCCTCCGATCCCGGCCGACCTGATGGAGCGCGTCTTCCGCGAGTACGAGCGGCGGAAGGCGGCGGCCGGGCTCATCGACTTCGAGGACCTGCTCGAGCTCGCGGTGCGGATGTACGAGGAGGACGAGTGGGCGCTGGCCGCGCTGCGAGAGCGCTATCTCGCGTTCACCGTGGACGAGTACCAGGACGTGAACCTGCTGCAGCAGTCGCTGCTCGAGCTCTGGCTGGGCGGGAGCGAGGAGATCTGCGCGGTCGGAGACGACTACCAGTCGATCTACGGGTTCACCGGCGCGTCGCCGGAGTGGCTGCTCGGCCTCGAGCGCCGCTTCCCGAATGCGACGGTCGTGAGGCTCGAGTCCAACTACCGCTCGTCGCCGGAGGTCCTCGCGCTCGCGAACCGCCTCGTGCCGCGGCTCGGCGGCGCCGAGAAGACGCTGCGGCCGACGCGGCCCTCGGGGGCCGAGCCGGTCGTCCGCGGATTCGACTCGCCCGAGGACGAGGGCGCGTTCGTGCTCGAGCGGGTCCGGGCTCTCGCCGCCGAGGGCGTTCCGTACGAGGAGATGGCCGTGCTGATGCGCCTGAACGCGCGCTCTGTCGACTTCGAGGAGCTCTTCGGCGACACGAAGATCCCGTTCCAGGGCTCGGCGCTCCTCTCGCGCGACGGTGCGAGGCAGCTCCTGAAAGCGCTCCGCGGCAGCTATCGCTTTGAGTTACCGCTGGCCGAGGAGGTGCGGCGCGTCGCACGCGAGCAGGGCATGGCCGATCCCGTGCCCGACGGCGTGGGCGAGCGCGAGCTCGTGCGCCAGGCCGACCTCGCGCGACTTTGCAAGCTGGCCGAGGAGTTCGACGACGGCTCGCACACGGTCGAGGAGTGGGTCGAGTGGCTCCGGGCGCGTTTCGACCACGGGGCGCAGGGCGGCGTGCACCTGCTGACGCTCCATCGGGCGAAGGGCCTCGAGTTCGAGGCCGTTTTCATCCCGCGGGTCGAGGAGAAGGAGCTCCCGTGCAAGCAGGCCATGCGGCTCCCCGGTGCGCTGGCGGAAGAGCGGCGCCTGCTCTACGTCGGGATGACCCGGGCGAAGCGGCACCTCGCGCTGACCTGGGCCGGGAAGCCGAGCCGCTTCCTGGCCGAGCTCGGCGTCGAGGCCGCGCCGCCCCCGCGCAAAGAGCGCGCGGAGGAATCGAGCGACCCGACGTACCTCGCGCTCAAGCGCTGGCGCCGGGAGCGGGCGAAGAACGACGAGATTCCCGCGTACGTCGTCTTCCACAATTCGACCCTGGCCGAGATCGCAACGCGGCGGCCAACGACGATCACGGAGCTCGCGTCAGTGCCGGGCGTCGGGCCGACAAAGCTTGAGCGCTACGGTTCAGAGGTGCTTTCTACCCTCTCCGCTGCGTGATGCCAGGTAGCTAAGTAACAGACTGTTACTAAGTCGCTCCGACCGAAGTTGCGACGGCGACGAGCGGTCGAAGCAGCCCTCCGCCAGGAGTGCGCGATTGCGCAGGCGATCGCAGAGATCCTCCAAGTAACAGTCTGTTGCTAAGTGCGGTCTGCCTAGACCGTTGGATCGTCTGGCCGTGACTGGGCGGAGAGCAGGAGGTTCAGCATCAGCGCCGGGTCGCGGCGAACGCGCTCGCCCGGTCCCTCGCGCTTGCGCAGGTCGAGCGCGCGCGGGTCGGAGAGCGGGATCAAGCGCCCTTCGCGGATCAGCAGCTCGTCCACGCCGCCGAGCCTCCCGCCGTACGTCGTGTAGACCGGCACGCCGAGGGCGACCGCCTCGCGATTCATCGTCCCGCCGGCCGAGACGACGAGGTCGGCCAGCGCGATCAGGCTCTGGCCGTCGACCGCCCGGTCGGGCACCTGGACGGAGGGCAGGCGGAGGCCGCGTACGAAGTCGCGCTGCTCCGGCGTGCGCGGCAGGACGATCGCGTGCACCGAGTCGTCGCGGCCGAGGTGGTCGAGCACCTGCGGGAAGAGCGGGTTCGAGCGGCGGTGGTACAGCGAGACGTCGGGCGGAGTGCGCACGACGACGAGCGTCCTAGCCGGGTCGATCTCGAACTGCGCGAGCGCCGTCGGGTCGGGCTCGAAGTCGGCGAGGTAGTACTCCTCCTTCAGGCCGGCGTACTGGCGCAGCTTCGGCGGCTTCACGCCGTAACGCTGGAGCCGCTCGGGCGGGATCGCCTCGGGCACGACCACGCGCGTCGCCGCCCGGCAGCCGAGCTGGTGCTGGAGCCAGGCGAACTCGTAGTCGAACGTGGTCGCGCTCGGGATCCCGAGCCGCCGCGCGGTGAGGGTCAGCTCGTGCGAGCCGTGCGCGAGCGCGACGTCGAAGCGCCGCCCGCGCGCCCAGCCGCGGAGCGCGTGCATGCGGGAGCCGAGAGAGCGCGCCTTGCCCAGCCGCGAGCGCCCGCCGTGACGGCCGAGCACGTCCGCCTCGATCCCGTGGAGCTCGAGCAGCTGCACCGTCTGCGCGTAGTCGCGGGAGGTGACCTCGATCTCCGCGCCGCGCTCGCGGAGTAGCGGGATCAGCGGCCGGAAGACCAGCACGTGGGCCGGCGCGGTGATGTCGATCCAGACCCTCAGAGCCTCTCCACCACGCGGAAGCGGATGGCGGAGATGAGCGTGTCCGGCTCGATCGTGCGCTCGAAGAACCGCTCGTGCGCCTCGTGCCACTCCTCCACCGACTCGAAGCCCTCACCCTCGTCCCGCGCGAACTGCAAGTCGACCTCGGACGCCGGGATCACGCGGACCTCCGTCACCTCGACGATCGCCCTGGCGACGCCCTCCGCGTCCTCGACCACGAACCGGTCGCCGGCGTCGGGGGTGGGATCGTCCTCGAAGACTCCGTGGAGGCCCGCGGTGGCGGTCTTCTCGCCAGCGAGCACGGCCTCGACGAGCTGCTGCCGAAGCTCGGTTCCGGGGTAGCCGAGCCCGAACTCGGGCAGATCGCTCAGTGGACGAGCGCCTCCAGGCGCGGTTCGCGCAGCGGCCCCGGCTCCCGCTCGACGTGGCGCTCGTGCCAGAGCGTGAACGAGAGCAGGCCCCAGAGCTGGCGCGAGAGATCCTCCTCGCCCGCGACGTGCCGGTCGAGCAGGCGCCCGACCGCCTCAGGCCGGAAGAACCCCTGTCTGCGCAGCGTCTCGGCCGAGAGCGTCTCGCGGGCGAACGGCTCCAGCTCGCCGCGCAGCCAGGCGGCTGCCGGGATCGAGAAGCCGCGCTTCTTGCCGCCGACGATCTCCTTCGGCAGGAGGGGCGCGACGGCCTTGCGGAGCAGCACCTTCTTGCGGAAGCCCCGCACGCGCTGTTTCGTCGGCAGCGCGAGCGCGAGGTTCGTCACCGCCGGGTCGAGGTAGGGCACGCGGGCCTCGAGCGAGTGCGCCATCGACGCGCGGTCGGTCTTCACCAGCAGGTCGTCGACGAGGTAGAGCCCGAGGTCGACGTCCTGGAGGCGCGCGAGCAGCTCGGCATCCTCGGTCTCCACGAAGCGCGCGCGGTAAAGGTCGACCGGGTCGAAGCCGTGGTCACGGCCCGTGAGCTCCGCGCGGGCCTCGGGCGAGAAGATCTCCTTCCAGGCGTGATGGCGCTCGAGGGGCGGCAGGTGGGCCGCGCGGACGAAGCGCTTGGCCTTGTAGTCGAAGCTCGCCCGCGCGCTCGAGCTCGGCAGCCGCTCCACGACCGGCCGCGCCAGGCCGGCGGCCCAGCCGGCCCGGAGCGCGAGCAGGTCGGCGACATACGTGTAGTAGCCGCCGAAGAGCTCGTCGCCGCCCTCGCCGGAGAGCGCCACCTTCACGTCCTGCGCCGCCAGCTGAGAGACCAGGTAGGTCGGGAGCGCGGACGAGTCCGCGAACGGCTCGTCGAAGGCCTCGGCGAGCGCCGGCAGGAGCAGCGCGGCATCGGGCCGGAGGACCAGCTCACGATGGAGCGTCCCGTAGCGGTCGGCGACGAGCCGGGCGCCGGCCAGCTCGTCGAAGGAGCGCTCCTCGAAGCCGATCGAGAACGTGCGCACCGCCTCGGAGCTCTCCTCCGCCGCGAGCGCGGCCAGCGTGGCCGAGTCGACCCCGCCCGAGAGGAGGACGCCGACGGGGACGTCGGAGACGAGGTGAGCCCGAACGGAGTCGCGCAACCGCGCGCGGAGCTCCTCGATCAGCTCGGCCTCGTCATCGCCGCGCAGCGCTTCGGCGGCCGCCGGAGCCGGCCGCGCGTAGCGCTCGAGTCTTGTCTTTCCGTTCTCCCAGACCAGCAGATGGCCGGGCGGGAGCTTGCGCGCGTCGCGGAAGATCGTCAGCGGCGCGGGGATTGAGTTGAACGCGAGGAACGCCTCGAGCGCGTCGAGGTCGATCTCGCCGCGCGGGAGCGCGCGCAGCTCCGACGCGAACTCGAGCGCGTCGCCGTTCGACCGGTAGTAGAGCGGCTTGATCCCGTACCGGTCGCGGGCGAGGACGAGGCGCCGCCGCGGCGCGTCCCAGAGCGCGACGGCGAACATCCCGCGAAGGCGACGCGCGAAGTCGAGCCCTTCCTGCTCGTAGAGGTGGACGAGCACCTCCGTGTCGCCGTGCGAGCGGAAGCCGTGGCCGGCGCGCTCGAGCTCGGCGCGCAGCTCGCGGTAGTTGTAGAGCTCGCCGTTCTGGACGACGTGGATCGTCGAGTCCTCGTTCGCGAGCGGCTGGTCGCCGGTCTCGAGGTCGATGATCGCGAGGCGGCGGGCGGCGAGGGCGACGCCTCCGTCTACGAACGAGCCGTCGCTGTCAGGCCCGCGGTGGACGAGCTTGGCGCTCATCCGCGCCAGCCGTTCGGGGTCGACGGGACCCGCCGAGGAGACGATCCCGCAGATCCCGCACACGCGCCGGAGTGTAGTGCCCCGTCCGCTAGTCCCCGTGCCCGAAGAGCCCCCGCACCGATTGGGCGAAGACCCTGGCCGCGGTCGCGGTCAGCGTGCGCAGGTATAGCGGCACGGAGCGGTCGGCGATCCACTCGAGATCG
The DNA here is from genome assembly GCA_963716865.1 of uncultured Actinomycetes bacterium. Taxonomy (GTDB): domain Bacteria; phylum Actinomycetota; class Thermoleophilia; order Gaiellales; family Gaiellaceae; genus AC-32. The sequence continues at coordinate 96,828 of CAVQUF010000002.1, forward strand.
TGGGCCAGCTTCTCGGCCATCGAGGTCTCGTAGCCGCGCCTCACCTGGGCGAACCCGGTCAGACCCGGGCGCACGACGAGACGCTGCCAGTAGGCCGGCAGCTCCTCCGCGAGCTGCTCGAAGAAACGGGGCCGGATCGGCCGCGGCCCGACGAAGCTCATGTCGCCTCTGAGGACGTTCCAGAGCTGGGGAAGCTCGTCGAGCTGCGTCGCGCGGAGACGGCGGCCGAGCCGCGTGGTCTCGGCGCGTGTCTTCTCGACGAGCTCTTCGCCGAGAAAGGAGCCGAGGCGCTCCTCGGCGCCGGGCTCGAGCGTGCGGAACTTCAGCATCTGGAAGATGCGCCCGTCCTTCCCGACCCGGCGGCCGCGGTAGAAGAGGGGCCTGCCGCTCGTCAGGAGGAGCGCGGCACCGATCACGAGCAGCAGCGGGACCGCGAGCAGCAGGAAGAGCCCGGAGAAGGCGACGTCGAGCAGCCGAAGCTCCAGATCGACGCGGCGCTTCGGCGAGCCGCTTCCGAGCCCCGCGAAGCGCTCGATGAAGGAATCGCTCGGTCCCGGCTGCGGCGAGGTTTCCGAGCCCGGCTGGGAGCTGGCCACCCCGTGATGCTAGAGGGTCGAGGACACGGCGAGACGGCGGTCGGCCCCTTCGTCCTGTACTACGGTTCGCCCGGCCTCCTCCCCGAGGCGAGCGTATCGGGGAAATGCGCACGCGTGGGTAACGGAATCGTGCCGGAAGTGTGACTGAAGGCATAATCAATCCTTATGGACACGCGACAGCTCGCAGCGTTCTGCGCCGTGGTCGAGCGGAAGAGCTTCTCGCAGGCGGCCGAGCGGCTCGGGGTCACGCAGCCGGCGGTGAGCCTCCAGGTCCGCTCGCTCGAGAAGCGGCTTGGACGCAAGCTGCTCGATCGCTCGGGTCGCAGCGTCGAGCCGACCGAGGCGGGCCTCGCGCTCTACCGCGGCGCCCAGCGCCTGCTCGCCCTCGAAGGTCAGCTGCTCGAGGAGCTCGAGGCCGGCGAGGAGGGCGAGCTCGGCGGCACGCTCGAGGTCGGCGCGTCCACCGGCCCAGGTAGCACCGTCGTCCCGGTCCTGCTCTGCGAATTTCAGCGGCAGAACCCCGGTGTCGCGATCTCGCTCTCGATCTCGGACACGCAGACCGTCGTCGAGCGTGTGGCGGACCGCGAGCTCGAGCTCGGCGTCGTCGGCGCCGCCCGACGGCACCGCGGGGTCGTGTTCGAGCCGCTCTTCCGCGACGAGGTCGTGCTCGCATGCCCGCCGGACCACCGCTTCGCCGGCCGCACGGTCGGGCTCGACGAGCTGAGGGAGGAGCAGCTGATCGTGATGCAGGAGGGCGCCGGGGTCCGTCAGGTGATCGAGGACGAGCTCCGTCGCGCCGGCACGAGGCTGCGGGAGCTGGAGCCGCGGCTCGAGCTCGGCCTCCAGGAGTCGGCGCGATCGGCGGTCGTCGCCGGCTACGGGGTGACGTTCATCTCACGCGCCGCGATCGAGGCCGATCTCTCGGCGGGCACGCTCGCCGCCGCGCGCGTGAAGGGGCTCGACCCGGCCCGTGAGATCTCGCTCGTCCGGTCGGCGGGGCGCTCGCCTACCCGTGCGGCGGAGGCCTTCCTGTCCTTCGCCAGGGAGCGGCTCGAGTGATCGTCCGCTGGGGGCTCGAGGAGCTCCCCGGCCTGCTCGCGGAAGCCGGGATCGAGCGCCCGTTCCTGATCGCGAGCGACCGCTGGGCGCGCCTCGACCTTCCCGCGGCCGGAAGATGGAACGAGGTTCCGTCCCACCGGATCGACGACGCGGCCGAGGCGAGCGACGGCTGTGACGGCCTCCTCGTGGTCGGCGGCGGCAGCGCGATCGACCTGACGAAGGCGATCTCGGCCGCGACCGGCCTCCCGTTCGTTTCGGTGCCGACCACGTACTCGGGCGCCGAGTGGACGACGTCGTTCGGGATCCGCGACCCGGGCCGGCTCATGAGGGGCCACGGAAGCGGCGCCCACCCGGCCGGGATCGTCTACGAACCGAAGCTGACCCTCGACCTGCCACGGGGCGTGAGCGGCGGAACGGCAATGAACGCGCTCGCCCACTGCGCGGAGGCCCTCTACGTCGAGGGCCGCAACCCCGAGGGCGACGAGCATGCGATCGAGGGCGCGAGGCTGATCGGCGAGTCGCTCCCGTCCGTGCTCGAGGACGGCCACGACCTCGAGGCCCGAACGACGCTCCTGCGTGGGGCGATGCACGCGGGGGCCGCCTTCGGCTCGGCCGGTCTCGGGCTCGCGCATGCGATGGCGCAGGCGATCGGCGGCCGCTACGGGATCGCGCACGGAGCTGCGAACGCCCTCTGCCTGCCGCCGGCGCTGCGGTTCAACGAGTCGGTCGCCCGCGAGGAGATCGCGCGCTTCGCCGAGGCTCTCGGCACGGCCGATGCAGCGGCGCGCTGCGAGGAGCTCTCCCGCCTCTCGGGCTTCGAGCGCCTGCGCGACCTCGGCGTCCCGGAGGACGAGCTCGACGAGGTGGCCGAGGCGGCCGCCGCCCGTCCGGGCGCGCTCGTCAACCCGCGCCGTGCGAGCCCGGCCGAGATCGCCGAGCTCCTGCGCAGCATCTGGTAGCCGAGGCGTCGCTTGCGATGCCGGCCTCAGGACGTGCGGGCTCGGCCTGCGCGTCCGTCTGAAATGACCGGTCGAGCCGATGGCGCTGTTCCGAAACCGTCGCTAGCAGCCGCCGGCCGCGGGCGTACCGCCGGGCCCGGCGAGGTGCGTCAGGTTCGGGCCGCTTCCGCTCTCCACGCAGTACGAGGAGGCATCGGCCCGCGCGAGCCTCACCCCGAAGCCCTGGAGCGAGGTGCCCGCGTAGGTTCCGTTGAGGGCGTGGAACTCCTCGAGCGCGACCCCGGCCTGCTGGAATGCGACGGCCGCGGCCGTCTGCTTCGCCCGGTCGATTTCCTGCTGGGCGCTCGCCTGGCTCGGAGAGTGCTGCAGCTGCGCGTTCATGATGAAGCCCGCCACGCCCAGGGCGACGAGCAGCGAGAGCAGTGAGAGGCCGCGTGCCACCCCGGATAGATCGGCACGTTCTACGCGTCACTCAAGCCGCCGCGCGACGAACGACAGGACCGTCACGCCCAACTCCTCGAGCGTGTAGCCCCTGCTGAACTTCGGCGCCAGAGGCAGCGACCGCAGCTCGACCAGGCCCTCCTCGCTCGGCCCCGAGGGTTGCTCGGACACGAGCTCGAGCCCGGCCTCGCGCACGAGGCGGAGGTAGTCGGGGGCGCGCAGCCGGTTCTGGAAGTGGAGCGGCGAGCTGACCAGCCGCCAGCCGCGGTCGGAGAAGCGGAGGAAGTTGTAGCGGGAGAGCGACCGGTCGAAGTACGCGTAGTGGTCCTGGAGGTCGATCCGGCAGCTGAATACCCCACCCGGTCGCAGGAGCCGCCCGCACTCGGCGAAGATCCGCGCCAGGTCGTCCTCCGGGATGTGCTCGCAGGTGTCCGTGCTCGACACGAAGTCGATCGACTCCGCCGGGAAACCGGTCGCGCGCGCGTCGCGCGGGGCGAGGTAGGCGATTCCCAGCCGCTCCTCGAGCTCGGCCAGCGAGGCCACGGGGCCGCCGAGCCGCCGGAGCTCGCGCCCGGCCTCGCGCTCGAGCTCGTCCCAGAGCCGACCGAACACCCCGAGCGACTCGTTCACGAGCTCGACGCGAGCGCTCGGGCGGATGTCGACGAGCACCTGGCGGCCGACGCCGAGGCACGCGTAGGAAAGCGGGATCGCCAGGTCCCAGCCGGCGCCGAACTCGTAGAAGACGGCCTCGCCGCGGGACGTGCCGGGCCCGTGCTCCTCGTAGGCCTGGAGGTGCTGCCGCGCCCGCGAGAACTTGCGACGGAAGGCTGACTCGCCGGCGGGCAGGCTGTGCGCCACGTGCCGCTGGAAGAGGTAGTTCAGCCGCTCGCCCTCCGGAAGGACGCCGAGCCCGCGCTGGAGCGCCGCTTTCGCCAGCCATCTCATCGGGCGGCGAGCATAGCCGGGACCTGAGAATAAGGTGAACTAATTCCTGTGATTAGGTAGACTCCGACCGTCGTGGCCGAGCGGCTCATATTCGACGTGCTCGTCGTCGGGAGCGGGGCCTCAGGGCTCGCCGCCGCGGTGTCGGCCGAGACGACCGGCGCGCGCGTCGGTCTCGTCACCAAGGGAGCGTTGCAGTCCTGCAACTCGGCCAAGGCCCAGGGAGGCATCCAGGCGGCGTTCGGCGAGGACGACTCCCCGGAACAGCACGGCGAGGACGTCTGGCAGAGCTCCCACGAGACCGCCGACCGCCACCTCGTGGAGGTGCTGACCGGCGAGGCGCCGGGCGCGATCCACTGGCTCGAGGAACACGGGGTCGAGTTCACCAGGGAGAACGGCGGCTACCGGCTCGCCCGCTGCGGTGGCGCGAGCCGCAAGCGCCTGCTCCAGGTCGGCGACCGTACCGGCCACGCGATCACCACCGCCCTCCGCGACGCGTTCCTCGCCTCGGACGGCGAGGCCCTGCCCAACTGCCCGCTCGTCGCACTCGAGCCCGCCGGGAACGGCTGGCTCGCGACCTGCCGCCGGAAGAACGGAGAGGACGTCACGATCGACGCGGCCGCCGTCGTGCTCGCCGCCGGCGGGCGCTGCTACCGCGAGGCCGAGGAGCGCCGCGAGCTTTCGACCAACCACCCCGGCGCGACCGGCGAGGTGACGCAGATCGCGCTCGACCTCGGCGCCGAGAGCCGCGACCTCGACGCGCTCCAGTACCACCCGAACGGCGGCGCCTGGCCTCCGACGATGCAGGGCTACTCGATCCCCGAGACCACCCGCGCCTACGGAGCGACGCTCCTCAACGCCGACGGGGACGAGTTCACCGACCCGCTCGGGCCGCGCGACACGGTCTCGCAGGCGATCTTCGACGAGGTGGAGGGCGGGCGCGGAGTCGAGACGCCCGACGGCCGCCCCGCGGTCCTGCTCGACACGACCCGGATCGCCCAGGGCGACGCCGAGATCTCGCTTCCCTACATGCTGCGCCGTTACCGTTCCGCCGGAATCGACCCGCTCGGGCAGGCGATCCTGACCTACCCCGTCCTCCACTACCAGAACGGCGGCCTCGTCATCGACGAGCGCTCGGAGACGACCCTCGAGGGCCTGTTCGCGTGCGGCGAGATCGCCGGCGGCACACACGGGCGCAACCGGATGATGGGGAACAGCCTGCTCGAGTGCACCGTCTTCGGACGCCGGGCAGGCGCAGCCGCCGCGGAGAAGGCGGCGTGAGACGCCGCTTGCGGTGTCGACATCAGGCCGGACGGGCTTTGCTCGCCCGGCCGTCTGAAATGACCGGTCGATGCGCCTGTCGTCAGGAGAAGGCCGCATGAGTCTGGTAGTGACCGACCTGCGCCAGGCCGTCGAGGACGCGGCTGCCTACCTCTACGTCTGGGCGCTGAAGGACATCCCGCAGGACCTGCGCGACGCGCTCGTGGCGGCCAGGGACCGCGAAACCTCGACGCCGGGCAAGCGCGTACTGGAGACGATCGTCCGCAACGTCGAGATCGCGGACGACCGCGAGAACCTCGTCTGCCAGGACACGGGGATCGCGGTCTACATGTGCCGTGTCGGAGAAGGCTTCCCGCTCCACCCGGTCCGGATCTACGAGGCGCTCAAGGCCGGCACCGAGCGCGCGACGATCGAGCACCCGCTTCGCTCGAACGCCGTCCACACGATCACCCGGGAGAACACCGGGCCGAACACGGGCTACCGGCTCCCGATCGTGCACTGGGAGTTCGTGCCCGACTGGGACGGCCTCGACGTCAAGTGCGTGCCGAAGGGCTCGGGCTCGGAGAACATGAGCTTCCTGAAGATGTGCGTCCCCGCCGACGGCGTGAAGGGGATCAAGCAGTTCGTGCTCGAGTCGATCGTCGACGCGGGCGGCAAGCCGTGCCCGCCCGGGATCGTCGGCGTCGGCATCGGCGGCTCGGCCGACTACGCGATGTACCTCGCCAAGGAGGCGATCGCGCGCCCCATCGGAACCCGCAACCCCGACCCGCACGTGGCGCAGCTCGAGGACGAGCTCTACGGGCTGCTGAACGAGACCGGCATCGGGCCGATGGGGCTCGGCGGCGACGTCACCGTCCTCAACTGCCACATAGAGCACGCCGACACGCACATGACCCTGAACCCCGTGGCCGTCAACTACCAGTGCTGGGCGGCGCGCCGCGCGAGCGCGCATATCGCCGCCGACGGCACGATCGACTACGACCGGGAGGCCTGAGGTGCTTAGTAACAGTCTGTTACTAGCGGTGTCCCGGGCCTCCAGCGGCCAAGACCCACGGAGATGCGGGAGCTTTCAGGCTCCAAGTAACAGACTGTTACTTGGAGGGGGAGACCTCGATGGCTAGGCACGAAGTGACCTTCCCGGTTACCGACGAGGCCGAGATCCTCAAGCTGCGCGCCGGCGACGAGGTCGTCGTCCAGGGTCACATCATCGGGATCCGCGACCGCACGCAGATCCGGATCTTCGACGAGGGCGTCGAGCCGCCGATGGACCTCCGCGGCGCGTTCCTGCTCCATACCGCTCCGGGCGTGCGCAAGGTCGGCGACAAGTACGAGCCTGTCTGCATCGGCACGACCACGAGCGCGCGGATGGTGCGCTTCACCGAGCCGCTCGGTGCGCAGTACGGCGTGCGCGCGATCTGCGGCAAGGGCGGTTTCCCCGACGAGGCGATCGAGCCCATGCAACGGCACGGGATGGTCTACTTCGCGATCGTCGGCGGGGCCGCGGCACTCGAGACGACGCAGATCGAGGAGATCGAGGAGGTCGCCTGGGAGGAGCTCATGCCCGAGTGCCTCTGGAAGTTCCGCGTGAAGGACTTCGGTCCGCTCACGGTCGGCATCGACGCGCACGGCAACTCGCTCTACCACGACGTGCAGGAGGCCGCACACAAGAAGCTGGAGGAGCTCTATGCCAAGCTTTGACGGATTCCTCGACCTGCCCCCTCGCCCCGGGAAGCCGCGCACCGAGGGCCTGACCCACGTCATCGACAAGGGCCTCAACCTGCGCGAGATCGAGGGTCTCTTCGACACCGCCGGCCAGTACGTGGACATCGTCAAGCTCGGCTGGGGCACCTCGTACGTCACCAACAACCTCGAGAAGAAGATCGCGCTCTACCGGTCGTTCGAGACGCCCGTCGTCTGCGGCGGCACGCTCTTCGAGGTCGTCTACGCGCGCGGCAAGCTCGACGAGTTCCGGCGCTGGTTGGTCGACCAGCGCTTCTCGCACGTCGAGATCTCGGACGGCACGCTCGAGATCCCGCGCGAGCGCAAGCTCGAGCTGATCGCCGACTTCGCGAGCGACTTCACCGTCCTCTCGGAGGTCGGCTCGAAGGACGAGGAGATCGTGTTTGCCCCGTACCAGTGGGTCGAGTGGATCAAGGAGGAGCTCGAGGCGGGTGCCTGGAAGGTGATCACGGAGGGGCGCGAGGGCGGCACCGCGGGTATCTACCGGCCGACCGGAGAGATGCGCACGGGGCTCGTGGACGAGATCGTCCACGAGGTCGAGCTCGGGGACCTGATCTTCGAGGCGCCGACGAAATCGAGCCAGGCCTGGTTCGTCAAGCAGTTCGGTCCCAACGTGAACCTCGGGAACATCCCGCCCGAGGAGGTCATCCCGCTCGAGACGCTGCGCCTCGGCCTGCGCGGCGACACGCTGAAGGAGGTCTTGCTCGATGGCGAGCGCGCCCCCTCTGCCTGAGCTCGACTTCGAGTCGATGAGCGCGGAGGAGGTCCTCCGCTGGGGGCACGCCGAGTTCGGCGACCGCCTCTGCCTGACGTGCTCCTGGCAGAAGCAGTCGTCGGTGCTCGTGCACATGGTGGCCGAGCTCGGCCTCGACCTTCCGGTGATCGAGCTCGACACGCACCTGTTCTTCCGCGAGAGCTACGAGACGCGCGACCGGCTCGTCGAGCGCTACGGCATCCGCCTGCTTCCGCCGCCCGAGCTGATCACCGTCGCCGAGCAGCACCGGCAGGAGGGCCCGAACCTCTGGGAGACCGACCCCGACCGCTGCTGCCACATCCGCAAGGTCGAGCCGCTCCTGAAGGCGCTCCAGCCCTACGACGCCTGGATCTCCGGGATCCGGCGCGACCAGGCGCCGAGCCGGTCTGCGACGCCGAAGGTGCAGTGGTCGGAGCGCTACGACGTCTGGAAGGTCCACCCGCTGGCCGACTGGGACGAGAAGCGCGTCTGGGCCTACATCACCGTGAACGAGATTCCGTACAACCCGCTCCACGACGTCGGCTTCCGCTCGATCGGGTGCATTCCGTGCACGCGTCCGACGAGTCCTGAGGAAGAGGAGCGCGCAGGCCGCTGGGCCGGCTCCGACAAGCTCGAATGTGGCATCCACCTCGACACTCCCGTAGGAGGGACATGACCGATCACATCCACGCCGCCGAGCACCCCGAGTCCGATCGGACTCGGTCCGGCGGCTTCACGCTCTGGTTCACCGGGCTCTCCGGTGCCGGCAAGACCACGATCGCGCACATCGTCGGGCCCGAGCTCGACCGGCGCGGCCTCGTCGTCGAGTACCTCGACGGCGACACGGTGCGGACGCACCTCTCGAAGGGGCTCGGCTTCTCGAAGGAGGACCGCGACACGCACATCGAGCGCGTCGGCTGGGTCGCGTCGCGCCTGACCCGCCAGGGCGGCGCCGTCATCACCGCGGCGATCTCGCCGTACGAGGAGACTCGAAGCAAGGCCAGGGCGATGATCGAGGACGTCGGCACCTTCGTCGAGGTCTACGTGAAGGCGTCGGTCGAGGAGTGCGCGACGCGCGACGTCAAGGGCCTGTACGAGAAGGCCTTCCGGGGCGAGATCAAGGAGTTCACCGGCGTGAGCGACCCCTACGAGGAGCCGTCGAGCCCGGAGCTGGTGGTCGACACGGAGCTGCTCAGCGCGGAGGAGAGCGCCGCGCTCGTCGTGGCGAGGCTCGAGGAGCTCGGACTCATTCGGGCCGAGGTGCCGGCGTGACGCTGCTCGACGCACAGCCTCTGATCGCGCCGCACGGCGGGAGGCTCGTCGACCGGACCGGGCCGCGCCCGGACGCGGTCAAGCGGCTCGAGCAGATCCCGCTCACCTCGCGCGAGCTCTCCGACCTGGACATGCTCGCGAGCGGCGCGCTCTCGCCGCTGGAGGGCTTCATGGGCCGCCACGACTACGAGCGCGTGGTCGAGGAGATGCGGCTCGAGCGCGGGCTGCCGTGGGCGCTGCCGGTCTGCCTCGCGGTCGACCTGCCGCCGCAGGGTGACGAGGTCGCGCTGACGGACCAGAGCGGCCGCGCTCTCGCCGTGCTCGAGGTGGACGAGGTCTACGAGTACGACCGGGAACGCGAGGCGGAGCGCTGCTTCCGCACGACCGACGAGGCGCATCCGGGGGTTGCGCGCCTCTACGCGCAGAAGCCGTTCTACCTCGGAGGGCGCGTGACGGTCTTCGAGCGGCTCGAGGCTCCGTTCCCGGAGCTGGCGCTCGACCCGATCGAGACCCGGCGCGTGTTCGCCGAGCGGAGCTGGCGCCGCGTGGTCGGGTTCCAGACCCGCAACCCGATCCACCGCGCGCACGAGTACCTGACGAAGGGCGCGCTCGAGACCGTGGACGGGCTCCTGATCCACCCGCTCGTCGGCGAGACGAAGTCGGACGACGTGCCGGTTGCGACGCGTGTCGAGTGCTACCGCGTCCTGGTGGACAACTACTACCCCGCCGACCGCGTGGTCGTCTCCGCGTTCCCCGCGGCGATGCGCTACGCAGGCCCGCGCGAGGCGATCTGGCACGCGATCTGCCGCAAGAACTACGGCTGCTCGCACTTCATCGTCGGCCGCGACCACGCGGGCGTGGGCGACTACTACGGGACCTACGACGCGCAGGAGATCTTCGACGAGTTCGAGCCGCACGAGCTCGACATCGAGCCGATGTTCTTCGAGCACGCGTTCTACTGCCGCGTCTGCGGGCAGATGGCGACGCCGAAGACCTGCCCGCACGGCGGCGACGACCACGTCTTCCTCTCGGGCACGAAGGTGCGTGAGCTGCTCGCGGCCGGCGAGCTGCCGCCCGAGGAGTTCTCACGGCCCGAGGTGGCGGAGGTGCTGATCGAGAGCTACCGCGGCGTGCGCTCCTAGCCTCATGGAGGGCTTGACGAAACATCGGCTGAGCCGCCGGGCCGCGCTGCTCGCCCCGATGCTGCGTCCTCAGTCGCGCACGTACCTTCCCGGTACGCACGCTCCCTGCGTCCTTGCGTCGGAACGAGCATCGCACCCCGGCGACGAGCGACGTTCCGCCAAGCCCTCCCGGTGACCTGGCAGTTCACCCTCAGCGGCTTCCTGATCGGCGCCCTCGTCGGGATGACCGGGATGGGCGGGGGCTCGCTACTGACGCCGATCCTGGTCATCTTCTTCGGCTTCAAGCCGACGCTCGCGGTCGGCACGGACATCCTCCACGGCGCGATCTTCAAGAGCTTCGGCGCGGTCCGGCACCGGCGTCTGGGCACGGTCCACGCGCGCCTGACCTTCTGGATGTTCCTGGGCTCGGGGCCTATGTCGCTGCTGGGCGTCGCCGTGGCGACCTGGCTCTCGCACCACTCGGGGAGCGCCGAGTCGATCGAGGCCTACGCCGTCGGCGTGGCTCTCGTGATCGGCGGGGCCGGTCTCGTGGCGAAGACGTTCGTCAAGGTCGGCGTCCAGCCCGACGATGCGCCGTTCCTGCTCGAGCGGCGTGACCGTCTGATCGCGTTCACGCTCGGGGCGGTCTGCGGCTTCGTCGTCGGCCTGACCTCGGTCGGCAGCGGCACGTTCTTCGGGCTCGTGATGGTGATGGTCTTCCCGCTCACGCTGCCGAAGATCGTCGGCACAGACATCTTCCACGCCGCCGCGCTGTTGTGGGTGGCCGGGTTCGGGCACCTCGTCGCGGGGAATGTCGACCTGCGGACGATGGCCTGGCTCCTGACCGGATCGATCCCGGGCGTGCTGCTCACGAGCCACTTCACGCTGAAGCTTCCCGACCGGGCCCTGCGCCTCGGCCTCGCCTGCGTCCTGATGCTGAGCGGGATCAAGCTGATCGACTTCGAGGGCGCGACCTACGTGATCGCCTTCGGCGCGGCCGTCGCGTTCCTCGGTTTCGCGTTCTGGGCCCTCGTCGCCTGGATCGGCCGCAGGTCTCATCCTGAGATCGCGTCTAGAACGGGAAGCGGATAGCCAAACGAGACTGAGGCGCCGCTTGCGGCGCCGTCCTCAGGACGCGCGGGCTTACCCGCGCGTCCGTCTGAAATGACCGGTCGAACCGGTGGACGTCTGGGAAACCGGACTAGGATCCAGCGGGCGATGCGGCTTGTCTGGGTCAGCTTCGACGTGATGGGCCGCGACTGCCTGGCAGCCGCCGCCGACGCGGGTGCGGAGGTTGCCGCGGTCGTGACCCTGCCCGGACCGATCGATCGGGACCGTTCCGGCCAGTGCTCGTTCGACGAGATCGCCGAACGGCTCGGCGCGCGCCTGATCGAGACGGCCGACATCAACTCGCCGCAGACGGTCGGCGCGGTGCGCGAGACCGACCCGGACATGATCTTCGTCGTCGGCTGGTCGCAGCTCGTGCTGGACGAGTTCATTGGCATCCCGCGGCACGGCGTCTTCGGGATGCACCCGACGCTGCTCCCGAGGCACCGCGGCCGCGCCGCGATCCCGTGGGCGATCCTGAGCGGGCTCGCGACGACCGGCGTGACGTTGTTCGAGATCGCCGACGGCACGGCCGACTCCGGGCCGATCGTCGGCCAGGTCGAGGTCCCGCTCGCCCACGACGAGACCGCGGCGACGCTCTACGAGAAGGTCACGGAGGCGCATGTCGAGCTGGTGCGCCGGTTCGTGCCGCAGCTCCTGGACGGGACCGCGCCGCGGGTCCCTCAGGACACACGCCGCGCGAGTGCGTGGCCGAAGCGGACCCCGTCGGACGGGATCATCGACTGGGAGACGCGCGCCTCGTACCTCCACGACTGGGTGCGCGCCCAGACGAGGCCGTATCCGGGCGCGTTCACGTTTCTCGACGACGCGAAGGTGGTCGTCTGGCGGGCGCGGCCGGTCGAGCTCGAAAAGGAAGCGCCGGCGGGGACGGTCGTCGGCCGGGACGGGGAGGACGCGATCGTGGCCTGCGGTGACGGCGGGCTCGTGCTGGAGGAGGTGGAGGGCGTGGCCGAGCCGCTGCCCGTCGGCGCCCGGCTCGGATGAACGTCCTCGTCTTCGCGGCGCACCCGGACGACGAGGTGCTCGGGATGGGCGGCACGCTCTGCCTACACGCGGCCGAGCGGGGAGACGACGTGCGGGTCGTCTGCGTGACCGACGGCAGCTCGACGCAGTACCCGGGCGACCCGAAGGCGCGCGAGCAGAAGAACGACGAGGCGAAGCGGGCCGCGGCCGTGCTCGGCGTGACCGACTACGTCCACCTCGACCTGCCGGACATGCGGCTCGACACGCTGCCGCACGTCGAGATCAACCGCGTGGTCGAGGAGCACGTCGGCGAGGTCGGGCCGGCGGTCGTCTACACCGCCCACCCCGACGTGAACCACGATCACCGCGCGCTGTTCGACTCGGTGGCCGTCGCCACGCGGCCGACGCCGGGGCAGCCGGTTCGGCGAGTGCTCACCTACGCGCCGACCTCGAGCACCGAGTGGACTCCCGCTGCGACGAACTGGTTCGTCCCGAACTGGTTCGTGGACGTGACGGCGACGCTCGAGCGCAAGCTCGAGGCCTTCGCCTGCTTCGAGACCGAGCGGCGCGACTACCCCCATCCCCGCAGCGACCGCGCGCTCCGGGCGCATGCCGAGTTCTACGGCGCGAGCGTCGGCTGCGAGTACGCCGAGCCCTTCGTCCTCGTCCGGAATGTCGAGCCGTCCTGACCGCCTGCGCGCCGCGCGCGTGCTGGTGGCCGTCGTCCTGACCGGGCTGCTCGGCGGAACCGCCGCCGCGTTCGCGCTCACGGAGCAGCTGAAGCTCGAGCGCAGCCCCGTCTTCCGCACGCACGTCGGGAAGCTGCTCGGGCCGAACTGCCGCTGCCGGCTCCGGCAGATCCCGATCGACTTCGTGCTGCGCAAGCCGGACCGCCTGACCGTCGTGATCGTCGACTCGGGCGATCACGAGGTTCGGACGCTCCTCCGCTCGATCCGACGGCCCAAGGGCCTCCAGCAGCTCACGTGGAACGGGCGCGACAACGCCGGGCAGGTCGTGCCTGCGGGCACGTACAAGCCGCGGATCCACCTGGCACGGGAGCACCGGACGATCCTGATGCCGAACCCGATCACGGTCGATCCGACGGCGCCGCGGATCACGAGCGCGTTCCTGACGCCGGACGTCTTCTCGCCGGACGGGGACGGCAGGCGCGACATCGTCTACGTCCACTACCGGGCGACCGAGCCGGTCCGGGCGATCCTGTACGCGAATGGCCGGCAGCGGGTCATGCTCCGACGCTACGCGGACAGCGGGGTCGCACGCTGGCGCGGGACGGGCCTTCCGGCCGGGCGGTACCGGCTGACCCTGCGCACCGTGGACATCGCCGGCAACCTCTCGGCTCCGGTCTCGCTGGGAACGGTCCGGATCCGGTTCATCTCGGTGCGCCCGCACGTCCTGCACGCCCTTCCTCGCGCGCGCATCGGCTTCAAGGTCGTGACCGACGCGAGGGAATTCAGGTGGCGCCTGGGGCACAGCGGCGGCCGGTCGCGCCCCGGGCTGCTGGTGCTGTCTGCCCCCGTGCCCGGCCGCTACCGGCTGGTCGTGACCGCGAACGGCCACTCGGCGCAGGCGATCCTGTTCGTGGCGGCGGCCGGATGAGCTCCGAGCTCGCGCGGATCGCCGGGCCGCTCGGGGCGGCCGGGCTTGCGGCGCTCATGCTCGCGTCCGGGCGCACCTACCGGCTTGCCGGGCTCGCTGCCTGGGCAGCAGGCGTCGGCGCGCTCGCCGCCTACCTCGCGCCCTCGGGCCACACGGCGCTCCTCGGCGCCGCGGGGATCCTCGGGCTCGCGCTCGCGGCCGGAGGCGCCTGGCTGCTCGTCCGGTGGCCGTGGCTCCTGGCCCTGGCCGTCCTCGCGTGCGTTCCGGCCCGGATCCCGGTCTCGGTCGGCTCCACGCAGGCGAACCTGCTCGTGCCGCTCTACGGCTTCGTCGCGGCCGCCGCGCTGGCGCTCGCCTGGGAACTCGTCAAAGGAGAAGATCGGCAGCGCGAGCTCGGCCCGCTCGCGCTGCCGCTCGCCGCGTTCGTCGGCTGGAGCGGACTCACGCTCGCGTGGGCCGACGACATCCGCCAGGGCTCGATCGAGCTGCTGTTCTTCTTCCTCCCGTTCGGCCTGCTCGCGGTCTCGCTTTCACGGCTGAGCTGGGACCGGCGCTGGGCACGGGTCCTCTACGGGGAGCTGATCCTGATGGCGCTCGTGTTCGCGGTCGTCGGCGTCGAGCAGTGGATCAACCGCGACATCTTCTGGAACCCCAAGCTGCTCGTCGGGAACATCTACGCGCCGTTCTACCGGGTCAACTCGGTCTTCTGGGACCCGTCGATCTACGGGCGCTTCCTCGTCGTCGCGATCCTCGCGAGCCTCGTCATCGCGCTCTTCTCCCGGTCGCCGCGAGCCGTGATCGCCGCGGTGGTCGCTATCGGAGCGACGTGGGTCGGGCTGCTCTTCTCGTTCTCGCAGTCGAGCTTCATCGCGCTGATCGCCGGCGTGATCGTGGCGGCGGTGTTCGCCTGGCGGTGGCGGGCGCTCCTGCTGGTGGCCCTCGCCGCGGCGGTCTTCCTCGTCGCGGCCGCGGCCGCGCCGAACGTCCGCCACGCGATCACCCACCACGCCAGCGGCGGCCTGAACCGCGTGACGAGCGGACGCTCGAAGCTCGTCTCGAACGGCATCAAGATCGCCGAGCATCACCCCGTGGCCGGCGTCGGGATCGGCGGCTTCAGGCACGCCTACGCGAAGCAGGTTGGCCTCCGCGGCAAGGAGCCGGCCGCGGCCGCCTCGCACAACACGCCGATCACGGTCGCCGCCGAGACGGGCGTGCCCGGCCTGCTGCTGCTCGGCTGGGTGCTCGTCGCCGGCTTCCTCTTCACGTTCCGCCGCGCGGGGCACGACCTCGCGGGCATGGCCGCGCTGGTCTTCGGGCTCGTCCTCGTCTCGATCGGGGTCCACAGCCTCTTCTACAACGCGTTCTTCGAGGATCCGACCGTCTGGGCCGCGCTCGGCCTGGCCGCCGTCGTCTCGAGGCAGCCGCGGGCCCCGCGGAAGCAGTCCTCAGCGGGCGGCCGTGACGAGCGCCCGCAACCGCCGCAGCTCGACCGGGAGGTAGAAGCCGAGCGGGAGCAGGACCAGCGGGTAGACGGCCGCCAGGGCGACCGCGCCCGCGAGCGGGACGTGGAGCGCCTTCCCGAGCGCGGTTAGCCCGACGGCCACCCCGACCGCGAGCACGATCCGGCGCCACTGGTAGCCGACGTGGAACACCTGCTGGGCGCGCACGGTCATGCCGAGGAACATGACGGTGTAGGCGACGAGGGTCGCCGCCGCGGCGCCCATCATCCCGTAGGGCGGGATCAGCACGAGGCAGAGCCCGATGTCCACGGCCGCGCCGATGCCGGTCACGACCCAGTTGAACTGCGTCTGCTTCGCCCGGCCGATCCCGATCGACATCACGTTGAAGGCGATGAAGGCCGTGCCTCCGTACACGAGCAGCGGCACGACCTGAGACGCGCCGTAGAAGCGCGGCCCGGTCAGCGCGCGGACGATCCAGGGCGAGAGCAGCGAGAGGGCCAGCGACGCCCAGCAGCAGATGTAGACGACGTACGTCAGGACGAAGGCGTACGTGCGCTTCGCCTCGGAGTCGTCCTCGATCGAGTACGCGAAGGCCGGCCAGGCGGTCCGGAGCGCGATCAGGAGCAGCAGCAATGCGCTCGAGACGCGCACGCCGACCGAGTAGAGGCCGACCTCCGCGGCGTTCTTCATCCGGAGCAGGAGGAAACGGTCGGCGAAGTCGATCGCCCAGAGCGCGAGCCCGGAGGGAACGAGCGGGAGGCCGAAGCGCTGCATCTGCCGGAAGAGCGGCCGGTCGAACTCGAGCCCGAGCTGGAAGCGCCGATAGGCCAGCAGCGCGAGGTAGACGAGGAGCGTGCCGGTGAAGTTGCCGACGATCACGCCGACCGCGCCCTTGTGGAGGACGGCGACGAGCTCGATCGTCGCGCCGACCGTGACCACGACGTTCACGAGCGTCGCCGCGACGTACGCGACCGACCGCTCCTCGACGCGGAAGAGCGACGTCAGCTGCTCGTAGTTCATCTGCGCCCAGACGAGCACGAAGGCGGCGCGCACGAGGTTCGCCTGCGACGACGTCGAGAAGAGCCAGTCCGAGATCTGCGGCGCGAACGCGGAGCCGAGCGCGAGCGCGAGGGTCGCCATCCCCATCGTGAACCAGAAGGAGGTGCGGACGACGCGGATGCGCCCGCGCTCGTCGGGGGCGTCGAAGTAGAAGCGGAAGAACGCCATCGAGATCCCGGCGCGGAAGACGATCACGAGCACGACCGAGAGCGCGATCAGCGTGTCCACGCGCCCGAGCTCCGTCCGCGTCAGGTAGCGCGTGACGACCGGCAGGAGGAAGAGCCCGATCAGCCGCGCGACGATCGCGCCCAGCCCGTAGATGGCCGAGTGCTTGCCGAGTCGCCAGAGCTGCGTTCCTAGCACGCCTAGAGTTTGCTGGATTGAGGCGCCGGTACACTCCCGCGCGTGTCTCTGAGCGGGAAAACGATCCTGATGACGGGCGGCGCGGGGTTCATCGGCACCTCCCTCGCGCGGCGCCTGGTCGGGGAGAACGAGATCGTCATCCTCGACAACCTGCACCGCGACTCGCTCACCGGGACCGAGCTCGCCGAGCACGCGAACCTGCGCTTCGTCCAGGGAGACGTGCTCGACCTTCCGCTCATGCAGGAACTGTCCGCGGACGCGACCCACGTCGTCCACATGGCGGCGATCGCGGGCGTCGACAAGGTGCTCGAGAGCCGTGTGCGCACGATGCGCGTCAACCTGATCGGCACCTACAACGTGCTCGAGGCGGCGCACGAGGCGGGGACGATCGAGCGACTGGTCGACTTCTCGACCAGCGAGGTCTTCGGCACGCACGCCTACAAGGTCGAGGAGACGCATGTCACGTCGCAGGGCTCGGTCGGCGAGGCTCGCTGGACGTACGCGGTCTCGAAGCTCGCCGGCGAGTACCTCGCGCATTCCTACTTCGACGAGTTCGGCCTGCCGGCCGTGTCGGTGCGGCCGTTCAACGTCTACGGCCCGGGACAGGTCGGCAGCGGCGCGATCCACCACTTCACCGTGCGCGCGATCGCGGGTGACGAGCTCGTCATCCACGGCGACGGCTCGCAGATCCGCGCCTGGTGCTACGTGGACGACGTGGTCGAGGCGCTGCTCGTGATCCTCGAGAGCGACGAGGCCGTCGGGCAGGTCTTCAACATCGGGAACCCGCGCTCCGTCGTCACGGTGTTCGACCTGGCAGCCAGGATTCGCCGGCTCGCCGGGTCGGAGTCCGAGATCGTCTTCAAGCCGCTCCACTACACCGACGTCGAGATGCGGATCCCGAACGTGGACAAGGCCCGCAAGCTGCTCGGCTGGGAGCCGAAGATCGACCTCGACGAGGGCCTCGCGCGCACGATCGGGTGGTACCGCGAGCGGCGGCCCGTGCAGAGCCTGGCTCCTTCCGCGTGAAACTCGCGCTCGTCGCGGCGGCGGCGGCGGCGGTCGTGGTCGGGGTTCCTGGCGCAGGGGCGCAGGGGAAGCCGGCTCTCCGGCTCGTGGGCTTCGGCCCGGCCGTGATCAGCCCGAACGGCAACGGGATCAACGACGCCGTGCACCTGCGCGTGCGCGCGCCGGCAGGCTCGGTGCTCGGGCTGCGCGCGTACTTCTGGGGCGGGCGGCTCCACGGCTGGCACCGGATCCGGACCGGCGTCACCGAGACCGCCGCCGCGAGCGGCACGACGACGCTGACCTGGGACGGGACCAACACCCTCGCCGGCCGCGAGGTCGGCGACGGAACCTACTTAGTAACAGTCTGTTACAAGGATCCGGGGCACAGGCTGCCGCCGGTGATCCCGCCGGCGCAGCAGCGGCCGGGGGCCGCCGAGGAGACGGTCACGAACCCGCCGTGGCACTTCTCCGGGTGCCTGAAGGAGCCGCGCGCCCTGCGGGTCGAGCGGCTCGCGGCATACGTGGACTCGACCTCGAGCTTCGGGCCGGGACAGCGCCCTCCGCTCGTGGTCTCGGCCGACGGCGGCCGGGCGCGCGTGCGGCTGGAGCAGGACTGCTCGGGCCGGGACTTCCCCGCCGGGCGGCTGCCGCGCGGGCTCCGCTCGGGCCTCTACCACTACATCGCGACCGATCCTGCCGGCGACGAGTTCGAGGCGCCGCTCGTCGTCCGCAACGGTCGCTTTCCGGTCGACGACCCGCCTGCGCACACGGCGCTGCTCGTCTGGCCGTACCTGACCTGGCGCGCGTACAGCGCCTACGACGCCGACCTGAACGGGATCCCCGACACGTGGTACCAGTGGTGGCGGCAGCGGCGCGTCTCGTTCGTCGGGCCGCTGCTGCAGCGCGGGGAAGAGGACGACCACGAGGCCGCGGCGCCGTTCGAGCGCTGGGCCTGCGCGCGCAACGTGCGCGTCCAGAGCGTCACGGACGTCGAGCTCCGGCACATCCCGTTGTCGGCCCTTCGACGCTACGCCGCGGTCGTCTACCCGGGGCACAGCGAGTACTACCAGCCCGGGACCTACAACCTGCTCCGCCGCTACCGCAACGGCGGCGGGCACCTCTTCATCCTGCAGGCGAACCCGTTCTACCGGCCGGTGCGGATCGACCGGCGGCACAACGCGATGATCCTGCTCGACTTCGACGCGCGCAGCGCCCGCCGCTCCGACTTCGCGCTCGCGGGGGTCGGCTACGACGGCTGCTGCTTCCCGCGCTCGCGGGCCGCGCCGTACGTCGCGGCGACCGGCCGTGACTACGCGCGCGTGCGCTGGCTCTTCCGCGGCACGGGGATCGGCCCTGGTGACAGCTTCGGCTACGCAGGCTCCGAGAGCGACAGGATCGACCCGGCGTGGACGCCGCGAGACCACGTGGTCGCGGCCGAGGCGATCATGCCCGGCAAGTTCGGCGTGATCAACGCCGCGCTCGTCTGGTCGCGGGCCGGCCGGGGAGAGGTCCTCTCGACCGGCAACTACGACTTCCTGCGCATGGGCAGGGGCCTGACCTGGAAGCTGCTCGACAACGTGTGGCGCAAGTTCGTCGGCTAGCCCTCTGCGCCGCCTGCGCGCTGCTGCTGGCCGGGTGCGGGCACTCGTCGACGCCCAAACCCCCTCACGGCGGGCCGACGCTCCGGCTCGCGCTTCCGGCCCTGCCGAACACGGTCGATCCGGCCAAGGCGGCTGACCTGCCGTCCCTCAACATCGCGCACGAGATCTACGCGGGCCTGACCCGGTTCTCCGGGCGAGGCGTCGTGCCCGACCTGGCCGACTCGTGGGCGCGGAGCGAGGGCGGCCTCGTCTGGACGTTCCAGCTGCGCAAGGGCCTGCGCTGGAGCGACGACCGGCCGATCCGGGCCCAGGACTTCCGGGCGGCCTGGCTGCACGCGCTCGACCCGTCGACGCGCTCGGCGTACGCGCAGGCGGAGATGGGGAACATCCGCGGCGCCCGCCGCTACCACGCGACCGGCCAGGGCGAGGTCGGCGTCGAGGCTGTGGACGACCGCACGCTGCGCGTGACCCTGGAGCACCCGGTGCCGTGGCTCGACCAGCAGGTCGCCTGGCCCGTGTTCTTCCCGCGACCGCCGGCTGCGGGCGCGTACAGCGGGCCGTTCCGGCTAATCGACGAGCCCAGCGGGCACCCGGTGCTCGAGCGGAACTTCAACTACTGGAACGCGGCCGCCGTGAAGCCGAGCCGCCTCATCCTGACGACCGCGACGAAGGGAGCCGACGCGATCCTCCCGCGCAACGTCGCGCCGCCCGGCTTCCACTGGGTCCAGACGGCCGCGGCGCCCAGCGGCTGGCGGGAGCTGCCGACGCTCGCCAGAGGGCTGCTCTGGCTCGTGACGCGCGGGACGCCGCTGGCCGACCCGAACGCGCGGGCGTTCGTCTACCGCTCGGTGCTCCAGATCGACCCGCGGCCCGGGCCGCTCGTCCCCCCGGCGATGCCGGGAGCCGCGACGGTCAACGCGGGCAGCCCGAGGCTGCGCGACTTCTCGACCGCGCCGCCGGCGACGCTCACGCTCGCCTATACCCGGCAGGACGTGGAAGGCACGCAGCTCGCGAACCGGATCCGCACTCGGCTCGGCCAGGAGGGCGTGGAGGTGAGCCTGAAGGCCGTCCCCACGCTCTCACAGCTCGTCCGCCTCGCCGGCCCGCCCGCCCAGCCGGGGATCGACCTGGTGCTCCTCGGCTGGAGCTCCGAGTACTTCGACGCCTACAACCTGCTCGACCTGTTCCCGTGCGGGAGCGCGTTCAACGTCGCGCGGTGGTGCGATCCGTCCTACGACCGGCTGATGCGCCGCGCGGTCCGCACGCTCGACGACCGGTCGCGCTGGCGGCTCGAACGGAGGCTCGCCGCCATGGTCGAGGACGCGGTGCCGGCGGTTCCGCTCTACTCGCCGAAGGAGCACGTCCTCCTGAACCACGGCGTGGTCGGGTTCCGCTGGTCGCCGATCGGCTTCTACGAGCTGATGGGCATGACCCGCTCGTAGATGCCGAGCACCTGCCGCGCGACCGTCGTGTGGGCATGCACGCGCTCGACGTACTCACGGCTCTGGCGGCCGAGCTCCGGGAGCGACCCGCGCACGTCGATCAGCCCGGCGAGCACGTCCTCGAGATCCGACTCGCTCGACCGCACGAGCGGCAGCTCGACCCCGAACGCCTCCTCCGTCTCGGCGGCCGCCTCCTCGTCGAGGTGGACGACGACCGGCTTCGCGAGCGCCATCGACTCGATCGCGAGCATCCCGTACCAGCCGACCCGGAGCTGGTCGACGACCACGTCGGCCGCCGTGTAGCGGAGACGCGCCTCGCGGTTCGGGACGCCCTCGATCAGGTCGAGCTCGATCGGCGCCCCGCGCGCCCGTAGCGACTCGACCGCCGCGAGCACGGTGTCGGTCCCCTTGACCGCGCGCTTGCTCGGCGCGTGCGCGACGCGGAGCATGTCGCCGGGCTCCGTCGGCGCCGGCTCCCAGTCGGCGAGGACGATCGCAGGCGGGACGACGTCGTAGTCCGGCCAGGGCCCACGCGGCGCGAGGCGCCGCGTGAGGAAGCTTCCGACGATCACCGCCCCGGCCCGGTGCAGGTAGCGCACCTCGGAGGCCGCCCGCCCGCGCAGGTCGGAGCCCCACGACTGGAACACGATCCCCTTGTGCATGAGCCGGAGGGCCGGCAGGTTCAGCCTCCGCGGCAAGAGCGTCAGGCCCGCGTGGAAGTGGAAGACATCGAAACGCGGAGCGGCCCACGCGAACGCGCGCAGCTGCTTGGGGAGGTTGAACGGCACGCTCGAGACGCGGCTCGTGTCCCGCAGCTCGAGGTTCACGTCGAAGCCGCGCTCGAACGGTCGCTCGTTGAAGACGAGCAGCGTGCTCTCGACTCCGAGCTCCCGCAGGCCCTGCGAGATCGCGCCGGGGCCGCCGGCGACGTTGATGGGCGCGTGAAGGACTCTCAAGCCAATGCGCGCGCAGCGTCGATCTCGACGTCCAGCGCCTGGAGCGCCCGCTCCGTGAGGGCGTCGAGCTCCGCCTCGTCCGGCGCGGTCAGCAGGAGGTAGCCCAGCCGCTCGGCGCCGGACACGAGCGGCGGTAGCACCATGCCCTCGCGCCAGTAGAAGCCGGCCTCGTGCACGCCCTCGAGCGCGAGCGCAGGCGTTGCATCGAGCCGCACGATGCGGCCCGGAGGCGCGACGACGAAACGGACCTGCCCGCACGGCGCGACGGCCTCGCCCGGCTCGAGCGCGTCGCGCGTCAGCTCTCCGAGCGACCAGAGCACGTTCGCCTGGATCGCGTCGAAGCCGGTGACGAGCTCGGCCAGCTCCGCATCCTTGCCGCCGCCGAGCCTGGCGCCGACCTCGATCACCCACGGCCGCCCGTCCTCGAGCCGCAGCTGGACGTACGACGGGCCGGTCTCGATCCCGACCGCGCGGCTGGCGCGGTGCGCGAGCTCGAACAGCTCGCGCTCCTGCTCGGCCGTGAGGCCCGAGGGGTAGCGGTGAGCCGTGCAGACCCCGAGCGGCGGCGGCGGGTGCAGGAGCCGCTGGGTGACGCTCATCGGGAAGTACTCGTCCTCGAGCAGGAAGCCGTTGACGGTCAGCTCCTCGCCCTCGACGTAGCGCTCGAGCACGACCGCGCCGGTGCGGGAAGCCGCGAGCGCCCGCTCGAAGGCCGGCTCGAGCTCGCCCTCCGTGCGCACCTCGCTCACGCCGCGCTGCCCGGAGCCGTCGACCGGCTTGAGGACTGCGGGCAGGCCGAGATCGCTCGCGGCAAGGGTGGCATCATCGGGGCTGCCGACCTCGCGGCCGCCGGGCGAGGCGACCCCGGCCGCCTCGAACGCAGCTCGCATCCTCCGCTTGTCGGCGACCGTCTCCGCGGTCCGCACGGAGAGCCCGGGGAGCCCGAGGCGCTCGTGCGAGCCGCGCGGTCGGGAGCACGGCCAGGTCGGAGCCCATCGTCGCGACCGCGACCGGCTCGATCCCGAGCTCGCCCAGGTCGGCGAGGACGCCGTCGACGTCGGTGAAGCTCCGGACGACCGGGTAGTCGGCCTCGGCGAGGAGCGGGGCGGTCGCGGCTCCGTCGACCACGCACACCTCGTGCCCGAGCGCGCGGGCGCGCTCCAGGAGCCCGAGCTGGGACCTCGAGCCTCCCGAGAGGACGAACGCCTTGGGCACGTCAGGCCGCCGGCGCGGATCGCCACGACTCGAGCAGCATGCGCAGGCCGTCCTCGAGGCCGACCTCGGCCCGCCAGCCGAGGGCGCGCAGGCGCTCGACGCTGATCGTCGGCGCGACCCGACCGGGCGGCGGCTCGACCTCGTCGATCAGCTCCTGCGGCGCTCCGGCCAGGTCGCAGGCGATGCGCGCGGCGTCCGTCATCGCGATCGGGTCGGCGTCGGAGCCGACGTTGAACACGCCTTCCGCATCGGCCTCGAGCACGAGGCGGATCGCCCGCGCGGCGTCGCCGATCCAGCACCACGTGCGCATCTCTCCACGGTAGGCCGGGATTCGCTCGCGGCATGCGGCCTGCCAGAGCATGCTCGGGAGCGCGCCCTTCCCCTGTCCCGGCTCGAGCCCGGGCCCGTACGGGTTCGCGAGGCGGACGACGACGAGCCCGTCCGGCGCGTAGAGCTCGGCCGTCTGCTCTCCCCAGCGCTTCGTCAACCCGTAGAGGCTCTCCGGGGCCGGGGGCGTCTCCTCGTCGGCGAACGCGGCGACCCCGTAGACGTCCGCGGTCGAGACGTAGGCGATCCTGGCGCCGTGGGCGGCGCACGCGCGCGCGACCATCAGCGTCCCGAGCACGTTCGAGCGCAGGGCCAGGAGCGGCTCCTCGTCACAGCGCACCACCCCGATCCGGGCCGCGGCGTGCACGACCACGTCGGGCTTCGCCTCGGCCACCGCGCGCTCCGCGACTCCGTCCTCGGCGAGGTCGCCGCTGCGACGCTCGAGCGCATGGACCTCGTAAGCTCGATCGCCGTGACGGAGCTCCTCCACGACGGCCCGCCCGACGAAGCCCGAGGCTCCCGTGACCAGCACTCTCATCGCGGGCGAGTCTACTGGCGCTCCTGTCTGCTCCTGGCGGCGGCGCTGCTGCTCGCAGGCTGCCACGGCTCGAAACGGGCGAGCCCGGAGCCGAAGCCCGGCCCACGGTTGTCCTTCCGGGCGCTCGACGCGCAACACCAGCGGCTCGTGGCGAGCTACGAGCCGGTCAGCCGCGCGCTCACCGCCTACGAGCTCGCGTACCGCGACTGGCGCAACGGCCGCCTCGGCACCCCGGCGCTGGTCGCGCGCATGACCTCCTTCCGGGCCGTGGTCGCCAGCGCGCTCGGGCGCCTGCGGCGAGACCCGGCAACCGGGGCGACCGCGGACGGGAAGCGCCTGCTCGTGGCCGCGCTCGCGGCCCGTCGCCGCGCGCTCCTGGCCGCCCCCGGAAGCGAGCCGTACCGGGAGGAGTGGAACCGCTCGGTGGTGGACGCGCGGAGAGGGTTGACCCTGCTCCAGAACATCCGCGACCGGGCCAGGCTGATCCCGCTCCCGGAGGACTCGGTCAGCTAGAGCCCGACGGTCGTCGTCGGGTGACAAGCACGCTGGCCCAGCCCAGTGCTACGAGTGCTGGCGGGCTAGGCTGAGTTGGTGGTGGGGTCGGGGTACACGATTAAGGCTCTCGATGAGTCGAGCTGGGATGCGTTCGCCAGGCTGGTCGAGGCGAATAACGGCGTCTTCGGGGTTGTTGGTGCATGGGCTTTCATCCGGATGACAGCCGCGACCCGGCGTTGAACCGGGAACGCAAGCTCGCACGGGTGCGGGCAGGCAGGGCACATGCGGCCCTTGTGTTCGATCGCGAGGACTGTGTGGGTTGGTGCCAGTTCGGGGCGCCGGACGAGGTGCCGAAGATCAAGAACCGCGCTGCCTACGAGAAGAGCCTCACGACCTTGCCGGACTGGCGGATCGCCTGCAACTTCGTCGGCAAGGGGCACCGGCGCAAGGGCGTCGCCACGGCGGCGCTCGCCGGGGCGCTCGATCTGATCGCCTCTCTCGGAGGCGGCAAGGTAGAGGGCTATCCCGAGGGCGCGGGTTCGGTTCCTGCCGGCTTCCTCTTCAACGGCGCCCTGTCGACCTACGAAAAGCTGGGATTCGTCCGCGACCGCCGGATCGGCAAGCACCGCTGGGTCGTCACCAAAGTCGTCGAGCCAACGTCGTAGGCGACCTCGCGACGCTCAGGGGTCATTCCGGAACACTGGCCCAATCCACGCTCGCCACCCTCGACACATCAAGAGGTCCGGCGCATCAGTGGGGCGACCTCAGCCGAGGGTCCCCGTCCCGGCAGCACCCTGTCGTCCAGATCAGGCGAGGCGCTTGACAGAGGTTACGATCGACGATTCGCAACGACCCGCGCTACACGGAGGTGGTCGGATGAACGACAACCCGAAGTGGCAGGTCGCGCGCCTCGACAAGATCGAGCGGCGCGACAGAAGTATCCCGGTGCGCGAGCACCTCGGGATCCACGCATTCGGAATCAACGCCTACACGCCCGGCGAGGACGGCACGCTGATCAACGAGCACGACGAGTCCGGGTCGGGCCAGGAGGAGCTGTACATCGTGCTCGACGGGAAGGCGACCTTCGAGGTCGACGGCGAGACGGTCGACGCGCCCGCAGGGACATTCGTGTTCGTCCCGCCGGAATCACGGCGGAAGGCGACCGGGGACGGAACCGTCCTCGCCCTCGGCGCGACACCCGGCGAGGCGTACCAGGCGCTCGACTGGGGTGAGGCGTGGCCGCTCCACAGCGAGTCGATGACCGCCTACGGCGAGCAGCGCTACGCTGACGCGCTCGACGCGGTCCGCCGTGGCCTCGAACGCTTCCCGGATCAGCCGGGCCTCAATTACAACTACGCGTGCTTCGCAACGCTCGCGGGCGAGACCGGCGACGAGACGTTCGCCCACCTCCGACGGTCCGTCGAGCTGTTCCCGCCGTTCCGCGAGCAGGCGCGAGCGGACGATGACCTCGCCGCCGTACGCGACGACCCGCGGTTCGAGGAGGCTCTTCGCTGAGCGCGCAGCTCTCGACCTCGAAGAGCTGAGACTAAGGTCCGCCCACTTGCGGGATGTCCGTCGGGTGACATTCCCGAGCACCGCCCCATGCAGATGTATTGACGTTCGGCTGAGTACCGATACTTGAGCGCGGTGAACCTCATTCCCCTCGCGCTGACCTTCAACGAGGGAGGCGGTCGCACCTACGCAACGGTCGTGGGCGATCGTCTCGACGCGCATCGCGTCGGTGCAGTGAGCCTCGTGATTGGGTTGGCTGGGATCGCCGCCGCAATCGCACTTGCGCGGCGCGAGCGCCTGCGCTCCTGAACGTTCTCAACCGCGCTCGGGTTACATCCCCGAACACTGGTCCAAGCCTTTAGTGCCTATGCCGCGGAGGCGAAGAAGTCGATAAGCAGTTGGTTGACGCGTTCAGCCTCGTCGTGATGGACCCAGTGCGACGCGTCGGGCAGGCGCTCGACGCGGTCGAGGTTGGGTACGTCGTCGCGGTCGGGCTCGGCGAGTTCGGAGCCGAGGTAGGAATCGCGCTCCCCCCAGATCACCAGTGTCGGCGCCGAAATCGGACGAAGCTTCGCTGCGGCTTCCTTCTGGGACTGTCGTACCGAGGCGCGGTAGTAGTTGATCATCCCCGACGCTGCTCCTGGTTGCGACCACGCCTCGACGTAGCGTTCGATTTCCTGCGGCGTGTAAGGCGGGTTCGCGTCCTGCAGGAAGTGTCGGAAGAAGTGCCAGTCTCTGGCGTGCACGACCTCCTCGGGCAGTCCCGGTGTCGCAAAGAAGAAGAAGTACCAGGACTTCCGGAGCTGGCTCGGGTGGTGCAGTCCCTCCTGGAGCCGCCGCGGATGGGCCGCGTTGAGGATGGCGAGTCGGTCGACCACCTCGGGGTGGTTCATCGCGGTGGTCCAGGCGATGCTTCCGCCCCAGTCGTGACCGACCAACAGCGCGGACTCGGCACCGAGTTCTCCGATGAGGCCGCGGATGTCGGCGGCGAGCAGGTCGACGGCGTAGTCCTCGAAGTCCTCTGGCTTCGATGACAGGTTGTAGCCACGCGTATCGGGCGCGACGACCCGAAAACCCGCCGCCGCGAGCGGCTCGATCTGTAGCCGCCAACCGAACCAGAACTCCGGGAAGCCGTGCAGCAGAACGATCAGCGGCCCGTCACCGGCCTCGACGTAATGCAAGCTCTGATCGCCGACCTCGGCATAACCCTCCCGTAGCTCGATCCCGACGTCAGGGAGCAGGCTAGTGGTGGTCATGAGGACCTCCGTGGGTAGGTGGATTCGGTTGCGAGACTACGCCTGCCGGTTTGCATACGCAACAACCGTCAGCAGAGCGCCGCGAGACGCACTCGCCCAAGGCGGTCTGGTGACATTCCCGAACACTGGCGCAGAGGAGGGTTCCGCGCCTGCTGCAGCAGTTGGGTTCACGGGTCTTGACAAGGTTGTGAGTGAGTGCTAACTTCCGTCAATGGTCGCCACGGAACGGAAGACGGCAGAGCAGCGGCGCGAGGAGATTCTCGTCGTCGCGATGGAGGAGTTCGGCGAGCACGGGCTGCACGGGACGTCGACGGACACGATCGCCCGCAGGGCCGGCGTCTCGCAGCCGTATCTCTTCCGGCTCTTCGGCACCAAGAAGGCGCTCTACCTCGAGAGCGTCCGCCGCTGCTTTCGGGAGACGCTCGAGCTCTTCCAGGAGGCCTCGGTCGGCAAGACCGGGGAGGAGTCGCTGAAGTCGATCGGCACCGCGTACCGCGGGCTGCTCGAGAACCGGACGCGGCTGCGCGCCCAGATGCAGGCGTACGCCGACTGCGACGACCCCGACGTGCGCGAGGTCGTTCGCGAGGGCTTCGGTGCGCTCGTCGACTACGTCGAGCGCGTCTCCGGCGCCGATGGGAAGCGCGTCCGCGACTTCTTCGCCTTCGGGATGCTGCTGAACGTCTTTGCGTCGATGGATCTGCTCGACCATCCGGGACCGTGGGCCAAGCGGCTCCTGGACTCGTGCCTCGAGGAGGAGTAAGGCGCATTTTTTTCGCGCTGAAGTAAGTGAGTGGTAACTACCAATGAAGGAGGCGAAGATGAACACCCGCAGCACCACGATCTGGACATTCGCGATTACCTCGGTGGCGCTCTTCATGACGACGCTCGACAACCTCGTCGTGACGACGGCGCTGCCGGTCATCCGCGTGCAGCTCCACGCGGGCCTCAGCGGGCTCGAGTGGACGGTGAACGCCTACACGCTCACCTTCGCGGTGCTGCTGATCACGGGCGCCGCACTCGGCGACCGCTTCGGCCGGCGCAAGATGTTCGTCGCCGGCCTCGGAATCTTCACGTTGGCCTCGGCCGCGGCCGCGCTCGCGCCCTCGATCGAGGTGCTGATCGCTGCCCGCGCGCTGCAGGGCTTCGGCGGGGCGATCGTGCTGCCGCTGACACTCACCATCCTGAGCGCGGCATTCCCGGCCGAGCGCCGCGGGCTCGTGCTCGGCGCGTGGGGCGGGATCAGCGGCCTCGCGGTCGCGCTCGGCCCGCTCGTCGGCGGCGCCGTCGTCGAGGGCATCTCGTGGCAGTGGATCTTCTGGCTCAACGTCCCGATCGGGCTCGTCCTGATCCCGCTCGCGGCGCTGCGGCTGAAGGAGAGCCGCGGCCCGAACAGCTCGCTCGACCTCCCGGGCGTCGTCCTGGCGAGCGCCGGCCTCTTCGGGATCGTGTGGGGCCTCGTGCGCGGGAACCAGGTCGGCTGGACGAGCCCCGAGATCGTGCTCGCGCTCTCCGCGGGAGCGATGGTGCTCGGCCTGTTCGTGCTCTGGGAGACCCGCGCCAAGGCGCCGATGCTGCCGCTGCGGTTCTTCCGCAACCGGACGTTCTCGGCGGCCAACGCAGCCTCGCTGCTGATGTTCTTCGGGATGTTCGGGTCGATCTTCCTCCTGGCGCAGTTCTTCCAGACGGTGCAGGGCTACTCGCCGCTCCAGGCCGGGCTGCGGATCCTGCCGTGGACGGCGATGCCGATCCTCGTCGCGCCGCTCGCCGGCGCGCTCTCCGACCGGATCGGAGGCCGGCCGCTGCTGGTGGTCGGGCTCGCGCTCCAGGCCGTGGGGCTCGCCTGGATCGCGCTCGTCTCGACGCCGACGACCCCGTACTCGGAGCTCGTCGTGCCGTTCGTGCTCTCCGGGATCGGGATGGCGATGTACTTCGCGCCGGTCGCGAACGTCGTCCTCTCCTCCGTGCGGCCCGAGGAGGAGGGCCAGGCATCGGGCGCCAACAACGCGATCCGCGAGCTCGGCGGCGTGTTCGGCGTGGCGGTGCTCGCCTCGGTCTTCGCCCACTACGGCGGGTACGGAACGGGCACGACCTTCGTAGACGGCCTGACGCCGGCGATCTACGTCGGCGCCGCGATCGTCGCGCTGGGCTCGGTCATCGCCCTCGGCGTCTCACGCGGCCGCCGTCCGCAGGTCGAGCCCCAGCAGGAGTACGAGCCCCTGGCGGAGGCTGCGTAGAGGAGGAAAGCCGTCTTCTAGCCCGACTGCAGGAGGGCGTAGCCCTCCCGCAGGAACGGCGTTCGGTCGACGAGGGCGCGGATCTCCTCCGAGGGGTGCGCGCCCTCCTCGGTCACCACGAGGTCGATCAGCTCCGGCGGGGTGAGGTCGAGCTCGGCGGCGTTCAGTCCGGGTGCCTTGGAGGCCTCGATCGGGGCGAGCTTGATGATCTCGCAGGCGACGATCGTCGGCACGCTCTCGGCGGCGGCCGCCTCGGCGAGCTCTCGCGTCCCGGCCTTGTTGCAGAGCGTGCCGCAGCGGAACACGGTGTCGGCGCCGACGAGCAGGAGCGAGGCCCACCGCAGCTCGGCCGGCGCGTCGTCGTCCTCGACGAGCTCGACGTCTAGCCCTTCGGCGCGGAGGTCGGCGGCGAACGCGCGCCCCTCGTCCTGAGGCGACGACGCGGTGCAGATCACGCGCTCGGGCGGGGTGTGCACCAGCGCCTCGCGAACGGTCGCCGAGGCGGAGTGCGTCAGCACCACAGCCTCCGTGAGGCGGTCCTGGAGCTGGATGGCGATCGAGGCCGCGGCGCGGCGGCGGCCCTCGATCAGCCCCTCGGCCTCCTCGCCGACTAGCTGACGCAGCTGATCCGGCTCGAGCTGAACGTGCCGCTGGGCCGCGGCGAGCAGCCGGCCGACTGCGCCGGCGACCGCGCCGACGCCCGGGCGGCTTCCCGCGAGCTCGCGTCCGGCGGCGACGAGATTCGCAAGCAGCTCCTCGCCGGTGGCGGCGTCCGCCTCCGCAACGTCGACCAGCGCCTCGACCGCCCGGCGCGCCATCCAGCTCGCGCCGTGGCGGCGGTCGAGCCGAAGCTCCTCGACCCGCTCCCCCAGGATCGTGGCCACGGCGACATTGTCGCAGATGGCGCGTGAGCGGCACCGTCGCGTGCGATCGTGACAATGCACGGTGCCCCTTCCAGTGATGATGCTCAGGTTCTCGGTCGGTAGCACCAAGCCGCAGGCCACACTCGGCCGCGGCGCAGGCTGGTTGCCTGCGCGAGGCCGAGGGTGGGCTGTGGCGCAGCGTGATAGCGGGCGAGAGACGGGCGCTCATTGCTGGGAGGGGCACTAGATGGAGCGTCTGCTCGTCCTGGGCGCCGGCGCAGGCCAGCTCGGCCTGCTCGCGGCAGCGCGTGAGCGCGGCCTGTTCGTGATCGCGGTCGACCGCGACGCGGGCGCGCCGGGCTTCCGCTACGCCGACCGGCGGGCGATCGTCTCCGTCGACGACGAGCCCGCTCTCGAGCGCCTGGCCGAGGCCGAGCGGATCGACGGAGTGGCCGCGCCGGGGGCCGACTGGCCGGTGGGCCCCGCCGCCCGCATCGCGGCAAGGCTCGGCGTGCCCCATCCGATCTCGCCCGAGACGGCGCTGCTCTCGACCTCGAAGCTGCGCCAGCGCGAGCGCTTCGCCGAGGTGGGCGTGCCGCAGACGGGCTGGAAGGTGGTCACGCGCGCGGACGAGGTGGTCGGCGTGCCGTGCCTCGTGCGAGCGCCGGACCGGCACGGCCGCCGGGCCCGCGCGCTCGTGCGCTCCTCGCGGGAGCTGCGCGCCGCGGTCAAGACGGCGCTGCGCGCCTCCCGGATCGGGCTCTGCCTCGTCGAGGAGCTGGCCGAGGAGCCCGTGGTCACCGTCAGCGCCTTCTCCAGGGCCGGTGTCTTCCACGCGCTGACCGTGGCCGACCGCGCTCCCCTGACGCACGTCTGGGAGAGCGAGCACGCGGACGCGGCGGTGGCGCTCGCGCGGCAGGCCGCTGATGCCCTCGAAATCCAGGACGGCGCGTCCGTCACCCAGCTGCGCATCGGTCCCGACGGGCCGCGTGTGCAGGGAGTCTCGGCGCGGACCGGCGGCGGCCACGAGGCGGAGCTCTGCCGGGCTGCGCTCGGCGTCGACCTGAACGGTCTCGCGCTGGCGGCCGCGCTCGGCGAGCCGATCTCGGAGCGGCGCCTGCGGCCTCGCCGCCGCGTCGGCGGTGCCTGCGTGCTCTTCCTCAGCGGCGCGGGCGAGGCCGAGGGCCTCGCGGAGGCGGAAGCCGCGCCGGGGATCGAATGGGTCCGCGTCTACGGCTGCGGGTCGGACCGCGCCGGTGCCGTGCTCGCAACGGGCGAGAGCCGTGCCCAGGCTCTCGAGCGGGCGACGCGGGCGGCCGAATGCGTACGCTTCCGCGCGGCCGATGCCCAGGCGCTCGCCTAGATGAACAAACGGACCCGGATCCTCGCGACGCTCGTCGTCACCGGTCTCTGCACCGCGTACATCCTCTGGAAGATCAACATCCACCAGACGCTGCACGTGATCGCGAATGCGAACTACGCCTACTTCTTCGCCGCGTTCGCGATCATGGCGCTCTCCGTCTGGCCGATGGCCTGGCGCTGGGGGCGGCTGCTGCGGGTGCGTGGGATTCACGACCGGCTGGGCTGGCTGGTGCGCGCGTACTTCGTCGCCTACACGGCGGGGCAGGTGCTCCCGACGGCCGTCGGCGGCGACGCCGTCCGGATTTACGAGACCGCGCGCCGGCACGAGGGCCAGGGAGGCCCGGTCGCGGCGTCCGTGCTGCTCGAGCGTGCGCTCGGCGGCGCAGCGACGCTCGCCCTGGCGGCGGTCGGGTTCGCGCTGGCGGTCGGCCGCTACCCGGTCGGCCCCTACCTCTGGATCGAGCTGTTCTTCGTCCTCGCGACGATCGTCCTCGCGGTGGCGCTCTTCTCCCGGCGCGCGCGGCCGCTGCTCGCCCGGACCGCCCCGCTCCTACGGAAGGTCTGGCTCGAGCGCCCGATACGCGCCGCATACGAGGGGCTGCACTCGTACCGCGATCACCCCGACCTCCTGGCCGGCGTCTTCGTGCTCACCCTCGCCGTGCAGTCCGTGCGCGTGCTGGCGATCTGGTGCGCCGGGAAGGCGGTCGGCGTCGAGCTCTCCCCGAGGCCGTACTACGTGATGGGGCCGCTGCTGTTCCTCGTCCTGCTCGTGCCGTTCTCGATCAACGGGATCGCCGTGCGCGAGTCGTTCTTCGTCAGCTTCCTCGGGAGGCTCGGCGTCGATGCCGACAAGGCCTTCGCGACCGGATTCATCTTCTTCATGGTCACGATCGCCCTGGCGCTTCCGGGCGCGATCCTGCTCGGCTGGCAGGCACTGCGCGGCCTCTTCGCCCCGAACGATGCCCCGCAGTTACCACGCAGCTAGCGTGTCCGCGGCCTCGCCCGAGGATCGCGTGGAGCGCGCAGTCTCGGTCGTGGTCGTGACCTACGACGGGCTCCCGTGGGTCGAGCGCTGCCTCGAGAGCGTGAGCGGCTACGAGACGATCGTCGTCGACAACGGCTCGACGGACGGGACGATCGAGCTGGTTCGGGAGCGCTTCCCTGACGCGCGCCTGCTCGAGCAGGCGAACAAGGGCCTCGGCGCGGGCTCCAACGTCGGCATGCGAATCGCGGCCGGCGACTACTTCCTGCTGCTGAACTCCGACGCGTGGGCGGTCGGCGATGCGGTCGAGAGGCTCACGGCGTTCGCCGAGGAGCATCCCGAGGCGGCGGTCGTCGGCCCGCGGCTCCTCAACCCGGACGGCTCGCTGCAGCCGTCGGTTCGCGGCTTCCCGACGCTCTGGCGGCTGGCGACCGAGTACTTCTTCCTGCGCAAGCTCGCACCGAGGTCACGGGCGCTGAACGCGTTCTACGGCTCCCGCTTCGCGCACGACGAGGTGCGCGAGGCCGAGTTCCTGATGGGCGCCTGCCTCCTCGTCCGCCGGCAGGCCGCCGATACCGTAGGGCTCTTCGACGAGGACTTCTTCATGTTCAGCGAGGAGACGGACTGGTGCTACCGCTTCCGGCAGGCCGGCTGGAGCGTGCTCTTCACCCCGGAAGCGGAGTTCGTCCACGTGGGGGGTGCGACGACGGCGCGTAACTGGGGGCCGATGTACCGGGAGCAGCTTCGCGGGCACCTTCGCTTCATGGCGAAGCACCACGGGCTGCGTGAGGCGGAGCGGGCCCGGCGGCTGCTGCTCGCGTCGATGCGGCTGCGGTCGGTCGTCTTCCGCGGCGAGCGGCGCGCGGCGTCCGCAGAGGCGGCCCGGTGGCTCTCGGGCTCGACCGTGCCCGAGCTGCTGGAGCCGTCCGGGTGACCTCCGCGGCACGCCCCACGGCGCTCGTGGTCGACGTCGGCTGGGTGAACGGGCTCGCCGCGATCCGCTCGCTCGGCCGTGCGGGCGTGCCCGTGCTCGCGCTCGACCACCGGCCGAGCGCGCTCGGCTTCCGCTCGCGCTACGCGAAGCCCGTGCTCTGCCCGGACCCGCAGGACGAGGAGGCGTTCGTCTCGTTCGTGGAGGGGCTCGGGGAGGCGCTCAACGCGCCCGCACCCGTCTTCGCGACGCACGACGAGCCGCTGAACGCGATCGCCCGCGCGGCCGGGCGGCTCGGCGACCGGTTCCTGTACCCGTTCCCGCCCTGGGAGGTCCTGGCGCGGATCCAGGACAAGCGCGAGCAGCTCGCGGCGGCGGAGAGGGCCGGGATCGCGGTCCCGCGGACGGAGGCTCCGAGCTCGGCCGCGGAGGCGCGCGCGGCCGCGGACGGGCTCGGCTACCCGGTCCTGGTCAAGCCGTCCTCGACGGAGGGCTTCAAGCGCCGGTTCGGGCGCCAGGCGTTCCGGTGCGAGACCGGCACGGAGGTCGAGCGCGCATTCGGCGAGGCCGAGCACTACGGGCCGCTCGTCCAGGAGCTCATCCCGGGCGCCGACGGGACGCTCTTCACGCTAGGCAGCTACCTCGCCGCCGACGGCGAGGCGCTCGGGCTCTTCTGCGGGCGCAAGCTGCGCCAGACGCCGCCCGGCGTCGGCACCTGTCGCGTGGGGGAGGCGGTCTGGGCCGAGGACGTCGTCGAGCAGGGGCTGCGGCTCCTGCTCGAGGTCGGGCACACGGGGCTGTCGCAGGTCGAGTTCAAGCGCGACCCGCGTGACGGGGTGCTGCGGCTGATGGAGATCAACCCGCGGCTGTGGCAGTGGCACGGGCTCGCGACGGCATGTGGCGTGGACCTGCCGCGGATCGCCTACGAGGACCTCACCGGCGAGCGGCCGGCTCGGGCCTCGATGAACGGGAAGCGCCGCCGCTGGGCGATCACACTGCAAGCCGGCGAGCGCCCGGCCCTGCAGCGGCCGCCGTACGTCGACGCGGTCTTCGCCGTCGACGACCCCAAGCCCGCTCTCGTCCAGGCGACCCGGTTGCTGCGGAGATGACATCGGTGACCGCCGACCTCCGCCTGGAGCTCGAGCCTCGCGCGCTGCCGCTCGCCTGGCTCGCGGCGCCCGTCCTGCTGGGTCTCTCGCACCTGCTGCCCGCGACGGGCGTCGGCCTCGCCGTCCGGCTCGCAGCAGCGACCCTCTGCCTCCTCGTCCCCGGCACGATCGTGGCGCGCGCGCTCGGGCTCAGCGGCCTCGCGCCCGCGTTCACGTGGAGCCTCGGGACGCTCGCCGTCGGGATGATGGTCATGTTCGCCGTGCACGGGTCGATCTGGCTCGCGCTCGGCGTGATGGTCGGCGTGAGCGCCTGCGCGGTGCCGTTCGCACTGCGAAGGCCGCCGCCGGGCATCGCGGCCTGGAGCCTGGCCATCCTCGGGCTCGGGGTCGTGGCCGGGATCGCGCTCTGGTGGGTCGCGGCCTTCGGCGGCGACTCCTTCTTCCACCTCGCCCGCGTGCGCAAGCTCGTCGACTTCCACTCGATCTCGCTGCGGAGCCTCGACGAGTACAAGGACGGCGGGTTGCACCCCGGCTACGCGTTCCCGCTCTGGCACGGCTTCCTCGCGCTCGTCTCCAAGCTCGCAGGGGTGGATCCCACCCAGGTGGTGCTGCACGGGCCGACGGTGCTGATGCCGCTCTCGTTCCTGCTCACCTACGAGTCGGGGGTCGCGCTCTTCCGCTCGCACTGGGCCGGGCTCTCGACGCTGCTCGCCTCGTTCGCGCTGCTCGGCCTCGCTCCCGGCCACGGAGGCTCGTACGTCTCCCTGGCGCTCGCCGCCAACGCGAGCAGGATGCTCGTGCTGCCCGCGCTGCTCGCGCTCGTGTTCCTCTATGTGCGCTCGCCGTCCTGGCAGCTGCTCGTCTCGGTCGCCGCCGCCGCCGGTGCGATGAGCCTGATCCACCCCCCGCACTCGGCGCTCGTCCTGATCCTGCTGGCCGGGTTCCTCGTCGTCCGCCTGCTGCTGGCCCGGGAGGACGTCGCGTCGATCGCTGCGGCGCTCGCGGCCGTCGCGATTCCGACGGCGGCGGTTGCCGTCTGGCTGCTGCCGATCGTCCGCGAGACGGTCGCGCACAACCCGGGCCCGGGCGAGGTGCACCGGGCGTTCGCGAACTACCGCCACGAGCTGGACGTCTTCGGGCTGCACAGCTACCGCCTCAAGCCGGACGTCTTCGGGCGCGGGGGAGCCGTCGCGGTTGCCACGCTTGCGCTGCTGCCGTTCGCGATCCTGGCGCGGCGCCGGCTCTGGGCGTCGTTCGTCCTCGGCGGGATGCTCGCCGCGTTCGCGGTCACGCTCCTCGCGTTCGTCTTCCCGCACCTGGCGGACGCCCTCTCGATCTCCCAGGCGCGCCGACTCGCCGGATTCTCCCCGAAGGCCTTCGCCCTTGCGGGCGCGGCGCTCGTCCTGGCCGGCCTCCTGCGCTGGGCGGTGCTCCCGGTCGCGCTGGCCTCGGGGATCGTGCTCCAGTGGCTCGTCCCCGGCGACTTTGGCCGGCCGTTCGGGCACGGGCACAGCGGCCCCGCCTGGCTGACGTGGTTCGCGTTCATCGCCGCCGGCGCCGCGGTGGTCTTCGGCGTGCTCGGCGACCGGCTTCTGCCCCGGCTCGAGCGGGACGGCCCGCTGGCCGCCGCGGCCGTGGCCCTGTTCGTGCTCCCGGTCGCCGTGCACGGCTACGCCAACTGGAGCAGACCGGCGAGCGCTCGGCCGCCGCTGTCGCCGGCGCTGGTGCGCGCGCTCGGCGAGCGTCTGCCGCAGGGGGCGGTCGTCTTCACCGACCAGCTGACGGGCTACGAGCTCGGCGCCTTCCTGCCCGTCTACGTCAACTCCACGCCGCCGATTCACAGCAGCGACACGCGCGCGAACCACCCCGCCCTCCGCGTCCGCGACGAGCAGCGCTTCTTCCGCAACGGCGGCCCGCTCTCGATGCTGCGCCGCTACGGCGCCGGCTGGCTGCTCGTCGACCGCACCCGCGTCCTCCACACGCGCTTCAACCTGCCGCGGGTCTACGCGGATGGGCGATACGTTCTGTACCGAATGCGATGAAAGTCCTGCTCGTGACGATGTACTTCCCGCCGGCGGGCGGGGGCGGCGTGCAGCGTCCGCTGAAGATGGCCACGCACCTGCCGGCGCTCGGGATCGAGACGCACGTGCTCGCGCCCGACGATCCGAAGTGGCTCCACCGCGACGACGAGCTGCGCCCGCCGACGCAGGCCTTCGTCCACCGCGCCCGCTACCTCGGCCCGCGCGCGCGGCTGCCCTCGGAGGAGATGCATGGCCTCACGGGGACCGACCTGCTGCTCGCGCAGGCGAAGCTCGCCTACCGGCGCGTGCTGCTTCCCGACGCAAGCGTGACGTGGCTCCCGACCGCCGTGCCGGCCGCGGTCCGGATCGTCAAGGACGAGGGCATCGACGCCGTGATCACGACGAGCCCGCCGAACTCGATGAACATGATCGGCGCCGCGGTCAAGCGCATCGCCGGGATCCCGTGGGTGGCCGACCTACGCGACGCCGTGCTCGCGAACGCCGACCGCCGCTTCGACCGGACGGCCGTGCGCGTGAAGGAAAAGGCGCTGGAGCGGGTCGTCCGCCTCGTCGCCGGCTCCGCCGACGCGGTCGTGGCCGTCTCGGAGCCGATCGCCGACGAGGTGCGGGCCTTCGCACCGGCCGGGCCGGTGCGCGTGATCCCGAACGGCTGCGACTTCGACGACTTCGCCGGCCTCGAGTACCGCAGGGGCGACCGCTTTCGCATCACCCACACCGGCAGCTTCTTCGGCCAGCGGGATCCGCGCCCGTTCCTGAGCGCGCTCGCCGAATCGGGTCTCGACGACGCCGTGGCGCGCTTCGCGGGCGACTTCCGCGCCGCCGACCGCGAATGGGTGGACACGCTCGGCCTCGGCGATCGCCTCGAGCTGCTCTCCTACCTTCCGCACCGGGAGGCGCTCGAGCTCCAGCGCGACTCCGAGGCGAACCTCCTCCTGCTGCCG
The DNA here is from genome assembly GCA_963716865.1 of uncultured Actinomycetes bacterium. Lineage (GTDB taxonomy): Bacteria > Actinomycetota > Thermoleophilia > Gaiellales > Gaiellaceae > AC-32. Next base: position 134,373 of record CAVQUF010000002.1, read on the forward strand.
GAGGCGGCCGGGCGAGGGAAGGTCGTTCCCTCCGGGAAGATCTTCGAGTACCTCGCCGCCGAGCGGCCGATCCTCGCGGCGGTGCCTCCGGACGGAGCGGCCGCCGACCTCGTGCGCGAGACGGGCGCGGGGATCGTCGTCGCGCCGGACGACGAGCGCGGGCTGCGCGAGGCGCTGCAGGGCCTTCACGCGCGCTGGCGGGCGGGAAAGCTCTCCGACGCCTACCTCTCACCCGAGCAGCGGAAGCGGCTCTCGCGGGAGACCCGCGTCGAGGAGCTGGCCGACGTGCTCTGGAGCCTGCAGTGACACGTCCACGCACGGCCCGGCCCAGGCTGCCCCAAAAAGGCGCCGCTTGCGGCGCCGTTCCCAGGAGGCGCGGGCTTTGCCCGTGCGTCCGTCTGAAATGACCGGTCGAGGCGCGGTTCACCAGAGCCGCGAAAGCGCATTGGTTTCTTTTTCTTCCTCGCGGCCGTCTTCTGCGCGAGCTTCGAGAAAGTGCAGTGGAACGTGGCCGGGTCCGTGTTCCTCGCCGACCTGACAGCGCTCGGCTTCCTCGGCTCGTTCGCGCTCGACCGTCTCGGCTCGTCGCGCGGCGTCGGACGGGTGCCGCGGACCGCGGCCGTGCTGCTCGTGTTCCTCGGCGCGTTCCTGCTCGTCTACCTGATCGGCTTCTTCAACCTCGAGACGAGCCAGGCGCTGAGCCAGTTCGGCAAGGGGATCGTCAAGTGGCTGATCCACTTCGCGTTCCTGATCGTCGGCGTCATCTATCTGACCGGGCGCTCGGCGCGGTACTTCTGGCGCACGCTCGCGTGGTTCCTGGGCGGGATCGCCGCCAACGCCGCCTACGGGATCCTGCAGCTTGCCTCGGCCCAGGCCGGCCACAACCTCGACTCGGTGTTCCTCGTGCCGCTGACGCGAGGCGCCAGCCAGATCAACGTCTACGGCGCGGTCAACGGCACGAACGTGTACCGGCCGAACGCGCTGACGGGCGACCCGAACCACCTCGGGATCATGCTGCTGATGCCGATCCTGATCCTGACGCCGATCTACCTGCGGCTCGGGCGGGGACACCGGCTCCGGCGCTGGCTCGCGGCCCTGATCGCGTTCCTGCTGATCGTCGAGCTCGCGACGCTCTCGCGCAGCGGGCTGCTCGGGCTGACGGTCGGCGCCTTCGTCCTGCTGATTCCGTACCGGCATCTGCTCTTCTCGCGCCTCGCGATCCTTCCGCTCATGCTCGTCGTGATCCCGGTCGCCTACGAGGTCTACCGCCGGCGGCACTTCTTCGACGTCGTGATCCGCTCGCGGCTCTCGCGCGGGACCGGGACGAACACGCACCTCGACGTCTACGCCTTCGTCCCGAAGATCCTGCACGTGCACCCGTTCTTCGGCCTCGGCTTCAACAACTTCTCGGTCTACTACGAGTTCGTCACCGGCAAGACGAACTGGGGGCCGCACTCGTACTACGTGGCGCTGCTCGTCGAGGGCGGGCTCGTCGGGACCGCGCTTTTTGCGGTCTTTCTCTGGTTCCTGTTCACGAAGCTCGCGGCGGCGCGGCGGCTCGGGCGCGCGCTCTCGGCCGCCCACGACCCCCTGGCGGCACGTGTGCGGCCGCTGGCGTGGGGGATGACCGCGGCGCTCGTCGGGACGATGGCCGCGAACGTCTTCTACCTGACGATGTCGTTCCTCTACTTCTACGTCTTCGTGATGCTCGCGCTCGTGACACCGGCGGTCTTCTCGAAGCGGTGAAGCTCCTGGTGCTGACGACGTCGTACCCGCGCTACGAGGGCGACCCGACCGTGAACTTCCTCGGCGAGGCGGTGGCGCAGCTGCGCGGGCGCGGGGTCGACGTGGACGTCGTCTCGCCGGCGACGTTCCCGCACTACGGGATCGCGTACGGCTCGGGCATCGTCGGCAACCTGCGGCGTGACCCCTGGAGGGCGGCGATGCTGCCGGCGATGTTCTGGAACTTCCGGCGGGCGGCCGGGAAGCTGGCGCCCGAGGCCGACCTGATCCACGCGCACTGGCTTCCGAGCGGGGCAGTCGCGGCGACCTGCGGGCGGCCGTTCGTCGTCCAGCTCTGGGGCACCGACGTCGAGCTCGCCAGGAAGGCGAAGCCGCTTGCCCGTGAGGTGCTGCGGCGGGCGCGGCTGACGATCTGCCCGTCGAACGCGCTGGCGACCGCGGCGCGCGAGCTGGGGGCGCGCGAGGTGCGCGTGATCCCGAGCGGCGTGGAGATCCCGGCCGAGGTGGCCGAGGAGGCCGAGCCGCCGGAGGTGCTCTTCGCGGGGCGGCTTTCGCGCGAGAAGGGCATCCTCGAGCTCGTGGAGGCTGCGAACGGGATGAAGCTGGTGGTGGCAGGCGACGGGCCGCTGCGCGACTCGGTGCCCGGCGCGCTCGGGTTCGTCCCGCACGACGAGCTCGGCCCGCTGTACGAGCGGGCGGCGGTCGTCGCGTGCCCGTCCCACCGCGAGGGGTTCGGCGTCGTCTGCGCGGAGGCGATGGCCTATGGGCGGCCGGTGGTCGCGGGCGCGGTCGGCGGGCTCCTCGACCTGGTCGTGGACGGTGAGACCGGGGTGCTCGTACCGCCGCGCGACGTGCGGGCGCTGCGGGCGGCCCTGGAGCGCCTGCTCGGCGACCGGGAGCTGCGGGAGCGGCTCGGCGCAGCGGCCCGAGAGCGGATCAAGGAGCGCTTCGCCTGGCCGGCGGTGACCGACGCGACGCTCGCGGCCTACGAACGTGCGCTCGCGGACGCGTCCGAAGCCCCCTCGAAGCCGAAGAGGTGACGGCTACAGTGACCGGCAGGGTGACTGACACGTTCGAGGCTCGCGACCGGCCCGTCGTCGTCTTCGGTCTACTCTGGGCCGGGCTGTCGTTCGCGCGCAGTCTCGGCCGCGCCGGTGTTCCGGTCACCGGCATCACGATGCACCCGCACGAGTTCGGGGCTCGCTCTCACTACCTGCGCGAGGTGCGGCGCGCCTCGGGCGACGCGGCCGTCCTCGCGGACCTGCGCGCGGCTGCAGACGGCAAGCGTCCACTCCTGCTTCCTGAGCGCGACGACCACGTCGAGCTCGTGCTGAGGCACTGGTCCGAGGTGACCGCGCTCTACGACCTGCCGATGCCGCCTGATCCCGAGGTCGCCCGCCGGCTGCGCCGCAAGTCCACCTTGCCGGAGGAGGCCGCGCGCGCCGGAGTCCTGACGCCGCCAACCGTGGCCGCCGACTCGGAGGAGACGTTGCGCTCACTCGAGCTGCGGCCTCCGTTCCTGCTGAAGCCGGTCGAGGGACAGCACTTTGGCGGCTCGTTCGGCGAGAAAGTCCTCGTCGCCGAGACGGCAGACGTCCTCGTCGGTCTGTGGCGGGAGGCTCGCAGGCGCGGTTTCGACACCGTCGTGCAGGAGCTCGTCCCGGAGGCGCACGAGAAGATCTGGTCGCTGTTCACGTATATCGGCCGTAGCGGCCGGCCGCTGGCAACCGTGACGGGTGTCAAGGTGCGCCAGGGGCCGATCTACTTCGGCACGAGCGCCGTTTTTCGCACGTCTCCCGAGCCTCGCGTCCGCGAGCTCGGGCTGCGGCTGCTCGAGACCGCCGGCTACCGGGGCTTCGGTCACGTCGAGTTCGCCCACGACCATCGCGACGGAGAGTTCAAGCTCCTCGAGGTCAACACTCGTGTGCCGATGTGGGGTGGAGTGGCAATGAGCCGTTACCTCGATATGGCTCGGATCGCCTACGACGACCTCTGCGGACGGCCGGAGCCCGAGCCTCGTGACTTCGGCGACGAGGTGTCGTGGAGCTTCCTGGCCAAGGATCTGTGGGTCTCGCTGGCGATGGCACGCCGGCGCGAGCTCACGCCGCGCGAGTTCCTCGGCCCGTACCTGCACCGCAAGAAGGTTCGCGCCGTGTTCGCCGCCGACGATCCGTTGCCGGCGCTCGCAGTGCTTCCCTACCTCGGCACGAAGCTCGCGTAGCCTCTCGCCATGCGAGTCGCCCTGCTCGATCCGCCGAGCTTCACCGCGCCGTACGACCATGCCCTCGCGTCCGCCCTCGCCCGGCGTGGACACGACGTGACGCTGCTCGCCTCGCCGTTCACGCACGGCGAGATCCCGGCGCCGGACGGCTACCGGCGCGAGGAGGTGTTCCTGTCGTTCTCGTCCCGGCTCTCCCGCCTGGCGCCTCGGTCTCGCGTCCGACTGGTCCTAAAGGGGCTCGACTACGGCCGAGCGCCGTCCGGCTCGTCCGGCGGATCGAAGGACTGCGGCCGGACATCGTGCACGTGCAATGGCTCGGCGTGCCGCGCTACGACATCGTCTGGCTTCGCCGCGTAACGGCGCGCTTCCCGACGGTTCTGACGGCACACGATGTCGTCCCCCGCCTCGAGCGCAACGCACGAGCGTGGCGCGAGGCGCTCGCGCGTGTAGACCGCGTCGTCGTCCAGTCGCAACGCGCCGTGGATCGGCTGGCCGAGCTCGGCGTCGAGCGCTCGCATCTCGTGCGCATCCAGCACCCGGTCTTCCCGGGACCCGCCGAGCAGCCGTCACCGCCGGCCGGCTCGACACTCCTCTTCTTCGGCCTGATCCGGGAGCACAAGGGGCTCGACGTCCTGGTGCGCGCGCTGCCCGCGGTCGCCGCGAGCGTCCCGGATGTGCGCCTCATCGTCGCCGGAGACCCGCTTGACTCAGTCGAGCCCGCGCAGCGCCTGGCGAGCGACCTGGGCGTGGCGGAGCGCATCGAGTGGCGGCTCCGCTTCCTTGGCGAGCACGAGATAACCGCTGTCATGGGGGAGGCTACCCTTGTCGTCTTGCCCTACCGCAAGATCGACTCGTCCGGCGTGCTGGCGACCGCGCTCGGCTACGGCCGCCCCGCGGTCGTGACCGACGTCGGCGGGCTCCCCGACGCGATCCGTGAGTTCGGCGCAGGCCGCATCGTGCCGGTCGAGGACGCCGCAGCGCTCGCCGACGCCTGCGCCGATCTTCTCTCCGACCGAACAGCGCTGGCCGAGGCTTTCCGCGGTACCGGGGCCGCACGCCGCTCCCTGACCTGGGACAGGGCTGCGGCCGCGCACGAGGCCGTGTACGAGGAGGCCGTCGGCGCCAGGAGCGGCGTGGCGTGAGCGTCCAGGCGGTCGCCAAGGAAGTCCTCGATCGGCTGGTTGCCGCCGTCGGGCTGGTAACGCTCTCGCTCGTCTTCGCCGGGATCGCGCTCTGGATCCGCCTCGAGTCAGGCGGCCCGGTCATCTTCCGGCAGCCGCGCGTCGGCAAGGACGGCCGCGTGTTCTCGATGCTCAAGTTCCGGACGATGGTTCCGGACGCTGTCGAGCTCGGCTGCGAGCTGGCGCTGAGCGAGGATCCGTTCGCCGTCCTGCCGGAAGACCCGCGGATCACCCGGTGCGGCCGCTTCCTCCGGCGGACGAGTCTCGACGAGCTGCCTCAGCTGTGGAACGTCCTGCGCGGCGAGATGAGCCTCGTCGGCCCCAGGCCCGATCTCGTCGAGCAGGCGGCGAACTACGCCCCTGCCGATCGCCGCCGCCTAGCCGTGAAGCCCGGAATCACCGGCTGGGCCCAGGTGCACGGCCGCGACGAGATTCCTTGGGAGGAGCGCTTCCGGCTGGACGCCTGGTACGTCGACAACTGGTCGCTCGGCCTCGACGCACGGATCCTCCTCCGCACCTTCGCGCAGCTCGGGCGCCCCGAGCCGATCCCCGTCGAGGACAAGCTCAACATCGAGCGGGCGCGGGCAGCGCGGCGAGGCGGCGAGTGAGAGAGGTCGAGCCGGCCGGCTGGGACGACCTGCTGGAGGAGCTGGGCCTCGGGGACGCGTACTTCCGCCGGGCATACGTCGAGAGCTCATGCGTGCTCGAGCCGGGCCGGCCACTCCTGCTGGAGCACGAGGGCACCGTCTTCGCGGCGATCGAGCGCGAGGAGCCCCTCGACCTAGTGACTCCGTACGGCTACGGCGGCCCGATCGGCGGAGACGCGGCCGCGTTCTGGCCGGCGTACGAGGCGTGGTGCGGCGAACGGGGCGTGGTGAGTACATTCATCCGTTTCCACCCTCTGTACGAGAACCACCGCCGAGCGCCGATCCGAGTCGAGTCGCTGGCGCCGACGGTCGGCTGGCGGCTTGGCGCGGAGGACCTGCTCGCGGGCATCCACTGGAAGCACCGCAACAACGTCCGCAAGGCAGAGGCGGCGGGTGTGGCCGTCAGGGCGGAGGAGGGGCTGGGCGACTTCGTCCCACTGTACGAGAAGACCATGCGGCGCGCCGGCGCCTCGCCCTTCTACTTCTTTGCCGGCGCCTACTGGCAGGCGCTCGAGCGGCTGGGCGACGGCCTCGTACGCTTCGACGCTCTGGTCGGAGACGAGCTGGTGGCAAGCGCGCTTTGCCTCGCCTCGCCACCGTGGCTCCACTACCACCTCGGCGGGACGGCCGAGGCTGGCCGTGCGACCGGCGCCACGACGTTCCTGCTCCTGGAGGCCGCGCGCTGGGCGCGGGAGCGAGGGTACGAGCGCTTCCACCTCGGCGGCGGCATCGGCGGGCAGCAAGACTCGCTGCACCACTTCAAGAGCCGCTTCGATCCCGAGGGGCTGCTCGAATTGGCGATCGGAAAAGCCGTCCACGACGAGGACGCCTACCGCGAGCTGGCCGGCCCCGGCGCGGGCCTTGACGGGTTCTTCCCCGCCTACCGGGCTCCGGCAGGCTGAGGCTGCCAGCCGAAGATCTCCAGCCGCGCCGTGTCGAGGTCGACGGGCAAGGGGCGCGCGCCTCCGCCTCCGCCGCGGGCGACGTACACGGCCGCCGTCGAGGACGAGGCGAACGCGAGGTAGCGGCCGTTCGAGGACCACGCGAGCGAGTCGGCCGGCGCGGGTAGGTCGGCGGTGCGCTGGACTCCCCTGGGGTACAGGAAGCCGATCGCGCTGCCCCGGCCGTAGACCACCGTCCCGTCGCGCAGGAACTGGGCGTCGTGCACGAAGCCGAGACCGCGTTCCTTTTTCGCCGTCCAGAGGTAGGTCGGGTGCGAGAGCAGCGCGCCCGAGGACTCGTACAGGATCCGGCCGCCGGGGCCCCACTGGATGCGTTCCCCGGAGCCGCCGGTCCCGAGCGACCGGACCTGGCCGCCCGACACAGGGACGGCCAGCAGCGTGAGCTCGGCGATCGGGTAGTCGAGCCCGGGGGCGAAGGCGAGCAGGCGGCCGTTCGGCGACCAGGCCAGCCCGTCCGCGTGCCGGACGACGAGCTGGGGGCTGCCGCCGGTGGCCGGGACGACGTACAGGTAGTTGTCGCTCTCGCGCCGTCGGGAGAGGAAGGCCACCTGCTTGCCGTCCGGGGACCACCGCGCGCCGAACTCGTCGCGGTCCTTCGTCGGCGTCAGATCGAGTGGCGGGCCGCCTCCGGCCGGGAAGCTCAGGACGTCGTCGCTTCTGCGCCGGCGGGCGGTCACGAGGACGTGCGTCCCGTCGGGCGACCACTCCGGCTGCTCGAGCGGGTCGACACCGCGGGCCAGCAGGCGGGCGGCCCCGCTCGCGGCGTTCACCACGTAGAGCCTGGCGGTGGAACCGGTCGCGACCGTGGCCAGGAAGGATCCACTGACCTGCACCGGAGGCCCGACCTGCGTCAGCGTGGTCGTCGTCTGCGCCTTGGTGATGCCGCTCGGCTGCGTCGCGGTGGACGCCGTCCGCGCCTGGGTCGGCGAGGTCGTGCCCGAGTCGCAACCCGCAGCGAGCACGACGACCAGCGCGACGAAGAGGGCCTGTCGAGCCATCGTGGCCGCGACCCTACCGCGCTTGTCGGAGGATTGGCGGCGATCCTCTAGTACCGTGAACCCGTGATCCTGAAGGCGCTTTTCTGGGGCAGCCTGGGCGGGCTCGCATGGACGCACGTCGGCTACCCGCTCGCCGCGGCCGGCCTGCGACGGGTGCGCGGGCGCGAGATCGCGAAGGCCGACATCACGCCGAGCGTCACGCTGATCGTCCCCGCTCACGACGAGGAGGACGTGATCGGCCCGCGGGTCGAGAACCTGCTGGAGCTCGACTACCCGCAGGAGAAGCTCGAGCTCGTCGTCGCCTCGGACGGCTCGACCGACCGCACGGACGAGATCGTCGCCGCGCACGACGGCCGCGTGCGCCTCCTGCAGTGCGAGCGCGCCGGGAAGCTGCCGTCGATGAACCGCGCCGTGCGAGAGACCGAGAGCGAGATCGTCGCGTTCGGAGACGCGAACGCGACCTGGGCGCCCGACGCCCTGCGCAAGCTCGTTCGCAGCTTCGCCGACCCCGACGTCGCCTACGTCTGCGGCCAGGTGCGCTTCCAGCGGCAGGACGGCACGAACAAGGAAGGCCTCTACTGGCGCTACGAGCTGTGGCTGCGGGAGAGCGAGTCGGGCCTCGGCTCGATCACCGGCGGCAACGGCGCGATCTACGCGGTCCGGCGCTCGGACTACGTCGAGTGGCCGTTCGGGCACGACCTCGGCTTCCCGGCCCTGATGGTGCAGCGCGGCCGCCGCGCCGTCTACGAGCCCCAGGCGCTCGCGTTCGAGAAGCCCTCGCGCGACATCGAGGACGAGTACCGGCGCAAGGTGCGGATGCTGCCCTGGTCGTGGCGGCACCTGTTCGAGGCCGGAAGCATGCGCGGCGTCCCGCCGCTCTACCTCGCGGAGCTCGTCTCCCACCGCGTCCTCCGCTACGCGAGCGGCTTCCTCCACCTGGCGCTGCTGACGACGAGCGCCGCGCTCGCGCGCGAGGGGCTGGTGTACCAGGCGGCGCTCGCCGCCCAGGCCGGGTGGCTCGCGCTCGCCGCGGCCGGGAAGCTGCGCCTGAAGGTCCCGGGCGCGGGAATCGCCTACTACTACCTGCTGATGAGCTGGGCGACGGTCGTCGCGCTGGGCCGCTACCTGCGCGAGGGCGCCCCGCTCATGTGGGAGAAAGCGGAGGGAACGCGCTAGCGCCGGCGAAGCAGCCGCAAGGACGTCTAGCCTGCCGTAGTTGTGCGTCGCCTCGGGGTCAGAGTGCTCGTCGTGCTGCCGCTGCTCGGTCTCGTGGCCGCCTGCGGCGAGAGCAAGCACGCGGATCCGCAGCTGCCGAAGAAAGCGGCTCCGGCCGTCCTGCGCCCGCCGGCCGTTCAGAAGCCGCGGCCCTCGTACGTCCGCGTCTTCGTGTTCGACGGAGACCTCGGCACGCCGGTCAGGGGCGCGCTCGTCCGCGTCATGGGCCGCCCCGGGCGAACCGACCGGATCGGGAAGGCGCGCATCCTGCTACCGCACCGGGGCCGGCTGCTGGTCACCGTGGGCAAGCGCGGGTACGACCGCTACCGCCAGCGGCTCAACTTCGTCAACCGCCCGCTGGTCGGCGTCCGCGTCTACCAGCAGAAGCTGCAGTGGACGATGTACGGCGCCACCCCGCAACGGGCGCAGGCGCATCCGTACATCCGCGTCCGCCCGCCGTTCAGGACGGTCTGGAGCCGCGCGGCTGGCGCCCTGCTCGAGTTCCCGGCCGTCGTTGACGACGGGGTCGCGTTCGTCTCGAACTACAAGGGCAGCGTCCGCGCCTACCTGATGCGCAGCGGCGCGACAGTCTGGCGCCGGGACATCGGTGGGATGATGGCGGCGTCGCCTGCGGTCTACGGCCGCGAGCTGGTCGTACACGGAATGGACGGGTACGTCTGGGTGCTGAACCGCTACAACGGGCGCGTGCTCTGGCACTACGCGGCCGGCTCGCCGATCGAGTCCTCGCCGCTGGTGGTGAACGGCATCAACTACTTTGGCGACTGGGGCGGGACCGTCACAGCGCTCGACCTGCGCACGCACCGGGTGCGCTGGACTTACCGCTCCGGCTACAAGATCACCTCCAGCGCCTCCTTCTCGAACGGGACGGTCTACATCGGCGACTACGGCGGGCGGCTGCTGGCGCTGCGCGCCGGCAACGGGCAGCTCGGCTGGTCGGCCAGCGTCAACGGCCGGATCTACGGGACACCTGCGGTGGCGGGCGGCCGCGTCTTCGTGTCGTCGTCCACCGGCGGCTCGCTGACGGCGTTCTCGACCAGCGGCGGGCGGCTGTGGTCGCTGACCACGGACTCATACGTCTACTCGTCTCCGGCCGTCTGGAACGGCCGGGTCTACATCGGCTCCTACAACGGCGTCTTCTACTGCCTCGCGGCCAAGAGCGGGGCTGCGCTGTGGCACTTCTCGACCGCGGGGGCGATCGGGGGGGCGCCGACGATCGTCGACGGGATCGCGTACTTCAGCAACAGGCAGCACCGGATCTACGGCGTGAGCGCGCTCACCGGCAGGCAGGTGTTTCGCTTTCGCGACGGGGCCTTCGTGCCCGTCTCCGGGAACGGGCGACTTCTGCTCCTGCACGGGTTCTCGCGGCTCTACGCGGTCGAGCCCCGGCGCAGATGAAGAAGCTCCTGCTCGGCGTGGCAGCGGCCCTTGCGCTCGTCCTCGCCGGCCTGGTCTCCTACGGGCTCTACCGCAAGCACCAGGGCCAGGACGTCCGCGGCTCCTCGTCGGTCGAGTTCGTCACGACGCAGGCGAAGCAGCCGGCCAAGCCGGCGAACAAGTTCGTCTGGCCCATGTACCGCTTCGACCCGTCGCGCGAGGCTGCGCCCGAGGGGATTCTCCGGACGGTCCGTCCGCCCTACCGGTCGGAGTGGTACTTCGGCGCGCGCGCCCTCGTCGAGTTCCCGCCCGCGATCGCCCACGCGCGTCTCTACGTGTCCAATGCGAACGGGGCCGTCTTCGCGCTGGACACGGCTCTGAGAGGGGCGATCTGGCGTTTCCAGACCGCGCGCTGCAGCGCGGCCACCCCGGCGGTCGCCGGGCACACCGTCTTCATGTCCTTCCTCAACAAGCCGCCCTGCAACGCCACGCGCTCGGGGCTCGACGGCCAGGTCGTGGCGCTCGACGCCGACACGGGAAAGGTCCGCTGGCGCGTGTCGATGGGCCCGACGGAGTCGTCGCCGCTCGTCGTGGGCGGACTCGTCTACGTGGGCGACTGGCGAGGGAGGGTCTACGCGCTCAGCACGAGGACGGGACGAACGGTCTGGGCCTACCAGACCGGCGACAAGGTCAAGGACGGGGTCGCGTACGCGGGCGGTCGCGTCTACTTCGGCTCCTACGACCACCACGTCTACGCGCTGACGGCACGGACTGGGCGCCTCGTGTGGAAGGCGTCGGCCCAGGAACGGCTCGGCCCGCGTGGCACGTTCTACTCAACGCCCGCAGTCGCCTACGGCCGCGTCTACATCGGCGCGACCGACCACAAGGTCTACTCGTTCGGAGCGACGAGCGGCAAGCTGCGCTGGTCGCACGGGACCGGCGGCTACGTCTATGGCTCGCCCGCCGTGTGGCGGCGGCGCGTCTTCGTCGGCTCCTACGACGGCACGTTCTACTGCTTCGACGCCGCCACGGGAGAAATCCGCTGGAGCTTCAAGGCGAACGGGCCGATCTCCGGCTCGGCGGTCGTGATCAACGGGTTCGTGTACTTCTCCACTCTCAGCGGCCGCACGTACGCGCTCGACGCGAAGACCGGCAAGCCGGTCTGGTACTTCCGGCGCGGCAAGTACGCGGGGGTCGTCTCCGACGGCAAGCAGCTCTTCCTCGTTGGCTATGCGCGCGTCTTCGCCCTCGCGCCGCGAGGCCGTAGGTAGAGTCGCGCCGGCGATGAGCACCTCGACGGAACCCCGCCCGGCCGAGCAGCAGCCGTCGGACCCGGACGCCGAGCGCGAGGTCGACCTCCACCGCTACTGGAACGCGCTCCTGCTGCGCTGGTGGCTCCCGGCCGCAGGCCTCGTGGGCGGGATCGTGGTCGGGCTGCTCGTCTCGATCGGCGGCAGCCAGGTGTACACGGCGAAGTCGACCGTCTACCTCGGGCAGCCGCTCTCGCCGACGGGCGCGGTGATCCTTCAGAGCGACGCCACCAACCCGTCCACGGTCCCTCAGATCATCCACAGCGAGGCAGCGCTCCGGCAGGCGGCCCGCGCGGCGGGGATGCCGGTCTCCAAGCTCCGCGGCAACGTCACCTCGCGCCCGGTCTCCGGCGCGCTGACGAAGCTCGGCCAGACGCCGCTCGTGCTGATCACCGTTACCGGGAGCGCGCCGCGCCAGACACAGGTCGCGACGAACAAGCTCGCCCAGATCGTCATTGCCCAGACGTCGACGTACGTGACGCAGCTGGTCGCGAGCCTCAACAGCCAGATCGACGGCTACACGCAATCGCTGGCAGCCATCGACCGCGCGTCGAGCGGGCTCTCGCCGACCGACAGGCTGATCGCCTCGATCCAGCGCGCCCAGATCGTCGATCAGCTGACCACCGCCAAGCAGCAGCTCGCGGTGGTGCAGGCGGTCATGAAGGGCAAGCAGGAGACCTTCGCCGTCGCGACCAAGACGACCGCGCGCAGCCGCCGCAACACCGTGATCGTGGCGGCCCTGATCGGGCTCCTGCTCGGGATCTTCGCCGCGCTCCTGTGGGAGCCTGTGGCCCGGGTCGTCCGCCGGAACGCATAACCTCGGGCGGTGCTGGACGGCAAGCGGGTGGCCGTCGTCGTGCCCGCGCACGACGAAGAGAAGCTGATCGCGGAGACGATCCGCAGCATTCCCTACTTCGTGGATCGCATCTACGTGGTCGACGACGCCTCGCGCGACGACACGGTCGCCCTGGCCCGCGCCCTCGACGACGAGCGGGTCGAGGTGATCGAGCACGAGCGCAACCTCGGCGTGGGCGCCGCGATCGTCACCGGCTACCGGCGCGCGCTCGAGGAGCGGATGGACGCCACCGCGGTGATGGCCGCGGACGCGCAGATGGACCCGGCCGACCTGGAGACGCTCATGCGCCCGGTCGCGCTCGGCGAGGTCGACTACGCGAAGGCGAACCGGCTCTTCACCGGCCAGGCCTGGGAGGTGATCCCGCGGTACCGCTACCTGGGGAACGCGCTGCTGAGCCTGTTCACGAAGATCGCCTCGGGGTACTGGCACGTCGCCGACTCGCAGTCGGGCTACACGGCGGTCTCGCTCGAGTACCTCGAGCTGCTCGACCTCCACCGGCTGTACCCACGCTACGGCTTCCCGAACGACATGCTCGTCCACCTCAACGTCTGGAACGCGCGCGTGCGCGACTACCCGTCACGGCCGATCTACGGCGTGGGCGAGCGCTCCGGGATCAGGCTGCGCAAGGTCGTGCCCTCGATCTCCTGGCTTTTGTTCAAGGCCTTCTGGTGGCGCATGTGGCAGAAGTACGTGATCCGGGACTTCCACCCGCTCGTCTTCTTCTACGTGCTCGGCATCGTCATGCTCGGGCTCGGGCTGGGACTCGGGATCGCGGAGGTGGTTCTGCGCAGCCTCGGGAACCCCATTACCGCCGCGAGTGTCGTCCTGGTCGCGCTCCTGCTGATCTTCGGCCTGCAGTTCTCGCTCTTCGCGATGTGGTTCGACATGGAGTCGAACCGCGACCTCGGCGGCCGCGGGCGGCGCCACACCGACCGCTAGTCGAGTACCGGGATGCTCCGGGCGGCGCACATCTCCTTGAGGATCTGCGGCCAGACGGCGACGCTCACCTCACCCAGGTGGGCCTTGCGAAGCAGGAGCATCATCGTGCGCGACTGGCCGATCCCGGCGCCGATCGAGAGCGGGATCTCGTCGCGCAGGATCGCCTGGTGGTACGGGAGCTCGAGGAAGTCGAGCTGGCCGGAGAGCTCGAGTTGCCTCACGAGGGACTCCTTGGTCACCCGGATCCCGCCCGACATCAGCTCGTGGCGTCGGCGCGTGACCGGGTTCCAGACGAGGATGTCGCCGTTCAGCCCGTGCATCGGGCGCCCGTCGGCCGAGACCGTCTCGGTCGACCAGTCGTCGTAGTCGGCGGCGCGAAGCTCGTGCGGGTAGCCGTCGGCGAGCGGCCAGCCGATCCCGTAGATGAAGATCGCCGGGTGCTCCTGGAGGATCTGCGTCTCGCGCTGCTTGCGTGGGAGGTCGGGGTACGCGGCGAGGATGTCCTCCGCGTGCAGGAACTCGAGCTCGCTCGGGAGCTCCGGATAGCGCGGGTCGGCGAGCGTCGGGCAGCGCTCGCGGAGGAACGAGTCGGCCTCCTTCAGCACCCTCCAGATCGCGCGCACGGTCTCGGTCAGGTAGCCGAGCGTGCGGTCATCGGCCGCGATCGCGCGCTCCCAGTCCCACTGATCGACGTAGGCGGAGTGGTCGTGGTCGAGGAAGTAGTCCTTGCGTACCGCGCGCATGTCGGTGAGCAGGCCCTCGCCGCGGCCCATCCCGAACTGGCGCAGGGCCATCCGCTTCCACTTCGTCGCCGCCTGGACGACCTCCGCGTCGAGCGGGTGCGCCTCCCGGTCGTTCGAGATGTGGAATTGGACCGGCGTCCGTGAGCCGTCGCGGTCGAGATAGTCGTTGACGCCGCTGGCCGCGTCGACGATCAGCGGCACCTGCACCATCGTGAGATTCAGCTCCTCGCAGAGCCGGTCCTCGATCAGTCGCTTTGCCGCGTAGAGCGCCTGCATCGTCTCCCTCGGCTCGAGCAGGGGCCGGTAGTCGGCCGGCAGGACTCGCTCGAGCTTGGCGTAGTCGCCGATGCCAGGGCCGGCGAGGTCGGCTTCCTTGGGGGAGATGCCCACGGCCCGATGCTGCTCGACCGACCGGGGGCGGAGCATCCGTGCAACTGCTGATCCCCGTTCGGGGAACTACGTGCCGTCGGTCGCACCGACTAGCGGCATGATGGACTCGTGCACGCGACCTTCTCCCTCGGCCGGATCGCCGGCGTCGAGATCGGCGTCAACTGGAGCTGGGCGATCGTCTTCGCCCTGATCGTCTGGTCGCTCGCTTCCGCGGTCTTCCCCACCCAGAACCCCGGCTACTCGAACGGCGCGTACCTCGCGATGGCCCTCGTGGCGGCGTTCATGTTCTTCGCCTCGCTGCTCCTGCACGAGCTCGGGCACGCCGTCCAGGCGCGCCGCGAGGGGGTCGGGATCGAGGGCATCACGCTGTGGCTCTTTGGCGGCGTCGCACGGCTCAAGGGCGACCTGCCGAGCGCGGGCGCGGAGTTCCGGATCGCGATCGCGGGGCCGCTCGTGACCCTCGTGCTCGGAGCGGCGTTCGTGGCGGTCGCCGCGCTGGCCGGGCTCCCCGCGCCGGCCGACGGGGTCGCGGCCTGGCTGGGGTACATCAACCTCTTCCTGCTCGCCTTCAACCTGATCCCGGCGCTTCCCCTGGACGGCGGGCGCGTGCTGCGCGCGGCGCTCTGGGGGGCGAAGCACGACTTCCACTGGGCGACCGTGATCGCGGCGGACATCGGCCGGGCCTTCGGCTTCCTGATGATCGCGGGTGGACTGCTGCTGCTGATCGTCCAGGGCACCTTCAGCGGCGCCTGGCTCGCGTTCCTCGGCTGGTTCCTCCTCGGCGCCGCGGGGGCGGAGGCCCGCTACCTCGCCGTCCGGGAGGCGCTCGCCGGCCTGAAGGTCGGGCAGTTGATGATCCCCGATCCGGTGACGGCGGATCCCGAGCAGACGCTCGGGGAGTTCATGGACGAAGTCGCCGGAGTCGCCCGCTTCACCGCCTATCCGGTCGTGCGCCACGGCGAGGCCCTTGGTGCGCTCCCGCTGCGGCGCGTCCTTGAGACACCTCGCAGCGAGTGGGACGAGCGCCACGTCGGGGAGTGCATGCTCTCCCTGGACGAGGTTCCCGTACTGCGCGCCGACGACGACGCCCTGCAAGGGTTCGCCGAGCTGGCCGAGAACGATCTGCACCGCGCACTGGTGGTCGAGAACGGACACCTCGCGGGGTTCGTCTCGATCACCGATGTGGCCCGGCTGTTGGCCGCGCCGCGCGTGCGGGCTGGACGCTAGAGACCGCTAGCGCTCGGAACGCACTTCGAGGCGGAGGACGCGGCGGCCGCCCTGCTCCTGCGCGCGGATCGCCTTGGCGGCGGCCGCTGCGAGGTCGCGGCCCTCGACGTCCAGCTCCAGAGTCTCGCCGTCCGCGACGGTGACGCGGAGGCGGTGGAGGCCGACGGCCGGCCGGGCGCGCGCGAGGATCGGCTGGAGCGCGACGACCAGGAGATCGAGCACGACCAGGGCCGCGAGGATCCGGAAGTAGCCGTCGCCCTCGATCTCTCCCCAGAGCGCGGTCGCGACCATGGCGGCGACGACTGCCGCGAGCGCGCACGACGCGGCAAACAGCCGCCGAACCGAGGTCGGGTCGTCCGTTCTCCGGCGGGCGGTCAGCCCAGCCACCTGCGCTGCTGCGAGCGCGAGAACCGTCACCGTGGCGAGCGTCTTGCCGAGCCTGTCCGAACCGTTGCTCCAGACGACTGCGAGGGCAAGCGCCGCGCCGCCCGCGGCGAGGGCGAGACCCCCGTACGCGAGGCGTCTGGCTCGCCCCTGGTCGAGCAGGATCGTGGACGGCAGCCCGACGAGCCCGTAGCCGGCGAGGAGAGCGGTCGTCGCAAGGATTCGACTCTCGGTCTCGCCGAAATGGCCGGCGAGGAGGATCCCGATCGCGAGCAGCGCGGACGCCGACAGGAGCCCTGCCACCGCCAGCAGCAGGATCCGTCTACCCGAGCTCTTCATACATCAGACGCTAGAAGCCACCAGCGCCGGTGCCATCGCGGGGATTCCGCAACCGCAATCAGGCTCGTTACGGATGTCCCGGACGACCGCGGGCAGGACGATGCAGCCGATGAGCACGATGCCGGCACTCCGGAAGCTCGGGCTCGAGCGTGGGCTCCACTTCGTCGAGTTGCCCGTCCCGGTGCCTGCCGCGGACGAGGTGCTCGTCGAGGTCGAGGCGGCGAGCGTCTGCGGAACGGACCTCCACATCGAGCGCTGGGACGAGTGGGCGCAGCGGCGAATCTCGCCGCCGCTCACGCTCGGCCACGAGTTCGCGGGCGTGGTGGTCGAGGTCGGCGCGGACGTTCGCCAGGTCGCCGTCGGCGACTATGTGTCCGCCGAGAGCCACGTCACCTGCGGCGTCTGCTTCCAGTGCCGTACGGGACACCGGCACATGTGCGAGCGGGCACTCATCCTCGGCGTCGACCGGGACGGTGCGTTCGCGCAGTACGTCGCGGTTCCCGAGTCCGTCGTCTGGCAGAACGACCGCGCGAAGCTGCCGCCGGAGATCGCCACCCTGCAGGAGCCGTTCGGCAACGCCGTCCATGCGACCAGCGAGCAGGACCTCGTGGGGCGCTCGGTTGCGGTGCTCGGCTGTGGCCCGATCGGGCTGTTCGCGATCGGGATCGCCAGGGCGTCGGGCGCGGCGGTCGTGCTGGCGGCCGACCAGGCCCCGCGCCGGCTCGAGCTGGCGAGACGCATGGGCGCGAGCGACGTCGTCGACGTCGGCGAGGTGAAGGACGAGGCGGGCTGGTTCCTCGAGCACCACGAGGGGCTGGGCTTCGACGTCGTCTTCGAGATGTCCGGCTCGGGGCGGGCGGTCGCCGACGCGTTCCGCATCGCCCGGAACGGCGGCCGCGTGATCCTGTTCGGGATCCCGGACCGGCCCGTCGCGATCGACGTCGCCGAGACGCTGATCTTCAAGAACCTCGAGGTGCGTGCGGTGAGCGGGCGGAAGATCTTCGAGACCTGGTACCGGACGCGCTGGCTGCTCGAGAGCGGCGTCGTCGACCTGCGGCCGCTGATCACCCACGAGCTTCCGCTCGACGAGTTCGAGACGGCCTTTCGCCTGCTCGAGGCGGGGGAGGCGTGCAAGATCGTCCTCTACCCGGGCGCGCTGCCCGAGCGAGCGCACATCGCGGCGGCGGAGGCAGCAGCATGACCGTGGCTCCGACATCGCTGAACGAGCAGCTGCGGGCCGAGCTCGACGACCTGCGCGAGGCGGGCACGTTCAAGCACTTCAACACGCTTTCCTCTCCGCAGGGGCCGGTCGTGGAGATGGCGGGACGCGGCGAGGTGCTCGTGCTGTCGTCCAACAACTACCTCGGCCTCGCCGCCCGGCCCGAGGTCGTGGCCGCAGGGATCGAGGGACTGCGCCGCTACGGAGCGGGAACGGCGTCCGTCCGCTTCATCTGCGGAACGTTCGCCCCGCATCTCGAGCTCGAGCGCGAGCTCGCAGGGCTTGTCGGGACGGAGGCGGCGCTCACGTACGGCTCGTGCTGGAACGCGAACGAGGCGTTGATCCCCAGCCTTACGGACGAGGAGACGGTGATCCTGTCCGACGAGCTCAACCACGCGAGCATCGTCGACGCCGTCCGGCTCTCGAGACCCGCGCGCAAGGTGATCTACGGGCACTCGTCGATGGACGAGCTCCGGGAGGCGCTCGCCTCCTGCCCGCGGGGAGCGCGCAAGCTCGTCGTCACCGACGGCGTCTTCAGCATGGAAGGAGATCTCGCGCGCCTGCCCGAGATCGTCGACCTCGCGCGCGCACACGACGCGGCCGTCGTCGTCGACGACTCGCACGGGACGGGCGTGATGGGTGCGACCGGCCGCGGCGTTGCCGAGCACTTCGGCCTTCTCGGCGAGATCGACGTGATCACGAGCACGCTCGGCAAGGCGCTCGGCGGCGCGGCCGGCGGCTTCGTCGCGGCGAGCGCCGAGGTCTGCGAGGTGCTCGCGCAGCGCTCGCGGCCGCAGCTGTTCTCGAACGCGCTCCCGCCCACGGTCGCCTGCAGCGCGCTCGAGGCGGTCCGCGTCCTGCGCCGGGAGCCGGAGCTGGTCGAGCGGCTGCACGGGCTCTCCGAGCTCTTCCGTACGCGGCTGCGCGAGATCGGATTCCGGCCCCTCGACGGCGAGGCCGCGATCATCCCGATCATCGTGGGCGAGACGGAGTTCGCGATCCGCTTCAGCGAGCGCCTGCTGCAGGAGGGCGTGTTCGTCACCGGTTTCGGGTTCCCCGTCGTCCCCGAGGGAACGGCGCGGGTGCGTGTCCAGATGTCGGCGGCGCTCGAGCCGGCCCACATCGAGAGGGCGCTGGAGGTGTTCGAACGGGTAGGCCACGAGTTGGGAGTCATCGGAGAAGGGCAGGAGGGAGGTTCGTGATGGCACTGGAACCGCAAGCACACGTAGGTGATCTGATCGAGATCCACGGGCACACGCTCGGGGAGACCGCGAGAACCGGAGAGATCCTCGAGGTCCTCGGAACCGGCGAGCACGAGCACTATCGCGTGCGCTGGGAGGACGGCCACGAGAGCATCTTCACGCCGGGCAGTGACGCGGCGATCCGGCACGTTGTCAAGGGGACGACTGATGCCTGACTCGCCGCAGATCTACCCGACGCTCGCCGGGTTGCGGGTCATCGACGCCATGCACCCGGGCCTGATCTCGTGCTCGCCGAACACGCCGCTCCGCGCGGTCGCGCGGATGATGGCGCTCTATCGGGTGCACGCGATCCTCGTCACCGCCCACGGGGAAGAGGAGCTTCCTGGCCCTGGACGCTGGGGGATCGTCTCCGACGCCGCCCTGCTCCACGCAGCGGAGGCCGGTGATCTGGACGAGCAGGAGTCGGCGTCTATCGCAGCCAGCCCGGTCCTCACGATCGCCAGCAGCGACGAGCTCGCCCGCGCCGCGCACCTCATGACCGAGCACCAAGCCTCGCACCTGATCGTCGTCGAGCGCCGGTCGGGACGGCCGATCGGCGTACTCTCGACGCTCGACGTCGCGCGGGCGCTTGCCGGCTTCCCCGAGACCCACCCGATGAGGTGAACGGAGGAAGGAGGGCCGACAGATGAAGATCGAGGACGTCATGACCCGCGAGGTGGTCTCGGTGCGACCCGGCGTCTCGCTCAAGCAGGCGGCGCAGCTCCTGGTCGAGCACCGGATCTCCGGCCTGCCGGTCGTGGACGACGAGGATCACGTCCTCGGCGTCTTCTCGGAGGCGGACGTTCTCTCCAAGGAGACAGCCGGGGTTCTCGCCCAGCAGCCCCTCGCCTGGCTGACCGGCTTCGACGTCGAGGTCGACCGGTCGAAGCTCGACGCGCACGTCGTCGGCGAGGCGATGACGTCGCCGGCGCTGACGATCGAGGCGGACGCGCCCGTGAGCAAGGCGGCCAGGCTGATGAGCGGTAGGCGCATCAACCGGCTGCCCGTTGTCGCGGAACGGAAGCTCGTCGGGATCGTCACGCGGGCCGACCTCGTCCGGGCGTTCGTCCGGAGCGACGCCGAGATCGCGCGGGAGATCCGCGAGGACCTGGTCGTTCGGGGCTTCGGCCTGGAGGAGCACAGCATCGAGGTCGAGGTCGAGGACGGCGAGGTGACGCTCGGCGGCAGGCTGGGCAGCCGCGCCGATGCCGAGTTGCTCCAGGCGCAGGTGAGCGCCGTGCCGGGCGTGGTCGACGTCCGCTCCAGGCTCTCGTGGCCGGGCGCAGACGAAAGGGGCTAGGCCGCCGGCACGGCCGTCGGCGTCGCGGATCGGGGCTCGAGGAAAGGCCCCAGCGACTCGAACCGCGCCTGGAAGAACCGCAGGTGGGCCGGCTCGTAGACCATCCGCAACCCGTGCACGAGCTCCCGCCGCTCGTACACGTCCGTGACGACGTCCGCGACGTAGGCTAGGTGCTCCTGCGTGTAGACCCGTCGCGGGATGGTCAGACGAACGAGCTCGAGCCCGTCGTACGGCTCGTCGCCGTGCTGGCCGGAGACGATGCCCCGCTCCATCGATCGCACGCCGCCGGCGAGGTAGAGCGCCGCCGCGAGCGCCTGGGCCGGGAACTCCTCCTGCGGCACGTGCGGCAGGAACCGCTTCGCGTCGAGGAAGACGGCGTGAGCGCCGACCGGGACGACGATCGGGATCCCGCGCTCGAGCAGGAGGCCGCCGAGGTACGCGCTCTGCGAGACGTAGTGGCGGACGACTGCCTCGTCGCTCGACTCGCGGATGCCCTGGGCGAGAGCCTCCATGTCGTGCCCGGCGATGCCGCCGTAGTGCGGGAAGCCCTCGTAGACGACGACGAGCTCACGGGCCTGCTCGGCCAGGTCGTCGTCGTTCAGTGCGAGGACGCCGCCGATCGGGACGAAGTGGTCCTTCTTCGACGAAAACACGGCCCCGTCCGAGAGGTCTGCGATTCGCCTGATCAGCTCTGGCAGCGTCTGGTCGGCATACCCGGGCTCTCGCTCCTTGATGAACAGCGCGTTCTCCGAGATCCGCGTCGCGTCGAGGAAGAGCGGGACGCCGTGGGCGAGCGCCAGCTCGCGTACGCCGGCGAGGTTCTCCAGCGAGAAGGGCTGCCCGCCGGCCATGTTCAGGCATGCCTCGACGCGGACGAACGCGACTCGTTCCGGGGCCGCCGCCGCGAGGACCCGCTCGAGCGCAGCCAGGTCGACGTTGCCCTTGAACGGATGCGTCGACTCGGGGTCGGAGGCCTCTGGGACCGCAACGTCGATCCAGGTCCCACCTGCAAGCTCGACGTGCTCGCGCGAGGTCGTGAAGTAGAGGTTGGAAGGCACGAGCAGGCCCGGCGCGACGAGCAGCCTCGACAGCAGGTGCTCCGCGCCGCGCCCCTGGTGCGTGGGGATCACGTGGCGGTAGCCGTATACCTCCCTCACCGCCCGCTCCAGCCGGAAGAAGCTCCGTGAGCCCGCGTACGCCTCGTCTCCCAGCTCCATCGCGGCGCGCTGCTCCTGTGAGAGCGCGGAGGTGCCGCTGTCGGTCAGGAGGTCGATGAAGACGTCGTCGGAGCGGAGCAGGAACGTGTTGTAGCCCGCCGTCTCGAGCGCGCTCCGGCGCTGCCGTTCAGGCCGGAGCGCCACCGGCTCGACGACCTTGATCTTCCACGGCGGAGGCAGCGTTTCCCTCACGAGGCGTCGCGCTCCGCAGGCGCCTTCAGACGCACTCCCGCGAGCTGGAGCTGCTCCGCGACTCGCTGATGATCCCGGTCGATGACGCGCGCGATGCTGTGGGCGATCGCGTGGATCGTGGGGACGTCGCCTTCGGCCCGCATCGCCCGCACCAACTCCTCCTCGAGCTCGTGGCGGAACTCTGCCTCGCTCAGCCCGATCACGGCAATTCCGGTCGTTGTCGACACGATTGCCTCCTCTCGTCGATCACAGCGTCGACCGGGGAGCGCTCGCCGGCATCAGCAAGTCCGCCGATCCGGTCAGCGGGGAACTACCGAATCGTGGGAAACGGCCTGCAGGCGAGGTTGTTAGAGGCAGACGGTGCCGCGGTAAGGAGTTCGTAAGAGCGGGCTGGTCCCGCCAGAGCCGTAGCTAACATCGAGCCCATGCCCACGGCTGTGGTCACCGGCGGAGCCGGCTTTCTCGGCTCGCACCTCTGTGAGTACCTGCTCGCGCGGAATCACCGCGTCATCTGCGTGGACAACCTCGAGACGAGCACGCTCGAGAACCTCGAGCACGTTCAGGACGACGCGTTCCGGTTCTTCAGCCACGACATGATCGACCACCTCGAGGTCGACGAGCCGGTGGACGTCGTCTACCACCTGGCAGCGCTCCCGAGCCCGATCGACTACCTGCGGCAGCCGCTCCTCTCGCTCAAGGTCGGCTCGTACGGAACGCACAACGCGCTCGGGCTCGCGAAGCTCAAGCGGGCGCGCTTCGTGCTCGCGTCCACGAGCGAGGTCTACGGCGACCCGCTCGTGCACCCGCAGCCCGAGAGCTACTGGGGCAACGTCAACCCGATCGGCCCGCGCGGCGTCTACGACGAGGCGAAGCGCTACGCCGAGGCGCTGACGATGGCCTACCACGGCGCGCAGGGAGTGAACACCGCGATCGTCCGGATCTTCAACACCTACGGGCCGAGGATGCGCTCGCACGACGGGCGCGCGATCCCGACGTTCGTCCGCCAGGCGCTCGAGAACGAGCCGCTGACCGTGTTCGGCGACGGCTCGCAGACGCGCAGCTTCTGCTACGTGGACGACCTGATCCGCGGGCTGCACCTCCTCGCCGAGAGCGGCGAGCACCTGCCGGTCAACCTCGGCAACCCGAACGAGTTCACGATTCTCGAGCTCGCCCAGACCGTCCTCCGCGTGACCGATTCGAAGAGCGAGATCGTGTTCGAGGCGCTTCCGATCGACGATCCGCAGGTGCGCCAGCCCGACATCACCCGGGCGAAGCAGCTGCTCGGCTGGGAGCCGGAGATCGAGCTCGAGGAGGGTCTGCGGCGCCTGCTGCCGAGCCTCCGGAGGGAGACCGTTGAGGTCTAGAGGGACCCGCGCAGCAGTCGCACTCGTGACGATCGCCCTGGCGGCCGTCGCAGCGACGGCAAAGCCAAACCAGGCTCTCGCCGCACACGGGATGCTGGTCGGTATCTACGACCAGACCCAGCCGATCAACTCGCCTGAGACGACCTTCCCGGCCCTGGTCAAGCTGCACGTGAAGATCATTCGCATCGGGCTCGACTGGGGTGCCACAGTCGCGACGACGAAGCCCGAGCATCCGATGGATCCGGCCGACCCGGCCTACAACTGGGCGCAGTTCGACAACGTCGTGCTCAACGCGCAGGAGCACAAGATCGAGGTGCTCTTCACGATCTACGGGACGCCGAGATGGGCCAACGGGGGCAAGAAGCTGAACCGTGCGCCGACGAGGATGCTCTACCTGCGCCAGTTCGCGTACGCCGCGGCGAAGCGGTACAGCGGCTCGTACGACCGGGGGGACGGGACGGTGCTGCCGGCCGTGCGCAAGTGGATGGCCTGGAACGAGCCGAACAACCCGGTCTTCCTCCAGCCGCAGTGGAAGAAGGTCGGGAAGAAGTACATCCCGATCGCCGCGAAGAACTACGCGCAGATGTGCTCGGCGGTCTGGGCGGGCATCCACGCGACGAACCTGAAGGAGACCGTCGCCTGCGGGGCCACCGACCCGCGCGGGAACAACCGGCCGCGCAGCAGCCGCCCCTCGATCGCGCCGCTGACGTTCCTGCGGGCGCTCAAGCGCTACGGCCTGCGCGACTTCGACGTCTACGCGCACCACCCGTACTACAACAGCCCGACCGAGAGCCCCACGACGCTGCCGAAGGCGAAGACGGTCATCACGCTCGCCAACATCAACCTCCTGACGACGCTCCTGACGCGCCTCTACGGGCCGAAGCGGCTGTGGATCACGGAGTACGGCTACCAGACCAAGCCGCCCGACCCGAACTTCGGCGTGAGCTGGACGAAGCAGGCGCAGTACCTGACCAAGGCCTTCGCAATCGCCCGCCGAAACCCGCGGATCACGCTCATGCTCTGGTTCCTGCTTCGGGACGAGAAGCGCCTTTCGGGCTGGCAGTCGGGCCTCATCACCGCCTCCGGAAAGAAGAAGCCGGCCTTCAACGCCTTCATGCGCCTGCCACACTAGGGTTGTTGTGACCGGCCCTGTTGGTTCGACAGGTCATTTCAGACGCACGCGCGAGCAGAGCCCGCGCGTGCTGAGGACGGCAGCGCAAGCGCTGCCTTAGCGTCAGATGGCTATCAGGGCACCGCAGCGCGAAGGTGGGCGGGTTTCCACCCCCGCCGCGCCCGGTGCGGAGCTTCCGGCCCGGAGCTCGGAGGACATCCGCTCCGGCAAGGCGTTCTTCCTCTCGCGCAGGCAGGTCGCGACCGCCGGCCGCCGGCTCTCGAGCATCGCCGTGCTCGTCTGCCTCGACCTCGCCGGGATCGTGCTCGGCCTCTACGCCGCCCTCGTCATCCGCGAGCTCTACTACGGGCGGACCGACCTGCTCTGGGGCTTCCTCTGGCGGGTGGAGACGGACTGGCTGCCGTTCCTCGTGCTGATCACGGTGCTCGTCTTCGCGCAGGCGGGGCTCTACGGCGAGCGCGAGCGGCGCCCCGGCTTCGGGCGGGTGCTCTCCTCGCTCGTCGTGGTCGCGCTGATCACGCTCGCGTTCGGGCTCGGAACCGGCCACAGGTTCGCGACGTACGGGCTGGCGCCGACCGCGGTCATCTGCTGCGCGATCGCGATCGGAGCGCTGCGTGGGAGCTACGACGCGGTCACGCAGGACCTGCTGCGCGCGCTCGGCGCGCGCCGTCACGCGCTCCTCGCCGGCTCGGCCGAGCAGGTCGCCCACCTCCACCAGGCCCTCGGCTCGGCGCGGAACGGGATCGACTACGAGTTCGTCGGCGCGCTCGCCCCCTCCGCGGACGGGGTCGACCTGCCGGTCCTGGGCGATCTGAACGACCTCTCTGCCGTGCTCGACGAGACGAGGGTGGACGAGCTGATCGTGACCGACTCCGGCTTCAGCGAGCGCGAGCTGGTCGAGATCGTCTCGGACGCCCACCGGCGCGGCGTGCGGGTGCGCATTGCGCCGAAGGCGACGGAGCTCCTGACGCAGCGCGCGCAGTTCGTCCCGGGCCAGGGCGTCCCGCTCTTCGAGCTGCACCCGCCGGCGTTCATCGGGATCGACTGGTTCGTCAAGCGCGCGTTCGACCTGCTCGTCTCGGTCGTCGTGCTGGTGATCGGCCTGCCGCTCTGGCTGGCGATTGCGGCCGCCGTCAAGCTCAGCTCGCGCGGCCCGATCTTTTACCGCGACACGCGGATCGGGCTCGGCGAGCGGAAGTTCGGGATGCTCAAGTTCCGCACGATGCACGCGGACGCCGCCGGCCGCCAGGCCGAGCTCGAGGCCTCGAACGAGGCGGACGGGCCGCTCTTCAAGATCCGCGAGGACCCGCGGGTGACGCCGGTGGGCGCGGTCCTGCGCCGGTTCTCGCTCGACGAGATCCCGCAGCTCTGGAACGTGCTCCGCGGCGAGATGAGCCTCGTCGGTCCGAGGCCGCTCCCGCTCCGCGACTACGCCCGGCTCGAGGCGTGGCACCGCAAGCGCTACCTCGTCCTGCCGGGCGTGACGGGCCTCTGGCAGATCTCCGGCCGCTCGAACCTCGGCTTCGACCACCTCGTCCGGCTCGACTTCTACTACCTCGAGAACTGGTCGATCTGGCTCGACATCTCGATCCTCGCCAAGACGATCCCCGCCGTGATCCGCGGCACCGGCGCCTACTAGTGACCGCCGTCCTCGTCACCGGGCCGGGCGGCTTCGTCGGCGGCCATCTGCGCGCCGAGCTGGGCGACGACTTCGTTCCGTTCGAGGGCGACGTGCTCGACGCGGCCGCGCTCGCCGAGGCCGTCCGGGAGGCGGGCCCGCGGGCCGTGGTCCACCTCGCCGCACAATCGTCGGTCGGGACCTCGTGGGACGACGCGGACCTCGCCTGGAGCGTGAACGTGGTCGGAACGGTGAACGTGCTCGAGGCGGTCCGGAGCGAGCGGCCCGAGGCACGGGTCCTGTTTCCCTCTACCGGCGAGGTCTACGGGGAGGCGACGGTCTTCCCGACGACGGAGGACGAGCCCGTCGCTCCGGTGTCTCCCTACGCTGCGACCAAGGCGGCCGCCGAGCTCGCGTGCGCGCAGGCCGCGCGGACGCACGGGCTCGACATCGTCGTCGCGCGGGCGTTCTCCCACGAAGGGCCGGGGCGCGACGAGCGCTTCGCGGTCGGCTCGTGGACGCGTCAGATCGCCCGCCTCGAGCGGATGAGCGGCGGAACGCTGCTCGTCGGCGACCTCTCCGCCGAGCGCGACCTGAGCGACGTGCGGGACGTCTGCCGTGCGTACCGCCTGCTGCTCGACCCGGCCGTGCCAGACGGGACCTTCAACGTCGCGTCCGGAAGGGCGGTGCCGATGAGGCGGGTTGTCGAGCTGCTGGTCGAGCTGACGGACGTGCCTGTGCGCGTGGAGCACGATCCGGCCCGGCTCCGGCGCGCCGACATCCCGCGCCTCTGCGGCGACGCCTCCCGCCTGCGCTCTGCCACGGGCTGGAAGCCCGAGATCCCGCTTGAGCGAACGCTCGCGGACGCGCTCGCCTTCGCGCGGGAGCGAGAGCTGGTCGAGACGTGAGCAAGCGCGCGCTGATCACCGGCGTTACCGGGCAGGACGGCTCCTATCTGGCCGAGCTCCTGCTCGACAAGGGCTACGAGGTCTTCGGCATGACCCGGCGCGCATCGACCGAGAACGTCGAGCGGATCGCGCACCTGATCGACCGGCTCACGCTGCTGCAAGGCGACCTGCTCGACCCGCCCTCACTCGACGCGGCGCTGCGGGAGGCGCAGCCGGAAGAGGTCTACAACCTCGCTGCGCAGAGCTTCGTCCCGACCTCGTGGAACCAGCCCGTGCTGACCGCGGAGTTCACGGCCGTCGGCGTGACCCGCGTGCTGGAGGCGATCCGCGCGGTTGATCCGTCGATCCGCTTCTACCAGGCGTCGAGCTCGGAGATGTTCGGAAAGGTGCGCGAGGTCCCGCAGACGGAGCTGACGCCTTTCCATCCCCGCTCCCCGTACGGCGTCGCGAAGGTCTACGGGCACTACATCACGGTCAACTACCGCGAGTCGTACGACCTGTTCGCGACCTCCGGGATCCTGTTCAACCACGAAAGCAGTCGTCGGGGGCTCGAGTTCGTGACCCGGAAGATCAGCGACGGCGTGGCCCGGATCAAGCTCGGCCTGGGCGAGGAGCTGCGGCTCGGAAACCTCGACGCGCTGCGCGACTGGGGCTTCGCCGGCGACTACGTCGAGGCGATGTGGCTGATGTTGCAGCAGGACGAGCCGTCGGACTACGTCGTCGCCACGGGCGAGCCGCACTCGGTGCGCGAGTTCGCCGAGCTCGCGTTCGGGCACGCCGGCCTCGAGTGGGAGCGCCACGTCGTTCAGGACGAGCAGTTCTTCCGCCCCGCAGAAGTCGACCATCTGGTCGGCGACTCGTCGAAGGCGCGGGCGGAGCTCGGCTGGGAGCCCAGGACGACGTTCCGGGAGCTCGCCGAGCTGATGGTCGACGCCGACCTCGAGCGGCTCCAGTCCCGGACCGTCTCGGCCACGTAAGAGCCTTGTCGAGACGGCTCGTCGTTGCCATGGCCATCGTGGCCGCCGCGAGCGCGCTGTGCGCCGCCGAGTCGCTGGGAACGGGAACTGCGGACGTCCGATGGCGCGCTATCGCGCACGTGCCCGCGGTGGTGGACGTCGCCGGCCGCCGGGCGGACGGGCGCTTCGTCCTCGCGTCGCACGGAGGGCTCTTCTTGCTCCGTCGCGGCGGAGCGCCGACGCCCTTCGCGCGGGGCGGCTACGCCGGAACGCCGGGCGAGCCCTACATCGCGCTGTCGCGGAACCGGCGCCTCCCTCGTGCCGGCTGCTCCTTCAGGCGCGACGACGTGTACGCGCTGGATCCCGCCCAACCCGGGATCACGTTGATCGACCGGACCGGGAAGGCGCGCCGGTTCCTCGAGCTACCGGCAGGCAGCTTCCCGTCGGCGATCGCGTTCGACACGGTCGGCCGCTTCGGCTACAGGCTGCTCGTGGCCGCGGTGATCGCCAACCGCACCAGCCTCTACGCGGTCGACTGCCGCGGGCGCTCCCGGCTGATCGTGCAAGACGCGCCGAAGGTCGAGGGCGGAGCCGCGGTCGCTCCGACCAGTTTCGGGCGTTTCGCCGGGCAGCTGATCGCCGCCGACGAAGTCAGCGGGCGTGTCTACGCCTTCGGCGCCGGCGGGCGCGTCCGCACGGTCGCCCGCCCCCGGGTTCCGCGAGGCGGCGACATCGGCGTCGAAGCCCTGGGCTTCGTCCCCGGGAGCTTCACGCGCCGCGGCGCGGCGTTCATGGCCGACCTCGGCGCTCCGGGCTCGCCGACGCAGGGCAGCGACAGCCTCCTCATGCTCTCAGGCCGAGCAGTGGCGCGCGCAGGCGTCAGGCCCGGCGACCTCCTCGTCGCGACCGAGGGCGGAGGGGTGACGCTGTCGATCCGCTGCAAGCGGCGCTGCGTCGCCCGCCGAATCGGGCGTGCGCTCGACTCGACTCACGCGGAGGGCCACATCGCCTTTTCGTCCGGCCCCTAGGCCACGAGGGCCCTCTACGCGGCGCCGTCGCTCAAAAAGACGGCACGCGCTTTCCGTTGCGTTGCCGGCGCGATGTGTGTGCGCCTAACAAGCCGCGAGTAGCGGGTAGCATCGCCCGGAGGTGGCACTGCGCCGCAACCGTCGCAAGGCGATCTGCACGTCGGTCACGGGCGATCAGTTCGCCGAGTTGTACGAGCTATCGAGGCCGGGGCTTGAACGGTTCGCGGACTACCACGGTTGGCAGCTACTCGTCACGCGAACGGATACGGCCCAGGGTCGGCCTGCTTCCTGGGGAAAGGTGCCGATCCTGCAAGACGCGCTCGGCTCGTTCGACCTGGTTGCCTGGATTGACGTCGATGCGGTGGTTGTCGATGGTTCACGCGACTTGGCCGCCGAGCAGCGACGGGGCAAACACCTGTATCTGGTCGAGCACGCTCACCCCTCCGGCGAGACGACTGCCAACGCCGGTGTGATGATGCTGCGCGCGTCGCGCTGGACGCGGCGCCTGCTCGCCGAAGTCTGGGCAAGCGTCGATCTGATCGACCACATCTGGTGGGAGAACGCAGCACTGATGCGTCTGCTCGGCTACCGGCTCGACGCGCAGCCGGTGACCCGGGGCGATGATCTCCGACGGCTGGCCCGCGTCGAGTTTCTCGACGTCGCCTGGAACTCGATACCCCACTGGGTTGCCAGCCCGGCGCCACGAATCAAGCACTACGCGGGCCTACCAGTGGAGGAGCGGCGGACGCTGATGCTTGCCGATCGCGCCGAGGCTTAGCCTCGTTCCGGGACCATCGCTAACTTGCACTGCCAAGCCCTGATAACCGCGGGTTGATCACGTGCTGCCAGAGGCCACGTCCTGCAGGGCTGCGAGCCAGGCTTGTCGCACGTGCTCCCAGCTGTAAGCGGCGTGTGCGTAGCGGCGACCTTGCGCGCCGATCGCGGACGCCAGCGGCTCGGCCCGAGCTAGGTAATCCAGCATTGCGGAGTACTCGTCCGCGTCCGAATACCAGAGCCCGCCGCCCGCGCGGCGCGACTGGCCAACGAGCACGGGCGAGACCGCGCTCACGAGCGTCGGCCGCCCGTGCGTCCAGGCCTCGAGCTGCGCCAGGGAGAGGCTCTCGTATGGGGAAGGGCAGACGACGACCGTTGCGCCGGCCAGGGCGTCGTGCTTGAGCGCCTCGGGGACGAAGCCGAGCCCGTGGATGCCGTCGACCGATGGGACTTTGACGGAACCGCCGCCGAGCAGAACCAGGTCGATGCCGTCCGGGTGCGCGGATCGATACTCCTGGTGGAAGGCGACGAGCTGGTCGACGCCCTTCGAGGGATCGAGGCGACCGACATAGAGCGCGTAGGGCCGCTCGATCCCGGTCCCGGCAGCGAAGTGCTCCGGATCGGCGTCAGGGTGCTCGTCGACGCCCGCACCGACGATGCGGGCCCGCTCTCTGGGCACGCCGAAGCGTCGAGCCGCGAGTTCTTGCTCCTCGGGGGTGCTGAACAGGAGCAGCCGGGCGAGGTCGAAAACCTCGTCGAAGATCGACAGGCGAAGCGGGGGCTCGTCGTGCAGCGTCGGGCACAGGAGTGAACGTTCTGGGACAAGAGGAAGCCCGTCCACAGTGGTCGCGTAGAGGGAGGTCACGAAGGCGACCGCGTCGTAGCGCCTGCCTTCCTCGCGCAGGTGCTCGAGCAAACCGGGCGCGTTGGGCCCCTGGGCGCGCATCCAGGCGCGGCCGAGCACGAGATCCTGCGGAGCACGGTAGGCCTTCCCGGACGCGCGGTCGAACAGCCTGGCCTTGCGCGGCTCGGGTACGTCGAACCGCAGTACGCGTACCCCGTTTACGTCGCCCTCACCCGGCCGATAGTGGTCTGCCCAGGTTCGGTAGTCGAGTGCGCAGGTCGTGAGAACGGTCAGTTCGAGTTCCGGTGCCAGCAGTTCGGCCACCCGCCGGGCGAGCGTCTCGGCACCTCCGAGCACCTCGACTCCGTAACGCTGAACGACGAGGGCTGCCCGCAACTTTCAATCCTCCTCGAGCAAAGGCGCAAGAGCGGCGCGGATTCGGGGCGCAACTGCCTCGGGACGGAGCTCGGCGAGCCGCTCCTCCGCGACAGCGGCGAACGCCTTCCTGGTCTCCTCGGAGGAGGCGAGCTCGTGTAGCGCCTCGGCGACGAGCGGTAGATCGTCGCCGTCGAGGACGAGGCCGGCACCTCCAAGAGTCTCAGGTACGGCGCCAGCAGCTCGAGCGACTACCGGCACGCCGTGAGCCAGTGCTTCGACGACTGGCGCGCAGAAACCCTCGTGCAGGGACATCGAGAGGTACACGTGCGACCGCCGGTACCACGCATCGCGCTGCTCGCGCGAGATTCGGCCCGTGAAGAACACGCCCTGCGCGCCGAGTCTCTCGGCCAGCCGCTGCAGCGCGAGCCGATAGGTGTCGAACCCCCCGTGAGATCCCACGAGGACGAGGGAAGCCCCCGGCGCCCGGTGGCGCTGGTACAGGGCGAAGGCCTTGATGACGTCCTCGAGTCGCTTGTTCGGGACGATCCGGCCCACGCTGATCACGATCGGATCGCTACCGCGCCCGTCTCGCGGTACGGCGTCGGGCAGGTCGAGCAGGAGGGGCACGATCGTTGCTTCCCCTAATCCGGCGGCCAGCAGGTCCTCGGCGTTGAACTTCGAATCCGCGATCAGGGCCGCAGGGCGGTCCCGTAGGCGGAACAGCGCCGCTCGGCCTTCGTCGCAGAGGTCGGCGAGCACGGGGTTGTAGTCGCGCAGCAGATAGCCCGGGGTGATGTTGTGGTAGCAGAGAGCGACCCGCTCCGGGGCCTCGAAGGCCGCCTCGATGACCTCGCTCTGGATGGCGTACCGGAGCACGATCTTGCCCTCGGCCAGCAGGTGCCGTCCGGCCTCGTCGAGGCGGTGAACCCGGCCGGCAAGCTCGGGATGGACGTGTTCGGAGATGATCTCTCCCGGGTGGCCCCAATCGGCGAGTAGATCCCGCCAGGCGAATGCCTGTCCCGTGACGGCGTCACCCGGTGTGGCAGCGGGGATGAGCTGGTGGACGCAGGTCACGAGACGAGAAGCTCGACCGTTTCCCGGAAGCGTCGGCTCACCTTCGGCCAGGAACAGGTGTCGAGGACATAGTCGCGTCCTGCGTTGCCGAGCTGCCGCGCCAATGCCTGGTCGTCGACGAGGCGGTCGAGCCCGTCGCGGTAGGTCTCGTACGAGTTAAACAAGAGAGCCCCGCCTGATCGTTCCGCGTGCTCGCGCATGACGTCTGACTCGGATGCGACCAGCGCGGGTGTGCCCTCGAGCCAGGCCTCCATGAGGACGAGCGAGAGGCTCTCCATGTGCGACGGATTCACCAGTGCGATCGCTTCCGCATAGGCGGCGCGCTTCTGCTCCTCGTCGACGAAACCCGCGTTGACGACGACGCCGTCAGCCTCCTTGGGCACCTGGTAGGTGCCGCGCCCGATCAAGACGAGCTTTGGCGCCTTCTTGCGTTCGGCTGAGTAGCGAAGGGCGTACTCG
Source organism: uncultured Actinomycetes bacterium (assembly GCA_963716865.1). Classification (GTDB taxonomy): domain Bacteria; phylum Actinomycetota; class Thermoleophilia; order Gaiellales; family Gaiellaceae; genus AC-32. Next base: position 166,627 of record CAVQUF010000002.1, read on the forward strand.
ACGGCCACGTCGACGCGCTTGCCCTCCTCGATTCGCCCGGCGTAAAGGACGTACTCGCCGAGTCTGCGGGGGCTGGCGAATTCGGCTGTTGGCGGACCCTCGGGCGGGTCGTACCCGATTCCGACCACCTGGCCTCGTGGAACGCGGTACAGGTTGCGTGCGAGTCGTTCTTCTGCATCGGAGTTGAAGAGGCAGCCGCGCACCGACTCGATCACGCGGCGGACGGTCTCGAGCCGCGCGTACGGTTCGTCGTGGAGGCACGGGATGAGCGCGCTCCGCTCGGGAGCGACCTGCGCGCCCCAGACCGTCGTGCCGAAGAGGTAGGGGCTGAAGAGGACGACGTCGTACCCATCGGCCTCCTCCCGCAGAAAGCGGAGGAGGTCGGGCGACCACACGCTGTTCGCCAGCCATTCGAGCTCTTCTGCGTAGTTGGCTTCGCCCGCCAGGATCGCGGCATGCAACCCGTCATAGCGTTCGGCGTTGCGCGTCCCCACAGGGAAGCGCCGGACTGTGATCCCGTCGTCCCCGAACTCACCCGGCGGAAGCTCGTTCTCCCAGGTGACGTGGTCGCGTGCGCACGTTGTCGCAATGTCCGAGATCCATCCTTCAGGCGTGGCGCGAGTGGCGAGCCCTCGCACGAGCTGCTCGGCGCCGCCAATGAGGCCTGAGCCGTAGCGTGGCACAACCCAGAGGAGGCGCATGCTAGAGCTTCAGCGGGCCGATGGATGTTGCAGGGCCAGTCATCGCACCAGCCGGATCCTAGATTCGCCCGCGTTGCCTTTTCGCAAGCATTCCCTGCCGCAAGCCTCCATTCCACTTGCGGGCTATGACCGCGTAGTCCTGGTAGCCGTAGAGCAAGTCGTTTAGTTGCTGCACGACCTCGTCGAGCCGGGTGCTCTCCGGAGCCGGCAGCCTTTCCGCCTCGGGTACGGGCGACAACCGCCGGATCTCGACTTCGGGGAAGCCCGCGCTCTCGCAGAGGAAGGAGAGCGTGTCGGGGTGGATCGGACGGAGGTGAGTCGGGTCGCGGTGGAAATTGATCGAGCCGGCCACGAGCGACTCCGGGTTCGGGGTCTCGACGATCAGGAGGCCGCCGCCTGCGAGCTTGTCGGCGGCGAGCTGCACGAGCTGGGTCACCGCGGCCGTCGGCAGGTGCTCCACGACGTGGGAGACGACGATTCCGTCCACCGCGCCGGGCTCGAGCTCCCCGAGGTGCGCCACGGCATCCTGGGCGACCACCTCGATCCCCTTCTCCTCGAGGAGCTCGATGAAGTCCGGCTCGATCTCGACCCCGTAGGCGCCGACCCCCTCGTCCCGCAGGAGCTCGATCAGCTCGCCGCGCCCGCAGCCGAGGTCGACCACGCGCTTGCTGCTGCCGAGGAACTCGACGTAGATCTGCTGGTGCTCGCGCACCGACTCCTCCGGCCGGAAGCGCGCCTCGAAGGCAAGGTAATCAACGCCAGAGCCGGAAGGCGAGACCGCGGGAACCGCGGCTGCTGACGGACCGGCCTGGACCACCGGCGCCTCGACCCGGCGCCGCCGTTCGAGCCGGGCGAGGCGGTCGACGAGGTGAAGGCCCTCCACCTTCGCCTCGAAGCGATCTGCGCGCTGAGAGAGCGCCTGGATATCTGCCTGTGCCCCTTCGCGCGCCGCAGCCTCAGCGGAGTCCCCCCTCTTGCGTGCCAGCGCCTCGGCGGCGAGCGCTGCCTCGAGCCTCTTGACTGCGGCGTCCGTCTGCTGGGCGAGGTCCTCCAGAACGAAGAACAAGAGGCGCAAGAGGACCTTCTTGACCAGAGTTATGACGGGTCCGATGACGGGCTTCGACGAGAACCCGAGCTCGGGCCGGAGGCGAACCTGCGCTGGCGCACCGTGGGTGCCTTGCGGAGAGGGCGGCGCCTCGAGCGCGACGCCGGACAGGTCGTCCCCGTACTCGCCTGCAGCGCGTTCCTTGGCGACGCGTGCCTTCAACTCGTCGACCAGACGCGCGACGTCGATCACATCCTCGCGCTCACGCGACATGGTGTACCTCCGCGTCGCGCACTGGCTCGACGTCCTGGGCCGGGTAGCTCCGGAAGAGGAATTCGGGCCGTCTGACGCGTCCCGGGCGCTTGTTTCGCGCACGGACGAAGAGGTATTGGCCGAGATCGCGCTCGCGAGCTCGTAGCAACGGAACAAGCCCGCGCCAATCCGTCTGCGAAGCGGGTCGAGTCATCGGGGCCAGCCTGCCCCAATCCATCTGATCGTGGGTCGAATTGTCCTGCACGTCCGCCGATTCGAGGCGCTCGACATCGAAGCCGAGGTAGGTCAGGAGAAGGTGGAGCTCGTGCTTGTTGTATTCGCGATTGTGACGGCCGTACGCCCCGTAGGCGGAATACGGGTCGTAGATGTTGCCGCCCGTGATCATCTTGACGACGTTCTCCAGACGATTGACATTCGGCGTAGTCAGGACGAGGACACCGTCAGACCGAAGCACGCGCTTGATCTCACGGAGTGCTGCCAGAGGATCGACGGTCAGGTGCTCGATGATCTCGCAGAAGAGCACGACGTCGAAGGCTCCGTCCTCGAATGGGAAGCGCTCCGTCTCGATGTTGAAGAGGGACGAGCTGAGGGTCTGTTCGGCCATCCGGCCTGACGCTCGGTCCCGGTACGCGACCGACTGCTCGATCTGCTGTGCATCCTGCCGTGGTCCCGTTGCTGTCTCGGAGGGGCCAAAGTAGTTGGCGAGGACGAGCTGCAGGTCTGTGAACTCTCGGAGCAGCATGGTGGTGAAGTAGGGATTTGCCCCGAGCTCGAGGCAACGCCCGCGCAAGTCACGGACGAGGTCGTACGTGCGGACGAAGCGCCAGAAGTCCCCGCGGCAGTACGTGCGAAGCTCATCGGGCGGACCGTCCGTTACGCGCACGGACTCGAGGAACTCTCGGAGAGCCGGCTCGTTCAAGCCATTCGGAAGCTCGACGGCCTCCTGGAGCGGAGATGTTGTCGTGCGCGCGCCAATGTCGTTGAGGGCTCGAAGGCGACGTGCCCGCAGCAAGTCCAGTTGCTTGCGCACGGTGCGGCGCCCGCGCGAGAGCATCCTGTGCGTCAAGGACATCGGCGCCGAGGTTACAGCGCCCGCGGTCGCTCAGCGTGCTTGCGGTTCTCTACGGCCTGAGCTTGCGCAGCCCGCGCATCAGCGCGCGCATGGGCGCGGTATAGCGCCACGAGCGTGAGCCGTAAACGCCGTCCTCGACGGCAGCGATCTGCTCGGCACAAGCGAGTCTCTCAGCGTCGAGCTGGCGCTGGAGAGCCTCGTGCGCCTGCCTAAGCACAACCAGCTCCTCTAGCTCCGTCCGAAGCATCTCCGTCTCTGCGGCGAGCGGCCGTAGCTGATCGAGCTCGGTCCGAGCCTCCGCGAGCTTCGTGCGCCATGCGTAGAGCTGGGGGCCGGCCTCGAAAGGAACCGCGCAGACGACGAATTCGTAGGTCGTTGCTTCCGGGTCGGCAGCCGCCCAGGCACGCGCCTCCTCCGGCACCGTGCGAGGGATCGGGATCTCGGTCTCCTCAACTTCGAGTCGCCGCCGAAGCCATCGGGTGATCAGGTAGCCAGAACTCTCGAAGAGATCGAGCACGCCTTCGCGGGTGAAGAAGCGCAGATGATCCTCGTCGAGCAGTCCCTGCTCCCGATACCGGAACGAGCCGCCGAGCAGGGCGAGCCGGACGCTCGCGTGTGCGACGTTCGGGATCGAGGCGAGGACGACTCCGCTGTCCGCGACGAAGGGTCGCACGCGCCGTAGGAGCGTTCCCGGGTTGCGTACATGCTCGAGCACTTCGACGAACACGATCGCGTCGAACCGCTCCCCGCCAAGCTCAACCTCGAAGTCGAGTTCCTCCGGGTCTCCCACGAGGACGCGGTCGCAGTGTGTAGCTGCGAACTGGGCTGCCTCGGCGTCGACCTCGACGCCGACCACGTTGGCCCCGCGCCGGTTGCGGAAGACCTGGGAGAGGTGCCCGGCCCCGCACCCGAACTCCAGGACTCGCGAGCCGGGTTCGACCAGCCCGATGACGAGGTTGTGCACCGGGCCGGCACGGTCGTCGAACGCTTTGTACGTCAGGTCGGCGTCGCCGAGTCGTTCTGCCATTCATGAGAGAACCTAGCGCGACAGTCGGCTGGGACTCCGACCCCGCGCGGCAGCCGATCAGAGGCTCCGAAGGGTCTCCGGGTGCTTGCGGACGTAGCGGAGGATGCTCCGCCAGTGCCACAGCGTCCGCCGGGTCAGGAAGCGGTGGTCGGTCACTGCCTGATGGTGGTGAATGACGATTGCTTCCGGGACGTACCAGCACTCCCAACCGGCACTGCGCGCGCGGTAGGCGAGGTCGATCTCGTCGCCGTAAAGCCGGAAGCCCTCGTCGTAGCCGCCGAGCTCGTCCATGGCCTCCCGGCGGAGCAACAGGATCGCGGCCAGGATCCAGTCCGCCTGTGTCGGCTGCTTGGGCTGCTCGTCGAACAGGTAATGGTCGCGCTGGCGCTCCTGCGGCTTGTAGATGAGGCGCAGCGGCGTCCGGCGGACGAGCGTCCCCGAGACCGTCGGGAAGCTGCGGCGCGACGGCTGCCACGTTCCGTCTGGGTAGCGAAGCTGCGGTCCGATGATCCCGGCGCGCGGGTGCTCCTCGGCGAACCGGCGCATGATCTCGACCGCACCGGGCATCACCTCGGTGTCGGGGTTCGCGGTGATGAAGAAGGGCGCGCTGGTCGCGGCGAAGCCCTTGTTGATGTTTGTCGCCACGCCGAGCGGCTTCTCGTTGTCGAGGACCACGATGCCGTCTGGGATCGACGGGGGCCGGCCGCCGTTGGCGACGAGGACGAGCTCCTCGACCTGCGGAGCCAGCGACTCGAGCGCGGTCGTGGGATCGTCGTCGCCCGGCGTCCAGACCACGACCGCCCCGACGCTCACAGCAACTCCCGGTAGACGTTCAGGGTGCGTCGCGCCGTCTCGGCCCACGTGAACTGCCGCGCGCGCTCGAGGCCCGCGCCGACGAGCCGCTCCCGGTCCGCGAGCGCGCGCTCGATTCCGCCCGCCAGCTCGACGGGATTTCCGGGCTCGACCAGGATTGCGGCGTCACCAGCGACCTCGGGAAGGGCGCCCGCGCGCGTGGCCACGACGGGAGTTCCGCACGCCATCGCCTCGAGGACCGGGAGTCCGAATCCCTCGTGGCGGGACGGGAAGACCAGGCATTCGGCTCCGCGGTACAACGCGGCGAGGTCCTCGCTCGAGACGTGGCCCTTGAACTCGACGCGCCCGTCGACGCGGCAGCGCTGTGCTGCCGCCCGGGCCGCGGAGCCCTCGCCCTTGTCCGGGCCGGCGAAGACGAGCCGGAGCTCGTCGGAGTCGAGGAGCGCGAGCCCCTCGATCGCGGTGACCGGATCCTTGCGCGGCTCGAGCGAGCCGACGACCAGGGCGTACGGCCGGCCGTTCACCTGCGGGCCGTCCGGCCCGAAGGGCGCTCCGACGCCGTTCGGGACGACGGCGATCCGCTCGGCGGGGATCCCGCGGGAGAGCAGGTCGCGCCTCGTGCTCTCGGAGCCGGTGATCACGCGGGCCGCCCGGCGCGCAGCACGCAGGACGAAGGCCCGGAAGACCAGCCGGTCGCGCAGGCCCATCCACTGGGGCTCGTCCTCGAACGCGAGGTCGTGCACCGTGACGACGGCCGGGCACGGGCAGGCGGGCGGTATGGCGTGCTGGAAGTGAGCCACCTGCGGCCGGAGTCGCCGGAGGAGGGGAGGGAGCCGAAGGCCCGCGCGGAGGAGCTGGTGGCGGGCCGGCAGCTCGACCGGCTCGATGCCCTCGGGCACGAGCTCCGGGTGCCGCGTGATCGCGGCGATGCGGAGGTCCTCAGCGCGGCCGGCGAGCTCGCGCAGCAGCTCGCGGACGTACGTCTCGTTCCCGGTTCGCTGCCGTCCCAGGGCATCGGCGTCGATCGCGACAAGCGGTCTCATGTCGGGGAATCGTGAACGACGTCGCGCACGCCTGTGTCCCGCGGCTCGAGCAGCAGCTCGACCATTCGCCGGACACTCGTCTCCCAGTCGAGCCACCGGAACTCGGGAGCTGCCTGTTCGCGCTCTTGGCGTTCGGCGATCTGGGCGGCGAGATCCTCGGCGCTCTGCGGATCGAAGTACACGGCGCTCGTGCCGACGATCTCCTCGTGCAGCGGCGTCCGGCTGGCGAAGACCGGCAGCGAATGGTGCAGCGCTTCGACCGTCGGCAGGTCGAATCCCTCCGCGACCGACGGCGCGATCAGGGCCTTCGCGTTTCGGTAGCAGAACGAGAGCGCGTCGTCGTCGGCATCGTCGACGAGGAACAGGCGGGAGCCCCAGCTCGTCGATGCCCTCATCTCGCGCACGAGCGGGTCGGACAGCGGCGTGAGCGAGCCGATGAAGCAGAGCGTCGCTTCGGAGCCTCGCCGCCAGAGCAGCTCGAAGGCGCGAAGGACGAGCGTGTGGTTCTTCCGCGGCTCGAGCGCGCCGACCACGAGGTACGGCTCGGCCGCCGTGATTCGCTCGAGGTCCTCGCGTACCCGAGCGGGCCCGGCGCTTGCTGCTTCGAAGTCGGCGCCCAGGTACGTGGTTGCGGCCTCGAAGTCGATTCCGAGGCGCGCGGCGTACTGCTCGACTCCCTTCCGCGTCGTGTCCGAGATCGCCAGGCCGAAGTCGGCAACGGACAAGAGGGCGTCGAGCCAGCGCCGAAACTGGGCCACATACTCGTCGCTCAGATACTCCGGGTGGCTGACCGGGATCAGGTCGTAGAAGAGAGGCACGATCCGCGCCTCCTGGCGGTGGGGCTCGCGCAGCGAGTCGACGTACGCGGGAGGTAGGACCCAGGTCGCGTCCGGGCAGAAGAGCACGTCGCCGGGGCCGAAGCGGACGGCGGGTCGGTTCTTCAGGAGGTTCTGCCTCCGCCGCTCTTTGACCCGGCGATAGGTCTTGCGCAGGAGTCGTCGGGCGGAGGAAAGGCCTGCCCTTTCGAGGCGTCGGTTTGTGCCGAGCTTCATCCTGTCGAGCCGCGGGGCGGCGCTTCGCCGCTCCGCCACCGAGGGAATTAGCCGGAAGGAGCCGTCACCCGACCAGGCGACCGCCTCGCAAACCACCCTGAAGCCGCTGCACACGGCCGGCGCGTGCTCCAGCACCTTCATGACGACCCGATCCACCCCCCGGCGCGGGTTGCCGCGGTCGACGTGTGAGCAGTCGATGAAGAGGCGCGTCGGCTGGGTCACGCGGCGACCTCGCGGTACACGTCGAGGGTCGCCTCCGCAGCCCGCTGCCAATCGTACGCGGCCGCCCGCTCCAGGCCCCGGTTATGGAGCTCGTCGCGCCGCTCGATCGCCTCCGTCAGGCCGGCGGCGATCGCATCAGGGTCCAGCGGGTCGACCGGCACGCTCGCCTGCGCGGCGAACTCGGTGAAGGGCGGACGGTTCGACGTCACGACGGGCGTGCCGCAGGCCATCGCCTCGAGCACGGGCAGGCCGAACCCCTCGTAGAGCGAGACGTACGCGGCACAGCGGGCGCCGCGGTAGAGCCGCGCGAGCTCATCATCCGACACCTCGCCCAGCCAGCGAACCCGCTCGCCGTCGACCCGCACGTCTCCCCAGCCTCGGGCGCCGACGAGCCGCAGCTCGCAGCCGTCGAGGCTTGCCCGGTGGAACGCCTCGACGAGACGAGGAAGGTTCTTCCGCGGCTCGAGGGTGGAGACGGCCAGCACAAAGTTGCCCTCCGTCGCCGGGCCGTTGGGCACGAAGGGCTCTCCGACACCGTGCGGGATCACATGCACCTTCTCCTCGGGCACTTCTAGGAGCTCGACGAGCTCGCAGCGAGTGAACTCGGAGAAGGTGACGATTCTCGCCGCCGCCCGGGCAACGTGTGGCAGCGCAAAAGCGCTGTAGTGCCGACTCCAGCGGTTGAACGCCTCCGGGTGTCTCAGGACAGCGAGATCGTGGAACGAGACCACGAGCGGGACGGATGAGTGAAACGGCGCACGAAAGGTCGGGCAGTGGAGGACGTCGAGGCCGTCGCGCCTCGCGCGCACAGGCAGCGCGGCCAGGTACCAGCCGACGTCCCGCACCGGAACGAGAGCCCGGCTGTTCCCGCCGAGCCGGTAGCGGCGCAGCTCGAGCGCCGGCTCATGCTCGAGCTCGGCGACCAAAGACGAGATGTAGCGCGCTGTGCCCGCCCTCGTCTGCGCGAGCGGCGAGACGTCGATGCCCACGCGAAGGCCGGCCATTCGCGGGTCAGTATGCATCGGAACGGCTGAGTATCCTGCGCGGCGTGGCCGTCAACGTCGGCACTCGAACAGCTTCGCTGCCCACGCTGGGCTGGCTGACCCAGTACAGCGAGCTCCTGCGCACGCTCTTCCGGCGCGAGCTGCGGGCGCGCTACAAGGGCTCGGCCCTCGGCGTCGTCTGGTCGGTCATCTACCCGCTCGCGATGATGGCCGTCTACACCCTAGTCTTCTCCGTGCTCTGGAAGACGGCCGGGGCCATCCCGCACTACGCGCTCTTCGTCCTGGCCGGGCTCACCGTGTGGGTGTTCTTCCAGGGAGCGGTGCAGCTCGCCACCGCGTCGCTCCTCGCCAACGCGGACCTGATCAAGAAGATCTGGTTCCCGCGCGAGCTCGTCCCCGCGGCCACGGTGCTCGCCCAGGGCACGTCGGCGGTGGTCATGCTCGCCATCTTGATCGTGGCCGACCTGATCGTCGTGCCCGGGACCGCCCGCACGATGATCCTCGTCGTCCCGTTCTCGGCGGCGCTGCTCTGCCTCGTGCTCGGCTTCGCCTGGCTGCTGTCCGTTGCGAACGTCTTCTTCCGCGACGTTGGCCACCTGCTCAGCGTCGTCTTCCTGCCCTGGTTCTTCCTGACGCCGGTCCTGTACAGCCTCCCGCAGCTGCCGGCCGCCTCGTCGCATCCCTGGCTGATCCACCTGCTCCAGTACGGGAACCCGGTCACGCCGTACGTGGAGGGCATCCGCGGGGCGGTCCTCCAGGCGAACGTGGTGGCCGCTCCCCTGCTCGTCTACATCTTCGTCGTCGGCCCGGCGCTGGCGCTCGTCGGCCTCTGGGTCGTCCAGCGCTACGAGGACGAGCTGGCGGTAGAGCTCTGACGTGAGCGTCCAGACCGGGGTGGCCGACGGCGAGATCCGCGGACGCGGGCTCGGCCGCGTCTTCCAGATCAGGCTTACGAAGAGCCGCTCGCTCAAGGAGACGATCCTGCGCCGGGAGCTACCGCGGACGCGTGAGCTCAGGGCGCTGCAGGACGTCGACGTCCACGTCGACCCGGGCGAGGCCTTCGGCATCGTCGGTCCCAACGGCTCCGGCAAGTCGACGCTGCTGAAGCTGATCGCAGGGATCTTCGCCCCGACGACGGGCGAGCTCGAGGTCGGTGGCCGCGTGGGCTCGATGATCGAGCTCGGCGCCGGCTTCCACCCGGAGTTCACGGGCGTCGAGAACGTCTACCTGAACGCCGCCATCTACGGGCTCAAGCGGAGCTACGTCGACGAGCACCTCGATGAGATCATCAGGTTCGCCGAGCTCGAGGCCTTCGCCGACGTGCCGGTGCGCGCGTACTCCTCCGGGATGTACATGCGCCTCGGCTTCTCCGTCGCGATGCACATCAACCCGAACGTGCTCCTGCTCGACGAGGTGCTCGCCGTCGGCGACGAGGGCTTCCAGCAGAAGTGCTTCGTGAAGATCGGGGAGTTCAAGCAGCGTGGCGGGACGATCGTGTTCGTCTCCCACGACCCGGGCGCCGTCGAGCGGGTCTGCGACCGCGCGATCATGCTCGAGGAGGGACGGGTAGTCGAGGAGGGTCCGGCGGGGGAGGTCGTGCGCGCCTACCACCGCCGCCTCGTGCGCAGCCCTGCCGAGACCCTGGGCGCGCGGGACGGCGACTCCTTCGGGCCGTGCCGCGTCCACGAGGTGCGCGCGGTGTCGGGCGACGGCGAGATCCGCGACCGCTTCACGGAGGGGGAGCCGATGACGCTCGAGCTCTGGCTCTACTCGGAGGAGGGGATCGACGGTGCCCGCGTCACGGTCGGCATCCGCGACGGCGGCGGAACGCCGGTCGGCTCACAGGCGGTCGAGGACGTGCGGCTGCGCCCGGAGCGGCTCGAGCTGCTCCGCCTCCACTTCCCCGGGCTGCCGATGCGCGAGGGCCGCTTCTTCGTCGACGTCGGCGTCGCGGGGCCCGACCACCGCGAGCTGGCGCTCGTGGAGCGCGCGCTCGAGCTGAGCGTCTTCGGCCAGGACGCAGCCGGGGCGGGACCGATCCGGCTCGGCGGCTCGTGGGAGCTGCCGAACCCCGCTCTGGACGGTGCCCCGGAGGCGACGGGCGCAGGCCCGCCCGGTGGCTAGGCTGCGTTCGTGACGGAGCCGCTTCTCGTGCGCGCCGCGCGCCGTGCGCCGGTCGAGCGGACGCCAGTCTGGTTCATGCGCCAGGCCGGTCGTTCGCTGCCCGAGTACCGCGAGCTGCGCAAGCAGTACGGCCTCTTCGAGGTCTGCCGCCAGCCGGAGCTCTGCGCCGAGGTGACGCTCCAGCCCGTGCGCGCCCACGGGGTCGACGCGGCGGTGATGTTCGCGGACATCATGCTCCCGGTCCTCGGGATGGGCATCGACGTCGACCTGGTCGAGAACGTCGGGCCCGTCGTGGCGGAACCCGTGCGGACGATGGCCGATGTTGAGCGCCTGCGCGTCCCGGAGCCCGCCGGGTCGGTTCCGTTCGTGCTCGAGGCCGTGCGGCTCGTGCGCGAGGCGCTGCGGGAGGATCAGGCGGTCGTCGGCTTCGCCGGCGGGCCGTTCACCGTCGCCGGGTACCTGATCGAGGGAAAACCCACGCGCGAGTTCAAGCTGACGAAGGCGTGCATGTACGGGGAGCCCGAGGTCTGGCACACGCTGATGGAAAAGCTCACGGAGACGTTCGCGCTCTACGTCGCCGCGTGCGTCTCGGCCGGAGCCGACCTGATCCAGCTCTTCGACTCGTGGGTCGGAGCGCTCTCGGTCGATGACTACCGCGAGTTCGCCGCGCCGTACTCGGAGCGCGTGCTCGCGGCCGTCGACGTGCCCACAATCCATTTCGCGACCGGCGACGCGCATCTGCTCGAAGAGCGCGCCGCCGCGGGCGGCGACGTGATCGGGGTCGACTGGCGCGTGCCGCTCGACGTCGCGTGGGAGCGCGTCGGCCACGACCGCGGCATCCAGGGAAACCTCGACGGCGCCGTCCTGCTCGGGCCGTGGGAGCGTGTCGAGGCCGGCGCCGAGGACGTGCTGCGGCGGGCCGGGGGCCGGCCGGGCCACATCTTCAACCTCGGCCACGGGGTCGTGCCCGAGACGGACCCCGCCGATCTCCGCCGCCTGACCGAGCTCGTGCACGAGCGCACCCTGGTGACCGTTTGAACACCGCCGTAGTGCTGATGGCGTACGGAAGCCCTTCGAGCCCGGAGGACGTGCGGCCCTACCTCGAGGACGTGCGCGGCGGCCGGCCCGTCTCGGACGAGGCCGTGGAGGAGCTGGCAGAGCGCTACCGACGGATCGGCGGCCGCTCGCCGCTCGACGAGGTGACCGAGGCCCAGCGGGCAGCGCTGGAGTGCGAGCTCGGGCTGCCGGTCTTCGTCGGGATGAAGCACTGGCGGCCGCGGATCGCCGAGGCGGTCGAGACCGCGCTGGCGGGCGGCGCGACCCAGATCGTCGGGCTCGTACTCGCGCCGCACTACTCGCGGCTCTCGGTCGGCCAGTACCGCGAGCGGCTCGAGGCGGCGGTCGCAGGGAGGGCCGAGCTCGTCCTCGTCGAGAGCTGGCACGACTGCCCGGGCTTCGTCGACCTGCTCGCCGACCGGGTTCGCGGCACCGACGCGTGGGTCGTTTTCACCGCGCACTCGCTTCCCGAACGGATTCTGGCCGAGGGCGACCCCTACCGCGGGCAGCTGCTCGAGACGTCACAGCTGGTGGCCGACCGCGCCGGGCTCGAGCGCTGGTCGTTCGCCTTCCAGAGCGCGAGCCAGACCGGAGAGCCGTGGCTCGGCCCGGACGTGCTCGAGGAGCTCGAGCGGTTGCGGGACGCGGGTGTGCGGAAGGTGCTCGTCGCTCCGGTCGGGTTCGTCTCGGACCATCTCGAGATCCTCTGGGATCTGGACGTCGAGGCGCGGGACCACGCCGACGAGCTCGGGCTGGAGCTGACGCGGATCGAGCTGCCGAACGACGACCCGGCGTTCGTGCGCGCGCTGGCCGGGCTCGTGGAGGAACGGCTCGCCGTTTCCGGAAGAAGCGCCCCGTGAGCTCCCGGAGCTGCCCAGACTGGCCGAAGTTGATGGAGATCGCGCCCAACCTCCAGTTCATGCACTACACGGTCGCCGAGGCGAAGGTGCCCTCCGAGGCTCTCGCCGAGCTGGTCGGCGTGCCGCTCCAGGCGGTGGCGATCTGCGCCGACCTCGACCACAACGTCTTCAACGCCGTGCACACGGATCCGCAGGTCGCGGAGGCCCTGCGCAACACGCACTGGTACGAGCTGCGCGAATGGGCGACCCGCGGCCCCGGCCAGGACACGTAGGCTCCGAGGCATGTCGACGGTGGTTGTTCCCTTCCGGGGAGAGGACGCCAAGCGCCGCCTCGAGCCGCTTCCGCCCGACGCGCGCACTGCGCTCGCCCGGGCGATGCTCGACGACGTCGTCGCGGCGTGCGAGGGGGCCGGCGGCTCCGTCGCGGTCGCCCGGAAGGGCGCCCAGGGCGAGGCGGTCGAGGCCGCTCTCCGCGGGGTCGAGTCCGGGCCGGTCCTGGTCGTCAACGCCGATCTGCCGTGCGCCCGTCCCCGCGACCTCTTGACCCTGCTCGGCGCGCTGCCCGAGGGCGGGGTCGCGCTCGTCGAGGCCGCCGACGGGACGACCAACGCCCTCGCGCTCGCCGCTCCGAGCCTGTTCGCGCCGCTCTACGGGGCGGGGAGCGCCGAACGGTTCCGGGCCCGCGCCGCTCGGCTAGGCGTTCCGTCGGCCACCGCGAAGATCCCGAACCTGGCCGACGACGCGGACACGCTCGCGGACCTCGAGCGCCTCGCGGACGAGGGCCGGCTCGGCGACCGGACCGCGGCCGCGCTCGAGCAGCTCCGGGCCGGTCTCACGCGGTGAAGGTCGCGCTGCTGGCGGGCGGGCTCGGCGGCTCGCGCTTCGCGCGGGCGCTGACCGAGACGATCGATCCCCGTGACGTCACGGTCGTCGGCAACGTCGGGGACGACCTCGAGGTCTCCGGGCTCCACGTCTCGCCCGATCTCGACACGATTCTCTACACGCTCGCCGGCGTGCTCGACGAGCAGAAGGGCTGGGGCCGGGCGGACGAGACGTGGAACGCCCGCGACGCGGCGGCCGAGGCGGGGGCCGAGACCTGGTTCCAGCTCGGGGACCGCGACCTCGGGCTGCACCTCGCCCGCACCGAGGCGCTCCGCCGCGGCGAGCGGCTCTCGGCCGTGACCGCCCGGCTCGCCCGTGCCTTCGGCGTCGAGGCGGCGCTCGTGCCCGCGACCGACGACCGCCTCCGCACCTGGGTCTCGACGCCTGCAGGCGAGCTCTCGTTCCAGGAGTGGTTCGTCCGCAGGCAGCACGAAGACGAGGTGGACGGCGTCCGCTTCGAGGGCGCCGAGGAGGCGCGCGCCGCGCCAGGCGTGCTCGATGCGCTCGACGCCGCCGACCTGATCGCGATCGCGCCGAGCAACCCGTTCGTGAGCATCGGCCCGATCCTCGCCGTCGAGGAGATTCGCCGCGCGCTCGAGGAGCGCCGCGCCCTAGCGGTCGCCGTCAGCCCGCTGATCGCCGGCCGCAGCGTCCGCGGCCCAGCCGACCGCATGCTCGCCCGGCTGAAGGGCGGAACCGGACCCGCGCAAGTAACAGACTGTTACAAGGGGCTGATCGATGCGCTCGTGGTGGACGAGGCGGACGCGGAGGAGGACGCCGGCGTGCGGACGATCGTCGCGCGGACGCTGATGAGCGACGAGGACGCGCGGCGCCGCCTTGCCGAGGCCGTGCTCGGCGTCCCGGTATGAGGGTCGCGATCGTCGGCGGCACCGGGCCGTTCGGGCGCGGGCTCGCGGCGCGGCTCCACGCGGCGGGCGACGCGGTCACGATCGGCTCGCGCGACGCCGCGAAGGCGAAGGCGCTCGCGGGCGAGCTCGGCGTCGAGGGAGAGGCCAACGCCGACGCCGTCGCGAACGCCGAGCTCGCGGTCCTGGCCGTGAACGCGGACGCCGCGGTCGAGACGGCCCGCTCGCTGGCGGGCGCGCTCGGCTCGACGCCGTTGCTCTCGGTCGCCAGCGAGCTCGGCTTCGACGAGGATGGCGCGCGCCCGGGCGCCGAGGGGTCGTCGCTCGCAGAGCGGGTCGCCGCGGTCGTCGACGGCCCGGTCGCGGCCGGGCTCCACTCGGTGGCCGCGCGCAACCTTGGCGAGGAGGCGCCGGACGAGGACGCGCTCGTCTGCGGCGACGACCCGGCCGCGAAGGAGCTCGCGCTCGAGCTTGCGTCACACGTCGTCGCGGGCCGGGCGCTGGACGCGGGGCCGCTCGCCGCCGCCCGCGCTCTCGAGGGCCTGACCGCGGTGATCGTGAACCTGAACCGCGGCTACAAGGCCCATGCGGGCTTTCGCGTCACCGGCCTACCGTGATCGAGATCCGCCCCGTCGAGGGGCTGCCCGAGATCCGCGAAGGGGACGAGCTGGCCGGCCTGATCGCCGAGCGCGCCGAGCTCCGCGACCAGGACGTTCTCGTCGTCGCGCAGAAGGTCGTCTCGAAGGCCGAGGGCCGCGTCGTGCGGCTGGCCGATGTCCAGCCGACGGACGAGGCACGGCGCCTCGCGGCCGACGAGGACCCGCGCCGAGTGGAGGTGATCCTGCGCGAGTCCGCCCGGCTCGTCCGCACGCGTCCGCCGCTCGTGATCGCCGAGACCCGCCACGGCTTCGTCTGCGCGTCCGCGGGTGTCGACTCCTCGAACGCGCCCGAGGCCGGCACCGTCGTGCTCCTGCCCGAGGACCCGGACGCGTCGGCTGCCGGCCTGCGCGACCGTCTGCGCGAGCTGACCGGGGCCGAGGTCGGCGTGATCGTCAGCGACTCATTCGGCCGCGCCTGGCGCCAGGGGACGACCGACGTCGCGATCGGTCTCGCCGGCGTCCGGCCGCTCCTCGACCTCACGGGCGAGCGCGACCCGGTCGGCTACGAGCTGCACGCGACCGTGATCGCGCTCGCCGACGAGCTGGCCGGCGCGGCCCAGCTCGTGCTGGGCAAGACCGACGGCATCCCCGCGGCGGTGATCCGCGGCGCGGACGCACGGGGCGAGGGAAGCGCGCGCGACCTCGTCATGCCGCC
The DNA here is from genome assembly GCA_963716865.1 of uncultured Actinomycetes bacterium. Taxonomy (GTDB): domain Bacteria; phylum Actinomycetota; class Thermoleophilia; order Gaiellales; family Gaiellaceae; genus AC-32. Next base: position 181,981 of record CAVQUF010000002.1, read on the forward strand.
CGAGCGCGACCTCTTCCGCTAGCCCGAACTGGACGTTTCGGGGGTTCCAGGCCGGACGGCCGGTCGTCAGACTGAGCGGGGAGGGGAGATGTCGAAGGACACGTTCCTGCTCGCGTTCGTGCTAGCCGCCGCCGTTCTCGCGGGGTGGGTCGCCTTCAGGCTGCCCGCCTTCGGCCCGCACACGCTCCGCGGAGGCTGGCTGCACCTGGCCGTGGCGCTCGTCTCCGGCGCTCTGCTCACGCCGCTGATGAACCTCGTCCCGGGCCAGCCCGCGGTCGTTCCGGTGATCGCGGCCCTGATCGGCGTCGCCCTGCCCGTGGTGACGTACATGTTCCTCGCGGGGATCTGGCTCGTCAGGCTCGCCGTCGAGCAGACACTTGCACCTCGCGGCTAGCGGCGCAGCGCGATTCCGGTCAGGATCTCGCGGACGATGCGGTCGGCGACGAGCGCCGTGATGTCGGCCGAGCCGTGGGCGAGCGGAATCACCTCGACGACGTCGGCGCCAACGATCTCGAGCCCTGCCGCGATCATGCGGCAAGCCCAGAGCAGGTCGCCGCTCTCCATCCCGCCTGGCTCGGGCGTCCCGGTGCCGGGCGCGAAAGCCGGGTCGAGCACGTCCACGTCCACGCTCAGGAAGACGGGTCCCGCGCCGACGATGCCGATCGCGTCGCCGACGACCTTTTCGATCCCGAGCCGCCTGACGTCGTGCATGAAGAGGCTCGTGATCCCGCGCTCGGCCTGCCACGAGAACTCCTCCTCGCCGGGCCAGTAGCCGCGCAGCCCGATCTGGACGTAGCGGCGCGGGTCGACGACGCCGGCCTCGACGAGCCGGTACATCGGCGTCCCGTGCGAGACCTCGAGTCCGAAGACCTCGGTTCCCGTGTCGGTGTGGGTGTCGAAGTGGACGAGGCCGATGGGGGCGCGGCCGGCGGCGCAGGCGCGGACGTCCGGCTCGGCGATCGAGTGGTCGCCGCCGAGCACGATCGGGACCGCGCCGGCTGCGACGACCTCGCCGACCGTGCGCTCGATCGCCTCGTGCGAGCGGGCGGGATCGGCCGGCAGGACAGGCGCGTCGCCGTAGTCGACCATCCGGAGAACGGCCGTCGCATCGACTTTCGCCTCGAGGTGCGGGCCGGGCGGGCAGCTCGCCGCGCGGATCGCCCGCGGCCCGAACCGCGCTCCAGGCCGGTCGGAGACGAGATCGTCCATCGGCGCCCCCACGATCGCGACGTCCACGCCGTCGAGCTCGGCCGGATCCTGCGTGTACGGGAGCGACCCGTACGTGAGCAGGCCCGCGTAGTCGGGCTTGTCGTCGAGGGGTCGCCAGCGCTGGATTGGGTCGATCACCGTGCGATTGTCGCCTGCGGCCGCGGTTCCCGCACGAACACGCGGACGGCGTCGTTCCCAATCAGCGCCGGGTGTGGGATGCCATGAGCCGATCGGCCTCGCTGATCGGGTCGCCTGCTAGTAGCGTGGCCCCGGTCCGTTCGGCCAGCTCGACCGTCGCTCCCGCGCCTCCGAGAGAGACCGGAACCGCGCTAGCGAGCGACACTAGCTCCTCGAGGTCGTCGTCGAGGCGCGTGGGGTCGGCCAGCGCGAGCACGACCAGGTCGGGCTCCAGCGCGCGCGCATGGTCCTCGACCGTCGAGAGCGGCGTGTCCTGCCCGAGGTAGGTGATGCGCCAGCCGCGGCTGCGCAGGGCGAGGCCGAACGCGAGCAAGCCGAGGTCGTGAAACTCCCCCGGGGGACAGGCAAGCAACGCGTGCGGCCCGAGCCCCGTCCCCCAACCGCGGGCGAGTCCGAGCAGCCGACCGCGAATGATGTTGCTCGCGAAGTGCTCCTGGGCGATGGTCGTCTCGCCGCGGGCCCAGCTCTCGCCAAGCTCGTGGAGGTACGGAAGAACGACGTCGGCGAGCACGGTGTCGAGCGTGAGGGCGCCGAGCACGCGGTCGAACGCCGAGTGGGCGCGCGCCTCCGCGAAGCCCGCCAGGGCCTCGGTGAGCTCTTGCCTGGCCTGCTCGACCGCGCCACTCGGGACTGCGCCAGCAGTCTCCGTTTCGTGTGCGAGGGCGCGCCGGGCGGCCTCCGCCGCCGCGAGCCCCTCGCCCAGGTGAGCCTGCATCGTGCGGACGCGCTCGACGTCATCGTCCGAGTAGAGACGGAAGCCTCCGTCCGACCGGGCCGGCTCGAGCAAGCCGTAGCGCCTCTCCCAGGCCCGGAGTAGCTCGACGCTGACGCCGCTCCGGCGGCTCAGCTCACCGATTCGCAGGTATCCCTCGCCACGCATGACGGCAAGTGTACAGACACTGAACATTAACTTGACAATACCGATACAGACCCGGTACAGTCTCGACGCAATCTCGACAGAGGAGGAACAGCATGAAGCGCACCATCGATCTACTCGCAGCCGTCCTGGTGATCGTCGGCGCCCTCAACTGGGGGCTCGTGGCGATCGCCGACTTCGACCTCGTCGCGTGGGTCTTCGGCCTCACCTTCGGCGAGACGAACGCGGCGAGCCGAATCGTCTACGGCCTCGTCGGCCTCGCCGGCGTGTACGAGGCGCTGCGCCTTCCGGCGCTCGTCCGCACCCATGGCGACAAGCCCTCGGCCTCGATGGCGAGCCATGCCTGACCGACCGGTCGCGTTAGCGCGACTGCTGGTGCTGATCGGGGCGACGATTTCGGTCGTCGCCTCGATCTCGCTCTGGTTCGGCGGGAGCGAGCAAGAGGGCTTGTTCGTCGGCCTGTGGGTGCCGTCGATCCTCGCGCTCGGCGCACTCGTGCTCCCGCGGAGGTCGTCATGAACGATCCGGGCATCTTCCTGCTCGGAATCGCCGTCACGCTCGTGGTCGGCGCCGCGATGTCGCTGCTCGTCTGGGGCGCAATCCTCGACGGCCGCGACGAGCGCGAGCGAAGACGGCGGAACCCCGATCGAGCCGACCGCACGCTCGCGGTCCTTGAGACCGCACGCTCGAAGTCATCTGGCGGGCACTGGCCCGCCGCCTAGAGAAGGGAGACAGAAATGCAGAAGCTGCAGATCATCGGAGCCGCGGTCATTGCCGCGGTGTTCATGGCCACAGCGTTGACTGTGCCGACGGCCGGCACGTCGGCTCCTCCCACGCGGAAGCCGAACCTCGTCAAGACCGCAGTCGCGGCAGGGCAGTTCAAGACCCTGGTCTCGCTCGTCAAGGCTGCCGGGCTCGCCAAGGCCCTCTCGAGCAAGACGCAGCTGACCGTGTTCGCCCCGACCGACCGTGCCTTCGCGAAGGTTCCGGCGTCCACGCTGGCCCAGCTGAAGGCTGACCCGGCCAAGCTGCGCGCGGTGCTGCTCTACCACGTCGTCAAGGGCCGCGTGCCCGCCGCGAAGGTCGTCAAGCTTCGCTCGGCCACGACGCTGAACGGCGCGAAGGTGACCATCCGCGTTGCCAAGGGCAAGGTCTTCGTCAACTCGGCTAAGGTCGTGAAGGCGGACGTGCGGGCATCCAACGGCATCATCCACGTCATCAACCGCGTCCTGATCCCGCCGGCCGCCTGATGACGAACGAGGAGCTGCAGCGGATCTCGCTCCAGTTCCAGGAGGTCGTGAACCTCAGCGACCTCGAGCTCGAGGCGTGGCTCCGGACCGAGGAGTCGAACGCCGTGGGGTTCAAGCGCCACGGCAGCGACGAGTCGGTCGGCCACGCCTCGGGCCGCCGCATCGTCGGTCTGCTCCGCAAGCGGGGGCGCGGGCTTGTCGAGGACGACTATCGGCACATGCGCAAAGTGGTCGGGTACGTGCACCGCCACCTTGCGCAGTGCCCGCGTGGAGAGGTCAGTCATACACGCTGGCGCTACTCGCTCATGAACTGGGGCCACGACCCGCTCAGAGAGGCGTGACCCGCGTGCACGAGGGCCGCGGATCCGGCGGCCCTCGTGTCGGGGAGAGGGGGAGGGGAGCTAGTAGCCGGACGACCGCGGCATCGGGGCTGCGGGCGCGGACTTGTGTGACTTCGAGACCGCGACCGCGTGCCAGGTGCCGACGTCCTTGAAGCCGTTGCCCTTGACGTCGCCGCGCTTGCGGTCGAGGTAGAAGGTGTACAGGGGGGCGCCACGGTAGGCGACCTGGATCCTGCCGTCGGGGCGCTTGACCGTTCCGAGCCCGCTGACGCCGGCCGGCTTGACGCCCTTGCGCACGGTCAGCGGCGTCCAGAACGAGAGGCAGGACATGTTCGTGCAGATGAACCGGCCGTGCCGCTCGACGCTCAGCGCGTACAGCGACCGGCCGCGGCGGTTGACGAGGATCGTCTCGCGGAGGGTTGTGTTGTGCGCCGTTGCGACGACCTTCGTGCCGCTGTTCGAGCCCGAGGAGGACGCCAGGGCGATCGCGGCGGCGACGGCCCCGAGCGCGAGCACGGCGACCACCACTGCGCCGTAGCGGATGGGTGTCTTTCGGTTGATGACTACCTCCAATGTCGTAGTGGATATGCGTCTGGGGATACGGCTCGCGACGCGCCCGCGGATTCGGGATTAACAGGACCGCAACACTCAGGGCGGGAGGACGGGCTAGCCGGCGCGGAACTTCTTGGCCCGGGCCGTGCGCCCCTTCAGAGAGCCGTTTCCCGCGAAGGCGGCGGTCACCCTCCAGACGCCGCGGCTGGTGGTCAGCGCCAGGGAGTACGTGCAGCCGGTGTTGCCGAGCTTCAGCTTCTTCCAGGCGACGCGGGCGGCGCCTCTCGTCGTCGCGCGGACCTGGATGAGACCCGAGCAGGTGGCACGGTCGGCGGGGAAACCGCCGAGCACACCGCTGGCGTGGAGCGCGTAGGGCCATCTGCGATCGCGCTTCGGCTTCATGGTGAAGGAGAGCGTGGGCCGGGCCTTCGTCGCCACTAGGCCGCCCGCCGCGATCGGCCCGACCGAGCCCGGTGTCTCGTTGTCGCCGATCGTGTCCGAGTTCCCGTAGCCGAGCCGGCCGTTCCCGCCGAAACCCCAGCAGCGCACCCTGCCGTTGTCGAGGACGGCGCAGGTGTGAATACCGCCGGCGCTGATCGCAACCGCTTTGCGGTTCGCGAGGTCGACCGGCCCGAAGCCTCCCGGCGTCTCGTCGTCGCCGATGTCGTTCGTATTTCCGTAGCCGAGCCGGCCGTAGGAGCCTCTCCCCCAGCAGCGCACCGCGCCGTCGTCGAGCAGCGCGCAGGTGTGCTCGTTGCCGGCGCCGATCGCGATGGCGCGTCTGCCTGCGCCGAGGTCGACCGGCGGAACGGAGCCGGGCGTTTCGTCGTCGCCGATTGTGAAGGTGTACCCGAGGCCGAGCGCGCCGCTCGCGTTGGTGCCCCAACACCGCACCCGCCCGTTGTCGAGAATCGCGCAGGTGTGGGCGCCGCCCGCGCTGATCGCAACCGCCTTGCGACCCGCCCCGAGGTCGAGCGGGGGAACGGAGCCGGGCGTCTCGTCGTCGCCGATGTTGTTCGTGTTCCCGTAGCCGAGCTCTCCGTTTCCGCCGAAGCCCCAGCAGCGGACCCTGCCGTTGTCGAGAATCGCGCAGGTATGGCCGAGGCCGGCGCTGATCGCGACCGCCTTGCGACCCGCCCCGAGGTCGAGCGGCGGAACGGAGCCCGGCGTCTCATCGTCACCGATGAGTTTCGTGTTCCCGTAGCCGAGCTCTCCGTCTGCGTTGTACCCCCAGCAGCGAACCCGCCCGTTGTCGAGGATCGCGCAGGCGAAGCTGCCCCCAACGGTGATCGCGACCGCCTTCCGCTCAGATCCGAGTTCGACAGGCCCGGCCGAGCCGGGGGTGTCGTTGTCGCCGATCGCGTCCGTGTTCCCGTAGCCGAGCTGTCCTTCGGCGTTGTCGCCCCAGCAGCGCACCGCGCCGTTGTCGAGTACCGCACAGGTGTCGTCCACTCCGGCGCTGACTGCGACTGCCTTGCGGCCGGCGCCGAGATCGACCGGACCCGCCGAGCCCGGCGTTTCGTCATCCCCGATCGTGTTCGTGTTCCCGTAGCCGAGCTCACCGCTCGACCCGCGGCCCCAGCAGTGCAGCTGCCCGGAGCCCACCATTGCACACGTGTGCGAGAAGCCGGCGTCCAGAAACCCGGCCGGCAGCCGTCGGAGGCTCGAGGAGGCCTGCTCCGGGCTCGCGCTCGGGACGAAAGCCAGCGCAGCCAGCGCGACGAGAAGGCCCGCCCACGATCTCATCTCCTGCCCGACCGTAGCAGCAATGCAGCGAGTCTTAGGCCGCGCTTACGCGCGTGGGCTACCGTCGAGCGCGTGAACGGCGAGAGACTCACGCGGCGCGGCTCGATCGTCGGTTTCGGCGGCTTCCTGCTCGGTCTCCTGGGCTGGAAGGCGTCGCGCTCCGAAGGCGCCGGCCCCGCGGCCGTCGCGTCCGGCGCCGTCTCGTGCGTGCTCACGCCCGAGCAGACCGAAGGCCCGTACTACATCGCCGGCGAGAAGGTACGCCGCAACATCACAGAGGGCCGGCCCGGGGTGCCGCTGCTCCTGCGCCTGCGGGTGGTGGACGCCTCGACCTGCCGGCCGATCGAGGGCGCGGCCGTGGACATCTGGCACGCGGACGCGCTCGGCGTCTACTCCGGCTTCGGCGCAGGTGCGAAGAGCCGGACGTTCATGCGCGGGATCCAGAGGACCGACGCGTCGGGTCTCGCCCGCTTCCGCAGCGTGTACCCCGGCTGGTACCAGGGCCGCACCGTGCACATCCACGTCAAGGTGCACGTCGCCGGAAACGTCGTCCACACGGGGCAGCTCTACTTCCCGGACTCGCTCACCGACCGGGTGTTCCGGCGCAAGCCCTACAGCAGGCGTGGGAAGCGCACGACGCGCAACGCGAACGACTTCGTCTTCGCCCAGGGCGGCCGGCGCTCGATGCTCCGGCTGCGCAAGGCCGGCAGCGCCTACGTGGGAGCCATCGCGATGGGCGTCCACCGCTCGTAGGAGAGCTAGCCGGCGCGGAAGATCCGGCCGGTGGCGCCACGGGGGCCCAGCGAGCCGTTTCCTGCGAACGTCGCCGTCACCTTCCACTTGCCCTTGCGCTTGACCCTGAGCGACGCGCTGTAGGCGCACGTGCCCGGGCCGAGGACGAGCGCCGCCTTCCTCGCGACCGACCGCTTGCCCTTCTTCGCCCTCACCGTCACCAGGCCTGAGCACGTCGAGCGGTCGGCCAGGAACCCGCCCAGCCGGCCGGAGGCCTTGAAGCGGTAGGCGGCCCTGCGGTCGCGCTTCGGCTTCAACGTGAGCGAGAGGGCCGGCGACACCCTGACCGCGATCGCACCGCCCGCGTTGACGGGGCTCGCCGAGCCCGGCGCCTCGTTGTCGCCGATCGAGTTCGTGTTCCCGTAGCCGAGCTGGCCGCTCAGCCCAAGGCCCCAGCAGCGCACCTGCCCGGAGGGCAGGAAGCCGAGCGGGGTGGCGAGCAGCGCGCAGGTGTGCGAGCCGCCTGCCGCGATCGCGAAGGCCGACTGTCCGCCGAGGTCGACCGGCGCGACCGACCCCGGAAGCTCGTTGTCGCCGATGTCGTTCGTGTTCCCGTAGCCGAGACGACCGTTCGCGCCGGAGCCCCAGCAGCGCACCTGGCCGGTGTCGAGCACGGCGCACGTGTGCGCGGCCCCGGTGCTGATCGCGATGGCGCCGTCGTGCCAAGGTCGACTGGGCCGAATCGAGCCGGGAGTCTCGTTGTCGCCGATGTTGTTGTGTTCCCGTAGCCGAGGCGGCCGTTCGCGCCGCTACCCCAACAGCGGACAGTGTGGTTGTCGAGCAGCGCGCAGGTCTGCGAGCCGCCCGCGCTGATCGCGACCGCGGTGCGGCCGGGCCCGAGGTCGACGGGGCCGAACCCGCCGGGCGTCTCGTTGTCGCCGATGTCGTTGACGTTTCCGTAGCCGAGGCGCCCGTTGGCGCCGTTCCCCCAGCAGCGCACCTGGTGGGTGTCGAGGATCGCGCACGTGTGCGATCCGCCCGCGCTGATTGCGATCGCGGTCCGGCCGAAGCCGAGGTCTACCGGACCGGCCGCTCCGGGCGTCTCGTTGTCGCCGATCGAGTTCGTGTTCCCGTAGCCGAGGCGGCCGTCGGCGCCGTTGCCCCAGCAACGGACCGTTCCGTTGTCGAGCAGCGCGCAGGTGTGGGCGTTGCCGGCCGTGATGGCAGTCGCGGTGCGCCCGGCGCCGAGGTCGACCGGCCCCGCCGTCGCGGGCGATTCGTTGTCGCCGACGTCGTTCGTGTTCCCGTAGCCGAGGCGGCCGTTAGCGCCGGAGCCCCAGCAGCGCACGGTGTGGTTGTCGAGCAGGACGCAGGTGTGCGCGTTCCCGACGGCGATCGCAAGGGCGCGCCGGCCCGCGCCGATGTCGACCGGCGCGACCGTCCCGGGCGCCTCGTTGTCGCCGATGTTGTTCAGGTTCCCGTAGCCGAGCCGCCCGTTGGCGCCGTTCCCCCAGCAGCGCACCTGGCCGGTGCCGAGAACCGCGCACGTGTGGTCGCCGCCGTCGTCCAGGAAGCCTGCGGCCAGGCGAAGGGCCTGGGAGGTGGACTGCTCGGGGCTCGCGCTCGGGACAACCGCGAGCGCGACGAGCGAGACCAGTACGGCGGCGCCTGCCCAGGCCCACCCTCTACGGACCCCCAACTTCATGTGCCAAACGACGCTAGCAGCGAGCCCGGATGCTCCTAGACCTGGAGCTCGGCCTTGCGGACCCGGCTGAAGCCTGCCGCGGTCAGGGCGCCTGCGTCGACGAGCCGGATCATCCAGCCGTGGCCGCTATCGGGGTCGGCCTCCTCCGCGAAGGTGCCGACCGCCGCGAAGATGCGCCCGTCCCTGAACTCCCACTCCTCGATCTGGTCGCGCTCTCCCTCGAGGTCGTCCCGGAACCGCTCCAGATCGGACCGCAGCCGCGCCTTGACGGTGTCGAGCCACGCCTCGCGCGGATCGCGGTCAGGGTTCACGCCGCAGAGCTCGAGCAGGTCGTCCTCGATCACCTCGAGCTCGAGGGCGTCGATGTACGCCTCGGCCTCGGCCCAGTCGGGCGCCTCGCCCGGCTCGAGCGCGACGAGCTCCACGAACAGGCCCGCCGCCTCTGCGCTTGCCAGCGCGGCGCCCGCCTCGGGGGTCTCCTCGCGCGCGAGCGCGTGCTCCAGCTCGTGCTCGGGCAGCTGCGGCGCGTCCTCGCGCTCGCTGTAGTCGCGTTCGGCCGTCAGGTCGAGGTACGGGTCGCCGTCCGCGCGGTGGGCGAGCCGCTCGTCGACGACCTGCCAGCTCACCGGCTGCCCGTCCTCGATCGTGCTCAACGTGTGGCCGACCCGGGGAGCGTCGGGGCGGTAGCGTCGGAACGCGCCGAGCTCCTCGCGCCCGTCGGGGTGCCGTAGCCGGAGTCGGTAGACCGCGGGCTTCAGGTGCGCTCGCGAGCCGTCCAGGCGCTCGACCAGCCAGTCTCGGCCTTCGTAGCGCAAGACGTCCCCCGGCGCGAGCGGCCCCTCGCTCGTGTAGGGGTGTACCCGCTCCTTGCCGGTCCGGGTGACGTGCACGAGCTCGTACGCGACGGCCATAGCGAGGAGGTTACGCGGCCGCCTAGACTCGCACATGCTCGTCTGTCCGAGCTGCCGCGCGGAAAACCGCAAGGGCGCGCGGTTCTGCGACTCCTGCGGCGCTCCGCTCCCGGAGCCCGAAACCGTGCGGGAGACCCGCAAGGTCGTCTCCGTCCTCTTCTGCGATGTGACCGGCTCGACCGCGCTCGGCGAGCGGATCGACCCCGAGAGCCTGCGCCGCGTGATGGCGCGCTACTTCGAGACGGCGAAGGCGATCGTCGAGCGGCACGGCGGGACCGTGGAGAAGTTCATCGGCGACGCGGTGATGGCCGTCTTCGGCGTGCCGGCCGTGCACGAGGACGATGCGCTCCGGGCCGTGCGCGCCGCCGACGAGCTGCGCGGCAGCCTCGGCGACCTGAACGACGAGCTCGAGCTGAGCTACGGGACGCGGCTCGAGCTCCGCATGGGCGTCAACACCGGCGAGGTCGTAACCGGCACCGAGGAGCGCCTCGCGACCGGGGACGCGGTCAACGTGGCCGCGCGCCTCGAGCAGGCCGCGCCGCCGGGCGAGGTGCTGCTCGGAGAGGAGACGCACCGGCTCGTGCGCGACGCGATCGAGTCCGAGCCGGTCGAGCCGATCCCGGCGAAGGGCAAGGCCGAGCCGCTCCAGGCCCACCGGCTGATCGCTGTAGGTGGCGATCCGGGCCGACGCCACGAGGCGTCGATGGTCGGTCGGGAGCGCCAGCGCGATGTCCTCGAGAACGCCTTCGCCACGGTCGTCGACGGCCGTTCGTGTCACCTGTTCACGATCCTCGGCAGCGCAGGGGTGGGGAAGTCGCGGCTCGCCGAGGAGTTCCTGCGCACGCTCGACGGCGCGACCGTCGTCCGCGGCCGCTGTCTCTCGTACGGCGAAGGGATCACGTACTGGCCGGTGACCGAGGCCCTGAAGCGCCTCCTCGGCGACTCCGCCCAGACCGAGCCCGCCCTGGCTTCGATCCTCGGCGACGATTCCGCCGCGAGCTCCCCCACGGAGATCGCCTGGGCCTTCAGGAAGCTGCTCGAGTCGCGCGCGGCCGAGCGCCCGGTCGTGGTCGTGTTCGACGACGTCCACTGGGGCGAGCCCGCGTTCCTCGACCTCGTCGAGCACGTCGCCGACCTCAGCCGCGGCGCCCCGATCCTGCTCCTCTGCATGGCACGTCCTGAGCTGCTCGACCTCCGACCGACCTGGGGCGGCGGGAAGCTCAACGCGACGAACGTGCTGCTCGAGCCGCTGGGCCAGGAGGAAGCCGAGCGGCTGATCGCCGAGCTCGACGAGCGGATCGACCCCGAGCTGCGCGGGCGGATCCTCGAGGCCGCGGGAGGCAATCCGCTCTTCGTCGAGGAGATGGTCGCGATGGCCGAGGACGGCGGCGAGATCGTCGTGCCGCCGACGATCCAGGCGCTTCTGGCCGCGCGCCTCGACCAGCTCGAGCCGGCCGAGCGCGGCGTCCTCGAGCGCGGCGCGATCGAGGGACTCGTCTTCCACCGGGGCGCGGTCGCGGCGCTCGGGCCGGAGGAGGCGACGGTGGACGGCCGTCTGATCACGCTGGTCCGGAAGGACCTCGTGCGCCCCGAGCCGACGGTGTTCGTCGACGAAGAGGCGTATCGCTTCAGGCACCTGCTGATCCGCGACACCGCCTACGAGGCGCTCCCGAAGGCCGTCCGGGCCGAGCTGCATGACCGTTTCGCCACCTGGCTCGAGGAGCACGGCGCCGCTCTCGTCGAGCTGGACGAGATCATCGGCTACCACCTCGAGCAGGCGTATCGCTATCGCTCGGAGCTCGGGCCACTGGACGACGCGGCCGGGGAGATCGCCACGCGGGCGGCGGTGCGCCTTCTGCGAGGCGCCGAGCGCGCCAGAGAGCGCGGCGACACACACGCCGCCAAGGGACTGCTCGGCCGGGCGCTCGAGCTGCTTCCGCCCGATGATCCACTGCGTCGCTCGACGCAGCTCGACCTGGCAGTTGTACTGGCAGACCTCGGCGACTTTCCGGGGGCGACGACCCAGCGTGACGAGGCGGCCGCAGCGGCGCGTGCGGCCGCCGACGAACGGTTGCTGGCGCGATGCGAGCTCGCCCGGGCCGAGGCCGAGGTCCAGGCCGACCCGTCGGCGACGATGGAGGCGGCGCTCACATCGACGCGGGAGGCGCTCGCAGTGCTGGAGCGGCTCGGAGACGAGGACGGCGCCGTGTGGGGGCTGCGGTTGCTCGCCACGTTCACCGCCTGGCTCGGCCGGACCGACGAGGCGATGCGACTCAACCGGCAAGCGCTCGACCGAGCCGAACGGGTCAGTCCCAGGCTCGTGAACGACGTGCGGATCTGGATCCTCTGGCAGACCTGGTGGGGGCCTACCCCAATCGATGAAGGCATCCGCAGCTGTGACGAGGTCATCGCGAGCTCCTCCTCGAAGCCTCTCGAGGCGATCGCGCGCCTGATCCGGGGCGCCCACAAAGCCGCTCGAGGGCAGCTCGCTGAAGGACGCGCAGAGCTGGCGGCAGGCCGCGAGCTGCTGCACGACCTGAACGACATGATCTGGTGGGCTGGCACATCGATGGTTGTGGCCGAGACGGAGCTGTCCACGGGAGATCCCGCGATCGCATATGCGGCGCTCGCAGAGGGGCAGGAGGAGCTGTCACGCACCGCCGAGACGGGTTACCTGGCGACGCTGACCGGCTATCGCGCGCAATCGGCCCTCGATCTGGGAAGGGAAGATGAGGCGCTCGAGCTTGCGGCCGAGGCGGCGCGGCTCGGTCAGGCGGACGACTTCGAGCCTCATGCGCGGAGCCGGCTCGTTCGTGCCCGCGTTGCGGCTCGACGGGGCGAGTTCGAGTCGGCCGAAGAGCTTCTCCGCCAGGCCGCCGCGATCATCGAGCCGACCGACTACTACATCATGCACCTCGATCTCAGGCTCGCCGAGGCCGAGGTCGAGCGGCTCGCAGGGAGGCCCGATCGTGAGCGAGTGGCTCTCGAGAAGGCACGTGCTCTCGCCGAGGCGAAAGGGGCACTCGCCTCCGTTGCGCGTGCCGACGAGCGGCTCGCCGAGCTCGCCTAGGATGCAGGCATGTGCCGAAACATCCACACGCTCTTCAACTACGAGCCGCCTGCGACCGAGGAAGAGGTCCGGGCGTCCGCCGTCCAGTACGTGCGCAAGATCAGCGGGTTCACGAAGCCCTCGCGCGCGAACGAGGAGGCGTTCGACCGGGCCGTCGACGAGGTCACGGCGGTCTCGCAGGCCCTGCTCGACCGGCTCGTGACCAACGCGGCTCCCAGGAACCGCGAGGTCGAGGCGGAACGCAAGCGGGCTCTCGCCGCCAAGCGCTTCGCCACCGCGGGCTAGCACCGGCTCCGGCCGATGAGTTCCGGGCGCGGCCCGGGTCCAAACCGGTACGTTCAAACGCGAGCGCCGGGTCGTCCGGCGCGGGAAGGAGCGAGATGGGCCAGCCGGTAGTCCACTTCGAGGTCGTCGGGAAGGACGGAGGCAAGCTTCAGAGCTACTACTCCGAGCTCTTCGGGTGGGAGATCAAGTCGGACAACCCGATGAACTACGGCATGGTGGAGAAGCAGGGCGACGCCGGGATCGGTGGAGGCGTCGGCGAGGGGCCGGACGGGTACGACGGTCACGTCACCTTCTACGTCGCCGTGCCGGACGTCGAGGCGTCTCTCGCGAAGGCCGAGAGCCTCGGCGGCACCAGGGTGATGGGTCCCGAGAAGGTCATGGACATGGTCGAGCTCGGCCTGTTCAAGGATCCCGAGGGCCACGTGATCGGCGTCGTCAAGGACGATATGTAGCGCGCGCACGCTGGCGGCCGGCGCTGGCACAGTGACCCTGTGACCGCGCCGGCCGTCGAGACCCGGGGGCTCTCCAAGACGTACCAGGGGAAGACCCGCGCGCTCATCGGGCTCGACCTGCGCGTCGAGCAGGGCGAGGTGTTCGGCTACCTCGGCCCGAACGGCGCGGGCAAGAGCACGACGATCCGGCTCCTGCTCGACCTGATCCACGCGAGCGATGGAAGCGCGGCTGTGCTCGGGCTCGACTCACGGCGACAGGGCGTCGACGCGCGGCGGCGCATCGGGTATCTCCCGGGCGACCTACGCCTGAACGATCGGATGACCGCGGGCGAGCAGCTCGACTCGCTCGCGCGTCTTCGCGGCGGCGCAGACGATCGCTTCCGAGCCGGGCTGTGCGAGCGGTTCGGCCTCGAGCTCGACCGGCCGATCCGCCACCTCTCCAAGGGCAACCGCCAGAAGGTCGGCCTCGTCCAGGCGTTCATGCACCGCCCGGAGCTGGTCGTCCTCGACGAGCCGAGCTCGGGGCTCGACCCGCTCCTCCAGGCCGAGGTGCGCTCGCTCCTGCGCGAGACGGCCGCCGACGGCCGCACCGTCTTCCTCTCCTCGCACTCGCTCGACGAGGTGCAGCACGCCGCCGACCGCGTCGGGATCATCCGGGCCGGCCGCCTGATCGACGTCGACGCCGTCGCGCACCTGCGCGAACGTGCGCTGCGGCACGTGACGATCACGTTCGCCGAGCCCGTGGCCGCCCAGCGGTTCGCCGGGCTCGACGGCGTGCGCGTCGAGCAGGTCGACGGCGCCGTCCTCCGGCTCTCTGCGCCCGAGCCGGCGATGGACGCGATCGTCAAGGCGGCCGCGGCGCACACGATCGTCGACCTCGTGTCCCAGCCCGCCGACCTCGAGGAGATCTTCCTCGAGCTGTACGAGGAGCCCGATGCCGGGTGAGCTGATCCGCCGAGGCCTGCTCGACCACCGGCGCGCGCTGGTCGGCTGGTGCCTCGGCATCGTCGGCTACACGCTGCTGACGAGCTCGATCTTCCCGTCGTTCAGCGGCTCGACAGATCTCAACCAGCTCGTCGAGCGCTACCCGGACGCGCTGAAGGCGCTCTTCGGGATCAGCGGTGGCGGCGGCATCGGCACGGGCGCGGGCTACACGGACGCCGAGCTCTTCAGCCTGATGCTGCCGCTGATCGTGCTCGTGCTGGCGATCGGCTCGGGCGCACGGGCGTTCGCCGGGGAGGAGGACGCGGGCCGGCTCGAGCTGCTGCTCTCGTACCCGCTGCGGCGACGCGACGCGGTGCTCGCCAAGGGAGTCGCGCTCGCGGCCGAGGTGGTGCTCGTCTGCATCGCGGGCTTCTGCGCGCTCGCGGCCTGGAGCGCGATCTTCGGCCTCGACCTCTCGATGGGACGGCTGGCCGTGGCGATGGGCTCGCTCGCCGCGCTCGGCCTGCTCTACGGCTGGCTCGCGCTAGCCCTGGGCGCGGCGGTGCCGAGCAAGGTGCTCGCGCTCGGCGTTCCCGCGGCCTTCGCGGCCGCCGCCTACCTCGTGGGAGGCCTGCACACGCTCGCCGGCTGGCTCGACCCGTTCCGGTTCCTCTCCCCGTTCTGGCTCGTCGGCCAGTCTCCGCTGCAGAACGGCGTGAACGGCTGGGGTGTGCTCGTGGTGCTCGCCGCCGCGGCCGTCGCGCTCGTCACCGGTGCGCTCCTCGTCGAGAGGCGCGACCTCCAGACCCCTTAGCGAGCGGGCTTCGGCGGGCGGCGGCGCAGGATCGCGATCCCCATTCGCCGCGAGCCAGACGAAGAACGCGGCCAGGCCGATGAACGTCGCGTCCTCGAGCTGGCGCGAGGCGGGCGCCGCGGCGCCGAGCCAGCCGGCGAAGACGGCCGTGACGACCCCGACCCAGCCGATCCAGCGCGGCAGCACCTTCGTCTTCAGCACCGCCCAGGCGTAGAGGGCGACGACGACGCCGAAGACGAGCACGCCCCCCACGTAGTTCAGCAGACGGGCTGTCTCGACCAGCGTGTCGGTCGTGACCGCGAGCGAGTCCCTCGTCGTGCGGCTCCCGTCCACGTAGCCGGGCACGAGCTCGTACGCCATCGCGATCCCGAGCAGGTGCGAGAGCGTGATCAGCGTCATCCCGGCGACGGCGAGGGTCGGCGCGAGGATCAGCATCTCGCCCGCGTCGCGGAGCGGGCGCCAGAAGCCGACGAGCGCGACGAGCGCGAGCAGCCCGCCCGCGATCACGAGCCACGCGCCCCCGAAGAACGCGTCGCTCGCCGCGTTGACGTCGCCGATCCAGTCGATCGCGTTCTGCCCGGTGTCCGGGATCAGCCCGTCCACGCCGCTGGAGATCATGAGCGCGATCCCGCCGATAAAGGCCAGCGGCGAGAGCACGCCGCAGAGGGCGGAGGACGTGGTGAGGCTCGACCGCTTCAAGGCGGCGCGATCATGCGGTCCCCGCGCGCCGGACGCAAGCTCCGGAAGGCCGGCGAGCGCGCGGCCGATCCCCTGACGACCGGCCGGTAGTACCCAGGAGGAGGGAGCGAGGGGACCCTTCGGGGCATGTGGAAGGGCCCCCGGTCATCCGCCTTCCCGCGGCCTGGGCGGCGGTATGCGGAATCTTTGTCGCTCTCTCGCGGGTGACCGTACGACACGCGCGGCGCGAGATGGGTTACGCGGAGGTTCGGCTCCGGTGTCGATCCGGTGACAAAGTCGCTAGCCGCTCGTCGAGCGAGCGTGCGCGAGCGGAAGCGTGAACGCGACCCGCGCGCCGCCGCCGCGGCGGTTCTCCGCCCAGATCGTCCCTCCGTGGGCGCGGACGAGCCCCTGCGCGATGGCGAGCCCGAGACCCGCGCCTCCGCTCGAGCGAGTCCGCGACTCGTCGTCGCGCCAGAATCGTTCGAACATCCGCTCTCGCCCGTCGGGCGGGAGGCCGCTCCCGTCGTCCTCGACCGCGACCACGACGTGGTCGGTGTCGGTCTCGACGACGACGGCGACGGCGCCCTGGGGCGGGGTGTGCCGAACTGCGTTCGCGAGCAGGTTGAGCAGGACACGACGAACCTTGTCCGGAGCGATCCGCACGGCCGGGTCGGTCGGATCGAGCCGCGCCTCGAGGCGGACGTCGCTCGCCCGCGCCTCGGCCTCGAGCGCCTCCAGCGAGCACGAGACGAGCTCGCGGAGCGACGTCTCGTACAGCTCGAGGCGAAGCGCGCCAGCGTCGATCCTCGCGAGCTCGAAGAGATCCTCCACCAGCGACGAGAGGATCTCGGTCTGCGCGCGGATGGCGGGCACGTACTCGGCCGGAGTCGCGAGGCCGTCCTCGAGCGCCTCGACCATGGCCGAGAGCGAGGCGATCGGAGTACGAAGGTCGTGGCTGGCCCAGGCGACCAGCTCGCGCCGGGCGTCGAAGAGATGCTCGAGGCTCGCGGCCATCTCGTTGAAGGACGCGCTCAGCTCGTGCAGCTCCCGCGGTCCGGATTCGGGAGCCCGCGCGCTCAGGTCGCCATGCGCGAGACGTGCCGAGGCACCGCGAAGTCGGCCGAGAGGCTCGAGGATCCGCCGTCCGAGCAGGAGCGCACCGGCGAGGGCCGACGCAGCCGAGATGACCGAGACGGCCACGACTTTCTCGTAGTCCTGCTTCTCGAACATGACGAGGCCAGAGGCGAGCACCGCCCCGAGCGGGAGGCAGACCGCGACGAGCGCGAGCGCGGCAAGCTGCGCCCTGAGGGTCCGCAGCAGGCCCGTGAGCACGGCCGCGGCGATGCCGATAGCGAGGACGACGAGCGCAAGTACGAGCGCCGCCGCGCTCATGCTCTGAGCCGGTAGCCGACACCCCAGACCGTCTCGAGGAGCTCGGGGCGAGACGGATCGCGCTCGACCTTCTCGCGGAGCCGCCGAACGTGAACGGTGACGGTCCCGGTGTCGAGCGCGGCGGAGTAGCCCCAGACGCGGTGCATCAGCTGGTCGCGGGAGAAGACGCGGTTCGGGTTGGACGCCAGGAACCAGAGCAGCTCGAACTCTCGCGCGGTGAGGCTCAGGAGCCGGCCGTCGTGGTGGGCCTCGTGTTTCGCGGCGTCGATGACGAGCGGACCGACGGCGATCCGCTCTAGCGGCGGCTCGCTCGGCCCGGCCCGGCGCAGGACCGTCTTGACGCGCGTCGCCAGCTCCCTCGGCGAGAACGGCTTGGTCACGTAGTCGTCCGCGCCCAGCTCGAGCCCGACGATCCGGTCGGTCTCCTCGACCCGGGCGGTAAGCAGGATCACCGGGAGATCCGATGTCGACCTGATCCAACGGCAGAGCGCGAGGCCGTCGGTGTCGCCGGGAAGCATCACGTCGAGCAGGACGAGGCTTGGCGCTTCCTGCTCGATCAGGCCTCGTGCCGTGTCGCCGTCGCCCGTGGACACGACACGGTGGCCGTCGCGTTCGAGGTATCGCGTGACCACGTCCCTCACCATCGGCTCGTCGTCGACTACGAGGACGGTCGTCATCTCGACAGTCTGCCAAGCACCGCCGTGCAAGTCCGCGTGGGCGGGATTACGGGTCCATTAAATCGCCGGTCGTCGGAGGCAGCCGGGCCCGCCGTGCGAGCCGTTTCCGACGCCTGCAACCGGGTCGAGTTCCGAAACTCGTAACGGCGCTCGGAGGCCCGTGTTCCTAGCGTGGCCGGGGTCGAGAGCTGGCCTTTCCGGGCCGGCCCAGAGAGGAGGATCACCATGACGTATCGCTCAGTCTTCGCCGTGCTCTCCGCCGCGCTCGCCCTGGCGCTCGTCGGAGCTCAGGCGTCGGCCGCGGGAAGCGGACACGGACGAGGGCACGAGAAGGGGCACCGGAGGAGCGTCGTGTTCCTGCAGACGAACGAGCTCTCGGGGAACCGGATCGTAGCCTACAACCGACGGCCTGACGGCCAACTCGTCTACGCCGGCAGCTACATCACCGGCGGGAACGGCGGCGCCGCCCTCCCGGGGACGGAGTCCGACCACCTCGCATCGCAGGGCTCTCTCGTCTACGACCGGCAGCACGGGCAGCTGTTCGCCGTGAACGCGGGCAGCGACACCGTCTCGTCGTTCCGGGTACGCGGCGACCGACTCGCGCTAGAGAGCGTCCTGCCCTCCGGCGGGGAGTTCCCGGCGAGCGTCGGCGTTCACGACGGCCTGGCCTACGTCCTGAACTCGGGCGGCGACGGAGCTGTTAAGGGGTTCCGGATCGGCGAGCACGGGTTGTGGCCGATTCCCGGCTCGGCTCGGTCGCTCGGCCTCGCGAACTCGAACCCGCCCAACTTCCTCACCTCGCCAGGCCAGGTCGGCTTCACACCGAACGGCCGCATGCTGGTCGTCACGACCAAGGCGAGCACGAGTGCGATCGACGTGTTCCAGGTCCGGTTCGACGGACGCCTGTCCGCCGCCCCGGTGATCAATCCGTCGGCGACGCCGGTCCCGTTCGCCTTCACGTTCGACCCGGCGGGTCGGCTCGTCGCCGGTGAGGCCGGCGCGAGCTCGGTGACGACCTACCGGATCGTGTCGGGCGGCACGCTTGTCGATCCCAGGTCGCAGAGCGACGGTCAGGCCGCGCTCTGCTGGATCCTGCGCGTTCGGGGCTTCTACTACGTCTCGAACACGGCCAGCAACAACCTCAGCGCCTACCGGATCGACCCGGCCGGCCAGCCGTCGCTGCTGACGGCCAGTGGGATCGTGGCCACGACGAACCCCGGCCCGATCGACCTGGCGTCGAGCGGTCACTTCCTCTACGCCCAGACGGGTCTGAACGGAACGGTCGACGAGTTCTCGATCGGGAGCGACGGAACCCTGACGCCGATCGGATCGGTGACCGGTCTGCCCACCGGACTCGAAGGCATCGCCGCCTCCTAGTCGTCCCTCCAGGCACCCGGGCCCGCCGTGCGCGGGTCCGGGTGCAGACGATCGAGAGAGCGCAGGCTAGGCTGGGTCTGTGACCGAGCAGAGAGACACGGTCGTCTTCCTACCGGCCTGGAACGAGGAGGAGAACCTCACGGCCGTCCTCGACGAGCTGCACCAGGGGCTTCCGCAGGCCGATCTGCTCGTCGTGGACGACGGCTCGACGGACGGAACCGCTTCTGTGGCCCGCGCTCACGGCGCCGAGGTGGTCTCGTTCGGCGAGAACCGCGGCCTCCCGTCCGGGATCGCCGCCGGCTACGGCTACGCGCTCGAGCACGGCTACGCGTTCTGCGGCCGCGTCGACGCCGACGGCCAGCACCCGGTCTCGGAGCTGGCCCGCCTCCTCGAGCGCGTTCGCGAGGGCGCCTGCGACGTCGCGGTCGGCTCGCGCTTCGCCTCGGGCGACGGGTTCGCCCCGTACCGGTACAAGCCGTCGGCGCCGCGCCGGCTCGGCACGGCGCTCCTGCGGCGCTCGATGAGGATCGCCCTGCGCAGGCCGTTCCTCGACGCGACGAGCGGCATGTACGCGGCGAACGCGAAGGCTCTCCCGGTGCTCGCCGAGCCGTACACGAGCGAGGCGCCCGAGGTGCAGGCGCTCCTGCGCCTGAGCGAGGCCGGGCTGCGTGTGGACGAGGTTCCGGTCGACATGCGCCCGCGTGCCGGCGGCGAGTCGAAGCTGAGAGGCAAGAAGTCGGTGCTGGTCGTGCTCACGGTCATCGGGACGCTGCTGGCGTTCGACCGGTACCGTCGCCGCCGCTGAGCCGATGCGTCTCGTCGCCGTGCTCGGGTACTCGGCCCGCCGCTCGGACGGCCTCCACCCGGTCTGCGCCGAGCGGCTGAGCTGCGCCGAACAGGTGGCCGGCGACGCAGACGCCGTCCTCCTCTCGGGCTGGGCGAGGCGTCAGGACGCTGCCGGCGAGGTCGAGCTGATGCGCCACGCGTGGAGAGGGCCGGAGGTGGAGCTCCTGTCCGACACGAAGGCCCGGAACACCCTGCAGAACGCCCTGGGCGTCGCCGCCGCCGCGCAGCAGGTTGGCGCGAGCGAGGTGGTCGTCGTCACCTCGAGGTGGCATGCGTTCCGGGCGCGGACGCTCGTGCGGGCGGCCCTGCGCGAGCCCGCCGTCTCGGTGCGGAGCTCGTCTCCGTCCGGCCGGGCTCCGGTGTCGCTTCTCGCGCGCGAGCTCGGCTGCCTCGCCGCGCTACCGGTTCAGCTGTTCCGGCTTCGCCGAAGCGAGGCGAGGAGCGCGTCCGTCGGAGCCCAGTAGGCCCGGCGGGCGGCCGCGCTTGTCCCGAGCGGCGCGAGGTGGTCGGCGACGAACTTGCCGTGGGAGCGGGCGACGTTGAGCCGGATCTGCCCCGCAGGGAAGTCCGCCAGCTCGAGCCGCCGCAGCAGCAGGCGGGAGCTGCCCGTGGCGGGATCCTTGTCGCTCACGATCAGCGCCATGACGGTGCTGTGCCGAAGCGGCGTGAGATCGACGATGTGCCCCTGCTCGCCGATCGGCACCGGGTTGACGCTCTCGACCGCATCGGGCACGGGCAGGTGTCGGCCGGCCGCGCCGGCCGCGTACTCGACCGCGAGCGCGCCGCCCCGCGAGTAGCCCATCGAGACCACGGGAAGGCCCTCGAGGTCGACCTCGTCGCCCGCCGTCTTGATCCCCGCGTCGGCGGCCTTCATCACCGAGGAGGCGTAGCCGGTCTCGTAGCGCGGGTAGACGACCACGGCGCCGCGCCTGACGAGATGGTCGATCCAGGGCCGGTGGTTCGCGGGTGTCGTCTCGGTCTTTCCGGCCTGGCCGTGGAAGAAGATCACGACCCGCTTCGGCTTCCCAGCCGGCCGGAAGATCCAGACCCCGTTCGCGTCCTGGGTGACCGGCCCGACGATCGTCGGCCGGGTGGGGAGAGAGTTGCCGCTTCCCCCGCAGCCGGAGAGGGCGAGGAGTGCAGCGACGACGACGACCGGGGTCAGGGCCGCTTTCACGTATCTGCTGCGACGACGGGGGCGGGAAACGGTTAGGCGTCCTCGTCGGCGGTCGCCGTGTAGGACTGCTCCCAGCCGACGTTCACCAGCATCGCCCCGACCTCGCGTACGGCCAGCGCGATCTCGAGTCCGATCTCGCGGATGGCCTCCGTCTCGCGGGCGGTCGAGGGGTCGCGCCGGAGGTCGGCGAGGAGCCGCTCCAGCCGCTCGATCTCCGCGTAGTTGCGCTGCTCGGGGTTAGTCGCCATCGGGCGGCGCCGGAACCGCCGAAGGCTCGGCGCCGTCACGAATGGCCACGGGCTCGGGCTCCACGCCGTCAGAGCTGGCCTCGGGCTCGCCGCCGTTGCGAGGGGCGGTGGGCTCCACGCCGTCAGCACCGTGCGCCGGCTCGACGCCGTCGCGAATCGCCGTGGGCTCCAGGCCGTCAGGACCCGGCGGAATATAGGTGCCGTCGCGAATGGCCGCGCGCTCGGCTGCGGCCGCCTGCTTGCGCTCGCGCTTGAGCCTGCGCTTCTCCTCGACGGCTCGCTCGCGGTTGCGCTTGGAAAACGTCTGGTGTCGCTTCTTGTTCGATCCCATCAGCTACCTCCTGCCCATGCCGCCGCGAATCCGCGGGCGGTGGGCGGCGACGTACGGCTCGAAGACCACCTTCTCGGCCTGGCGGGTGCCGGTGCTGCTGTCGATCTCGAAGCTGACGTCCATCTCGGCGCAGCGACCCTCTGGCCGCTTGCCCTCGGCGAACCCCGGTCCGAGCACCGAAAGCCGCTCCCCCTCGTCGGTCATGATGAACCCGTAGTCCTTGACCTCGTTGAACCAGAGCATCTTCCCGCGCATGGCCTGTCCTTTCCCTCGGAGGCCGCGCGCGCCGCCGAAGCGGCGCGCGCGTGCGCTCGCTTACGCCGTCAGAACGACGTTCTTCGCCTCAGGGCCCTTCTCGCCCTCGGCCGCGTCGAACTCGACCTTCTGGCCCTCGGCCAGCGACTTGAAGCCGTCGCCCGAGATCGCGCTGTGGTGGACGAAGAGATCCTTACCCGACTCGTCGGGGGTGATGAAGCCATACCCCTTCGCATCGTTGAACCACTTCACTGTTCCTGTAGCCATGAAAAAACACCTCCTCCTACCTCTTCGTGAACGGTAGATGGGAGGCGTTGAGCCGACCAGGTACTCGCTCTGTGGAGTACTCAGCGTAGCAGCGGAGCCGCCAAACGTCGGGCCGGTCGGGCTTTTACGACGCGTTCCCGATCCAGGCCGACTAGCGTCTAGAGGTGCCGCGCGAGCCAGTCGCGCATGCGGTCCCACGAGTCGATCAGATGCTCGCGCTCCGTCCACCCGTGCCCCTCGCGCGGGTAGACGACGAGCTCCGTCTCGCACCCGGCCGCGACGAGCGCGTTGTAGAACTCGAACGCCTGAGGCAGCGGCGTACACAGGTCGTCCTCGCCGTGGATGATCAGCGTCGGGGTGCGGCAGTTGCCCGCGTGATAGACCGGCGAGCGGCTCGTGTACTCGCCCTCGGCGTCGTACGGGGCCGCCTGGAGGAAGAGCCGGTCGAACTGGCCGATGTTCGTCGTCGAGTGGAAACTGACCCAGTTGCTGACGACCGCGTACGGAATCGCCGCGGCGAAGCGGTCGGTCTGGGTCACGGCCCAGCAGGACATGAAGCCGCCGTAGCTTCCGCCGGTGATCGCGACGCGCTTGCCGTCGACGATCCCGTCGCGAGCGAGCGCGTCGATCCCGGTGAGGATGTCCTGGAGGTCGCCGCCGCCCATGTCGCCGAGGTTGGCCTCCGCGAACTCCGCCCCCCGCCCGACGCTGCCCCGCACGTTCGGCAGCAGCGTCGCGTATCCCTCGCCCCCGAAGAGCTGCGGGAGGCCGTTGGCGGGCGCGAATGCCCAGGGCCAGGAGGCGGTCGGGCCCCCGTGGACGACCACGACGAGCGGCAGCGGCCCGTTCCCGTGGTCGCGCGGTAGCGCCAGCAGGCCCTCGATCTCGAGGCCGTCGAGTGACGTCCAGCGATAGCTGCGCCAGTCGAGCGTCGCGAGGCCCGGCGCGACCTCGGCGTTCAGGCCGGTCAACGTGCGCCGCTCGCCGTTCTCCCAGAGCACGACCTCGGGCGGCTCGTCGGCGCTCTCGTAGGCGGCGGCGACGCACGAGCCGTCAGCGCTGACGGCGATCCTCGGCGCGAAGCGCGGCCCCAGCGTGGCCTCCTCGCCCGCGAGCTCCTCGTAGGAGCCGTCGAGCGACAGGCGGCCGGCGAACGACCCTGCGCCGCGCCAGCCGGCAACCCAGAGCGTCTCCTCGTCGGCGAACTCGATCCAGGTGGCGTGCAGCTCGGGCGCGATCGGGCCGCGGCCGAGGACGTGGACCGTGCCCGTGAGCGTGCCGCGATCGGACGAGAAGCCCTCGATGAACGCGACCTGCCCGCCGGGCGAGATCCGCGGCGACTGGAGCTGCCACTTCGGCGTGTGCACGCGCTCGACCGAGCGCGACTCGAGGTCGATCAGGCCGAGCCAGGCGTCGTACCAGGCGCTCTCCGAGGGCTCGTCCGTGCAGACGGCAGCCACCTTGCCTCCGGCCCAGCCGGCCTCGAAGACGTTGACTCCTTCCGACGTGACCTCGCGCGCCTCCCCGGTCGCGGCGTCCACGAGGTGTAGCCGCCGCCAGAACTGCGCGGGCCGGAAGACCTTCGGATCCTGTGCCTCGGCGCCGGCCTCCTCGATCCTGGTCGCCGTCTGCGCGCCGGCCCGGTCGGCGCCGACGTCGGCCGCGAGCACGAGCAGCCGGCTTCCGTCGGGCGACCACAGGATGTCCTCGACGGAGCCGGGGATCTCGCCGAGCTCGCGGTCGTCCACCCGGAGCGAGAGGCGTCCCTCGTGGCCGCCGTCGGAGGCGAAGGCCAGCCTCGAGCCGTCAGGCGAGAAGCGCGGAAGCGAGCCGGCCTCGCCCTCCTGGAGCTCGCCGCCGACGTCCCCGACCCACAGACGGGTCTCGATCGGCTTGCCCCGCTCGCGGAACGACGCCGAGACGGCGACGGCGATGCGGGACCCGTCGGGGGAGAGCGCGACGTCGCCGGGCCGCAGAATCTCCAGCACGAGCTCGCGGGTCACCCGGCCGGCGGTGGTCGTCGCGTCCATGCGAGCCGATGCTAAGCGCACGCGGCGAGGACTCGGCGCACGAAGGCGAGTGTCACGCCGGTCACTACGATTCCGCGCATGGACGTGCCCTCGGTTGTCGGCGAGCAGATCGAGAAACCTGACCTCGTCCGACACGTTCCCGCGGCGAGTCGTATCGCCAGCCCGGGTTACTTCAGCAGCCGACGGGCTCCCGCGAACTCGCCTCGCAGACGCGCGAGGGGCACGTACTTGACCCGCTCTCCGCTCTGCGGAGCCGAGATCGCCCTGGTTCTCGACGCGACGAGAACGACATGCCCGCCACCCTCGGTGAAGAGCAGGTCGCCGGGCCGGAGCAGGCGGAAGAGCACGGGCCTGCCCACGCGGCGCTGGTCCCAGCTCGAGCGGGGGATCGTCCTTCCGATCGACTGGTAGGCGGCGTACACGAGCCCGGAGCAGTCGAAGCCGGTGGTGCGCGACGTGCCGCCGTAGCTGTAGAAGACGCCGATCTGGCGACGTGCGAAGCCGACGACCTCGCGGGCCAGCTTTCTGGACCGCGAGACGGGCTGAGGGCCGGGCGGGGGCGAGACCCGAGCGAGCGCGGCGGCGGCCGCGGAGACGCAGATAGCGGCGAGGGTCACGAACGCAAGCAAAAGCCGAAGCAGCGGGCGGCGCATCCGGAGTACATCGGCACT
>CAVQUF010000003.1:0-708450 GCA_963716865.1 uncultured Actinomycetes bacterium
TGTCGGCCCTGTCGGGTCCAGCCGCTCCTGGTCGGTCGCAGCCGCTCCGGTCGGCCCAGGCGGCTCCCGCCGGCCCAGTGGCTCCCTTCGAGCCGGTCGCTCCGGTCGCTCCGGGCGCCCCGGTCGCTCCGACGGCGCCCGTCGGACCCGCCGGCCCGGTTGCTTCCCTTCGGCCCGATCGGCCCCCGTGAGCCCCTGCGCCCTCTCGGTCCCCGGGGGCCCACGAGGCCCTTTACCCCGCGGCTGCCCTCGAGCGACCTGATCGCCCGGCTCGTGAGCCGGTTCTTCGAAATCGAGTGCGGCGTGATCTGCGAGCCCTTGGCGGACCCCGCGGCCGCGAACGACGTCCCGCCCAGCGCGACGAACAGCGCGAGCAGGCCCAGGTGGTGGAGCCGCAGGTACGCGGCGATCCCTCTCAGCATGACGAGCCCCCCTTCAAGTTGACGGCATCCCCTTGGAGGTGGACACAGTGAAGCACTATTTCGGCTTCTCTTACAAGCCCGCGCCGGAGCTACGATGAGTCCGTGAGCCAGCTCTACACGCCGCCCGAGCTCGAGCCGGAGCCGGAGCCGGACTTTCGCGAGTACGAGCCGATCCAGCCGGAGCCCGGCTGGAAGAGCGTCGCGCGCAAGCTCTGGGCGCCGATTGCGGCGCTCGGCGCCTTCCTGGCGAAGTTCTGGTACCTGGCCGCAGCGCTCCTCAAGTTCAAGGTCTTCACCGTCGCGGCGACGATGATCGTCTCGGTCGGCGCCTACGCGCTGCTCGGCGGCTGGTGGTTCGGCGTCGGTCTCGTGCTGCTGATCTTCGTGCACGAGATGGGCCACGTCCTCGAGCTGCGGCGCCAGGGCGTCCCGGCCTCGGCCCCTCTCTTCATCCCGTTCATGGGCGCCGTGGTCGGCATGAAGCAGATGCCGAAGAGCGCGTGGCACGAGGCGCAGGTCGCGCTGGCCGGGCCGATCCTGGGCTCGCTGGGCGCGCTCGCCGTCTGGGGCCTCGGCATCTACTTCGACTCGAACTTCCTCAGGGCGCTCGCGTTCGTCGGCTTCCTGATCAACCTCTTCAACCTGCTGCCGATCGTCCCGCTCGACGGAGGCCGCGCCGTCGCCGCGCTCCACCCGCTCGTCTGGCTGCTCGGGCTGATCGGGCTCGTGGCGCTCGTCATCTACTCGCCAAACCCGATCCTCCTGATCGTGCTCGTGCTCGGCGCGAGCGAGCTCTGGAACCGCTGGCAGACCCGGAACCATCCCGAGCTGCAGGACTACTACCGCGTGAAGCCGTGGCAGCGCACCGTCGTCGCCGCGGTCTACCTGAGCCTCGCCGCGCTGCTCGTGCTCGGCATGGAGGCCACGCACGTGCCCCGCAACTTCTAGTGGAAGACCGCCGGCTCCTCTCGCGCCAGGACGGCGACCTCGCGGGCCACGTCAAGCGGATCGCGGAGGAGTTCCTCGAGGGGTTCATCGCCGTCGAGCGGATCGGGCGGCCGGCGATCACGGTCTTCGGCTCGGCCCGGGTGGAGGAGGGCAATCCCGTGTACGAGGAGGCGCGCGAGGTGGGCAGGCGGCTCGTGGGCGCCGGCTTCGCAGTCGTCACCGGGGGCGGGCCGGGCGTGATGGAGGCGGCGAACCGGGGCGCGCAGGAGGGCGGCGGGATCTCGGTCGGCTTCAACATCGAGCTCCCGCACGAGCAGCACGAGAACCCGTACCTCGACATCTCCATGACGTTCGACCACTTCTACGCGCGCAAGACGATGTTCGTGAAGGCCGCCGAGGGTTTCGTCATCTTCCCCGGCGGTTTCGGGACGCTCGACGAGCTCTTCGAGTCGCTGACGCTGATCCAGACGGGCAAGGTGCTCCACTTCCCGGTCGTCCTCTTCGGCAGCGATTACTGGCGGCCGCTCCTCGACTGGATCGAGCAGCGGCTGCTCGTGGACGGAATGGTGTCGCCCGAGGACGTGGCGCTGATGCGCGTCACCGACGACCCGGGCGAGGCCGTGGCCACGGTCGTCGACTGCTACGAGCGGCGGTGCGCCCGGGTGCCGGCGGAGCGCGCGAAGGCCGACGGCCGGTAGGCCGCCGCCGACCCGGTCGCGGAGGAGACCGTGATCGGGGCGCTCTCGATCGTGAGGCCGCCCGAGTCGGTCGCCGTGATCCGCCGCATGCCGGCCGTGCGGAGGATCACGCCGGTGAAGATGTGCTGCGCGGCGTCGGTCTGCACGAACGTGTACGCCCCGGGAAGCGTGGCGTGCGAATCTGTGCTCGAGAGCGAGACGGTCCTCCCCGCGTAGGGGTAGGCGTTGTTGCCGTACTGGTCCACGCCCCGCACGGTCACGCTGAACGGGACGCCGATGGTCGCGACGCTCGTCACGCCGATGAAGAGCGCGGTGGGAGCCGCGCCGCGGACGCGGACGATCGGCTGCTTCCTTCGCCCCAGCGGCCGCGACTTCGCCTTTCGACCGCCGGCGGTCGAGCGCGTCCGCGCGAGGAAGATGTAGCCGTCCGCGGAGATCGTGGGCGCGGTGGCCTTCCGGTAGAGGAGCTGGTAGCTCTTGCGTCGGCCGCAGGAGGTCGCGATCGTGATCCGCCGCGCCTTGATCGAGGAGATCCTCGTCGAGCGCCCGCACGTGCCGCGCCTGAGCTCGACGTGGCCCGGCGCCGTTGACCTGGCGCGCTGCGGAAACGTCCAGCCGCGCGGAACGTCCACGGTCGTCACGCCCCTGAGCGGCGACGAGTCGGCAATGAAGGTGAACGTGAGCTCGCCGACGGTCGAGCCCGCGCTGACGATCGTCGGCGAGACGCTCATCCTCCCGATCCCGTTCGGCGAGGTCGCCCCGTGGGCGCCTGGAAGCGCGAGCACGCCCAGCAGGGCGGCGAGCGCGGGCGTGAGTGCTCGTGTCCTTCGTCCCATACCGACCCCTCAGCGCGGGAGCGCGAAACCGAAGTTAAGCAGCCGGGGCGCGTCGTGGTAGGGGTCGGTCGAGTGCAGGACGACCGCGATCAGGCCGCGGTTGCCTCGGCGCGCGGAGGCCACGAGGCAGTGGCCGGCAAGCGTCGTCCAGCCGGTCTTGACCCCGTTGGCGCCTCGATAGGAGCCGAGAAGCTGGTTCTTGTTCACGTAGACCTTGCCGTAGGTCGGGGCCGCCCAGGGAATCCGCGCGATCTTTGTGGCGACGACCGCGCGGAAGCGCGGGTCCCGCATCGCGTAGCGGGCGAGCGCGGCGAGGTCCCAGGCGCTCGAGTAGTTGCCCCTGTCCACCACGCCGCTGACGGAGGTGAAGCGCGAGTCGCCCAGGCCGAGCTCGCGGGCCTTCTCGTTCATGAGCTTGACGAATGCGCGGCGCGAGCCCGCGGTGGCGTCCGCGAGCGTGAGCGCGTCGTCGTTCCCGGAGAAGATGAGCAGGCCGTCGAGGAGCTTCCAGACCGCGACGTGCTCTCCGGCACGAAGGCCCTCGCGCACGAGCGGCATCCGTGCCGCGGCTGCCGGGACATTCACGGTGCGATGGAGCGGCAGCCGCTCGAGCACGAGCGTCGCGGTCATGATCTTCGTCGTCGAGGCGATCGGCAGCCTTGCGTGCGGCCGCTTCTCCCAGAGGACGGCGCCGGTGTCGGCGTCGACGAGGATCGCTGTCCGGGCGGTCACGGCCGGGAAGCCCTGTCGCGGAGGCGCCGGCGCGGAGAGGAGCCGGATGGGCTGCGGCGCCGCGGCGTGGTGCGCGGCGGCCGGGCTCGGGGCGGCTGCAGCGGCGGGAGCCGCGTGGCCGTGGAAGTGCCGGACGGCGAGGAACGCGGCGGCCGCGCAGGCCACGAGGGCGGCAACGAGCACGAACAGGCGCCGGCGCCGGGGCCGCCGGCGCCGCTGAACCGGCGTGAGCACGCGATAGTGCACCGGCGAACGAGTGTACTTCCGCCCCGACTTAGACTGAGCGAATGCGCCTTCGCGACCTCCCGTCGGTGGACGAGCTCGCCCGGGACGAGCGCCTGGCCGCGGAGCCGCCCGCTCTCGCGGTCGAAGCGGCCCGAAGTGCCCTCGCGCGCGCGCGTGAAGAGATTGAGGCCGGTCACGACCCGGGCGACCTCGGCGAGCGCGCGCTCGCGGAGCTCGCCTCGGCCCGCGCGCCGAGCCTGCGGCGCGCGCTGAACGCGACCGGCGTGATCGTGCACACCAACCTGGGGCGGGCGCCGCTCCCGGAGGCCGCGCTCGAGCGGGCGCTCGAGGTCGGTCGCGGCTATTCGAACCTGGAGTACGACCTGGCGGCGGGCGGGCGCGGCTCGCGCCAGGACCACGTCGCGGCGATCCTCCGCCGGCTGACCGGCGCCGAGGCCGCGCTCGTCGTGAACAACAACGCGGCCGCGGTGATGCTCGCTCTGGCGGCCCTCGCCGAGGGCCGGGACGTGCTGGTCTCGCGGGGCGAGCTGATCGAGATCGGCGACGGCTTCCGGATCCCCGACGTGCTCGCGCGCTCCGGGGCCCGTCTGCGCGAGGTCGGCACGACGAACCGGACGCGGGCCGCCGACTACGAGCGAGCGATCGGCTCCGAGACTGCGCTCATCCTCCGCGTCCACCAGTCCAACTTCCGCGTCGTCGGCTTCACCGAGCGTCCGTCCCTGCAGGAGCTCGCGGGCGTGGCGCGCAGGCACGGCCTGCCGCTCGTGGACGACCTCGGCTCCGGGGCGCTCTTCCTTAGTAACAGTCTGTTACTAAGTGACGAGCCCACCGCGCGTGAGAGCCTCGCCGCAGACGCCGACCTCGTCTGCTTCTCGGGCGACAAGCTGCTCGGCGGCCCGCAGGCCGGAATCGTGGTCGGGAGCGCGGAGCCGATTGAGAAGCTGCGCCGCCATCCGCTCCAGCGAGCGCTGCGCGCGGACAAGCTCACGCTCGCGGCGCTCGAGGGGACGCTCGGCCTCTACCTCGACCCCGAGCGAGCCGCACGAGAGGTGCCGGTGCTGCGGATGCTGCACGAGCCGGCCGAGGCGGTCCGCGCCCGCGCGGAGCGGCTGGCAGAGGCAACCGGCGGAGACGTCGAGGAGACCGTCGGACGGGTCGGCGGCGGAGCGCTGCCGCTGGCCGAGCTGCCGAGCTTCGCCTGCGCGGTCGAGGAGGAGCTGGCGCCTCGCCTGCGCGAGACCGACCCGCCGGTGATCGGCGTCATCCGCGACGGCCGCCTGTTGCTCGACTGCCGCACCCTCACCGACGCCGAAGCCGCCGAGGTCGCGGCCGCCGTGTCCGCCGCCCGAGGATGAGCGAGCTCTCGCCCGAGGAGCGGGTCTGGAATCTCGTCAGCGGCGCGCTCGGGACGCGGGCGCTCGCGATCGTCAGCGAGCTCGGCGTCGCCGACGTGCTCGCGGACGGGCCGCGGCCCGTGGCCGAGATCGCGCAGGAGACCGGCGCCGACGCGGACACGCTGCACCGGCTGCTGCGCGCGCTGGCGAGCGAGGGCGTCTTCGCGGAGCGCGAGCCCGGCGTCTTCGCCAACACCGAGGCGTCGGAGCTGATCCGCCGCGGCGGCGGCTGGGACGACTTCGCGCACCTCTTCGGCGACGTCTGGTACCGCACGATGGGCGAGCTCGGCGCCACGGGCGAGCCGTCGTTCCCGCAGCTCTTCGGAACCGACTTCTGGTCGTGGCTGGCGGCTCGCCCAGACGAGCGGGCGGCGTTCGACCGCGCGATGGAGCAGGGCAAGGAGCGCCGGGTCGAACGGTTCGACGGCGTCGACTGGCGCGGAGACGAGACGGTCGTCGACGTCGGCGGCGGGAACGGATCGCTTCTCGTCGAGCTGCTGCGGCGCCAGCCCGGGCTGCGTGGCATCGTCTTCGACCTGCCCGAGACCGTCCGGGGCGAGGAGGCGCTGGGCGACCGGATCGAGTTCGTCGAGGGCGACTTCTTCGAGAGCGTGCCCGAGGGCGACGTCTACGTCCTCTCGGGAATCCTCCACGACTGGAACGACGAGCGTGCGGCCGCGATCCTGCGCTCGATCCACGCCGCGGCGCCGGCGGGCGCGCGGGTCCTGATCGTCGACGGCGTGGTCCTTGCGGGGAACGAGCCGGACGGTCAGAAGTGGCTGGACCTGTTGATGCTCGCGCTCCTCGACGGGCGCGAGCGCAACGACGCACAGTGGCGCAGCCTCCTCGAAGCCGGCGGCCTCGAGCCCGTGAGCGTCGAGGACGGCCTGATCCAAGCGCGATGCCGCTGACCGTCGGGACCGCTGGCCACATCGACCACGGCAAGACGTGGCTCGTGCGGGCGTTGACCGGGAAGGACACAGACCGGCTGCCCGAGGAGCAGGAGCGCGGGATCTCGATCGAGCTCGGGTACGCACCGCTGGAGCTGCCGGGCGGCGAGCGCCTCTCGCTTGTCGACGTCCCCGGCCACGAGCGCTTTGTCAGAACGATGGTCGCAGGCGCGACCGGGATCGACCTCTTCCTGCTCGTGATCGACGCGGGCGAGGGGGCCCGACCGCAGACGCACGAGCACCTCGCGATCCTGCGCCTACTCGGGGTCGACCGCGGCGTGGTCGCGGTGACGAAGGCGGACACGGTGGACGAGGAGACGCTCGAGCTCGCGCTCGCGGAGGCGCAGGAGCTCGTGCCCGAGGCAGAGGTCGTCGCGGTCAGCGCCAAGACCGGCGCCGGGCTCGACGAGCTGCGCGCGGCGCTCGGGCGGTGCGCGCAGGGTCTGGCGCACGAGCGCCCGGGCGGGGCGACCAGGCTCTACATCGACCGCGCGTTCAGCCTGACCGGCGTCGGCACTGTCGTCACGGGCACGCTCTGGTCGGGCTCGGTCGGGGCGGGCGACATGCTGCGTGTCGAGCCGTCCGGCCTGAAGACGCGGGCGCGGAGCGTGCAGGTCCACGACGTGGACGTGCTGCGGGCCGAGGCGGGCCAGCGCGTCGCGGTCAACCTCCCGGGAGTCGAGCGCACCCGGCTGCGCCGGGGCGACGTTCTCGTCGAGCCCGGCCACTACCCGGTGAGCTGGCGGCTCGACATCGCACTCGAGGAGCTGGAGCCGGTCCCGGCCGCGGTCACGGCACACCTCGGGACGAGCGACGTGCCTGCCCGGCTCGTCCGCGAAGGCCGGTTCGCGCAGCTGCGGCTGCGGGCGCCGGTGGTCGCGGCGCGCGGCGACCGCGTCGTGCTGAGGACGGAGACGACGGTCGGCGGCGGGACGATCCTCGACCCGGCGCCGCCGCGCGGGCTCGACCCGGAGCGCCTGGAGCTCCTGGAGAGCGGCGAGCCCGAGGCGATCGTGCGGGCGCTCGTCCGCGAGCCGGTCACGGCCGCGAGCCTGCAGGCCCGCGGCCTCCTCGCTCCGGTCGAGCTCGCTCGAGGCCTCGCTGCGCTCCAGCAGGCAGGCGACTGGTTCTTCGCACCCGAGTGGCTCGAGGAGCTGCGCGCCTCGGTGCTCGAGCGGTTGGCCCGGCGCGCGCAGGAGTCGCCCCTGGACCCCGGGCTCCCGCTCGCGGAGCTGCTGCCGCCCGAGCCCTGGGCACAGGCGGTGGCGCCGCTCCTCGAGGTCGAGCGCCGCGACGGGAAGGCGTTCCTGCCCGGCGCCGCCCCGCAGCTCGGGGAGAAGGCCGCCGCGGCCGCCGAGGTCGAGGCACAGCTGGCCGCCGGCGACCTCGTCCGCCTCGACGACCGGGAGCTCGCCGCATACCTCGAGAGCGAAGGGCGGCTGAAGCGCGTCGGCGACGGGTTGGCCGTCTCGACCGAGCTCTACGAGCGCGGGCGCGAGGCGCTCTACTCGCTCTCCCCGATCACGATCGCGAGCTTCCGCGATGCACTGGGGATCGGCCGGCGGGCAGCCCAGCTGCTCCTCGAGCGCTTCGACGCCGACGGCCTCACCCGGCGGGTCGGCGACGAACGGGTCCTGCGGCGCGCCGCCGCGCGCTGAGGTCTGAAGACGGATTCGACATGAGAACCATCGGTTCGACCGGTCTTTTCAGACGGACACGCGAGCTAAGCTCGCGCGTCCTGAAGTCGGCATCGCAAGCGACGCCTTAGTCGGGCGGCCCGCAGCCGACCTCGACCCGGAACCCGTCCGGATCGAAGACGAACAGCTCGTAATAGCCCGGAGGTCGCCGACGTAAAAGGCAATGTGCTCGACGCCGACCTCGTAGTGGCGGTGCTCGCCGCCGTCCGGCCGGAGCCCGAGGAGCTGGTCGCCGTGGCACAGGTAGACGACCTCCTCGGTCCCCCGGTAGCTCTGGTAGCGGCTGTCCTCCTCCAGGCCGAGTGGCCCGAGCAGCTCGCGGTAGAACGCGAGCGACCGCGCGACGTCCGTCACGGCCAGGTCTATGTGGTGAATCCCGCGTGCCGGCATTGCCTGCTCCTCTCTAATACAGCGACGACCTTTTCCATGGGGGGCGTGCCAGGCTCGCCGCCAGTACGCGGGCGCCGCCGCGCAGCACCGGCTCGCCGTGTGTGACGAGAACCTGCTCGACGTCGAGCGCCGCGAGCGCTTCCACCGTGGGCAGGAAGCGCTGCTCGTACCAGATGCGGCGACGCTCGAGGTCGCGGTGCCTCGGCCACACGCGCAGCTCCCCGTCGACCTCGAGCACGGTGTCGCCGAAGGCCAGGGCGCGATGCGACGGCAGCTCGAACGGGATCTCGGCGCGCCGCGGCTGCCCGATCGGGTGCGCGCGCACGCCACCGTCGAGCGTCTCGCCGCCGCGTAGCGGCCGGAACGCGGAGCGGTCGTCGAGCCGCGTGGCGCAGTGCTCGTGCCCGTAGATCGTGACCTCATGCCGATCGCGCCAGCGCCGCCACAGAAGCTCGGAGCCGCGCACGTGGAAGGGGGTGGTGACGAGGATGCGCACGCGTCCGCGCACGATCTCGTCGAGCGCCGCCAGCAGCGGCTCGGTCTCGCCGGCGACGAGCGGGTCGACGAGGATCGTGTCCTCCCCGTCGCGCAGCGCGTACGCCGTCATCGTCGGAGGGAGGCCGTTCCGGGCAATCGCGAATCGCCAGAGCCCGGGGGCGAGCTCGTCGAGCGGGGACATGACGCCATCATCGCGCGGTTACGGGGATAGGTGGGCTGGGCCTCGGAAAAGGGCGCAGGCGTTACAAGGCAGTAGCGTTTCGGTTCTGCCCAGCAGCGATGAGCAGCAAGATGCTGACGAGCGGGAGCGCAATTCCAAGCGCTCCCCAGATAACTCGGCTGCGCCCACGTCGTCCGGCAAGCCATACGCTCGGTGCCGCAAGCAGGGCAGTGACGAACAAGACAGCAGCGGGTGCGATCAATGCGGACACGGCGGCTCCTACTTACTCGACGGTGATGATTCACAGGTCGGCCACGGGCTCACGCTGGAGCGCCCCCTAAAGGAGGGAGTCAGGAGATACACGAACACAAGACCTGACACCGCCACTTCCAGCTCCAAGGATCCGGGGCTCCTAGGGATGACGAACTCTCGGAGCGGCTACTCCTCGCCGGGTGGTTCTGATTTCGGAGGCGGCTTCAGACGCAGCCCTGCGAGCGGATCATGAAATCGCTCGGCCGAAAGGCGGGCCCGCCAGGAGTCCTCGGAGCCCATCAGCCATCCGGCCATCTCGCCCAGACCAAGCTCCTCGAGCGAAACAAACGAGCCGTCCTCACGCCGCCACGCGAGCACGAGCTCGTCGTTGTCCACCGCACTAAGCAACTCGAACAGCACCTGGTCGACGATGTTCGGGATCAGTTCCTCTACGGCCCGGTGGGCGTCACTCTGCAAGAGCCTGCGCCAGTATTCGGCCGAAGGTCCGACCAGCGTCCCGGACGCGAGGCGATCACACTCGTGGATCGCACGATCGCGAACGCGCCGCATCAGTACTGTCGCGAAGCGATCGAGTTCAGACGGCTCGGCCATCAGTTGCCACCCCACGGGATGCGCGTAGGACCGGGCCCCGCCTGCTTTAGCCCCGTGATCGCCCGATCGACGACCGACGCCGCCGCCCGAGTGACCGGCCCCCTGCCTTTGGTCCATTTCTTCTGTGGGTCCGAGGCTCGAGGGCAGCCCGCCGGGTGCTCGCTCGGCAGCAGATCTGACGGGAGCTGACTGGTCCACGCGATACGAGGGGAGTCTGTCTCATTCGGTCCCCGCCTTCCAGCGCTCGGCGAACTGTCGTGGTGTCAGCATCCCGAGGCCGCGGCGCGGTCGGTGCTCGTTGTACTCCTCCAGCCAGGCCGAGAGGACAACT
This sequence comes from uncultured Actinomycetes bacterium, assembly GCA_963716865.1. Classification (GTDB taxonomy): domain Bacteria; phylum Actinomycetota; class Thermoleophilia; order Gaiellales; family Gaiellaceae; genus AC-32. The sequence goes on from CAVQUF010000003.1 coordinate 10,167, forward strand.
CGGGCCTCGAGCACGCTCACGAACTCCTCGCCGCGCAGCACCTCGTCGCGCATGGTGCCGTTGAAGCGCTCGACGTAGGGGTTCTGCTGCGGGCTGCCGCGCTCGATGAAGACGGCAAACGCGGTGTCAGGTCTTGCATTCGCGCAACTTGCTCGACCGACCGAATAATCCGATCGGGCAGCGTCGGATGCATCTAATGCCGCAGCCGAACAGCTGGCGATGACGGACGGCCCAGGGGATGACCGGTGTCAGGTCTTGCAGTCCGACAAACCTGCTTGTTCCTCATGGCAATCCGCGTCGACCTGCGGCCTGAAGTAACGCTTATGTCCTATTCCGAGGCCCTTGCCCACCTATCCCCGAACGCCGTTACGCTGATTCCGGAGCGGCATGGGCCCGGTGGCCCAGCTGGTCTTCAAAACCGGTGCGGTCGTGTAACCCACGGCTCGGTAGGTTCGACTCCTGCGCCGCTCCGTTGAGCCGAAACCCGCTTCGTGAGGCGGGTTTCGGCGTCTCTAGGGCCGCTCTCATCCGCGGGTCGTCGTACCGCTTGAAACCGCTGAACCGCTCGGCACTGGCGCCGACTGGCGCAAAACTGGCGCAATCAGGATCGGCATTGAGCGAACAGTCAGTCGTCTGCCGGATCGGTCCAAACGCCCAGCTGTTCCAGTACCCGGATCGCATCATCGGCACGGTCGTAATCGTGCTCGTTGATCTCCGTCGTCATCTCCTCGACTGGACGCCCCGACTCGCGGTAGTGCCGCTCATAAGAGCGGTGCGATGACTCGGCGAGCGCCTGACGAAGGTCTTCGCGCGATACCGTCACTGAGCCGAAGACTAAGCACGAGAGAGCCGGCGCTGCGGAGGTGGCGAGCTAGTGAGCCTCGAGACGCTTCCCGCGACCCGGCCACCGCTCAAGCTATTCCCCGAGTTCGCCGCCGACTAGTCGCTGCGCAGCTCTCGTCGGACGGGCGCGCGCGACTACCGGCGCTGCTCGAACGTCACGCTGGCCAGGCGGGGTCAGTTCTTGCGTGCGCTCGGCGACCTGCTGGACGCGATCTACGCGGCGTCGTACAGAAGCCGGAGGGTGAGATCCGCCGAAAAGCCCTCTTTCAGGAGCTCAACTACCGCTTTGTCATCAATCTCGATTTGCACCGCGAGCAGTAGCGCTTCGCACGGCTCCGCGCCCGCCGCGACGAACACCCGTAGACGTCGGCGCAGCAAGCGCTCTGCCTGAGCCGCCGTCAGTTCTTCGAACTCTGCCGCAGTCACCGAAGTTCTCCTTTGCCGCCGCGCACTTGTCGTGCTCGTGTGGCGTATCGACCTACTCCGCGCCTGACGCCTCCCTCATTTGAGGTAAGAGCCGGCCGCGAGTATCTGGGGGCCGGGTGGCGAGCCGAGCGCGCCTAGGATCTAGTTCTCAACGGCTGCTCGACCAACTCTGAGCCGGCCGTCCCGCTCGGGCTCATCCGCGAGCACGACCTCGAGCGCAGCCCGCCGCTCGCCCCGCATGATGTCGAGCGAGGAGGGAATGCGTCGCTATCCGCGAAGTCGGAACGATGCGCTGGTGGCCGGCGACAACGGTATTCGCTTGTATCGTCGCCCTTCTAACCACGTCGTCCGCGCCGCACGCTGCGAAGCCGCCGAATCCGAACGATCCGTGTGCGCGTTCGGGGCGCGACACGTGCGGGACGGCCGGCGTCGGTTTCTATCGCCTGACCCGGTACGGCATACGCTGGTTCGGTGACTTCCGCGGCGCCGTAGAAGGTCACCGACACGCCTTCTGCATCGATCTGCGCTTCTGGTACGCCTCGCCGGCGTTTCGGTATCGCGAGGTCTCCTCGACCGTCCTCCGTAACCGCAACGGGACGATCATCAGTCGCGAGAGGCAGCGGAGGATCGCCTACGCACTGTGGGCGTTTGGACGGAGCATGAACCCGAACCAGCAAGCCGCGACGATGCTCTACGTCCATTCGCTGATGGGCACGGCGCGTCCAGGAGAGCTCGATCTCAGCGCGATGCCCGCGAACGTCGCCGTGCGCTTCCGCTCGATTGCTCTCGCCGCCGCCCGCTACCACGGGCCCTACAAGGTCGAGACCCGGCTTCCGAAGAGGTTGGTCGTGAACCACCCGACGAGGGCTGCGGTCTTGATCCGCTCCGCAAGCGGTCATGCGCTACCCGATGCGACGCTCTCGGTCTCAGCACGCGGCGCAAAGGTGCCGTCGCGCGCGCGTACGGACGGGCGGGGCAGGGCGGTGATCATCCTCAGGCCGACGGCCGTGCACGTGCAGCTCCGGATCACCAGCCGGGCGCTCGCTTCGAGCCGACCGACGATCTTCGCCCCCTCGACCGCCAAGGCTGCGCCGAACGGACAGCGGCTGGCCGTACCGACCAACGAGCAGGTCTCCGCCCATGTGGCCCGACTCGCGCATCCGGTCGCGACCAGCCTCGTCTCGAGCCGCATCGTGAGGGCAGGGGGCACGATCTTCGACCGCGTGCACGTCGCGGGCCTCGCCGGGAGCACCGCTTCGATCGAGGTCGAGCTCTTCGGGCCGTTCCCATCGAGGAGCGCGATGACCTGCACGGGTTCTCCGTACTGGCAGCGCCGGATGAATGCAACCGCCGCCGAGTTCACGACACCGCCAGTCCAGGTAATGAGGGCAGGCTTCTATACGTACCGGCAGCGCCTTGTCGGCCCGGCGGTCGTCGCGGGCACACAGACGCCCTGTGGAGAGGTGTCCGAGACGACCCTCAGCACGCCATACATCTCGACCGGGAGAGGCGACTCGACAGCGGATGCTCGCTCGACGGCTCGGGGCGGTCGGGTCCCCGTCTTGCTCAGAGCCCCGGCACTAGGCATCAAGGCAGGGATCGTGCCGGAGGTCATCGACATCGGGAAGGGCGCCCTGGGCATGCCCGCGAACATCCGGCGGCTGGGCTGGTGGCGAGACGGAATGGCGCCGACGGCAAACTCGGGCGCGATCCTCATCGCGGGGCACTACGACTTTGCCACCGCGGGACCAGGCGCCTTCTTCCGACTCCCAAGCGCGCGTCGCGGCGAGCGGATCCACGTCACCACCGCCAACGGCTCGGTCCACGTGTATCGGGTCGTCACGGTGGAGAGTCATCCCAAGACGGCCTTGCCGCTGACCGTGTTCGATCGACGCGGACCACCGAGGCTCGTGCTTGTCACGTGCGGCGGCCGATTCGACTCGACTACCAAGCACTACCTCGACAACATCGTCGTCACCGCCGTCCCGGTCTGATCTGAGGAAGACCTCCGCCGTGAGCTCAGCAGTGGATGCGTATCGCCAGCACAGTGCTGGCGAACCACCGGCCGCGCGGCCCGATCCCGTGCCGTTCCACGCGCCCAACCCCCGTGTACCACGCCGCGAGCGCCTTTCGCGTGTCGCCGAAGGTGCGTAGCACGTAGCGGAGGAAGACGAGGCCGACGCGGACGTTCCCCACGACGTCGTGCGGGTAGTTGCGGCCGGCGAGGACCTGCTCCACGAACTGCCAGGTGTCGGGCGTGATCTGGAAGACGCCCCAAGCGCCGGCCGGAGACGTCAGGTTCGCCTGGTGGCCCGACTCCATCCAGGCGAGCGCGCAGGCGAGATCGGCGTCGACTCCGTAATGGCGCGACCAATGGCCGATCTGCGCACGGATGCTCGCGTGGGTTGCCGGGCGCGTGAGCCGACCGTGTCTGGCGCGGATCACCGCGAGCGTCTGCGCGCCGACGACCCCGTCGACCGCCAGGCCGGCGCCACGCTGGGAACCGATCACCGCCGCCTCAGTCGCGCGGCCGAAAATCCCGTCGAGCGAGACGACGATTCCGTTGCGGCGAAGCAGGAACTGGAGCTCGGCGACGTCCCAGCCGCGGTTGCCGCGCTGCAGCACCCGCCCGCCGAGCTCGTGCCGCGCCCAGCGCCCGAGCATCCGCCGCGTGTGCGGTCCCGCGATTCCGTCTGGCGTCAGGTGGTGCCGGCGCTGGAAGTGCATCGTCGCCCGGCGGGTGACCGGTCCTGCGAGCCCGTCGAAGGCGCCGTGGTAGTAGCCGCTCTGGAAGAGTGCGACCTGCAGCGCTGCTACTCTCGGAGAGGAAGCTGCGCGCGCTTCTGCGGCGAGGAGCGCGAACGCGAGGAGCGCGGCCACAAGTGCGAAGCGGCGCATGGATGGGACCCATTTCCCGTCCGGTTCGCAACTCCTTTGTAGTTGGTCCGACCAGGTAGCGATGGCTCCTGCGGGCGAGCCGCGCGTCTCCGACCCGTGCGGGCTCGACCATCGCCGCGGCAAGCTGAGCGATGACGCTGAGATTGGCGGCAGCGGCCCCGATACGCAGAAGGTGCTTGCTGTTCATGCCGGCGAGCCTAGGCCGCGTCGGACGAGAAGTGCTCCCAGCCGCTACGCGCCGTCTTTCGATCGTGAAGCTGCATAGGCGTGCACCGCCTTCGTCAGCTCGAGGATCTGGTTCGAGAGGTCGAGGAGCTGCTCGTTCTGCTTGTCCTCTTCCTGGACGGTCTGCCATTGCAGGTTGGCAACCACCTGGCGCTTGGCATCGGCCCTGTTCTGGCTGATCATCACGAACGTCGAGAGGAAGATCGCTTCGAGCGAGACGATCATCGTCAAGAGGCCGTAGGGGTACCTCTCGACGCCGGAGCCGATCCAGAAGCCGAACCAGAGGACGTGGAGATAGACGAAGCGCATCGATCCGGCGAAGTCCGTGATCCGGTCCGCGATCCGGTTCTGCACGCTCTCGGCCCGTTCGCGCGCATGCTCGAGTAGTGCGGGGTTCTGCTCCGACCTCAAGCGCTGAGTGAGGTCCACTCCGTTCACGTTGCGATCGCCTCCTTCAGGGGAATGATCGTCCAACGCGCGACGCGCGGTCACGCCCATTGGCCACTCACGAGCGATCTTGCGCATCCACAAACGGGGGGTCAACTTGCTCACTGGTGACAATCCAGTAACAGGCTTGTCAGCCGGCCGCTGCGCCTACCTGGACCTGGCATCATTGGCGCGGGGGTCGAGGAAGATACGAGCGAGGAGGATGCCATGAGCGTCTCCGTTGCCGACAAGGTGTCAGAGCTTTCCGAGCACGCGAGGAAGGCCGAGGAACGGGCCGCGACTGCCCGGAACCAAGCAAGGGCCGACCTCGAACGGTCTGCGAACGAGGCTAGGGCCGAGGCAGAGGCACAGGCCCAGAGGCTGCGTGAAACCGCCGACACGGCCGAGGCCAACATCTCCTCGTCGTGGAACGACCTGCAGAGCTCATGGGCCAAGCACGTTGCGAAGGTCAGGCAGGACATCGACGAGAAGAAGGCGGACATCGACGCCGACAGGGCAGAGTCGCGCGCCGACGATGCAGAAGTCGACGCGGTGCTCGCGATCGACTACGCGAATGCGACGATCGATGAAGCGCAATCCGCTGTGATCGACGCGATCCTGGCAAGAGCGGAAGCCGACGAGATGGCGATGAACTAAAGGCGTACGGCCTGACTCGGTGGTCAGGCTGATACTGAAAAACACGGTTCGGTTCTAGCGCTATGCGTTCGGCGAGGGCCGTTTGCTTCATGCAGAACTGCTCCTTCTTGGCCTGACATCGAGCTTCTGGTTCCGGTCTGTCATCGAGACCGTCCGCCTGCGGCTCGAGCCGCAAGGGCGAAACGCAGCTAGGCGAGCCCGCCTGCGCCCCCGACCCGTCTCGCCGGACTACCATCGAGTGCCATGAGTCCGATGCGGTCGACGGTGCAGGTTGTCGGGCGGCGGATGGACGCGGAGCACTACCGCCTCCGCGACTTCCTGACCCGCACCGCGCAGCCGTACGAGTGGCACGAGGCGGACACACCCGAGGCCGATCAGCTCCTCCAGCGGCTCGGCCTGACCGATGCGGAACTGCCCGTCCTCGTTGACGGCGACTCTGTCTTCTCGCAGGCGACCGTGGAGACGGTCGCGACAGCCTGGGGCGGTTTCCAACCGGCCAGGCGCGCGCACTACGACTTCGTCGTCATCGGCGCCGGCCCCGCCGGTCTGGCGGCCGCCGTCTATGCCGCCTCGGACGGCCTTTCGACTCTCGTGTCCGACCGCGACGTGCCCGGCGGCCAGGCGTCGAACGCGACGATGATCGAGAACTTCTTCGGCTTCCCGGACGGAATCGGCGGCGCCGAGCTGGCGCGGCTGGCCGGTAGGCAGGCGGAACGCTTCGGCGCCGAGCTGATGCTTCTGCGCGGCGTCCAGGGGAGCCGGATGAACGGCCACGACGAGCCCGTCGCCTTGATTCTCGAGGACGGTTCCGAGGTGACCGCGTCGGTGGTGTTGGCAGCGCCGGGTATGGACTGGCGGCGGCTCGACCTCGACGGGATCGACGAGCTCATGGACAACGGCGTCTACTACGGAGCCGGTCGCAGCGAGGCGGCCCAGTGCGCGGGCCAGCGCGTGGTCGTGGTCGGGGCAGGCAACTCGGCGGGCCAGGCCGTCCTGAACTTCGCGAACCAGACAGCCCGCGTGACGATGCTCGTGCGCGGCGACCGGCTCAGCAAGAGCATGTCGGCGTACCTGATCGAGCGGATCGAGCGCCATCCGCTCATCGACGTCCGGCTCGAGACGCAGCTGACCGAGCTTCACGCGGAAGGCGGCCGGCTCGCGGCGGTGACCTTCGCCAACGCCGCCGGCAAGACGGAGATGCAGCCGATGGACGCCGTCTTCCTCTGCCTCGGCGGTCGTCCGCATACCGACTGGTGCTCGCGAGAGCACGTTCTCACCGATGCTCGCGGATACATCCTGACCGGGCAGGATCTCGTGACCGACGGCAAGCTGCCGGACTGCTGGCCGCTCGATCGTGATCCGTTGCCGCTCGAGACGAGTCGCGTCGGCCTGTTCGCGGCGGGCGACGTCCGCCACGGATCGACAAAGCGAGTGGCTGCCGCGGTCGGCGAGGGGTCGATGGTCGCCGCTCACCTCTTCAGCCGCCTTGCCGAGCTCGGTGTCACCTACTGAGCTCGCCGCCGTCCTCGGACATGCGCGAGAGCGGACCGAGGCCCTGCTCGAGCCACTTTCGGACGAGCAGCTAGCTCGCCAGGTCTCGCCGCTCCAGTCGCCGCTCGTCTGGGACCTCGCCCACATCGGCTACTTCGAGGAGCTGTGGTTGCTGCGCCGCGCTGGCGAGCGCGAGCCGCTCTCGCCCGAGTACGACCACCTGTACGACTCGTTCGCGCACGGGCGTGCCGAGCGCGGTGAGCTTCCGATCCTGGAGCCCGAGGCCGCCCGCGCGTACCTGACCCACGTACGCGAGACTGTCCTGGCGCTGCTCCCCGAGCTCGACGACTTCCTCGTCGGGATGGTCGCCCAGCACGAGCTCCAGCACAGCGAGACGATGGCCCAGACGCTCGTGCTGGCCGGCCTCCCCGGTCCGCCGCCACACGGGCCTCCCGAGGTCGAGGCGATCGGTGACGTGATCGTCGACGGCGGACCGTTCGACCTGGGCTCGGACGAGCCGTGGGCCTACGACAACGAGCGGCCGGAGCACGTGGTCGACCTCCCGCCGTTCCGGGTCGACCGCGCTCTCGTCACGAACGCCGAGTACGCGGAGTTCATGGAGGCGGAAGGCGCGCCTGCGCCGCTGCATTGGGATGGCAACGCGGACGCGGCGCCTCACGAGCCCGTCCAGCATGTCTCGTTCCACCAGGCGGAGGCGTACGCGCGCTGGGCCGGCAAGCGGCTGCTCACCGAAGCCGAGTGGGAGAAGGCCGTCAAGACCGTCGGCGCCCAGCTCGAGCACGTCGACGGAGCGGTCTGGCAATGGACGTCGTCCTGTTTCCAGGGGTATCCGGGGTTCCGCGCCTTTCCCTACGCCGAGTACTCGGAGGTGTTCTTCGGCGAGGACCACCGGGTCTTGCGCGGCGGCTCGTGGGTGACCGACCCGCTCGTTGCCCGGCCGACGTTCCGGAACTGGGACCTACCGCAGCGGCAGCAGATCTTCTCCGGAATCCGCTGCGCGTCCGATGTCTGAGACGTCGACGTCCACTCGTCCTCACCTCTGGGCCGCGACGCGACGCAGCTTGCAGAGCGAGCCGAAGGAGCTGCCACCCGTCTGGCTGTACGACGAGCGCGGCTCGCAGCTCTACGAGCAGATCACGCTGCTCCCCGACTACTACCTTCCTCGGCGCGAGGCCGAGATCCTCGGCTCGCACGCGGCCGAGATCGCCCGGCGAACGGCGGCCAGGACGCTCGTGGAGCTTGGCTCCGGAAATATGAGGAACACACGGATCCTGCTCGACGCGCTCTCGGCCCACGGCACGCTCGAGCGCTTTGCGCCGGTCGACGTCAGCGAGGAGATGCTCCATGCGACCGCACAGGCGATCTCCGTGACCTATCCAGGCATCTCGGTCGACGAGACGGTCGGCGACTTCGAACGCGATCTGAGCGAGCTCCCGAAGGACGGGCCCCGTTTGATCGCGCTCCTCGGAAGCACCCTCGGGAACCTCCAGCCCGAGCAACGAACCGCGCTCCTGCTCGCGCTCGGGGAAGAGCTGGGCGAAGATGACCTGCTCCTGCTCGGCCTCGACCTGGTGAAGGACGTGGCCCGGCTGAACGCGGCGTACCACGACACGGACGGGGTGACGGAGGCGTTCGTCCGGAACGCGCTCACCGCCGTGAACCGCGAGCTGGACGCGACGTTCGAGCAGCGGCGCTTCGCCTTCGAGCCGAGCTGGGACCCCGAAAACGAGTGGATGGACATCGGCTTCCGCGCGCTCGAGGCGCACACCGTCTTGGTGCGGGGTCTCGAGCTCGAGCTCGCGTTCGAGAGCGGAGAGCGCCTCCGGGCGGAGGTCAGCTCGAAGTTCCGACGGCAGAGCTTCGAGCTCGAGCTCGAAGGTGCCGGCCTTCGCATCGACTCCTGGTGGACGGATGCTGCGGGAGATTTCGCAGTCGTGGCCACGCGCCCGGAGAGCTAGCTCACGCAACGAGAGGAGACGCATGTCCGAGAACAGCATCTGCAGCCACCTCGACCAGATCGAGGTGACCCGGCTACCCGAGACGATCGCCGGGTGCGAGGAATGCCTGAAGATCGGCGACAGGTGGGTCCACCTGCGCATGTGCATGACCTGCGGGAAGATCGGATGCTGCGACTCCTCGCCGAACAAGCACGCAACCGCGCACGCGGGCGAGAGCGGCCATCCGATCATCCGCTCGGCCGAGCCTGGTGAGGACTGGAGCTGGTGCTACATCGACGAGGTCGCGTTCGCGGCCGCTCCGCGATGAGTGGTTTCGGTGTGGTGACACCCGTTGAGAGCCCCGAGACGCAGGAGTAACGTCGTTCCTGGTCCCTAACCAGGAGGAGACCCGCGGACCATCGCCCACCACAACGGAGGTCGTGATGAGCAAGACAGTCGAGACCGCCCTCGACATCCGCCCCTTCCACGTCGACATTCCCGAAGACGAGCTAACCGATCTGCGGAGGCGCATCGCCGCAACGCGCTGGCCCGAGAAAGAGACCGTCGCCGACGAGTCGCAGGGGGTGCAGCTCGCGACGATGCAGGAGCTCGTGCGGTACTGGGGCGCCGAGTACGACTTCGGGAGAGTCGAGGCCAGGCTGAGTGAATTCCCGCATTTCCTGACCGAGATCGACGGCCTCGACATCCACTTCATCCACGTCAGGTCGGATCACGAGGACGCGTTGCCGATGATCATCACGCACGGCTGGCCCGGCTCGGTGATCGAGATGCTGAACGTGATCGGGCCGCTCACCGACCCGACGGCACACGGCGGCGAGGCGGAGGACGCCTTCGACGTCGTGATTCCCTCGATTCCGGGCTACGGGTTCTCGGGCAAGCCGACCACGACCGGCTGGGACCCCGTCCACATCGCGCGCGCCTGGATCGTCCTGATGAAGGGCCTCGGCTACACGCGATTCGTGGCGCAGGGCGGCGACTGGGGTGCGCAGATCACGGATGTGATGGGAGCCGAGGCACCTCCGGAGCTGCTCGGCATCCACTCCAACATGCCCGGCACCGTTCCACCCGACGTGTCGAAGACGCTCGCGTCCAGCCAGGCGCCGTCAGGCCTCTCGGAGGACGAGCGCCGCGCCTGGGAGCAGCTGAACTTCCTCTTCACGAAGGGCATCGGCTACGCGACCGAGATGAACCTACGCCCGCAGACCTTGTACGGGCTCGCCGATTCGCCCGCGGCCCTGGCTGCCTGGATGCTCGACCACGACGCGCAGAGCTACGAAGACATCGCCGCCGGCTTCGACGGGCACCCCCTGGGCAACCTCACGCGGGACGAGGTCCTCGACAACGTCACGTTCACCTGGGTGACCAACACCGGGGTTTCCTCGGGTCGTCTCTACTGGGAGAACACGCTGGGCTTCTTCGACGTCAAGGGCGCAACCGTCCCGGCTGCCGTGAGCGTCTTCCCCAGAGAGCTCTACCAGGCGCCGCGGAGCTGGGCAGAGCAGGCGTACCCGAACCTCATCTACTTCAACGAGGTCGACGAAGGCAACCACTTCGCCGCCTGGCAGGAGCCGGACCTCTTCACGACCGAGGTGCGAGCCGCATTCAAATCACTCCGCTAAGGAGGTCGTCGTGAGCAGCACCGAGACCGCTACCGACATCCGCTCCTTTCACATCGACACCCCGGAGGAGGAGCTAGCCGAGCTGCACCGCCGCATCGCCGCGTCGCGCCTGCCCTCCGAGGAGCTGGTGACAGATAGGTCGCAGGGCGTGCAATTGGCCACGATTCAGGAACTGGCCCGCTACTGGGAGAACGACTACGACTGGCGCAAGGCTGAGGCGAAGCTCAACGAGCTCCCGCAGTTCACGACCGAGATCGACGGCGTGGACATCCACTTCATCCACATCCGCTCGCAGCACGAGGACGCGTTGCCGCTGATCATGACGCACGGCTGGCCCGGCTCGGTGATCGAGCTGCTCGAGACCGTCGGACCGCTCACCGACCCGACCTCGCATGGCGGCGAGGCCGAGGACGCGTTCGACCTCGTGCTGCCGTCCCTTCCCGGCTACGGCTTCTCCGGCGAGCCGACGGAGCTCGGCTGGAACGTCGGCCGCATCGCGCAAGCCTGGGCCGAGCTGATGCACCGCCTCGGCTACACCCGCTACGTCGCCCAGGGCGGCGACGTTGGCGCCGCGGTCACCGACGCGATGGCCCGTCAGGCACCTGAGGGGCTGCTTGGCATCCACACGAACCTGCTCGTGACGGTCCTGGCCGGCGGCCCCATGCCCTCGGAGTCCGAGGAGGAACGCGCCGCGCTCGAACAGACCAACACCTTCAGGGCGACCGGCTTTGGCTACTTCCTGGAGCAGTCAACGCGGCCGCAGACGATCGGCTACGCCCTGCTGGACTCACCCGTCGCCCTGGCGGCCTGGATGCTCGACCACGACACGGACGCGTACTACAAGATCTCCGGCGCCTTTGTCGACGGGCAGCCCTCGGGCAATCTCACCCGGGACCACATCCTCGACAACATCACGCTGTACTGGCTGACGGGCACCGGGGCCTCGGCGGCCCGGTCGTACTGGGAGAACGGACAGGCTCAGGCCGCAGCTCTCGCGGCCGGCAAGACTCCTCCGCCGGTCTCGCTACCTGTCGGCTTCACCACGTTCCCCGACGAGATCTTCCGGGCCCCGCGCAGCTGGGTCGAGGCCGGGTACCCCACCCTCGCCTACTTCAACAAAGCCGACAAGGGCGGGCACTTCGCCGCGTGGGAAGAGCCGGAGCTCTTCAGCGAGGAGATCCGGGCGGCGTTCAGGTCACTGCGCTGATCAACGAGAAAGGAGTTCGGCTTCATGGTCGTGCAACTCCCTGGGATCAGTAGGACGGATCTCCAGCACACGTGATCATGGTTCCCAGCCCGAAGCTGTCGCCGACGTGATCCTGACCGCGGCAGCCGCGGTTGACCGGCCGCCCGCCGCGACGGGCGGCTAGCCATGGAGTCGACTCGACTCGTGGCCGACTTGCCCATCGAGGGTGAGCTCCCACCGCTCTCCGGCGCCACCGGCTGGCTGAACTCGCCGCCGCTCACGGCGGCGGACCTGCGCGGGAAGGTCGTCCTGATCGACTTCTGGACGTACACCTGCATCAACTGGCTCCGCACGCTCGGTTATGTCCGCGCGTGGGCCGAGAAGTACGTGGATCAGGGCCTTGTGGTGGTCGGCGTCCACACACCCGAGTTTCCGTTCGAGCGCGACGTCGACAACGTCCGTCGGGCCGCGAAGGACATGCGGGTCGAGTATCCGGTCGCGCTCGACAGCGACTATGCAATCTGGCGAGCCTTCAGCAACCGGTACTGGCCGGCCGTTTACATCGCCGACGCGCAAGGACGGATCCGGCACCACCACTTCGGCGAGGGCGGATACGAGGAGTGCGAAAGGATCATCCAGCGGTTGCTGGGCGAGGCCGGAAGGAGGGCTGGCGACGACCTGGTCTCTGTCGTCGCCGACGGTTTCGAGGCTCAGGCCGATTGGGCGAACCTGGAATCACCCGAGACGTATCTCGGCTACGAGCAGGCGCAGAACTTCGCGTCTCCCGGTGGCCTCGCTCGGGGCGAGGCTCGCAGCTACGCCGCGCCGGACACGTTGAGGCTCAACCACTGGGCGCTCGCGGGCGATTGGACAGTCGAGAGAGGGGCGTGCGTGCGGAATGAAGACGAGGGTGGGATCTCGTTCCGCTTTCACGCCCGCGACGTCCACCTCGTCATGGGTCCGCCAGAACGAGGGACGTCGGTGCCGTTCCGGGTGCTCGTCGATGGAGACCCTCCCGGCGCCGCTCACGGTCTCGACGTCGACGAGCACGGCCACGGAACCGTGGCCCAGCAGCGGCTCTATCAGCTGATTCGCCAGCCAGGGCCCATCGCCGACCACACCTTCGAGATCACCTTCCTCGCTCCCGGCCTCGAAGCCTTCGTGTTCACCTTCGGCTAGGCCTCTACCTACAGTCAACCAGCGCCGTCGACGCCCGTGCGAACATGCCTGCCGAGGTTGGCGCTGATTCCCAACTCACCGACGCAAGACCACGACCGGGGGACGAAGCCGCTCTGAGTTGTGCTTCCGCGTGTTCGAGCGCAGCGATCGCCTCTCAGGCCGAAGGGCGCAAACGCCGAGACCTAAGGGGCAACTCGACAACAAGCCGACCCGCTGGACGTCGGAGTAGTTATCAAGAACTCACACCGCATATTCGCCGCCGCCGCCGCCCTGACGCTCGCGTTGCTCGTGATCGCGTTCGTGCCGCAGCTGCTCGGCTCGGAGGTGCGGCGAGCACTCGGCGGGCTCTCGAGCGCCCAGCCGATCTGGCTCTGGCTTGCCGGGGCCTGCTTCCTCGGCTCGCTGGTGGGAACGGCCGGCGCCTGGCGCTCCTCGATCGGCCTGGTCGGGGGACGGATCGGCTGGCTCGACGCCGGTGCCCGCTACGGGATCGGCTCGCTGATCAACTCGTTCGCACCGGCCCGGCTCGGCGATGTTGCGCGCCTGGCGCTCTTCTCGCGCGCGCTCGAGAGCGACGACCGGATCTGGCGCACGAGCGGCTCGCTGGCGGTGATCGGCGTCGCGCGCGGGCTCGTGCTCGCGCTGCTCGTCGTCGCCGGCTCGATCGCCGGTGCGCTCCCGCTCTGGCCGGTGCTCGTCCTGATCGCGCTGACCGGCGTGGCCGTGCTCGCGGCGATGACGACCCGCAACCGCAGCGCCCGCACCCATATCGGCCATGCCCTCGATGCCTTCCGCGCCCTCGGGCGGGAGCCCAGGCGCGGCGCCTGCATCCTCGCCTGGATCGCCTTTGCCACCATCGCCCGGCTCGGCGCCGCTGCCTCGATCGCCGCTGCGCTCGGGATCCCCTCGCCGCTTGTTGCCGCCGTGCTCGTCGTGCCGGTGCTCGAGCTGAGCGGGACGATGCCGCTCACGCCCGGAAACGTCGGCCTCACAAGCGGCGCGATCGCGATGGCGCTGCGTGCACACGGCGTCGGCCTGACCGCCGCGCTCACGACCGGGATCGCCTTCCACGCGGTCGAGACCGCGGCCGGGATCGTCTTCGGCCTGGCAAGCGCGCTCCTGCTGGCGCCGTTTCCCACTGCCGTTGCCCGCCGGCGAACGACGCTGGCAGCAGGCACGGCCGCCTGTGCCGTGCTCGTGGTCGCCTTCGGCGCGACCGTGCTTGTCCAGCTCATGTAGCCGCGTCCGCGTGTCGAGGAGGCGCTCGACCGGAAGATCCGTCGTGTGGCCTTTCCGCAACGCGCTCGGTGGAAACACGGATGGGGCTGCGGCTCCGGGCCGCCACGCTAGGAGAAGGCGATGGACCCGGAATCGCAGTCAGCCGCTTCAAGCAGACACCTCGCGGGTGAGCCGGGCCATTTGACGGCGGTGCTCTTCACCGACGTCGTCGATTCGACGACGTCGGCCGTCAGCCTCGGCGACGCGGCCTGGGCGACGCTCCTCGAGCGTCACAACGCGATCGTTCGACAAGCAGTGCGTGAACATGGAGGCGTCGAGATGGACACGGCCGGCGACGGCGTCTTCGCCGTCTTCGACGACACCGCGGATGCGCTTCGGTGTGCCCGCGCCCTGCGCGACGCCCTTCTGCCACTCGGTCTCGTCCTGCGGGCGGGCGTGCACGCCGGACATTGCTGGACGGCCGACGGGAAATGCGCCGGTGTAGACGTGCACGTCGGCGCTCGGCTGGCCGAGGAGGCAAAGCCTGGTGAGATCCTCGCGTCCGAAGAGGCGGCGGCACTCGCGACTCCGGCTGGAATGCGGTTCGTCGATGCAGGAGTGGTTCGGTTGAAGGGCTTCGCCGAGCCACGCCGACTGTTCGTGCTTACCGCGAGCTAGGCGTTCGTCGCCGACGGGAGGCCAAGAAGTCGCTCGACGAGTGCCGCGTCGAGCCGGGAAGCGATCTCGTCGGCCTCGTGCAGGCGCTCGCGAGCGACGGTGCCGAGCACGGCGACGCAGTAGAGGCCTGCCGCCTTCGCGGCCGCGACCCCGGGCGGCGTGTCCTCAATGGCGACCGCCTCCGCGCCCCGCATGCCAAATGCCTCCAACGCACGGAGGTAGCCCTCGGGATCGGGCTTCCCGCTCGTCACGTCCTCGGCGGAGACGATCAGCTCGAAGACGTCGATCTCCGCCGCGCGCAGGACCGCATCCACCTCCGAGCGCCCCGCGCCCGACACGACAGCCAGGCGGACGCGGCCGACTGCCGAGCGCAGCGCCTCCCGGACGTGCGCCGGGACGCTCGAGCCGTCGCCGACCCGCTCCCGGAAGAGCCTCGTGCGGCCTTCGAGCACCTCCCCGGCCGCCGGATGCCCGGGGCCGAGCCAGCGCTCGACGATCTCGGGGTCGGAGTACCCGGCGAGCTCTGCGAAGTACTCGTCCTCGCTCAGCGGCCGCCCGTGCCCCGCGAACAGCTCGCGGTAGATCCCGCACTGGACGCCCTCGTCGTCGGAGAGCGTGCCGTTGAAGTCGAAGAGCAGCGCCTCCACGTGTCTAGGATCGCGCATGCGCGTCGAGGAGGCGGTGGAGCGGCTCTGGCCCGGAAAGGCGGTGGACTTCGAGCCGCTCGGCGGCGGGATCACGAACCACAACTTCAGGGTCTCGGCCGGCGGCGAGGAGCTCGTCCTCCGGATCGGCGGCAAGGACACGGGCCTGCTCGGCATCGACCGCGAGCACGAGCACGAGGCCGCCGTCCTCGCGGCGGAGCTCGGCATCGGCCCGGAGGTCGCCCGCTTCGCGGACGGCATGCTCGTCACGCGCTACGTCGAGGGAGAGGTCGGTCACGCCGACCCGCTGACCGTCGGCGGGCTCCTTCGGCGCCTCCACGGGGCCCGGCCGATCGCCAGCCGCTTCGACTCGTTCCGCGTCGTCGAGACGTACGCCGCGACCGCCGCCGAGCACGGGCTCGCCGTCCCCGGCGCGTACGAGCAGGCCCACGAGCTCGCGCGGGCGATCGAGGCCCGCCGCGAGGGCGCGCCGCTCGTCACCTGCCACAACGACCTGCTGGCCGCGAACTTCATCGACGACGGGCAACGGCTCTGGATCGTCGACTGGGAGTACGCCGGCATGGGCGACCCGTTCTTCGACCTGGCGAACTTCTCGGTCAACAACGGGCTCGACGCCGACGGCGAGAGCGCGCTCCTGGAGAGCTATGGCTCGACGGACACCCGCGCTCTCACGCTCATGCGCTTCATGTCCGACTTCCGCGAGGCGATGTGGGGTGTCGTGCAGCAGGCGATCTCGGAGCTCGACTTCGACTTCACGGCCTACGCGGACGAGCACTTCGAGCGGCTCCAGCGCACGGCCGCCGAGCCGCGCTTCCAGGCGGCCCTTCGGTGAGGGAGCGGGCGCGAGCCGTCGTCATCGGCGGCGGCGTCGGCGGCTGCTCCATCGCCTACTGGCTGACGAAGCTCGGCTGGGACGACGTCGTGCTCTGCGAGCGCGCCGACCTGACGAGCGGCTCGACGTTCCACTCCGCCGGCCTCGTCGGCCAGCTGCGCGGCTCGCTCTCGCTGACGCGGATGATGATGGCCTCGGTCGACCTCTACCGGACGCTCGGGGACGAGGTCGGCCTCGAGACCGGCTGGCGCGAGGTCGGCTCCCTGCGGCTGGCCTCCTCCGAGGAGCGGATGGAGGAGCTCCGCCGCCAGGCCGGCTGGGCGAAGACGTTCGGCCTGCCGCTCGACCTGGTCTCGGCCGCGGAGGCGCAGGAGCTCTTCCCGCCCATGTCCATCGAGGGGGTGCTCGGCGCCGCGTACCTCCCGACCGACGGCTACATCGACCCGAGCCAGCTGACCCTCGCGCTCGCCGAGGGCGCCCGGCGCGGCGGCGCCGAGATCGCGGCGCACACTCGCGTGACCGGCATCGGGACCGAGCACGGCCGCGTCACGGGCGTCGAGACCGACAAGGGCTCGATCGAGACCGGGGTGGTCATCAACGCGGGCGGCATGTTCGCGGCCGAGCTCGGTCGGCTGGCAGGCGTCGTCGTGCCCGTCGTCCCGATGGCGCACGAGTACCTGATCACGAAGCCGCACGGCGTCCCGCTCGACGTGCCGACGATGCGCGACCCGTCGCTGCTCGTCTACTTCCGCGGCGAGTCCGGCGGCCTCGTGATGGGCGGCTACGAGCGCCACCCGGCGCCGTGGGGGCTGGACGGGATCCCGCCGGACTTCAACGGCAAGCTGCTCGCCGAGGACTGGGATCGGTTCGAGGAGCTGATGACGAACGCCCTCGTCCGCGTGCCGGAGCTCGGCGAGGCCGAGGTGATCCGCCTCGTCAACGGCCCGGAGGCGTTCACCCCGGACGGCGAGTTCATCCTCGGGCCGACCGAGCTGCGCGGGTTCTGGGTCGCTGCCGGCTTCTGCGCGCACGGGCTGGCCGGCGCGGGCGGCATGGGGAAGCTCGTCGCAGAGTGGATCGTCGAAGGGCTCCCGGGCCTCGACGTCTGGGAGATGGACTCGCGCCGTTTCGGCGCCCACTACGCGAGCCGCGACTACACGCTCGCGCGGACGCTGGAGATCTACTCGACCTACTACGACGTCAAGTACCCCGGCCACGAGCGGGAGGCCGGGCGGCCGCTCCGCCTCTCGCCGACGTACGAGCGCCTCGTCGAGCTGGGCGCCGCGTTCGGCGAGAAGTCGGGCTGGGAGCGGGCGAACTGGTTCGAGCCGAACGCGGCGGCGGGCGACGAGTCGCTCAGACCCCGCGGCTGGGCCGGCCGGCTCTGGTCTCCCGCGATCGGCGCCGAGCACCGCGCCTGCCGCGAGAGCGCAGCGCTCTTCGACGAGACGAGCTTCGCCAAGATCGAGGTCTCGGGCGACGGCGCCGCCGCCTTCCTGGAGTCCCTCTGCGACAACCACGTCGCCCGCGAGGTCGGCCAGATCACGTACACGTCGATGCTCAACGAGCGCGGCGGGATCGAGTGCGACTTCACCGTCACGCGGCTGGCCGACGACCGCTTCCGCATCGTCACCGGAACCGCCTTTGGCCGGCACGACCTCGCCTGGATCCGCCAGCACGCGCCGGAGGACGGCTCGGTCCGAGTCGAGGACGTCACCTCGAAGCTCGCCTGCCTCGGCCTCTGGGGGCCGGCAGCGCGCGAGATCCTCCAGGCGACGACGACCGACGACCTCTCGTTCGGGTACATGCGCGCGCGGGAGGTCGCCGTCGGCCCCGTCCCGTGCCTTGCTCTCCGCGTGACCTACGTGGGCGAGCTCGGCTGGGAGCTCTACTGCCCGACCGAGTTCGGGCTCGCGCTCTGGGACGCGCTCTGGTCAGCCGGGCGCGAGCACTGTCTGGTCGCAGGCGGCTACAAGGCGATCGACTCGATGCGGCTCGAGAAGGGCTACCGCGTCTGGGGCGCCGACATCACGCCCGACGACACGCCCTACGAGGCCGGGCTCGGCTTCGCGGTCAAGCTCGACAAGGGCGACTTCATCGGGCGCGCGGCGCTGCTCGAAGCGCAGGAGCCGGAGCGACGCCTCGCCTGCCTCGTGCTATCCGATTCCCGGTCGGTCGCGCTCGGATCGGAGCCGGTGCGCATCGACGGCGAGCTGGTCGGCCGCGTGACGAGCGGCGGCTACGGCTACACGGTCGAGCGCTCGATCGCGTACGCGTACGTCCCGGCCGCGCACGCCCGGCCCGGGCAGGCGGCCGAGGTGGAGATCTTCGGAGAGTGGGTCGCAGGCGAGGTTGCCCCCGAGCCGCTCTTCGATCCTGCCGGAGAGCGGCTCAGGGGCTGAGCCTTCGTTACGGAGCGGCCGGAGCCGGAGCGGGCTCGTCGCCCACGTCGAACTCCCGCTCGATCCGCTCGAGCTCCGCTTCGTCGCCCTGGCGGATCGGGCCCTTGAACCACTTCTTGGCCGAGAGCACCCACCAGCCTCCGAAGAGGAGGAACGCACCGCCGACCATGATCGGGGTGTAGTTGAAGACCGTCCAGAGGAACGGCGTGTTCCACGGCACGCCGTTGTAGCTGAATGGAAGCATGAACACGATGCAGATGAAGACGATCCAGAGGATCGCGATCCAGTCGATCCACTTGTAGTGGCGGCCGACGTTCCAGGCCCCCCGCTCGAACCGCTCGCCTGCGCGGAGCCTGAGGATGATCGGCAACATGAACGCGATGTAGAGGCCGATCACCGCGACCGCGGTCGACGCCGCATAGCCGGTGTAGCCGTACCACCAGGCCGGCAGAGGCGTCACGAAGGCGAGCACGACGATCGCCCAGACCGTGTAGATCGGGATGCGGTCGCCCTTCGAGACCCGCTTCCAGAGCCGGTGGCCCGGGACGGCACCGTCGCGGGAGAACGCGAACATCATCCGCGAGGCCGACGTCGTCGAAGCGATCGTGCAGAAGCACTGCGCCAGGACGGCGATGAAGAGCAGGATCTCGGCCCACGTCTTGCTCAGCGCAACCGTCCAGATGTAGCTGATGACGTAGGTCCCGGCCGCAGCTGCACCCTTGTCGCTCGGGACGACGAAGGTCACGGCGACGAGCAGGATGAACCCGAAGATCACCGACACCACGACCGACATGACCATTCCCCACGCGGCGCCGATCGAGGCCTTCCGCGTCTCCTCGCTCATATGGGCGGAGGCGTCGTAGCCCGTGATCGTGTACTGCGCCATCAGGAGCCCGGTGAGGAAGACGTAGAAGAAGACGATCCCCGTCGTCTTTCCTCCGCCGAAGCCCGTGTTGTTGATCGTCTGGCCGAAGACGTAGCCGACCGACCGGTGGTGGTCGGGCACGATGATCAGCACGAACACGATGAACAGCACGCCGAGCATGTGCCACCACGCCGAGAAGGCGTTGAGCACGGCCGTGATCGACACCTTGAACATGTTGATCAGACCAGCGCCGAGCATGATGAAGGCGTAGGTCATGTAGATCCAGTGGTACGTGTTGCCGTAGCTCCCGTCCGTGATCAGGTTCAGCCACGAGGTCATGAAGATCGCGCAGCCGAAGCCGATCGCGGCCGTGACGGCAATCTGGCCAACCAGGTTGAACCAGCCCGTGAACCACCCCCAGGCCGGACTGCCGAGCTTCGATGACCAGAAGTAGAGCCCACCGGCCGTGGGGTAGGTCGAGGCGATCTCGCCCAGTGCGAGCGAGACGACGATGCAGAAGCCTCCGACGATCAGCCAGCCCCACGTGATCGCCACCGGCCCGCCCTGGTTGAACGCGATCGCGTACGACGTCAGGCAGCCGGCGAGGATCGAGATGATCGTGAACGAGATGGCGAAGTTCTGAAAACCGCCCATCGACCGGAACAGCTCCTGTGCGTAGCCCAGCCTGTGAAGCTGTTCCCGGTCGTCGATAGCGGCCGTGCTCTGGTGCGAAACCTCGGGTCCGCTACTCATCCATCCCTCCCAGTTCGAATAGTCGTATTTACCTCCCTTCCACAAGCCTCTGTCAAGAGGCGAAATTCGTAGATGATTCGGCCGTGCTCACTGTGGAGGAGCTTCGCGAGGAGGTCGCGGCCGGCGCGATCGACACGGTCGTCGTCGCCTTCACCGACATGCAGGGCCGCCTCATGGGCAAGCGGGTGGACGCGGACTTCTTCCTCGGCGAGCTCGACGCCGGGCACCCGGTCGAGGGCTGCAACTACCTGCTCGCGCTCGAGATGGAGATGGACCCCGTCCCGGGCTACGAGATCGCCGGCTGGGACCGCGGCTACGGCGACTTCGGCCTCGCCCCCGACCTCGACTCGCTCCGCAGGACGCCCTGGCTCGAGGGAACGGCGCTCGTGCTCTGCGACGTCCTCTGGCACGACGGCTCGCCGGTCGGGCCCTCCCCGCGCCAGGTGCTGCGCGCCCAGATCGAGCGGGCGGAGGCGCTCGGGCTCACGCCGATGCTGGGCTCGGAGCTGGAGTTCTTCCTCTATCGGGAGAGCTACGCGGAGGCCCACGAGAAGCACTACCGCGACCTCACGCCCTCGGTCCCGTACATCCTCGACTACCACATCCTCGCGACCTCCTACGACGAGGACCTGATCCGCGAGATCAGGAACGACATGAAGGGCGCGGGGCTCGTCGTCGAGAACTCGAAGGGCGAGGCGGGGCCGGGCCAGCACGAGATCAACTTCCGCTACAAGGACGCGCTCCGGACCGCGGACGACCACGTCGTCTACAAGAACGGCGCCAAGGAGATCGCCTACCAGCACGGCTGCTCGATCACCTTCATGGCCAAGCCCTACCACGAGGCCGTGGGCTCCTCGTGCCACATCCACTCGAGCCTCTGGCGCGGCGAGAAGAGCGCGTTCGCCGGCGAGACGGACGAGTTCCGCCACTTCCTCGCGGGGCAGATCGCATGCGCCAGCGAGCTGGCGATCTTCCTCGCGCCGACGATCAACTCGTACAAGCGCTTCATGGTCGGGAGCTGGGCGCCGACGACGCTCGCCTGGGGTCGCGACAACCGCACGTGCGGCTTCCGCGTCGTCGGGCACGACTCGAGCCTGCGCGTCGAGACGCGCATCCCGGGCGCCGACGTGAACCCGTACCTCGCGTTCGCGGCGCTGATCGCCGCGGGACTGCACGGAATCGAGGAGAAGCTCGAGCCGCCGCCTCCGGTCGAGGGCAACGCGTACGAATCCGACGTCGAGCGCTTCCCGTCCACGATGGTCGAGGCGATCGCCGGGCTCGAGTCGAGCACGATGGCGCGGCAGGCGTTCGGCGACCAGGTGGTCGACCACTACCTCAACTACGCGCGGACCGAGCAGCGGCTGTTCGACCAGGTCGTCACCTGCTACGAGCGCGAGCGCCTCTTCGAGCGCGGATGACGCTCACCGTCGTCAATCCGGCGACCGAGGAGCCCATCGCGGAGCTCCCCCGGGCAGGCGAGGACGAGACGAACGAGGCGGTGGCGCGGGCGAAGGCGGCGTTCCCCGCGTGGAGGGACCTCGCACCGCAGGACCGGGCCCGCCTCATGCGGACGCTCGCCGGCCTGGTCGAGGAGCACGCGGAGGAGCTCTCGCGCATCGAGTCGGAGAACGTCGGCAAGCCGATCGCGGGAGCGCGCGGCGAGGTGGGCATGGTCGCGCAGGTCTTCCACTTCTACGCCGGCGCGGTGGACAAACACGGCGGCGAGACGATCCCGGTCGCGGGCGGCGTCGCGGCCACGTTCCGAGAGGCGCTCGGCGTCGTCGGGCTGATCGTGCCCTGGAACTTCCCGCTCAACATCGCGAGCTGGAAGCTCGGCCCGGCGCTCGCGTGTGGGAACACGGTCGTGCTCAAGCCGGCCGAGCTGACTCCGCTCTCGGCGCTGCGGCTGGCCGAGCTCGCGCTCGAGGCAGGCATCCCGGAAGGCGTGATGAACGTCCTCGTCGGCCCCGGCTCCGTCGTCGGCAAGCGGCTGATCGAGCACCCTGACGTGGCGAAGATCGGCTTCACCGGCTCGACCGAGGTGGGTCGGGAGGTCATGCGCGGCGCGGCGGGGCAGATCAAGCGCGTGACGCTGGAGCTGGGCGGCAAGTCGGCCAACGTGATCTTCGACGACGCCGACCTCGAGCGGGCCGCCGCTGCTGCGCCGTACGCCGTCTTCGACAACGCGGGCCAGGACTGCTGCGCGCGCTCGCGAATCCTCGTCCAGCGCGGCGCATACGACCGTTTCGTCGAGCTGCTGATCGAGGCGACGCGCTCGGTCGTGGTCGGAGACCCGGCGAGCGAGGCCACCGAGATGGGGCCGCTGATCTCGGCCCAGCACCGCGAGACGGTCGCATCGTTCGTGAACGGCGAGCCGCTTTTCCGCGGCGGCGCGCCCGACGGACCCGGCTACTGGTTCCCGTGCACGCTCGTCGAGGCGACGAATGACGACCGCGTCGCCCGCGAAGAGGTCTTCGGGCCGGTCGCCGCGGTGATCCCGTTCGACGACGAGGCGGAGGCGATCCGGATCGCGAACGACACGCCGTACGGGCTGTCGGGCTCGATCTGGACGCGCGACGGCGCCCGGGCCCTCCGCGTCGCGCGCGCGCTCGAGACGGGAGTGATCTCGGTCAACTCGAACAGCTCGGTGCGCGTGCAGACGCCGTTCGGCGGGTTCAAGCAGTCGGGCTTCGGCCGCGAGCTGGGGATGGAGGCGCTCGGCGGCTACTCGGAGGTCAAGACCGTGTTCATCTCGACGGAGGGCTGATGGGGCGGCTGGACGGCAAGGTGGCAGTGATCACGGGCGCCGGCGGCGGCATGGGCCGCGAGGCCGCGCTCCTCTTCGCCGAGGAGGGAGCACGCGTCTGCGTCGCGGACGTGAACGGCGAGGCGGCCGAGGAGACGGTCGCGCTCAGCCCGGGCGACGCGTTCGCGGCCGCGGTCGACGTCGCCGACGAGGAGCAGGTCGCCTCGATGTACGCGCAGACGGCCGAGCGCTTCGGCGGCGTGGACGTGCTCTACAACAACGCCGGGATCTCGCCCGGCGACGACGCCTCCGTGCTCGAGACGAGCGTCGAGGCCTGGCAGCGGGTGCAGGACGTGAACGCCAAGGGCGTCTTCCTCTGCTGCAAGCACGGCATCCCGCACCTGCTCGGGCGCGGAGGAGGCTCGGTGATCAACGTGGCCTCGTTCGTCGCGCTGGTCGGCGCGGCCACCTCGCAGATCTCCTACACCGCCTCGAAGGGGGCCGTGCTCTCGATGAGCCGTGAGCTGGCGGTCCAGTTCGCGCGCCAGGGCGTACGCGTGAACGCGCTCTGCCCTGGCCCGGTCGAGACGCCTCTCCTGCTCTCGATCTACGGCGACGACCCCGCGGCGCTCGAGCGCCGGCGGAACCACTGGCCGACCGGGCGCCTGGCCAGGCCGCGCGAGATCGTGAACGCGGCGTTGTTCCTGGCGAGCGACGAGTCCTCGTACGTGACCGGTGCGACGTTCCAGGTCGACGGCGGCCTCACCGCCGCCTACGTCACACCCGAGTGACGGCGAGGCCGCCTCAGTGCACGATCAGGACGTCGGTGTGAGCCTTCTTGGCGACGGCCCTGCTGACGCTGCCGCTGAGCAGACGCTCGAGCAGCTTCGCCTCCCGGGTGCCCACGACGATCAGGTCGGCGCCGTGCTCCTCGGCCACGTCCAGGATCGCATCGGACGGCTCGCCCGCACCGAGCACGAACTCCGCGGTGACGTTTCGGCCGCTCAGGTACTCGCGCGCATGCGCCAGCGCCTCGCGGTGCTCCTCCGGCGAGTCGGCCGGATCCCAGGGCCCCACCCCATGCCCGGCGGCCATGCCGGTCAGCACCGCAGCGGCACTCGTCACCACGAGCTCGACGTCGGGCGCCTGCGCCAGGTCGGCCGCGCGCTCGAGTGCGCGGTTCGACGGCTCGTTCTCGTCGATGCCCACGACGATGGTCTTCCAGCCCATCTTGAACCTCCTTTGTCGCTGACGATCTTCCCGTGCGACCCACCCGCGGGTCAAGTGGAGAAAACGGCCCTTCGCATGCGGCTTTCTACCGAGCGTGAGTACGATCGAAACCGTGCCGATCAGGATCGGGACCTGCTCGTGGGCCGACGAGTCGCTGACGCGCTACTTCTACCCGCCGGGCGTCAAGGGCGCGGAGGAGCGGCTGCGCTACTACGCGGACCGGTTCGACGTGGTCGAGGCGAACTCGACCTACTACCGGCTGCCCGACCGCGAGCTGGTCGAGCGCTGGGCCGAGCGCACGCCCGACGGGTTCGTCATGCACGTGAAGGCGTTCGGCGTGATGACGCGCCATCCGGTCAAGGTCGAGCAGCTCCCGCCGGACCTGCGCGAGGAGGCGCCCGCGGACGACCGCGGCCGGGTCGACCGCCCGCCCCGCGAGTTCCGGGCCGAGGTCTTCCGCCGCTTCCACGAGGCGCTGGAGCCGCTGCGCGAGACCGGGAAGCTCGGTGGGATCCTGATGCAGTTCCCGCCCTACGTGGTCGTCAAGCCGGCGTCGCTCGAGTACCTCGAGTGGGCGCAGGAGCAGCTCGGCGGGGACGAGATGCTCGTCGAGTTCCGCCACGCGAGCTGGCTCGACGGCGAGAGCCGCGCGGACACGCTCGCCTTCCTAGAAGGCCGCGGGATGACGTACGTGATCGTCGACGCGCCGCAGACAGGTGGCAAGAACGTCCTCCCGACGGTCGTCGCGACGACGAGCCCGACCGCGTACATCCGCTTCCACGGCCGCAACGCCGGAACCTGGAACAAGCGCGTCCGCAGCGCGGCCGAGCGCTTCGACCATCTCTACACGGAGGGCGAGCTCGAGGAATGGGTCGGGCCGCTGGCGGAGCTCTCCGGCACGGCCGGGACCGTCTACGCGATGTTCAACAACAACGGCCGCTCGACGATCCCCTCGCCGGGGCTGGGCGAGCACGCGGAGGGCGAGATCGTGGCGCAGGCGCCCGTCAACGCGCAGATGCTGCGCGGGCTCCTCGAGCGCGAGGGCCTGCCGGTCACCCCGGCGCCCGCAGCCGCGTAGCATCCCGAGACATGGAACCCTGGTCGTACGAGCTCGCAGGCCGCCTCGAGGAGCACGCGTTCGAGAGCGAGGTGCTGAAGGGCAACCCGCTCGGCGACCCGCACGTGCGCCCGCTCTGGGTCTACGTCCCGCCCGGGTACGACGACGACGCCGACCGGCGCTACCCGAGCGTCTACGCGATCCAGGGCCTGACCGGCCAGCTCGACATGTGGCGCAACCGCTTCCCGTTCCGGCGCAACTTCCCGGAGCTGGTGGACGAGCTGTTCGCGGGGAAGGGTTCGCCGCCGCCGTGCCTGGTCGTCTACGTCGACGCGTGGACCTCACTCGGCGGAAGCCAGTTCGTCGACTCGCCGGGAACCGGGCGCTACCTGACGTACATCTGCGACGAGCTCGTGCCCTTCGTCGACGAGCACTACCGGACGCTGGAGGGCGCAGCGCACCGCGGCATCGCCGGGAAGTCGAGCGGCGGATACGGCGCGATGGTGGACGCGACGCTCCGGCCGGACGTCTTCGGCGGCCTCGCCACGCACGCAGGCGACGCGCTCTTCGAGATGTGCTACCTGCCCGACTTCCGCAAGTCCGTGCGCGCCCTGCGCGACCACTACGAGGGCTCGTTCGACCGCTTCTGGGAGGACTTCCACAGCCGTCCCGCCCTGTCCAAGGAGACCGACGCCAACCTCCTGAACGACTGGTGCATGGCCGCCTGCTACTCGGCCGACGAGGACGGCACCGTGCAGATTCCCTACGACACGGCGACGGGCCAGCTGCGGCCCGAGGTCTGGGAGCGCTGGCTCGCCTGGGACCCGGTCCGGATGGTGTCGAAGCATGCAGACGCCCTCCGCTCGCTGAAGGCGATCTACATCGACTGCGGCAAGCGCGACCAGTTCTTCCTCGACCTCGGCGCCGAGGCCTTCCGCCGTGAGCTCGAGGCGATCGGCGTGACAGACGTCTTCTTCGAGCTCTTCGACGGAACCCACTCCGCGATCGAGTACCGCTACCCGATCGCGCTCACGTACCTGGCGGAGCGCCTGGCGTGATCCTGGGCGCGGCAGGGGTCGCCGCGGCCGCCGCCCTCATCTGTCTCGACCCGGGCCACGGGACGCCGCCCGCGATCGGGCGACAGACAGAGCCGATCGGGCCGGGGTCGAAGGTGATGAAGATCAAGGACGGCGGCGGCGCGCGTGGCGAGGCGGCGGTCGCGCTGGCGATCGCGAAGCGAACCCGGAAGCTGCTGCTCGCGCGCGGCTACCGGGTCGCGATGACGCGGACCGGGCCGACGATCCGGCTCGGGAACGGCAACGGCAACATCGCGCGAGCAAGGTTCTGCAACCGCCGCCACGCGGCGCTGATGGTGCGCATCCACGCGGACGGCGCCACCGATCCCTCCCTGCACGGCGTCTCGACGCTCGTGCCGGCCTGGCACCGCGGCTGGACCGACGACATCTACGCGCCGAGCCTCGCGGCCGGCCGCGGGATGCAGAAGGCGGTCGTGGCGGCGACCGGGGCCGTCGACCGCGGCATCGTGAGGCGCGCCGACCTGACCGGCTTCAACTGGGCGAACGTGCCCTCGGTGCTCGTGGAGACAGGCTTCCTCTCGAACCCGACGGAGCGGCGGCGCCTGCACACGGGCGCCTACCAGCAACGCGTCGCGCGTGGCCTGACCGGCGGCGTCGCAGCCTTCATCGCCCTGCCGACGAAGAGCCACAGCTAGTAACAGACTGTTACTTGGAAGACGGAGGCGGGCGAACCAGCGTCTTCCCGCCGGGCATCAGGTAGACACACACATGGGTGTGGGTCCGAGGATTGCAGCGGTGCCGAATGTCAGGAGCGCGAGAACGAGTGTCCGGCGACGCGGCGTCACGCGCCGGGCTTGCGGCGCATCTCCTCGGCAGCGACTCGGCCGCGTTCGTGGACGGCATCGCGCCGGTCCTCCACGCCGGGATCCGCCTCGGCCTGGTCGATCGGCGTCTCGGCCGACTCGAACTCCTCGCGCTCGTCCTCGTCGACGAGCGGTCGCGACTCGTCGAGCTTCTGGCGCAGCTCCTCGGCCCGCGGATCGGCGTCCGGTTCCGGCTCGGGCTGCCGCCGGAGCACGCGGTAGGCGGCCGCCCCGGCCACGCCGGCCGCAGCCGCCAGCCAGGCAAAGCGGGCTCTCACAGGCTCGATGCTACACTGCCCGCCTTCCTGCCTCGCCATCGCGCCGTCCGTTCCCGAGCGGCGCCAGCCGGCGAGGCCGCCTGAGACCGAAGGAAGGGAGGATTCGGGAGCGTGACCGACTACGAGATCCTGCTGATGCTCGACCCCGAGCTGCCCGAGGAGCGGCAGAACGAGATCGTCGCCCGCGTCCGTGAGCAGGTCGAGAAGAGCGGCCGCTGGGACAACCACGAGCCCTGGGGCCGCCGCCGGCTCGCCTACGAGATCGACCACAAGCCAGAGGGCGTCTACCACCTGTTCACGTTCGAGACCGAGCCGGAGAACCTCGACGAGATCTCGCGCGTGCTCAAGATCACGGACGGCGTCATGCGGCACCTCGCCGTGCGCCGGGTCAAGGGCGGCACGACCCGCCCGCCCGAGCCGAGCCCCGAAGAGCCCGTAGCGGTGGCCGCTCCTGCGAGTCAGGATTCGGAACCGGAAAGCACGCCTGAGAGCTGAGAGGAGAGGGAAGCAATGGCCAACATCAACCGCGTCGTCCTCGTCGGCAACCTGACCAGGGATCCCGAGCTGCGCCACACGCCGAGCGGCACTGCCGTCTGCAAGCTGCGCCTCGCCGTCAACACCCGCCAGAAGGACGCGAGCACCGGCGAATGGGGCGACAAGCCCAACTACTTCGACGTCACCGTCTGGGGCAACCAGGGCGAGAGCTGCGCGCAGTACCTCTCCAAGGGCCGCCCCGTGGGCGTCGACGGCAGGCTCGACTGGCGCGAGTGGGAGGCCCAGGACGGCACCAAGCGCCAGGCCGTCGAGATCATCGCCGACAGCGTCCAGTTCCTCGGCGGCCGCCCCGAGGGCGAGAGCTCCCAGCCGGAGTTCGTCCCGAGCGGCGCCGCTGCAGAGAGCGCCGACTTCGGTACCTCCGGCGGCGACGACGACATCCCGTTCTGATGGCCCAGCGAGACCAGCGACAGCAGCGCAAACGCGGCTCGGCTCCGGGTGGGCCGATCCGCAAGCGCAACTGCTACTTCTGCCGCGAGAAGGTCGAAGAGGTCGACTACAAGAACATGAACCAGCTGCGGCGCTACGTCTCGGAGAAGGGCAAGATCCGCTCGCGTCGGATCACCGGGGCCTGCCGCCGGCACCAGCGCCAGGTCGCGGCGGCCGTCAAGCGGGCGCGCGAGATGGCCCTGCTCCCCTACTCCACCAACTAGCGCTTATGCGAGTCATCCTCCGCCAGGACGTCGAGAAGCTCGGCTTGCGGGGGGACGTGGTCGACGTCGCACCCGGATACGCGCGCAACTACCTGTTGCCGCGCAGGCTCGCCGAGACGGCGACCAAGGCCAAGGTCGCGGAGGTTCGCAAGCACGAGGAGAAGCGAGCCCGCCAGGAGGCGCAGAGCTCCGAGCAGGCACAGGAGATCGCGTCCAGGCTGGAGGGCGAGGAGCTCCGCTTCGACGTGCCCGCCGGCGAGACCGGCACGCTCTTCGGCTCCGTGACGGCGACCAACATCGCGGAGGCGGTCTGGGCGACCATGCGCGTACGGGTCGACCGGCGCAAGCTGGACCTGCCCGAGCCGATCAAGCGGGTCGGGCGCTACCAGGTCCCGGTCGAGCTCTTCGGCGAGGAGACGGCGACGCTTCGGGTCGCGGTCGTGCCAGAGGGCGGCGAGCTGCCGCCGCAGGAGGAGCTCGACGCGATCGCCGCCGCCGAGGCCGAGGCGGAGGCCGCCGCGCAGGCCGAGGTCGAGGCCGAGCACGCGCAGGCCGAGGTCGAGATCGAGGCGGTCGTCGCGGAGGAGGAGGCCGAGCCCGAGGAGGCCGAGCCCGAGGCGGCCGGAGCGGACGCTGAGCCCGTCGCCGAGGACGAGCCCGACTCCGGGTCCGACTCCAAACCCGACTCGTAACAAAAGCGCACAGCCTTCTCCACAGGTGCGCGAGGGCCTGTGGAATTCATGACGAACTTCCCGCTCCGTGCGGAGAAATCGCCCACAGGCGTCGTCCGGGGGTCGTGGGAACATGCGTTCTCTTATGCCTGCAAACCGCGCGCACGCGGCACGAGAGGCCCTGTCGAAAGTCAGGTCGTCCAGACCTTCCGCGCCTGCTCCGAGCGTGGTTTTCTAGCGCCGATGGCCCAACTCGCCCAGGCCTCGCAGACCGCCCCGGTTCCGCCGCAGAATCTCGAAGCCGAGGAGTCAGTCCTCGGCGCGATGATGCTCTCCCCAGGCGCGATCGGGGCGGTCAGCGAAGTCGTGGACGGGGGGGACTTCTACCGCGGGAGCCACGGAGCCATCTACCGCGCAGCGCTCGGCCTCTACGCCAGGGGCGAGCCCGTCGATGCGATCACGCTCGTCGACGAGCTCGAGGAGCGAGGGGAGCTCGAGGACGCCGGCGGACGCGTCCGGATCCACGAGCTCGCAGCCCTCGTCCCGGCTAGCGCGAACGCCGGGCACTACGCCCGCATCGTGCGGGAGATGGCGACGCTCCGCGGGCTGATTCGGGCGGGCGGCGAGATCTCGACCCTCGGCTGGGAGCGGCCGGGAGAAGCGACAGACCTCGTCGACCGGGCGGAGCAGATCGTCTTCGATCTCTCGCAGGCCCGGGTGACGAGCGAGTTCAGCCACATCGAGGAGCTGCTGAAGGACAGCTTCGAACGCATCACCGCGCTCTACGAGGCCGGCGCCGAGGTGACGGGAACGCCCTCGGGATTCCGCGACCTCGACCGGCTCACCTCCGGCTTCCAGCCGGGGAACCTGATCATCGTCGCCGCCCGCCCGAGCATGGGCAAGTCCGGGCTCGGGCTCTGCATGGCCGCCAACCTGGCCGTCCGCGAGGAGCGGCCGACCGCGGTCTTCACGCTCGAGATGTCGAAGTCGGAGGTGACCCAGCGCCTCATGTGCAGCGAGGCCAAGGTCGAGTCACAGCGCCTCCGCACCGGCAAGCTCGGCGCCGACGACTGGCCGCGCCTGACGGCCGCCTGCGACCGGCTCGCCAAGGCGCCGATCTACGTGGACGACACCGGCTCGATCACGATGATGGAGATCCGCTCGAAGGCGCGGCGGCTCAAGTCGCGCGAGCCGAACCTCGGGTTGATCGTCGTCGACTACCTGCAGCTGATGACCTCCGGCTCCTCGGTCGAGAACCGGGTGCAGGAGGTCTCGCAGATCTCGCGGCAGCTCAAGGTGCTCGCACGCGACCTCGACGTCCCGATCCTCGCGATGTCGCAGCTCTCGCGTGCGGTCGAGCAGCGTCACGACAAGCGGCCGATCCTGTCCGACCTGCGCGAGTCCGGCTCGATCGAGCAGGACGCCGACCTGGTCCTCTTCATCTACCGCGACGAGTACTACAACGACGAGTCCGACCAGCAGGGAATCGCCGAGCTGCACCTCGCGAAGCACCGCAACGGGCCGACCGACACGGTCCGGCTTTCCTTCCTGAAGCGCTACGCCAAGTTCGCCGACCTCGCCGCTGCCGCATAGGTGCCGACGTGCAAATACCGCCCCATCTGTCGACCGGTCATTTCAGACGCGCGCCCGAGCAAAGCTCGTGCGCACTGACGACGGCAGCGCAAGCGCAGCCGTAGGTGCCGTGTACGAGCAAACGGTCGTCGTCCTCGCGCGCGCAACGGCCTTCACCGTCGTCTGCCAGTGCTGCGCCGAGCTCGAGCCCCAGAGCGAGTACACGGGACTGACCGCGCACGGGTCGCTGCGGCTCGAGGACGACCTCGGCTGGACGACCTGCCCACGCGGTCATCGGATCCGCGTCATCCGCGCGGGCTCCCAGGTCCCCGCCGAACTAACTTCGCCGCTCTGGTAGCGGCGCACCCGACGCGTTAACGGCCGCATCGGCCAAGCCGATGCGGCCTCCTCAGTCGGCATCGCGAGCGACGCCTCAGGCAAACTCCCGCCCGTGCCTGCGACCGTGATCGTCGGGGCGCAGTGGGGCGACGAGGGCAAGGGCAAGATCGTCGACCTGCTGGCCCAGCACTCCGACCTCGTCTGCCGCTACAACGGCGGGCCGAACGCCGGCCACACGATCGTCGCCGACGGCGAGACCTACAAGCTCAAGCACATCCCCTCGGGGATCCTCCAGGGGAAGGAGTGCGTGATCGGCGCCGGCTGCGTCGTCGATCCGCAGGTGCTGATCGAGGAGCTCGACGACCTCGAGGCCCGCGGGATCTCGACCGAGCCGGTCCGGCTCTCCGGCAACGCCCACCTCGTCATGCCGTGGCACCGCGCGATCGACGGCGCCAGCGAACGGCGCCTCGGCAAGCTCCAGATCGGGACGACCCGGCGCGGGATCGGGCCGACGTACGCCGACAAGGCCTACCGTCTGGGCATCCGCGTTCAGGACCTGCTCGACCCGAAGATCCTCTGCCAGAAGATCGAGGTCGCGCTCGCGGAGAAGAACGTCTGGCTCGAGCGCGTCTACGGCGAGGAGCCGATCGAGCTGCACGGTCTCGTCGAGCGCTACGAGGGCTACGCCGACCGGCTGCGGCCGATGGTCGCAGACACATCGCTGCTCGTCGACCACGCGCTCCGCGACGGCAAGCGCGTGCTGTTCGACGGCGCCCACGGGACGCTGCTCGACCTCGACCACGGCACGTACCCGTTCGTGACGTCGTCCCCGACGGTCGCCGGCGGGGCTGCCGTCGGGACGGGGATCGGCCCGACGAGGATCGACTCGGTGATCGGGGTCGCGAAGGCGTACGTGACGCGGGTCGGCGAAGGGCCGTTCCCGAGCGAGATCGAAGGGCCCGACCAGGAACGGCTACGCGAGCTGGGCGGCGAGTTCGGCACCGTCACCGGTCGGGAGCGGCGGTGCGGCTGGCTCGACCTCGTCGCGCTGCGCTACGCGGTCCGCCTGAACGGGATGACCTCGCTCGCGCTGACGAAGCTCGACGTCCTCTCGGCCTTCGCCGAGCTGCCGGTCTGCAACCGCTACCGGCTGAGAGACGGCACCGAAACCGAGGACTTTCCCGCGCACCAGAGCGACTTCCATCACTGCGAGCCGGTGTACGAGACGCTGCCCGGATGGGGGGAGCCGCTCGACGCGCTGACCGACGTCGCGGAGCTCCCGGCCGCCGCGCGTGCGTACGTCTCGTTGATCGAGGAACGCCTCGAGGTCGAGGTCTGCCTGATCGGGACCGGTCGCGAGCGCGAGCGCGTGCTCGCCCAGAGCGGCGTCGAGGCGCTCGGCGGCCCCTAGCCTGGCGCGCGCCCTCGGACCGCCGAGGCGCGGGCCTCCAGCGTGAAGCCGCCGGCCGGCTCGCCGACCCGGCGGCGGTACTCGTCGCGGATCGCGTCGCGCTTCTCGGGCGGGAGCGAGAGCAGGTACTCGCCGCCGGGCCCGACGCCGAGCAGGAACGTGCTCCAGAGCTCGCCGAAGTCCTCGTAGCTGCTCGACACGTCGAGCAAGGCGGTCTCGACGTCCTCCAGACCGGCGTCGCGCCCGAGCCCGGCCAGGCCCTCGAGCGTGTCGTACCGGAACGCCTCGCCCTCCTTGCGGGGATCGACGTGGCGGACCGATTCCCAGAAGGTGCGCAGCAGCTGCATCTGGGGGAAGTCCCACGAGCACACGGCTACGATTCCGCCGCCGCGCACGACCCGTCGCATCTCGGCGACGCCGGCTACCGGGTCCTTCATGAAGTGGATCACCAGCTGCGCGAGCGCTGCGTCGAACGTGCCGTCCGGCCACGGCAGGTCCTCCGCCGCGCCGCGGCGGACGTCGGCCTCGGGGACGCGGGCAGCGCACGCCTCGACGAGCGGCGACGGATCGATCGCGGAGACGACCGCGGGGCCGAGTCGCGCGGCGAGCTCCTGGGTCAGGATCCCCGAGCCACAGCCGACGTCGAGCACTGTCTGGCCCGGCTCGATGCCGGCCCAGTCGGCGAAGACGGGCGCCAGCTCCGCCGAGTAGCGCCCCATGAACGAGTCGTACGCGTCACCCGAGACGGCGAAGGTCATCCGGGGTATTTACGTTCGCGAGGAGAGCGGGGTCAAGCTCCACCCGGCTCGTCTCGAGGTCGTCGAGCGCCTCGTGGAGGGCGAAGCGGCCCTCGGCCAGGCGCCGCTCGAGCACCGGGAGCGCGCTCCTGGCGAAGGCGCCGGGAAGCGGCCCCGTCTGGGAGACAGCCGCGTCGGCGCAGGCGTCGGCGAGCTCGAGCAGGAGCGCGGGGGTGACGAGCGGCGTGTCGACCGGAAGCACGACGCAGAGGTCGGTCGGCGCTGCCCGGAGACCGGCGACCAGGCCGACGAGAGCAGCGCGCGTCTCGCTGCCGTCGTCGAGAACGGGGAACGGTAGGTCGAGCTCATCCGCGTCCTTGCCCACGGCGAGCCGCTCGTCGCAGGCCTGGCCGAGGGTGCACCATGCGCGCTCGGCGAGCGTCTTGCCGTTCAGCCGCACGAGCGCCTTCGGGGAGCCGAAGCGGACGCTTGCACCGCCGACGAGCAGCACACCCGTCAGGTCTGGACGCGCCACGGCTCCGTGTAGACGTTCAGGCGACCGCCGCGCGCGAACCCGCACAGCGTGAGCCCGCGGTCGCGGCCGAGGTCGACCGCCAGGCTCGACGGCGCCCCCACCGCGACCAGGATCGGGCAGCCCGCGACCGCAGCCTTCTGCACCAGCTCGAACGAGAGGCGGCCGCTCACACAGAGGATCGACCGGGCGAGCGGCAGGCGGCCGTCGAGGAAGGCCCGGCCGATGACCTTGTCCATCGCGTTGTGGCGGCCGACGTCCTCGCGCAGGCAGAGGAGCTCGCCGTCGGAGTCGAAAAGCCCGGTCGCGTGCAGGCCGCCGGTCGCCGCGAAGGCCCGCTGGGCGGCGCGCAGCTTCTCGGGGAGGGCGGTCAACAGCTCGACAGGCGCCGTCAGATCGCTCTCGACCCTCGGCGCTTCGACGGCGACGGACTCGAGCGCGCCCTTGCCGCAGACCCCGCACGAGGAGCTCGTGTAGAAGCTCCGTTGCACGCTGGCTGCATCGAAGCCGGGGGCCTCGACCTCGACGGTGTTCGCGGCCAGGTCCGCGGGCGGCGCCGCGCTCGCGGGCCGGAGTCCCTCGGAGAGGCAGAAGCCGAGCGCGAGCTCCTCGTCGTTGCCCGGCGTCCGCATCGTGACCGCCACGGGCCGGCCTCCGATCCGGATCTCGAGCGGCTCCTCGACCGCTACCTGGTCGCGGTCCGGACGGCCGCCCGGCATTCGAACGACCTCGACCGGCGCAGCCGCGTAGGGCGGCACCTCGAGGGCTTCGTTGTCGGCCCCCATTGCGCTCGTAGCGTACCCGCGGCATCCCGGCACGCTTTCGACACGGTCCGGTCACAGACACGCGCGCCTTTCCGGATTACGATCGCCTCGGGGAGGAGGCCGGGCGAACCGAACTACGGGACCAAGGGCCCGCCGTGAGGTGCCGGTGCTCGCTCGCGCCGGTTTGCTCAGTAGACTCGGCTCGTGAGGGTCCTAGTCGTCGGCTCGGGCGGACGTGAGCACGCACTCGCCTGGAAGCTCGCCGAAAGCCGACGTCTCGAGTCGCTCCACGCTGCCCCAGGAAACCCGGGAATCGCGCGCATCGGCGAGTGCCATCCGGTACGGGCGGAGGATGCGGAGGGCCTCCTCGACCTGTGCCACACGATCGGCATCGACCTCGCCGTCGTCGGGCCGGAGGCCCCGCTCGTCGCCGGGCTCGCAGACACGCTCCGGCATGCGGGGATCTCCGTGTTCGGGCCGAGCCGGGCGGCAGCGCGGATCGAAGGCTCGAAGAGCTTCGCCAAGGAGGTGATGGAGGCAGCCGGGGTCCCGACCGCGTCCCGGCTCACAACCGCGCGCCCTCCGTGCGTCGTCAAGGCCGACGGGCTCGCCGCGGGCAAGGGCGTCTTC
Organism: uncultured Actinomycetes bacterium; assembly: GCA_963716865.1. Classification (GTDB taxonomy): domain Bacteria; phylum Actinomycetota; class Thermoleophilia; order Gaiellales; family Gaiellaceae; genus AC-32. The sequence continues at coordinate 45,584 of CAVQUF010000003.1, forward strand.
GTCTGCCGGACCCAGGAGGAGCTCGACGCCGGCCTGCACGCCGCGGCTGCCCTGGGCGGCGAAGCTCTGCTCGAGGAGTTGCTCGAGGGAGAAGAGGTCTCGCTCTTCGTCCTGACCGACGGACACGATGCCGCGTCGCTCGCACCGGCGCAGGATTTCAAGCGCGTCGGCGAAGGCGACACCGGGCCCAACACCGGCGGGATGGGCTCGTACTCTCCGGTGCCGCGGCTCGGCGAGGGCGAGGTCGAGGAGCTCGTCGACACGATTCATCGTCCGGTGCTCGCAGAGCTCGCCAAGCGCGGAACGCCGTTCGCCGGCCTGCTCTACGCAGGCCTGATGCTCACCGAGGACGGGCCGCGGGTGCTCGAGTTCAACTGCCGTTTCGGCGACCCGGAGACCCAGTCGATCCTGCCGCGTCTCGAGGGCGACCTCCTCGAGGCGCTGACCGGCGCCGCCGAGGGCGCACTGGGCGGCCAGCTCGCCGTCGGCAGCCACGCCGCGGTGACGGTCGTCCTGGCCGGTGGCGAGTACCCGGAGCGCAGCGATAGCGGGACGCCGATCGAAGGCATCGAGGACGCCGAGGCCACGGGCGCACTCGTCTTCCACGCCGGTACCGCACGGCGGGAAGGACGGCTCGTGACGAACGGCGGCCGGATCCTGAACGTCACCGCCGTGGCCGACGACCTGGCCGCCGCTCGTAGAGCCGCGTATGAAGCGGCCGGACGGATCTCGTTCTCCGGGATGCGCGTCCGCCGCGACATCGGGCTCGGGGCCGCCGAGGGACATGTCCGCATCTGACCGCCCGGTCGTCGGCATTCTCGTCGGCTCCGACTCGGACCGCGACCGGATGCAGCCTGCGCTCGACGAGCTCGCCTCGCACGGGATCACGCACGAGCTCGAGGTGCGCTCGGCCCACCGCACGCCCGACGCCGTCGCCGACTACGCGCGTACGGCTCGCGAGCGCGGCCTCAAGGTGCTGATCGCCGGAGCGGGCCTCGCCGCGGCGCTCCCCGGAGTCGTCGCGGCGCACACCGACCTGCCCGTGATCGGCGTGCCGCTGCGCTCCGAGAAGAGCGTGCTCGACGGGCTCGACGCGCTCCTCTCGATCACACAGCTCCCGCCTGGCGTCCCCGTCGCCGCCGTGGGCGTCGACAGCGCGAGAAACGCGGCGATCCTCGCGACCCGCATACTGTCTGTCGCCTCGGCATCGAGCTGACGCGCCGGGACCGCAACTAGAATCGCAACGGTGATCTCGCGCTATTCCCGCCCGGCCATGCACGCGATCTGGTCGGACGAGGAGAGGCTCGCCCGGTGGCTGGAGGTCGAGCTTGCGGCGCTCGATGCCTGGGCCGAGCTGGGCGTCGTCCCCGACGAGGCCGCGCGGACGATCAGGGAGCAGGCGCGCCCGCCGAGCCCGGAGCGGGTCGCCGAACTCGAGGCGACCCTCCACCACGACACGGCCGCGTTCGTGGACGCGGTCGCGGAGACGCTGGGAGCGGAAGGCCGCTGGTTCCACTACGGCCTGACCTCCTCCGACGTTGTCGACACGGGGCTCGCGCTGCAGGTGCGCGAGGCCGGCGCGCTGCTCGTCGACGGCCTCGACCGGGCGCAGGACGAGGTGATCGCCCTCGCGCGCGAGCACAGGAACACGGTGTGCATCGGCCGGACGCACGGCGTCCACGCGGAGCCGACGACGTTCGGGCTCAAGCTCGCGGGCTGGGCCTTCGAGCTGGAGCGCGGCCGCGAACGGGTCGCCGGCGCGCTCGAGCGGATGCGGGTCGGCAAGCTCTCCGGCGTGGTCGGGACCTATGCGGCAACCGATCCCGAGCTGGAGCGCATCGCATGTGAGCGGCTCGGCCTCGAGCCAGAGCCCGCGTCCACGCAGGTTCTTCAGCGCGACCGTCACGCCGAGCTGCTGACCGCACTGGCGGTCGTCGCCGCCTCGCTCGAGCGCTTCGCAACCGAGATCCGCCACCTGGCCCGGACCGAGGTCGCCGAGGTCGCGGAACCGTTCGGCAAGGGCCAGAAGGGCTCGTCGGCGATGCCGCACAAGCGCAACCCGGTCGTCTCCGAGCGCATCTGCGGTCTCGCACGCGTCGTGCGCGCGAACGCACTCGTCGGGCTCGAGAACGTCGCGCTCTGGCACGAACGCGACATCTCGCACTCCTCGGCCGAGCGGGTGGTCGTCCCGGATTCGTTCCTCGCGCTCGACTACATGCTCGACCGCTTCGCCTGGCTCGTCGAGGGGCTCGAGGTCGGGCCGGAACGGATGCTGCGCAATCTCGAGACGGGGCACGGGCTCTTCTTCAGTCAGCGTCTCCTGCTGGCGCTCGTCGAGTCCGGGCTCGAGCGCGACGCCGCCTACCGGCTCGTCCAGGCGCACGCGATTCAGGCACAGGAGGAGCAGCGGGACTTCCGCGAGCTCGTCCGGGCGGACGAGGCGATCGCGGGTCGGGTCGATCTCGACGCGATCTTCGACCTCGGGTGGTACACCAGGCACGTCGACACCGTCTTCGAGCGGCTTGCCGCTCTCACCCCAAGAGAGGAGCCAATCCATGCCTGAGGCCGCAGTCCACGTGGGAAGCGGCAAGGTTCGCGAGCTGTTCGAGCTCGACGCGGACCGCCTGCTGCTCGTCGCGAGCGACCGTATCTCGACGTTCGACGTCGTCCTTCCCACCGAGATCCCCGACAAGGGTCGCGTCCTCACCGGCCTCTCGGGTTTCTGGTTCACGCGTACCCGCGAGCTCGTGCCGAACCACCTGCTCGCGCTGAGGCCCGACGGGCGCTCGAGCGAGTGCCGGCGGCTGGAGATGCTGCCGCTCGAGTGCGTGGTCAGGGGCTACCTGGCGGGCTCGGGCTGGAAGGACTACCGCGAGACCGGATCCGTCTGCGGCCACGAGCTCCCTCCGGGCCTGCTCGAGTCGGCCCGCCTCCCGGAGCCGATCTTCACGCCGTCCACGAAGGCGACCGAGGGCCACGACGAGAACATCGACCGAGAGCGCGCGGCGGAGCTGGTCGGACGGGAGCGATTCGACGAGGTCGAGCGCGTCTCGCTCGAGCTCTACCGCTTCGCCTCGGAGCGCGCAGCCGAGCGCGGGGTCCTGATCGCCGACACGAAGTTCGAGCTCGGGGTCGACGCCGACGGCAGGCTCGTCCTCGCGGACGAGGCGTTCACGCCCGACTCGTCGCGCTTCTGGCCCCAGGACGAGTACGAGCCAGGGCGTCCGCAGCCGTCGTTCGACAAGCAGTTCGTCCGCGACTACTGCGAGACCCTCGGCTGGGACAAGACCGACCCAGGCCCCGAGCTTCCGTCCGACATCGTCGCCGGCACGCGGGCCCGGTACGTGGAGGCCTTCGAGCGGATCACCGAGATCCCGTTCGACGACTACCTCGCAGACCCCGGCGTGGTACTCGAATGAAGGCGACCGTGCTCGTCCGACCGAAACCCGGGATCCTCGATCCGCAGGGCGAGACGGTCGAGCGCTCGCTGCGCCAGCTCGGCTTCGCGGTCGAGGACGCCCGCGTCGGCCGCGTCGTCGACCTCGAGCTGGAGGACGGCGACCCCGAGCAGGCCCGGGCGGAGCTGGAGCGCATGTGCGAGCAGCTGCTCGCGAACCCGCTGATCGAGTCCTACGAGATAACGGTGGCAGACGGGTGAGCCGACCGACGATCGCGGTCGTCGTCTTCCCGGGCTCGAACGACGACCGGGACGCGGCGCTCGCCCTCGACGCGCTCGGAGCCGACCCCCGGCTCGTCTGGCACGCCGATCCCGAGCTCCCGGATGTGAACGCGGTGGTCCTCCCCGGCGGGTTCTCGTACGGGGACTATCTGCGCTGCGGGGCGATCGCTCGCTTCGCGCCGATCATGGGCGCGGTCAACCGGTTCGCCGCGGGAGGCGGTCTCGTGCTGGGGATCTGCAACGGCTTTCAGGTTCTCTGCGAGGCAGGGCTCCTTCCGGGCGCGCTCCGGCCGAACGCGTCCCTTTCGTTTGTTTGCGCGGACGTTCCGCTCCTGGTCGAGCGGGCTGACACTGCGTTCACCTCCCGCTGCGAGCCGGAGCAGCGGCTGAGGATGCCCGTGAAGCACGGCGAGGGCTGCTACTTCGCCGACGGCCAGCTGCTCGCCGAGCTCGAGGCGAACGGCCAGATCGCTCTCCGCTACGAGGACAACCCGAACGGGTCGATCGGCGACGTGGCGGCGGTCGTCAGCGAAGCGGGCAACGTCTTCGGCCTGATGCCGCACCCGGAGCACGCCGTCGATCCGCTGCTCGGCTCGACGGACGGAGCCCTCGTCCTCGGCTCGCTCATCGACGCGGCCCGCGAGCGCTCGCCGGCCGCCGTCTAGGCAGACAGGCCGTTACGGAGGCCTCATCCCCAGCACCTCGGCGAGCCCGGGCCGCTGGGCCAGGCCCGCACGCAACCGCTCGAGGTCCCGCGACCGCAGCGTGACCGGCCCGCGCCGTGCCGTGCCACCGGTCGAATAGGCAAAGCGGACGAGCCGCTCGCCGCCGGGACCCTCGAGCAGCTGGACAAGCGACGAGAATCGCTTTCCGCCCGCTCGCTGGGCGAGCGCCAGCTCCTCGACGAGCTCCGCCGGGCCCCAGGGTGTCGCCGCTGTCGCCATCGGAACCCACGCTAGCCGCACGCTCGTCACGTGTCTGCAACGCCTTCGCACCGGATCTGTAACGGCGCGCGAATCACACGATCGAGGGACGCGAACAGGGAACCGGCCCGCGATTCTCAAGAGGCAGATGCCTGCGGCTGTGTCACGTCACCGCGTCTTCCTGCTCGCGACCTCGGCGGTCCTGTACGCGCTGATCTTCACCGCGTTCCTGACCCTGGAGAGGCCGGGCCTCGGAATCGCGAACTTCTACTACTTTCCGGTCGCGATGATCGCGCTCGCGGGCGGGCCGCTCTGGGGCGCCGCCGCCGGGCTCCTGGCAACGGCCGTCTACGCGCTAGGGATCGTGCTGAACCCGCACATCCCGTCGGCCCAGGTGCTGACCGCGACCGCCTCGATCCGGCTGATCACGTTCGCGACGATGGGCGCGCTCGTCGGGTGGTTCGCCCACAGCAACCGCAGGCTCGCTGACGAGCTGCGCGTCGCCGAGGAGCACGACTTCCTCACGGGACTGCTCAACACGCGCTCGTTCGACGCCGTTCTCGCGGCCCGCGTCGAGCTCGGCCTGCCCTTCGGGCTGATCCTCGGCGACATGGACGACTTCCGGGAGATCAACGACCGGGAGGGGCACGCGGTCGGCAACGACCTCCTCCGCCGCGTCGCCGAGCTGCTCCAGCGCAAGCTCGAGCCCGGGGACCAGCTCGCGCGCGTGGGCGGCGACGAGTTCGCGGTCGTCACCTCGACTCCGGGCACGGACGCCGTGCGGGCGCTATGCAGCCGCCTGACCGCGGCGCTCGCCGAGGAGGGTCTGAGCATCAGCTTCGGGTGGGCCGTCTGCCCGCGTGACGGCGACAGCCCGCTGCTCCTCTTCCGCGCGGCGGACGAGCGCCTGTTCGCGCAGAAGCTGATCGGGAGCCGCCTCTCCTCCGCCGAGGTCGTGAGCCTGCCGTCCACGGCCGAGCGGCTCATGCGCTCGCGCCGGGCCTGATCGCCGGGCCTGCGGCTACATTCAGGCCATGAAGCGGGCCGCGCTCCTCGCGGGTCTCGGCCTCCTCGTCGTCAGTGGCTGCGGGGGCACGACGGCCGAGCAGCCGGCGACGACGGCCACTAGCACGACCGGGCACGCGAGCACGACGACGACCTCGTCCACCACGAGCTGCCCATCGTTCGGCGGCGGGACCGCAACGCAGAGCAGCGCGGCGAAGCCTTCGAAGACGATGCTGCTCACCGCGGTGCAGGCGAGCTCGGACGGCTGCACCGACCGGATCGTCTTCACGTTCCGCCCGGCGGCGGGACAGCAGCCCGGCTACACGGTCGGATACCGGACCGCCGAGGAGGCGCAGACCCAGGACGCGTCCGGCAAGTTCATCCCGATTGCCGGGAAGTCGTTCCTGGTCATCCGGTTCGAGCCGGCCGCGACGGCCGATCTCACCGGAGCGACGCCGGTGTTCACCTACACCGGGCCGTGGAAGTTCACCCCGTCCGGAACGCGCTACACGCGGGAGCTGGCGAAGACCGGCGACTTCGAGGCGGTCCTGACCTGGGGGATCGGCCTCTCGGAGGAGCGGCCCTTCACGGTGTCGAGCTCCGGCTCGCCCGCGAGCGTGACGATCGAGATCGGCTGACGGCTTCGCCGCCGGTCAGCCCGACGGCGCCGAGACGTAGATCCTGACGCCGAGTGCGGGAAGCGTGTCCGAGAACGCCCCGCGTGCGACCGCCCGGCGGCCGCTGGAGCCGAAGATCCGGACGGACCGACTCACCCCGGCCAGGCGGAGCGCTCCGTGAACCGCCGCACGGGACGGGTTGACGACCAGGAGGTACCGGGCGCCGCGCAGAGTGGTCGCCTTGCACACGAGGGTGCGCGGGCAGGTGAAGCCGTTCCTCGCCGCGAGGAGCGCCGGGGCCAGGTCGGTGATCTCGCCGTCCGTCCGCTTGATCTGCGCCCGCACGTCCGGCGCGACCCGGAACTGGGAGTAGGTCGGCTTCCAGGAATGGGTGAAGTAGCCGATCGCCCTGGCGCCGCCGGCGATCGCCAGCCAGGTCTCGGCTCGGAGCTCGGCCGCGGTGACCCCGCGTCCGGTGCACCACTGGCTGGAGGTCGACGTGGCCTCGATCCACTGGTAGGTCGGCTTGGAACTGCCCGCGAATCCCTGGAGCTCGCGCTGGGCCTCGCCCACCCTCGGCAGCCACTCCGGCCGGCACCAGCCGGTCACCGGATAGATGTCGAAGCCGGAGGCGTCGGTCGCCCGGGCGTAGGCGCCGTAGTAACTGCGGTCGCCGTGCATCCACGCCGGAGGGTCCATCGCCGAGTAGAACCCGGAGGTCAGGGTGAGGAAGTTCACATGCCGTGGATCGGCCCCGCGGTTGTGGAGGTACTCGGCGCGGATCTGGTCGGGCGACTCGCCGTTGTCGTCCGGCTCGTCGCCGAAACGCCACCCGAACAGCCCCGCCTTGCCCTTCACGGCCGGATTGAACGGGAGCACGCTGTAGGCGCCGAGTCTCTCGAGCGCATCCACCTCGGAGGCGTCGGATCCGGCGTCGCAGCCGCGGCCGAGGAAGACGTTGATCCCGAGCGAGACGTTGACCGAGAACAGGCTCGGGCACTGCAGCCACTGCATCAGAGGGAAGAACGGCGACCCGTCGAGCAGGATCTTCCCGCCCGCGCCGACGCGGGTCATGGTCGACGAGGCCGCCTGGGTCGTGAAGCGGATCGAGCGGTTCCTCGAGCGCGCGGAGTAGCGCGTGCGCGGAAGAAGGCCCGTGAGGACGACCTTCCCGCCCTTCGCCCGCCGGCTCCAGAGGCCGAGAGCCGAGGTGGTCCCGTACTCGACGCGACCGGCTCGCAGAGAAAGCGACGCCGAGGTCGCGGACACCGAGAGGACCCGGAAGCGAACCGGCTGCGCCGACGCGGGTTTGATCCCCGCCCCGCCCAACAGCAGTCCGAGGATCAGCAGCGCGGCGGCTGTGCCGGTGGCTCCTCGCACCCGGTCAGGAAGCCTCGATGAGCTCCACGCGGTAGTGATCCGGGTCCTGGACGAAGCAGATCCGGGAGCCGCCCGCTTGCACCTGGTAGGGCGGGCGCTCCGGCTCGATGCCCTGACCGGCGAGCTCGGCGAGCGTCCCGTCGAGGTCGCCGACGCCGACGGCGATGTGGCCGTAGGCCGTGCCGAGCTCGTAGCTGCGCCCGTCGTGGTTGTACGTCAGCTCGAGCACGTTCTCCTGGTCGCCGATCGAGAAGAAGTAGTTGGTCGCCTCGGTCTGTCCGTCGCGGACGATGTCCATCTCGCGCGAGAACCGGAAGCCGAGCGCCTCGTAGAAGGCCCGGCTCTTCGCCGGGTCGGTGATGCGAACCATGGTGTGGAGGTAGCGGGTCATGGCGCCATCCTAGGCGTGTCCGCGTCTCGACGCCGCCCGGCTAGACGACCTGAGCCAGCTCGCCGAGGACGTCGCGCATCACCACGGCCTGGTTGTTCTCGAAGCGGAAGTCGAACTCGGCGAAGCCCGCGACGCCGGCCGTGGCGCGGGCGCGGACGTACGCCTCGCGCCAGGCGTTCACCTGCTCCCGGGGCCAGCCGTGCACGTTTCCGCGCAGGCCGGCGGCGCGCCGGTAGCCGGGGGTCAGGCCGGCGAGGTACTTCCGCCCGAGCGAGCGGCGAACAGGCCCGCCGGCCTCCAGCCCACGCTGGCCCACGGCGCCCGCTCGGGCGGCCGCCCGCGGATCGCCGGCGAACTCCGGGTACTCCTCGCCGACGAGTCCGAGCGCAGCTCGGTTCAGGATCCGCCAGAAGGCGGTCAGCTCCGGTGTCAACCGCGCGCGGGGAAGCGTGAGCGCCGTGTGTGCCCACCAGACGAAGCCCTGCTGGGCTTGGTCGCCGAGCGACGGCCGCCCGAAGACGAGCCCTCGCAGCACGCCGCGTGTCAGGTCGCGGTACTCCCGGCCGAGCGGGCCTACAGCCTCTGCCTGGATCTCGTCGAGCTGCCAGGACGAAAGCTGCGCGCCCGCCTTGACCGCTGCGCGCAACTCGTCTCGGAATCGCCTTCCGAGCTCGATTCCCCAGTTCAACCGCGTGGCAGGCGGAAGGCGCAGCAGCTCCGGGAGCTCGGGCAGCGGGCCTGCCAATCGCCCCGAGCTGGGCGAGACGTCGAGGAGCTTCTTCTCGTCCGCCCTCGCGAGCCGCCTGCGCTCCCAGTACCAGCCTGGCGCGAGGTGGAACATGGGCGCGTAGCGGTAGCCGGCCGCGGTGATGCGCGCGCCGAGCGCGACGCCGACGCCGTAGCTGCCGACGTAGACGCGCGCCGTACCCGAAAACCCCGCGCGCCGCGCCTCCGCGAGGAGCCTGGGCAGTTCCTCGCGGTCGAAGTAGGAGAGAAGGAGAGCTCGCGGCACCGCCGCAGATTAGGCCAGCGGGCGTCCCGGCGGGGTAGGTCTGGAAGCGCCTGCTCAGCGGTGGCCGATGGCCGAGAGTTGCTCGGCCAGGCGGCGGCGGAAGGACGGCAAGAGCGCGAGGAGGCGTAGCGCCACATTGCGCAACGGGCGAACAGCCCGCGGGGCAGTGGCCAGTCGGGTGAGCCGGTGGGCAAGTGCAACCACTCGCATGGCCTCGGCGCGACTGCCGGCTGCATACGCGTCGAGCTCGTCCTCGCGACCTTCCCGCAGGGCGACCGACAGCGCATCCCCGAGAGTCACCGCATCGCGCAGGCCGAGGTTCATGCCTTGCCCACCTGCCGGGCTGTGCGTGTGTGCGGCGTCGCCGGCGAGCAGTACCCGCCCGGCCCGGTACCGGTCCGCCACCCGCTCGTGAATCCGGAACCTGGAGCCCCAGATCACGTCCGTCACCCTCACCGCCGTACGACGCGGCCCTCGCGTGTCGAGCAGTCGCTGCGCATAGGCGACGTCCGGCTGCTCAGGCGCATCGTCGACTTCGGCCACGAGCCGGAACGACCCGTCCGGGAGCGGCGCCACGACCAACATGCCGGGTGTAGAGAAGAACAGCAGTACCTGGTCCACCGGCAGGCCGCCGTCCACCCGGACGTCGGCCAGCGTGAAGGACAGCGACAGGAGGTCGTTGCCGTCGTCCCCGAGTCCGGCCTGGTCGCGGATCGTGCTGTTCATGCCGTCGGCCGCAACGACGTACCGGGCCTTGATCGTCTCGCCGCTCTCGAGCGTTACCTCGGCACCGTCGGCGTTCTGGCTCACCCCGGTGGCGAGGTACGGGCGATGGACACTGCCCCCGAGCTCCTCGAGGCGCTCGAGCAAGACCTGCTCGGTGATGTTCTGCGGGACCATCAACGTGTACGGATACTCCGTCGGGAGCCCGTCGAACCGGACCGGCACGAGCTCGCGATCACCATCGCGAATGCTGAATCGCTGAGCCTGGATACCGAGCCCCGCCAGTCGCTTCGAGACGCCGATCCGGTCGAGCATCTCGAGGGTCCGGGCATGGACGACAGCGGCGCGCGACGTATTCGCGCCCGTGGCCTGCCGATCGACCACCGTGACGTCATGGCCATGCCCGGTCAACGAGGCGGCAACCGCCAAGCCCGCCGGCCCTGCACCCACGACCAGCACATCGGTCCGACCAGGAAGCTCGCTCATCTCATCTCCTTCTCGGGAACTCGCTAGGCCCGGGGCTCGAGTGCAGGCGGCACCTTGGAGGGCTTCTGCTCCTCGACGGCGTCGCCGGGCTCGAATCGAGGTAGCCACTCGAGCCACCTGGGCAGGTACCAGTTCCAGTCGCCGAGCAGCATCATCGAGGCCGGCAGGAGCACGGCCCTGACGATCGTCGCGTCGATCAGGACGGCGGCAGCGAGCCCGATCCCGAGCTGCTGCAACACGATGATCGAGCCGGTCGCGAACACGGCGAACACGAGCACCATCACGAGCGCGGCGCTCGTGACGACGCCAGCGGTCGTCTTGATCCCGTGCGAGACCGCCTCGGGGGTCGACAGCCCGCGATCCCGGGCTTCGCGGATCCGGCTGATGATGAAGACGTGGTAGTCCATCGAAAGGCCGAACAGGATCACGAACAGGAAGATGGGCAGGAACGACGTGATGCCGCCCGTGTAGTCGAAGCCGATCAGCCCCTTGCCCCAGCCGTGCTGGAAGACGAGCACGAGGACGCCGTACGCTGCCGCCACGGACAGCAGGTTGAGGATGACCGCCTTCGCCGCGATCACCAGCGAGCGAAACGAGATGAGCAGCAGAACGAACGCGAAGATGAGCACGAAGGCGAACACCAGCGGAGCCGACTGGTTCATCGCCGAGCGCGAGTCCATGTCGATGGCAGTCCCGCCTGCCACGCCGTACTCGACGTCGCCGAGCCCACCGAGCGTCTCGGGAACGATCTCCTCGCGAAGCGTCGTCACGCCGGACCGGGAGAGCGCATTGCTCCCGTCGCCGGCAAGCGGGACGGTGATCGTCTCGGCGGTCCCTCGCGAGTTGACGTCGGTCTCGACGGTTCCCTGCGGGGCGATGGTCGCGGCACGCTTGCGGAGCTCGGCTACGCCCGCCCGGACGTCCGGGGCGTTCACGTTGTCGGCCTTCACGACGACGGTTGCGGTGTGCAGCTCGGTCGGGAACGCCTCGTTGATGCGGTTGTACGTCTGAACGGCCTTGAGATTCTGCGGAAGCGCCTCCGGCGGGATCTGGACCGTCTTCAGGCTGAGCGCCGGGATCGCGATCGCGACGAGCACGCCTGCGGAGAGGACCGCGAACAGACCCGGCCGCGCGAGCACGCGATCCAGGATCCAGCCCCAGAGGCGACTGTCCCCGTCACCGCGCTGCGCCCGGTGCAGGATCGGCACGCGCCCCTTCTCGACCCGGTCGCCCAGCGCCGAGAGCAGCGCAGGCAGGACCGTGAGCGATCCCAGCATCGCGATCGCGACGACCAGGATCGTGCCGACGGCGAAGGACGAGAACGCCGGATCGCCCGCGAAGAACATGCCCGCCATGGCGACCATGACCGTCAGGCCCGAGACGAGGACCGAGCGCCCCGAGGTCGCCGCGGCAGCCTCGAGCGCCGCCGATTCGCTTCGCCCTGCGGCCCGCTCCTCGCGTTCGCGCTTGAGATAGAAGAGCGAATAGTCGACCCCGACCGCGAGCCCGATCAGCAGGATCACCTCCTTGACCTGCGCGTCCATCGCCAGGAGATGGCTCGGTACGGCGATCAGGAACATCGCCGCGATCACCGACGTGAGCGCCAGCAGCAGCGGGATGCCCGCGGCGACGAGCGCTCCGAACGTGACCAGCAGGATGATGAGGGTGAGCGGCAGCGACAGGAGACCCGCCTTCGCGAGGTCCTTGCCGAACTGGCCCTCGACCTCGCGCTCCGAGCTGCCGTCGCCGAACTCGGCGATCCTCAGCTCGGGATGTGCCTTCTGCACGCCTGCAACCGCGTCCTCAACGGGCTTCGAGATCTTCATCGCGTCCTGGGGCGAGCTGTTGAACTCGAAGTTCACGAGCGCCGAGTGGCCGTCCCGCGAGATCTGAGAGCCGTTGTCGGCCCCGTACGGCGAGTCGATGTTGCGGACGACCGAGAACGGCCTGATCGTGCGGACGACGTCGTCGACTGCGGCGTGGAAGGCGGGGGCCGTCGCGGTCAGCGTCGTGCTCTGAACGAGCACCGTCTCGCTGGCCTTCGGGCCGAACTCCTTGTCGACTAGCCGGGTCGCACGGCCCGACTCGCCGGGAATCGCGTCGTTGCGTTGGAGCTCGGTCGTGCCGGTCTTGATCCCGACCAGGACGGCGACGGCGACGAACGCGAGCCAGCCGAAGATGGCGATCTTCCGGTGGTGAGCGCTCCAGCGACCCATGCGGGCCGGGAAGTTGGCCGGCCGTTGCGACTCGACGGCCGAATCGACGGGCTCCCGCTCGGTCGGCGGCTCTTCCGGGTCGTCCTGGATCACACGCGTCTTCATCTTTCTCCTCTCGACCGTGCAGGGATCGACCCAAGCTCGCAGCTGTCACATCCGAGCGGAAGGCGGGAGACTTCCCGTTTCGGGGGGCGGGTTTCTGGTGTCCCGCCGCTAGGAGCGGAGGTAGAGCAGCACGGCCAGCACGCGGCGCGATTCGCTCCCGCTCGACGGAAGGCCGAGCTTGCCGAAGATGCTGGAGACGTACTTCTCCACGGCCCGGAGCGTGATCACGAGCTCGTCTGCGATCCCCTGGTTGGAACACCCCTCGGCCATCAGCTCGAGCACCTCGCGCTCGCGGGGAGTCAGCTCCTCCAGCGGGTCGTCGCTCCGGCGCCTGGCCAGGAGCGTGGAGACGATGATGGGATCGATCGCCGAGCCGCCGTCCGCCACACGCCGCACGGCGCCGACGAACTCCTTGACGTCGCTGATGCGGTCCTTGAGCAGGTACCCCGCTCCTTCGGCGGAGTCCGCGAGCAGCTTCATCGCAAGGCCGATCTCGACGTACTGCGACAGCACGAGCACGCCCACCGCAGGATGGTTGGCGCGGATCTCGAGCGCCGCGCGCAGCCCCTCGTCGTTGTGCGTCGGCGGAAGACGGACGTCCACGATGGCCACGTCGGGCGAGTAGCTGCGCACCTGCCGAAGCAGGTCGTCGGCCGTGTCACTGGATCCGGCGACGTCGAAGCCGTTCTCACCCAGGAGCCGGGCGAGCCCCTCGCGCAGGAGGACGCTGTCCTCGGCGATTACGACGCGCACGGGATTTCCGCTCTCACGCGCGTGCCGCCGCCGGCCGGGCTCCACACGCGCAGCCGGCCCCCCAAGGCCTCGACGCGATCCGCGAGACCGCGCAAGCCGGAGCCGCGCTCCGTATCGGCGCCGCCGATACCGTCATCGACGACCTCGACGAGCAGCTGACCGTCGCTGCGAGTGACCTCGACCGTCGCCGACGACGCTTCTGCGTACTTGCCGACGTTCGCGAGGCTCTCCGACACGAGGTAGTAGGCCGCCACCTCGAGCTGCTCGGGCAGACGTTCGCCCACCTCCATGGTCAGGCGTATCGGCACCGGGGCGCGAGCGACGAGCTGCTCGAGCGCGACATCGAGCCCGTGCCCGCTGACGACCGCGGGATGGATCCCGTGCGCGACCTCGCGCAGCTCCCCCAGAGAGGCCGCGATCTCACGTCGCGCGTCACTGAGCCGCGCGCTGACGTCCGGATCGTCCAGCTGCTCTTCGAGCAGGCTCAGCTCGAGCGAGAGCGCGATCAACCGCTGCTGCGCACCGTCGTGCAGGTTGCGCTCCAATCGCTGTCGTTCCTTCCACTCCGCCTCGATCACACGGGAGCGCGATCCGCGTAGCTCTTCGAGCCGCGCTTTCAGCTCCGCGTGCAGTCGTCCGTTTTCGATGGCGATGCCCGCCGCTGCGGTGACGGCATCGAGGAGCTCGGGCTCATGCGCCAGCGCGGGGTCGTGCAGCAGCGCCGCGACGTGCACCCCATCCCGCTCGATCGGCGTCATCCTCTGGCCGCCCTCGGGGCTCGGCAGCTCGACCGGCCGGCCCTCGTGGTCGGCGTAGCTCCGGAACTCGGGCAACCAGTACGCGAGGGTCAACGATGGGTCGCGCAGGGCATCCGCGAGAACGTCCCGGAGGTCTGCCGGCGCCGGATCCTCTCGCAGCTCGACGAAGAGCTCTCCGACCGTGGAGCGCGCGAGGCGGGAACGGAGGATGCCGCCCAGGACGACGAGAGGAATCGCAATGTAGGCCGCGAGCACGAGCCACCTCGCCGTCTCGAACTCGACCTTGAACTTGTCGAGGGCAACCAGGACCGAGGCCAGCAGGATGGCTGCCGAGCCTGCGAGCACGGGCACGAGCGCACGCCGAAGAGGAGGGCTCGCGAAGATCCAGCGCCTCGACAGCCTCACGGCAAGGACGACCGAGGCCGTCACGACCAGCGCGCGCTGAGCCGAGTCGATATGGCCCGCAACACTCGCGTTCGGCCACACCAGCAGAGCGTTCTTGCTCCCACCCGGATCGAAGAAGAACAGCCAGAGGAGCTCCAGAGGAACCGCCATGATCGCGAACATCCAGATGACGACGAGGTCGAACGTGGACGTGAGTCGTCCGTCCGGAAACGAGAGGAGAAACAGCACGAAGAAGACGACCCACGCGTCGCCGACCCACATGCCGGACGTGAACAGGAGCGGCGCATGCGCCTGGGTCAGGATCTGTGCGGTGAGATAGACGCACCCGACCAGCGTCATGAGCGGACCGAGCCGGCTCTCCGGCCGCCGTTTCCACGCGTAGAGGCCGCTTCCGGCGAAGGCCCAGCCGACGAGCACGCTGAGAACCCTCGTCGTGTCGACCCCGTCGAGGCCGCTGTCGGACACGGTCATCGCCACGGCAGTGGCACCGGCGGCAAGAGCGCAGAGCCAGAGCCCACGCCGAAGCCATCTCGTCCTTTGCAGGCTGTGTTGCTGCCGGTAGCGACTCCGAGAAGAGTCCATGCTCGCCGAGAGAGCCTGGGGCGTAGCCACACCTGCTCCTCTCTGACCCGCGGCTTCCTTCGGAAGTTGGTCGGAACCTCTCGGGGCGACCGCGACGGGTCGGCGCGGGCACGCATGAAGGGGAGGCGCCTACGGACAAGGATACTCGCGCGGACGCCGCCGCAATACGCTTAGACCGTGCTCACGTGTCCTAGCTGCGGCCAGGAGAGCCCGGACAGCTTTCGCTTCTGCGGCGCCTGCGGCGCGGTTCTGGTCCCCGGCGGTGGACGTGAGGTACGCAAGACGGTCACGGTGCTGTTCGCGGACGTGACCGGCTCGACCGCGCTCGGCGAGCAGCTCGACCCCGAGTCGTTCCGGCGCGTGATGGCGCGCTACTTCGACGCGGCGAGGACGTGTCTCGAGCGTCACGGCGGCACCGTGGAGAAGTTCATCGGCGACGCGGTCATGGCCGTCTTCGGCGTCCCGACCGTGCACGAGGACGACGCGCTCCGCGCGCTGCGCGCCGCCGCCGAGCTTCGCGACGCGCTCTCGTCGCTGAACGCCGAGCTCGAGCGGGACTTCGGCGTCTCGCTCCTCCTCCGGTCCGGCGTCAACAGCGGCGAGGTCGTGACCGGCACCGAGGAGCGACTCGCGACCGGGGACGCCGTCAACGTCGCCGCACGCTTGGAGCAGGCCGCGCCGCCCGGCGAGATCCTGCTCGGTGAGCAGACACTCGCTCTGGCCCGCGGTGCGATCGAGGTCGAGGCGGTCGACCCGCTGCCGCTCAAGGGGAAGACCGACGACGTCCCGGCCTACCGCCTGCTGCGCGTCGTCGAGGGCGCGCCCGCGTTCGACCGGCGGCTCGACTCGCCGCTCGTCGGCAGGCGCGGCGAGCTCGACCGGATGCGCTCGGCGTTCGACGCCGCCGTCTCCGAACGGCGATGCCGCCTCGTGACCGTCCTCGGACCGCCGGGGATCGGGAAGTCGCGGAGCGCCCGCGAGCTCGAGGCGGCCCTGTCCGGGGAAGCGGTCGTCCTCACCGGGTCCTGCCTCCCGTACGGCGACGGCATCACGTACTGGCCGCTCGTCGAGATCTTCCGCGACGCCCGCGCCGAGGACGAGCTCGAGGCCGCGCTCGCCGCCGGCGGGCCGGAGGAGATCTTCCTGTCGGTGCGGAGATCGTTCGAGCAGCGTGCGCGGGAGCGGCCCCTCGCGCTCGTGATCGAGGACATCCACTGGGCCGAGCCGACGCTGCTCGACCTGCTCGACCATCTGGTCGACTGGACCCGCGACGCACCGCTCCTGCTCCTCTGCCTGGCGCGCCCCGAGCTGCTCGACGAGCGCCCGGCCTGGGGCGGGCAGGAGCAGGCCGAGAACATCAGGCTCGAGCCGCTGTCGCAGGCCGAGTCCGACGAGCTGATCGACGAGCTCGTCGACGACCCGGGCCTTCGGGAGGAGATTCGCGCCCGGATCCGCGATACAGCGGAGGGGAATCCGCTCTTCGTCGAGCAGCTGCTCGCAGCGGTCAGCGAGCGCGGCGAGACCGAAGAGCTGCCGCCGACCATCCACGCTCTGCTCGCCGCCCGCCTCGACGGCCTCCCGGTCGACGAGCGGGACGTGCTCGAGCGCGCATCGGTCGTGGGTCAGGAGTTCGAGTGGGAGGCGCTCGCCGTTCTCTCCGCCGACGGCAGCCGGCCGCCCGGCGCCCTGCTCTCGACCCTCGTCCGCAAGGAGCTGATCGTTCCGCACGAGGCGATCGGCGACGACTTCCGCTTCCGGCACGTGCTGATCCGCGACGCCGCCTACGAGCGGATCCCGAAGGAGCGCCGCGCCGAGCTGCACGAGCGGTTCGCCGACTGGCTGGAGCCACGCGGGACGGAGTTCGAGGAGATCGTCGGCTACCACCTCGAGCAGTCGTACCGCTCGGTGGAGGTGCTGGGGCCGATCGGCGAGAGAGGCCGAGCTCTCGCGGGGCGAGCAGCAGAGCATCTGGCAGCCACCGGGCTGCGGGCGGATGGACGCGGCGATGCTCGGGCGGCTGTGAACATGCTCGCGCGGGCGGCCGATCTGCTCTCTTCGAGCGACCCTCGCCGCCTGCCACTACTGCTCCCGCTCGGCCGGGCGCTCCGGGAAGACGGGCAGATGAGGCGCGCGGACGCGGTTCTCGCCGAGGCCGTCGGGCTCGGCCGACAGACCGGGGAGCGTGCTCTTGCGGCCGACGCAACCGTCGCCCACATCGAGCTCCGCTTCCAACGTCCGACGGAGACCGGCGTCACCCGCGATGCCGTACTGCACGAGCTGAACGCGGCGATTCCGGTCCTCGAGGAACTCGGCGACCAGGCCGGCCTCGCGCGAGCCCTGTGCCTCGCGGGAAAGCTCCACGTGTGGAAGGGGGAGTGCGCAGCGTCGCTAGAGGAGTTCGAGGGCTCCGCGCGGCAAGCACGAAGTGCGGGCGACCGGACCCAGGAGGTCGAGAGCCTCCGGTACATGCTTATCGTGCTGCACAGGGGTCCGATGCCGGTCGACGAGGCCCTTGCGCGAGTCGATCAGCTGCGCGAGCTCGGACCGGCGGACCGACGGTTCGAGATCGGCTGGCGCAACACGCGCGCGCTTCTCGAAGCCATGCGCGGCAACTTCGGCGTCGCCCGCGAGCTACTCGCCCAGACCAGGGCTCTCGCCGAGGAGCTCGGCGGGACATTCCTCGAGCGACAGGTTGCGCCCGCGACGGGGGAGGTCGAGCTCCTTGCGGACAACCCTGCCGCCGCGGTGGCCGAGCTCCGGCGCTCCTGCGAGGTCTTCGAACAGGCCGGAGAGCTCGGGTACCTCGCCAGCATCGCATTTCATCTGGGGGACGCACTCCTCGCAAACGGGGATGACGAGGAGGCATCCGACATCACCGAGCGCTGGGGCGCCGACCGGCTGACGGCGGCCGAGGACGCAGACGCGCAGGTCGGCTGGCGACGCGTGAGGGCGAGGGTGCTCGCCCGCCGGGGCGAGCTCGACGAGGCCAACCGCCTCGCTCGTGAAGCGGTGGACATGATCTCCGGAACCGACTACCTCCCACAGCAGGCGGACGCGCAGGCCGATCTCTCCGAGGTGCTGCGTCTGTCCGGGAAGCCGGATGAAGCCGAGGCCGCCCAGCTCGAGGCGCTGCGCCTCTACGAGCAGAAGGGAAACGTCGTTGCCGCTGCGGCGCTCAGCGATCGAGCCGGAACGGCGGGTACTCGTCCCGCATGAGCGCGGCGTAGGCCGCCACCCGCAGAGCCCAACGGTTCATTCCCAGCACGAAGTCGAAGACCTCGCGCAGGTAGCGGCCGGTGTAGAGAAGCACGACCGCCGAGAAGAAGACGAGCAGGCCGATCAGCCCTCCGCCGAAGTAGTGCGCATCCCACAGCCCTCTGGCCCAGAAGCCCCCGAAGTACCAGCCGCCGACGAACACCGAGACCACCAGGTACTGCGGGATCGCGAGCAGCCACCACTTCACGAGCACGAGGCCGCGCGAGAGCTTCTCCGGGTACGGGATCTCCAGGGTCGCGGGGTAGTCCGGCACCGGGTCGAGCGTGAACGGCGGGTAGCGGTCGGTGGCGAGCGCTCCGTAGGAGTAGAACGCCACGCGCCAGGTCCAGCGCAGCACGCCGACGTTGAACTCGAAGATCCCGCGCGGGTAGCGGCCGGTGAAGAGGATCCCGAAGAACGCGATCACCGTGAGGACGAGGAACGCGAACCAGAGGATCGCCAGCACGATGTAGTGCGGGATCGCCAGGAGCCATTTGACGAGCCAGAGCCAGCGGCTGAGCGGCTCGTCCAGCCGGCCCTCGACGACCACCGGGTACCCGGCGACGGTGACGGGGGCTGTCGGGCCGGCCGGCTCACCGGTATCCAGCGGCGCCGACTTCCGCAGGCCGAGGTAGACGAGGAGGCTTCCCCCGATCAGGAGCAGCACGCCGAAGATCAGGACGCCCGCCGCGATCCAGCCGAGGAACGAGACCTTCGCGCCGAAGCTCGCGTCGACCGCCACCGGTCGCGAGCCGTCCGCGTTCATCGCCACGACCGACCACGTGCCCTTCCGGAGCCCCCACACCACGACCTCTCCGCCCTTCCCGGAGGCGACCCAGAAGCGCTGCTTTCCAGGGGGCGTCACCGGCGCCGAGCCGGAGTGGTGCTTGTACTTGACCGAGAACGGATCCGCCTCGAAGTCGGTGACCTGGTCGTACGCCGTTCCGGCGAGATAGCGGTTGACGTCCTCGCTTCTGCCGATGCCGACGAAGATCGGCTTGCCCCCGCCGGCGCTCGACGCGCGGATGCTGATCTTGGCGTAGCGGCCGGCGCCGAAGAGCCGGCTCGGCACGCCGGTCCCGATGTCGAGCTTCTTGGACGCGATGGCGTACGACGAGCTCTGGAAGTGGTGAGGGTGCGTCGTGAAGAAGCCGTTGCTGTTGGTCTTGTCGTTCTGCGCCCAGACGAGCGCGGCTCCGCCGGCCAGCAGCGACAGCGCGAACAGCACGGCGATCACGCCGAAGACGACCATCACGACCCGGGCGACGCGTCTACCGCTCACGCCGCCGATCCTAGCCCAGCAGGTTGCTCAGCTGGATTCCGCCGCGGATCAGCTGCTCGAGAGACGCCTTCTCGATCGCCGTGCGCAGGAGCGGTGCGAGGAACCCCGGGATGTCGCCGCGGCGCACCGCCTCGTCGAGGGCGCGCAGCAGCCCCGCGCGCAGGGCGACGTCGATCGTGTGCTCGTCCCAGTGCCGCGGCGCCAGGCCGCCGCCGCCGAGCGACAGGACCAGCTCCTCGCGCGTGGTGTGCAGTCGGCACGCGGCGCCGTCGAGGCCGTCGAGAACGACGCGCTGGACGGTCGCGTCGATGCCGCCGGTGCGGCCGGCGCGCGGATTGCAGGGGTTGGCGATCTTCGGCGACGGCTCGCTCAGGGCACCGCTCCCGAGCTCAACCGCGACGAGCGCAAGCCCGCTGACGAGCAACACGGCCAGAATCAGGAGCGCGGGCGTGTGGCGGGTCACGACACCACCCGGCCGCGGAAGACGACCGCCACCAGCAGGGCGAGCGCGGCGAACAGGGCGCAGACGAAGAACGCGGAGCGCGAGGCGCGCGTGATCGTCGCCTCGATCGTCCCCACGAGCCGGTCGCGCGTCGCGGCGAGCGCTGCGTCGTGGCGAGCCCCGTGCTTGTCGAACGGCTTCGCGAGGTCGGGAGTCTCGCCCGCCTGCGCGCTCGCGAATGCGCCCCGGAGGTCGAGCGCGACCGGCACCTTCTTGTCGAGCCCGACCGGCGCGTCGAGCAGGACGGCCGTCGCCTTCAGCAGCGCGCGGTCACCCGCGGCGGGCACCTTCGAGGCGAGGAGCGGCGCGATCAGCGCGAGCGCGAGCACGAGGCCCACGTGTCTGGCGCCGACGGTCAGCGTCCCGCTGCGCGTCATGCCGGAGCCCTCGTCGAGCGCGGTGTCCGAGAGAACCGGGATCGCCAGCCCCAGGCCGGCGCCGCAGAGCGCGAGCGCCCAGACCGTGAACCCGACGCTCGCAGAGGGCAGCAGGGCAAGGCCGACCAGGCCGCCGGTCAGCAGCAGGGCGCCTCCACCGACCGCGATCAGGCGAGGGAGCCTCCGCTCGAGCGGCCGGACGGCGATCGCCGCCAGCGGGAGGACGCTGACGATCGCTGCGCCGGCGATCGGCGAGTAGCTCCAGACGCTGATCACGAGCAGGACGGCGAGGAAGAGGGCTCCGACGAGCGCGCCGAAGAGCAGGCCGAGGCAGACGTTCGCCGGCAGCGTGCGGCGGAGCGACTCCCGCCAGCCCTCCTCCGCGACCGCACGCGCGTGGGAGTGGAGGAGCGCCAACAGCCCGAGCGCCGCCACCGGCGCCTGCGCCGCGAAGATCGCCCGCCAGCTGAAGGCCTGCGTCAGCACGCCGCCCAGCGCCGGCCCGAGCGCGAGGCCGAACGTCCCCGCCAGGATCCAGAGCCTCGCCCCGGCGCCGACGGAGCCCGCGAGGGCGCCGAGCACCGGCAACGAGCCGGCGAGCAGGAGGGCCGCACCGGTGCCCTGGACGACCCTGGCGGCGATCAGGAATCCGAGGCCATTCGCCAGCGCGCACGCGATCGACGCGCCGAGGAACACCGCCAGGCCGAAGGCCATGACCAGCGCGGCGTTGAACCTGTGCACGAGCAGGACGAGCCCGAGCGCGGTGACCGCGACCGCCGCGTTGTAGGCCGTCACGACCCACGACACGCCCTCGATCGTGGTGTGGAACTGCCCGTAGAGCTCGGGCAGCGCGAGCACGACGATCGAGGAGTCCGCGAAGGCGATCGCGACGGCGGCCGCTACCAGCGCGGCCAGGAGCCCGCGCGGAAGACGCATACCCCGAACTTCAGCGCCCCCAGCCTGGGGGCGGCTCGCGTCGCCCGGGCTCCATGTGCCAGTAGTCGCGTGCCACGACGACCAGGCCGTCGTCGTCGAAGCGGAGGACCGAGCAACCAGCGAGCGCGTGCTCCTCGCCCGAGGTCAGGATCAGCGTCGCCCACCACTCGACGGCGGCCCGGTCACCGGCCTCCACCGGCACGCCGAAGTGGACGTCCACGGCCCTGGCCTCCGGGTAGACGCTCCGCGTGTACTCGATCGGCGGCTGCGGGTCGCGGAAGGGCGCCGAGCGGAAGACGCAGTCCTCGTGGTAGAGCGCGGCCGCGGCGTCCGGGTCGCCCGCCTCCCACGCCGCCTTGTAGCCGTCGGCCCAGCGCTGCGCAAAGCTCATGCGCCTGATTCTCGCAACCGGCGGCAGCCGAAGGCAGTAGCTTCGTCGCATGCCCGACGGCCTGCAGGCGATCCTCGACGACCTGACCGGCGCGAAGGGCCGCGTGCCCGGGCTCTCGGCGGTCGTCGAGCGCGGCCCTGAGGTGCTGTGGGCCGGGGCCTCGGGGTACGCCGACCTCGAGCGGCGCGAGCCAGCGGCTCCCGACACGGTCTACCTCTGGTTCTCGATGACGAAGATCACGACGGCAACGGTCGTCTGCCAGCTCGCGGAGCGTGGGCGGCTCGGCCTGGACGAGCCCGTCACCGCCTACCTGCCCGAGCTCACGAGCCGGGAGCCGATCACGATCCGCCAGCTGCTGAATCACAGCGCCGGCCTCCCGAACCCGGTCCCGGTGCGCTGGGTCCACCTCGCGGATGAGCCCGGCCCGCCAGCGCGGGAGTTCGCGCTGAAGATGCTCGGCCGAGGGCGGCGGAGGCGACGGGCTCCGGGCGTCGAGGCGCGCTACTCGAACCTCGGCTACCTCGCGCTCGGAGAGATCGTGTCCGCGGCCTCGGGCGAGAGCTTCGAGGACACCGTGCGACGCAACCTGCTCGAGCCGCTCGGGATGACCAGCACCGACTTCCTCTACACCGAGGCGCTCGCGGAGCACGCGGCGACCGGCTATCAGCTGCGCCGCAGCCCGATGACCCCGCTCTTCCGGCTGATGCTCCCCCGCGGGATCGTCGGCGGCCGCAGCGGCCGCTTCGTCTCCTTCAACCGCATCTGCGTCGACGGCCCGTCGTACGGAGGCCTGATCGGCTCCGCCGAGGACGCGGCCCGTTTTCTCGCCCTCCACGCCGGCGGTGGCGGCGGCGTCCTCTCGGCGGAAGGCGTGCGCTCGATGCAGGAGCTCTCGATGCACGGTCCCAAGCTCGACGTCGGCCTCGGCTGGTTCCACCGCCGCTCGGACGAGGATCTCGGGGCGCCGTACGTCGAGCACCTCGGCGGAGGCGGGGGCTTCTTCAACATGATGCGGCTGTTCACCGGCCGCTCCCTCGGCGTGATCGTGATGGGGAACGCCACGGCGTACGACCACCAGCGGATCGCAAGGGCCGTGCTCGAGGCGTGCCCCGACTAGCCCAACTCAGCCGGGCTCGAGGTCTTCCCGCACGAGGCCGTAGATGACGCTGTCGACCCACTCCTCGTTCCGCCAGTACGCCTTGCGGCGAACGCCCTCGCGGACGAATCCGGCCCGCTCGGCGTGTCGTTGCGCGCGGTCGTTGAACCCGTAGATCTCGAGCTGGAGACGGTGGTAGCCGAGCTCGAAGACCAGATGCCGCTGGAAGAGCAGCGCCGCGCGGTCGGCGAGCCGCCGGCCCCGGAACGAAGGGTGCACCGCGAGCGAGCCGAGGTTGGCGATCCGGCTGCGGCGATTGGCGACCTCGAACCCCATCAGGCCCGCGGCCTGCCCCTCCACCTCGATCACGAAGCGACCGAACTCCTCCGGCTCGGCCTGCGAGCGCTCGATCTCGGCGAGCAGCGCGTCGCGGTCGCGAGGCCTGATCACCGCCATGTACGGCTCCACGTCCTCGTGGGTCATCAGCTCGAGCAGGAACTCGAGGTCGCCCGGCTCGGCCCGGCGCAGGCGGAGCCCGTCGTCCCCGCTCACGACGCGGGGGCGGCCTCGCGGCGCGCGAAGCGGACGAGCCCGGAGCCGAGGGCAACCCCGCCGAGAATGAGGACGAGCCCGACGAGCTCCTCGAAGGTGACCGACTCGCCGAGGAGGAGCGAGCCGTAGAAGAGCGCGGCCACCGGCATCAAGAACGTGACCAGGCTCGCTCGTGAGGAGCCGTCGGTCCTGAGCAGCCCGTAGTACATGAGCTGGCCGATCGCGGTCCCTAGGACGGCCAGCGCGACCACGCTGCCGACCACCTTCCAGCTCGGGAACGAGTCGGGCCGCTCGGCGATCCCGAACGGCATCAGCACGATCGCGCCCCCGATGAACGTCGCGGTGCTCAGCACCAGCGGAGAGCGGCCCGCGACGAGCGTCTGCGCCCAGAGGCTGCCGGAGGCGTAGCAGACGGACGCCAGGATCACCGCGAGCGTCCCGGCCACCGCCCACCAGCCGCCGGTCGGGTGGACGCCGACCAGCACGGCGACGCCGACGAGCCCGACGAGGATGCCCACGAGCCGCGCGCCGGTCGCGCGCTCGCTGTGCAGGAAGCGAATCGCGATCAGCACGACGAAGATCGGCATCGACGCGTTCCCGATCGCGGCAACGCCCGAGTCGATGTGCTTCTCGCCCCACGCGATCAACGTGAAGGGAAGCGCGGCGTTCACGATCCCGAGGAGGAATGGCCGGATGCCCAGGCCGCGCAGCTCTCCCACCGCCGCGCCCACGCCCATGCGCGATGCAAGCACGGAGAACAGGATCAGCGCCGCGAGCAGGATCCGGCTCGCCATCATCGTCGTCGGCTGCAGCTCGCGGTCGGCGACCTTGATGAACATGAACGAGGCCCCCCAGATCGCCGCGAGCAGGATGAACGTCGGGAGGAAGAACCGGCTCATGCGTGGAGGCTAGCGGTCGCGAACCCATCCCCCGCCGACGCTAGACTCGACTCTCTGACGAGGGTCACCGAACAGTTGCTCCATCGCGCGCTCGGTCTCACCGACGGCGAGCACGCGCGAATCTGCGAACTGCTGGAGCGAGACCCGAACCACTTCGAGCTGGCGGTCTTCTCTCTCCTCTGGTCGGAGCACTGCGGCTACAAGCACTCGGCGCCCTTGCTCCGGCGCCTGCCTGGCTCCGGCCCACGCGTGCTTCAGGGGCCCGGCGAGAACGCGGGCGTGATCGACCTCGGCGAGGGCGAGGCGGTGGCGTTCAAGGTCGAGTCGCACAACCACCCCTCCGCGGTCGAGCCGTTCCAGGGGGCCGCGACCGGCGTGGGCGGGATCCTGCGCGACATCGTCGCGATGGGCGCCCGGCCGGTGGCGCTCCTCGACGGGCTGCGCTTCGGCGACCCGGGCTGGGCGTTCCGGCGCGCGGTCGCGGGGATCGGGCACTACGGCAACTGCGTCGGCGTCCCGACCGTCGGCGGCGAGGCGGTCTTCGACGAGGCGTACGCCGGCAACTGCCTCGTCAACGCGATGTGCGTCGGGCTCCTCCCTGCCGCGCGGGTGACCAGAGCACAGGCCCGCGGGACCGGGAACGCGATTCTCCTGTTCGGCGCCACGACCGGCCGAGACGGGATCGGCGGGGCCTCCGTGCTCGCGAGCCAGGAGCTCGGAGACGGATCCGACGAGAAGCGGCCCTCGGTGCAGATCGGCGACCCGTTCACGGGGAAGAAGCTGATCGAGGCGTCGCTCGAGCTCGTCGAGGGCGGGCTCGTCGAGTCGCTCCAGGACTGCGGCGCGGCCGGGCTGGCATCCGCGCTCGCCGAGATGGCGCGCGCCGGGGCCGGCGTCGACGTCCACCTCGACCGCGTCCCACAGCGCGAGGAGGAGATGGAGCCCTGGGAGATCATGATCTCCGAAAGCCAGGAGCGGATGGTCGCGGTGTGCCGCCCGGAGCAGCTCGAGCGGGCCGAGGCCGTGCTCGAGCGCTGGGAGCTCCACCACGCGGCGATCGGCGAGGTGACGGACACGGGCGAGCTGCGGGCGTTCTTCGAGGGCGATGTCGTCGGCGAGATTCCCGCGCGCCTGCTGACGGACGAGTGCCCCCGCTACGAGGTCGACCGGCTCGCGGCCGAGCGGCGGCCTGCTCCCGTGGATCCGGTGAACCACGAGCCCAAGCGCTGGATCTACGAGCAGTACGACCACCTCGTCCAGTCGCGGACCGTCCGGCGGCCCGGGCTCGACGCCGCGGTACTGCGGCTGCGGCCCTCCTGGCGCGGGCTCGCCGTGGCCCTCGACGGGCCGCCGCTCGGCGAGCGTGACCCGCGCACGGCCGGGCGAGAGGCCGTCCTCGAGGCCGCGCGCAACGTCGCCTGCGCCGGCGGCGAACCGCTTGCGCTCACCGACTGCCTCAACTTCGGCAACCCCGAGAAGCCGGAGATCGGCTGGGAGCTCGCAGAGGCGATCGAGGGCATCGCTGAGGCGGCGGAGGCGCTCGGGATCCCGGTCGTCTCCGGCAACGTGTCGCTCTACAACGAGACCGACGGGCGGGCGATCCCGCCGACGCCCGTCGTCGGCTGCGTCGGGCTCGTCCCGGACGTTCGCGAGGTGCCGCGCGGCTGGCGGCCGGGCGACCGCGTCTGGCTCGCCGAGGGCGACGACGTCGAGTTGATCGGGTGGCTCTGGCGCAACGCGCCGCGCTTCTCGCTCGCCCACGACGTGAGCGGCGGCGGCCTGGCGCACGCGCTCGCGGAGGCCTCGGCCTTCAGCGGCCGCCGCTTCGAGGCTTCGGGCGACGCGCCGTACGGCTCGGTCGTCGTCGCCGCCGCGGAGCCGCCCGGCATCCTGAAAGCGATAGCTATGCGCGAGCTCGGGACGGTGCGCTGATGTGCGGCGTGTTCGGGATCCGCGCGCCCGACCGCGACGTCGCCCGCGTCACCTACTTCGGCCTGTTCGCCCTCCAGCACCGCGGCCAGGAGTCGGCCGGGATCGCCGTCTCCGACCGCGACCGTCTCACGGTCCTGCGCGACATGGGCCTCGTCACCCAGGTCTTCGACGAGCAGAAGCTGCGCGGTCTCCGCGGTGACTCTGCGATCGGGCACACGCGCTACTCGACCACCGGCTCGACGCAGTGGACGAACGCCCAGCCGCTGATCCAGCGCGGGCGCGGGCGGACGGTCGCGCTCGGGCACAACGGCAACCTCGTCAACGCCTCCGAGCTGCGCGAGGAGCTCGCCGCGGAGGGCGTTCGGCTGAGCACGACCTCCGACACCGAGCTGATCGCGGCGCTGATCGCCAACGACCCCGCGCCGCTCGAGGACGCGGTCGCGAACGCGATGAGGCGGCTCGAGGGCGCCTACTCGGTCGTCGCGCTCTCCGAGGGGAAGCTGATCGGGTTTCGCGACCGGCACGGGTTCCGCCCACTGTGCCTCGGCCGCGAGGACGGTCAGTGGCTGCTCGCCTCCGAGACCTGCGCGCTCGACAACGTCGGCGCCGAGCTGGAGCGCGAGCTGGCCCCGGGAGAGCTGGTCGTGATCGACGAGGACGGAGCGCACGCGCGGCAGGCCGTCGAGATCGCCGACCGGGGCGACCTGTGCATCTTCGAGTTCTTCTACCTCGCCCGCCCCGACTCGCGGCTCGCCGGCGTCGAGGTGCACGGCGCTCGGGTGCGCATGGGCGAGCGGCTCGCCGCGGAGGCGCCCGCCGAGGCCGACCTCGTGCTGCCGATCCCCGACTCGGGCACCCCCGCCGCGATCGGGTTCTCGCGCGCGAGCGGGATCCCGTTCTCGGAGGGATTGATCAAGAACCGCTACGTCGGCCGCACGTTCATCCAGCCCGACCAGGGCCTCCGCGAGCAGGGCGTGAAGCTCAAGTTCAACCCGCTCGGGGAGCTGGCGGGCAAGCGCGTCGTCGCCGTCGACGACTCGATCGTGCGCGGGAACACGACCCGCAAGATCGTCCAGATGCTGTTCGAGGCCGGTGCGGCCGAGGTGCACGTGCGCATCTCGTCGCCGCCCGTGATCGGCCAGTGCTACTACGGGATCGACTTCGCCGACGAGGACGAGCTGATCGCGTCGTCGCGCTCGGTCGAGGAGGTGCGGGAGCACATCGGCGCGACCTCGCTCGCGTATCTCTCGCTCGAGGGCCTGCAGGAGGCGACGACGCGACCTGCGGGCGAGCTCTGCCGCGCCTGCCTCACGCGGGATTACCCGACGGCAATCCCGCGTGAGGGCGCGAAGCTCAGGTTCGAGACGGCGCCGACGTAGCTACTGCTCGAGCACGCGGCTCGCCTTCGCGATGCCGCGGCTGAGGAAGTAGAAGGACGTCAGGATGACCGTGAAGACGCACCACAGGAACGTGTTGACGCTGTCTGCGGAGATCCAGATGATCGTGAAGATGATCTCCACGACGAGCAGGAGCAGGAACTCCGCGTTGCCGGGCACCGGGAGCGTGGCGCCCGACGGGATGCCGATCCCCATGATCGGGCCGGACGTGCTCGACTGCGTGCTGCCGCCTGCGGGCTCCTCCGGGGGCGTGCTCGACATGCCAGCTTCTCCTTTCGTTCAGGCCGCGAGGCCGGGAGGGACGTGGACGATCTCCAGCTTGATTCCGTCGGGATCGTAGAAAAACACCGCGTAGTACCCCGGCTGGTACCAGTACTCCTCCGGGCCGCTCTCGATCTCCGCCCCCTGCGCGCGCAGCCACTCGGTCCGCTCGTCGACGGCCGAGCGCGAGCCCGCCTCGAGCGCGAGGTGGTGCAGGCCGACCCGGTAGCGGTCGTAGGGCTCGCCGTTCCCGGTCAGGGCCCCGCGGATCCCGATCGAGCTGCCGGGGCCCCAGAAGTACCAGATCGCCTCGCCGCGCTCGCCCTTCGTCTCGGCGACGCCGTGCCAGCCGAGCGGCCCGAGCAGATCACGGTAAAACGGCAGGCTCCGCTCGATCGAGGAGACAACCAGGTCGACGTGGTGAACGCCCGTGGAACGCATGTTGCAGTCGATGCAAGGTTCCGCGCGTCCGCGGCTCTTCCTGCGCAGGCCGGCTTCCCGACGAGCGGCGGCTTTAGACTCGCTGCGTGAGTTCCGGGGGCAGGACCTATGCCGAGGCAGGCGTCTCGCTCTCGACCGCCGAGGAGGTCGTCGGGCGGTTGCGCGCAGCCGCTGAGTCGACGCGAACGGCCGGGGTAGCCGGATCCTTCGGCGGGTTCGCCGGGCTCTACGCACTCGACGATGACCGGTTGCTTGCGGCCTCGACCGACAGCGTCGGCTCGAAGCTCGTCCTCTCGCGGCGTGCCGGACGGCTGCGCGACGCAGGCCGAGACCTGGCCGCACACTGCATCGACGACGTGCTCACGACCGGGGCCGAGCCGCTTTTCTTCCTCGACTACGTCGCCGCGCACCGGCTCGATCTCGAGCAGGTCGCGGAGCTCGTCGAGGGCGCCGCCGAGGTCTGCCGCGAGGCCCGCTGCGCGCTGCTCGGCGGCGAGACGGCCGAGCTGCCGGGCGTCTACCGCGAGGAGGAGCTGGACTTCGCGGGCACGTGCGTGGGGATCGTCGAGCGCGACCGCCTTATCGACGGGTCCCGCTGCGAGCCGGGCGACGTCGTCCTCGGGCTCCCGTCGTCCGGCCTGCACACGAACGGCTTCTCGCTCGTGCGGGAGCTCGTCGGCGAGAACGACTTCGACGCCGACCTCCTGCTCGCGCCGCACCGGCTCTACCTGGACGAGGTGCGCGGGCTGCGCGCGCACGCCGACGTGAGGGGGCTTGCGCACGTGACCGGCGGCGGGATCCTCGGCAACCTGATTCGCGTACTGCCGGACGGCGTGGGGGTCGAGCTCGACTGGGATGCCTGGGAGCGGCCGCCCGTGTACGCGTGGCTCGCCGGGCAGGGCGTCGAGGAGGCGGAGCAGCGGCGCGTATTCAACCTCGGCGTCGGCATGTGCGCGGTCGTGCCCGCCGGAGACGCTCGAGCGGGAACCGTCATCGGACGGCTGACGTGATCGGCGTTCTCGTGAGCGGGGAAGGGACGAATCTGCAGGCCTTGGTCGACGCGGGGCTGCCGATCGCGTGCGTGGCCAGCAACAAGGCCGGCGTGCGGGCCCTCGAGCGGGCCGAGGCGGCGGGCATCCCGGCGAAGGTCTTCCCCCTCGACGCCTACGAGAGCCGCGAGGCGCGGGACGGTGCGATGGCCGACTGGCTTGAGCAGCACGACGTCGACCTCGTGGTCTGCGCCGGGTACATGCACCTCCTGCGGCCCTGCTTCCTCGAGCGCTTCCCGGGCCGGGTGGTCAACACGCACTCCGCCCCCCTCCCCGCGTTCCCCGGCGCGCACCCGATCGAGGACGTGCTCGCGGCCGGCGTCGCGCAGACCGCGGCCACCGTCCACCTCGTGGACGACGGCGTCGACAGCGGCCCGGTGCTGGCGGCCGAGCCGGTCCCGGTCCGCGCCGGCGACGATGCCGACACGCTTCGCGCGCGTGTGCAGGAAGTCGAGCACCGCCTGCTTCCGCGCGTCGTCAGGGAGCTGATCGCGTGATCAGGCGGGCGCTCCTGTCCGTCTACGACAAGTCCGGCCTGGACGTGCTGGCGCGCGGGCTCTCGGATCTCGGCGTCGAGCTCGTCGCGAGCGGCGGCACGGCCGCGTTCCTCGACAAGCTCGGGATCGGCGTCACGCCCGTCGAGGAGGTGACGGAGGTCCCGGAGCTGCTCGGCGGGCGCGTGAAGACGCTCCACCCGAACATCCACGCCGCGATCCTCGCGCGACGCGACCGCCCCGACGACCAGGCCTCGTTGGACGCACACGAGATCGAGGCTTTCGACCTCGTGTGCGTCAACCTCTACCCGTTCCAGGACGTCGTCTCGCGGCAGGCGGTCGGCGAGCAGGACGCCGTCGAGATGATCGACATCGGCGGGCCGGCGATGCTCCGGGCCGCCGCGAAGAACTTCGCCCACGTCGCGCCCGTCTCCAAGCCCGAGCGGTACCCGGAGGTGCTGAGCGAGCTGCGTGCGCGCGGCGAGCTCTCGCTCGATACCCGGCGCCGCCTCGCGGCCGAGACGTTCGCCGTCACCGCCGCCTACGAGGCGGCGATCGCGGGCTGGTTCTCCGAGCCCGAGGGCTTCCCGGACTCGCTGCAGCCCGTGTTCACGCGCGAGCTCGACCTCGCCTACGGCGAGAACCCGCACCAGCACGCGGCCTACTACTCCGAGATCGGCGCACGGCGCCACCTGCTCTCGCGGGTCGAGCAGCTGCACGGCCGCGAGCTCTCGTTCAACAACCTGAACGACCTCTCCGCAGCCCGGATGATCGCGCGCGAGTTCGAGCTCCCGGCGTGCGTAATCGTCAAGCATGCGAACCCGTGCGGGGTCGCCGTCTCCGGCTCGATCGAGCAGGCGTACGAGCGGGCGCTCGCGGCGGATCCGCTCTCGGCCTACGGCGGCGTGGTCGTGCTCAACCGGGCCGTGAGCGCGGAGCTCGGCGAGCGGCTGGCCGGGCAGTTCGTCGAGGTGCTGTTCGCGCCCGGCTACGACGGGGCTGCGCTCGACCGTCTGAAAGAGAAGCCTGCGACGCGGATCCTCGACGACCGGGAGCGGCGCCTCTCGAATCCCGGCGAGCGGGACTACCGGCGCGTGCTCGGCGGGCTGCTCGTGCAGGAGCGCGACTCCGACATCGACGACCGCGAGGGGATGGAGGTCGTCTGCGGCACGCCGAGCGAGATGGCCTGGGGCGACCTGCTCTTCGCCTGGCGCGTCTGCAAGCACGTGACCTCGAACGCGATCGTCCTCGCGCGCGACCTGCAGACGATCGGGATCGGCGCCGGCCAGATGAGCCGCGTGGACGCGGTGCGGCTCGCGCTCGAGAAGGCCAGGGAGCACGACCATCCGACCGCCGGCGCGGTGCTGGCCTCGGACGCGTTCTTCCCGTTCGCCGACGGCCCGCAGCTCGCGCTCGGCGCGGGAGTGGCCGGGATCATCCAGCCCGGCGGCTCCAAGCGGGACGGCGAGGTGATCGAGGCGGTCGAGCGCGAGGGCGCGACGATGGTCTTCACCCACCGCCGCCACTTCCGGCACTGACCCGGATCAGCCGCGCGCGGTGGTGACTTCCAGGTCGACGCTCCCGCGCAGGCCCGAGAGGTTGATCGTCTCGGTCGCGGGCACGTAGCGGAAGAAGTCGCGCCCCTCGAGCGCGACGGCCTTCATCGTCTGCCCGCGCGGGAGGCGCAGCCGGAGCTTGAGCGTCTGCGGCTGCACGCGTCCCGGCACGTCGACGTGGACGCGGATCGACCCGGCCTTCGCGGCGATCGAGTACGAGAGCGGGCCGAAGCTCGTCTGCACGCGGCGAACGGCGATCTGCTTGCCGGCACGCAGCCAGGCGCGCGGCGTCGCGAAGGCGAGCTCGAGGCCGGCGGGCGTTCCGCTCGCATCCCTCGTCTCGTGCACGAGCATCAGCCGCAGCGTCTCGAGGAAGAACGCGTTGTTCGCGCTGTTCGGAGGCCGGAACATCGAGCGGTAGTACTCGCCGTCCACGGGGCCGATCGTCGAGCCTTCGCCGGCGACGAACGTGTTCGGCGTCATGCCCGCGCCGAGCTTGCCGTAGAGGCTCAGGACGAGCTGGTCCGACTCGTCGTTGTCGGCGAGGAAGCGTGCGACGTTGGTCCCGTACACGTCGTCGGAGCCGGGCGCGCGGTAGCCAGGCTTGCCGATGTTCGGAACGGCGTGGAAGCGGACGAGCCCGAGAAAACGCGAGCCGTGGTTCAGCATGTACCTGAGCACGCCGGTCGCCTCGCTGCTCCCGGGCGGGAAGAGCCCGGACGCGAGCGCGTACGGCATCACCAGGTTCCAGTAGCTCCCGTCGCGCGAGTCGGTGACGGCGGCGAAGGGCTTCTCCCTGCCGTCGAGCAGCACGACCGGGACGAACAGCGAGCCGTCCGGGAGCCGGGTCGACGAGAGCTGCACCGCCGCTTGCAGCCCGGCCTCGAGCCGGTCGGCGACGCGGGTCGCCCGGCTCGCGAGAAGCGCGTGGCCGGTTCCCGCCCAGACACCCGCCATGTCGCGCAGGCCCTCGAGCGCCAGCGCCTGGTCGTGGAGGCCGTAGACGGGCGTAGAGATGTCCACGCCGTACTGCTCCGGGTACAGAAGACCTGTGGTGCTCCCCTTGAGCTGGAGCTCGAAGTCGGTGACGGCGTCACGGAGCCCGGGCGTCACCGACGCGACGAACGCCGCGTCCCCGGTCCGCCGGTAGTAGTCGGCCGTTCCGCTCATCCGCTCTCCGGCGGCGCGGTTCGGAAAGACGCTGCCGCGCTGGAACGATTTCGCCACGATCGCGCGCTCGGTGCCGGTGAACCCGTACGCGCCCATCACCTGGGCGAGGTCGACCAGCTCCCACGAGAACCGCTCGTACGAGTTGCCGAGGCTGTACCGCCAGGCATGCGAGAGGTTCTGGATCAGGAGGTTCCGCTCCGCGTCGAGCACGCGCCTCTCGGGAACGACCAGCGCCGCTCCTTGGGCTAACCGTCCGTTCCAGTACGCGGCCAGCGCGCGCTTCGCCTGCTCGTAGCTCGCCTTCCGGAGCTTCAGCGGCCCGGTTACCCGCGCCTCGGAGAGCCACGCCGCGTACACGGTGAGCGGCTTCCTCTGCTTCGTCGAGTAGACGAGCGACCTGCCGTTGAACCTCGCGCCGGGGCTGAACAGGAGGCGCGTCCTCTTGCCGCGCTTCAGCCGGTTGTCCACGCGGCGGAGCCCCCTGACCGACGGCGTCAGGCGCAGGTACCCGGTCGCCCGCGTGGCGAACCGCGGGTCGACGACCACCCGCACGAAGCTGACGAGCGACCGCGTCTGGGGGATCTCCGTCGCGAAGGACTCCTGCCGGTAGCGCACGCCGTCGGCGGAGACGTAGGTCGTCTCTAGCACCGGCAGGTAGCCGCGGTAGAGCGCGGGAGCGCCGAGGCGGCCGAGGCACGAGCCGTAGCGTTCCGAGCCGGTCCGGCCCACGCCTACCGTGAGTCTCGGCCCGTCCACGTTCTCCGACACGATCTGGCTCCCGTCGGCGACGTGAAGGTCGAGCGAGCGGACGCCGCCGCTTCCGGCGGGCCGGCCGAATGCGAGGTAGTAGACGCCCGACTCCGTGATCCGATACGGCGTGTTCCCCGAGGGCGGGCCGACGAGCATGAGCGGCTTGAGGTAGTGCTTGACGCCCGCGTAGGTGGGGCCGGCGCGGGATTGCAGGAGGTCGTTCCCCCACACGTCCTGCTTCTGCGCGAGCGCGGCGTTCACCGCATTGACGTAGGACGCGTCGAGCGTCGGCTCGGGACACCCGGAGGTCGCGCCCACGCGTGCCTGACCCTGCATCGCCGCCGCCGCGGCGCAGCAGACCGCGACCGCGAGCGCGATCGGGCCCAGGCAACGACAGCCCACCCTCGACACGACTGGAGTGTTCCATCCGGACCGGCCACCCCACAAGTCGATGGCCCTCGCGGGCGTTACGCTTCGCGCGATGCCGCGGGAGTACCCGACGTTGCTCGAGCTGGTGGGCAACACGCCGCTCGTCCGCCTCCAGAACATCGTTCCGGCGGGTGCCGCGACGGTGCTCGCGAAGCTCGAGTTCCTCAACCCCGGGGGCTCGACCAAGGACCGGATCGCGATCACGATGGTCGAGGCGGCCGAGCAGGAGGGGAAGCTGAAGCCCGGCGGCACCATCGTCGAGCCGACCTCCGGCAACACAGGCACGGGTCTCGCGATCGTCGCCGCGCTCAAGGGCTACCGCTGCATCTTCACGATGCCCGACAAGATGAGCCGGGAGAAGATCGCGCTGCTGAAGGCCTTCGGCGCCGAGGTGATCATCTGCCCCTACGCGGTCGAGCCCGAGTCGCCGGAGAGCTACTACTCGGTCTCCGACCGGCTCGCGGAGGAGATCCCCGGCGCCTACAAGCCCAACCAGTACACGAACCCGAACAACCCCCGCGCCCACTACGAGACGACCGGCCCCGAGATCCTCGAGCAGACCGGCGGGGAGCTCGACGCAGTCGTGATCGCGGTCGGGACGGGCGGGACGATCACCGGGACTGCGCGCTACCTCAAGGAGCAGCGGCCCGACGTCCTGGTCGTCGGTGCCGACCCGGAGGGCTCGATCTACACCTCGGGCCCGGAGGAGCAGCATCCCTATCTGGTCGAGGGGATCGGCGAGGACTTCTACCCCGAGACGCTCGACCGCTCGATCGTCGACCGGTGGGTCACGGTCTCCGACCGGAACTCGTTCCTGGTCGCGCGGAGGCTCGCCCGCGAGGAAGGCCTGCTCGTCGGCGGCTCGGGCGGGACCGCAGCCTGGGCGGCAATCGAGATCGCGAAGGAGCTCGGCCCAGGCAAGACCGTCGTCACGCTCTTCCCCGACGGCGGCCGCGCCTACCTCTCGAAGTTCTATGACGACAACTACATGATCGAGCTCGGCTTCCTCGAGCGGCACGAGCCGGCGCCGAAGGTCGCCGAGGTGCTTCGCTTCAAGCACCAGGAGGAGGGCTTGCCGGAGCTCGTCACGATCGAGTCGCACCACAAGGTCGGCCGGGCGATCGACCTGATGCAGGAGCACTCGATCTCGCAGCTCCCCGTGATGCGCCACGACTCGGCCGGGTCGCTCGCGGACGTCGTCGGCTCGCTCCAGGAGCGCGGACTGCTCGACCTGCTCTTCCGCAACCCCGACGCGATCGACAACGACGTAGCGTCCGCGATGCAGCCTCCGCTCGCGGCGGTCGAGGCGACCGAGTCGGTGGACGAGGTGTTCGCGGCGCTGAGCGGCGGCAGCCCCGCCGTCGTCGTCGCCATGGCCGGCCGGCCTGCCGGGATGCTGACCCGCTCCGACCTGCTCGAGTACCTGGCCCATGGCCGGTCCGGTGACGCTCAACGTTTCGATCGGTCATTTCAGACGGACTCACGGGCGAAGCCCGCGAGTCCTGACGGCGGCACCGCAAGCGGTGCCGCGGGCCGCGGGAACTCGAATTGACCCAGCGCCTGGAGTCGTTGCTGCAGGAGGCCTTTCCCGGCGGCGAGGTCTCGGTCGAGGACCGCACCGGCGGCGGCGACCACTTCCAGGTGATCGTCGCGAGCGAGCGCTTCGACGGTCTCTCGCTCGTCGAGCAGCACCGGCTCGTCTACGACGCGCTCGCAGACCCCCTCGCGGATGGCACCATTCACGAGCTGAGGATCTCTACGAAAGGAATCGCGTGACAGAGCTTCGGGACGAGATCAAGGGGATCATCGAGGGTGAGGACGTCGCCCTGTTCATGAAGGGCACGCCCCAGATGGTGATGTGCGGCAACTCGCACCGCGCGCTCGAGGCGCTGCGCCGGGCCGGTGCGCCGGTGACGGCCGTCGACATCCTCCCCGACCCGCGCATCCGCGAGGAGCTCTCGAGCCTCTCGGGCTGGCCGACGATCCCGCAGGTGTTCGTCGGCGGCGAGCTGATCGGCGGCGCGGACATCGTCGAGGAGCTGGAGACGAGCGGCGAGCTCGAGCGGACGCTCGCCGAGAAGCTCGGGCCGGACTACCGCGGCGCGGGCGACGAACGCGTCGTGGCCGTCGCCTGAAACCCCGGGACTACAATCGGATCGTGGACTTCGAGACGCGCGCAATCCACGACGGGCAGGAGCCGGATCCCGCTACCGGCGCGATCACGGTGCCGATCTACCAGACCTCGACGTTCGCGCAGGACGCGGTCGGAGAGACCAAGGGCTACGACTACGCGCGGGTGTCCAACCCGACGAGGACCGCGCTCCAGCTCTGCCTCGCGTCACTCGAGGGCGCCGAGCACGGCGTAGCCTTCGCCTCCGGCCTCGCCGCCGTCACGACGGTCATGCACCTGCTGAGCCCGGGCGACCGCGTGGTCGCCGTGGCCGACGTCTACGGCGGCGTCTACCGGATGTTCTCGCAGGTCTACGAGCCGAAGGGCTACGAGTTCGAGTGGGTGCCGGCGGACGAGCTGAACGCGAACGTCGCCGAGCACCTGGACGAGCGCACGCGCATCCTCTGGCTCGAGACACCGACGAACCCGCTGCTGAACATCGTCGACATCCGCGCGGCGGCCGAAGCGGCCCACGCGGCCGGGGCGCTCGTCGTCGTCGACAACACGTTCGCCTCGCCGTACCTGCAGCAGCCGCTCGCGCTCGGCGCGGACGTCGTCCTGCACTCGACCACGAAGTACCTCAGCGGGCACTCGGACGTGATCGGTGGCTTCGTGGCCACGAGCGACCCGACGATCGCGGAGCGGCTCACGTTCCTGCAGAAGTCGCTCGGAGGCGTCCCCGGCCCATTCGACTCGTGGCTCGTGCTGCGCGGACTGAAGACGCTCGCCGTCCGGATGCGCAAGCACTGCGAGAACGCGGCGGCGGTCGCGGCCGTCCTCGAGCGGCATGCGCGCGTCGAGCGCGTGCTCTACCCGGGGCTTCCGTCGCACCCCGGCCACGCGATCGCGGCGCGGCAGATGCGCGACTTCGGCGGCATGGTCTCGTTCCAGGTCGAGTCGGAGGAAGAGGCCGTCGCCCTCTGCGCGCGCACGAAGATCTTCCAGCTCGCCGAGAGCCTCGGTGGCGTCGAGAGCCTCATCGAGCACCCGGCGCGGATGACGCATGCGTCCACCGCTGACGCGCCCTTCGCCGCACCCAGGAACCTCATCCGCCTCTCGGTCGGGATCGAGTCCACCGAGGACCTGATCATCGACCTCGAGACAGCGCTCGTGCGCTCCGCCGCAGCCGCCGGCGCGTGAGCCCGCCGCAGCTGGTCGACCTGCGCCACCTCGGGCTCGAGCGCTCGATCGGCTGCTACCTGCTCGAGACCACGGACGGGCCGGCGCTGCAGGACTGCGGGCCGACGACCTGCGTGCCGGAGCTGAAGGCGGGATTGGCCGAGCACGGCCTCGCGCTCACGGACATCCGGCACCTGCTGCTCTCGCACATCCACCTCGACCACGCAGGCGCCACAGGCGTCCTCGTGCGCGAGCACCCGGGGCTGCAGGTGCACGTGTCCGAGATCGGCCTGCCGCACCTGGTCGACCCTTCCCGCCTGGAGGCGAGCGCGCGGCGGATCTACGGCGACGAGCTCGAGACGCTCTGGGGCGAGCTTGCGCCCGTACCGGAGGAGAACGTGCACGCGGTCGGCCCCGAGGTGCTCGGCCTCGAGTGCTTCCCGACGCCCGGCCACGCCTGGCACCACGTCTGCTTCCTCGACGGCGAGGGCATGCTCTACGCGGGAGACGTCGCGGGCGTGCGCATCCAGCCGAGCAGCTTCGTGCTGCCGCCGACCCCGCCGCCCGAGATCGACCTCGAGGCCTGGGAGCAGAGCCTCGACGAGATCGAGAAGCGCTCACCAGAGCACATGGCGCTGATCCACTTCGGAGTCGCGGACGGCGTCGGGCGGCACCTCGAGGAGCTCCGACACCGTCTGCGCGAGTGGGCGGCGCGCGTCCGCGAAGGCGTCAGCCAGGAAGAGTTCGCGGCCGCGGCGACCGCCCACCTCGGCGCGGACAGCGCCGCGTACGAGCAGGCCATGCCCATCTGGCAGTCATACGTGGGCCTCAAGCGCTACTGGAACAAGCGCACCGACTGATGCACCCGGCCTGCTACGGCAGCAGAGCGCCGACGCTCGAGAAGGCGCCGCTGATGTTGCTCGAAAGCATCGTCATCGCGCCGATGACCGCGAGCGTGACGAGTGCCAGCACGACGCCGTACTCCGCCATCGTCTGACCGCGTTCCTCGTTGAATTTCCGCATGGGTACTCCTTTTTGATTGCGGCAGGAATCAGACGTATCGGCCGCGACCGCCGGCCCTTAGATCCCTCGACCAGGGACGCGAACGGCCGCCATCGCTGATACCCGGCACGTGAGCGGTCCGCGCGGCGATCCGTGCGCCCCAGAGTCGACCGACGTGCCGAGGCCGGCACGAGGCGTTAGGTTCTCCCTGGAAAACTCTGACGCCGTCAGGAGGTCCGCGGGATGCCCGCATGGGCAACGGTGACTCTTGTCCTCGGCAGCAGCGCGATTGTCGGCGCCGTCGCGCTCTTCGCCGGGCAACTTCAGCTGCGACACGCACGGCGTGAGCGAGAAGCGGCCGAGCGAGGCGAGCGCCAAGAGAAGGGCGCCGCTGTGGTCGCGCCCGTGCTCTCGCTCCTAAGCGACGCGGATCCACAACGGCTGACTGCTACGCCGGGGACGCAAACGATGACGATGATGACCGAGCTCCTCGAACGATGGAGGGCGTTGCGAGATCCGATCGTCGTCTTCGCCGCCAGCCATCCGTCTCGTCGAATCGGAGAGGCGACCGAGAGACTCGTGGTCGCGGTATCGAACGCCCTCACCGCCACCCACTGGTTGATCCATGATCTGCCGGAGTCGTGGTCAAAGGAATCGCTCGAGACCGCTAGGGCAGACAATGTCGAAGCCATGAAGCTCGCGCGAGCCCTGTTGGACCTGATCCGAGAGAATGCGCCGCAGGGATGAGTCGACCCCCGCGCGAGGCCCGCGACGAACTGTTACCAAGCTCTCCCGCTGGAACGTGCTGCGCGACCACGTCGAGTCGTCCGAACCGCCGCTAAGGAGAACCGCCGCGGACGCCACCGTGTCCCTCGCCCACGCAGTCTCAGCCCTCTACGAACGTTCGATCGACCGCATGCTGGCCGCATCCGAGCGGGTCACCTCCGCAGCCGAGGGGCGGGCCCTTCTTGCCTCGGACGAAGACTCGGAGGCCGTCGCCGGCCGCCTGCAGAGAGTGGTCGTGGTCGCCGTTCCGGTCGTGCGGAGGGTCGCGAAAGGGGCGAAGTTCACCAGGGTGCCGTGGGTGCTCCTGGGCACCACCGCCGTTTCCACCGGGCTCACCGTGCGCACCGGTGCGCGCGAGGTGCAGGTGCTCGGCTCCCTCCTCGCTCACCGAATCGAGGAGACGACGGGGCAGCCGGCCGACCCGGCCCTTGTGAAGAAGCTCACGGTCGAGCTCTACCTGGCACCGAAACGGGCGCCCGAACTGTCCGATCGTCGCTTGCGGCTCCACCGCCTCGTCAAGCGGTGGGTCTTCCGCGGCGCCATCGGGCGGAAGACCGGCAAGGCCGCGACGAAGGCACTCGAGGCGGCCGAACGCCTCGACGTGGGTCCGCTCATCGCTCGCTGGTCAGAGCTCGGTTGATGCGTTAGCCGCGAGCGGCGATCGCGGCCTCGTAGCAGCGCTCGTAGTCGGCCACCATCCGCTCCGGGGCGAAGCGCTCCTCCACGTAGCGGCGGCACTCGAGCGGGTCGATCGCGTCTGCGCGCTCGAGCGCCTGGGGGATCTCGCGATAGTCGTCGACGATGATCCCGCCGCGGCCGTCCTCCTCGATCACCTCGGGGACCGCGCCGTGCCGCGTGGCGATGACCGGCGTTCCGCAGGCCATCGACTCGATCATGACGAGTCCGAACGGCTCCTCCCACTCGATCGGGAAGAGCGTCGCGCGCGCGTCCTGCAGCAGCTCCACCTTCGTCCCGTGGTTGACCTCGCCCAGGTACTCGATCCGGTCGCCGAGATGCGGCTCGACGAACTCGGCGAAGTACTCGCGCTCCTTCGTCTCCCGGATCTTCCCGGCGAGCTTCAGCGGCAGTCCGAGCTCCATCGCGACGGCGACCGCGCGGTGCGCACCCTTCTCGTGGTTCATCCGGCCGAGGTAGAGCAGGTAGTCGCCTCGGTGCGGCTTGCACGGGTAGTGCTCGAGGTCGAGCGCGTTCGGGATGTTGGCGACCCAGTTCAGGTCGGGCTCGGGACGGCGCTGGTTGAGCGAGATCGAGATCAGCCCGACCTCGGGCGCAACCACACCGATCTGCTCGTAGAGCGGGCCGGCCTCGCCGTCGAGCGGGCCGTGGACGGTGTGCACGACCGGCGGGCGCGAGAGGCCGCCGAGGGCGGCACCGAGCAGGCCCGTGTGGTCGTTGACGACGTCGAACTCGCCCGAGCGCGCGTAGCACGAGAGCACGTGCTGCAGCTCCGGGAACGAGTGCCCGATCAGCTCGCTGGGCGCCTCCTCGAAGATCGCGGCGAGCTCCGCCCTCGTGCGCGAGTCGCCGGACGCGAAGAGCGTCACCTCGTGGCCGCGGTCGGTAAGGCCGTCGGCGAGCAGCCAGACGATCCACTCGATCCCGCCGTAGCCGGTGGGCGGCACGGCGAACCAGGGCGGCGCGAGGACGGCGATTCGCATGGCGGCCACCTTAGACCTCTTCGACGGTCACACGCCCCTGGTCGACGCGCACGTCCCACTGCCGGTCGAACGCGCGGATCCCAGAGAGCCGGAGCGAGCGGCCCGCCCACGAAGGCAGCTCCTCGGGCGCGTGGGTCTCGAGCTCGTGGCGGCGGCGGTCGGGCTCGAGGCCGAGCAGCGTCTGCAGCAGGAGGACCGGCGTTCCGGCCGCCCAGGCCTGCGGGCGTGCGGCGGTCGGGTAGGCGATCGGGAACGGCGTCTCCGCCCGCGGCAGCCCCGCGAACACCTCCGGGAGCTGGTAGCCGAAATGGGCCGACGCGCCGAGCATCCGGCGGACGATTCGCTGCGCCTCCGGCCAGCGCGCGTGCCGCGCGAGCCCCTGCGCGAGGAGCGAGTTCTCGTGCGGCCAGACCGTGCCGTTGTGGTACGAGAGCGGGTTGTAGCCGGCATCCCCGCTCGACATCGTCCGCACGCCCCAGCCCGACCAGAGTTCCTCGCCCATGAGCGCGTCCACGATCGCGTCCACGCGCTCGCTCGGGACGATCCCGCTCCAGAGCAGGTGCCCGATGTTGGAGCAGAGCGAGTCCACCTGCCGCTTCTCGCCGTCGAGCGCGAGCACGTAGTAACCGCCGCGCGCGTCCGTCCAGAAGCGCTCGTTGAATGCGCGCCTGAGGTCGGCCGCCTCCTGCTCGAGCCGCTCGGCGAGCGGGCGGTCGCGCCAGATCTCCCGCGCCAGCTCGGCCGTCCGCACCTTCGCGTCGTAGACGTACCCCTGGACCTCGCAGGGCGCGATCGGCGTCTGCGCCAGCGTCCCGTCGTGGAAGCGCTGCGAGTCGCCGGAGTCCTTCCACGACTGGTTCTGGAGCCCGTGCGGGGCCCGGCGCTGGTACTCCACGAAGCCGTCGCCGTCGCGGTCGCCGTAGTCGTCGATCCACGCGAGCGCGCGGAGCGCCGGCTCCTTGAACCCGCGCACGAGCGCGGAGTCGTCGGTCCAGCGCCACACCTCCGAGAGGAGGACGAGGTAGAGCGGCGTCGCGTCCGCCGTCCCGTAGTAGGCGCGGAACCACTTCTCGGCCGCCTTCCCGGAGCGGAGCTCGTGCACGATCTTGCCGGGCTCGGCGTCGATGTCCGGGTTGTCCTCGCGGGCCTGGAGCTCGGTGAGCACCTCGAGCGCGGCGCGCGCCAGCTCGGGCCCGAAGAGCAGCGTCTGCAGGCAGGTGATGAGCGTGTCCCGGCCGAAGACGGTCATGAACCAGGGCATGCCTGCGGCGGGCAGCCGGCCCATCCGGCCGCCGCCGCGCATCCGCAACGAGGCGAGGTCGGAGACCGACTGGAGGAAGCTGCGGGCGAGGTCATCCCAGTCGCTCCTGATCTGCGGGACGCGGAGCTGCCAGGCCGCGAGCGACTCGCGCACGCGCGTCATCTCCTCGCCGAACCGCCGCTCGGCCGTGCGGGGCGCCACGGCGTCGCCGTCGATCGAGGCCAGGATGTC
Source organism: uncultured Actinomycetes bacterium (assembly GCA_963716865.1). Taxonomy (GTDB): domain Bacteria; phylum Actinomycetota; class Thermoleophilia; order Gaiellales; family Gaiellaceae; genus AC-32. The sequence goes on from CAVQUF010000003.1 coordinate 87,636, forward strand.
GAGGCGGAGCTCCCACGACTCGCGAGGCGCGAGCGTCAGCGGGTAGGTGACGCTGGAGCCGTCGATCTCTCCTCGCTCCGAGAGGATCACCTGCGTGGTCGCGGCGCCTTCGCCGTCCGGCTCGCGCAGGACGAACTGGTTGTCCTCCGGCTCGTAGCTGCCCGCGCCGAGCTCGGGGAGGGGCTGCGCGCGCTCGGGGTCGCCGAGCGAGAAGTCGTGCGCCTTGACCGAGAGGATGTCCGCGAAGTCCGACCCCAGCTCCAGCGCCAGCTCGAACGAGAGCGGCTCCATCCCCTGGTTCTGCACGACGATCAGGTCCTGCATGCCGTCACCGACGAACCGGTGCCGCGTGATCGAGACCGAGTCCTGCGGCAGGCCGCCGGCAGTCGGGTTGCGCAGGTAGAACGCGGCGGAGAAGTACTCGACCTTCCCGGAGGAGAGCAGCAGCGGCATCGCCCCGTTGACGGTCAGCCGGAGCAGCGAGAGGAAGCGCGTGTCGTCCGCGAACAGGCCCTGGGTCGGGTCGTCGATGTCGCCGCGCTCGTTGCAGATGCAGAAGGTCGAGCCCTCGAGGATCGTCAGCGCCACGGCGCTACGTGTCCCGGGCGATCCGGATCGGGCTGCTCTGGGCGAGCGCCTTCACGACGAGCTCGTCGATGTTGACGTGCTGCGGCCGCGTGACGGCGAACACGACGCACTCGGCGACGTCATCGGGCCTCAGCGGCTCGACGTTCGCGTAGACGGCAGCCGCCTTCTCCTCGTCGCCGCGGAAGCGGACGCGCGAGAAGTTGGACTCGACGAGCCCTGGGTCGACCGTGGTGACGTGGATCGGTCGGCCGAGCAGGTCCTCGCGCAACGCGTACGTGAAGCCGCGGACGGCGAACTTGGAGGCGACGTAGACGGCGGCGTTCTCGTACGCCTGCCGCCCGGCGATCGAGCCGAGGTTGACGATGTGACCGCCGTCGCGGACGTGCGGAAGGCAGAGGCGCGTCATCCGCAGCAGGCCGCTCACGTTCGTCTCCAGGACCGTCGCCTCGTCCTCCTCGGTGCTCGCGTCGAAGGGATCGCGCCCGAGGCTGAGGCCCGCGTTGTTGACGAGGATGTCGAGGCCGCCGAGCTCCTGGATTGCCGCCTCGGCGAAGCGCTCGCAGCTCGCCGGGTCGGTGACGTCGAGCTCGAGCGCGATCTCGGTCTCGAGCAGGTCGGCGCGCCGCGCGCCTCCGGCGACTCTTGCGCCGTCGGCCGCCAGAGCGCGCGCGACCGCCGCCCCGATCCCGCTCGAAGCTCCGGTGACGATCGCCGTCTTCCCCGCCAGCTGACCCACGGAGGCGGAGCTTATGCCACGCGTCGCGGCCGTCGCCCGACCCGAAACGCACCAGGACACACGCAAGAGCCGACCAGCCTCCTTGTAACAGACTGTTACTTGCGCCGGACCGGCGTGCTCGTGCCGGCGAGATGGTCGAGTAACGCATCGGGAGGGCGCACCCGGAACGCGATGTCCAGGAGCACGTCTGCGGTCGACGCTCGCCTCGGACGGTTTCGATGCTCGCGTGCCAGCGCCCGCACCTGCTCGTAGCTCGGCCTGCGGAGACCCAGAGCCTCGGCGGTAATGCCGACGCTCCTCGTGATCTCGGCCGCCGTCATCGAGCGGTCGGCCAGCCGCTCGATCTCGGCCCGGACCCGCCTCGAGATGCGCGGAGCAAAATGCACCGTCCAACCGTGCCTGCCGCGCATCGGCGGCTATGTGTCGAAACGGTGCCGATCCCCGACCTAGTAACAGTCTGTTACTAGGAGGGGTGTGGCGCGCCGCCTCAGCGCCTGCGTGGAGTGACGATCGGGAACGAGGCTTGGTCTCGTAACGGCCGGGGCGCGTGCTCGACCTGAAGAGTCGAATGGCCCAGGCTGAAGCGGTCGGCCAGCAAGCGCGCGAGCTCGAGGCGGATCGCGTGGCAGTCCGCGCCCGGCTCAACGAGGACGTGTGCCGAGATCGAGGGGAAGCCGCTGCCGACCGTCCAGACGTGGAGGTCGTGCACGTCGGAGACATGCGGCACGGCCAGCATCGCGTCCGCGATCGCGCGCGGCTCGCCGGGGGCCACGTCGAGCAGGATCCGCGTCGACTCGCGCAGCAGCACGAAGCTCGACCAGAAGATGAGCCCGGCGACGACGAGGCTCGCGATCGGGTCGAAACGGTCCCAGCCGGTCGCGAGGATCAGGGCGCCGGCGATCGCGGTGCCCGTGAACGCAGCGAGGTCGGTCGCGACGTGCAGGAAGGCGCCGCGGACGTTCAGGCTCTCGCGGCTCGGCCGGCGCAGCACCAGGGCGGCGGCCAGGTTCACGACGATCCCGGCGAGCGCGACGACGAGGACGATCCCGCCGCGCACCTCAGGCGGGTCGATCAGCCGCCAGACGGCGGTGTAGACGATCACGACCCCGACGACGAGCAGCGTGATCCCGTTGATGTGCGCGGCGAGGATCTCGAGCCGGCGGAAGCCGAACGTCCACCGCCCTCGCGCGGGCTTGTACGCGACGGCCGCGGCGCCGAGCGCGAGGCCGAGCGCGGCCGCGTCGGTGAGCATGTGGCCCGCGTCGGCCATCAGCGCGAGCGAGCCGGCGATCACGCCGAAGACGATCTCGCCGGCCATCAGGGCGACGATCAGCCCGAACGCGATCGTCAGCGCGCGCCTGCTCGCGTCGCGGGAATGCGCGTGCGCGTGGTCGTGGCTCATCGGGTCATTCTCGCGCGGGCGGCGGCGATCCGCTCGGGCGGGGTCGGATGGGTGAAGAGCAGCGCGTAGAGCAGCGGCGGCGGGTCGAGGTCGGCCAGGTTCGCGAGAGCCAGGCGACGGTGCATCGCCTCGATCGCAACGCCGTCGCCGGTCAGGTCGACCGCGAAGCGGTCGGCCGCGCGCTCCCAGCGGCGCGAGAGCCGGGCCTCGAACGGAAGCGCCCCCAGCTCCAGCAGGAACAGCACGAGCAGGACGAGCGGCACGACGCGCGGATCGCCCGGCCCGGAGGCGCCGGCCGCGTCGAGCAGCCCCTGCCAGGAGAGGACGAGCCAGAGGATCAGCACGGCCGCGGCCGCGCCCGCCATCGCGAGCACCGTCCCGGCCGCGACGTGGCGGAAGCGCCGGTGCCCGAGCTCGTGCGCCACGACGCCCCGCAGCTCGCCGCGCGGTGCGTCCTCCAGCAGCGTGTCGTACAGGACGAGCCGCCGCGTCGGCCCGAGCCCGGAGACGTAGGCGTTGTGCTTGCGGGTCCGGCGGCTCGCGTCGGCGACGAGCATCGTCCTCACGGGCACCCCCGCGCGCACCGACAGGTCCCGCAGCTCCTCGGCGAGCGCCGGGTCAGGGAGCGGCCAGAAGCGGTTGAAGAGCCGCTCGAACAGGAGCGGTGCGAAAAGGCTGAGGACGAGCGTGAGCGCGGCCGCGCCCGGAGCGGCCGCCAACGGCCACCACGAGGGCCAGGCCCGGATCGCTCCGAGCAGGAGCACGAGCGCGAGCCCGGTCAGCAGGGCGCCGATCACGAGCCCCTTCGCCCGGTCCCAGAGCCACGCACCCAGCGTCTGCGTGGAGAAGCCCCAGCGGCGCTCGTAGTTCCAGCCCCGCCAGCACGAGAGCGGTAGCCGCACGAGCGTCCCCACGCACACTACGAGCGCCGCGAGCTCGAGCGTCTGCGCCCACCAGGAGCCGCCGGTCAGGTCCCAGAGCCAGTCTCCGACCACCGAGAACGTGAGGGCGAGGAGGACGGCGAGCTCCAGAGCGAGATCGATTCCGAGCGCGCGGTAGAGCGGACGGTGGTACGACCTCGCCCGCTCGATTTCCTCGGCCGCAAACAGATCTGATGCGTTCACGTGGAAGTAGGTGAGCTTAGTGACATCTACACTGAATCGATGAGCACCGGGCTGGCTGCGGGAGGGCTGCTCTCGGCGGACGAGCAGCTTGCGCTCAACGCTCAGTGGCGCGTGCTCAGACGGGCGGCAACCGGGGTCGCGATCCTCTCCTCTCCGGCCCTCTTCATCTGGTTCCACAAGTTCAAGGGCTGGCCCATCGGCTGGTCGCTCCTGGCCACGCTTCTCGCAATCGCGGCCTTCAGGGGCGTCCTCGACCTCATCTTCCACCGCTTCATCCGCTGGCCGAGCCTGTTCGGGATCGACAACGCGGAGATGCGCGAGGAGGACGTCGTCGCGCGCCGCCGCGTCTGGTTCTGGCACTTCTGGGCCAAGGTCTTCCTCGTCGTCCTGCTGATCGTGGTGGCGATCTACGTGGTCCGGTTGATCCTGCACGGCGCCGACGACACGAGCTTCTTCGGAACGATCGGCGACCTCTGGCACTCGATCACGTCGCCTCTCTCCAACGCCGCGGGGGTTCTGAGCTTCGGTTTCACCTTCATCCTCTTCTTCCTCTTCAACTTCATGATCTTTTTCGGGCCGATGCTCGCCATGGGGATCTCGCAGATCCGCGGCTTCGAGCCGGGCGACGCGGACTGGGGCGTGAGGCTCGGGGACGTGCGCGGGCAGGCCGAGGCGAAGGAGGAGGTCAGGCGCGTCGTCAGCCTCTGGCAGTCCGGCGAGGCGTTCGAGCAGGCGGGCGGCAAGCGCGAGCGGGGGCTGCTCTTCCTCGGTGCGCCCGGAACAGGGAAGACGATGCTTGCGAAGGCGATCGCGACGGGCTTCAACTCGCCGATCGTGACCATCCCCGGCTCGGGTTTCGCGCAGACCTTCATCGGCCTGGACGTCGTCATCGTTCGCTTCCTGGCGCGGAAGGCGAAGCGGCTCGCGCGCAAGTGGGGCGGCCAGTGCATCGTCTTCATCGACGAGATCGACGCGGTCGGCATGCGGCGGCAGTCGCTCGGCGGCGCCGCGATCTCGAGCATGAGCGCGGGGCCGACCAGCATCCACGATCTCTGCTTCTACGGGCCGAGCGGCGCGATCACCTCGAGCGAGGACCTGATCCTCGAATCGCGCGCATGGCGCGATCGGCTCTTCGACGAGCGCAAGCCCGGCGCGCCGCCACCGAACCCGGTTGCCGCGCGGATCGGCGGGATCGTCAACCAGGTCATGCCGGGCATGTTCGGCGGAGGGCAGGGCCAGCTCGCGCTCAACCAGCTTCTCCTCGTGATGGACGGGATCGACAACCCGCCGTTTCTCAGACGCGTGACGACCAACGTCACCAACAAGGTGCTGGACGCCCTCTACGTGATCCCGCGGCGGATCCGGCACACCTCGCTGCGGCTGCCGCACGTGAAGCCGAGCGGGAGCCAGATCTACTTCATCGGGGCGACGAACGTGCCGCTGGAGATGCTCGACCCTGCCCTCACGCGGCCCGGCCGGATGGGGCGGCACGTCCTGTTCCGCACGCCCACGAAGGCCGACCGGCTCGACATCTTCGACCTCTACCTCGCGAAGGTCTCGCACGAGCAGGACCTCGACACCGAGAAGCGGCGCGACGAGCTCGCGCGCGTCACCTCCGGCTACTCGCCGGCCATGATCGAGCAGGTCTGCTCCATGGCCCTGACGATCGCGCACCACGACCAGCGCCTCGAGTTCGCGTGGGCGGACATCGTCGAGGCGATGACGACGGTCGAGTCGGGAACGGCGATCGGCACGGAGTACATCCCCGCGGAGAGCCGCTCGACGGCGCTCCACGAGGCGGGCCACGCGGCCGCCGCGCACGTGTACGTGAAGCACGCGGAGTCGACGCGGCTGTCGCTCCGCCGGCGCGGCCGTTCCCTCGGGCACCACATGGCGCGCGAGCGGGAGGAGAAGTTCACCTACTGGCGCTCCGAGGAGATGGCGGCCCTGATCTGGGCACTCGGCGCGATGGCCGCCGAGTACGTCTTCTACGGCGAGAACACGACCGGGGTCAGCGGCGACGTGCAGGGCGCGACCACGCAGGCCAGCCTGATGGTCGGCGCCTACGCGATGGCGCCCGAGACCGTCGATCTCGGGCCCTCGGTGAACGGCCGCCCGACGAAGCGCACGCTCGACCAGAAGCGAGAGCAGATCACGAAGCGCTTCGAGCAGATCGGGACGCAGATCATGAATCGCGCCGGCGACGGCGGCCCGCTCGACCACAGCCCGATCGCCGCGGTCCTGGCGGATCCGAGCAAGCGCGCGTTCGTCGCGCAGCTCCTCGGCCAGGCCTACGTCACGGCCCACGCGCTGATCGTCCACAACAGGCGCGCGGTCGAGCGGATCGCGGAGGCGCTGATGGAGAAGCGCGAGATCTTCGGCGACGAGCTGGTCGAGCTCCTCGACTCGGCCAAGCTCAAGGCGCCCAAGCTCGACCTGACCAAGGAAGCGGCATGGCCCGCCCTGTAGGCCTCAGCACTCGCTTCTTCGGCGCCTACCTGCTGTTGGGGGTGGCCGCGGGCGCGGCGATCGGCTCGTCGATCGTTCTTGCTCAGCGCCCGGCGCCGAAGCCGCCTCCGCCCTGGTCGAGCTGGAAACCCGCCGCTGCCTCGATCAAGGACCAGGAGCTGCAGATCGCAGACCACGTCGGTCGCTCGTACCGTCTCCCGAGCGGCAGCCAGCCGATCAACGTCAAGGTCAGCAGCCCGACGGGCGGCCAGACCCTCCGGGCGATCGGAGTTCCGACGACGCCGAAGCCGAAGAGCCTGTCCGACTTCGCGCTCTTCGACAACGCCAACGAGCAGAGTGTCTTCTTCGCTCTCTGTGGCGACGGCGGCAACTGCAAGATCAGCGAGGGCACGCCCTCCCAGGCGCGCGGGCCGGTCCTTCGCCGGGAGGCCCTCGAGCTGGCGCTCTACACGTTCGAGTACAGCCCGCCGGTCGAGAACGTCGTCGTGTTCCTCCCGCCCGGGCCCGGCCAGGAGAAGCCGACCTCGACGCTGTTCCTCCGCCGCAGCGACCTCTCTAGCCGCCTCCACGAGCCGCTCCGCCAGACGCTTCCGCAGGCTCGCCCGCCGGTGCCGGGACAGATCCGGTCGGCAGAGCTGAAGACCGTGAACGACCTCACCGGTGACAAGCGCTACCGCTACGTCGGCGTCTTCAAGGCCCCGGACTTCGGCCGGATGGTCGTGCTCAGGCCGGGCGCCTGAGCCTCTGCAGAGCTAGCCGCGAGGCAGCAGAAAGGCGCAGGGCCTGCCGTTCTCGGGGTACGGCGAGCGGCCGACCTTCGTGACCAGCAGCAGGCCGTCGACGTCCGGCAGCTCGAGCTCGTCGCCCGGTGCCGGTGGAGGGCCCTCGCGCTCGACGAGCAGGTAGCGCTTCGCCGTCGGCACGAAGAGCAGGTGCGAGGACGGCTGCGCGGGCCCCGGCTCCTCTGCGTCGGCCTCGGCCTCGACCAGCGTCAGCCTGGTGAATTCTCCGTGGAGCCGCTCGATCTCCTCGCGGAGCGTCCGGTTCTCGGCCTGGAGCCGCTCGAGCTCGGGGTCGGGCTCGGGCTCGGAGTCGGGCACGACCTCGAGCGGCGGCGCCGGCTTGACCTGCTCGAGCCTGACGACGTTCCGCTCCTCGTTCCCCTCCTCGGGCGTCTGGCCCCGTGCCGCACGGTGACGCTTGTCGATCTTGGCCCACAAGCCGGTGCCGAAACCGCGCTCCGGGCTCAGCTCGACGCCGTGCTGGTCGGCGAGCGCGATCGCCAGCGCCGGCCCGGAGACGAACCCGCGCTCGACGAGGATCGCGCCGAGCAGACGGCCCGTGTCGGCCTGCTCGGAGAGGGCCCGGTCGAGCTCCTCCTTCGTGATCAATTCCTTTGCGAGCAGCAACTCGCCCAGGGGACGCCAAGAGTTCTCCGCAGGTTCCACGCTTCTTCTATCGGCCGAAACGCGCCCCCGCACAAGAGTCAGTCGTCGTCCTCGGCAAGCGAGATCTCGCGCTGTGCGCGGACGAACGGGTCGGCGTGGCGGGCCGAGATCTCCGCCGGCCAGTCGCGCGGGAACTCGCCCAGGCTCTGTCGCTGGCCGCCGGGCACGCGGAGCTCGATGGAGATCCGTCCGCCGTCGACGCGAATCAGGTTGTACGCGGGATACGGAAAGCCGCGGGTGCGAAGCGTCGAGACGGTTCCCGAGTGGACGAGCAGCATCCCGGCGACCGGCCACACGTAGGGCACGTGCCGGTGGCCGCCGAGGACGAGGTCGACGCCCGCCTGGCGGAGGAGCGAGAGCACGTCTCCGGCGTCGAGCACCTGGTTCCGCTCGCGGCCGGTGCCGGGGATCGGCATCAGATGGTGGTGGCAGAAGAAGAGCCGGAGGTCGGCCTCGCCGGCGAAGCCTTCCTGGATCCAGCCGTAGTGCTCACGGCCGATCTCGCCCTCGTCCAGGTCGGGCTTGGACGAGTCGACCGCGACGAGCGCGAGCTCGGTCCCGCCGAGCTCGAGGCGCAGCCGCGTGTCACGCGCCCCGAACGTGTCCTCGAAGCGCAGGTAGCCGACGTTGCGCGCGTCGTGGTTGCCGGGAACGGGAACGACGTGCTCGCACTCGAGCGCGGCCAGCTCCTGGTGCGCGAGCGGGTACTGGTCGGGATACCCGTCGTCGGTGATGTCTCCTGCGATCACGACGAGATCCGGCGACTCGGCGTTGATCTCGGCGATCGCCGTCTGCAGCAGGTCCTGTCGGTAGCGGCTGCCGCCGACATGCACGTCCGAGATCTGCGCGATCAGCACCCCGGGAGTCTCGCGCAGCTACGCGCCGGCTGCGGTCGCGGCGAGCGCGGACTCCCTGTGCCCACCCGCGAGCGCGGCGACCGCGTCGTCGAAGACGCTGCGGCCGGGCAGCGAGTACACGGGGCGGAAGTCGACCGCGCCGTTCAGCTCGATCACGCAGAATCCGCCCGGCCCGGTCGGCAGGAGATCGACACCGACCAGGTCGAGGCCCGAGGCCGCCGCCGCGGCCAGGGCCAGGCGCGATGCAACGGGCGGCGGGACCGTCGGCACCGCCGACGCGCCGAGCGCCACGTTCGTCCGCCATTCGCCCGACGCGGCGAGCCGCCTGGCCGCTCCGACGATCTTCCCGCCCGCGACGACCAGCCTGAGATCGTGGCCGAGCGGCGGAATCAGCTCCTGTGCGAGTACGCCTCCCTGCCGGAACCAGGGGCGGAACGCGAGCGCCTCGAGCGAGCGCTCGAGCGCATCGCGGCTCTCGCAGAGCAGGACGTCCCTCCCCCAGCTCCCGAAGCGCGGCTTGAGCACGGCCGGAAAGTCGAGATCCGGCGGCTCCTGGTAGGGCTCGATCAGGGTCGTTCGCGGATGCGGCAGCCCTGCGCGGCGCAGCGTCCGGGCGGTCAGAAGCTTGTCGTGAGCGCGCAGAAGCGCCGCGGGCCGGTTCAGGACATCGACGCCGGCGGTGGCGAGCCGGTCGAGCGACCAGAGCCCTTCCTCGACCCCGTCGAGATCGTCCCGGACGTCGAGCCGGGAGAGAGCGAGATCACCCGGACCGAGGCGAAGCAGGGCCTCGTGGGGGGCGAGCAGCTCGGCGGGCCGGCCGTTCCAGGAGCGGGCGGTCAGCGCGAGGTTCGTGGCGCTCGAGCGGTGGCCGACGATTGCGACACGCATGGCGGGAATTGTGCCCGAGAGCGGGGGGTTTTGGGAAGCCGTGCGGTTAAGGACTCGTGACAAAGTGGCGCGCGTGCGCCGCTCAGACGGTGATGACGACCTTTCCCCGGGCGTGTCCTTCGCCGAGGTAGGCGAGAGCTTCGGGCGTCTCGCTCAGCGGGTACCGCCGGTCGATGACCGGCTTGACTGCCCCCGCCTCGAGCAGCTCCCGCAGGTCGACGAGATCGGCCTTGTTCATCTTCGCCAGGAACGGGACCACGGTCTGGCTTCGTCCCGTCGAGGCCAGGCGCATCCCGGCCAGGTGACCCAGGGGCCCGATCCAGCGGTTCGTCTTCGGGCCGCCGACCACGACCAGGCGCGCCCTGTCGGCCAGCACGCGCCTCAGCTCGCGCCACGAGCGGTTGCCCGCAATGTCGAGCAGCAGGTCGTAGCGCTGCTCGCTCAGCGTGAAGTCCTCCTGCGTGTAGTCGATGACCCGGTCTGCGCCGAGCGACCGGGCGGTGTCGACGTTCGCCGTGCTGCACACGCCGGTCACCTCCGCGCCGAACGACTTCGCGATCTGCACGGCGAACGTGCCCACGCCTCCCGACGCGCCGTTGATCAGCACGCGGTGCCCGGTCTGGATCCGGCCCTTGTCGCGCAGCCCCTGCAGCGCGGTCACGGCCGCGACGGGCGCGGCCGCCGCCTGCTCGAACGTGACGTTGGCCGGTTTCTGCACCACGGCGCGATCCACGGGGATACAGACATACTCGGCGAAGGCACCGCCTCTCACGCCGAAGACCTCGTCGCCGGCCCCGAACTGCGTCACGTCCTTGCCGACCGTCTCGACCGTCCCCGCGAAGTCGACTCCGACGGCTTGCTCCTTCGGTCTCCGCAACCCGCCCTGGAGCCGGACGAGATAGGGCGTGCCCGTGACCCCGTGCCAGTCCACCGGGTTCACGGACGCAGCGCGAACGCGAACCAGCACACCGTCGTCCGTGACGGCCGGCAGGTCGATCTCGCCGAGCTCGAGCGCGTCAGGCGGGCCGTAGACGCGGTGCAGGATCGCTTTCATCGAACCAGGGCGATGGGCGGTGACGGTCTCGAACCGCCGACCTCCTGCTCGTAGGGCAGGCGCCGTGCCAATCCGAAGGTGACGAAACCGGGCTCAGTAGTTGTCCACAGGTCCATCGGTGTGACGCCCGATGCTATGGAAGTGCAGTCGAGGGAGCCTGTGTGTATGGCAGAGCTGCATACGCTGGCTGGAGGGCAGCGGCTTGTCGAGTTGGCGGTCGGGCCTGAGTTGTGGGAGCGTGTGTTCCAGGTCGCACCGCTGGTACTGATCGGGACGAAGGAAGGCGAGGGATGGGACTTCGCCCCCAAGCACATGGCGATGCCGCTCGGCTGGGAGGGTTTCTACTGCTTCGTCTGTAGCCCGCGCCACGCGACCTACCGGAACGTGAGGGCCCACCCGCAGTTCACGGTGAGCTTCCCGCGGGCCGATCGGATCGTCGAGTCGAGCTTCGCAGCTGGGGGGCGGTTCGCAGGCGGGGTGAAGCCGGCGCTCGGAGCCGTCCCCACGGCTCCGGCGCGCGTCGTGGACGTGCCGGTCGTCGACGGATGCCCGCTCTACCTCGAGTGCGAGCTGGAGCGCATCGTGGACGGGTTCGGCCCGAATAGCCTGATCGTCGGTCGCGTGGTGGCCGCCACCGCCGTGCGCGAGGCAGTGCGCGGGGCCGAGGTGGACGACGCGGATCTCGTCTACCGGCTCGGCCTGCTCGCGTATCTCGCGCCGGGCCGCTTCGCGGTCGTCCGCGAAAGCTCGTCGTTCCCCTACCCGGCCGATTTCCGGCTCTAGACGATGCCGCCCGAGACCTCACGCATCGTCCTGGGCTGGCTCCGCGAGCACCGGGAGGCGATGGTCGAGCTGCTCGAGCGGCTCGTGCAGGCCGAGTCGCCTTCACTCGAGCCACGCTCGCAGCAGGGGCCCTTCCGCATCCTCGCGGCCGAGCTCGACCGGCTCGACCACGCCGTGCGATCGGTCGGAGGCAACGGCGTGGGTGAGCACCTCTACGCGCGGCCAAGACAGCGGCGTCGGCACGAGCCGCATCAGCTTCTGGTCGGGCACATGGACACGGTGTGGCCGGTGGGCACGCTCTCGAGGATGCCCGTCCACGGCGAGCACGGTCTGCTGTTCGGCCCGGGCACCGCCGACATGAAGGGCGGGCTGGTCGAGATCGTGTTCGCGCTTCGCGCATTGGACGAGCTCGGCCTGCGGCCGTCGGTCACCCCGGTCGTGCTCGTGAACAGTGACGAGGAGATTGGCAGCGTGGACTCGAGCCGGTTCATACGCCTGCTCGCACGCGGTGCCGACCGAGCGCTGGTGCTCGAAGCCGGCGAGGGCGCAGACGGCAAGCTGAAGATCGCGCGCAAGGGTCTCGGGAGGTTCACGGTCACCGTCCGAGGCCGGCCGGCGCACGCCGGCGCCGACCTCGAGCACGGCGTCAGCGCCATCCTCGAGCTCTCGCTCCAGGTAGAGCGGCTGTTCGCCCTGAACGATCCCGCCAGCGGCGTCACCGTCAACGTCGGCACGATCGACGGCGGCCTGCGTCCCAACGTCGTGGCTCCCTCGGCGACCGCGGTCGTGGACGTACGCGCCCCGACCGCGGCGGCCGCATGCCGCGTCGAGCATACGCTCAGGGCGCTCGAGCCGGCGCTCCCAGGCGCCACGGTCGAAGTCGAGGGCGGCTTCCGCCGACCACCGATGGAGCCGCTTCGACGCAACCGCACGCTTCTTGCCGCCGCCGTCCGGCTCGGACGCGAGCTCGGCTTCTCGATCGAGGATGCCGGCCTGGTCGGCGGCGGCTCGGACGCCAACACGACCAGCCTCTTCACGGCCACGCTGGACGGCCTCGGCCCGATCGGTGACGGTTCACACGCGACCGACGAGCATGTCGACACCGTCCGGCTTCCCGAGCGCACGGCGCTGCTGGCCCTCCTCCTCCTCGAGCCGCCCGCTGATACGTAGAAAGAGGAAGACGCGATCAGTGGGTTCGCCGATACACGCGGACCTGCCGACGGTGGAAGCTATGACCTTGCAGGGGCTCTCAGCGATGCCCCTAAGCAAGGAGGTTGCGATGTTCACCTATGTCGGCTTGTTCAGGCTGACGCCGGTGGCGCGTGAGCACCTCGAGAAGACCCCCGAGTACCTCGACAAGATTCACAAGATTGTCGAGCTCGAGGGTGGCACGCTCGAGCGCTTCATGGCGATCATGGGCCCCTGGGAGTACCTGGGGATCTTCAAGTATCCCGACAACGAGGCCGCCTTCCGCGTCCTCGGGGAGATCGCCAAGTTCGAGATCTTCGAGACCGAGACCTTCCCGGCCGAGGATGTCGAGACCTTCTTCAAGGTCTTCGTCTAGACGAGGCTGAGCTCCCCAAAGCGGGGAGCCGGCCGCACTCCGGAAGCCGCTCTAAGAGCGGTTTCCGGCGTAAGAACGAAAGAAGGCCGCTCAGCAGCCTCTTTCCAGTGGGCGGTGACGGTCTCGAACCGCCGACCTCCTGCGTGTAAAGCAGGCGCTCTACCAACTGAGCTAACCGCCCGTCTGGCCTAGGGTGCCATACCCGGCCGCGACCGCGAGAATGCCCCCGACGGGATTCGAACCCGTGCTACGGCCTTGAAAGGGCCGTGACCTAGGCCGCTAGTCGACGGGGGCAGGCCGGGACAGGATAGCCCGGGGACTACGCGGCTTTCGCTTCGTCCTCGTCTTCCACGAGGCTCTCGAGCGGGTCGGCGAGCTGCTCGAAGGCGCCTGCCTCGAGCTGACGGACACGCTCGCGCGTAAGGCCGAGCTCGCGGCCGATCTGCTCCAGCGAGGCGGGCGGACCGTCGAAGCCGAAGCGCAGCTCGAGGATCCGGCGCTCCCGCTCCGGCAGGCCGGCGACCGCGCGGCGGACCTCCTGCCGGCGCAGCGAGCCCGCTGCCTCCTCGGCCGGGTCGAGCGCCTCCGGGTCGGCGAACAGATCGCCGAGCTCGCCGTCATCCTCGGAGCCGATCGTGCGGTTCAGGGAGACCGGCGCCTCCGCGACGTCGAGCGCCTCGTCCACGTGGCTGAGCGAGAGACGCGTCGCCTCGGCGAGCTCCTCGCGCGTCGCCTCGCGGCCGAGCTTCGACTCGAGCTGGTTCGCGGCGCGGGACAGCTTGACCCGGCGCTCGTGCACGTGCGTCGGGATGCGGATCGTGGCCGACTGCCCGGAGACCGCGCGCTGGCAGGCCTGGCGGATCCACCACGTCGCGTAGGTCGAGAACTTGAACCCGCGCCGCCAGTCGAACTTCTCGACCGCGCGGTTCAGCCCGATCACGCCCTCCTGGAAGAGGTCGCCGAGCGGCAGGTTGCGGTTCTGGTAGCGCTTGGCGATCGAGATCACCAGGCGCAGGTTCGAGTTGATCATCCGCTCCTTGGCCGCCTTGTCGCCGCGCTCGACGCGCTTGGCGAGCGCGACCTCCTCGGCGGCGGTCAGCAGCGGATAGCGCCCGGCGCTGGCCATGAGCAGCGCGAGCGAGTCAGTGGAGTCGGGCGCGGCAGCCTGTTCGGGGGTGTTCTCCTCGATTGCCTTCCGCTCCTCGGCCTCGTCGAGGACGGACTGTGCGATGTCAAAGCTGGTCGTGCTCAGTTCGATTCACTCCTTCGATAAGTCGATAAGGACGCCTCGGGGACGCTCAAGCGCGCCCCCTGCGCACAGGTTCAAACGACGCAGGCCCCATTGCCATTCCCCGCCGCTCCGGTCGGGGATCCTCGTGTGAGGGATCAAGTCCGGCGGCCAGCGGCCGACTACGGCTCCAAAGGAGCAATTGCATGGCTGATCTCACCCGCCATGCGGCCTGGCACACGACATACGAGGTCCACGAGGTTGTGGACGACACGGCGATCGATCTAGGCCTGCGCTTCCGCTCTGACGACTTCACCGAGGCGATCGACTTCGCCCTCGACTATCTCCAGCCGAAAGATCCTCCCGAGCGAGAGGTCGGCGCGCTGCAGATCGTGAAGGACGAAGGAGGCAAGCGCGAGGTCGTCTGGAGCTACAGCCTCAAGCTCGCTGAGGCCGGGCACCAGGATCTGGTTCGCCTCTGGGGTTTCAACCCGACGCAGAGCTGGAATCTGCCGTCGAGCCTGAAGCGCTAGCGATCGTCCACAACCGATGCGGGCCCCCGCCCCGCTTGACGGCGGTCGAGCCGGAGTGGTAATCACACCTTTCCGGCGCGGCGCAGACTGCCCGTGACCAGCGCTTCGCCCGCAACGAAGGAGGTCGTCAATGCGGACCAAGCGACAGTTTGAGATCAGCGTCGAGGCGAACGAGGTCGTGATCGGGCCGCGGCGCCTCCAGGTTCGAGCGAGCGCGGCTCTCGAGCCGGAGACGGCCAGGGGAGCGCTCGGCCTCGAGGCCGGCCGGGGAACGGTCACGTTGTCGAACAAGGGGCGGACGGCGACGCTCGCACTCGACGGGAAGCTGCCGGCAGGGCCGCAGACGCTCGTCGTCGGCGAGCTCGTCACGGCGCGCGGACGCCGCCTGAACGAGCGCATCGAGGTTCCGTTCTTCGTCAGCGACTCGCGCGCCAAGATCGGCGGGAACCTCCGTGTCGAGAGCATGGTCCGCCTGCAGGTCGACCAGCTGGGGACGACGCGGGTCTCCGCCGCGCAGAGGCCCGAGGGCCGCTACATCGAGGTGATGAAGGCCGTCGACCGGCGCAGCGGCCGGCCGGTGGAGCTGGCGTTCGACCATCGCGGCGCGCGAATCGACGCGAACCAGGTCTTCGGCAGGATCAACCGCGCGCGCCGAAGAGAGTTCGGCAAGCTTCATCCCACGCTCGCACGCATGGTCGCCGACCGGCGCGGGAACGCGCGCATCCCGGTCGCCATCTGGCTGCGAGTCCCGGAGGAGGGACTCCCGGCGAAGCGCGAGAAGGGGGCAACGGCCAGACGCCCGCGCGACGAGGTCGTGCACGCCAAGCGCATCGGCGAGGTCGGAGAGCGCGTCGCCCGGCTACTCCGCGAGAGCGGGGCGAGAGAGCCGCGGCTCGATCCTCACGTGCCAGTCGTCTACGCGGAGCTGTCCGCAGACGGCGTCCGCAACCTGGTCAAGCGGAACGAGGTGGGCGTGGTGTTCTTCCACGACAGGAAAGGAGAGCTGGACCTGGCGAACTCGATGAAGATCGCCCAGTCCGACACCGTCCAGTCGAGCCTCGGTCTCACCGGCAAGGGCGTCAACGCCGCGGTCTACGAAGACGGGCCGGACGTGACGACCGACCTCTCGATCACGGCGAGCTTCCTCACCAACCCGACGACGACGCAGCACGCGCGACACACGCACGGGATCGTCAAGAACGTCGAGCCGAACAAGCCACACGGTCACGCGTCCGGCTGCAACCTCCATTCGGCCAACAGCATGGATCTCGACGCGATCAGCTGGGCCGCGCGCACGCGCGGGTGCACCGTGATCAGCCAGAGCTTCCACCGCGACGCCGAGCAGACCGACTCCGGGCTCTCCTTCGACGACATGTACAAGGACTGGCTCGTGCTGCACTGGCCGTATCCGACGATCCTGCAGGCCGCAGGAAACGGGGCGAGCACGGAGTTCGTCAACCACAAGGGCTACAACAGCCTCACGGTCGCGAACCACGACGACACCGCCTCGTCGCTGGCGAGCGACTCCGTCTCCCTGAACCCTGCGTCGAGTCACCACGACCGGGAGCTGCCGGAGCTGGCGGCGAACGGCACCGCCGTCACGACCGTCGGGCTGACGATGAGCGGGACCAGCATGGCCGCCCCGGCTGCCGCCGGATGCACGGCTCTGCTCCAGGAGGCGAGCTCGACGCTCAAGTCCTGGCCCGAGGGCTGCCGGGCGATCCTGCTCGCGGCCGCGAGCAAGAACATCACCGGCAACACGTGGTGGGCCGACCGCAGCGCAGGCGTGGACGCCTCTGACGGGTCGGGGGCCGTCGACGGGCTCGAGGGCGTGAGGATCGCCAAGAGCCGCCGCTCGCCCGGCGCAGCCGGAACACGGCGTGGATGGGACATCGGCACGCTGCGCTCGAGCGACATCGGCTCGAGCGGCGAGACCACGTTCTCCTGGCAGGTGACGGTGCCGCGCTTCCTTTTCGACCCCAGGGTCAAGGTCGCGCTCGCGTGGGACAGCCTGGCCACGGTCGTCGACATCCTCTTCTTCCAGTTCGCGTTCGACACCCTCCAGCTCGACCTCGACCTGAAGATCTACGACAGCGGCGGCGCCCTCGTCGGATACAGCGGCTCCTGGGACAACAGCTACGAGATCGCCGAGTTCGCGGCCCGCGCCGGCGAGACGTACACGATCAAGATCCGACGCTGGTCGGGCACCGCGGACGTCTGGTACGGGCTCGCCTGGACCGTGCAGGGCACGCCGTTCGTCCGCCCCGACTGGGATCTGACCGAGGAGGTCGTCCGGCTGGCCGGCGGCTGATCGGCGGCCGACGACTCACCCCGACGGTCATGACGAGGTGAACGGCCCTCAAGGCGGAATCTTCGCCCTGGGAACGGCAGCGCACGCGTACCTCGAGTTCGACGTCTCGGGCGGTCGAGAGGCGGGAGACCTGGTGGCGGCGATCGCCTCGCTGCGCGAGCCGAGGACGACGATGGGCGGCGTCAACCTGGTGGCCGGCTTCAGGCCCGAGCTCTGGAGAGAGGTCGTTCCCGACGACGCGCCGGCCGGGCTCGAGGGCTTCGACGAGGACCTGGTCGGCAGTGACGGCTTCGTGATGCCCGCCACGCAGCACGACGCGGTCCTCTGGCTCTCGGGAAGCGCCTACGACGTGATCTTCGACGTGGCCCGCAAGGCGATCGCCGAGCTCGAAGGGCTGGCTTCGGTCGTCGAGGAGACCTCGAGCTGGCCCTTCCAGCACGATCGCGACCTGACCGGCTTCATCGACGGATCCGAGAACCCCACGCTGATCGACGCGCCCGAGCTGGTCCTCATCCCGGAGGGACGTCCCGGGGCCGGAGGGACGATCCTGCTCCTGCAGAAGTGGGTCCACGACGCGGCCGTGTGGGAGTCGCTTCCCGTTGCAGAACAGGAGCAGGTGATCGGGCGGACGAAGCTCGACAGCGTCGAGCTCGAGGACAAGGCGCCGGACTCCCATGTCGCGAGCACCGACCAGGACCGCTTCGGCAAGATCTTCCGCCGGAACATGCCCTACGGAACCGTCACGGAGCACGGCACGATGTTCGTCGGCTTCAGCGCCGAGCAGCGGCCGCTCTCGACGATGCTGGAGAGCATGGCGGGGCTCGCCGGCGGAACCCGCGACGCGCTGACCCGCTACACGCACCCGCTCACCGGCGCGTACTACTTCGTCCCGTCGACGGGATCGCTCCGTCGTGTCTGCGGAGCTCCGACCTAGCGGTCGATCCGCGAGCGAGCCGCCGCAGCGTACGAGTCCGCGCTCGTCCCCGCCGTTCGCGGAACCCCCGCGGCGGCGTAGACGTCGTCCTCGTCGAGCGTCTCGTGCTCGAGGAGGGCGCTCGCGAGCGAATCGAGCCTGGAGCGATTCGCCTGCAGCAACGAGACGACCTCACGGTGGGACTCGTCCACGATGCGGCGCACCTCGTCGTCGACGAGCTGCTGTGTATGCGGCGAGACCTCGGCGGCGCCCGGAAGGAAAGGGCCGGCGCCGTCGCGTGGTATCACCGCGACCGGCCCGATCGCCGAGCTCATTCCCCACCGGCCCACCATCTGGCGGGCGAGCTCGGTCAGTTGCTGGATATCCGACTCCGCGCCGGTGCTGATCTCGCCGAACACGACCTCCTCCGCGGCGCGACCGCCGAGTGCGACGTTGATCTTTGCCCGGACCTCGGGCTCGCGGTAGTTGAAGCGATCGCTCTCCGGCGCCGCGAACGTGACGCCGAGGGCGGCACCACGAGGGATGATCGAGACCTTTCGGACCGGATCGGCGCCCGGCGTGAGCATGCCCACGATCGCATGGCCACCCTCGTGGTAGGCGGTACGGCGCCGATCTTCCAAGCTCATCATCACCTGCCGTTCGGCGCCGAGCACTATCCGCTCGAGCGCGTCGGTGAAGTCCGATTCGGCGACCGCGTCGTGGTTTCGCCTGGCCGCCAGCAGCGCCGCCTCGTTGACAAGGTTCGCGAGATCGGCTCCGACCATGCCCGGCGTCGTAGCCGCGATCCGGCCGAGGTCGACGTCCGGCGCGAGGGGAACGCCACGCGTGTGCACCTCGAGAATCGCCTCCCGGCCGGTACGGTCGGGAGGCTGCACGGCGACCCTCCGGTCGAAGCGACCTGGACGCAGCAGGGCCGCGTCGAGAACGTCGGGCCGATTGGTCGCGCCGATGACGATCACGCTGGTCGAGGAGTCGAAGCCGTCCATCTCGGTCAGGATCTGGTTCAGCGTCTGCTCGCGTTCGTCGTTGCCTCCACTGAACCCGGCGACGCCGGACGTGCGCGACCGGCCGATCGCATCGAGCTCGTCGACGAACACGATCGCCGGGGCCGCCTCCTTCGCCTGCGTGAACAGGTCACGGACACGGGCCGCACCGACGCCGACGATCGCCTCGACGAACTCGGAGGCGGCCAGCGAGAAGAACGGGACGTCCGCCTCGCCGGCCACCGCCCGGGCAAGCAGCGTCTTGCCCGTGCCCGGCGAGCCGGAGAGCAGCACGCCGTGTGGTATCCGACCGCCGAGCCGTTGGTACTTGTCGGGGTGGCGCAGGAAGTCGACGACCTCCGTGAGCTCCGCCTTCGCCTCGTCGATCCCCGCGACGTCCTCGAACGTGACCCGCTCGCCGGACGGCTGGTACCGGCGGGCCCGAGAGCGGCCGAACGAGCCGAGCGCGTTCTGAACGTTCCCCGCACGCCGCACGAGCCAGAACAGCAAGAGGACGAAGAGGATCGTCGGCCCGAAGCCGAGCAGCAGGCTCTTCCACCACCGCGGCCCGGTGTCCAGGGGTTGCGCGTTCACGACCACGTTCTTCTGCTGCAGGAGCCGCGACAGCGCGTTGTTGTCGGCAAACGCGGGAATCTCCGTCCGGAAGTGCGTCGTCGGCTTCGAGCTCGCGTAGCCGACCTTCCGGGTGAACGTGCCCTGGATCGCCGTGCCCTTCGACGTGATCTCCTCGACGTGGCCGGCCTGCACCTGGTTCAGGAAGAACGGGCTGTACGGGATGCGGACGCGGGACTCCGGTCGCATCGCCCGCGACCCCAGATAGAAGTTGAAGACCAGGAGCGCGAGGCCGAAGATGATCCAACCGCGGCCCACACGAAAGCGCGGCCCTTGCGGTTGTGCCGGCGGAGCGCTCGCGGGGCGCTGATCCTCGCGCGTTGCCATCAGAGTTGCGGACTCACGCCGCTATCTTGCTCACTCCCCGGGACACGCGCAAACGCGCGCGCGGTCGCCTAGCGGAGAATCCGGAAGGCGAGCTCCGGCGCGCAACCGGAGCCGCGCAGATAGCGCGCCTGGCCGAGATCCGCCTTGGAGAACGCGAGCTCGGCGGCCAGCCGAGGGCCGTACCCCAGCTGGCGGAACTGCTCTTCGCGCCAGCGGTACACCTCGGGATCTTCCCCGTCGGCCTCGAGAACCGGCCAGTCCGAGAGCTCGGGCAGCGTTTCCATACCGCCTAGAACGCCGCGCGGCCCGAAAGGTTGTCGGCCGGCCCCGAATCCTTACAGGATCCTGATCTTCTCATCGGCGGTCGAGGCCCTCGGGATCGGCCGTCTGTCGGGTCTTCGACCAGCCAGGGCGGGCTCTAGCCTGTGTAGGACCGATGAGCCTGCGGGCGGAAGCACTCGGCACGATCTGGCCGGAGCGAGCGAGCCGCGACGGGCCGCTCCCTCCGCTCCTGCTCCTGCTCACCGTCGTCACCGGGCTCGTGGACGCCGCCAGCTTTCTCAAGCTCGGCCACGTGTTCGTCGCCAACATGACCGGCAACGTCGTCTTTCTCGGCTTCGCGATCGCCGGCGCGAGCGGGCTCTCGATCGCTGCTTCGCTCGTCGCGTTGGGCTCGTTCCTCCTGGGCGGGCTCGCCGGAGGCCGAATCGCCCGCCGCTTCCCCGTCCACCGCGGGAGGCTCCTCCACGCGGCACTCGTGACTCAGCTCCTGGCGATTGTCGCCGCCGCGACCATCGCTGCCTCCGGAGGGGATCCCCTCTCCTCGGCTCGACGATATGCCTTGATCGTGCTCCTGGCCTTCGCGATGGGCGTCCAGAACGCGTCGGTGCGCAGGCTGGCCGTGCCGGAGCTGACGACGACGGTGTTGACGATGACCCTGACCGGGATCGCGTCCGACTCGGCTCTGGCCGGCGGTGAGGGCTCGAGGATCGGCCGTCGCTCGCTGGCGGTGGGCTCGATGTTCGTCGGAGCGCTGATCGGCGCTCTGCTCGCCCTCGACGTCGACACCGCCGCTGCGCTCGGTGCGGCGGCAGCGGTTCTTGCGATCGCCGTCATTGCCGCCTTCCGAGTTACGCGGACAGACGCCGCGTGGGTGCGATACCGTGGCTGAATGGACGCCGATCGAGCCCGGGAGCTGCTCGCAGGCGAGCGCAAGCGGATCGAGCGATCGCTCGGCCGCCTGAAGCCCGAAGACGACGGCGAGCCGGCCGACGAGTACGACCCGGCCAACCTCGCCTCCGATCTCTACCAGGACGAGCTGGACGAGGGTCTTGCAGACGATCTACGGCAGCAGCTCGCCGCAGTCGAGCGTGCCGAGCAACGGCTGACCGAGGGGACCTACGGCTACTCGATCGAGAGCGGAGAGCCGATCCCCGACGAGCGCCTCGAGGCTCTGCCGGCCGCCGAGCTGACGGCCGAGGAGGAGCGCGCCCGAGGCAACCGCTGACCGAGAGGCGTCAGCGCCAGAACGAGTCGAGTCAGGAACGTATCGCCGCGAAGCTCCCGTGCTCGGGCCGCCTGACGTCGAACACGCCCTCGGCGCGAGCTCGACCGACGACGGCGGCGTAGCGCGCCAGCCGCTGACCCTGGTAGCGGGCGAGGGCCAGTGCCTGCTCGTCCGGCCCGGTCATCTGGTGTCCGCTCACGAACGAGGTCCCGTACGGGTTGCCGCCCGCGGCGAACACCTCGTGCACCGTGTAACCCAGCGGAAGCACCACCATGCCCCAGTGGTAGAAGGTGTTGTTGAGCGCCAGGATCGTCGACTCCTGACCTCCGTGAGTGGTCTGAGAGGAGGTGAAGCTGGTCGCGACCTTGTCGGCGAGCTTGCCCTCCTGCCAGAGCCTCCCCGCCTGATCGATGAACTGCTTGAGTTGGGCGGCGACGTTGCCGAAGCGGGTGGGCGTTCCGAACGCGATCCCGTCTGCCCACTCGAGGTCGGCGAGGCTCGCCACGGGCTGCTCGGCAACGATCGATCGGTGGCGGCCCCAGTACTGGTTCTGGGAGATCAACAGCTCCGAGGCGAGCTCTTCCACGTGGCGCAGACGGACCTCGGCTCCCGCCTCTTCGGCTCCCTCGGCGACCGCCTTCGCCAGACCGTGCACGTTGCCGGTGGCGCTGTAGTAGACGACGGCTACTCGGGTTTCCATCTCTCACCTCGCTGGTCGGAGGTCGAATCGTTACGGACCGAGGGCAGTCGCGGCGGGGTCGGGCCGGCGCCTGCGCTCGAGCCAGCCGGTGACGGGCACTGCTACGACCACGAGGGCGACCCCCACCGCGATGTCGAGCCAGAAGTGGTTACCGCTTGCCATCAGCGCGAATGCGACCCAGCCCGGCCAGAGCAACCAGATCACCTTGAGCCACAGCGGCCGGACGAGAAGCGCGAGCGCGACGCCGACGATGAGCGCGTCGGCCGCGTGCAGGCTCGGCATCGCCGCGTACGGGTTCCCGGCGAGCCGAACGACGTCGGTCGCGTGGTTCAGCGGCGAGGACGCCATCGTGTCGACGAAGTCGTCGCCGGGCAGGAGGCGCGGCGGGGCCGTCGGCACGAGGACGTAGCCGAGCAGCCCGATCGTGTTGGCGACGATCACCGTGTCGCGCACGCGGAGGAAGGCGGGGTAGCGGTAGATATAGATCCAGAAGAGCGCAACGCCGACCACGGCGAACTGCGAGACCCAGTAGGTCCAGTTGACAGCGTGGAGCAGGAACCCGCCCGCCGCGAGCACCTGCCGCTGGAGCCACGGCTCGACCAGCGCATGGAGGTCACGCTCGGCGTCGAAGACGGAGCGCGCGTTCGCATCGGCTACGGCCGAACCGCGGTCGGCGAACCCACGCGCGATCTCGTAGGCGAGCACGAACCCGAACCAGATCACGAGCTGGCGGACGAAGTCCGTGCGGCCCCGTGGGAGGAGCGATGGGTGCTCGGTCTCAGCGCGCGAGCCAGCGGCCCGTTGCCACATCGAGGATCGCAAGGTCGCCTCCGTCCGCCTCGCCTTCCTCGAGCAGCGTCCGCAGCGCGCTCTTGGCGGCAGCCGGCGTCTCCGCGCTCGCGACGAGACGAAGGCGCCCCCCGTCTCGCCCGACACGGCAGATCTCGTAGCGCTCGAACCTGGGCACGCGATGAGCCGCTCCTAGCTGAAGGTGCTCTTGCTTCGTGGTCACGTCCTCACGATCGTCCGGCGGGCCCCCGCGGGCATCGGCGAGCGCCCCGATCGCTCGTTCGGCCAACTACCGACGGTCCGGTCGGCGTTTCGCCGCCTCCCCGAGCAGCCGGAGGACCTCGTCGTCGCCGACCTGCGGAAACCGCTCGTACCAGACGCCGACGGCCGTGAAGTCGGCAAGCGTGTGCGGGCAGACGAACCGCGACGCCTCGCGCGAGACGAGTGACGCGCTGTCCAGGGCCGCCACCGGCACGGCTGCGACCGTCTCGCGCGCGCCGTGACTCCGCGCCCACCGCACCGCGGCGATCATCGTCGCCCCGGTCGCGAGCCCGTCGTCGACGAGCACGACGGGCCGGCCGGCCATATCCAGGGGCGGCCACTCCGAGTGCAGGCGTCGGTCGAGCTCCTCGGCCGCGGAGCGGGCGCGCTCGACGGCCGCGGTCAACTCCTCGTCGGATAGACCGTCGTTCGACCGCACGTAGAGGCCGTGACCAGGCGTGACGGCTCCGAGCGCGTACTCGGGCTGCCACGGATGCCCGACCTTCCGCACTGCGACGACGTCGAGCGGAGCTTCGAGCACACGTGCCACCTCCGCCGCGACCTGCATGCCGCCGCGAGCCAGCCCGACGACGATGCAGGCTTCCAGGCCGGTTTCCTCGAGCACCCGCGCCAGCTCGCGTCCCGCCTCGAAGCGGTCGCGGAAGAGCGGTGCCTCGAGCAGCCAGTCGGGGAAGCGAGGTTCGGTCTCGACGCTCATCGCATCACCTCAACCCTTGACGACGCCGAGCGGACGGAGCTGTGCAACGCGGCGGGCGAGGCCCGCCCGCTCGACCACGCCGACGACGCGCTCCACGTCCTTGTAGGCGAAAGGCGCCTCCTCGGCGAGGCCCTTATTCGACGGGCAGCGGACGACGATCCCCTGCTCGCCCAGCTCTCGCCGGAGCTGCGCGCCCGTGACCTGCTTGCGCGCGCTGGTGCGGCTGAGCCGCCTGCCGGCGCCGTGGCAGGTCGTGCCGAACGAGCGCTCCATGGATCCGGGCTCGCCGGCGAGCACGAAGCTCGACGTGCCCATGCTGCCCGGAATGAAGACAGGCTGCCCGACGCCGCGATAGGCCTCCGGAATCTCGTCCGAGCCGGCGGGGAAGGCACGGGTCGCGCCCTTGCGATGGACGAGCACGGAGCGGCCGCCGTGCCGCTCGAGCTTGGCGACGTTGTGCGCGACGTCGTAGACCTGCCGCGTTCCCTCGGCGGCGCTCCCGCCGAGCACGCAGCGCACGGACTCGCGGACGGCGTGCGCCATCGCCTGCCGGTTCGCCCAGGCGAAGTTGGCCGAGGCCGCCATCGCCGTCAGGTACGAGCGGCCCTCCGGCGAGGACTGCGGTGCGCATGCCAGCTGCCTGTCCGGAAGCGTGATCCCGTAACGCTTCTGCGCGGCGTCCATCCCGTGGACGTAGTCGGTGCAGACCTGGTGTCCCAGCCCGCGCGAGCCCGAGTGGATCAGAACGGTGAGCTGGCCCTCATTCAGCCCGAAGACCTCGGCTGTGGCCGGATCGAAGATCCGCTCGACACGCTGCAGCTCGACGAAGTGGTTGCCGGAGCCGACGGTGCCGATCTGCCCGCTCCCGCGGTCGAAGGCGCGCTCGGAGACCGCGTCGGCGTCCGCACCCGGCAGGCAGCCGCCCGACTCGGTGTGCTCGACGTCGTCTTCGGTGCCGATGCCAAGCTCGTCGACCAGCATCCGCGGGCCCTGCTCCAGCAGCCGCCGGAGCTCTCCGGTGCCGAGGTGAAGCTCGCCCTTCCTTCCCGTCCCGGCCGGGATCGCGCGCGAGATCTCGTGCACGAGCCGCTCGCGCCGGTCACCGAGCTCTGGCTCGGAGAGCGGCAGGGCAAGGAGCCGCACCCCGCAGTTGATGTCGTATCCCACACCGCCGGGCGAGACGACCCCGTCGGGTGCCTCCGTCGCGGCCACACCGCCGACCGGGAAGCCGTAGCCCTGGTGGATGTCGGGCATGGCCAGCGCGGCCTCCACGATCCCGGGCAGCGTCGCGACGTTCTGCAGCTGCTCGAGGGCGCGATCGGCCAGGATCGCCTCCAGGAGCTCCTCGTCGGCGAACACGCGAGCGGGGACGCGCATGTCCGGGCGCGCGTCGGCAGGGATCTCCCAGAGCGTCTCGTCCACCCGCTGCAATCGGGCCGTCCTCAAACGGGCCTCAGCGATCATCGCCGGCCTCGGCGAGGTAGCAGACGAACCAGTCACGCGCGAGGCGCGTCACCTCCTCGAGTGCGCCCGGCTCCTCGAAGAGATGCGTGGCCCCCGGCACGACGCGCAGCTCGGCGTGACCGGACAGCAGCTCGAGCGCCGAGTGGTTGAGCTCGAGAACGGCTTCGTCCAGGCCGCCGACGATCAGCAGCGTCGGTGCACGAACCCAACCGAGCCGCTCGGCGGCGAGATCGGGGCGGCCACCGCGCGAGACGACAGCTGCCGCGTGCGGATACTCCGCTGCGGCCCAGAGAGCGGCCGCGGCGCCGGTGCTCGCGCCGAAGTAGCCGACCGGCAGCCCATACAGCTCGGGCTCGGTCTCGAGCCAGCTCGTCGCCGCGACCAGCCGGGCCCCGAGCAACGAGACGTCGAAGACGTTCCGCCGGTCGAGCTCCTCGTCCGCGGTGAGCAGGTCGAAGAGCAGCGTCGCCAGCCCGACCTCGTTGAGCCCGGCCGCCACGCATGTATTTCTGGGGCTCGAGCGGCTGCTCCCGCTGCCGTGCGCGAACGCCACCACGCCGACCGGCTCTGAAGGCACCGCGAGCGTTCCAGGGAGGCGCATGCCCTTGCTCGGGATCGCGACCTCGCGAGAAGCGGTCCACACAATCTCAGACATCGTCGTCATCTCACCGAGATCGTGCCGCGGCCGATGCCGGATGCCATCAGCGAACGTGCCGATCCTCACTTCGGCCAAACACTGACCGCGAACGCCGAACGCCTGGGCACCGTAGTTTCCCCCACCGGCGATCAGCGCCCGGTCCGATGGGCGACGCGCCGGACTCGAGCATCCTGTGGAAGCACCGGGGAAATCGCGCCCGCCGAACCCAATGCCGCGTGTATACCTGGGAGGCCGTTCCGATGCCGATGAGCATGGCCGCTCGCGCAAAACGCAACCGACGTCTCCCGGCGGGGCTCGACCGACGCTTCGAAGCGGTTGTCTTCGACTGGGACGGGACCGCCGTCCCTGACCGCAGCGCGGAGGCAGGCAGACTGCGCGAGCTGGTGGAAGAGCTCTGTGCCCTGGGCTTCGACCTCGGCGTGGTGACCGGCACGCACGTCGAGAACGTCGACGGGCAGCTCCAGGCAAGGCCGAGCGGGCCCGGCCGCCTGTTCCTGTGCGTGAACCGCGGCTCGGAGGTCTTCAGGGCCGATACGAAGAGCGGCCTCGAGCTCGTGCAGAGGCGGGAGGCGACCGCCGAGGAGGAGTCCGCCCTCGACGCGGCGGCTGAAGCGACGGTGCGAACGCTGGCCGATCGAGGGTTGAGGACGGAAGTGGTCTCCCAGCGACTCAACCGGCGCAAGATCGACCTGATCCCCGAGCCCGACTGGTCCGATCCGCCGAAGGCTCGCATCTCGGCGCTTCTGCAGGCGGTCGAGGGGCGGCTGCGGGGCGTCGGCCTGAACGGGCTGAGTGAGGCGGTCGAGCTCGCGGAGCAGGCGGCTCGCGAGGCCGGCCTGTCGGATGCGCGCGTGACCAGCGACGCGAAGCACGTGGAGATCGGCCTGACCGACAAGGCGGACTCGGCGCGCTGGCTCTTCGGCGAGCTGGCGCGAACGGGAACCGGTGCCGGGCTCGTCCTCGTGGCCGGCGATGAGTTCGGGACGCTCGGCGGTCTGCCGGGCAGCGACTCGCTGCTGCTCGTCTCCGAGGCGACAAGGGCAACTGCTGTCTCGGTCGGCGCCGAGCCGACCGGAGTCCCGGCCGCGGTGTGTGGGCTCGGCGGCGGACCGGAGCGCTTCCTCGAGCTGCTAGCCGATCAGCTCGAGCGGCGCCGCCGGGGCGACGTGCCCGAGGTGGACGCCGACCCTGCCTGGACGCTCGAGATCGAGGGAATCGACCCTCCGCTGGAGCGCGTGCACGAGTCCATGCTCACGCTCGGAGACGGCCGAATCGGAACTCGCGCCGCACCGCTCCTCGCCCATCCCGCCGCCGAGCCGGGGGTGCTGATGGCGAACGTCTACTCGGGCGACGGTGCCGAATCCGAGCTCGCGCACGCTCCCGACTGGACGAGGCTGCCCGGTCGACTCCCGGAGACGCCCCTGTTGCACCGCCAGCTGGACTTGCGGCGGGGTCTGCTTCGCCACGACGGTCCGCTCGCGGCGCTCCAGCTTTCCTCGCTCCGGCGCCCGGGCACGGTCGCCCTGCGCGTGCAGGGTGACGCGCGCCGGCTTCCCCGCTCCGGGAATCGGGTCGAGCGCGAATCGGAGATCACGCTCGCGGTCTCGGACACTCGCGGGGATCATCGGCTCGAGCGGCTGGCGGCGTACGGACTGGACGAGCGCACCGCGCGACGCGCGCTGACGGCCGCGCGGAAGGCGGGCTTCGAGACCCTCTTCGCCGAGCACCGGCAGGCGTGGACACAACGGTGGGAGACGGCCGACGTGATCATCGAGGGAGAGCCGGAGCTCCAGCGCTCCGTCCGCTTCGCGCTCTTTCACCTGATGGCGTCCGTGGCCGACGAGGGCGAGGCGGCCGTCGGGGCACGCGGGCTCTCGGGGCCCGGCTACAAGGGGCACGTCTTCTGGGACAGCGACGTCTTCGTGCTGCCCTTCCTGGCAGCGACCCACCCGACTGCGGCCCGGGCCATGCTCGAGTATCGCGTCCGCCGCCTCGATGCGGCCCGTGCTGCAGCCGCGCGCGAGGGCCACTCGGGTGCGCGATTTCCGTGGGAGTCCGCCCGCGGCGGGGAGGACGTCACTCCCAGCCACGCGCACCTGGCTACTGGCGAGCTCGTCCGCATCCGCACCGGGGAGGCGGAGGAGCACATCACGGCCGACGTCGCCTGGTCCGCGTCCTGCTACCTGGACTGGACGGGAGACCGCGAGTTCGCCGCGGGTCCCGGCCGAGAGCTGCTGACCGAGACAGCCCGGTACTGGGCTTCCCGGGTTCGGTTCTGGGACGGCAGAGCACACCTGTACGGGGTGATCGGTCCTGACGAGTACCACCAGCCCGTGGACGACAACGCCTTCACGAACGTCATGGCGCGTTGGAACCTGCGCGCTGCGGCACGGATCGACGGAGAAGACGACGCCGAGCGGACCACCTGGCTACGTGTGGCCGACGCTCTCGTCGACGGCTACGACCCGATGAGCGGCCTCTATGAGCAGTTCGCCGGCTTCTCGCGGCTCGAGCCACTGGTCATCGCCGACATCGCCCCTCGCCGCCCGATCGCTGCCGACCTGTTGCTCGGTCGGGAGCGAACTGCGGCTGCGCAGGTCCTGAAGCAGGCCGACGTTCTCATGCTCCATCACCTCGTCCCGGACGAGGTCGCCCCGGGCTCTCTGCTGACCAATCTCGACTTCTACGAGCCGCGGACGGCGCACGGCAGTTCCCTCTCGCCTGCTGTTCATGCCTCGCTCCTCGCCCGCGCTGGCCGCTTCCGCGAGGCCCTCGCGGCACTGCGGATCGCAGCGCACGTCGACCTCGACGATCTGACCCGCAGCACGGCCAGCGGCGTGCATCTCGCGACGATGGGCGGCGTGTGGCAGGCCCTCGTCTTCGGCTTCGCCGGGGTGAGGCCTCGTGGAAACGCCCTCGTCGTCGATCCCCGTCTACCCCCCGAGTGGGGAGCGATCGAGCTTCGCCTGCGCTTTCGGGGCTCGCCACTTCGACTCCGCATCGACCGCGGCGGTGTCGAGCTCGACGCTGCGTCAGAGCTCGACCTCCAGCGCCGCGAGAACCTCTGGGAGGTGGTGTTCAGATGAGAAAGGTCATCGCCGCACTCGACACGAGCATGGCCGCCGGTCCGGTCCTGCTCTCGACCCTCGCGCTGGGCAGGATGCTCGACGCCGAGGTCGAGGCGCTGCACGTCCGGGAGGACAGCGACCGCATGCCCCGCGGTGCCGCCGCGGCCGAACAGGTTCCCCTGCGCATCGCGCACGGTCCCGTCGTCGCCGCACTGGTCGAAGCCGCCGAGGAAGAGGGCGTCCTCGCGCTCGTCGTGGGGGCGCGCGGCTCGCCGCTTCGCCACCGTGTGCCGTTGGGCAGCACCGCTCTGGCAGTGGCCACGTCCGTTACCAAGCCCGTGCTCGTCGTTCCGCCTGAAGCTCGGAGACCCGGCGACCTCCAGCGCGTGCTCATCCCCCTCGAGGGCAAGGGCACACACGCACCACACGGAATCATGGAGCTCGCCCGAGCGACGGAGCTCGAGCTCGTAGTCCTGCACGTGATGCAGGAGGAGTCGCTGCCGCCCTTCACGGATCAGCCGCAGCACGAGCAGCCGGCGAGGGTCGAGGAGTTTCTCCGCCGATACTGCCCGTGGGGAATCGACTCGGTCCGGTTCGAGGTGCGGCTGGGCCGCCCGGAGGAGCTGGTACCCCTGGTTGCCGAGCAGGAAGATGTCGAGGTCATCGCCCTCGGCTGGGCGCAGGACCTGGCGCCGGACAGAGCGCCCATCGTGCAGGCGGTACTGGGCCGAGCCCGCGTCCCCGTCCTGCTCGTTCCCGTTCACACCGCGGCCCAGGCGATGAACTCACCCACGAGGGAGGAATCATGGAGCAGCTTGCAATCGTCGCCCGCCTGAAGCCGGGAGCTGAAGACGAGGCCAGGAAGCTGATCGAGGAGGGACCGCCCTTCGAGATCGCCGACACCGGCCTTGAGCGCCACACCATCTACCTCTCTGCGGGAGAGGTCGTCCTTGTCTTCGAGGGGCGCGAGGTGGAGGGCGTCGTCGACAGCATGATCGAGGACCCCTTCCGACCAGCCCTTTCCGATGCATTCGCGAGCTGGCGCCCACTCGTAGAGGAGCAGCCGAGGATCGCACGACCCGTCTTCTCGTGGCAGCAGGACGGAGTCGGCACGCGGACGGAAGAAGACGCGCAGCGGTGATCGAGGCGGCGGGCTGGCGAGCGCGCGCTCCTATACTCGATGCCCGGGGCCGGTAGCTCAGCTGGTAGAGCAGGGGACTTTTAATCCCAAGGCCGCAGGTTCGAGTCCTGCCCGGCCCATTCAAGAAGTACCTGCAATCTCCGGTGTTTTGCTATGCGGAGCAGTGTTGTCCTGGCCAGTGGGTGTACGGGTGGGTGTACGGAAGGCCGCGTCAGACCGGAAAGACTCCTTCCATCTTGGCGGCTTGGAGCTTCCGCTCCGCACGTTCCCAGTGGCCGTAGATGTCGGTCGTCACCTTGAGCGAGGAGTGGCCGAGGTGCCGAGAGAGCCAGGTGATCTGCGCCCCACTCTCGAGGGCACGTTTCGCGAACGTGTGCCGGAAGCTGTGGAAGGTCCGCTTCTCGAGTGTCGGCCCCACCCGTCCGATCCTCGCACTGGCCATCGCCGGGTAAAGCTGGCGCTTGAGCAGGAAAGACGGCGAGAGGTATCGGCATGCCCCATCGCCGTGGAAGACGAGGCTGTCGCTGCCATTCGAACTCCCCCACTCGCGGTGCCAGCCAGCGAGGAGTTCGACCACGTCAGAGATCAGATCGACGTCTCGTCGCTCACGGTTCTTCGGGGTGCCCACCATGCCGCCGGTGTAGCTGCGCCGGACGCGGACGACCGCCTCCCCAAGATCGACGTCGCCCCAACGGAGCCCGAGCAACTCCCCCTGCCTCATCCCCGTCTTCAGGGCGACCAGGCACAGCGTCCTGTACGGCTCGTCGTTGAGATGCGCAAAGAGGCGAGGTAGCTCCTCATTCTCGAAGTACGCCGCCTCCTTCCGCTCGGGCCGAGGCCTCTGCGCCGGCGGCAACTCCCGCACCGGATTCGAGTCGGCGTACCGGTAGAAGACGGCCGCCTGAAGACAGGCACCAAGCACGCGCAAGTGCTTCGCACGGGTGGAGGGCGAGCAGCCTCGGTCGCGAAGAACCCTGTTGAAGCGGGCGATCTCTTCCGGTCCGATCCGACGCACGCGCTGGCCTTGGTCGGCCCAGCCTGAGAACCCGATGTTCGGCCGAGGCCGGAAGTCACCATCCTCAACCGAGTCCTCTACTCGGAGCAACGCCATTTCAGCCTCCGAACACCTCCTTAGCGTGGACGAGGGTGGAGCGGTAAGAGCCAACCGTCGACGGCTTCCGTTCTAGCGGGTCGCGGCCAACGATCTCCCGATGTGCCTGCTGTCCTTCGCGGACGATTACGTAGTAGACGGGTCCATGAGGGCAGGTGCAGCCATCCATCGCTCGATTGAACGGTGTCCAAGCAGGACCGAGAGCGCAGCCTCTAGAGTGCTTGGCTTGTAGGCTTGCCACGTCTTTAGTCTACTTAATAGACTCTAGTATTCCTACTAGATAGACATTACTCATGAGGATCGCGGGGTCCGACCCATGACTTACGGTTCGTCGCGTGTCGCTGAAACTCGCAGGACTCGCCGAAATGGCCGACCTACTCGGCGTCACCAAGCGCACGGCATCTCGTTATGCGCAGAGGTCTGACTTCCCAGAGCCCGTTGCGAGACTTCGGGCAGGCCCTATCTGGCTGGAAGAAGATGTCCTAGCCTGGGCCAGGAGCGAGCCGCCGGCTCGACCGGGGCGCCCCCTCAAGGTCTCGAAGCGAAACTGAGCGAGGCTTCCTTCGCGCGTCAGCGAATCACTCAATCTCGAGCGAATCAGTGGGGCGCAAGCGAGACACCTTCCCGGCCAGGCCGACCTCGCTGACCTTGGCAGACGCGCTAATGGAGACGGCCGGTGGGTCGGAGCGCGCCCTGCAGCCGTAGCGCTCGGTTCTCAATACTCGCCTACACTCGCCGTGTGTCTCTGATCGTCCTGCCGCCCGGGAACAAAGGTCTCGCCGTCGATCTCCACTTCTTGGAGCTCCTCGTCCATGATCCTTGAGAGGTTGGGGTGATCGAAGTTCCGCCCGATCGTGACTTCGCGCTCGGCCCGCGCGCGGGCCGACTCAGGCATCACCTTCAGCACGCGGCGCTCCCCGGCGACGGAGATCTCGTACACGTACCTCTGGCCGCCGACGTGGATCTGGCCAACCATCTCGATCTGCTGGGGCAGGACCTCGCGGAGGACCTTCAATCGTCAACAAGGTGCCACAGCCCAGATACGCACGTCTGGCAACACGCTAACGAGCCGCCTACCGCGAAGCTAGGTCCAAAGTGGCGCGCTGCTTGAGATCTTGCGGGCGCCTCTACTTGTTGGCATGACAATCGACGTCCACGGAGGTTCGAGGACTAACAATCCCAGCCTCTGCCACGGCTCTGCCGGCGTCCAGCGGAGGATCTGTGCGACACACCGCAACTTGACATCCACTGACGTACAAGTTACATTGTACCCAATGTACTAACAATGACACCAATGCTTGATAAGGAAGGTTGCTATGCCTCCCACAATTAGGATTGATGACGAAGTGTTC
Organism: uncultured Actinomycetes bacterium; assembly: GCA_963716865.1. Lineage (GTDB taxonomy): Bacteria > Actinomycetota > Thermoleophilia > Gaiellales > Gaiellaceae > AC-32. The sequence continues at coordinate 120,267 of CAVQUF010000003.1, forward strand.
GACGCGCTGAAGAAGCATGCCGAGCCGTTCGTCGACACGCCGAACTCGGTGTTGCGCCGGCTGCTCGAGCTCGGCGAGACCGCGTCGAACGGACGCGGAGACATTGATCTCGACGAGAAGGAAGTCGTGCACGCAGCGGGCGATCGCCGAGCCCGTCCCCAGGCCCGACAACGGCGGCGCCGCACCCAGAGCCAGCGACAGCCTCGGGCGAAGACGGGCACGATTCTGCCCGAGACGGATTACGAGCTGCCGATGCTCGAAATCATCGCGGAACACGGCGGCCGCGCTCCCGCCCGCGAGGTGCTCGACGAGCTCGAGACCAGGCTCAGCGGCAAGCTGACGGAAGTCGATCATGCGACGCTCGGCTCGGGCGACATCCGCTGGCGTAACAGGGCGCAGTTCGTCCGCCTTCGTCTGATCCAGGAGGGTGACCTGGTGAAGGATTCCCCGCGCGGGGTCTGGGAGCTGACCGATCAGGGTCGGCGGCGAATCGCTGATGCGGCATGAGCGCAGCGCGGAAGATCATCGAGGCGGCTCTTGCCGCACGCACCCTCGCGGATGCGGAGAAGGTCGACGAGATGCTCGCGGCGGCGGTCGGGCATCGCTACGAGCGGCCAGTGGGGGACAAGGTGAACAACTTCGGCTTGATGACGACGAGTGGTTCGTATGACTTCAAGCTGATCGAGAACGTGACGAACATGCAGGACGCGCTGCTCGAGCGCGCCGCGGTCGAGCAATACGGACGGCTTGATCTCGTCCCTTACCGGACACCACGGGAGGCAGGCGCTGACTTGTTCCCTGAGCTGACTCAAGCCGAGCTTGGCCGCCGCGTGTCGGTCGAGTTCTTCGAGGCAGACGAGCCGGCGCGTAAGAGCAAGCGGCTAACGGCTGTCTTCCGTGACCAGGGCTGCGGCATAGAGCCGTCATATGTCCCGCAGTCGATCTTCGCTCTCGGCTCCGAGCACAAGACGAAGACGATCTGGCAACAGGGCGCGTTTGGGATCGGCGGCGCGACCACGTTTCGCAACGCGGACGCAGTCGTGCTCGTCAGCCGCCGTGCGCCGGAGATGGAGCCGGCCGAGGACGTGATCCTAGTCGCTGTCAGCCTCTGGCAGAAGTCGCTGAAAGGAAAGGGGCTCTTCTACGTCGTCACGCACGATTGGCAGGGCGGAGACAGGAGCGCGGCCGTGCCCTGGTCTGCACCCGCGGCCGAGTTCGCAGAGTTCGAGCCCGGCACGCATCTCGCACTGATCAACTACGGAACCGAGCGGCTGCACGCGATCCGCCACTCGGACAACCCGAACTCGTTCGAGCGGGTGCTGGACACGCGGCTATTCCGGCCCGTCACGCCCGTGCGGATGGAGAATCATCTGATGCGCGATCACGCGCGCACGCATCGCGGACTCGCACGCCGCTTCGACGAGAACCCCAGGCCGGACCGCAAGGAAGGCACGGCGGCGCTGCCGCTCCGGATTGGCGACAGCACGTATCAGTTGCCGGTCTCCTTCTATTTCTTCACACCGCCGCGAGTATCCGAGAATGGCACAGACACGATTGGCCAGAAGAAGAACTTCGTCGCTGACAATCACACCGTTCTGTTCACGTCGAACGGCCAGGTGCATCATCACTGGACACCTGTCGACTTCCGCGAGCGGACGAAGCTGCGCCAGCTGAGCGAGCACGTGCTCGTCGTCGTCGAGACCGATCCTCTCCCGATCGCAGTCCGGACGGATTTCTTCACTGCGGATCGTTCCGGCGTGCGCGCGAGCGAGGAGGCGCTTCGTCTCGAGAGCGAGCTTGCCGGCTTCCTGGACGGCTGGGACGAGCTGCGCGAGTTGAACGCCGAGCTGATCCGTGAGTCGATCACTTCTGCCGGCTCGCAGCGGCCGACGTTCGAGATTTCGAAGCAGATCAGCCGTGCGTTTGCGGCGCGTCTGCAGGGTTTCAAGTTCCAGAGCATCGGAGGGAACGGCGACACGAGCTTCACGAGCACCGATCGCCCGCCGAAGCCGCCGCCCGTACTGCACTCCGACCCCACGTTCATCAAAGGCCCGAAGGACGTCACCGTATTGCCGGGGACATCGAAGGCTCTGCGGTTCACGATCGACGCGAAGGACGAGTTCTTCGCGAGCCGCCGCGGGAGCCTGGCCGTCACGTGCTCGCACCCGGACATCGACGAGGACGAGATCGCCATCGGATCGCTGCACGGCGGGCGCATCCGCGCGATCGTGGCCGTTCCCGCGGAGGCGCAGCTCGGGGAGTTCATGATCACGGCCGGCGTCTATGGCTGGGAAAAGGCTTCAGGCGGTGTGGGCCCTGATCTCGAGTGGGAAACGAAGCTGAACGTTGTCGAGGAGATCGTGCAGCCGGAGCTGCCACCGCCGACCAGCAAGGACAAGAACCGCACGGCGGAGGGCCCTCAAGTGGCAGTGCTCTGGCGGCACGGCGACCAGGTCGAGCTGCTTCCGAAGAACCCGGGGAAGGTTCAAGAGGTGCCGGCGGTCGAGCTCGCCCGGGACGAGGAATACAAGGAGCTCCACGCGCTCGGGGAGACCCCCGTGCTAACCATCTTCCTGAACGAGGACTACTCGCCCCTGAAGAAGTATCTACAGGGCCGGCAGCGGGAGCTGACGAAGATCGGTAGCGGGCACGCATACAACCGCTATGCGATTGACGTCGGTGTCGCGCTCCTCGTCATCCACCACGCAGAAGAGCAGCGACGCAAGCGCGGCGAGCACCTGGACGAAACCCTGCTTGAGGTCGCTCGGGAAGCCGCAGCGCAAGGAGCAATCAGCATCCTGCCGCACTTCGACGCCCTCGCGCGAGAGGCGGGAATCGATGTCTAGTCACTAGCCCGCAAGAACCAGCGTTAACGAGAACGAAATGCGTGCGGATTGCTCCCCCTGACGCTCAAGGGATTGACCATCCCAAAGGTCCGTCGACGCGTCGAGCGATACGCGAAGCCCCCGTTTTGAGCAGCGGCACCCGGGTCGTCCAGGGCGCAGCTCGGTTCGGCCTCGATCGTGTTGATGTCCCCTCTGCGAGCGGATCACCTCCGAACGTCAGGATCGGCTCGGCGAAATCGACGATCCGGGTCAGCGAGCGGAGACGCACGAGCATTTCCCGCACTGCACGCCTGTGCAGTGGGGACCTTCAAAGGATCCTCCTCCACGTAGAGCGACAGCCGGTCGAGCATGAACGAGAAGCCATCGCTGAAGAGCGGCAGACCCCGAGCTGGCACTTGACGGCGGCGGCGCGATGCCCGCCAAGCTTGTGAGCGGTACCGACGAGGCGGACGTCCTCGCCTATCTCTCTACGATCGTTGCCCCCGGCAAGTAGTGGACGCCGACGCTGCTGGGCCGACCACGGACCTAGCCGGCGAGCGCGGCTCGCGCAGCTTCGTCGAACGGGGTGAGCTGGAGTGGGATCAGCTCCCGGATGCGTTCGTCGTTCGCGACGGTCTCGTTCCGCAAACCTTCGATGAGCGGGCGGGCGACCGACGCTTTCACCGGCGTCACGAGGTGAAGCCAGTACGACGAAAGCCGGGGCGAGAGCACAGGCACCTCGACGATCAGCGGTCGCTTGCCACGCTCCGCTCCAACCCGCTCGATCATCTCGCGGTAGGTCATCACCTCCGGCCCGCCGACGTCGAAGCTTTCACCGATCGCTTCGGGATGGCCGCAAACGCCGGCGAGGTATTTGACGATGTCCGCGATCGCGATCGGCTGAGTGCGCACACGTACCCAGCGCGGGCAGACCATCGCCGGTAGACGGTCTACAAGCGCGACGATCGTCTCGAAGCCGGCGCTCCCCCGGCCAATGACGATCGCGGCGCGCAGGGTCGTCAGCGGGACGGGACCGGACGCGAGCTCTCGCTCGGTCTCGAGCCGGCTCCGGAGGTGCGCAGACAGGTCTGGAGAGTCGTCTCCGAGACCCCCCAAGTAGACGAGTTGGCTGAGTCCTGCGCGCGCTGCCTGCTCAGCGACAGTCTTCGCTGCGGTTCGATCGCGGCTTTCGAAGTCGCTCACCCCGAGCGAGTGCACAAGGTAATACGCGACGTCGACTCCCTCGAGCGCCCGACGGACGGATTCGGCGTCGTTCGCGTCGGCCTGCATCCACGTCACATCGCTTGCCGGCTGCTCCCGTCGCGACAACCCGATGACGTCGTGCGTGCGTGCCAGAGCCGGCAAGAGGGCAGTCCCGATCGTTCCGGTCGCGCCGAAGACGGCGACCTTCATCGCGCCTCCCTGACGAGGCGCGCGAAGTAGCGCCGGCTGATCAGCGAATGCAAGCGCGCCTGCGCCTGCACGTAGAGCGCTCCCGCGAGCCTGGGGACGTACTCCGTCAGCGTCGAGCGCAGAATCACGGGGTCGCCGCTTACTTGCTCGAGGGTGAGCGCTCCGCCGGGCCGGCCGACCAGGAGCCCGCCGACGATGGGATAGGTGCACGCGACCGAGCCGGGATCGGCGATCACGGTTGGGGTGCCGAGACTGATCAGCGCCGCGCCTCGACCGAAAAGGCGGACGTCGATGTGCCCGTGGCTGGTATCTGCGCGAACGAGTCGGAGCGTCGTTGCCTCGACCTCATGCCAGTAGCTTGCGGCGAGCATCGCCGCTCCTTGAGGCGACGGCTCGACGAGCAGCTTGGCGGCCGTCGCAGTCTCGAGCGATGTCACGGGTTTCGAGACGTGGCTCAAGCTCTCGTCGCGGCGACGCGATCAGCGGCAGCCACCGGGTCGACGTCGAGGAGGCGAGCGCGTGCTCTCTTCGCGAGCTCTGCACTCGCTCCAGAGCCGGCGAGCCACACCTGGGCCGTCTTCGCCACGCGGCGCAGATCAGATCCCGAGCGTGCAAGCCGGCCGGGCGCGACGGACGCGATCACGATCGCCTGGAACGGGAGCGAACGAGCGGTCTCGGCGAGTGTGACCAGCGGCGTGTCCTGGCCCAGATACGTGATGCGCCAGCCTCGAGCCCGTAGAGCCAGGCCGAAGGCGATCAGCCCGAGGTCGTGCTGCTCCCCGGGAGCGCAGGCCAGCAGCGCACGCGGCCCGGCGCCCCGATCCCAGCCTCTAGCGAGGCCGAGCAGTCTGCCCCGCAGGAGCTGGCTGGCGAAGTGCTCCTGGCCGACCGACGCCTGACCGCTCGCCCAGCGCTCGCCGAGCTCGCGCAAATAGGGCAGCACCACGTTCGAGATCACGCTCTCGGGTGCGAGCTCCGCCAGGAGGCTGTCGAGCGTGCTGTGGGCTGCGCTCTCATCGAGCTGGTCGAGGGCTTCGCGAAGCTCCTGCGCGCGGCGTCGGAGGATCGGCTCGTCAGCGGAGCCGCCGTCGTCCTCCGCCAGGGTGAGTCGGGCGGCCTCGGCGGCCGACATTCCATTCTGCACGTGCAAGCGCATGAGTGACACGCGCCGTTCGTCGGCCGGGGAGTAGAGCCGGAATCCACCCTCCGTGCGGGTTGGGCGGAGCAGCCCGTACCGGCGCTCCCAGGCACGCAGGAGCTCCGCGCTGACGCCTGTTCGTCGGCTCAACTCACCGATTCGGAGCTGTTCGGTCCCGGCCGCCATGCCTGCATTCTACAGAAGCTGGACAAACATTTGACAGCAAGCCAGAGTCTTTGTACAGTCTCTGGACAAATCGTAAACAGAAAGGAGCACGAAATGAAGAGGATCGACATCCTCGCAGCAGTTCTTCTGGTGGTCGGCGGGCTCAACTGGGGCCTGGTCGCCGTCGCGGGGTTCGATCTCGTCGCTGCGCTCTTCGGCCTCGAGTTCGGCGAGACGAACGCGGCCAGCCGTGTCGTCTACGGCCTCGTCGGGCTGGCGGCCGTCTATCAGGTGGTCCAGCAGGGCGCAATCCGGCGTCGCTGGAGCCGCAGTCCACAAGTCACAACCGCCTAGTCGAAAGGACGAGCAAGATGACCAAGGTCTTCGCAGTCATTCTCTCCGCGTCCCTCATCGCGATCGCCGCTTTCGCGGCCACCGGGACGCGCGCAGCAACTCCGGCTCAGAAGCCGGCGGCCTCGAAGAACATCGTTCAGACCGCAGTCGCGGCCGGCCACTTCAAGACGCTCGTGCTGCTCGCGAAGCGGGCCGGCCTGGCCGGCTCTCTCAGCGGGAAGACGAAGCTGACCGTGTTCGCACCGACCGACGCCGCCTTCAAGAAGGTGCCGAAGGCGACGTTGAACAAGCTGCTCCGGAACCGCACGCTACTTCGCCGGGTGCTCCTCTACCACGTCGTCAAGGGCAACGTGAAGGCCGCCCAGGTGGTCGGGCTCCGCTCCGTCAAGACCGTCGCGGGCCCGTCCGTGCGAATCAACGTTCGTGGTGGGAGCGTCTTCCTCAACGGCTCCACCCGCGTCCTGAAAACGGACATCGCGGCGTCGAACGGCACGATTCATGTCATCAACAAGGTGCTCATCCCACCAACAAGCTAGGTATGTGCCCGCGGCGGGGAACGGGCGGCCTCTGGTCGCCCGTTCCTCTTTCCGGTCCGGTTCCGATGGCGATCGTGTCCGCCCGCTCAGTTGCGAGCCGACCAGACGTCGACGAATGCGGACCCGGTGCTCGCGCGGCTGGAGGCACAGCCGGATTTCCGTCCGCGGCCTGGATGGACGCGCTTCCCCCGCTCGATGCCTTCAGCACGCTCGTCTTCCAGGTCGCGGGCCAACAGCTATCCGTCAATTCGACCCGAGCGATGGTCTCCCATCGAGGCGTTCCGCTGTCTAGTGGACAGCGAGCTCGTCGGCCTCCATCCTCGCGGAAATGGCGTCGAGTACCGCGTATTCCGCTTCCTCGACCGTCGCAGACGCGTAGTCGATTGCGAACAGCGCGTCCCCTTCGGCGTCTTCGGCGCGGAGATCTGCCTTCTTGGCGTCGATGTCGGCCTTCTTCGCGTCGATGTCCCGACGCATCTTTGCAACGTGCTCCTGCCAAGACCTCTGCAGGTCGTTCCAGGAAGCGGAAACGTGGGCTTCGTCCGCCTTGGCGGCTTCGCTCAGCTTGTCCGCCTGCGCCTGTGCCGCTTCCCTCGCCTCGTTTGCAGACCGCTCGACGTCGGCCCTCGCTTGGGTCCGGGCAGTTGCGGCGTGCTCCTCCGCCTGCTTGGCACGTCCCGCCAAGTCGGCCAGCATGTCAGACGCGCGCGTGAGGTTCTCCGAACCGGACATCGCCCCTCCTTTGGGTTGTCCAGCGTCTCGACCCCTACGCCATGATGCCACGTGCGGCCGCGCTCTGCTCGGAGGCTGCTACGTGTCCTTCTCACGGGCGGCAGCGTATGTGTGCACCGCCTTGGTTAGCTCGAGAATCTGACGCGAGAGGTCGAGTAGCTCTTCGTTCTGCCGGTCCTCTTCCTTGACAGTCTGCCACTGTTGATCGGCGACCACCTGCCGCTTGGCGTCGGCTCGATTCTGACTGATCATCACGAAGGTCGAGAGGAAGATCGCCTCGAGCGAGACGATCATCGTTAGCAGGCCGTACGGGTAATGCTCGACGCGGAATCCGATCCAGCAGCCGAACCACAGAAGGTGGATGTAGACGAACAACATCGACCCGGCGAAGGCCGTGATCTGGTCCGCGATCCGGTTCTGCACACTCTCCGCTCGTTGCTTGGCGTGCTCGACGAGGACCGGGTTCGGCTCCAGTAGCGAGACGTGTCCTACCCGCTTAAGAACGACCGACTGTTCCGTGCTCATGCCGCGCCTCCTTCCTTGGGATTCCTCCGCCGCGATCCCCTACCCCGCCCGCGGAACAGAGGATGCAACTCTAGGCCCCAGTGTTCACAGCCGATCACGTTGTCGATCTCCAGGTCTCGAGCTCAGGTGTTGAGGCTTGCGGCCTCGGCCGCCCGCACGAAGTCCTTGCTGCGGATGAGCGTCAGCGTCGCGACGAGCCCCGCCAGGGCTATCCCGGCGCAGACCCAGAACGCCCATTGCACGCCGGACGTGAACGCTTGGGGAAACGGCGTGCCCCGCTTGACGAGGTGGTTGAAGTGACTGATCCACACCGGCGACACAATTGCGACTCCGGTCGCGCCGCCGATTTGCTGGGCGGTGCTCAACAGACCGGACGCGACTCCCGCCTCGTGGCGTCGGACCCCGGTCGTCGCCGCGATTGCAACCGGGATGAACGAGAACGGCAGCGCGAGCCGACGAACAGGTATCCCGAGCGGGCTGAAAGTCATCCCGAGCTCCCCTTGGTCAACCGTGGTCGTAGCCTCGATCTCGAGATCGCCGCCGACTTCCCGCACCGTCGCATCGAGTGCAACAGGGACCGTCCGTCCCCGCGGCTTCGAGGTGGCCGACCACCGCCAACGTTCCGTCGAGTTCGTTGATCAAGGTGGAGGTGAATCGCACCTGCGAATGGGCGTGGACGTTGAAGAAGCGCTCCGACCGCAGGTGCCTGTCGCGGGGGCCGTTGCCGGTGTCGAGGCTGTCGGCATCGATCGTCAGCTCGATCGCGATGACATCCTCGGAGTCGCGGCCGTAGAAACCGTCGAAGCGGTCGAAATGCCCGACGACGGTACTGAGGCCCCAGAACGTCGGCACCCGGAACTCGACGATGGAGCGGGCCGAGTCGAGCGCCCAACGGCGCGGCGCCGTTGTTTGCGTCCGTCGCTCTCGGCGGGCCGCACATCTCGAGCGTCAACCCCGCGGCGGCGAGCCGCCGGCGGGTTTTCGAACATCGTGTTCGGCGTCATCCTTCTCTCCGTCCGTCTCTCGGTTCAACCGAAGGGTCTCGGACGCCGCTGCTAGATCGCTCCGTCGCGCCGGGCAGTTGCTGCCGTTGCATGAAACGCGTGGCAGTAGGGGCGTCATGCGCGGCAGCAGGCTGGCAGCGACTTCCGACACGGTTCGCCTGGATCGAAAGCCAGGACGGAGGTGTGTGATGATCGCGCGTCTACTCGAGGGAGAGATCGATGCAGTGCGCATGAGCCTCGTCGACGCTGTCGGCGTCGTCCGTGGCTCTGTGGTCGCTGCGCTCCATAAGGAGGACGGCTACGGGGGTATCTTGTGACCGCCGAGGGTAAAGCGCTCGCGATCTCGCTCTGTACAGACGAGGAAGCAGCCGAGGCCGGGGTCGTCGACAGCCGCCCGCTCCAGCTCGCCAGTTCCGCAAACCGCCGGAACTGCCGCAACTCGATCCCATGCCGCAGGTTCGAGTCCTGCCCGGCCCGGTCGTGTCCCTATCGGCCATGGCTGAACGTGCGACTAGGCGGGCGCAGCGTCGGCGGGTAGCTTCGTGACGGCCCCGCGCTTTGCGGGGGAAGCGCTCGACCAGCCGACGAGAGTTCGACCCCCGCGCCTGGGCCATGCCCGTGCCGTGTTGAGGCGAGCAGGCGGGCTGTGCCGTCACCTACTACGGCATCGTCAAGGGCTGCGAGGACTTCGGGCGCGACGTGATCGCGGAGACGGCGTTACGTTCTGCACTGCCCGGACAGGAGGGGAGCGATGAGAGCTCGCAAGCAGACGGCTCCGACCGCCACGCAGACCGCAACTGAGCACGAGCAGGCTGCGAACCCGATCACGCGCCGGCGCAAGACCGCGGTCTGGCTGCTGATCGTCCTCTCGACGCTGGTCCTGCTGATCGGCGCCCTCACCATCTGGGTGAAGCGTGAGGTGCTGGACACGGACACCTTCACGGCGTCGACCACAGAGTTGATGCGCAACCCGCAGGTGCAGAGCGCAATGGCGGCGTTCCTGGTCGACCAGATCTACGAAAACGTCGACGTGAAGGCCGATCTGCAGAAGCAATTGCCGAACAACCTGAAGGGGCTGGCCGGCCCGGCTGCTGCGGCGCTGAACGACTACGGCACCCGCGCGGCGACCCGCCTGCTCGCCACGGATGCCGTGATCAACCTGGTGCAGGCGGCGACCCGCCGCGCGCACTCGGAGTTCCTGCGCATCGTCGACGACAAGCCCGGCGCCGGGCAGAAGGTGTATCTGCAGCTCCGGCCGGTCGTGCTCAAGCTCGCGAGCCGTCTGGGTCTGGAGGATCAAGTGGCCGCGAAGCTGCCGCCCGACGCAGGCCAGTTCGTCGTCCTCGACGACTCGAACGTAACGATCAGCACCGTACGGCAGAGCGTGAAGCTCGTGCGCGCGCTCTCGCTCTTCCTCCTGCTCGTCGTGGTGGGGTTGTACGCGGGCGCGATCTGGCTTGCGCGCGGCTGGCGGCGCGAGGCGATCCTGCGCTGCGGCGGCGGGGTGTTGATCGTGGGGCTGCTCCTGTTCGTGATCCGCCGTGTCCTACAGGGCGTGCTGCTCGACGCTCTCGTCGGCCAGCGCTCGGCGCGACCGGCCGTGAGCGCCGCCTACCTGATCCTGACCGAGCTGTTGATGGCCATCGCCTGGACAGCGGTCGCCGTCGGCACGATCACCGTGGTGCTCGCCTTCCTCGCCGGTCCGAGCCGGTTCGCGCGCGCGTTCCGCGCCTTTGCCGCGCCCGGTCTCGTGCGTCACCCCTGGATCGCCTGGGGCGTCGATGCACTGGCGATCCTGCTGATCCTGATCGCCGCACCGATCACTGACTGGAACAAGCTCGTCTCTCGATTCGTCACGTTCGCGGTGATCATCGGCCTCACCGAAGCGATCCGCCGCCGCGCGACGGAGGAGCATCCCGACGGCGGCTGGCGCTGGGACGAGCCGGACATCGCCTGGCAACGTACACCTCCTGGCCCCCTACGCCCGCGGAGGTCTCCCCCGCTTCCGCCAGGAGTATCGGCCGCGGCTCCGGCCGGTGATGCCGTCGGCCAGCTCGAACGCCTCGCCGAGCTCCACGACAGAGGAGCGATCACTAACGAGGAGTTCGAGCGCATGAAGGCGACGCTCGTCCCCGGCTCGCCCTCGCCGGGCGGCTGATCGCTCGCCGACCGCGAGCATCGCGGCAACTCTTTTGCCTCGCGAAGGCGATCAGACAACGCGGGCTACCCAAGGTCGAGACCGGTTTCGTTTCACAGGACGCGGCACTGGAGACACAGAGCGCTGGGGAGAGGTGTGCTCCGGAGAGGCTTGCTGGCACCTGGGGGGACAAGCCTCGGGACTGACGGCACGGGGCACCCATCCCTCTACTTCGCAACCCAAACCCGGGCCCATGTGAGGTAGCCGAACGCGGACGACTGCCGTAAGGGCTACCGGCCCGACCAACGATATGGCGCCGATGTGGGACCTCAGTTGCCGGATCGATCCGGGCCGACGACCGGCTGCCGCCCCCACTCGAATCCGCGAGCGAGCGTGCGATGAGGTGGACCTCCTTGGTCAGGGTCAGGATCTGCCGTGAGAGGTCGAGCAGCTCGACGTTCTGCTCGTCCTCCTCTGAACCGTCTGCCACTGGTGATCGGCAATCACCTGGCGCCTGGCGTCGGCGCGATTCTGAGAGATCAGGACGAAGGTCGAGAGGAAGATCGCCTCGAGCGAGACGATCATCGCCATCGACTGTGTTCCCGCCTTCATGTCCCCTGCGCTCACTTCAGCATCGTGGAAAGTTCGTCGGCCTTCTGTCTCGCGCACCGATGCCAAACCGATGCCACGCGATGCGGCGCCGCTGCCAGCACCGGTCGCCGGCGCTCAGCCGTCCGAGCCCCCATTCTTGCGCACCGCCGGCGGCCGTTGGCATCTTGGGTCGAGCGCGTGGCAGCCGCCTGGCACCCTCGTCCGCCATCGTTGTGATGCGTCCGCAGGTTGGACGTGTCCATGCAGCCCACACACAACGAACGGAGCTGGAATCGTTGGCAAAGACAGTGCCCGAAAAGCAGCGCGCATCCGATCGCCGAGCGCGCACCGCCGGCGGGCCCGACCCCGAAAGCGAGCTCGAGGTCAGTGAGGCGCACCGCGATCGGGAGCGATTGACGAGCAAGGAGTCGGAGCCGCCCCAAGATCGAGGACGCATGGTGACGCTTTGGGTGCTCGCGTCGCTGATCGCCGAAGTCGAGGTCTTGTGGTGGTTCTTTGCGCGCATGTATACGTCGTGACCTCTCGCGACCGCGATAGAGGTCGGGCACGACGTTCGTCCAGCGTCGGAACCTGCACGCGCGCGGTCACCGGCCGGAGCCCTGCAACGGGGTCAGAGGGTCAGCCGACCACCGAATCGTTCTTCGCACACCCGGCGCATGCTCTTTGGACGGCCAGCGGGATGCTGGCGCTCGTCCTGCTAATCGCCCTCCTCATACCGACAGAACCGCTCGCCCTCGACCGCAGGTGGTCCCAGGCGATGCATCACCTCGAGACGCCACTGCTCACCGACCTCGCGCTCGTGTTCAATTGGCTTGGGCGCGGGCTTGGCCGTGCCATCACGCTCGCACTCGTCGGACTGCTCCTCCTTCGGGCACGTCGCTGGCTCGCCCTCGCCGCGTTCGCCATCGCTGAGAGCCTGGCGCCGCTGCTCTCCACGCTCCTCAAGGCATTGGTCGATCGCACTCGCCCGCCCGATGGGCTCGTCCATCCCGTCGGCGCCTCCTTCCCCTCTGGCCACGCCACCTACGCCGGCGCGACCTGCGTCGCGCTCGTCCTGCTCTTCACGACACCGGGAGCCCGGCGCAGATGGTGGTGGACGCTCGCCAGCCTCGGTGTTGTCGGCATGGCCTGGAGTCGCACGTACCTGCAAGTCCACTGGCTGACCGACGTCGTTGCCGGCGCACTCCTGGGCAGCGGTATCTCGCTCCTCGTGTTCGCCATCGCACAGCGGTGCGTGCGGCGCTTAGTGGCTGACGAGGATTTCGGCTGCGATCGAGCGCCAGTCTGATCCCGAGCGGAAGCCGGTGCGAGTCGACGGAGCGATCCGTATAGCACTAGCGGTTTGCAGGACTTTTCGTTGTAGTCCTGACGACGCGTGAATAGGCGGAACTGGACTCAAACTAGCGGGGTTCGTACGTCGAACTTTGGTTGCTCGCGTCACCGATGGAAATCGAGGGGATGGAACTAAGCGGCACTCTCGAACCCCTTCGCAAAGGATAACCGCGGCGAGCTGCCGGCGGCTTTTCGAACGTGGGCTCGGCATCGTCCTTCTCTCCTTCCGTCTCGGTTCCGAATGGAGCGTCTCGGACGCCGCTGCCAGAGCGCTGCCGTCGCGCGCGGCGGTTGCTGCCGCGGCACGACACGCGTGGCAGTAGCGGCGCCATGCGCGGCAGCAGGCTGGCAGCGACTTCAGACACGGTTTGGCTGGATCGAAACCCACGACGGAGGTGCGTGATGATCGCGTGTGTACTCGAGGGACAGATCGATGCAGTACGCACGATCCTCGACGGCGCTGCCGACGTCGTCCGTGCCTCGGTGGTTCCTGCGCTCCGTGAGCAGGACGGCTACGGGGGCATGTACCTGCTTCTGACCGCCGAGGGCAAAGCGCTCGCGATCTCGTTCTGGACAACCGAGGAAGCGGCCGAGGCCGGGGTCGTCGACAGCCGCCCGCTCTACGAGGATCAGCTCGAGAAGTTCACCGCCATCTACCGAGCTCCGCCCGGTCGCGAGACGTACCGCGTCGCCCTGGCCGACACGCCCGCGGCGCCGAACGTGACCCCGAACGACGTCGCCGACCGCCTTCGCCAGCTTCGTGCTGCGTCGGATGAGGCGCACCGTGACCACCAGAAGAAGATCGACTCCGCGATCGACGAGCTCGAGCGGAAGGCGGACGAGCTCTACGCGAAGTTCTGAGATGAGACTCGAGATCGGAGGCCGCGTCGACTGCACCGACGGCACGTTCGGCGAGCTCGCCGACGTCGTGATCGACCCCACGACGAAGCGGGTCACGCACCTGGTCGTCAAGGCCCAGGGGGAGCCCCGGGTCAAACGGCTCGTCCCCGTCGAGCTGGCAGACCCCGGTGATGGGGCGCGTCGAGCGGTCACCCTACGGGCGACGGCCGAGGAGGTCGGCAGCCTTCCCCCGGCGCAGGAGGTGGGGTACCTGCAGCTGGGGGACTTCCCGCTGGACGATCCCGACTGGGACGTCGGCATCCAGGAGGTGTACGCGCTCCCGTACTACCCGGCGTACGACCTCGAGCCCGGGCCACTCGACACCCCCGTCATGTACGACCGCATCCCGAAGGGCGGCGTCGAGATACGCCGCGCCAGCGACGTCTACTCCGCCGACGGACACCACCTCGGGCATGTGGACGGCTTGCTCGTCGACCGCGACGAGCACATCACGCACCTCGTGCTCGAGCGCGGGCACCTCTGGGGCCGGCGCGAGATCACGATTCCGATCGGCGCTGTCGCGAAGGTCGAGACCGACGATGTGACGCTGAGCCTGACGAAGGACCAGGTCAGGTCGCTTCCCGAGGTGGCCGTTCACCGCTGGCCGACGTCGAGCCGACGCGACCAGTGAAGCTTGCGTCGCCGCCGTCCGGGAGCAGCCTGTTGGCCTGGCAGTCGCACTGAGCAGCCTTGTGCGGGAACCACAAAGAGAGGAGACCCAAGGATGAGTGAGGTGATAACGGACTTCCGGCTCGCCGCGGCGCGCAGTCGCGTCCAGCAACTCGAGGAGGACGCGCGAGGCAGCGCTGAGGAGCATGCGCGGATCAGACGCCACCTCGACGCCCTCCGAGTGGCCGAGGCAGCCGCCGCTGCCGCCGCGCGCGAGGCCGGCGGCCGATTCGAGAACGCGCTCGAAAACCTCGGGACGAGGCTTGCGGTCGCGCGTCACCGGCTGGCCGCAGAGCTCACCGACGACCGCCGCCTGTTCGAGCGCGCCGTCGAGGCGGAGCTTCGCAAGGGCGGCAGCGTGGACGAGCAGTCCCAGCTCGCACTCACAGAGCTTGAGTCGCGCCATGACGAGGTCGCGAGGCGTCGGCGTGAGATGCGAACCACATCGGATGAGACCTGGCGGGAGCGGAGGGAGCGCGTCGATGCAGCGCTCGATGAACTGGAGCACGCGGCGGACGCGCTCTAGGTGTACGACCAACGGCATGAAGAGCGCGTGGTCGTGGCCGACTCCCGCTCGGGGGACAGGGAGATCGCTCGGTCCGAGATCAATGTCTCGATCTCGATCCGGACGATCCTCCTAGTTGCCGGCGTCGTCGCCATCGCGTGGGCACTGGCGTCGATCGCGAACGTCCTTCTCGTGATCTTCGTATCGCTCTTCAGCGTCGCCGTTCTCTCGCCGGTCGTGAGTGCGATGGAACGGCGCTTGGGCTGGAGCCGGGGGTGGTGCTCTACGGTGCTGATGCTGGCGATCGCGCTCGTCACCGGTGTCGTCGCGTTGCTCCTCGTGCAGGCGATCAGCGGCTCAGTGCGTGGGTTCAGCGACGACCTGCCACAGATCGTCGACAAGGCCAGGCACAGCGATCTGGGCAACTTCATCAACAGGGGGAGTGACTCGCTCGACACGTTGAGGAAGCACGCGCGCGACATCGCCAACGGGGTGGGGAAGGTGTCTGGCGGCGTCGCCCGCGTCGGAGCCTCGGCCTTCGGGACGGTTGCGCTCGTCTTCTCGGTCGTCTTCCTGACGCTTTTCGGCCTGATCGACGAACCGCGCTGGCGGGGCGGGATCGGGAGCCTGCTGTATCGGGACAAGCGGGAGCGGTACCTGCGAGTCACGGATCGGATCATCCACACGACCTCGCGCTACATGCTCGGCAACTTGGCCACCTCTGTCATCTGCGGGACGGTCTACGGCGTCACCGCGTTGGTTCTCGACCTTCCGTACCCGCTCGCCCTGGCGGTCATCGCGGGGATCCTCGACCTCATCCCTACCGTTGGCGCGACGATCGCGGGCATCATCATCGGAATCGTCGCGCTGTCGGTCAGCCTCGAAGCCTTGATCGTCTTCGTGATCGTGATGGTGGTCTACCAGCAGATCGAGAACTACATCCTGCAGCCGACGATCATCGGCAAGGCCGCTCAGCTCTCCGGCTTCACCGTGCTTGCCAGCGTCCTCGCGTTCGGGGCGCTCTTCGGGGTTATCGGGGCGATCATCGGCGTGCCGATCGCGGCCGGGATCCAAATCGTCGTGGAGGAACTCACTGCCGCCAGGAGAGCTCGCATCGCCGCCACGGACGCGGTGGAGAAGCAGCAGCCAGCCTGACGCCTCCAGTCGGCGACGCTGGAGGTCAGCGCAGCAGGCTGGCGACCGAGTTGATCAGCAGGGCGACGATCACGGAGCCGAAGAGGAACGACATCAGCGCGTGCCGCGTGGCCGTCCGCCGCAACACCTTGCTGGTTAAGTTCGTGTCCGACACCTGATAAGTCATGCCAAGCGTGAGCGCGACGTAGGCAAAGTCGCGATAGTCGGGCGGATCGATCTCGTTGAAGTCGATCCCACCCGGGGGTGAGGCGTAATAGAGATCGCCATAGCGCAGCGCGTACACCGTGTGCACGAGCGCCCACGAGAGAGCGACGACGGCGGTCGCGAGTAGGATCAGCAGCGCCTTTTCGGCGCCGTGATGGCGCCCCGCGGACAGCAGCGTGTAGCCCACGGGCACGAGGCTGCAGATGCACGCGCTCAAGAGGATCGCGTCCGCCGTCGGCCGCGAGTAGTCCTCGGCGCGCGCGTGCCTTGCCGTGTCGGCGGCGTCCCAGCGACCGAGCCTAAGCCAGACCCACAAGACGGTCGCGAGAGCGGCCGTCCCCCACGCGGCAGCGACGGCAACGCCGGCCGGAGCCCCCGCAGACAGGGCGATCGCGATGGCGGCGGCGAACACGACGCCGGCGACGACGAGACGTCGCGCGCCGTACCC
Source organism: uncultured Actinomycetes bacterium (assembly GCA_963716865.1). Taxonomy (GTDB): domain Bacteria; phylum Actinomycetota; class Thermoleophilia; order Gaiellales; family Gaiellaceae; genus AC-32. Next base: position 136,921 of record CAVQUF010000003.1, read on the forward strand.
TCGGCGAGCGCCCGGATCCAGCCTCGGGCGTTGGAAGCGCGGACGAAGGTGCACTGCCTGGCGACTGCGCATGGATTACCGATTGGCTTCGTCGTTCATCGTTGCGGTTGTAACACTCGCGTGTCCCTGCCGCACTTCGTATTTCACGTAAGAGTCGCGCGCAGGCTCTGTGGTGCATACCGCGGAAATCAGAGGAAGTAGCTTAAGACGCGCCAGATTCCCAGGCCCGGTCGCGGAGAGACGTCAGTCCAGCAGGGGCAGCTGGTCCAGCGCGTCGGCTACGTGCATGAGGCCCTTCTCGTCGAGCACGAACATGCTCCCACCGAGGAGGTCGAGCGTGTCGCACATCACGAGCGACACGCTCGACTCACGCGCGCGCACGCTGCGGAGTGCCTGCGCGAAACGCGCAAGCACGTCGCCGCCCGACTCACCCGAAGCGCGCGGGGCGAGCAGCGGCTCCTCGAGCGTGAAGACCCAGCGGTCTCCCACGGCGCTCGCCGCCGCCTTCCGCGCGAGCTTCGTCGGACTGGTGACGACAAGGTCGATCGGCCCCGGGAGCTCGGCGGCGCTCCGCCTCGCCTCCTCCGGCCTGAGCGCCGACGCGAGAAGGAACCTGCGGTCGCTCCCGCTCGCTCGCCAGCTCGCTTCCACTCGGTCACACCTCCTCAGCGCACGACCAGCACGTCGCACGGCGCCTCGACGACGACCTGAGCGCTGACCGAGCCGAAGAGAAGGCGTTTGATCAATCCGCGGTGGCGGGAGCCGACCGCGACGAGGTCGGCGCCGTCGCGTGCGGCGTCGAGGATGGCGGCGGCTGGCTGGCCGACCTGCTCGATCGTCGTCGCGTCGACTCCGCGGCCGCGCAGGTCCTCCGCCGCTTCCTCGAGGAGGCGGCGATGGGTCTGCTTCTCGCTGGGATCGGCAACGCCCGCATACCGAGGCTCCGCGTAGATCGGATCGGCAACGCTGACGACCGTCACCCGACTCGGCACCGCGGCCGCGATCTCGGCGACTCGCTCGAGCGCGTGCTTCGCCTCGGCGGAGCCGTCGTAGCAGAGCAGGATGCGCCGCCGTGGCGGCGCTGCTTCCTGCGAGCTCGGCGTCGGATGCACGTCGGGTGCCATCGCGTCTCTACGAGGTCGCCGCCGCGCGAGGTCGCGCCGGTGCGGTGCCTGCGTCAGCGGCGCCGTGCTGTATCTCGCGCACTTGGAACGCGAGCACGATGTCCCTGACGCCCCGGATCAGCGCGAACGCCGCTACCCAAGCGATGAGCAGCACGGCGCTTCGGCCCCAGTAGCCGGCTGCCCAGAGGCCGAGCGCAAGCTCGATGATCCCGCCGACCAGCTGCAACCACCAGGCATCGTTCTCGCGCCGCGCCGAGATCGCGTAGATGATGTCGAACGCGCCGGCGAAGACGAGCACGAAGCTGAACACCGCGGCCAACGCCGCGAACGTGTTGCCGGGATGGACGAACGCGACGATCGCCGCCGTAATGAACGCAACCGCAAGAACCGCGTTCAGCACCTTCCACCAGCCTTGCGCGAGGAACACCATCCCGATCTCGGCGACGCCCGCGGCGAGCGCGACGAAGCCGAAGAGCAGCGCGATCGAGGAGACGGACGTGTAGTCGAACCGAAGCACGATCAGCGACACGACCATCCAGGCGATGCCCGTGATCAAGAACAACCACCACGGCGGCAGCGCGCGCGCGAGCGTGCGGCGCCCCATGTCGAACGGTGACAGCAGCGCGGACTCGTGTTTGTAGTTGGAAACCGTCTGGTTCATCGCTTCCTCCTCCTGTCTGTGTCGTTTCTCCGCCACGCGAGCAGGCCCTGGCCGACACCTGCGCGCACCATCAACACGCCGACGCCCATCGCGACGAGCGCGGGCACGAGAATCGGGTCCGTCATTGGCATTGGTCTCTCCTCTCGCTCCCTAAGGCATCAGTTGAACTTCGCGGAGACCTCATCGGCCTTCCGCTCCAGGTCGTCGCGCGCCGCCGCGATCCGCTTCTTTTGCTCGTCCCATGCCTCGCCGGACGCGCTGCGGGAGTCGGCCAACTGTTCGGCCAGAATGTTCCGCCGACGCCTCAAATCGCTGATCGCCGCCTCGGACTGCTCACGCGCGCTCGCTGCGCGCAGCGCGGTCTGCGCCTGCAGCCGCTCGAAGTAGGTATCCCAGCTGTGTAGCTCGTTCTCGACGGCGTCCGCGAACTTCTTGTGGTTGTCGGCAAGGTCCGCGGCCAGTGAGCTCTGCGCCACACGGAACCTGGCCTCGAACTGCTCGAACTTCTCATCGAAGGCCTCAGCCCCGTCGTGCCCAGCCGCACGGGCAGACGCCTCCTGCTGGCGCAGTGCGCCGAGCTGACGCTGGATCCGCGACTTCGCCTCGCCTCCACCAGCACGCGCCTTCGTCTCGAGCCCGTCGATCTGGCGGCCCATCTCCGCGAGCCGCTCCTCGAACGTCGTGGTCGGCATGACACTCCTTTCGTTTGCGATCGGCTATCCAACGGTTGCGTACCGGACTGCCAGGCGGCTGCCACACGTGCGGCCTCGACTGCCACCTGGCGCTGCTCGGGCGCTCGCGGCGAGCTCGGGGCTGCCACGCAGCGCGCTGCCAGCCGACCGTGCGGCTCAGGCGAGCGCGAGCCCGGCGCGGGCGCGCAACTCGTCTGCGGCGTCGGCATCGCCGCGGGCGTCGGCGAGCTCGGCGAGACCGAGGAGTGCGGCCGTCCCCGGGCTGCCGACAAGCGCGATGAAGAGCGCCTCGCGGGCCCAGTGTTGGCGCGGCTGCTCGGACCAGGCGATCACGCCGCGATAGAGCGTCGCGGCGGCCTCGGCGTCGCCGACTGCAGCCAAGACCTGCGCGAGCCTCGCTTTCGCATGTGCGAGCAGCCATGGCGCGGATGCCGCCTCGGCAACCGCCACCGCGCGGCGATACCGCGCTTCTGCCTCGCCGAGGTTTCCGTCGGCGAAGGCGATCGAGCCGAGGCCGGAGAGCGCGAACGACGCGTGCTCGGTGAAGCCGGCCCGCTCCGAGCGCCCGAGCGCCCGCCGGTACGCGTCGGCCGCCGCTTCCGCGTCGCCGCGGCGCTCTGCCAACAGGGCCTCGAGCAGCGTCGCCGGGATCACGCCGACGTCGTAGTCGCCATGGAGGCGAACGCCTTCCGCGATCAGCGCGGTCGCGGTCGAGATGTCCTCCCCGCGGAGGGCGCCGAGCGCGCCGGTCACCGCTGACGATGCGGCTCCCCAGCTGTCCCCCAGCTCGTCGAAGCCTCGGCGCGCTTCCTCGGCGAGCGCGACCGCGCGCTCGTACGGCCCCGCACGGTCGTATGCGAACGCGAGCGCCAGCCGGACCATTGCGGTTTGCCACGGCGCGTCGCTCGTGGCAGCGAGCGCGAGGCCGCGCTCGCCCGCCTCGATCGCCGCCTCGAGATCGTCTTCTTCGGTCGCGAGGTAGCAGATGTACGCCAGCATCTCGACGCGCAGCGGCAGCGGTGCCTCGTCCGCCGACGCCAGCGCGGCTTCGACGAACGCGCGCCCCTCGGAGACACGTTCGGCGGTGCCGAAGTACCACCCCAGCCCCCCTCCGAGGCGAGCGGCGGCGAGCGGATGGGGCGCCTCGCGAGCGTAGGTGAGGGCAGCCCAGAGGTTGTCGTACTCCAGTTCGAGCCGTTTCATCCACGTCTGCCACTCCAGCGCGCGTAGCCCCGTCCGCGCACCTTCGGCCAGAGTCGCGAAGTACTCCGCGTGCGCCTCGTGGGCAGCGGGCAGGCCGCCGGCTTCGGCGAGACGCTCGAGCGCGTAGTCGCGGACGGTGTCAAGCAGGTCGTAGCGCGCCTCGCCATCCGGGAACGAGACCGAGACGATCGACTTGTCGACCAGCGCGCCGAGCAGGTAGGTGACCGTTGCCTCGTCGAGCCCGTGCTTTGCAGCGATCGCGAGGAGCGACGGCCGGGAAGCGCCGCCTCGGTGCACGGCAACATGGTGGAGCAGCTTCTTCTCGTCCGTATGCAGCAGCTCGTAGCTCCACTCGAGGAGCCCCTGCAGGCTGGTGCGGCTCGGCTCGACTGCCGAGCGCTCGTCGAGTAGCGGCAGACGGCGCTCGACGATCGACAGGAGCTCGGCGAGCCCGAGCACGTTGACGCGCGCGGCGGCGAGCTCGATCGTGAGCGGCAGTCCGTCGACTCGGCGCGCGATCTCGGCGGCGAGGCGGGCGGCGTCGGGGGTGAGGTCGAATCCCGGCCGCGCCGCCTGTGCGCGCGCGGCAAACAGCTGCACAGCGGGGGAGCCGGCGGCGTCCGCGGAGCCGGGACGGGGCAGTGGCAGCGGTTGGACGTGGAGCCGCGCCTCGCCGGCGAGGTACAGCACCTCGCGACTCGTGGCGAGAATGCGGACATCACGACATTCGGCCAACACCGCAGAGGCGACGCGCGCTGCCTCTTCGAGCACGTGCTCGCAGGCATCGAAGAGCAGGATTGCCTCCGCGTCGCGCAGGCGGGCGATCACGCGCGCCAGCGGATCGGGGCCGCGAGCGCCGACCACTTGGGCGACGAGCCGGACTACTCCCGCCGCCCCGCCCGCTCGTGCGAGCTCGATCTGCCAGACGCCGTCACGCAACTCGCTCTCCAGCGAGCGCACGGCCTCGAGCGCGAGCCGGCTCTTGCCCACGCCGGGCGGTCCGGTCAACGTCACCAGCCGGTGCTCGCGCAGCAGCCCGACCACGTCGGCGAGCTCGTGCTCGCGGTCGACGAACGACGTCGTCGGAGTGGGCAGGTTTCCGCGCCTCGATACGACCGGGCCGGCCGCGATCGCGGGTTCGTGCGCGAGGATCGCGGCTTGGAGGCGCTGGAGGTCGGGTCCCGGCTCGAGCCCCAGCTCCTCTGCGAGCACGCCCCGCGCTTCCTGGAACGTGTCCAGCGCATCCGCCTGGCGGCCGCTGCGATACAGCGCCAGCATCAGTTGCGCCCACAGCCGCTCCCTGAACGGGTTTTCCTCGACAGCGGTGCGGAGCGCGGACACGATCTCCCGATGCTCTCCAAGGGCGAGCGCGGCCTCGAACTGCTCTTCGAGCGCGTCGACTCGGAGCACCCCCAGCCGCCGCGCCTCGGCACTGAACCATGTCTTATCCGTGAGCCCGTGCAGCGGGGGACCGCGCCACAGGTCGAGCGCCAGCGCAATCGACTCCGCCCCGGCGACGGCATCGCCTTCGCGCATGGCGACGCGTGCCTCTCCGAGCAACTCCTCGAATCGCAAGGCGTCCACGGCCGCATCCACCAGCGCGTATCCGTCGTCGGAGGCGACGATCGCCTCCTGCCCGAGCATGGCGCGCAGGCGTGCGACGTGGTGCTGGAGAGCGTTGCGCGGCGCGGCAGGCAGCTCCTCGCCCCACAAGGCATCAATGAGATCGTCCACGCCCACCACGCGACCGCAGCGGAGCGCGAGCAGCGCGAGCAGGCCGTGCCGTTTGTTGCCGCTGACGTCCACCGGACGTCCGCCGACGGCGACCTCAAAGGGCCCGAGGAGCCGGATCTCGAATGAATGCGTCATCGGACGTTTCGCCTTTGAATAGCATCCCAGGCTGCGCCTGCCCTTTCAATTAGGGCTAAGCCGCAGCCTCGACCTGGGTTTTCGTGCCCTCTTACGTGTGCGCGCTTTTACGTGTGCGCGCGCCGCGGGATGCTCACGCTTGGACGGCTCGGCGCCGCCTCGGCTGGTGCTGGAGCCTGCGTCGCGTAGTCGCCGGGCGGCTCGAGCCCTGCCGCCCCGTAGGCCTCCCGGCCCGTCCAGCGTTTCCGCTTGGAAGAGCGCCTCGGCCAGCCCGTCCAGGCGGTGGCGGTTCTCGGAGAGGAGTTGCACGACATCTTCGTGCGCCTCCCGCACGATCCGACGCATCTCGTCGTCGACGCGTTGCCGCGCGCGCTCGGAGACCTCCGAGTAGCCTAGCCGGGCATCGCCCGTTAGAAGCGCGATTGCCGTCGGGATGATCGCGGAGAGGACGACGGCGATCGGATCACCGGGGCCGACGGCAGTGGCCCTTTCGCGGAACGCACGGACGCGCAGAAGGCGGGCGGGGCACCGCTCTTCTGAGCGCCCCGCCCGGACGCTCCGCCAGTGTCAGGCGCGAGCCGCCGCCAGTTCGTTCGCTTCTGCGCGTGCGTACACAGCGTCGAGAGCGGCCCACTCGGCGTCCTCGATCGCGAGATACGCGAAGTCGATCGCCGCGAGGGCGTCGTCCTCGGCCCACGCCGCTCGATCCTCCGCGCGGTCGACGTTGAAGTCTTGTTTCTGGGTGTCGACCTTACTCTGGATCTCGGCGATGTGGTCGTGCCACTTTTGCCTGATCTCGGTCCAGCGCTGCGATCCTTCGTCGCGCGCAGCGGCTGACTTCGCGTCGAGTTCGCGCCGGGTCTTGTTAGCGGCGGCTCGCGCCTCGGAAACCTGCGATTCGAGCTTCTCCTTCGTCTCACTCGTCGAAGCGTGCACACGAGCCGAGGCCTCTTTGGCGCGGTCAGCCAACGTGTCGATGCGCTTGTTGGATTTGGACATGACGCTCCTTCCGTTTACGACGGGATCCCGGGCTTGCGTGGTTCTTGCGCAAGCCACGAGGAGGAGCGTGCACGGAGCGGCTGCCATCCGTCTGCCACGAACGGGCGACTCGCTGCCGCGGATCGAAGCCATCGGTGCGGCATTGAGGCAATTCGTCGGCGGCCGGAGATGAAAATCGCATCCCCTTAGATTCCTCGCGCTGCGATCGCTCGCGCGACGAAGACGTCTCTTGCAACGCGCGGTTGCGTGGTCGCGCTTCCAGGCCGCTTCCGCGCACACCGGTCGATCGTGAAGCTGCGTGGCAGCGGCGATGTCAGAGGAGGCAGCAGCGTGGCAGTACCGCGGCCTACGCTGCAGCGATGATGCCGATCGCCGACGGAGTGCCAGCGTTCGAAGGGCCGGCGCCGAGGTGAAGCTCGCCGTCCTCGGCGCGACAGGCAGCGTCGGCCGCGAGCTCGTCACGCAGGCGCTCGCAGCCGGGCACGAGGTCAGCGCGCTCGTACGCGAACAGCCGAAGGCCGGCGAGTTCGATGACCGCGTCGCGCTTGTCGTCGGCGACGCTAAGAGCGCCGAGGCCGTGGAGCGCACGGTCGCCGGAAGCAACGCGGTCGTCAGCGCGCTCGGCCACGCGAAGGCTGCGCCCGACGACATCCTCGCCCGCGCGACCGCGAACGTGATCGCGGCCATGCGCGTGGACGCAATCGACAGGCTCGTCGTGCTGTCGTCGCCCACCGTGGAAGACACAGCTGACCGACCCGGGCTCTTCTACCGGTTCGCGCGCCTCGTCATGCGCATCGCGATCGCGAGCGTCGTGCTTGACCACCGAGAGCAGGCTCACCTGATCGAGGAGAGCGGCCTCGCCTGGACGCTCGTCCGAGGTCCGGTCGTCTTCACCGACGGCCCACACACGGGCACGTACCAGGCGGGACCAATCACGCCTCACACGAGTCCCCGCATCTCCCGCGGCGACCTCGCCGACTTCATGCTTGCGACCTCGACCAAGGGCGACTTCGTCCGTATGAAGCCGCTGGTGAGCAAGTAGGCAAAATTGCGCTCGTTCGTCCCTCTGATCGAGATCGTGCCAGTGATCGGCCCGCTCTTCGGCTCGATCCTCGTCCTCGCCGCCGGTGTCCCGCAGCCCCCCGCACGTCGCCGCTCTACGGTGAGTTCCCGGTGATGCGTCGCGGCTGGCAACCCGCCGACCCACCGCAGCGGCCCGTGCTCTTCATGAACCCAAAGTCGGGCGGGGGCAAGGCGGCGCGGGCCGACCTCGGCAGGCGGGCGCGCGACCGCGGGATCGACGTGATCGTCCTGCGCCCGGACGACAACTTGGAAGCGCTCGTCGGGGAGGCGGTCGATGGCGGCGCGGACGCGCTAGGCGTCGCAGGCGGCGACGGCTCGCTGGCCGTCGTCGCGGCAGCCGCCGTGGCACACGGGCTTCCTTTGATCTGCGTCCCCGCCGGCACCCGTAACCACTTTGCGCTCGATCTCGGTGTCGATCGACAGGACCTCGTCGGCGCGTTGGATGCGTTCGGGGACCACGGAGTCGAGCGGTCGATCGATGTGGCGGAGGTCAACGGCCGCATCTTTCTCAACAACGTCTCGCTCGGCATCTACGGCGAGGCGGTTCAGCACACTTCCTACCGCGACTCGAAGCTGCGGACACTGCTGGAGACGACCGCGGGGGTGCTCGGTCCGAGTCGGGCCGCTCCCGAATTGCGCCTCGTCGACGACCTCGGCCACGAGCATCGTCACCCCGCCGTCGTGCTCGTGTCCAACAATCCTTATGGGCTTGACCGCCCCGTCGCGCCCGGAACGCGGCCGCGGCTCGACGGCGGCAAGCTCGGCATCGTCGTACTCGATCAACCGCGCCCGAGCGCGGATCCTCCGGCCCGAGTCTGGACGGCGACGCACTTCGGGGTGGACGCGGCGGGATCGGTGCACGCCGGCATCGACGGCGAAGCTATCGAATTGGACGCGCCGCTCGCGTTCGTGATCCGTCCGGACGCGCTGCGCGTCAGGATCTCGTCCCATCATCCCGGCGTCTCGCCGTCGGAACACCTGAGGTGAAGTCGGGGCACGATCGCTCTGGGAGCGGAGTAGGTCGAGGATCTCGCGCGAGAGAGCGAGCAGCCGGCTGGACGTCGAGGACCGGCCAGACCTTGCCGTTCACGACCGTGAACGGCGGGAAGGCTTCCATCACTTCCGGGTCGGTCTTGTGGACGAGCCGGCCGCTCAACCGCCCTTTCTCATCGAGGTCGAAGTTGCGGTCCTGAATCAGCAACGGCACTTCGAACGGCGGTCCTCCCGGCAGCCCGAGCTCGCGCTCCCGGTCGTCACGCACGATCCAGAGCCCCGCGAGCCCCGCGTAGACATCGAGCTTGGTGGTGCCCATGACGTGGTCGTGGTACCAAAGCAGCGCCGCGCGCTGATCCATCGGGTAGTGGAAGACGCCGACCTGTCCGCGGGCGAAGAGGTTCTCCGCCCAGCCGTCGTACGAGGCGGGCGTGAGGCCGCCGTGCAGGTGGACGACCGTGTGCCCCGTCAGCTCGGCCGCGTGGCGGTCTGGCTCGCCTCCACTCAGGCCCGGGAAGCACTGCACTGGCAGGCCGTCGGCGTCGGTCGCCCCCGGGGCAACAGTCACGGAGACGGGGAAGGCGCCCTCCAACTCGTTCCGCCACTCGACCGACACCGGCTGCCCGCGCTCGGCCTCGATCGTCGGGCCAGGAACCGCCCCGTCGAAGCCCCAGATGCTCGAGACGGGCCGGTCGCGATGGAACCGGTGTTCTCCAGCGCGCATGCGCACAGTCAGCCAGCCGTCATGCTGCGCGGCCACTAGCCGCGACGGGATCGGAAGCGGATCGACGAACGGAGCCAGCGATGCGGTCAACGCGCGTGTCACAGGCGCTCCGTCACGCGTTTAGGGGAGGGCGCCGGTGTCGAGCCAGGACCGGAACCGGCGGACGTCCTCCTCGGCCCACGCGCCGTCGCAAGGCATCTGACCCGCGGCGAGCGTCGCGTGGATCGCCTCCGCGTGCGTCCGCACGTCCTCGTACGAAGCAAGGTCGAAGGCGAACTGCATCGATTGGATGTCGCGATCCCTGAAGAGCGGCCGGATGTCCTTGGCGAAGCTCAGTTCTTCTGCCAGCAGCTCTCCTCCTTCGTGCCGAGTGATCGCGTCTCGCTCCAGTCGAGGATGAGATTGCGTTCGGCGAAGTACCGATCTTCCTTTCCACCTTGGTGATGATCAGCCAGAACCGGGCCGACGCGAAACGGCAGGTCATCGCCGACCAGCAGTGGCAGACGGTGCAAGAGGCCTGAATCGGCTCGAGGACGCCTAGCTCGACATCGGGCGCACCGGTGAGTCGACGCACACCACGCGCGCCGGCTCGTCGCCCAGGACCTCGTAGCTGTGCGGGGTGCCTGCGGGCGTGACGATGACATCCCCCGGCCCGGCGTCGAGCGTCTCGCCGTCGACCGTCCAGCGCATTCGCCCGGAGCGGATGGTGATGACGTGGTCCTGCGGCGGGTCGTGAACATGCATCTCCTTCACCTGTCTGACCGGGTGCGTCACGAGATGCACCTCGACGTAATCGAGCCAGATGCCTTCGTCATCGTCGCTCGGTCTCGCAAAGCGGCTGTAGTCGGTCTTGTCGCTGATCTTGACCATCGAGGCTCCTTCCTCGCATCGGCTGGCCCCTGAAACGGCGTTCTTTCAGATTATGTTGTTGGTCGATCCTCCTGCGAAGACGCCTCCATCTTGGCCGTACCTCACGTCGATCGGAGTCCGCGACGCCTTCTGACACCATTTGGCAGCGGCGCCTGCCTGCCGCTGCCAAGGCATGACGGCGCCTTGACGAGCGGGCTGCCCGCCACGACGGAATAGACGACCTTGCCGGGCACCGGGCCACACACTGATCGCCGGTTGACAGGCGCGCGTGCGGCAGTCGCCGGGCGGGGGCCGACAGCAGGGCTTCGGCTTCGGCGACCGTTCTCAGGCTGTACGAGGCAGTCCAAGCTTCAAAGACGGACGCTCGCGCGTTAGCGTCCCAGGCGATGACGCGGATCTTGATTCCGGCGACCAGTGCCGCGGACTGGCAACGGCTGCTAGCTGAGCCGGAGAAGCACTGGAAGAGTGGCCACTCCGCGAAAGCGCTCGCACATTGTTGGCAGAACGCCGAAGACTTCCCCGCCTCCGTCGGCGCCGTTTTAGACAGCTCACCGTTTCCGCGTTTCCACGCATTGACGATGCTGCTCGGCATACCCGAGCACCAGGTGCCGCTTCCAGGCGGGAGCCGTGCGTCGCAGACCGACCTCTTCGTCCTGGCGAAGACAACAACAGGCGAGCTCGTGTCCATCGCCGTTGAAGGCAAAGTGGCCGAGCCCTTCGGACCGCGCGTTTCGGAGTAGCTTGACGCTGGCGCCACTGGTGCGAGCAGCGGCAAGTTCGAACGTCTCGCCTACCTCTGTCCGCTTCTCCGCATTTCGGAGGACGACGCTCAGCCGATCCGCTATCAGCTCATCCACCGCACAGTTTCAGCTCTAGTCGAGGCCGATCACTTCAACGCATCCCTCGCGCTGATGCTCGTCCATTCGTTTGGTGGGGAAGACATCGGCTTTGAGGACTTCGCGGCCCTTGCGCACATCCTCGGTACAGCTGCGGAGCCGAACGCCATAAGTCACGTGGGCGAGCGAGCCGGAGTCGACCTGTACCTCGGCTGGGCCCGAGGCGAGGCCGAGTTCCTCACGCTCTAAACAGCGGGCGCGCCGCCTCGCATCAGAGCAGGGGCGACGCCAACGGGTGCGGCGGACTCGAAGACCATGGGATTGACCATCCCAAGGAGCGGACATGCACTCGATCTCCGGCCGCGCACCTAGGCGATCAGCTCGGGCGGCTCAAGCAGACGATCCAAGGCCCGCGATTCCGCTCGTCGAAGCATTACCGGCTCTTGCTCGGAGAGCGCGCGCCTCAGGATCACGGCAAGGTCGTTGAGAGTCGAAGACGAACCGGCACGGGCCAGAGCTCTCCCTCGCAGTTCCTCTACAACGGCTAGCGGGCCGGTTCGTGATCGAACCGGCCCGGGCCTCAAACACAGCGTTCCGCAGTTGCTACTCCGGCGTAGGCCGCCGCAGCCTCAGGAGTGCTTTCATGGACGAGCGGTCTGCCGCACCTGTAGAAGTCCAGCATGGTCAGCGGCTACTGCTACCGCGTCTACTTCGAGGACGGAGGAGACGAAACGACGAACTACGTCGGCGCGGTCCTACAGGTGGGCGACCGCATCAACATCGATGACGAGGACTGGGTTGTTACAGACGCCAAGGTCGTGAGCGAGAGAGACGTGGACTTCGAGATCCGCGTCCGCCGCGCCAAGGAGGAATAGGTCGCTCACGCCGCTTGTACCGCGGCCGGCTTCTGATCTGGAACGCTCTTCGAAGACACCGCTCGACGACGCCGTTCCACGCTAACGCGCCGAGTTCCCGCGGCGCGTCCGACAGGAAGATCTCCCATCCCGAGAACCGTGTGGCGCACGGGCCGCAGGTTCGGCCCCTCCCTCCTTCCTACGAGCCGCCAACCGTACGCCTCACCTCCTGTAGCGGCGCCGGCCCTGGATCAGCGCGTGGTTGAGCATCGTTTCGTCGTCGTCCTCGCGTGCGACCACGACGGCCTTGTGCCAGACACCCGGATAGACGACTCGCTCGCTGTACAGCTGGGTTCGGAAGCGTTCCTTGTAGACGCCGGGAAGTGCGTCGCCGGCGCCGTACATCCGCCGGCCCCCGTCGCTCCCACGAATGACAGCGACCAGCTCGCGTGTCTCCTCGTAGTCGTCAGCTGCTCGCAGGCATCGCCGAGCGCGGGGCGGACTCAGTGGGCTTCGCCTACCGCGGCGACGACTCGAAAGTCACGCTGCACAAGCAGCGCACGGGCGCAAGCGAGCTCCTCGACCGCATCGAGGTGCCCCAAACCGTTACACAGCTCCTCGTGCACGTCCACGACTACACAAAGGGTCATCCGCGCGTCCTGTCCAACAACCATGCGATCCGCCACGAAGCGGTCGTCGAGATCCACAACGGCACGATCGTCAATGACGACGAGCTGTTCGCAGCCCATGGCATCGCGCGTGCCGAGCCCAGCATGACCGTCGACTCCGAGCTGATCTTCGCGCTCGCCGAGCAGTTTCGGGGACGCACGCCCACGCGCTCGAGCGACTGGTCGGCTCGATGGCAACGGCCTGGCTCGACGCAGGCCGGGAAGAGCTGCTGCTTGCCCGCGGGATGGGCCGGCCGCTGTGGATCGGCACCCGACGCAGGAGCTCTTCTTCGCGTCGACGCGCGCCGCGCTGGACTTGGTCGAGGAGTATTCGTTCGCCAAGCTCCGCAAGCGCGAGGTGCGTGAGGGATCCGTGCTCGTGGTGAACGGCGGACGGATCGTCGGTCGGGACTCGTTCCGCCCGGACATGTCGTTCGAGGAACAACATCTGCCGGCAGTGCGTGCGCCGAACGAGGCTCGCGCGAGCCTCGCACGACTCGCCACACTGCACGCCATCTAGCCTGGAAGTACTAGTTCCAGCCGTCCGGGCTAAGTAGTTCGCCGAAGGCGAATCCGTCTCAAACCGGATTCCGGCCGGCCGAGCTGGATCGATGATCTCGGGCACCAGTCCGACAAGGAGGACCGAGTCATGCTCGAGACACTCACGATCACGGACAACCGGACGGGGCGCTCCTTCGAGACGCAGATCGAGGACGGAGCGATCCGGGCGACGGCACTGAGGGAGGCGAAGCTCACGGAGGAGGACTTCGGCCTCATGAGCTACGACCCGGCGTTCCTGAACACCGCCTCGGTGCGGAGCGCGATCACGTTCATCGACGGCGACCGCGGGATCCTCCGCTACCGCGGTTACCCGATCGAACAGTTGGCCGAGCAGAGCACGTACCTCGAGACGGCCTACCTGCTCCTCTTCGGCGAGCTGCCGACGAACGCGGAGCTCGCCCGCTGGTCGGACGAGCTCACCCACCACACGTTCCTGCACGAGAACGTCAAGACCCTGATGGAGGGCTTTCGCTACGACGCCCACCCGATGGGGATGCTCGTGAGCGTCCTGGCGGCGCTCTCGACCTTCTACCCGGAGGCCTCGCAGGTCGACGACCCGGAGGTGCGCATGCGACAGGTCGTGCGACTGATCGCAAAGGTGCCGACGATCGCGGCCTGGTCGTACCGGCACAGCCGCGGACTGCCGTACATCTACCCGGACAACGAGCTCGGCTTCACGACGAACTTCCTCTCGATGATGTACCGGATGGCGGAGCCGCGCTACCACGCCGAGCCGGCGCTGGAGCATGCGCTCGAGGTCCTGTTCATCCTCCATGCTGACCACGAGCAGAACTGCTCGGCCAACGCGATGCGCTCGATCGGCTCGAGCAAGGTCGATCCCTACAGCGCGATGGCGGGGGCGGCGGCGGCGCTCTACGGCCCGCTCCACGGCGGCGCGAACGAGGCCGTGCTGCGGATGCTCGCCGAGATCGGCGAGGTCGGGCGGATTCCCGAGTTCATCGCCGAGGTGAAGGCGGGACACGGCCGACTGATGGGCTTCGGCCATCGGATCTACAAGAACTACGACCCGAGGGCGAAGATCATCAAGCGGGTCGCGGACGAGGTCTTCGAGGTGACCGGCCGCAACCCCCTGCTCGACATCGCGCTCGAGCTCGAGAAGATCGCGCTTGAAGACGAGTACTTCGTCAGCCGGAAGCTCTACCCGAACGTCGACTTCTACTCGGGGATCATCTACCAGGCGCTCGGACTGCCCGTGGCGATGTTCCCGGTGATGTTCGCGATCCCGCGAACCGCCGGCTGGCTCGCCCAGTGGCTCGAAGGGATCCAGGATCCGGAGCAGAAGATCGCCCGCCCGCGCCAGCTCTACGTCGGCCCGGACGAGCGGCCGTTCGTGCCGATCGACGAGCGGAAGTCGCTCGTGCCGGCGCCGGACGTCCTGAGCGACCGGACGCAGGTGCATCCAGACTGATGCGGTGAAGCCACAAAGCCACTCGTCGGCGATCTGGGTAGGCGCGGCCGTGATGGGGGCGAAGGCTCGTACGCCGGAATCGGCGTTCTCTACTCGCCCGACGGCGAAGGCGAAGCAGGACGGCGAGATCTCGCGGAGCGATTTTCCAGTCGCAAGATGTGGCGCCGCAGGTCGTGTCCCACCCCTAGTTCTGGTTGTCGTCGACGACGAGGCCGAAGCTAATTCGCGAGCGCCGCAATCGCCTCGCCACCCGGTTCAGAAGCGAACCTGCGGCCCCACCCCACTTCTGGTTAACCACGCGCGCGCGTGAAACCTCATACGTAGCGTCGGTTCAGGCGCCCGGCCACACCCGCGCTACATGCGCTCGATCATCGCCTGCCCGAAAGCCGAGGTCGAGATCTCGTGGGCGCCTTCCATCAGCCGGGCGAGGTCGTAGGTGACCTGCTTGTCGGAGATCGCGGCGCCGAGCGAGCCGGTGATCAGGTCGGCGGCCTCGACCCAGCCGATGTGGCGCAGCATCATCTCGGCCGAGAGGATCAACGAGCCGGGGTTGACCTTGTCCTGGCCCGCGTACTTCGGCGCGGTGCCGTGGGTCGCCTCGAAGATCGCCACCTCGTCGGAGAGGTTGCCACCGGGCGCGATCCCGATGCCGCCGACCTGCGCGGCGAGCGCGTCGGAGATGTAGTCGCCGTTCAGGTTCAGCGTCGCGATCACGTCGTACTCGGCCGGCCGCGTCAGGATCTGCTGCAGGAAGGCGTCGGCGATCACGTCCTTGATCGTGATCGCCCGTCCCTCGTGCTCGAGCACGAGCCAGGGGCCGCCGTCGATCGGCTTCGCGCCGAACTCGCGCGCCGCGAGCGCGTAGCCCCAGTCGCGGAAGCCGCCCTCGGTGAACTTCATGATGTTGCCCTTGTGGACGAGCGTGACCGACTCGCGCCCGTTCGCGATCGCGTACTGAATCGCCTTGCGGACGAGCCGCTCGGTGCCCTCGCGCGAGACCGGCTTGATCCCGATGCTGGAAGTCTCCGGGAAGCGGATCTTCCGCACGCCCATCTCGCCCTGGAGGAAGTCGATCACCTTGCGGGCGCCCTCCGACCCCGCCTCCCATTCGATCCCCGCGTAGATGTCCTCGGTGTTCTCGCGGAAGATCACCATGTCCGTCTTCGACGGGTCCCTGAGCGGGCTCGGCACGCCGGGGAAGTGACGCACCGGACGCAGGCAGACGAAGAGGTCGAGTTGCTGCCGCAACGCGACGTTGAGCGAGCGGATGCCGCCGCCGACCGGCGTCGTCATCGGTCCCTTGATCGAGACCGAGTACTCGCGCGCGGCCTCCAGTGTCTCGTCGGGCAGCCAGACGTCGCGGCCGTAGAGGCGCGTCGCCTTCTCGCCCGCGTAGATCTCCATCCAGTGGATCTGCCGGACGCCGCCGTAGGCCTTCTCGACGGCGGCGTCGACGACCATCCGCATCGCCGGGGTGATGTCGACGCCGATCCCGTCGCCCTCAATGAACGGGATGATCGGATTGTCGGGAGTGGGCTCGCCGGGGACGATCTTGGCGCCACCCGCCGGCACCTCGATGTGCGTAGTCGCGCTCATTGACCTACCGTGTGCGGGTGGCGGCGAAGGGGGCTCAGGCTAGCGCAGCAGCCCCGGAGGGCGCGGCGCGACAGATCGCGACCGTCCTGATCGAGGGCTTCGACAAGCATTACCGGCTCTTTCGCGCCACGAGCGCCCGCGCAAGGGAGCGGTTCGAGGCGAGCGCCTGGAAGGAGCAGCAGCACGCGGTTCAGGAGCGTATCCGCTTCTACGACGAGCGCGTCCGCGAGTGCGTCGACCGGCTTCGCGGCGAGTTCGACCTCGGGGCGCTCAGCGAGGAGACCTGGGAGGACGCGAAGCTCTACTACATCGGCCTGCTCGTCGAGCACAGCCAGCCGGAGCTCGCCGAGACCTTCTTCAACTCGGTGATCACGAGGATCCTGGAGCGCACTTACTACGACAACGACTTGATCTTCGTCCGCGCTGCGATCTCGACCGAGTACATCGAGTCCGACCCGCCGATCTACCGCAGCTACTACCCGAACGTCGACGGGGAGCGGGAGTGCTTCGCGCGGCTCTTCCGCGACGTCGGCTGGAGCCGGCCGTTTGCCGACCTCGACCGCGACCTCGACCACGTGCTGCGTGCCCTTGAGGAGCGGCCGGGCGGGCCATGGACGCACCTCGAGCCGAACCACCAGATCCAGGTGCTGAACTCGACCTTCTACCGTAACAAGGCCGCATACGTGTTCGGCAAGCTCGTCAACGGCCACGACGAGCTGCCCTTCGTCGTCCCCGTCCTGCATGAAGCCGAGGGCCGACTCGAGCTAGACACGATCCTGCTCGACCCGCAGCAGATCAACGTCCTCTTCTCGCTCTCGCGCGCCTACTTCATGGTCGACATGGAGGTGCCGTCCGGCTACGTCGAGTTCCTGCGCTCGATGACGCCGGTACGCGCCCGCTCCGAGCTCTACACGATGCTCGGGCTCGGCAAGCAGGGGAAGACGCTCTTCTTCCGCGAGCTGCTGCAGCACCTGCATCACTCCCGGGACGAGTTCGTCGAGGCGCCCGGGATCCGCGGCCAGGTAATGCTGGTCTTCACGCTGCCGTCGTACCCATACGTCTTCAAGGTGATCCGCGACACCTTCGGGCCCGGCAAGGACACCGACCGGGCGACCGTCCGCTCGAAGTTCACGATGGTGAAACACGTCGACCGCGTCGGGCGCCTCGCCGACACGCTCGAGTTCGTCGACCTGGCGCTGCCGCGCGAACGCTTCTCGGCGGAACTGCTCGAGCAACTGCGCGAGCTGGCGCCCTCGATGGTCTCCGACGGCGACCCGCTCGTGATCCGCCACTGCTACGTCGAGCGGCGGATGGTGCCGCTCAACATCTACCTCGACCGCGCCTCGCCCGAGGAGCTCGAGGCGGCGGTCGTCGACTACGGCAACGCGATCCGCGACCTCGCCGCGGCGAACATCTTCCCGGGCGACATGCTCTGGCGGAACTTCGGCGTCACGAGCTACGGCCGGGTCGTCTTCTACGACTACGACGAGATCGACTACCTGTGCGACGTCAACTTCCGCCGTATCCCGACGGCGCCGGACTCCGAGTCGGAGCTGGCGGCCCAGCCCTGGTACGGCGTTCTGCGCAACGACGTTTTCCCCGAGGAGTTCGCGACCTTCCTGCTCGGCGACCCGCGCCTGCGCGAGCTCTTCCTGCGCCACCATGCCGACCTGCTCGAGCCGGAGTTCTGGCAGGCCGCCCAGCGCCGGATCGAGAGCGGCGAGCTGATGGACTTCTTCCCGTACCCGGAGTCGCTCAGCTTCCGCAATCGCGAAGCCGTCGTCGGCTGAGCCTGCCAGCGCCCGAGCGGCGCGGCGGCGTCCGAGGATGAGGATGCGATCGAGGCAGTCATTGCGGACTGCGCGCACCCAGCGCTCGGCTCGCAAGAGACGTTGGCCACTGTCACCGGGATCCAGGGCGCGATCACGACCTACACGCTGGTGATGGCGCACTCGACAGAGGCGCTTGTGATTCGGCGCACAATTTTCAGGTAGACTGGAGAGGCGCGTAGACCTAGCGCGGAAGCCGTCGAGGCTCCGAAGTTCCTCTCCGACTGCCACACCGGGCCTGAGTGCCGAGAGAGCCCGTCCGGGTTTTTTCGCCTCGATCGAAAGAGCGGAAGGTGATGCCTATGGAGGGAGCTAGGCACCGACTCGTTCGGAAGCAATGAAGACCCGTCGGGGGTCAGGGCGAGTCTTTCGAGGGCGGTTCCGCGACTAGGCGGAAGTCGACACGCGACTAGGCGGAAGCTGACACCCTCCGAGCACTAGGCGGAAGCCGACCCGCTCCGAGGCCTAGCGCGGAACCGTCAGCAACTCGAGCGGGCAAAGGCCCGAGGAAAAGAGTGAGACAGTGGCGATTCCGCCGACATCTGAGTCAGCAGCTGCACCCGCTGCACTGATCGACGACGATCAGATCTCGATCGTCGAGCCGCGCGGGAGCGATCCGAAGCTCGTTGCCCTGGTGCCTCAGGCCGAGGACTCCGAACTCGAGGCTGGCAGGAGGAGCAAGCGGGCCGAGTACAGCTGCGTTGCTTGTGGCTACGGGATCGTCGTTTACGGGCGACCTCCGGCCTGCCCGATGTGTAGCGAGGGACGCTGGGAGCATGTTGAGTGGCGGCCCTCCTCCCATCCGCACGCTGACCTTGGCCTTCCCTTTGGCACCCCAAGCCAGCGACGTCACCTGCACGCGCTTTCCTCGCCAACGGCCGAGGAGCCGATCCGCCACCTTCGCCCGGCTCGAGCCGGAGAATCGCGCGGAAAATGACGCCGGCGGAGGAGCTCGGGCAGCTCGCCTCCCTGAAGGAAAGCGGGCTCGACCTCTTCCTCGCGGAGATCAGGCGCCACCGGCTGCTGAGCGCCGCCGAGGAGGTGGCACTTGCCAAGCGGGTCGAGCGTGGCGACCTCGCTGCCAAGGAGCAGATGATCAACGCGAACCTGCGCCTCGTCGTCTCGATCGCCAAACGCTATCGCGGCCTCGGCCTTCCCTTCCTCGACCTGATCCAGGAGGGCACGCTCGGCTTGAACCGCGCGGTCGAGAAGTTCGACTGGCGGCGTGGCTTCAAGTTCTCGACCTATGCCCACGGGTGGATCCGCCAGGCGGTCTCGCGCGCAATCGCAGACCAGGCGAAGACGATCCGCATTCCCACGCACATCGGCGAGCGCCAGCACAAGCTCGCTTGCGCCGCCCGAACGCTCGCGCCCCCGCTCGGCCGCGAGCCGAGCCTGGAGGAGCTCGCCGAGGCGACCGGCCTGCCGCTCGGACACGTCCGCCAAGCGCTTGGCTGCGCCGAGGCCTCGGCCTCGCTCAACCAGACGGTCAGTCCGGACGGCGATGCCGAGCTCGCCGACTTCCTTACCGATCCGGCTGCCGCTGACCCCGTCGAGGAGGCAGAGCGGTCGCTTCTTCGGCAGACGGTGCGGTGCAGGCTCGAAAGGCTGCCGGAACGGGAGCGGCTGATCGTCGAGCGTCGCTTCGGCCTTCAGGGCGAGCCGCAGTCGCTCGAGACGGTCGGGCGCGGGCTTGGGCTGACCCGCGAGCGGGTGCGCCAGCTGCAGGTGCAGGCGTTGAAGCAGCTGGAGACGGAGCTGGCAGACCTCGCGCCGATGCAGATTGCTGGCGCTGGCACACGGCGCGTGCGCGAGGGGGAGCGAGTGCGGGCGTAAGACCGCCCGGCCCTCGCCGCACCTTCCTGCATCTTTGAGGCGATCGAGCCCTAGCGTCTCCGGAACAAGGCATAGGAAAAGGTCCGCCCGCGGCGACGGTCACGCCTGATCCTCAGGCTGAGCGAGCGCTCGTCGGGCTTCGAGGGCCCTCGGCCCGCCATCTGCGCTTCGGAGGCAGCGGCAGCCGCTCGCGCCGCGGCGTGCGGCTGACAGACGAGAATGAAACCGTGCAGGTAGCAGGCGATCCGGGATGGAAACACCATCGTGAGCGCGGCGGACTCGTCGTCTCGGCGCTCTTCTTCTTTCCCCGGGGCGGCTCGGCGCAGGTCACGCGTTCGCTCGCTCGCGCTCTGCCGGCCGCAGGCTGGCAGCCGACGCTCGCCGCGGGCTCGCTCGGACAGCCGGGCGAGCCGACCCACGCGGCCAGCTTCTTCGCCGGGATCGACCTCCACGCGCTCGACTACTCGCCCGCGCTCGAGCTTGCGGAGCCACTGGCTGCGCCCGTTCCCTTCCAGCCCTCCTACGAGGATCGTCCGGGTGCGCCCGATCGGATCTTTGCCGCCGTCGACGATGCCGCCTACGAACGGCTCGTCGCTGCCTGGATCGAGCTGCTCGCGCGCGCCGGTGCGGGCGCGGCCGACCTGCTCCATCTGCACCACCTGACGCCCGCGAACGAGGCCGCCGCCCGCGGCTTCCCCTCGCTGCCCGTGCTGGGCCAGCTGCACGGGACCGAGCTCGCCATGCTGCGCCTGATCGAGACAGGGGCGCCGTCGGGCTGGCGCTATGCTCAGGATTGGGGCCGGCGGCTGCGAGCCTGGGCGCGACGCTGCGCCCTCCTGGTCGTGCCGCCCGGGGCGGAGGCCGACGCGGCCCTCCTTCTCGGCCTCGAGCGGGCGAAGCTGCGCGGCCTCCCGAGCGGCGTCGAGCTCGAGCGCTTCTCGCCGCGACCGCTCGCAGTGGACGAGCGACTCGCGTTTTGGCGCCGCTGGCTCGTCGAGCAGCCGCGCGGCTGGGACGAGAGCGGCCGCCCGGGGAGCATCGCCTACCGTGACGAGGAGCTCGCTCCCTTCCGGGCCGGCGGCCCTGTCTTCCTCTACGTCGGTCGCTACACGGCGGTCAAGCGCCTGCCGCTCCTGATCAGCGCCCACGCGCGTGCGGTTGCGCGGCTCGGCAGGCCTGTGCCGCTCGTGCTCGTCGGCGGCCATCCGGGCGAGTGGGAGGGAGAGCATCCGCTCGCCACGGCGCGGCGGATCGGGAACCGGCAGGTCTTCCTGGCCGGCTGGTGCCCGCACGAGGAGCTGCCGCAGGCGCTGCATGCGGCCGACGCGCTCGTCCTGCCCTCCGTCGCCGAGGCGTTCGGGCTCGTCCTGGTCGAGGCGATGGCCTGCGGCCTGCCCGTGATCGCCTGCCGGACGCCTGGCCCGGCGGCGATCGTCGCCGACGGAAAGACGGGCTGGCTCATCCCGCCCGACGACGAGGACGCGCTCGTCGAGGCACTCGTCAGCGCCGCCACCGGCCAGGAGGAACGCCGGGCGTGTGGCCGACGCGCTCAGACAGAGAGCCGCCGATACGGCTGGACAGAAATCGCTCGTCGCTTCGCCTCCCTGTACGAGGAACTGCTCGCCTCCTCGCCCAGGGCGCAGGTTGCGCGGGGGCGGCCCGCTTGACCAGAGGCCGCTCACACTGTTCGGGTCGACCGAGGCGCTCACCGATTCTCGCAGCGCTCGCCGAGGATCTCGACCGCGACGGGCAGGCTGTCCTAGCTCGTCTGCCGAAGCCCCTCGTCGTGCAGCCGCTTGACGGCCTGGTAGAGCGCCCGCAGCCGGTCGCCGCCGCCATTCGGGACGCTCAGCGCGTAGAAGACCGCCTCGGCCCCGTCTCCGCCCAGGGTGACCGGGTCGGCGGTGTCCTCGATGAGCCGGAGCTCGATCGCGTCGGCCACGGCCCGAGCCCCTGCGGCTCCCTCGGCGCCAGGCTCGTGCGCCGCCTTCACCCTCAGCTTCTCCGCCATCAGCGTCGCCGCTCGCTCATCGAGCGGGTACGGCTGGCTGGCGACCTCGAACACGACCTCCACTCGGCTGAGCCTATCTCCGCCATGCCGGGCGTGCCGTGATGCTCCCGGGCGTCGGTCTTCTCGCTGGGCTTGAGGACAGCTGCAAGAGTGAACAGCGATGAGCCCGTTGATTCCGATGGTGGTCGAACAGACCGTGCAGGGAGAGCGCGCCTTTGACATCTACTCGCGCCTCCTCAACGAGCGGATCATCTTCCTCGGCACACCGATCGACGACGAGATCGCCAACCTGACCATCGCGGAACTGCTCCATCTCGAGTCCGACGACCCCGACAAGGACATCTCGCTCCACATCAACTGCCCGGGCGGCTCCGTCTACGCCGGCCTCGCCATCTACGACACGATGCAGTTCGTCAAGCCTGCGATCGCGACCATCTCCGTCGGGATCGCGATGTCGCTGGGTGCGCTCCTGCTTGCCGCCGGGGCGAAGGGCAAACGGATGGCGCTCCCGAACGCGAAGATCCTGATCCACCAGCTCAGGGGCGGCTTCGAGGGGCAGGCGAGCGATATCGAGATCCAGGCCCGCGAGACGATCGCGGTCAAGCGGCGGCTGGAGGAGATCGTCGCTCAGCACAGCGGGCAGTCGCTCATCAAGGTCTCCAAGGACATGGAGCGCGACTACTTCATGACCGCAGAGGAAGCGGTGGCGTATGGCCTCATCGACAAGGTGCTCGCGCGCCGCTTCGAGCCCGATGCACGACCGGCCGTGTAGCGGTCCGCGTCGAGAACCGCAGCGCCAGGCGTGGTTGAGCCGGCGCCGGGCAGTCACGGTCGTGTCCCGGTGGCGCAGCCGGCGGAGTTGGAGCGCGAGATCCGCTCCCCGGCTGATCAGCCAGTTCGCGTGAGTTGCTCGTCGATCCAGGCGTTCGCTTCGGCCGCCTCGACGCCGCGCGCCAGGGCAATCTCATTCGAGAGAAGCTGACGTGCTTTCACGAAGAGATCCCTTTCGCCCGGAGAGAGCTGCGACTTGGTGCCTTTCGCGGACAGTGTCCACCCCCGATGCGCGCTGTCACGGATGATCTCTGCGAGCTCGATGGGATCGCCACCTGACAGCTTCGCCTGCGAATCCCTCCGGCGCTTGAGCCAGGGAACCCTGCCGACGGCGGGATCTGCACCCAGCGTCTTCTGCACCCGGGACATGTCCGCCTCGCTCGCCAGCGGCCGCAGCAGCTCGTGTGCGCGCTCGATCGGCAGCTCCACCGAGAGCCCGCCCGCGAGCGCAAGCACGATGACCTCTTGCCGCTTGCCGAGGACGACCCTTCTCTCCCTGGCTGCCACGTGCCCCGCCCCGTGCGAGGCGTAGACGACCATGTCCCCGACTGCCAGTCGCACCACGGCAGGGTAGCGGCCGCT
The DNA here is from genome assembly GCA_963716865.1 of uncultured Actinomycetes bacterium. Taxonomy (GTDB): domain Bacteria; phylum Actinomycetota; class Thermoleophilia; order Gaiellales; family Gaiellaceae; genus AC-32. The sequence goes on from CAVQUF010000003.1 coordinate 160,172, forward strand.
TCGCACTGTCCGGAAGCACGCTGGCGCCGGCGCTCATTCGTACAGCGCCGGCGACGCCACCGGCGGCTCCGACGAAGCAGCAGGCTTCAAGGATCGCTAGCTGCCTGCCGAGCGGCACCGCGCCACTCTCCCACTCGGTTGCAGAGAGAGTGTCGAGTTCAAGCGGCTCGAGGGTGGCGGCATGGGCCTGGAGGCGATCGACGTGCTCCCGCGGGCGCCGTAGGAGGAGCGTGGTGATCGTTCTCTCCGGTGCGGCGATCGCCATGGAAGACAGGCATCGCCTGGACCTCACCTGCAGCCCTCACCGTTCCCTCCTACCCCCTTGAAGCGCTCTTCGCACCTTTGGTCGAGAGCAAGAGAACCCGCATACAGCCGGGGTAGCCCTCTACCCGTCCGACGGATCGCCGATCACGATCTCGAGACGACCATGGGCCGTGCGCAACGCTTGCTCGACCTCGTCGGGCGTCTCGCCGCGGGCGAAGAGGAAGCCGAGGTAGCGGTCGCCCTCGGGCAGCGGCCGAACAGGCCGACCGCACGCGATCGAGATCTCAAGCCCGGTTACCCCGGGTAGCGCCAGGGCCTCGTCCTGCCCGCGCACCTCCTCGAGCACTCCTCCCCTCGGAATCGGCAGCATCATCACTCCGGAGGCGGCCTCCTCGCGGGCCAGGCCGTCGAGGGGAAGCCCGAGGGCGTGGCGGAGGATGAGCTCCTCGAGGCTCACGCCCAGCCCGAAGCGCAAAGACCGCGAGCAGAGCCCGCCGATCGAGCGCGCAGCGAGCTCGAGCAGCCACGCTCGGGTGCCGTCGATCCTGAGCTCGGCGTGGATCGGCCCCTCGACTAAGCCGAGGGCGGAGGCGGCACCGGCGGTCGCGCGGGTGATCGTCTCGAGAGTCTCAGCCGGCAGGCGCGAGGGGGTGACATAAATCGTCTCCTCGAAGTAGGGACCCTCGAGGGGATTGGGCTTGTCGAAGACCGCCAAGACCTTGAGGGCGCCATCCCGAAGCAGGCCCTCGACAGCGACCTCGACGCCTGGGAGGTAGCGCTCCACAAGCAGCGGCCCGTCCGGGTCCTCCCCAGCCTCGCGCAGGATCGCCCGGATCCGCGCGGCGGCCGCGGCCGCGGCGGGCGGGTCGTCAGCGCGGATGACGCCACGGCTCGCCGAGAGCGAGACGGGCTTAACGACGCAGGGAGAACCGACCTCGGCGGCGAGGAGGGCGACGTCCGCTCGCGGGCCCGCGACCCGGTACTCGGGCTGGGAAAGGCCGGCGGCCGCGAACGCCCGGCGCATCGCCACCTTGTCCCGCGCTGCCGCCACGGCCTCGGACGGGTTGTGCGCGAGGCCGAGGCGTTCGGCGGCGAGCGCGGCGATGAGGACACCTTGATCGTCGATTGCCACGACGGCGTCGAGGGGCGTCCACTCGGCGAGGGCGACGATGGCCTGGGCGGCGGCCTCCGGGCGGCGCAGGTTGACACGCAACGCCCGGTCTCCCATCACCCCGGCGAGCGCCTGCCGCCGCTCGGAGGCGACCACCACTTCGGCACCCAGCGAAGCCGCCGCGTCGAGGAAGTCCCTTGCCCGGTACGTCGCCGTGGGCAGCACAAGAAGCAGGCAGGACACCCGGTATCCTAGCTGGGGAACCGTCACGCGACGGACGGGCGTTCGAGCGAAAGCGATCCATGACCGCCGATGACAGCGACGGCCGGGAGCCGGTCGTTTGGATCACCGACCTGGCCCGGGAGAAGGTGCTCCGGGTCCGCGCCGAGCAGCCCAACCCCGAGCACCTCGCGCTCAGGATCGAGGTGATCGGGATCTCGGGCGGCGAGTACGAGAGCACCGCGTCTTTCCCGCTCCTCGAGTACGCCGGACCCGACGACGTCGTCCAGCACCACGACGGCCTGGCGATCGTCATCCCCGCGGATAGCGTCGAGAAGCTGCGCGGCGCCACCATCGATCTCGAGGGAAACCTGATCCTCGGCTCCCTCGTCATCATCAACCCCAACAGCCCGAGCCCGGCCGTCGCGGCGGCGGGCCGGCCGCCCCCCGATCTCAGCGGCGATATCGCCCAGCAGGTCCTGCAGATCCTCGCCGAGCAGATCAACCCGAGTATCGCCGCCCACGGCGGCTACGCCGAGCTCGTCGCCGTGGAGGACTCGACCGCCTACCTGCGCCTGAGCGGCGGCTGTCAGGGCTGCGCCATGGCGCCTGTCACCCTAACGCAGGGGATCGAGGTCGCCATCACGGGGGCGGTGCCCGAGATCACTCGGGTCGTCGACGCCACCGACCACGCGAGCGGCACCAACCCGTACTTCGAGGCGGCCAAGAAGTAGCGCAACGGGGCGCGCGGCCAGTTCCGCGGGAGTTCCCGCGGGAGACGTGGTGGCTATTCCCACACCCACGCAGGTAATGCCACAACGGGGACATGGCCTTCGCGGACGGATCGGGCGCGGCCATACCGGCCGGGCTCCTAAACGCAAGAAGTACTGCCACAACGGGGACGTGGCCTTCGCCCCCATCACGCGTTGGCACGCTGGCCGCCCACGCGACCGACGGTACCTTGGCCGGAACCGCTCCACACGCGACCGCGGCACTGGGGTCATGTGCGAAGGAAGAGAGCAGCATCTCTGGCCGGTTGGCGCACTTCAGCAGAAGGCGAGAGCTTCCGCGGGATCGAACCGCTCCGGTGCCCTTCGTGCTACTGAGCGTGGCGCTCAAAGCGCGCCTGCTCCGCCGCCGTCCGCTCGGCCGCGGGAACCGCTTCGAGCCGCTCATCGGGAATCTCCTCGCCACTTTCGATGGAGCGTCCGTAGGTGCCTTCGATAAGTCGCTGCTCCGCGCGCTCAACAGCGGCGAGCTCAGCGCGCAGGTCATCGGCCTGTCCCTCGTCGAATTCTTCTTCGTAGAGCTGCGACGCGGCATCCGCCATCTCGTCTTGCCCAGCCAGCTCTTCCCTGCCGGGAACGCTGAGTCGAGCGACCGCTTGCTCGATCCGGACGCGCTCGCGGCGAAGAAGGTCTCGGGCTCTTTCGAGCTCCATCTGGTCAGTGCAGTGTTGCAGACAGCTTGCCGCCGACAAATAGCCCCGGCGGCCGGTGAAGGAACGGGCGTATTCTGGTGACGTGAACAGCAAGCCGACCGAGATCGCGCGGGAGGGCTTGGAGGCTTGGCGGAAGGGCGACTTCGAAACGATCGAGGAGATCCTCGACCGGAATGTGGAGTGGCATGCGACCGAGCCCGGGGAGTGGGACTGCCACGGCCGAGACGACGTCATGCAGACGCTTCGCGAGCGGTACGAGCAGGGCTTCGCCAAGGGCGACTTGCAGTTCTTGGAAGGCGGAGAGCACGCTGTGATCGTCGTCGCGCACCCGAACGAGATCGGCGGCCCGGACTGGCCGTCTGAGACCGCGACCGTTATGCAATTCCGGAACGAGCGCGTCGTCTCAATGCAGGACTACCGAACCGAAGCAGAGGCCCTTGCGGCTGTCGAGCAGAGGTAGCCCGGACACGCCGCGCTGCCGACACCGTGGCGTGCGCCATCGCCTGCTCTCGTTTGTGCGCTTCCTTCGCCATGAGTCCGGTTGCGGCGAATGGTTCGAGGAGCTGCCGCCGGACTGGGCGTTCGCGAGCCGCGTCGGCCGCGGCCCAGCGATCCCTCCTCGAGCATTGCCCTAGAGCTGCCGCCGGATTTGCTCTAGTCAGGCGGGTTCAGCCACACCGGCCATTCACCTTCGCCCACCATCACGGCGGCGGGGGTCCATGACCGGCGTCATGGCCCCCATTCCTGACCCCCAAGAGAAATGACTGATTTGCAGGGAAGAACGGCAAAAGGTCCACGATCCTCGCCCTTTTGGGGGCAACGATTGGCTCGTCTGCCAAACCAACCGCGCTCCTGGGTACGCGTCGATGCTCGGCCGCCGTGCCGGAAGATCCAAGAGGCTCTCACCGGAGTCACGGCGTAGAGAAGGTCATGGCCTCGACTCTCCTCGGCATCGATGCCGGGTCCCGCATCTCGCGGATTGGTTCATGGCTGATACAGCTCGCCCGTCTTCGCCGCCATGATGAAATCGTTGCGATGTAGGCCCGCGATCTTGTGCGTCCACCATGTGACCGTCGTCCTACCCCATTCGGTCATCAGCGCAGGGTGATGCCTTTCTTTCTCTGCAAGCGCAGCAACCTTGTTCGTAAATTCCAACGCATGCGCGAAATCGTCGAATGAAAAGACTCGTCTGAGGCGTTTGATTCCATCGAGCTCCACGATTTCCCAGCCAGAGACTTGCGGATGAAATTCAGCGATCTCGGCCTCCGTCACGGGCGGTGCGTCCTTGCGGCACGCGACGCACTTCATCTGCGTCAGTGTCTCAATCTCCTTGTCTCCCCTTGAATCGGCTCCTCGCAAGCGGCCTCTCGTATCTTCAGAGTACTGCTCACGGTAACGATCCCTGCCGGCTTTTCGAAGTACCGGTAGTCCCGGTCGCGGGGCGAAAGCACCGAGGCGGGCTCCGGCCGTCGCTGCCCCCCGCCCGGGCGTTCCCGCCGTACGCTGCCCCCGCGCCCGGGCGTTCCCGCAAACTCCGACAAGTCCCGGTGGGCAGCAAGGCGGATCGCGTCCCTCGGCCCCATTCAGGTCGAATTCGATCATGGCCGCAGAACTCGGATGCGACTCTACCCGTCGAGGCAGTCGGCTTAGTCTGAGCCTTGACCTGTCCCGACGAGGTGCTGACGAGACGGTCACCGATGCGGGATAATCCAAGTTCTGCTATTCGCGCGCATGCGTGTACCTGCATCTCGCCGCTACGTGCTTACCCGCCGCCGCGTTCGGCGAAGGTCTGACTGCAGCAGTCGTCGGTAGGCGTGCGGGTCGCAGCGGACGGTCGCACTGACGATGTCGTCGACCCTTCGATTCACAAACGGAGAAGGGCCCGTTTTCACGAGCCCTTCTCTAGACCTTCGTTGAGTCGGTGTCGCTTTCGTCTACCTCATCCAGAAGGTATTCGGTGGGTTCTTCCTACGACCTTCGCGGTGAGGCTTCGTCCTACTTGCGATCCGGACTTAGCGCATTACCGATGTTCCTCCCGCGCGCGCGGAGCGGCATCAGGGATTTCACTGATTTCCGCCCGCGGCGTCGCGCACGCTGCAGGAGGGCGGCTCCCGACATTGGGGCAGACCCCTCCTCCGCACGGCCGACGCTCGCGCTCGGCTACGGACAGCTGCGTGAACCCGCCATTTCATGGGAGATCGAGCGGCTCGGACGAACATATCGCCGCAGGGGCCGAAGGTCAGAGTCGGATAGCCGGCTTTGAACGCGACCCGCCGCTGACACGACGCTCGCCGCCCGGTGGCCGACGTTCAGGCGAGGGCGGCAGCTCCGCGAGTCTCAGCCGCGATCGTGCGCGTCACTGCGCGTATGTCCGCCGTCGCGGCGAAGACGGCGAGCTGTCGCTCGGCTCCGTTCCCTGCACTGACGATCCGCTCGATACCAAGGAGCGCGGTCTCGCTCTCGAGTTCGTCGGCTGCTTCACGGACCTCGTCGAGCGTACGCAGGATCTGGCTGCGGATCGGGATCGGTGCTCCGTCGGCACCGATGACGGCCGCCTCCAGGCCGTAGCGGATTGCCTGCCACTTGTTCTCGCGCAAAAGTGCGCCCTCGAGTGCGCTCGACGGCGGTGCGGGGGGCGCCTCAGCGGCCCGCTTCACCAGCGCTTGCACATAGGCGGCGAGGGCGACCGCGTCCTCGACGCGCTCGACGGCGTCCATCGCGCGCACCTCAACGGTGCCGAGCCGTGGGTGGGGCCGCACGTCCCACCAGATGCGGGTGTAGTCCTCGAGCACGCCCGCGCGCTCGAGCGCTTCCACGTAGGTGACGAACTCGCCCCAGTCCTGAAAGGCAGGTGGCGGGCCTGAGCGCGGGAAGGTGTCGAAGACGCTGTGCCGAGTCGAGCGCAGCCCGCTCGGCAGACCGCGCCAGAAGGGCGAGCTGGCCGAGAGCGCAATCAGCTCGGGGATCTGCAGGCGCAGGACGCGGACAACCCTGATCGCCGTCTCCGGGTCGGGCACGCCGACGTGGATGTGCAGCCCGAAGACCAGCTCGCGGCGGGCCGGGTACTGCACCTCCTCGACGATCCCGCGATAGCGCGCCCGGTTGGTGAGAACCTGATCCTCGTAGCGTCCGAAAGGATGAGTGCCTGCTGAGGCGAGTAGGAGCCCCTGCTCGGCGACGAGCGCATCCAAGTGGTCACGCAGCCGCTGCAACTCGACCGCCGCCTCGGCAACCGTGGCACAGATCGGGGTCTGCCCCTCGATCTCAGACTGGAAGATCTCGCAGGTCGTCCGCGCTGCAAACTCGCCGTCGTGGTCGGCCTCGAGGATCGTGTCTGCCCGCTGGACGAGGGCGAGTGTCTCGGGATCGAGCAGCATGTACTCCTCTTCGAGACCGAGTGTGTACGGCGCCGAAGAACCGAAGCGGTGCTCGCCGACGCTCGAGTGGCTGGCTGATCCCATGCGCTTCTCCTTCGGTATGAGGGTCGCGTGGCCGCTGCTGTGCGGCATCGGGGAGGCTACGGCCGGACCGTTCGGCTTTCTGCTGAAACGGCGATCCAGCTCCCCGGTCAGCGGCCGCGGACAGGCTCGACACCGCGGGTGAGAAATCGCCGACTTGCAGGCACGACACGAAATTTGTCACCCCCAGCGGTTAAGGGTGCCTGGCTGCAAGAGCCGCCTGAAGCCGATCGAGGAAGGGAACCTGCGCTGCCTTCAGCCTTCGGCGTGCCTCGTTGAGATCGAACCATTCGACGCGGTCGATCTCGGGGAATGTCTGCACGACGCCTGAATGCGGCGGCCATTCCATGTCATAGGTGTTGCTCACGGCGGTCGACGGGTCGAGCTCTCCCTGGACTGCCCAGCCCAGCACGAGCTTGCCAGACTTCTGTGTGATCTGCCCAAGATCGATGAGTGGATGATTGGGGGCTTCGTGTCCGGTTTCTTCCGCGAACTCACGCCGAGCCACGGCCGGGAACTCCTCACCGGGCTCCACCTCGCCCTTTGGGATGGTCCAGTGGCCGATGTCCTTCTTGACCCAGAAAGGTCCGCCTTGATGGGCCAGAAGCACCTCCAAGCGACCCTCGCGGCTGCGCCAGAGCAGAATGCCGGCACTCGTGCGCCCCGACTTGTCGATCGTCACACGCACCTCCCCGCCCCGTGCATCTCGGAAAGGACCGGCCGTGAATCTACCAAGCAAGCCCCTGTTTACATCCGAACTGGACCGTCGAGGCCTTCCCGTCTTGACGCATACCAGAACTTATCTGCGTGCAAGTCTTCCAACCCGGACGCTCGCGCGCTAGCTTCTCGGGCGATGACGCAAATCTTGGTCCCAGCGACCAATGCCGCGGACTGGCAGCGGCGGCTAGCTGAGCCGGAGAAGCAGTGGAAGAGCGGCTACTCGGCGAAGGCGCTCGCACATTGTTGGCAGAACGCCGAAGGCTTCCCCGCCTCCGTCCGCGCCGTTTTGGACGGCTCACCGTTTCCGCGTTTCCATGCGTTGACGATGCTGCTCGGCCTGCCCGAGCACCGGGTGCCGCTTCCAGGCGGCAGCCGTCCGTCGCAGACCGACCTCTTCGTCTTGGCGAAGACAACAACAGGCGAGCTCGTGTCCATCGCCGTTGAAGGCAAAGTGGCCGAGCCCTTCGGCCCGCGCGTTTCGGAGTGGCTTGACGCCGACGCCACCGGTCCGAGCAGCGGCAAGTTCGAACGCCTCGCCTTCCTCTGTCCGATCCTGCGCATCTCTGAGGACGAGGCTCAGACGATGCGCTATCAGCTCATGCACCGCACCGTCTCAGCTCTGATCGAGGCTGAGCGCTTCAACGCGTCCGTCGCGCTGATGCTCGTCCACTCGTTTGGCGGGCAAGACGTCGGCTTTGACGACTTCGCGGCCTTCGCCCACCTCCTCGGTGCGGGCGCCGAGCCGAACACGTTGAGTCACGTCGGCGAGCGTGACGGCGTCGACCTCTACCTCGGCTGGGCCCAAGGCGAGGACGAGTTCCTCACGGTTTAGGCGGCGGGCGCGCCTCGATGGGCGAGTGGATGGGATTGACGATCCGCGGCCGGCAACACTTGGGTCCAGCACAAGACCGAAGACGACCTCATCCTCGCGTGAAGGTCACCAACCACTCGCCGCAGGGCGACCACGCACGCTGCACGTCGATCTTGACGAGGACGTCGCACGCTGCCGACGGAAAGACTGCGGACGCGCTCGAACTGGAGCAGCGCGGACGCGAGCGGCGTCAGCTTTCCTTCAGCACGGAGTACCAGACACGCTCTGCGACCTCGCGGAGATCGTCGCTCATGCGCCCGAGCCTCCGGTAGAGCTCCCGCTTGGCGGCGACCTCGCGCAGGTCGTCCACCGCGACCAGCGCCGACATCGACTGGCGGTAGACCTTCTCGACTCGACTCTGGCTCTTCGCAGCACGGTCCGCGGCATCTGTCGCCGCGACCCGTGCTCCGGCCGCGAGCTGCTCGAATGCCTCGCTGAGATCCCGAACACCGGCTGCGAGCTCGGCTGCCATCTCCGAGATCGCCTGGTCCGGACCGGTCTCCATGACCTCCGCCTCGCGAACCGCGTTCTTCGCGCTGTTCAGCACACGGTCAAGTTCCGTCGAGAGCTCGAAGATGTCCTCGGGCTCGAGCGGCGTCGTGAACGAGATGCTCAGCGCAGCGCGAAGCTCGCGCTTGCGATCGTCGGCTCGGTGCTCGCAGTCCCGCAGGCGATCCGCGGCGCCGGGCTCGCCCACCGACCAGGCGATGAGCGCCTCCATGCCCTCCACCGTGATCGCGGTCTGCTCGCGCAACATGCCGAGGACGTCCGGCGTCTCGGGCAGAAACCAGCGGCCTCGCGTCATCCGATTGCCCTCCACACGAGGAACGTACCGGCACCGAGGACGGCGGATCCGGGGAGCGTCAAGAGCCAGGCGAAGGCGATCGATCGGACGACGGCCCAGCGGACGTGCCGCCAGCGGCGCCTCCCGGTGCCGACCCCGACCACCGAGGAGACGACGACGTGGGTGGTCGAGACCGGAGCCCCCAGGTACGAGGCGGGCAGGATGACCGCCGTCGAGCCGGTCTGGCTGGCGAAGCCGTCGATCGGCGCCAGGTGGAAGATCCCACGGCCGACCGTGCGGATGATCCGCCATCCGCCGAGCGCCGTTCCGAGCGTGATCGCCGCTCCGCAGCCGACCTTCGCCCAGAGCGGGACCTCGAACGTCTGCAATCTGCCCGCAGCCAGTAGCAGCGCAGCGATCACTCCCATCGACTTCTGTGCATCGTTCGACCCATGACTAAACGAGAGACCAGCCGCCATACCCCACTCTGCACCAAGGATCGGGCTCCGGACTCGACGCGTCGCCCGGCGAAGCACAAGCCGGCCGAGCCGAATGAACACGAACCCCAAGGCGAGACCGATCAGCGGCGAGACTGCGAGCGCGATCAGGACGCCGAAGACGCCGACCGGTCGCCAGCCGTTCAGCCCGCCCCAGTCAACCGCACCGATACCACCTTCGACAAGCGCCGCGCCTACGAGACCGCCGACAAGCGCGTGCGCAGAGCTCGACGGCAACCCTCGCCACCAGGTGAGAACGTTCCAGAGGACCGCACCGAGCGCACCCGAGCCGATCACGACGACGGCCTCCGCGCCTGAGACTGTCACGATCCCCGCGATCGTGTCGGCGACGGCGGTCCCGACGAGGAGCGCGCCCAACATGTTGAAGACCGCCGACAGGACGATGGCCTGCCCAGGCAGAGCGCCGCGCGTGGCCACGAGCGTCGCAATCGAGTTCGCCGCGTCGTGGAACCCGTTCGTCAGCGCGAACGCGAGCGCAAACGAGACCGCCAACCACAGAGCCACGGGTCAATCATCTGCTCGACGCCGCAATGGGGCGAGCGAATCCCTCGACCGCGAAGGAGGCGAAACCGTAGAGCCGTGTTCCCGCCCCGGCCCGCGCCGCCAATGAGCTCGACGGTCGAGTCCGAGTGAGTGTGGTCGGACTTAATCGGAGTGCGTCGCGGACGGGACAACGCTGCGCGGTGGTTTGTACGAGCTAGGTCGGCTTGACGGCCGATTCGGGATGCCGCTGGGGGCCCGGTTCGAGCGCGGGTACATCGAGGAGTCGCCGAAGCGCATGGAGCGCTTTGTGACCCCGATCGCCGAAGCAGGTGTCATCGGCATCGGAATGGGCGGCGACCATTCGGTCGCACTCGCCGAGCTCCGTGCGCTCCTGAGGTGCACGGTCGCCTTGGGCTCGTGCAGCTCGACGCGCACACCGACCTGCAAGACACCTACAACGACTTGCCCTACTCGCACGGCACGATGTTTCGACGGGCAATCATGGAGGACGTCCTCGACCCTGCCCGCGTGATCCAGGCGGAGATGCGGGGGTCGTTGTACGCCGCGGGGGACGAAGACATCCCCTCCCACCTCGGAGTCGAGACGATCCCGTGGATCGAGCTTGCACTCTTGAGTCCCGAAGAGTTCGCGGCACGAGCACATCGGCGAATCGGCAGCGGGCCCGCCTTCCTAACCTTCGATGTGGACTTCGTCGATCCCGCCTACTGTCCAGGTACGGGGACGCCAGAAGTTGGCGGCCCAACGGGCTTCGAGGCGATGCAATATCTCCGAGCGCTCGCCGGAATCGATTTCGTGGGCTATGACGTCGTTGAAGTTGCTCCCCAGTACGACAGCCTGGGACAAATCACCGCGCTGTTCGCGGCCAACGCGATCTTCGAGATGCTCTCGATGATCGCGAAGCGACGCGCTGCTTCTGTGGCAAAAACGGGACATCGTCTGCGAGCGATAAGGCGGCTCGCACCGAAGACGCCGATCAGCTTCCCGTCCTGGTCGTTGAACTCCAGTGGGCCCCCTTGAGCGGGCCGGCACCGGTACTGCGGTGACCCGCGGTCGACGTGTCTCGCTACAGGTGCGGGCTGCTTCCCCGCGGCTTCCCAGTTCGGGGATCGCGGAATTGATCGGCGTGCCGAGCGTACGGGCTCATTTCAAAAAGCGCGTACACAACGACGGCCGCCCCCCCAAAGACAACCAGAAACGTCACGATTGTGAAGAGTATGGCCATCGCCCCTCCCTTCGCGTAGGCCTCCAGCTTGACCGGCCGACGCTGGGCCGCCATCAGTGGCTTCGCGGAGCTGTCCGGCCGAAACTACTGATTGGGCGGGATCAAGAGGGCCGCGCACGCCCGCTCGCCTCGGGGGGTGCCCCGAACTGCTGCTCCCCTCGCAGCTCTACGAGGATGCGGGTCTGCCCAGGGCGCGCGCCGATATACGTACTTCTGAGCAGTCTGACTCCGAGAGCGCCCGGATGCCTCTGGGATGCGTGAGCGAGACACTCACCCTCGTTGGGGCTCTAAGCGATGCCCCCAAAGAAATGAGGTGACGCATGTTCACCTATGTCGGGCTCTTCAGGGTCGCGCCGATCGCGCGGGAGCACCTCGAGAAGACCCCCGAGTACTTCGACAAGATCCACAAGATCGTCGAGGACGAGGGCGGCACTGTCGAGCGCTTCCTCGCAGTCATGGGCCCGTGGGAGTATCTCGGCATCTTCGAGTATCCCGATCTCGAGGCCGCGTTCCGCGTCCTCGGCAAGATCGCGAAGCTTGAGGTGTTCGAGACCGAGACGTTCCCCGCAGAGGAGGTCAAGGTGTTCTGGAAGGCGCTCGTCTAGCGCCGACCTCCCGGCACATACGGCGGAGGCCGCCTCGTGGCGGCTAGCGAAACCCCCGCAAAGTCACGGGGGTTTCGCTGTTCGTCGAGCGTGCCTTCAGCGGTAGCCGTCGCTATGCACTGCCCGGGCGGCGAGCCGTTCGAGAACTCGAGTAGACCCCGGTGCCGAAGAAATCGACTACCCCTCGTCTACTACTAGTTGCCAGAGCTCCCCTTCCAACTGCCCGGCGTGCGCAGCGCGGGAATTCGGCGGCGGCGGCTGAGCTGCGGGCGCGCCCCGGCCTTCGGTGGTCAAGTCCGGGCAGGCTGAATCACTCATCCGGCCCGGCACCCACGCGGCGTTCTCTGTCGCCAGGTCACGGCGGAACCCGATCAGTCGCCGCTGCTCGTTTAGGAAGCGGGCGCAGTCGGCCCGGAGGGCCTCGGACACGAATTCGCCTGGAAGCTCAGGCTCAGGCGAAGGAGGCGATCCTGCCGTATGGCTCGGTCCGGAACTCACTCCCCACCTCGGTGTGGAAACTGTGGAAAACCTTGGGTTGTGGAGCCGCACGCGCATCGCTTGGACTCTCAGGCGGCGCGTTCCGGCGACTTTACGACGCGTGGCGCGGTGTGGGATCACTCAAACGGGGGACGCTCGCCGAAATCCTCGGAAAGAGCGCGAACTTCTGCAGCGACGTTTCTCCTCCCCGGGGCCGAGACCGGCGTCGTGAGTGTAGAGCGAGAGACTCACCGGGTCGGGCTTTGTCCACCCGGTGCAGGCAGGTGACTTTGGGAAGCGTCACTTGAGCGTCTTCAGGTAGGCGACGAGCGCCTTCAGCTGAGCGGCGGTGAGGATCCCTCCCCAGTGCGGCATGCTGACGATCGGGGCCTTGCCGATCACGCTGCCGCTGCGGACGATGTCCTCGATCTTCTTGTCCGTGTTGAACTCCGAATGGAAGTCGGCGCCCGTGAGTGGCGGGATCGCCTTGTCTGCCGAAAGCGGGTTCGGGACGCCGCCGAGCCCGTTCGGGCCGTGGCAGTTGATGCATCCGTCGCGCACGTAGAGGGCCGCACCCGCGACCGCGAGCCCCTGGCCCTTGGGCACGGCGGTCGGGGTTGCGTCAGGCACGCTCGGAAGGTCCGCGCGGATGTAGGCGACGAGCTCCGCGACCTGGCGCTTGGAGATGACCGCGCCCCAGACCGGCATGTACGGCTTCTTTGGGTTCGCGGACTCGCCGAGGCCGTGGTTGATGATGTGGGTCAGCTGCGCGACCGTCAGCGCCTTGCCCGCCCCCTTGAGCGCGGGCACGTCGGGCGAGACGCCGCCCGTCCCGTTCATGCCGTGGCACTGGGCGCAGGCGAACTGGACGAAGACATGCCCGCCGGCGGCGACGTGCGGGTCGATCGGCCCGGAGGACGCCGGAGCGGTGACTGCGCCGATGGTCACGGTGCGCCGCGTCTGGCCCTTTGTCGAGTGCCCGACCGCCCAGCCGACGAGGCCCGCGACGAGCGCGAGGCCGAGCGCGATCAGGACGATCAGCGCCTCCGCGGTGGCTGCCGGAATGTCGCGCTTGCGCGCCATCTACCGCTCGGTCGTGGTCGTCGCTCGCGGCATCTCCGGCGATTATCCCAACCTGTCAAGCTTCAGCTGCTGCGAGTCGGTGCGCCGCCGCAGGAACAAACGAAACCCTCTTGCCTTCTCAGCCACCGGAACGCACCGGTCCCCTTCGCGAGCGTGGCTGCGGCGACCGCATACCGCGGTGTCTCAGAAGCGTCTACAAGCTCGGTTTCAGCCCTCCCGGCTGCGAGCGAAGGAGGCTCAGATAACAGTCACCATTCGATTTCCGGATCGCACCGTCGAACGCCTGACGCTCCTGGAGGAGCCTCAGGTCGGCGCGGCCATCGAAGCCCGTGACGGGAGGTGGCACATCACGAGAATGCGATTGCCATGGGGTCTAGACGTGCATCGAGACGTCGTCTACGACCTGTTGGTGACCGCCGCGAAGAGCTCGGCCGGTGGGACACCTTGCGCAACCAGCGTCGCAACCCGCCGGAGCGCGGCCTGCTCGTCGCGAGGTCCGCCAGCTGCTCGTGCTGCGTCACGTCGCGGCCGACCTCGCTTCGATGCCGGCGATCAGATCCAGACTCACGTTGGCCTCCCGAAGCCTGTGAGCATTCTGCGCGTTGGCACTCCGACGGGCAACGATCAGCAAGAGGCCAGAGGCAAGCCTGTCATTTGAACCCCCTTCGGTCGTCCGTGCATGGACACCGGCCGAAGAGCTTCTGCCGTCCGCAGGCAGCGCAGCGAACAGGCTCCTTCACCCTGAGCACACGTTTGGCGGCTCCCATGCGGACCATCCGCCCAGGCCACGCCGGCGGCCGCCGTGACATCCATGAGTGCAGTTGTGTGCATGCTCAGCCGCCGTTTCGTGCCTCACGGGCGACTGAGCCCACGAGCAGGAGCGCGACGGCAAGCGGGAGCAGCCACCAGGCCGCGAACCCGTGATGCGCCAGCGCCCAGGTGAGGACGAAGGCGACCACGAGCCCCGCCGCGACGCGCCAGTCGTCGCCGACGATGAAGTTCCACCAGAAGCGGCCGAAGGCGAAGACGTATCTCAAGCCCTGGCCTCCACGAGCCTGAGGCGCTGCCTTCGGCGCAGCTCCCGCGTGAGCAAGACCGAGACGAGCGCGACGAAGCCTGCAATGCCGAGAATCGCGGCGTCGGAGCCAGGCCACTCCACGCCCGCGCCTTCACCGCCCCAGAAGATGCCGAAGCTCGTGAGGAGTACCCCGACGACGAATTTGAGCGTGTTCTCAGGCACGCGCTCGAGCGGCCCGTGCACGACGACTCCGACCGCGATGACCAAGACGACTGCGGCAGCAGCTGCGCCGACGGCCAGGCCCAGCCTCGACTGCGTGCTTCCAAAGCCGATGACGATGAACGCGACCTCCAGCCCTTCGAGGAGAACGCCTTTGAACGCGACGGTGAACGAGTACCAGTCCACCCGCCCGGCCGAGGCACCGGCCGAGCCCGCTTCAGCGCGGCCGCTCGCGAATGCCGCCGCCTCGTCGTGCAGCGGCTTGTACCCGCCGGCTCGCAGAACGGCTTTCCGCAGCCACTGCAGGCCGAACGACAAGAGCAGCGCGCCGACGACGAGCCGCAGCGTCGAGATCGGGATCACGCTGAGGGCCGGCCCGAGCGCCGCCACGATCGCAGCGAGCACTACCGTGGCCGCGCCCACTCCGAACATCGTCGAGCGCCAGCCGCGGACCGTGCCGACCGCCAGCACGATCGTCAGCGCTTCCACTGCCTCAACGGCGCTCGCCAGGAAGATCGCGAGGAAGAGAAGGACGTTCGAGCCCATGTCTCAATCATGCCGCCCCGCGAGCCGCTCGGCATCGGCGCTTCGACAGAGCGGTTGCGGGAAACCGCGCACCCGCCTGCGTGAACGGCTTTCCCGGGTGCGGCGCCCCCCAGGCGCAGGCGGTTGTCAGCTCGACGGCTGAGGCTTCGACGGCCTGGGCGGCGAGAACGCGCGCCTCAAGTCGCTTTCGACCAGCCGCTTGCCGCCGATCGCCGACCAACAGTGGCAGACGGTGCAAGAGGAGGACCGGCAGAACGTGCAGCTGCTCGACCTCTCCAATCAGATCCTCGAGCTGACGAAGGCCGTACACGCGGATGCCGCCGCCCGCTCGGACGGCGTCGCACCGAAGACCGACGCCTGAATCCGCCAGGAGCGCGGCGTCTGCAGAGAAGAGGGGTTCAAGTTAGCGAGGCAAGTTGAACCTGAACACGAGCTAGGCAACAACGCGCGCTACGCTCGGCCGCACCACGAACGGGAAAGTCCGAGCGGGCAGACCGATGCACACCCTCTACCTCCTCCGTCACGCGAAATCGAGCTGGACTGATGAGACGCTCTCTGACCGAGAGCGGCCGTTGGCGCGGAGGGGCCGGCGGGACGCGAAGCGGATCGCCAAGCACCTGGTTCGGCTGGAAATCGCACCTGAACTCGTCCTCTGCTCCTCCGCTGAGCGCACACGCGAGACGCTTGAGCTGCTACAGCCCGCACTCGCGGCGACCTCGACGGTGAGCCTGGAAGCGGAGCTGTATGCAGCCTCCGCCGATGAGCTGCTCGAGCGCATTCGCGCTGTGCCGCCGGCGGTCTCGTCCGTGATGGTGATCGGGCACAACCCCGGCCTCCAGGACCTCGCCCTTGTCCTCGCTTCGGATGGGACCGAGCTCGGGCGACTCGAGGCGAAGTTCCCGACGGCTGCGCTCGCAACACTCACACTCGCGAACGCACCTTGGCGCCAGCTGTCCGAGGGCGACGCGGTGCTCGCCGAGTACGTCGTTCCGAAGCAGCTCGGATGAGCCTAGGCCTCGACGGCCTGTCTCAGTCGATCCTCGAGGAGGCAATCGCGGGAGCTGCGCGGGTACCCTCGGCAGGTGCCGCAGCGCTCCGACATCCGCAACGTCGCCATCGTCGCCCACGTCGATCACGGCAAGACGACCCTCGTCGATGCGCTGCTCTGGCAGTCCGGGGCGTTCCGCGCGAACCAGGATGTCGCCGAGCGCATCCTCGATACCGGGGAGCTCGAACGCGAGAAAGGGATCACGATCCTTGCGAAGAACACCGCCGTCCGCCAGGGCGCCGTGAAGATCAACATCGTCGACACTCCGGGCCATGCCGACTTCGGCGGCGAGGTGGAGCGCGGGCTGACGATGGTCGACGGCGTCCTGCTCCTCGTCGACGCGAGCGAGGGTCCGCTGCCGCAAACGCGCTTTGTCCTCCGTAAGGCGCTAGAGGCGCGACTCCCCGTCGTCCTCGTCGTCAACAAGGTCGACCGCCCCGACGCGCGAATCGCCGACGTCGTGAACGAGGTCTACGCGCTCTTCCTCGACCTTGACGCGGACGAAAGCCAGATCGAGTTTCCGATCGTCTACTGCAACGCCAGGGCAGGTCGTGCCTCACTCGAGCCCGACCCGGACGGCCTCGGGCCTGATCTCACGCCGTTGCTCGACCTCATCCTCGAGCACATCCCGCCTCCGGTCTACGAGGAGGGCCACCCGCTGCAGGCACTCGTCACCAACCTCGACGCCTCGCCGTACGTCGGCCGGCTTGCGCTCTGTCGCGTGCAACAGGGGACGATTCGGCGCGCCCAGGAGGTTGCGTGGTGTCGCACCGACGGGACGATCACGCGCGCGAAGGTAACCGAGCTGTTCGTGAGCGAGGCCCTCGACCGCGTCGAGGCCGAGGAAGCGGGGCCCGGCGACCTCATCGCCGTGGCCGGCATCCCCGAGGTGATGATCGGCGAGACCCTCGCAGACCCGCTCGACCCGCGGCCGCTGCCCGTGATCTCCGTCGACGAGCCGTCGCTCTCGATGACCGTCGGCATCAACACCGCGCCACTCGCGGGGAGAGACGGCGACAAGGTGACCGCGCGTCAGGTCGAAAGCCGCCTCCAGGCCGAGCTCGTCGGAAACGTCTCGGTGCGCGTCCTCCCGACCGAACGGCCCGACGTGTGGGAGGTGCAGGGCCGCGGCGAGCTGCAACTGGCGGTGCTGATCGAGCAGATGCGACGCGAGGGATTCGAGATCACGGTCGGCAAGCCGCAGGTCGTGACCCGTATCGTCGACGGTGAAGTGCACGAGCCGATGGAACGCGTCTCCGTCGACGTACCGGAGGAGTACCTCGGCGTAGTCACCCAGCTCTTCGCGCTTCGCAAGGGACACACCGAGGCACTCGTCAACCACGGCACGGGCTGGGTGCGCATGGACGTCGTCGTCCCCGCTCGCGGCCTGATCGGGTTCCGCACCGAGTTCCTCACCGAGACGCGCGGGACCGGCATCCTCCATCACGTCTTCGAGCGGTTCGAGTCGTGGCACGGCGAGCTCCGAACGAGACCGACCGGCAGCCTCGTCGCCGACCGCGCGGGGAAGACGACCGCCTTCGCCCTCATCAACCTCCAGGAACGCGGCTCGATGTTCGTCGGGCCGGGCGTCGACGTCTACGAGGGGATGATCGTCGGCGAGAACGCCCGCGCCGATGACCTCGACGTCAATGCGACGAAGGAGAAGAAGCTCACGAACATGCGCTCGTCTACGTCCGACGAGCTCGTCCGGCTGATCCCGGCGCGCGTTCTCTCGCTGGACCAGGCGCTCGAGCTGATCCGGGAGGACGAGTGCGTCGAGGTCACGCCGCAGAACGTGCGCCTGCGCAAGGTCGAGCTGTCCGCGCAGCGGCGACAGACGGCCGCGAGCCGCAAGGCGCGCGGGTTGACGGTCGTCTGATGGGAGACAACCTCACACGAGAGCAGCACGCTCGCCTCGCCGCCGAGCTCGCGGAGCTCGAGGGCCCCAAGCGCCGGAAGATGGTCGAGGCGATCAGTGCCGCTCGCGCCCACGGCGACCTGTCGGAGAACTTCGAGTACCACGCCGCGAAGAACGAGCAGGGCCTGCTCGAGCGGAGGATCGCGATCCTCCGCGACCGGTTGGACCACGCCGAGATCGTCGAGGACGGCGCGGCAGACGCCGTTTCCGAGGGATCGCATGTAGTCGTCGTCGACGAGTCCGGCGCACGGGTCGACGTTGAGATTTCCGCTCTCGGCGGCGCCGGTACCGCCTCGCCGTCATCGCCGCTCGGCTCGGCCGTCCTCGGCAAGCGGGTCGGCGATGCGGTCGACGTTCAGGCGCCGAGCGGAACATGGCGGGCGACGATCGTCGAGATCCGCGCGGCAGCGCCGGACAACTGATCGGGATAGTCGCCGTAGATGTCGCTACGTCGCGCGTCGCCGCTCTTCCACCCACTTTCGGTGGTGGCGAAGCGCCCAATCCTCGCGCACCCAGCCGCGTGTGATCGCGGACAGCGAGTGGCGCGTCGAGCGATGAATCAGCGACAGGTAGAGGTGGCCGAGGACGAGGAAGAACGAGATGTACATCAGCCAGTCGTGCACGACGAGCGCGTTCTGAAGCCGGAAGGCGTGGTTGCGTTCCCCGTACCAGAGGAAGAAGCCGGTGAGCGCGAAGAGGAACGCGAGCGCGGCCGTGATGATCGTGTTGATCTTCTGGCCGGCGTTGAACCGGCCCTGGGGCACCCTGCGGCGCCGAAGCCAGGCCAGATCGTCCTCGTCGAAGACGTCGATCTCTCGCGCGGTCGCGAGTAGCCGGCGCCGGTCGCCGGCTAGCACGACGAGGGCCAACGCGACGAGCCAGGCCAGCGCCGTGTAGACATGGATGTCCTTCAGCAGTGGCCGCCGTCCGACCAGCTGGGCGAGGCTCGGCAGGTAGAGGCAAAGGCCGGAGCCGAACAGGACGAAGAAGGCGCTCGCATGGATCCAGTGCAACGCGCGCTCCGTGCGGTTGAAGCGTGGCAGGCGGCGAACGCTAGGAGCGGTAGCCATTCGAGCGGCCGACCCAGGCGTCTTGGTCGTAGCCGTGCTGCTCCCAGTAGCCCTGTGGCTGCCTGGCGACGAACTCCATCCTCGTCAGCCACTTGACGCCCTTGTAGCCGTACATCTCCGGCAAGACCAGCCGCGCCGGCGCGCCGTGCGGCCGCGACAGGGGCTCGTGGTCGAGCCGGTAGGCGAGCATCGCGTCGGGAAGGCGCAGCTGCTCGAGCGTGAGCGAATCCTCGTAGGGCCGCTCCAGCGAGACGAACCGCACCGCCGTCGCCGCGGGTAGCGGCTGCACCAGGTCGAAGAGCTGCTGGAACCGGACACCGCCCCAGTGGACGTTCTTGACCGTCCAGCCGGTGACGCAGTGGAAGGTCGAGACCTGCTCGGCCCTCGGCAACGCCGTCAGCTCCTCATAGCCGAGCGAGTGAGGCCGCTTCACGAGCCCGTCGATCTGCAGGCGCCAGCTCGAGGGATCGAAGATCGGCATCGAGCCAGAGATCGTGTAGATCCGCCAGCCGCCGACCGGGAAGAGGTTGCCGACCAGCTGGCTCCCCGCGGAGGTCAGCGGGGAGATCAACCTCGAGACCGGACCCGCCCACAGCAGCGAGGACGCACCGCCCGCGACGAGCAGCAGGAACCCGCGGCGACCGTAGTGACGCTCGTTGGTTGAGGGGACATCCGGCATGAACTTTCAGCGTAGTCGCGCGGCCTACCCGCCGAGGAGTTCTAGGCTGGTGGGCCGTGACACACAGGCCCGCAGAGAAGGCGGCGGCCGCATTCGCAGCAGGCCCTGTGCTCGTCGTCGTCGCGCTGAAGTCCGCGCTCGAAGTTGCCGTCGCCGGACGATACGGCTGGCACCGTGACGAGCTGTACTACGCCGTCGCCGGCCTTCATCTCCAGGGCGGCTACGTCGAGTTCCCGCCGGTGACGGCGCTGCTCGCGGCGTTGGCCCGAGAGCTTTTCGGCTGGTCACTCGTCGGCTTGCGCGCGTTCACGATCCTTGCAGCTGCCGGGACCGTGCTGGTCGGCGCTCTCGTCGCCCGCGAGCTCGGGGCGACGCGCCGTGCGCAGACGCTCGCCGCGGTGATCATCGGATTCGCGCCAGGGATGTTGGCAACCAACCTGCTCTTCCAGCCGGTCGCGCTGGACCAGCTGACGACGATGGTCGTCCTCTGGCTCGCGCTGCGGCTCGCGCTCGGGCGCGGCTCGTGGCCGTTGCTCGGAGTCGCCGTCGGCATCGGGCTCGAGACGAAGTACACGATCGCCGTCGTACTCGGCCTGCTGATCGCGACCTTCCTCGTCTGGCGCCGCGACGTCCTGCGCTCGTGGGGCTTCCCGCTGGCCGTGGCCATCGCGGCCGCGCTGCTCGTCCCGAACCTTGCCTGGGAGGCAGGCCACGGCTGGACGAGCGTGCACTGGTTCGTGAACCCTCCGCCGAGCGGGAGCGACGAGACGCGGCCGCAGTTCCTCGTCAACCTGATCCTGCTCACGGCGGTGGCGTTTCCCGTCGCTGTCGCCGGAGTCGTGTCGCTCGTCCGCAATCGCGCGCTGCGCCCGCTCGGCTGGACGGTCGTCGGCACCGTCGTCGCGTACTTCGTGCTCGGAGGAAAGTCGTACTACGCACTGCCCGTGGTGGTGTTCGCGGTCGCCGCCGGTGCGATCCCGCTCGACCGCTGGGCGACACGTCGTCGTCTCGTGATGGCCGGTGCCTTGTTCGTGGGGCTCGGCCTGCTGATCCTTCCGGTCGCGCTGCCGGTGCTGCCGCTGCACACGGCCGTCCGGCTCGGAGTCGTCAAGGCGCGCAGTGACTATCAGTCCGAGGTCGGCTGGCCCGCGTACGTGCGCCTGGTCGAGCGGCACGCGACGGGCGCGGACGTGATCGTGGCCGACAACTACGGCGAGGCGGGAGCGCTCGAGCTGTTCGGCCGCAGCCTCCCGCCGGTCGCGTCGGCAGACGTGACGATGCGCTACTGGCGCCCGAAGGTGGTGGGGCGGCGGGCGCTCGTGATCGGCTACTCGCGCCACGCCGCCGGCTTCTGCAGCGGCTATCGAGTCGTCGCGCGCATCTCCGCGGCGGACGACAGCGATGAGGGCGGCCAGCCGATCGCGCGCTGCACCCTGCGCGGCACCCTCGCCCAGGTCTGGCCGAGCATCGTCGCGACACAGGACTAGGCGGGCCGCCCTGCCCTCGATCTACCGCCGCGCGCCTACGCGATCAGCTCGGGCGGCTCGAGCAGCCGATCCAAGGCCCGCGCTTCCGCTCGCCGAAGCGTGACCGGCTTCTGCTCGGAGAGCGCGCGCGTCAGGATCACGGCAAGGTCGTTGAGCGTCGAAGACGAACCAGCGCCGGCCTGGGCCTTCCCTCGCAGTTCCTCTACAACGGCTTCATCGAGGGCGAGCTTTCGCCCGTTCAGGTCGAACTCGATCATGGCCGCAGAACTCTGATGCGACTCTACTCGTTCGACGGGGCCAGGTCTCTCACTTCGACGAAGCCCCATGGCTTTCGGGGTAGTGACCCTCGCCGGGCCAGGGCGAGAGGATCAGAATGATCTGGGCGCCGTGCTCGCTTCCGACGCTATGCCGCTCACCCGGCTCGAACGTGACCAGCGTGCCAGGTCCAGCGTCGACGACATGACCACCCGCCTCGATGCGCGTGTCTCCCTCTACGACCGTTAGCCATGCGCGCTCGCGGACCTGGTGGTCGCCAAGCTCCTGACCGGGTGCGAGGCGGATGACGATCGCCCGTGCCCCGTCAACGGTCTCGAGGACAGCCGGCGAACGGGTTCCCTCCGGTGCCTCGATCTGGGTCAGGTCCCAGGACTGCACCGCGGCGATCCTAAGGCATGACTGCCGTCCGCCCCTTCAGTCGTTATCTACGCTCGAAGCGGCGCAGCACGAGGGAGGCGTTGTGCCCGCCGAAGCCGAACGAGTTCGAGACGGCGATCCGGACGTCGGCCTCGCGCGGCTCGTTCGGAATGTAGTCGAGGTCGCAGTCGGGATCGGGTGTGTCGTAGTTGATCGTCGGCGGTAGTACGCCCTCGCGCAGCGCGAGCGTGCAGAAGATCGCTTCGAGGGCGCCGGCGGCGCCGAGACAGTGGCCGGTTGCGCCCTTCGTCGAGGAGACGGGCGTTCGTTTGGCCGTGTCTTCGCCGAGCGCGAGCTTGATCACCCGTGTCTCGCTCGTGTCCCCCAACGGAGTCGAGGTGCCGTGCGCGTTGATGTAGTCGATCTCGTCGGGGCCGATCCCGGCGTCGGCGAACGCCATCCGCATCGCCCGCGCGGGCTGCTCGCCGCTCGGGTCGGGCTCGGTGATGTGCTCGGCGTCCGAGGAAACGCCGTAACCGATCAGCTCCGCGTAGATCTCCGCCCCGCGCTTGCTCGCGTGCTCGAGCTCCTCGAGCACGAGGATCGCGCCCGCCTCGCCCATTACGAAGCCGTCACGGTCGGCATCGAAGGGCCGGCTCGCGGCCGCCGGGTCGTCGTTTCGGCGCGAGAGTGCGCGCAGCGCGGCGAAGCCGGCGATCCCGACGCTCGTGATCGCCGCGTCGCTGCCGCCACAGAGCATCACCTCGGCTCGCCCTAACCGGATCGCGTCCAGGCCCTCGCCGATCGCCATCTGCGAGGCCGCACAGGCGGTGCACTGTGAGCCGAGCGGGCCATGCGTTCCGAGCTCCATCGAGACCCAGGCCGCGCCCATGTTCGGGATGATCATCGGGATCGCAAACGGGTTGACTCGGTCGGGGCCCCGCTCGATCAGCGTGTCGCAGCAATCCTGGAAGGCCTGCAGGCCGCCCATCGAGGTCGCAACCGAGACGCCGACCCGGTCGGACTCCTTCTCGATCTCGAGCCAGGCGTCGGCCTCGGCCTGCCGCGCGGCTGCGACAACCAGCTGCGCGAAGCGGTCCATCCGCCGCGCCCGCTTGTGCTCGATCCAGCGGGTCGGGTCGAAGTCTTTCGCCTCGCAGGCGAACCTGACCATGAACTCACGCGGATCGAACGCCGTGATCGGGCCCGCGGCGGAGCGACCATCGATCAGGCGCTCCCAGCTCGTTGCGACGTCGTCGGCTAGCGGCGTCACCGCGCCGAGCCCCGTGATCACCACTCGCCGGTGTCCGTTGGCGCCCATCAATCCTCCAATTCCCAGTCTGCCACGGCCGAGGAGCCGCCGGCCATGAGCGGCTCGGGCGAGGTTAGACCACCCTCCTTCCCGCGCGCCGCGAGGAGCACGGCCCCGGCAACGACCGCAGCGAACGCCGCGATGCGAACGGCACCGATCAACCCCGAGGGGAGCGGCTCATGGAAGAGCACCATGCCGGCGGCGATCGGGAGGGCGTTCGTCAGCAGAGTCGAGAGGCCGGCTGTGGTGAGCGCGCCGCCACGCTGGAATGCGGCCTGGAGGACGGCCGTTCCGGCGCTGTAGAAGACGATCAGGCAAACGAGGAACGCGACATTCTCGAGTCGGCCGGAGACCGCCATCTTGGTTGCCACGTCGCCGGCGGCGAAGAGGATGCCTGAGGCGATGCCCCACGCCGGCCCGGGCCCGATCCCGCGCGCGAGCAGCGTCACGCACAGGGCCGCGCCCGCCGCCGACGCGGCGAGCCAGACGCCGACCCAGGCGTAGGTCGCTCCGCTTCCCTCGCTGTGGGTCGAGAACAGCGAGAGGCCGAGGAGCGCGAGGCCGACGACCGAGACCGCGGCTCCGACCTGCTCGAGCCTCGTCAGCGGGACGTGCGTGATCCGCGAGACCATGATCGCGAGGATCCCGATCCCGCCGGCGGCGGTCGCCTGGACGAGCGAGAGCGGTGCGAGCGCGAGCGCGACCACGTAGAGGACGAAGCCGCCGACCTGGATGCCGAAGCCGAGGAGCCACCGCCGCTCGACGAGCAGCGAGCGCAGCGAGGCGACCGGCCGGCGAAGTGAGAGCGGCGGCAAGTTCGATGCGACCTCGTGCTGGAGCAGATAGCCGAGGTTGAGGCCGCAGGCCGAGACGATCGTGAGCACTAGTGCGAGAGCGATCTGCACTCTGGGTCAGCCCTCCTCCGCCCTTGTCCGGACGATATGCGATCGGCGACTGGGACTGGCAGGCTTCGAGCGGTGTCAGAGCGTCGCCTGTTCCTGCCGGGTTTAGCCGCCCGAGGCAGCCTCTATGCGCCAGGGCTGCCGCAAGGTTGGACGGCGCTCGATCCACCTTCGCTCGGCAGAACTCGGGGAAGCTTCCACGCTCATCGGAAATGGCTCGTCGAGGAGCTGGGGAAGCATGGTCGGCCCGTGAGCCTCGCGGGTCATTCGCTGGGTGCAGCCTTGGCGATCTCGGCAACGGCCGACCGGCCGGATCTGGTCGAGGAGCTGATCCTGTTCTCGCCGGCCGGGCTGCCGCTCTCGAAGCCCATGCGCGACAGTCTCTGGCTGTTGATCCGCCAAATCGTCCAAGGGCTCTATCCGGCCAAGGAGGTTGCCGCCGTTGTCGGTGAGACGATCAAGCACCCCCGGGCGACGCATCGGCTCGCCCGCGAAGCGCACGACCTCGATCTACGCGACGAGATGATCCGGGTCGCAGCCGCCGGTATCCCGGCCCTGGTCGTCGCTTGCGCCTCCGACACGCTCACGACACCCGCCGTCTGCCGGACAATTGCTGCGACCCTCGGCTGTGGCTGTGAACAGATCGAGGGTGCCGGGCACATGTGGATGCTCGGCAACTGGCCGCGGTTCCGAGCCTTCCTCAGCCGCTGAGCCGGTTGACTCAGTTGGGCGAGCCGGGTACTGGGATCGTCCCGCAGCGCGGCTCGTGTTGCTCCGCGAGCCGGAGCAGGAGCGCGTGCAGCGTGCGGCGCTCCTCCTCGCTGAGCGGCGCGAGGAACGCATCCTCGATCTGGCGCGCGAGCGTGCGGAGGCGGCGAAGCGTCCGTTTGCCGTCAGTCGTCAGGCTGACGAGGTGGCGGCGACGGTCGTCGGGGTCGCGGCGGCGTTCGATCAGCCCCCGGTCTTCGAGCTCGTCGAGGAGCCCGACCAGCTGGCCGCGGTCGTAGCCGAGCGCGTCGGCAATCGCGCCCTGCGTCTCACGCTGACTCTCGTCGAGCGCGATCAGGATCGCGTGGTGGTAGGGGTGTAGGCCCATCCGCTCGTAGGCCTCCATGCTCCGTTCCTTGGCGGCATGGCCCAGCCGCTTGAGCAGGAAGGTGTCGAGAGCAACGAGCTCCTCCGGCAGTCGGGGAACTGCGGTCGGAGCAGGCGGCTGACGATCCGTGATGCTCACACGGAATAGTTTAGCGCCAGCAACGGTTGTTCCGTTAGAATGTTGATGAAATCAATGGTTAGTGGCAAACAACTAGCGGGAAGCGCCACGGGACGCGAACGGAGGTGGAGCGCACTCGCTCTCATCGTCACCGCGCAGTTCATGGTGATTCTCGACGTCGCGATCGTGAATGTCGCGCTGCCGTCGATCAAGTCGGATCTCGGCTTCTCCCAGACGAGCCTGCAGTGGGTGATCTCGGCCTACGCGATCATGTTCGGCGGCACGCTGCTGCTCGGCGGCCGGCTTGCGGATCTGCTCGGACGCAGGCGGTTGTTCATCGCCGGCCTCGCGGTCTTCGCATCGAGCTCGCTCCTGTGTGGTCTCGCATGGTCGGAGGGCTCGCTGATCGCGTTCCGCGCCGTCCAGGGCCTCGGCGGAGCGTTGCTTGCCCCGGCTGCGCTCTCGCTTCTGATGACGACCTTCGCAGAGGGCCGAGACCGCAACGTGGCGCTCGGGATCTACGGGGCCGCCTCGGGCAGCGGCGCCGCGGTCGGGGTCCTGCTCGGCGGGCTGCTGACCTCGTACCTGAGCTGGTCCTGGATCTTCTTCATCAACGTGCCGATCGGCGTGGCCGCGATCGCGCTCACGCCGCTGCTGTTGCGCGATAGCCGCGGCAGCCTGACGCACCGCCACTTCGACCTCGCCGGCGCCGCTTCTGTCACCGCCGGTCTCATGCTCCTCGTCTACGCGATGACACGTGCGGCGAGCGACGGCTGGGGATCCACCACGACGCTTGCCTTGCTCGCGGGCGCCGCTGCCCTGCTCCTCACGTTCGTCGTGGTCGAGCTGCGCTCGCCTTCGCCGCTCTTGCCGCTACGCGTCTTCCGCCGACGGACGCTCGCTGCCGCGAACGTCACGATGGCAATCGTCGGCGGCGTCGCGTTCTCGGAGTTCTTCCTGCTGACGCTGTATCTGCAGGACGTCCTTCACGACTCGGCCGTTCAGACGGGCGCTGCGTTCGCAGCCTTCGCGCTGACCGTCGTGGTCGTCTCGAATATCGCGCAGGTGATCGTCGGCAGGCTCGGCGTGCGACTGACACTCACCCTTGGGCTGCTCATCTTCGCCGGATCGGTCGCGCTGCTCACGCGGCTGCCCGTGGAAGGTCACTACTTCCCGGATCTCTTCCCGGCCTTCGTACTCGGCGGAGCCGGAATGGGGCTGTCCTTCGTCCCCGTGACGATCGCAGGCCTCAGCGGCGTCGAAGGCTCCGATGCCGGCGTGGCCTCTGGTCTGATCAACACCAGCCGCCAGATCGGAGGAGCGATCGGCCTCGCCGCCGTGATCGCCATCGCCGCGGCGTCGACGAGCAATTTCGCAGACACCCATGCCGCCGTTACGGCGTCGAGCGGCGCGGCGCTCGACCACGGGTTCCAGACGGCCTTCTACACGCTGACCGGCCTGCTGGTCTTCGGTGCCGTGATCGCGGCCACGCTCATCAGGTCCGAGCCCGCATCCGTCGCCCGCAAGGCGGACGTGGACGACGACAGGCTCGCGCTCGAACACGCCGCCTGATCTCGGGTCAGGCTACTGCCTGACGGCGCCGGAAGCCCGACCGGATCTGACGGACGCGGCAACGTAGTTCCACCGGGGGCAGCGCCGGATCCAGGAGAGGGCTCTCGCTGAAATCGTCGAGAAGTCGCGCGCAGATGACGGCCGAGGCGGGGTCGAGCTCGAGCTCGCCGTCGTCGAGCTCGGACGCGAGCGCCTCGAGCTCCTCCCTGGCAGCTTCCCCGAATGCCGGTCCCGGCCGGCTCAGCCTGCTCCGGATCGCCGTCGCGAGGATGTGGCGCCTCTCGGTCGTCGCATCCCGGGCAGCGAAGGTACGAACCTCCGAGATCACGTAGGCGTCGTGATCGGTCGCGAGGCTCTCGACGAGCTCGCAGCGACGCCACAACGCCCGCACGCCCCGCGCCCCGACGACGAGACCGCCGAGGAAGAGCGGAATTGCGAGCGACGGGTGAATCTGGGTCACCGCGACGGCAAGCACGAGCGCAAGCGCCGCGAGGACGAGGTCGCTGACCTCCTCGCGCCGCAGGTCGCGAATTCGTGCGGCGGCGTCGTCGACGGCTCGTGCATACATGGCGAACGTACTGTCGCGGTGCGGGCCTTGGCCGGCATCCGTGCGCAAACTGAGTGCGTCAGCGGCTTTCCCGCAGCCCCCAGAGGCGGAAGCCGCCGATGAACGCGTTGTCGTTCGCGCCCAGCCGCATGTTCGGCGGCAGCTTGCTGAGCTTCTTCGCGTTCCCCCCGCCGAGGACGACGTACTCGGGCTCGGTCGCTGCGCCAAGGGCCTCGATGGTCTCGAAGACGGCCTTCTCCCACTTCTTCTTGCCTAGGCGCTTCCGGCCCCGCTCGCCGACGTAGTCCTCGAACGTGCCCTCCCGGAACGGGAGGTGCCCGAGCTCCATCGGCTCCAGGACCCCGTCAGCCACCACGGCCGATCCGAGGCCGGTCCCGAGCCCGAGGAAGAGCATCCTGCCGCCCTCGTAGCTGCCCAGGGCCTGCATCGCCGCGTCGTTGACGACCTTCGTCGGCTTTCCGAGTGCCTCCTGGAAGTCGAACCCGACCCAGCCGGGACCGAGGTTGACCGGATCCTTGAGCACGCGGTCGTCCTGGACCGGCGCGGGAACCCCGATCGAGACGACGTCGAACGCCCAGTCGGGGGTCATGGCGACGACCCCGTCCACCATCTGCACCGGCGTCAGGTCTGGCCCCGACTCGAACCGCCGACGCTCGCATCCGTCCACCGACAGGAGTGCCTTGACGTGCGATCCGCCCACGTCCACGGCCAGAATCGTCTTCCCGGGCACGGGCCAAGCTTCGATGCTGGGCCTCGCGCCTGCAAGTGACGACGTTACCGGCGCGTTAGAGAGCGGCCCTACGGTCGGCCGCATGAGGTCGGAACGCGGCGCAGTCTGGATCGTGCTCGGCGTCCTGGCCCTCGCTCTGGTCTCCGCGTTGAAGGTCGCGGCGCGCGCGGGCGACTCGGGGCCGCCCACGGTCGGGAGCGCCGTTCCCGCCGGGACCACGCTGTTCGCCGAGCCCGACCACGATCACGTCTCGGGCTCGGTTCGGTACGACCACACGCCGCCGGCCGGCGGCCCACACAGCGACGTCTGGCTGAATTGCGGGGTCTACGACCATCCGGTCCGGAACGAGGACGCCGTGCACTCACAGGAGCACGGGACCGTCTGGATCACCTACCGCCCGAGCCTTCCTCGACCGGCGGTAGCCCGGCTGCGGCACTTCGTCGAGACCAGGTACCGGGGCCCGGAGCGCTACCTGATTCTCAGCCCCTACCCCGGCCTGCCCGCTCCCGTGGTCGCCTCGGCCTGGGGCGCGCAGCTCAGGCTCGAGCGGGTCGGCGATCGACGGCTCGGGGCGTTCGTCGAGCACTTCGCCGGCACCGACCAGGGCGGCGAGCCGGACGGCTACTGCACCGGCGGGACCGGCTCTCCGATCGGCTAGCGGCGCACGTACCTGTAGTGCGCGACCGCGGGTGAGCTGACCAGGCCCGTGCACTCGAACCCGGACGGGCCGCCGTCCAGGTTCTCGAACAGCCGGGAGCCCCCGCCGAGAAGCATCGGGACGACGTGGATCTCCATCTCGTCGACGAGGCCGGCACGGAGGTACTGCTGGGCGGTCTCGGCGCCGCCGCCGATCGCGACGTCCTTTCCCCCCGCGGCGTCGAAGGCGCGCTCGAGGGCGTTCTCGATTCCGTCGGTGACGAAGTGAAACGTGGTTCCGCCCTCCATCTCCAGCGGCTCCCGCGGGTGGTGCGTGAGGACGAAGACGGGCGTGTGGAACGGCGGGTCGTCTCCCCACCAGCCTCGCCAGGGGTCGTCGCCCCACGGGCCTCGAATCGGCCCGAACTTGTTGCGCCCCATGATCTCCGCGCCGACGTTCGCGCCCGAGGCGGAGGCGTGCTCGTCGTCGATCCCGGTCTCTCCCCCTTCCATACCGTGCACGGAGCGGAAGCTGCGCGTCGCGAACGCCCACTCGTGCAACCCGCGCCCTCCCCGGCCCATGGGCTCGTCGAGGCTCTGGTCGGGACCTGCGACGTAGCCGTCCAGGGACATCGTGGCGGTGAACCTGAGCTTCGCCATCTAGGCGGCCGCGCGCGCGGGCTCGACCTCATCCACCGGCTCCGGGGCCTTCGTGTCGCGCAGGAGGACGAACGCCACGAGCGCACCCACGAGCGCGAGCGCGATCAGCGCCCAGAAGGCGTCCTGGTACCCCGAGGTGAACGCCACGGCCGGCGAGTGCCCCGTCTTGAGCAGGTCGTTCGAGCGCGTGATGAAGATCGTCGAGGCAACCGCGACCCCGATCGCGCCGCCGATCTGCTGGTTCGTGTTGATCAGCCCCGATGCGAGCCCGGCCTCGTGAGCCTTGACCTGGGCCAGCGCCGCGATCGTGACCGGGACGAATGCGAACGCGAGCCCCCACGCGAACGTCAGGTAGGCGGGGAGCAGATCGGGCCAGTAGTGGCCGTTCACCGGGATCTGCGTGTACCAGCCCATGGACGCGGCTAGCACGAGCAGTCCGGCGACGATCACCCAGCGCGGGCCGATCCGCGTCGTGAGGGCCTGCGCGACCCCGGCCCAGATGACCGTCGTCCCGGCGGTGGCGAGGAACGTGATGCCCGTCTTGAGCGCGGACCAGCCCAGCACCTGCTGGACGTAGAGCGTCAGGACGAAGAAGTTCGCGAAGATCACCGCCCCGAGCAGGAACCCGACGATGTTGGCCGCCAGCAGCGAGCGGATCCGGAAGATGCTGAACGGAACGAGCGGCGCGCGGGCGTTCTGCTCGATCAGCACGAAGGCCACGTTCAACGCCGCCGCGACGATCAGCAGAAGGATCGTCCGGGCCGATCCCCAGCCGACATCGGGCGCCTTGGAGATCGCGTACACGAGTATCGCAAGCGCGCTCGTCACCGTCACCGCGCCGGCGATGTCGAAGCGCCGATCGGGAAGGTCGGCCTTGCTCTCGGGGACGAACGGGAAGGTCAGCCCGAACACGAGAAGGCCGACCGGGATGTTGACGAAGAAAATCCACTCCCAGCCCAGGTACTTGGTCAGGATGCCGCCGAAGAGGACACCTGCCGCCGCGCCCGAGCCGCCGAGCGCGCCCCAGATCCCGAGCGCCTTGTTCCGCTCCGCGCCCTCCTCGAACGTCGTCGACACGATCGAGAGGGCGGCGGGCGAGATGATCGCCGCGCCGACTCCCTGCACCGCCCGCGAGGCGATCAGGACACCCGCGCTGTTGGCGAGGCCGCACGTGAGCGAGGCCAGGGTGAAGATCGTCAGGCCGACGATGAAGATCAGCCTCCGCCCGAGCAGGTCGGCCAGGCGGCCGCCGAGCAGGAGGAAGCCGCCGAACGTGATCGCGTACGCGATGAGCACCCACTGCACGGTCGTCTCCCCGACGTTCAGGTCCTTCTGGATCGACGGGATCGCCACGTTCACGATCGCGACGTCGAGCACGGTCATGAAGAACGCCGCCCCAACGATGGCGAGCGTGAGCCAACGGCGGCGGGAATGAGCCTCGGCGGAAGTCATCTGGCCTCCTCTGGTCGGCGGTCTGGGGCCCCGCCAAACGCTAGCGGGAGTCGCGCCTTTCGGGGCGCAGTGCGATCTGTGCCTGCGACGATGCCGAGATGGCGCGGGCAGCGGACGCTCACGGACAGATGACTCTGGACCGGCGCTCGCTGGACCTCGATGCAGCCGCGCGGATGCCGGCCGAAGAGATCCTCTCCGGGCTGGGCTGCTCCGGGCTCGACGGGCTCACCGACGCAGAGGCGAAGCGCCGCCTGCAGGCGTTCGGACCGAACGCGCTCCGTAGTCACGGTGCCCGGCCGCTGGCTGTGCTCGCACGGCAGCTGCGCAACCCGCTGCTCATCCTGCTTCTCGCCGCGGCGCTCGTCTCCGCGTTCGTCGGCGAAGGCATCGACGCGCTGATCATCTTCCTGATCAGCGGTCTGAGCATCGGGCTGGGGTTCTTCAACGAATACCGCTCCGAGCGAGCCGTCGAGGCCCTCCACTCCCAGCTGCGGCACCGCGCGCTCGTGGTGCGCGACGGGCAGGCTGTCGCGGTCGACGTGACCGAGCTCGTGCCCGGCGACATCGTCCGGATCGGCGTCGGCGACGTGGTGCCTGCCGATCTCCGGCTCGTGCAGACCGAGGGGCTGGAGTGCGACGAGGCGGTGCTGACGGGCGAATCGCTGCCGGCGGACAAGCAGAGCGAGCCCGTGACCGCGCCCGAATCGGCGTTCGATCTCGCCTCGTGCGTCTTCATGGGAACGGTCGTGCGCACGGGCGGCGGCCTCGGCGTCGTCGTGCAGACGGGCGGCCGCACGGCGTTCGGCGCGATCGCGCTGCGGCTCGGCGAGCGGCCGCCGCAGACCGCCTTCCAGCGCGGACTGCGCGCCTTCTCGCTGCTGCTCGTGCGCGTCACCGCCGTCCTCGCCGGCTCGATCCTCGTCATCAACATCGCGCTCGGACGCTCGGTGCTGACGTCGACCCTGTTCGCGCTCGCGATCGCCGTCGGGCTGACGCCGCAGCTGCTGCCGGCGATCGTCACGGTCAGCCTCTCGACCGGCGCCAAGCGGCTCGCCGAGCGCTCGGTGATCGTCAAGCGCCTGGTCGCGATCGAGGACCTCGGCAATATCGAGGTCCTCTTCACCGACAAGACCGGGACGCTGACCGAAGGGCGGATCGCCTTCGCCGCCGCGCTCGACGCCCGGGGGCGGGAGTCCGACGACGTTCTGCGGGCGGGCCTGGTCTGCAACGACGCGGTGCTGACGGACGGACGCACCGTCGGCGGCAATCCGCTCGACCAGGCCCTCTGGCAGGCGCCGGGCGCTGCCGAGCTGGACGCCGGCGCCTTCCGCCGTCTGGCCGGCCGCCCGTTCGACTACGAGCGCCGGCTCGCGTCGGTCCTGGTCCAGGAGCCGGACGGGACGCGCAGCGTCATCGTCAAGGGCGCGCCCGAGACGGTGCTCGCCCGCTGCCGCGAGGTCGCGCCCGAGGCGCAGACCGTGCTCGACAGGCAGTTCGCCGCCGGCAGCCGCGTGATCGCGATCGCAGCCCGTCCGGCCGGCGACGCGGAGACGCTCGGTCCCGACGACGAGAAGGACCTCGAGCTGTCCGGCTTCCTCACGTTCGTCGACCGGCCGAAGCCGGACGCTGCGGGCGCGATCGCGCGCCTGCACGCCCTGGCCGTCGAGATCAAGGTGATTACCGGCGACAACGACCGGGTAGCCCAGAAGGTCTGCGACGACCTGGGCCTGCCCGTGCTCGGCACCCTCACGGGCCAGCAGCTCGACCGGCTCGACGACGACGGGCTCGCAGCGGCCCTCCCCGAGACGACGATCTTCGCCCGTGTCACCCCGGACCAGAAGTCGCGCGTGATCAAGGCCCAGCGAGCGCTCGGCTCGACGGTGGGCTTCGTCGGCGACGGGGTCAACGACGCCGTCGCCCTGCACGACGCCGATGTCGGCATCTCGGTCGAATCCGCGACCGACGTGGCCAAGGACGCCGCCGACATCGTCCTCCTGGACAAGGACCTCGACATCCTCGCCGGCGGCGTCGTCGAGGGCAGGCGCATCTTCGCCAACACGATCAAGTACGTGCTGATGGGCACCTCCTCCAACTTCGGAAACATGTTCAGCGCCGGCGCCGCGTCGCTCTTCCTCAGCTTCCTGCCCATGCTCCCGAGCCAGATCCTGCTCAACAACCTGCTCTACGACATCAGCGAGATGACGATCCCGACGGACAACGTCGACGAGGAGCAGCTCGAGCGGCCCGCCCACTGGGACACCGGGCTCATCCGCCGCTTCATGACCTTCTTCGGGCCGATCAGCTCGCTGTTCGACTTCGCGACCTTCGCAATCCTGCTCTGGGTCTTCCACGCCCACGCGACGCTCTTTCGGTCCGGCTGGTTCGTCGAGTCCCTGGCCACCCAGAGCCTGGCCATCTTCGCCATCCGCACGCGCCGGGTGCCCTTCTTCCGCAGCCGGCCGAGCAGGCCGCTGCTCGTCTCCACCCTGGTCTGCGTGACGATCGGCGTGCTCCTGCCCTTCTCGCCCCTCGCCGGCGTGCTGGGCTTCACGAGCCTGCCGGCCGGGCTCCTCGCCGCGTTCGCGGTGATGGTCCCGACCTACCTGCTCCTGCTCGAGCTCGGCAAGCGGCGCTTCTACCGCATCGAGAGGGCCGGCCCGCCGGTCGCGCGCCCCAGGCCGCCGAGGCAGCGGCGTATTCACCACCGCGCCTCCCGCTGGAGCATCCGCAACCACCTGCGCGGGGCGGCGCGGCCCCGAGCGTTGGCGCGCTAGCCGGAGGGGATGACGAAGAATGCGATCGCGACGTACTGGCACGCCACGGCGACGAGCGTCAGCGCGTGGAAGAGCTCGTGGTAGCCGAACACCTCCGGGAACGGGTCCGGCCGGCGCCGCGCATAGATGATCGCGCCGGCCGTGTAGGCGAGCCCGCCGACGCCCAGCAGTGCGACGGCCGCCGGATCGAGCCGCGTGACGAGCTGCGGCAGCACGATGACACACGTCCACCCGAGCGTGAGGCCGACCAGGACGGCGACCCAGTTCGGTGCTTCGACCCAGGCGAACTTGAGCGCAGCTCCGGCGAAGGCGCCGGCCCAGACGATCGCGAGCACGACCAGGCGCCAGGCACCGTCCAGCACGAACAGGCAGACAGGCGTGTACGTGCCGGCGATCAGAAAGA
Source organism: uncultured Actinomycetes bacterium (assembly GCA_963716865.1). GTDB lineage: Bacteria > Actinomycetota > Thermoleophilia > Gaiellales > Gaiellaceae > AC-32. The sequence goes on from CAVQUF010000003.1 coordinate 194,289, forward strand.
GGACGCCGGAGTGATCGATGCGTCGCATCCAGAGCCGCACGCGAGGGGTCCAGGTCACCCGGTGGTAGAGAGCGCTCGCGCCGAAGCAGGCGGCGACCGAGCAGGCGAAGACGGCAGCCGCTGCATGTCCGCCTGCGCCGTCCGCACCGATGATCAGGAGCGCGCCGACGACGAGCGAGACCGGGAACGCAGCCTGGTGCAACACGCCTCGCAGGAGCGGCTTGGTCGCCGGCGGGGACGGAAGCGAGACCGCCATCCCACCACGATAGACGTCTTTGGCTTCGGAGCGCCTTCCGCGGCGGCGTGTGATAGACGGAGCAGGTGAGCGAGCTTCCGCTGGACGGGCTTCGCGTGCTCGACCTCTCCCGCGTCCTCGCCGGGCCGTACTGCACGATGGTGCTCTCCGACCTCGGCGCGGAGGTGGTGAAGATCGAGCGGCCGGGCGTCGGCGACGAGACGCGCACCTGGGGCCCGCCGTTCGTCGAGGGCGAGTCGGCCTACTTCCTCGCGGTCAACCGCGGGAAGCGCAGCGCCGCGCTCGACCTCAACGGCCCGCTGGCGCGCGCGGCGCTCCTGCAGCTGGCCGCGGCCGCCGACGTCGTGGTCGAGAACTTCCGCACCGGCGGCGCGGAAGCGCTCGGGGTCGGGTTCGAGCAGCTGCTGGCGGTGAACCCGCGGCTCGTCTACTGCTCGATCACCGGCTTTGGCGACCGCGAGCCCGCCGGCCGGCCCGGCTACGACTTCGTCATCCAGGCCGAGTCCGGGCTGATGAGCGTCACCGGCGAGGCCGACGGGGCGCCGTCGAAGGTCGGCGTCGCGGTCGTCGACGTGCTCGCGGGCCTGAACGCGGCCGTCGCCATCCTCGCCGCGCTCCGCCGCCGCGACCGCACCGGCAGCGGCGAGCACGTGGAGGCGTCGCTCCTGGACAGCGCGCTCAGCGGGCTCGTCAACGTCGCCCAGAGCGTGCTCGTCACCGGCGAGGAGGCGCCCCGCTTCGGCAATGCCCACCGGAGCGTCGCCCCCTACGAGCCGCTGCGGGCGAAGGACGGCCTGGTCGCGATCGCGGCGGCCAACGACGGGCTCTTCGCGAAGCTCTGCGGAGCTCTCGGGCGGGACGACCTCCTCGACGACCCACGCTTCGCCACCAACACGGGGCGCGTCGAGCACCGCCCAGAGCTCGCCGCCGAGCTCGAGCGGACCCTCGCAACCCGTCCTGCCGCCGACTGGATCGAGCTGCTCAACGCCGAGGGAGTGCCCGCGGGAAAGATCCGCGGCGTGCTCGAGGCGCTCGACGCCGCCGGCGGCGAGGCCAGGATGACCGTCGACCATCCGACGGTCGGGTCGCTCGAGCTCGTGCGTACGGCACCGCGCCTCGGCGGAGTCCCGCCTCCCCTGCCGCCGCCGCTCCTCGGCGAGCACACGCGCGAGGTGCTTCGGGAGGCCGGCCTCGACGACTCCGAGATCGCCGCGGTCGTCGCCGAGAGCCAGCATTGAACGGCCGTACCGGCAAAGCCGGCACAGCCTCTCACGGTCGGCGTCGCAAGCGAACGCCTTGGTCTCAGCTCAGGCTGTCGGCCTCGAGCTCGCGCAGGAAACCCTCGAACAGGCGGCGGTGGCCCTCCTCGTCGCGGAGGATCGTGATCGTCATGTCCTGGGTGACCCAGTCGACGCCGTCGGTCACCTCGATGATGCGGTTGTAGTGCTCGATCGCGCCGGTCTCGGCCTCGATCACGCCGCGGACGATGTGCGCGAGGTCGGTCTGCTGGTCGGGCGGCTGGAGGAAGCTCTGCTCGGCGGTGAAGTCCTCCGAGCCGGGGACGACGCCGTAGAGCTCCTTGATCCGGTTTCCGAACTGCCGGGCGTGGCCGAGCTCCTCCTCGATGTCCTCCTCGAGCGACTCGCGTATCTCCTGCGCGCGAAGGCCGTCGGGGTTGATCGCGTTGGCGACGTAGCTCATCACCGTCTCGATCTCCATCCAGTAGGCCCTGGCCAGAAGCTCGACGATCTCCTCGCGCTTCTCCGTCAGCTCGTCGGACAGGATTCCCTGGGTCGCGGTTCGGGCAGGCATTCCGTCACCTCCGGTCTCGTCGGATTCGTTCAGAAAGTAAACCGAAGAGGACCGGGGCGGCGTAGCACCGTCGCCCCGGCCTGATCGGCGATCACGTCTTCGCGATCGGGACCTTGTGCGGCTTCGGAGTCGCGAGCTTCGGCGTGTGCAGCTCGAGCACGCCCTTCGTGAACGTCGCCTTCACGTGCTTCGTGTCGGCGTCCACCGGAAGCTCGAAGCGGCGCTCGAACTCGCGCTCCAGCCGCTCGCGGAGGCGGAAGGTCTTGTCGGCCTCCTCCTTCCTCTCCGTGCGCTCGCCCTTCACCGTGACCATATGGTCGGTGACCTCGATGCCGAGCTCCTTTTCCTCGTAGCCGGGCACCTCGAGCTCGACGACGAACTCGTCGTCCGTCTCGTAGATGTCGGCCGCGGGCAGCAGGAGGGGCGCGAAGCCGATCTCCTCGAAGGCCCGCCGCATGCGGCGCTCCATCGAGTCGATCTCGGTGAACGGCGACCACTTGATGAGCGTGGCCATGAATTCACCTCCCTTCACGGAGTCGCCGTCATCGTCGCACCGGCGACCTCGCATGCCATCGGGCCGAACCCCGATCGCCTTGCGGCTTTTCCCGTAGTCGGAGGCGGGTAGCGCCCTGATGCCGGCGCTGCCAGGGGCGCGCAGAGTGGAGGCGAAGGAGGTGGATTATGAACCAGCAAATGCTGGAGAGCAGCAACGCCGGCCCGTCGTTCGAGCAGCTCACGGTGGCAGACGCGATGCACCCGGGCGTCCTCACGTGCCCGATCGAGACCCCGCTTCCGACCGTGGCGCGGATGATGGCCACGTATCGGATCCATGCCGTGATCGTCTTCGGCGAAGACTCGGACGAGACCACGGGCGCCGCGCTGTGGGGGGTCGTGTCCGATCTCGACCTCGTCAAGGCGGCGAGCGCCGGAGCGATCGAGGACCGGACTGCGGGCGGAACCGCGGTAACCCCGGTGGTCTCGGTCGAGCGAGAAGAGACGCTAGAACGCGCCGCGCAGCTGATGACGGAGCACGAGGTCACGCATCTCGTCGTCGTCGACCCCGAGCTGACGCGCCCGATCGGCGTGTTGTCGACGCTCGACCTGGCCCACGCGATCGCGAACTCGGCGTAGGCGGCGGCATGAGCCGGGTCGGCGTCATCGGGTACGCGCAGCCTGCGAACGTCGAGCTCGTTGCCGCCTGGGAGGCAGCGGGCATCGACGCCGCGCTCATCGCTCCACAGGAGGCGCTCTCGGAGCTGACGGTCGGAGACGTCGCGATCGGCCGGCTCGACGTCCTCCAGACGCTCGACGGCGTCGAGCCGGGTCTCGAGGAGCTCGACCGGCTCGAGACCCAGGGGGTGATCGTGCTGAACCGCTCGGCGGCCCTCCTGGCCGCGCACGACAAGCTCCTCACCGATCTCTGTCTGGCGCGGGCCGAGATTCGCAGGCCTCCGGCGACGCACGCGGTCAACGCCGAGGAGCTTCGGCGACTACCGCTGCCGCTCGTGGTCAAGCCGCGCTTCGGGAGCTGGGGTCGCGACGTCTTCCGCTGCAGGAATCTCGACGAGCTCGAGGCCTGCCTGGCGGAGATCGCCGGCCGGCGCTGGTTCCAGAAGAACGGCGCGGTCGCTCAGGAGCTGATGCCCTCGCCCGGTTTCGACCTGCGCGTGGTCGTCGCCGGCGGCCAGGTCGTCGGGGCGGCCGAGCGCGTCGCGCGGGCGGGTGAGTGGCGGACGAATGTCTCCCTCGGTGGGAGCCTGCGGCCGGCGCATCTTCCAACCGAGGCCCGCGAGCTCGCGGTCGCCGCCGCCGCCGCGCTCGACGCCGACCTCATCGGAGTCGACCTGCTCCCGGTTCCCGACGGCTACACGGTCATCGAGATGAACGGCGCGATCGAGTTCGACGGCCGCTACTCGCTGCCCGGCGCCGTCATCTACGCGGCGATCGCGGATGCGCTCGCGCTCGTTCCCGCCGACCCGGTCGCTCTGGGAAAGGAGCCGAGCTCGCGTCCGTGACGAGCCGGCGGCGGAACGTCGACGCGCGCGTCGGCCGCACTCACGGCTCCGTGTTCGTTCCTGCACGAAGCCGGCCCGCAACGCCCGCAGCCAGAGCGGCGCCGGCGACAGCCTCGGCGACCGCCGGAGACGCCCGACGGTCGAACACGCTCGGGATCACGTAGTCGGCCTCGAGGTGGTCGGGTTCGACGACCGCGGCCAGGGCATGGGCCGCCGCGAGCTCCATCTCGCGCGTGATCGCGGTCGCCCGCGCGTCGAGCGCGCCGCGGAACACGCCGGGGAACACGAGCACGTTGTTGATCTGGTTCGGGTAGTCGGAGCGTCCGGTCCCGACGACTGCGACGAGCTGCTCGATCTCCTCGGGAGAGATCTCCGGAGTCGGGTTCGCCATCGCGAAGACGATCGCGTCCTCGGCCATGGAACGGATGCCGTGGATGCTGACGGCGCCGGGGCCAGAGAGGCCGATGAACACGTCGGCGCCCGCGAGCGCCTCGTCCGCCGTCGCGGACCGCCCGTTCGGGTTCGTCTCTTCCGCGAGAGCCGCTTTGAACGGGTCCAGGCCGAGCCGCCCCGGGCAGAGGACGCCTTTCCGGTCGCAAGAGAGGACCTGCGCAGCGCCGGCCGAGAGGAGCATTCTCGCCGTCGACGCCCCCGCCGCCCCCGCGCCGGTGACGACGACGCGCGCATCCTCGAGCCTCTTGCCGACGACCCGGAGCGCGTTCAACAGGGCGGCCAGGACGACGATCGCAGTCCCGTGCTGATCGTCGTGAAAGACGGGGATCTGCAGCTCCTCGCGCAGACGCGTCTCGATCTCGAAACAGCGGGGCGCGGAGATGTCCTCGAGGTTGATTCCCCCGAACACCGGGGCGACGGCAGCGACCGTTCGCACGATCTCGTCCGGGTCCGTCGTCGCCAGGCAGAGCGGCCAGGCGTCGATCCCGCCGAACTCCTTGAAGAGGATCGCCTTGCCTTCCATCACCGGAAGGGCCGCCTCAGGGCCGATGTCTCCGAGCCCGAGCACCGCGGTGCCGTCGGTGACGACCGCGACCGCGTTGTGCTTGATCGTCAGGTTCCAAACCTTCTCCGGGTCGTCGGCGATCGCGCGGCAGACGCGGGCCACCCCGGGCGTGTACGCCATCGAGAGGTCGTCGCGCGTCTTCAGCGGCGCCTTGGAGACGACCTCGAGCTTGCCGCCGAGGTGAAGCAGGAACGTCCGGTCGGAGACGTGCTCGACCTCGATCCCGTCGACCGCGCGAACAGCCTCGACGATGCGCTGGATGTGCGCCTCGTCGTCGGCGAGAACCGTGACGTCGCGGATCTTCTTCCCCCGCTCCACGCGGACCAGGTCGATCGCCCCGAGGAGGCCGCCGGCCTCCCCGATCGCGCTCGCAAGCCTCGCGAAGGAGCCGGGCTGGTTCTCGAGGTGGACCCGCAGGGTCGCGCTGAAGGACGCTGAGGGATGATGCGACGTAGCCACGCCTGTGAGTCTGGCCCGATGCGAGCCTCCGGCCATCCGCAGCGCCACCGAACGCCGCTGCGGCTTTCCCCGGATACGGCTCCCGCAAGCCCTCCGATCAGATGGGCCAGCTGGGCTGAACGGGCACGGGCCGGTTCACCCAGTCGCGATAGGCCTCGCTCGGCTCGGTCGTCTCCTCCGGCGTGGACGCGTCGTAGCGCGCGGCCTTCTCGTTGCGCGGGTAGTGCAGCTCGTTGCCCTCGCCCCTTACGCCGACCATGAGGATCGCGCAGGGCCCGTCGCCGGCGCCGACGAGGATGTGGTCCGTCCCCGGGGCGCAGTGGAAGAAGTCCCAGGCCCGGAGACGGCGCTCCTCGTCCTCGACGAGCAGCAGGCACTCGCCCGAGAGCACGAGGAAGTCCTCCTGCACGCTCTCGGAGTGGTAGCGGCCGTTCGGCTGGCCGGGCTGGAGGACGTGGACGCCGATGCCGTACTGCTCGAACGGTGCGTCCTCGCTCTCGAAGCTCGTCCACTCGCCGCCCCTGTCGTGGCGGTTCCACCTGGCGTCCGCGAGGTTGAGCACGTACCACCCGCGCGACGCGACGATCGCGCCCTCGAGGGTCTGCTCGATCTTCGCCTCCTCGACCGGCACGGCCCGACCCTACCCGACTAGATTCCCACCATGCGACTGCTCGTCCTCGGCGGAACGAAGTTCCTCGGCCGCACGGTGGTCGAGGCCGCGCTCGCGCGCGGGGACGAGGTCACGCTCTTCAACCGCGGGCAGACGAACCCGGAGCTCTTCCCCGAGGTCGAGAAGCTGCGCGGCGACCGCGACGGCGGCCTCTCTGCACTCGAAGGCCGCGAGTGGGACGCGGTGATCGACCCGTCCGGCTTCGTCCCGCGGCTCGTGCGCGACTCGGCCGAGCTGCTCCGGGGCTCGGTCGGCCACTACCTGTTCGTCTCGAGCGGCTCGGTCTACGCCGAGTCGTATCCCGGCTTCGACGAGACGACGCCCACCGTGGAGCTGACCGAGCCGGAGAGCGAGGACGTCCTGGCCCACTACGGGGCGCTCAAGGCCGCCTGCGAGCAGGTCGTCGCCGAGGTCTTTCCCGACGCGCACACGAACGCGCGCGCTGGGCTGATCGTGGGGCCGCACGACCCGACCGGCCGCTTCACCTACTGGCCGCTGCGCGTCGCGGCCGGCGGGGAGCTGCTCGCGCCCGCGCCGCCCGGGCGGCTGGTGCAGTTCATCGACGTCCGCGACCTCGCCGAGTGGATGGTGGAAGCCTGCGACCGCCGCCACGTGGGCACGTTCAACGCGACGGGCGAGCCCGTGAGCTTCAGCGAGCTCCTGGCCGCCTGCGGCAACGCCGACCCGGTCTGGGTCTCCGACGAGTTCCTGGTCGAGCACGAGGTCGAGCCCTTCAGCGAGCTTCCGTTCTGGATCCCGGGAGAGGAGGCGGCGTTCCTGCAGGCGAGCGTCGCCAAGGCGGTCGCCGCCGGGCTCCGCTTCCGGCCGCTCGACGTGACGGTGCGCGACACGCTCTCGTGGGCGCAGGAGGCGGGCGAGCAGCTCGTCACCGATCGCGGCCTGCGGCAGGGACGCGCCGGCCTCGACCCGGCGAAGGAGGCGGAGCTTCTGGCCGCCTGGCGTTCGAGCTGAAGACCTAGTAACAGACTGTTACTAAGTGGCGGGGCTACGCCGTGCAGTCGGCGGTTGCGCCGTGCGCGCCTTCGAGCGGCAGGCGGTGGAGCAGGTCGCGCAGCGTCTCGAGCTCCTCGCCGGAGAAGCGCTCGGCGAAGACGCCGCGGATGTCCGCGACGTGGGTCTTCGCCGCCTCGCGCAGCTTGGCCAGGCCGTCGTCGGTCAGCAGTGCGTAGGTCACCCGCGCGTCGCTCTCGCAGGACGCGCGCTCGACGTAGCCGCTCTGCTCCAGGCCCGCCAGGAGGCGGGTGATCCCGGACGGCGTGAGCAGGACCTCCTCGGAGAGGTCGACGCGGCGCATCCTGCGCTCGGGCGCATGCGCGAGGCGCAGCAGCACCTCGTAGGCGCTGAGCGTCAGCCCGTGCCCGGCGACGAGCTCGGCGTTGAAGCGCCGCGTGATCGAGGCATGCGCACGCAGCAGGCCGGCCCAGGCCTCGATCTCGACTCCTCCACGCGGTGGTGCTTGCGTACTCAATACTTGACGCCTCAACTTTCTTTCGCTACGATTGTTGACAGCTCAAGTATATCCAAAGAGGAGGACAACGCAATGTCCGCAGTTGCCAGCAAGACGCTCATCCCGACAGGCACCTGGGTCGTCGATCCGGTTCACACGACGATCGGCTTCCAGGTGACCGACACCACCGACCTGTTCAGCACGATCGTCGGCCGCTTCACCGAGCTCGAGGGCCGGATCGAGGGCGGCGACGAGCCGTCGTTCGCCGGCGCGGTCCACGTCTCGAGCCTGCACACCGACCACGAGCAGCGCGACGCGCACCTGCTCTCGGCCGACTTTCTGGAGGCCGACAAGCATCCCGAGATCCGCTTCCGCTCCACCTCGATCGAGCCCACCGGTGACGACCGGTTCGTCGTCCGCGGCGAGCTGAGCGTCAAGGAGACGCCGTTCGAGATCGAGCTCGAGACCCGCGTCCGCGGTGTCGGCCGCGGCCAGCTCGGCGACGAGCGGCTCGTCCTCGACGCGCGCGGCGCGTTCGAGTGGGGCACGACCACCGTCGAGCTCACGGTCGCCGTCTCGGCGGCCAGGGAGGCGTAATCGCGGTGCAGGTCCTGGGAATCGCCGGCAGCCTCCGGTCGGGCTCGTACAACCGGGCGCTCCTGCAGGCCGCGCGCGACCTCGCGCCCGCAGGGGTGGAGATCGTCGAGTTCGATCTCCGCGAGCTGCCCTTCTACGACGGCGACGTCGAGGCCGCCGGCGATCCCGACTTCCGTCGCGGCCTTCAAGGACGCGATCCGCTCCGCGGACGCGCTCCTGATCGCGACACCCGAGTACAACCACGGCATCCCCGGCGTGCTCAAGAACGCGATCGACTGGGCCTCGCGCCCCGCGCTCGCGTCGCCGCTGGCCGGCAAGCCCGTCGCGGTCATGGGCGCCTCGACCAGCCGCGGCGGGACCGCCAGGGCACAGAGGCAGCTCCGCGAGGTGCTCGCGTTCTCGCGCCCGGTCGTGCTGGACGGGCCTGACGTCCTCGTTCCGGAGGCGTTCATGCGCTTCGACGAGCAAGGTGCGCTCGTGGACGAGGAGGCGCGCGCGGCGATCTCAGAGCTCCTGAATTCCCTCGCCGGCGTCGCAGGCGGTGTTACGCTCGCCGCATGAGCACCGTCGGCGAGCTGATGACGAGCGACGTCCTGACCGTGGCCCCCGAGGACACGATCGGCGAGACCGCCCAGCGGATGGTCGAGCTGGGCGTGAGCTCGGCGGTCGTCTCGGACTACGGCAGGCTGATCGGGATCGTCACCGAGCGCGACCTGACGCGCGCAGTCGCCGGCCGCGTGCACACGAGCGAGGCCCGCGTCCGCGAGTGGATGACGACAGACCCCATGACGCTCTCAAAGGACTCGTCCCCGGCGGAGGCGGCCCGGATCATGCTCGAGAACGGGTTCCGCCACATCCCGATCGTCGAGGACGAGCACACGATCGGGATCGTCAGCATCCGCGACGTGGCCCGCTGGAGCACCGAGGAACCAGCCTAGGCGCGGTTTCGGCTACTGTGTGAGCACGGGTCGGCACTGGGCCGCCCCGGTGAGATGAGCTTCTCGTTCCTCCTTCGGGTGTATCGAGGTAGGCAAGTCTCGATCCCGAACATAGGAGTCGAACACATGTCACAGCAGTCCTTTCGCGAGCTCGGCGTGTCCGCGACGGTTGCCGACGCGCTCGCCGCCCGCTCGATCCACGAGCCCTTCCGGATCCAGGAGCTCGTCCTGCCCGACGCCCTCGGGGGCGTGGACGTCCTCGTCCGCTCGCCCACGGGGTCGGGGAAGACGCTTGCCTTCGCCCTCGCGATCGTCGAGCGCACGCCGCCGGCCCACGCGCGCCCTTCGGCGCTCGTGCTCGTCCCGACGCGCGAGCTCGCGTCACAGGTGACCGAGGAGTTCCGGTCGCTCGCAAAGGCGAAGGGGCTCAAGGTCGCGGCCGCGTACGGAGGCGTCCCGCTTCGAGCACAGGCGAAGCGCGCCACCCAGGCGCACATCCTCGTCGCGACCCCCGGCCGGCTCGAGGATCTCGCGCAGCGCCGGCTCGTCGACCTCTCGCAGGTCCGCACGCTCGTCCTCGACGAGGCCGACCGGATGCTCGACATGGGCTTCCAGCCCCAGGTCGACCGGATCGTGCGCCGCCTGCCGCGGAACCGGCAGACGATGTTCTTCTCCGCGACGCTCGACGGCCGCGTCGGCGAGCTCGCCCGCGCGTACACCAACAGCCCTTCCCGCATCGAGGGAGACCTCTCGCTCTCGCGGCAGCCGGGTGAGATCGAGCACCACTTCGTCCCGGTGACGGCGGACACCAAGGTGGAGACGCTGGTCGACCACATCCGATCGTCCGGCTCCACGCTCGTCTTCGTCCGGACGAAGCGAGGCGCCGACCGGCTCGTGCAGCGACTGGCCCGCCACGACGTCAAGGCGCTCGCAATGCACGGCGACCTGTCGCAACGGGCGCGCGAGCATGCGCTCGCCCGCTTCGAGAGCGGCAAGGTCGCGACGCTCGTCGCCACGGACGTCGCCGCGCGAGGGCTCGACCTCGACGATGTCACCCATGTCATCAACTACGACCCACCCGACGAGGACAAGGGGTACGTCCACCGCACGGGACGCACGGGGCGTGCGGGCCGCAGCGGCACCGCGATCACGTTCGTCCTCCCGGAGCAGCAGGCCGACACGAGCAGAGTCGCCCGCCGGCTAGGGCACAGGGCCCGATTCGAAGAGGCCGGGATGCCCTCCGCCCCGGCGAAGCTCGTCTACACGAGCCGCCGCGGCCGCCGCTCGAAGTGGTAACGGCCGGCCGCTAGACGAGCTCGAGCTGGCGATGGGCCTCCAGGCCCGAGACGCCGACGCCGACGAGTCGCAGCGCCCCTGGGCGGTCGGCGAGCGCACGGTCGAGGAGCACGCACGCGAGCTCCCAGATCCGCCCGGCGTCGTCGGTCCCGACCGGCAGGGTCGTCGAGCGGGAGCGGATCGAGAAGTCCGGGTAGCGAACCTTCGTCGTAACGGTGCGGCCCGACTGGGCCGATGCCTGAAGCCTCTCCGCGACGGTCTGTGACAGGCGCCGCAGCTCCTCCTGCAGCCGCTCGACCTCGGCCACGTCGCGCGGGAACGTCTCCTCGGCGCTGATCGAAATGGTCTCGGACGTGAGCTCGAGCGGTCGCGGGTCGATCCCGCGCGCGCGGTCGCGCAGGAGCGGGCCGAGTTTGCCCGGGAGCAGGCCGCGCAGCCGATCGTCCGGAAGCGCGGCGAGGGCTCCGATCGTCTCGACGCCCGCCCGGTGCAGGCGCTCCTCTGCCCTCGGCCCCACTCCCGGCAGGCGGCGCACGTCGAACGGCGCGAGAAACGCCGCCTCCCGCCCGGCCGGGACGACCGTCAGCCCGCCGGGCTTCCGCCGATCGCTCGCGATCTTCGCGACTACCTTGCAGGACGCGACGCCGAGCGCGCAGGTGAGGCTCGTCGTGCCACGGACGGCCGCCTGCACCGCCTCCGCAACGGCCCGGGCGCGCCCGAAGTCCGGCGCCACCTCGCCCACGTCGAGGTAGCCCTCGTCCATCCCGGTTCGCTCGACGGTGGGCACGACCTCCCTCACGGCGTTCCAGACCGCGCGCGAATATTCCCGGTAGAGCCGGTGCCGCGGGCGGAGGAAGACCGCGTGCGGGCAGCGGCGAAGCGCCTCGGCGCACGACATCGCCGAGTGGATCCCGAAGCGGCGCGCGACGTAATTCGCGGTCGCCACGACGCCGCGCCCGTGCGGGTCGCCGCCGACGACGAGCGGCTGCGCCCGCAGCTCGGGTGCCTCGAGCTCCTCCACGGCCGCGAAGAACGCGTCCAGGTCGAGGTGGGCGACGATCACCTTGACCCGACGATCTGGACGACGACGAACACGGCGTAGAGCAGCAGTATCGCCGCGCCGCCCGACCTCCTGATGCCGCGGCGAGTGGCGAGCAGGCCGAGCACGACGACCGTCATGAGCACCAGCCAGGCGAGGCCGAAGCCCCCCAGCGCCCCGAGCGAGCCGATGCTCACGAACAGCGCCGGGATCGTGATGCCGAACACGAGATTGATGCTGTTGCTGTTGAGGGTCTCGCTGACGAGCGCCGAGCCCCGCCGCTGGCGCGCGAGCCGGATGGCTGTGAACGCGTTCGGGAGGCTGGTCAGGACCGCCAGCACGAGGATTCCCACGATCGCGTCGGGCACGTTCCACCGATCGGCGAGAGCGAGTGCCGCGTCGACCATCCCGACGCTCCCGGCCACGATGATCGCGAGAGCCGGCACGAGCGTGAGCGCGGGCACGAGCAGGGCCTCCCCGTGATGCAGCGCGTGCTCCGGGCGGTGACTCCTACCGAAGAAGGGCCGCAGGGCACGCGGAGCGCGGTTGGGCCCGAGCGCGAGCAGCGCCAGGTAGGGACCGAGGACCGCGACGAGGAGGACGACCGTCGGCCATGCGCCGATCAGCTCGAGCAGAAGCGCCCCGACGATCACCGTGGCCGCGAGACCGACGCCGCCCTCGATCGCAACCGCCTCGCGATGCAGGTGGATGCGCCCACAGATGACGGCGCTGAGCCCGATCATCGCCGCGAGGTTGAAGACGTTCGAGCCGAGCACGACGCCGACGCCGACGCCGTTCGCGCCTCGTGCGAGCGCCGCGATCGCCGAGGCGGTCTCAGGGGCGTCCGCCGCCAGCGCGGTGAGCAGCCCGAGCATCGTCTCCGGAAGGCCGAGGCGCAGGCCCACGCGGTCAAGACGTCGTGCGAAGAACGCCGCCGCAGCGAGCGTCACGGCCACGGAGGCGAGGAAGTAGATGAGATCGAGAAGCGCTGCCATCAGCAGTTGGCCGACCAGACTTCCCGGCACACCCCGTCGCTTGTGCGCTAACCCTACTCAGGCTTCGGTCGCGAGCGCACGCTTGGCTGCATCGGCAGCGTCCTCCGCGGCGCGCTCCGCCCGGCCCAGGCGCTCGTCGTCGCTCCCGGTCGTCAGGTTGACCTCGACGAGCCTCCGCGCGGCCCGGGCCGCGCCCGCGGCGAGCGCCGCGGCGGCGGAGGCGTCGGCACGGGCGGTGCCCTCGGCGGACTCGGCCGCTTCGGCGGCGACGGCCGCGACGTCCGCCGCGGTCTCGGCGATGACCAGCGGGACCTCGGCGGCCTTCACGAGCGCGCGGGCGAGGTTGGCGTCGCGTCGCTCGAGCGCGGTCAGCGCGCGCTCGTAGGCCCGCGCATCCTGACCCGCGAGCGCGAGCAGCCGGTCGCGCAGGTCGAGCGCCTGCGCGCGCGCGCCCTCGGCCCCGCTCCAGCCCTCGGAGCGGGCGGCGGCCTTCGCCACGAGCGCCGCCGCGAGCGCGGCCGAGACGCCGGCGACCCACCCCGATCCAGGCACGGCGTCCGCCGAGGAGACGAGCTCTGCGAGCTCGTGCGCGTGCGTCGTCTCAGGCACGGCTCAGCTGCTGGAGAACCTCGTCGAGGCTCGGGCTCTCGAGGCGCGGCGAGCGCCGGAAGATCTCTGCCGCTGCCTGATGGAAGCCGTCAGGAAGATCGGCCGCCGCGAACGTCGAGGCGATCTCCTCCATCTCCGCGACCCAGCGCCAGCCCTTGCTGCCGGCGGAGCGAGCGGCGGCCTCGCAGCGTTCGGGCAGGTCAGGCAGGGAGAGCCGCCACTCGTCCAGCAACGCGTCCTCGACGCCCTCGACCCGGGCCAGCGCCCGGATCGCGAGCAGCAGCGCGGCCGTTCCCTTCGTCCAGGCCGCGTACGCCATCTTCACGGCCGAGGCGTCACCCGGTTCCCGGGAGACGACGCGCGGCTCGAGCGCGGTGTCCGCGAAGAGCGCGGCGGCCTCCTCGGCAGAGGGCCCGGCGAGGTAGAGCCGTGTGCTCCCGGCCTCGCGCGGCGGCGGGCCGACGATCCCGCCGTCGACGAAGTGCTCGACCAGAGTCGCGATCTCGCGGGCGGTCGACGGAGAGACGGCGTTTGCATCGACGTAGAGCCCCTCGAACCAGCCCACCGAGCGGGCCACTCCGAGCGCGGCGTGCGGCGGGCAAACGGAGAGAATCACCGTGCTGACCCGCGAGAGCTCGGTCACGGTGCCGACGTCCTCGAGACCGGCCTGCTCGGCGCGGGCCGCGGTCTCGGCGCTGCGGCCGGTCGAGGCCCAGAGCACCGGGTGGCCGCTGTCGCGCAGCGTCCTCCCAACCGCTGCGCCCATCTCGCCCGGATGGATGAGCCCGATCACCGGTGCTGCCATCAGCCGCGTCCTCGCCTAGAAGAAGAACTGCTTCCAGGCCGTCCACCAGTCGTCGGCCCGGGAGACGATCGTGCGGGAGTCGACCAGCTCGACGCCCGCGCGGAAGCGCAGCTTCGAGGCAGGGTCGGTCCACTTGTACTCGACCCTGATCTCGCAGGGCTTGCCCGGGTCGTAGGGCTCGACGGCCTTCAGGTCCGAGAGCGCCTTCTTCGCGCCTGTCTCGACCAGCTCGCGGGCCCGGACCGGCGGCACGAGCCGCGCGCTCTGGACGCCGATCCCCTGCTTGACCTCGACGGTCGTGAGACTCTCGCCGAGCAACCCCTTGCCCTCGCGGCAGGCCGCGGCGTCGCCGGTCACCATCAGCACGGGACAGCTCCAGGCGCCGCAGAGCGCGGCGTTGATCCCGGTCTCGCCGACCTGCGTCCCGTTGAAGTAGAGGTTCAGGAAGTCGCGCCCGTAGATGGTGTGGTTCATCACGCCGTCCGGGGTGCCGGCCATCGCGTGCATGCCCACGAAGAGCGCCGCGTCGACGCCCTGCTCCAGGAAGGCCGTGTACTCGGTCCACTCATCCTGGACGACGTAGTCGCAGTCCGGGTCGAGCTCCTCGGGGATCAGCGAGTTGAAGCTGTAGTCCTTGCCGGCGCCGTGGCAGTCCATGACGACGATCTCGGTGGCGCCCGCGGCCTTCGCGCCGCGGACGGCGGCGTTGATCTCCTGCGTGTAGAGCTTGCGCCCCTCCTCGTAGAGCGGCTCGCCCGCGGAGGTCTGGGCACCGCGGACGATTCCCGCGATTCCCTCCATGTCGCTGATGACGAAGACCTTCACCCCTGTACCTTTTCACGCCGTGGACACGGGTCTCCAGGGGAAGCGTGCGCTCGTCACCGGCGCCTCGGGCGGGATCGGCTCGGCCTGCGCCCGGGCCTTCGCCGCCGAGGGCTGCGAGGTGGTCGTCCACTACCATCGCGGGCGCGAGCGGGCCGAGGCGGTCGCCGAGGAGCTCGGCGGCGCAGCGGTCGTAGGCGCGGATCTCCGGGACGAGGCCGAGGTCGAGCGGCTGTTCGAGACGGCGGGCGCGCTCGACGTCTGCGCCGCGGTCGCCGGGGTCTGGCCGAGCGAGGACGTCCCCGTCTGGGAGCTGCCGCTCGAGCGCTGGGAGGCGACGCTGGCTGCGAACCTGACGGCGACCTTCCTGACCGCACGCGGCTTCCTGCGCCAGGTTGTGAAGAGCGGCCACGGCAGCCTCGTCCTCGTCGGCTCCACCGCCGGGCTCGTCGGCGAGGCCGGTCACGCCGACTACGCGGCCGCCAAGTCGGCGATCGTGCACGGGCTCCTGCTGAGCCTCAAGAACGAGGTCGTGCGAATCGCGCCTCGCGCGCGCGTGAACGCCGTCTGCCCGGGCTGGACCGAGTCGCCGATGACGCGTGACTCACTCGACCCGGAGACGCTCGACCGCGTGACGCGAACGATGGCGCTGCGCAAGGTGGCCCGTCCGGAGGATGTCGCGCGCCAGGTCGTCGTGCTCGCCTCGGACGAGCTCTCCGGACACGTGACCGGCCAGGTCGTCACGGTCGCGGGCGGGATGGAGGGCCGCGTCGTCCACCAGGAGCCCTAAGGCGGTCGCTTGCGACGCCGACCTGGAAGGCGGTGACCGCTCTGCCGGCGCGCCCGTCTAAGGCGCTCGCTTGCGACGCCGACCTAGGAGGGGGTGCCGGCTTTGCCGGCGCGCCCGTCTAAGGCGCTCGCTTGCGACGCCGACCTAGGAGGGGGTGCCGGCTTTGCCGGCGCGCCCGTCTAAGGCGCTCGCTTGCGACGCCGACCTAGGAGGGGGTGCCGGCTTTGCCGGCGCGCCCGTTTAACCCTGAACGGCGGGCCGAGGCCCGCCGTCCATGACTCTGTGCCGCAGGAAAGTTTTGTCGTCAGTCCCCGGCAGAAGAGTCGTTGGTGCAATCGGCACGCGCAGCTCGGGCCTTTAGGCTCCTCAGCACAATCGAGCGACCGAGGAGCGCGCGAATGAACAGGTTCGAGCAAGCTGTCTACGACTGCATGATCCCGACGGCCGAGCTCCTGGAGGAGACGACCAAGCCGCTGCACCGCGCGATCCTGCTCAACTTCTGGCGCCACGTGCACCTCGAGGGCGCCGGGGAGTACGAGCGGATCGTGGCGCCCGACATGATGGTCGACGAGCCCGTCTACCGGGTCACCTGGGGAGCGAACCCCGCGGTGATCGAAGGCAAGGAGGGCGTACTCGGCTTCTACAACAGCGTCGGCGACTCCGTGCTGTGGCACTCCGACGACCGGCTCGCGGTCGGCGACTGGGGAATCTGCGACGAGATCACGTTCCACCAGCTCGCCCGCGGCGCCGACCTGAAGGCCGTCGGCTACGGCGTCGAGGACGACGACGCGCTCTACCACGCCGCAAGCCGGCAGGCGTTCATCTGGCCGTACGACAGCCAGGCGCGTCTCGCCGGCGAGCATCTGTACGAGGACAAGACGAGCCTCGTGATCGAGGAGGTGAGCGCCGAGGAAGCCATCACCCCGGCGCGGGTCCGGGAGATCCACGCGGAGCAGCTGGCGAAGCTCGAGGCTGGGCGCGGCGAGAACTTCTGGGTTCTCGCGGCCGCCTAGAAAAACATCAGGCGGGGCCGCCGCCCGGCCCCGCCTGAGTCTCCCGTGAGAGAGCCGCAGTTACATCGGTGGGCCCCGCCGCATCGGGCCCGAACCGTTTCGACTGAGCTGCCCTCGCCGCATCGGGGCGCTCCGTCGTATGCAGCCTGAGTATCGCGGCGGGGGGGTGGTTGATCTATCCCTCGTTCCTGGTTGACCGGGGCGGTTCACTAACCAATCGCGCCCGGATGAGAGCGCGAAAGTAGAGTCGAACCCGTATGAGCAGCCGCTTCGAAGAACGTCTCGCCTCCGGCCCGGTGGTGGTCGGAGACGGCGGCATGGGCACGCTCGTCACGAGCGCAGTCCCTCGTTTGCGCTGCCCCGAGGAGGCGAACCTCAAGTCGCCGGAGAGCGTCGAGACGCTCCATACGAGTTTCATACGCGCGGGGGCCGACCTGATCGAGACGAACACGTTCGGCGCCAACCGCCACAAGCTGGCGCAGGTCTTCCTCGAGGACGAGCTCGAGCGGATCAACGGCGCAGGCGTGAAGCTCGCGCGCGAGGCGCGCGAGGTCTCGGGCCGCGACGTCTTCATAGCCGGCTCGATCGGCCCGCTCGGCGACTCGCGCGCGCTCATGCCCGAGGAACGGGCCGAGATCTTCGCCGAGCAGGCCGCGATCCTAGACGGTCGCGGCGTCGACCTGCTCATGGTCGAGACGTTCTACGAGCTCGACGAGCTGGAGGCCGCGATCGCCGCGGTTCGCAGCGTCTCCTCGCTCCCGATCGTCGCCACGCTGACCTTCGACGAGGGCGCCGAGACACTCGCCGGCGTGACCGCGGCCGACGCGGCCGCGCGGCTGCGCCCCCTGAGCCTCGCCGCGATCGGCGCCAACCACGGCGCCGGGCTCCACGCCGCCCTGGCGGCGCTCGAGGCCATGTGCTCCGAGGACGGCCCGCCGCTCGCCGCGCTGCCGAACGTCGGCCTCGCGAGCCTTTCCGGCGGCCGCGTCATCTACCCGCATGCGACGCCCGAGTACTTCGCCGAGTTCGCCGCGCACGCCCGCAAGCTCGGCGCCCGCCTGATCGGCGGCTGCTGCGGGACGACCCCGGTCGAGATCGCGGCCATCCGCTCTGCGGTCGAGGAGGAGCGCGAGCCGGCCGCGCCGCTGGACGTGCTCGAGCGCGATCTTCCCGAGCCGGACCTCGGCGGCGGCCCGCACGAGACCGAGCTCACCCGGATGCTCCGCGAGGGCGAGTGGGTGACCTGCGTCGAGCTCGACCCGCCGAAGGGCGGTACGTACGACGCGATGCTGGCCGTCGCCAGGACGCTGAAGGCCTCCGGCAAGGTCGGCTTCGTGGACATCAACGACAACCCGATGGCCCGGGCTCGCGCGAACGCGCTCATGGCCGCGGTCGCGATCGAGCGCGACTGCGAGCTGGAGACCATCCCCCACCTCACCCCGCGCGACACCTCGATCATGGGGCTCGAGTCGCTGCTCCTCGGCGCACACGCGGAGGGCGTCCGCAACGTCCTCTCGGTGACGGGCGACCCGCCCGAGGTCGGCGACTACCCGGGCTCGCAGGGCGTCTACGACGTGGACTCGATCGGGCTCTCGCGGATCGTCACGCACCTGAACCGCGGCGAGGACTACAACGGCAAGGGCATCGACGCGCCGACCTCGTTCTTCCTCGGCGTGGCCGTCAACCCGTCGGCCGACGACCTCGAGACCGAGCTCGACCGCTTCCGGCAGAAGGTCGAGGCGGGCGCGCGCTTCGCGATGACACAGGCGCTCTTCGACCTCTCCTACCTCGACCGCTTCGAGGAGCGCCTCGGCGGCTGGCCGCTCCCGGTCCTGGTCGGGATCTTCTACGTCCGCAGCTACCAGCTCGCGGTCCGGCTGCACAACGAGGTTCCGGGGATCGTCGTCCCCGAGGCCGTGCAGCGGCGGCTGGAGCGAGCGGGCCCGAATGCGGCGGCAGAAGGCCTCGCGCTCGCCCGGGAGCTCTACGCGGAGGCGCGAGACAAGGCGGCCGGCGTCTACGTGATCCCGCCGTTCAAGCAGCCCGAAGCGGCGCTCGAGCTCCTCGACTAGGCCGACACGCGAGGAGACCGCCGAAGCGGTCTCCTCGAGAGGCGGAGAGGCGGGGCCTAGTGGGCGAGCCCCCCGTGGTGCCGACTCCGCACGGCCACCGCGGCGGCTGTGGCGGCGATCAGGAAGGCCACAACGCCTGCTCCGATTCCGGCGTTGCCCCACTGGAAGTCGCTTCCCGTCGAAGCGACGGTGGTCGGCTGCGCCGGGGCCTGCAGGCCGGTGGAGATCTCGGTCGACACTGCGTACGGCCGGTTCTGCTTCTGGTACCTCTGGTTCGCCATCAGCGTCAGGAACCAGGGATCGGCTTGCTGAGCCTGGCTCGACTGGTCGACCTTTGCGATCAGCGAGACCGGCTTGGCGGCCGCGTTGGTAGCGGGGATCACGGCGAAGAGCGCGAGTGCGACGACCAGGCCCTTCAGGATCCTCTTCCTCAGGATGCGCTTGTACATCGCTTCTCCTTCCCGGTGCGGTGCGTACGACATGCCACGACGGTACGCCCGCCCCGCCCCGATGGAAATCGGAGATACCCCTACGGTTTGGAGGCGCGTTCCGCGTCGTGCAGATGCCGCGCGAGCTCCCCGCGCGAGCGCAGGCCGAGCTTGGCGTAGACGCGCGAGAGGTTCGCCTCGACGGTCTTGACCGACACGAAGAGCGCGGCGGCGACCTCCTTGTTCGAGCGGCCCTCGGCGACGAGCTCCGCGATCTGCCGCTCCGTGGCCGTCAGGCCGCCCTCGGACCGGCGGCGGCCGCCGATGCGCGCCAGCTCGGCCCGCGCACGATCCACGAAGGCAGACGCCGAAAGCTCCTCGAATGCGGCCGCTGCCTCCTCGAGCCGGTCGCGCGCGTCGGCCTTCCGCTTCGCGCGGCGCAGCGCGGCGCCGTAGACGAGCAGCGTCCGGGCGCGGTCGAAGGGAAGCGGCACCGCGTCGTGCTCGACGAGCGCCTGCTCGAAGGCGGCGAGCGCCTCGTCCAGCCGCCCGGAGGCGGCGGCGAGCAGGCCGCGACACCGAAGGGACGACGCGATCGCGCCACGCCGACCGAGCCGAACCGCGTTGCCCTCGTACCAGTCGACCAGTTCGGCCGCCTCGTCGAGCCGGTCGAGGTCGACCAGCGCCTCGACGCGGTCGGGGACGTAGCGGGTCAGGCCGGGCTCGTCGATCCCCTCCGCCCGCGCGAGCTCGACCGCCGCGGCGAGCTGCTCTGCCGCCGCGGCCGCGCGGCCGAGAGAGAGCTCGAGCAGGCCGAGCGCGGCTGCCGCGAACTGCGAGACCGGCGCGAACTCCGTCGCCTGGCCGAGCACGAGCGCGGCCTCGGCCGCCTCCCGCGCCTCCGCCTCGCGGCCGCTGTGCGCGTCGGCCAACGCGCGGATCGCGAGCCCGTAGCCGACCAGCGCCTGCTGGCCCGCCTGGTCGGCGATCTCGCGCGCCGCCTCTGCGTTGCGGCGACCGCGGTCGAAGTCGCCGAGGAGACAGTCCGCCTGTGCGAGCAGGACGTAGACGTAGGCCAGCGATCCCTCGTCCCCGGCTTCCCGGGCGCGCTCGAGCAGCGTCTCGTAGCCGGAGCGCACCCCGCTCGCGTCCTCCCACCACATGCGTGCGACCGCGCGCGGTCCACTCGGGCTGGGCGATGATTCGCTCGGTCCCGACGGCGGGCTGGAGCGCGCATGCCGCCTCGAGGGTCTCCGTCGCCTCCGGCCGGCCGAGCGTCGCCTCGGCGAGCAGCTGCGAGCTGAGCGCCTGCGCCAGGAGCGCGTCGTCTCCGAGCTCCCGCGCGAGCGACGCGGCCTCCTTCGCGTGCTCGACCGCCTCGTCCAGGCGCCGCCGCCTCCGGAAGAGCTGGGCAGCCGCGCCTTCGAGCGCCCGGACCCGCACGCCGGCGTCGTCTCCGGCCTCGTCGGCGGCCTGCAGGAAGAGGTCGGTCGCAGCCGCGAGGTCGTCGGAGTAGGAACGCACGCGCGCGAGGCTCGTCAGGACGTCCGCCCGCTCCGGGCCCGGCTGGAGCTGCGCTGCGGCCTCCTCGAGGAGCACGATTCCTCGCCTGCTGTCGCCCGACTCGAAGTGGTAGTACCCGGCGGCGGCACACCGGCGCAGCCGGCTCTCCTCGAGCCCCGGCGGCGTCAGCTCCGCAGCCTCCTGGCTCAGTTGGGCGGCCGTCGCCGGTGCGCCGCGGGCCCTGGCGGTGCCGGCCGCCTTCTCGAGCGCCGAGGCCACCTTCTCGTCGGGGCCCGTCGCCGCCCGCGCGAGGTGGCGGGCGCACTCGACCGGGTCCCGCACCGCCTTCGCCAGCTGCCGGTGAACGTCGCGCCGCTCGGCGGGATCCGCGGATCCATAGGCGCCCGAGGCGAGCAGCGGATGGAGAAAGCGCACGCTGCCGTGGTCCAGCTCGACGAACCCCGCCGCCTCTGCGGCGGCGAGAGAGCCGGGCGCGGCGACCCGCTCGACGAGCCCGGCGGTCGGCTTCGACGCGGCCGCGGCCACGAGCAGCGCGCGCCGTGCGTCCTCCGGGAGCTCCTGCAGCCGCTCGTGCACGAGAACGTCCAGCGTCGGCGGCAGCGTCCCCGCCTCGAGCGTCTCCGGCGCACGCGCCAGCTCGAGCGCGAAGAACGGATTGCCGCCCGAGAGCTCGTGGATGCGGTGCAACAGCGGCCGGGCCAGAACCGCCCCCAGCCGCTCCTGGAGCACCGCGTTCAGGGCCAGGAAGTCGAGCGGCCCGATCGGAACGCGCAGAAGCCGCTCCGCGGGAAGCGCCTCCTCGAGGCTCTCGTCGGTTCCGGGACGGCGCGCGGCGAGCAGGGCGACCGGCTCCTCGTCCAGCCTCCGGAACGCGAACTGCAGGGCCGCGGCCGACGGGCCGTCGAGCCACTGGACGTCGTCGATCGCCACCAGCACCGGCGCCTCGGCCGCCAGCGCGCGCAGCGCGTTCAGCAGCCCTGCCGCGACGGCGCGCCGGTCCGTGCGCCCTCCGCCGGGAGTGTCGAGGAGCAGCGCCGCCTCCAGCGCCCGCCGCTGCGGCGGCGGCAGCTCGTCCGCGACGTCTCCGAGAGCCGGGGCCAGCAGGTCGGCGAGGCTCGAGAACGCCAGCCCCGCCTCGCTCTGCGCGGGAGCCGCGCGAAGGACGCGAACGCCGCTCGCCTCTGCGGCCTCGACCGTCGCCTGCCAGACCGTGGTCTTTCCGATCCCGGGGTCGCCCTCGACGACCACGCCTCTGGAAACGCCCACTGCAAAGAGGAACTCGTCGATGGCGGCAAGTTCCTTCTCCCTGCCGACGGCGTGGGCAGCGGTGGTGGCCATCAGCCCTCGTGGGGAATGGTACGACGACGCGCTAGCGGGCGCAGGGACCGGTCGAGACCGGGCCGCGCGCGGAGGCGAGCGCCTGCCTTACGACCGCCGCGGGAATCCCGTAGCCGCCGGAGCCGCTCGCGCGCGCGGCGAACACGGTCGCCTGCACCGCGCCCGCGGCGTCGACCGCCGGCCCGCCCGAGTTTCCGTGGCGAACGACTCCGCTCAGGCTCGTCACGGTCCTCGTAACCGGGCCGCGGCCATACGCGTCGTCGCTCAGCAGGGTGACCGTCGTTCCGATCCGGCCCGGGACCGAGTTCAGCGGGCCGTCCTCCGGATAGCCCACGATCGCCACGGACGCGTTCTGCGCGGGATCGACGAACCGCAGCGGGCGGGCCGTGAGCCCCGGGACGCGCAGAATCGCAAGGTCGTTGCGCGAGTCGAAGGCGACCGCCTGGGCTCGGAGCGTCCGGCCCGAGAACGGCGTCACCGTCGTGTCGTCCTCGCCGGCGACGACGTGGGCCGCCGTGACGACCAGCCTCTGCGCCACCACCCAGCCGCTCCCCTCCACGCCCAGCCCGCAGGCGGTCCCGAGCACGCGCACGACGCTCGGCGCCGCGCGGCGCACGCCCGGCTGCCGCAGCACGCGCGGGTCGGGCGGCCGCGTCGGCACCGGCGGCCCGGTGAGGCTCTGGAACGGGTCGATCCGGCCGAGCGCGTTCAGGATCGTCCTCGGCGGCACGATCTCGTTCAGGCGCTGCAGCACCACCGACCGCTGCACGGAGCGTCGGAGCTGCGCCTGGCCCGGGAGCTGGAGCGCCATCGCCCCGAGCACCCAGACCGCCACGAGGCCCACGAGCGCGCCGGTGAGCACCCCGAACGCCGAGTCGACCGCGCGCAGGTTCCGGCGCTCGCGGCTCCTGACCGCTGCTCCGAGCGAGCTGCCGACCACCTCGAACAGGACCGCCAGCGTGACGCTCCAACGACCGCGAACATCGGCGCGTAGGGCGAGCTCGAGCCCTCCGACAGCAGGACCGGCGCGAGCCGGGCGCCGACGAGCGCGCCCACGACGAGGCCCGCCAGCGAGAGCCCGCTCCACACGAAGCCCTGCGCGGCGCCCCCGAGCGCGGCGAGCACCACAAACGCAACCGCGAGCCAGTCGACGATGGTCACCACGGTTAGGCTACGGACCTTGGACGGGCCGGAGCTGCAGGAGTTCATCGACCGCTACAACGCGGCGTGGAACGACCACGACGTCGAGGCGATCGTCTCGATGCACACCGAGGACTCGGTCTTCGAGAACCACGTCACCGGCGACGTCAACGTCGGCCGCGAGCAGATCGGGAAGGCGATCGCGGGCATCTTCTCCGTCTTCCCCGACCTGAGCTTCGAGGGGCGCCGCACCTACATCCGCGAGGACCTGGTCGTCCAGGAGTGGACCGCGCGCGGCACGCACGAGGGCACGATGACGCGCTCCGGGATCGAGGTGCCGCCGACCGGCCGCAAGGTCGAGTACAGGGGCATGGACGTGATCCCGATCCGCGACGGCCTCGTCGCCCGCAAGGACGTCTACTCGGACTCGGTCACCCTCCTGCGCCAGCTCGGACTGACCGAGATCTCCTAGCTAGACTGTCCGCGCTCCCGGGGGCGTAGTTCAGTTGGTTAGAACGCCGGCCTGTCACGCCGGAGGTCGCGGGTTCGAGTCCCGTCGCTCCCGCTTCTAGCACGAACTTCGTCGCGGCTGTGGTCTCCCGTGCCGCTAGTGTCGGGTGGTGGAGGCTCGTGCCCGATCGACGCGCCTAGGGCTGCAGACGGCTACCGTCGTCGTGGCGGCCGTCGTCCTAGCTGCGGCTGGGACCCCAGGGAGCGGCCGGGTGAGCGCGCCCGCACGCGCGGGTAACGCAGCGCCGACGCTGGCGGAGCTGATCGGCCAGAAGCTTGTCGTGCGAATGAAGGGCACAGCACCTTCCGCGTCGCTGCTCACTCGGGCGCGCATGGGCCGAATCGGTGGCGTCATCTTGCACCGCGACAACCTCAGCTCGGCCGCCGGCCTGCGCGCGATCACAAGCAGGCTGCAGCGGGCGGCAACCGCTGGGGGGCAGCCGCCCCTCCTGATCGCCGTCGACCAGGAAGGCGGACCGGTCAAGACGGTGCCGTGGATCCCGCCCACGCTTTCCCCCCCGCAGATGGGGACGCTGGGCTCGGGCAGGACGGCGCTCGCGCAGGGACAGCGCACCGGCGTGGCGTTGCGCAGCCTCGGGATCAACACCGACTTCGCCCCGTTAGCCGACGTTCCGGCCTCGACCGCGTCCTTTCTCTACCGGCAAGGACGAACGTGGTCGTTCAGCGTCCACCCGACTGCGAGCCTCTCCGGCTGGTTTCTAATCGGTCTGGGCGAACGCGGCGCATTCGCAACCGCCAAGCACTTTCCCGGCCTCGGCCTGGCGACGCGCGACACCGACAGCTTCGTCGTCCGGATCAGAGCGACAAAGGCCGCGCTCGCCCCCGGTCTGAGGCCGTACCGAACGGCGATCGCCGATCGCGTCCCCCTGATCATGCTCTCGAACGCCGTCTACACCGCCTACGACAAGAGCAATGCGGCCGGCTGGTCGACGGCGATCGGGACGACGCTCCTACGCCAAACGCTCGGCTTCCGAGGCGCGACGATCACCGACTCCCTTGACGGCGCCGCCCACGCGCAGCACGTCGGCGCCGCCGCGCTGGCGATCCGCGCCGCGAATGCCGGCACCGACCTTCTCCTTCTGACCGCCTCCGAGAAGGGCTCCCAAGGGGTGTACGACTCGTTGCTTCGCGCCGTCGCCAACGGCAGGATGAGCTACCCGCGTCTGCTCGCCTCCTACCAGCGGATCCTTGCGCTGAAAAAGCGGGCTCGAGACTAGGGCGGCGATCTACGACGCGGCAGTGGCGATCGAGGAGCGGCTACAGGCACCGGGCCAGCTCAGCCAAGAGAAGGCACGCCGCCCCGGTGGCAGGCCCTTAGCAGGTTGCCCCGGCGCGGAAGTTCGTGGACGTACCGTCTTCCGTGCTAGCAGAGAAACGGATCATCGCCCGAAGTCCGCCCGCTCGGTGGGCATGACGACTTCGGCCCAGCCTCCTGTCTCGATCCGAGCCGAAGCGAGCTGCGGCCGGCGGCCGCACGGTCGGCGCCTACCTGTGGGGCGGGCGCACCGGTAGCAGCATCGGCCGCCGCGGCTTCTGCGCGAAGTTGAAGTCGAGCGCTACGTTCCCCAGGATCGCCATGTTCTCTCGAACGCTCGGGCGAGGGTCGGGCCGCCCGTCCGTCACCGGGTCGAGACGCTGGCCGCCGAGGAAGTCGTCCTCGATGAACTTGACGTAGGCATCGAAGCTCAACACCTGGTGGTCGATGAAGCCGCGACGGGCGTACGGCGAGATCACCAGGCCCGGCACACGTAGCCCGTAGCCGTTCACGTCCACTTTCGGCGGGACGACGTGGTCGTAGAACCCGCCCCAGTCGTCCCAGGTGAGGAAGATCGCACTCGAGGACCAGTCGGGGCTCCGCATGACGGCGTTGATCACGCTCGTCACGTAGGCCTGGCCGTTCGTGATCGAGGACGGCGGATGCTCGCTGACCGGGTTGCTGGGCACGAGCCAGGAGACGGCGGGCAGCTTCCCGTTCCGCGCCGCGCGGAAGAAGTACTTCGTCGAGACGATGTTGCGGAGCTGCCGATCCTGTCGAACAGTGGAGAACCAGGGCAGCGGATTCCAGATGCCGGGCGTCTTCGCATGCTGCGGAACCGAGCCGCAGATCATCTCGTCTTCCTCGCAGTCCGGCTGCGCGCCGGTGAAGACGTAGTAGCGCCAGGAGACTTGGTTCTTGTGAAGCAGGTAGGTGAGGTCGGTCCAGGCGTAGTCGGGCTTCCGGTTCGTGGGGTTCTGGGGCTCGTGCGGCGGTGCGGGCGGGTTTTGGACCGCGTTCACACAGCTCATCGGGTCGCCGTGCTTGCTGCACCGCGCCGACCACTCGGAGACGCCGAACAGGTGGGCGGGCAGGCTCCACGAGGTGGTCGGCTCGAACATGTGGTCCTGGAGGACGAAGTTCCGGGCATAGGCCCAGTAGTTCGGGATCTCGCGCCGGTCGTGGTAGCCCATGACGTCAGACGGGCGCCCCCAGGTGCACTGCGGCGCGTTCGGCTGCGCCTTGCAGCCGCTGATCAGGCCGCCCCGAGCCTCCTTGATGAAGCCGTCCATCCGGCCGCCGTTGACGTCGCGGACTGCATTCATGTGCTGGTGGGGGCCGCCGGCGTCCCGAACCGACCGGTCGTGGTAGGGCCTTAGGCAGACGTGCCGGATCGGGTCGGGCACGCAGGCCGTGAACCTTCCCTGTTGCCTCGGGAACCCGTCCGCGCCCGGATAGGTGCCGAAGTAGTGATCGAAGGAGCGGTTCTCCTGCATGATCACGATCACGTGGCGGATCTTGTGGATCCCCGCAAGCGACGGAGCGTCGGCGGCCGTGACGGAAGCCGTGTCGCGCAGCGGCGCGAGAGCACAGAAGCCCGCCCACGAGCAGTGCAGCCCCAAGCGGGACGAAAACGCCGAACCTCCAGGGCCTTGCCATCGCTCTCACCTCGGTCTCAATCGTCGCGGCGGCGGTGCCCGGAGGCATCAGGGGGGCCGCTGATCGGGGCGCCGAAGGTACTTAGCCCAAGTTGGCTACTCCGGCTGGCGTCTGCCCCGACCGTAACTGCGCTCCAGGCTCCCCTTGGGCGCGATGATCCCTGGTCGAGTAGTACGGAACTTGCAGCGCCGCCGCGTGTGGAGCAGACTCGAAGGGCGTGTCCGAGCTCAAGGCCATCGGCGCTGACGTCGAAGACGCGATCGAGCGCGTCCGGGTTCCCGCCTACATGATCGATGCCCAAGGGATCGTCCAGTGGCTGAATCCCGCGGCGCAGAAGCTCGTCGGAGATGTTCGCGGCCAACCGCTTACGTCCGTCGTCGCGCCCGAGGAATCGCAACGGGCGCGAGCGATCTTCAGGAGGAACCTTCTCGGACCGTCGAGCGGGTCAGACAACAAGGGCGTGATCATCGGCGCCGACGGACAGCGAGTGTCCGTCGAGCTCAGCGCGGTTCCGCTCCGCAGCGGTGGGCGAGTGATCGGGGTCTTCGGCCAAGTCAAGGACATCGAAGAAGAACCTCCTCCACCGCCGCACCCGCACCTGTCGCCGCGACAGGGCGAGGTGCTGCACCTGCTCGAGCGCGGCCGCTCGACCGAGCAAATCGCGGAGGAGCTGCAGCTCAGCATCGAGACCGTCCGCAACCACATCCGCTCCCTGTTACGAGTGCTAGGCGTCCACTCTCGCCTTGAGGCGGTCGCACTGGCGCGGCGACGGTACCTCGATGCGGCCGACCTGTCCCGAGAGCGCAGCACCCCTGTCGCGGGCTGAGACCGGGCGACGCTCGACAGCCATTCGGTTCAGCTCGTGTATCAACCCGAAGGGGCCGCCCGGACTGGGCTTGGTGTTTGACGTCAACTAGTGGAAGACCGCATCATCTCCGCGATCGCGGTGGTCTCACCTCAATGGTCGGGAAATGCGGGTTCGAGTCCCGTCGCTCCCGCCTCATTCCCGGCTGCCGCGGCCGCACTTGTCGGCCGCGGCGGCCGGGGACAAGCCATAGGGCCTCGGCGATAATCGTCTAGGGCTGGTACTGCTGGTCGAGTGAGAGGGCAGGGTTGGGATACTTCTCGCCGACGCGGATCCAGAAGCCGAACCCGCTGGGGTTCTTGCCGCTGAGGCGCCGGGCGAGCTCGGAGACGCTGATTCTCGCGTGTCCCGCTCCTGCAGTGACGATCGTCACCGGCGCCTTCGCGGCGACGACGTACGTCAGCAGTCGGTGGCCCTCATCGACGATGTAGTAGTCGTTGGGAACGCCCTGCCCTGGCGAGGTCGCCCCGTCTTCGACAGCCGCACCCTCCGCCGCGACCCCGGTGAGCCACCAGGCAGGATCGAAGCGCATCTCGAAGCGGCCGCTCTTGCGGGCCAGCGACTTGATGTGCCCGTAGAGCACCATCTGGCCTGCGGGCGCGGCCGGCGGCAGCTGCACGGAGAGCAACGGTGTTGTCTCCGACTTCGAAGTGCTGGTGACAGTCGCGGTCTTCGTGACGGTCGTCCCGACGGTCTTCGTGACTGTCTTCGTGCTCCCGCATCCCACCGCGACGCCAGCGACTGCAATCACCAGCCCCACCAGCAAGGCGAGCACGTACACACGCCATCTCTTCGATGCCGTATGCATAGGAATCACACTCCTTCGCCCCCGGCCGCGGACGAAGCAGGACTCGACCGCACCAAGGGCAGTCGACAGTTCCAGGTTCCCTTCAGCGTGACCGGTGTGCATCGGGGTCGCCCCGCGATCCAGTGCCTGGAACTACTGAGCCCCACCAGTACGGGTTCGAGTCCCGACGCTCCCGGCTCTGTATCTCTTCCAGTCGCTGCTGGGCCGGGCCTGGAAATGTAAGGACTCCCGTCTCCGTATCTTTCGGCGCGCTGGATCCGCGACGCCCCCGATGCCGTCGAGAAGCTCGAGCGCGAGCATTTCTGACGGAGGTGAGAGCGATGAGGCGACTCTCGAGGTGGGTACTTGCTCTCGCAGTGCCGCTGCTGCTTGTGCTCGCGGTACCAGCCGCCGCGACTCGCACGCCGACGCGGGAACTGAAGCACGCGAGCGGACCCATCGTGGCCCTGGCGATCGACGGCTCGCGCGTCGTCTACAGCACGCAGGGCAATGCCGTGTACGTCTGGAACATCCGCTCGAGTTCGACTTCGCGGGTGCGGGGCTATTCGACCAGCAGTGATCCGCTTGTGCAGGAGGTGGCGATCGCAGGAGAGCGGGTCGCCTGGATCACCCGCAGCGCGTTCGGCAACAGCCACGAGACATGGGAGAACCTCTACACAGCCTCACGGACAGGGCAGAGCCGGCGACGGCTTGCCTCGGCCTTCCGCAGGGACGGTGAATCGGACACTGGAGTCGAGCTCTGGACCGGCAAGTGGATCGGTGGGCTCGTGGGCTCCGGCAACCTGCTTGCCGTCAGCAGATGGGGGACGAAGCCGACGCCCGACCAAAGCGGCCTGACCATCTCGAATGCCCGACTGAGCCTGATCAGCACAAGAGGCGGGGCCCTGCACCCGATCGCCTCCGGGGAACAGTCGATCGTTTCGAGGGCTGCCGACTCAGGTCGCGTGGCCGTGCTCCGACAGGACGGGAGCGTCGGCATCTACTCGGCGGCGGGCGCGCTAATGAGGCAGATCATGCCCAGCTCGACCAAGGAGATCGCGATGGGCGGCGGCCGCCTCGTGGTGCTGACGCAGACGAAGACGCTCGAGGTGTACGACCCCGGGACGGGAAGGCTCGTGCACAGCTGGCCGATCAAGACCAAGCGTGCCTATCTGCAGCTCGGACACCTGCAGGCCTACGGACGAATCGCGCTCATCTCGGTTGATCCCCGCTACTGGAGCCGGAACCTGCGCATCCTCGATCTGAACACAGGTCGGAGCGTCAGCCTGCCGACCATTCCTCGCTCGGCCTGCAACGATGCCAGCGTTGGGTCGCTTGGCCTCGTCTACGCGGTCAACAGCTACAAGGCCTACGGCGGTCACCATCCGTCCGGAACGCTGGTCTTCCTCTCTACGGCACAGGTGCTCACGGCCATCTCGAGAGGCCACCTGTGAGGCGGTTGTCGACGTTCGTCCTCCTCAGCGCAGCCACGCTGGCGCTCCTGCTCACTCTGCCTGGCGGTGCAGGCACCGCTCCCGCGGCGAGAGGGGAGACCGGGAAGCTCCGCACGCTGGTCAGCACAAACGCCGGAATCGAGGTGTTCGTACAAGACACAGACTCGCTCGGCTGGATCGACTCGGGGCACGCGGTTCACGTGGCACGCCTGTCAAAGCCGAGTCGTGCAGTCGTCGGCTGGCTCGAAACAGACGTGATCGGCGGCGGCCCGGTGGCACCACCCCAGTTGGCGCTCGGCGGCCTGCGGGCGCTCTGGCCCGGCTATGACGGCGGGGCTAGCCGCGAGACCGTCGTCAAGACGGGCGCGCTCGGCTACCACCCGAAGCGAGGGGAGCGACGAGCAGCGATCGTCGCCGTGTTCTCGTACAGCAACGACAGTTTTGAGGGCACCTACCTCGGGGGCCTCGCGGGCGACGGATCGACGCTCGTCTTCGGACAGACGGATGAGGTCTGTCCTGGGGAGCTGTGCGGACTGTTCCAAGTCGAGGGCGGCGGAGTCACCCGCGTGCTCAGCCGGAAGACATCGGTCGAGATCCCCAACGTCGCCCCTCCCGCCATGCTTGCGGTCTCGCGAGGACGAATCGCGATCGTGCCTGCGGCACCGTCGCCGTGGGCCGGAGGCTTACCGTCGCTGCCGGTGATTGCCGAGAACGGGCCCGTCCAGGTGTATGACCTCGCCGGCCGTCTGCTCTCGAGCGTGCGTCCCGTCGGCACCGTCAAGGCTGTCGCGCTCGCCTGGCCACAGATGGCTGTACTCATGCGGCGGCACGACGGCACGCGGGCGATCGAGCGCTACAACGCCACAAGCGGCGCACTCGTCGCGACCACAGTCGTTCCTTCGACCGCCGCAGATCTGGCGCTCGGAACGGGCGGGCTGGTCTACCGTGTCGGCAGGGCGATCTACACGATTCGCGCCGGGCATCCGGTGCTCCTCTGGCGTGCCAAGGCTGTACCGATCGGCCTCTCGATCGAGGGAAGGCGTGTCGCCTGGGCTGTGAACCTCAAGGGCCGAGGGCGCATCGTTGCCTTGACGCTCCGCTAGGTGGTTCCGGGCCGGCTCACCGAGAGGAGGCACGCCGGGCTCGGGGCGACTTGACTTCGATGGTCGGGAAATGCGGGTTCGAGTCCCGTCGCTCCCGCCTCTCTTCCCATCGAAAGTCCGCCCGCACCGCGGGCATGACGACTTTCGACGGCATCACTCTCGATCGAGCCTCGCGAGCTAGGCGTCGTACTTTCCGCCGAATACTGCCGCCTGGGGCTTGGACTTGTGACCGGCTTCCTGGAGGATCGCCGGGACCTCGGGGTCGGAGACGAAGTTCTGCCAGCCCGCCTCGTCCCAGTCGAGGAGCACCCAGACCCGGTCTTCCTCATTGGGATCGCGAAAGACGGTCGAGCCCTTGGAGCCGTGCTGCTTTCGCTTCTCGGCGCCCTTGGTCGAGAAGATCTTCTCGAAGCGGTCGAAATCCTCGACCTTCGTCGTTGCCAGAAGCATCTCTTCCTCCTCCGTTGTCCCCGGCGCCACCGCTCCACGCCGATGGTGAGGGGCGAGTCTACGGGACGACCGCATCCAACCCGAGCCACGCGGCCAGGTTGTCCAGCTCGGCCTGCACGGCCTTGGTGATCGGGCGGGTGAACTTCACGTCCTCGTGGATCGCGTTCACGCGCAACACCGAGGCCTTGCGGTCGGCGGTGGCGTCGAGCTTTCCAACAAGCCGGTCGCCGTGGAGGATCGGGAGCGCGAAGTAGCCCCAGCGTCGCCTGGCCGCGGGCTTGTACATCTCGAGCGTGTACTCGAAGTCGAACAGCTCCTGGGCACGGGCCCGGTCGTAGACGAGCCGGTCGAACGGAGACAGCAGCGCCGTGCGCCCCTCGAAGTCCCCGCCGAGCGCAGAGGGGTCGACGCGCCAGTCGCCCTTCGTGCCCTCGACCACCGCCGGCTCGCCGGCCTCGCCGACGACGACCGGCTCGATCGGCATCGCGGTGCCCTTCTCCCGGGCGATGCCGAGCGAGGCGAGCCGCCGCTCGTCCCTGACCCGGCCAGCCTCCTCGACCGACGGGACGACGAAGTCGGCCGGGTACACGCGACCGGCCAGGTCCCACAGGCGCTCGCGCCCGACGCGCCCGGCGATCGCGACCTCGCCGCGCATCATCAGGAACTCCAGCATCTGGGTGACGTTGCGGTTGTGGGTCCACCCGGTCGAGGCCCACGGCACCACGCATGTGTCCGGGATGTCGCGTGAGGTCATCGGCCCGGACTTGCGGAGCAGCTTGAGGACGTCGCGCCGGAACGCGTCGTTGTCGCGGAGCCAGGCGCGCTGCTGCTCGTAGCTCGGCCAGTCGGCCGCGCCGGCGAGGACCAGGCCGAGGTCGCTCATCGGCCGCACCAGCGCGTTGTGCTCGAACAGCGTGCGGTCCTCCTCCAGCGCCTGCGTGAGATGGGCGGGCCGGTACGCCGAGCCGAGCCGGCTCCAGGCGACGAGGTCAGCGCTCGGCGCGATGGCCGCGGTCGGGTCGATCTGCAGCAGGGTCAGCTGCTGCACGGCCGCGAGCAGCTCGGTCGGACGGGATGCGTCGAGCAGCTGCGCGCGCACCGCGATGCGCCGGGCCTGCGCCTTCGTGAGCCGGTGCACGAGCCGGAGGCTACGTCAGAGCGCCGGATCTACGTGGGTGCAGGGCGGCTGGCCGAGCCGAAGCCATGCTAGGGCCGGGGGGTCCGGTTAGCGCGCCATCGGAGCGGGGCCGCCCCTCCCCGTTTGCGCCTGGCGAGCCTACGCGAAGCGCCCGTACCCAAAAGGGTGATATCGCCGCTCCGACCGACACGAACTTCCCGCTGCTAGCGGAACTTCGACGGCACGATCACGAGTGGACACGGTGCCTCATGGGCGAGCCGCCGGCTGACGGAGCCCAGGAGCAGGCTCGCTGCGGTGCCGTGGCCGCGTGAGCCGACGACGAGCAGCGTGGCGCCCTGCGCCTGCTCGACCAGCATCGTGGCGGGGTGACCTTCGACCGAGAGCGCCTCGGCCTCGACCCCGAGGCCGGTCGCGAGCTCAACGGCCCTGCGCAAGACGTCTTCGGCACGCCGTTCGGCGTCCAGGAAGGCGTCGGGCGTCGGCACGAACGCCTCGCCCACGTACGTGGCGGGAGGGGCCTCCCACGCGCAGACGATCCGGAGGGGAAGGCCGCGAAGCGTCGCCTCCTCGGCCGCGAAACGGAGCGCGGACTCAGCTCCGGGCGAGCCGTCGAAACCTACGACGACACTCGGCGCAGTCACTCCGCGGATGGTTGCGGCGTGGCGCCCGCGACCGCAGGAAGATGGTGTGGCCGACCTCCCGGGACGGCGAGCGACGCCACGACTCCTGCCGCGAGCGCCGCTGCCATGATCACGAACGACAGCGTGTAGCCCCGTTCGTTCGGAAGTCCGTCCGCGAGCAGGCTCGCCGCGAGAATGCTCGCCGCGACCTGGCCGCCGAGGGCTCCGCCGATCGTCCGCATGACGGTGTTCATCCCCGTGGCGACGCCGGTCTGATCAGGACGGACCGCCTCGACGATCAGGTTGGCCATCGAGGCGAACGCGAAGCCGACGCCGACGCCGAGCAGCAACGCCGCGAGGTAGACCTGCCAGTGCTCGGAGTGGGCCAGCGCGAGCAGGACGAACGCGAGCATGGTGATCGTCGAGCCGAGCACGAGCGGCACCTTGGAGCCGAATCGCCCCGAGAGCCGGCCGCCCAGCGGGCTGGCGACCATCATCGCGATCGTGCTCGGGATCAGGAAGAGGCCGGCCTGCGTCACCGATGAGCCGAACCCGTACCCGTTCGAGACCGGAGTCTCGACGAACTGCGGGATCAGGACGAATGCGCTGTACATCCCGAACCCGAGCAGGAAGCCGGCGAGATTCGTCGTCCAGACGCCGCGTAACCGCATCATCTTGATGTCAACGAGCGGGCTCGGCAACCGCACCTCGACGCGGATCCAGGCGAACGCGAGAACGACTGCCGCTGCCAGGAGCCCGAGCGTGCGACCCGACAGCCACCCCCAGGTCGGAGCCTCGCTGATCGCGACGAGAAGCGCGATCAGCCAGAGGGACAGGAGCACCGCGCCCGTCCAGTCCACCTCACCGGGTGCGCGAACCGGAGACTCGGGGATGATCACCACCGTTGCGACCGTCGTCACAGCGATCACGACGAGCGGGATCCAGAAGAGCCAGTGGTAGTCGAGATGGGCGAGGATCGGCCCGGCGAGGATGATCCCGAGGCCCGCGCCGACGCCGAGGAGTCCCGAGATGAGCGCGATCCCGCCGGCCACGCGCCTGGGAGGGAACTCGTCGCGGACGATGCCGAACGCAAGGGGGAAGATCGCGCCGCCCAGGCCCTGGATCACGCGGGCGCCGATCATCACCGGAAGCGTCGTCGCCAGGGCCGCGACAAGGGTTCCCGCGCCCAGACCGACGAGCACCACGACGAGGGTGCGCTTCTTCCCGAACATGTCGCCGAGTCGTCCCGCGATCGGCGTCGCCACCGATGCCGCCAGCAGGTACGCCGTGAAGATCCAGGTCACGCCCGTCGGCGTGGTGTCGAAGTCGCGCTGCAGCGTCGGGAGAGCCGGCACGACCAGCGACTGCAGCATCGCGTAGGCGCCGCCGCCGAGCGCGAGCACGGCGAGGAGACGGCCCGGATGAGGCGAGATCCGAGTTGCCTGCTCGGCCATCCAGGGACGATAGCTAGAAACCGGAGGCCGGCCTCCGGTTTTGAGATCGCCTACGTGTTCGCGTAGGGCTCGACGCTCATGTACTTGAACCCGGTGTCGACGGCGAGGGTCACGACCACCGCCTGCGGACCGAGGCGCTCGGCCAGCCGGTGGGCGCCGACGACGTTCGCACCCGTCGAGATGCCTGCAAACACACCGTCCTCGCGCGCGAGCCGCCTCGTCATGTCGATCGCCTCCTCGTCGCCGACCGGCTCGAGGTGGTCGACCTTGTCGGGATACCAGTGCGGCATCCGCAGGCCGGTCCAGCCCTGGATGAGAAACGACCCGCGCTCGCCGCCTCCGATCGCCGCCGACCCGGCGGGCTCGTGTGCCTGGATGAACACCCCGTGTGGCTTCAGCGCATCGGAGACGCCCATCAGCGAGCTCGCCGTCCCGAGCCCCTGGCAGAACGCCGTCACGCGGCCCTCGCTCTGCTCCCAGATCTCGCGCCCGAGCCGGTCGCGGTGGTCGGGGATGATGTACGGGTTGTTGAACTGGTCCGTGGCGTAGTGGCCGGGTAGCGCGGCGAGCTCGGCCGCGCGGGCAACCATGTTCTCGATGTCCTGCGCGGTCACGTTGGGGCGCCCCTCGACCGACTCGACGACGTCGAGATCGGCGCCGAGCGCGCGCATCAGCTGGAACCGCTCCTCGGTGAAGCAGTCGGCGATCACGATCAGCGCGCGGTAGCCCTTCGCGCGGCAGACGAGCGCGAGGGCGGGGCCGGTGCTGCCGCCCGTGTACTCGACGACGGTGTCCCCCGGCGAAATCAGGCCGTCCCGCTCGGCCCCCTCGATCATCGCCCGCGCCATCCGGTCCTTCAGCGAGCCGGTCGGGTTCGTGTACTCGAGCTTCAGCCAGAGCTCGGCGCCGTTCTCCGGCGCGCAGTGGCGGACCCGAACGAGCGGCGTGTTTCCGATCGCCTCCAGGATCGACTCCACGAGAGGATGATGGCGCATCGCGTTAGAGTGGCGCCGTGACCGAAAACGATCCCAGCAAGGGGAACGCCGTCGGGCTGGCCGTGGGAGCCAGCGGGGTCCTCGCCCTCGTCGCCGGCTGGAGACGCAATTCCGCGCTGCTACGCGCGTTCGGAACCACCCTCGCGCTCGCGGGCGGCGGTCTCTACGCGCACGGGAAGATCGCCGAGCGCGACGAGAGGATCGACGCAGCCCAGAGCCAGATCCGCTCCGAGCTCGGCGACCTCGACCCGCTGGCGCGAGCGCAGGTGGTCGAGGGCCTCGCCCGCTCCGAGCCCTAGCGCAACTGCGGCGCTCGCCGTCAGAAGGTGTTCGGGAGGCTCGCCGGAGCCTGGCCGGTCGCGGCCTGACGCCGGGGTCCGTATTCGCGGAGGAACTGCCGCTTGACCCCGCTCGCCTGAGCGCCGATCTGGTTCGCCCGCGCGAAGGCGGCCTTCGCGTTTCCGGTGCCGTCGCGGCGGGCCACCGTCCACGCGACGATCGCCTGGTCGTCGGCGACCGAGGCCTGAAGCGCGCGGATGAGCAGTGCTTGGGCCTGCGCAAACTCGGGCGGATAGGTGAACGCCTGCGCCTGCGCGAGCTCCTGCTGCCGCTGGGCCGTGAAGGATTGCGCCTGGGTGACCGCATTGCTCCGGCTGATCGCGCCGCTTGCCGCACGCGGAACGAACGCGCCCAGCTCGAGCACGACGGCGTGTGACTCGCGCAGCAGATTGTCGACCTGCTGGACATAGGCGGCCGGCGCGGCGGACGTGGGCGTCGTCGCTGTCGTCGTCGAGGTCGTCGGCGGGGGCGGGGGTGACGGCGAGGTCAGCGCGATGAACGCCGCCTGCTCTGGGAGGTGCAGACCCG
Source organism: uncultured Actinomycetes bacterium (assembly GCA_963716865.1). GTDB lineage: Bacteria > Actinomycetota > Thermoleophilia > Gaiellales > Gaiellaceae > AC-32. The sequence goes on from CAVQUF010000003.1 coordinate 230,571, forward strand.
CGGGCAAACCTCTCTCTGCAGTCGCGACCGCAGATCGTCCTTCAGCCGCTGCACTGTTGACGGAGACCTCGCTCTGGTCGCCGCCCGTGAAGTCTGCGAGGGCTTGCCCGTAGAGCCGGTTCACAGCGACAAGCGCGAGGAGCACCCGCACCTGCTGCTTCTGCTGCGAGGTCAGGCCCTGCAGGCCGCGCAGATACGCGGACCCGTCGTCTGCCGCCTGGACGATGCGGCCGCCGTCCGACGCACGGTCGGAAGCGAGGCCAGTGGTGCTCGCGTGTGCGGCCGCAGTCTGGTCGACTCGGTCGAGCGGGTCGAGCACGTTCTCGTTCACCTGGGACACGAACTCGCTGTCCGACTTCTCCGAGCTCCCGCCGATCGCTCCCGTTCCGAACAGCGCCCCGACGGTGCCTCCTGCGACGAGCAGGACTAGCGCGGCGATCAGCGCGAACAGCCACCACCGTGAGCGCGGCTCGTCGGGCGGTGCCGCTGCCGCGACGGGCGGAGGCTCGGGCTCCGAGGCCGGTGCCGGCTCCGGCCAGCCCGGGTCCGGCTCGACCTCGGTCGCCGCCTCCGTGGTCGCCGGAGCCGTGACCTCAGGGGGCGCCGACCCCGTTGGGTCGGGCTCCGGAGCGGGCTCGGGCAGCGCAAGGGACGCGCCGCAGCTCCCGCAGAACCGCGAGTCCTCTTGCTCCTCGTTGCCGCAGTTCGGACAGAACATGGTCGCGCTACGCGAGCGGCTCGCCGCAGGCCCTGCAGAAGCGCTGGCCCTCGCTCCGTTCCGCGCCGCAGTTCTCGCAGAATTGCGCCGATGGCGCCGGGGCAGCCGGCTCGGATGTCGACGGGCTCTCGAGGACGGGCGCCGCTTCGGCCGGCTCGGCCGCGGGCTCGATCGGCGTCGGCGTCGGGCCAGACGCGACAGCAACCGCGCCCGTGCCACCTCCGCCGCGCAGGTTGATCTCCTGGACGTTCCCGTGGATCCGGAAGAAGGCGCTGAGGACCTCGAGACCGACGCGTGCCCAGATCATCGTGAGCACGAAGTAGATCGGGCCGAAGATCAGCAGCGCCACGATGCCGAACCCCGTCGATCGCCTGAACGCGATCAGGATGAACACGAGCGTCCAGAACGCGACGATGATCGTCGCGAGGACGTAGAGGATCCTGATGATCCGCGGGGTGATGTACGAGCTGAACGAGTAGTCGAACAGCGAAGCGAAGAAGCCCCGGGCTTCCATCAGCTCTCGCCGCCCGAGCTGCGTGACCGGAGTTGCCGCATGACGCCTCCCTTGTTTGCCCCGATCTAACGCAGGCGACTGTGGCAGATCGCACGAATCATTTGCACTGTGCTTTCGACCAGCCTTTGGGACATCCGGCGAGGCTGCGAATGTCATCGACGTGCTCCAGCGGGCGGCAGCCAGGTGAGCGTCGACCAGGTCGCCGGGGTCTTTCTCGTCGGGCTTCCGATCGCGTTCAACGTGTGCTTCTTCCTGCTCGGGAAGCTCTTCGACTACCCGTCGGTGCTGCGCAGTCCGGTCGAAACGATCCTGAGCCGCTTCCACGCGGGGGGGTCACGGCTGAAGCTGCTCTGGTACGGCTTCATGCTGACGGCCGTGGTGCTCGTCCCGGTTGTCGTCCTCCTCGGGCAGGTGCTCGCGCGCGACGACCTCCAGATCGTTCCGGTGATGACGACCGTCGGCGTCCTGGCGGCGACCGTGCAGTTCCTCGGCCTCGCTCGCTGGCCGTTCCTCGTCCCCGCGCTGGCGCGGACCTACGAGGACTCCGGCTCGAGCCCGGCCGCTCGGGAGGCGACTGCGGTCGCGTTCGATGCGCTGCACCGCTATCTCGGCGTCGCGGTCGGCGAGTGCCTCGGCTACCTGTTCACGGGCGCGTGGACGATCCTCGTCGGCGCGGCGATGCTGCAGTCGACCACGTTCGATCCCTGGCTCGCCTTGCCCGGCATCGTCATCGGCTCGTTCCTGATCCTCGGCTCACTCGAGTTCGTCGGCCCTCACGAGGAGGAAGGCTGGAAGCTCGCCGGCTCCGTCGTGCCTGTCGCCTACACCGCCTGGTCGGCCTGGCTCGTCGCCACGGGCATCGTGCTGCTCACCTAGATCGCGTTCGCGAGCTCCGGCGGACGGCTAGTACTCGTCGCGGCGGCGGACCCAGGACTGGCCGCTGTCGCCCTCGTCCCGGCCCTTCGGGACCAGGTCGAGGTAGTTGTAGGCGGTGTTCAGCAGGTCGATCCCGCGCGCGTAGGACGAGTAGGTGTGGAAGACGTCGCCGTTCTCGTCCCTGAAGAAGACGCTCATTCCCTCCCGGTCGGCGATGCCAGGCGTCTGGCCGTAGTTGTAGACCGGGCTCGACTGGTCCTCGGGCGCGAACGAGACGCCGTAGTCGAAGTTGAAGTCCGTCTCGGACGATGAGACCCACTTGAAGCCCCAGCCCATCCGCTCCTCGTAGGCGGCGAGCTTGTCGAACGGTGCCCGGGAGACGGCGACGAACGTCACGTCTCGCGCCTCGAGGTGCACGACGTTCGGGTCGAAGTTGTCCGCCCAGAAGGAGCAGCTCTTGCAGCCGGCGTCGTCGTCCGGGCCGAACATGAAGTGGTAGACGACGAGCTGGCTGCGCCCGTCGAAGAGCTCCGCGAGCGACTGCCTGCCGTCCGGGCCGTCGAAGACGTATTCCTTCTCGACCCGCTCCCACGGCAACTCGCGCCGCTGCAGGCTCAGCTCGTCACGGAGGCGCGTGAACTCCTTCTCGCTGGCCAGCAGCGCCTTGCGCGCCTCGACCCACTGCTCGTGCTGAACGACCTCATGCTCGGTCAAGAGTCCTCCTCAGCTCGTCGATCTTTCTCGGCCAGCCGTCGCAGATCAGACCGCCAGGCGCTCACGGACCGCGCACGACGGTGACCAGTTCTCCGAGAAGCCACTCCTTGACGAAGTCCTCGGGTCCCCAGCGCGCAGTGTGTCCCGATGGCCGGACAGGCTGACGTCCCGCTCGCAGCGAGGGACGTCGCGACTGCACCGTCGGACGATCGCATGCAGCGATGAGGGGGGAGAGGTCGCGTCCCTCCGTTCTCAAGGTCGCGCGTACGGCTGTTGTTGTTCGCTCGATGGCGCGGACAACCGTAGCCTCGACTTGTCCTCGCTCCGGCAGGTCGAGCCGGATGACGTCGCCGACCTGCAGCCGCTGCGCGGTGAATTCGATCGCCATGCAGCCGATTGTAGGGGTGCGCGAGCGCCAACTGATGCGGGCGCTCGCTCGGAATCGCTGATCGGGATCAATCCGCGAACTGCCGGGCCGCGGCCGCTCTGTGCTCGGTCACGGCACCTCGCTCCAGCTCCTCCCAGCCTGCAATACCAGGAAGGTCGAGCAAGAGAACAGCAGCACGAACGCAGCCTCGACTGCGTCGACCAGAGAGAGAACAGCGGGCGGAAGCGAGCCCGCCAGCTCTCCGAGGACGAACGCCTCGCGCGCCGCACGATCGGGAGGACCGGCTTCAGACGGCGCAGGACGAATCGTCGCGCGCCGCACGATCGGGAGGACCGGCCTTCAGAACGCGGCGTCAAGGACGAATCTCGGGCAGCGAGATCCACACGTCAGCGCCGTTCGGACGCGTATTGACTGCGTGGGCGCTGCCGCTGTGGGCTTCGGCGATCGTGCTCACGATCGCAAGACCGAGACCGGCGCCTCCGCGGCTGCGGACGGCGTCGGCTCTCGAGAAACGCTCGAAGGCCCGGTCGAGGAAGTCGTCCGGGAAGCCGACGCCGTCGTCGCGGACGTGAAGCTGGGTTTCGCCGTCCACGGTGGTCGCTTCGAGCCGGATCTCGTCGCCGCCGTGGCGAAGCGCGTTGTCGACGAGGTTGCCCAGCGCCTGCTCCAGCCGATGCCGGTCGCCGCGCACCGACGCGCCCTCCGTAGGCCGCGCGCTCACGCGCTTTCCTTCCGCCTCGGCGCGCCATTCCACGCGCTTGGCTACGGACGCGAGGAGCTCGTACACGCCGACGGTCTCGACCCGAAGCGGCAGGCGACCACGATCGGAGCGCGCGATGAGAAGCATGTCCTCGGCGAGCTGAGAAAGGCGATCCACCTCACGCGACGAGTGTCGGACCGCCTCCTTCAACCCGTCGGCGGAGTCCTCATGCCGCAGCGCAAGCTCGAGCTCGGTGCGAAGCACCGCGAGCGGCGTCCTGAGCTCGTGGCCGGCGTCCGCGACGAAGTCGCGCTCGCGGTCGATTGCGGCCTCGAGCCGGTCGAGCATCTCGTTCAGCGTCTCGCCGAGCCGTTCGAGCTCGTCCCCGGTCGGAGGAACGGGAAGCCGCTCACCGGGGGTGTCGGCGGAGATGGCCGACGCCCGCCTGCGCATCGACTCCACCTGCTTCAGCGACAGACCGGCGAGGAAGTAGCCCGCGAGGGAAGCGAGGATCAGCGCAATCGGTCCCGCGATCAGCAACTCGTCACGGAAGCTCGCCAGGGTCTCTACCCGGTCCTGGCGAGTGGCACCGACGACCAGGACGAGGGGCCGGCCGCCGCGTTCAGCGGTGGTCGCGAGGAAGCGAGAGGGCTCGTCGAGGCCCGGCACCGACCCCCTGTCGACGTAGATCGGTCCACGGCGCGCGGCGGCGAGCTCCTCGGAGGTCAGGATCGGCGAGCGGCCGAGCGGCTGGGTGGCATCGAGCACGCGCCCGGTCGGGGCGACGAGCTGCGCGTAGCTCTCGCCGCGCTCGACGAGGTGGCTGCGGCTGTCACGGAGCAGCGACTCGTCCGGCTGGCTGACGAGCGCCGTGAGGTCCTGGGCGCGGAGCCGCAGCTCGCGGTCGAGCGCGAGCGCGAGATGTGAGCCCAGCCGGAGGTAGAGGAAGAGACCCGAGGCCGCGAGCACGAGGGCCATCGCGACGGCGAAAGCCGCCGTGACGCGGATCCGGATCGGCAGCCGGCTCATCACGAGCGAACCTCCTGACGGAGAGCCCGTCGACTGGTCAGTTCAGACGGCCGAACGGCCGAGGCATCGCTTGCGATGCCGACCTGGAAGTCCGTGCCGGCTTTGCGGGCATGGACGTACTCCTCCCGCCCGGCCTGAGAGAGACGACGCAAGCGTCGTCTCATCCGTCGGCGCGGAGCCGGTAGCCGACGCCGCGAACGGTTTCCAGCGACTCGCGCCCGAACGGCTCGTCGATCTTGCGGCGCAGCCGCCGAACGTGGACGTCGACCACGTTCGAGCGGTTCTCGTAGGCGAAGTCCCACGCGTGCTCGAGCAGGTGGAGCCGTGAGAGAACCTCCCCCGGCCGGCGCATGAACGTCTCCAGGAGAGCGAACTCCTTCGCCGACAGCGCGATGAGGGTGGAGCCACGCGTCACCTCGCGCGTCGCCGGGTCGAGACGCAGATCGCCGACCGTGAGAACGGCCGGCCTCTGTGCTTCGCCGCGGCGGGCAAGCGCTCGCAGGCGCGCGAGCAGCTCGGCGAAGGCGAACGGCTTGACCAGGTAGTCGTCGGCGCCGCTGTCGAGGCCGGCGACCCGATCCTCGACCCCATCACGCGCCGTCAGCATCAGGACCGGCGCCCACACCCCGGAGGCACGCAGCCGGCGACACGTCTCGAAGCCGTTCAGCCCGGGCAGCATCACATCCAGCACGATCGCGTCGTAGTCGTGCGCCTGCGCCGTCCAGAGCGCGTCCTCGCCGGTGGCCGCGACATCCGCGGCGAGCCCCTCCGTCACGAGCCCGCGGCGGATCAGGCTCGCCATCCGCAGGTCGTCCTCGACGATCAGAACACGCATGCGCCGATTCTCCGCGCCGACGATGAACGAAAGATGACAGCACGATGACACGGCGTCATCGCGTGTTCATCTCGGCCTCGTACCGTCGGCTCGAAACCAGCGAAGGAGACCCGATGACGAGACGCGCCCTCTTGCTCAGCACCGTCCTGATCGCCGCGGCCACCGGTCCGGCCGCCGTCTCCGGGGCCTCTCGGCTCCGCGACTCCCGGGCCGTGCCACAAGCAACCCACTTCACGGCGCGGGTCGACAATCCGTGGTTCCCGCTCCTTCCGGGCACCCGCTACGTCTACATCGGGGTCAAGGACGGGCAGCCCTCCCGAGATGTCGTCACCGTCATGCATCGGGTGCGAACGATCGCCGGCGCCCCGTGCGCCGTCGTCCGGGACCGCCTCTACCTGCGCGGCCGTCTCCGTGAGCGGACGACCGACTGGTACAGCCAGGACTCGCACGGGACCGTCTGGTACTTCGGCGAGAACACGGCGGAGCTGGACAGACACGGCCGGGTCACGAGCACGAGCGGCACGTGGATGGCGGGCGTACGCGGTGCGCGCGCCGGGATCTTCATGCCGGCACGCCCGCGGCTCGGGCAATCCTTCCGGCAGGAGTTCTACAAGGGCCAGGCCGAGGACCACTTCAAGGTGATCGGCCTCTTCACCACGGTGACCCCGCCGGGCGTGAAGAACACGCTGCTCACGAAGGAGTGGACGCCGCTCGAGCCCGGCGTCATCGACCACAAGCTGTACGTCCGGGGAATCGGGACGGTGCTCGAGCAGACCCAGAAGGGCGGCGACGAGCGGGCCGAGCTCGTCTCCCTCACGCGCGGCGCATGAGACCGGCAGTCGACCCGCGCAACTAGCCGGACTGCCCTTGCGCCTCGTCGTACAGGACCACGGTCCCGGCGAGGTAGTCCGCGAGGCCCCGGCGGCGCTCGGTGAACAGGACCGGCACGAAGCCCAGGAACATCGGGATGATCGAGAGCACGAGGCCGAACAGGCGCACGATCGACCGGCCGCCCGAGGGGACGGCGCCGGCCGTCGTGCGAACGCGGAGGCGGAGAAGCCGCATGCCGAACGTCTGCCCGGCCGCGCTCCAGCCGAGCACGAAGTAGCCGCCCACGACCAGGACCCAGCCCAGCGAGAGCAGTACGCCGACGAGCCACTGCGGATGAAGCCCTCCGACCAGCGAAGCGACGAGGGCGACGACCCCGACCGCCGCCATGTAGAGGAGGGTCGCCAGGATCGTGTCGGTCGCGAGCGCGAGCGCCCTGGTCGCTATTCCGGCATAGGCCGGCGTGGCGGGACGCACGCGACGGCTGATGACGTGCTCGGCGCGGCCGTCGAGCCCTACGGCCGTCGCTCGGAGACCTCCCACGACCTCCTCGGCGAGACCCGTCGTCTGCCGGGCGATCGCGTCGCGCAGCTCGGGGCTCGAGGCGACGTGCCGCAGGGCGCTCTGCGTCTCGTCGCTGGCGAGCACGCGGTCGGTGAGCTCCAGCGTCGTCGGGCTCGCGAGGGCGTCGGTCAGGACACGCTCCAGCTCGCCGCTCGCGGCGAGCTCCGCGACGATGCGGTCGAGGACGCGGTGCCGGACGACCGAGCGCGCGATCTCCTCGGGCAGCGGCCCGGCGAGCGCCCGGTCGATCACGCGCGCGATCTCGGGAGCCGACAGCACCTCGTCCACGGCCTCCTCGAGCTGGTCGCGCCAGGCGCGCGCGGCCGCACGCGCGGGGAAGAAGGCGGCGCGGCCGGCGGCATCGGCCAGGCCGGACAGGCGCTCGTCGTCTCCCGCTGCCATCACGGGAAGTATGGCTGGGAGCGGGCTACTCGGCTTCTGCCACGGCGGGAGCGCCGATCGCTTCCTCGCCGTGGTGCGCCGGTGCCTGCAGGCGCGTGCGCAGCAGCAGGCCGCCGAGCGCCGCGCCCGACGCGGCAAAGGCAGCGCCGGCCACGAACGCGACGTGGTAGCCGCCGTTGAGCGCGGCGACCAGCGACTCGCCCGAGTCGACCAGGCTCGACGTTCGCCGGGCGGCGATGCTGGCCAGGACCGCGAGCCCGAGCGCGCCGCCCATCATGAACGCCGTGTTCACGACTCCCGAGGCCAGGCCGGCCTCCTCGGGGGCGACGTCGCTCATGGCAGCGAGCAGGAGCGGGTTGAACGCCATTCCCGCGCCACAGCCGAGCAGGATCATGCTCGGGAGCACGTCCATCGCGTAGCTCCCATCGACGGGCGCGCGCGCGAAGAGCAGGAGCCCGAGCGCGGCCAGGGACAGGCCCAGGCTCAGCGGGATCCGGATCCCGTAGCGCATCACGAGCTTGGCCGAGAGCCCGAGCGAGAACGCGGCCATGATCAGGCTCGTCGGCAGGAACGCGAGGCCGACGTCGAGCGGGCTGTACCCCAGCACCCGCTGGAGATACAGAGCCGAGAGGAAGAACCACGCGAACATCGCCGCAGCCCAGAGGACGCCGACGCCGTTCGCCGTCGCGACGTTGCGGAGCTTGAAGAGGCCGAGCGGAACGAGCGGCGAGCTCACGCGCGACTCGATCCAGAGGAACAGCACGATCAGCGCCGCGGAGACCGCGAGCAGGCCGAGCGTGCGGCCGGACACCCAGCCGACCTGGTTGCCGTTCACGATCGCGTAGACGGCGAGCATCAGCGCGGACGTGACGGTGACGGCGCCCGCGACGTCGAGCCGCGTGTTGGCCGCAGGCCCGCGCCCGCCCGGGAGCAGGTTGAGGCAGAGCGCGAACACGACGACGCCGACCGGGATGTTGACGAGGAAGATCCAGTGCCAGCTGAGCGTGTCCGTGAGGATGCCTCCCAGCAGCACCCCGATCGTCCCGCCTCCCGCGGCGACGAAGCCGAAGACGCCCATCGCCTTCGCGCGGTCGCCGGGCTCGGTGAACAGGGTCATGATCAGCGACAGCGAGACCGCCGAGACGACGGCGCCGCCGAGCCCCTGCACCGCCCGCGCGATCACGAGAGCCTCCTCCGTCGTGGAGAGCCCACACGCCAGCGAGGCGAGCGTGAAGAGCGCGAGACCGATCAGGAACATCTTCCGGTGGCCGTAGAGGTCGCCCAGGCGGCCGCCGAGGAGCAGGAAGCCGCCGAACGTGAGCAGGTATGCGTTGACGACCCACGCGAGCGAGGTCTCGGAAAAGCCGAGGTCGGTGCGTATCGAAGGCAGCGCGACGTTCACGATCGTCGTGTCGAGCACGATCATCAGCGAGCCCAGGCAGAGGACGTAGAGGGCGATCCAGCGTCTACGAGCGTCGACGGTCATTCGCGTGCGGCGTCCTTTCGGTCGGTGTCGGAGGGTAGACGGCCCGGGCGGACGGAACTCATCGCTCCCGGGAACGATGAGTTTGCGACTCCGATTCCGTCCTTCAGTGCGATGGGCGTCCCGCCAGGATCGAGGACGATCGTCTGCGATCTCGGCAGGGTCGCCGCGGATGCCGCCACGATCGACGCGCTCGCCCGGCTCCAGCTCGCAGCGCGACGGCTCGGGCTGGAGCTCCGGCTCTGCCGTGCCTCGGGGGAGCTCCGTGAGCTCATAGCGTTCGCCGGCCTAGGGGGCGTGCTGCTCCTCGAGCCGGGCCGGGAGACCGAAGAGCGGGAAGAGCCGCTCCGTGTCGAGGAAGAACGTCAGCTCGGCGATCCCGCCGCCTGAGAGCTCGAGCACCTGCAGGGCCCACGGCTCGTAGCCTCCGGCCGGATCGGGCTTGTACTGCCCGAACGCGGGCGAGCCGTTCGCGGCCTCGGTCGGGATCACGCGCGAGCCGCTGCAGCCGATCCCGGGCCCGAACCACCACGTGAAGATGTCGTCCCGGCCGGAGAGCCAGAGGTCATACGGCGGCATCGACTGCGTCGCGTCCTCGTGGATCACGGTGGTCAGCGCCTCGACGTCGTAGCGTTCGAACGCCTGGACGTAGCGCTCGAGCAGCTCGTGCTCGGCCGGGCCGAGCTCCGCGGTCGGCTCGGAGAGATCGGCCGACTCGAGCGTCGCCCGCGCGCGCTGCAGGGCGCTGTTGACCGAGGCGACGCTGGTCTCGAGCAGCTCCGCGACCTCGCTCGCGCGCCAGCGCAGCACCTCGCGCAGGATCAGGACCGCCCGTTGGCGCGGTGGAAGGTGCTGCAGCGCCGCGACGAACGCGAGGCGGATGGTGTCCCGGGCGACCGCAACGTCGGCCGGATCGGTCGGGACGGGCTCGATCCACGTCACCTCCGGAAGCTCCCGGAGGTTGTCGAGCACGGGCTCACCCGAGGGGCCGAGGTCCATCGGCCGCGCCCGGCGCTTGCGGCCCTCGAGCAGGTCGAGACAGACGTTCGTCGCGATCCGGTAGAGCCACGAGCGCAGCGCCGCCCGGCCCTCGAAGCGCTCGAGCCCCCTCCACGCCCGCAGGAGCGTCTCCTGCACGGCGTCCTCCGCCTCGAACGGCGAGCCGAGCATGCGGTAGCAGTACGTCGTTAGCTCGCGGCGATGCTGCTCCAGCTCGTCCGGGCGCGGCGTGACGGTGAGCGCCTGCTCGTGCACGACCTCCATCCTAGGGTTCGACGGCTGCCCGGCCGAGAACTCATCGCCCGCGGCCTCAGTAGATCGCGGCAGGCGCATTCAGCGTGTGCCCCGATGCCACTGGGCTCGATCGGCGGCAACGTTGCATGGCGCACGAAGTCAGGGGGTGAGACATGAGCGCAACCACCGACGAGAGGCCGACCGAGACACCCCTCGAGCCGGTCGACGAGGAGGAGGCACTGCGACAGGGGGCAATCGCGCGCCTGAAGCGGAAGCGCCGCTTCAGCGAGGATGCGGTCGCCTACGTCGCCGTCAACGGCGTCCTGTGGCTGATCTGGGCGTTGACCGACCGCTCGCTCGACGGCGGAATGCCGTGGCCCGCCTGGGTATCGGTCATCTGGGGCTTCTTCCTGGCCCTGGACGCGTGGAAGGCATTCGGCTCCTGGCCGCGGAGCCTGCACCGGCCGATCACCGAGGGCGACATCGCCCGCGAGATGGAGAAGCACCGGCGCGAGCCGATGCCCAGCTCCCGGCAGTACCCGAGGTAGAGCCAATCCTCGTGCCCTGACACGGACCGGAAGGCTAGGCTCGGCCCGTGCCTGCGGGGGCGCTCACGATGACCTTCACCTCCGGCGACGGCCTGCTCCTGGCCGGACTGCTCGCCGCGGGGCTCGTCCTGCTCTCGCTCTCCCAGTTCGTCCGGGTCCCGTATCCGATCGTGCTCGTGCTCGGCGGCCTCGCGATCGCCTTCATCCCGGGGATGCCGCAGATCGAGCTCTCGCCGGATCTCGTCCTCGTCGCCGTCCTGCCTCCACTCCTCTACGGCCTGGCCTTCTTCTCCTCGCTCCGCGAGCTGCGCGCGAACGTCCGCCCGATCGGGCTGCTCGCCGTCGGGCTCGTCCTGACCACGACGGTCGCGATCGCCGTCGTCGTCCACCAGATGATGGGGCTCGACTGGCCCGAGGCCTTCGTGCTCGGGGCGATCGTCTCGCCCACCGATCCGACCGCCGCGACCTCGATCGGCCAGCGCCTGGGCCTGCCGAGGCGGCTGCTCTCCGTGATCGAGGGCGAGAGCCTCGTGAACGACGGCACCGCGCTCGTCGCGTACAAGTTCGCGGTCGCGGCCGTGCTGACCGGGACGTTCTCGGCCGGCGCGGCCGCCGGCCGCTTCGTGCTCAGCGTCGCCGGCGGGATCGCGATCGGGCTTGCCGTCGGCTACCTCGTCCGCCAGCTGAGGCGACGGCTCGACAACCCGCCCGTCGAGATCACGGTCTCGCTCCTGACCGGCTACTTCGCCTTCCTGCCCGCCCAGGCGGCCGGGGTCTCGGGCGTGCTCGCCGCGGTCACGGTCGGCATCTACATGGGCTGGCACACGCCCGAGCTGACGACCGCGCAGACACGCCTCCAGGGGCAGGCCGTCTGGGAGATCGTCTTCCTCGTCCTGAACGCGCTGCTCTTCGCCCTCCTCGGCCTCCAGCTTCCGGAGATCGTGGACTCGCTCTCGGGCTACTCGACCGCGACGCTGATCGGCTACGCGGCGCTCGTCAGCGGGGTCGTGATCGGCGCCCGGATCGTGTGGGTCTTCGCCACGACGTACTGCCCGCGCCTGATCAGCCACTGGGCCCGCGAGCACGACCCGATGCCCGCGTGGCAGGGGAAGGCGATCCTCGCCTGGTGCGGCATGCGGGGCGCCGTCTCGCTCGCCGCCGCGCTCGCGCTGCCGCTGACGACCGACGCCGGCGGCGCCTTCCCCGATCGCGGCCTGATCGTCTTCCTGACGTTCTGCGTGATCCTCACGACGCTGCTGCTCCAGGGCCTGACGCTGCCGAGCCTGATCCAGGCCCTGCAACTCGACGACGGGGGGCTCGTCGAGAAGGAGGAGGCAAAGGCGCGCATCCGCGCCTCCGAGGCGGCGCTCGGGCGGCTCGAGGAGCTGGTCGTGGAGGACTGGGTCCGCGAGGACACGGCCGAGCGGGTCCGCGCCCAGTACCGGTTCCGCAGCGAGCGCTTCCGCGCGCGCTTCGATCCCGACGGCGACGGCTCGCTCGAGGACCGCTCGCTCGACTTCCAGCGCCTGCGGCGCGAGCTCCTCGACGCCGAGCGGCGCGCCGTCCTCGAGCTCCGGCGCAGCGGGCAGATCGACGACGACGTCATGCGCCGAGTCGTCCGCGACCTCGACCTCGAGGACGCCCGCCTCGACGCATGACGCTCGGGTGGATCTAGCCGGCGGGCGGGCCGCCGAAGTCGCGCACGAACCCGTCGAACCTGTCATTCGTGTCGCCGGAGACAAGGCCCGAGTACGAGGAGAAGGCGAGGTAGCGATCGTTCGCGCTGAACGCGACGCTGCCGCCCCCGACGGCGCTGGCGTCGGCGCCCTGATTCCCGTTCTGGCCGAGGCTGGCCAGGATCGTCCGGCCGCTCCGGAGATTGCGGACGAAGACGTCGGTGATGTCGTTCGCGTCGCCCACGACCAGGTTCGACGCCAGCGAGGTGAACGCCACGTAGCGACCATCGGCGCTGATGCTCAGGCCGCCGAGGTTCTCGCCGTTCGCCTGCCGGCCTGCGCTGCTGACACTCACCCGAGTCGTCCGGTGGGTCTTGCGGTCGCGGAGGAAGATGTCGAAGGTGCGGTTCGTATCGCCGCGGACGAGATTCGAGTCCGCGGAGTGGAAGGCGACGTAGCGGCCGTCGGCGCTGATCGCCGGCGCGTTGCTGCCGTTGCCCGTCCGATCCGCGCCCCCTTGCTTGCCGGCGCTGCTCACGCTCACGCGCTCGGTCTTGCCGGTCCGGCGGTCGTGGACGAACACATCACCGAGCTTGTTGGTGTCGCCGGGAACGAGGTTCGTGGCCGAGGACTGGAACGCAACGTAGCGACCGCCGGCGCCGAACACGGGCTGGGTGCTCTCGCAGTAGCTCACGTTGCACCTGGCCTGGGCGCCGCGACTGTTGAGGCTGACGCGAGTCGTCTTTCCCGTCGCGAGGTCTCGGACGAAGACATCCGAGAACCGGTTCGTATCGCTGCGGACGAGATTCGACGCCAGCGACTGGTAGGCGACATAGCGGCCGTCTGCGCTGATCGCCGGCAGCTCGCTTGCGCCGTTGGCCTGGCGGCCGGAGCTGCTGACGCTGACTCGCTTCGTCCGGTGGGTCTTGAGATCGCGAAGGAAGACGTCCGTAACGCGGTTCGTGTCGGCAGGAACGAGGTTCGGCGAATCGGACTTGAAGACGACGTACCGGCCCCCAGCGCTGATCCCGCCGGCGATCGAGCCGCCCGAGGGATCGGAGCTCGGCTTGGCCTGGGCGCCGCCACTCGAGACGCTGACCCGCTTCGTCGCGCCGGTCTTGCGGTCGCGGACGAAGACGTCCCAGCGATTGTTCGTGTCGCCGGGAACCAGGTTCCTCGCCTGCGAGTTCACGAGGACGTAGCGGCCGTTCGCGCTGATGCCGACCGCGTAGCTGTCCCGGTCGCCCTGGCCGCCACCGCTGGAGACGCTGACGCGTACCGTCGAGGGCGGGTGTGCCGCCGACGCGGAGAGGGCCAGACAGCCGAAGGCGATCGAGCCTGTAAGTGCGATGAGCTTCTTCACGATGTCCTCCTTCGTTGTCGACCCCATCGTCGTGGGGCTCGGCAACATCCCCGTCACGGGCACGTAACGGTTTCGCGACAGATCCCGCGTCGTCAGCCCGCGGGCGTGAAGGTGGCTCCGTCGGCGAAGCCGGGGTCTCCACCCCAGACGATCAGCTCGCGTCCCGTCCAGGCGCCGACCGGATCGAGGCGACCACGCAGCGGCGCCTGCGGAAGCGGCGACCAGCCATCCGCCCTCGGGTCGTATGCGAGGCCGTGGGGAGGGATCACGAACGCGCCCGGACTGCCGGTCTCGCCGCCCCACAGGAGGAGCCGCTTGCCGGTCCAGACCGCCGCCGCTCCCGCCCGGCCGGCGTCCATCGGCGCGAGCCTCCGCCAGCGGTTCGTCCCGGGGTCGTAGGCGAAGCCGACCGTGGGTGCGTTCCTGCCGCCGACGACGAGGACCTCGCTACCGTCCCAGACCGCGCTTGCGCTCGCGCGTGCCTCCGGAAGCGGGGCAAGCCTGCGCCAGCTGTTCGTCGCCCGCGTGTACGCGGCCGCCCTCGCGCCGGAGACGACCACCAGCTCGCGCCCCGTCCAGGCGCCGGCGGAGGATGGCTCGCCTCGGAGCGGCGCCCGAGGCAGGCTGCGCCAGCTATCCGTCGCCGGCAGGTAGGCAGCGGCGCCGTTCCCGGTCCATCCGATCAGCTCGCGGCCGGTCCAGGTCGCAACGGCCGGTGCAAGCCCGCCGGGCGGGGAGGCGAGTCGCCGCCAGAGGTGCGTCGCCGGATCGAACGCCGTAAGTGCGCCCCGGCGCCAGACCAGCATCTCCTTGCCGGTCCAGACCGCGCGGTACGGTCCCGAGCCCGGGCCAGGCGGAGGCGTCAGCCGCCGCCACGCGTTCGTGCTGGGTTGGTATGCCACGAAGACCGGTGCCCGGCGAGCCCGGCCGAGAACGAGCAGCTCCCGGCCCGTCCAGACGCTCGCCCGGCCGGTGGGCGCCGCGATCGGCGCAGGGGGCAGCGGGCGCCAGCTTCCCGCCAGCGGCGAGACGACCGGCGCGAGGCTCTGGTAGGCGCTGCGACCGACCGGGTGGTCGAGCACGATCCCGCCGCTCGAGAAGACGTTCACCGGAGTGCCGTCCAGCTCGAAGCGGACGGCCTTCACGGTTGGAAACTGGGTGAGCGTGTAGACGACCTGGGCGAGACGGAGCTGCAGCGAGCGCGAGCCCGCACCGGCCTCGTAGTCCGAGGTGAGGTCGACCCGTGCGACGCCTTTCGCGATCGTGACGCCGAGTAGCCGCGTTCCGCGTGGGATCTCGCTCCGAAGGCCCGCTGACCGCTCGGCCCGGGTCGGGCCGGCGAGCAGCGCATCGAGCGCGGCGGTCGCCACCCGTGGTGTCGCGGCGTGCGTCCGAAGCGCCTCGACCAGCCGTCCGCCGCGGGCGAACCAGACCTCGAGCGCGCGCCCGCTCGGCAGGCTCCCCGTGAGCTGCGATGCCTGCGTCGAGGTCGTCTGCCGCGGCGGCGGCCCGAGCGACACGGCCTTGTCGGAGCCCCAGCCCGCGAGAAAGTAGCCGACAGCGCCGGCGGCGATCACCAGCGCCGCGAGTGCGAGAAGCGATTTCACCGGGCCTCCTTTGCCCGTTCCGCCACGAATCCTGTTCGCGCTGCGCAACGCCCGAGCGACGGGTTCGTAACGGTTCTGTAACAACGCGAAACCGCCCCGGGGGGCGATTTCGCGGGGGGAGCGTTTCGGGTCAAGCGTGAGCCGGCGTGAACGCTGCTCCATCCGAGAGGTACTTGGGGTACCTCTCCGGGTGCGCGGTGCCTATGGGGGTTCCTATGACACCGCCCCAGACGATCAGATCGCGCCCAGTCCAGGCTACGGTCTGCCCGGATCCCTGCAGGGGCGCCGCGGGAAGCGCAGACCAGCGGTCGGTCTGTGCGTCGTAGGCGAGCCCGCGGGCCGACTCGCCGCCGCCCCAGACGAGCAGCCGGTGGCCGGTCCAGAAGGCGGCCGCACCCTGGAGCCCGAAGGGCAGTCGGGCAAGGCTGCGGAAGCGATTCGTCGCGGGGTCGTAGGCGAAGGCCGAGCGTGAGTGGGCGCCGGCCCCGACGACAAGGACCTCGCGCCCGTCCCACGCGGCGGCGCCACCGTACTGGGGCAACGGTGCGATCCGACGCCAGGTGTCCGTCGCAGGGTTGTACGCGGCCGCGCGGGCGAAGCTCGCCGGATAGGGCTTGCCCGAGCCAGGATTGATTCCGTTGGAGAACAGGACGAGCTCGTGCCCGGTCCAGGCTCCGACCGGGCCCTGCGAGGGAGCGAGCGGCGAGGGGGCCAGGTCGCGGTACGTGTCCGTCGCCGGGTTGTAGGCGCTGCCGTTCCCCCAGGCGTCGCCGCAGCAGCCGCCTCCCCAGCCGATCGCCTCGCGGCCGGTCCAGACCACGAGCCCGCCGCCGACGGACTTGCGCAGCGTCCTCCAGGCGTGCGTCGTCGGGTTGTAGGCGACGGAGTGGAAGGCGCCGAAGGCGAGCATCTCCTTGCCGGTCCAGACGGCCTCGTAGTTTGGTACGTAGCTCGGGCCGGGCGACGGAGACAGGCGGGTCCACTTGGTCGACGCGGGGTCGTACGCCTCTGCGGCGTCGACGTGGGCACCGAGGTCCGTGACCTGACGGCGGCCGAAGAGGATGAGCTGCCGTCCAGTCCAGACAGCGGTCGGCCCCTGGTCGATCTTGATCGGGGCCGTCGGCAGCGCCCGCCAGGCTGCGACGGAGGCTTGACGCGGCTGCCCGGAGGCTCCGCCACACGCCACGAGCAGGAACGCGATCGAGCTCCCGAGACCGATAGCGGTGGCAAGCACGACGAGCTTCTTGACGAGGGTGTGGACTGCAAGGGACATCGCGACCTCCTCAGGCTGCGTAGGCGAACGGGTGGTAGAAGGCGTCGAGCGCGCGCCTGCGGTCGACGGCGAGCTGGAAGCGATCGCCGGTGCGCGAGTCGGTCACGGAGACCGTCACG
This sequence comes from uncultured Actinomycetes bacterium, assembly GCA_963716865.1. Classification (GTDB taxonomy): domain Bacteria; phylum Actinomycetota; class Thermoleophilia; order Gaiellales; family Gaiellaceae; genus AC-32. The sequence goes on from CAVQUF010000003.1 coordinate 247,441, forward strand.
GCGTCCTCACTCGGGTGCCAGACGAGGCGAACGGCGAGACCGTCGCTCTCGCGGCTGGCGAGCTCTCGGGACTGCTTGCGATCGGTGGTGGCGTTCATCACGGCGCATGCTGCTCGCCGTGGGCAACGCCCCGGTCACTGTTCCGTAACGCTTCTGCTACAGCTGTCTCAGAGCCTGAGCGTAAAGCGGGTGCCCTTGCCGGGCTCGCTCCAGACCTGGATCTCGCCGCCGAGGAGCCTCGCGTTCTCCTGTGCGATCGCCAGGCCGAGGCCCGAGCCGTGGCCGCTGCGCGCAGGATCCGCCTTGTAGAAGCGCTCGAACAGATGCGGCAGATGCTCGGGCGGGATTCCCGGGCCATGGTCACCAACCTCGACGAAAGCGCCGTCCCCGTCGCGCCGAACTCGCACGTCCACACCGTCGCCGCCGTGCTCGAGCGCGTTCCCGACGAGGTTGGTGACGATGCGCTCGAGGCGGCGCGGGTCGCTCGTGATGACCGTCTCATCGGCCTCGAGGCTCACGCGCTCCTCCCATTCGCGCGACCTGAGGATCGTGACCGTCAAGGCGGCGAGATCGACCGGCTCGGCCTGCACGCTCTCGGCGCCGGCGTCGAGGCGGGAGATCTCCATCAGCTCTTCGACGAGTCGGCGCAGGCGGCCGACGTCCGAGATCAGCAGCTCGGCGGGCCGGCGCGATTCTGGGGGCATCCGCTCCAGGTGCTCCGCAAGCAGCGAGGCCTCGCCGACCAGGCCGGTCAGTGGCGTGCGCAGCTCGTGCGCGACGTCGGCCGTGAAGCGCCGCTCGCGGGCCCGCGCCGCGGAGAGCGCCGCGATCTTCGCCTGGAGCGCCGCCGCCATCTCGTTGAACGACTGCGCCCAGGCGCCGAACTCGTCCTGTCCCTCCACCGGCAAGCGCGTCTCGAGCAACCCCTCCGCCAGAGAGTGCGCCGCCACGCTCGCCCGCGCGACGGGCCGAAGGGTGCTGCGCGCCAGCACGATCCCGGCCAGCGCGGCCAGGAGCGCCAGGATCCCGACCCCGCCGAGAAGGATGTTCCGAAGCTGGGCGAGCTCGTGCCGCAGACCCTCCTCGGAGAAGAAGAAGTAGAGCGCCGTGCCGTCGTTCGCCTGCGTCCCGGTGACGAGGTAGGCCGTGCCGGCGACCGTCGTCCGCTCGTAGCCGAGCTCTCCCCGGCCCACGATCCGGCGCAGGCCTGGAGGCACGGCCTGCAGGCTGACGTTCGTGCCTGACAGGAACACGCGCCCGTTGCGCGTGGCGACGGTACGGAAGTCGCCCCGGCTTCTGTAGACCCGCAGCAAACGGTCTGTCCCCGCCGAGCGGTAGGCGCGGGCGACGTCGAGGTTGCGCCGCGTCTGCCGGATGCCCGAGTCGACCGAGTCCGCGAGCAGGTTGTGCCTCACGACGAGGTACGAGCCCGCCCCGAGCGCGGCCGCCGAGAGCCCGACCGCGAGCGCGAACGTGATCGTCAGGCGGCGGCGAAACGTCACGCTGCGTCGAAGCGGTAGCCGACCCCACGCACGGTACGGATCAGCTTCGGCTGCTTCGGGTCGTCCTCGATCTTCGCGCGCAGCCGCTGGACGGCGGCGTCCACGAGCCGCGAGTCGCCGAGGTAGTCGTAGTTCCAGACCAGCTCGAGCAGCAGCTCGCGGGTGAACACCTGTTTCGGGCGACGTGCGAGCTCGTGCAGGAGGCGGAACTCGGTCGCGGTGAGCGCGATCTCCTCGCCTTCGCGCTTGACGGTGAAGGCGCCGGGGTCGATCACGAGCCCCCCGGCGGCGATCACGTGGTCGCCCGGATCGACGGCCGAGCGCCGGAGCACCGCCTTGATCCGCGCCACCAGCTCCGGCAGCTCGAACGGCTTCGTCACGTAGTCGTCGGCGCCGAGCTCCAGTCCGACGACGACGTCGTGCAGGTCGGTGCGTGCCGTCAGCATCACGATCGGCGTCTGGCTCTCGTGCCGGATCTCGCGGCAGACCTCGAAGCCGTCCAGCGAGGGAAGCATCACGTCGAGGACCACGAGTTCGAACGACCCCTGCCGAAATTGAAGCAGCCCCTCGCGACCGTCGCCGCTCGCGGTCACTCGGAAGCCCGCCTGCTCGAGGCCTAGAGTCGTGATCTCGCGGATCGAGGCGTCGTCCTCCACGAGCAATAGATGCTCGTTCACGCGCCAAGCGTAGGCAGCCTCCCCGGCCGTGGCTAGTCGCGGAGTCGAGCGCTCTGGCCAGAGATCCTCTTCGCAAGGATCGGCAACCGTATCTCCAGGGCGGGCGGTGTGGGTCTCACGGAACGGGAGCGGCCTCCCCTCGCGGGATGTTCAGCCACTTCGACTTCTGAGGCTCCCGTCGTCGCCGTTGCGGAACGGTTACCTGCCTGTGACGGCGGTGTTGCTCGGCGGTCGCAGGATGGAGCGTGTAATCGACAAGGAGGCATCAATGAAGCCCTCGCTCCTCATCTCAACGGCCATCGCGATCCTTGTAGCAGCCGTGGCCGCTTCCTCGCCCCTCCTCGCGGCACCAACGTCGTCGTCCGCGGCTCGCCAGGCCGGCATCCGGATCCTGCCCGGCTTCCGCTCACCGTCGGGGAACATCAAGTGCTTCGTCGTCAGGTCGCTCTACTGCGAGATCGACAAGGCGAACTACCGGCAGAGACTTCAGGCCCGCTGCGACCTCGACTGGCACGGTTTCCAGCTCAACGCCGCGAATCGGGCGAGGACCTACTGCACCAGCAACGCCGCCTACAACATGGGCGCCGAGCGCCCGAACAACGCGAAGCTGGCGTACGGGAAGAGCTTCCGGCACGGGGTGTTCACCTGCCTGTCCCGTGTCACCGGCGTCACCTGCCGCAACCGGACTGGCCACGGCCTGTTCATCTCCCGCCAGGCGTACCGCATCTGGTAAGCCGCCCGGAACGCCGACCCCTTCTCCCGAGAGCGCCCGGCAGGGCGCTCTCGTTCAACCGGCGGCTTCGGCCTTGCGTAGCCCGCGGAAGGCCCAGATCCCGAAGAGCAGCACGAGCGCGAGCGCCGCGCCGAAGGCGGCCTCGACCTCCGTGGGCGACCCCGCCAGGAAACCGCGGCCGGCCTCGAGCACGCGCGTGACCGGGTTGACGGTCGCGACCGCGTGGATCCAGCCCGTCAGCAGCGTGAGCGGCACGTAGACGGGCGCGAAGAAGAGCACGAGGAAGACAGGAAATTGCATCACCGGCCCGGCCTGCATCGTCCGGAACCGCATGGCGACTCCGCAGGCCCAGAGCAGCGACGCGACGTTGAGGATCAGCCCGAGCGCGTAGAGGCCGAAGAGATCGACGCCGGCGGCGCCGAGGTGCACGCGCGCGACGAGCGCGATGCCGGTCAGGACGGAGACGGTCACGGCCCAGCGCCCGAGCGCGGCCAGCCCGTAGCCGATCACGATCCCGGTCCGGTGCGGCGCGGCCAGCATCAAACGGCGCGCGAAACCGCTCTCGAAGTCGCGCGCGATCCCGAAGCCGGTGAACACGCCTCCGAACGCCGCGGACTGGAGGAGCACGAAGACGAACTGGAAGGCCGTGTACCCGGGCGGGTAGTGGAAGCCCGGCACGTCCTGCACGCGCGAGAGCCCGCCGGCGAACGCGACAAAGAAGAACAGCGGGAACGCGAGCGAGGGCAACAGGAGCGAGGGCGTGGTCAGGAAGTTGTGCATCGTCCTCCAGGCGACTCCGCGGGCAACGTCGAGAGTGTTCATCGAGCCATCCGCTCCCTGAGCGCCCACGAGGCGAGAGCGAGCGAGACGAGGACGACGGCGAGGGCGACCCCGAAGCCGAGCCCCAGCGCCTCCTCGTCCCAGCCGGTGATGATCAGGCTGCGGATGCCCTCGAGCAGGTACGAGACGGGGTTCGCGGTTGCGGCGGCGCGGAACCAGTCGACCTCCATCAGGTTCCGCGGGATGTTCATCGACGAGATGAACAGGAACACGAAGAAGACCGGGAACAGGCCCTGCACGGCCTCGCCCGATCCGGTCCGGAGCGCCGCGAAGCAGCCGAGCGCGCCGAAGCCGAGCACGACCAGGGTCGTGAAGACGAACAGGAGGGCGATCCCCGCCGGGCCTGACGCGAAGCGCACGCCCACGATGAGCCCGACCGAGACGTAGACGACCGACTGGGCCAGCCCGATCGTGAGCGCGCCGCCGAGCTGGCCGCCCAGCACCGCGAGCCGGCTCATCGGGGTCAGCGAGAGACGGCTGAGGAAGCCGGTCTGGATGTCGCGCGCGAGGTCCGTGCCCGCGTTCACCGTCGCGAACAGCGCGCCCTGGATGAACGCCACGGCCAGCGCGAAGCTGACGAACGAGTGGGTCGGAAACCCCGGAAGCCTCGTCGCGGCCTTCAACCCACCCGAGTTCACGGCCAGCAGCAACATCGGAAAGACCAGCGGCGCGATCACGTTCGCCGGCTGGCGCAGGGTCCGCACGACCGAGCGCCGGGCCAGCACGAACACCTGATCCGCGAAGGCGCTCACGTGGGCCTCACGCCGGTTCCATCGCGAGCCCGCGGCGGGGTGGTTCTTCCTCCTCCTCCTCGTCGGCGGCGCCCTCGAGCGAGCGCCCGGTCTTGGCGAGGAAGACGTCGTCGAGCGAGGGCTGGTGCAGCTGCAGCTGCTCGACCTTGAGGTGCTCGGCGTCGAGCGCGCGCACGATCTCGGCCAGGTCGGCTTCGCCTGAGCGGAGCCGGACGGCGACGCCGTGCGCCGAACCGCACGGCTCGCCGAAGCGAGCCAGGATCGCGGCCGCGTGCTCGCGCTCGGCCGGGTCGGCCGGGACCGCCTCGACCGTCGGCCGACCTACGGTCGCCTTGAGCTCGGCGGGCGTGCCCTCGGCGACGATGTGTCCGTGGTCGATGATTCCCACACGCTGTGCGAGCACGTCGGCCTCCTCCAGGTACTGCGTCGTGAGGAAGACGGTCACACCCTCGTCGCGCGCCAGCCGGGAGACCTCCTCCCAGAGCGCGGTCCGGCTCTGGATGTCGAGGCCCGTGGTCGGCTCGTCGAGGAAGAGGATCCTCGGCGAGTGGACGAGCGCCATCGCGAGGTCGAGCCTCCGCTTCATGCCGCCCGAGTAGCCCTTCACCTTGCGGTCGGCGGCCTCCGTCAGCCCGACGCGAGTCAGCAGCTCGTCGGCGCGCGGCTTGCGCAACTCGCGAGGCAATGCCTGAAGCGATGCCTGCAGCCGCAGGTGCTCGCGGCCGGTCAGAAGCGGGTCGAGTGCGGCCTCCTGCAGCGCGGCGCCGATCGAGGCGCGCACCTGCGGCCCCTGGTGGACGACGTCGAAGCCGGCCACGCGCGCCGTTCCCTCGGTCGGCGGCAGCAGCGTCGTCAGCATGTGGACGGTGGTCGACTTGCCGGCGCCGTTGGGGCCCAGGAAGCCGTAGATCTCGCCCGGCGCGACCACGAGGTCGATCCCGTCCACCGCGCGCGGACCCTTCTTGAAGACCCGCACGAGGCCCTCCGCTTCGATCGCGTGCTGGTACATGACCGGAACCGTAGCAGATACTTGAGCTTGTCAAGTATGGTTGTGTTCAAGTATGATGTCCCCGGTATGGCAACCGCGACTCAGCCCGCGACGACCCCCGCCCACGAGGCGCAGAAGCTCTTCTTCGAGATCGGCATGGACCAGCGGGCGAAGGTCGGAGCGCGGCTCGTCGAGCTGTCTCTCACGTTCGTCCAGGCTCACGCGCTGCGCCTGCTCGACCCGGAGCGGCCGCTTCCCATGAGCTCCCTGGCGGAGCTGCTCTTCTGCGACGCCTCCAACGTGACGGGCATCGCCGACCGGCTCGAGTCGCGAGGCCTCGTCGAGCGGCGAAGCGCCGAGGGCGACCGGCGGGTGAAGGTGCTGACGCTCACGGTGGCCGGCGCCGAGCTCCGCGGTCAGGTGCTCGAGATCATGGGCGAGCCCCCCGAGGCCATCGCCTCACTCTCCGCCGCGGACCAGCGCGCGCTGCGTGACATCCTGCGCCGCGCGGCGGCGAACCTGCACCGCTAGCAGAGCGCTGCCCGTCTAGAGCGCGCGCTATTGTCCAGGCGCCGTGCGCCTGAACAGCCGCCCCGTAGTGATCGCCGCCGCGGTCCTGGGGATCCTCCTGATCGTTCTGGCGTTCTACTACTGGGCCGAGCCCGCCAAGTCGCTGCCCTCGTGGCTGCCGGGCCACGAGGCCGGATCCAACCATCACCACGTCAAGCACGGTCTCGCGTCGTTGCTCGTGGGACTCGCTCTGCTCGCGTTCGCCTGGTTCCAGAGCGGCCCCCGACGCTCTCGGCCTGCCGACTGAGTGCTGCTCGCGACTCTCATTACGTACTGGCAGGCCGTGATCCTCGGCTTCCTCCAGGGCGTCGCCGAGCTGTTCCCGATCTCGAGCCTCGGTCAGAGCGTGATCCTGCCGAGCCTCCTCGGCTGGAACATCCACCAGAACGACCCCTACTTCATCACGTTCCTCGTCGCCACCCATCTCGCGACGGCACTCGTGCTTCTCGGCTTCTTCTGGGCCGACTGGGTGCGAATCGCCAAGGGTCTCGGGCGGAGCCTGCGCGACCGCGGCATCGACCCCGCGGACACAGACGCGAAGCTCGCGTGGCTGCTCGTCGTTGGCACGATCCCCGCCGGGATCCTCGGCCTGCTGCTCGAGAGCAAGCTCCGCCACGTCTTCGCGTCGCCCCGCTCGGCAGCCCTCTTCCTGACCGTGAACGGCCTCCTGCTCTTCGGGGCCGAGCTCTTGCGTCGGCGGTCGAAGCAGGTCGAGCAGGACGACGACGCCCGGATCGCACGCCAGTTGAGCTGGGGCAGCGCGGTCGGGATCGGATCGGCGCAAGCCCTCGCGCTGATTCCGGGTTTCTCCCGCTCCGGGATGGCGATGGGCGGCGGACTGCTCGCCGGCCTCTCGAACAAGGACGCAGCGCGGTTCTCGTTCCTCCTCGCGACGCCCATCATCGGAGCGGCGGCCGTCCTCAAGCTGCCTGAGCTGTTCGGTCCGACGGGAAACGGGGTTCGCGGCCAGGCACTGGTCGCCGCTCTCTGTGCGGCGGCCGCCGCCTACGTCTCGGTGCGCTTCCTGATGCGCTACTTCGAGACGAACACGTTGATTCCATTCGCGATCTACTGCGTCGCCGCCGGTCTCGCTGCCTCGATCTACTTCGCCCGCTAGAGAGCGCTTCGCAACAGCTCCGCGCCGAGTTCGAGTCGAAAGGCGCGCACGCCCTGGCTCCTCCCGCCCGCCGCGGATATCCCTGGCGGAAACGACGAGAGGAGTGTCGATATGCGGATCGTTCGAAGACCGTTGCTGCTGCTCGCGGCGCTGCTGGTGCTCGCCGCCGGCGCGGCGCTGGCCGGGCACAACACGCCACGGCGTGCGAAGGGCGTCATCTTCGCGTGCGCTCAAAAGCAGGGCGGCCGGCTGCGCGTCGTCGCGGCCGCAGGCTCGTGCCGGCGCGGTGAGCAGGCGCTCGCCTGGAACATTCAGGGCCCAGAGGGCAAGCGCGGGCCGAGCGGAGCCGACGGGTCGCAGGGACCGTCGGGCGCTTCCGGCGCCGCGGGCGCTCGCGGCGCCACCGGAGCCTCAGGCCCGGCGGGAGCGGCCGGGGCGGCGGGAGCGCGTGGGCCTGCGGGTCCGACCGGGCCTGCCGGGCCACGGCTCGCCTCCCTCGACGAGCTGAACGGCACGGCGTGTCACGCGCCCGGCGGCGCAGGGACGCTGTCGATCGCCTACGGCGCGACCGACGGCGCTGCCTCGATCGCCTGCGTGGTCGGCGGAGGCGGAGGCGGAGGTGGCGGCGGATCGGCGACGCTGACGATCAACGAGATCATGACCGGCATCACGGGTGCAGCGGCAAACGAGTTCGTGGAGCTGTTCAACGGTGGCACGTCCGCGGTCGACCTGAGCGGCTACAAGCTCGTCTACCGCTCATCGGCGGGCACGAGCGACGTTACCCTCGGCACGATTGCGTCGGGCACGACGCTCGCCGCCGGCGGCTTCTACCTGTTCGGGGGCAGCGGTTATGCGGGCTCGGCGACGCCCGACCAGAGCTTCAGCACGAGCCTCGCCGCCACGGGTGGCGGCGTCGCGCTGCGCGACGCGAGCGGGGCGATCGTGGACTCGGTCGGCTACGGCGATGCCGTCAACGCGTTCGTCGAGGGCCATCCGGCCGCGGCCCCGCCGGCGGCGGCCGCACCCGGGAACAGCGCGGTTCGCCTGCCGGACGGCGACGACACGAACGACAACGCGGCCGACTTCGGCGTGAGCGCAAGCCCCACGCCGAAGGGGGCGAACCACTAGCGACGGGCGCCTTTCGGGCGCTTCGGATCGCTAAGAGCGGAAGGCGGCGCCTGCGCGGGAGCCGCCTTCCGCCAATCCCTCCAACGGGGCATGCTCGCCCGAAAACGCAGGCCGATACTGCGGTTGCGGGGACAAGCCCCGCGCGGCGAATGAACGACAACTGCGGCTATTGATCTCATCGATCCGAAATCCCTCGTACGGTGCCTCTCCCCCGAGCTCATGCTCGTGGATCCCGAGCTGGCCGAGCGCGCCCGCGAGCTCCTGCGAGATCCGCGTGAGACCAACGGAAAGGGGAACATGTCGGCACTAGGGATGCACGAGATCACCTCGTCGGCCGGACTCGGACTCGAGCCGCCGCTGAGCCCACCCGTCGTTCGCGGCCCCAACATGTCGGCCCAGTACGACCCGACCCCGGCTGACCTCCCGTCTCCTCCCCCGGCGCTGCGGCCTCCCGACAGCGCAACCGTCGTCGAGCCCGTGGCGCAGCCGCCCATCCAGGCGAGCGCGCCCCAGGAGGTCCCCGCCAACGCCGAGCCCGAGATTCAGGCGCCGGACCCCGAGCCTCTCCAGGCCCCCCAGCAGCAGCCCGAGCCCGCGCAGCCCGAGCCGCTGATGGCTCCCGCGCCGGTCGAGCAGCCCGCCCCGATGGCACCACCGCCGGCGCCCGCGCCTACCCCGGAGCCCGAGCCCGTGCAGCTCACCCCGGAGCCGGTCGCAGCGGAGCCAGAGCCGGAGCCGGAGCTCCCGTCGATGGCACCCGAGCCCGAGCTTCCCGCCACGGCACCGGAGCCCGAGCCCGAGCTCCCGTCGCTGCCGGCGCCCGAGCTCGCGCCGGTCCAGCCGGCCGCGCAGGCCGAGGACTACTTCGCAGCCCCCGAGCAGGCACCGCCTCCCGCGCCGGCCCCTGAGCTGGAGCCGGTCCAGGCGGCGCCGCTGCCCGAGATCCAGCCCGTCCCCCTCACGCCCCCGGCCGCCCCGCCCGTCGAGGCGCCGCCGGTTGCAGAGGCTCCTCCCGCCGACTTCCCGGTCATCGATCCGTTCCCGCCGGCAGCGCTCGAGCCCACGATCGTCGACGAGCCCGTCTTCGTGCCCGAGCCGATGCCGGCGCAGGCGCCCGCGGTCGAGCCCAGCGTCCTCGACCCGTTCGGCCAGGCGCGCACCGTCTTCCGCGTCGTCGTCCGGCTCCAGGACGGAGAGGGCGTCGAGGTCGGCGAGTTTCGCGACTTCGGCACGGCGATGGAGGGCGCGCAGGAAGTGATCGAGCAGTTCGCGAACGCGAATGGAACGTGGCCGTTCTACGCCGGCCGCTTCATCCGCCCCGACCTGATCGTCTCCGTCGACGTGGTCGACGGAGAATCGGCGTAGCAGAGCCCTCAAAGAATCTTTCCATTTCGCGCACGAGCGGCTAACGCGCGGCCTCTTCACTGAGTCAAGCAGGCTCACAACGGAGGTTCCCCACATGCCACGCAAGCTCATCGTTCTCGCGCTCGTCTCCGCCCTCGGCCTCACCGTGGCGGGCATCGCGAGCGCCAACTGGTTCAACGTCATCCGCGGGACGAAGAACGCCGACGTCCTCACCGGCACCGACAACCGCGACTTCATCCTCGGCCTCGCCGGTGACGACCAGATCAGCGCAGGCGGCGCCCGGGACGTCGTTCGCGCCGGGAAGGGCGACGACACGGTCGACGGCGGCGCAGGCCTCGACGCACTCTTCGGCGGGGCCGGCGACGACATGCTCAGCGCCGGCGACGACGGCGCCGTGATGTGGGGCATGGCCGGTAACGACACGCTCAACGCGAGCGACAACGGCCGCAACATCCTCCACGGCGGCCTCGGGGACGACACGCTCAACGGCGGCGACGGACGCGACCGGCTCTGGGGCGGCCGCGGCGTCGACAACCTGAACGGCGGCGACGGCGACGACGTCCTGCACTCGCTCGCCGCGGACGGCCAGGTCGACACGCTCGACTGCGGCCCCGGCGACCACGACGTCGCGTGGATTCGCGCAGGCGAGCCGGACGTCGTCCAGAACTGCGAGGTCGTGAAGACCGTCTCGGTCTCGCACTAGCCTTCTCGCCCTAAGTTGCCCTCCCGGACGAGGCCCGCCCCCTGGCGGGCCTCGTCTACTGTCACGAACCGTGGGCTCGCTCGAGCTGGTCGGGATCGCGGTCTGGTCGTTCGTGGTCGCGCTCGCAGGGGGCGCGGTCGGGCTCGTGCTCGGCAACCTGCGCCTGCCGCTGTTCGTGGCGGCGGCCTCGTCGCCGGCTGCGGCCGGTGGAGCGAACATCGCCGTCTCGGGCATCGCGGCGGCGACGGCCTCGACGAGCCACATCCGCGCAGGCCGGATCAACTGGCGGCTGTTCGGGTGGATGGCCCCGCCCTCGGTCGCCGGTGCGCTCGTCGGCGGCTACCTCGCCGGGAAGGTGCCGCAGTCAGCCCTGTTGCTGGCGATCGCGGCCGTGCTGATCTACAGCGGCCTCGACCTGCTGTTCCGGGCTCCGGCGCAGGGCAAGACGGGCGAGGAGCCGCACGTGCTCATCGCGATCGTCTCCGGAGCCGTGATCGGGCTGATCGGCGGCTTCGTCGGCCTGATCCTCGGCTCGCTGCGCATGCCGGCGCTGCTGCGGCTCGTTGGCGAGACCCCGCCCCGGGCGGTCGGGACGAATCTCGCGGTGGGCGTCTGCGTCGGCGTCGCCGGGCTGCTCGGGCACCTGCCCTCGGCAACGCCGGAGTGGTCGCTGATCGCCGTCGGCGGCGCGGCCTCGATCCCCGGCGCGCTGCTCGGCGCGCGGCTCACGGGGCGCCTCTCCGAACCGGCGCTGATCCGGGCGATTGCCGTCGTCCTGCTGATCGCGGGCACGGCGGCCGCAGTGCAGGCGTTCGCCTAGTTCGTCTCGCCGCGGTCGAGGAACGCGCCCACGACCTCGAGGTAGAGCTTCGGCTCCTCGAGATAGGACATGTGCGAGCTCTCCTCGAAGAGGACCCACTCGGAGCCGCGAATCCCCCGGTGCAGCGGCTCGACGAGCGCCGGCGTGCACTCGTCGTGGCGTCCGGACGTGATCAGCGTCGGCACCCGGATCTCTCCGAGGCGGTCGATCACGTCCCAGTCCTTGAGCGTGCCGGTGACCGTGAACTCGTTCGCACCCCACATCGTCTCGTACACCCGGGCGCCGAACTTCTCGCGTGCGCGTGCCAGCGCCTCCGGCTCCGGGTCGAGCCGGCAGATGTGGCGGCGCTTGAACTCGGCCTCCGCCTCCTTCTCACCGAGCCCGTCCGGAAGCGCGGCGCGCAGGCGTCCGGTCTCCTCCGCCCACCCGGGCGCGCTCGTCGGCGTCGAGTTGAGCACGAGGCTCGCCAGCCCGGGCGGCTGCGTGAACGCGTACTCGAGCGCGAGCATCCCGCCCCAGGAGGAGCCGAAGAGGTGGAGCCGGTCGAGACCGAGCGTCTCGCGCACGGTCTCCAGCTGCTCGACGAAGGTCGCGACCGTCCACAGCGACGGATCGTCCGGCCGGTCGGAGTCTCCGCCGCCGAGCTGGTCGTAGAAGACCACCCTCCGCCGCTGCCCGGCGAGCGCCCCCAGCACCTCGAGCGGAGCGTGCGTCCCGCCCGGGCCGCCGTGCAGGCAGAGAAGCGGCCGCCGGCCGGGCTCCTCAGCGTCGCCGACGATCTCGTACCACGTCTCCCACTCGCGAAAACGGAGACGTGAAGCCACCGCGGGAGTCTAGTGGCGGCAGGTGAGCCCGAGCCGACGCGCGGCTGCGTTCGATGTCCGCCGCGCGGAGGCCAGCTGCGCCTGCGCACGCGCGAGGTCGACGGCGTCGCGGCGGAAGAACGCGTCGCCCAGGATCGCGATCGCGCGCTGGACGCCGTCGATCGAGTGGAGGAAGGCCGTCACCTGCCCGCGCTCGCCGTCCGGGGGCTTGAACCCGGAGAGCTGCGACTGCTCGTGCTCCTCGAACGCGATCACCTGCTGGCCGAGGTCGAGCAGGCCCTTGCGGCTCCTGGGAGCCGGAAGCGCATGAATCGCTGCAGCGCGCTGCGCGCACACGGCGTCGACCCGCTTCGCGAAGGCCGCGTCGCTCGGCGCGGTCATGTGCGGCCCGTCGGGGAGCTGTCCGTCCGCACTCACGCTTCCGCTGCCGGTGAAGCGGTCGTTCCCGTAGACGACCACGCCCATCTTCTGGCGACCCAGCGTCGGGTCCCTGTACGTGCAGACATAGTCCCACCCCGAGGTGTGGTCGGCGGCGCACCGGAGGTTCGCGAAGGCCGAGGGGTTGAGCTTTCGCTGCATCTTCGCGACGTCCGAGGCGCTCATCTGCCCGCCGCAGGCGGCGAGCAAGAGGGGCACTGCCGCAAGTGCGAGAGAGGCTCCGAGGAGGCGCATCTCGACTTCATCGGCTCCCTACGCGGGAGCCTTGAAACGATCAGCCGATCGTCCAGGTGTCGCCCGAGTGCAGGAGCTCGGCGAGGTCGCCCTCGCCCTGCTCGCTGCGCGCGGTCTCGAGCTGCTCCGCCATCAGGCGGTCGTAGGCCGGGCGGTCGATGTCGCGGAAGACGCCGATCGGAGTCGGCCCGTGCGGCGTGTGCGAGAGCCGCGCGAGCGCCGAGGCCAGGCTCGGCGACTCGTGGTGCTCGTCGTGCACCATCAGCGCGTCCTCGCCAACATCGGCGACGTCGACCAGCTCGGCAGAGCCGTCCGGCCGCAGGCGCACGCCGCGCTCTCCTTCCTCGCCGAACCGGATCGGCTTGTCGTGCTCGAGCAGGATCCGGTTCTCCTTCTGGTCGCGCACGGCGTCGAAGGCGCCGTCGTTGTAGACGTTGCAGTTCTGGTAGATCTCGACGAAGGCGACGCCCTCGTGCGCGTGCGCTCGCCGCAGCGTCTCCGTCAGGTGAACGCGGTCGGTGTCGATCGAGCGCGCGACGAAGGTCGCCTCCGCTCCGAGCGCGAGCGCGACCGGGTTGAACGGCCAGTCGAGCGACCCCATCGGGGTCGTCTTGTTGACGGTGCCGAGCGGCGTGGTCGGCGAGTACTGCCCCTTCGTCAGCCCGTAGATCTGGTTGTTGAAGAGCAGGATCTTGATGTTCACGTTCCGGCGCAGCGCGTGGATCAGGTGGTTGCCGCCGATCGAGAGCGAATCGCCGTCTCCGGTCACGACCCAGACCGAGAGATCGGGCCGCGAGAGCGCGAGCCCGGTCGCGATCGCCGGCGCGCGCCCGTGGATCGAGTGCATCCCGTAGGTCTGCATGTAGTACGGGAAGCGCGCCGCACAGCCGATTCCGGAGATGAAGACGATCCGCTCCCGCGGGATCCCCAGCTCGGGCATGAACTTCTGCACTGCCGCGAGGATCGCGTAGTCCCCGCAGCCCGGGCACCAGCGCACCTCCTGGTCGGAAATGAAGTCCTTCGCGGTCAGGAGCGGCTTGCCGTTGCCCTCGCTCACATCGGAGCCTCGGGACGACGAACGTATCGACCGGTCATTTCAGACGGACGCACGGGCAAGGCCCGCGCGTCCTGACGTCGGCAGCGCAAGCGCCGCCTCACAGCAGCACCTCCATCGCCTCGGCGAGCTCGCCCGCCCGCAGGGGCAGGCCGCGGACGCGGTTGTAGCCGACCGCGTCTACAAGGAACTCGGCGCGCACGAGCTTGAGCAGCTGCCCGAGGTTCATCTCCGGGACGAGCACGCGGTCGTAGGCGCGCAGCACCTCGCCGGTGTTGCGCGGGAACGGGTTCAGGTGCGTGAGATGGGCCTGCGCGACCTTCTTGCCCTCCTTCCGCACCCTCCGGACCGCCGCCGTGATCGGGCCGTAGGTCCCGCCCCAGCCGAGCACGAGCAGGTCCGCGCCGTCCGGGTCGTCGACCTCGAGCTCGGGGATGTCCGCCGCGATCCCCGCGACCTTCTGCGCGCGGAGGCGGACCATCAGGTCGTGGTTGTCGGGGTCGTAGGAGACGTTGCCGGTCTCGTCCTCCTTCTCGAGCCCGCCGATCCGGTGCTCGAGGCCGGGTGTGCCCGGAACCGCCCAGTCGCGCGCAAGCGTCTCCGGGTCGCGCACGTAGGGCAGGAACTCGCCGTCCCGGTTCGGCTTCGTCGCGAACTCGACGCCGATCTCGGGCAACGAGGCGACGTCCGGCAGGACCCAAGGCTCGGAGCCGTTCGCGAGGTAGGCGTCCGAGAGCAGGTAGACCGGCGTGCGGTACTTGAGCGCGATCCGCGCCGCCTCCAGCGCCGCGTCGAAGCACCCTCCTGGCGTCGACGCGGCGACCACCGGCACGGGTGACTCCGCGTTCCGGCCGAACAGGACCATGAGCAGGTCGGCCTGCTCCGGCTTGGTCGGCATCCCCGTCGACGGGCCGGCGCGCTGGATGTCCAGGATCAGAAGCGGCAGCTCGAGCGTGACCGCGAGCCCGACCGTCTCCGCCTTCAGCACCACGCCCGGCCCGCTCGACGTGCAGACGCCGAGCGCGCCGCCGAAGCTCGCGCCGAGCGCGGCGCCCACCGCCGCGATCTCGTCCTCGGCCTGGAACGTTCGGACACCGAAGCGCTTGTGGCGCGAGAGGTGCTCGAGGATCTCCGACGCCGGCGTGATCGGGTAGGCGCCGAGGAAGAGCGGCAGCCCGCTCTGCACACTCGCAGCGATCAGCCCGAGGCCGAGCGCCTGGTTGCCGGTGATGTTGCGATAGGTGCCGGGCGGCAGCTTGGCCGGCGCCACCTCGTACGAGACGACGAAGTCCTCGGACGTCTCGCCGTAGGCCCAGCCCGCCTTGAACGCCTTGACGTTCGCCTCGGCGATCGCAGGCTTCGAGGCGAACTTGCGCTCGATGAAGGCGACCGTGTTCTCGGTCGGGCGATGGTAGAGCCACGACATGAGGCCGAGCGCGAACATGTTCTTCGAGCGCTCCGCCTCGCGCTTGCTCACGTCCACGTCGCTGAGCGCCTCGAGCGTGAGCGTCGTGAGCTGCACCTCGTGCACGTGGTAGCCCTCGAGCGAGCCGTCCTCGAGCGGGTTCGTCTCGTAGCCGGCCTTGTCGAGGTTCCGCTCCGTGAACGCGTCGCGGTTCACGATCAGCGTCCCGCGCCTCTCCAGGTCACGCAGGTTCGTCTTCAGCGCCGCCGGGTTCATCGCGACGAGCACGTCAGGCCTGTCGCCCGGCGTGAGGATGTCGTGGTCGGCGAAGTGGAGCTGGAAGCCGGAGACGCCGGGAAGCGACCCTGCCGGAGCGCGGATCTCCGCCGGAAAGTCCGGGAGCGTCGAGAGGTCGTTCCCGACGAGCGCCGTCTCGCTCGTGAACTGCCCTCCGGTGAGCTGCATCCCGTCGCCGGAGTCCCCGGCGAAGCGGATCGTGACCTGTTCGAGCTGCTCGACCTGCTTGGCCATCTGCTCCCCTACACCGTAGCGCGCACGACGGTAATGCCCCAGGCCCTACCGGAGTCGAACAGCTCGTCGGGGTCGACCTCGTCCCGCCAGCCGAGGAAGTGGCGATCGGGCCGGTCGTCGGTGGAGCCGTAGACGGCGGCGCGATGTTCCGATGTTCCCTCCGTCTCGCCGCGCTCGAGCTCCTCTCGCCGGCGCTCGGCCTCCTCCGCCGCCGGTCCCTCTGCGTAGCCCTTGGACATCAGGCGACCTCCGCCAGCAGGGCCTGGAGGTCGAGCGCGGCGTTGTGCATGGCGACGCCCTCGCCCGACTCCGGCCGCGGCCACTCCTCGCGGGGCCGGTCGCGGTAGAGCTCGATCCCGTTCTCGTCGGGGTCGCGGAGGTAGAGCGCCTCCGACACGCCGTGATCGGTCGCGCCGTCCAGCGGCCAGCCTGCCTCGACCAGCCGCCGAAGCACGTCGCCGAGCGTGCTCCGGTCGGGGTAGCGGATTGCGAAGTGGTAGAGGCCCGTCGTTCCCGGAGGAGGCGGCGAGCCGCCGCGCGACTCCCAGGTGTTGAGGCCGATGTGGTGGTGGTAGCCGCCGGCCGAGAGGAAGGCAGCCTGGTCACCGTGCTGCTGCGTGACCTCGAAGCCCAGGATGTCGCGATAGAAGGCAATCGCCCTGTCGAGGTCCGAGACCTTCAGGTGGACGTGGCCGATGTCGACGCGCGGGTCGATGCTCACCAGGGGCGACGATACCCCCGCAGCCGAGGCGTCGTTGACGGTGTCCGCTCCGGCGGGCAAGATCCGGACCCCGTGCCGGCAGGAGATCGCGAACGGTCCAGAGGCGTCTCCGACGCGGTCCGGCCGCGGGGGCCCTTCTCGTTACGTGTCTCGGCGCGTCACGCCGGCGACTCGACGCGCACGCGTGCCGACGGGCCGCTCGTGGCAGCTCTGACGACCGGCGGGGTCGGCCGCGCCTGGCAACAGCCGGACGGAATCGTCCAGCTGCGGGCGCCCGATGAGCGCGGCCTCGCGGAGCTGCGCTTCGTGCTCGCGCTGGACGACGACCACTCCGAGTTCCTCGACCGCTTTCGCGACGACCCGCTTCTCCGCCGGGCGCTTCCACAGCTGCGCGGCCTCCGCCCCCTGCGGCTTGCGACGGTGACGCACTCGCTGCTGCGCGCGGTGTGCGGCCAGCTGATCCAGGCCCGGCTCGCGCGCGAGATCGAGCGCAACGTGATCCGTGCGGCGATGCCACAGGTCGAGGACACCCGCCTGCGACTGCCGCCGAGCCCGGAAGCGCTCGCCCGGTTCGCCCCTGCCGAGCTGCGGCGGCTCGGCCTGGGTGCCCGTCGCGGGGCGACGCTCGTCCGCCTCTGCCGCTCGGTCGACCTCGAACGGCTGCGCTCGCAGTCGACCGACGCGGCCGCGAACCGGCTCGAGCGCGAGCGGGGGCTCGGCCCCTGGTCGGTCGGAGTCATCTGCCTCGAGGGACTCGGCCGTTTCGAGCGCGGCCTCGTCGGCGACCTCGGACTCGTCAAGCTCTGCGCTGCGCTGCGCGGCCGCCGGGTCGAGACGTGGGAGACCGCCGAGCTGCTCGAGCCGTACGGGCGCTGGGCGGGTCTCGCGAGCGTCTACCTGCTCTCGGCGTTCGCGCGCGGGCTCGTTCCGCTCCCGCAACGCGCCGCGGCCTAGACTCCGAGAATGGCGGAGAACGGGCGTCTGGTCGCGATCCTCGGCACCGGGACGATCGGCGAGGCGCTCCTGCGCGGGCTCCTCAGCGGGGGCTGGCGCGAGCCGGCCGAGATCGTGGTCACCGTTCGGGACGAGGAGCGGGCGCGCGAGCTGGCCGAGCGCTACGGCGTGAAGGCGACGACGTCGAACGCCGAGGCCGTCGCGGGCGCAGCGCTGGTCGTGATCGCGGTCAAACCGCAGGACTTCGACGTGCTCCTCGGGGAGATCGGAGGCCTGCTGACGCCGGCGCAGACGGTGCTGTCGGTCGCAGCGGCAATCCCGACCTCCGCAATCGAGAGCCGGATCGGCGAGAACGTCCCGGTCGTCCGGGCGATGCCGAACCGCCCGGCCACCGTGCACGAGGGCATCGCCGGCGTCTGCCCGGGAGCGCACGCGGGCGAAGAACACCTGAAGCTCGCAGAGGAGGCGCTCAGCCACGTCGGCGGGGTGGTACACGTCCCGGAGCGCTACATGGACGCCGTCACGGCCGTGTCTGGCTCGGGGCCTGCGTACTTCGCGCTCCTGGCCGAGGCGATGATCGAGGCGGGAATCCTGCTCGGCCTCTCGCGCGAGGTCTCGACGAAGCTGGTCGTCCAGACGATGCTCGGCACGGCGCACCTGCTTCGGGACGAGAACATCCACCCGGTCGAGCTGCGCGAGCAGGTGACCTCGCCGGGCGGGACCACGATCCGCGCGATCCGCGAGCTCGAGCGCGCCGGGGTCCGTGCGGCCTTCCTGAACGCGATCCAGGCCGCAGTCGAGCGCTCGCAGGAGCTCGCCGCCGGAGAGCAGTGACGCCCGGCGGCGTCGAGCTGGTCCGCGTCGAGAACGAGGAGGAAGCGGCGGCGTTCGCAGCGGGGGAGCTGGTCGCGGCGGCGCGCGCAGGTCGGTCGATCGTGCTCTCCGGCGGCACCACCCCCGCCCGCGCCTACGAGCTGGCAGCGGAGGAGGAGCCCGACTGGGGCAAGGCGTCGCTGTGGTGGGGCGACGAGCGCTGCGTCCCGCCCGAGGACGAGCGCTCCAACTACCGGCTAGCCCGCGAGCGGCTGCTCGACAGGCTCTCCGTCCAGCCGCGAACGGTCGAGCGAATCCGGGGCGAGCTGGGGGCGGTGGCCGCCGCCGCGGAGTACGACCAGGCACTCGACGGCGCACGGCTCGATCTCGTCCTGCTGGGGCTCGGGGCCGACGGCCACACGGCCTCGCTCTTCCCAGACCAGCCGACGCTCGACGACCGCTCGCGCCGCGCCGTTCCCGCCGAGCCAAAGCTCGACCCGTTCGTCGACCGGGTGACGATGACGGTGTCCGTGCTCTGCTCGGCGCCGGAGGTGCTGTTCCTCGTCACCGGGGAAACCAAGGCGGAAGCGATCGAGCGGGCGTTCGGGTCGCCGCCCTCCCGCGGCACGCCCGCGAGCCTGATCCGCTCGGTGCACGGGCGCACCCGGCTCGTCGCCGATTTCGCGGCGATGTCGCGGCTGAGTTGACCCGGACGCCGCCCGACCGTATATATAGGCGGCGTATGAGCTCGTCGAACGGCAGCGAAATCCTCGACGTGCTGGTCCTGGACCGGCCCGAGCAGCTCAAGGCGCTCGGCCACCCGCTCCGGCTGCGCGTGCTCGAGACGCTCGGAACCGATTCCGAGGAGGCACTCACGAACCGGGAGCTCGCCAACAAGCTCGGCGTCGATCCCGGCCACCTCCACTTCCACGTGCGGATGCTCCTGCGCGCCGGGTTGATCACGCTCGCGGGCTCGAGCCGCGGGCGCGAGAAGCCGTACCGGGCCGTCGCACGGACACTCCGCGTTGCGCCGGAACTGCTCGCCTCCGGCCTGACCAGCGACCTCCGCGCGGCGATGCTCGACGAGGTCCAGCGCGGCTGGGACAAGCACAGCACAGAGGGCACGTTCCGCTCCGCCCAGGTGACCGCGCGGATCCGGCCCGAGCGGGCCCTGGAGCTCATCGCCGAGTTCGTCGAGAAGGCGAGAGACGCCGAGGAGGACAGCGCGGAGCCGATCGTGATCACGGCCGTTCTCCACCCCCCGACCAGCCCGGGCCCGCTAGTCGGGGAGTAGCGTCGAGCGCAGCTCGGCGGACATGTCTCGCCGTCCGGCGAGCGCCTGGAGCACGAGCACGGTGTCGGCGACGGGGAGATCCTCGAGGTACTCGTCGCGGGTCTCGAACGACTCGAGCACCGACTCAACGGCGACCGCGTAGCCGAGGACGTCCTGCGCGGCGAGGAAGGCGAGGGCGTCGCCGACGTCCCGTGGAAAGTCGTCGCGGATCCGGATCGCGTCGGCATGCACGCGCGCCTCTGCGTCGCGGCCCAGGACGAGCAGAGCCAGCGCGGCGGCGTAGCGGCCGACCGGCGACTGGGCCTCGGCGGCGCCAGCGTCGAGCGCCCAGGCAGCGGCTCGCTCGGATCCCGGCCAGTCGCCCGCCAGCACCAGCGCCTTGATCGCGCCGATCGGCCGGCCCCAGCTCCCGGGCGGCGCGTCGTCGAAGCTCTCCCGGTAGCGCTCGGCCGCTCGCTCGAACCATTCGGAGGCCTCGCCCCGGCCCTGCATCAGGAGGGAAAGACCCGCGCCGCCGGCCGCGTTTCCGAGCCGGGTGAGCTGGCGCTGGCGGGCGTCCGTGTCGGTGTCGTCGTCCGGCTCGCGGAGCCGCGCCTCCCCGTCGCGGTAGCGCGCCTCCTCCCGCGAAAAGTGCCCCGGCCAGTCCTCCGCTTTGCCGGCGTCTGGTTTAGGCACAGCCGACCTCCTCCCCGCTGCGATCGTATCGAGCGATCGCGCACGGATGGGTAACGGGAGCGTGCCGGAAGTGTGCCGCTTGGCCCACAACGCGATGGACTAGGCTCTCCGGCGTGGCGCGTGAGCTGCGCGAGGTCGTGTACGTCGACGGCGTTCGAACCGCGTTCGGGCGCGCCGGGCCAAAAGGAGTCTTCTGGCGGACGCGCGCCGACGACTTGGGCGTGAAGGTCGTCCGCGAGCTGCTCCGTCGCAACCCGCAGCTCGAACCGGCGCGCATCGACGACGTGATTCTCGCCGCCACCGCCCAGGTCGGCGACCAGGGACTCACCCTCGGGCGTGACGTCGCGCTGCTCGCCGGGCTGCCGCAGACCGTGCCCGGCTTCGCGGTCGACCGGATGTGCGCCGGCGCGCTCACGGCCGTCACCGCAGGCGCCGGCGAGATCGCGATGGGCGCCGCCGACGTGGTGCTCGCAGGCGGCATCGAGCACATGGGCCACCACCCGATCGGCGAGGACGTCGACTTCAACCCGCGCTTCGTCGCAGAGAGGCTGGTCGACCCGACCGCGGTGACGATGGGCGCGACGGCGGAGAACCTCCACGATCGCTTCCCGCAGCTGACGAAGAGTGACTCGGACGCGTTCGCCGTCCGCTCCCAGCGCCGGGCGGCCGCGGCCTGGGAGAACGGCGTCATGCGCGAGACGGTCGTCCCGATGTCCGTCTTCACGGACGCCGGCTGGCGCGTCGCCGGCCGCGACGAGTTCCTGCGGCCGGACACCAGCCTCGAAGGGCTGGCCGACCTGCCGACGCCTTTCCGGCCAGGGGGTCGCGTTACCGCCGGCAACTCCGCCGGACTCACGGACGGTGCGGCGGGCGCGCTGCTCGCCTCCGAGCAGGCCGCCGGGGGTCTCGGCCTCGAGGCGCGGATGCGCCTCGTGTCCTACGCGTTCGCCGGAGTCGAGCCGGAGCTGATGGGCCTCGGCCCGGTGCCGGCCACGAAGAAGGCGCTCGAGCTCGCCGGGCTGACGCTCGACGACATCGGCCTGTTCGAGCTGAACGAGCCCTTTGCAGTCCAGGTGCTGACCTGGTGCGACGCGCTCGGCGTCGACCCCGATGACGAGCGCCTGAACCCCTACGGCGGCGCGATCGCGTGCGGGCACCCGCTCGCCGCGACCGGGGCCCGACTGCTGGCGCAGCTGGCCTACGGCCTTCGCGAGCGGCCCGGGGTGCGATACGGCCTGACCGCGCTCTGCGTCGGGATGGGCATGGGCGCGGCCGTGATCTGGGAGAGCCTCGCTGACTGACACCGCGTTCAAGCTCGCGCGCGTCGAGACGGAGCGCGGCGCCGTCGCGCTGGTCACCATCGACAACGGCGAGGATCACACCAAGCCGACGTTCTTCGGGCGGGCCGCGCTCGAGTCGCTGGAGCAGCTCCTCCCGCGACTCGAGGAGGAGAGCTGGTCGGCCCTCGTCGTCACCGGGAAGCCGTTCGTCTTCGCGGCGGGAGCTGACATCACCGAGTTCCCGGGAGCGACCCGCGAGCTCGCGATCGAGGGCAGCCGGGCCGGCCACGAGCTCTTCGGGCGGATCCGCGCGCTCCCATATCCGACAGTCGCGGCGGTCAACGGCGCCTGCCTCGGCGGCGGGGTCGAGCTGGCGCTGCACTGCGGCGCGCGCACGATCTCGACCGCCGTGCGGCACTTCGCCTGCCCCGAGTGCTTCCTCGGGATCGTGCCCGCCTGGGGCGGGACGCAGCTCGTCCCGCGGCTGGTGGGCGTCGAGACGGCCGTGAAGTTCGTCGTCGCCAACCCCATGCGCCAGAACCGGCTCCTGACCGGCCCGGACGCATTCGAGCTCGGTTTCGCCGACCGCCTCCTTGGGCCGGCTGAGTTCGTCGACGAGTCGATCGCGTTCGCCCTCGAGCTCGTGGCCGAAGGGACAGGTCCCGGGGACAGACCCCGGGACACGGCCGAAACGGACGACGTGATCCGGAAGGCGCGCGCGCGACTCGACGGGCAGGTGCACGAAGCCGCGCCCGCTCCCTACAAGGCGCTCGAGCTGATCGAGGGAGCCTGCTCCGGCTGGACGCTCGAGGAGGGCTACCGCGCCGAGGAAGAAGCGGTCGGCGATCTGCTACCCGGCCGCCAGGCCCAGGCGTCCCTCTACGCGTTCGACCTCGTCGAGCGACGAGCGAAGAGCCCTCCCGGCCGACCGCAGGCCGAGCCCCGGCCTCTGCGCAAGGTCGGGATCGTCGGCGCGGGCCTCATGGCCGCGCAGCTCGCCACGCTCGTCGTCCGCCGCCTGGAGGTGCCGGTCGCGATGCGCGACGTGAGCGAGGAGGCCCTGGCAAACGCGCGGGAGAGCATCGAGTCCGACCTCCAGGAGCAGGTGGCGAAGGGGCGCTACGACGAGGGCAAGGCGCGCTTCCTCGCGTCGCTGGTCTCGACCTCGACGGGGTACGAGCACTTCGGAGACTGCGATCTCGTGATCGAGGCGATCTTCGAGGAGCTCGAGACGAAGAGGCGGGTCTTCGCGGAGCTCCGTGAGCACGTCGAGCGACCCGAGTGCGTCCTCGCGACCAATACGTCGAGCCTCTCGGTCGCCGAGATAGGCGCCGACGTCGGCATCCACTTCTTCAACCCGGTCGCCGTCCTGCCGCTCGTCGAGCTCGTCCGAACGCCCGAGACGGACGACGCGACGCTCGCCACCGCGTGGGCCTTCGCCGAGAGGCTGCGCAAGCGCCCCGTTCTCGTCGAGGACGCTCCCGCGTTCGTCGTCAACCGCGTCCTGACCCGCCTGATGGCGGTTGTCCTCGACACCCTCGAGCACGGCAACACCCCGGACGAAGCCGACGACGCGATCCTCCGGCTCGGCCTGCCGATGGCCCCTTCGGTGCTCCTCCAGATGGTCGGCCCGCGCGTCGCGAACCACGTCCTCGAGACCCTCCACGAGGCCTATCCCGACCGCTTCCCGCTCTCGGCGACGCTTGCCAACTACGCCGAGGGGAAGGACGAGATCGCCGTCCAGGCGCACGACCCGAGGACCGCCGACGAGATCCTCGAGACCGCGCTCGAGGCCGTCGCCGACGAGATCCACCACCTCCTCGCCGAGGGCGTCGTGGCCGAGGCAAAGGACGTCGACACCGCGCTCCTCCTCGGCGCCGGCTGGCCGTTCTGGCTCGGCGGGATCACCAAGTTCCTCGACCAGACCGGCAGATCGGAGAAGAGGTTCGGGCGCCGGTTCGCCGACATGGGCCAAGACACCGCTCGCGGTGTCTCCCTCAGGCCGGGCGGGCTTGGCCCGGCCGGCCGTCTGCAATGATCGGTCGACACGCAGCCGGCAGAGGATTCGGCCGGTGAGTGCCGACGAGATGACAGACGACTGGCGCATCCGGATCGAGCTCGCCGAGGAGCAGCACGCAGAGTCGCTGCTCGACCGCCTCGGCCTCGACCTGGGCTCGGACGAGGCGAAGCGGCTCGCCCGGGAGCTCGAGGGCCACCGCCTGGCCGTGTCACGCGACGGCGGCGAGCTGTTCGTCTACGCGTCCGCGCAGGCCGAGGCGGAGCAGGCGCAGCGCGTCGTCGAGGCCGAGCTCGCCGACGAGGGGCTCGAAGCGGAGATCGAGGTCGCGCACTGGCTCGCCGACGAGGACCGCTGGTCGACCGACCCGCCGGGTGAGACCTGGGAGGAGGAGGAGATCGCGCGCGGGTATGCGCCCTGGGAGGTCCGCGTCCAGCGCGAGTCGCACCAGGAGGCGCAGAAGCTCGCCGACGAGCTGGAGCAGGAGGGGTACGACGTCGTGCGCCGCTACCGCTACCTGATCGTCGGCGCAGCGTCCGAGGAGGACGCGCGGGAGCTCGCGCGCCGGCTGCACGGCGAGGCCGAGCCCGGCGGCGAGCTCGTCTGGGAGGTCGCGCCGAGGAACCCGTTCGCCGTCTTCGGCGGCCTCGGCGGGACAGGAACCCCGCTCTAGAAATCCGGGCATCGGCGGCCGGATCGGTTATGCTTCATGTTGCGACGCTCGCCTAGGGGTTCCAGCGCGAGCGCGCTCTCTTCCTGAGATTCGGCAGCACTGGACGTGCTGCCAGACATGCAAGAAGCGACCGAGCATCTGACGCTATCGTCGGAGGCTGAGGGCCTGAGTGCCTCCGCCCTCCGCGCCGAAGCCTGGGCCGGGGAGCCTTTCCTCCACCCGGACGAAGACCCCGACCTCGTTCTCGCCCCCGGGACCGCCCGGAGGCGGGCGCTCGACGATGCGCTCGCGGAGATCGACGCGGGAGCGAGCGAGCCGTCGTACGGCTGGAAGATCCGCTACGCGCTCATGCTCGGCCTCGAGCGCGTGCTGAGCGAGCAGCCGCCGCGGCTGGCCTCGGGCACGGAGTTGCGCCGCCACCAGATCGACGCGCTCGCCGGGATGCTGACGGAGCTGATCGCCGCGACCCAGGTCGAGCCGGAGCTGAACGGCAACGGCGCGGCCGTCGAGGAGGCGGAGGCCGAAGCCGAGGAGGAGGACGACGACCTCGGTGTCCATCTCGACGCGCCGGCGGACGACCTCCTGCTCCCCGAGGAGCACGCCGGTCGGGACCCGGGCGCGAGCCGCCGCTATCGGTTCCGGCACCCCACGGCCTCGGGCAAGACGATCGCCGCGGCCGGCTTCGTCGAGGCCGCGCGCACGCTCGGTGTCCTGATCCTCACGCACCGCCGGCTGCTCGTCACGCAGTTCCACCGCGAGCTGACCGCCGAGGGCTACGGCGAGCGCTTCACGGACGCGATCGAGAAAGGCCACGCGCTGCCGAGACCGAACCCGGTCACGGTCCAGACCTACGCGTGGTTCGCCCGCCACTGGGACGACCTCGACCCACACGCCTACCAGCTCGTGATCTGCGACGAGGCGCACACGGCGCTGGGCGAGAAGACGAGCATGGCGATTCGCGGCTTCTCGGAGCCGATCTTCATCGGCATGACGGCGACCGAGCAGCTGATCGCCAAGCAGGTCTCCGACGTCTTCCCCGCGTCGATCGACGAGCTGCCGCTCGGGGACGCCGCGCGCCGGGGCCTGATCGCGCCCTTGCGCTGCCTGCGCGTCCCGCCCGCGGCCGCGATCTCGTCCGTCCCGATCGTGGGAGGCGACTTCGAGGAGGGTGCGCTGGCCGCCGTCCTCGACCACACGGCCCTGAACCAGGCGGCCGCGAGCCTGTACCGCGACCGCTTCGAGAACACGCCGGGGATCGTCTACGCCGCAGGCGTCGACCACGCGTACAACCTGGCGAAGGAGTTCCGGGCGGCAGGCCTGAAGGCGCAGGCGGTCAGCGGCCGCACGCCCCCGGTGCAGCTCGCGGAGACTCTGGCTGCGTACGAGCGTGGCGAGATCAACGTGCTCGTCAACGCGATGCTGCTCGCCGAGGGCTGGAACTCCCCTCGGGCAACGGTGTGCATGCACCTCGCGCCGACCGCCTCGAAGCGCGTCTACCAGCAGCGGATCGGCCGGATCATGAGAACGCACCCGCGCAAGGAGGCAGGCGTCGTCGTCGACTTCGTCCCCAAGGCGGCAACGCACAGCGAGCGCGTGGTCTCGCTGCACAGCCTGCTCGACGCCGACTTCTACCGCGAGGGCGCACGGGTCACGCCGGCCCCTCGGCGGCGAATCCAGCGGCGTGCGCGGCGGAAGCTCTCTCCCGCGCCGTGGCTCGTGCCGGTGACGCCGGACGTGAAGCGTCGGCTCGCCGTGATCACACGCGAGTGGCAGCGCGTGGACCCGCGCTTCCTCGACGACGACGAGCAGCTCTACTGGGCGACGATCGCGGGGCGCAACGTGCGTTTCGACGAGCGGGTCGAGTTCGTCAAGAAGTTCACCGAGGGCAAGGCGAACAGGGGCGCGCTCGAGCAGTTCCTGATGGCCTGCGCGGCCGAGAACCCGAACCGCCGGCTGCGCCTGACCGCGCTCGCCGACCGGGTGTCGATGACCGTCGACCGGGCCAGCTTCGACGACCTGGTCACGCTCGTGACCCTGGCGCCGACGTGGGAGAAGGACCGCGTCCACGGCGTGCGCACGCTGCTCCGGGCGCTGGGCGACGGAAAGGTCGACGCGCCGGAGCAGATCCTGTCCCGCTGGACGTGGAAGCTCGCGCGCGCGACCCGCAAGGTGCAGGACCGCCGGGCGAGCGGCGAGTTCCCGGAGGCCAAGCGCCTGCTCGGCGCGCTCGCCAACTCGCGCGGGCACCGGCACGAGGAAAACGCGGCGAAGCTCGTCAACGCGGCGCTCGAGCAGCCGCGAGAGGTCGGCGCCGCCCTGCTCGCCTCGGCGGAGGGCTACACACCTCGCGCGAACCAGCTGATCGACGCCGCCCGCGAACGGCTCGGGACGATCGAGGAGGTCGCGAACGCGCTCGCCGACAACCTGCCCGCCCCGAAGGCCCCGTCGGGCCGCTCCCGCCGGCGGCGGCGCAAGCGCAAGAAGAAGGGCCGCGCCACGCAGACGCAGGCCAGGCAGCCGGACGGCGCAGGCAGCCGGACGAAGCCGGAGCCGAAAGCGGAAACCGCGCCGGCCGCGGAAGCCTAGGCGGTCACTTGTGACGCCGATCAGGGGGCGAGCCGGCTTGGCCGGGTCGCCGTTGTAACGCCGGATAGCGGCAAACGACTACCTTCGTAACGAATGCTTCTCTACGGCGTCGCCGTCCTGGCGGGGGTCGTCACGGCAATCTCGCCGTGCGCGTACCCCGTGCTCCCGATCGTCTTCGCCGCGGGCGCGAGCAGCGGCGGTAGCCGCCGGCGCCCGTACGCGATCCTCGCCGGGCTCGTCTGCACGTTCCTCGCGTCGCTCCTCTTCCTGACGTGGTTCCTCTCCCAGCTCCGCATCCCGGACGACCTCCTGCGGAACCTCTCGATCGCGCTGCTCCTGCTGGTCGGGATCGGCCTGATGGTGCCGCGCCTGGGGCGCGTGCTCGAGAGGCCCTTCGTGCGCCTCTCCCGGCGTCCGGGCGGCGACCTGGGCGGGGGTTTCCTCCTCGGCGCCGCCCTCGGGCTCGTCTTCGCACCCTGCGCGGGGACGATCCTGGCCGCAGTCGCCGGTGCCTCGGCGACCACGTCGGGGGTGCATCGGGTCGCGCTCGCGTTCGCGTACACGATCGGCGTCGCGGTGCCCCTGCTCCTGATCGCGATGGCCGCCCAGAGAGGCGCGGAGCGGCCCGGGGTGCTCCGCGGCAACATCGGGCGCGTGCGGGCCGCGCTCGGCGCGATCATCGCCGCCGCGGCCATCCTGCTGGCGTTCGGCGTTGACACCTCGCTCCAGCGTCTGGTTCCCGACTACACGCAGTCGCTTCAGGCCGCCGAGCGCTCGTGCTCGGTCAGGACGGATCTCCACCAACGCTGCGTGGCCGTGCACCCGGGCCCCGCGCTGAAGAACTACGGGCAGGCGCCCGACTTCAAGGACATCACCGCGTGGATCAACAGCAAGCCGCTAACGATCTCGGAGCTGCACGGCAAGGTCGTGCTCGTCGACTTCTGGACGTACTCGTGCATCAACTGCCTGCGCACGCTCCCGCATCTGAAGGCCTGGGACGACGCGTACCGCAAGGCCGGGCTCGTGATCGTCGGCGTCCACACGCCCGAGTTCGCGTTCGAGCACGAGGTCTCGAACGTCCGCAAGGCGACCCGCGACCTGGGCGTGCGCTATCCGGTCGCGGTCGACGACGACGCCGCGACCTGGGGTGCCTACCAGAACTCGTACTGGCCGGCCGAGTACCTGATCGACCGACACGGGGACATCCGCGAGATCAAGGAAGGCGAGGGCGACTACGACGGCACCGAGGCCAAGATCCGGGAGCTGCTCGGCAGGCCGACGACGACCCGGTACGCACCGGTGGCCGACACGACACCGGACCACGAGCTCATGACACCGGAGTCGTATCTCGGCTGGCAGAGGATCGACCGCTACGTGGGCACGCCGATCGTCCCGGGCCGCGAGATCGTCTACCGGTTCCCGAAGTCGGTGCCCCCGGACTCGCTCGCCTACGCGGGGCCGTGGCGGGTCGAGGCGCAGCGGATCGTGGCGGGTCCGGGCGGCGCCCGTCTGCGCCTGAGCTTCCTCGCCCAGAACGTCTTCCTCGTCCTCGGGGGCAAGGGGCGGGTGAAGGTGCTCGTGAACGGCAAGCCGGTCCGAACCGTCCAGGTGGGCGGGCTCAGCCGCCTCTACACGCTGCTCCGCTACCCGAAGGAGCGGAACGGGCTGCTCGAGCTGCGCTTCTCGCCCCGGATCTCCGCGTACGCCTTCACGTTCGGTTAGGGCTTCGGTCCTACTGCTCTCGGGCGGCGTCCTCGCCGCCGCCGTTCTGCTCGCGCTCTCGTAGGAAGCGCGTGAGCTCGGCCGCGAGCGCCTCGCCGGAGGGAAGCTCGGACGACTCCTCGAGCGAGTCGGCCCGGTGCTCCAGCTCCTCGACGTAGGCAGCGGTCTCCTCGTCCGAGGCGACCGCCTCGCTCACCTGCTCCTCGTAGCTCGCGGCCGCTTCCTCGAGCTCGGCCACCTCGATCTCGACCCCGATCAGGTCGCCGAGCCGCTCGCAGAGCGCGACGGCCGCGCGCGGGCTCGGGGTGAGCGAGACGTAGTGCGGCACAGCCGCCCAGAGGCTCGCGGAAGGAATCTCCGCTCGCTTGCAGGCATCGTGCAGGACGCCGACGATCCCGGTCGGACCCTCGTAGCGCGACGCCGAGAGGCCGAGGCGCTGGACGAGCTCCGGGTCGCTCGCGCTCCCGGTCACCGGCGAGGGCCGCGTGTGGGGAACGTCCGCGAGCAGCGCGCCCAGGGTGATCATCAGCTCGACCCCGAGCTCCTGCGCAAGGTCGATCAGCAGGTCGGCGAACGTGCGCCAGCGCAGGTTCGGCTCGATCCCGAGCAGAAGCACGATGTCGCGGTCGAACCCTTCGGGCCGGGCGTGGTAGAAGGCGGTCTCCGGCCAGTCGATCCGCCGCGTCATCCCCTCCTCGAGCGATACGTGCGGCCGCGTCGCCTGGAAGTCGAAGAACTCCTCGGGATCGACGTCGGCAAACCGCTCGGCCTCCCAGGTCTTGGCGAGGTAGCCGGCCGCGAGCGAGGCCGCCTGCGCGCCGTCATTCCAGCCCCGAAACGCGCCGATCAACACCGGCCGGGCGAGCTCCGGCCGCCGGTGGACTCGAAGCTCGCCGGTCATGGTTTCAGTCTACGTGCGCCTCGGAACAAGCGCCCGCGGCGGACGCCAGAGAACCGTGACGAACGCGACGAGAATCGCCCAGACGGCCGCGGCCAGCCCGACGTGGGCGAGCACGAGCGGCCAGGGCAGGTGCGTGCGGTACTGGATCTCGCCGATCGTCATCTGCGCAAACAGGAGGCCGAGCACGCCCAGCCCGAGCATGAACAGGTTCGGCGCGCGCTCCCGCAGCGAAGCGAGGTAGCCGACAACGAACACGAGCGCGACGGCGAAGACGCCGACTGCAGCCGCGTGCGCGTACACGAGCGGCTGCAGGCGCCAGAGCCTGTCGACGTGCTCCGCACCGGCGCCGGAGTGCGGCCCGGCCGCGGTCGCGAGCGTGCCCGTCACCAGCAGCCCGAGCCCGGCGACCCCGACCACGAGCGCACCCCATCGCACCTCTGACGGGACGACCGGCTCCGCCCGGCCGTGCGCGGTGTTCGCCGCCTCGAGCGCGAGCACGACCGCCCCGGCCAGCACGACCGCCGAGAGCAGCAGGTGCGCGGCGACGATCGGCCAGCGGAGGTCCGTCTTGACCGCCAGGTAGCCGAGCGGGGCCTGGAGGAGCGTGCCGACGAAGACGGCGAGCGCGAGCCGCCGCGCCCAGCGCGGGAGCGACGGCGTGCGGAAGGCCGCGATGGCGGTCAGCAGGACGATCAGGATCGTCACGGCGCCGAGCGTCCGGTTCCCGAACTCGATGTAGGCGTGGTAGTTCTTGGCCGGCAGCGGGTCGCCCTTTTCGCAACCGGGCCAGTGCCTGCAGCCGAGTCCGGAGCCCGTCAGCCGGACGGCCGCGCCGGTGACCATGATCAGCCAGAGCGCGCCGACCGACGCCAGCGCCGGCCACAGGAACTGCGTCGCCGAGAGCTCGAAGCTCCGGCGCTGCGCGGCGGTGGTCTCAACGTGCACTAGAGCAGCGGCTCCAGCACCGAAGGGTAGCCGTCGGCGCCGTCGAACGGGGTCGGCCGCGAGCCGAGGAAAAGCGGGCGGTCGGCGGCGTTCAACAGGACCGGCATCAGGTCCGGGCCGCGCAGCTGGCCGAGGATCCCGGCGGCGCAGTGGAGCTCGCCGAAGCGTTCGACGCCGTCGGCGCGGACGCCCGGCCCGGCGACGAGCAGCGGCACGGGGTCGCCGGAGTGGATCACGTCCGGAGAGGCCGGCGTCGCGTGGTCGCCCGTGACACAGACGATCGCGCGATCCGTCGGAAGGTCTCCGAGCGCCGCATCGAGCCGCTCGATCGTCTCCTGCTTGATCCGCGGATCCTTCGTGTGCCCGGCTTCGTCTGTCGTCTTCTGGTGGACGATGACGAACGTATCGCCCGCGGCTAGCCGCTCCCGCGCGAGCTCGACTCGAGCCCCGAGGTCCGCCACCGGGTCGTCCGTCTCGCGCGCCGCGACAGGCTCGAGCCCGAGCGCGATCCCGAGCCCCCGGAGGAAGGCCGAGTCGGCGGCGAACGCACCGGTCACACCGTGGCGCTCCAGAAACGTCGGCACGGATCGGGGCCGCCCGAACCACTTCAACGTGATCACGTTGAAGCGCTCGCCCTCGAGCCGCGCGAGCACCTGCCGGGTCCATTCCTCGCAGGCGCGGGCGGTTCGCTCGGCTTCGGGGACGAGCGGCTGAGGCCGGAGCATCGGGTACCAGGCGCGGAAGAACGCGTCCGTGTCGGTCACCCGCTCGTCGGCTCCGCCCGAGATCCGCAGGACCGCCTCGCCACGCCAGACGTGAGCGAGCGAGAACTGGAGCCCGTCCACCTCGATCCCGTCGCAGCTCTCGACGAGCCGTTCGGCCTCCTCGGCGTCGCGCTCC
This sequence comes from uncultured Actinomycetes bacterium, assembly GCA_963716865.1. Classification (GTDB taxonomy): domain Bacteria; phylum Actinomycetota; class Thermoleophilia; order Gaiellales; family Gaiellaceae; genus AC-32. Next base: position 278,603 of record CAVQUF010000003.1, read on the forward strand.
GCGTCGGGGCGGCCCGTCAGCCACCAGCCGTCGTCACGCCGCTCGGCCGGCCGCAGCGCCGCGTAGGCGAAGACGTGCTCGGCGCTCACCTCCTGCCCGCGCCCGAGCGCCTCGAACACGGCCCGCCCGGGAAACTCGTCGGGCCGGAAGCCGAGCATCGACCAGTGCGCGACCTCGCTCGACGGCGCCCGCCCGGGACCGACCGCGTAGAGCACCCCGCACGAGCCCCGCGTGGCGAGCCGGTCGAGGTTCGGCGTCTCTGCAGCCTCGTTCCCGGTCCGGCCGCCGAGCACTTCGTGGGCCCGGTCGCCGAGCCCGTCGAGCAGGACGATCACGATGGGATGCACGGCGCGGAGGCTAACCCGCGCCGTGCATCCACAGCGCTACCTCCTCCGGACGCGGACCGTCCCGCTGACTGCGTCCAGATAGCCGGCGCCGACCTGGTTGCCGGCCACGAAGGCGCGCAGCGCGTACCGGCCCCGCGGAAGTCGAAGGAAGAAGTGCTTCTTCGAGCCCGACGCGAGGACGACACGCCGGATCTTCACCCACTCGTGGAAGCGCGTGAGCCGCTGCAGGTAGACCGTGCGGCCGGCGAGCGAGCGGTAGCTCTCGACCCTGACGAAGCCGACTCTCTTCGAGGCGGAGAGGTGCACGACCGGGCGCAGCAGCACGCTGATCTTGTCGCTGGCGGCAGCCTTCCAGTGCGCCTCGTACACCGTCAGCACCGCCGGCTGCACGACGTAGTCCCAGACCCCACCGGTGCCGGTCAGCAGCGTCGCGAGCAGCACAGGAGAGGCCTGGCCCCAGGGCTGAGCCCACAGGGTCACGGTCTCGCCCGCCTGCTTGCTCGAGACAGTGCCGCCGATGTGCGTGGCCTGGCCGAAGTTGAGGATCGGCGCTGTCGCGCCGATCGACACGTCCGGCGGCGGCCCCTGCACGACGACCTTCCCGGTGAGAGTCGGGTGCAAGGCGTCGTGGTAGCGGAACGTGCCCGCGGTGTTGAAAGCGTGCGTGTAGCTCTTCCCCTTGGCTAGCGACGCCGACGCGAAGCTGCCGTTGTTCGCGACGACCTGGTGGTTCTTCGTGTCGCCGTTTGTCCACTTGACCGCCGCGCCCGTCGCGATCGTGACGGTCGCGGGCGTGAAGGCCGTCGCGGAGATCTTGACCGCCGTAGCCGCGGTCGAGGCCGACTGAGACGCTCCCGTGACCGCCAGTGCCAGCACGGCGGCCACCGAGAGAACGAAGGTGCGCATGGCAAGCCCCCTTGATTGCGCGTTTGGTACCCGTACAAACGCGCGCGGGACCGGAAAGTTTTGAAGCCTTACACGACCCTTACACGGTGACGCGCTCGCGCCCCTTCAGCAGGGGGGCGACACCGGGCGGGACGAGCGCCTCCCAGTCGCCGCCTTCGCGCAGCGCCTTCCTCACCTCGACCCCGGAGATCTCCTTCCCGGCGCCCTCGTCGAGCACGACGACCTCGTAGCCGGCCTCCCGCAGGCGCTCGAGCTTCGTCCCTCCCCAGTCGGAGAAGAGACGGATGAACTGGACGACGTCCTCCGGGACGTACGCGGACCAGAGCTCCGGCTCGTTGACCGGGAACGGGATCACGTGCAACCGCGTGGGCTCGACTCCCCCGTCGGCGGCAGCCGCCTTCACCATCAGGAGCCGCTCGACGTAGGTGTACGGGTTCGACTCCGGCAGGTGCCGCAGGGGATCGGAGTCCTCCGGCTTGACCCGCAGGGGGTCCGGGTTCGTGATGCCGACGAAAACCTCGTTGCAGCGACCGGCCGCGCCCTTCAGATACTCGAGATGCCCGTTGTGGAACGGCTGGAACCGCCCGTGGATCATCCCGCGGGCGATCACTCGACGACGACCCCGGCGCCCTCCTCGACGCGGCCGACGCGACGAACGAAGAGCTTCCGCGACGCGAACTCGGCCTCGAGCGAGGGCCCGCGCTCCGCCGGGATCGAGACCAGAAGGCCCCCGGCCGTCTGCGGGTCGTAGCCCAGGGCCGCGAGCGTGTCCGGGACGCCGTCCAGCTCGAGATGCGGGCCGGCGAAGTCGCGGTTCCGCGGGTCGCCGCTCGTGCGCACGCCGTGGCGGGCGAGGTCGAGCGCCCCGTCGATGGCGGGGAAGCGCTCCGACTCGAGGATGACCTGAACGCCGCTCCGCTCGGCGACCTCGTACGAGTGGCCGAAGAGCCCGAAACCGGTCACGTCGGTAACGGCGTTCGGCTCGAGGCCGCGCAGGACGTCGGCCGCCTCGTCGTTCAGCGTCCGCATCCAGCGGATCGCGCGCTCGAGCTGCTGCGTGCCGACGTCGCCGCGCTTGTGGCCGCTCATGATCAGGCCCGTCCCGAGCGGCTTGGTCAGGAACAGCGCGTCGCCCGGGCGCGCGCCGTTCTTGGGCCAGATCGCGTCGGGATGGACGGTGCCGACGACGGCGAGGCCGTACTTCGGCTCCGCGTCGCGGATCGTGTGGCCGCCCGCGAGGAGAGCGCCGGCAGCGCGCACCTGGGCGTCGGCCGCCGCGAAGATCTCGGCGAGCATCTCCATCGGGAGCTCCTCCGGGAAGGCGGCGATCGAGAGAGCGAGCAACGGCATGCCGCCCATTGCGAAGACGTCGTTCAGCGCGTTCGTCGCAGCGATCGTGCCGTAGTCGCCCGGGTCGTCCACGACCGGCGGGAAGAAGTCGAGCGTGAAGATCAGCGCGCGTTCGTCGTCGAGCCGGTAGACGGCCGCGTCGTCGGCGGGCGAGAGCCCGACGAGCAGGTTCTCCGCCTCGGCGGGCACGAAGCCGGCCAGCAGCTGCTCGAGTCGCGCAGCCGAGTACTTGGCGGCGCAACCGCCGCAGACGGCAAGATCTGTGAGCTTGACTCTTCCGGTTCCGAGGTCCACGGGAACTCTCCCTCAGATTGGTTCCGGGAACTGTAGGCGTCGTCGACGCGTTGCGTCCATAGACGACCGCTGCCTGCCGGTTATTCCCGCGAGAACACGCAGCGGCGGCCGGAGCCGCCGCTGCTTAGGGGAGAGGAGGAGCTTCTTACTGCTCCCGCGTTCGTGGCCGATGGCGCGTTTCCTGCAGCCGTCTCAGAGCAGGTGCTTACGGACGGCCGCGGCCAGCTCGGCCTCGGAGACCGAGCCCTCGAACTCGGCCTTGACCCGGCCGTCGCGGCCGACGAGAAACGTCCACGGCTCGGTGGTCAGGCCCCACTGTCGCATCCAGCGGTTGTAGCCCTTGACGGGGTTGTTGTCTCGGTACACCTCGACGTGGATGAAGCGCACGGGCGTGCCGGCGAAGCGCTTGCGCGCCGCGTCGACCACGTCCACGACTGGGCCGCAGGTCCGGCTGGTGCAGAACTTCGGGGTCGCGAACGTGACCACGAACGGCCGGTGCGCGGCGAGCGAGCTCGCGACCGAGTAGCGCAGAAGTCCGAGGTCGGGCGGCCGCGCCGTCGTCAGCGCCGAGACCGGGGCGGTCGCCAGCGTCGGCGTGGCGGAGACGGGAGCCTTCCCCCCGACGGGCGGCAGGGGCAGGCTGGGCTGCACGTCGAGGACGCTGATCGCCTGGATCTTCGCTCCGGTCGGCTGGGCTAGAAGCCAGTAGCGCCCGGCCCTGGGCACGGAGAACCGCACCACGTAGATGCGGGTCAGGCCGCCGGCTGCCGCCTCTGACCGGCCGGGAACCCCGATCGGCTCGAGCCGCGCCGTCGTCTCGACAAACGGCTTCGAGTTGCGCCCCGTGGCGACCCAGACGCGCGCCGTCGGGCGCTCGACGGGCCGCGCGTCGTTCGCGATCACCGCGAAGGGGAAGCGGATCGTCCCCGGCACGAAGCTCCCGGCACCGGGCGTGGCCGCCACCTCCGGGCCAGGCCGCCTGAGCAGAGCGTTCAGCGAACCCGAAGCCGCCGAGGGACCAGAGCTACCACAACCCGCGGTGAGAAAAGCCGCGAGCAGGACCACCGCACCGACCCGACCCACGCGGTCGAGTCTAGCTAGGTGAGGGGACCCCTACGCCGGTTGTCCGAGGCCGGTTGCCGCTGAGCAGGAGTGCGGCCGGGCGACATGGCCGCCGCGCATCGGGATCCGGTGGGAGACCGGACCCCGCGCCGGCGACGCTTGTCTAATGGCCGTCGAACCAGCTTACGGGACCGCCGAGGTACTCAAACGCCCTCCCGAAACCCCTGGCATAGCCCTCGAAATAGAACGCCAGCAGGCACATGGAGGTCGCGAGGGAGATAAGGCGTGCCTTCTTCATCGTCACCTCCTTTCTCGGCTTAGAAGCGGACATCCTGAAGGGCTTCGGCGGCCTTGCGGTACAGCCGTGCGGCGGCGTTGTCGTCGCCGCGGCGGCCGGCAAGGTCGCCCTGCGCCATCCATGCAGCTGCGCGATGGCTGATCGATTCCAGCTGCTCTGCGCTTGTCTCGGCGACACGCAGCGTCTCCTGCGCCTCGTCGAGACGTCCCTGCTCCATCAACGCGCGGCCCAGGACGAGCTGGGTCGGAGCGATGTCGAGCAGGAAATCTTCGCGGCCCTCGAGGAGGTCGAGCGCGTGTCGCGCCTCCTCCTCGGCCGTCTGCACCTGACCGGTCATGAGGTGCACGTGCGCGAGTGACGAGACGACGTTCGCCGCCTCGGCCTCGCTGCCCCTGTCGAGCAGCACGCGGTAGGCGCTCTTCAGGTCCTCGACGGCCTTGTCGGGCTTGCCGAGCTGGAAGTTCAGCCCGCCGAGGTTGTTGAGCAGGCGGCCGACGTTGCGCTCGTCGTTCAGCTGCTCGTAATAGGCCTTGGCGCGCTCCGCGTAGCTGCGAGCGAGCACCCAGTGGCCCATCCGCTCCGCGACGAGCGACGCCTGGAAGTAGACGTTGGCCATCGTGCGGTGGTCATCCAGCGCCCGCGCCAGCTCGAGCGCGCGCTCGACGTCCTCGCGCGCGGCCTCGAGGTCGCGCTGGCGGCGGTAGCACCGTGAGCGCCAGCCGAGGATCTCGGAACGGAGCAGGTCACACGGCAGGTGGGAGGCCTCGGCGAGGGTCAAAGACTCGCTGAAGAGCCCGACTGCCGACGCGATGCTCGAAAGGTGGTAGCGGCAGACGCCCATCTGGAAGAGAATCTGCGCGCGGTCGACGTCCGAGAAGCCGGGGCCGTCGGCGATCGTCCGGCAGCGCTCCAGCTGCTGCAGCGCCGGCCTGACCTCGCCCCGCTCCATCCGGGACCAGGCCTCGGTCGACAGAGAGCGATACTCGAGCTCCGGCGCGCCGGTGGCCAGGACGGCCGTGCGCGAGTTCTCGAGCTCCTCGATCGCGTCGTCGTACTGATGCGCGTTCGAGAGGGCCTCGGCCCGGGCGAGCATCGCCTCGACGCGGCTCCGCTCGTCGGCGGAGACTCCGCGCTCGAGGAAGCCGGCGTCGACACCCAGCCGGGCGGCGAGCCACTCGATCGTCTCGCGCGTGGGGCGAGTCTTGCCGCGCTCGATCTGGCTGACGTACTCCTTCGAGAATCGCTCACCGGCCAGATCGCTCTGGGTCAGCCCGGCGGCGACGCGAAGCTGCCGGAGCCGCTCGCCGAGGCGAGCGCCTGCGGGGGTCGCGGTGGTCGTCTGGGTCTGGGAGCTGAGGGAGATTCGCGGCATCGTGTCTTGGGAAGTGAAACGCATACTTGATTTCGGCGCAAGTGTCCCTTGGACGTAATCCCTCAAAAAGGTCATGTCTGTGCCAGAAACCCGGTGAACTGGCCGGTCCTAAAATCACTTGACCGAGGTACTTGACTGATCCGGGGGGCAGCACTATAGTCAGTCCACCTTGCACCTAGCCGGACGCCAGGCTTACGGTGCAAGGGGCGCGCCAGAGAGACGGCGACCAGGGCCCGGAGGACGTGGCTGGGCCGCAGAGCCAAGGCCTCCGGGTCGTCGCCTCTCAAACAGGCGGGCACAACCTGTAAGCCCCCCGAGCCGCAGCGGGGGGCTTCTTTTTGGTCCTACGTGCCCGGCGTACGGTGGACCTAGACGGAACTCCAGCCCGCGCACAGCTATCGCTTTCAGGATCTCGCCGCCTACGCTGCACGCTCCGTCCGTCGCTCGGTGACGATCGCCCGGGCGGGGTACCCCGAACGAGGGGTTCTCAGACAGAGTGCGCTTTGCGACGCCTCACCAACGGCATTCTCGACGGGACACTTCGCCTCGTCCGTCGGGCACGGCGAGCGTGTTCGAGAGCCGGAGCGTGCAGCGTAGGCGGCGAGATCCTGAAAGCGATAGCTGTGCGCGGGCTGGAATTCCGTCTAGGTCGAGAGCGCTGCTAGTCGCGTTTGCCCGTCATCCACTCTCGGCGGCTGGCGACGATGTCGTCGAACTCGCTGCCGACGAGGCTGCCGAGTCGGTGGTCGATCGTGTTCAGGAGGCCGAGCGAGATGAAGATCCATGCCTCCGCGTCCGGATCGCGCTCGGCGACGATGCCGCCCTGTTCCTGCGAGCTGCGGATCACGTCCGCGACGAACCGGTGCACCTCGCGCACCTGGCTGCGCAGCGCACGGCGGATCTCCGGGTCGTCCGCGGCCTCGGTCAGAGCCTGGATCCAGAGATCGACGAGGACGGTTCGCGACGCGGCGCGCGCCTCCATGTAGGCGTTGCCGATCGCCTTCAGCCAGTTGGCCGGGTCCTCCTCGCGCGCGAGCGCCTTGTCCCACAGCTCGCGCATGCGCTCCCAGACCGTGTCGAGGCAGGCCAGGTAGAGCTCGCGCTTCGAGGCGAAGTGGCGGTAGAGCACCGGCTCCGTGACGCCGGTCTCACGCGCGATCAGCGCGGTCGTCGAGCTGCGGTAGCTGCCCTTCGCGAAGACGCGGCACGCGGTCTCCACGACCGCGGCGCGGCGCTCGGGCCCCGGCAGCCTCGAGCTCACTGAGCGACTTCCTGGCCCGCGACCTGGAGCGCGCCCGCCTCGGGCGCCTCCTGCCGGCCGGGCCGGTACTTGCGAACGAGCACCGCGGCGGCGACGGCGCCGCCGAGGCAGATCGCCGCGCTCACGCGCATTCCGAATGTGAGGCCGTCGACGAAGGCCTGCGACTGGCTCGCGCCGCCGCGTACGGCCGCCGCGGCGCGGTCGGCGACGATCGCGCCTGTGATCCCGATTCCGAGGGCCACGCCGACCTGGCGGAACGTGTTCAGCACGCCCGAGGCGACGCCGGCCTTGTCCACCGGAGCGGCGCCCATCGCGGCGGCCGACATCGGCGTCATGACGAACGCCATCCCGAGCCCTCCGAGGATGAAGCCGGGCAGCAGCTGCCAGAAGCTCGAGTGGAGCGAGATCGTCGAGAGCAGCAGGCAGCATACGGCGACCACGGTCATCCCTCCGGCCATCAGCCAGCGGGAGCCCACCCGGTCGGAAAGCCTCCCCGCGACGGGAGCGAAGATAACCACCATCAGCGTCCAGGGCACGAGCGCGGCGCCGGCCTGGATCGGCGACCAGCCGAGCAGCGTCTGCATGTAGAGCGGGAAGAAGACGAAGATCCCGAACATCGCCATGGTCACCAGGATCGCGACCAGGTTCGCGCCCGCGAAGGTGCCGTTCTTGAAGAGCGTGAGGTCCAGCATCGGCAGCCGCTGGTGCAGCTCGAGGAAGACAAACGTCGCGAGCGAGATCGCGCTGAGCACGAAGAGGCTCACGATGCGCGCCGAGCTCCAGCCGAACTGGTTCGCCTCGATGAGCGCGTATACGAGCGCGAACAGGCCGATCCCGGACGTCAGGAGGCCAGGCAGGTCGAGCCGCTGCTCGCGCGAGGTGTCCTTCGACTCGGGGACGACGAGCAGGGCCGCGATGACGGCGCCCACGCCGATCGGGACGTTGACGTAGAAGATCCAGTTCCAGGAGATGTGCTCGGTGATGACCCCGCCGAGCAGCGGCCCGATCGCGAGGGCCATGGCGGATACGCCGGCCCAGACGCCGATCGCGGTGCCGCGCTCCTTCGCGGCGAACGTCGCGGTGATGATCGAGAGCGTCGCGGGCATCATCAGCGCCGCGCCGACTCCCTGGACGGCGCGCGCTGCGATCAGCTCGGCCGCGCTGCCGGAGAGGCCGCAGAGAAGCGACGAGATCGTGAAGACCGCGAGGCCGATCATGAAGATCAGACGGCGGCCGAGGAGGTCGCCGAGCTTGCCTCCGGAGAGCAGGAGCGAAGCGAAGGTCAGAGCGTAGGCCGCGACCGTCCATTCGAGCTCGGACTGGCTGATCCCGAGGTCCCGCTTGATCGACGGGAGCGCCACGTTCACGACCGTGTTGTCGAGCATGATCATGAACAGTGCGAACGAAAGGGCCCCGAGCGTCCACCACTTTCGGTTCTCCTGGGCGAAGATCTTTGCGCGCATGATCCCCCTCGCGTCGTCGTAAGTTAGCCCCCACTAGGTTAGCGCTCACTAGTCTCAGGCGCAAGGCTACGCTTGGTCGCGTGGAGGTGATCTGGCGGCCGAGCGACGAGGTCCGCGAGCGTTCCAACGCGATGCGGCTCGCGCGGCGGCTCGGATTCGACGACTACTGGGAGCTCGTGCGCTTCTCGGCCGAGGAGCCGGAGCGCTTCTGGCCCGCTGCGATCGAGGACCTCGGTCTTGAGTTCTCGCGCGCGTGGGACCAGGTGATCGACGAGTCGCGGGGCCCGGAGTGGGCGACCTGGTTCGTGGGCGGCAGGCTCAACCTCGCGTGGAACTGCGTGCACCGCTGGGCCCAGGGCGAGCGGGCGAGCGCGGAGGCCGCCGTCTGGCAGGGCGAGGACGGGCAGCGCGCTGCGCTCACCTACTCGGAGCTCTCGGATGCGGTGACGCGCTTCGCGGAGGCGCTCGCCGCGCTGGGCGTCGAGGCCGGCGATCGGGTGGCGCTGTTCCTCCCGATGTCGCCCGAGGTTGCGATCGCGTCACACGCCTGCGCGCACCTGGGCGCGATCCAGGTGCCGATCTTCTCGGGGTTCGCCGCTCCTGCGATCGCGGCGCGCCTAGGTCACGCCGAGGCGAAGGTGGTCGTGACCGCGGACGGCTCGCTCCGGCGGGGGCGCGAGGTGCCGATGAAGGCGCTCGTCGACGAGGCGCTCGCGGAGTCGCCGTCGGTCGAGCACGTCGTCGTCTGGCGAAGGCTCGGAGGAGAGGTGCCGATGACTGCGGGGCGCGACGTCTTCTGGGACGAGGCCGTGGCCGAATCGCCCGGCGAGCTGGAGGCGCTCGAGGTCGACTCCGAGCACCCGTACCTGCTCACGTACACGTCGGGCACGACCGGTGAGCCGAAGGGCGTCCTCCACGTCCAGGGCGGCTTCCTGGTAGCGATCACGCGGGAGGTCGCCTACCAGGCCGACGCGCGGCCGGAGGACGTGATCCATTTCGTCACCGACATGGGCTGGATCATGGGCCCGTGGGAGGTCGTGGGCGGAATGGCCCTCGGTTGCACCGTGGTGTTCGCCGAGGGGGCGCCGGACTGGCCCGCCGCCGACCGGCTGTGGGGGCTCGTCGAGGGCGAGCGCGTATCGATTCTCGGGCTCTCGCCCACGCTCGTGCGCGCGCTCATCCCGCACGGCACCGAGCTCGTCGAGCGGCACGACCTCTCGTCGCTGCAGGTGCTGGTCACGACCGGGGAGCCGTGGAACCCCGAGCCGTACCGCTGGCTGTTCGAGCACGTGGGCGGCGGGCGCTGCCCGATCATCAACTGCTCGGGAGGGACCGAGGTGGGCGCGTGCTTCCTGTCGCCGACGCCCGCCGTCCCGATCAAGACGTGCTCGCTCGGCGGGCCTGCGCTCGGGATGGCCATGGACGTGGTCGACGCGGAAGGGCAGCCTGTCCGCGGCGAGGTGGGTGAGCTCGTCTGCCGGAGGCCGTTCCCCGGGATGACGCGCGGCTTCTGGCGCGACCCCGAGCGCTACCTCGACACGTACTGGCGCCGCCTTCCCGGCGTGTGGGTGCACGGGGACTGGGCGCTCGTGGACGAGGACGGCTTCTGGTTCCTGCACGGCCGGTCCGACGACACGCTCAACATCGCCGGCAAGCGGTTGGGGCCGGCAGAGCTGGAGTCTGCGCTGGTCGGGCACCCGGCCGTGGCCGAGGCGGCCGCCGTCGGCGTCCCGCACGAGATCAAGGGTGAGGTGGCGTGGGTCTTCTGCGCGCTCGTCCCCGGAGCGGAGCCGTCCGACGAGCTGGCCGCGGAGCTCAGGGAGCTTGCCGCGCACGAGCTCGGCAAGGCGTTCGCGCCCGAGCGGGTCCTGTTCGTCTCGGCGCTGCCGAAGACGCGCAGCGCGAAGATCGTCAGGCGCGCCGTTCGCGCGAAGGCGCTCGGGACCGATCCAGGCGACCTCTCGTCGCTGGAGAATCCCGAGACGCTCGACGAGATCGAGCAGGCCGCCGCGAAGACGCACGGCTCGGGGTAGGTAGAAGTGGTGGGGCTCGGGCGGGAGGACGATCCTGACGGCACGATGCCCGCCCGAACCCCGGCGCGACCGCTCGAGCTCGACACGATCAGCTCGCACTGGCAGCTAGCTCTCGACGCCGACGAGCGCGCGCTGAATGCGGCCAGCCACGAGCTCCCCGCCGCAGAGCTGAGCCATCGCAGAACCCTCCTGGTACAGGAGCGGGCCGAGGCCGCCCGCGCTCTCGGGCGCCTCGCGCAGGTCGAGATGGTGCACCCCGCCCCATGGCTCTCGCCGGTTCCGGTGAGCAACGACATGCTCCGGCTGCCGGCCACAGTCACCGCGTGCCTGTTCGACCTCGACGGTGTGCTCACCGACAGCGGCGTCCTTCATGCCTGGGCGTGGGGCGAGGTGCTCGACCAGTTTCTCCTTCGAGTCAGCGAGCGGGCCGGGTGGCACTTCATCCCGTTCGACCGCGAGGCGGATTACCGCGAGTACCTCGACGGGCGGCCGAGGCTCGAGGGCGTCCACGCGTTCTTGCGCAGCCGCGGCATCCGCCTCCGCGAGGGTTGGCCCGACGACCCGGCCGGGGCGGACACGGCCTACGGCCTGGCGCGGCGCAAGGCCGAGCTGCTCACACACGGACTGCACAGGCGCGGCTCGACTGCGCTGAGCGGCGCGCGCCGCTACCTCGAGGCTGCGGGCCACGCTGGGCTCCGGCGTGCGGCCATCTCGGCAAGCATCCACACCTCCTGGATGCTGGAGCTCGCAGGGCTCGACACCCTCCTCGAGGCGCGTGTCGACGCCGACGTCATCCACGCAGAAGGGCTGCGCTCACGGCCAGCGCCCGACATGCTGCAGTCAGCCTGCCGCGCCCTCGATGTCGGGCCGCTGGAGACGGTCACGTTCACCCACAGCGGCGCGGGAGCGGCCGCAGGCCGTGCAGCCGGCCTGTCGGTGATCGGCATCGGGGAAGGCGACGACGCGGAGCTTCTCGCCGCGTTCGGAGCGGAGCGGGTCTTCCCGTCCCTGCAGGCGCTGCTCGACCGCCGGCTGAACGAGAGCTCCTGAGCGTGGACAGGCCGCACGGACTATCCTCGGCGCATGGCCGACGACCTCACGGGCCAGGTCGCGCTCGTGACCGGCGGCGGGCGCGGGATCGGAGCGGGCATCGCCCGCGAGCTCGCCTCCGCGGGCGCACGTGTCGCCGTCGCCGCGCGGACAGGCGACCAGGTCGAGGAGGTCGCCCGCGAGATCGGCGGGCTCGCGCTGGAGGTGGACGTCAGCGACCGGTCGGCAGTCGAGCGGATGGTCGCCGAGACGGAGCGGGAGCTCGGCCCGATCGACCTCCTGGCCGCGAACGCGGGCATCGGCAACCCGGAAGGCTCGAGCTGGGAGAGCGACCCGGAGACGTGGTGGCACGTGGTGACCGTGAACCTCCTCGGAGTCCACCTGTGCTGCCGCGCGGTCATCCCGCAGATGCTCGAGCGAGGCTCGGGTCGGATCGTGATCACCGGGAGCGGCGCCGCCTATCTCCCAGGCATCCGCCAGACGGCGTACGCGGCGAGCAAGGCGGCCGTCTGCCGCTACGGAGAGGCGCTCGCGAACGAGCTCGAGGGACGCATTCCCGTCTTCTTCTTCAGCCCGGGCCTCGTGCAGACGGACCTGACGAGCTTCTTCTCCGACGACGCGCCCTGGACGCCGCCGGAGCTCGCGCCTCAGTTGGTGCGGGTGCTCGCCTCGGGGCGGGCGGATGCGCTTGCCGGCCGCTACCTCCACGCCGAGCACGACGACATCGAGGATCTGATCGTCCGCGCCGATGAGATCGAGCGCGACGACCTGAACTCGATCCGCCTCCGCCGCTAACCGCGGTTGGAGGTTTTCGACTGATAGTCTAAAACTACGACCATGAGACTCGCGCTCGCGCAGATCAACACGACGGTCGGCGACCTCGACGGCAACCGCGAGCGGATCCTGCGAGGCGTCGCGGAGGCGAAGAGCGGAGAGGCGGACCTCGTCCTCTTCCCCGAGCTCGCGATCACCGGTTACCCACCCGAGGACCTGCTGCTGCGACCGGGCTTCGTGCGGGCGGCCGAGGAGTCGCTGCACGCGGTCGCGCGCGAGGTGCGGGGAATCGCGGCGCTCGTGGGCTTCCCCCACTTCGAGCGCGATCTCTTCAATGCGTGCGCCGTGTGCGTGGGCGGCGAGGTCAAGGCGATCTACCACAAGCGCTTCCTGCCGAACTACGGCGTCTTCGACGAGGACCGCTACTTCGCGCCCGCCCGCGACCTGCTCCTGCTCGAGCACGGAGAGACGCTGGTCGGCCCGACCATCTGCGAGGACCTCTGGCAGCCCGGCCCGCCCGCCACCGACCTCGCCCTCGCCGGCGCCCAGCTGCTCGCGAACGTCTCCGCGTCGCCGTTCCACCTCGGCCGCGACCGGGAGCGCGAGGAGATGTTCGCAACTCGAGCGCGCGACAACTCGTGCCTGATCGCGTTCTGCAACGCGGTCGGCGGGCAGGACGAGCTGATCTTCGACGGCCATTCGTTCGTGCTCGACGAGGAGGGGCAGGTTCTCGCCCGCGCGCCCGGATTCGAGGAGGCGCTGCTCGTCGTCGACATCGAGCCCGTGGAGGCCGTGGGCCGTCGGCTGCGTGACGTCCGCCGCCGCGCGCTCGCCCGGGAGCGCGGGAGCCTCCCCGAGGCGACCGTCGTCGCAATCGGCTCGCCGCACGGCGCGCGAGGGGCAGCCGAGCCCGTCGTGGCGCCGAGACTCGAGGAGCTGGAGCAGATGCGGCTCGCGCTCGAGCTGGGGCTGCGCGACTACGTGGACAAGAACCGCTTCGACGAGATCACAATCGGCATCTCGGGCGGAATCGACTCCGCCCTGACCGCGGCGCTCGCAGTAGAGGCGCTCGGTGCGAAGCGCGTCCACCTCGTCTCGATGCCGTCCCGTTTCTCCTCGCCCGAGACGCAGCGCGACGCGCACCGGCTCGCGGAGAGCCTGGGCGCTGAGTTCCGCGAGCTCCCGATCGACGACGTCGTCACCTCGGCGGAGCAGACGCTCGCCGAGAGCTTCGCCGGCCGGGAGCGCGACCTCACCGAGGAGAATCTCCAGGCCCGGATCCGCGGACTGCTCCTGATGGCGCTCTCGAACAAGTTCGGGTGGCTTGTCGTCACGACCGGGAACAAGTCGGAGCTCTCCGTCGGGTACGCGACGCTCTACGGCGACATGGCCGGCGGCTTCGCGCTCTTGAAGGACGTGTTCAAGACAGACGTCTTCCGCCTGGCCGAGCACCTGAACGCGTGGGCCGGCCGCGAGCTCATTCCCGCGTCGATCATCGAGCGCCCGCCGAGCGCCGAGCTGCGCGAGAACCAGCTCGACGAGGACTCGCTCCCTCCGTACTCCGACCTCGACCGAGTGCTCGAGGCGTACGTCGAGCACGACCGAACGGCCGAGGAGCTCTCTGCCGACGGGTTCGACCCCGAGGTCGTTGAGCGGGCCGTCGCGCTGATCGACCGCGCCGAGTACAAGCGCCGCCAGGCCCCGCCCGGAGTCCGCCTCACGCCGAAGGCCTTCGGCCGCGATCGCCGCACTCCGATCACTAACCGCTGGCGCGGTTAGAGACGGCCGCAGCGGCAAAGCCGCAGCAGCCTCTCAAGCGGCATCGCAAGCGACGCCTCAGCGCTGGCGCGGTTAGATCCCGGCGTCGAAGGGCGTGCGCGGGGGCCCGTTGGCCTGCAGCTCGCGCAGCAGCTCCGGAAGCCGCTTCGGCACGAGCTCTTCCTCGGCGGCATCGAGCTCGTCGAGCGTCCACCAGCGGACGCCGGCGACGTGCTCCTTCGCGAGGTCGACGCTCGGCTTCGGCTCGTGCTCCTGGACGCGGACGAGCCAGATCCGCTCGTGCTGGCCGAGGATGCGCCCGTCCCAGGCGAACGTGTGCTCGCGCGTCCAGATCTCCGGGCCGAGCTCGAAGTCGACGAGCCCGACCTCCTCCGCCAGCTCCCGCCGCAGCGCCGCAGCGACGTCCTCCCCCTCGTCGATCCCGCCGCCGGGCGTCGCCCACCACACCTGGCCGGCCGGATCGCGAAACTGGACGAGCAGGGTCCTCCCGCTCTCGTCGAGGACGAGCGCGCGCACCGCGGCGCGATCCACGGGCTCGAGCCACTCGTTCAGCTCGCGAAACCACGCCAGCCGCTCGGCGTAGGTAACCGCCGCGTTCGCCGGCGAGGTGGACGGCAGGACGAACAGGCCGACGTCGTCGATCGTGCGCTTCTGCGGCCCGAGCTGCGGACGGCCGCGGAACGGCCCGCGGAACGCCTCCTTGCCGACGAACGCGATCGCGCGCGGTCGGATCTCCAGCGCCATCGTCTCCAGCCGCTCGCGCGAGCCAGCGAAGTCGCCGCTGCGCAGGTCGCTCGAGCCCCGCGTCGTCCGGTATGCGGCGTTCGTCAGCCCGATGCCCAGCTCGAGCACGGAGAACTGCTCCTCGGGCGCGTAGAGGCGCGGCGTGAAGCCGGCCTCGTGGAGCAGCCGCCAGAAGTCGTTGCGCGGGTTGGCGAAGTGGGCGCCGGCCTCGGCCGAGACGAAACCGGGGTTGATCCCGCAGAAGACGACCCGCAGGCCCGACGCGAGAATGTTCGGAACAGCGCTAGCGGCAGCGCGGGCGGATCCGCGCGCTCGGCGCGCACGACCGGCGGTCACCGATCGGCTTCGGCCTGCGCCGTCCCGCGCCGGGCGGCGGGCGGAGGCGCGTCCTGCCCCAGCGAGGGCACGTCCTCACGCGGCCAGCTCGGCCTCGCGCGAATCGAGGCGCAGCTCGAAGAGGCGGCGCAGCTCCTCACCGTCGATCCGTGCGAGCTGTCTCTGGCGCCTGCGCTCGACCCGGACGACCCGCACCATCTCGTCGCGCCCGCCGTAGCAGCGGAGGTAGCACTCCTCCTCGCTCAGCGGACGCAACCGTCGCACGACCGCAGACTAGGCGCGCTCCCGGACGGACCCGCCGCCGGTTGATCACTCGTACTGGAGCGCCTCGAGGATGTTCAGCCTCGCCGCCCGCCGTGCCGGGAAGGCGGCAGCGACCAGGCCTACGACAAGGGACAGGACCACGAAGATCACAAGCGTCAGGACAGGCCAGGCGAGGTTGATCGCCTTCACGCGCGCGATCAGGAGCACGGCGAGCACGATGCCGAGCGCGATCCCGATCAGAGCGCCGATCAGCGCCGTGATCATGCTCTCGTAGCGGATCATCCAGCGAACCTGTGTGCGAGTCATGCCGACCGCCCGCAACATGCCGAGCTCGCGGGTCCGCTCGAAGACGGTGAGCACGAGCGTATTGACGATGCCGAAAAGGCTGACGATCACCGACAGGGCCAGGAGGACGTAAAGGACGTTCAGGATCGAGTTGATGCCCGCCGCCCGGCTCGTCTTGAACGCGTTCCTGTCCGAGACCTTGGCGTTCGGAAACGCCGCGAGCGCCCGCTCGAGGCGCTGGGTATTGGCCTGTGTCACGCCGCCAACGGCATTCACGAACACATAGAGATTCTGAGGCTGCGCGAAGAGCCGGTCGAAGGCAGCACTGCCGATCGTCACAGGCCCGAAAGGCGAGCCGCCCGCAGGTGGATCGAAGACCCCGGCGACCCGGAACGGTGCCCGCTCGCCGCTCGGGACTAGCAGCCTGATCGTCGAGCCGACCTTCAGATGGTGCTCGTCCGCGAAGCTCTTGTCGACGAAGGCACGCGTCGTTCCGAGCGTTTCCATTACCGACTGCGAGCCCTGCGTCCAGTCCAGGGTGAACACACGGGAGCCTCCTGGATCGAGAGCAGTCAACTGGCGGTTTGCTCCCAGGATGCGCGCTTCGCCAATCCGGACTCCGACCACGGCGGTCACCCCAGGGACGCTGTGCAGCGGGGCTGAGACGCTCGCGGGTATCGGGGAGAAGTCGTTCTGTGCGGTGACGGCGTAGTCCGTCTGCCAGAGCTTGTTCACCGCATCGAAGAACGTGCTCCGGAGACCCTGGGCCAGGATCGCCACGAGCGTGACGAGCGCGAGCCCGATCATCAGGGCCGCCGCCGTCGAGCCGGTCCGCTGCGGGTTTCGCTGCGTGTTCTCACGCGCGAGCTGGCCGGGAGCGCCTCCGAACTTTGCCCCCGGGGCCCCGAGTGCGTGCGCCATCGGTACCACGAGGTGGGACGAGAAGAGGGCGACGCCGAAGAAGATCAGCAGGGTCCCTAGGCCCATGAGGACGAGGACGGCCTTGGTGGAGAGAGCGCCGGCGAAGAGAGCGAAGGCGAGCGCAGCGAAGCCGAGCACCGCGAGCGCGGCCGAGCCGACCCCTCGGTAGCGGGCAAAGCGCCCGGGCGGCAATACGACGCCTTCGCGCACGGCCGCGATTGGCGGCACGCGCGTCGCCCGGAAGGCGGGGCGAAGGCTGGCCAGGATCGTGACCCCGACTCCCACGAGGAGAGCGACGATCACGGTCCGCGGCTTGAGCAGGAGGCCGCTGTTCGGGAGCGTGAAACCGAGCGAGTCGAAGAGCCAGAAGAGCCCCCTCGCGAGGCCGAGTCCCAGGAAGACACCGACGACCGAGGCGAGGACGCCGGTGATCGTCGCCTCGACGAGGACGCTGACCCGCACCTGTCGGCGCGAGGCACCGATCGTTCGAAGGGTTGCGAACTCGCGGGTCCGCTGGGCAACCGTGATCGAGATCGAGTTTGCGATGACGAACGCGCCCACGAAGAGCGCGATCCCGCCGAAGGCGAGCAGGAAGGTCTGGAGGAAGCTAAGGAACGACTTCGTGTCGCTTGCGTCCGAGGCCGCCTGCGCCTCACCCGTACGCACCTGCGTCTGCGGGGGCAGGATCGCCCGGAGCTGGCTCACCAGCTCCTGCTCGGAGACTCCCGGCTTGGACGCGACCCGGATCTGGTCGAGCTTGCCCGCCTTCTTGAACAGGCGCTGCGCCGTCGGAAGGTCGAAGCCCGCAAGCGTCGCGCCGCCGATCGACGCGGCGGCGCCGAAGTTCACCAAGCCGGAGACGCGGAACGGCAGCGCCCGCCCCTGCGCCTCGACGCGCAGCATCGAGCCCACCTTGATGTCCTTCTTGCCGGCGGTGGAGCGGTCGACGACGACCTCGCTGGATCCCGGCCAGTCGCCCTCGACGAGCGTGAGCGAGTTGAAGCGGGGCTGTGACGGATCGACCGAGAAACCGAGGTTCGGCGCACCGCCGAAGGCGATGACCTTGCCGTTCTGGCCGATCAGCTGCGCTTCGCCGCCGACTCCCCCCACTGCGGCGGCAACGTCCGGCTGCTGCCGAACCTTCTCCAGGAGCGATTCGTCGAACGCTGGAAGTTCGGTATTCGAGGTCGAGGACGTGATCGCGGAACGGCCCGTGATCGCAGCGTCGGTTCCACGGTAGATCCCCGTGAAGATCGAGTCGAACGCGTTCGAGATCGAGTCCGTGAGGATGTACGTGCCCGTGACCGTGGCCACGCCGAGGACGATCGCGAACGCCGTCAGCGCCGCCCTCAGCTTGCGGCCCCAGAGTCCGCGCAGGGCAACCGCGATCACTGGCGGTCGAGCTCCTCCATCGCGGCGGTCACCTCACGCGGCGTCGCCTTGCCGAGGTCCTTGACGATCCGGCCGTCGGCAAGGAAGAGGATCCGGTCGGCGATCGCGGCAGCACGTGCGTCGTGCGTGACCATCATCGTCGTCTGTCCGTAGGAGTCGACCGAGTCACGCATCAGCTCCAGGATCTCGCCGCCGGTCTTCGAGTCCAGGTTGCCGGTCGGCTCGTCCGCGAAGACGACGGTCGGACGGGAGACGAGCGCCCGCGCGATCGCGACCCGCTGCTGCTGGCCTCCCGAGAGCTCTGACGGCCGGTGCGCACTCCGATCCGAGAGCCCGACCTTCTTCACCAGATCCTCGTACCAGTCGGGATCCGGCTTCTCTCCGGCAATCGAGAGCGGCAGGCGGATGTTCTCGTCCGCCGTGAGCATGGGGAGCAGGTTGAAGAACTGGAAGACGAAGCCGATGTGCTTGCGTCGGAGCTTCGTCATCTCGGTGTCGCCGAGCTCGCCGAGCTTTGTTCCCGCCAGGACCACGTAGCCCGACGTCGGCCGGTCGAGCGCGGCGAGCAGGTGCATCAGCGTCGACTTGCCGGAGCCCGAAGGCCCCATAACCGCCGTCAGCTTGCCGCTCGACACCTGGAGGTCGACGCCGGCCAGGGCGTCGACGGCCGTCTCTCCCTCGCCGTACCGGCGCGTCAGCTCGTGCGCCTCGACGACCGGGCCCGGTCCGGCTCCGTCCTGAGTGGGCGACGCGCCAGCGCCTGCAGTCTCAGTTTCCATCGCTCTCCCTCGATTGTCTGGACGACCCGGACCAGTTTGCCAGTTGCCGCCGGGAGCGACGGAGACATCCGCTAGCGTCCCGTCCGTGAGCACCGTCGCGTACGACGTCCAGGCAGTTCGCCGCCGCTTCTCGGCCCTCGACCGCCGGCTCGCGTTCTTCGACGCGCCGGGCGGATCGCAGGTTCCGGACGAGGTCGTGGACGCGATGGCGGACTACCTCCGCGAGTCGAACGCGAACGTCGGCGGGCCGTACGAGACCAGCCGCCGCACCGACGAGCTGGTCGAGGAGTCCCGGCAGACCGCAGGCGAGTTCCTCGGCTGCGGCGCGCACGAGGTCGTCTTCGGAGCGAACATGACCTCGCTCAACTTCGCGCTCACGCGGACGGCCGCCCGCACGTTCTCGCCCGGAGACGAGATCGTCGTCACGAAGCTCGACCACGACGGCAACGTCGCGCCCTGGCTCGAGCTCGCCCGCGACCACGGCTTCGAGGTGCGCTTCGCGGAGATCCGGGACGACACCACCGTCGACCTGGACGACCTGGCCGCGCAGCTCTCGGACCGGACGCGCGTCGTCGCCTTCCCCTGGGCTTCGAACGCGACAGGCTCGCTCGTGGACGTCGCCCGCGTCACCGCCCTGGCCCACGAGGCCGGCGCGCTCGCCTGGATCGACGCCGTCCACTACGCGCCCCACGGGCCGATCGACGTCGCCGAGGTCGGGGCCGACGTCCTGATCTGCTCGCCGTACAAGTACTTCGGGCCGCACCTGGGCCTCGCATTCGGCCGCGCCGAGCTGCTCGAGGGCTGGCGGCCGTACAAGGTCCGTCCTGCGGCGAACGAGCCTCTGGGCCACCGTTTCGAGACCGGGACGCTGCCGCACGAGCTGCTGGCCGGGTTCGTCGCCGCGGTCCGGTATCTGGACTCGATCGGCTGGGACGCGGTTCTCTCGCACGAGCGCGAGCTCGGCGAGCGGTTCCTGGCCGGGCTGCCGGACTCGTGCCGGCTCTACGGGCTGCCGACGATGGACGGCCGCGTGCCGACGTTCTCGTTCACGGTCGACGGGTTGACGCCGGAAGAGGCGGCCACGCGTCTCGGCGAGCGCGAGATCGCGGTCTGGCACGGCAACTACTACGCGCTCGAGGTGATGAACCGGCTCGGCCTGCCGGACGGCGCGGTCCGCGCGGGGGTCGTCCATTACAACACCGCTGAAGAGGTCGACCGGCTGCTCGCGCAGCTAGCAGCGCTCTAACCCACCTGTTAGGGTCGCGCGACTGCGGAATAGCCTGGCGACTATCTCTTCAGTCCGCGGTTTCGAGTACGCCGCAGGAACATCGACGGGCGCGCTCGATGCCGGCGTCCTAATCCTTTGAGTCGAAGGGGAGAAAATGGAGCAGGCGCCACTCTCATCGTTCTTGACCTCTAGCTATGTGCGACTGGGAGGGCTCGCGGCGCTGGTGCTGCTCGTTGTGGGTCTCAGCGGCTCGAGCGTCTCCGCCGCGCCGTCGGGCCTCGTGGCGGCCTACAACTTCAACGAGGGCACCGGCACCACGGCAGCCGACAGCTCCGGCAACAGCAACACCGCGACGCTGTCAGGCGCCACGTGGTCGACGACCGCCAAGAACGGCAAGGCGCTCTCGTTCAACGGGACCTCGAACTACGTGCGGGTCAACGACTCCGCCTCCCTGCACCTCACGACCGGGATGACGCTCGAGGCGTGGGTGAACATGACGGGCGGGAGCAGCTGGCGGACGGTCATCTTCAAGGAGCGCCCAGGCGGGATGACCTACTCCCTGTACGCGCAGAACGGGTCGAACCGACCGGTGGGTCAGATCTACACGAACGCCGAGCAGGACGCACAGGGCGCAGCCGCTGTGCCGCTCAACACCTGGACACACCTGGCGACGACGTACGACGGCGCGACGCAGAAGCTCTACGTCAACGGCGTCCAGGTGGCGAGCCGCGCCCAGACCGGGAGCATCATCTCCTCCACCGGGCTGCTGAAGATCGGCGGCAACGCCATCTGGAGCGAGTTCTTCCAGGGTCTGATCGACGACGTCCGGATCTACAACCGGGCCCTGAGCCTGACCGAGATCCAGACGGACATGAACACGCCGGTGTCGCAGGACACCTCGGCGCCGACAATCCCGACCGGACTGAATGTCACCGGTCAGACAGAGAGCAGCGTCTCGCTGTCGTGGACCGCCTCGAACGACAACGTCGCCGTCGCGGGGTACGGCATCTACCGGAACGGCGTCCTCGTCAGCTCGTCGCCGACCACGACCGCGACCGTCTCGAACCTGAGCTGCAACACCACGTCCACGTTCACGGTCGACGCGTTCGACGGCGCCGGCAACCGATCGGTCCAGTCGACCTCGGTTCCGGGCACGACGGGCGCATGCGACACCTCGCCTCCGTCCGTGCAGATCACGGCGCCGACGGGCGGCACCGTGGCCGGCGCAGTGACCGTCTCCGCCAACGCGAGCGACAACAAAGGCGTGGTCGGCGTCCAGTTCAAGCTCGACGGCAATAACCTCGGCGCCGAGGATCTCGCGTCGCCGTACGGCGTCACCTGGGACACCACGGCGGGGTCGAACGGCAACCACACGTTGACCGCGGTCGCCAGGGACAGCTCCGGCAACCAGGCGACCGCGACCGCGGTCACGGTCAACGTCTTCAACCAGGCGCCGAACTTCGTCAACGACAAGCTGATCGTCGGCCTGAGCGAGCCGACGAACATGGTCTTCACACCCGACGGCCGGATGCTGATCATCGAGCGGAGCGGCAACATCTGGGTTGTCCAGCCGGGCGCGTCGTCCGTCGACCCGACTCCCGTGCTCACCCTGCCGAATGTCTGGACCTCCGACGAGCGAGGGCTGCTCGGGATCGCGCTCGACCCCGCCTTCTCGAGCAACGGCTACTTCTACGTCTACTACACGAACACGGCGACCTCGAAGAACCAGGTCTCGCGCTTCACCATGGCGGGCAACACGGCCAGCCTGTCGAGCGAAGTGATGATCTGGCAGAACGACTCCGTCGCCGACATCTGGCACCAGGGCGGCGACCTGCACTTCGGGCCCGACGGCAAGCTCTACGTCGCGGTCGGCGACCACCTGCTGCCGCAGACGGCCCAGGATCTCAACTCCTACAACGGGAAGATCCTGCGAATGAACACCGACGGGAGCGCGCCCGCCGACAATCCGTTCTACGACGGCGCCGGCCCGAACAAGGACCAGATCTGGGCACGCGGATTCCGGAACCCGTTCCGCTTCTCGTTCGACTCCGTGACCGGCCGCATGTACGTCGGCGACGTCGGCCAGGACACCTGGGAGGAAGTGGACGTCGCCGTCAAGGGCGCCAACTACGGCTGGCCGATCTGCGAAGGCAACTGCAGCCAGCCGGGCATGACGAACCCGACCTACACCTACAACCACAGCGGGCGCGACGCCTGCGTCATCGGCGGATTCGTCTACCGCGGGACCCAGTTCCCCTCGGACTACCAGGGCACGTACATCTTCGGCGACTACTCGCAGAACTGGGTCAAGCGGATGACGCTCGACGCCAACGGCAACAACAGCGGGATCGTGAACTTCATCCCGGCGGACGGCTCCTCCGACGGCCCCTACGGCGACATCGTCGCTTTCACGATGGGCCCCGACGGCTCGCTCTACTACGTGGACAACGGCCCGTTCGCGACCAACAACGCGGGCTCGATCCACCGGGTCCGCAACCTGAACGCCAACCAGCCGCCGACGGCCGTGGCGTCCGCCAACCAGACGAGCGGCGCGACCGCGCCCCTGACGGTCAACTTCTCGAGCGCCGGCTCGACCGATCCCGAGGGACAGCCCATCACGTACAGCTGGACGTTCGGAGACGGCACGACCTCGAGCCAGGCGAACCCCACGCACGTCTACAGCAGCCGCGGCCGCTACTCGGCGAGGCTGACCACCTCGGACGGCAACAGCACGACGCCGTCCAACGTGGTCACGATCACCGTCGGCAATCCTCCCCAGCCGACGATCACCGGCCCTGTCGACGGAACGAAGTTCCGGGCGGGCGACACGATCACGTTCTCCGGCCAGGCGAGCGACGCCGAGGACGTCGCCATTCCCGCGAGTGGGCTCACGTGGAAGGTCGTCTTCCACCACCTCGGGCACATCCACCCGTTCATCGACTCCGTGACCGGCACGGGCGGGACGTTCACCATCCCGACGACCGGCCACAGCTTCCACGAGCTGACCTGGTTCGAGATCGTGCTGACCGCGAAGGACTCGGACGGGATCGACACGCAGACCTCGGTCAACATCTACCCGGACAAGGTGAACCTCAGCTTCACCAGCCAGCCCAACGGCCTGACGATCACGATGGACGGCATCCCGCTGACAACGCCGTTCGTGTACGACGACGTGATCGGCTTCCAACACACGATCAGCGTCGACTCGCCGCTGTTCCAGGCCGGTAACCGCTACAACTTCGCCTCCTGGTCCGACGGCGGAGCCCAGAGCCACACCATCACCGTGCCCGCCACCGACCGGGCCTACACGGCCAACTTCAACCTCGTCAGCTCGGCGCCCGCAGGACTGGTGGCGGCGTACAACTTCAACGAGGGCAACTTCGGCACGCTCTACGACGTCTCGGGTCACGGCAACGACGGGACGCTCGAGGGACCCGTATGGACCGGGACGGGGAAGTACGGCGGCGCGCTCTCGTTCGACGGGATCAACGACGTGGTCACCGTCAACGACGCCGACTCGCTCGACTTCACGACAGGCTTCAGCATGGAGGCCTGGGTCAACCCGACCTCGGCAGGGAACTGGTCCGACGTGTTGTTCAAGCAAGGCCCGGCGGGCATGAACTACTCGCTCTACGCGAACAACGGCACGAACAAGCCGGTCGCCCAGGTCTACCTGAGCAACGCCGAGCAGAATGCCCCGGGCACCGGTGCGGTCCCGCTCAACACCTGGACGCACCTGGCCAGTACGTACGACGGCACGACGCTGCGGCTCTACGTCAACGGCGTACAGGTGGGCACAAAGGCGATCTCCGGGAGCCTGCTCAACACGCCGAACCCGCTGACCATCGGCGGCAACGCGGTCTGGTCGGAGTTCTTCTCCGGCCAGATCGACGAGGTGCGCCTGTACAACCGCGCGCTCTCGGCGACCGAGATCCAGAACGACATGGCCACCCCCCTCTAGCGTGAGCGGGAATCAGTCGTAGGCGGCGCGGGCCCGTTCCCAGCGTTCTTCGTTCGTACGGATCGGGTCGGGGTCGACGCCACGCGCCTCCGCCAGGTCGACGGTGAGCAGCTGGAAGCGGACGATGTCCGCGACCGGGTGGACCGTGGGCACCAGGGTGGTCTCGCAGCCGAGCTCCCGCAGGGCGGCGACCGCGCCGGCCGCCCGTTCCGCCGCCCGTCCTTCGCCTTCGAGCACGAAGGCCCGAACCGACTCGTCGACCGCCGCGAGGTGACCGTGCAGCAGTTGCTCGGTGTGGTGCGCCTCCGCCGCGACGTGGGAGCCCTCGCGCAGCTTCAGCACCGCCTCCTGCGCCGTCGGCCAGTCGCGCCCCGCGCCCGCGACGAGGAAGCGCTCGTGCTCGGTCACCGGCTCGCGTCGCTCGAGCGCCTGCTCGACCGCCTCCGCGAGCCAGGTCACGTCCTTGCCGTGGACCGCGGCCAGCGCCGCGACCGCGCACGTGTAGCTCACGGTGTGGCACCAGCTCTCCTCGACCTCGGGGGTCGCGACGAGGACCTCGTCGGCCAGCTCCCCGAGCGGGCTCTCGGGCTTTCCGGTCACGAGCCAGACGGGGCCGTCGAAGGCGCGGGCGGCCTCGAGCGTCAGCGGCGTCTCGCCCTCGTGGCTGATCGCGACGAGCACGTCCGCCTCGCGCGGCCGGAGAACGAGCTCGAGCGCCTGCTCGGCCCGGCCGCCGGTCTGGGCCGCGTGGAACGACGTGCCGCAGCCGGTGTGGAGCACCCGGCCGGTCGGCAGCTGCCGGTCGGTCGGCACGCGCCGGAGCCACTCCGGCTGCGCCTCGATCGCCCGCCGCGTCTTCTCACCTGCCATGCCGCCGTTAGCATCTCGCACGTGGACGGCTTCGACTTCGTGCACCGGGACACAATCCGCTTCCGCGACCTGGACGCGATGGGCCACGTGAACAACGCGGTCTACCTCACCTACATGGAGTCGGCCCGCGT
This sequence comes from uncultured Actinomycetes bacterium, assembly GCA_963716865.1. Classification (GTDB taxonomy): domain Bacteria; phylum Actinomycetota; class Thermoleophilia; order Gaiellales; family Gaiellaceae; genus AC-32. The sequence continues at coordinate 303,503 of CAVQUF010000003.1, forward strand.
GGCCTTCCTGGTCGACCTCGAGGCGGCGAAGGGCTTCGCCGACCTCGGGATCATCGTCGCGCGGATCGAGATCGACTTCCGCGCGCCGCTTGGCTTCGGCGAGGAGGTCGAGGTCGGCGTCCGCGCCGGCCGGTTCGGCACGAAGAGCTTCGACCTCGAGTACGAGCTGTGGGCCGGCAGCCGCCTGGTAGCAGAGGCGAAGAGCGTCTGCGTCGGCTACGACTACAGCATCGGCGAGTCCGTGCCGATCCCGGATACGTGGAGGGAGCGCCTGGCAGCATGAGACGACGCTTGCGTCGTCGACCTCAGGCCGGTCGGGCTTTGCCCGGTCGGCCGTCTGAACTGACCGGTCGACACGTCTTGCGTCAGGAGGTAGGCCTATGAGCACGACCACGAACGTCTTCGACCTGCAACGACTCGACAACGGCCTGCGCGTGCTGGGCGCGGACATGCCGCAGGTGCAATCGGTCACCTGCATGATCATGCTCGCCGCGGGCTCCCGGTATGAGACCCCCGAGACGAACGGGATCGCCCACTTCGCCGAGCACATGTTCTTCAAGGGCACCGAGCGGCGGCCGACGGCACGCGAGATCGGGATGGAGGTGGACTCCCTCGGGGGCGAGTTCAACGCGTTCACGAGCAAGGAGTACACCGGCTACTACGTCAAGTGCGCGGCCGACTACCGGGACCGGGCGCTCGACGTCCTGGTCGACATGCTCCGCAACTCGAAGTTCGACCCCGACGAGATCGAGCGCGAGAAGGGCGTGATCGTCGAGGAGATGAACATGTACTACGACACGCCGCGCGACTTCATCGGCGGGGTCTACGACCGGCTCCTCTACGGCGACCAGCCTCTCGGCTGGGACATCATCGGCAAGAAGGAGACCGTGCGCGCCGCCACGCGCGACACGTTCCTCGACTACACCGGCCGCTGGTACAAGCCCGAGCGGATGGTCGTCGGTGTCGCCGGCCGACTCGACGCGGACTACCTCGACACGATCGAGCGCCTGCTCGGGGACCTCGAGCCGGCGACGACGGGAGCGCCTCCGGCCACCTCGGAGAACGGCAACGGACCGCAGGTGGTGATTCACCACAAGGACTCGGACCAGGCGCACCTCTGTCTCGGCGTGCGGAGCTACCCGCTCGTCCATCCCGACCGCTGGGCCATCCAGCTGCTCGCGACCGTTCTCGGCACCGGCATGTCGTCCCGCCTCTTCACCGAGGTGCGCGAGCGGCGCGGGCTGGCCTACTACGTCTACGCCCACAACCAGGGCTACACCGACGCCGGCTCGCTGTTCTCGCAGGCCGGCGTCGACATCGCGCGCAGCGAGGAGGCAGTCGAGACGATCGTGCGCGAGTTCCGGCAGATCGCGGAGGAGCAGGTGCCGGCCGAGGAGCTCGAGAAGGCACGCGCCCTCGCCAAGGGCCGCTTCGTCCTCCGGCTCGAGAACCCGCAGGGGATGATCGTCTACGGCCTCGCGCGCGAGGTACTTGGCGACCCGGTGCTGGAGCCGCAGGAGGTCCTCGCCGGGCTGGACGCGGTCACCGCCGAGGATGTGCAACGCGTCGCCCAGGACGTGATCGGCTCGAACGGCCTCAACCTCGCCCTGATCGGGCCCTTCGAGGACGAAGCGCCCTTCGAGAAGCTGCTGGCCTAGGCCGTCAGCTGGCCGGTCAGGGCAGCGTGGCGAGGTCGCGGGTGAGCAGCTCGCGGTCCTCCTCGTCCTCGATCCGCTCCCCGAGCTCACGGGCGAGAGCGGCGAACCGCTCCGATTCGGTGGGGTCGCCCGCAACGGCGTGCGCCCGGGCGAGCGCCTCGTAGGCGAACGGCAGGTCCCAGTCCTCGAGCTCGTCCGGGCTGCTCTCGCAGTAGGCAAGACAGCGACCCGCGTGGTAGAGCGCGGGCTCCGCTCGCTCGAGCACGGAGTAGACGTGGGAGATCTGCCACTCGCCACGCGCGATGTTGGCTGCGGCGCCGACCTTGGACCAGTGGTGGCACGACGCGTGGGTCGTGTTGATCAGCTCGTCGTCCTGCTCGGGGCTCCGGTCGGGATTCTCCAGCAGCGTCCAGACGTGGTTGAAGAGGTCGACCGCGAGCTTGCGCTCCTGCTCATGGCTCAGCTCGTCGGCCATGGCGCAGACGCTACACCACCTCGTGCCGCATCCAGACGTTGGGCTCCCAGTAGCGGCCCGCGTCCGCGGCGCGGTCGATCTCGAGTGTGGTCAGCCCGCCCGGGAAGACGTACTCCCCGCTCTCCGGGAACGCCGTCTCGGTCCACTCCTCCCACTCGCCAACCGCGCCGGTGATGCGGAGCGACTCGGACTCGGGCCTCAGGATCTCCGCCCCGAGCCGCTCGTGGACGCGCATCCAAGGGTCGAAGAGGAGCCCGTCGTCTCGCCGCCAGGCTGCGTAGCGCTCGATCGGCGTAAGCGGGTAGCGCAGCTTCCAACTCGGGCGCACGGGGGCGATCAGCGCCCCGAGGCCGTGCGCACGAGCGATGTCGGTCATCGCCTCGACGCCGAGCCGGCTCAACCCCCGGCCCTGGAGCCCGGGCGGAACCATGATCACGAGCGCGCAGAGGACGTTCGCGCCGCCCTCGTCGAAGCCGCGCGCGATCGCGCCGTCGATTCCGGCCGGGAGATCGTCGACCGTTCCGTCCCAGCGAACCGGGATCGAGCGCGCGCGCAGCAGCACATCGTTGCCGTCGATCAGGTGAAACTGGAACTTGGGAAGCTCGTCGGTGAGACGGGGCCAGTAGACGTTGAGGACGTCGCCGTGCTGGTTGTACTCGGGGAGGACGTTCTTGGTCAGCTCCCACGCCGCCTCGGCGACGTCGGGCCGCTCGGCGACGTCGACCGCCTCTATTCCTCCGCCTTCTCGGTCTCGGCGCGCTCCTTGATCTCCTCGACGACCGTCGGGTCGGCAAGCGTGGTCGTATCGCCGAGCGGCCGCTCCTCGGCCACGTCGCGCAGGAGGCGGCGCATGATCTTGCCGCTCCGTGTCTTCGGCAGCTCGGGCGTGAAGACGATGTTCGCCGGCTTCGCGATCGGACCGATCTTGGTCGCGACGTGGTCGCGCAGCTCCTCGAGCATCTCGACCGAGCCCTCCTCCGCGCCCCTCAGCGTCACGTACGCGACGATCGCTTGCCCGGTGCGCTCGTCCGAGCGCCCGCAGACCGCGGCCTCGGCCACGTGCGGATGGTCGACCAGCGCGCTCTCGACCTCGATGGTCGAGATCCGGTGGCCGGAGACGTTCATCACGTCGTCCACGCGGCCGAGCAGCCAGAAGTCGCCGTCCTCGTCCCGCCGCGCGCCGTCGCCGGCGAAGTACGCGCCGTCGAACCTCGACCAGTACGTCTCGCGGTAGCGCTGGTCGTCCTTGTAGATCCCGCGCAGCATGGCGGGCCAGGGCCGGCGCAGGACGAGGTAGCCGCCTCCGCCCGGGGCGACCTCGTTGCCCTGCTCGTCGTAGACGGCGGCGTCGATGCCCGGGAACGGCCTCGTGGCCGAACCCGGCTTGAGGGTCGTGATCCCGGGCAGCGGGGTGATCAGGACCATCCCCGTCTCCGTCTGCCACCACGTGTCGACGATCGGCGTCCGGTCGCCCCCGATGTGCTCCCGATACCAGACCCAGGCCTCGGGGTTGATCGGCTCGCCGACGGTGCCGAGCAGCCGCAGCGAGGACAGGTCGTGCTTGGCCGCGTACTCCGGGCCCCACTTCATGTGCGTCCGGATCGCGGTCGGCGCCGTGTAGAGGATGTCGACCTTGTAGCGCTCGACGATCGCCCACCAGCGGTCCTTGTCCGGGAAGTTCGGCACGCCCTCGTAGATAACGCCGGTCGTGCCGTTGCAGAGCGGCCCGTAGACGATGTAGCTGTGGCCCGTGACCCAGCCGATGTCGGCCGCGCACCAGTAGACCGAGTCGGGCTTGATGTCGAAGATGTAGTGGTGCGTGGCCGCGGTGCCGACGAGGTAGCCGCCGGTCGTGTGCACGATCCCCTTCGGCTTCGCGGTCGTGCCGCTGGTGTAGAGCAGGTAGAGCAGGTCCTCCGAGTCCATCGGCTCGCACGGGCACGTCGAGGGATCGTCGCTCTCCCCTGAGACCAGGTCGTGCCACCACAGGTCGCGGCCGTCTTTCATCTCGACCTCGCCGCCCGTACGGCGGAACACGACCGACCAGTTCACCCCGGGCGAATCGTCGAGCGCGGCGTCCGCGTTGCGCTTGAGCGGGACGGGCGCGCCGTTCCGGAGCCCCTCGTCCTGCGTGATCAGGAGCTCGCACTCCATGTCGTTCAGCCGGTCGGAGAGCGCGTCCGCCGAGAATCCTCCGAAGACCACCGTGTGCGGAGCCCCGAGCCGCGCGCAGGCGAGCATCGCGATCGGAAGCTCCGGGACCATGCCCATGTAGATCCCGACCGGCGTGCCCTTCCGCACGCCGAGAGCGCGCAGCGCGTTGGCGAAGCGGACGACCTCGCGCTGGAGGTCGGCAAATGTGATCGTGCGGCGCTCGTCCTCGGGCTCGCCCTCCCAGTGGTAGGCGACCCTGTCGCCGTTCCCGGCCTCGACGTGCCGGTCGACGCAGTTGTAGGCGACGTTCAGCTTCCCGCCGAGGAACCACTTCGTATATGGGGGCTCCCACTCGTAGAGGCCCTCGAAGTCGTCGAACCACGAGACGCGCTCGCGCCCCTCCCGGTCCCAGAACTCGTCGAAGTCGAGCTCGTAGATCTCCGGCCTGGCATTTGCCGAAGCCGCGAAATCGGGAGGAGGCGGATACCGACGCTCCTCGACGAGGATCGTCTCGATTGCCCCGGACACTACGGCTTCAGGTCGTACGGGTACTCGGTGAGCACCTCGGGGCCGTCGTCGGTGACGTGCACGAGGTCTTCGAGGCGGCAGCCGCCGTAGCCGTAGCGGTACAGGCCCGGCTCCATCGCGATCACGTCTCCGGCGACGAGCTCGCCGGGCGCGCGGCCCAGCCACGGCTCCTCGTGGACCTCGAGCCCGACCCCGTGCCCCAGCGAGTGGTAGAAGCCGTCCTTCAGCACCTCGCCCGGCTGCTTGGAGAGCAGCGTCGGGTAGCCGGCCTCCTCGAAGACCTCGCAGCAGATCCGGTGCAGCTCGCTCCCGCGGATGCCGGGCTTGACCGCCGCGACCGAGCGCTCGAGCGCCTCGCGGCAGAGCCGGTGGAACTCGACCAGCTCGTCGGACGGCTCGCCGCCGGCGACGAACACGCGCGTCATGTCCGCGAAGCACCCCGACTCGCGGTCGCGCGGGAAGAGGTCGAGGCAGACCGGCTCGCCGGGCGCGATCGGCCCGGAGCCCATGTCGTGCCCGACCGCCGTCTGCGCGCCGTGCGAGACGATGAACTCGTCCGCGAACGAGCCGTTGGCCGTGAACGCCCGCTCGACCGCGAATTTGATCCGCTCGCAGGTCAGCGGCTCGCCCTCGAGCACGAGGCTCCCGTTCTGCCGCTCGGCCTCCCGCAGAAGCTCTCGCGCCGCGGTCATCCCCGCTTCGGCCGCGCGCTGGGCGCGGCGGATGCCGGCCAGCTCGGCGTCGTTCTTGACGCGCCTGCGCGTGATGAAGCTCTCGCGGTCGGCGGTGACCTTGATCCCGTTCGCGCGCAGGTGGTCGCCGAGCCCGAGCGGAAACGTCGTCGGCACCGTCACCTCCGCGAGGCCGAAGTGCCTGGCCGCGCGCAGGACGATCTCGAGCTCGATCTCCTCGCGCGGCATCCCCTTCGCGAACAGCTCGTCGATCCCGAGCTCCTCGGGCGGCGTCACCTCGACCTCCGGCGCGACGGCCGTGATCCGCTCCAGCTCGAACGCGCTCGCGACGACGGACCGCTGCCCGTCGCGCTCCACGTAGAGGAACGGGTCCGGGATGGCGATCGGCACCTCGTGCCGCATCTCCGGCGAGCGAAGAGAGTCTGCGTAGATCAGCAGGTCTGACACGGCGAGGAGGATCGTACATCTAGACTCGAATCGGTGGAAGACGTGCTCAAAAGGGCGCAGGACCTGATTGCGAGCTACGACGACGAGCTCGCCAAGGAGCTGCCCCGGGGAACCGAGATATTCGACGCGCACGTCCACCTCGGCCACGACATCGACGGGATGGTCGGCATCTACGAGGACCTCGAGCGGATCAACGACCGCTACGAGATCTCGCACTGCTTCGTGTTCTGCATGGACGAGCATGACCGGCATCCCGCGTTCCGCGCCGCGAACGACCGGACGATCGAGTACGCGAAACGGTCGGAGGGCCGCCTCGTCCCGTTCGTGCGGCTCGACCTCGCGGAGGAACCGATCGAGGAGGCGACGCGCTGCCTGGACGCCGGCGCGCGCGGGATCAAGCTCCACCCGCGCGCCCAGCGCTTCCTGCTCAACGACGGGCGCCTAGCGCCCGTCTTCGCGCTCGCGGCCGAGCGCCGCGTGCCGATCCTGATCCACGGCGGCCGCGGCCTTCCTCCCATTGCGGACCACCTGGCCGGCCTCGTTGACACCTACCCCGACGCGCAGCTGATCATCGCGCACGCCGGAATCGCCGATCTCGCCGAGCTGGCCGACCGCTTCGGCGGCAAGGCCGGAGTCTTCTTCGACACCTCGGTCTGGAGCCCGATCGACCTGCTCAGTCTCTTCCACCTCGTCTCGCCGGAACAGGCCGTGTACGCGTCCGACTACCCCTACGGCCAGCAGCCGAGCTCGCTCATGATCGCCGTCCGGACGGCGAAGCTCGCGGGCTTCGACGAAGACGCGCTGCACGGGATGCTGCTCGGAAACGCGAACCGGATCGCGGACGGGAAGGCGCCGCTGGAGCCCACCCCGCCGCGCGGCGGCGGAACGTTCTCGCAGCCGATGGCCTTCGCGCGCATCCACCAGTACCTCTCGATGGCGACGCCGCTCCTCTGGACCCGGCAGGCCGACACGATCGGCGTGCTCGGGCTGGCGCTGAACGCCTGCGCCGACCGCGACGGGCACGCGGAGGATCGCGAGCGGATCCGCGAGCTCGTGAGCGCAGCCCGTGAGCTCTGGCGCTCCCTTCCCGAGCTCGACGACGAGGCCGAGCAACGCATCGTCAGCCGCACGACCTTCCGGCTCGTCCACCTCGCAGACATCCTGGCGGTGACATCGGGTGCTTGAGCTCTCGGTCAACGGCGAGCGCTACCGCCTGGACGCGCCGGTCGAGCGGACGCTCGCCGAGACGCTTCGCGGCGACCTCGGCCTGATCGGAACGAAGGTCGCCTGCGGCGAGGGGCATTGCGGCGCGTGCACGGTGCAGCTCGACGGCGTGCCGGTTCTCTCGTGCATCACGCTCGCGCACACGGTCGGCGACCGCGAGGTGACCACGATCGAAGGCCTGCGCGACCACCCGCTTGTGGACGCGTTCGTGCGCGCCGACGCCCTCCAGTGCGGCTTCTGCACACCCGGCCAGATCGTCTCGGCCGCCGCGCTCGTCGCCGCCGAGCCGAAGCCGACGCGGGAGCGGGTGCGGCACGCGATGTCCGGCAACCTGTGCCGCTGCGGCACGTATCCGAGGATCGAGGAGGCGGTGCTCACGTGGCGCGACTGATCCGGACGGAGAAGGAGGTCGAGGGCCGCTACACCGAGCAGTGGGTGGTTGTCGAGGACGACGAGGCACTCGACCAGTGGCCGGCCGGGCCGGGCGTCGTCGTCGGCAGGCCGGAGCAGCGGACGGACGGCTACGAGCGCGCCCGAGGACAGGCGGTCTTCACCGCCGACCTCGCCCTGCCGGGAATGCTGCACGCGGCCGTCCTGCGGAGCCCCTTCGCGCGCGCGCGCGTGAACAAACTAGACCTGACGCGCGCCCGGGCAGCCGACGGGGTCCGCGGCGCGGTCGGCCCGGACGCGTGCCACGTCCTCTCGCTCGAGCCGAGCTACCACGGGGCCCCGGTCGCCGCGGTGGCGGCGGACACCCCGGCGGAGGCGCAGGCCGCGCTCGCGCTGATCGACGCGGAGTGGGAGGAGCTCGAGCCGCTGCTCGACCCGGAGGAGGCCGTCAGGCAGGAGTCGCTGATCGACGACCCGCGCCGCTACGAGCGCGGCGACCCCGACGCCGGCTTCGCGGAGGCGGACGTCGTGGTCGAGGCCGAGTACCGGACGCAAACCGTCCTGCACAACGCGTTCGAGACCCACCAGACCGTCTGCCGCTGGGAAGGCGACACGCTCGAGGTCTACATCTCGACCCAGTACATCTGGGGCGTCCGCGACGCGATCGCCGAGCAGCTCGAGCTTCCACCCGACCGCGTCCGGGTCGTCTGCAACTTCATGGGCGGCGGCTTCGGCGCCAAGAACGGGCCCGGGGACCAGAGCTACGTCGCGATCGCGCTGGCCACCCAGACCGGCCGGCCGGTCCGCTGTGCGCTGTCGAGGCGCGAGGAGAACCTCGCCACGGGCAACCGCAACGCGACGATCCAGCGCCTGCGCGCGGGCGCGCGCTCGGACGGGACGCTCGTAGCGCTCGAGGGCGAGTTCGTGAACGCGATCGGCTGGCGCGGATTCCAGAGCCCGACCTACGGGCCGATGGAGATGCTCTACGCCTGCGAGAACGTCCGCACGCTGACCTACTCCGCGAAGCTGAACCTGCCGCCGAACGCGGCCTTCCGCGCCCCGGGGTTCGTCGAGGGCACGTTCGGGCTCGAGTGCCTGCTCGACGAGCTCGCCGCGCGACTCGAGATCGACCCGCTGGAGCTGCGCAACCGGAACCACGCCGCCGTGGACGTCGTCGACGGGCAGCCCTACTCGTCGAAGAGGCTCCTGGAGTGCTACGAGCGCGCCGAGCCGCACTGGGCTCGGCGTGAGAAGGTGCGCGCCCGCTCCGAGGGGCCGTGGCGCCGCGGCGTCGGGCTGGCGAGCCAGATCTGGTACGGCGGCGGAGGGCCTCCCTCCTACGCGTGGGTGCGCGTCGGCTCGGACGGCCGCGCGACGGTGGTGACGGCGATGCAGGACATCGGGACGGGCACCCGCACGGCGATGGCGCAGATCGCAGCCGAGGAGCTCGGGCTGCCGATCGACCGCGTGCGGGTCGAGCTCGGCGACTCGGCACGCGGCCCATACGCGTCGATCTCGGCCGGCTCGTCCACGACGCCGTCGATGGGACCGGCGGTGCGGGCTGCCGCGGGAGACGCGGCCAGGCAGATCCGCGAGATCGCCGCGCAGCGGTTCGAGGTCGAGGAGGACGGGATCACGATGATGGGCGGGAAGGTGATCTCGGCCGACGGCAAGTCGTGGCCGCTCGAGGAGGTGACCGGCCTGCTCGAGGACGCGCAGATCCTCGGCAAGGGAGCGCGCGGCCCGAACCCGACCGGGATGCGGGTGCTGACGTTCGGAGTCCAGGTCGCGGACGTGGCGATCGACGTCGAGACCGGCGAGGTCCGCGTCGAGCGAATCGCGGCGATCCACGACGTGGGCCGGGTGATCAACCCGCTCGGGGCGCGGAGCCAGGTCGAGGGCGGGATCATCCAGGGCGTCGGGCACACGCTCTCGGAGGCCCGGGTGATCGACCCGGCGACAGGGACCGTGCTCACCCAGACGCTCGACGCCTACAGGCTGCCGACGATCGCCGACGTACCGGAGATCGTGGTCGACCTACTCGACATCCCCGACGAGCACCTGACGAACCTCGGTTCGAAGGGCCTCGGCGAGCCGCCGATCGTCCCGACCGCGGCGGCGATCGTCAACGCAATCCGCGACGCGACCGGGGCCGACGTGCGCTCGCTTCCGGTCACGCGCGAGGAGATGCTCGAAGCCCTGCGCGAGGCGGACGAGCGGGAGCGCAAGCGAAAGTCCGTTGAAGCTGCTCCGGCCTGAGTCGGTCGAGGACGCGACGGCCGCGCTCGGCAACGGCTCGGTCGCACTCGCCGGCGGGACGGAGCTCGTCCCGCTCCTGCGCGACGGGCTGATCGAGGCGGAGACGCTCGTCGAGCTGCGCGGCGCGCTGCCGCGCGGCGTGCAGGAGGGCGGGACGCGGATCGGCGCGGGCGCGACGCTGGCCGAGCTCGAGGTCGACCCGGAGATCCCTCAGGCGCTTCGCGAGGCCTGCGCGCTCGCGGCCTCGCCGCAGCTCCGCTCGATGGGGACGATCGGCGGCAACCTGCTCCAGGCGACCCGCTGCTGGTACTGGCGGCTCCGCTTCCCGTGCTTTCTGCACGGGGGTGACGGCTGCAACGCGCGCGAGGGTACGCACTCCGAGCACGCGATCTTCGGCAACGACCTCTGCGCGTCCGCCCATCCGTCGGATCCGGCCGCGGCGCTCCTGGCCCTCGGCGCGCGGCTGCGAACGGACCGGAGGGAGATCGAGCTGGCGGAGCTCTACCGGCTCCCGACCGGGGACGACCGGAGCCTGACGACCCTCCAGCCGGGCGAGCTGATCCTCGAGCTGGAGCTCGAGCAGCCCGAGGCCAGCACGTACCTGAAGGCGATGGAGAGGGCGCGGTGGGCGTTCCCGCTCGTGGGCGTGGCCGCCGCGCGCTTCGGCGACGACGTCCGCTTCGCCCTCGCCGGAGTCGCGCCGATCCCGTGGCGGCTGGACTCGCCGGACGACCTCGACGACGCGACGCCACTCGCGGGAACCGCCTACAAGCTCGACCTCGCGCGCACGCTCGTCCGCCGTGCGCTGACCGCCGTCACGTAGTGGCCGGGACCGGAGCCTGGGCGGTCGTGCTCGCGGCCGGCGCGTCCACGCGGTTCGGCTCGCCCAAGCAGCGGCTCCTCCTCGAGCCCGTGCTCGAGCGCGTGCGGCAGAGCTCGGTCGACGACGTCGTGGTGGTGCTCGGCGCTCACCACGTCGAGAGCTCGGGACGGACCGTCCGCTGCCCCGACTGGGAGCGTGGCCCGGGCGCTTCGCTTCGCTGCGGTCTGGAGGCGCTCCCGCCCGAGGTCGAGGCGGCGGTCGTCGTCCTCGGCGACGGCCCGGAGCTGGCTCCGGAGGCGATCGACCGCGTGATCGCCGCCTGGCGGGAGCGCCAGGCGGATGTCGTCGCCGCGACCTACGAGGGCGTTCGTCTCCACCCGGTGCTGCTCGCCCGCGGCGCCTGGAGCCTCATTCCGGACGAGGGCGCGCGGCAGCTCGATGCCGTCCTCGTGCCCTGCGACGATCTGGGACCTCCAGGAGACGTCGACTATGCCGATGAGGTTCCGGAGAGCCTGAAGCCCAAGCCATGGAGCTCGCCCGATCCCTAGAAGCCGCGCCCTCCGAGCAGAGCTCGGTGCTCGCGTCGCTACGCCTCCAGCGCAAGCTGACCGTCCAGGAGGCCGCGACGCGGGCCGCGCTGTGGCCGGACCAGGTCGAGTGGCTCGAGGAGGGCCGGCTGTACCGGTTCCCGAGCAGCGAGGCGGCCGTCATGGCGCTGCTCCGCTACGCGACCTCCCTCGGCATCGACCACCGAGAGGCACGCCAGCTCGCGGGGCTGCCGGTCGAGCCTCCGCCCCGCCGCCGGGTCGCCCGCTGGATCGCGATCGGCGGAGCAGCCGCGCTGCTCGCGGTGCTGACCGCGGCCATCCTCCTCGCTTTCGGGCGCGGCGGGTCGACCCCGGCGAGCCGCGCGTCGACCCTCACCCCGCCCTGGCGCCTGACGGTGGACGTCCTGAACGGCGGCGGCGACATCAACTACACGCGCCAGGTGGCGACCCGGGTGGGATCGTTTGGCTACCGGATCGGCCACGTGACGAAGGCGAACCGCTTCGACTACCCGCGGACCGTCGTCTACTTCGAGCCCGGCGGCGAGGCGTTCGGCCGGCGGCTCGCCTCGCAGCTCGGCTGTGGGACCGTGAGCCCGCTGCCCGGCGGGAGGGACCGGCGCCGCCTCGTCGTCGTCACCGGGCGGCCGAGCGCGACCTGCTAGCGCGCTCCTAGAGAGGCGTCCGCAGCTCCGACAGCTTCTGCTTCAGCTCGGGCGTCATCTGCGTGTCGACGGCCGTGCGCACGAACTGCCTCAGCTCGACCTCGAACGTATACCGCTTGCGGCAGTAGCTGCAGCCGTCCAGGTGCGCCTCGGCCTCGGCCCGCTCCTCGTCGCTCAGGACCTTGTCCATGTAGGGCTGCATCATCTCTTCGCACTTGTCGCACGGATCGCCTTCCATGCCCCGAGCCATCAGACGCTGCTCCCGATCGTTCGGTCGGCTAACTCTCGTTTCAGGATACGCCGCCCGCGGTGCAGGCGCGACATCACGGTCCCGATCGGGATCTCGAGGATCTGCGCCGCGTCGGCGTAGCTGAAGTCGCCGATGTCCACGAGGACGATCACGTCGCGGAAGTCGTGCGGGACCGCCGACAGCGCCGCCACGGTGTCGTCCTGCGAGAGCCGCTGGTCGACCCGGTCGGCATCGGAATCGCCCGCTGCCTCGAGCTTGTTGTAGAGGAAGTAGTCGCCTTCCTCGAGCGGCTGCAGGTCGGGCGAGCGCTGGACGCGCCGTCCTCGGTCGATGTTCAGGTTCGTCAGGATCCGGAGCAGCCACGCGCGGAGGTTGGTGCCCGGCTGGAACGACTTCCACGACCGGAACGCGCGTGCATAGGTCTCCTGCATCAAGTCTTCAGCTTCTTCCCGGGTGGACACGAGTCTCCTTGCGACCCGGTAGACCTGATCGGCCAGATCGAGCGCCTCCTCCTCGAAGCGAACGCGGTCGCGGGCCTCCTCGGCCAGCTTCCTCGGCTCCGCTTCGGGGGTCGTGCCGCTCATCGCGGCCACCCTAGCAATGCCCGTTTTCGCTTGTCTGCAACGAGCGCGCCCGGCGCGCCATTCCCGAACGGGCCTTCGGAGCTCAGACCGTTTCGAGCTGGCGGAAGCCGTGGCGGGCAAGCGTGGCGAGGATCGCGTCGCGGTCCGTGCGCTCGTCGTCCCACGAGAGCTGCACCTGGCCCATCAGGTTCGCGATCGCCTGCTCGAGGCCCTCGTGGCCGCGCAGCGCCCCGGCCAGGCGGCCGATGCAGCGCTCGCAGCGGATGCCGCTGACCTGGATCGTCTCGGAGCGGACAGGCACCTAAGGCCTCGCTTGCGAGGCCGTACTCAGGCCGCGCGGGCTTCGCCCGTGCCGCCGTCTGAACTGACCGGTCGAAGCGATTGCATTCATCCGAAAGCGTCTCTGGCCGATCGTATCGTCCGGGCTGCGACGTCCGCGCAGACCGCCTCGAGGCCCTCGGCCCTGGCCACCTCGAGCTGCCGGTCCCCTTCGCAGCGAGTCGGGTCGACGGCGCCGAACAGCTCTTCCGTGCCGAGCTCGCGGGCCATCGGGCCGACGAGCTCGAACAGCTCGCCCGCCAGCTCGGAGACGGGCACGAGCCGCTCCCCGTCGGGATGGATCAGTTCCGCGCGCGGCCCGAAGCGGAGCGCCGCCCAGCGGTTCTGGGCATAGTCGCCGCGCTGCGCCGGCCTCGGAGGCGGCCCCTGGAGCACCGTCGCGCAGAGCGCCTGCAGGAGCGCCGCGAACGCCGCCGTCAGCTCGACCGCCGTCGGCTGGTCCGGCGCACGGATCTCCAGCGTGCCGAAGCGCGGATGCGGCCGGATGTCCCACCAAAAGCGCGTATACCCGTCGGCCAGCCCCAGGCGCACGAACCGCTCGACGAAGGCCTCCCACGCCGCGTACGAGTCGAACTCCGGCGGGGCCGCCGCCCTCGGCAGCTGCGCGAGCACCTCGGCCCGGCTCGACGCCAGACCCGTCTCCTCACCACCGAGGAACGGCGAGTTGGCCGAGAGCGCGAGCACGACGGGCAGCCACGGCAGCACGCCCTCGAGCGCGGCCAAGCACTCGTCCGGCCCGGGCATCCCGACATGGACGTGCAGGCCGCACACGGCCTGACGGCGCGCGGAGATCCCCGCGTAGCCGACGAACTCGAGGTAACGCGGGTCCGGCGCGATCTGCTGCGCCGTCGGCGTGCTGAACGCGTGCGTGCCCGCGGCCGCGATCACGAGCCCGTTCTCGCCCGCCGCCTCGGCCGCGCCCAGCCGCAGCTCCGTGAGCGCCGCGACGGCCTCGCCGGCCGAGGCGCAGACGTCGGTGGCGAGCTCGGCCATCGACGCGAGGAGCTCCATCTTCAGAACACCCGGCAGCGCCCGGCCCTCGGCCCAGGCGACGAGCGCCTCGATGCCGGGGGTGAGCGCGAGCGTCTCCGCGTCGAGGATCATCACCTCCTCCTCGACGCCGAGCGACCAGGGGACGCTCTCGCCGAAGTGCTGCTCGATCATGCTAGTGCCCCGTCCAGTAATGCCGCCGGAGCTTCTGGGTCGCGAGCACCAAGCCAGAGGCCGCACTTGTCCGCAGCAAGGCTGGGCTGCCTTGCTAAGGGCAAGGGTGGGCGCTGGCGCCGTGTGATCGCGGGCCAGAAGCCGGTATGTATTGCTGGATGGGGCGCTACTAGCCGAGCAGCATGCTGGTCGTCCCCGCGGGGACCGTGCGCGCCCTCCCGTTCACCGCGATGTCGACGTTGGCGGCCGCTCCGAGCTCGAGCCAGATGTGAGACCCCCGAAGCGTGATCTTCTGGCCCTGCGGAAGGAGCTCCTGGGCGAGAATCAGCCCGGTCTCCGAGCCTCGCCGCGCCAGGATCCAGCAGTCGCCGCGGCTCGCCGAGATCGTGATGCGCACGACTGCCTGGGACTGGGTGGCGGCTGCCTGTGTCGGGGTGACCCGCTTTGCAGGCGGCGGAGGCGGGCGTTTCCCCGGCGAAGACGTCGTCGAGGTGGGCGTGGGAGACGCCGACTCGCTCGGCTCGCCCGCGAAGTGGCCGGTCATGACGAGGGCCGCGAGGACGGCCAGCGCGCAGCCGGCCACCACGAGGAGGCCGAACGTGGCATCCGAGAGCCTGCGTCGCATCTGGCACGAAGTTCTCCCGTGAGGGCCTGGACTCCTTCCGGGGCCAGGAGGAACCCATCAGCTACTCCGCCAGCCGCGGAAGGCCTCGAGCAGCTCCCGCTCGGCCTCCGGGGCCAGCGCGTCCTCCGGCAGGCGCCCGAGGACGAGGATGGTCTGGCGCATCTGCTCGAGGTACACGCCGCAGCCGTCACACCGGCCGATGTGCTCGTCGAAGCGCGCCCGCTCCTCCGCCGTGAGGGCGCCCTCCATGAAGTCGGTCACGAGCTCCACGAGCTCGCGGCAGCTGAGCTGTTCGACGTCCGTGTTCACCTGCCGTCCTCCCGCAGGTACGACTCGAGCGCCGCCCTCACCTTCGAGCGGGCGCGGTGCAGCAGTACGCGCTGATTTGTCTCGCTCAGGTCGAGCGCGTTACGGACCTCTTCGCTGGACCAGCCCTCGATGTCGCGCAGCGAGATGACCGCCCGCTGCGAGGCGGGCAGCCCCTCGATTGCCGCCTCCAGCCGCTCCCGCGTCTCCGCGGCGAGCAGCGCGTCCTCCGGCCAGGTCTCTGGACGCACGGCCCAGTGGCCCGGCCACCGCGGGTGCTCGGGGTCGAGGAAACGATCGGCATCCACCGCCGCCTCCGGCACGCGCCCGGGATCCTGGAGCGCCGAGAACGGCAGCGTGCGGCCGTCCCGCACGGCACGCGTCTTCGCGATGTTCGTCAGGATCCGGAAGATCCACGTGCGCAGCGACGAGCGGCCCTCGAAGCGGTCGAGGCCCTTGAGCACGCCGAGCCAGGTCTCCTGCACCACCTCCTCGGCCGCCGCCTGCGTCGACACGTAGATCCGCGCCACCCGCACGAGCGACGGCTGGTACTCGCGCACGAGCTCCCGGAACGCGGCCTCGTCTCCGGCGCGAAGCGCCTCGACGAGCTGCGTGTCGCCCCCTGCGACCTGGGCCATTCGATCGACTGTAACGAAGCGCGAAAGGGCGAGACAATCGCGCTGGACACGGCCGGAAGGAGGCGTGGGATGAGCGAGCGGTTCGACCTGATCGTGATGGGGGCCGGCTCGGCGGCACGAGACGCGGCGAACCAGGCAGCGCGAATGCACGGTGCGCGGGTCGCGCTGATCGAGCGCGAGCGGTGGGGCGGCAGCTGCCCGAACGTTGCGTGCACGCCGACGAAGGCGTACGTGGTCGCGGCGGAGCTGTTGCACGACGTGACCGTCCTGGCGCCGCGGATAGGCGTCGAGACCGGGCCGGCCCGGGCCGAGCTGGCACGGATCCGGGCGTGGAAGGAGACGATCAAGAAGACCCAGGAGAAGTGGGTCGAGGACCTGCAGGCGGCGGGCTTCACCACCTACGCCGGCGAGGCGAGCCTGGTCGACACACGAACGGTCCGTGCCGGCGACGAGGAGCTGGAAGCCGACCGGATCCTGATCGCGACCGGCTCGCGCACGGCGGTCCCGCCGATCGACGGCCTCGCCGACGTCGGCTGGATCGATCACGTCTCGGCGCTCGAGCTGACGGAGGTGCCGGGCTCGCTGCTCGTCGTCGGAGCCGGGCCGGTCGGGCTGGAGTTCGGCCAGACCTTCTCCCGCTTCGGCTCGAAGGTGACGATCGTCGACGCCCTCGACCGGATCTCCCCCAACTCGGACGCCGAGGCGTCGGGCACGCTGCGGTCGGCCCTGGAGGAGGAAGGGATCTCGATCGTCACATCGGTCTTCGTCAAGAGCACCCGGCGCGACGGAGACGAGATCGTCGCCACGATCTCGCCGCGAGACGGCTCTGCCGAGTACGAGCTGCGCGCGGAGCAGATCCTCCTGGCGTCGGGCCGCGTCCCGAACGTCGAGGGGCTGAACCTCGAGGGTGTCGGCGTCGAGACGAACAGGGCGGGGATCGCCGTCGACGGGCACATGCGAACCTCCGTCGCGGGCATCTGGGCCGCAGGGGACGTAAACGCGGTCGCCCAGCTGACGCCGGTCGCGCAGTACCAGGCCCGCATCGCCGTCGAGGACATGTTCGGCGCCTCCCCGCCGACTGCCGACTACTCCTTCCTGCCGACGACGGTCTTCACCGATCCCGAGCTCGGCGGCGTCGGGCTCACGGAAGAACAGGCACGAGACGAGGGGCACGACGCGGACACGGCGCGCACGAATTTCGTGCGCCGCTTTTCATACATCGGCGCCCGCCACGGGCTGTTCAAGGTCGTCTTCGACCGCAAGAGCCGCCGGGTGCTCGGGTTGCATGTCGTCTCGCGGAACGCGGGCGACATCCTCCAGGGCTACACGCTTGCGCTCCAGCTCGGAGCGACCGTCGAGGACCTCGCGCGGACGCACCACGTCTTCCCGACGTTCGCCGAGGGAGTCAAGGCGGCTGCGGAACAGGCAGCCGACGCGGTTCGGCCTATGGACTGAAGAGAACAGAAGAGAAAGGAGGCCCGGGCAGGCGGCGGGCCTCCTTCCTCTAGCCCGGCGAGCCGTGCTGGCGAACGGCCGTCGCCGGGAACCGGGCCCCAGGGGTGGGGCCGGAGTGGACGGTCAGCTCCGCGAGGATGGCTGCCGCCCAAGCTTCACGTGCAAGGTCATGTGCTGGTCGCCCCGCCAAATCTCGAACGCGACCTTGTCGCCGGGCTGCTTGTCGGCGATCACGTCGCGGAGCCGGTCGAGCGAGGTGAGTGGGATGCCGTCGGCCCTGACGATCAGGTCGCCGCCCAGCGCGTAGGTCTCGCCGGCGACCGTCACCGGCTCCGTGCCCGGGCGCAGGCCTGCGTTCGCGGCGGCGCTCCCCGGCTGGACGCTCGCGACGAGCAGGCCCTGCGGCGCGCGCAGCCGGAAGAGCTCGGCCACGCTCGGCGTCACGGCCTGGACCCTGATCCCGAGAAACGCGTGCTCGGCGTGGCCCGTCTTGATGATCTGGGCCGCCACCGTCTTCACGGTGTCGATCGGGACGGCGAAGCCCACGCCGACGTTGCTCCCGGTCCCGCTCTGGATCTGGGAGTTGACGCCGATCACGGTGCCGCGTGCGTCCAGCAGGGGCCCCCCCGAGTTGCCCTTGTTGAGAGCCGCGTCCGTCTGGATGACGTGGTCGATGGAGTACTCGTTCGGCGCCTGGATCACGCGCTGCAGCGCGCTCACGATCCCGGCCGTGACCGTCCGCTCGAGCCCGAACGGGTTCCCGATCGCGACGACCGAGTCGCCCACGTGGACCGAGTCCGAGTTGCCGAGCGGAAGGGGCGTCAGCGCCCGCGAGTGAGCGTCCACCTTCAGCACCGCGACGTCGGTGGACGGATCCGAGCCGACGACGGTCGCCTTCATGCTCTCGTTGTTCGAGAAGCTGACCTTGACCGAGCGCGCCCCCTCGATCACGTGGTAGTTCGTGACGATGTGCCCGGCCTTGTCGATCACGAACCCGGAGCCGAGAGCCTGCTGCCGCTCCTTCTGCGGAACCGGAAACCCGAAGAACGGCTCGATCGACGGCGTGTTCACGACCTGGGTCGCTGTTACCTGGACGACGCCCGACGCAGCGCGTCGGTAAATCTCGTTGATGGAAAGCGCCTTCCCTGGCTGAAAGGCGGTCGAGTTGGGGGAGGCCTCGATCGGCTGCAGCTCGCGAACCGTCGTCGTCGCGCCCGAGAACGCTCCGAGCAACGAAGCCGCGCCCAACGCAAGAGCGCCGCCGAGCGCTCCGGCTGCGACGAGCCCCGCGACGGGCAGTATCCGCAGGCGTGCCCCCATCGCCCGGGTTATAGCCGCCCCGTGTTCAGCCCTCGTTCAGGCGTATTAAGCCTCGGTTAAGCGTCTTTCGCGGGCCTGACCCGAACGGGGTTCAGAGGCCGCGCCGGCCTGCCGATAGACGCAATGCATGGCCGCCCCCGTGTACCGAGGACACTTCGGCAAGCCGCAGGCCGAAAGGCTTCTCTGGCGCGCCGGTTTCGGCCCGCGACCGGGTGAGGCCGAGAGGCTCGCGAGGATGGGGCTGCACGGCGCCGTCCACCACCTGACGCACGCCGGCCGGGAGCGGCTCCGCGGCCCGAAGCCCCACGACGACAACGGGCATCCGCTCGCGCCGAACGACGCCTGGGGCCACGACCAGCTCTGGTGGCTCGACCGGATGGTCCGCACCCGGCGGCCGCTCGATCGAGCGCATGACGCTCGTCTGGCACGACTGGTTCGCGACCTCGCGCGACGGCGTCGGCCCGGCTCGGCTGATGCTCCGCCAGAACAAGCTCTTCCGGACGCACGCGCTCGGATCCTTCGCGACGCTCCTCACCGACGTCACCCGCGACCCGGCGATGCTGCTCTGGCTCAGCGGCACGGACAACACCGCCGACTCGCCGAACGAGAACTACGCGCGCGAGATGATGGAGCTCTTCACGCTCGGCGCCGACCGCGGCTACAACGAGCACGACGTCCGCGAGCAGGCCCGCGCGCTCACCGGCTGGCGCAACGACTGGAGCGATAACCTCGGCCCGGTCAACTTCCGCTTCGACAAGAAGCGGCACGACACGGGCGTCAAGAGGATCTTCGGCAAGCGCGGCCACTTCGACTGGCGCGACTCGTGCCGCCTCTGCGTCCACCACCACCTCCACCCCTCGTTCTTCGTCACGAAGCTCTGGAGCTACTTCATCCCGGTCCCGCCCCACCCCGGGACGAAGCGCGCGCTCGAGCACCTGTACGTCCGGCACGACTACGCGGTGAAGCCCGTGGTCGAGGCGATCCTCCGCCACCCCGCTCTCTACGACGGGCCGCGGATGGTGAAGTCGCCGGCCGTGTACCTCGCCGGCCTCCTCCGCGGGCTCCGGCGCGGGATCGACACCGAGTCGTGGACGTGGCTGATGAGCCTGGCCGGCCAGCAGCTCTTCTACCCGCCGAACGTCGCCGGCTGGGACGACACCCGCTGGCTCGACACCGCCACGTACCGCGCCCGCTGGATGATCGCGGCCTACGCTCTCCGGCCGCACGTCCTGGACAGCGGCAAGGTGAAGCTGCCGCCGAACGCCACGAAGCTGATGAGCCGCGCCGAGCGCCACCTCGGCCACCCGGTGCTGACGGCGCGGACGCACGGCGACCTGAAGCGCTTCGCCAAGCACGCGCTCCACGACGCCCACGGCTCCGACTGGAAGAAGAAGCAGTACCCCGCCCTGATCGAGAACGCGCTGCGCCAGCTGCTCGCGGTCTCGCCCGACCTCCAGACCTCCTGATGAGCCGCTGCCACCACTGCGACGAGTTCTCCCGCGCCTCGCTCGTGCGCAGGACCGCCGCGGAAGCGGGTCGCGGCCTGCCGGCGATCGAGCCGGGGATGCCGGCACCGGCCGGGACCGGGCTCGACCGGCGGACGTTCGTCGCCCGCGGCTTCGGCCTCGCGCTCTCGGTCTACGGCGTCGGGAAGCTCGGCCTCTTCGACGAGGGGATCGCGAGGGCGGCGTCCGGGCCCGCGAAGCCCGTCCTCGTCTCGGTCTTCCTCCCCGGCGGAGCCGACGCTCTCTCCGTGCTCTATCCGGCGAACGACGCCAAATACCACAAGCTGCGCCCGACGCTCGGCCTCGCCGCCGCGGCCGGCCCGCAGTTCACGGAGGACACGCGGCTCCACTGGCATCCGTCGCTGACGCCGTTCTCCACGCTGCACGGGGAGGGCAAGGTCTCGGTGCTCCCCGCGGTCGGCTACACCCACCCGGACCAGTCGCACTTCACCTCGCGGCACTTCTGGGAGGTCGGCGCAACCGACGCGCGGCTCGTGAGCGGCTGGATGGGCCGCTACCTCGACCGCGTCGGCAGCCACGACAACCCGCTCCAGGGTCTCTCGCTCGACTACCAGCTCCAGCCGTCGATCGCGTCGGCGAAGGTGCCGGTCGCCTCGCTGGCCGCACCGGACGACTACTCGTTCTGGGCCCCCGGAGTCTGGGGCGAGGTCGAGGGCCGGATGCTGGAGGCTATGGGGCCGCTCGGCGCACGGCGCGCCGACCGGTTCCTGAACCAGGCGGCGAAGGCGACGTTCCAGTCGAACCGCCTGCGCAAGCAGCTGCTGCCGTTCGCGCAGAGCGGCAACAACGGCTACGGCAGCCCCGTCCAGTACCCGAAGGTCGACAGCGGGTTCCCGCGCCAGCTCGCCGGCCTCGCAGCGATGCTCGCGGCCGGGCTCCCGCTCCGCTGCGTGGCAATCACCGCGCCGGGCGAGTACGACACGCACTCGGACCAGCCGCAGGCGCTGGCCGACGGGCTGGACATCACCGCGCAGAGCCTGTTCGCATTCCAGCGCGACCTCGAGGCCCGCGGCCTCGCCGACCGCGTGCTGACGCTCGTGTGGACGGAGTTCGGCCGCCGGGCCGAGGAGAACGGCAGCGACGGGACCGACCACGGCGCGGCCGGAACGGGCTTCCTGATCGGCAAGCGCGTCAGCGGGAAGATGATCGGCGAGTTCCCGGGGGTGACGAACCTCGACGACGACGGCAACCTCCGCGCGACCGCCGACTTCCGCGGGCTCTACGGCTCGCTGCTCGAGCAGTGGCTCGGGACCGACGCGGCGGGGATCATCCCGCACGCGGGCTCGTTCGCCCGCACGAAGCTCCTCAAGTGATCAGGCTCGCAGCCCTCGCCGCGGCGGCCGCGGCCGCCCTCACGGCGCAGGCCGCGCAGCCGGCGGGACCCGCACGCCTCGGCATCGGCGCGACGGAGTTCCACCTCGTCCTCTCGCGCGCGTCGGTCAAGGCGGGCCGCGTCATCATCCAGCTCCAGAACCAGGGCGAGGACGTCCACGACCTGCGCCTGCGAAAGTTCGGCGGCAAGCGCACCTACTCGTTCCCCCTGACGAGCCCGGGCGCCCGCGTCACGCGGACGCTCAAGCTCGTGCCCGGCCGCTACCGCCTCTGGTGCTCGGTCGCCGACCACCGCCAGCTCGGGATGCAGACCGTCTTGCGCGTGCGACGCTGAGACCGCGACAATCCAGGCGTGCGCGAGCCCGTCAACGCCGCCTGTGTCCAGTTCGAGCCTGTGATCCTCGACCGGGACCGGACGATCGAGAAGCTCGCCGGGCTGGCGGCCGAGGCGGCCGGGAACGGCGCGCGGCTCGTCGTGTTCCCCGAGGCGTTCGTGCCGGCCTACCCGTCGTCGATTTGGGCGAGGGCGCTGGCCGGCTGGGCCGAGGAGGGCGCAAAGGAGGCGTTCGCGATGTTCGCCCGCGAGGCGGTCGAGATCCCGGGCCCGGCGGAGCGCCGCCTCGGCGAGGTCGCCCGCGAGCACGACGTCTGGCTCGTCACCGGCGTCACCGAGCGCGACCCCGCGCGGCCCGGCACGCTCTACAACACGCTTCTCTACCACGCGCCCGACGGAGCGCTTGCGCTCTCGCACCGCAAGCTCGTCCCGACGAACCACGAGCGGCTGGTCTGGGGGCCGGGCGACGGCAGCGGCCTGGAGACGGTCGAGACCCCGTTCGGCCGCGTCGGCGGGCTGATCTGCTGGGAGAACTACATGCCGCTCGCCCGCTTCGCCCTGTACGAGGCCGGGGTCGAGGTCTACATCGCCTCGACCGCGGACGACGGCGAGGCCTGGCAGTCGACGCTCGTCCACATCGCCCGGGAGTCGCGCGCGTTCGTGATCGCGCCGTCGCACTTCCAGCGCGCGGCCGGCTACCCGGATGACTTTCCGCTGGCGCGCTTCCTGGACGGGCACGAGCTCCTCGGCCGCGGCGGCTCGGCGATCCTCGGCCCGGACGGCGGCTACCTCGCCGGCCCGCTCTACGACGAGGAGGGAATCCTCTACGCGGAGCTCGAGCCCGCGCGCCTGGACGAGCAGCGCCAGCGCTTCGATCCGGTCGGCCACTACAACCGCCCCGACGTCCTCCGGCTCGAGGTCCGTTCCTAGCGTGGACGCGCTCCGCTTTGTCTCGCTGCTCGAGGACCTTCCGGTCGAGCGGACGAGCCTGCTCGACAACCTCGGCCTCATCCGCCGCGAGGTCGGCCCGGTCACGCCCGAGCTCTCGGATGCGCTCGCCGACCACATGAACATCCGCCGCGGCGAGGTGGACGAGGTCGTCTCGTTCTACTCGTTCCTCCGCGTGCCGGCCGACGCCGTCCGCGTCTGCATCGGGCCGGTCTGCGACTGCCTGGGCGCACAGGACCTGCTCGCGCGCGAGAAGGAGCACGCGGACGGCGTGACCGTGCTCGGGGTCGAGTGCCTCGGCCACTGCGACCTCGCGCCCGTGCTCACGCGCGGAGACGTCGTCGAGCCGGCTGTCGAGCACCGGACGAACGGCTTCCTGCTCGAGCCGGACGAGATTCGGGAGCCGCCGGAGCTCGAGCCCGGCGACGTGCTCCGCGCGCTCGAGGACTCGGGCCTGACCGGGATGGGCGGCGCGGGCTTCCCGACCTGGCGCAAGTGGGAGGCCGTGGCGGGCGAGCCCGGCCCTCGAGTCGTGATCGTGAACGCGGACGAGGGCGAGCCCGGGACGATCAAGGACCGCTACGTGATGGAGCTCCGGCCGCAGCTGCTGCTCGAGGGGCTCGCGCTGGCGATGCGCTTCTGCGAGACCGAAGAGGCCTACGTCTACCTGCGCGAGGAGTACGCGACGTCGCGCGCCCGCCTCGCGGAGGCGATCGAGGCGCGCGGGTTGCCGGTCAAGATCGTCGTCGGCGCCGGCTCGTACGTGTGCGGTGAGGAGACGGCGATGCTCGAGTCGATGGAGGGCAGGCGCGGGATGCCGCGGCTGCGCCCGCCGTTCCCGGCGCAGTCGGGGTACCTCGGCCGCCCGACGCTGATCAACAACGTCGAGACGCTCGTGCACGTCGCCCGGATCGCGCGCGGCGAGTGGACGCCGGCGCGCCTCTGGTCCGTCTCGGGCGCGATCCGCGAGCCCGGCTGCTACGAGGCCCCGCTCGACGTCACCACCCGCCAGCTGATCGACGACTACGCGGGCGGCGCGACCGAAGAGATCGGAGTCATCGTTCCCGGCGGCGCCGCGAGCGGGATCGTGCCTCCGGCCGCGCTCGACGTGCCGCTCACCAGGGAGGCGCTCGCCGAGTGGGGATCGGGCCCTGGCTCGGCCGGGGTGCAGGTGTTTCCCGCCTCGTACTCGCCGCTGCGACTGCTGACCGAGACGATGCGCTTCTTCGCCGAGGAGTCGTGCCAGAAATGCACCCCGTGCCGGATCGGCACGCGCGGGATGCACCACGTGCTCGAGGAGCTCGCGAGCGGGGAGGCCGCGATGCCGCGGGAGCAGGTCGAGGAGTGGCTCGACGCGATGGCCTCCACCTCGATCTGCGGGCTCGGCCAGGGCGCGCCGGTCCCGGTCCGCGGGGCGTTCCGCCACTGGCCCGAGCTGTTCGCCGACCTGGGGACCCCTGTACCGTGAAGGCCATGGTCGACTTCACGCTCGACGGAACGCGCGTCAGCGCTCCCGAGGGCGAGCTGCTCGTCCACGCGGCCGCGCGCCACGGCGTCTTCATCCCGACTCTCTGCCACGACGACAAGCTCGACCCGTACGGCGGCTGCCGGATGTGCGTCGTCGGGGTCGAGGGCGCGCCCCGCCCGATGCCCGCTTGCGCGACACGCGTGGCCGAGGGGATGGTCGTCTCCACGAACTCGGACGTTCCGCAGCTGCAGAAGACGCTGACCGAGATGCTGCTGGCCGAGCACCTGAACGAGAACCCGGGCGGTCGGCCGAACGAGCTGCTCGATCTCGCCGGCGACCTCGGGGCCGAGGCGCCATTCACGCTCCCCGACGCCAAACGGGAGGCCTACGAGGACCGCAACCGCTTCATGGGCTACGACCCGGACGCGTGCATTCTCTGCAACCGGTGCGTGCGCTACACGCAGGAGGTCATGCAGTGCTCGGCACTGACGCTCGAGGGCCGCGGGCCGACCGCTCGCGTCGTTCCCACGCACGGCGAGTCCTGGCTCGACACCGAGTGCGAGCTCTGCGGCGGCTGCCTCTCGACCTGCCCGACCGGCGCCATCTACGAGAAGTTCCTCGAGGGCGCGCCCGCGGGTCACGAGGCCGGCCTCGAGAAGGTCAAGTCAACGTGCACGTTTTGCGGCGTCGGCTGCCAGATCGACATCAACGTCGATCCCGAGACGAAGCGGATCGTCAAGGTCACCTCCGACCCGAGCTACGTCTCGAACGAGGGCAACCTCTGCGTCAAGGGACGCTTCGCGTTCAACTTCGTCCACCATCCGGACCGTCTGACCGAGCCGCTGATCCGCGGCGAGGACGGCGAGCTGCACCCGGCGACCTGGGAAGAGGCGCTGAAGGCTGCGGCCGATGGCCTGAAGGGGGTGAAGGAGCGGCACGGCCCGCAGACTGTCGGCGTCCTCGCCTCGGCGCGGCTGACGATGGAGGAGAACTTCCTCATCCAGAAGCTCGCCCGCACGGCGCTCGGCACCCACTCGGTTCACTCCTGCGAGGCCACCTGACACGCGCCGACCCTTTACGGCCTGGTCAGGTCGTTAGGCAGAGGAGCTACCACCAACTCGATCCCCGAGATCGAGAACGCGCGCTTCCTGCTCGTGATCGGGTCGAACACGACCGAGGCGCACCCGGTGCTGGCGCTGCGGATGAAGAAGGCGGCGCGCAACGGGGCGACGCTCGTCGTCGCCGACCCACGCAAGATCTGGCTGACGAAGATCGCGAAGCGTCACCTGCAGCTGCGGCCCGGGACCGACGTCTGGCTCCTGAACGCGATCATGCACGTGATCCTCGAGGAGGGCCTGCAGGACGAGGACTACATCCGCGAGCACACCGAGGACTTCGACGCCGTTGCCGAGGTCGTCTCGCGCTACACGCCCGAGGAGGCGGAGCAGATGACCGGCGTGCCCGCCGAGGCGATCCGCGCGACCGCGCGCGAGTACGCGACCGAGCGGCACGCGGCGATCTTCTACACGCTCGGGATCACCGAGCACGCGTCCGCGATCGACAACATCTGGTCGCTGTCCAACCTCGTGCTGATGACCGGCCACCTCGGGTACGAGTCGACCGGCCTGAACGCGCTGCGCGGGCAGAACAACGTCCAGGGCCTGAACGACGCTGGCGCGAACCCGGGCTACCTGCCTGGGTACCAGCCCGAGGAGGATCCCGAGGTCAGGCGCAAGTTCTCCGAGGCCTGGGGGGTCGCGCTCCCCGAGACGCCGGGGTACCGCCTCGACCAGATGATGTCCGGGCTGCACGACGGGCGCATCAGGGCGCTCTACCTGATCGGCGAGAACCCCGCGCAGACCGAGCCGAACGCGCACCATGTCGAGGAGGGGCTGGACAAGCTGGAGTTCCTGGTCTCCCAGGACCTGTTCCTGAACGACACCAGCCGCAAGCACGCGGACGTCGTCCTCCCCGCGTCGAGCTTCGCCGAGAAGGACGGCACCTTCACAAATACAGAGCGGCGCGTGAACCGCGTCCGCCGGGCGGTCCCGTGCCCGGGTCAGGCGCGCGAGGACTGGCGGATCGTGATCGACCTGGCCCGCGAGCTCGGCGCAGAGTGGCCCGAGTACGGGTCGGCCGAGGACATCTGGGACGAGTTCGCCGACCTCGTCGCCGAACTGGTCCGGGATCCGCTACGACCGCATCGAGGAGGTCGGCCTGCAGTGGCCGTGCGTCGACCGCGACGACCCGGGCTCGATGTACCTCCACTCGCCGCACCCGGCGCGGCCCAACGGCAAGGGCAAGTTCTTCCCGGTCGAGTACCAGCCGCCGATCGAGCCGACCGACTCCGAGTACCCGTTCGTGCTCTCGACCGGGCGCACGCTCTACCACTACAACTCGGGCACGATGACCATGCGCGAGGAGGGCGTCGTCCAGAAGCAGGAGGACCCGTTCGTCGAGATCAACGCCGAGGACGCCCAGGCGCTCGGCGTCGGCGAGGGCGACTGGGTGCGCCTGGTCTCGCGCCGCGGCGAGCTGGAGGCGCGTGCGGCCGTGGGTGAACGTGTCTACCCGGGCCTCGTCTGGATGGCGCTGCACTTCGCGCAGGCGAAGGTGAACTGGCTCACGCACGACGTGGGCGACCCGCTGATCGGCACGCCCGAGTACAAGGTGTGCGCGGTACGGGTCGAGCGGGTGTGAGCTCGGACACGCTCGCGCCGGAGGTCGTCGAGCCGCTCCTGACCGGGCGGTTCGGCCGGCCCTATATTTACGAGGAGCGCTGCGAGTCGACGCAGGCCCTGCTGGACCGCTCCGGGCCCGAGGGAGCCGTGGCCGTGGCCGAGGAGCAGACCGGCGGACGCGGGCGGCTCGGGCGCTCCTGGGAGGCGCCGCCAGGCAGCTCCATCCTCTGCTCGGTCCTGCTGCGGCCGCCGCCCGGGCCGGGCCTCGCCCAGCTCTCGCTCGTCGGCGGGCTCGCGGCCGCGGAGGCGGTGGAGGAGGAACTCGGGTTCTGGCGCTCGTCCCAGATCAAGTGGCCGAACGACGTCATGGTCAACCGCCGCAAGGTGGCCGGCGTACTGGCCGAGGCCCGCGACGGCATCGTGGTGCTGGGGATCGGCATCAACGTCAACCAGACACGGGACCAGCTACTAGGGGACGCGCGACAACCGGCCGGCTCGCTGCGCACCAGCGACGGCCGCGAGCACGATCGGGCGGGGCTACTGGCCGACCTGCTGGCGCGGCTCGAGCGGTTCTATGCGGCATGGCTGGAGGGTGGGCTCGACGCGCTCTACGGCGACCTGGGCTCCCGTGACTTCCTGCGCGGCCGCCGCATCACGGTCGACGGCCTGGAGGGCGTCGCCGAGGGCATCGACCGGGAAGGCCGCCTGCTCGTGGCCGGCCGCGCTCTCGATTCCGGCGAGGTGATGTATGAGCGTTAGCTCTAGAGCAGTCGGGGCTCGACCGGCTCCTCGCCCTCGGGAGTGACGGTGTACGCTCGGGCTCCCGGCCGCCCGCTCACGACCTCCGCCAGCTCGGTGCCCTCGTAGCGGAGGCCGACCATGTCGTCGGCGGCGATTCCGGGCGGAAAGCCCTCCGCGACGAGCTTCGTGTAGACGGGCCGGCGCAGGTCCTCGGCGTCGTAGTGCGGGCAGGCGCTTCCGGGCAGGAAGCCGAGGCCGTCGTGCATCCCCTCGAGCTGGGGGCCGAACGAGTCGGTCACGCCGGCCTCGAACCAGCAGATCATCCCCGCGCTCCAGCCGGCGAGCACGACGCCCGCGTCCCAGGCTTCCCGGAGAATTGCGTCGAAGCCGTGCGCGCGCCAGATCGCGAGCGCGTTGGCGGTGTTCCCGCCGGCGACGTAGAGGACGTCCTGGGCGAGCACGCGCTCCCTGAGGTTCGGCGGTGGCCACGGAAAGAACGAGAGGTGCGAGACCTGGGCGCGATCTCCGAGCTGCGTGTACGCGAGCAGCGTGGCCCCGTCGTCGTCCGCGGAGGCCGTGGGGACGAAGAGCACGCGCGGCCGCTCGCTCCCCGCGAGGCCGAGGACGTAGTCCTCGAGCCTCCGGCGCTCGGCGTCGTCCCAGCTGAGCCCACCGATCGCCACGATCGTTCTTCCGGTCCCGGACACGAGACCCGAAAGTGTGCCGGGCGCTCTTCGATTTCGCGTCAGTTGCCAGGTAACGTCGGGGGATGATCGATCCCTCGCGCCTCGCCGTCTTCATGGGAGCCGCGCTGCTGCTGCTGGTCGTTCCCGGGCCGGCCGTCCTCTACGTCGTCACGCAGAGCGTCTCGCACGGGCGCCGGGCCGGGATCGTCGCCGTCGCCGGGATCACGACCGGGACCCTCGTCCACATCGCGGCCGCGACGATCGGCCTCTCGGCGCTCCTCGCGTCGTCGGCGCTCGCGTTCGACGCGGTCAAGTACCTCGGCGCGGCCTATCTCGTCGTGATCGGCGTCCGCCGGCTGCTCGGGCTCGAGCCGGAGCTGGAGCCGCAGGCCCGGCCACCGCGCAGCCTCGGGCGGCTCTACCGCCAGGGGATCGTCGTCAACACGCTGAACCCGAAGACGGCCCTGTTCTTCCTCGCGTTCCTGCCGCAGTTCGTCGACCCGAACGCGGGCGCCGCCTGGTCGCAGATCCTCGTGCTCGGAGTCCTGTTCGCGACGCTCGGCTTCCTCAGCGACAGCATGTGGGCGCTCGTCTCGGGAACCCTGGGCGAGCGCCTGCGGCTCAGTCCGAGCTTCCCGCGGGTGCAGCGCTACGTCTCGGGCTCGGTGTTCGTCGGCCTCGGCGCCGTCGCCGCCCTCACGGGCCGGGCCGAGCGCTCGTAGCGGCCCGGGCCTCGCTACGATGCCGCTTCCGGGGTGCCGCCCAGGCGGCTGAGATCACACCCGTCGAACCTGATCTGGTTAGGACCAGCGAAGGGAGCACGGTTGGACGAGCGGACACCGAGTTGGGGGATCGAGCCGGTGCCGGAGCGCCTGCGGGTGCTCGGCTTCGTCGATCTCTTCCTGCTCTGGAGCAGCCTCTCGGTCAGCCTGCTCGTGATCGTCGCCGGCGCCGTCCTCGTGGACGGCGACTTCGGGCTCGGGCTCTCGCTGCGCTCGGCGCTGCTCGCGATCGTCGCGGCGGCGCTCGTCGGCAACCTGCTGCTCGGGATCGCCGGGGCGATCGGCGCCGACGCGCGCGTGCCGGGGATGGTGTTGCTGCGCGCGCCGCTCGGGCAGCGCGGCTCGTACCTGCCGACCTTCCTGAACGTCGTCCAGAACCTCGGCTGGTCGATCTTCGAGCTGCTGATCATCGCGACCGCCGCGGCGGCCCTCTCCGACCGCGTCCTCGGCTTCCACGCCCGCTGGCTCTGGACCCTGCTCTTCGGCGGGGTCTCGGTCGCGCTCGCCCTGCTCGGGCCGATCGGGTTCGTCCGCCGCTACGTGCGCAAGTTCGCCATCTGGGTCGTGCTCGTCTCGCTTCTCTACCTGACCTGGTGGGTGCTGGACCGGTCGAACCTGCACGCATTCTGGCGCGGCCACGGGCACGGCGGGTCGGCCTGGGCCGGGTTCGACCTCGTGCTCGCGAGCATCATCTCGTGGACGCCGCTCGCCGCCGACTACACGCGCTTCGGGCGCAACCGACGGGGCGCGTTCTGGGGCACCGGGCTCGGGTATTTCGTCCCGACGATCTGGATGTTCGGGCTCGGCGCGCTGCTGTTGCTCTCGCGGCACATCGGCGACGCGGCCGCGATCCCGGCGGCGGTGGCGACCGGCGGCGTGCTGAGCGTCGTCGCGCTGCTCGCGCTCACCGTCGACGAGACGGACGAGGCGTTCGCGGACATCTACTCGACCGCGGTCTCGATCCAGAACGTCTTCCCGCGCCTCCCGCAACGGCTCCTGATCGCGCTCGTCGCGGCGATTGCGACCGGCGGCGCGCTGCTGCTCGACCTCCGGAACTACCAGACGTTCCTGTTCCTGCTCGGCTCGTTCTTCGTGCCGCTGCTCGGCGTCCTGATCGCGGACTGGCTGCTGGCGGGCCTGCACTACGACCGGCGCGCGGTTTTCGAGGGGCCTGCAGTTCGGATCGACCAGATCCTCGCCTGGCTCGCGGGCTTCGCGGTCTACCAGTGGCTCCTGCCCCAGGGCCCGCACTGGTGGCTCGCCCTGATCCACCACACGAAGGGCCCCGTCGACTTCAGCGCCTCGCTGCCGAGCTTCGCGACCGCGTTCCTGCTGGCCCTGCTCGCGGGGTCGATAGTCTCGGCGCGTGCCGGGGATCGCCGTAGTCGGGAACCTCTCGCGCGACCTCGTTGACGGCGAGCAGCCACGCCCCGGGGGTCCTCCCTACTGGGCGGCTCGGGCGCTGCGTGCGCTCGGCGCGCGGGCGCTCGTGGTCGCGAAGTGCGCCGACGAGGACCGGCGGATGTTCACGCCCGCCCTGGTCGCGCTCGGGCTGCCGGTGCTCTGGCGGCCCGCGAGCGCGACCGCCACGTTCTCGTTCCGCTACGAGGGCGACCGGCGCGAGATGGACGTGCTGGCGATCGGAGACCCGTGGACGCCCGAGGACGTTCGCAGCCTCGGCGGCGCGCGCTGGGTTCACGCGGGCGCGCTCGCCCAGTCGGACTTCCCGGCCGAGACGATGGCCGAGCTCGCGCGCGGTCGCCGCGTCTCTCTCGACGGGCAGGGGCTCGTCCGGCCCCCGCGGACCGGCCCGCTCGAGCTGAACGACGGCTACGACCCGGAGGTCCTGCGCCACGTCACGGTCCTGAAGCTCGCCGAGGAGGAGGCGGAGGCGCTGGTGGGCGAGCCGGACGAGGACGCGCTGCGCTCGCTCGGCGTGCCGGAGGTGCTGGTCACGTTCGGCTCGCAGGGCTCGCTGGTGCTCGCGAACGGGCGGCTGGAGCGGGTCGCGCCGAGCGCGGTCGACGGCGAGACCGACCCGACCGGCGCCGGCGACGCGTTCGCCGCCGCCTACATCGTCTCGCGCTCTTCCGGGCACGCGCCGGTCGCCGCGGCGCGGAGGGCCAGCGAGCTTGTGGCCGGGCTGCTCAGCCGGCGGCTTCCGTGAGGGCGGTCGTCCGGACGGTCGACGGCGTCTACGAGGTCGACCTCGAGGAGGAGGTCGTGCTCGGCCCGGCCGACGCCGACGTCGAGCCGCCGGCGCTCGAGCTGCCCCTGCCGCTGATCGTGGCCGCGGCCGCAGCAGGTTCGACCGTGATCGCGGTCGTCGACCGCCGCCCGACGCTCGCGGTCTCGAACGACGCCGGGCAGACCTGGCGCGAGGCGGGCGGAGGCCTCCCGCCGGGGCGGGCGATTGCGATCTCCCAGGACGACCCGGACCTCGTCCTGTACGCCGCCCGCAACCGGCTCTACCTCTCGGCCGACGGCGGCCTGTTCTGGCGCGCGCTGGCGCCCGAGCTGCCCGAGATCGAGGCGGTCGCCCTTCAGCCGTAACGCGCCGGGGCCCGGAAGCCCAAGTAACAGTCTGTTACTTGGGCCGACTTCGCCCGCCCAACCAGCCGCTTCCGCCGGGACCAACCCCTTGTAACAGTCTGTTACTAAGGGAGCCTGAACTCGCCGTGCGCGACGACGACCGCGCTGCCGCCGACGGCGACCCGCTCGAGCTGCTCGGCCGAGCCGTCGACCTGCGCGTAGAGCGTCGAGGGCCGGCCGATCTCCGCGCCCTGGGAGATCTCGACCTCCTCGCCGAACCCGATCCACCCGTGCCGCGCGAGGTGGACGGCGAGCGGACCGGCGGCCGAGCCGGTGGCCGGGTCCTCGGCCACCCCGCCGGCCGGCGCGAACATGCGCGTCTTCCAGCGCGTGCCGGAGCCGGCGAAGCAGTTGATCCCGAGCACCGGGGGCATCTCCGCGAGAGCCGAGAAATCAGGCCGCAGCGAGGCGACCTCGTCCTCCGAGCCGAGCGCGACGTAGACGTTGCGCATGCCGTTGTCGTAGAGCTCCACCGGCAGCTCGCTCCGCTCGACCCCGAGCCCGCGCAGGAGGACGGCCTCGTCCCCGAACGGCTCCCGGGTCGGCAGAGGCTGCTCCATCCGGCCGAAGACGATCCTGGCCCCTTCGCGCTCCAGCTCGACCGGCACGACTCCGGCGTTCGTCTCCAGCCGGATCACGGACAGCTGCAGCGGCGCGGCGAGCACGAAGGCCGTTCCGAGCGTCGGATGCCCCGCGAACGGCAGCTCCGTCTTGGGCGTGAAGATCCGGATCCGCGCGTGCCCGTCCGACTCGGGCGGGAGCACGAAGACCGTCTCCGAGAGGTTGAGCTCGCGCGCGAGCCGCTGCATCTCGTCCGCCTCGACGCCGCGGCCGTCCGTGAACACGGCGAGCGCGTTCCCCGCGAGGGGAGTGTCCGTGAAGACGTCGGCGAGGACGTAACGAAGCTTCCGCACCCGGTGAGCCTATCCAGCGCCGCCCACTATGCTCGACGGCGTGCGGCTCTTCCTCATCCGCCACGCAGAGGCAGCGCCCGGCGAGCCCGACGAGCTGCGGCCGCTGACCCCGGGCGGGCGCGAGGCCGCCCGCGAGCTCGGACAGCGGCTCGCCGCCGACGACGTGCGGCCGGACGCGGTGCTGACGAGCCCGCTCCTCCGCGCGCGGGAGACGGCGACGGAGCTCGGCCGCGCGCTCACGGCCCCGGTCGAGCCGGACGAGCGGTTGGCTCCGGGCGCGACGGCAGACGCGGTCCTCCAGGCGGTCAGGGGCCGCGGCGACACCGTGGTCGTCGTCGGGCATCAGCCCGACTGCGGCCGGATCGCCGCCGCGCTCAGTGGTGGCCCCGAACCGCAGTTCCCGGCCGCCGGAACCTTCGAGCTCCAGCTCGAGGACTGAGCCCGCAGTGGCCTCGGTCAGCGTCCGCGATCTCCGCAAGTCGTACGGCGACCTCGAGGCGGTGCGAGGGATCAGCTTCGAGATCGAGAGCGGCGAGGTCTTCGGGCTTCTCGGGCCGAACGGCGCCGGCAAGACGACCACCGTCGAGATCCTCGAGGGCTATCGCAAGCGCGACGGCGGGGAGGTCGAGGTGCTCGGCGTCGATCCCGCGACCGCCGGCGGCGACTGGCGCGAGCGGATCGGCGTCGTTCTCCAGTCGTCCGCGATGTACGAGACGCTGACCGTCGCGGAGAGCCTGCGCCTCTTTGCCGGCTACTACGCGAGCCCGCGCCCGGTGGACGAGGTGGTCGAGCTGATCGGCCTGACCGACAAGCGCGACGACGTCGTCCGCAGGCTCTCGGGCGGCCAGCGCCGCCGCCTCGACCTCGGCCTGGGGCTCGTCGGCGATCCGGAGCTGATCTTCCTCGACGAGCCGACCACGGGCTTCGACCCGCACGCCCGCCGCCAGGCGTGGGAGACGCTCCGCTCACTCCGGAGCCTCGGCAAGACGATCCTGCTCACGACGCACTACCTCGACGAGGCCGAGCAGCTCGCCGACCGCGTCGCCGTCCTGCGGAAGGGCGAGATCGTCGCCGTCGGGCCGCCGACCCACCTGATCGGCGGGATTCCCGACACCGAGATCCGCTACCGCGAGAACGGCCGAGAGGTGACGGTCGAGACCGACAGGCCGACCCAGGTCCTGCACGACCTGACCGCGAAGGCGCTCGCCGAGAACCGCGAGCTCGAGGGGCTCGTCGTCTCGCGACCGACCCTCGAGGATGTCTACCTCGAGCTGACCGCGGGGGACGACGAGTGAGGCTCTTCCGGCACGAGCTGAAGGGCGAGCTCCTCCTCTACGTCCGCAGCCGCGAGCTCGCGTTCTTCACGTTCCTGCTCCCGATGGTCTTCTTCGTCCTGCTCGGCTCGACGTACCGCCACGACCGGATCTCGAGCGAGGGAAACGTGCGCGCGACGAGCTACCTCCTGGCGGGGATGATCGGCTACGGGGCGATCGCGATTGCGTTCGCCGGGCTCGCGATCGTGCTGGTGATCAGGCGCGAGAGCGGGATCCTCAAGCGGCTTCGGGCGACGCCGCTGCCCGCGCACGCCTACATCGCGGCGCTGTTGTGCGCGTTCCTCGCCGCGTTCGCCGTCGAGGCGGTCGCGCTGATCGTGCTCGGCCGGCTGCTCTTCGGCATCGGCGCACCGGATCGCGTGGGCTCGCTCGTGCTCGCGCTGCTGCTCGGGGCGATCTGCTTCTGCGCGCTCGGCGTGGCGGTGGGGTCGCTGATCAGGAGCTCCGAAGGCGCCTCGGCGGTCGTCAACGCGATCTACCTGCCGGTGGCGTTCCTCGCCGGCGCGTTCTTCTCTCCGCACGCGTTCCCGGCGGCCCTGCGCTGGATCGCCGACGTGCTGCCGCTGACCTACTTCCTCCGGATCGTCCGCGGGATCATGCTGCACGGCCACGAGATCTGGGCGTACCCGGGCTCGATCGCGATGCTCGTCGGCTGGGGCCTCGTCGGCGCGATCGTCGCGCTGCGCGTGTTCCGCTGGGAGCCGCACAGCAGGTGAGGCGCGGCTAGGCGCGGGCCAGGCGGGGGCGCTTCGTGCGGCCGGCGCGCGCCGCGGTGAGGGCGAAGCGGACGAGCGCGCGCGGCATCTTCTCGGCGTGGGCGACCGTCTCCTCGAGGCCGGTCACGAGCCAGTCCACGTCCTCCTCGGTCACGACGAGCGGCGGGATCGCCTTGATCACGTTGATCCCGTGGCCGGCGACCTGGCTCAGGATCCGGTGGTCGCGGAAGAGCGGCGCCACGACGAGCTGCGAGAAGAGCCCGGGCTGGATCCGCTCGAGCAGCTTCCAGGTGCGCGAGCCGCCCGGAGGCTCCTCGAACTCGATCGCCCACATCAGGCCGAGCCCGCGAACCTCGCGCACGACCTCCGAGCGCTCGACGAGCGGCCGGGTGCGCTCGAGCAGCAGCTCGCCGAGGCGAGCGGAGCGCTCGACCAGGCCCTGCTCGTCGAGCTCGCGCAGCGTCGCCAGACCGGCGGCCATCGCCAGGTCGTTCGGGGCAAAGGTCGAGCCGTGGGCGATCGCGTTCGGGAGCGTGTCGAAGACCGCCTCGTAGACCTCGTTCGACATCAGCAGCGCGCCGACCGGCACGTAGCCGCCCGAGAGCGACTTGGCGAGCGTGATCAGGTCGGGCTCGAGGCCCCAGCGCTCGAGCGCGAGCATGCGGCCGGTACGGCCGAAACCCGTCTGCACCTCGTCGACGCAGAAGAGCGCCCCGTAGCGGCGGCAGAGCTCCTGCGCGCCCTCGAGGTATCCCGGTGACGGGATGTTCACGCCCTTGCCCTGCACCGGCTCGACGATGAAGAGCGCCACATCCTCGGGGATCAGCGCCCGCTCGAGTGCGCCGAGGTCGTCCCAGGGCACCCGCGCGAACCCGGGGAGGAGCGGCCCGAAGCGGTCGGTGAACTCCGCGTTCGCATTGGCCGAGAGCGCGCCGAGCGTGAGCCCGTGGAACCCGTGCTCGGCCGAGAGCACGCGCGAGCGGCCGGTCGCCGCGCGGCCGAGCTTGATCGCCGCCTCGACCGACTCCGCGCCGGAGCTCGTGAAGAGCGCGCGCCCGACGCTCGACGGTGCGCGGCGCAGCAGCTCCTCCGCGAGGAGCGCCGGCAGCACGTCGACTCCGAGCTGCACCGAGCCGGGCCGCTCGAGCTCGAGCGCCTCGATCAGCGCCGCGCGCACGCGCGGGTTGTTGCGCCCGACGTTGAACATGCCGAAGCCGCCGAGCACGTCCAGATAGCGGTTGCCGTTGCTGTCCCACAGGTACGCGCCCTCGGCCCGGGCCCAGCGGCGATCGAACCCGATCGCCCGAAGGAGCCGCACGAACTGCGGATTGATCGTCTTCGCGTGCAGGTCGAGCGCCTCAGCGCCGCGCTCATCGACCAGCTCCGTCAGCCATCCCACGCGGGAATTATCGCCACACGCCGATCAGCACGCCGCCGGCCACGATCAGCGCCGCGCCGAGCACGAGCCGCCTCCCTACGAGCTCCGTCCGCTGCAACAGCAGCGCGGCGAAGAGCACGCCCCACAGCGACTCGGTCGCGACGAGCGGCGCGACGACGGTGACTCGCCCGCGGTAGAAGGCCTCGAAGAGCGCGGAGTACGACAGGCCGAAGAGCAGCCCGGACGGCAGGAACGCGCGGAGCGCATCGCCGCCGCCGGCCGCCCAGGCGCGGCCTCGCGTGGCGACCAGGTAGACGGCGATCGTGCCCGCGCCGGCGAGCAGCGTCACCGGTGCGGTCACCAGAGCGTGCGTGTCCGTGTGGCTCGCGAGCCAGCGGAGCAGGTTGTCGCGGACGGCGAACATCAGCGTCGCCCCGACCGCGAAGACGATTCCGACGTGGCGGAAGTCGGCGGGCCGCACCCGCTCGCCCGCGAGCGCGATCCCGCCCCCGACGATCAGCAGCGCGCCGACGACGAGCGGGACGCGGAGCGGCTCGTCGAGCACCGCGAGCGCGATCGTCACCGAGAGGAGCGGAGCCGCCCCCATCACGACCGCCGTCCGGGCCGCGCCCGCCTCCCGGACCGCGTGCGTGAACAGCAGCTGCGAGATGCCCGGGGCGATCGCGCCCGCCAGCAGGAACGGCCAGAGCTCGGACGCGTGGGCGCTCTCGCGAGTGCTGGAGGCGAGGCCAATCGCCGCAGTCACGACGAGCGCGACGCCCACGGTGACGAGCGCGCCGAGCACCGGGTCGTCCGCGCGGCGCAGCGCGAACCGCACGGCGACGGCCAGCGCCCCGAAGAGCGCCGCCGAGCAGCACGCCAGCAGGACGGCGGTCAAGCTAGTGCCTTGTCCAGTGCTGCCGCAGCCCTTCTGGGTCGCGAGCACCAAGCCAGAGGCCGCACTTGCCCGCAGCAAGGCTGGGTCGCCTTGCTAAGGGGAAGGGTGGACTCTGGCGCCGCGTGATCGCGGGCCAGAAGCCGGCATGTATTGCTGGACAGGGCACTACGCCGGTCGGCGCATCTCGACGAACTCCCAGTCGCTGCCGTTCGTGTGATGCATGTACCGCCTGACCTCGCGAAAGCCGGCGCGCTCGTAGACGGTGATGGCGCGCCGGTTGAACGTGGCGACGGCGAGCGAGAACTCCTGCGGCGCGAGCCGGGAGCGAGCCTCCTCGAGGCCCGCCTCGACGAAGGCCAGTCCGAGCCCGCGACCGGTGTGCTCGGGCCGGAGCCCCAGGCCGACTTCGATCGTGCCGGGCTCCTTCGGCTTCGACGAGAAGAAACCGATCAAGTCGCCGTCCGAGCCGTCGACCGCCGCATACGCCTCGCCGCGCGCCTCCGGGTCGAGCAGCTCGGCAAGATCGTCCTGGTCGGCGGTCCAGTCGTAGAACGCATACGGCTCCGGGTAGCGCCAGGCCGCGATCGCCTCGGCGTCCGCCTGGGTCAGAGGCCTGAAGCGAAACCCCACGGCGGGATTATCGTCGGGCTAGCCCGAGTGGTGGCCCAGCGGCCCGAGCGCGAGCGAGACGACCAGCTCGGCCGTGACGACGGCGGCCGTGCCCGGCCAGAGGCGCAGCGCCCAGGCGCCGGCCGACGGCATCGCGACGAGCACGCGGCGGACGGTCAGGCCCGCGACGGCGGCCGCCGAGACCACGTACATGCCGAGCGCCCAGGAGGCGGTCGTGTCGGTCCCGGCCGCGATCCCGTGCACGAGCGCGAGCAGCCAGACCGCGAAGTTCAGGTAGTGCGCCCTCCGCCAGAAGCGGTATGAGAGCTGCGAGCGGTAGCGGTTCGTGACCGCGAGCGCGACGAGCAGCTCGGCCGCGATCACACCCGCGGCGACCGCGAGCGGCCGGTATGGCGCGGCAAAAGGGACGAGCACACTCGTGAGCGAGAACGGCAGGTAGCTGTCGAAGAGCAGCGCACCCACGTGGATCGCGATGAAGCTCCCGGCGAGCAAGCCGACGAAGCGGTGTACGTCCTCGAGCGCGAAGCGCGGCCAGCGCTC
Source organism: uncultured Actinomycetes bacterium (assembly GCA_963716865.1). Taxonomy (GTDB): domain Bacteria; phylum Actinomycetota; class Thermoleophilia; order Gaiellales; family Gaiellaceae; genus AC-32. Next base: position 341,544 of record CAVQUF010000003.1, read on the forward strand.
GAGCCTGGCCTTGCCGGAGAGCAGGAGGCCCAGCACGACCGAGGCCGAGAGCAGCGCGAACGCGAGGACTCCGCCCGCGCGCGCCACGTACCAGGTGTAGTTCGCAACGGCGACAATCACGCGGCGGCCTGCTCGTGCCCGCGCACGATCTTCTGCCACGCGCGGTTGAGGGTGACCTCGCCGCCCTCGAGGAAGCGGCCGGGGAGCCCGCGCTCGTCGAGCCAGTCAGGGCCCTCGCCGGAGAGGAGGAACGCGGCCTTCGCCGCGACGTCCGCGGCGACGCACGAGCCGGCGGCGACGGTCACCTCGTCCCAGCGGGACTCGGCCGGGCGGCCTGTGCGCGGGTCGAGGAGGTGGTGCTGGAATGCTCCGCCTCGGCGCCAGCGGCGCTTCGTCGTGCCGCTCGTCGCGATGCCGCCGGCCAGCAGGCGCAGGGAGCCTCCGCCCGGCAAGCCGACGACGGCTCCGCCGCGGGTCGCGACGTCCCCGCCTGCGGCGACGAGGCCGTCTCCGCCGATTAGCTCGAGCGCCGCGTCGACCGCGAGCGCCTTGACGACGCCGTTCAGGTCGAGGGCGGTCCCGGGCGAGCGCGAGAGCAGGCGGCCCGAGAGGCGGAGAGACTTCCGGCGCCCGGGGACGGCCGTCCCGGGCGGCCGCTCGTCGTCCACAAGCAAGGAAAAGTCACGGTCGTAGCCGGCGGCCTCGATCGCGGCGCCGAGCGTCGGGTCGACAAGGCCGTCGGTTGCGGCGGCCGCGCCGAGCGCCGTGCGCAGCGCGTCGGCGAACAGCGGCGAGACGACCAGCACCTCGGACGGATCGCGGTTGACACGGCTCAGCTCGCTCTCCGGCCGGAAGCGGGAGAAGACGCGATCCCGCTCGTCGAAGAGCCGGTGGATCGCGGCGCGCTCGTCGTCGGTCGCCCCGCACACGAGGACGTCGACGCCCATCGCGCGGAAGACATGCGCGTCAGGAGACACCGGTCTGGGCCTGCGTCCCGCCGCTGCCGGTGGAGGGGGCGGCGGAACCGGAGCCGAAGGTGAAGCCGTCGTCGCTCTCGCTCGACTGCGACCGTGTGCTCGACGACTGCGAGCTCCCGCTCGAGCCGGAGGACGTCGCAGCGTGGCCGGGATGGCCGGCCCGGGCCAGGAACAGGGCGACGACGAAGCCAACTGCCGCCGTTGCGACGGCGAGCTCCTTCGCGCCCGCGGCCCGGCGGCGGGCCGCCTCGATCCTCGACTCCTTCACTCGCCCATCCCCAGGCGTCATCTCAGGCGTTCATCCCTCCCGCTTCGGGCGGCGGGCCGCCCTGGAAGCCGAGGCCCGATCCGGGCCCGCGGCCGCGGTGGTCGCGGAACCAGCCCTTGCCGCCGTGCCGAAGCCCGGGCGGGCCGGCGAACTTGCCGGTGACCATGGCCCTGATCATCTTGTCGGCGCCGTTCAGGATCCGCGCCTCCTGGGCCTTCGTGAGCTTCTTGTCGGCGACCGCCTTGTCGAGCTTTTTCTGCAGGTCGCCCTTCAGCGTGGAGACGAGGCCGTCCGCCGACTTGCCCTGTGCCTTCGCGATCTGGGCCAGCGTCTTGCCGGACTCGAGCTTGCTCTCGAGCTGGCTCTCGGAGAGGCCGAGGTACGTGGCGGCGCCCGAGAGGCCGGGGAGGCCGTGATGGCCGAAGTCGTGGTTACGGAAGCCAAAGTGGCCGCGGAAACCGAAGCCGGGCCCCGCGACGAGCGGAAACTCGTCGGAGTCGATCCGCTTCTTCAGCTCGTCGCCCTGCGCCTTCGTGATCCGCTTGGCGGCGACGGCCGCGTCCACGCGGTCCTTCATCGCCTTCTTGAGCGCACCGCTGAGCTCGCTCGGCTGCACCCCGAGCTGCTTGGCCGCGTCGCTGACGACGGCCTTGCTCTCCTGGCTCGGGGAGTTCTTGAACTGGGTCGCGGCGATTGCGGCTCCTGCGCCGCCGACCGCGAGCGCGGCTGCGGTCGCCGCGACGATCTTTCGTCTCACTGGTGCGTCCATGTCTCTCTCCTGTCCTCGGTCACGGAAAGTCCTACTGGTGTTCTTCGGCCTCCTACGGCTCGTTGTAGACACTCGAAGGGAACCAGTCGACCCTGAGAACGACGTGAACGGCGGCTAAGAAACGCCTAAGAAGCCAGAACGTCGTCGCGAGGCGCTGCACGGCGCGCTTGTAGCTGTCACAGCGACTGGTTCACAATGGGGTGGGCGCTGCGATGGCAGAACCGATCATCGGCAGGCGAACGGAGTTGCAGGCGCTGGCTCGGTTTCTCGAAGCCGTGCCGGCCGGAGGACAGGCGCTGCTGATCGAAGGCGACGCCGGAATCGGAAAGACCGCACTCCTTCAACACGGTGTCCACGACGCACAGGCTCGCGGCTTTCGCGCTCTTACGGCGCGCCCGGCCGCGGCAGAGGCGCAGATGGCGTTCGCGACGATCGGCGATCTGCTCGGACCGACGCTCGACGAGACCCTGCCGTCTCTGCCACCGGTCCAGCGGCGCGCGCTCGAGACCGCGTTGCTGCTGCGCGGGCCCGAGGGGCCGCCGCCCGAAGCGCGCGTCCTCGGTGTTGCGCTCGTCTCTGCCGTGCACGCGCTTGTTCAAGAGCGGCCGCTACTCGTCGCGCTCGACGACGTGCAGTGGGTGGACGCGAGCTCGGCCGAGATGCTCAGCTTCATGCTGCGGCGGCTGGACGGCCAGCCGGCCGCCGTTCTCGCGACCGTCCGCGGGCGACCCGTGCAGGCACCGCTCGAGCTCGACCGTGCCTTTGAGGCGTTCGAGCGCCTCCCGCTCGAACCACTCTCGGTCGGGGCGATCCATCGGCTTCTGTCCGAGCGACTGTCGCTGAACCTGCCGCGGCCGACTCTCGTGCGGGTGCATGACGCCGCTGGCGGCAATCCGTTCTACGCGCTGGAGCTTGGACGCGCACTGATCGACGGCACGATCGGCGAACGCAGCGGGGTCATCTCCCTTCCCGAGAGCCTGGAGAGCATCGTTGCCGACCGCCTCGACCGGTTGCCGACGCGCGTGAGCGAGACGCTCGTCGCCGTTGCCGCCCTCGCGGTTCCCACCGTGCCGATGCTGGAACCGCTTTCGGCCTCTGCCGTCGACGACATCGAGCTTGCGCGGAGTCGAGGCGTGCTGGAGCTCGACGGCGACCGCGTCCACTTCACGCATCCGCTCTTGGCGCCCGCGTCCTACTCGAGGATGCCGCTCCACCGGAGACGTCGCCTCCATCGTCGTCTCGCCGAGCTCGACGTCGATCTCGAAGAGCGTGCCCATCATCTCGCAGCGGCGGTGGTCGGCTCGGACGAGAAGGTCGCAGCCGCCCTCGACGAAGGCGCTGCGCACGCTCGCGCTCGCGGCGCGGCGCTGGCCGCGGCGGAGCTCGCGGAACGTGCGGTCACGGTTACTCCGGCGGATCCCGTCGACCGGGTCAACCGTCGGCGCGTCACGGCCGCCGAGCACTGCATGTATGCAGGCGACACGACACGAGCCTCTGAGCTGCTCGAGGCGGCGGTCGGCTCCTCTGAGCCCGGCGAGGTCAGGGCCAGGGCGCTCAGCCGGCTCGCGTTCGTGCGGTCGACCACGGACGGGTTCCCTGCCGCCGAGACCCTCTGCAATCGTGCGCTGGCCGAGCCGGGCCTCGAGCTCCCGGAGAGGGTCGACATCCTCCTTCGACTCGCATGGATGGCCGGCGCGGGACGCGGCAGCCAGGACGGGATTCGCTATGCGGAAGCGGCGCTGATGCTGGCCGAGCAGGACGGAGACCCGGAACAGCTCGCGTCCAGCCTCGCGACCCTCGCCGAGATGACGTTCTGGCGTACCGGGCGCATCCGACGGGATCTGCTCGACCGTGCGATCGACGTTGGCGGCACCTCTGGCGGCGAGGAGGACGCGAAGGCAGCGCTCGCGCGGCTGCTCGCCCGAGCCGACCGGTACGAGGAAGCTCGAGCCATCTGGGCCGAATTGATCTCGAGGGCCGACTCGAGGGCTGACCCCGGAGTCACCCAGTACCTGATGTTCCTCGCCAGAATGGAGGTCGCGTCGGGCGAGTGGGGTGTGGCTGCGCAATTGTGCGACCACGGGATCGAGGTCGCCCAACAGAACGGCCGCGAGATGGGCGAGTCCCTCTGTCTGATGGTCCGCGCCGAGATCGACGCCTACAGGGGTGAGGCCGACGAGGCTCGCACGGCGATCCCGGACCTTCTCCGTGTCGCCGGCGGCGTCGGCTACCTGGGGGCATTTCATCGCCTGACCCGCGCCCTCGCGGCGGTCGAGCTCTCCTGCGGCGACGCAGGTGCGGCGTGGCGGCTCAGCGCACCGGTCTTTGCGGACGTCACCGAGCTCGACGAGGTCCTGTCACAGGTCGCAGGCTCCGTCGCGATCGAAGCGCTCATCGACACCGGCGACCTTCCCGGAGCGGAGCGGCTGTTGGCACTGCTCGACGAGCGCGCGGCGGAATCGGACACCGCGCTTCGTTCCCTCGCCGGCCGCTGCCGCGGGCTCCTTCTCGCCGCGCGCGGCGAGCACGAGGCGGCGATCGACGTGCTGAAGGAAGCGGCCGTGGAGCCCGAGCCGCCGCAGAGGTGCGAACCCACTCGAGCTCGCCCGAACGCTGCTGGCGCTCGGAACCGTGCAGCGCCGGGCACAACACAAGCGCGACGCCCGTGAGACGCTCCAGTTGGCTGCCGATCGCTTCGAGCAGCTCGGCGCACGGCTCTGGGCGGCGAAGGCGCACGCCGAGCGGCGTAGGATCGGCGGACGCACCTATTCGGACAGCGAGCTCTCCGAGACAGAGCGGCAGATCGTCGAGCTCGTCGTCGCCGGCCACAAGAACCGGGACGTGGCTGCCGAGCTCAACCTCAGCCCGAACACCGTGGCGTGGAACCTCTCGAAGATCTACCGCAAGCTCGGCGTCAGCTCCCGAACCGAGCTCGCAGCCCGCCTCGCCACACACGCGTCGGAGTAAATCCACACGTTCTTGCGGTTGATGGCGCACGAGCCGCGCGGGATCGTGCTGGTCGATGCCGAACTACCTCGTCGAGCGATACATCCCCGACCACGACCGCGCGTGGCTCGAGTCGGCTCTCGCCCGGATCCCGAGAGACCGACGCGAGGTCACGTACCTGGGCTCGACCTACCTTCCATCCGACGACTCGTGCTTCTGCCGGTTCGAGGCAGAGACGGCAGACCACGTCAGAGATGCGAACGAGGTCGCGGGCGTGCCGTTCGCACGCATCGTCGTCGCGGAGGAACTCGGCGTCTGGCAGCGGGGTCAAACGGAGAAGGGAGACCCGTCATGAAACGCAGCATCGTTCTTGTCTTGCTCGTCGCCGCCACCGCAGTCGTGGCGACGGCGGGCGCCGCAATGCAGTCGAAGGCGCGGAGTGGAGCTCTCCACTTGACGAAGGAGTGCTCCGACTACCACGGCGAGGTTGGCCAGTTCTGCACGATCACCTCGTCGAACGTCGCCGTCATCAAGCCCGGGATGCGAGTCTTCTATCTCGCGGCACCGGGTCAGACCGTCCTGGACACTGACATCGCCGTCTCGTCCGGGCAGGGCGGCGCCGCGGTAGGCCACGTGGTGCTCGACCTGACGACGGCGCAGGGCCGCGTGACGCTCAAGGGCGGATCCGGCAGGTTCCGCAACTTCCGGGCCAAGGCACGCGTCTCGGTCGATAAGGACGGGGTCTGGCACTGGGACGGCACGTACAGCTTCAAGCATCACTAACGGCCGGCCTCGACGAGAGAAGCCCTGCTAACGCGGGGCTTCTCTCATGTCCAACCGTCAGACCTTGCCGTCGAGCGTCAGGCGCATCAGCGTCCCACCGCCGTCGGCGCGCTCGGCGACGACCTGACCGCCGTGGGCCTCCGCGACCTGCTTCACGATCGCGAGGCCCGAGCCCGGAGCCGGGCTGCCCGCGCGCCGACGAGGCGCGGTAGAAGCGGTCGAACACGTACGGGAGGTCCTCCTCGGCGATCCCCGGCCCGTGGTCGCGCACGGTCACTTCGCCGCCGTGTACGCCGACCTCGACCTCTCCGCCCTCGGGGCTCCACTTGGCCGCGTTGTCGAGCAGGTTCGCGACCGCGCGCTCGATCGTCGAAGGAGCGCCGTGGACCATCGACTCCTGGAGGTCGGTCGTGAACGTGACCTGCGGCCGGTTCCTCCTCGCGCGCTCGACGGCGTCGGCGGCGAGCAGGTCGAGCCGCACGTCCTCGGCCTCCTCCGGATGCTGCTCGGCGCGGGCGAGCTCGATCAGCCCGGAGATCAGGGTCGTCATCTCGCCGAGCTGCTCGACCACGTCGCCGAGCAGCCGCTCGCGGTCCTGCGGTGGGAGCGTTCGCTCCCCGGCCAGGACCTCGATGTTCGTGCGCAGGCTCGTCAGCGGCGTGCGCAACTCGTGGGACGCGTCCGCGACGAGCTGCCGCTGCGCGCGGCTCGACTCCTCGAGCGCTGCCAGCATCGTGTTGAAGCTCGCGGCGAGCCGGGTGAGCTCGTCGTTCCCGCTCGTCTCGATCCGCTCCGAGAGGTCGCCCGTGTCGGTCACGCGCTCGGTCGCTTCCGTGAGGCGCCGGACCGGCGCGAGCGCCGCCTTCGAGACCGCGAGCCCGAGCGCCGCCGCGATCAGGACGCCTCCGGCCGCGATCAGGAACAGGAACACCGTGATCCGGTGGAGCGTGTGGTTCACCTCGCCGAGGCTGCGCGCGACCTGGAGCGCGTAGCCGTTCCCGAGAGGAACCGTCAGCACGCGGACATCGGTTCCGGAGACCGTGGCACCGTCGAAGTAGGCACCGCCCGCGCCGCGAGCTGCGGCGCGGGCGCGATCGTCGACGGGGAGCGAGCCCTGCTCCCCGAACGTCTTGAACACCCTCCCGTCGGCCCTGACCGCTTGGAGGTAGGCGACGTCAGCGAAGAGCGGGCCACGGCCGGCGTCGAGGTAGACGCCGGTCCCGCCCGGGCCCGCCTCGAGCTGGAGGGGGCCATGCGCGATGTCGTTTGCGCGGCTGCGGAGAGCCGAGTCGACCTGGCCGAGCAACTGCCCGCGCACGACCACGAACACGACCGCCGAGGCGACGACCACGGCGAGCGCGACCGCAACCGCGGCCACGAGCGCCAGCCGTCGCGCGGAAGCTCATGTTTCTCGGAGGGCGTAGCCGACGCCGCGGACCGTCTGGATCAGCCTCGGCTTGCCGCCTGCCTCCGTCTTGCGCCTGAGGTAGCCGATGTAGACGTCGAGCGAGTTCGAGCCGTAGCCGAAGTCGTAGCCCCAGACGCGCTCGAAGATCACCGAGCGGGTCAGCACCTGGCGCTGGTTGAGCATGAACAGCTCGAGCAGCGAGAACTCGGTCCGCGTCAGCTCGATCGGCTCGCCGCCGCGCCCGACCTCGCGCGTGCCCGGGTCGAGCTCGAGGTCGGCGAAGCGCAGCAGCTCGCCGGAGCCGTCGGCGGTCCGGCGCAGGAGCGCGCGCAGGCGCGCGAGCAGCTCCTCGAGCGCGAACGGCTTGGTCAGGTAGTCGTCCGCGCCCGCGTCGAGCCCCTCGACCCGGTCCTCGACCTGCGTGCGCGCGGTCAGCATCAGCACGGGGACGCGGCTGCCCGCCTTGCGCATCGTCCGGCAGACCTCGAGCCCGTCCACGCCGGGCATGAGCACGTCGAGGACCACAGCATCCGGCTGGGCGTCCGACCCGAGCCGGTCGAGCGCCTGGCGCCCGTCCTCCGCGAGCTCGATCTCGTAGCCCTCGAGCTCGAGCGCGCGCCTCAGCGACTCGCGCACCGCCCGTTCGTCATCCACCACCAGGATCTTCACAGGCACCATTCTGTATGCGGAGTCTGAAAACTCCCTGAGAAACCGCCCACGTTCTTACCCACTTCTTAGATGCGTTTCACGATGCTCTTAGACGTCACTGGTGACATGGAGCCTGTCAACGACCGAAAGGAACGTTCTCTCCGATGCCCCGCCGCTCGCAAACTCTCCTGATTGTCGTCTCCCTCCTCGCACTAGCCTGCGTGGCCGCGGGCGGCGGGGCGCTCCTCTATTCCGCCTTCGCCTCGAACGGGAGCACGAAGTCGGTCGTCCGCCAGGTGACCGTCAACGACTCGCAGCCGGCGTCCAGCACGTCGCCGCTCTCGATCAACGAGATCTACCGGCGGACGAATAGAGGCGTCGTCCAGATTCAGGTCTCCAGCCAGACCTCTTCCCCGTTCGGCGGGAGCCAGACACAGCAGGCCGAAGGCTCCGGCTGGGTGTACGACATGAACGGGAACATCGTCACGAACCAGCACGTCGTCTCCGGCGCCAAGTCGATCCACGTCACGTTCTGGAACGGCAAGACCTACAACGCGACGCTGGTCGGAAGCGACCCTTCCACCGACCTCGCCGTCGTGAAGGTCTCCGCGCCCGACTCCCAGCTCCACCCGCTCACGCTCGGTGACTCGAGCGCGCTCGGCGTCGGCGACGGCGTGGTGGCGATCGGGAGCCCGTTCGGGCTCTCCGAGACCGTCACGAGCGGGATCGTGAGCGCTCTGCATCGACAGATGACCTCTCCCAGCAAGTTCACGATCCCGAACTCGATCCAGACCGACGCCGCCATCAACCACGGCAACTCGGGCGGCCCGCTCCTCAACTCCGAGGCGCAGGTGATCGGCATCAACTCGCAGATCGAGAGCGACTCGGGCGGCAGCGACGGCGTCGGCTTCGCGATCCCGTCCAACACCGTCCGCTCGGTCGTCACGCAGCTGATCGCGACCGGGAAGGTGCAGCACGCCTACCTCGGCGTCCAGCTCGACGCGAACGCCGTCACCGCACGGATCGCCGGAGTCCCGGCGGGCACGCCGGCGGCGAAGGCCGGGCTCAAGGCCGGCGACGTGGTCGTCTCGGTCGCCGGGACACAGGTCTCGACCTCCGACGAGCTCGCCGCCGCGATCGCCGCCCAGAAGCCGGGCGAGCAGGTCACGATCACCTACCGCCGCAACGGCTCCCTCCACAGCGTCCGGCTGACGCTGGCAAACCGCCCCTCGTAGGGACGGCTCCTAGACCAGGCCGCCGGCAATCTCGCCGGCGGCCTGGTCGAACACCTTCGTGTGCGCGGCGGTCGGCTCACTGCGGGTCAGCGTAGGTGCCAGGTCGTCAGGAGCCTTCGGCGCAAGTCTCGCGGCTCAGAAGCGTCGTGACCACGTGACAGGCGCTCGGCGCAAATGAACGAAGTACAAGACCTGACTGCCGTGAACGACAGCCACCGTCGCCGACTCCGGCGGCGCGGGATCACAGCGGAGATCGCGCGGCGCACGACCGAGCATGGCTCCGGGCTCGGCCGCTACTGCTGGGTCGTCGAGCGCACCTTCGCCTGGCTGCACCAGTTCAAGCGTTTGCTCATCGCTACGAGCGCCGAGCCGAGGTCCACTAGGCCTTCCTCGCCCTCGGCTGCTGCCTGGTCTGCCACCGCCGACTCCAGAACTCATTGTGAAAGGAGCTCTAAGGGGCCGGAGTGGCAGCTGGGGCGAGATCAAGCGTTTCGGCCTCGCCAAGGCTACCAAGATCGAGCGATGAATCTAGGAGGTGGGCCTCGAGGAGTTCGAGGTTAGTCGCGCGCACAACGAGTACGAAGGTGTTGCCCGTCGGCGAAGAGGCACCACGGGCTGAGGAAGCACCGTACGCAGTGAATTTTCCCTGCATCTCGATGACGAAGACAGCCTCATCTGGGTTCGAGCTAGCAACCACCGGAAAGTCCGTGCTCGAATTGGCCGTCAACTCCGCAAACGCGCGTCTCGTTGTCGCGACAACGAGCGCCGAGCGAACAGACGGATCGCCGTTCCCGGACGCAACGTTACGAGTGTTGGCGACCAATGCTGCTCGCTGAGCATCTGTCGGAGGCGAGATACCGGCGCTCTGGCTACCGCCCAACACACCGAAACTTAGGAGGATCGCAAGAACGACGAGAACTGCCGTGACGCCGCGAGCAACGAGTCCCCGCCGCGAGCGCGGCACAAGCATGCCCAGGGACTGTTTGGCGCGGAAGCGCGCCGAAGTCCAGTTACTACGGTCTCTTCTTCTCATTTCCAGTAATCCGCACTGACATACGTCTGGCTCCAAGCGATGGAAAACGGAGGCATATCGGCAAACAGAGTACTGCTGCCCCAAGCATTACTCCACGCCCCAGAGGAAGCGCCCTTCTTCTTGAGATTGTTCGCTGACGCTAGGACGCGCGCGTTGTTGTGCGTGATTTCCGCACCAGCCTGAGCGGCTGCCACTAGATCGGCGTGGCAATACCCCGTGTGGCCTATGTCTGATCCGTCCTTGTATATATGGGACTGCCAGCCATCTGAGCCAGTAGAAACGCCAGAGACGATCTTCGCGATGTGCGTTTGCCCAAACTGAACGGGCGCGAAGCCGTAGTACTCGTGATAGCTACCGCAACCCGAGAGCCCTGTGCTGGTGTGTCGGCCCAATACCACGCAAGGCCAGTCCCTGCCCACCCAACGCGGTCACCGACATGCCATCCGTCTTCGACCAGACTGAGACAGTTGGTGACGTCGCAGGACCATAGCGTGTTGGCGGAAAACGACGGATCTGACCCGGAGCCCTGTGCGAGGTCATTCGTGAAGAGCGAAACCTGAACGGCGCTGTACGTTCCGGTCGGGTACCAGGACACCTCGGCGTAGCAGTGATACGAAGGAACGCAGTTAGCGGCACGAGCTTGGTGCGTAAACCCAAACGCAAAAACCGCAAGCAACGCCAAAGCCAAAATAATAGCCGTCAACACACGTGCGAAGCCAGCTGGTCGAACGATTTGCCCTCGACCTCCGATCAGATACCTAACAAAGTGTATCTCGCTCCTCGATGGCGATCAACGCTAGGACAACTGCGGGCCGAGCATGACCGCCGCGTCGCTCTGGGCGAGCGAGCCTACGCGGACGTGACCAGCACGGCGGTCAGAAACGCCAGTCAGGTCTTGCTGTCCGACACTCTCTCGATCGCAACCTGACCCCCGATCTCACCCGCTCAGCGCTGTAATCTCGCCGGCGGCCTGGTCGAACACCCTCGTGTGCGTGTCGACGTCGGCCTCGGTCGTCGCCGGCGACATCAGCGCCATGTTGTGGAACGGCGTCAGCAGGATCCCGCGGTTGAGCGCGTAGAGGTGGATCAGGCGGTCGAGCTCCGCGTCGCCTCCCGCGGCCGCCTCGCTTCCGTTGCGGGGGCGCTCCGCCCGGAAGAGGTACTCGACCCGGCACCCGAGGCGCGTCACGTGCCACGGGAGGCCGTGGCTCTCGATCACTCCCGCCACGCCGTCCTCGAAGCGCTCGCCGAGGGCGATCATCCGCTCGAAGGCCTCCTCCGTGAGCACGTCCGCCAGCGTCGCGCGCATGGCCGCGAGCGAGAGCACGTTCGCCGCGACCGTGCCGCCGATGCCGCCGACGTCGGCGCGCTCGTCGGCCGGCAGCATCGCCTCGATCCGCTCCGCGACCTCGCCCGAGAAGCCGTACGCGGCGGCGGGTAGCCCGCCCGCGATCGGCTTGCCGATCGTGAGCAGGTCCGGCTCGAGCCCGTAGGCGGCCGTGTAGCCGCCCGGCCCGGCACAGATCGTGTGCGTCTCGTCGATGATCAGCAGCGTTCCCGCCGCGCGGGTGATCTCCCGCAGCGCGTCGTGGAACCCGGGCTCGGGCAGGACGATCCCGATGTTCGTCAGCGCCGGCTCGGCGAGGACGCACGCGACGTCGCCGTGCGCGAGCTCGCGCTCGAGCGCCTCGGCGTCGTTCCACTCTACGACCCGCGTCGTCTCCGCGAGCGGGACGGGCGGACCGACGTTGCCCTCGCGCGAGACGACCGAGCCGTCGGCGCCGAGCGCGGCGAACGTCTCGTCGACGGTTCCGTGGTAGCACCAGTTGAAGACGAGGATCTTCGGGCGGCCGCTCAGCTCGCGGGCCAGTCGGATCGCGAAGCGGTTGGCGTCGGTGGCCGTGAGCGCGAACTGCCAGCGCGGAAGGCCGAAGCGGCGGGCGAGCTCCTGGCCCACCCAGAGCGCGTCCTCGCTCGGGAGCATCAGCGTGATCCCGCGCCGCGCCTGCTCGGCGATCGCGCGCACGGTCGGCTCCGGCGAGTGCCCGGTCATCGCACCCGTGTCGCCGAGGCAGAAATCGACGTACTCGTGGCCGTCGACGTCGCGGAAGCGGGCGCCTCCGGCCTCGTCGGCGAAGACCGGGAAGCCGCCGGCCCAGCGGATCATCCACGGCATCGGGACCCCGGAGAGCAGCGACTTCTGCGCGGCGCGCGCGAGCTCGCGGGACCGCGGGTGCTCGCGGTCGAAGAGCTCCAGCTCGCGGGTGAGGAGCGCGTCGACCGTCATCGGGGTAGGAGGATGCACGCCGCTCTGTGGCCTCTGGCCTCGCCCGTGGGCTCGAGGGCCGGGTCGATCGAGCGGCAGTCGTCGATCGCCAGCGGGCAGCGCGGGTGGAAGCGGCAGCCGGGCGGGACGCTGACCGCGTCGGGCGCCTCGCCGGTCAGGATCTGGGGCCGGGAGCGCTCCCTCGGGTCCCGGCTCGGGACGACCGAGAGCAGGGCCTTGGTGTACGGGTGCTGGGGATTGCCGACGACCGCCGCGGCCGGGCCCTCCTCGACGATGCGCCCGAGGTACATCACGGCGATCCGGTCGGCGAAGCGTGCGGCCGTGGACAGGTCGTGCGTGATCATCAGGATCCCGAGCCCGCCCTCCCGGAGCCGGTCGAGCAGCGAGAGCACGCCCGCTCTCACTGACACGTCGAGCATCGAGACCGGCTCGTCGGCGACGAGCAGCTCGGGTCCGAGCACGATGCTGGCGGCGATCGCCACCCGCTGGCGCTGACCGCCCGAGAGCTCGTGCGGGTAGCGCTCGAGGAAGAGCTCGGGCGGGGTCAGCTCGACGCGCTCGAGTGCATCGCGGATCAGCTCCGCGCGCTGCTCCTTGGAGCCGCCAGCGCGGTGGATCACCAGCGGCTCCTCCACCGTCGCGCGGACCTTCAGCCGCGGGTCGAGCGACTCGTAGGGGTCCTGGTAGATGATCTGCATCCGCCGCCGCAGCGGCCTCAGGGTCTTGTGCGAGAGCGTCGTGATGTCCCGGCCGTCGAAGGCGATACGCCCCTGCACCGGATCGATCAGGCGAAGCACCGTCTGCGCGGTCGTCGTCTTCCCGCAGCCCGACTCGCCCACGAGCGCGAGCAGCTCGCCCCGGTCGAGCGAGAAGCTGATCCCCTCCACCGCCCGGACGAGCTTCTCCGGCTGCCGCGTCATCGTCCCGACGATCCCGCGCGCGACCGGGTAGTGGACGACGAGGTCCTCGACCTCGAGCAGCTTCCCGTTCGCGTTCATGCCACCTCGGCCGGGACGTCATTGAGATGGCAGGCCGCGGCTCGGCCGCCGTCCAGCCCGCGCAGGAGCGGCCGCTCGGTGCAGCGCGAGAACGCGCGGTCGCAGCGCTCGCGGAACGGACAGCCGTGCAGCGCGCGGTCGAGACGCGGGGGCGAGCCCGGGATCGAGACCGGGATGTCGCCACCGTGCAGGTCAGGCGTCGCCGCGAACAGGAGCCGCGTGTACGGATGACGCGGCTCGTGGTAGAGCGAGTCCACCGGGCCGCTCTCGACGATCTCGCCCGCGTACATGACAGCCGCCCGGTCGCAGAGCTGCGCGACCACGGGCAGGTCGTGCGTGACGAGCAGGAGCGCGAGCCCGAAGTCTTGGCAGAGCGCATCGAGCAGCTCGAGGATCTGGGCCTGCACCATCACGTCGAGCGCGGTCGTCGGCTCGTCGGCGATGAGAACCTGCGGCTTGCACGAGAGCGCCATCGCGATCGCGGCCCGCTGCCGCATCCCTCCGGAGAGCTCGTGCGGGTAGCGCTCCGCCCGCGAGGCCGGGATCCCGACCGCCTCGAGCAGCTCGCCGGTCTGCGCCCTGGCGGCGCCGCGCCGCGCCTGCCCGTGCAGCTCGAGCGCCTCGACGATCTGGGTGCCGACTGTGCGAACCGGGTTGAGCGCGTTCATCGCGCCCTGGAACACGATCGCGACGTCCACCCAGCGGTGCGGGCGCATCGTCTCCTCACCGCCGGCCAGGAGGTCGGTCCCGTCGAGCAGCACCCGCCCCGCGGCGCTCGCGTTCGAGGGGAGCAGGCCCATCAGGGCGAGCGCGGTCGTCGTCTTGCCGCAGCCCGACTCGCCCACCAGCCCGAGCCGCCCTCCGGCGTCGAGCGACATCGTGACCCCCTGGACCGCGTGCAGCTCGCCGCCGTCCGGAAGGTCGAACCAGACATTCAGATCCTCGATCTCGAGCAGCGAGCTCATACCGCGTCCGGCCCCCGGCCGACGAGCGGGCGCAGGCGGAACGTCCGCGCCGAGAGGTGGGCGACCTTCAGCCGCGGGTTGAGCGAGTCCTCGAGCGCCTGGCCGAGGAGGCTGCAGGAGAGGATCAGGAGCATGACCACGATGCCCGGCGGCACGATCGCCCACCAGGCCCCGGTCGAGATCGCCGCGCGCTGGAACGCGTTCTCGATCAGCTTCCCGAGGGAGATGCGAGCAGGGTCGCCGAGTCCGAGGAAGCTGAGCGCGGTCTCGTCGAAGACGGCGACGGCGATCGTCAGCACGGTGTTCGCGATCAGGAGCGGCGCGACCTGCGGGAGCACGTGCTTGAAGACCTGGCGCGTGTGCCCGGCTCCCAGCGCGCGCGCGCGTTTGACGTAGACCCGCTCGCGGACGCTCTTCACCTGGGCGCGGATAACCCGGGCCGTGCTGGCCCAGAGCAGGATCCCGACCACGATCACGATGTGGAAGAGGCTCGGCCCCCAGATAGCCGCGATCACGATCATCAGCGGAACGTCGGGGATGACCAGGAAGTAGTCCGTGAACCGCATCAGGGCCGTGTCGGTCCTGCCGCCGAAGTAGCCCGAGAGGACGCCGATCGTCCCGCCGATCAGCATCGAGACGAACGTCGCCGCGAGGCCGACGACGAGCGAGATCCGCGCGCCCCACATCAGCAGCGTGACCATGTCGATGCCGCCGTCGTCGAGGCCGAGCGGATGCGCCCAGGACGGGTGGCCGAAGACCGGGCCGACCTGCTTGTGCTGGTCGTAGGGGGCGACCCACGGCGCGAGCACCGCGAGCAGCACGATCACCGTCAGGATGACCGCGCCGACCAGGGCCGAGGGCCGGCTCCGGATCGTCTCCCAGACGAAGCCGCGTCGCGTGCGGACCGGATCCGGCTCGGTGACGGCGCCCGGCTCGTGGAGGGCCACGCTCACTCGGTGATCCTCGGGTCGAGCTTGAAGTAGAGGAGGTCGGCCAGCAGGTTGAAGAACACGACCGAGACCGTCAGGACGAGGAACGCGCCCTCGAGCATCGGGTAGTCGCGCTGGAGAACCGCCTCGTAGACCGCCCGTCCGATCCCTGGCCACGAGAAGACCGTCTCGATCAGGATCGCCCCGGCCACGATGTACCCGAGCGAGAGCGCGATCAGCGTCGCGATCGGGAGCATCGCGTTCGGGAGCGCGTGGCGCCGGACGATCGCCCAGGACGTCAACCCCTTTGCGCGGGCGGTGAGGATGTAGTCCTCGCCGAGCGTCTCCAGCATCGCCGAGCGCGCGATCAACGTGTACTCGCCGTAGAGGACGAGGCCGAGCGTCAGCGCCGGGAGAAACATGTGCTCGCCCACGTCCTTCACGTGCGTGAAGAAGGACGGGTTGACCAGGAAGTCATTCGTCATCCCCCCGGTCGGGAACGTCCCTGCGAAGAGGATCACGAGCATCAGCCCGAGCCAGTGGGTCGGCATCGAGTAGAAGCCGAGCGCCGTCGTCATTGTCGCCCCCTCGACGCCCGTGCCCCGTCGCCAGGCGGAGACCACCCCCGTCAGCGTTCCGAAGATGATCGCGAACACCGTCCCGAGCAGCACCATCGGAATCGTGTTCACGAGCGCGACGCGCAGGTTGTACGCGACCGGCCGCTGGTTCCCGAACGAGATCCCGAGATTCCCGTGCGCGAGCTGCTTCAGGTAGATGCCGTACTGGGCGAGCCTCGATTTGTCGAGACCGAACTGCTTGCGCAGCGCCAGACGGGTCTGGGGCGTCGCGTGCGGGACGCGCGAGAGGTTCGACACGGCATCCCCCGGAGCGAGCCGGAAGAGGATGAAGTTGAGCGTGATCGCGATGAAGATCGTGACGAGCGCGAAGACGACCCGCTTGACGACGTAATCGGCGCCTCTCATCTGCTCGCCGCCGCCCCCGCTCGGGCTACTTCTTGTGCACGGTCGTCAGGCTGAGGATCGAGAGCTCGTTGAACGGCCCCTGCGGCGTGTTCACGAACCCGGCCCAGCTCGGGCTGACGGCCGCGACGGAGTCGTCGTTTACGAGCCAGATGTAGGGCCGCCGGTCGTACAGGTACTTCTGCATCTTCCAGACGAGCGCGCGGCGGGCGTCCTGGTTCGGCGTCAGCTGCTGCTTGGAATACATCGCGTCGTAGGTCTTGTCGCAGTAGCCGCTGTCGCTCCAGCCGCCGTACTGGGCGCAGGTGACGACGGAGAGCATGAAGTCGGGGTCGATCAGCGCCGTCCAGTCCCAGAGCGCGAGGTCGAAGTTGAGGTACTTGTTGCCCGGCGCCGAGATCTCGGAGAAGGCGGTCGTCCCGTCGAGCGCCTTCTGCCTCAGCTGAACTCCGATCTTGCGGAAGTCCGGCTGCATGATCTGGAACGTCCGGTTCGTGCTCGGGACGCTCGTGGGCGTGATCACCTCGTACGACATCTTCTTGCCGCCGGCGACCCGGATCCCGTCCGCTCCGCGCTTGTAGCCGAGGCTGTCGAGGATCCTATTCGCGAGGGCGAGGTCGAAGGCCTCCGGCTTGAGGTTCGGGTTCGACCAGTCGCCCGTCGTTGCCGGAACGATCGTGTAGGCGGGCTTCGCCGTTCCGAGGAAGACGACCCGGATGATCTGGGCTCGGTCGACCGCGTGGGCGAACGCCTCCTTGACCTTCGGGTTGAGCAGCTCGCGGTGGTTCGTCTTCTGCGGGGTCGAGTTGACGATGAAGTCGGTCTGGTCGAGGCCGGGAACATCGGAGACGACGAACCCGGCGTCCTTCAGCGTCTTGATCCCCGTCGCCGGAACCACGTTGATGGCATCCAGCTCGTGCACCTTGAGCGCGGAGATCATCGCGTCGTCGTTGGAGAACATCCGCAGGCCGAAGGCGTCGATCTTCGGCTTCGTCCCCCAGTAGGAGTCGTTCCGCTTGAAGAGCGCGATCTCGTCCTTCTTGTACTTGGCGAGCGTGAACGGGCCCGAGCCGACGACGGGCGGGCTGTTCGCGAACGTCTTCAGGTCCGCACCGTTGTTCCCGATGTGCTTGCTCCAGACGTGCTTCGGCAAGATGAAGAACTGCTGGAACTGGCCGAGCACGTTGCCGGGCGCTTGTTTGTAGTGGATGACAAGCGTTGTCGGGTTCGGCGCGTCGGCGCGCGTGATGTGCGCGATCAGGCCAGCCTCGTTCGCCGCGCCTCCAGAGGCGTACCTGATGTCCGTGTTGATCGTCCATGCGGCATCGGCGGAGGTCAGCGGCTGCCCGTCGCTCCACTTGGCGTTCGGAACGAGGTGGAACGTCCACGTCTTGCCACCGTCCGTCGCCTTCCACGAGCGTGCGAAGAACGGCACGAAGTGCTTGTTCGTGCGGTCGTACTGGACGAGCACCGGGTAGATGTACTGGAAGGTGGAGTAGGCGTCCTGGTTGAACGCGACATACGGGTTGATGGAGTCGATTCCCGAGCTCGTCCCGATCCTGAACGTGCCCCCGCTCTTGCCGGAGCTGCCGCCTCCGCCACAACCCGCGAGCACGGCGACCGTGCCGAAGACCGCTGCCAGCTTCAACCCCGTGCCCATGTCTGCCTCCTCCTGGAGCTCACTCGTCGAACGGCGACTCGTCGACCGTCAGTGAGCGAGAGTCGGCGTCGAGCGTATACCGAACGCCGAGCGGGAGCGCAGCGAGGTGCTTGCCGTGCCCGAGGGGCTGTCCGTAGAGCACCGGGACGCCCAGCGGCTCGAGGTGCTCCTCGAGGACGTCCTCCAGCGACCGCGAGCGGGCCCAGTCGGAGGCCGGCCGCAGGTCGCCCCAGTCGCAGAGCTCCATCTCGCCGACCACGACTCCCACGACCCCGTCCAGCTTTCCGGCGTGCTTCAGCTGGGTGAGCATCCCGTCCACGTAGTAGGGCGGCGCCTTGTAGTCCTCGAAGAAGAAGATCGCGCCGTCGAGGTCGACCTCCCAGGGAGTGCCCATCGTGTGGAGGATCAGCCACAGGCAGCCCCCGAGGAGCGGCGCGGTGACGCTCCCGCCGCGGATCACGCGCACGTACGGGTCGTCGGGGTTCGGCGGCACCGGGCCGGTCGCGTTGCCGCTCAGCACCTCGACGAGGCGCGTCCGGGTGAACTCGGTCGCCTCGGGATCTCCGACGCCGGTCAGGCCGTTGCCGTAGATGGTGGGCAGGCCGGTGCGGCGGGCAATTGCGACGTGGAGCGCCGTGATGTCGGAGAACCCGACCAGCGGCTTCGGGTTGGCGGCGATCGCGTCGAAGTCGAGGTACGGGATCGTCTGCGCCGAGCCGTAGCCGCCCTGGAGCGCCTGGACGACGTCCACCTCGGGGTCGGCGAAGAGCGCGTTCAGGTCGGCAGCGCGTTGCTGCGCGTCGCCGGCCACGTAGTCGTCACGGGCGTAGACGCCCTCGGCGAGCTTCACGCGGTAGCCCTGCGACTCCCACCACTCGACGCCGCGCAGCACCTCGGAGCGCGCGTCGTACGGGCTCGCCGGAGCTGCGACGCCGATCGTCCCGCCCTTCGGGAGCGGCTTCATCGGCGCCTTTCTACCGGAAGGTCGGCCTGGCGTGGCCGGGCGAGCGGGAAGACGCGGCCGCTCGCGGCGTCGGCCATGCGGTCGAGCCGCCGCGCGAGCTCGCGGCGCGAGCGCGCGAGGTGTCGGCGCAGGCTGTGCTCCAGCCAGGGCCCCGGGGCCAGCGCGCCGGGCTCGCCCCGCAGGGAGGCGAGCTCGCGCCAGAGGTCCGGGCCGGGGTCGGCGTCGCCCTGGACGCCCCAGCAGGCCCGCGGCGCGCGGCGGCCGCGGCGGGCGCGCTCGCGCCTGAATGCCTCGTGCGAGAGGTCGGCGCAGAGCCAGTTCAGGCCCACGCGGGAGAGCTTGTCGGCCGCCTTGTCAGGCTCCGCGAGCGCCGCCTCGAGCAGCTCGACGTCCGCCCTCGTCTGCTCGTGCGGATAGCGCGGCGCATCGACCGCCGAGAGCCCGTGCAGCCCCCGGGCGACCGCGGTGAACCGCTTCCTCCCCTCCGCGCGCTCGAGGCTCGCCAGCCCGCGATCGAGCCCGGTGTGACGGAGGCCGCCGAGCGAGCGGCGCAGGTCGCGTGCCCGCGCCGCGAGGTCGAGCGCGGGCTCGTCGAGCAGCAGGCGCGCGCAGACCTCGGTCAGGCGCGCGAGGTAGTCGAAGTCCACCCCTTCAGTCGTGTCGAACTGCGTGTGGTACTCGGTGCGCTCGAACTCGGAGGTGAACGTCGAGACGTTGATCGCCGGGATCCCGGAGGCCAGGAAGGGCCAGACCTCCGTCCACGTCGTCGGCCGCTCCAGCCCGTAGCCGTGGGGAAGCAGCCCGTCGCGGCCCGCCTGCCGGCAGATGCGCCTCACCCACGCCGCGAGCTCGGGCGGCACGTCGAGCGTGAAGCGGCCGGGCCTGCCCGAGCCCTCGACGTTCAGGTAGAAGGGCGAGCCGGTCGTCCACTCGCGGTGCTGCGCCACAACCTGGTACCAGGCGCCGTAGCACCAGTCGTACGCGGACTCGGCGATGCCGTACTCCTCGGCGGTGTGCGAGACGAACGCGATCGTGCGGCGCGGCCGGATCCCCGCGGCCGTGAACGCGCGCGCCAGCTCGAGGGTGACCGCGACGCCGGTCGCGTCGTCGAAGGCCGCGCCGAACCAGCCGTCGTGGTGGCCCGCGACGATCGTGGGCGCCCCGCGCCTGCGGCCGGGCAGCTCGCCGACCACGTTCAGCGCCTCGGCGCCCCGGGTCAGCGGGGCGCGCAGGACGACCCGCACCCGCTCCCCGGCGCGCGCCGCGAGCCTCGCGCCGTCCTCCTTCCGGATCGTCACGCACGGCGGCCCCTCCGCGTGCCAGATCCCGTCGAAGGTCCCGAGCGCGTCCGGCGCCTGGTAGAACGGCCCGCCCGGAGGCGCGTAGACGACCATCGCGGCCGCACCGCGCAGGCCGAGCTCGAGGCCGACGTGGAAGGGCCAGAGGCGCGCGACCTGCCACTCGACGAGCGCGACCTTGCCGGCAACGTCGAGGCCGTCGAGCTGCCGCCGGCCGCCGCGGCCGACGGCGACGAGCTCGCCGGAGACGCCGTTCGCTCCCGTCTCGGGGACGCCTCCGAACGACGCGCACTCGACGCGCGTCCCGTCCGCGAGCTCGACGAACGCCTCCTCGAGCCGCCACCCGTCGGCCGGCACGGGCTCCTCGGTCACGTTCTCCAGGGCGAGCCCGCGCATTTCCCCGGCCACGAACGCGGCGGCCGCGCGCTCCTCGGGCGTGCCCGCCACGCGGAAGCCGCGCGGGTGCGAGCCGAACGACTCGAGCCGCTCGACGACGTGCCGCAGATACTCCTGCGACGGCTCGATCACGGACGTCCTTCCTCGAGCCCGAGCAGCGCCTCGCGGACGAGCGGCCCGAGCGAGTCGAGATCGTAGCCGCCTTCCTGCACGACCACGGTCGGAACGCCGAGCGCGCCGAGCAGCCTCCCGGCCTCGCGAAAGCCGGCGGCGCTCACCTGGAGCGGGCTCTCCGGGTCGGCGGCCGCCGCGTCCACGCCGAGGGCGACCACGAGCCCCGACACGCCCTGGCTCCTGGCCCACGCCGCGAGCTCCGCGACGGCGTCGAGCCACGGCTCGTCGCCCCAGCCGGGCGCCATCAGCAGGTTCCGGTTCGCCTCGTCGCTCTCGTCGGCGAAGCCGAGGAAGTGCGGGAACCAGCCTTCGCCCGGGTCGACGTGAACCGAGCCGGTGAGCACGTCGCCGCGTCCGCGGAAGATCTCCTGCGTGCCGTTCCCGTGGTGCGCGTCGACGTCGAGCACTGCGACCGGTCCGTCGAGCATTCCGCGCAGAGAGGCCGCCGCGATCGCGGCGTTGTTCAGGTAGCACGAGCCGCCGTACGCCGCGCGCGTTACGTGATGGCCGGGCGGCCTCGTGCACGCGTAGGCCGCCGGCTCCCCGGCCACGACGAGATCGACGGCGGTGAGCGCCGCCTCCGCGGCCGCGCGCGCGGCCTCCCACGTGCCCGGGCCTACGAGCGTCATCGTGTCGTAGGCGTAGAACCCGGGCTTCGCCCAGGTCGCCGCGGGCGAGCGCAGCTCGGAGCCGAGCGCGGGGTGCGCGAAGACATAGGGGACCACGCGGTCCTGCCCCGGGTCCCGCGGCAGGTCGGCGGCCTCCCACTGGCTCCAGGCGGTGCGGAGGTACTCGACGAGCCCCGGGTCGTGGACCTCGGTCAGCGCCTCGTCCTCGTGCGGCTCCGCCTCCACGAGATGGGCGCCGGCCTCGAGCAGCGCCGCGCGGATCGCCTCGATGCGCTCCGCCGTCTCGGCCGCGGGAGTGCGCACGCCGACCCAGATCTCCCCGCCCGGATCGTGGAGCAGGCACGCATCGCTCCAGACGACCGGCATGGCGAGCTCCACCCGGCGACTCTACAGTCCCCCCGTGGCCGGTCGTCCTCCCGATCCGCGCGGCCCGCGCCTGCGGGAGCTGGGCCTTCGCATCGGCGAGCTCGAACCCGGTCCGACCGCTTCGATCGCGGACGTGCCCGGCGTCACGGTCGGCCACGTGACCGTCTGGCGAGACGAGCCCGACCCGCCCGAGGGACGCGGAATCGCGCGCACCGGCGTGACCGCGATCGTGCCGGCGCCGGTCGAGTCGCTCGTGCGTGAACCGCTCCGCGCAGGGACAGCCGTCCTCAACGGCGCGGGCGAGCTGACGAGCTCGCTGGAGATCCGCGAATGGGGCCTGCTGGAGACGCCCGTCTACCTGACCTCCACGATGGCTGTGGGGCGGGTCTTCGACGGCGCCGTCTCCGTCGCGCTGGCCGCCGATTCCTCGGTGGGCGTGGACGAGATGGTCATCCCGGTCGTGGGCGAGTGCGACGACAGCCACCTCAACGACGCGCGGACGGTCCAGGTCGAGGCGGCGGACGCCGGCCGGGCGGTCGAGGCGGCTTCCGCGTGGCCGTTCGCCGAGGGCGCCGTCGGCGCCGGCACCGGGATGTCGTGCCTGGGATGGAAGGGAGGCATAGGTACCGCGAGCCGCTCGCTGTCCGGGTTAGGCTGCACCGCAGGTGTCCTCGTGCTCGCGAACTTCGGCTCGGCGCGCTTGCTGCGGATGGACGGCGTCCCGATCGGGCAGCTGCTCCCCGGCGAGTCGCCGCCGGCTCCGGCCGGGAGCTGCATCGTCGTCGTCGCGACCGACGCAGCGCTCGGCCCCGCGCAGCTCGAGCGGGTCGCCCGCCGCGCCGGCCTCGGCCTCGCGCGCACCGGCTCGGTGGCGCACAACGGGAGCGGCGAGATCTTCCTCGCGTTCTCGACCGCGCGCCGCGAGGG
This sequence comes from uncultured Actinomycetes bacterium, assembly GCA_963716865.1. GTDB lineage: Bacteria > Actinomycetota > Thermoleophilia > Gaiellales > Gaiellaceae > AC-32. The sequence continues at coordinate 364,184 of CAVQUF010000003.1, forward strand.
AGTCGACGGCCGTGAGCTCGACGAGCTCTTCGAGGCGACCGTCGACGCGACCGAGGAGGCCGTGCTGAACGCGCTCTGGGCAGCTCCCGACGTCGAGGGCCGCGAGGGACGGGTGCGGCGCGGCCTCCCCCACGACGAGGTGCTCGACCTGCTCCAGCAGCATGGAGCCCTGTCGCGGTGAAGGTCCTCGTCGTCGGAACCGGAGGCGTCGGCAGTGCGGTCGCGGCGGTCGCGCAGAAGCGCGACTTCTTCGAGCGCATGACGTTCGCCGACCTCGACCCCGCGCGCCCGGAGGCCCTCGTCGCCCGCCTCGACGACTCGCGCTTCGCCGCCGCGCAGGTGGACGCCTCCAACGAGGCGAGCATCGCTGCGCTCGCGACCGAGGCCGACGTCGTCCTCAACGCGGCCGACCCGCGCTTCAACCCGCCGATCTTCGCGGCCGCCTTCCGAACCCGCTGCACCTACCTCGACATGGCGATGACGCTCTCGGAGCCGCACCCCGAGGAGCCGTACTCGAAGCCGGGCGTGATGCTCGGCGACCTCCAGTTCGCCGAGCACGAGCGCTGGAAGGAAGCAGGGTTGCTCGCGCTCGCCGGGATCGGCGTCGAGCCCGGCCTCTCCGACGTCTTCGCCCGCTACGCCGCCGACCACCTCTTCTCGGAGATCGACGAGGTCGGGATCCGCGACGGCGCCGACCTGGTGATCGAGGGCTACGACTTCGCGCCGACCTTCTCGATCTGGACGACGATCGAGGAGTGCCTCAACCCGCCGCTGATCTGGGAGCGCGAGCGAGGCTTCTACACGACCGAGCCGTTCTCGGAGCCGGAGGTCTTCGACTTCCCGGAGGGCATCGGCCCGATCGAGTGCGTGAACGTGGAGCACGAGGAGGTCGTGCTCGTCCCACGCGAGGTCGAGTGCAACCGCGTGACGTTCAAGTACGGGCTCGGCGACGAGTTCATCGACGTCCTGAAGACGCTGCACAAGCTCGGGCTCGACTCGACGAAGCCCGTCTCGGTGCGAGGCGTCGAGGTGGCGCCCAGAGACGTCGTCGCCGCCGCGCTCCCCGACCCGGCGACCCTCGGCGACCGCATGCGGGGCAAGACCTGCGCGGGCACGGTCGTCGACGGCACTGGCAAGGACGGGAAGCCGCGGAAGACCTACCTGTACCACGTCTCCGACAACGAGACGACGATGCGGGAGTACGGCTCGCAGGCCGTCGTCCTGCAGACCGCGCTCAACCCGGTCGTCGCGCTCGAGCTGCTGGCGAACGGCACCTGGTCCGGGGCGGGCGTGCTCGGCCCGGAAGCCTTCGACGCCGTGCCGTTCCTCGACCTCCTCGGCGCGTACGGGGAGGCGCACGGGCAGCTCGAGCTGAGCTGAGATGACCGAGATCGCCCGGCCGCGCACCTCGCCGGAGGCGCTCTGGCCCGCGTTCGTGCTGCTCGTCGGGGTTGTCGTGCTCGTCGTCGTGCTGGCCCATCCCGCCGCCGACGGGCACTGGGAGAACCACCCGGCGCACTTCTGGCTCGTCCTCGGCGCGGCCGCGCTCGCCGTTACGCTCGGCTACGCGGTCGGAGTCGCCGCGCGCCGCCGCCGCGACGCCCGCCTGCTCCTGGTCTCGCTCGCGTTCGTCTCAGCCGCGGGCTTCCTGGGCCTCCACGCGCTCGCGACACCCAGCGTCCTGATCGGCAAGAACGCGGGCTTCGAGCTCGCAACGCCGCTCGGGCTCGTGCTCGCCGGCGTGTTCGCCGCCGCCTCGTCGCTGCCGCTCCGCCCGCGGACCGCCGAGCGGATCCTGAGCCTGTCGTGGCCGCTGGTCCTGGCGCTCTCCGCCCTGATGGTCGGCTGGGCTGCCGTCTCGCTCGCGGAGATCGCGCCGCTCGCAGGCCCGCTCGGCGCGGAGGAGCTGAACGGCTGGCAGGTCGCTCTCGCGGTCGTCGGCGTCGTCCTCTACGGGATCGCCGCGGTCGGGTACTTCCGCCTCTACCGGCGGCGCCGGGCCGGCTTCCTGCTCGGGATCGCGCTCTCGTTCGCGCTCCTCGCCGAGGCGATGCTGGTGATCGCGTGGGCGCGCAGCTGGAGGCTGTCGTGGTGGGAATGGCACCTGCTGATGCTGACCGCGTTCGCCGCGATCGCCGTCAGCGCCCGCACCGAGTGGCACGAGGAGCGCTTCAGCCCGCTCTACCTCGACGAGACGCTGGCCGACACGCGCGAGGTGAGCGTGATCCTCGCCGACCTCCAGGGCTTCACGTCGTACTCCGAGAAGACGAGCCCGGCCCAGGTGGCCACGATGCTGAACGGCTACTTCCGGCGCCTCGTCCCGCTGCTCGAGTCCGACGGCGGCATGGTCCACCAGATCGTCGGCGACGCGGTGATGGCGATCTTCAACCAGCACGGCGACGAGCCGGAGCACCCGCTCCGCGCCGCCCGCACAGCGCTCGCGTTCCAGACGGCAGCGAGCGAGATCGCGGCCGGCCACCCCGACTGGCCGCGCTTCCGCGCCGGCGTGAACAGCGGCGAGGTCCTGGCTGGGATCGTCGGCGGGGAGAGCGGGCACCGCAAGCACGGCGTCGTCGGTGACACGGTCAACGTGGCTGCGCGCCTGGAGGCGGCGGCGCCGGTCGGGAAGGTCGTCGTCGGCGCGCAGACGGCCGCAGCGCTCCCGCCGGGAGCTGTGCTCGAGCGCCTGCCTGCACTCCAGGTCAAGGGGAAGGAAGACCCCGTCGAGGCGTACGTCCTGCGCTCGCTCTGAGCCTTTTACACTGGAGGCAGGGCCCCCGTAGCTCAGTGGATAGAGCAGCGGTTTCCTAAACCGCGTGCGCTGGTTCGATTCCGGCCGGGGGCACCTTCAATCCGTTTATTCATCCCGTTTCTCCTCCTTTCCCGACCGGGCTCGAGCCGAGCGGGATTTCCTAAACTCATGTTTCCTAAACTCTCCAACCGCCCGTTGGCCGGAGTGGTCTGACTGTATCGACGCCGTCCTGGGCGCGCCCGATGCTCGCCTCGCAGGGGGGAAGGATCCCTTCTTCAGGCCGCGAACCACGTCCGCCTGGACAACTACTGGGACACCGGCCGAACAGAAGCGTTCAGTGACGGCGTGTTCGCGATCGCGATCACGCTGCTCATCCTCGAAATCAGTGTGCCCGAGACGGCGTTCGACAACCTGTGGCGAGGCATCGCTGACCAGTGGCCTTCCTATCTGGCCTACGCGACGAGCTTCATCACGATCGGAGGGATCTGGCTCGCCCACCACGGCATCTTCCGGCGCCTGCAGTACGCGAACACGCCGCTGATGCTGATCAACCTGCTGCTGCTCATGGCCGTCTCGTTCCTGCCCTTCCCGACCAAGCTGATGGCCGAAGCGATCCATAGCTCCGACGCCGAGCGGGCAGCAGTGATCTTCTACGGCGGATCGCTGCTCGTCATCTCGTGCCTGATCAGCGCGCTGTGGGGTTCTGTTGCGCGCGACCGGCATCTCCTTCGGCCAGAGGTGAGCGCGAAGGAGTTCAATGCGATCGCACTGGCGACAACCCCGAGTATCGGCTTCTACATCGGCGTCATCGTCCTGGCGGTACTAGCGCCCAAGATCGCCGTGTTCGGCTATCTCGTTATCGCCATCGTGGCTGTGCTGCGCGCACGCGGCGACAGCGCGCAACCACTTTCAACGACGTAGCGGTCGCGGGTCGACCTCCGCTCGTCAGCCGTCGTGATCGTTCTCTGACTGCCGCCATTCGGCCCAGACGGGCGAGAAGACGGCGCAGGCCGTGGAGATGGTGATGACGATGAGGATGTAGGCGAAGAGCGCGAGGACGACGCCGAACGAGCCGAACGCCCTGGCGTTCTGGTTGATCGTGGGTCCAATCCACAACGGCGAGGTGGCGACCGTGCCGCCGAGGACGAAGGCCGCGAGGAGCGCGCCCGGGAGGAGGGAGCGCAGCGGGATCATGCGATGAAGCAGGAAGCGCGGCGTCCAGAGCCAGAAGATCGTCGAGCCCACGATCCAGACGGGCACGAGTACGAGCCAGCCGTCGCTGCGGAGGTTCGCGGCGGAGACGGTCATCAGCGCGATGAGCCCGCTCGTGACGAAGAACCAGATCGTGAAGAGCAACTGGTCGGCCGCGCTGCCGACGTGGATGCGCCAGACTCGCGCGTAGAGGTCCTGGTAGAGCTGGCCGATCGCGAGCCCCCAGAGCAGGAAGCCGATCACGATCGTGAGCGTGGCGGCAAGTAGGTTGTTGGAGGTGGTCCCGAACAGGTCATGGACGAGGTTCGCGGTCGCTCCGTCGAGCTTCATGTGGCTGATCAGGCGCTCCGCGAACGCGTTTTCGTTGCCTCGCGCGAGGTTGAAGAACGCGACGATCACAAGCGCGGTCGGGATGGCGGAGAGCGTGAAGTAGGCCGAGGTCGCGGCGCCTGAGTTGCGGCTCGCCTCGAGGTACCGGCGAAACCAGAGCAGCGCCAGCCGGGTGAGGCTGTTGTTTGCCCGGCCACGCAGCCAGTCCCGCACGGCCGCAAGGCGGCCGCCGCCCGTGCCGGGCGCCTCAACGCTCCGGGGCGCCGCTGGCGGCGGGGCCTCAGGATCGAGCGTCACCGCTGGCTTCCCACCGAGCACACGGGGGCGAGCGGCGAGGTGTCATCGGCCGGCGTGGCCTTTCCGCGCCTGTCGCTGTCATCGGGTCGCGTTGATCTTCGCCGAGCCCCCGATCAGGCGCCCCAGAGTGACGGGACGATCACGAGCCGCTGCTCGTCAAGGAGTTGCAGGCGCTCGAGTTGGCGAACGCGCTCTTCAACTCGCCGTTCGCGCCGAGTCCCTGGAGGCTGGTGAACGTCGTTTTGACCTGCGTCTCCATCGTCGCGAGTGTGCCCGTCACCGCCGGGACGGCAGTGAGCGCGCCTTTCACGCCGGAGATCCCTTTGACCGTGTTCTCGATCGTGGTCACGTCCTGCTGCAAGGTCGTGGAGAGCTGGTCGAGGGAGTCCTTCGCCTGCTGCCCGCCCTGGGTGTCGGGCTTGCCCTGCCCCTTCAGGTCGGAGGCGAGCGTCTCGGTCGCCGACTTCGCGTCGCCGGCCGCCGTCTGCAGCCCGTTCTTGGTCGGATCGCTCTTCACCGAGCCGGCGGCCGACTTGATCGCGGCCTGCCAGGTCGTGATTGACGAGCAGACGCCGCTTGCCCAGGTGTCAGTGGCAGAGGCACTCGTGGACGACTGTCGTCGTTGTCGAGCCGCCCCCGCTCGAGCCACAGCCTGCCGCGAGGAACGCCAACGAGGCTGCGAGAGCGATCAGGCTGTGTGTGCGAGTGGGTTTCATCGTCGTGTCCTTTCGGCGGATCGGGAGGGCCGGCATCTGTGCCGGCCCTCCTCCCGCGATCTATGAGGTGATTGCGCCCGACACCTCGTCCTGGGACTTCGCGATCGCCTTCTGCAGCTCCTGGTAGTCGCCCGAGTCGATCGCCTGGTTGATCCGCTTGTCCGAGTTGACGAGGGCAGCCTCGACCTTGTCGGCGTACTGGTCGTCGACGACCGCCACCACCGCCGAGGATCCGGGCGGCAGGTACTCCTCGACATCGACGCCCATCTTCTTCTCCTCATGCCGCTTGCGCAGTGCGCCGAGCCCCGCACCGATCGCCGCCCCGATCGCGGTCGCGGCCAGCAGCGGCGGCGCAAACAGGCCGACCACAAGCCCGGCAGTGCCGCCGAGAACCGCGCCGCCACCGACGTGCGCGTCACCGTGCTCCTGCACATCGACCTTGCCGCTCGCGTCGCGATTCATCACGACGGCCCCGACCACTTTGTACTCGCCGGCGTCCTGTCCGGCCTTAAGTGCCTTGAAGTCCCCGGCCGCTGCGCCCGCATCGGGGTACGTACCGACCACCAGCATCAGATTGTCACTTTCCATGGCTCCTCCTTCATCTCGGTTCGACGTTTGCTTGTTGGCGGACGGAAAGGCGCAGGCCCGGCCCGTCCGGCTTCCTCCGGCTCATGCTCCTTCCCCGACCTCCGCCGTGATCTCTGCGGCCTCGAGCTCGAGATCGAGCGCTTCGACGATCTTGCCGAGCGCCGAGACAATGCGTGCCGTCCCCACGATCGGAGCGACCGCGGCAAGCACGCCGCGAACCTGCTCCGGGTCGATGAGGTCACTGGCAGCCTCGAGGTTGACGACGTACGACGTCGGCGCCGCATCGACCGCCACGAGCGCGGCGATGCGGACGAGCGCCAACGTCTCCGGATCGAGGCTCGACGCCTCGATCGAGTCGGCGGTCATGCTCGCGAGCAGATCGAGCACCGGTGTGTTTGCCATGGGATCTCCTTTCAGGAGGTTCGGGCACGGCGGGCGCCGCGCCCGGTCGTGTTGGTGTCTAGATCCCGCGCCGATCCCGTCGTCGCTCGCGTCTACGCACACCGCACACGGAGACGGGCGATAGCGGCCGCCCGAACGGGTCGATGAACAGCGTGACGGGTCCCGTGTGCGCCGGGACCGCTCCCTCGAGCACATCGATGGAGTAGGAGAGATTGCCGTCGCTGGTGAGGTTCGGCGCCCTGAGCACGACCACCGCGTCGACGGGGACATCGGCGCCGGGCTCGAGGAACGAGAGCACCGCGTTCGGCGGGTCGGTCTCGAAGCTGTTGTCGCCGATGGCCCACAGGTCGACGAAATCGGTCGTGGCCATGTGCCCGACGACCCGCTGGGGCCGGTCGGAGAAGTAGAGCGTCGAGGGTCCGATCCCTTGCAGCGTCAGCTTGCCGCCATCGCTCTCGATGCCCTGCGCAGTCTGCACGAACATCGACTCCTCGGTCTCGAGCTGTTCGGCCAGTATCTCGGTCATCGTTGTACCTCCTCGTCAGGCTTGGGGCGGGCGGCTGGAAGGTCCAGTGACGGCTCTGTCCCCCGCCCTGCAACAGCGATCCTGAACCCGGTGCCGTACCGAGACGTTCGTGGATTCGCTCACTCCACCGGACCTTCCCGACTGGTGGGCAGGAGGCCAGCACTCTCAGCCAACTCCACGGCCTCGGCTCGGTTTGTGGCCTCGAGTTTCTTGTAGATGTGTTGGACGTGGGTCTTCACGGTTGGACGACTGATGCCTAGGCGCTCGCCGATCGCGGCGAGCGTCCGATGGGTCGGGAGGAAAGTGAGGACGGCCGTCTCGGTCGGCGTCAGATGAGCCGCCGTGCGCGATGTTCTCTTGCTGGACGCTCTCGGCTGGCCGGCCATGCGCCGAACGCTACGCTGGCGGCGGCTGATCTCTCATCGGCCAAAGAGGCTGATATTCTCGCCCGGAACCGTTTCGAGCGCGGACGTCGGCGAGGAGGGCGCTACGCATGTCTCAGGAGCGCGCTGGCTCGCGGTGCTATCGGGGCTTAGGTCAGAGCTATCGCTAGTTCTTCCCCTCCTCTCGAGCGTCGGCGCCTGCTGAAGGCGCCAGCGGTACTGGTTCCGCCTGTTCGAGCCGATGCGGTGCCGCGAGCCCGCCTCGCTCCGTTGCAGGAGGTCGTGCAGCGCAGCCGGGTAGTGCTGGTTTCTGCGCCGGCCGGTTACGGGAAATCGACCCTTATCGCGCAGTGGAGCAACGTGGATCCGAGGGTCAGCTGCTGGGTGCAGGTCGCACACGGCGACAACGACCCCGTGGCGCTGCTCGCACGCGTTGCGGCGGCGCTCGAGCGCATTGGCCCGGTCCGCGGTGACCTGCTCGAGGAGTTGTCACGAAGAACGCCGAGGATCGTCGAAGTCGCCCTTCCTCTCCTGGCTGCCGACCTCCGCGAGCGTGACCCGTTCGTGTTGGTGCTGGACGACGTTCACCTCGTCACCGCCAAGAGGAGCCGCTCGATTCTCCAGTTCCTCGCCGAGCAGGTGCCATCCGGCTCTCAGCTGGTGTTGGTCACGCGTGGCGATCCGGGACTGCGGCTCGGCCGCCTCCGTGCAAGTGGCGATCTGGTCGAGGTGGGTGACGCGCTCCTCGCTCTGGACACGGAGGAGACGCGAGCCGTTGCCGCCCGCGGTGGTCTGGAACTGTCGGAGGAGGCGGCCGAGGCTCTGCGCGAGCGGACGGAGGGGTGGGCTGCCGCGGTCGCGCTGGCAACGCTCTCGTTGCGAGACCGAGACGATGCCACCACGAGGGCTGCCGGTCTGACCGGCACTCAGCAGCAGGTCGCCGACTACCTCCTGGAAGAGGTGCTGGGTCGCCAGCCGGACAATCTCAAGACGTTCCTGCTCGGTACATCGATCCTCGACCGGATGACGCCACCCTTGTGCGATGCGGTGCTCGGCACGGACGACGCTGCCGATTCGCTCGAGGCCCTCGCGCGCTCGAATGCGTTCGTCGTCCCGCTCGACGATCGCGGCGGGTGGCACCGCTACCACCACCTGTTCAGTGACTTCCTCCAAGCGGAGCTCAGCCGTCGCCATCCGGAGTTGCTCCCCGTATACCTGCGGCGAGCAGCAAATTGGTGCGAGCTGCACGGAAGCCCTGACGAGGCGTTCGCCTACGCGCACGAGAGCGGCGATCTCGCGCAGGCCGGCAGGATCGCGCACGGGCACTGGGACGAGCTCGCAGGACGCGGGCGGATCGAGACGTTGCGGCTCTGGCTCGACCGCTGCACCGACGAGGAGATCGAATCGGACGCCCAGCTGTCGATCGCGGCAGCCTGGGTGGGTGTGCTGCTCGGCGATCCGATTCGAGCGAGGCGGTTCGTCGCTGCGGCCGAGCGGAGGCCGCTCGATGTGGCATCCGCCGACGGCGCAACCTCCCTTCGTTCGGCACTCGCGAATGTCCGAACTGCCATCGCTCCCGACGGAGTCCCCGGGATGCTGCGCGACGCCGAGTTCGTCTACACCGCGGAGAAGCACGAGGGCACCCGCCGACTTCTCAGCGCCTGTCGCGCTCTGGGGACGGCGAACCTTCTCCTGGGACGACCGCAAGAAGCAATCGAGGTGTTCGGCGAGGCACTCGCTCTGGCGAGCCACCGGCCAGAACTCGCGCACGTGCGGCTCTTCTGTCTCGGCTATATGGCCTTCGCGGCCACGGAGATCGGCGATCGGCGAAACGCGCAGAGATGGGCGGTCGAAGCGCTACTGCTGGTCGAAGAAGCGCGTCTCGACGAGATAGCCCAGAGCGCCATCGCATACGCGGCAGGGGCGCTGGCGCAGCAGCAGCGCGGTGACCACACGGAGGCTGCGCGCCAGCTCGAGAACGTCCGGCGGCTCCGCCCATTGCTCAACGGGGTTCCGTGGCTCGAAGCCGATTGCGCGCTGCGCTGCGCCGATATCAGCCTGGACCTCGGCGACCTCGCCGGCGCCCTCGAGTTCGCGCTGGTTGCGAGCGACGCACTCCAGGGCTACCCCGACGCCGGAACGCTTCCCGCCCGGCTGCAGCGTCTCGAAGACCGGATCAGACGAGGGAAGGACTACGAACTCACTCCGGCCGAGCTCCGGCTCATCGGTTTCCTGCCGACGCATCTCTCGCTCCAGGAGATCGCCGACCGTCTTCACCTCTCACGCCCAACCGTCAAGACTCACGTCGCTTCGATCTACCACAAACTCGGTGTCAAGAGCAGGTCCGAGGCCGTCGAGATTGTCGAGCAGTCGGGCCTCGGGGCGATCGACGGCCGGCTCACGATCCCGGAGTAAGGGTCGGCAATATCGGCCGTTGTGGCCGATGGCGGGCCGAGCGTCACCGTCGTAGCGTTGGGGCCGTCGGCCGATCGGGTAGAGAGAAGCTGCGCGACCGGCCCAACCGCCGGCATCAAACGGAGGGAGCGCAAATGCTCGCGTATGCGAACAACCCCAGCTTCTGGGACGTGGTCTGGTGGATGATCATCTTCTTCGTGTGGGTGATGTGGATCTTCGTCGTGATCAACGTGTTCATCGACAACTTCCGCCGCCGGGATCACAGCGGATTCGCGAAGGCGATGTGGACGATCCTGATCGTCTTCTTGCCGATTCTCGGCGTGGTCTCCTACCTGATCGCACGCCCGTCCGAGGCCGCAGTCGAGGTCATGTAGCCGATGTTCTGCCGCGTTCGGCGGGCCTCGCGGCCCGCCGACGAAGCGGAAGAGCACCCACGTGCCAGAGGGTCTGTCTCCAATCGAGGTCGGCAAGGAGATCGGCGACCACGCCGAGCACGCGCGCGCCCATGACGGGGATGGACGCGGCAACCGGCTGATCTCGGTCATGGCGGCCCTGCTGCTCTCGATCGTCACGATCGTCGCAGCCTGGTCCGGCTACTCGGCAGCGAAGTGGGGCACCGAGTCGTCACTCAAGCTCGCGAAGGCCTCGGCGACTCGGACGAAAGCGAACCGCTCCTTCCAGGAGTCGCTGACTTTCCGCACCGCTGATGGGATCCTGTTCAACAGCTGGTTCGCGGCCTACCTGACGCACAATCCGAACGGGATGCGCATCGCCGAGAAGCGCTTCCGACCCGAGTACCGGGTCGCGTTCGTCGCCTGGCTCGCCACCCACCCGTTCACGAACCCGAATGCGCCGGCGGGGCCGCAGGAGATGCCGCAGTACATCCCGACCGGCGAGGCGCGTTCACGTGTGCTGGACACGAGCGCGGACGCCTACTATGCGGAGGGTCAGGAGGCCGCCGAGACGGGTGACGAGTACGTGCGGGTGACGGTCATTCTTGCGAGCGTCTTGTTCCTGGTCGGGCTGAGCACCCAGTTCCCGCTGCTCGGCGTGCGCTTTGCCATGATCGCCGTCGGCGCCGGGCTGCTCATCTTCGCCGGCGCCCTGATCCTCACCCTACCAGGCCCTCCGTGAACCCGAATCAGCGGCCCACAATCGTCCAGCGCCGCTCGCCGGCGATCGGCGAAACGCGCAGAGATGGGCGGTCGAAGCGCTACTGCTGGTCGAAGAAGCGCGTCTCGACGAGATAGCCCAGAGCGCCATCGCATACGCGGCAGGGGCGCTGGCGCAGCAGCAGCGCGGTGACCACACGGAGGCTGCGCGCCAGCTCGAGAACGTCCGGCGGCTCCGCCCATTGACTGAGCTCGCGGCCCCTGTGGGCGGCCGCGCGGGTGAGGGGGCGATATCGGCCATTGTGGCCGATGACGGCCGAGCGTCTCCGTCGTAGCGTTGGGGCCTTCGGCCGATCGGAAAGAGAGAAACTGCGCGGCTGGGGGTTGAGCCGGTCGCGGTAAGAGAAGGAGTGCACCATGTCAGCCGATAGCGACGCACCTGTCGATTTCTATATCGCGGCTGGCAGCAGCAGGTCGCGAGCATCCTGTCTCTCCGAGGTGCTCGGCCACCGCGAGAGGAGCAAGAAATGACTGATGACGATCACACCAGCGAGGCCCCGGATGCGGCCGGCGACCAGATGCGCGGTCCTCGCGAGTCGGAGCGGCCCGAGCACGCATCGCCCCACGGCGGCGACGCCGGTCCCGCACCCGCGGACGAGGAATCGCCGCCGGAGGCAGAGAGCCCTCCGACCGGGCCGCCTGCGCCAGGTGCGCCGAGCCCGGCTGCGGAGAAGAGCCCTGCGCCCAAGCGCGCCGGCCGGTCACGGAAGCGGCCTGCCGCGAAGAGCGGCGCCTCGCGAGGCAGGCGGTCCTCGAGACCGAAGGACCCGGCTCACCTGACGCCGGCCGAGCGGGCGGCGCGGGGGAAGGCTGCGCGGGCCGAGGTGGGGCGTTCGGTCCTCGGCGAGTGGGGTCCGGCGTCGAACCGGCGCGATCCGGTCGACCTGCTCGAGGAGCAGGCGGCCAGTCGCGTGCCGGAGCTCGTCCCGATTCGATACGGCCGCATGCTCGTGTCACCGTTCACGTTCTTCCGCGGCGCCGCCTACCTGATGGCGTCCGATCTCGCGGACGGCCCCAGGACGGGGTTGCAGGTTCAGCTCTGCGGGGATGCACACCTCTCCAACTTCGGCGTATACGCCTCGCCCGACCGGCGGCTCGTCTTCGACGTCAACGACTTCGACGAGACGCTTCCGGGCCCGTTCGAGTGGGACCTGACGCGACTCGTAGCGAGCTTCGCGATTGCCGGCCGCGACCGCGGCTTCGGCGCCAAACAGCGAGAGACGATCAACCGCGCAGCGACCCAGGCCTACCGGAAGGCGATGAAGAGGTTCGCGGGCATGGACACACTCGCACTGTGGTACGCGCGAATCGAGGTGGACGAGATCATCCGGTTGCTCGGGCAGCAGGCGGGCAAGAAGCAGACCAAGCGGGCCGACCGTGACGTCGCGAAAGCTCGGACGAAGGACAGCCTTGCCGCGTTCGCGAAGCTGACGCACCTCGTCGACGGCGAGCCGCGGATCGTCAGCGAGCCGCCGCTGATCGTTCCGGTGGAGGATCTCGTGCAGCCAGGCGAGCACAGCGGGCTCGGCGAGTTCCTGCACGGTCTCGTCCGCTCCTACTGGGAGACGCTGCCGGGCGACCGGCGACGGCTACTCGGGCGCTTCCGCTACCTCCACTCTGCGCGGAAGGTCGTCGGCGTCGGCAGCGTCGGCACGCGCGCCTGGATCGTGCTCCTGCTCGGCCGCGACGAGAGGCGATCCCCTCTTCCTCCAGGCCAAGGAGGCACAGGCATCGGTGCTCGAGCCGTTCCTGGGCAAGAGCGAGTTCTCCCAGCACGGTCAGCGAGTCGTCGAGGGCCAGCAACTGACCCAGGCCGCAAGCGACATCATGCTCGGCTGGCTGCGTGCCACCGACCTCGGGGGCGTCGAGCGTGACTTCTACGTCCGCCAACTCTGGGACGCGAAGGGTTCGGCGGACATCGAGACGATGAATCCGAAGTCGATGAGGATCTATGCACAGGCGTGCGGCGCGGCGCTCGCGAGGAGCCATGCCCGCTCCGGGGACGCGATCGCGATCGCGAGCTACCTCGGAGCATCCGATGCGCTCGACCGGGCCCTGTCCACGTTCGGCGAGGCCTACGCCGACCAGAACGATCTCGACTACGAAGCGCTCAAGGCAGCTGTGACGTCTGGCCGCGTGAAAGCCGAAATGGGCGTCTGACATTGGCCCCCTCACGCGCGAGGAAGGGACGACGCCGTTGAGCGGGCACATCCGCGACCAGGCGGAGCTCCCGGCGAAGACCTCCGGGCGACGTCGCAAATAGGAACCCCGTTGTGACGGCTGCGCCGACCGCGTCTTCTGCTGCTGCCAAGGCTTCGGCTTTGGTGCTGCTCACGTTGGCGTCAGCACAGTTCGTCATGGCCCTGGATATGACGGTGATGAACACGGCGATCGCGACGGTCGCGAGGGACGTCGGGACCGATGTGACCGGGATCCAGCTGGCGATCACGCTGTACACGCTGGTGATGGCGTCTTTCATGATCACCGGCGGGAGGGTCGGGGAGATCATCGGCCGGAAGCGTGCGTTCACGATCGGATGCGTCGTCTACGCGTGCGGGTCGCTGACGACGGCGCTTTCTCACAGCCTGACGGTGTTGATCATCGGCTGGTCGTTTCTCGAGGGCTTCGGCGCGGTGTTGATCTTCCCGGCGATCGTCGCGCTCGTCGCCTCGAACTTCGGAAAACCGGACCGGCCGCACGCGTACGGGCTTGTGGCGGCCGCGGGCGCGATGGCCGCTGCGGTCGGGCCGGTGATCGGCGGCTTGTTCACGACCTATGCCTCGTGGCGGTGGGTGTTCGTCAGCGAGGTGTTGATCGTGATCGTGATCCTCGGTTTGGCGCGGCGGATCAACGACACACCGGCCGAGAAGGGCGCAAAGCTCGACCTGGTCGGCACCGGCTTGTCGGCGGCCGGTCTCGCGCTGATCGTGATCGGCATCCTGAAGTCGGGTGCGTGGGGGTTCGTGCGTGCCAAGCCGGGTGCTCCCGAGTGGCTCGGGCTCTCGCCGGTGATCTGGCTCGTGCTCGCGGGCTGCGTGGTGGTGGGCCTGTTCGCGATGTGGGAGAACCGGCGCATCGCGCGCGGCCAGGCTGCGCTGATCGACCCGAAGATGCTGCGGAACATCCAGCTGCGCGACGGCGTCACCTCGTTCTTCTTCCTGTTCCTGGTGCAGGCCGGGATCTTCTTCGTCGTCCCGCTGTTCCTGTCGGTTGCGCTCGGCCTCTCGGCGGTCGCGACGGGCGTGCATCTGCTGCCGCTCTCGCTGATGTTGGTGCTCTTCGCCGCCGGAGTCCCAAAGGTGTTCCCGCACGCCAACCCGCGGCGGGTCATCCGCCTCGGGTTCGTCGCCATGTTCGGCGGGCTCGTGCTCCTGCTCGTCTTGCTCGACTACGGCGCCGGAGCGGAGATCGTCACCTGGCCGCTGCTGCTCGCCGGTGCCGGGATCGGCTCGATCGCCTCCCAGCTGGGGGCCGTGACCGTGTCGGCGGTGCCCGACGAGCAGAGCGGCGAGGTGGGCGGAATCCAGAACACCGGGACACAGCTGGGCGCGTCGATCGGCACCGCGCTGGCGGGCGCCGTCCTCATCTCCGCGCTGACCGCCTCGTTCCTCACCGGTGTCCAGAACAACCCGGCCGTGCCCGATCGCGTCGCCGCCAAGGCACAGACGAGCCTCGCCGGCGGCGTCCCGTTCATTTCGGACGCCGACCTGAAGGCCGCGCTCTCCGACGCGCACGTCCGCCCGCGGACGGTCGACGCGATCGTGCAGACAAACGAGCAGAGCCGGATCGACGGGCTCCGCGTCGCCGTCTCGATCCTCGCACTCTTCGCGCTCGTCGCCCTGCTGTTCACCGGAGGCATCCCGACAATCCAACCCGGTGCCCAAGCCAAGCCCAGCTCAGCGCCGACATAGCCATGAGCAGCGCCGCGACATTTCATCCCGATCGGGCACGGAGCTGACGCTGTCTGCATCTCTGTGAACGGGCCAGCTATAGAAGATGTCGTGGCTAGGCTGTCGTGGCCGGCTGGTTCTTGGTCGCAGCAGCCTTGACCTGGTCTGCGCTGTCCGAGTCGACCTTCTCCTTCGTGACGTTGCTGGCGTTGGAGAGTGCCTTGTCGATGTCATCCGCCCACCGCTCCTCGAAGATCGCCACGATGCCCGAGCTGTTGAGCGGCAGCGTCTCGTCCACGTCTTCCTTGATCTCCTCCTTCTGGGCGTGTGAAACGAGGGCGCCGGCGCCCGCGCCGATACCCGCGCCGACCGCAGCGCTGGCAAGCAGGGCGGGCGGGAAGATCAGTCCGACGACCGCGCCTCCGACCAAGCCCCAGGTTGCGCCCTTGCGGGTCTCGTGGAAGTCGTCGTCGACGTGGATCTTCCCGTCGGAGCGGCGGCTGACGAGGACCAGCCCGTCGACCTTGATCACATCGTCCTTGGCGAGTTGCTTGATGGCGTCCCAGTCGCCTCGGGCGGCGTCCGGATCCGCGTAGGCCGCGATGTAGAGATCGACCGGCGCGTCGGTAGTAGATGCCATGGGGTCTCCTCTCGTTTGTGACCGGCACACGACCGGCCGCATGGGTCCCCTTGGACTCCGACGCCTACCCTACCAGGCAGTTCACGCCAGCGGTTTCATCCGTGGATGAGCGTCTCCTGGCCCCTCATTTTGTGGTGCCTGTGTACGGACTACCCCCCGAGAAGCTCGTCGATCGCGGCGTCCACGGCTTCATGGACGGGCTGGGTGGTGTAGCCGACGAGCTTCACGTTCGATTGCGCCTGGAGCACCTCCACGAGGTTCTCGAGGCCGTCCTCGTCCTCGACCTCGACGACGTGCTCGGACCGCCAGGTCGCGATGACGTGTACCTGTCTCATAGCGCCTCCTTCAGACGCGTATCGGCGTCTGCGGCCGCCCGGTAGAGACGAAATTGAGTCCGATCTAGGCCGAGGCGGCGGCGCCAGCATCCTCCGAGATCGGCGACGCATCGTGAGGGGGAACCGTAGGATCGCGCAGTGAGTTCCTGGGCGCTTGCGTCGGCCGCCGGAATTCTGATCGCCTATGCCGGGCTCTCGCGCGCCCTCGATCGGACGCCGGTCTCCGCACCGATCTTCTTTCTTTCGGCCGGCCTGTTAGTCGGGAACAAAGGGCTTGGCTGGATCGACTTCGGTCCGACCAGCGAACAGATTCGAATCCTTGCCGAGCTGACACTGACGCTCGTGCTCTTTGCCGATGCTTCGCGCATCGACCTGTCGGCGCTTCGACGTGAGTACACCGTGCCCGCGCGGCTTCTCGGTATCGGTCTGCCGCTGACGATCCTGGCGGGTTGGGCGCTCGGGGTGGTGATGTTCGGCTCGTTCAGTCTGGGGGAGATCCTGATTCTCGCCGTGATCCTTGCGCCGACCGATGCTGCACTCGGGCAGGCGGTCGTGACCGATCCGCGTCTCCCCTCCCGCATCCGGCAGGGGCTGAACGTCGAGTCGGGGCTCAACGACGGCATCTGCGTGCCCCTGCTGTTCATCGGGATCGGGATCGCCGGCACCGAAGCTGGGTCCGAGAGCTCCCATCGTGCACTGGTGCTCGTCGTCGAGGCGATCGGCTACGGGGTTCTCTTCGGAGCGATCGCGGGTGTCGTCGGGGCGTCGGTCGCGAGGCTCGCACTCCAGCGCGGCTGGATGGACTCCGCCTGGAGCCAGGTCCTACCGGCAGCCACCGCGGGGCTTGCCTACGGGCTTGCGGCGCCGCTCGGAGGAAGCGGCTTCATCGCAGCTTTTGTCGCGGGCTTCGCCTTTGGCGCCCTCCGCCGTCGCACGGACGAAGAGGAGAGGTACCTCGTGGACCAACTGGGCCAGCTGACCAACGGCGTGACCTTCATCGTCTTCGGCGCAGTCATCGTAGGCCCGGTGCTCGCCGATCTCACCTGGCGCGCGGCCCTGTACGGCGTTCTCAGCCTCACCGTGGTGCGCATGGTGCCGGTGGCCATCTCGCTCCTCGGGACACACGCCCGGCGGCCGACGGTGGCGTTCGTCGGCTGGTTCGGACCGCGCGGGCTCGCCTCGATCGTCTTCACGATCATCGTGCTCGAGGACGGTGGGCTGCCTCACATCTCGACGATCACGGTCGCCGTAGTCTTTACGATCGTCCTCTCCGTCTATGCCCACGGGCTTTCCGCGAAGCCGCTGACGGACCGCTACGCCCGTTGGTACCTGGCGCACCCGCGCGATCGCCGGCCCCGCATGGAGAGCGTGCCCGCGCCGCCCCAGCGCTGGCGGCGCCCCGTTACTGTGCCCGTCCCCCAGACGCCACGACCGCTCCAGTAGAGGAATTCTTGCTCGTGGCCTTCAAGGATTAGCAGCAGGTTTTACGCCGCAAGCAGCGGTTTCCTAAACCGCGTGCGCTGGTTCGATTCCGGCCGGGGGCACTCTCTTCGGCCCGTTTTTGACGCGGGCCTAACGGCCAAGGCGTTGGGGAACCGTCCGCCGTGCGACCCACTCGTCTACCTGCCGTCTACAACCGAGCAACGGGGCAAACAGCCGAGACACACCCTTGGTGAGTGCTCCAAAACCTGATAGTGGTGGGACCTGCGGCCATGAACGGTTCTGTCAGAAGCGTCGAGGCTCGAGATCGGGCCCTCCCGGACTGGTTCACACGGATCAGATCGGGTCAGATGCGCCTTCCTCGGTTCCAGCGCTACGAGTCGTGGAATCACAACATCATCGGGAATCTCCTCGAGACAGTCGTCCAAGGTCTTCCCTCCGGGGCGGCGCTCGTCCTCGAGGTAGGAGACAAAGAGCAATTCGTCAGTCGAGCCGTCGAGGGCGCCCCCGACCGCAACCTCAAACCGAACGAGCATCTGCTCGACGGGCAGCAGAGACTCACCGCGTTGTGGCGTGCCTTCCACGACGACTACCAGGACCGTACGTACCTTGTCTACTTTGAAGATCAAGGAGAAGGGCAAGAGCCGCGCGTACGTGGCCAGCCGAGATGGGAGAGCAACGGGAGCCGTCGACCGCTCTGGGCCGACGATCCTCCTGGCGTCTGGAGCCGTGGGTATCTCCCGCTGAATCTCCTCAGGCCTGGCGAGTTAGGCAGCGAGATCAAGGAGTGGTGCCGAGAGGCTGTGCCCGATGACCTCGAAGCGAGCCACGAGCTCGAACTCAAGCTTCTCGACTTAAGGCACCGGGTCGACCAGTACAACATCCCGTTTCTCGAGCTTGATGCCACGACCCCACGGGACGTCGCAATCGATGTGTTCATCAAGATGAACACAAGCTACGTTCGGCTGACTGCGTTCGACATCATCGTCGCCCAGTTCGAAGAGACAACGGGAGAGTCGCTTCACGATCTCGTCACCGAGTTGCTTGGCCGCGTACCCGAGCTCAAGCTCTATATGGAGCCGAGCGATCTCATCCTCGAGGTCGCGGCCCTGCGCGAGGATCGACCGCCCACTCAAGCGAGCTATCAGCGTCTCGACCTCACCGAACTTTTCGAGGCGTGGTCTGAAATCACCGACGCGGTGGCTTGGGCGATCGAGTTCCTTGAGCAAGAGCGCATCTTCGACGGGGACCGATTGCCGACCGTTGCCGTCGTGCGTGTGTTGGCCGCGCTGCACCCGTTCGTGCCGACTGCGCCCGACGAACTGGGCAACGCCCGGCGTTTGCTGCGCAAGTACCTCTGGCGTTCCTTCCTGACTGGTCGTTATGAAGCAGCGGCGGCCACAGCGTCCTTCCAAGACTTCCGCGCCTTGCGACGGGTTTTCGAGAACGAAGGCGAGGAGCCAGAAGTTCCGGTGTTCGACGATGAGCAGTACCCAGTCCCGACCGCCGACGCGCTGAGATCAGCGCGCTGGCCGAAGAGTCGAGACAGCCTTGCCCGTGCGATTCTCAACGTGAGCATTGCGGCTGGCGCGCGTGACGTGGCTGACGATGCAGTTGCGACGCGAGATCATCTACAGAAGCGTGAGTACCACCACCTGTTTCCGGCTGCCTTGCTCGAAAAGGCCGGCGCCTCGTCCGGGGAGATCTACAGGGCGTTGAACTGCGCGCTGATCACTTGGAAGACGAACCGAACGATCGGTGCCCAAGAGCCGCTCAAGTACTTGCGTGAGCGCGTCAGGCGAACTGACCTCGGAGAGGCCGAGATCAAGAGACGGCTGGCAACCCATTACGTTCCGTTCGACGAGCTCGCGGTCGGGGGCTACGAGGGTGTCGGCGAGGATGCCACCGTCAACGAACGTGTGCTCGCCGACTACAACAGGTTCTTGACGCGACGCGCCGAACTGCTCGTCGAGCCAATAGAGGCGCTCTGTAACGGGCGTCACGCGCCTCCGATCGAGGTTTCGTAGACGTCATTCCTCGCTCGCTACGCCGGGGGCAGAACGACGAGCCAGCAGACGACGCCGATGTCATCCTCGGTAATCGGCTCCGGAACGTGCTCGCCTTCGAGGGGTCGCAGGCCCAGCCGGCGGACGAGCTCAACCACCTCTGCGGCCGCTTCGTTGGGAGTGATGCGCCCTTCGCTCAGCTCGGCGCGGACCTCGTTTAGCGCGCGCCGTACCGCGCCGCTTCGTTCAACCTCAAGGGCGGCCGCGGCCACTTCGGCCCCTTCGGGCAGGATCACGGACGGATCACGAAGATGCGTCAGCGCCCACCGCTGCGCCGGGCCGATCGCGGCCTCGGCCGCGCGCGGGTCGGCGCGTTCGTTGTGTACACGGACGATGTCTTCGACGGCACGTCGCCACGCTGCCTCGAGATCGACATCCTCGAGCTCCGCTTCCGGTAAGCCCTCCGGATCGATCCGCCGCAGGATCGGCAGCTCCGAGTCGAGCAGCTCACCCTCTTCTCCGAGCTCGACGAAGCGCCAGTAGCGATAGTCGTCTGGCTTCGTGCGCGTCGCGAAGAAAACACCCGCTCGACCCCGCGCGGCTAAAGCGGGCGTCTGGCGCACGACCGCGCCGATCCCCCAAGGCAGCTCGAGGATCCGTTGGAGCTCTCCCTCCTCGAACGCGCGCATCACGAGGGCGCGGAGTTGTTCGCCGAGGAACGCACCTGTAAGGGCCTCATCGTCCTCCGCCTCCAGCACGTCCAGCTCGCCGGCCTCTAGGCGCTCTGCGTACGCACGCAACTCGGTCTCGATGCCCTCGATCACCTCGACCTCCATGCCGAAGACGCCGGCCGCTCGGATCTTCCCGCGCACGAGTGTCTCGAGCCGCAGCAGCTCCTCCAGCTCGCCCGGCTCGGGCAACATCGTCGTCAGATAGACCTTCTCGTGCGGCGAAAGGAGGCGGATGACGCGTCCATTCCGCTGCACCACGCGCTGCGGGTTCCAGGGCATGTCGTACGAGATCACCGCCTGAGCCTGCTGGAGGTTCTGACCCTCGGAGAGAACGTCGGTGGAGAGCAGCAGGTCGACTTCGCCGTCCGGCGGGTCGTACCCCTCGCCGACGACCGAAGCGGGTGCGAACCGCGCAATGAGGCGCGTCCGCTCGTCCGGCTCACTCTCGCCGCCGATCACCGTCACCCGCTCGCGTCCACCGACTTGCTCCGGAAGATGCTCGTCGAGATACCGAATCGTCTCGCCGTACGTCGCGAAGATCGCGATCTTCTGCGCGGGACTGCTCTCCAGCAACTCCCGGAGCAGCAGGAGCTTGGGATCGGTCTCGGAGGACAGTGAGGAGAGCAATTCGCGAATCACGACGAGGTGCTCACGGTCAGCCGCCACCGCGGCGCCGTACTCGGGGTCGAAGTCGCTCGCCGGAAACGCCGCCGAGTCGTCGGACAGTTCCTCCTCGAGCCAGCCTGCGAGCCCTGTCTCGCCGCCTTCGACGTGTGCCGCCTCCCGCAGCGTCTCCTTCGACGGAACGACGCCGCGCCCCTCGTCCCACGCCAACAGGAAGGCATCGTGCGCCGCAATCATCCGCGCGACGGTCGCGAGGCAGGCGGCCCAGCAGGACTCGAAGCGCTTCAGGAGCTGCGACTGCAGCAATGCGCCAAGCTGGCCCTCCGCCGGCGTCTCGTCTCCCTCTAGCAGCCACCGCGACGGCCGGTAGCGTGCCATTTCGAGCTCCCCGATCCGATTCGTGATCTGCGCGAACAATCCGGGGTGCGCCTCGTCGAGGTCGTAGCGGTGGGTCTCCGGCACCGGCTCGGGGAACCGGACGGGTGTCCCATCCGCGAAGGTTGCGGCCGGGTAATGCTCCTGGATGAAGCGCCGGTCGCGCCGGACGGACACCGCGTCGGCGATGGGGAAGAGCAGCTCGGGCGAGAGGCTCTCCGGATCCCGTTCGTTGGCGCCCGCAGCGAGAAAGAGGCGCTTCAGCGAAGGGATCCCGATGGAAGTGAAGGCGCGGTCGTGCCGCGCGAACAGCATGACGAGGTTGTAGAGATCCCAGAGCGTGTTGTTGACGGGCGTCGCGCTCAGAAAAACCGCGTGCTTCGGCTCGCCGCCAAGCAGCCGGTCCATCGCGGCGTGCCAGGTTGTGCCCTCGTTGCGGAGCGAGTGCGCCTCGTCGACGACGACGAGCCGGTACGCGTCCTTGTCGACGGGGAGGTGACGCCGCGGCTTCGATGCATCCGGATTGAGCTGCTCGTCTGTCGCGATCTCGTTGTAAGAGAAGACCTGGGCGGGCAGGCGAGTCGCGGCAATTCGCTTCTCCCAGATGTCCTTGAGCTGCGCAGGGCAGACCACGAGCGCGAGTCGCCCCTGCTCGAGCGCGTACTCCTCAATGAAGGCGAGGCCGATCTCGGTTTTGCCCGTTCCGACCCCGTCTGCGTAGACGACCCCGCCGTGCTGCTGGAGGATTCGCCGAGCGCGCTCGTAGCCGTCTCGTTGGAACGAGGCAAGCTGCACGGCCACGATCTCACCGGCCGGCTCG
The DNA here is from genome assembly GCA_963716865.1 of uncultured Actinomycetes bacterium. Lineage (GTDB taxonomy): Bacteria > Actinomycetota > Thermoleophilia > Gaiellales > Gaiellaceae > AC-32. The sequence continues at coordinate 385,838 of CAVQUF010000003.1, forward strand.
GCCTTGGCTTCTTGGCCGTACAGCTCGGCGAGGGCGCGAAGGTAGACCATTTGCGCATCGAGGAGGCCAAGTGCAGGAAAGAGGAGCCTTCGCAGCTCCTCGAGGAACGGCGCAGCCTCCTTCCACAGTCCGTCGTACCAGCGGATCGCGGCGCCACTCGGGCCGGGGTTGTAGTCGACCATCCCCAGCTCGAGATTTCGCTCTAGCCCCGCCCCAGTCAGATTCGCGGATGTAACGAGCGCGGCCCGCGGGTCTTCGTCGGTGCCGAAGAGGTAGGCCTTCCCGTGCAGGAACCGCTGGACGTAGCGACGGGCGTCAACGCGCCCGGCGGAGAGCCAGCGCTCGACGGCCTCCAGCCGCCTCGCGGCGCGGCTGGGCGGGAAGCGAGAAAAGTCGCGCTCCCCTTGGAGGAAGGCGAGTTGCGTCTCGAAGGCGATGTTGGGTAACTCCGCTCCCAGCCCTTGTTGCGGAACAGCGCCGAGGAGGAGACGTACCTCCCGGCCGTCGCCGTCGAGGATCGAAGCGAGGTGATGGAGTCCGCCGAGGTCGACGTATCCCGTTGCGATCGAGAGGGGTCGGTCGTCGAGATCTCCGACGAGGTACTCGAGGCCGTCGGCGTGCTTGCGTTCGAGGTTGTCGAGGACGTCGGGACGGCTCACGCCTCGGATCTTCTCTCGCTGGCTCAAGCGTTTCGAGGCCCTGCGGCTTGAACGGTCGATCGGCTCTCGCGCTGCTCGCCGAATTTCTCCCGGATCTGCTCACGGTACGCCTCAGGAACCGCGTCGAGGGTGAAGTCGGCGAAGATCATCTCGAGGTCGTCGTCGTCGAGACCGTAGGCCCGCGCCACGAGCGCATCGATTTCAGCGCGCCGCTCGTCGCCCTCCTCCTTGCTCAGCGGTCCGACCTCGACGCCGGTTGCAGCGGCGAACTCGGCGAACCGCTCGTCCGGGCAAGAGAGCCGCGCGGCTGCGCGGGCGATCCGCTCGTGGGTCTCGTCGTCTAACGCTGGCAGGCGGAGGCCCTCGAGGATAAAGAAGTTCACGTTCGTCTCGACGAAGCGGCGCGCTTGCCAGTCATACGCGAGGCTGTTCATGAGGCCGAGGCAGCAAGCGCGGTCGAAGTCATCACCATCGACGAAGGCCAGGTACGGCGCTTTGTTCGTCAAGAAGATCTTCGGTGGGACGAGCGCAGCCCGGATAGTACGCGAGTCGGTGGCCCGCGAGACATCGCGGAAGGCGACGCGTGCCCGACCGAGCTCGTGTAGCACGGCTGCCGCGCGCTCCTTTGCCGGTACCTCCTTGCCGAGGAGCTGGTCGGCGCCCGGGCGCGGCTTCCGCACCTTTGCCAGCACAGCCTCGCTCTCCGGACAGCTGCGCGCCTCCGCGCCATGCGGGTCGTACTGATCGAAGCTCTCGCCCTTCCAGAGCGGGCGCCCGTCCTCGGCGTCTTCCCAGAGCTTCTTGTCGAGCGACTCATCGAGTTCACGCACGGCGAAACAGCGCCACCGCCCGCCGCCGTGGGGGAATGGCGTGCCGCCAGTACGCATCTCCGCGAGCACGTCGGCGGCGGCCTGCGACGGCAGGAGCGGCACCTCGAGCCGTTCGCCGAGCCCGGTCCGCCGGATCAGAATCCCGAGAGTGCTTGTCTGTCGAGCGAAATCGTCCGCCGAGGCGGCCACTCCCGCGATCTCAAACGCGTGGTCCTGAGGCGGTGGCGTCGCCCGCGTAACAAGGAGTGCCACCGTGTATCTAGGCTCCGCATCGAAAGCCCAGCGTCCCGAGTTGAGCAGGAAGTCGAGCCGCTCGACGCTTGTTTCCCCGAATAGCCACTGGCGGAAGTCGGTCGATCCCTTGGCCCCGAAGGCGCTTCGCGGCAGCACGACTGCAAGCGACCCACCGGGGCCGAGGAGACGTCGGTAGCGCTGGCAGAAGAACTTGTAGAGATCTGGGTCGCCGGCCCCTCCGCCGTACCCCGTGTCGCCCGCGAAGTAGCGGCGCAGAGCCGCCGCCTGCTCGAGCTCAGCGTCCAGCCGCTCAGCGAGCTCGGGACGCGCCTCGCCGAGAGCCACAAGCTGCTCTGTCCGCTCGGCGGCGGACAGTCCGCGCAATCCCGGCTGGTATCGCGCGTAGAAGGCGAGCTCCTCGACAGTCACCTCCTCCCACGGCGGGTTGCCGACAACCGCGTCGAAGCCACCGGCGGCGAAGACCTCGGCGAACTCGAGGGGCCAATGGAACGCATGGAACGCCCGCGCGAGCGCGCTCGCGCGGGCAACCATTTCCGCGTTCTGGAGCTTGTCGAGGTCCTCGGCCTGACCCCAGGCGAGCTCGCGGGCTCCGGCTAGCCCGAGTGGCTCCGCTACCCAGAGATCGAGCAGCGTCCGCGCCTTTGCGCCCCGCTCCTGGGCCTCACGCTCGATCCGCTTGCTCTCCTCCACTTCGTCGGGGTTGCGGTCCTTGACCTCGAGCAACCGAGTCGCCGCCTCCGCGGCCTCGTCGACCGCCCTGTTCAGGACGTCCGCTGCGAAGCCCATGAACGTGTCACGGTCGGCGACGCCGATCAGGGAGTTACCGACCTTGACGTTGTGATCGAGGTAGGCAAGCGAGATCCCCGGTACGAACGACGCGAGCCAGAGCGAGATCTTGGCGATCTCGGCGCCCATCGGCGAGAGGTCGACACCGTAAACGCAGTGCTTCAGAACGAGGCGCCGGAGCAGCGCGATGTCTTCGATCCCGATGCCGTAGGTTGCTCCCGCGCCGGCCCGGAGGTCGTCGAGCTGCTTGCGTAAGGCAGGTAGCGGCTGACGAGCGAGGAAGCGCGCGATGGCATCGGCGAGCTCGTCGACGACTGCAACGAGGAAATGGGCACTACCGCAGGCTGGATCGAGTACCCGGAACTCGAGCAGCCGTCTTGCCGCTGTTTCCGGCTCGGTTGCGGCGAGCTGTTCAATCTCAGCGAGATGACGCTCGAAGGCCGGGACGACACCTCGGCGGACGAGGTGGCGGACGAGCGGCTCGGGCGTGTAGTAGACGCCGCCGCCCTTGCGGCCACCTTCGTCGGTCAGCCAGAGCAGCTCGCCCGCCTCGACCTCGGCCTCCTCGTCGGACGGGATGTAGCGGTCGCTCTTCGCGTCGTAGCTGTACGACCGATCAGCTACCGAGAGCCGCAGTGACAACAAGCCCTCGTAGATGTGTCCGAGATGCCCGATCTCGAGTCCGGAGAAGTCGTAGCCGTGGCCGCTCTCTTGGTCGATGCCGAGCGCGACGAGCGCCGGTGCAAGCGCTTTGTTGTGCATCGACGCTCGCTCGAGTACCTCGGCGCCTTCGAATCCGTCGGCTGCGAAGAGCGCGCCGTTGTAGGGAGGGACCAACCAACTGTCCTCACCCTCGCGCAGTGCCGCGACGAGTACGTTGATTCTCTCCCAGAGCGTCGTCGATCGAGCACTGGCTTCGCCAGCGGCATCCCGCACGATCTGCGTGAACGAGTGCGGCCGGTACGCCTCGTGGTCGACTGGCAAATGCCGCGCGCTCTCCGCATAGAGGAGGAAGAGCGCTCGAAAGACGAACGTCAGCGCGGCGGCCTCGAGCTCGGCACGCTGTGCGTCGTCCTCCACGTCGATGGCCTCACGCGCCGCCCACTCGCCCAACTCGCGCCCGAGCGTGGGGAGGACGGACTGCCGAATGGCCAGATCGATCCGCTCGCGCAGCTTCGCCCCGAAGTCGCGGGCATCGCGCATCAGGGACTCGAACCCCTCTCCGGCTAGGTACTCGGGCGCGAGGAGGGCGAGCAAAGGCCTGTCCTCGTCCATCAGCGTCTCCGCATCGAGCTCGAGGTAGCGGGCTACGGCGGAGCCCGAGGTCGGCGTCGATTCGAAGAGCCGCAGCCGCCCGCCTGACGCGAGCAGTCCGTACCGAACTCCCTGCTCGCGACAGTCCTGGATCAGAACGCCCTCGGGAGGGCGACCCTCCGGGTCCAGCTTGGCGAAGTCCGCGGGGTCAGCTAGCGGGCGGACGAGGGCGACGGGGTTCCCGTCGACGCGTAGGAGGTAGTTCCGGGCCTTGAGCTTCGCGACGTCGTATCCAAGCCGCTCCAGAAGCGCGCGCCACTCATGCGGAAGGTCGGCCGCCAGCACCTCCAGTTGGCTCCATTCTGGCTGCGACCGAAGGCGTTCGGTGAAGAGGTGCTGCGTGCCGAGCCCCTTTACCTGTAGGCCGGAAACGCCTGCCCGGTCGAGCCTCTCGAGCTCCTCCGCGAGTTCGCGCACAGCCTGCAGCTTGCCGAGGCTCGGCAGCCGCTCGAGGACGCGCAAGAGGTCTTCTGTGGCGACGGCGCGGGCGGGACCGTCGCCGTCCACCGGTCCGAGGGCTTGGACGACGCGTTCCTCGTCAGGCGTGTCGGCGAGGAGCAGGAGCGGCGTCGGGCCGCCGCCAAAGCGGGTGCGCCACAGCTTTCGAAGCTCTTTCTCGCTCGCGTTTTCGGCGCGGGCGACCTCCACCCCGCCCACGAGCCGGCTCTCGATGACTCCGTTGCCGGCCGGCACGGTCTTCGTACCCGGAACGCCAGCGAGAGCTGCGAGAAGCTCCTGCGCCGTCAACGGGACCAGCCTCCAAGGGCGCGCATAGCGCGAAACTAGCGAACGGCTCGGCCGCTCGCACAGCGCGGGGTCGGGTGCAGGCATTCCCGCCCCTGTAGCGCGATGGGACTGGCGGCGAAAGCACTCGTGCGCCTGTCGGCGCAGCTCCGCTACGCCTGCGTAACAGTTCAGGCGACCCGGCGCTCAGATCAGCTGAGAGAGTCAGGTAGCGCGTGGATGAAAGCTTGAAAGTCGTCGTACTGACGAACGACGGCGCCTTGTTCGAGCTGCTTCGCGAAGATCGATCGGATGCGACGTCGATCACCTTCAGATGGGTTAGCAATGACAAGCGACTTCAGAGGGCCCGAGCGGGCAGCGGCGAGGCGGGCAACAGCCTCGACATGGAGATCCGTAGGTGTGAACGAGAATCCAACAACCGCGATCCTCTTCGCGTTACGGAGAGCACGCTCGGCCTTCTTCCAGAGATCTTCGAAAGTCGGTTCGTCTCGTTCGCGTTTCTGCCAGCCAGGGGGAATGATCGTGAACTTCGGTGTACCGCGCTGCTGATGGAGCCGCTGCTTGAGGATGATTTCGCCGCTAGCCGCAGCCGGGAGTTGCCAGTTGATCGATCCGTGCAACTTCAGTAGGTAGATCGTGTCTTGCGCTCTGGTCGCCGGATTCACATGGCTCCAGTGTGCGTCACCTACTGCAGCCACCCGCGACGGCTGGGAGAATGCGTAGCCGTATTTGGCCGCCCACTTCCCGTCGCCAGCCCGACGAAGAGCGTCATCCATCACACAGTCGTAGTTGAAGCTGATGACCGTGTCGCGAGCCGTCAGGTGCTCAACGAGTCGCTGGTGGAGTTCGCATCCCGAGCCCCTCCGAATTGCCTCGTCTGTAGCAGCCTCGAGAACCGCCGCCAAGGCCGCCATGAGGCGATCGCGGCGATCGCGCAGGTCGGCGCCTGTTGGTTTCGCAACCCCCTTCGGCGAGAGCCGCGTTGCGTCGATCATCGATTCAAGCTGCGAGAAGTAGTCCTCGAGAGTCAAAGAGAAGTTCGGGCCAAAGAGATTGACAACGTCGGCAATGACTTCGCGAACGATCGGCTGATGCTTCTCGCCGACCCGCTGGAGCTGCGTGAAGAAGTCAGCATTAAGCGGCGGGCGGACTGTTGCGTTGTCCGCGAAGGTCGCCCCCACGGTCGCGCCCGCGCCAAGAATGACGACGCGATCTGAGGGGGAGAACGGCGGCATTCGTAAAGAGTGCGCGGCAGTGCGGATGCCCACATGAAGAGACAGCGTCATCACACCCCCGCTTTGTCCCCGAGTAAACACGCATCGTCTGGACATGCGCCTGCCATCGACTGTGCTGCGCGCGCTGCCGGATAGATCCTGTCGCGCGAAGGTCGCAGAGTAGGCGTTGCGACGAGTGTGACTTTGTGTCAATCTGTGTATCGTTAACTTCATCACCTAAGGAGGAGCGATGGCCATGCCAACGATCCGGGTCGACGACCAGGTCTACGGGCGTCTCAAGGACGATGCCGAGCCCTTCGTGGACACGCCCAACTCGGTGCTGCGCCGCGTGCTTGGGCTGGACGGGCCGCTGGAGTCCGAGTTGAAAGCGGAGGACGAGACCCACACCGACCGAATGCGTCCGGGCGATCTGCTTGATCGCAAGCAGTACGACCTGCGGATTCTCGGGGTCGTCGCGGACATGGGCGGATCCGGCCACGCGCAGGACGTTGTCGAGGCCGTCGGCAAGCTCGTCGAGGACCAGCTGACGCCGAAAGACTGGCTGAAGAACAAGAGCGGCGTCGTCCGCTGGAGGAACCGTGTCGCCTGGCGCCGGTTCAACCTTGTCCAGATGGGCTTGCTCAAGCGCGGTAGCCAGCGCGGCACTTGGGAAATTTCTGACGACGGGCGCCGCGCCCTCGCCAAAGGCAAGATCGGCTACCCGGACCACTGAACGCTCTTCTTCCGTGTGAGACGTCGCGCTCGCGTATACACGCGCGATCTCCGCGCGAACATTGCCGAGCCACATCTGCAACGGTCTGCCAGCCTTACTTCGCGCCAAAGGAATCGATTCGATCTGGGGACACGGCGCGGCAGGCCGCGCCTCGAACGTCCAATCGCGAGCTCGCTACCGTTTGCTCGGTATCGGTCGGGGTTTAGCGCCTGTCGGCACCATCGTTTGGACGAAGCGTTGAGCCGAGCGCATCCGCGCACTTACCGAGATCCGTGATGGCTGTTCCTCCTCCACGAGAGCTGCGGGAAGAGGAGGAGTTGCTGAACGAGCCGCTCTACCAGGCGCTCAGGCCAGGCGTCGTCGAGTTCGTGGAGCGTTTGCAGGGGGCGACAACGACAGAGGATTGGGTGTATCTCCACCGCGACCTGCTGATCGAGTTTGGTGCCCGCCAGCAGGCAGCTGACGAAACGCTGCCGGAGGCGAAGGCGCGTGTCGCCGCAGAGATGCGTGAGTTGTCACGGCAGGAGCCGAAGCCGATCGAGGAGCTCACGCGGAAGCAGGAGATCATGGAGCGGATCAAGCGGCAAGAGCTCGTCGCTAAGGCGAGCCAGCACACGCTCCGGCAGATCGGTGACGGCATCGCCTGGCGTGCGCTTCGCTATGACCGTCGCGCCATTTCCATTCTTGGCGAAGGTGTACGTGTCGGGCGACTTGCATCCGGTGTAGGCCTCGATGCTGAACTGACGGAAGCTCGGGCGTCTTTGGGACGAAGAGGGTGTTTTCGCCATTCACAACGATCTCACGAACTGCCTGCGGCACGGCGACCTCACTGTTCTTCGTCCGCATGACGATGGAACCATGGACGTGACGCTCGTTGAGGTGAAGGCGGGTGCGAGACCCGCTGACTCCCCTCAGATGGAGCGCCTCAAGATAGCGACAGAGTTACTCCGCGAGGGTCGTGCCCTGAATGCCGACGGTGAGGCCGTACACGTGACAATCGTTCCGTCTCGGTATGAGACCTACCTCTCTCTCCTTCCGGACCTGATTGCGGCGGCGAGGCGCAGCGGTTACGCGTGGTCGCGCCCGCATGAATGCCTCCTGGTCGGAGCCGTGGACTACACCGTTTGGGCGGGTCGGGTAGAGGAGATGAGCGCGCAGTCGCAGGCGGAACGGCGACGGGTGGGCTGGCCTCCCGACGAGCCGCATGCGCTTGACTGGTTGGCATCGCTCCGCCGGATGCGGGACCGAAGCTGGAGTTTCAGCTCGATGGCGCCATACGCGATCTTTCCCTTTCCGGCGGAGGATGTGGCCGACCTAATCATGGGCTACATCGACTTGGCGATCAGCCTCAAGCTGGACGTGCTCGAACAGGACCTTACGAGGGGTGATGTTGAGGTCAGAGTCGCTCGTCCCGGCGAGGCTGCAACACTCTTCCTCAAGGCCAATCGGGTCAAAGTCGGCCTACTGAGTCCTCCGCATCTCCGCGAACAGCTCATGATCGAATTAATGACGCCTGACTGTCTGTTCGATGCCATCGATTACGTCTTGGCGGTGAACGAGCAGCGCCCGAGCGAATCTCACGATAGGCGCGTCGTAGTATTCGAGGACGAGGCGAGCGTCTGGGATGCAGGCCGCTAGGCCGCGTCCGCATCCGATCAAGTCCGTCAGCGGCGAACGGGTAGGTGGAGCAAACCGCGCCGCGAGTCGAAGGCCTAAGCTCGGCAATCGATGCACGCCTCATGGGATGGCCCGACGCTCTACGCCGCGGTCATCGGAACGCTCGCGTTCCTTGTGGCTGCGTCATCACTGCTCTGGCAGGTCGTTCGCTGGCGCGTTTCGCGCAGGACGCTCCTTCGGGTGGACATGTGCCGCATCAGCACGATCTGGGTGCCCTTGGCAAGAAGCGGCGCCGAGTTGTTGATCATTACCGCCTTCAACCAAAGCGAACATTCAGTGCGTGTGACGGCAGTAGGCGTTGACGCACGGGTGTGGGACGAATCCGACCGCAAATACTTGACAGGACGCTCGTCGTGGGAACCTCCACCAGAGGCGACCATCCCGGGAGTCATTCAGCCGCACGATCAAGGTGTAACAGCGCAAGTGTTTCGCGATGAGCACAAGCGCTCGAGTTGGAGTAAGGCGCACGAACTCCAGGCTTACGCCTTGACCGCACACGGCATTCGGTTCGAAACGCCCTGGACTCGAGTGTCCGCGATTCCGGAGACAGACGAGTTAGGCCTTGTGGTACCTGTGCCGAAGTGGTTCCGACAAGACCGCGGCTCCTCTGTCTCTCGCGGCAAACGGTAGGTTGCGAGGTTCGACCCTGCTGAATCGGCATTCGGTGCGCGGCCTCAAGTCAAGGAAGCGATGTCTGGCCGCGGTGTCTAGATACCGCGCTATCTCCCGGTCGATACTTCTGGAGTGCGGCCCTCGATCGGCGACCTAACGCTTTCCCCATCCGCGCTCAACGACTTTGTTGCTTGCCCGCACCTGACGTCGCTTCGACTTGCTGTCTCGCGTGGAGAGATCGAGCAGCCCTTCCGGCCTAACCCCTACGCGGAGCTGATCCGGCGAAAGGGGGACGAGCACGAAGCTCGCTACCGCGCCTCCCTCGGGGACGACGTTGTCGCGATCGGCGATCCACACGAGATTGGTTGGGACGCCGCGTCCGCCACGACTGAGCAGGCAATACGCGACGGGGCTTCGTTCGTCTACCAGGCGGCGTTCGTCGCCGGGCGCTGGCGTGGGCTCGCGGACTTCCTCGAGCGGCAGGCGGACGGCGGATACGAGGTCGTCGACACCAAGCTCGCGCGCCGCGCAAAGGCCTCGCACGTCCTCCAGCTCTGCTTCTACACCGAGCAGCTCGCGCGGATTCAGGGGCGGTGGTCGGAGCACATGCACGTCGTCAACGGGCTCGGCGAGCGCGAAAGCTTCCGGCCCGGCGATTTCCTCGCCTACTACCGGCGGCTCACGGCGCGCTTCCTCGACGCGGTCGAGAACGGCCGGCCGACCTACCCCTACCCGGTCGACCACTGCTCGCTCTGCGAGTTCCTCGCGCGCTGCAAGGAGCAGTGGGAGCGGGACGACCACATCTCGCTCGTCGCCGGGATCCGGCGGACTCAGGTCGACCGGCTCGCCGCCGTGGGGATCACGAAGCTCGAAGGCCTCGCCACGACAACCGAGACGAAGATCCCGAAGCTCCGCCAAGAGACGCTCGCGAAGCTCCGAGAGCAGGCCGCGCTCCAGCTCCACGGCCGGCAGACCGGCGAGCTGAAGCACGTCGTCCTCCCGCTCGAGCCTGAGCGCGGCTTCGCGCTTCTGCCCGAGCCCTCGCCCGGCGACATCTGGCTCGACCTCGAGGGCGACCCCTGGTACGAGCCGCAGCGCGGGATCGAGTACCTGCTCGGCTGGGTCTACCTCGAGGACGGCGAGCCGCGGTACGACTGCATCTGGGGGCTCGACCGCGCCGAGGAGAAGGCGGGCTTCGAGCGGCTGCTCGACCTGATCTGCGAACGGCGCGCGCGCTTCCCCGGGATGCACGTCCACCACTACGCGCCCTACGAGCGCACGGCGCTGCAGCGGCTGATGGGCGAGCACGGCACGCGCGAGGCCGAGCTCGACGACCTGCTGCGCGGCGAGGTGCTCGTCGACCTCTTTCGGGTCGTCCGCCAGGCGCTGCGGCTCTCGCTCGAGAGCTACTCGATCAAGGAGGTCGAGGCGTTCTACGGGTTTGAGCGCGGGGACGAGATGCGCGGCGGGGGAGGCGCGGTGGTCGCGTTCGAGGAGTGGCTCGAGGCGCGCGAGGACGCGATCCTCGAGGAGATCCGCGTCTACAACGAGGACGACTGCCGCTCGCTGTACGAGCTCCACCAATGGCTGCTCGGCCTGCGCCCCGCGGAGGTCGAGTGGCGGCCGCCGCCGGAGGCGCGCGAGGTCAAGGAGGAGACGAAGGAGCGGTTCGAGGAGCGAGCGAGGGTCGTGGCGGAGCTGCTCGCGGGTGCGGAGGAGAGCGAGCCTCGGCGGTTGCTCGCGCACCTGCTCGAATACCACCGCCGCGAGGAGAAGCCGCAGTGGTGGGCCTACTTCAACAACCTCGGGCTCGACGAGGAGGAGCTGCTGGAGAGCACCGAGACGATGGGCGGGCTCGAGCTCGTCGAGCGGATCGAGGATGGACAGTCGTTCGCGTACACGCTCTCGTTCCCGCCGCAGGAGCACAAGATCGGCGGCCCGTGCGTCGACCCTGCGGCGGTGAAGGGCTACCACGTCGCGGTCGACGAGGAGCACGGCCTCGTCCGGTTGCGCCGGAGCCGGAAGCGCGAGGAGGAGCCGCTTCCGCGCGCGTTGATTCCGCCCACGCCGCTCGGGACGTACGTGCAGCGTGACGCCGTGTTGCGGTTCGCTCAGGCGCAGGAGCGCTACCCGGCGCTGATCGAGATCCTCGAGCAGCGGCCGCCGCGGGCGGATCTCGACGGGACGCTGACGGAGGCGGTTGCGAGCCTCGACGGCAGCTACCTCTTCGTGCAGGGACCGCCCGGCTCGGGGAAGACGTGGCGTGGCGCGCGGCTGGCGATCGAGCTGATGCGTCGCGGACAGCGGGTCGGGATCACCTCCCTGAGCCACAAGGCGATCCACAAGTTCCTGGCCGACGTTCGCGTGGCCGCGCTGGACGCGGACTTCATGTTCAAGGGGCGGAAGAAGGCGAGCGGCGACGAGGAGACCCAGTACGAGGACGAGTTCGTCGATTCGACCGGCGACAACGCGGCGATGCTCGACGACGAGCTGCAGCTACTCGCAGGCACGTCGTTCCTGTTCTCACGCGAGGAGCTCGACGGGCACGTCGACACGCTGTTCGTCGACGAGGCGGGCCAGGTTGCGCTCGCGGACGTGCTGGCGCTGGGGACGTCAGCGCGGAACCTCGTCCTGCTCGGCGACCCGAACCAGCTCGCACAGGTCTCGCAGGGCGCGCACCCGCCGGGCGCGAGCGCGTCTGTGCTCCAGCACTTGCTCGGCGAAGACGAGACGCTGCGCCCGGGCATGGGCGTCTTCCTCGGCGAGACCTGGCGGATGAGGCCCGAGGTCAATGGCTTCATCTCGACGACGTTCTACGAGGGCCGGCTGGAGCCGGTGGAGGCGTGCCTCAAGCGATCGCTCGCCGACGGGAACGGGATCCGCTTCCTCCCGGTCGAGCACGAGGGCAACCGCACGCAGTCGCCGGAGGAGGCCGAGGCGGTCGCCGCGGAGATCGAGCGGCTGGTTGGAACGCCGTACCGGGACGAGCGCGGCGAGCGCGAGCTGCGACACGAGGACGTGATCGTGGTCGCGCCGTACAACGCGCAAGTCCGCTGCCTGCGCGAGAAGCTCACGGCCGAGGTTGCGGTCGGCACCGTGGACAAGTTCCAGGGCCAGCAGGCGCGGGTCGTCTTCTACGCGATGGCGAGCTCGAGCTCGGACGACGTCCCGCGCGGCCTCGACTTTCTCTTCTCGCGCAACCGTCTCAACGTGGCGATCTCGCGAGCCCAGTGCCTGGCATACCTGGTCTGCTCGCCGCGGCTACTGGACGCTAACTGCCAGACCGTCGAGCAGATGCGGCTTGCGAATGCGCTCTGCCGGCTGGTCGAGGCACGAGCCGATGATGTCAGCACGAGGAACTCGTGAGACAGTCCGAGATCAGCTGGGATTCCGATTCTAGGCGGCCCTCGGAGGTGACCACGTCTCCCCCTTTTTCGAGGAGACGTTGCTATGGCCCCTGAAACGGAGGCAAAGCGCGACCCCGCCCGCTCATACGAGCCGGTCACCGATGACGACTTGCTGCGCCTGGAGCGCACGGCCGAGGCCGACCTGGACGTGTTCTTCGCCCGTAACGCGCACCTGCGCAGCACGCGCGACCGTGTTGTAGTCGTCGCGCTGGCGCAGGGTGCGGCCGAGCATTACCTGCGAGGCACGCGCGGCATCTGGGATCTCGACATCATCGTTTGTTTCGCCGAGAAGCCAACGCCGCCGCATCCGTCACGCCGCCAAGTTGTCTCATGGGATTGGGGACGTTCGAAGTTTGGGCGATGTCCCTTCGATCCGCCCGAGTACACAGGCCGAGCGGTCGACGTTAAGTACTGGGCGATTCCGGATGCGACCGATCCCCTCGACGGATTGCAGGAGTGGCTAGCGCGCCGCCTCGCACGCCGTCCTGATCCGATCCGAACGCCCGACGTCGCCCACGAGCCGGTGGTCCTCATCCGGCCGGTCTTCGGGGAAGTCGTCTGGGATCCCGATTGCGCCCCGCCGCCGAAGACCAAGGCCGGCGGCCATCGCAAGCCGCTTGGCCTCGCACCGCCGTAAGCTCCGGCGTTCATGCGGCGCTCGACGCAGCCGGCGCCTCGAGTCCCGCGAGAGCAACGCCAGCTCGCGGGAGCAGTCGAAGACTCAACTCGCGAAGCTCGTCGAGAGCGGGACCGCCCCCGGCGTCTACCTCATCGAGGACGGTTGGAATGTGCACGCCGACGACCGTCAGCTCGGCATCAACGTTCCGCTCTGCCACCGATCGAACCTGCAGCGGCGTAACACGCGGCTGACCGGGATTCTCGCTCGGGTGGACGAGCACCGCGCGTGGCGGTCTGTCGGTCGTCTCCGGGTCACGGTACGCGTAGGCGTATAGGAACGCCTGCGTGAGATCGCCCACGTCGATCTTGCCCTTGTCATAACGCTTGTACTTCGCGTCCAGAGGGAGTCGCGCCTGCGGGCGGGCGACCTGCTGCACGAGAAGGTCCGGGCGAACGCGCGCATAGCGCACCCGAAGATCCGGACGCCAAAAGATCGAGTCCCGCCGCTGCGCCTCGACCGCCACGTCGGCTGGCTGCAAGGCGATCCGCAGCGCACGCTCGAGGAATCGCTCGAACAACGTGTTCATGTCGATCAGGAATGAGCGCAGGCGAGCTTGTCCGGTCGCAAGCGCCTCATCCGGGCCATGCCCTTGGAGCACCATCCAGCTGAGCCCGTGCGCGGTCCGGTAGTGCTCGTTGTGGCGGCTGTAAGTGAAGGCCTCGGGGCCGAGAGCAACCGCAAGCGCACGTGGATCGCACAGATCTTCTAGCAGCGCGGCCAGTGCCCGAGCCCGGCGGCGGACGCGCGGCAGAGTCGCGAGCTGGCTGCCGTGTGCAAGCGCTAGCGCGAGTAGCTGGTTGTCTGGGATGTCGTGCTCGTGCTCGTCGTAGCGGCAGACCACTCGGTCATAGAGCCCGAACCGCTCGAGCAGCTGGCGATCAGCCAGGAGTCGGCCCCGAAGCGCTTGAAGATCCCTCTCGCGCTCGACGTAGTCCGCGCGCAGACCCGCCGCCAGAATCCGCTCGGTCGCGCAGGAGAGCAGCTCGACGACAAGATCGAGCAGCGTCGCCTCCGCTTCCCGCATACCTGGCAACCCGGCGAGTTGCACCAAACCGTCGAGGCCGCTGGCGAACTCGACCAGGTGGAACAGGTGCAGATGATCGCCCGGAAGCTTTGGATCGATCCGTACCTCGAAGCTGCCGAAGCGAACAAGTCCGACCGCTCCCGTCGCCTTCACCGCTACGCCGTCCTCGGCCGGCTGGACGTCGAGCTGTGCGTCCCGCGGCAGCGCCCGCAGGCGCTCGGCCAGACGCAGGTCGCGCTCGGCCATCTCGACACCCGGCAGCGTGCCCGCACGCCACTCCGCAAGGGCCAGGCCGGGCAGGCCGTCGGCCGTCTGGTAGGCGGTCACGTCTCGGTCTCGACGCCCAGCAGATGTTCTTCGAGTGCCTCCAGCAGCCGCGTCGGGTCACTCAGGACCTCACCGTCGAGCGTCAGCTGCTCGCGGTCGACGATCTTTGCCCCTAAGTATTCGGCCAGCTCTTCGTAATCATCGACGGCGTACTCCTGCAGAAGCGGAACGATCTCGTCGCGGAAGATCTGCGCAAACTCCACCTCGTCGGTCACGGGCCGGCCCTCACTCAGGAAGAAGGAGTGGCCAATCTGCTTCTCCCGGCCTGCCTCCTTTGCCACCCGCTGGTTCAGAGCTCGCAAGAGATCGTCGAGGCGCAGGCCGCCAACCTCGGAGGCGAGCAGTCCGGGATCGGGCATGAGCTCCACGAACCCGAAGCGACGTCGCAGCGCGGTGTCCATCATCTTGATGCTGCGGTCGGCCGTGTTCATCGTGCCGAGGATGAAGAGGTTCGGCGGAATCACGAAGCGTTCCTTGCTGTAGGGCAGGCGAACCGAGTACCTGCGGTCGCTCGCGTCCGCACGCTTGTCCTTCTCGATCAAGGTGATCAGCTCCCCGAGCACCTTGGTGACGTTTGCTCGGTTGATCTCGTCGATCACGAGCAGGTACGTCCGCTCGGGATTCGCAAGCGCCCGTCCGCACATCGTCTTGAAGACCCCGTCCTCGAGGGCGAGCGTTGCTCCACCCTCGGAGCGAGTCGGACGGAACCCTTCAATGAAGTCCTCGTAACTGTAGGACGGGTGAAAGGTCACCCATTCGAGCGCGTCGCCCATAGCGTCCGGACGCTCCTCTGCGACCGACGTCTCAACCGAGCTCGCAGCACTGGCTGCATCCTGGTCGCGCTCGGAGATAAGGGCCATCAGTCGCTCGGATTCCTCCCGCGTCAGCTGGAAGAGCGTCCCCTGCATCCGGTTTCGAACCGGCTCCGATTCGCCCAGGTACTCATCCGCCTGCAGCTCCTCCCACGTCGGGCCGTTGTCGATGCGAGTCACAGGCGCAAGGACGAAGGTGTCCTTCCCGTCCGCCCGCTCTAGCCGGGCGACGCGCGCGAGCACCTCGAGCCGCTTCTCCGGTGTGGCCGTATAGCCAAACACCAGATCGCCCGGAGAGATGATGTCGTAGTTGCGTTCGAGGCGACCGCGGCGGAATCGCTCCTCGCCCTTGTCGAACAGTTCGTCCCATCTCCATTCGCTTGGCCTGGTCGTCACGAGCCAAGCGCGAGCGCCTTCGTCGGCGGCGAAGGCGGCAGCGGCCGGTCGGCTCGCTGGGACACTCGCGTTCTGCCGCCTCAGCCACCAGCGGGCGAATCCGCTCGCGTACCAGGTCTTTCCAGTCCCCGGCGGTCCGTAGAGGATGGCTTGGTTCTTGCGCTCGAGAGCTTCCGCGATCCGTCTGAAGAGTGGCTCCTCCTCGGACGTGGGAGGCGCCGGCTTCGGCTCCTTGTCGCCGAGTACGAGTGCTCGCACCTTGCTCGAGAGCGGCAATACTGTCTTGAATGCCCACTGGGGCTGTCCCGGGATCTCCTTCGCATAGCTCTCGTCCCAGTTGACCTTCAGTGTGTGCTTGTAGGTTTCTCGGTTGAGGTCCCAAAAGTAGCCGGGCGACTCGATCGTCCCGACGGCGAGGACTTCCTTCGTGCCCTTATTGGCTACAACGCGTTCCCCAACGGCCAGATCGAGCAGGAGCCATACCTCATTCGCCTTCTCAGTGAGCTTCGCTTCGGTCGTGTAGTCATCGCGGAAAGCCTCCCGGAAGGCAGCAACAAACGCCTCTTTTGACTCGTATTGACGCAGATCGCCGACCTCATCCCAGGCGACGCAGATGTAGTTGCCTGCCTTGCACTCAGACCACAGATGGGCGTCACGGCCGGGCGCGATCTTCACCAGCCGGCCCTCGAATGGACTGAAGCGCGTGTAGAGCAGCCGCTCGAGCGCCTTGGTCGGAGCCTTGGCGAGCTTCTGGATGGCGCCGCAATTCCGCAAGAAGCGCCCTATTCAGCTGAATCGTCCGGAGGCTTTGATCATCGGCGAGGTCGCCGCGCCCGGCGACACGCAGGAAGTGCCGAAGGTTGTCGCTCGAATTGACCGGCAACAGGTCGCTCGGGAAGTAGACCCATAGGGTCTTCGTGACCAGGGCCGCTCCCCGGTTAAGCGGCTCGATGTCGGGAATCTCGTCCCAGCGTCCAGCGTCCGCGTACTCGAGCGCTCGAATGAACCCTTCGCGCACGCCATTCCAGGCGGCCCGCTCGTTCTCGTACTCGGGCGGGAAGTACCACCCTGGCTTGTCACGGTGCTTGTAAACGATCAGCTTGCGCGCCGAGCCGCCACGGATGCTGCTCGTCGCGACGGTTTGCCTCTCCATCCAGCTGCAGAAGTTGTCCGGATGACCCTCCTGACCCTGGGCATATTCCTCAAGCGTCATCTGCGCCCAGTACTCGCGCGGATACCGACGAAGGGTCTCTTGCCGCTGCGCCTCGGCCTCGTGCAAGGACGCTTGGTACGCAGCCGGATCGAACTCTGCGATGGCCTGTTCGAGTGTCAGCTCTCCTACCGCGGATGCCACAACACGAAGATAACCCGGTCGTGAGCGCTCTGGTAGGCCTCCTACAGCGTGGCTCGCCACGCTCGCTCCGACCTTGGGGCCGACTGCCCGGGCCGTCTCCTGACAGCCTCGGAGCTCGTCCCGGATCTCAGCCCGCGCGCGCGTGCCCGATCTCCGCGGGCGGGATGCCGCCCCCGAACTGCTTACCGCCCACCACCCTCGACACAACACGGTGGGCCGCCAGCGTCCGTCCGGCGGTCTTCGACGCAGGATCGATCCCTTCCGGTCTCTACAATTTCTCCGCGTCCGAGCTGAGATGAGTCTGCCAACCAGAACTAAGGAGAACAGGCGTGACGGAAAAAACGACAAGCCCTGAAGCGATCATGGGAGACACGCTCGCAGACCAGCTACGAGCGCGTGGAACACGCGGCGTCCTTGTCCAGATGGCGCAACGTGGGCAGATCATCGAACTCCGCTGCGAGATGCCGAAGTGCTATTGCCACAAGGGGCGGGGCTATTTCGAGCCGAGAGCCACTCCTCTGCCGGATTGGGCACCCTCGCCGGACCACTACCCGAGGCTCAAGGCTGACGGTGGGCATCTCGTCCCCTGGAACGTCCGACTCTCACACGTGCTCTGCAATCGAGAGGACTATGGCTGGCGTATGAGGATCAGACGGATGCTTGAGAAAGGGATGTCACTCGAGGAGATCGCCGAGAGCCTGAACCAAAAGGGGATACGAAGGCCACATGGGAGCGCCACGTGGTCAGCCACCAGTGTGCGGAAAGCGTTCGTCTCTTAGCAGCGGAGCCCGGCCTCGCGAGCTACAAGACAACCTCGGCGAGACATCGGTGGCGCTTTGGGGTGCCTTTCTTTCCGAACAGGGGACCCAGGCCCGGGAGGACCCATCGGCGAACTCGCTGCCTGACCTAGGTGAGCAACTTCCTCTCTTTGGCGTAGACGCGCAGCCACTCGACGCGATCGGGGATGACTTCCGCCCACTGGCGAGTTCGGAGCATCCTGCGCTCGGAGAGCGAGAGCACCTGCCTCAGTTTCTCCGCGTCTGCCTCGAGCGACTCGCGACCGAGGTTCAGCAGGAGGAACGCGCGCGGGCCGGCGAGCTCCCAGCCAAAGCGCCAGTTCCGAGCGAGCTCGTACAGCCCGGCGGCGGCAACCGCCGCTTCCGGCCCCGTGAAGGCGCGGCTGTCGCTGTAGAGGGGCCAACCGGCGTAGTCGGCGGCCTTACGATCGTTCCGACTGCCGAGCTTGGCTTCAACGATCACCAGCAGCTCTCGCCAGGCGAGGATGACGTCCGGCTCGGTGCGTGAGCGCGGGTGCTCGCCGAGCCGGCTGGAGACACGCTCGAGGCTCCTTGGCCAGCGCCTGCGCTTCGTCGCCGCCGGCAGCCGCTCCCCACAACAGTACGGAGGGTTCGCCGGCAGCTCGGAAGCGCAGCTCGGGCGGGAGCAGCAACTCCAGCTCGCCCAGCTCCTGTAGACCGCGCACGACCGTCCAGGTAACCGCATCCTCCGATCTCTCGGAGCAGAACTTCCAGGCCTTGGGCTTGAGGTTCCGCCTGTTGACCGCCACAGCCAGAACCTCCTCCAGTCCCTCTCGAACCTGCTCGGGGAACGTTTCGCCAGGGTTCGCGAGCGATGCGCCGCCGAGCGGAGGGTGAGCCGGCGTTCGACCAGCCCCAACCGCAGTCTTCGCAGCGGTAGACGAGATCGTTCCAACACTGCGGTGGCTTGGCAGCCACTGGCCGAGGCTCAAGCACTCTTCCGCACTCCGGACACAGCACGACCGCGCACATTCCGGCGGGATCCTAGAGTCGCGAGCCGGCGCGGAGACCGGTGGCGGCTGCGGCGAGTCCGAGGCGCTCGCTCGGATACCTCTCGAAGCTTCTCCCTTGGCTTCCCTTGACCGTCTCTGGCTCGGACGGGACTCTGGCCCCGCCAGCCGCACGCGGCTCAGCGGAGGGCCTTTCGAACCTACCTGTCAGGCGCGCGAACTGGCAGCAGTCTGTCCAACTGCGTGCGCCCGCACGGGCAGGTCGTGCCATGCCGTCTCCGAAACCACTGCAGCGGCGGTCGCACGCGCTCTGACGCGCTGTCGTCTACCGAGCGTCTACCGCGAACTCGACGATCCCGCACGCCGCGCGGCCAGGTTCAGCTTCTGGGCGAGCGCCCGCGCCTCGGCCCCCTGCGAGGCGCGCAGCTCGATCAGCTCACCCCACTGCTCTGCCTCGACCACCAAGTAGAGGCTCGCGTTTGTCGATCGTCTTCCAGGCTGTCGCCCCGAGCAGTGCGCCGAGCGCGCCGGCAAGGACTGCGCCGGCGGCAGCCCGGGTTGCGGTCGGGCGGCTGCTGAGGTTTCCCGCCGTCTCGACTCGGGCGGTGAGACTCCCGTCGACTCTGCGGACTCTGGCGCCCCCAGGGCCGCCAGAGATCTTCAGCTCGTGGTTGCCGTCGAACTCGAGCGTCACGCCATTCTTCACGCGCAGCCGGGTCCGGGCCCGTCGCTGCTGCTGCTTGCGCAGCTTGGCCTGCCGGGCAGGGTCGGCCTGGATCTGACGGAGCTTCGCCACCGCAGCGTCACTTCGCTGCTGCTGATCCTCACGCCGCGCTGCCTCCTTCGCAGCCCGCTTGGCCAGCTTCGCCTGCCCCACCGGGTCATCCTGGATCTCGCGAAGCTTGGCCAGGGCGGCGTCGCTTCGCTTGCGTTGCTCTGCCCGCTCCGCTGCCTCCTTGGCAGCGCGCTGCTCGGCGGTCTGGCGTTTAAACAGGCTCACTGTGCTTCCTCAACTTACCGCTTTGGTTCTGGTCTGTCCGGGACCACGCCCCGACGATGGCGGCGGTGGAGGCCGATCTGCAGCGCTTCGGCCACAACGTCCGTGCTGCGCGGAAGGCTCGCGGCTGGACACAAGAGGAACTCGCTCACCGGACGGGCCTCGCGACCGTCCAGGTGAGCCGCATCGAGCGCGGCCGGCGTGAGGTGAGGCTCGGCACGCTGCTGCGGCTGCTCGCCGCCCTCGAGGCAAGTCCGTCCGAACTGCTTGAGGGCACCTACTGACCCCCGACGTCCGAAGAGGGGACTCCCCTGGTTGCAGCGTCAGGCCGAGCGAGCGTCCGGAGCGGGTCGTAGAGATCGGCAGCCTGCGCGAGTCCACTCGCCATGAGATGGGAATAGACGCCGAGCGTGACGCTCGGATCGGCGTGTCCAGCGACCCGCGCAAGCTCGAGCACGTTCGCACCCTGGGCGATCAGCTGCGAGACGGCGAAGTGTCGGAGATCGTGGAGTCGGAAGCGAGGAACTCCGGCCTGCTTCAGCGCGGGGTAAAACTCGCGCTTGAGCCAGCCGTTTGGTGACTCTGGACCTCCGAGCTTGTCCGGAAAGACGAAGTCATCAGCGGCCGTGTACCGCGAGAACGCGCGCTGTTCGAGCAGGGCTTGGCGGACCGAGCCGAACATCGGGACGATCCGCTCGCCGGCTGCGGTCTTCGCAGGCGTGATCAGGCCGGCGCCGTGGTTCGTCTCGCGGATGCGAATTGTGCGTCGGTCGCTGTCGACATCTCGCCAACGGAGCGCGAAGATCTCGCCACGGCGAAGACCAGCCGTTGCCGCCAAGACCATCACTCGCCGAGCTTGAGGTCGAGCGGCGGCGAGTACGGCTGCAACAGCCTCCGGGCTCGGTGGTGTGATGCGCGCAGGCGGGCGGCCAGCGATCCGAACCCCCGCGGCCGGGTTCGAGCGGATCAGCCCCTCGTCGAGTGCAGACCGAAGGATCACCCGCATCGGCGCGATAGCGTTGCGAACGGTGTTGGAGGCCGCTCCACGAGCGGCGCGGTCTGCAATGAAGGCCGCCACATCGGCACGGGTGATCGCTGCGAGTTGCATCGGGCCAAAGCGAGGGAGCAACTCCCGCTCGACCGTCCGCTTGTATCCGGAGAGCGTCCGCGCGCGGAGCGACGTTCCATGCGTGCCGAGCCAGCGCGTCGCGTACTCGCCGAAGGTCACCCTGCTGGGGCGCGACCAGGCGCCATTGCTGCGGGCGAGTTCGAGTTCGACCTCGGCCGCACGCGTTCTTGCAGCCCTTGCCGAGGGGCACTTCTCCCAGACGTCCTTGCCGCGACCGTCGCGGTACCGCGCGTACCAGCTGAAACTGCCGTCCTTGCGTCGTCGTCGAACGATGCTCGCCATTTTGCAGAAATTCAGTTTGTTATATGTAATTCAACCATGTCGGAAGCCGCCGCACAAGGTTCCCACTCGCCCGTGCGATGACGCGCAAGCCAGCGATCGACAGCTGCACCGTCGAATCGCAGAGCCCGGCCGAGCCGGTATGCGGGGAGCGAGTGGTGTTCGACCTGGCTGTAGACCCAGCGCCGCGAAACACCGAGGCGGGCCGCTAGCTCCTGCACTGTCAGCAACGGGGCCGTCACGCGTCGTGTCGCGGATGGCAGATGCCGCAGACGGTGCGCCCGTCAGCGCTGATCCAGTCGGAGCCGCGATGACTTGGGTAGCGGCACACTGGGGATACTGAGGCTGCCGTGCCGGTAGGCCCGGTAGGCTCGGTAGGAGCCGCTGCCGGCGCGGTCTCGGTACTTCGATGCGACGGCAGTGCCCCGGTAGGACTCAGGGCCTGCGGTAGGGCTGGCGCCGCTCCTGCCGGAGCCTCTACCGCTTCTACCGGCTCCGGAGGAGGGTCGGGTACGTATCGCGCCCAGACATCCGCGAACTGTGCGGCAACGTAGCCGCGCTCCTTACGACCGTCGATCCAGAGGCTCGCGTGGACGGATCCCGAACGGTTTGAGCAGTTTCGCAAGCTGCTGTGCGTGAATCTGCCGCCCGTACCAGTTCCCCCAGGGAGCCTCGTCGATCGAGGCCAGTGCCCAAAGTAGCTCGCTCGTCTTCAGCCGGTCCGCGTCGTTGCGCGCGAACACGTCCCGGATGTCGCGCAGGAGAGTTGTCCCGAGCGACGTCTCGGTATCCAGCCTCTTCTCAGCCGCGCACAGTTCGAGGGCCGCTGCCGAGGCTCGGGCCGGCCACGGGGCGCCTGCGGCCTGAGCAATTGCAAGGAGCGGCTCCCAGACATCCTGCGCCCGGTCGTCCAGCTCATCGGGCAGCTGCGGCTCGATCTGCGCGATCGTCTCAACGTGGCACTGCAACAGCTCCTCGAGCGGCTCGACAAGACCTCGCGCTAGCGGCTCGACGCGTCGCCGCCGGAAGCGCTCGACCGACTCCATGGCTCCCTTGCGAGTAAGCCTGATCGGAATCGATCGGTCAGCCACGGTCCCGGGCAGCTCACCGATGCCGGCTATCGCCTTCGGCGAGAAGGTCGACAAATGCGTTACCTCGTGATTTGGACCGATGCAGAGCGTGGTGCGGCCGCGTCGCCTGTAGCCGGTATTGAGAACGCCGCGCAGCGTCTCCGCGTACTCGCGGTCGCCACCCAACGCCGCGTCGGATTCGTCGAGGAGTAGCGTCGGCTGCTCCTTCTCGATGTATCGCGCCAGTGCTGCCGCACTTGTGCGACCGGTCAACCAGGGCTTCGCGACCAAGAGCTCGAGAAGTTCAAGGAGCAGGGTCTTCCCCGATCGCTTCTCGGCGCTCGTGATTGCCAGATACGGCGTCGCCTCCGCAGCGTCGAAGCTGTGTGTGTGCGCGACCCATAGCGCAACAGCGTCGGCTTGCTCCGAGGACATAACGACGAACCGACTGACGAAGTCGCTTATGTCGCTCAGCATCACCGCGAGATCCGACTCATGCTCAACGTCCATCGTCATCCCGCTTGGCGTTGTCGATGAGCAAGTCGTCGAGGATTCGGAGTGCAAGGCAGTGGTCGCCGTCGGCCAGCGCGTCGAGAGCGCGCGCAGCCCGCGTAAGACAGTCCTGCAGCAGTTGAAGCGCCTGGCATCTGCGCTCACCGAACGGGCAGGCATCGCTTTCGTGCGACCTCATGCGACCATTGAACGGCCCACGGCGACGCTTGAACTGCGACATAAGGAGGTGTTGGGCGATGGATTGGCGCGCCGAGCTCTTCACGACGACCCACCGCTCTACGACCCACTCGACGACGAGCTTGAAGGGCCCCGTGACCGGGATGATCCTTGGGACGCTGACGAGCGAACGCCAGCCCAGAAGGCGCAACTCGCCGAGCAGCAACCGGCGGGAAGGCTGGGGCTGATGCTCTTTGTCGGTGAGCGCTTTCGAGCTCGTGCTACTCGCTTGCGAGAGCAAGGCCGCGACCCGGCGGTGGCGTACGCCGAAGCCGGCGTCTACGTCACGAAAGGACTCGGTCGGAAGACGATCGCCTGGTACCTGATGGAGGCCGCGAGCGCCCGGACGAATCGCGAGATGCTCCGCCTGCTCGGCAACGCGGGCAGGCGGCCTGTGCCCAAGGACCTAGCGATCATCCCGGGGCAGCCGCTCCGAATCCGAGGCTTGCAACGGCGTATCCAGCGTGGCGCCCATGCGCTGCGGAAGCGCGGCGAAGGCATCTGCATGACCCCCGACTGCTTTACACGCCTCTCGACACACCCAGCGAGGACTGCTGCCAGACGCGCCCGTCTCGATTACTGCACACGGTGTCTCGCCGCGCCTGGCCACGCACGCAGAGCGGACGGCGACGCTCGAGCCATCCAGTTTGTGTTAGACGCCGCCGCGGCAGCCGTTCTCCCAGACGCCCCAAACCGGCTGCGCGCTCGGCGTCGAAGTCGCAAGTCGGCGCACTCGCCTTAGCTGGCGTTACTCCGAAGCTGTGAAACGACTGCTCGTCGGTGCCGCGCCTCCGCGCCGCGCGTTATCTCCCACGAGCCGCTCGCCGTTGGGCGGCCACGTTCACGAGGTCCCATGGACGACCAGCGCCAAGCTGGAGTACGCGAATGCGCATCGTCTACCAGCCGTCTACCAGGACCTCCTGAAGGACCGGGACAGACGCGTACGCCACGACGCGTCGGGCACGTCTCTTGCGGTTCGCAAAGAACGGGAGGAACGCGCGTGACCGAAAGTGCCTGCAAAAGAGCGGTTTCCTAAACCGCGTGCGCTGGTTCGATTCCGGCCGGGGGCACCTTCAAAGTTTCCTCCTGAGGGCCGCCTCAAGCCTTCTCCGGGCGCTCGACCTCGGTGAACAGCTCGCCCTGTGCCGCGGTCGAGCCGGAGCGCCCACCGCCGGCTCCTCGCAGCACCCAGGCTGCTCCGACCGCGAGCACTGCGCCGACGAGCGGGCCGGCGACGTAGACCCAGTAGCTGGTGAAGTCGGTTCCGACGAGATCCGGGCCGAACGTGCGGGCAGGGTTCATCGACGCACCGGAGATGGGGCTTCCCCAGAGGCCCGCAAGCGCGATGTAGGCGCCCACCCCGAGCGCGCCGAAGAGGCCAACGTTCTGCGCGCCGGACGCGGTACCGAGGATGACGCTGACGAGCCCGAGCGTCAGAACCGCCTCCATCAGGAACGCGCTGCCTCCCGAGTAGCCCGCCGCCGGGTAGTTCGAGCCGTAGGTCGCGGAGACGTTGATCACGGCGTGCAGGAAGAGCGCCGCGAGCGTCGCGCCGAGCAGCTGCACGACGATGTACCCGGGCACCCGTCGCCAGGGGAAATCGCCGCGGAGCGAGAACGCGACGCTGACGGCGGGATTCAGGTGCGCGCCGGAGACCTTGCCCATGAACAGAATGATCGCCATCACCATCAGCCCAGGCGCGACGACTGCGGCCGTGCGGCTGATCGTGTCCGGGAACGCCTGACCCATCATCCCACCACCTGCTGCGACGAGTACGAGGAAGAACGTGCCCAGAAGCTCCGAGAAGAGCCTGCGCCACTCCTGGCTTGGATCGTTGAAATCCTGCAGTGCGGAAACGACTTCGCGATCGAGGTACGCCAGCACCTGCGATTCGCCCGACGGCGACTGCTGCTCCATGGACCTCTCCTTCCCGCTGGGTCTGAACGAATTCCCTCGCCGTCGCCCTGGCAGGACGGTCAGAGGCCTGTCTGGGCGTTGACTCGACCTTCCTTGACGGCGTCCTTCAGTGCGTTGTAGTCGCGTTCGTTCTGGTCGGCGTAGGTTTCGGCGAAGGCAGCGATCGCCTGGTCGAACGTGCCTGACTTGCCCAGGTAGGAGGCGATCGCAACCCGGTCGCCGGAGCGCGCGTGTGCGCGGGCGAGTGTCCAGCCGCACGCTTTCCCGTATGCGGCCGCGCCCGCGGGAACGGCCGCTTCGAAGGCGAACGAGCCCTTCCAGTCCTTGAGCTGGCGGACGTAGAAGTCGCGTTCCTTGCCATCGAGGCCGGAGCTGAGGTGCTGCCAGCCGAGGAAGATGTCGCTGGTGGCCTGCATCAGGCGCTGGCCGGCGACGACGCGCCGGCCGCTGTTCTTGTACTCGCTCTTGCCGACGAATTGCTCCAGCACCGACGGCTGCGCCTCCTTGATCTGCAGAAACAGTGGGTCTTGATCGTCCGCGCCGAGGAAGAGCGCGATCCAGGCGCGGGTACCGACGCTGCCGACCCCGACGACCTTTCGGGCCAGGTCGACGAACCGGAACTGTTCGAGCAGGTGGCGGCGGTCGGTCTCGAGCGTCCGCCGGTAGGAGCGGATGAGGTTACGCATCTCGTCCTGGACCGCGTCTCGCTCGATGTGCTCGGGGAGGAGCTCCTCGATCGGCACGATCAGCGGCGGGTCGCTGATGATCCGCGGCTCGCCGTCGACGAGGTGCGTCAGCTTCTCGAAGGCCTGCATGCTGTCCTTGGTGCGCGCCTTCTCGATATTGGCCTCCGCCTTCTTCAGCCGCTTGGAGTCGACGCCGGCGGTGAACTCCGCGACTGCCTGCTCGACCGACAGGTGCGAGTACCAGACGTCGAGGTCGCGCATCTGCGCGAACGCGGTCATCGCTTCCCGGTAGGAGCGGACGGTGTCGAGCACGACCGCGCGCCGCTCCTTCCCGGAGAAGCCGTTCTCCCGTCCGCCGATCGCGAAGCTCGCCGCCAACCGCTTCACGTCCCACTCCCACGGGCCGGGCGCGGTCTCGTCGAAGTCATTGATATCGAAGACGAGGTTTCGCTCGGGCGAGCCGAACGCCCCGAAGTTCGACAGGTGCGCGTCACCGCACAGCTGCACGCGGAGGCCCGACGTCGCTGTTCCCGCCAGATCCGCCGCCATGATCAGCGCGCCGCCACGGTAGAAGGCAAATGGCGACACCAACATCCGTCCATAGCGGATCGGCACCAGCTCGGGCACGCGCGAGACGGCCTGCTCCTCGAGCAACGCGACCGGGTCGCGACGCTTGGGAAAATCGATCTCTCCCTGCGTCGAACGCGGGACCTCCGCCCGCGCCGCCTTGCCTCTCGCCGCCCGCTCCGCGCGCGTGAAGTGCGGCACTGCCTTCGCCGCAGCGTCTTCCACGACTGGATCGGACTTCGCGGCGGCCGCTCTCCCGGGAGCTCGTTCCTCATCGCTCAGCCCTTTGGTGACTTCCTCGTTGCGGGTTGGCATCTCGGGCACTCTCCCCTCTTCCGCTGAGCCCACCTTCTCCGCTCCGCTGACGCGCTGTCTCGCGATGCGTGCGTGTCTCCGACGACACCGTACTTACCTACCCCGCGCGCGTGACGATTGAACGCGAGGGGCGACGATCCGAACGCGTCCCCGCGGAACGCCGTTTGATAGACAACGGCTGTCCGAACGAATGCGGGGGCCTAGTCCGAAGGGAGACCGGTGATGGGAGAGCCGTTCAAGGGGACGATCAACGTCGACATTCGCGATTCGGAGCCGGATTGGTCGCCGTTCGAGCCGCCACGAGCGCCCGCAGGGGCGCCGAACGTCGTCTACATCGTTCTCGACGACGTCGGCTTCTCGGCGATGAGCTGTTACGGCGGACCGATCGAGACGCCGAACATCGACCGGATCGTGGCGAACGGCGTCCGCTACACGCAGTTCCATACGACGGCGTTGTGCTCCCCGACGCGCTCGTGCCTGCTCACCGGCCGCAACCACACGCGAAACAGCATGGCCTGTATCACCGAGGCGGCGATCGGTTTCCCGAACGCGAGCGGCACCGTCCCGCCGGAGAACGGCATGCTCTCCGAGATTCTCGGCGAGCGCGGCTGGAACACGTACATGGTCGGCAAGTGGCATCTCTGCCCGACCGATGAGATGAACCTCGCTTCGACGCGTCGAAACTGGCCGACCGGCCGAGGCTTCGAGCGCTGGTACGGATTCCTCGGCGCCGAGACGAACCAGTGGTACCCCGATCTGGTCTACGACAACCACCCCGTCGACCAGCCGAGCACCCCCGACGAGGGCTACCACCTCACCGACGACCTCACCGACAAGGCGCTCGAGTTCATCCGCGACGCAAAGGCGGTCGCACCGGAGAAGCCGTTCTTCCTCTACTACGCGCCGGGCGCGTGCCACGCGCCGCATCAGGCGCCGAAGGATTGGATCGACAAGTTCAAGGGCCAGTTCGACATGGGCTACGAGGCGATCCGCGAGCAGACGCTGGCGAACCAGAAGAAGCTCGGCATCGTGCCCGCCGACACGGAGCTGCCGCCGATCAACCCGATCGGGGACCAGACGCGCACGGGGCCGGACGGGAAACCGTTCCCGATGCTCGACGTCACCCGCCCCTGGGATTCGCTGAACGACGAAGAGAAGCGGCTCTTCTCCCGCATGGCCGAGGTGTACGCGGGGTTCCTCGCGCATGCCGATCACCACATCGGGCGCCTGCTCGACTACCTCGAGCAGAACGAGCTGCTCGAGAACACGATGATCGTCGTCGTCTCCGACAACGGCGCCAGCGGCGAGGGCGGGCCGAACGGGTCCGTGAACGAGATGAAGTTCGCCAACGGCGTCCCCGACGACCTGGCCCAGAACCTGGCCATGATCGACGACCTCGGGGGCACGAAGACCTACAACCACTACCCGAACGGCTGGGCGATGGCGTTCAACACGCCGTTCAAGATGTGGAAGCGCTACGAGTTCAACGGCGGAACCAGCGACCCGTGCATCATCTCGTGGCCTGCCGGGACGAAGGCACGCGGCGAGATCCGCGACCAGTACCACCACGCGATCGACATCGTGCCGACGGTCCTCGACGTCCTCGGCGTCGAGCCGCCGGAGACGATCAAGGGCCACACGCAGTCGCCGATCGACGGCGTCAGCATGCGCGAGAGCATCGACGACGGGTCAGCCGAGTCGAAGCGGAAGACGCAGTTCTACGCGATGCTCGGCTCGCGCTCGATCTGGCACGAGGGCTGGAAGGCGGTGACGACACATCCGTGCATCGCCGGCTGGGGCAACTTCAACGACGACGAGTGGGAGCTCTACAACACCGACGTCGACCGGGCGGAGGTCAACAACCTCGCTTCCGAGCAGCCCGGCAAGGTGACGGAGCTCGTGAACATCTGGTTCTCCGAGGCCGGCAGGAACGGCGCGTTCCCGCTCGACGATCGCACCCCGGTCGAGATCCTGACGGAGCCCCGCCCACAGCTGACCGCCCCGCGCAACCGGTACGTGTACTTCCCGGACACGGCGCCGGTCAGCGAGTGGCAGGCCGTCAACACGAAGAACCGCTCGTTCGTGATCGGCGCGCTCGTCGACATCCCGGCGCCGGGGGCCGAGGGCGTGCTCTTCGCGATCGGGTCCCGCTTCGGCGGCCACGCGCTCTACGTCAAGGACAACCGCCTCCACTACGTCAACAACTTCGTCGGCGCCGAGGAGCAGATGATCGTCGCCACCGAGGACGTTCCCAGCGGAGAGAACCTGATCCTCTCGGCCTCGTTCGAGAAGGAGGGGATGGAGCCGACGGGCGCCACCGGGACGCTGTCCCTCTACCACGGGGACACGAAGGTCGGCGAGGGCAAGCTCAAGACGCAACTCGGGGCGTTCTCGATCGCCGGCTCCGGGCTCTTCGTCGGGCGGCACAGCGGCGAGGCGGTGACCGACGACTACCCCGGCGAGGCTCCGTACGCCTTCACCGGCGGGACGATCAACCGAATCGCAGTCGACGTCAGCGGCGAGCCATACGTCGACCTCGAGCGCCAGGCCGAGATGCTGATCCGGTCGCAGTGAGGGAGGGAGCAACCCTCGGGGCGGGTTGCTCCCATCCGCGGCTCACCGTCGTGAGCTAGCCCGGGTCCAGGAACATCCGACTCCACTTGCGGCCGTTCAGACGACCCGGAAGCTCCCGTGCATTACGGTCGAGTGCGGGTCGCAGAAGAAGCGGTAGACGCCTTTCTTCAGCTTGAGGACGAGGTTCTTCGTGCCGGTGAAGCCCACCGTCGTCACCATCCGGTCGAGTCCGGGCCCGGTCAGGTGGAAGTCGTGGATCGAAGAGCGGTCACTGATCACGAAGCGGTAGGGCACGCCCTTCTTCAGCTTGGCCACCTTCTTGCCGCTGAGCGTGAGGCGGATCGTGAAGCCGGGGCCGACCGTGCCGTGCACGGTCTTCGGGGCCGGCGCCGCCGGGGCGTGCGCGGCGAGCCCGAGCGCGAGACCGAGTGCGGTGGCAGCAAGCGTGGCGCGAATCGTGCGAGACATGGGTTCCTCCTTTGATCGGATCGAGGTTCTTGCTGCCAAGGACACCCGTCGGCGTCGGTTATTCCCCGCGCTCGAATTGCTTGGGCACGGGCTCGTCACCCGGCGCGCCAAGAGCCCGCGGCCACCTGTCGGCTTGAGGGCTAGGCGGCGTCCCGATCGGCTCGGCGAAGGTAACGGTCGATCAGCGCATGGGAAAGCTGCCGCTGTCGCCGCGCGAGCTCGAGCCGGTTCAACTCGAGCTCGTCGCGACCCACGTCGCGCTCGTGCAACACCTGCCGCTCCGCGGCGAGCAGGCGGACCGCTTCTTGGAGGCACTCGACACTAGTCCCAGCGGGGCCCCCAGGACGGGGGCCCCGCTCATCCCTGCCAGGCGAGGTTGCTCTACGGGACAAGAACGCCGTCCACGAAGAGCTGGATCGTGCCGGCGATCAGGCCGGCAGAGGTCACGGTGTCGTTGCCTTCGAGGGTGTTGATGTCGAGCTGATCGTCGGTCTCCGGGTGGAAGACCGCGACCGTCGGGGCGAGGCCGCTCACCTTCACTTCGCCTGAGTCTCCGCTCGCGTCGATCGCGTCGTCCCCGCTGGTGCCGTTGACGACCACGCGGTCGCTCGCTGCGTCGCCGGCCGACCCGCCGAGGGCTCCCGCCAGATCGACGTTGACGCTGCTGACGTCGGTTCGGCTCAGGTCGTTGACCGCGACGAGGTCGGCGCCGCCGAGGGCGTTGACGTCGACCCGCTCGACTCCGGCGGTGTCCATTGTGATGTTGCCAACGTCGCGGAAGAAGCGAAGCCGGCTGCCGTTCGCCGAGAGGGTGAACTGCTCGGCCGCGGCTGCGCCGTTGAAGCGCATCGTGTCGGAGCCCTCCTGGCCCTCGACCACATCGCTGCCGTCGCCCGGATCCCAGACGAACAGGTCGTCGCCCGAGCCCAGCAGGGCGGTGTCGTTGCCCTTGTTGCCGTCGATCACGTCGTTGCCGTCGCCGCCGACCGAGGTCTCTACGCCCTGGCCGCCGGCGATCGTGTCGTTGCCCGCTCCGCCGTCCAGCGTGAGTGCGATCGCGCCGGCAGCGAGAGCGGAAGCGTCGATCGAGTCGGCGCCGGCGAGACCGTCCACCGAGAGTTGGTCGGTCGGCTCCTGATGCTGGATCGCGACCTGTGACCGCAAGCCGGAGACGGTGACACCGGAGGTGTCTCCACCGATCTTGATCGCGTCGTCGGCCGCGGTGCCGTTGACGACAAGGCGGTCGCCCGCCCCGTCGCCCGTCGTCCCGTCGAGGCTGCCGGCGAGGTCGACGTTGACGCTGCTGACGTCGGTTCGGCTCAGGTCGTTGACCGCGACGAGGTCAGCGCCGCCGAGGGCGTTGACGTCGACCCGCTCGACTCCGGCGGTGTCCATCGTGATGTTGCCGACGTCGCGGAAGAAGCGAAGCCGGCTTCCGTTGGCCGACAGGTCGAACTTCTCGGCGACGTTGGCACCGTTGAAGCGCATCGTGTCGGCACCATCCTGGCCCTCGACGACGTCGCTTCCGTCGCCGGGATCCCAGACGAAGGTGTCGTCACCGGCGCCCATCAGCGCCCTGTCGTTGCCCTTGTTGCCGTCGATCAGGTCGTTGCCGTTGCCGCCGAGCAGGGTCTCCGCTCCGGAGCCTCCCGCCAGGCTGTCGTTTCCGTCTCCACCGTCGATCCTGGTCGGGATCGCGTCGGTGAAGACGCCGTTGCTCTCGTCGATCCGGACGAGGTCGTCGCCGGCCCGGGCATCGATCGCGATCCTCGCGATGTGCTTCCGCTTGAAGCTGAAGTCGGCCGAGCCGTTGTCGCCGATGTCGACCTGGAGGATGCCGGGGTTGCCGGCCTTCAGACGGAGCGCGATCTTGTCGTCGGCCTGAGTGCCCTTGACTAGCAGCAGGCCGTGCGCGAGCTTCGGGCGCTCGAAGTGGCGGGACTGCATCGTGCTCTTTCGTACCGCGAGGCCGGCAGCCGAGACCGGGTCCCATCTGCCGCCGAAGTCGGTCAGCCCTTCGCCAGAGGTCTGGCCCGCCCTCGTGTCCCCCGCGAAGCGGTAGAGCGGATGGCCGTGGTAGGTGACCTGCAGACGGCCGTCCCTGCGCCGCGTGGTGCTCAGGAGCGCCTTCCTGGCTCCGCCGATCGCCCTCGGCTTGACGTGGGTGGTGAGCGCAGGCCAGTAGGCGGCGCATGCGCCGTAGCAGGTGCTCTGGTGGTGCTTGTCGTGCGCCCACAGGTACAGCGTCCTGCCGTTCGAGTCGACGAGGATCTGGCCGAGGCTGCTGTGGCGCAGCTTCACGATCGTGCCTCCATGGTTCGCCGCCACGGCCCCTGCGGTTACGAACGCCGCCGCGAGGCCGAGAGCAGCGACCACGAGAGCGCGGATGAGGCGCGTGTGGTCTCTCTCTGTCTTCATGGGACTCCTTTCCCAGTGGTTGACCTTCGCCTGCTAGAGACACCGACGCGCGGCGGCTATTCCCGCGGCGGCGAACATCGGGAATAGCGGGGCGCGCCGCGTGTCCTTGTTGGTGAATGGATCTCCGACGGAAAGGACGACGATGAGCGCGAACGTTGACAACCTGAACAGCCCGACAGAGCTGCCGACCGAGCTCGCTCACCGGACCGGCAACGGACTGGACGTACGTCTTCTGTGGAACAGAGGCGACGGCCGGCTGAAGGTGGTCGTCGACGATCTTCACACCGCCGACTCGTTCGAGCTCTGGGCCGGCGACGGCAAGCAGGCGCTCGACGCCTTCTACCATCCGTTTGCCTACGCGGCAGCACGCGGTGTCGCCTATCGCACAGAGGCGGAGGTCGAGTCTGACGAGCCCGAGGTGGCTGCATCCACCTCCTCGCTGCGCTAGGTCGGAGGAACGAGGCCCCAGTTACCATGGCATTCGGAAGCTCGATGCGATTTCACCGGAACGAGCCGCGCGAGGAGGAGCTGGCGGCGCTCGCCGACGGCTCGCTTACGCCCGAGCGTCGCGCGACGCTCGAGCAGCAAGTCGTGGCCTCCTCTGAGCTTGCCGACCGGCTCGCGGAGCAGCGGCGGGCGGTCGCGCTCACGCGAAGCACTGCGGCCGAGGTCGAAGCACCGGCCTCCCTGCGGGCGCGCCTCGACGCACGACGGCGACCGAAGCGTGTATCTGCGCGGCAGCGTCCGATCCTGATCGGCGTCGCGGGCGCTGCGGTGGTCGCCGTGGCAATCGGGGTGGTCGTGCTCCGCCCCGGCGGGACCTCCGGCGAGCGCTTCCAGACTTCTCTCACCGCGACCGCGCTCGCGCCCACCGCCGGCGGTAACGCGACGCTGACCAAGACCTCCTCCGGGTGGCGGGTCGAGCTCCGGGCGACAGGGCTTCCCCGCCTCGACGGAGGTCGCTTCTACGAGGCGTGGCTGCGCAGCGGCACCGGGGTGCTCGTGCCGATCGGGACGTTCAACGAGGGCCGGAAAGTCACGCTGTGGGCCGGCGTCTCGCCGAAGGACTTCACGACGTTGACCGTCACGCGCGAGCGGGCCAACGGCGATCAGGCGTCGTCGGGCGAGAAAGTTCTCGTCGGAACGGTTGGCACCTACAAATCAGGCTGAGCTGCCTTCGATCTGGCGCACGACCTGTTGGCGGGCGCGGTAGAGGCGGCTCATAACCGTCCCCTCGCGGATACGCAGCGCCCGGGCCGCCTCCTTGTAGGAGAGGCCGGCGACATCTACCGCGACGAGCACATCCCGGAAGTCGTCGGGGAGGGCTGCGATTGCGGCATAGAGCTCGCCCGCCTCGAGCGCAGCGTGTGGCTCGCGCGCGTGAGGATCGGCGATGAGCTCGAGCTCATCGGGCAGCGGTCCGGGGCGCAGCCGGCTCTGCTCGGCGCGCTTCTGGTTCAGGAACGTGTTGCGCAAGGCCCGCAACAGATAGCCGAGGTCGTCCTCGCGGCGGAGCAGACGCGGGCGGGCTAGGACGCGTGCGTAGGTCTCCTGGACGAGGTCCTCGGCTTCCTCCCGGGAGCCGCAGAGCGCCCAGGCGGCCCGGTAGAGCCGGTCGAGGTGGTCTCCGAGCCGGGCGGGGTCGAGCGTGCGCTCCATCCGTGATGGCCTACAACGGCCAGTGCGAGCATAGAGCGGAGTACGAGCGGCCGGAAGCGGTGGCCTTGTAGCGGTCCCACGCAAGCCCGGGGGCGAAGCGTGGCGGGTGACCTCCGTCCACTCCGCCTATCTGCACCGATAGTGCCGTCTGACCGGCGCGCGGAGGCCGTCAACGGTGTAGGGCGGTCGCCTTCAGCCCGGTGCGTGGCGGCCGGCTTCTTCTCGTGTAATCGCACACACGCTCGGATGTGCGAGTGCGCTCTCGCATGAAGGCTTGACAGCGGTTTCCTAAACGCAAGTCTTCCGGCCGGGGGCACTTCACATTCACGCGCCGGGCGGGGTACGGTACGCGTGTGTCCGTCTTCGACAAACTCCGGTCCTGGTTGAGCAAGGACGACGCCGCCGCCGAGGGGCAGACCCCCGAGGAGCGCGCGGAGGCAGAAATGCAGGCCCAGGCCATCAAGCGGGAAACCGAGATACAGGGCGGGGTGTCCGCGAGCGGCTCGGCCGACTGGGAGCGAGACTCGAAGCGTCCGCACTAAGGCGGCTGGGTGACCTCGACGGCGGGCGTGCGCGAGGGCACGGTTCCGTTCGATCTCGGGAGGCGAGACGGCCGAGACTCGAGAGGAGCTGACTCATGGCGACAGCAGCGGGCGAGGAGATCAGGATCGGGGAGCTCGTCATCCGGTTCCTCGTCGAGAGCGAGGCATCAGGAGGGTCAGTGGCCGTCTTCGAGTTCGACGTCCCGGCAGGGGCGAACGTGCCGGTCGCGCACAGTCACGATGCCTACGAGGAGACCGTCTACGGGCTCGAGGGCGCCCTGACCTGGACGGTCGACGGCGAGAAGTGGCAGATCGGCCCGGGCGAGGCGTTCTGCATTCGCCGCGGCGCCGTCCACCACTTCGCGAACGAAGGCGAGGCCGATGCGAGGACGCTTGCCGTCGTCAGCCCCGGCGTTCTCGGCCCGGACTACTTCCGCGAGGTCGCCGCGATCGTCGACGCCTCGGCCGGCGGCCCGCCCGATCTCGCGGCGATCGGAGCCGTGATGCAACGCCACGGCCTCACGCCGGCGCCCTGAGCCGGTTAGCGTACGCGTGTGTCCATTTTCAAAAGACTCAAGGCCTGGTGGAGCAAGGACGACGTCGAGACCGCCGAGGAGGAGACGCAGATGACCCCCGCCGAGCGGGACGTCGCGGAGGAGGACTTCGAGGCCCGCAAGGACGACGTCGAGGTCGGACGCGACCGCCTCGGCGGCGCGGCCGACTACGAGCGCGACTCCGAACCTCCGAGCTAGCTCCGTGAGCTCTGCGGCGGAGGTACGCGACGGCGCGGTTCCGTTCGATCTCGGCGGCGAGACCGCGGAGACCTGGTTCCGCGTCACGGGCGACCTGCGCCCGGGCGACGCCGATGCGCCGGCGCCGCTCGTCGTGCTCCACGGCGGGCCAGGCGCGACGCACGACTACCTGATCTCGATCGCGGACCTGGCGAAGGACGGCCGGGCCGTCGTCCACTACGACCAGCTCGGGAACGGGCGCAGCACGCACTACCCCGAGCGGGGCGCCGACTTCTGGACGGTCGACCTGTTCGTGCGCGAGCTGCACAACCTCGTGGACGCGCTCGGGGTGCGCGACCGCCACCACGTCCTCGGCCAGTCGTGGGGCGGCTTCCTCGCGCAGGAGTACGCCCTCACGCAGCCGCGCGGCCTGTGCTCGCTCGTGATCGCGAACTCGGCCGCGTCCTTCCCGGACTTCGTCGCAGAGGCGAACCGGCTCCGCGCGGAGCTCCCGCCCGACGTCGAGGCGACGCTGCGGCGCCACGAGGCCGACGAGACGACCGACGACCCGGAGTACGCCCAGGCGTGCAAGGTCTTCTACGACCGCCATCTCTGCCGGGTCGATCCCTGGCCCGACGAGGTGGTGGAGGCGTTCGCCTGGATCGACCGCGATCCGACCGTCTACCACACGATGAACGGGCCGAGCGAGTTCCACGTGATCGGGTCGATCCGCGACTGGCAGTCGAAGGACCGGCTGGGGTCGATCGACGTCCCGACGCTGCTGGTCTCGGGCCGCTACGACGAGGCGACGCCGGCGCTCCAGGAAGTGCTCCAGAGCGGGATCCGCGGCTCCGAGTGGATGCTGCTCGAGGAGTCGTCACACCTGCCGCACGTCGAGGAGCGCGAGCGGTATATGCAGGTCGTGGGCGAGTGGCTTGCGGGCCACGATGAAACCTAGGCGCTAGCCGTTCGTCAGCTGCCGCAGCATCGACTCGACGCGCTCGAGCCGTGACGAGAGGTCGTCGAGGCGGCCCTCGAGCCGCGCCTCGGCCGCGTCATCGTCCGCGTCGAGCTCGCGCTGGGCCCGGGCCACGAAGGTCGACGTGATCGCGGCGATCACGACGGTCAGCAAGGCGATCCCCTCCAGCATCACGAACACGGCGACGATCCGGCCGGAGGTTGCGCTGGGCGTGACGTCGCCGTAGCCGACGGTGGTCACCGTCTGGATCGCCCACCACATGCCGACCCAGACGTTCGCGTACTCCTTGTGGTCGAGGAACCGCATCAGGAGCCCGCCGACGACGACCACCACAGCCGTCGCCGTGACGATCACGCTGGCAGCGGTCGTGACCTTGGGAGGCGAGCGCAGGAAGACGGACATCCGGCGCTCGATGAAGTTCGGACGGGTGAGGCGCGGCACGCTACGACTCGCCGAGGAACGGTCCGGCTAGGCCGGCTCGCGCCCGGCGACGGGCGGTATCACCGCGCCGATGATCCAGAAGATCGGGAGGAAGATCCCGATGATGAACATCACCCAGTGTCCCTTCCTCAGAGTGATCACCCCGAGGGTGAACAGGAGGACCAAGTACAGAAAAACGCCGAAACCTATCCCGTACCACATGCTCTCTCCTTCGCGTCGCTTCCCGCGCAGTATGACCGGGGAGCGGTGCGCAAGACTTGAGTGCCGACGACCTCAGCGCTTGATGACGTAGCTCTTGTTCAGGTCGAGGGCGATGACGAGGAGCAGGGTTCCGGCCCACCAGTTGACCGGGTCGAAGGTCAGCGGCTCCTTGTCCCCGATGAGATCGCAGATCAGCCAGACCACGAACCAGAGCAGCGTCACCTCGCACCTCCGTGCCGAGTCGGACGAAACGTCTTCTCTGCCCGGTATTCTCCACCGCCTTTGACGGTCGTGGGTCTACTTCGCTTCCTGCTCGCCGGGGTGCTGCTCGCCTCCGCTGCGGCCAAGCTCCTGGCCGGCTCGCGCGCGCGTGAAGCATTCAGCTCCTACGGCGTAGCCCGGCCTGCGGCGCGCGCCGTGCTGTGGGGCGCCGTCATCGCCGTCGAGGCCGTCCTCGCCGTCGCGGTCGCAGCGGGCCTCCCCGGAGCGGCGTGGGCCGCGACGGCCGTCCTCGGGCTCTTCGCGCTCGCACTTCTCTGGGCGATCGCGCGCGGCCGGGCCGGTGCGCCCTGCGGCTGCTTCGGGGCCCGCTCCCGGATCGGCTGGCCGGCGGTGGGGCGAACCGCGCTGCTCGCCGGGGCGTTCGCGGTTCTCGCGGTCCTGCCCGACACGGAGCCGTCGACCGACGCCTGGCTCGGGATCGGTCTCGGCGTGGCGCTCGCGGCGGTCGTCGTCCTGGGCGTGGCCGTGCTCGCGCTCGCCCGCGAGGTCGGCGAGCTGCGGCTCGCGATCGCGCCGCAGGCCGCGCTCTCGATCGAGCACGAGGGCCCGGAGATCGGCAGCCGCCTCGGCCTCGTTGAGCGGTTCGAGCCCGCGCCGCTGCTGGTCGCCGTCTTCAGCTCGCCGGGCTGCGCGCTCTGCCACGCGCTCGAGCCGTCGCTGCGCCTCGTCGGCTCCGACCCCGAGGTCGAGCTCGAGGTCTTCGACGAGGAGGCGGACGCCGACGTCTGGGGCTCGCTCGCGATTCCGGGCAGCCCCTACGCGGTCGCCCTCGCCCCGGACGGCGAGGTGCTGGCGAAGGGGACGTTCAACTCGCTCTACCAGCTCGAGAGCGTGCTCGCCACCGCTACTCGGGCGATACGTGCTTAGCGACGCCGTCACCGGGGCCAGCTCCCGGCGCGGGTTCCTTGCCCGGGCCGGAAAGCTCCTGCTCGCGGTCGGCAGCGGCGGCTTCGTTGCGGCTGCGCTGAAGACCCAGAAGGCGGAGGCCTTCCACTTCTGCGGCCACATCTACACGACCGGCTCCTGCCCGCACCCGACCGGCCTTCCGCGCATCGACAGCAGGGGATTCCCGCTGCGCGCGGCCGACGGCCGACCCGTGGACGACCTCGGCCGTGCGATCGACAAGGCCGGCCGCCCGGTGGACGCCAAGGGGAGGCTCCTCCGCGACCCGGACGGGAACCCACTCCCGCCGGCGCCCCGCACCCGGATCTGCCAGGGCGCCGCGCGGGCCCACGGCTTCCGCGCCTACCTCGACGGCTCCTGGTACCGCTGCTGCGGCGGCCATGTCCGCAGGCTCGTGGACTGCTGCGGCTACGTCCAGCAACCGCATCAACGGCGACGCCGCGCTGACCGGGTACTGCTACCGCGGCCGCAAGGTGTTCTGCGTCATGTACTTCGACTCGAAGATCAAGTGCTGACGGCCGCTCTCGCGCTGACGGGGTTGCTCGTCGGGCTCGCCGGTGCCTGGTCGCCCTGAAGCCTCTCGATGGTCGGCACCGTGAGTGCCGCGCGCGAGGTGGGAGGACGGAAGGCGCTCGTCGCCGCGGCCGCTGCCTTCAGCGCGGGGCTCGCGCTCGGCGCGGTCCTGCTGTTCGGCGCGCTCGGCGCGCTCGGAGCGGCGATCGAGCCCGGGCGCGTGTTCCTGATCGCCGCGGCCGTGCTCGCCGCCGCGGCCGTGATCTCGGACCTCGCGGGCCTGCGCGTGCGGCCGCAGGTTCGCCTGCAGGTGCCCGAGCCGTGGCGCCGGTCGATGCCGCTGCCGAGGGCGCTCTTCCTGTACGGCGTCCTGCTCGGGACCGGCGTGTCCACGTTCGTCCCGGCCGCCGCGGGCTGGGCGCTGCTGCCGCTGAGCGTCGGCCTCGCGAGCGTCCCGGGTGCGATCGTCGTCGGCCTGAGCTTTGCCGCGGGACGCGCGCTGCCGGTGCTCGTGCTCGTCGCACGCGGCGGCGACGAGGGCGCGCTCGCCGAGCGGCCGCAGGGCCTGCGCGCGCTGCGCGTCCTCGCGGCGGCCTCGCTCGCAATCGCCCTCGTGGCGGGAGACGCGCGGGCCGCGACCCCGGTCGCCTCCCCCGGCGGGGACCCGAGCGCCGTCGGCAACGACGTCGTCTGGCAGCAACCGGGCGTCGGCGGGTTCTTGCTCCGGGACGGGGTGAAGACGCAGCTCCCTGGCACCGATCCGGCCCTCGGTGGCGCACACATCGCCTGGCGCTCGGGCGACGCCGTCACCGTCGCCGACAGCGCCACGCTCACGCCGAGCCTGGAGCAGACCGTCCTCGGCGTCGAGAAGCTCGCGGTCTCGGACCGCTGGCTCGCCTACCGCGTCCGGCTCGCCGACGGCTCCGAGCAGATCCGCGCCTTCTCGCTGGCCGATCCCACGAGCACGACGGTCGTCTCCCGCGCGCGACCCGCGGGGCAGCTCGGCCGGCCGTCCCTCGCCAAGGACGTCGTCGTCTACCACCTGGCGTCGGCCACGGAGAGCCGGCTGCTCTCCTACGACCTGGCGACCGGGAAGCGCAGCCTGCTTCGCTCCTCGCGCCGCGTCCTGCTCCTCAATCCGGCGCGGATCGGAGGAAGGCTGCTCTACGTGCGCGAGTCGCGCTGCTCGCAGCAGCTGCGGATCGGCCCCGTCGACGCGAACGGCAGCGGCCGGGTGCTGTACGAGCTGCCGCCGCTCGCCGGCGAGGACCTCGGCCACGAGCGCGGCCACACGAGCCAGGGCGAGCACCTCCCCTGCGCGCACCGCCCGAAGCCGACCTCGCGGATGCTCTGGACGACGGCGATCTCCGGCGCCACTGCCTACGTGACCGTGCTCCGGCCCGGCTCGGGCGGGCAGATGACGCCTGCGCTCCTCTCGATCGCTAGATAAGGCGTAACGCTCGCCGCCCTCCCGAGACAAGTACGGTCGACAAGTCAAAGGGGTCGTGGAGGGAGTCACATGAACGAACGCGTCTACGTCCAGACCAACGACGCCGAGAAGAACGAGATCATCGCGTACGACCGCTCCGGCGACGGACGGCTCGACCCGATCGGCCGGTACGAGACAGGCGGCCGCGGTACCGGCGTGCCGCACCTCGCCTCGCAGAGCTCGATCGTCCTCTCCGACGACGGCGCCTGGCTGCTGGTGGCGAACGCCGGCAGCGACGATCTCACGCTATTCGCGATCGACGCCGACGGGCTGAGGCTCGCCGACACGGTCGGCTCGGGCGGGAGCACGCCGACGAGCATCGCCGTGAGCGGCGAGATCGTCTACGCGCTCAACAACGGAACGCCGAACATCAGCGGCTTCACGCTCGCCGGCGGCGCGCTGACGCCGCTCGAGGGCTCGACCCGCACGCTGAGCGCCGGCAACGCCGACCCCGCGCAGATCTCGTTCAGCCCGGACGGCAAGACGATCGTCGTCACCGAGCGAGGGACGAACGCGATCAGCGCGTACACGATCGACGACCGCGGCTACGCCGAGGGCCCGGAGACGATCCCGTCCTCGGGCGCGACGCCGTACGGGTTCGACTTCGCGGACGGCTCGGTGATCGTGACCGAGGCCTTCGGCGGCGAGATCGGCAAGGCCGCCGCGTCCTCGTACGCGCTGGACGAGCCGGGGCACCTCGCGCCGATCAGCGCCTCGATCGCAGACACGCGCAGCGAGGTCTGCTGGGCCGCGACGACGAAGGACGGCCGCTTCGTCTACGTGACGAACTTCGGCGACGGCACGATCTCGAGCTACGAGATCCAGAAGG
The DNA here is from genome assembly GCA_963716865.1 of uncultured Actinomycetes bacterium. Taxonomy (GTDB): domain Bacteria; phylum Actinomycetota; class Thermoleophilia; order Gaiellales; family Gaiellaceae; genus AC-32. The sequence continues at coordinate 426,147 of CAVQUF010000003.1, forward strand.
GCGGGAAGCTCGAGCTGCTCGAGCCGGTCGCCGGCTCGACCGGGATCGGCGAGCCCGGGATCCGCGACGAGGCAATCACCGGAGACGGCCGCTTCCTGTACGCGATCGACGCCGACCACCAGCGCATCTTCGGCTGGACGGTCGGCGGCGACGGGCACCTCGAGCCCGTCGGCGAGTTCGAAGGCGTCCCGGCGACGGTCGCGGGAATCGCAGCGAGCTGAATGGAAAGCCCTCAAGGCGCTCGCTTGCGACGCCGACCATGAGAGGCCGTGCCGGCTTTGCCGGCACGGCCGTTTAAGGTTCGACCGTGGTCTTCTCGCGCGGCTTCCGTGGCAAGAGACGTGAGGGCCCGCCCGACCGGGTGCCGCCCGGCCAGTACCTGACCGACGACTTCCCGGTGCTCTCGGCGGGGCCGACGCCGCACACGCCGCTCGACGAGTGGACGTTCTCGATCCAGGGCGGCGCCGAGCCCGTCAGCTGGACCTGGGACGAGTTCCGCGCGCTGCCGAGCGAGACGCCCACGGTCGACATCCACTGCGTCACCCGCTGGTCGAAGCTCGACACGGACTGGGAGGGTGTCTCGGTCGACGCCCTCCTGGACGCGGTCGAGCACGAGGCGGCGTACGTGGTCGCCTTCTGCGACGGCGGCTACACGACGAACCTGCCGCTCGAGGACGTGACGGACGGCAAGGCCTGGGTCGCCTACGGCTACGACGGCGAGGAGCTCGACCCCGAGCACGGCGGCCCGGCGCGGCTGCTCGTGCCGCACCTCTACTTCTGGAAGAGCGCCAAGTGGGTGCGGGGACTGTCCTTGCGCGACGAGGACGAGCCCGGCTTCTGGGAGTCGAACGGCTACCACCTCCGCGGGGACCCGTGGCTGGAGCAGCGGTACTGGGGCGACTAGGTCCGGAGGTTTGCGAGTGAGCTCCCAGCCAGTCGACCGGTCATTTCCGACGGACGCACGGGCAAAGCCCGTGCGTCCTGATGGCGGCACCGCAAGCGGTGCCTTGTGGCTGGCCGCCGAGGTGGCGGCGGTCGTGCCGGAGACGCCGCGGGTGCGGACGCTCGAGCTCGTCGCGCCCGGCTGGCCCGGGCACCGCGCCGGGCAGCACCTCGACCTGCGGCTCACGGCCGAGGACGGCTACCAGGCGCAGCGCAGCTACTCGATCGCGTCGGCCCCGGGCGAAGAGCTCGCGCTCACGGTCGAGCGGCTCGACGACGGCGAGGTCTCGCCGTACCTCGTGGACGAGGCGCGGGAGGGTGACATGGTCGAGCTGCGCGGCCCCATCGGCGGCTACTTCGTCTGGGACGGAGACGAGCCTCAGCCGACCCTGCTCGTGGCCGGCGGCTCCGGGATCGTGCCGTTGATGGCGATGGCCCGGCACCGGGCGCGCGCGGGCGCGACGGCTCCGATGCGGCTGCTCTTCTCGTCGCGCACGCTCGAGGACGTGATCTACCGCGACGAGCTCGACCGGCTCACGGAGGAAAGCGCCGGCTTCGAGGTCGTGTACACGCTCACGCGCGACCAGCCTCCGGGCTGGACGGGCTACGCGCGGCGGATCGACGCCGAGCTGCTCGCCGAGGTCGCGTTCCCGGCGACGGACGAGCCGCGCGTGTACGTCTGCGGCTCGACGCGTTTCGTCGACGCGGCCGCAGACGGACTCATCGCCGCCGGCTACGACCCAGCGTGGATCCGGACCGAGCGCTTCGGAGCGACGGGGAGCTGAGATGGAGATGCGAGACCTGAAACTGGACGGCAACGCGATCGGCGGGCTCATGCTCGAGCTCGTCGGGGCCGACCTGACCGCCGCGACCTCCGTCTGCGGCGGCTGCGGCGCGCACGAGGAGATGGCCCGTCTCGACGTCTACACGGGAGCCGGGATCGTCGTCCGCTGCCGCCATTGCGAGGCGGTGATGATCCGGATCGTCCAGGGCCGGGACCGCACCTGGCTCGACCTGAGCGGCACCGCAAGCCTCGAGCTGCCCTAGCCCTCGGTAGATTCCACCACCCGCGTCAGCATCTTCCCCGATGCGGCTGCAGCCCTCCGGCGGGACGATTCACGCGGAGGTGAGAGCAGTGAGAAGGCTCTGGATTTTGGGCCTGTCTCTCGTCGGGGTCTTGCTCGTCCTCGTAGCCCAGGCCGCTCCCGCGGCCTCGCCGGGCGGCAGGACGAAGCAGACTGCGAGCCCGGTCGCGACGCTTGCGATGGACGGGCCGCAGGTGGCATATGCGGTCGGCAAGAAGGTCTACGTCTGGAATACACAGACAGGCGCGACCTCGCTAATGAAGGGCAGGTACGGCGCGCACACCTCCGAGGTCGCGATCGCGGGCAAGCGCGTCGCCTGGATCACGCGGTACGTGGCCGGCAACTCGTACCAGACCGAGGAGCACCTGTTCGCCGCGCAGATCGGATCCCGCTCGAAGCTGCTGGCGTCCGGCCGGCGGTACCTCGGCGGCGACGTCGGCGCCGAGGCCTGGTACGGACGGTGGATCGCCGGAGCGGTCGGGTCCGGGAAGCTGCTTGCGATCAGCACGTGGTGGTCCGATGGGAACGGCGCCTGCACCGGACAGAAGCTGAGCCTGGTCTCGTCGGCCGGCCTCAAGCAGATCGTCACCGGGCCGGGCGCGATCATCTCCCAGTCGGCCGACTCGGGCCGGATCGCAGTCCTTCGGTCTGAAGAGGCATGGCCGATCGACGGGCAGGCCACGGCGCTGGAGACCGCCGTCACGGTTGGGATCTACTCTGCGAGCGGGAAGCTCCTCAGGGAGCTCACGCCCAGCTCGGCGGAGCAGATCGCGCTCAGCGGCGACCGGTTGGTCGTCCTGACCCAGGCGAGGACGCTCGAGGTCTACGACTGGAAGTCGGGCACGCTCGTCCACACGTGGCCCGCCGTGGCGACAGCTAGGCCACTGCATCAGCTGCGGAGCCTGGCGGTCTACGGCCAGCTTGCCGTCTACTCGACTTATAGCTACGGGTCGAACCGCAAGCTGCACGTTCTCCGCCTGACGACGGGAAAGGACGTCGTCCTCGCGACCGGCCGCGGCACGGGCTATTACGGCCACGACGCGGCGATCGGGCCGCGCGGGCTCGTCTACGCCGTCAATTACCACGAGCACGGCCGGCTGAGCGAGCCCGAGCGGGGCAAGCTGGTCTTCGTTCCGCTCGCCAAGGTGCTCGCGAAGACGAGGTGAGCGGATGAGGCGCGTACTGATCGGAATGCTCCTGATCCCGCTGGCGGTGGCGGCAAGCGCAGCGCCTGCGAAGACCGTCCGACCTCATACGCTCGTCGCCGCTCACGGACGGATCTATGCCTTCGCCCAGGACGGCGACTGGATCGCTTGGGTGACCGCAGACGCTCGGGTGCGCGTCCGCCGCGTGACAAGGCCAAAGACGTGGGTCGTCGGAAAGGTCCATCCCGAGCGGGTCTCGTCTGCTGTGATCGCCCTAGCTGGGAGCCACGCCCTCTGGGCCTGGGACAGCGGCGGCAACAACGACGAGGAATCGATCGCCACCGGCGCGCCCGGCCGCCGGCAGGCCCTCGTCGACGTCCTCGACGGAGATCTCAGGGGGACCGGGGGCGGTGTCCGCTTCGGCGGCGGCGCCGGCGACGGCGCAATGCTCACGTACGGCTGGGTGGTGGAGCAGTGCGTCAACCGGCCGTTTGGTTGCGATTCGCCCTTCACCGACCCGCTCGTTGTCACGGGCGGCGGCGTGCGGCTCGTGCCCCCGCAGGCGTCGGGTCAGCCTCAGGCGATCCCGGGGGTCGCGCCGCCGGCGCTGTTCGCGGTCGGGCAGGGCCGGGTCGCGGTGGTACCTGCGCGGTCGCCGACTCCGCCGGGTGAGTGGGTGCCGCGAGTGGCAGAGGACGGCCCCGTGGACGTCTACGACGTCGCTGGCCACCTCCTGATGAGCACCACATTGCAGGGGATCGTCAGGGACGTCGCACTCGTCGGTCAGGACGCCGCGGTTCTGCTCGAGCAGCCCGACGGGAGCAAGGTGATCCTGCGCTTCGACGCCAGGAATGGAACGCTTCACTCGCGCAGTCGCTTACTGCCGCTCGGCGCCCTCGACCTCTCCGCGGGAGGGGGAGGCGTCGTCTTCCGGGCCGGCCTCGGGATCTACACGCTGCGCGGTCGAACGCCGAGGCTCGTCGCGCGGGCGGCCGGAACGCCGATCGGGATCTCGATCGAGGGCCGCCGGATCGCGTGGGCGGAGAACGTGCACGGCCGCGGGCGCATCCGGACGGTGACCCTCCCGTGAGGAGGAGAACGATCTCACTTGTCGCCGGCAGCCTGACGGCTCTTCTCTGTGCGACCGCGCTCTCCGCCGCGGGCGATCGTTCTCTCGCGGCCTCGCCCGCGCTGCGCACGCTCGTCGTCGCGAAGGGGCCGATCAACGCCTTCGCGCAGGGCGCGAGCACGATCGCCTGGATCGGCCCCGACTACCGGGTGCACGTGAGGCAGGTCTCCGCCAGGCGCGGGGTGATCATCGGCAGCGCCCTCCACCCCGGTGGCTACAAGGCCAAGAGCTTCCGTCTGGCTCTGGCGGGCGCGCAGGCGCTCTGGACGAGCTACGACCGGGGGAACTTCCTCTACACGCACGTGTACACCGGTTCCCCAGCACTCGGTGAGCGCGAGGTCGCCGAGCTCGTCTACATGCCCGGCGACGGCCCCGAAGGCACCTACGTCGGCGGCCTCACCGGGGACGGTGCGACGCTCGTGCTCGCAACCATCGGCCAGAGCTGCGACAACGAGTACGACTGCCGCCGGATCGACGTGAACGGAGCGGTCAAGCGTGTCCGCACCGACGCGCAGGACATCGCCGGCATCCCGCCGTCCGTCATGCTCGCCGCCTCGAGCAACCGCATCGCGGTCGTGCCGGCGAAGACTCCTCGCTTGTTCCCCGACATCGGCCCGCCGAGGGCTGCGGAGTACGCTCCGGTACAGGTCTACGACCTCGCAGGGCACCTGATCTCGAGCGTCGTTCCCCCGGGCACACCCAGGGCGATCGCGCTCTCCTGGCCCAAGCTGGCCGTGCTCTTCGAGTTCGTCGACGGAGGCAGGCAGATCCAGCTCTACGACGCACGCACGGGCGCGTACTGGGCCGAGGGAGGCGCGGCGGTGGTCAGAAGAGTTCCAGTCACAGTGACGCGCGTCGCCGTTGGCAGTCAGGGCGTTGTCTACTCCGTGGGCACCAAGATCTACCTCCTGCGAAGGCAAAGGCTGCAGCTCATCTGGCGTGCGAGCGAGAAGCCGATCGGACTCTCGATCGAGGGCCGCCGGGTTGCCTGGGCGGTCAATCTCAAAGGCCGCGGCAGGATCGTCGCGCTTACCCTGCCGAAGTAGCCGGATCGGCTACCTGCGCTTGACCGCGCGCTTCAGCGGGCAGCGGCTGAAGCCCCTGGGAGGCGGCCGTAGCGGCCGCTTGATCCCGAGGGCGCGCTTCAGCTGCCGGAACTTCGCGAACCCGCCGCAGTCGGCCTGCACCTCGTCGAACGGGCGGCTCCACGGCGCGTTGTAGAGATCGCTCTGCTGGGCGTGCGTGAGCTCGTGTCCGAGGACGAAGATCCAGATGCTGAGGCGCGCCGCGGGCGTTCGCCGCCACCGCTCGAGCGCCCGGCATCCTCGCATCGGCAGGGCCACCTGCCGGATCTCATAGCGCCACAGGCCGTAGACGTCCGCCTCGTAGCCCTTCAGGTCCGGATAGCCGGAGTCGACGAGCGACGCCCAGTCGGAACGGTCGTAGCAACCCACCGTCGCCCGGTACGGCCCGGTCGCCCGCTCGACGAAGGCCGAGTCACGAACGGCGCCCGACACCTGACCCGGAAACGCGAGCAGGCAGGCGGCCGCTGCGATCGCCGCGCCCGCTGTCAATGGGTGCACTCGCATCGTCTGCACGCGACCGGGACGAGAGGAGTGGCCCCGGCCGGTGCCGGAGCCACTCCCTCGAGCGGTTTCAGAGCGTGTCCACCTCCCCGTCGTGCTCGATCTCGGGCCGACCGGCCCGCGCAGCTCGGCGCATGGCGGTTCCGATCAGCAGGAGCGCGAGAGCCGCCAGGAGAGCTCCACGCAGCGACCGACCCGCGAACGGAAGCATCGCGGAGGTCTTGACTCCGGCCAGCCGGGACGTGTTCTCGGCCGACACGCCGGGCGTGGTCCTGTTGCCCGACGTACCGGTCGTCGTCGGCGTGGTCACCTTCGCCGGCCCGCTCGAGCTCGGGGCCGACGACGGGGTCTTCGCGGGGCTCGGTGCCGACCGCGTCGGAGTCGAGTAGGAGGAGTACGGGGCCAGGTGCTGGTTCAGCCACTGTCCCTGTCCGGTCTCCGCGTTGTTGCTGACGCCGGTGTTGGCAGTCGACGTCGGCGTCTGCGAGGCGGAGCTGGAACCTCCGTAGATGTTCCCGCCCGCGATCGAGTGCGGAGTGTTCGAGTTGACCGCGTTCTGGTTGCTCAACGCGAGACCGAAGGCCCCCTGGTTCGTCTCGGCGTTCTGGAGGCCGAGCTGGAAGCCGCCGGCGCCGCCGCAGCCCAGATGGCAGCCGGAGCCGCCGATGTTCTGCGTCAGCCACTGACCCTGGTGGGTCTCGGCATTGTTGGAGACGTTCGCGGTCGCGTTCGACGTCGCGTTCTGGGTCGCCGAGCTCGGGCCGGAGGAGATGTTCCCACCGGCGATCGAGACCGGAGCGTTCCCGTTGACGGCGTTCTGGTCGCTCTTCGCGAGCCCGATCGCCAGCTGGTTCGTCTTGGCGTTCTGGACGCCCAGCTGGAAGCCGCCGGGACCGCCGCAACCCGCGTAGCAGCCGTCCTTGCCGTCCTTGCCGTCACGGCCGTCCTTGCCGTCACGGATCACGCGGCGATCGCACCCGGAGCCGCTGCTGGCGATGTTCTGGCAGAGGCCCTGGTTCTGGTGCGTCGTGGCGTCGTTCGAGACGTTGGTCGTCGCGTCCGACGTCGCGTTCTGGGTCGCCGAGCTCCCGTCGCCGCGGCCGGAATAGATGTTCCGCCCGGCGATCGAGACGGGAGCGTTCGAGTTCACGGCGTTCTGGTTGCTGAACGCGAGCCCGAGGGCTCCCTGGTTCGTCTTCGAGTTCTGGAGGCCCAGCTGGAAGCCGCCGGGGCCGCCACAACCTGCATAGCAGCCGTCCTTGCCGTCACGACCGTCCTTGCCGTCACGACCGTCCTTGCCGTCCCGGATGATCACGCGGCGATCGCACCCGGAGCTGCTGCCGCCGATGTTCTGGCAGAGGCCCTGGTTCTGGTGCGTCGTCGCGTCGTTCGAGACGTTGGTGGTCGCGTTCGACGTGGCGTTCTGGGTCGCCGAGCTCGGACCGGAGGAGATGTTCCCGCCGGCGATCGAGACCGGGGTGTTCGAGTTCACGGCGTTCTGCTTGCTCGCCGCGAGCCCGAGGGCCAGCTGGTTGGTCTCCGCGTTCTGGACGCCGGCCTGGAAACCGCCTGCGCCGCCGCAACCGGCGTAGCAGCCGTCCTTGCCGTCGAGACCGTCCTTGCTACCGAGGATGACGCCGTCCCGGCCTTTCTTGTCGCATCCTCCGCCAGTGCTGCTGCCGCCGATGTTCTGGCAGAGCATCTGGTCCTGGCTGGTGTCCGCCGTGTTCGAGACGTTGGTCGTCGCCGACGAGTTCGCCGTCTGATCGGCGGAGCTCGGGCCGGACCTCACGTCGTGCCCGGCCACGTTCACCGGGACGTTCGCGTTCACGGCGTTCTGGTCGCTCTTCGCGACACCGATCGCCAGCTGGTTGGTCTCCGCGTTCTGGATCCCGGCCTGGAATCCGCCCGCTCCGCCACAACCGAGCTTGCAGGACCCGCCGCCGATGTTCTGGTTCAGGTGCTGGTCCTGGTCGGTGTTGGCGTCGTTCGAGACGTCAGCGGTTGCGTTCGACGTCGCGTTCTGCGTCGCCGAGCTCGGGCCGGACGAGATGTTGCCGCCGGCGATCGAGACGGGGACGTTCGCGTTGACCGCGTTCTGCTTGCTGACAGCTGCACCAAGGGCTCCCTGGTTTGTCTTGGCGTTCTGCACGCCAAGCTGGAAGCCACCGGCACCGCCACAGCCCGCGTAGCAGCCCGAGCCGCCGATGTTCTGGTTCTGCGACTGGCGCTGGTTGGTCTCAGCGTTGTTCGAGACGTCGGTGTTGGCCGACGAGTTCGCCGTCTGCGTGGCGGAGCTCGGGCCGGAGGTGATGTTGCCGCCCGCGATCGAGACCGGGACGTTTGCGTTCACTGCGTTCTGCTTGCTCACGGCAGCGCCGGCCGCCAGCTGGTTGGTCTGGGCGTTCTGGACTCCGGCCTGGAATCCGCCCGCACCGCCACAGCCGGCCTTGCAGGTAGCGCCGCCGTCGATGTTCTGGTTGAGCCGCTGGTTCTGGTCGGTCTTTGCGTGGTTCGAGACGTCGGTCGTTGCCGTCGACGTCGGGGTCTGGGTCGCCGAGCTCGTGTCGGAGTAGATGTTCCCTCCGGCGATCGAGACGGGGACGTTGGCGTTGACCGCGTTCTGGTCGCTCGCCGCCACCCCGAAGGCACCCTGGTTCGTCGTGGCGTTCTGGGCTCCGATCTGGGCCCCACCTGGGCCACCGGAGCCGCTGGCGAACGCCGAGGGTGCCACCCAGAGGGCGACGAGCGCCACGGCAACGCTCAGTAGCTTGAATTTCATCAGACTGTTCTCTCCTTCTCGTGTTGTCGTGTCGGGTCAGCGCGCCGTCGCAGACACGACGCGCGTCTGTAGGCCGGAGAAGGAGCGTCAGCCCGGTTTCCAGGAAGGAATGACGGTGTGCCTCGGCTTCCGCAAGGCCGGTAGCGGAAGGGCCCGAGGCAGGAATCGCAATCCGAAGAGGCTCAGGGTCGCCGCGAGCGCGACGAGCAGGAGCGGCGCCGCCTGGCCCTGGCCGCCCGCCTGGCCGGACGAGGTCATGTCCGGCCGCGGCGGGAGTGGTCGCGGCGGGAGCCGCTGCGGCACAGCTCCCGCCGGACGCTCGGGCTTCGCTCGCGCGCGGTGGGCGGCGCGGGCCTGGCCTAGCCCGTCTGTGACGAGCCTCTTTCGCAGCGGGACACCGCTGCTCTGCGGCACAACTGTCGAGATGTGTCCAAGACTCGAGCGCGGCGCAGTCCGGGAGGCCGAGCCCTGCGCGCGCTCGGGCTGCCCGGACTTCTCTGCGCCGCGCTCCTGTCCCGAGCTTCCGGTGCTTGCGGGTGTCGACGGCGAGCCCTCCGACCCGGTCCAGGTGGACCCGGGATCGAAGGGAGCCGTAGCGGCCGACGCGGCCGCGGCGGCGACGCTCGTCGTGATCGCGCCGTCGGCCGCAGCCGGCATGCCCCACAGGACCGTGCTCGGGATATTCACGCCCGTCGAGCCGTTGGCGCTCGCGAACCCGCGGGCGCTCGGAACGGCATCGCCGAGCTGGGCAAGGGCGAGCTGGATCTCTGCACCCAGCGCACCGCCACCCGCGGGGCTAGCAGCACGAGCGGCCCCGGGCGAACCCAGCCCGGCGACTGCGAGCACACCCGCGACAACGCATAGACGCGCGCGCCAGGAGACTGCGCAGCCGACTGCACCGGAAGCGGCAGGGCTGGACGCGGTTGAAGTCGTGTTCGTCTCCTGGCTCCGATCGGTAGCGGAGAGGCGAGCTCTGCGAGAGATCATGCGAGGGTGGGGCTCGGCCTGAAAGCCCCCACGTGGCGGGTCTTGACCCCCCCGCCTGGGTGCCGTCACGAGGCCTTGGGCAGCGGTCACGAGGCCTTGGACAGCGGCACCGGGCCGAGCAGCCCGCGCCGTCCCGCCTCGACCACGGCCGCAACCCGGCTGTCCACGCCGAGCTTGCGCATCGCGTTGCTGAGGTACTCCTTGACCGTGTGACGGCTCAGGTAGAGCCGCGCCCCGATTTCCCTGTTCGTAAGCCCCTCCGCGGCGAGCCTGACGACGCTGAGCTCCTGGTCGGTCAAGCGTGGTCGCGCGGCCGCGCCCTGGGCGCGGAAGAGCACCTCGGCCACGGCCGGGTCAACGAACCGCTCGCCGGCCGCGACACGCCGCAAAACGCTGGCGAGATCGGGCTTTGGAGCGTCTTTCAGCAGGTACGCGCGGGCGCCGGCCGCCGCCGTCTCGAGCACCGACTCCTCGTCGAGATCACCGGCGTAGACGACGGTCACCGTGCCCGGCAGCCGTCGCGAGATCTCGGCGCAGACGGCCGCTCCGCCGCCGTCCGCCAGGAGCGCGTCGAGCACGACGATGTCCGGCCGCAAGCGGAACGCCGCCTCGAGCGCGTCTGCCGCCGTCGAGACCTCGCCGACCACGTCGAAGTCCGAGGCCGCCAGCCAAGAGCGGAGACCCGCCCGGACGACGGGGTGGCGGTCGACGAGGAGGACCGAAAGCGTCATCGTGGGCTTTCCGAGCCGTTGCAAATGAGCGTGGAAATCGGCTTGGACAGGACGGTTCGCGGCCGATTCGTCCAGTTCGCCAGGCCCATTCGTCCAATCACGCCGCAGCTCCCGTCGGTCATCTCAGGCGCCAGGTCCGGCGTTCGAAGGCTCGGCTCGCCCGGCCCATCAGGGTCGAGGAGAACAGCACCGCGAATGCCCCGAGCACCGCGACCAGCGTCAGGAGCACGGCGTTCGAGACATTCGGCCCGCCGCTGTCGGCCGTCTGGAGGGAGGCCGGCCGCCGCTGGGTGGCAATCCGTCCCAGGACGGCGGCCGCGGATCGCGGGACGCCGCCGAGCCGGTGTGCGGCGCGGCCGGCGCCGACGCTCATGGTGTGGAGCGAGGCCCTGGCGCGCACGGCGGCGTGCCGTACGACCCGAACCGGCGCAGATGCCGGACTGCTCGGCCCGGCCGCGTGCCACGTGCTGCCTGCCGCAGCCGGATGCGATGCAGAGCCCGAGCCGCTCGAGGCCGCGGCGCGATGGGTCTTTCCGTTCACCTTCGCCGGAGTACCGCCGCCCGTGCTCGAGGAACCCGATGCATGCCGCATCGGCTTCAGGCTCCCGCGCCTAGTTCCAGTGGTGCCGGACGGCGATGCTCCGGTCGCCTCTCCCCCAGTCGTTCCGACCGGATCAGCCGTGCCGCCGCCCTGGCTCGTGACGCTCACGTTTCCCGACGACGAGACGGCGACGTTGATGTTCTGCTGCGTGATCGGGCCGTTGTCTCCGGGGCTGTTGACCCGGATCGAGATGAAGATGTTCTGCGCGTCGTTCTGGTTGGCGGGCGCGCTCGAGTCGGCCGCCTGGTTCGTGGAAGCGTCCTGATTCCCACCTGGTTGAGCCGTTCCGCCGGTTCCGGAGCCGGCGCCCTGGCCCGTGGCCGAGTCGTTCGCGCTCCCGGCGCCCGCCTCGTTGGCGTTCGTCTGCGAGATGGGGCCGTCGTTGCCGGGGCTGTTGATCCGGATAGAGATGACGATGTTCCGCGCCGCCTGCTGCGTCGCCGCGGCTGCGGCGTTCGCTGCCTGCTCGGTCGACGCGGTCAGGTCGGAGGGCGCCGACGAGACAGGCGCGAGGGAGGTGAGCGCCGAGTCGTCGGCGCCCGCCGCGCCGGCAGAGGCCCCGGAAACGCCGGCTACGGCGGGCACGGGAGCGGAAACCGGCCCGCCTGCCGCATGAGCGTTTCCGGTGGCCGCGACGGCGTAGAGAAACACGGAAAACACGGCGACCAGAGCCGCAGCCATGCGCCTTGCACGGCGTCCCCCGAGGCCCCAAGCCGAATCCGTCGCCACCGCAGTTGTCGTCATGACAGAAATGACCGTAGCAATTGATTGGCGTCATTTCAAGCGCCTTTTTTGTCGATCTAGCCGAATTTCTAGTGAAATTTCGGTTGACGGTATTAGCGTTGTGATTTTTAGTCTGAAATATGGTTGGACGAAAGCGCGACGGCCGTTGGACGAAAGGGCTCGACGGCTTGGCAGCGCGGGAAACAGGGCCCGCCGGCGGTGCAAGCCGGGTGTTTCACGCGCGGGATCCTGCGGCCGAGACCACCGTGCCTGACCATAAGTACTGCTTATGTGAAGATCTTTTCCTCGCGGGTCCCGCAGGCCGGAGTGCGCTAAGGTGAGACCGCAAGGAACCCTCCTGGGGAGGAGGAAGCAACTGCCTCGAAGAGCCGCCAACGGCCGAACCGACCTCAAGGCCACGCAAAAGCGGGTTCTCGCCGCGCTCGAGGACGACGGCTCGGCCCGCCTCACGCGCGGGCTCTACGAGGAGATCGCCGGCGTCAGCCGGTCACAGGCTGCGTACGACCTCGCCGAGCTCGTGTCCGGCGGGATCCTGGAGCGGATCGGCGGCGGCCGCAGCACGTGGTACCGGGTCGTCCGCCAGGAGCGCCCCGGGCAGCGCCGCTGGACGAACGACACGATCCGCGCTGCGCTCGAGCAGTTCTGCGGCGGCCGGGAGACCTGGCCGCCGGCAAGCGAGTTCAAGGAGGCCGGACACTCGGACCTCTACGTGGCCGCGAGCCGATACGGCGGGATCGCGTTCTGGACGAACGAGCTCGGCTTCTCGCGCCCCGCGCGGACAACGGCCCCGGCGAAGCCCCTGGCAGCAGCGCCCGCCGCGCGGCCGCGATGGCGCCCGAAGCTGCGCCTGGCGACGGCGGGCGTCGCCTTCGCCGCGGCGCTCTTCGCGGCCGGCGGCGCCTCCTTCTACGCCTGGCACGGCTCGAGCGTTCACCACGCCGCCTCATCCGGGTCAGCTCAGGGCACGCGCGCGCCCGTGATCACGTTCCGCCTCCCGAAGCTCAAGCCGGCGCGCCCGGCCGCGAAGCGCCAGCGGGTGAAGCAGGTCAAGCGCGCTGCGCCGACTCACGCCGCTCCGTCGTCCCAGGCCGAGCTCGCAGTCCGGACCGTCTCGGCACCGACACGCGAAGCGGTCTCGACCAGGAGCACGAGCTCGCAGCCCTCGCAGAGCTCCTCGGGACCGGCGCCCCTTCCAGCGCCCAGCGGCGGCGGGAGCGGGCCGCCGCCTCTTCCGCCCCCGAGCGGCTAGCGCTGGAATCCCTGCAAATACCGAGCTAAGCTTCTCCGGGTAGGGATATCTCGTGGGGGAGTGGCCCATGCGTCGCCGTCCGATGCAGGCATGGCCGAAACGGGACCGAGCAACACTCGGCCCGAGGGGTAAGAGAGTCTCGTGGTCTTTGGCGCTCGGCGTCTGCGTGCTCGTCGCGGCCGTCATGCCGTGCTCTGCCGGCGCCGCCGCCACGCCCTCGATCACGTACACGATCGACGGATACAACGGAGACAACGGGTGGTGGCGAGGCAGCAGCCACGGCAACAACGTCGTCCTTCACTGGATCGTGACCGCCAACCCGCCCCTGACCAACACGAACTGCACCCCAGCGATCACGGTTCCGGGACCGACGAAGGGCGTGGCCTACAGCTGTAGCGCGACCAACGACGAAGGGACGTCGACCCACAAGCCGGTAACAATCAAGGTCGACGCCAATCCGCCCACGGGCGTGAGCGCGACCCCGGCCCGTGCTCCTGACTTCAACGGCTGGTACAACCACGCGGTCGGATTCACCTGGAGCGGCAACGACGCGACCTCCGGGATCGCAAGCTGCACCCTGAAGAGCTACTCCGGCCCCGACGGCGCGGCGGCCAAGGCTGTCGGCAGCTGCCGCGACAACGCCGGCAACGTCGCCTCGTCCTCGTTCGCGCTCAAGTTCGACGCGACCCCGCCCAAGCTCTCGAAGATCGGGGTCACCAGCCGCGCGGGCTCCGACCTCGTGCGCTGGACCTCCACCAGCCCCTCCGACACCGCCGTCGTCGAGCGCTGGGCGCGCGGGAGCAGCGGCGAGCCGGTCGTCTTCCGCGGCGCGGCCTCGCGCTTCGTGGACAAGAAGGTCCAGGTCGGGCTCGAGTACGTCTACGCGATTCAGACCACCGACCAGGCGGGGAACGTCTCGAAGCGGATCACCGTCGCGGGCCTGCCCAAGATCCTGACGCTCCGCCCGATGTCCTACGTCCCTCGTGCTGCTCCCGACCCGATCCTGCGCTGGGCGCGAAAGCGTGGGGCGAGCTACTACCACGTGCAGCTCTTCCGGGGCTCGAAGCGGATCCTCGCCGCCTGGCCGGACAAGCGCCAGCTGTCGCTGCCCGGGACCTGGACGTGGGCCGGGCACCGCTACCGGCTCAGGCCCGGGAAGTACCGCTGGTATGCCTGGGCCGGACTAGGAAAGCGCTCGTTCGCCCGCTACAGGACGATCGGCAGCGCCCGCTTCATCGTTCCCCCGGGATAAGACCGTGCGCGACGAGTTGAGACCGGTCGTCGCCCTGTGCGTCGTCTCGCTCGTGGCCGCCGTCGTTCCCGGCTCTGCGGCGGCCGCAACGCCCTCGATCTCGTCATCGGTGGACGGAATCGCCGGGAACAACGGGTGGTGGAGGGGCAGCACGCACGGAAACAACGTGATCCTGCACTGGACCGTCACCGCCAACCCGCCGCTCACGAATTCGAGCGGGTGCGAACCCGCCATCACGATCCCGGGCCCGAGCACCGGTGTGACCAAGACCTGCACAGCTACCAACGACGACGGCACGTCCTCGTCGCCGAAGACCGTCAAGATTGACGCCGATCCGCCCACGGGCTTGGGCGTGGCACCGGCTCGCTCTCCCGACGCGAACGGCTGGTACAACCATTCGGTCGGCCTCACTTGGAGCGGCAGCGACGCGACCTCCGGGATCGCGGGCTGCACCTCGTCCATCTACTCCGGGCCGGACGACGCCACCGCCTCGGGCTCGGGCAACTGCCAGGACAACGCCGGGAACTCCACGTCCAAGACGTTTGCCTTCGAGTACGACGCGACGCCTCCACAGGTCAACGCCGGGACTCCCGCGCGTGGGCCGAGCGGGGCCGGCTGGTACACGAGTCCCGTGACGATCACGTGGAGCGGTGCGGACCCGGTGTCGGGCATCGCAAGCTGCACGTCGACGACCTACTCAGGCCCGGACGACGCAACGATCTCGGTTGCAGGCTCGTGTGAGAACAACGCCGGCAAGGCCGCCTCCGGCCCCGCGTTCGCGCTCAAGTACGACTCGACGCCGCCGCACGTCAACGGCGGGACTCCCGGGCGCGCACCGGACGGGAACGGGTGGTACTCGCATCCGGTCACGATCACGTGGAGCGGCACCGACGCGACATCCGGGATCGCCGGCTGCACCTCGGCGAGCTACTCCGGCCCCGACAGCGCGGCGGCCTCGATCCCGGGCGGCACCTGCCACGACGAGGCGGGCAACGCGGCCACCGGACCCGGGTTCGGCCTGAAGTACGACGCGACTCCGCCCCACGTCACGGGCGCGACCCCGAGCCGCGCACCGGACGAGAACGGCTGGTACACGCACCCGGTGACGATCTCGTGGAAGGGCACCGACGCGCTGTCCGGGATCGCGAGCTGCACGTCGGCGGCCTACTCCGGGCGGGCCAACGCGACGGCCAAGGCGACCGGCACCTGCCGCGACAGGGCCGGCAACGTCGCGTCCGGCTCGTTCACGCTCAAGTACGACGCGACTGCGCCGACGCTCTCGAAGCTCGGCGTCACGAGCCGCGCGGCCTCGGACGTCGTCCGCTGGACGTCCACGAGCCCCGCCGACGAGATCGTCGTCAAGCGCCGGGCGCGCGGCAGCCAGGACCAGCAGGTCGTCTTCCAGGGCACCGGCTCCCGGTTCGTCGACAGGAAGATCCAGAGCGGGATCGAGTACGAGTACGCGATCCAGAGCACCGACCAGGCGGGGAACGTCTCGAAGACGGCCACCGTCGCCGGGTTGCCCAAGGTCCTCACCCTCCGCCCGATGCCGTACGTCCCGCGGGCCGCGGCGAAGCCGATCCTGCGCTGGGACGCGATCCGCGGTGCTAGCTACTACCACGTCCAGCTCTTCCGCGGCTCCAGGCGAATCCTCGCCGCGTGGCCGAGCAAGCGCCAGCTCGGGCTCGCGGGTTCGTGGAAGTGGGCGAGCCGCCGCTACAAGCTCAGCCCCGGCCGCTACCGCTGGTACGTCTGGGCGGGACTCGGCAAGCGCTCCTTCGCCCGCTACCACTCGATCGGCAGCGCCCGCTTCATCGTTCCGCCGGGCTAGCGGTTAGGATCGCGGCTCGGAATCGAGCGACGGGAGGAGCCCAATGAACGCGATCGCAGGGATTGACGCCGCCCGGGAGCGGTGGAACGTGCTGGAGCATCCTTTCTACGCGCGCTGGGAGCGCGGCGAGCTCACACACGAGGAGCTTGCGCGCTACGCGGGCGAGTACCGCCACGCGGTCGTCGCGCTAGCACGGGCGGCGCGCACGGCGAGGCTGCACGCCGAGGAAGAGGCCACGCACATCTCGCTCTGGGACGACTTCGCCGCCGCGCTCGGCACTGAGACGCACGAGCCGCTGCCCGAGACGCGCTGCTGCTCGTCCGCCTGGGCCGCGGCCGACGACGAGCTCGGCGCCACTGCGATCCTCTACGCGATCGAGTCGGGGCAGCCGGAGATCTCGACGACGAAGCTCCGCGGGCTCGTCCGGCATTACGGCTTCGAGCCGGGCTCGGACGCGACCGCGTACTTCGAGCTTCACGCCACGCGCGACCACGAGCACGCGGCCGAGGCGCGCGCGCAGCTCGACGGCCGCGAGGACCAGCGGCTCGTCTCGCTCGCCGAGTCGGCGCTCGCCGGCAACTGGGCGCTGCTCGACGGCGTCTCGTAGTTCGCCGGTGACCGAGGCGCAGCTCCGCCGCGAGTTCCGCGAGTGGTGGAACGTCCGCGAGGAGCCGGCGCCGGGCTAGGACCCGGCGTCGTCCGGGAGCGGGCCTGCCTGCTGCTGCTCCGCCAGGACCTCGCGCGCGCGCTCGAGCTGGTCCTCCGGCACGAGGATCTCGCGGGCGCCGATCACCGGCATCCCCACACCGATCGCACCGCCGGTGTTCGTCAGCCGCTGGGCGCACGGGATGCCGGCCTCCTCGAGCAGCGAGCAGAGAAGGTCGGCCAGGACCTCGTTCGGCACGACGTCGAGAACGGCGAACTCTTCCACAGGCGCAGTATCGCCTACAGCCGCCCGGCCTCGACGATCCGCCGGAGGAACTGACGCGTTCGCACTTCCTTCGGGTCGCCGAAGATCTGCTCGGGCGGGCCCTGCTCGAGGATCCGGCCTTCGTCGAGGAAGCAGACCCGGTTCGCGATGTCGCGCGCGAAGCTCATCTCATGCGTCGCGATCAGCATCGTCATGCCCGCCTCGGCGAGCTCGCGGATCACGTTCAGCACCTCGGCCACGAGCTCCGGATCGAGCGCGCTCGTGACCTCGTCGAGCAGCATCAGCCCGGGCTGCATCGCAAGCGCCCGCACGATCGCGACGCGCTGCTGCTGGCCTCCCGAGAGGCGGTCGGGGTACTCGTCGCTCTTTTCGGCGAGGCCGAAGCGCCCGAGGAGCTCGATCGCCTCGGCGTCGGCCTCGGCCGCCGACTTGTGCAGGACCTTCCTCGGCGCAAGGGTCACGTTCCGCAGCACGCTCATGTGCGGGAAGAGGTTGTACGCCTGGAAGACGATCCCGATCCCGCGGCGAACCCGGTTGACGTCGACGCTGGGCTGCGTGATCTCCTCGCCTCGGAGCAGGATCCGGCCCGCGTCGATCGGCTCGAGCAGGTTCACGCACCTGAGCAGGGTCGACTTCCCGGAGCCCGAGGCGCCGATCAGGCAGAAGACCTCGTGCTCGCCCACGTCGAGGTCGACGCCCTTCAGCACCTCGTTCTCGCCGAACGACTTGCGGACCGACTCGAGCCGGAGGGCTGCCCCGTTCGCGCTCACCGGGCGCCTCCGGCGAGCTGGCTCTTGCGCTCGCGCGCGATCAGCCAGTCGGTCAGGCGCGCGAGCGGGATCGTCAGGAGGATGAAGAAGCATGCGGTGCACACGTACGGCGTGTAGTTGAACGTCGCGGCCACGTCGATCTGCGACTGGCGAAACGCCTCGACCGGTCCGATCAGCGCGACCAGCGCGGTGTCCTTCGTCAGGCCGATGAAGTCGTTCAGGAGCGGCGGGATCACCCGGCGGACAGCCTGAGGGACGATCACGAACCGCAGCGTCTTGACCCGGGAGAGCCCGAGTGACCGCGCCGCCGCCTCCTGGCTCGCGTGCACCGACTCGATCCCAGCGCGGTACACCTCGGCCACGTACGCCGAGTAGACGAGCACGAGCGCGACGATGCCCCAGAACAGCGGGTCGACCGGCACCCAGGAAAGCTGCAGGGCGGGGGCGCCGAACCCGAGGATGTAGATCACGAGGATCGTCGGCACCCCACGGAAGAGGTCCGTGTAGATGACCGCCAACCCCCGGATCGGGAAGAACACCGGTCCCGGAAGCCCACGCAGGATCGCGATCAGAAGCGCGAAGACGAGGATGAAGACCTCGGCGATCAGGAAGATCCGGATGTTCAGCAGGAAGGCTTGGGCGATCTCCGGCAGGGAGTCGACAAAGATCTGGCGGTTGAAGAACGCCTTCTTGACGTCGGACCAGCCAGACGACGTGAGCACGACGAAGACGACGAGCCCAACGAGCACGAGGGTGCTCGCGAGCGCGATCCAGACGCTGCGCTGCCCTCCGCCGGAGCCCTTCAGGTCGCCCAGGATCCTCGAGCCGCGGCCGGGATCCGAGCCGACGCTCACCCGCTGAGCGCTACTTCAGGACGGGGGCGCCCGCGTTCGAGATCCACTTGTTCTGCAGCTGCTTCAGCGTCCCGTTCGCCCTGAGCGTCGCCAGCGCCTTGTTCACGCACGTGACGAGGCTGTTGCCCTTCGCGAAGACCGCCCCGAAGTGGTCGCCGCCGCCGATGGTCGGGAAGCTGCCGACGACGACGCTGTTCGGGACCTCCTCGGCCCCGGTGATGATGAACGCCGTCGGCAGGTCGACCACGATCCCGTCGATGCCGCCGGTCTTGAGGCCCGAGTTGACGTCGTTCGAGTTGTTGTAGACGGCGGGCTGCTTGTCCGGCTTGATGTTCTTGACGATGTAGTTGTAGCTCGTGGTCCCGACCTGCGCGCCGAGCTTGTACTTCTTCAGGTCGGCCAGGGTCTTCGCCTTCGTGATCGGCGTTCCCTTGATCGCGACGAGCGCCTGATTCGTGTCGTAGTAGGAGTCACTGAAGGCCACGCTCTTCTTGCGCGCGGCCGTGACCGAGACCTCGTTCACGTCGAAGTCGTAGTTCTTCGGGCCCGGTTTGAACAGCTGCTCGAAGGGGACGACGACCCACTTGATCCCGCTCGCCGCGAACCCGAGCTGCTTGGCAACGGCGTATGCGACCGCGCTCTCGTAGCCCTTCTGCGTCGTCGGGTCGTTGAACTTCCAGGTCGAGCCCTTCGGCGTACCGCCGGCGAACCAGGGGTTGAAGGCCGGGTTGTCGGTGGCGACCGTCAGCTGCCCTTTCTTGACCAGGTTCAGCTGGTCCGGTGCGCACGAAGCCGCTCCGGTACTGGTTCCCGTGGCGCTCTTGCTGGAGCTCGAGCCGCCGCAGCCCGCGGCGACCGCGGAGAGCAGCGCGACCAGCGTCGCCGCAACGATCCATCTCGCGAGTCGCAGGCCGCTCACCGCGGGTGAGGCTAACACGGCGCGACGGTGCCGGGCGGCTAGGCGGCAACGCCCGAGAAGCCCGGGATCACGTCGCTCCCGTAGGCGGCGAGCGTCTCGTCCGCCTTCTCGGTCATGAGGTAGATGTCGAACTGGTCGACGCCGACCGACTCGAGCTCCTGCAGCTTCGCGGTGATCTGCTCGCTCGAGCCGAGGACGCAGAACCGGTCGCAGATCTCGTCGGTGACGAACTCACCGTGCGCCGCGCCCACGCGGCTGTGGTCCTTGTAGTCGTAGAACTTCCGCGCCTTGACGTAGTCGGTCAGCGCGCTCGGGATCTCGTCGGAGTTCTCGCCGTAGCGCTCGATCAGATCCATGACGTGGTTCGAGACCATCGCCGGGAACCAGCGCACCTGGTCGCGCGCCTCGGCGAGGTCGTCCGAGACGTGGCTCGGGGCGCAGACGATGCACTGGAGCGCAGTCGGGTCGCGGCCGGCCTCCTCGGCGGCCTTGCGGGCCGTGTCCATGATCCACTGGATGATCTGCGGGTCAGCGAGCTGGATGATCACGCCGTCGCCGACGCGGCCGGCGACGCCGAGCGCGCGGGGGCCGTAGCCGGCGACGTGCATCGGGATCTCGGGCAGCTCCTTGCGCACCCACTTCAGCTCGAGCTCCTTGCCGTTCCACTCGACCACGCGACCGTTCATCAGGTCCTTGATCATCCGCAGCCGCCGCTCGAACTCGTCCACCGTGACCGGCTTGAGGCCGACCACGCGGCGCGACGAGTCACCGCGGCCGATGCCCATGACCATGCGGCCGTCCGTGGTGTCGTGCGTGGTCGCGTACCAGCTCGCCGTGATCGTCGGGTCGCGGATGCCGGGATTCGTGACGCAGTGTCCGAGCTTGAGCGTCTCCGTCTGCACTCCTGCGATCGCGAGCAGGGCGTAGCTCTCCTGCCAGAGGATGTGCGAGTCGTAGGTCCAGCCGTACTCGAAGCCGAGGCTCTCGCCCCTCTGCATCAGCTCGACGAGCCGCGTGTACGGCGGGTCCGGCAGGACGGTGACTCCGAAGCTCAGCATGGACGCCTCCCGGTCGTGGGCGGGTTGAGCATAACGCCCGGTCCTCGCCCGCACCCCTGAAGGCGCGGACCCCGACTTAGTAACAGACTGTTACTTGGAGAAGGACGCGCCTTGGCTAGCCGGCCGCGACGCGGGCGATCGTCTTGTCGGCCAGGCGGTCGAGGGCCTGGACGGAGAGCTCGAGGTGCTCTTCCTTCGTGTCCTCGAGCTTCGTGTGCGAGAGGCCGCGCAGGCTCTGGACGAACAGCATCACTGTGGGGACGCCGGCGCGGGAGACCTCGGCCGCGTCGTGGAGCGGCCCGCTCGGGAGATGGTGCGAGCGGCCCGCGACCTCGCTCACCGACTCGTCGGCCAGCGCGATCAGCGCCTCGTCGAACAGGATCGGCTCGATGTTCCAGATCCGGTCCCAGGCGACCTCGATGTCCTCCTCCTCGGCGAAGCGCTGCGACGCGGCCCTGGCCTCGTCCAGCATTCCGGCGAGCGTCGGTGCGTCGAGGTGGCGCTGGTCGAGCAGGCACTCCGCCGTCTCGACCACCGAGGTCACGATCCCGGGCTTCGTGACGACGCCGCCCATCGTGCACACCGCGCCCTCGCCGGTCCGCTTCGCGATCTCCCGGATCTCGAGCTCGAGCTTGGCCGCGCCTGCGAGCGCGTCGCGGCGCCTGTCCATCGGCGTCGAGCCCGCGTGAGCGGCCTGGCCAGTGAACGTGACCAGGTTGCGCTCGACTCCGAAGGTACCGAGCACCACGCCGAGCGGCAGCTCGAGCGACTCCAGGACGGGCCCCTGCTCGATGTGCAGCTCGAGGTAGGCCGCGGCGCTCTCGAGCTGGCGCCGAGCCTCGAGCGCCCGGTCGAGCTCGACGCCGTGCGCGCCGATCGCCTCCGGAAGCGAGATCCCGTCGGCATCGCGACGCTCGCGCAGCTCGTCCTGGTCGGCCATCGAGCCCGCCGCGGCAGAGGAGCCGAACAGCGAGCGGCCGAACCGCGCGCCTTCCTCGTCCGCCCAGTTCACGAGGCGGACGGTCGCCGCGGGCTCTCCGTCCTCAGCAAGACGGCGAACGACCTCGACCCCGGCCACCACGTTCAGCGCCCCGTCGAGCCAGCCGCCGTTCGGCACCGAGTCGATGTGCCCGCCGATCAGCACCGCGCGCTCGCTCGCTCCGCGCAGCGTCCACCACTGGTTCCCCGCTTCGTCGACCTCGTGGTCGAGCGGCAGCCCATCGAGCTTCCCGCGCAGCCAGGCCCGTGCGACAACCCACGTGTCCGTCCATGCGACCCGCTGCGCGCCGTCCGCGTTCCCCGTCAGCTCGCGCAGCTCCTTCAGCTCAGCGACCGTGCGGCTGGGAGACAGAGGCATGAAACCGAGCATAGAACGCTCCGTTGAGGTGGGCTCGATGTTCGTGCCTCCTACCTCGCGCGGCAGATGGACGCCCGGGCAAGCCCGCGCGTCCTCTATGTCGGCGTCGCAAGCGAACGCCTTAGACTCGTTCTCGAGCGAAGGAGGTTGCGATGTCCGTACTGATCAAGGGTGGTCGCATAGTCACCGCGGCCGACGACTACGTCGCCGACATCTACGTCGAGGACGAGACCGTGACGCTGATCGGCGAGTCGCTCGACCAACCGGCCGACAAGGTAATCGACGCGTCAGGCAAGTACGTGCTCCCCGGCTGCGTCGACCCGCACACGCACCTGGACATGCCCTTCGGGGGCACGGTCACGATCGACGACGTCGAGTCGGGCCAGACGGCCGCGGCGTTCGGCGGGACGACCTGCCACGTCGACTTCGTCATCCAGCCGCAGGGCTCGACGTTCGCGGCCGCGCTCGAGGAGTGGCGCACGAAGGCGAACGGGAAGCAGGTGATCGATATGGGCTACCACATGGCGGTCACCGACCTCGACGAGGGCGGCACGCTCGAGGAGCTCGCGTCGCTGCCGGACGAGGGCGTCACCTCCTACAAGCTCTTCATGGCCTACAAAGGCGCGCTGATGGTCAGCGACGAGACGCTCTTCCGCACGATGGAGGTCGCCGCCGAGACGGGCGCGCTCGTGATGGTGCACGCCGAGAACGGGGACGCGATCGACGTGCTCGTCAAGAAAGCGCTCGCCGAGGGCAACACCGCTCCTCACTTCCATGCGCTCACGCGGCCGCCCGAGACCGAGGGCGAGGCCACGAACCGCGCGATCCAGCTCGCGCGCGTCGCCGGCTGCCCGCTCTACGTCGTCCACGTCTCCTGCAAGGAGGCGGTCGAGCCGATCGCGCTCGCGCGCGAGAAGGGCTGGGACGTCTGGGGCGAGACGTGCACGCAGTACTTCTTCGTCGACTACACGTTCCTCGAGCGGCCGGACTTCGAGGGCGCGAAGTACGTCTACACGCCGCCGCCTCGCGACAAGGCGAACCAGGAAGTGCTCTGGAACGCGGTCCGCACGGACATCCTCTCGGCGATCTCGACCGACCACTGCGCGTTCCTCTGGGACGGGCAGAAAACGATCGGCAAGGACGACTTCTCGAAGATCCCGAACGGCGGGCCAGGGCTCGAGAACCGGCTGCAGATGATCCACGAGTTCGGCGTCCGCGCCGGCCGGATCTCGCTGAACCGGATGGTCGAGCTGCTGGCCACGAGCCCGGCGAAGCTGTTCGGCCTCTACCCGCGCAAGGGCACGATCGCGATCGGCTCGGACGCAGACATCGTCGTGTTCGACCCGGAGAAGAAGGTCACGATCACCGCGGCCGACCAGCACTCGAAGACGGACTACAACCTCTACGAGGGCACGAAGGTGACCGGCTCGCCCGAGCTCGTGCTCTTGCGCGGGAACGTGCTCGTCGAGGGCGACGAGCTGATCGCGTCGCCGGGGATCGGGCAGTTCGTCGCGCGGGCGAAGTTCGGGCAGGAGCTGAAAACGAAGACCGCAGTCGCCTGAGGGCGTAACCGGCGTCTACTTCGCCGGGCACGCCGGGGGCGTAGGCCCGTAGTTCGCGATGGGACTACAGCCCGCAATGTCCTCGCGCACCCCGACGGCGCCCGTGGGTGTTCGTGCGTTGGTCGAAGACTCCCAGACGGTGCTGCCGGAGCTGTCCACGAGCCGGATGTAGGTGCCGTCGTAGTCAGCCCATCGATCGCCCAACGCAGCGAGAAACCTGGGCATCTGGTGGACGAGGAAACGCGCAGGGTCCGCGCTTTCGAGCGTCGCGGCAACGGCGACGCCATCGGGTCGGTAGATCGTGAGCTCGTCCAGCCTCGACCCGATCGCGGCAGCCGCAGCCCGGAATGTTCGGCGCGCCGACGCGACGTCTTCCGGCTTAGCCGCCTTCGGAGGAACTCCCAGCTCCGGAGGCAGCGCCGCGCCGTTGGAGTCGCCGTCCCTCAGGGAGATTGCGGTCGGATGCCCTGCCGCCTTCAGCCGATCGCGGAACGCACCCGCGATGAGCCAGCCCTGCCAGAGCGTCCGGAGCGACCTGTCCGGCGCATGGATCTCGAGTGTCAGGCCTCCTCGACTCGACGGCACCAACACGATCTTTCGGATCGACGTGGGTCTGGTTCCGCTGACGATCTCTCGGAGGAGCGCCTGCTGGAATTCACTCCCGCCCTCAACGTCCGTGGATTGGGCCGGAGTCGCAGGCGTTGGTGCCAGCGACTGCTGGGCGTGAGGGACCCTCACGGCTCCGCGGCACAGGAAGAGCAACACTTGCAAGTGCCCGGGGCAGATGTCGTTGACCTCGCCGTCCTTGAAACCGGAGTAGGCCACTGCCCAGACAGGCTCGACCGCTCGCGACGAGATACGGGCTGCTCGGCTCGAGCCGATCCGTCCGAGCCGCGCGTGAGCGCGATCGCGACGGCAGCGGCGCCGACAGCGACGCAGGCGCAGACGGCGACGAGCACAGCGACACGCGGCCGAGGTCGGCCGCGAACGAGTGACACTCGACGGTCCGGCGAGCGTGCGATCTCGGCGAGCAGATGCCGGCGGCGTGCCTCGACCCTGCCGGGCGGGAGGTCGCGTTGAGGTGGGATCGTCATGTCGCTGATGGCTCAGGTCTCCTGAACGTCTGCTCTCTCATCTTCCTCATGTCCGTAAAGAGGATCGAGTTCGCGCAACCGCCTACGCGCGGCGAAGAGGCGAGAGCGAACGGTTCCCACGGGAATCTCAAGCGTCAGAGCCGTCTCCTCGTAGGTCAAGCCGGACCAGGCGCAGAGGACGAAGACATCCTGCTCGCGCCTGGGAAGTCGCGCGACGAGCCCAAGCGCCTGGCGCATCTGCCGCTCGTCGTCCAGTCGAGAGTCGGCCAGATCGGCGAACCCGGGATCCGGCCGAGCTCCGGGCAACCGGCGGAGCGCAGACGCATAGCGGCGCTCGGACCGACGCCGGTTCCGAATGACGTTGGTCGCGATTCCGTACAGCCAGGGCAGGACCTTCCCCGGCGGCAGCTCCTTGTCTCTGCGTCTCCAGGCCTCGAGGAACACGATCGACAGCAAGTCCTCGGCGACGGCCCAGTCACCCGTCCTGCGGAAGCAGTAGTTGTAGATCGCCCTGGCGTGCCGCTCGAAGAGCAGGCCGAAGGCCTCCGAGTCACCGCCGCGAGCCCGCGACCAGAGACTCGAGTCGTCGAGCTCCATCCTCTCTTCATGTCCGGAGCCGACTTCCAGGTTCACGCCAGCGTCTCGCGACGCGCTAGACCGGCGGTTCCGGGTCGTACTGGATGTAGCGGCGCACCTCGCGTGCCCGCTCGGTCGAGTGGAGCCGCTCGACGAGGTGCAGAGCCATGTCGATCCCCGCGGACACGCCCGCGGCCGTGATCACGTTTCCGGTGTCGACGTAGCGGTCGTCGGGCCGAACCTCGATGTCGCTGCCCAGCGTCGGAAGCGTCTCGAGCGAGCCCCAGTGCGTCGTCGCCGGCCGGCCGTCGAGAAGGCCGGCGGCCGCGTACACGAGCGAGCCCGTGCAGACGCTCGTCATCAGCGTGCCGTTGCCCGCGAGGCCGCGGATCCAGTCGAGCACGGCCGTGTCGGCCAGCTCGCGGCGTGTGCCGCGGCCACCCGGGTAGACGAGCACGTCCAGCGGCGCCGCGGTCGCCCAGGTCTCCTCCGGAAGAACGCGCAGCCCCTTGGCGCACGTGACCGGCCCCTCCTCGCGCGCGATCGTGAAGACGCGGACGCCGTCGTCGGGCCACTGCTCCGCCCACGCGGCGAGCACCTCCCACGGCCCGGCCCAGTCCAGCTCCTCCGCGCCCTCGAAGAGCGCGACCCCAATGATCAAGACGGCTGCACCGGCCAAGCCGGCACGGCCTCTTCTGGTCGGCGTCGCAAGCGAGCGCCTCAGCGCGTCTGAGGGAAGCCGAGGTCGACCTTGCTCGTCGCCGGGTCAGGCCAGCGCGAGGTCACGACCTTGCCGAGCGTGTAGAACTGGATCCCCTCCGGCCCGTAGATGTGCAGGTCGCCGAAGAGCGAGCTCTTCCAGCCGCCGAACGAGTAGTACGCGACCGGCACGGGGATCGGCACGTTGACGCCGACCATCCCGGCCTTGACGTCGAACTGGAACTGCCGCGCGACGCCGCCGTCGCGGGTGAAGAGCGCGACGCCGTTCCCGTACGGGTTCTCGTTCACGAGCCGGACCGCGTCGTCGTAGGTCTCGACCCGCGTGACGCCGAGCACCGGCCCGAAGATCTCGTCCTTGTAGACGTCCATCTCGGGCTTCACGTTGTCGAGGAGCGAGACGCCGAGGAAGAAGCCGCCGTTGTCCGGCGCCGTCTCGCGGCCGTCGGTGACGACTGTCGCGCCCTCCTCGCGGCCGCGGTCGATGTACGCGGCCACCTTGTCACGGTGCTCGCGAGTGACGAGCGGGCCCATCTCCGAGTCGGGATCGAGCCCGTCGCCGACGACGACCTTGGGCAGCCGCTCTTTGATCGCATCCACCAGATCGTCCGCGGCGTGGCCCACCGCGACCAGCATCGAGACGGCCATGCAGCGCTCTCCGGCCGAGCCGTAGCCGGCGCTGACCGCCGCGTCCGCGGCCATGTCGATGTCGGCGTCGGGGAGGACGATCATGTGGTTCTTCGCCCCGCCGAGCGCCTGCATTCGCTTCCCGCTCGCCGTGCCGGTCTCGTAGACGTACCGCGCGATCGGAGTCGAGCCGACAAACGAGACCGCCGCGATGCCCGGGTGCCCGAGGATCGAGTCGACCGCAACCTTGTCGCCGTGGACGACGTTGAAGACGCCGTCGGGGAGCCCGGCTTCCTTGAGCAGCTCTGCCGTGAACAGCGACGCCGAGGGGTCCTTCTCCGACGGCTTCAGCACGAAGGCGTTGCCGCAGGCGATCGCCGGCGCCCACATCCACATGGGCACCATCGCGGGGAAGTTGAACGGGGTGATCCCTGCGACGACCCCGAGCGGCTGGCGGATCGAGTAGACGTCGATTCCGGTCGAGGCCTGCTCCGAGTAGCCGCCCTTGAGCAGCTCCGGGATTCCGCAGCAGAACTCGATCACCTCGAGCCCGCGCGCGACCTCGCCCTTCGCGTCCGAGAGGACCTTGCCGTGCTCGAGCGTGAGGATGCGCGCGATGTCCTCCAGGTGGTCGTGGACGAGCTCGCGGATGCGGAAGAAGAGCTCGGTGCGCCGCGAGAGCGAGAACGTGCGCCAGCTCTCGAAGGCGCGCGCCGCCGCCTGGACGGCCGCGTCCACCTCCTCCGGGCTCGCGAAGTCGACCTCGCCGGTCTGGACGCCCCTGGCCGGGTTGTAGACCGGCCCGCTGCGACCCGAGGCTCCCTCGACCCGCGCTCCGTCGATCCAGTGGCTGATGTGGGCGATCTCGCCGCCCGCCTGCGCCTCGCGCTGCTCCGCTACCTCGGTCATCGCCGGCCTCCTCGCTCTCTCGCGTGGTGCCAGCCTAGCGCGGAACGGCAGGCCACCCGGGCCGGCTTCGAGAGCCGGCCCGGGTAACGCCGCTGTACGTCAGTGAGTCGTGATCCGGAGGACTCGGCCCTGTCCAGCGGGGAAGCCGAAGCCCTGCTCGGAAACGTAGAACGCGCCGTCGGGCCCGACCGTCAACCCGGTCGGGAAGATGAGACCCGAGGCGATGGTCTTGACCGGCCCGTTCGGCCCGACCTGGACGAGCGCGCCAGTACCCGGAGTGGGGCCGCCGGGGGTCGTGCTCATCTCGAGGGCGTAGAGCTTGTGCCCGCGGAAGGCGAGGCCGAGAACCTGCTCGAGGCCGGTCGCCTTGACCGTGAGCGTGCCCTTCTTGTCGATCTGCCAGACGTTCTCGTTCGGCACGGTGCCGTCCTCAGGTCCGAACACGCCGAGGTTCGAGATCAGGAACTGGGGCGAGCGCGAGCCGTGGTGCGCCCAGCCGCGGTGGCCATGATGCTTCCCGTTGTCCCTGCCGAGCGGGACGATCGCCGTCGGAACGACATGCCCGACCTGGGCAGAGATGTCGACCACGCGGCTGATCTTCCCGTTCCGCGTCACCTTGTCCAGCTCGCCGTGGTTGGAGTCCATCGGATAGAGGTTCCCTCCGGCGGCGGTCATGCTGTACCAGGTCCCGTCCGGCTCGAAGTCCTCATCGTCCGGCTGGGCGACCGGATTCGCGGCCTGGAACGCGCTCAGGTCGGCGATGATCTTCCAGCTCCCCTTCTTGCCGACCTTGAAGACGCCGTTCGGGACGGTCGGCACGCCGTGCGAGCATCCCGCTCCGGCCAGGAGCCCGTAGAGCTTGTGCCCGACGAACGCGACGCTCGAAACGCCGCTGACCAGGCTGCCCAGGGCGGCACTGGTCTGGCTCGACGGCAGCGCGTCGACGACGGTCTTCACCGATCCCGACTTGCCGATCTTCGAGATCCGCCCACCGTTTACCGGGTCGTTCGTGCTCCCGAAGTACGGGGCCGCGGCTCCATGTGCCTGGGGGCAGTTGTCGTCGGCCGAGCTGTGCGTACCGCCGAGGCCGCCCTCGGCGACATAGAGCTTCCGGTCGGGGCCGAACGTCAGCCCGCGCGGGTTGTTGAAGCCGGTTGCAAAGATCGAGACACCGGGCGTCCCATGGCCCTTGCCCTTGTGCTTCTTCCCTTTTCCGTGTCCGTGTCCCTTTCCGGGACCACCGTGGTTGCCCGGCACCTTCGTGCCTGCGGCCACCCCGGTTCCTACGAGTGCGGCCAGCGCCAGGACAAGCGCCACCGCGAGTGCAATTCGTTTCATCGAAGTCTCCCTTTCCTGCTGCTTCGCCGCTCTGCGACATCCCGTCCGCTGACAAATGCGTCCGCAGCGCGCAAGGAGCAGCCAACTTAACGACCGACTGTTAACAGACTGTTACCGAGCGGTAGACGGGTACGATCGCGCCATGGCCGTCGAAGCAGGGCTCGACGCAAAGCGGATCCAGGAGCTCGACAAGCAGCACGTTCTCCACTCCTGGTCGGTTCAGAGCCAGATCTCGCCGCTGCCGGTCGCGGGCGCCGAGGGCCGGTACTTCTGGGACTACGACGGCAACCGCTACCTCGACTTCGCCTCTCAGCTCGTCAACGTCTCGATCGGTCACCAGCACCCGAAGGTGGTCGCCGCGATCAAGGAGCAGGCGGACAAGCTCACCACGATCGGCCCGCCGATGGCGCACGAGACGCGGTCCGAGCTCGCGCGCCTGATCGCCGAGGTGACGCCCGGCGACCTGACGATGTCGTTCTTCACGAACGGCGGCGCCGAGGCAAACGAGAACGCGATCAAGCTCGCCCGCTGGTACACGGGCCGCCACAAGATCATCGCCCGGTACCGCTCCTACCACGGCGCGACCGCCGGAGCGATCACGCTCACCGGCGACCCGCGCCGCTGGCCCGCCGAGCCCGGCATCCCGGGCGTCGTGCGGATGCTCGACCCCTACACCTACCGCTGCCCGGCCGGCCATCCCGACCCGTGCCCCGTCTGCACGGGCGGGCCGCACCTCGAGGAGATCCTCCAGTACGAGGGGCCGCAGAACGTCGCCGCGGTGATCATGGAGACGATCGTCGGGACGAACGGCATCATCGTCCCGCCCGACGGCTACCTGCAGTCGATCCGCGAGGTCTGCGACCGGCACGGGATCCTGCTGATCCTGGACGAGGTGATGGCCGGCTTCGGGCGCTCCGGGAAATGGTTCGCCTGCGAGCACTGGGACGTCGTCCCGGACATCCTCACCGTCGCCAAGGGGATCAACTCCGGCTACGTGCCGCTCGGCGCGATGGTGATCAGCGAGACGCTCGCCAAGTGGGCGCAGGACAAATTCTTCGCCGGCGGCCTCACCTACTCGGGTCACGTGCTCGCCTGCGCCGCGGGCGTCGCGGCGATCGAGGCCTTCCAGGAGGAGGGCGTGGTCGAGAACTCGGCCGCGATGGGCGAGGTGGTCGCGCAAGAGCTGTCCGCGCTCGCCGAGCGGCATCCGTCCATCGGCGAGGTGCGCGGCAAGGGCCTCTTCTGGGGCATCGAGCTCGTCCGCGACCGTGAGACGCGCGAGCCGCTCGTCCCGTTCAACGCGTCCGGCGAGGCCCTCGCGCCGATCACGGCTCTGGCGAAGGCGGCCATGGAGCGCGGGCTCTACCTGATGACCCACTGGAACGTGATCCTGGTCGTGCCGCCGCTCACGATCACCCGCGAGGAGCTCGACGAGGGCCTCGGCATCCTCGACGAGGTTCTCGGAACCGTCGACTAGGGCAGAGTCGCTGGGGTACCCTTAGGCTCCCGCCGCCCTAGGGAGCCGCTCATCCGTACCGTACGCATCGAGGCGCCGTCGTCATCCGCTGCCACGCAGCTCGCCCGCGACCTCGTGCCGTTCGCCCAGACCGATCTCGTCCCGCTCGGCGGAGAGCGGTGGGAGGTCCGCGTCGAGGAGAGCTCCGAGGAAGAGCTCGACGCCGTCCTGCACGCCGTCGCGCGCTGGGCGGTGGACTGCCGGCTCGAGGAGGCGCACGTGCTCGTGGACGGCGAGCAGGTGGACGTGTCCTAGTCCTCTGGCAGCAGGGGCAGCGCCGTCGCGACGACGCGACGACCGTTCACCTCGTAGACGACGTCCACGCTGTCGTTCTGGCGGTACGTGCCGGCCACGCCGAGGAAGAGCGAGAGCCAGCGCCAGAAGCCGAGCCTCCCCTCGTTGGCCAGCGGCCGATCGAAGACGAGGTCTCCGCCCTCGCGGCGGAAGTCGCGGCCGACCTGCTGGGGCACCCCGTTGAGGAACACCTCGAACTGCTCGCCCACCCCGGCCGGCAACACCACGCGCGTCGTCTCTGGCATCGCTCGTTCGGGCATCGCTCTTAGAATGCCACCGCCTGTGCGCCGCCTGCTTCTGCTCAGCTGCGCCACGTTGCTCTCGCTCGCCTGTGCGGGGGCGGCGCTCGCCGGTAACGGCGGGCTCGGGCCACCCTCGCCCGTTTCGCCGCAGGCGTCGGACATCCGCGACATCTACTGGCTGATCCTCGGCATCACCGGCGCGATCTTCGTGCTGGTCGAGGTGACGCTCGTGATCTTCATCGTCCGCTACCGCAGCCGAGGCCGCGCGCGCGAGGTCGAGGGGCCCCAGATCCGCGGGCACACGAATCTCGAGCTCGCCTGGACGGCGGGCCCGGTCGTGATCCTCGCCGTGATCGCGGCGTTCGTCCTCTACAAGGCCGCGGCGATCCGAAACGCGCCCGCCGGGACCCCGCGCGACACGATCGGGATCGAGGCGCACCAGTTCTACTGGGAGTTCACGTACCCGAACGGGGCGCACTCCGTCGACATTCTGCGCGTGCCGTACCGCCGCCAGATCAAGCTCGTGATCACCTCGGCGGACGTGGCGCACAGCTGGTGGGTCCCGAACCTCGCCGGCAAGATGGACGCGATCCCGGGTCGGGTCAACCGCCTGTCGTTCCGCGCCGTCAAGCTCGGCACGTTCCCCGGCCGGTGCGCGGAGTTCTGCGGCCTCCAACACGCGCAGATGCTGGCGCAGGTGCAGGTGCTGCCGCCCGACCGCTACGACGAGTGGGTGAACCAGCGGCGCGGCGCGACCCAGGCGCTCGCGCGTGAGACGTTCGTAGGCGTCTGCGCCAAGTGCCACGGGCTCGCCGGCCAGGGCGACATCGGCCCGCCGATCGCGACGAGCGGGCTCCTCGCCGACCCGGCCGCGCTCACGCTGCTGCTGCGGCAAGGCCGCGCGAAGATGCCGGCCGTGGGCAAGACGTGGGACGAGCAGCAGCTGAGCGGGACGATCGCCTACCTCCAGAGGCGGTTCCACGCGGGAGGCGGCAGTGGCGGCTAGGGCCGAGCCCATTTCGGCGTCGGTGGTCGTCTCGCGAGGCCGCGCCTCGAGCTGGCTGACGACGACCGACCACAAGCGGATCGGGATCCTCTACATCTGGACCAGCCTGGCGTTCTTCGTGGCCGGCGGGATCCTCGCGCTACTGATGCGCGCGCAGCTCGCGACCCCTGACGAGCACTTCATCCGCCGCGACTCCTACGACGCGCTGTTCACGATCCACGGGACGACGATGATCTTCCTCGTCGTCGTGCCGATCCTGGCCGGCTTCGGGAACTACCTCGTCCCGCTGATGATCGGCGCGCACGACATGGCCTTCCCGCGGCTGAACGCGCTCTCGTACTGGCTCTTCCTGCTCGGCGGGCTCGTCCTCTACTCGAGCTTCTTCGCCTCCGGCGGGGCGGCCAAGTGCGGCTGGACGTGCTACACGCCGCTCTCGACCGACCAGTACACGCCGGGGCACGGGGTCGACCTCTGGATCCTCTCGCTCCACATCCTCACGCTCGCGTCGCTCGCGGGGGCGATCAACTTCCTGGTCACGATCCAGAACATGCGCGCGCCCGGGATGACCTGGATGCGCATGCCGCTGTTCGTCTGGGCGATGGACGTCTACGCGCTGCTGCTGGTGCTCGTGCTGCCGACGCTCTCGGGCGGCCTCACGCTGCTGCTCCTCGACCGACAGGCGGGCACGCACTTCTTCATCCCCGGTCAGGGAGGGAGCGCACTCCTCTGGCAGCACGCCTTCTGGTTCTTCGGCCACCCCGAGGTCTACATCATGATCCTGCCGGCGATGGGGATGATCTCCGAGATCATCCCGGTCTTTGCCCGCAAGCCGATCTTCGGCTACAAGGCGATCGCGCTCTCGACGGTAGCGATCGCGTTCATCTCGATGCTCGTCTGGGCGCACCACATGTTCGCGGTCGGGCTGCCCGGGTACGTGCAGGGCTTCTTCATGATCACGTCGATGCTGGTCGCCGTCCCGACCGGCATCAAGATCTTCAACTGGCTCGCGACCACCTGGCGCGGGAACCTGATCTTCGACACGCCGATGCTGTTCGCGCTCGGCTTCATCGCCGTCTTCACGATCGGCGGGCTCTCCGGGATCTTCGTCGCCGCGTACCCGTTCGACTGGCAGGTGACGGACACGTACTTCATCGTCGCGCACCTGCACTACGTGCTCTTCGGCGGCTCGATCTTCGGGATCTTCGCGGGCCTCTACTACTGGTGGCCGAAGATGTTCGGCCGCGTGCTCGACGAGCGCCTCGGCAAGCTCAATTTCTGGTTCATGTTCGTCGGCATGAACCTCACGTTCCTGCCGATGCACTTCCTCGGCCTGCTTGGGATGCCGCGGCGCGTCTACACGTACTACAACGGGGGCGTCTGGGAGTGGTACAACCTCATCTCGACGATCGGCTCTGGAGTGATGGCACTCGGCATCCTGTTCTTCTTCGTGAACGTCGTGAAGACGGCGCGCTCCGGGGTGCGGGCCGGGAACGATCCGTGGCTGGGCGACACGCTCGAGTGGTACACAACCTCGCCTCCGCCGCCGCACAACTTCGACAGCGTCCCGTACGTGTCCAGCCCGCGGCCGCTGCGCGACCTCAGGCGACGACTGGCGGAGTCCCGTGGGTAGCCCGGCGCCGGGGCCCTGGCTGCGGCTGATCGCGCTCGCGGCGGCGGCGGCCTGCGCCGCGGCGGTCGTGAGCGGCGCGCTCGGCCTCGGCTCTGCGCACCGGGCGCTGGCGGGGCTGGCCCTCCCGCCGCTCTGCGCGCTCGTCGCGGCGGCGTGGATCGCGCACCGCCGGCTGCTCGCGCCGGCCGCCGCGGCGCTGGTCGGGTTCCTCGCCGCGGCGCTCGTGACGCCTCGCCCGGTCCACCTCGTGCTCGCCGGGGTCGCGCTCGCCGCCGCGCTAGTGGCGGTCGCCGGCTGCTTCCGGGGCGATGCCGTCCCGAGAGCGGCGCTGCGCGACTACGTGACGCTGACGAAGCCGCGGATCATGACCCTGCTGCTGCTGACCGGCGCGGCCGGGATGTTCGTCGCCGCACAGGGGGTCCCGCCGCTCACGACCCTGGCCGTGACGATGGCCGGCCTCGCACTCGCGTGCGGGGGCGCCAGCGCGCTCAATCACGTGCTCGACCGCGACATCGACCGCCTCATGCCGAGGACCGGAGAGCGGCCGGTTGCCGGAGAGCGGATCGCTCCATCCCGTGCGCTCGAGTTCGGGCTCGCGCTCTCGGCGTTCTCGTTCGTGCTCCTGGCGTCGTATGTGAACGTGCTGACGGCGGTGCTCGCGCTGGTCGGGAATCTGTTCTACGTGCTCGTGTACACGGGCTGGCTGAAGCGGTCGACGCCCCAGAACATCGTCATCGGCGGCGCTGCAGGGGCGGTCCCGCCGGTCGTCGGCTGGGCGGCCGTGACGGGACAGCTCGCGCTGCCGGCCCTCTTCCTGTTCCTGATCGTCTTCTTCTGGACGCCGCCGCACTTCTGGGCGCTCGCGCTCCTGATCAAGCGCGACTACGAGGCGGCGCGGATCCCGATGCTCCCGGTCGTACGGGGAGACCGCGAAACGACGCGCCAGATCCTCCTGTACTCGCTCGTTCTCTTCGCCGTCACGCTCTTGCCGTTCGCATGGCGGACGGCAGGCGTCCTCTACCTGGCGGCGGCGTTGCTGCTCGGCGCGGTGTTCCTGCGGCTCGCGTGGCGGTTGCGGCAGGAGACGACCCCAGCGCGGGCGCGGGCGCTCTTCCACTTCTCGCTCCTCTACCTGGCGATCCTGTTCGTGGCGATGGCTATCGACCCGCTGATCTGATGACCGACGTGCAGGAGAGCACGCCGGCCGTCGAGGCCGGCTCGCATGCGGGCACGTCGGCCGAGCGCGAGCTGGAGCGGAAGAACCTGGTCTTCGGCCTCGCGCTGTTCGCAGTGTTCCTGTTCCTGCTGGGCGCCACCGTCGTGGTGGCGTTCATCTACCTCGCTCTGGACTGAGCAGTACCGCCCGCGCCCTGCGAGAGACCCGGCCGCCCCTTAGTACGGTTCGCCCGGCCTCCTCCCCGAGGCGAGCGTATCGGCGGAATCCGCACGTGTGGGTGACGCGATCGTGACGAGATCGTGACTTCGGGAGACTCGATCGCCGAGGGGATCTTCCTCGCGCGACCCGAGGGAGCCGAGGCCGTCCCGTCGGGAATGCGGCTGGCCGTCAAGGACCTGTTCGACACCGCGGCGCTCATCACGACCTACGGCTCGATCCTCTTCGCCGAGCACGTCCCGGCCGAGAGCGCGGAGGCCGTGCGCCGCCTCGAGTCGGCCGGCTACGTCGACGTCGGGAAGACGAACCTGCACGAGTTCGCGTACGGGACGAGCTCCGAGAACCCACACTTCGGGACCGTCCCGAACCCGCTCGCCGAGGGCAGGCTCGCGGGCGGCTCGAGCGGCGGCTCCGCGGCTGCGCTCGCCGCGGCGCTCGCCGACGCCGCTCTCGGCAGCGACACCGGCGGCTCGATCCGGATTCCGGCCGCCTGCTGCGGCGTCACCGGCTTCAAGCCCACCTACGGGCTCGTCCCGCTCGACGGCTGCTTCCCGCTCGCACCGACGTTCGACCATGCGGGCCCAATGGCCGGCGACGTCGCGGGTTGCTCGCGCATGCTCGAGGCCCTCGTGCCCGATTTCACACCGGCGGAGCTCGGGCTCGACGACCTGGAGGTCGGCGTCGTCTGGCTCGAGCACGCCGATCCGCTTGTCCGGGCCAGGGTGGAGAGCGCCGCAGAGCGCTTCCCGCGCCGGCGACTGCTCGACGTGCCGCTCCCGCAAGGCCTCTGGCCGGCGTTCATGCGCGAGGTGGCCGACGTTCACCGGGAGCTCTTCGAGGAGCACTGCGACTCGTACGGGGAGAACGTCAGCGCGAAGCTCGTGCGCTGCCTGGCCGTGACGGACGCCGACTACACCCGCGCCGCGGCCGCCCGCGAGCAATACCGGGAGCGCGTCGCCGACGCCGCGGCGGAGGTCGACCTCCTCCTGAGCCCCACCCTCGCGTGCGTGGCGCCCCGCGCCGGCCAGGACGAGCTCGCGCTGCGCGACACGCTCACGAAGCTCACGTTTCCGTTCAACGCCGCCGGCTGGCCGGCGCTCGCACTCCCGTGCGGCCTCGCCGAGGACGGCCTGCCC
This sequence comes from uncultured Actinomycetes bacterium, assembly GCA_963716865.1. Taxonomy (GTDB): domain Bacteria; phylum Actinomycetota; class Thermoleophilia; order Gaiellales; family Gaiellaceae; genus AC-32. The sequence goes on from CAVQUF010000003.1 coordinate 462,140, forward strand.
GCCTCGGTGCAGCTGGCCGCCCCTCCCGGCGCCGATGCAACGGTTCTGGCCGCCGGCGCGGCGCTCGAACACGCTCTGTCCCTCGACTGAGTCACTCGTTCGAGTGAGTCCGCACGGGTCGAGAGTGCCGAAACCTTTGGACGATGGCCTGCGTCCGTTGTGGTGTCGTGCTGCTTGCTGCGCTTGTCGTCTGCAGTTCCGCGCAGGCGCGCATCTCCGCGGCCCCGAAAGGGCTGCACGGGTTCATGCTGCGGGCCGACGAGCCGGTCGTGCACACCTTCGCCCGCACTCCCTCGTTCGGCTGGAGCCCGGTCAAGGGCGCGCGCAGGTACCAGTTCGAGCTCGCGACCAGCCGGAGCTTCAACGACAACGCGATCGTCTGGTCGGCGAACGGCCTGAAGATACCCGCCGTCTCGGTTCCGATCTCGCTTCCGTGGATGACAGGGCAGCCCTATTCGCTCTACGCGCACGTGCGCGCGGTGACGTCGAGAGGCGCCGGAAAGTGGAGCACGCCGTTCGGCTTCAACATGCGCTGGACGACGGTTCCCGCGCCGGTCGCGCCGAGCTACCCCGGCCTGCTCCGCTGGAGTGCGGTCCCCGGCGCGAGTGCCTACACGGTCTGGCTCGTGGACGCCGACAAGCAATTCACGACGCGCACGAACATGGCGGACGAGCGCGAGTACTACAGCTTCCACCAGGACCCGGCCTGGACCGGCACCGTGAACTGGCGCGTCCGCGCAATGCGCCTGCTCTACGGCAACGCCGAGAACGGAATCCCGTCCGTCTCGTACGGGCCCTGGAGCCCGATCTACACGAGCACGAACCCACCGTTCACGACCGGCCCGTTGACCCTGTCGTCGACCGTCTCGAAGGTCGTCTCGGACGCCACGCACGTCCGGGCGCACGAGGTGATGCCGGCCTTCGTCTACAGCGGAGACACGTCGATCTGGGGCACGAGCGAGGAGCTCTACCGGGTCGAGGTGTTCAGCGACGAGGACTGCCTCAACCCCGTCTTCCGCGGAGCGATCGTCGGGAGCCCCGCCTACGTCCCGCGCGAGAGCGGGCCGCTCTCCCTGCCCACCGACGTCAACGGCGTCTCCCAGGCGCGGACGTCCTTCCTGCCCGAGGGCGTGGAGCCGGACTCCAAGAGCGCGGACGACGCCACCGTCAAGACCAATGAGATGGACGCCTCCTCCAACTCCCAGGGAGCCAAGGTCGACCTCTGGGACAGCGACTGGCCGAGCGGCCGCTACTACTGGACCGTGATGCCGGTCGACATCGTCCCCGACCAGCAGCTGTCGACCGTGCTGTCCGTTCCGGTCCTCGCGGGCGCCACCACGATCACCGTCGCCAACGCGACCGGCATCCTCGCGGGCGACCCCTTGAACATCGGATCGCCGTTCGCCGAGAACGCCGTCGTCCAGTCCGTCGTCGGGAACGACATCACGCTCACGGCCCCGGTCAGCAACTTCCACGCGGCCGGCGAGACCGTCATCCGGCCGAGCGGAGGCGTCAAGTACCGCGACGCCGAGCTGACCCAGGACGCCTGCGCGGCCGGCCGCAAGCTTACGTTCGGGAAGTCGAGCCTGCCGGCGGTCACGGGGCAGGCCGCCGCGTTCGCCTCGGGTCTCTCCCCGAGCGGCAAGCTCGTCAGCGCCTCAGGCCTGCGGCCCAGGTTCTACGGCCAGCCGCTCGTCGCCTGGCAGCCGACGCTCGCGACGGACAAGTACGAGGTGCAGTGGAGCCACAAGCAGTACCCGTGGAGCAAGGCCGGCAGCATGCAGACCTTCTCGACCTCGACCACCCTCCCGCTCACCCCCGGCACCTGGTACTACCGCGTCCGCGGCATCGACAACCTGATGATCGGGCCGAAGCCGCAGCTCTCGTGGTCGAAGCCGGTGCGGCTCGTCGTCACGAAGCCGCGCTTCCGCATCATCCACTAACTCCGTTTCAGCAACCGGCGGTCGGATCGGCGGCGGACCATCCTTCCCGCGACGATGCCGGCGATGCCGAGCACGAGCAGCGGCCCGGCGACGACGAGCGCGTAGAGCAGCACCTCGAGCTCCCGGACCAGCACCGAGCCTGCCTCGTCGACCGTCCGCTGGAGGCGGCCGTGGGCTACGGCGGCCTTCGGGCGGGCGTCGATCGTCAGGGCGATGCGGGCGAGCCCTGCTCGACGGACGCTTGAAGCCTTCGATCGAGTGAGGAGCGCGACCCGCGCCTGGTCACGTCGAAGCCGCTGCTCGAGCGCGGCACGGCGCTCCGGCGTGAGGACGCCGGCAAGCTGCTGCTTGATCGCCGCGATCTCGGCCCGGAGACGACCGATCCGCGCGGTCAGGTCGTCGACCCGCTGCTGGAGATCCTTCAGCACGATCCGCTGGCGGACGAGCGAGCCGTAGCCCGAGAAGTGAGCGATCGCGGCCTGGACGTGCTCGACCGGGACCCGGAGCGCGAGCTCCGAGTCGCCGCGGTCGCCCGGGGCCGCGTACCTGGCCCAGACAACGTATCCGCCGAGACGGCGGGTGAACCGGAGCGCATCCTGCGTCCTCTTCGAGAGGTCGTCCCGATTGTCGACGCGCACGGTGAGATCTGCGTCGTACTGCTGGAGCCGGCCGGCGACGGGCGGGAACCCGAGTGCTCTCGAGGTCGCTGCCCTGAGTGCATCGGAGTGGGCAGGAGCCGGGAGCGGCGGGATGCGAGACTGCGCGGTCGCCGGCGCGGCTCTCTCAACCTGCCGTGGTGAGGTCGAGCCGTGGAGCACACCCAGCGCCCCGGCAACTCCGAGGATCACGGCAAGCGCGGCAAGCCCCCCCGCGGGCACAAGCATCCGGAAGTTGAGCTCGAAGCGCCTGGTCGGCGAGGGGGCCAGCGCGCGAACGCGCTCGCGCAGCCCCTCCGACGCGACGGGCCGTCCGGCGCGCAGCTTGCGCGCGAGCTCTCCGAAGCGGTCGTCCACGAGCTCAAGCGGCGACATCGGCGCTCACCTCCTGTTCGAGTTTCTGCAAGGCACGGCTCAGCCGCGTCGAGCACGCGGTCGCGCTGATCCCGAGCACGCGGCCAGCGCTCTCGCCATCCAGCTCGAGCACGATCCGCAGCGCGACGACCTCGCGCTCGGATGCGGACAGCCGCGAGAGCGCGCGCTCGAGCGCCGGCGAGAGACCCTCCCCGAAGACCGCGTCCTCGGACACGGGCACGTCGAGCGCCCACCGCCCCTCCCGCCGGCGACGGCGCTCCTCGGCGCGGAAGTGGTCGATCGCGGTCGAGCGCGCGAGCTGGCAGAGCCAGGTGCGCGCGCTGCCACGGCGCGGGTCGTAGCGCCGCCAGCGCTCCAGCGCCCGGGCGAACGTCTCGGCTGTGAGGTCTTCGGCCACGTTTCGGTCTCCCGTCAGGTACACGAGGAATGCGTGCACGTCGTCGAGGTGGCGCTCCGCCGCCTCCGCGAAGTCCTGCGTGCTCGGCTTCACGGCATCTATACGGCGCCGCCGCCTCATCGCGTCACATCAGTTCGTCGCGCGGACGGCGTCTTCGTAGACGTGGTCGCGGGTGAAGCGCTCGAGCTCATCGCTCAGAAGATCGGCCGGATCGGGCGGATCTCCAGGGGGAAACGGCGTCGGCTTGCCGTCCACGTCGACGCCGACGAGCCGGTCGGAGGCCTCGTGCTCGAGCTCGACCGCCCGCCCGAGCCGCGAGCGCAGCCAGCCCGCGAGGAGGTGCGCCTGCGCCTCGGTCCCGGTCACCTTGATCCGGCCCACGTCCGCGATTCCGGGCCAGAGCGAGGCCAGCTGCCCCCGCCAGCGGCTCGTCCGCGCCCAGGCGATGTCGGAGACCGTGGCGCGGTCGAAGACCTCCGCAAGGCGGGCGTACGGCGCCGGCAGCTCCGGCCACTCGGTGCTGTCGACGATCACGCGGTCCACGGTCTCGACGAGCTGCTCGAACGGCCGCTCGCCGAACGGGGGCAGGCCGCGCCAGCGCAGGAAGACAGGCAGGTCGGGGAGCAGCAGCGGCGCGACCACGCTCGCAGGCGCCTGGGACCGCTTTCCGCAGAGGCGCAGGCGGATCGTCTCGGTGCAGACCTCCCGGCCGCCGCCCGCGGGAAAACCGTAGACCTCCACGCTCGCCTCGAGCCCTTCCGCGACCTCCGGCCTCGGCAAGAGCACGATCGTCCGCGAGGGGTGGCGTTCGGCAAGCCCTGCGAGCACGTCCTCGGCCATCTCGACCCAGGCCTCGGGCACCCACGCGATGTGCGTCATCACGCTCGTGCGCTGGAACGGCTCGCCGGTCTCGGGGTCGACGCGAAGCGAGCCGAGCTCGCGCTCGATCTCGGCGATCGACGCTAGTGCCGTCGCCACGAGCGTCCGTCCCGGCTCATGAGCTCCTCGGCGGCTTCCGGCCCCCACGCTCCCGCCTCGTAGTTCGGGAACATCGGCCGGTCGCGATGCCACGCCTCGACGATCGCGTCCACCAACGACCACTGCTCCTCGACCTCGTCGGCCCGTGTGAAGAGCGTCGCGTCTCCCAGCAGGCAGTCGAGGATCAGCCGCTCATAGGCTTCCGGGATGCCGGTCCGGAACGCGCCGCCGTAGAGGAAGTCCATGTGCACGGTGCGGAGCTTCAGACCCTGCCCGGGCACCTTGGCCGCGAACTCGAGCGAGACGCCCTCGTCCGGCTGGATGTGGATCACGAGGACGTTGGGGCGCAGCTCCTCGTCGGCGTCGTCCTCGAACGGCGGGTGGGGCGCGCGCTTGAACTCGATCGCGATGGTCGTCTCCTGCCGCGCGAGCCGCTTGCCCGCCCGGACGTAGAACGGCGTGCCGGCCCAGCGCCAGTTGTCGACCCGGAGCCTGGCCGCGACAAACGTCTCCGTCATGGAGTCACCCGCCACGCCCGGCTCTTCGCGGTATGCGGGCACCTCGTCTCCTTCGATGAACCCGGCGCCGTACTGGCCGCGGACGACGTGCTCGGGCCCTGGCGCGTGCATCGCCTTCAGCACCTTCACCTTCTCGTTCCGGACCGACTCGGCGCCGAAGTCGATCGGCGGCTCCATCGCGGTCAGCGCGACGAGCTGCAGCAGGTGGTTCTGGAAGACGTCGCGGATCGCACCCGCCCGCTCGTAGAACTCGGCGCGGCTCTCGATCCCCAACGACTCCGCAACCGTGATCTGGACGTGGTCGACGAACTGGCGGTTCCAGATCGGCTCGAAGATGCCGTTCGCGAACCGCAGCGCGAGCAGGTTCTGGACCGTCTCCTTGCCGAGATAGTGGTCGATCCGGAAGACCTCGTCTTCCTCGAAGTACTTCTGCAGCTCCGAGTTCAGCTCGCACGCGGACGCCAGATCACGGCCGAACGGCTTCTCCGCGATCAGCCGGACCCAGCCCTTCCTCGATCGGTGCGTGCCGATCCGGCGCGCGAGAGTCAGGACGACGTCGGGTGGGACCGCGAGGTAGTAGACGCGGTTTCCTGCCGTTCCGCGCTGCTCGTCGAGTTCGCCCAGCACCGCGGTGACTCGCTCGTCCTCGTCCTCGTCCTCGAAGTCGGTCGCGAGGTAGCGCATCCCCTGCGCGAGCGCGTCCCAGATGTCGTCCCGTAGCTTGTCGCGGCCGAACTCCTGGACTGCCGCTTTCATCCGCGCGCGGAACTCGTCGTCGCTCAGCTCGCTCCGCGCGACCCCGACGATCCCGAACTGCTCGGGCAACAGGCCCCGGAACGCGAGCGAGTAGAGCGCGGGGAAGAGCTTGCGGCGTGTGAGGTCGCCCGAGGCCCCGAAGATCACGAGCGCGCACGGGTCAGGCGTTCGCCGCAGCTGGAGCCCTTCGAGCAGCGGGTTCTCCTGCTCGGCGAGGGCCATCAGCTTCCGGCCGGCTTGACGGCGTGGCCGCCGAACTGGTTCCGGAGCGCAGCGGCGACCTTCGCCGAGAACGACTCGTCCTGCCGCGAGGCGAAGCGGGCATAGAGGGCCGCACTGATCGCCGGAGCCGGGACGCTCTCGTTGATCGCCTCGAAGACGGTCCAGCGGCCTTCGCCCGAGTCGTCCACGTAGCCCTCGATCTTCTCGAGGTCGCGCCCTTCCTCCTCGAACGCGGAGTAGAGAAGCTCGAGCAGCCAGCTGCGAACGACTGAGCCGTAGCGCCAGATCCCTGCGATCTCGTGCAGGTCGAGGTCGAACTCGGACGCGTGCATGACCTCGAAGCCCTCGCCGTACGCCTGCATGAGTCCGTACTCGATCCCGTTGTGCACCATCTTCACGAAGTGGCCCGCTCCGGACGGGCCAACGTGCGCGTAGCCGTCCTCGGGAGCCAGCGAGCGGAACACCGGCTCCAGCCGGCTCACCGGCTCGTCCTCGCCGCCGACCATCAGGCAGAACCCCACGCGCAGCCCCCAGATCCCACCCGAGACGCCGGCGTCGACGAAGTGGAGGTCGTGCTTTGCGGCGTCGGCGTAACGGCGTTGCGAGTCGCGGAAGTTCGAGTTGCCGCCGTCGACGATCGCGTCGCCCGCCTCGAGGATCCCGAGCAGCTCCTGGAACGCGTCCTCGGTGATCTTGCCCGCGGGAATCATCAGCCAGACCGCGCGGGGCGCGTCGAGCTGCGAGGCGAGCTCCTTCAGGGAGCCCGCGGTCGACTCGACGTTCGGGTCGAACGTCTTCACCTCGTGCCCGTCCCGTCCCAGCCGCTCCGTCATTCCTGCGCCCATCCGTCCCAGTCCGACCATTCCCAGTTGCATCAGTGTTCCTTTCGTTGGTTGCGGTGATGCTCTGGCGAGCGAAAACCAAGCCGGGCAAGGACGCAGGGAGCGCTCGTACCTGTTGAGGTACGGGCGCGACCGAGGACGCCGCACGGCGCCGGTTTGCAGCCGCCAGAGCGCGCCGCAGCCGGCGAGAGGGACACTAAAGATCCTCCAATCTGACTCGCACGATTCTGCGTCCCCGCTCCTCGAGCGAGGCGAAGTCGCCGGCGGCCTGCGCACGGATCAGCCGCCGGAAGCCGAATTTTCTCCCCGGGATCGCGATCTCGTCGCCGGGGTCGTCCACGACCTGGACGAACAGGCCGGTGTTCGGGCCTCCCTTGTGGAGCTGTCCGGTCGAGTGCAGGTACCGCGGGCCGAGGCCGTGCGTGACCACGCAGCCGGTCTCGCGGCGGGCGCGCTCGATCAACGGCTGCAGCTCCGCCTCCCGCGTCGGGTCGACAAACGCCTGGATCGCGACGTAGTCGCCCGGGCACGCCTCGGCGAACAGCTCGTCCAGGTCGCCGCTCGGCTCGACGTCCGGATCGCCTCCGGCCGCCAGCACCTCGTTGGTCTTGTCCTTCGCGGCCTGCACGTTCGGCTGGTCGAACGGGTTGATCCCCAGGATCGAGCCGACGACCGCGGTCGCGAACTCCCAGCGGAAGAACTCCTGGCCGAGCTCGTACGGGGCCGGAAGCCTGACCTCGGGCGCCTGCCGGTCGGCGCCGTCCCGCGACTCCCCCGGGGCGGGAACGAGGCCCTTGCCCTCCTTCCCGGTCGACTCGGCGAGCAGCTGCTCGGCCCAGAGGCCGAAGTCGCCGGCGTTCGGGTTGATCGTGACCTTGTCGCGCCCCTCCTGCCAGCCGGCACCGAGGTCGAGCCCGAGCTCGAGGCCCGGGTTGCCCTCGGCGACGCGGCAGGCCTCTGCCATCTCCTCCACCCTCTCGAGCAGGCGCACCAGGTCGATCCCCATCAGCGCGGCGGGCACGACGCCGAACACCGAGAGCGCCGAGTAGCGCCCGCCGATCGTCGGCTCGCCGTCGAACACGCGGAGGAACCCGCGCTCCTTCGCCAGCGCCGAGAGCTCGGACCCGGGGTCGGTGATCGCGGCGAAGAACTCGCCGCGCTTTCCGGCCTTCTTCCAGAAGTAGTCGAGGTGGGAGCGGGTCTCGAGCGTCGTGCCCGACTTCGAGGAAACGACGAACAGCGTGGCGTCAAGGTCGAGCGTCTCCGTCGCGTGACGGATCATCGCCGGGTGGGTGGTGTCGAGCACGTGGAAACCGCCCGCCTCGAACGTCTTCTTCAGAACGTGCGGCGCGAGGCTGGAGCCGCCCATCCCGAGCAGGACGAACGTGTCGATCACTCCGGGAGCGGCGACGTCCTCGGCAAATCGCTGCAGCTCCCCTATTCGACTCCGCATCCGCATCGGCTCGTCGAGCCAGCCGAGCCACTTCGCCTCGTGGGCGCCGGTCCAGAGCGTCGCGTCGCGGGCCCAGATCCGCTCGACCATCTCGGCGGGAGCGACAGCCGTCAAGGCACCGCCCCGATCCAGTCGAGCACGAGCCGATCGAACTCGGCCGGGTGCTCCAAGCTCGGAACGTGGGCGGCAGCTCGGATCGTCGCGCGGCGCGAGCCGGGAATCTCGGCAATCAGGCGGTCGGCGATCGCGTGCATGTCCGGGACATCCTGCTCCCCCACGACTACGAGCGTCGGCGCGGCGATCTCGCCGAGCCGCTCGCCCACATCCGGGACCAGGAGCTGCTCCTCGGCGGTCTCCTCGAACGGGAGCTGAAGCTCGAGCGCGCGGCGCTGCATCTCCGCGACCCGCTCGCGAACGCCAGGGTCGACGTCCTCCGGCCGCCGGTGCGGCCCGTCCACCCAGGTGCGGAGGTTGACCTCGACCGCCCTGTCGAGATCGCCCGCCTCCAGGGCCTCGGCCTCCTCGTCCCAGGCCTTCCCCATCTCGTCCGCCCAGTCGTGCCCGGGCAGGCCCGGCGCGATGAGGACGAGCGCCGTAACGAGCTCCGGGCGCGCGAGAGCCGCCTCCAGCACGACGCGACCTCCGAGCGAACCGCCAACGAGGGCGGCGCGCTCGAAGTCGTGGTCGTCGAGGACGCCGAGGAGGTCCTGCGCGTGCGAGTAGCGGCCGGCCTCGAGCGGCGAGCGGCCGAACCCCCGCAGGTCGTAGCGCAGGACGCGGTGGCCGCGCGTGAACGTCTCCCACTGCGGGTCCCACATGCGGCTGTCGCAGATGCCCTCGTGCACGAGGGCGATAGCCGGCCCCTCGCCGGCGACCTCTGTGTAGAGCTCCACGCCCGAGATCAGGCCGAGACGAGCTCGCCGCGCTTGGCGCGGACGCCCTCGAGCAGCTCGGCGAACGAGTCGGCGAACTTCTGCACGCCCTCGCGCTCGAGCACCGCGACCACGTCGTCGTAGTCGACCCCCGCCTCGGCAAGCCGCTCGAAGACCCGCCGCGCCTCGTCCAGGTCGCGATCGAGGGTGAGCGCCACCTCGCCGTGGTCCTGGAATGCGCGAATCGTCTCCTCCGGCATCGTGTTCACGGTCTCCGGACCGATCAGCTCCTCGACGTACAGAACGTCCCGGTAAGCCGGGTTCTTCGTCGAGGTCGAGGCCCAGAGGCACCGTTGCGTGCCCGCACCATTGGCTCGGAGCGGTTCCCAGCGGTTGCCGGAGAAGAGCTCCTGGTAGCGCTCGTAGGCGAGCTTCGCGTTCGCAACCGCAAGCTCTCCCTGGAGCTCGGCGGGAGCGCCCGCCTCCTCGAGCCGGCGGTCGGCTTCGGTGTCCACACGCGAGACGAAGAAGCTCGCGACCGATGCGACGCGCGAGGGGTCGCCGCCGCTCTCCACGAGGCGCTCGAGCCCGCGCAGGTAGGCCTCGACGACCTCCGCGTAGCGTGCGAGCGAGAAGATCAACGTCACGTTGATGTTGCGCCCGCGGGCGATCATCTCCTCGATCGCGGCCAGGCCGGGCTCGGTCGCCGGGATCTTGACGAAGCAGTTCGGCCGGTCCACCAACTCGTGCAGCCGCTGCGCCTCGGCAATCGTCGCCTCCGTCTCGTACGCGAAGTTCGGGTCGACCTCGATCGAGACGTAGCCGTCCCGGCTCCCGTCGTCTTCCCAGATCGGGCGCAGCATGTCGCACGCGTCCTGGACGTCCTCCACGGCGAGACGGAGGAAGACCTCCTTCGGATCGTCCTCCTCGGCCAGTACCTCGCGGAGCTGGTCGTCGTAGGCGTCGCCTTCCGAGATTGCCTTCTGGAAGATCGTCGGGTTCGAGGTCATGCCGACGACCGCATCCTCGGCGATCAGCCGGGCGAGCTCGCCGCCGTGGACGAGCCGGCGCGAGAGGTAGTCGATCCAGACGCTCTGCCCGAGCTTCGAGAGCTGCTGCAGACGCGATTCAGCCATACGTCTTCTCTCCTTCCATCTCCTCGATCTTCTCGAGCCTCCGCACGTAGCGCTCGGCGCCGTCGAAACGCGCGGCCAGGAATGCCCGCACGAGCTCGGCCGCAAGCTCGGCGCCGATGACCTCGGAGCCGAGGCAGAGCACGTTCATGTCGTCGTGCTCGACGCCCTGGTGCGCGGAGTACGTGTCGTGGCAGACGGCCGCTCGTATCCCCGCGATCTTGTTCGCCGCAACCGAGGCGCCGACGCCCGAGCCGCAGACGAGCACCGCGCGCTCGGCGTCACCGCTCCGCACCGCGTCACCGACCTCCCGCGCCTTGTCCGGATAGTCGATCCGGGGCTCGGGAACGTCCGTGCCGAGATCGATCGGCTCATGACCCGACGCCGCCAGCTCGGCGAAAATTCGCTCGCGTAGCTTGACGCCGCGGTGGTCGAAGGCAACCGCGACCTTCATCAGGACCGTTACGTTACCCGCATGACCGACGCCGAGCGCTGGCGCGAGCTAGGTCAACAGCTCCGCGTCGACTCCGTCCGCAGCAGCGCGGTGACGAACTCGGGGCACCCGACCTCGTCGATGTCCGCCGCCGACCTGATGGCAGTGCTGCTCGCGAAGCACCTCCACTACGACTTCGACGCGCCGGACGATCCGCACAACGACCACCTCGTCTTCTCGAAGGGCCACGCCTCGCCGCTGCTGTACTCGATGTTCCGCGCAGCCGGAGCGATCACCGTCGAGGAGTTGCTCACCTTCCGCGTCTTCGGGAGCCGCCTGCAGGGCCATCCGACACCCGCGATCCCGTGGGTCGACGTCGCGACCGGCTCGCTCGGGCAGGGACTGCCTTACGGCGTCGGCATCGCGCTCGCCGGCAAGAAGCTCGACCGGCTGCCGTACACGGTCTGGGTCCTCTGCGGCGACAGCGAGATCGCCGAGGGCTCGATGTGGGAGGCGTTCGAGCACGCCGCGTTCTACGAGCTAGACAACCTGATCGCGATCATCGACGTCAACCGGCTGGGTCAGCGCGGCCAGACAATGCACGGCTGGGATCTCGCCTCCTACGCTGACAGGGTGCGTGCCTTCGGCTGGCACGCGATCGAGGTGGACGGCCACGACGTCGAGGCGATCGACCGGGCCTACACGGAGGCGGTCTCGACCGAGGGCCAGCCGACGGTGCTGATCGCGAAGACGATCAAGGGCAAGGGCGTGAAGGCGGTCGAGGACAAGCTCGGGTGGCACGGCAAGGCGCTCGACGACCCCGAGGGCGCGATCGAGGAGCTCGGGGGAGTGAGGAACATCGTGGTCGACGTGGCGAAGCCCGACCGCAGCGCGGAGCCGCACCGCTTCGAGACGACGGGCGAGCTGCAGCTGCCGAGCTGGGCGGTGGGCGAGGAGGTCGCGACGCGACGCGTCTACGGAGACACGCTCGCCGCGCTCGGCTCGGCGCGCGGAGACATCGTCGCGCTCGACGGCGAGGTGAACAACTCCACGTTCGCGGAGATCTTCGCCGAGGCCCACCCGGACCGCTACTTCGAGATGTACATCGCCGAGCAGCAGATGGTCGCCACTGCCGTCGGCCTGCAGGTGCGCAAGTGGGTGCCGTTCGCCTCCTCGTTCGCGGCGTTCTTCTCGCGCGCGTACGACTTCATCCGCATGGCCGCGATCAGCCAGGCCGATATCCGGCTGTGCGGCTCGCACGCCGGGGTCTCGATCGGCGAGGACGGGCCCTCGCAGATGGCGCTCGAGGACCTGGCGATGATGCGAGCCGTCCACGGCTCGACAGTCCTCTACCCGTCCGACGGGAACCAGACGGCGAAGCTCGTCGTCGAGATGGCCGACCGCAAGGGGATCGTCTTCCTGCGGACGACGCGGGCCGCGGCGCCTGTCCTCTACGGCGCGGACGAGAACTTCCCGATCGGCGGCTCGCGCGTGCTGCGCGACGGGGACGACGTGGCGATCGTCGCCGCGGGGATCACGCTGCACGAGTCGCTGAAGGCGGCCGAGCAGCTCGCCGGCGAAGGGATCTCCGCGCGTGTGATCGACCTCTACTCGGTCAAGCCCGTCGACGCAGAGACGCTGCGCGCGGCCGCGGAGGCGACCGGTGGGCGGATGCTCACGGTCGAGGACCACTGGGCGGAAGGCGGGATCGGCGACGCGGTGCTCGAGGCGCTCTCGGAAGGCGAAGGGCCTCTGCGGCTCGTTCGGCTCGCCGTGCGCGACCTGCCCGGCTCGGGGAAGCCCGCCGAGCTGCTGGCCGCCGCCGGAATCGACGCCGAGCACATCGCCGAGGCCGCGCGCTCGCTGGTCAGCGCAGCCGTGGGCGCGCGCTAGCGCCCCACCCAGGCAACCTCCTACCCTTCTCGGCATGGCAGTCGTCATCGCGTCGAACCTCCGCAAGGAGATCGCGGGCTCGCTGCTCTTCGAGGGCGTCTCGTTCTCGGTCGAGCGGCGCGACCGGCTCTCGCTCTCCGGCCCGAACGGGGCGGGCAAGACGACGCTGCTCCGGATCCTCGCGGGCGAGACCGAGCTGCACGGTGGCGAGCTCGTGTTCTCGAAAGGCACGCGCACCGCGCTCCACGACCAGCGCCCACCGGTCCAGAGCGGCCTGAGCCTGCGCGACTACGCCCTCGAGGGCGCCGCCGATCTAGCCGCGACCGAGGAGGAGCTCCGCACGCTCGAGCAGGCGATGGCCTCCGGCGACCACGGTCCGGCGACGCTCGGACGTTACGCCGAGGCGCAGGCGCGGCTCGAGCACGCGGGCGGCTACGACTGGCGTGACCGTGCGGTGAGGACGTTGCGCGGGCTCGGCTTCGCCGACCGCGAGCTCGACCGGCCGCTCGACACGTTCTCCGGCGGAGAGCTCACGCGCGCCTCGCTGGCCCGCGCGCTCGCCGGCGACCCCGACCTGCTGCTGCTCGACGAGCCGACGAACCACCTCGACGTTGCGAACCTCGAGTGGCTGGAGCAGGAGCTGCAGTCGCTGGACGCCGCCGTCATCCTGGTCGCCCACGACCGCTGGTTCCTGGAGGCGGTGACGACGGGCGTGCTCGAGCTCGAGGCCGGCCGCTCACTGTTCTTCCCCGGGCCATGGCACGTCTGGCGCCGGGAGAAGGCCGCGCGAGCGGTCGCCGCGGCGAAGACGGCCGAGCGCGTGGGCGAGGACATCGCGAGGCTCGAGCGCTTCGTCGAGCGGTTCCGTTACAAGAAGAGCAAGGCGAAGCAGGCGCAGGCGAAGCTGACTCAGATCGGGCGGCTGGAGGAGGAGCGCGCGAGCGCAGCCGGCGAGCTCGAGCTGCTCACCCGGCGGAGCCGCTCACTCGGGTTCGACTTCCTCAACCCCAGCCGCAGCGGCCGCACGGTGGTCGAGGCGAAGGGCCTGGCGATCTCGGCGGGGGAGAAGGAGCTGCTCGGCGGCGCTTCGTTCGCGCTCGAGCGGGGTGAGCACGTCGGCCTCGTGGGGCCGAACGGCTCGGGGAAGACGACGCTCCTCGAGACGATCCTCGGACGCCGTGAGCCCGACGCCGGGTCGGTGAGGACCGGCTACGGGGTCGAGCTGGCGTACTTCTCCCAGCACGAGGTCGAGCTCGACGAGCGCGGGAGCGTCCTCGACTGCGCGCAGCGAGGGACGGGCCTGCCGCGGCCGCAGGCGCAATCGCTCCTCGGGCGCTTTCTCTTCTCCGGCTGGGAGGCCCACGAGAAGCCGGTGGTCGTGCTGTCCGGAGGAGAGCGGAGACGGCTCGCGCTCGCGATCGTCGTGGCCTCGGGCGCGAACTTCCTGGTGCTCGACGAGCCGACGAACCATCTCGATCTCGAGAGCCGCGAGGCGCTCGAGGCGGCGCTCGACGCGTTTCCGGGAACGGTCCTGCTCGTCTCCCACGACCGGGCGCTGCTGGACGCCGTCGCGCAACGCCTGCTCGCGATCGAGGACAAGGAGATCAATTCGTACGACGGCGGCTGGGCCGAGTACGCCCGCAGCCGCGCCGAGCAGGAGGAGCCGGCGAACGAGCCCGCGCCCACGAGGCAACGGGCAAAGCCGAAGCCGGCGCCGACGACGCGCGCCAAGTCAAGCGAGCTCGAGCAGATCGAGGTCGAGATCGCGTCTCGCGAGCAGGCGGTCGCGGAACTGGAACGGCAGTTGTCCGAGGACTGGTCGAACGTCGCGACGCTCGCCGAGCACCGGCGCGCACGCGACGAGCTGCAGTCACTGCTCGCGCGCTGGGAAGAGCTGTTCGAGCGCCGCTAGGCGCTCTCCCCTGGCTCCGCGTCCTCGGCGAAGGTCGCGATCAGCGCCTCCGCCACGACGCGCATCGGACGGCCGGAGACCTGGCTCGCCTTGCGCAGCCGCGCGAACGCCTCCTCCTCGCTCAGTCCCTCGCGCTCCATCAGCAAGCCCTTCGCGCGCTCGATGGCCTTGCGAGCGACGAGCGCCTCGGCGAGCGAGTCGGCCTGCTCGCGCAGCGCGGTCAACTCCTCGTGCCTGGCGCACGCGGTCCGGATCGCCGGGAGCAGATCCTGCTCGCGGAACGGCTTCACGAGGTAGCCGAAGACGCCCGCCTCGACCGCGCGCGAGACGAGCTCGTCCTGGCCGTAGGCGGTCAGCATCACGATCGGGATCGGGCGCTCGTCGAGGATCCGCCGCGCGGCCTCGATCCCGTCGAGCCGCGGCATCTTGACGTCGAGCACCGCGAGATCAGGCAGCTCGGCGCGCGCGAGCTCGACCGCCTCCAGCCCGTCCTTTGCTTCGGCGCAGACCTCGAAGCCCGAGCGCTCCAGGAGCTCCCTCAGGTCGAGGCGAATGATCGTCTCGTCTTCGGCGACGAGGATCCTCATCCGCCGGATCGTAGACTTCCCGGCCGTGGGCAACTGCTGCGCGCGCGGGTACGAACGGATCTTCGGCGAGCGGGTCGCCCGGCGGGACGCCCGCCGCTATCGGCGCAAGGGGCTAGACGGGACGGCGCAGAGGTTGGTGGACGAGGTCGCGGACCGGGGCATCGAGAACGCGGAGGTGCTCGAGATCGGCGGCGGGGTCGGCGCGATCGAGCTCGAGCTGCTCAAGCGCGGGGCGGCGCGGGCCACGAACGTCGAGCTGTCGCACGGCTACGACGAGGAGGGCGAGAAGCTGCTCTCGGAGGCCGGCCTCGCCGGACGGGTCGTGCGGCGTCACGGCGACTTCGTCGAAGCCGAGGGCGTCACCGAGCCCGCCGACGTCGTCGTCATGCACCGGGTCGTCTGCTGCTATCCCGACCCCGATGCGCTCGTCGGGGCGGCCGCGGGACACGCCCGCCGCCTGCTGGCGCTCACCTTTCCGCGGAGCACGTGGTGGTCGAGGCTGGGAACGAGGGTCGCGAACGTCTACTTTCGCCTGGTCTGCCAGTTCGAGTCGTTCGTGCATCCGCCCGAGACGATCCTCGCCGCGGCGAGCTCGCGAGGCTTCACGCCGGTACATGAGCACACCGGCCGGATCTGGCGACTCGCCGTTCTCGAACGGGTTTCCTGAGCCCGCCGCCCTCCGGACGGCAGCGCAGGGGACGCCCTAGCCGACGACGGCGCCGACCACGACGTAGGAGAGCCCATCGGGTCCCGCCACAACCTGGCGGGCCGCCTCCGGTGGGACGAGCACGAACCGGCCCGGCTCGAGCGGCACCTCGTCGCCGTCGACGTGGAGCACGCCGCTGCCGCGGACCGGAATGTAGATCTCCTCCTGGCCCGACTGGGTCTCGTCGTGCTCGCGGCCCGCCTGCTCGGGCTGCGAGTCGAACTGGTTCACCTTGATCGCCCGCGCGCCGAGCTCGGCGGCGACCGGCTTGCGCCGCTCGTCGATCTCGGAGGTGTCGAAGATGCGATAGGTCACGGTCCCGGAGGGTAGTAAATGTTCTCGCGCACGCGTCTAACTCTGGGTCCCGACCCGCCCCCCTGCCATGGCGATCAGCCTACCGCTGAAGCTCGCGCGGGTCCGTGTCGCACCTGTGTCGAGAGGGTGACTTCTGGGGCACAGGCGCTCACGCGGCGGGAAACACGACCTCCGCCCTGAGACCGCCTTCCGAGTCGAGCGAGAGCGTCCCGCCCAGCTCGTCGCGGACCAGCGCGCGGACGATCGACAAGCCGGTGCCCGAGACGGGCTCGCCGTCGACCCCGGCTCCGTCGTCCGCGATCGTGAGCGCCACCTGCCCGTCGCGTCGAGTCAGCTCGACCCGCACCGACTGGCCTCCGTGCTCGAGTGCGTTCTGCAGCAGTTCCGAGAAGACGAGTGCGAGAGCAGTCGCGCGATCTCCGGCCAGCGAGACCGGCTCCAGCACGGCATCGACCGTCTTGGACGCCCCCAGGCCCTGCACGAGCATCGCGCGCAGCCGATCGAGCAGCTCGCCGAGCTCGACGTCCTCGTCGCGCTGCTCCGTCAGCACCTCGTGCACGGCCGCGATCGCGAGGATCCGGTTCACCGAGTCGTTCAGGGCCTTCTGCGCGTCGACCCCGTCGGTCCGCGCCTGTAGACGCAACAGCGACGCGACGGTCTGCAGGTTGTTCTTGACCCGGTGGTGGATTTCCTGGGCGAGCACGCCGCGCAACACCGCCCGCCCGTGCTCGAGCGCAACTGCGGCGTGGCTCGCGATCGACCCGAGCAGCGCACGGTCTTCCGCGGAGAACGGCGTGTCGCGGTCGCAGACGAGCTCGCCGACCTGCCGCCCCTTCCAACGAAGCGGCACCCGCACCGCGTGCGTACCCGCGCGGCCTTCCGGCCACCCGACCTCGCCGTCCTCGAGGACCAGCGCCGCGCCCGTCGCGTCCAGCGCGTCCACCGTCGCCTCGACGATCCTCTCCAGCGACTCCTCGAGGTAGAGCGACTCGGAGACCGCCTCGGAGATGCGCGCGAGCGCCTCCAGCTCGTCGACCCGCCGCTGCGCCTGCGTGTAGAGCTTGGCGTGCTCGATCGTCTGCGCGACCTGCGCCGCGATCGCGACCAGCAGGTCGATCTCCGCAAGCGAGAACTCGCGCGGCTCCCGCGTGCGCACGTTCAGCGCGCCTTCGAGCTTCTCGCGCGCCAGGATCGGCACCGCCAGGATCGACTCGTACTCGTCCTCGGGCAGGTTCGAGAACGCTTTGAAACGCTCGTCGAGATGCGCCTGAGCAGGGATCATGACGGGTGCCCGCTCGGAGGCAGCCGATCCCGTGATTCCTTCGCCCGGTCGCATGCGGGGCCTGCCGGTCATCTCCTCGACCCGCGTTCCGTGCGTCGCGCGGAGCACGAGCTCGTCGGCCTGCTCGTCGTAGAGGTACACGAAGCAGGCGTCCGCGCCGAGCGCCTCGGCGACTTCGCGGGCGACGAGCGCGAGCACCTCTTCGAGGTCGAGGCTCGAGTTGACGGCGGCGATCGTCTGCGTCAGCAGGCGCAGGTGACGTGCAGTCTCGTCCACCTCTCCGATTGTAGGAGCGTGCCCAGGCCTTAGAGTTCCGCGCCGTGGACACGTACGAGTGGCTGCTGGTGTTCCATGTCACAGGCGCGTTCCTGTTGCTCGGCGGAGGTGTCGTCGCCGCGACCCTCAACCTTGCCGCAGTGCGGCGCGACCGGCGGCCGAGCGAGGTCGTCCTCCTCTTCGGCCTGATCCGGATCGCCGTCGTCTCGATCATCGTCGGGATCGTGCTCGCCTTCGTGTTCGGCCTCTGGCTCGTCCACGAGGCGCCCTTCGGCTACAGCTACGGCGACGGCTGGGTGATCACGGCGATCGTGCTCCTGGTCCTCTCGGCCGTCATGGGCTCGATAGGCGGGCGGCGCGACGAGCAGACAGCGAAGTTCGCCCGGGAGCTGGCGGCTGCGGGGGACGCTCCGAGCGCAGAGCTTCTCGAACGCGTGCGCGACCCGGTCGCGCTCGTGCTCAACTACGGAAGCGGCCTCCTGCTCGTCGCGATCCTCGCGATCATGATCTGGAAGCCCGGGGCCTGATGCTCGCCGCCCTTCGCCCCGACAGCTTCGATCTCCCGCTCTTCCTGCACGTCCTCGGGGCGACCTTGCTCTTCGGCGCGACCGCGACCATTGCGATCGCCGGCTACGCGAGCCGCCGGAGCCCCGACAACTCCGCGCTGCTCGCGCGGGTCGTGGCGGGCACGTTCCTGCTGGCGATCATTCCGAGCTTCATCCTGATGCGGGCAGGCGCCGCGTGGATCGTGAACAAGGAGTTCCCCGACGGAGCCGACACACCCGGATGGGTCGGCGTCGGTTTCGCCGTCTCCGAGCCCGGCGCGCTGCTGCTGATCGCCGTCGGCATCCTGGCGTGGATCTCGGTCCGGAAGAAGCGCGTCCTCCTGGCCGTGCCGATCCTCGCGAGCATCTACCTGCTCGCACTCGCCGTTGCCTGGTTCGCGATGTCCGGCAAGCCGTAGGACGCTGCCGCTCCGCCTGGCGCGACGTGACACAATGGCCGGCAGATCTCGCGCTGCTCTGCGGCAGTCGAGATCAAACTGACGGCCGACTGCGAGCTGCTGGATTTTCCGCAGCTCGCGGTCGTTCTGGAGCCAGAACGGGAGGGGCGCCACCCCAGAAGGCGCTCGCTTGCGACGCCGAGCATAAGAGGCCGTGCCGGCTTTGCCGTGCGGCCGTTAAAGCACCGAGAGGTAGCGGTCCTTCTCCCAGTCGGTGAGCTGCACGCGGTACTCGTCCCACTCCTTGCGCTTGAGCTCGACGTAGCGGTCGAAGATGTGCGGGCCGAGGGCCGTGCGCACGAGCTCCGACTGCGCGAGCTCGTCGATCGCCTCACCCAGCGTCTCCGGCAGCGAGACGATCCCGCGCTCGCGCCGCTGCTCGGGCGTCAGGTGGTAGAGGTTCGTCTCCATCGGCTCGGGCAACTCGTAGCCGCGCTCGATCCCCTCGAGCCCGGCGTGCAGCAGCGTCGCGAACGTGAGGTACGGGTTGCAAGCAGGGTCTGGACACCGGATCTCCGCGCGCGTCGCCTGCTCCGAGCCCGGCTTGTAGAGCGGGATCCGGATCAGCGCCGAGCGGTTGCGCTGCGACCAGGCCACGTAGACCGGCGCCTCGTAGCCGGGCACGAGCCGCTTGTAGGAGTTGACCCACTGCGCGAACACGGCCGAGATCTCGCGCGCGTGCCGAAGCTGCCCGGCGATGAAGGCCTTCCCGACGTCGGAGAGATGCCACTCGTCGTCGCCGTCGAAGAACGCATTGCGCCCCTCGGCGAACAGCGACTGGTGCGTGTGCATCCCCGAGCCGTTCTCGCCGAAGATCGGCTTCGGCATGAACGTGGCGTGGAAGCCGGCTTTCTTGGCGATCTCCTTGACGATCAGCCGGTACGTGACGGTGTGGTCGGCCATCGTCAGCGCCGGCGCGAAGCGCATGTCGATCTCGTGCTGGGAGGGACCGACCTCGTGGTGCACGTACTCGATCGGGATCCCGACCGACTCGAGCGCCCGGACGGTCTCCTGGCGCAGCTCGCTGGCGGCGTCCATCGTCGTCATCGCGAAGTAGCCGCCCTCGTCGAGCGTCTCCGTGCCGTGGTCGTCCTTGAAGAGGAAGTACTCGAGCTCCGGCCCGACGTTGAACGTGTCGAAGCCGAGCCCGGCCATCCGGTCGAGCGCGCGACGCAGGACGTGGCGCGGGTCGCCCTCGTACGGCTCCCCGTCGGGCGTGACGACGTCGCAGATCATCCGCGCGACCCTCGTCTCGCCCTCCTTCCACGGCATCGGCGTGAAGGTCTCGGGGTCCGGGATCGCAACCATGTCGGACTCCTCGATCGCGTTGAAACCTGTGATCGACGAGCCGTCGAAGCCCATCCCGTCGTCGAGCGCGGCCTCGATCTCGCTCGGCGTCACCGCGAAGCTCTTCAGGTGCCCCTCGATGTCGGTGAACCAGAGCAGCAGGAACTCGATCTGCTCGTCCTGGATCCGCCCCAGAACCTCTTTGCGAGCCTTCGGATCGCTCGTCGCCCTCGGCTTGCTCTCGACCTGCGCCACGCTCGTTCCTCCCTTCAAAACACAAAGACCCCGGACGCCCAGGCGTCCGAGGCCTCGTCGCCTACGAACCGCGCTCAGTCTACAACAGCGACCGCCGAAAGCTTCTCGAGCTCCTCGTCGCGGCCGTGGTGCGCGATCGCGCGGCCGAAGAGCGTGAGGGCCGGTGCCATCACGAGCGCACTGGAGGCCAGCGCGGTGCGGATGCCCCACACGTTTCCGACCACGCCGAACACGGGGCCTCCTCCGGCCTGGCCGATCGCGTTCGCCTGGCCCGTGAACGAGAACACCGTCGCGCGGACGCTCGAATCGGTGATCTGTCGGGTGAGCCACGTGTCGTAGAGCGGCCCCGCCATGTTGCGGGCGAAGAAGACACCGAGCAGGCCGGCGATCGCGACCCACGTCGAGCCTGCGAGCGCGAAGATGAGCAGGGCAACCATCTCCAGAGCCGTGAACCCGAACAGATAGCGTGCGACCACTCCGCGGCCGCCTCGCTCGACGCGTCTGATCAGGCCGCCGATCGCGGCGATGTTCAGGAACATCCCCACGAGCCAGAAGATGCCGAACCAGACCACCGGATCGAGCTCCCCGACGGCAGGAAGGCCCACATCTCGGAGGAAGTGGGCCTCCTTCAGCCGGTCGAACGCCTCACTGGAGGCGCCCATGAAGAGCTCGACTCCTGCCAGCAGCATGATCACGGGAGCCGCCCACGCGTAACGTGCGCCGGCCGCTGCGGTCGACCGCAGCTCTGCCAGGGCCGACGCGCGATCGGCCCGCCGCCGCCGGCGAAACCCGGTCTCGGGCATCACGAAGATGCAGGCGATCCCGCACGCGATCGTGAACGCCCCGCCGAGCATTACGCCCGCCTGCAGCGAGAGCGTGCCGACCAGAACCTGCAGGAGGAGCCCGAAGACCGCGCCGGCCTGGCCGAAGCGGGCGCCGCGCAGGAAAACGGTCCCGACGCTCTCCACGCCGACCTCGTCCGTGATCCATGCCTGCTCCGCGCCGCTCGTGAACGTGTAGGCAAAGCCCCAGAAGGCCCAGAGCGCGATGATCGCCCACGGCGCCGAGACGAGCCCGACCGCGAGCCAGGCCACCCCCGTGCCGAGGTAGCCGATGATCAGCGAGAGGCGCCGGCTGTACGTGTCGGCCACGACTCCGGTCGGGATCTCGAAGAGGAAGACGGCGGCCTCCATTGCCGTCCCCATCAGCACCAGCTGCAACGGCGAGAGGTGGAGCTCCTGAACGAGATAGACCGCCATCACGACCCAGGTGGGCATGCTGAGCCCGAAGCTGACGCCGTAGTAGACGGTCGTCGCCGGGAGCCGCCTCATCCCGAGCGCTTGAGCTTCCCGTGCTTCTTCGCGTAGCGCTCACCCGTGCGGAAGGTCCAGAGCCCGAGCGGCACCGAGACGATCCCGATCACGATCAGCGGCCAGATGTCGCCCCACAGGTCGGCCAGGTCTGCGCCGTCGAGGATCGCGGCACGACAGCCCTCGAGCGCGTACGTCGCCGGCGAGATCTTCGACAGAGCCTGCATCCACCCCGGCAGCACGGACACCGGGTAGTAGACGCCCGAGACGACCAGCAGGAGCCCCTGCGCGACGAACCCGAGCTGCGTCCCCTTCTCCGGCGAGATCAGCGGGAGGACCGCGGTCATCATCCCGACGCCGATGAACGAGATCGAGGCGATCATCAGCAGCACGATCGCGGCGGCGTAGTTCGCGTCCGGGAGGCTCAGGCTGAAGAACACGGCGACGACGCCGAACAGGAGCACGGCCCGCACGACGCCGTAGCCGATCGCGAAGATCCCCATCCCCAGCAGGTGCGCGGGGCGTGAGAGCGGCGCCATGAACGTGTACTCGATCGTCCCCTCCCAGCGCTCCCAGGCGACGGTCTCGGTGAGGATCTCGAAGATGATCCCGAGGTAGGCCCAGATGACCGCGCCGACGAGCAGGATCGTCGTCAGCTCGTTGACATTGACCTTCCCACCCATGGCCGGAATGCCCTCGGCAATGAAGACGATCGTGAGCGTGTTCGCGACCGTCCAGATGAAGAACGCGACGTCCCACCAGATGTAGCGCTTGACGAGGTAGATGTTGCGCTCGACGACCCCGCCGAGCCCGATCAGCTCGTGGCGCAGGGCGAGAGACATGGCCCTCATCGGTTTCCCTCCTCTCCGTTCTCGAACGCGTGGCCGCTCGCGGCGAAGAACGCCTCCTCGAGCGTCGCCGAGTCGTACCGCGCCTTCAGCTCGTCGGCCGGCTCGAGGCAGAGGAGCTCGCCGTCGTCGAGGATCCCGATCCGGTCGGCGAGGGTCTCGGCCTCGGCGAGGTCGTGCGTGCAGAGCAGCACGGACGCGTCGTGCTCGGCGCGAACCTCGCGGATGAAGCTCTGCACCTCCTGCTTGGAGCGCGGATCGAGGCCCGTGGTCGGCTCGTCGAGCAGGAGCAGGATCGGCGCGGTCAGCAGGGCCCGCGCGAGCGCGACCTTCTGCTGCATCCCGCGCGAGAGGCCCTCCATCGGATCGCCGCTGCGGTCTTCGGGGAAGCCGACCCGCTGGAGGATCTCCGGGATCCGGTCACGCGTTTCCGAGCCGCGCATCCCGTAGAAGCGCGCCGCGTAGCTCAGGTTCTCGACCGCGGACATCTTCTTGAAGAACGAGGCCTCGACCGAGACGCGGTTGACGAGCTTGCGGACGGCGCGCGTCTCCCGGAACGCATCGTGGCCGAAGACGAGCGCGCTTCCGGAATCAGGGATGAGCAGGGTCGAGAGCAGCCGGACGAGCGTCGACTTCCCGGAGCCGTTCTGCCCGAGCACGGCGACGCACTCGCCCCGCTCGATGTCGAACGTCACGCCGTCGAGCGCGGTCACGCGCTTCCGCCCACGGCGACCGTCGCGGCGGACGAACTCCTTGCACAGGTTGCGAACTTCGAGGGCTTTCATCAGTGGCTCCAACTCGACGGGACACGGACAGGGCGCGCCCGCCTACGAGGGGGCGCGCACGGAAACCGGAGTCAGTCGAGGAGCAACATCGCCGGTCGAGGGTACCTCCGCATTGCGAGGACCGCAACCCGGCGCACTCTGGACAGCGTCCGTGCTCTCCACTACTCTGGGCTGCAGCGTCGGCCGCTGAAGGCAGGCGCGGAGGCATTGGGGCCTCAGGACTCGCAGGAGTCCTGGGCCCTTTTTGTTTGGTCCGAAAGGAGGAGCATGGCGGCGCAAGAGACACGGCACTACCCGGCGAACGGCTCGGCGGAGAAGCCGGCGGATACTGGGACGCGGAGCGTTCTCGAGTGGGCGGGCCAGACGCGGGCCCAGATGGTCGACCTCAAGTTCTGCGACCTGCTCGGCACCTGGCAGCACGTGACGCTGCCGATCACGGCCTTCGACGAGTCCGCCTTCGATGAGGGGCTCGGCTTCGACGGCTCCTCGATCCGCGGCTGGCAGAGCATCGCCGAGTCGGACATGCTCCTGATGCCCGACCCTGCGAGCGCCGTGCTCGACCCGTTCACCGAGGCGCCGACGCTCTCGCTCGTCTGCGAGATCGCCGACCCGGTGACGAGGGAGGGCTACGGCAAGGACCCGAGGCGAATCGCCCGGCGGGCCGAGGAGTACCTGGTCGAGACCGGCATCGCCGACACGGCCTACTTCGGGCCAGAGTGCGAGTTCTTCGTGCTCGACTCGGTCTCGTACGAGCTCGCCGACCACCGCTCCCACTACGCGATCGACTCGGCCGAGGGCCACTGGAACTCCGGCGAGCCGGGCCTGGGGTACACGGTCCGGCCCAAGGAGGGCTACTTCCCACCCGCTCCGCACGACACGCTGCACGACCTGCGCAGCGCGATGGTGCTGACGCTCGAGCGGCTCGGGATCCCGTGCGAGTTCCACCACCACGAGGTCGCCTCCGGCGGCCAGTGCGAGATCGACCTTCGCTACCAGTCGCTCACCCGGATGGCCGACCAGGTCCTGACCTACAAGTACGTCGTCAAGAACCTCGCCCGCGCGGCCGGCAAGACCGTCACGTTCATGCCGAAGCCGCTCTACGGCGACAACGGCTCGGGCATGCACACCCACCAGTCCCTCTGGAAGGAGGGCACGCCGTTGATGGCCGACCGCTCCGGGTACGCCGGGCTCTCGCAGCTCGCGCGCTCGTACGTGGGCGGCCTGCTCGCCCACGCTCCGGCGCTGCTCGCGTTCTGCGCGCCGACGACGAACTCGTACCGGCGGCTGGTGCCTGGGTTCGAGGCGCCGGTCAACCTCGTCTACTCGCAGCGGAACCGCTCCGCGTGCATCCGGATCCCGATGTACTCCGAGTCGCCGAAGGCGAAGCGGATCGAGTTCCGGTGCCCGGACGCGGCCGCGAACCCGTACCTGGCGTTCTCGGCGATGCTGATGGCCGGGATCGACGGGGCTCAGAAGGGGCTCGACGCCGGCGAGCCGGCGGACTACGACCTCTTCGAGGAGGACCGTGGCGTGGCGCAGGTGCCGGGCTCGCTCGCCGAGGCGCTCGACGCGCTCGAGGCCGACCACGAGTTCCTGCTCGCGGGAGGCGTCTTCTCGAAGGAGCTGATCCGCACCTGGATCGACTACAAGCGGGCGAACGAGGTCGACGTCGTGCGGCTCCGCCCCCACCCGGCGGAGTTCGCCCTCTACTACGACTGCTAGTGATCGCAACCGCCGCCGACGTGCGAGACCTCGGACCTGGTGACTGGCCCGAGGTCTCGCGGATCTACGCAGAGGGGATCGCGACCGGGAACGCGACCTTCGAAACGACGGTGCCCTCGTGGGACGCCTGGGACGCGGCGCACCTGCCCGAGCACCGCTTCGCGGCGGTTCGCGACGGCCGCGTCGTGGGCTGGATCGCGCTCGCTCCCACGTCGGAACGGCCGTGCTATGCCGGGGTGGCCGAGATCAGCGCCTACGTCGCGGCCGAGGCCCGCGGCGAGAGCGTCGGGTCGGCGCTCCTGGCCACCGCCGTCGAAAGCTCGGAGCGCGGCGGCATCTGGACGCTCGAGACGGGCGTGTTCCCGGAGAACGAGCCGAGCCTCGCGTTGCTGACCCGGTTCGGCTTCCGGGTCGTGGGGATGCGCGAGCGCATCGGGCGGCTCCACGGCGTGTGGCGAGACGTGTTCCTGCTGGAACGACGAAGCGAGGTGGTGACATGACGAAGGTCGAGGCGGTCGTCCTGCGCGAGCGCGTCGAGATCGTGATCGACGCGGTGGAGGACCAGACCGGGCACGTGGGCGTGACCGTCGTCGAGGCGGTCGGGCACGGGCGCGAGCCCGGGATCACGCACGAGTACCGCGGCCAGGTCTTCGAATCGCGCTTCCTGCCGAAGGCGCTGCTCACGTTCGTGGTGGCCGACGAGCTCGCTGACGCCGTGGTCGCGACGATCGCCGACGCGGCCCGCAGCGGCAACGACTGCGGCGACGGGCTCGTCTGGACGACGCCTGCCCACCGCGTCACGCACAACCGCACGGGCCTTCCGCTCGCCCGCGCGGAGGAGGCGGCATGAGACGCCGCTTGCGGTGTCTCTCTCAGGCTGCGCGGGCTCTGCCCGTGCAGGCGTCTGCACTGACCGGTCGACACGCCAGCCGTCAGGAGGAAACGGAATGAAGAACAGCGACCTCCTTCTCGCCGCGAACACCATCTGGGTCGTCGTCGCCGCGATCCTCGTGATGTTCATGCAGGCCGGCTTCGCCTTCCTCGAGGCCGGCCTGACCAGGATGAAGAACGCCGCGCACATCGCGGGGAAGAACGTCCTCATCTTCGCGGTCTGCTCGCTGGTCTACTGGGCGGTCGGGTTCGGAATCGCCTTCGGCGACGGGGGCTCCGTGGTCGGGACGCACGGCTTCGCGCCCTCGGTGGATTCGCTGCTCGCCGTCGGCAAGGCTCCGTACTCGTTCTTCACCACCGTCCCGGCTGCGGCCGGCTACATGTTCGAGGTCGTCTTCGCAGGCGTCTCCCTGGCGATCGTCTGGGGGGCGATGGCCGAACGGGCAAAGCTCTGGGTCTATTTCGTGTTCGGCGCCGTCTTCACGCTCATCTACTCGGTCACCTCGCACTGGATCTGGGGCGGGGGCTGGCTGTTCGGGCTCGGGATGCAGGACTTCGCCGGCTCGACCGTCGTCCACTACCAGGGCGCGCTCGCGGCGCTGGCCGGCGCGCTGCTGCTGGGCTCGCGCATCGGCAAGTTCGAGGGGAAGCGCGCCAACCCGATCCCCGGCCACAACATCCCCTACGCCGTCCTCGGCACGATCATCCTCTGGTTCGGCTGGTTCGGCTTCAACCCGGGCTCGACGCTCGCGGTCGTGACCGGGCACAAGGTCGGCTTCTTCGCGTACGTCGCGCTGACGACGAACCTCGCCGCCGCGGCGGGTGCCCTCAGCGGCGCTGTCACGGCCTGGCTCGTGCTCCGCAAGCCCGACATCTCGATGATCCTGAACGGCGTGCTCGCGGCCCTCGTGGCCATCACCGCCGCTTCCGGCTTCGTCGCGCCTTGGGCGGCCGTCGTGATCGGGCTCGTCTCGGGCGTGATCGCGGTCGTCGGCGTCCTCGCGGTCGAGCGCATCGGCATCGACGACCCGATCGGAGCGGTCTCGGTCCACGGCGTCTCCGGCATCTGGGGGACGGTGGCCACGGGGCTCTTCGCCGTGCCCGCCCTCGCGAAGACGCTGAACACCGGCCAGGGCGGGTTCTTTTACACGGGCTCCCTGCACCAGGTGTGGGTGCAGCTCCTCGGGCTCGCCGCGGTCGGCGCGTTCACGTTCTCGGCCTCGTTCGCTTGCCTCTGGGCGATGAAGCGCCTCTGGGGAATCCGCGTCGAGGAGGAGACGGAGACCGCGGGCCTGGACGTCTCCGAGCACGGCATGTGGGGCTATCCCGAGTTCTACATCCCCGTCCCCGGCGGCTACGGCACCGAGGCGCACAGCCATCTGCTCGGGCACACGCACGACCGTCGTCCGCTCCGGGCACCACCGTCTATCGAGGAGGCAGCATGAAGAGCAAGGAGCACTGCACGTGCGAGAGGCCGTTGCTGCACGAGCGGTCCGAGCAGAAGGGATCGAGCGAGAGCTGGTGCGGGCGCTGCAAGCGTCCGATCGCGCTGCGGCCTGCGGTCTTTCGCAGCGCGTTCACGTGAGCTAGCGACTAGGGTCCTCCGTTTCCCCACCAAGGAGGGCTCAGATGAGCATTGTCGTCCGTTTCGTAGGCGCCCCCAACATGACCAAGCAGAAATACGACGAGACGCTCCCCAAGCTCGAGGCGGCGGGAGAGTTTCCGCCGGACGGGCTCGACTTCCACGTCGCGTTCGGCTCGGACGGCGACTTCCGCGTCAGCGAGATCTGGGACTCGAGAGAGCAGTTCGAGGCGTTCGGCGAGCGCCTCATGCCGATTCTCGAGGCCGAGGGAGTCGAGCTGGCAGGGCCGCCCGAGATCATCGAGGTCCACAACATCGTCAAGCGCTGACCAGCGCTACCCGTGCACCGGCACCGAGAGGGACTTGGTGCGAACCATGCAACCCTCACTCGGATCCTTGCCGCGCGGGAACGCCTTCGCGAGCGCGTTCGCGATCAGGTAGGCGCGGGAGGCGTAGCCCTGTGAGTAGTAGTGGATGCCGTCCGGAATGAACCAGCGGTTCCTGACGACCGAGGCCCAGTCGTAGATGCGCATGTTCGGATAGCTTCCGCAGGCCCGCTTCAACGCCTGGTTCCAGAGCCGCATGTTCGCCGCCGAATACGGTCCGTCCGGCCGCAGCGACTTCGCGTTGACCCAGAGGACGCGGAAGTCACTGAGCACGTACATCATCCGCCGTATCCTGGTGTCGCGGCTCACGCCCGATCCGACGTAGACGTCGGCGGTGTCGTTCGTGCCGAGTGCCAGCACCCAGCACCCGCGGTAGCCGCCGGCCACACGGTCTCGGGCAACCTCGTACGCGTCGATGCCTCCTGGGAGCGTTTCCACGATCGACGTGGCGCCGTCGATCTCGAAGTGCCGCCTCCTCACTCCCACGCGGGCGTACTGGGCGCCGATGCGCTGCCGCGGATCGGGCAGATACCGCGGCGAGACCAGGCCCTCCGACGTCGAGTCACCGATGTGGACGACCCCGCGGCACGACGATCGCAGCGACCCCTTCGCAGGCGGGTCGGTGTCCGTCCTCGCCAGAGCCGACGCGGGCTCGGTCGGGCCGGTCTGGCCGAGCATCTGCCCCGAAGCCGAGCTCGAGACACCGGGCGGCTTGACGCCGGCCAGCGCGACCGAGGCGAGGACCAGCGCGACGACCGTTGCGACAAGCACGACGCGCGTCTCGCGGGAGAGCGATCGCGGTCGCCATCCTTCTGACCTGACCCTCCGCAGGAATCGTCCGAGAGCGCCACGACGGACGGGCTCCTCCACGTATCGCCAGGACAGCGCGGCCACGACGAACGTGGCGGCGACCTGGGCCGTCACCCGGACGGGATCGTGACCGCGAGCCAGCGCCGGAGTGGTGAGAACGATGATCGGCTGGTGCCAGAGGTAGATGCCGTACGAGCGCACCCCGATCCAGCGCAGCGGGAGCCACCCGAGGGCGCGTCCGACCCTGGTCGCCGGATGGGCGGCGACTGCGACGACGAGCACCGTCGCCAGCGAGAGGAGCACGATCCCGCCCTGGTAGACGAACGCCGAGTACTGGGTGGTGCGCCAGACCAGAACGGCGATTGTCAGCAGGCCGATCGTTCCCAGGACGTCCAGGATCGCGACCGCAGTGGGAGTCACGCGCCGCGTCAGCGCACGGCTGGGCCAGACCATCGCGAGAGCGGCGCCGAACAGCAGTCCGAACGCCCTCGTGTCGGTGCCGTCGTAGATCCGTGACGCGTCGAACGTCGGCTGGTACAGGAGCGCCATCTCGATCGCCGACGCGACCGCCACCACGAACGTGACGGCCGCCAGTCGAGGCCGGACGTTGAACGAGCGCGCCCGCTCCGGGATGAAGCGCAGGCCGAGCAGCAGCAGGAAGGGCCAGATCAAGTAGAACTGCTCCTCCACGGCGAGCGACCACAGGTGCCCCAGCGGCGACGGCGGCCCGAAGCGCGCGAAGTACGACTGGTGATGGAAGATCTGCCACCAGTTGTTCACGTACGCCGCGGCCGAGGCGACCTCGAACCGCAGGTCGGACAGGCGTGCGCGATCGGCGACGGCCACCCACACGCTGACGACGGTCAGCATCACGAACAGGGCTGGGAGCAGCCGCCGGGCCCGGCGCAGCCAGAAGTCGCCGAGGCGCAGACGCCCGTCGTTCCACTGCGCGAGGAGCACGTCGGTGATCAGGTAGCCGCTGAGCGTGAAGAAGACGCCCACTCCCAGCATCCCGCCGGACGCCCAGCCGAACCCCAGGTGGTACCCGATCACCGCCAGGACGGCGATCGCGCGCAGGCCGTCCAGGCCGGGCATGTAGCGCCCCGCGCGGAGAGACGGCTTAGGCATCACGCACCATCCGGTTCACTGCCGGCCCGTCGGGGTTGCCTGGCGCAACCGACACACGGGCGAAATCGTCCCGCACGGGAGACTACAACCGAGCACCCGAGTCGGCTAACCGCCTGCTGGTAGCTTCGCGAGATGCCTCCCGTGCGCCTTCAAGCAGTCGACTGCCGCTGGGAGCTCGGCAAGCCGGGGCGCGGGCGGGAGCTCTACCTCGCAGGGCACATTCCGGGCGCCTCGTTCCTGGACGTGGACGAGGACCTCTCCGGGCCGCCGGGTGCGGCCGGGCGCCATCCGTTGCCGGCGTCCGAGGATTTTGCCCGCGCGGCCTCGGGCGCGGGAATCGGCGAGGGCGCGTTCGTCGTCGCCTACGGGAACATGGGCGGAGCCGAGCGCCTCTGGTGGCTGCTCCGGCACTTCGGCCACGACGACTGCGCGGTGCTCGACCTGGACGGCTGGCTCGGCCCTCTTCGTGGAGGCGAAGAGGAGATCGCGTCCGCCCGCTTCGAGCCGAGGCCGCGCAGTGACGACACCGTCGGCGCGGAAGAGCTGGCCTCGCACCTGGACGGGCTCGTCGTCGTCGACGCAAGGCTCCCCGAGCGATACCGCGGCGAGCCGAATCCGATCGACAGGGTCCCGGGCCGGGTCCCCGGAGCCATGAACGCGCCGTGGAGCGCGCCGGTGCCGGAGCTGCCGGAAGGCGAGCTCGTCGCCTACTGCGGCTCGGGCGTCACCGCCTGCGTCACCCTGCACCGGCTCGCGCTCGCCGGGCGCGAGGGCAAGCTCTATCCCGGCTCCTGGAGCGAGTGGGAGCAGCTTGGCCTCCCGGTCGAGCGGGGCTAGGCATCGTTTCCGAGCCGCTTCTAGGCAAGCGCGAACGTCACGGTGACGCTGGCCTCCACCTCCTGCATGCCCGGCTCGACGGGCGTCGGCGACGAGGCCTCGGCGGCGCGAAGAGCCATCGGGTAGACGGCCTCGGAGCCGCTCTCGTCGATCCGGCGCACCTGGCCGAGCTCGGCGCCTGCCTCGTCGACTAGCGCCTGCGCCTTGGCCCTGGCGTCGGCAAACGCGGCGCGCAGCGCCTGCCGGTACAGCTCGGAGCGGCCGGAGCGTTGGAACTCCGGGCCCGAAACCTGGTTCGCGCCGGCCGCGACGCCGGCATCGACGGCCTTCCCAGCGCGGGCGATGTCCCGAACCGTCGCCGACACGGAGCCGCTGGCGTTGAATCCCTCGAGCGCTCCCGAGTCCTTTCGCCGCGGGTAGACGGAAACGTCCTGCGTCTGCAGGTCGGCCCTGGCGACTCCGGCGGCGACGAGCGCGGCGATCACGCGACGCATGCGCTCGGAGTTTGCGGCCGAAGCCGACCGGGCCGTCGTGCCGTCGGTCTCGACGCCGAACGAGAAGACGGCGGTGTCGGGCGCGGCTCGCGCGGTTCCGCTGCCGCTGACGGTGATCCTGCGTGTGTCCGTGGCGGAAGCGCCGTGCGCGGCCGTCGGCCGGCCCACGCCCGCGAGTGCGGCCGCCGTTGCGAGCAACGCGGCCAGCGCGGCGATCGAGACGATCTTCATCGTGTCCTCCTGGTTTGCCTACGGCTGAAGTACGCCGCCGGCAAACCGCCGCGTCACGCGAACGTCAGGCGGTAGCGGTGGCGTGCCGGGAGAAGCCGTTCAGATACGGCTCCCAGCCGTTCGGGATCCTCGGCGCCGCGAGGTGGATGAAGAGCACCGGCGCCGGTGGGCGCGGCTTGGCGCGCAACGACATCGAGACCTCCTCCGGCAGCCTGTTCCCCTTGCGCATGTTGCAGGGAGCGCACGAGGTGACGACGTTCTCCCAGACCGACCCGCCCCCGCGGCTGCGAGGGACGACATGGTCGAGCGTCAGCCTGCCGCCGGTCGAGCCGCAGTACATGCAGCGCCAGCCGTCACGCGCGAAGAGCGCCCGGCGCGAGATCTTGCGCTGCAGCGTCCGCGGCACGCGCACGTACTGGACGAGCCGGATCACGTGGGGCCGCGGATAGGTGTCGGTGGCCGATCTTAGAGGCTCCTCGAGCTTCTCGATCACCTCCGCCTTGCCCTTGAACACGAGCACGTGAGCACGCCGAACGGTTGTGACGTTCAGCGGCTCGTAGCTCGCGTTCAGGACGAGAACCTGCTGCACGCGGACGAATTTAGCAGTCGGGGTGCGGTACCCGGCCGCGCGCCGTCAGCGCGACATCGCGCGCTCGACGGCCTCCGCTTCCTCCGGCGAGAGCGCCACGGACGGATTCCCGCGGTCGAGCTCCTTCATGTAGATGCGCGCGTAGTCGCGGCCCTGGATCGCGCTGACGACGATCCCGGTGCGCCGCGAGTCGAGCACGGCCAGCGAGGCCGACTGCGACCCGCCGCTGGCCCCGAACGCGTCGTACCGGATGATCGACGTGTTCCGCACCGACTCGTCCACGCGACGGTCGACCCGGACGAGCCCTGCCGCAACCTCGTCGACCGCGCGGTGGAGGTCGTCGATCCGGCCCTGCAGCGAGACCGCGAAGTCGACCAGGTCGGCCTTCCCCCCGCCGAGGAGGACCGACTGCGCCATGTGCAGGCGCCGCATCCGGAGCCACAGCCAGCCGCACAGGATCAGCGCGATCGCGGCCGCCGCCGCGGCGCCGATCGCGATCCAGGCGGCGGTCACCGTAGACACGCTCGACCCGAGCACTACTGGCCGACGGAGAAGATGACCGGGTAGTCGGCCGAGTTGTTGCTGGTCCTGGACTCACCGGGCACCGGCGTCACCTCGACCTTGATCGTCGCCGGCTTCGAGAAGTCCGTGATGGAGATGCCGCGGAACGTGACCACCTTCTGCTCGGTGGGGTTGAGGAAGTCGATCCGCGCCTTCTTCGTGATGTTGCCGCCGGTCGACTGCTCGATCGTCAGCGTCACCGGCACGGAGAGCACCTGCACGGTGCCCGAGTTCTCGACCGTGACCTGGAAGGCCATGTCGACCGTGGAGACGATGTCGTTGGTCGTGGACGTGCTCAGCTCCGTGCCCGAGGGAAGGACCTTCGTCGAGATCAGCGACGTCCCGCGCACGCCGCCCGTCGTGCTGGTCGCGGCGCCCCGGAGCTTCTCCAGCACCGGGGTCATGGCGGCGGTCGTCGCCAACGCCGAGTCCTGCAGGAAGTTCGAGTCGGGCACGGTCGTCCCCGTGATGCCCTGGAGCTTCAGCTCGGCCTGGGACGGAGCCTTGAACGAGTCGTCCCAGATGACGTCGCTCGCAAGCGGGCGCTGCATCTGGGCGGCGAGCATCGCCGCGGCCCGGCTCACGTCCCTCGTGGACGCGGTTGCCGCGAGCGCGCTCGCGAGCCCCGTCAGGCCGCTGACCCGGTACTGCAGGGCCTGGATCACCGCCTGATGCTCGTCGCGCAGCGGGCCGGGCGGCGTGATCGTCTGCGCGCGCTGGACGTCCAGCTGCTCCTGGCGGGCAAGTCCCGCGATCTGCTGCTGCAGCTGGGCGCGCTTGACGCCGGGCGCGAGCAGCGCCTCGCTCAGCCGGCGCCCGATCTGCTGCGACGAGCTCGCCACCTCCGAGACATTGGCCATGTAGCTCCTGTACGTCTTCGACTTGCCCGCCGCCTGGCAACTCTTTATCCAGAAGACGAGCAGGACGATGATCAGGATCGCGAACGCGATCAGGCCGACGAGCCGGAGGAGCGGCGCCAGGTTCTGCGGCGCCCGAGGGGGGCGGCGCGGGCCGCGCGGGCCGGAGCGGCGGGTGTCCGACTCGGCGCGCGACGACTCCTGAGTCGGGGGCTCCTCCTCGAAGAAGTCGAAGTCGATGTCTTGATCGCGCTCGCTCATAGCGGGAAATTGCAGGAAAAAGCCGGCTCACTCTATCTCGTTCCCCGGCCGGCCCGTCCATTCCGGGCGCTGCGCGAGCGGAGGATTCGCGCGCGCCACGCGAAATCTCAAGGGTCGTGGCCGAGGCTGCACTAGCGCTGTCCCCAAGCGAGCTCGTGGCCGAGCACTACCGGCCGCTGCGCCCGCTCGGCAGCGGCGGCTCCGGGTCGGTCTGGCTCGCGCGCGACGAGCGCAACGGGCTCGACGTCGCGCTGAAGATCGTCCCGCGCGAGGGCAAGGCGGCGACGCGGGCCGAGCGGGAGGCGCTTGCCGCCACGCGGCTCCGGCACGATCGCTGCCTGCGCGCCTACGCGCTCGAGCGCGACTCGCGCAACGTCTACATCGCCTACGAGTACGTCCCCGGCAAGACGATGCGCGAGGCGCTCCGGGCCGGGGAGCTGGACGATCGCGGTGCGGTCGAGGCCGCGGCGCAGGTGCTCGAGGCGCTCGCGCACGCGCACTCGCGCGGAATCGTCCATCGCGACGTCAAACCGTCGAACGTGCTCGTCGCCGAGGGCGAGGAGCTCTCCGTGCGCCTCCTCGACTTCGGGCTCGCGCAGCTTGCCGAGGAGGAGGCGCTGACGGCGACCGGCGACGTGCCCGGGACGCTGGCCTACGTCCCGCCGGAGCGGCTAAAAGGGGAGGCGGGAACCGCGGCCGCGGACGTCTGGGCGGTCGGCGTCATGCTCTGGGAGGCGCTCGCGGGCTGGCATCCGTTCTGGAACGGATCGCTGCTCGAGACCGCGCGCCGGATCGAGACGGGCGCCGCACCGCTCGAGCAGGTGCGCCCGGACCTGCCGAAGCCGCTCTGCCAGCTGGTCAACCGGATGCTCGCGCTCGACGCCGCGGCGCGGCCGGCCGCCGGACGGCTGGCGCACGAGCTGCGCGACGCGCTGGCCCAGCGAATGCGGGACCGCACCGGCGGACGCGACCTCTCGCCCGGAATGGCCTTGCGGTTCGCCGCCCCGGCAGCCGCCGGGGTCTTCGCGGGCTGGACGGCCGCGGCGGTGCCGTTCTTCCCGGCCCTGTTCGCGCCCTTGCTCGGCCTGCTCGCCTTCGGGCTGGCGTTGTACCGGCCACGGATCGGGCTCGCGTTCACGCTCGCGGTGCCGGTGCTGCCGCTCGGCAACATCTCCTCGGGGCTCGCGATCGTCTACGGAGCGCTCGCGTGCGTCTGGCTCGCGCTCTCGTGGCAGGCGCCGAGGGACGGGCTCGTGCTCGTGCTCGGCCCGCTGCTCGCCCCGATCGGCGCGCTGGGGCTGCTGCCGCTCGCCGCGCAGGGCGTGAAGAGCCCTCCGCGGCGCGCGCTCCAGGTCGGCGCCGCCGTCCTGCTCGCCGCAATCGTCGCCGGGCTGCGGCACGCACCTCTACCCCTCACCGGAGCCGCGCCTCCGAGAGGGCTCGGGATCGCCGGCAGCGAGGAGCCGCTGGCGGTTGCAGTCGCTCTCTGGCGCGCGCTGCTCGACCATCCGGCCCTGGTCTTCGAGGCCGCCGTGCTCGCGGCCGCAGCCGTAGCGCTCCCGTTCGCGCGGGACCGCGGCCTCTGGGCGATCGCGGGGTTCGGAGCCGCCGTGATCGCGCTCACGGTCCTCCCGGCTCCGTCGGTGGCCGCGATCCCGTTGATACTGGGGGTCTGGGCAACCTGCATCTTCATGGCCGTGAAGGCTCGGAGCTAGAGTTCAGCCGGGGTACAACCCGGCCTAGATGAGCGTCCTCCGGAACATCGAGCAGAAGATCGAAGACCTCTTCGAGGGCGTCTTCGGACGCGCGTTCCGGACGCACGTGCAGCCGGTCGAGCTCGCGCGCAAGCTCGTCAAGGAGATGGAGGACCACCGCGTGGTGTCGGTCTCGCGCATCTACGCGCCGAACGAGTACACGGTCTACCTCGCGCCCTCCGACCACGAGCAGTTCACGAGCTACGAGAACTCGCTCCGGAGCGAGCTGCAGGAGTACATCACCGAGAACGCCAAGCGCGAGCGCTACGAGCTGATCTCGCCGCCCGAGGTGAAGTTCGAGACGGACGACGACCTCGACATGGGCGAGTTCGGGATCGCGACGCGGATGGTGCAGGGCCCGGTCCCGCAGCCCGGAGAGCCGCCCTCGCAGCCCGTGCCCGGGGCGACGATGGTCTACCGCCCGCCGGTCGAGACGGAGGCCGTGTCGGTGGAGGACCTCGGCCTCGCCCGTGAGCTCGTCAGCCTGACCGTGAACGGGACGAGCTACGAGCTCGACCAGGACCGCGCGTTGATCGGTCGCTCGAAGGACTGCGACATCCAGCTCGCCGATGCGAACGTCTCCCGCCACCACGCCGAGGTGCGCCTCGAAGGAGCCGCATACTGGGTCGTCGACCTGAACTCGACCAACGGGATGGAGGTGAACGGGCGCCGTCTGAAGCGGGCGAAGCTGCGCCAGGGGGACCGCATAACGCTCGGATCGAGCGAGCTCGTCTTCCGGCGCGACACGGAGTGACGTCGTGATGCTCGCCTCGATCGCGGTGGGGGAGGCGCTGATCGTCCTCAAGATCCTCTTCCTCGTCCTCCTCTACCTCTTCATCTGGCGCATCGTGCGGACGGCCGCGCGCGACGTCAGCCTGCCGCAGGAGAGCTTCGTGCTCGCGCCTTCGGAGGCTGCCGCGCTGCGCGAGGCTGCCGGGCTGCACACCGGCAGGGTGATCGTGGTGACGAGCCCGGCCCTCTCGGAGGGTGACGAGTGGGAGCTCGACTCCTCCGCGCTCACGTTCGGACGGGGGTCGTCGAACGACATCCCGCTCGAGCGCGACGAGTTCGCATCTTCCAGGCACGCGCGCATCGAGCCGCGGCGCGATGGCGTCTTCGTCGAGGACGTCGGCTCGACGAACGGCACCTACCTGAACGGCTTCCGCGTCCTCGAGCCCACGCGGCTCGAGCCGGGCGACGTCGTCCGGATCGGCGAGACCGAATTGAGGTACGAGCTGTGAGCCTCGGGCGAAGCGCGGCGGCCACGGATGCCGGCCGGAGACGGCGGCACAACGAGGACGCCTACGTCTGCGAGCCGCCGCTGTTCGGGGTCGCAGACGGAATCGGCGGTGCCCAGGCCGGCGAGGTGGCGTCCAGCCTCGCGGCGGCCGCGCTGCGCGACGACTCGGGCGGCGGCGGCGGCCGCGAGCGCGTCGAGGCGCTCATCCAGGAGGCGAACCGCCGCGTCTACCAGCGGCAGATGCACGACGCCAAGGTCTCCGGCATGGGCACGACGATGACGGCCGCGCTGGTGGACGACGGCAGGGTCTGGATCGGCCACGTGGGCGACTCCCGCGCCTATCTGGTGCGGGACGGGCGGCTGGAGCAGCTCACGGACGACCACTCGCTGGTCGCCGAGCTCGTCCGGAGCGGGAAGCTGTCGCCGGAGGATGCCGAGCTGCACCCGCAGCGCTCGGTGGTCACACGCGCGCTCGGCACCGACCCGACCGTCGACGTGGACACGTTCGTGGTCGAGGCGCAGTCGGGCGACCTCTTCCTCCTCTGCTCCGACGGCCTGACGTCGATGGTGGACGACGCGACGATCCTCCACGAGATCGGGCGCAAGCGCGAGGATCTGCGCTCGGCGGCGAAGGGGCTCGTGCGCGCCGCCAACCGGGCCGGCGGAGAGGACAACATCACCGTCGTCTTTTTCGAGATCGTGGACGGCGACGGCGAGGAGACGGGCCGGACGCTCACGCTGCCTCCGCCGCAGGAGCCGGCGGCCGAGGACGAGGACACGCTCAGCGAGCTAGATCGCACCCCCGTCGTCGACACGAACGGCGCAGGCCGAGATGGACGGCCCGAGCGGGAGGACCGCTCCCGGATCGGGCGTCGGCTGCTGCTGGCGACGCTCGCGGTGATCGCCGTGCTGCTCGCCTTCACGTTCGCCGTCTGGGGCCTCTGGCGTTCGCACTTCGTCGGCGCCGAGACAAACGGCCACGTCGCCGTCTACCAGGGCGTTCCCTGGAGCGTTGCGGGCAACCTGCACCTGTACCGCACGATCTACGTGAGCCCGGTGCTCGCCGCACAGCTGAGCCAGCCCGAGCGGCAGAAGCTCTTCGACCACAGCCTGCGCAGCAAGTCCTCGGCGATCGCCGCTGTCCACCGCTACGAGGAGGAGATCGGCAGATGAATACCGCAAAAAATGCTGCGCATTTTCCGCGGAGCTGGTTTGTCCCATCGCTTCGCTCGGGAGACCCGGAAGAATCCGTATGAGCCTCCGAAACCGTGA
Organism: uncultured Actinomycetes bacterium; assembly: GCA_963716865.1. GTDB lineage: Bacteria > Actinomycetota > Thermoleophilia > Gaiellales > Gaiellaceae > AC-32. Next base: position 499,792 of record CAVQUF010000003.1, read on the forward strand.
GTTGGTCAATTTGGTCGTGGTCGGGCTCCTGACCGCGATCGGCTTCGCGAGCGTCTACATCGCGCGCCAGGCGGTCGTCTCGACGGCGTCGCTCTCGTACGCGGGCTTCTTCTTCGCGCTCTACCTCGCCGCGCATCTCGTCTGCCGCCTGACGGTGCCCTACGCCGATCCCTACCTCCTCCCGATGGCCGCGCTGCTGACGGCGATCGGCGTGACGGAGATCTACCGGCTCGACCCGACCAACGCGTTCCGCCAGAGCCTCTGGATCGTGGTCGCGCTGGGGGCCCTCGTGGTGACGTTGTTCCTGCTGCGCCACGACTACCGGCACCTCGAGAGCTACAAGTACCTCTTCGGCGTCGGGGCGATCGGCCTGCTCATGCTGCCCGCGCTGCCGGTGCTCGGCCAATCGGTGAACGGCGCGCGCCTGTGGGTCCACTTCGGCTCGCTCCAGTTCCAGCCCGGCGAGCTCGCGAAGGTGTTCCTGATCGTCTTCCTCGCCGGCTACCTGCGCGAGAAGCGCGAGGTCCTCGCGCAGGGACGGCTGAAGGACTTCGGGCCGCTGCTCGTGATCTGGGGCGGCGCGATGCTCGTCCTCGTCGAGACGAACGACCTCGGCTCGGCGCTCCTCTACTTCGGGATCTTCCTGGCGATGCTCTACATCGCGACCGCGCGGGCGCTGTTCGTCGGGATCGGCGCAGCGCTCTTCCTCGCCGGGGCCGCAGGCGTCTACCACATCGTCCCGCACGTCCGCGACCGGGTCACGATCTGGCTGCACCCGTGGACCGACCACCCGGTCTACTGCGCGCTCAACGGCAAGGAGCTCCCGCGCCAGGACTGCGCGAGCTACCAGCTCGTGAAGTCGCTCTACTCGCTCGCTCACGGGAACTGGTTCGGCACCGGGCTCGGCAAGGGCACGTTCGAGACCACGTCCGGCCACGAGCTGATCCCTTACCTGAACACGGACTTCATCTACTCGGCGCTCGCCCAGGAGCTCGGGCTCTTCGGCGCCGCGGCGCTGCTGCTCGTCTACATGCTCTTCGTCGCGCGCGGGATGCGGATCGCGATGCTCGCGCAGGACGGCTTCTCGAAGCTGCTCGCCGCGGGCCTGACGTTCGCGTTCGCGCTCCAGACGTTCATCATCGTGGGCGGGATCCTGCGCCTGATCCCGCTGACCGGGATCACGCTGCCGTTCGTCAGCTACGGAGGGTCGAGCGTCGTTGCGAACTTCGTCCTCCTCGCAGGGCTCCTCCTCGTCTCCAACCGCGCGAACGCGGCCCGCCTGTGAACCGCCAGATCGCACGCCTCGCGCTCATCGGCCTCGGCCTCATCGCCTTGCTGATCGTCGCGACCACGTACTGGCAGACCTGGGCGACGGCAGGGCTCGCCAACCGGCAGGACAACGAGATCCAGCGCGTGGCGCAGTTCTCGATCAAGCGCGGCCAGATCCGTGCTGCGGACGGGACGATCCTCGCGACGAACCGCCGGAAGCGGGTCGCGGGCCAGACGCTCTACTTCCGCCGCTACCCGCAGGGCGCCCTCTTCGCAGCCGTCGTCGGCTACTCGACCCAGTCGCGGGCGAGATCGGGGCTCGAGGCCTCCGAGAACGACTACCTCACCGGCGCGAACACGAACCTGAAGACCGTGATCGACAGGACGCTGGACAAGCTTCGCGGGGCGACGATCAAGGGCAACACGCTCTGGCTGACCATGCGGCCCTCGGCGCAGCGCGTGGCGATGCAGCAGCTCAACGGCCAGTGCGGCGCGGCGGTTGCGGTCGACATCCGCACCGGCGCCGTGCTCGTCATGGCGACGCGGCCGACCTACGATCCGAACCTGGTCGAGTCCAACTTCAGCCGGGTCACTACGAGGGCACGCTCGGCGCCGTGCAGCCCGACCTCGCCGCTCGTCAACCGCGCCACCAATGACGCCTTCACCCCCGGCTCCAGTTTCAAGGTCGTCACGGCGACGGCTGCGCTCGACTCGGGGCGGTACACGATCAATTCGCGCTTCTTCGATCCGGGCTACTGCGTTGAATACGGCCAGCAGGTTCATAACTTCGCCGACCAGACCGGCCCCGAGCGCTTCGGGTCGGTCAGCTTCCTGCAGGCATTCGAGCACTCGATCAACGCCGTCTTCTGCAACATCGGGCAGGCAATCGGTGAGCGGTCGATCTTGAACGCCGCCAAGCGCTTCGGCTTCTACAAGGATCCACCGCTCGAGACACCATCGAACGAGCGCACTCCAAGCGGTCTCTACGACCAAAGGAATCGCCTCTTCGACCCGACGCGACCGCAGCAGGTTGACGTCGGTCGTCTCGCCTTCGGACAGGGACCGGCGACTGCTCATCCACTCGTAACACCGCTGCAGATGGCGATGGTCGCGGCCGGAGTCGCGAACCAGGGTGTGGTCATGCGGCCCTACGTCGTCGGCCGCGTGACGGCCCCCGACGGGAGCGTGATCAGCCGCACGAAGCCGCGCAAGTACCACCGCGCGATGAAGGCGAGCACGGCCGCCGCGCTCAACGAGATGATGCAGGCGGTCGTCACCGGCGGCACCGGAACCGCCGCCCAGATCCCGGGCGTCCGGGTCGCGGGCAAGACGGGTACCGCCGAGACCGGCGGCCCGGGCACGCCGAACACGACCTGGTTCATCGCGTTCGCGCCCGCCGATGCCCCGCGCTACGCGGTCGCGGTCGTGCTCCAGAACCAGACCGGCACGGGCGGGACGACGGCCGCACCGATCGCGAAGGAGATCTTGCAGGCGTTGTTGGCAGGAAGGTCGAACCCCTAACCTCCCATGGAGAAATGGCCGTTTCGGACACCCTGATCGGCACCGTCTTCGACGGCCGTTACCGGATCGTCCGGAAGCTCGGCGCGGGCGGGATGGCCGACGTCTTCCTCGCCGAGGACCAGGAGCTCGGCCGGCGCGTCGCGATCAAGATCCTCAACGACCGCCACGCCGCCGACGAGCAGTTCGTCGAGCGCTTCCGCCGCGAGGCGAAGAACGCGGCCGGGCTCTCGCACCCGAACATCGTCTCGATCTACGACCGCGGGACGGCAGAGGGCACCTACTACATCGCGATGGAGTACCTCGACGGCCGCTCGCTCAAGGAGCTGATCGTCGGCCGCGGCCCGGCCCCGATCAAGACCGCCGTCGAGTACGCCCGCCAGATCCTCGCAGCCGTCGGCTTCGCGCACCGGCACGGGATCGTCCACCGCGACATCAAGCCGCACAACGTGCTCGTCGGGGGCGAGGGCCGCCTGAAGGTGACGGACTTCGGCATCGCGCGCTCCGGCGCCAGCCAGATGACGGAGGTCGGGTCGATCATCGGCACCGCGCAGTACCTCTCGCCCGAGCAGGCCCGCGGCGCGCCGGTCGACCAGTCGTCCGACCTCTACTCCGTCGGGATCGTCCTGTACGAGCTGCTCACAGGGCAGGTCCCGTTCACCGGCGACACGCCGCTCGAGATCGCGATGAAGCACCTCTCCGCAGTTCCCGAGCCGCCGTCGGAGCTGCGCCCGGAGGTCCCGCACAACCTCGACCAGGTCGTGCTCCGCGCGCTCGCAAAGGACCCGGGCGACCGCTACCACAGCGCCGAGGAGATGGACGCCGACCTCCTGCGCGTGCTCGAGGGTCTTCCGGTCGGCGAGGAGACGGCGAACGCGGCCACGGCGGTCCTCTCGGGAGCGGGCGTGATCGCCGCGGCGCCCACCTCGGTGATCACGCCCCCGGTGGAAACGGCGCGCGGGGCGCCGCCGGGATCGACGCCTCCCGCCGGCTACTACGGGTACGAGGGCCCGCCGCGGCGGCGGCGGCCGGTCTGGCCCTGGGTGCTGGCCGTGCTGCTACTCGCGGCGGCCGGGTTTGCGTCCTGGTTCGCGTACACGAAGATCCAGGACCAGCTGAACGCGAACAAGCCGGTCTCGGTCCCGCTCGTGAAGGACCTCCAGGAGTCGCTGGCGGTGGCGAAGATCGAGAAGGCCAATCTCGTGCCGCACATCACCCGCCGGCCGAGCCAGACCGTCATGGCGGGCATCGTGATCGATCAGAGCCCCAGCGCGGGCTTCCGGGCCGCCAAGAACAGCACGGTCGAGATCACGGTCTCGAACGGCAAGCCGAAGGTCCAGGTGCCGGACGTGATGGGCAAGAGCCAGGCCGACGCGGAGAGCGCGCTCACCCAGGCGGGGCTGGTGGCGAAGGTCTTCTCGGTGCACTCGGGCAAGCCCGCGGGCACCGTCACCGGCCAGGACCCGGGGCCCGGCACGATGGTCGTCCAGGGCTCGCGTGTGCGGATCAACGTCTCGAGCGGCCCGACGCCGGTCTCCGTCCCGTACGTGGTCGGCCAGACGTTCTCGGCTGCGAGCTCGGTGCTGCAGAGCGCCGGCTTCGCCGTCGCGCGCCGCAACGTCGACAGCAACCAGCCAAAGGACACCGTCGTCTCGCAGGACCCCACCAACTCGGCCGCGCCGGGCGCCACGATCACGCTCACCGTCTCGAAGGGCCCGCCGGCCACGACCGTCCCCGACGTGACGAACAACGACGTGGACTCGGCCAGAGCGACGCTCCAGGCCGCGGGCTTCAAGGTGAGCGTCCAGACCCAGGACGTCAGCGACCCGGGCCTCGACGGGATCGTGCTCTCCCAGGCGCCGACCGGGGACAGCAGGGCGCCGAAGGGCTCGACGGTCACGCTCACGGTCGGCAACTTCGCGGTGCCCGGCCCGCCGCCGCCTCCGTGAGCAAACGCATCCGCGTCGCCGTCCTGCTGGGCGGACGCTCGAGCGAGCACGAGATCTCGCTCGCCTCCGCGCGCTCCGTGCTCGACGCGCTCGACCCGGAGCGCTACGAGACGGTCGAGGTCGAGATCGGCCGGGACGGACGCTGGGAGCTGGGTACCGGCGAGGACGGCTCGGTCGCGGAGACGCTGCCGGTTCCGACCGCGAAGGTGCCGTCGGCGCTCGGCGAGGTCGACGTCGTCTTCCCGGTCCTGCACGGGCCCTTCGGCGAGGACGGAACCGTCCAGGGCCTGCTCGAGCTCGCGGGTGTCCCGTACGTGGGCGCGGGCGTGCTCGGCTCGGCGCTCGCGATGGACAAGGACGTCTTCAAGGCGGTCATGCGCGACCGCGGCATCCCGGTCACGCGGAATATCACGCTGCGCCTGGGGCAATCGGCAGAGAACCCGTTCGGCTACCCGGTGTTCGTCAAGCCCGCACGGCTCGGCTCCTCGGTCGGGATCACGAAGGTGCTCTCCGAGGAGGAGCTGGCGCCGGCCGTCGAGCTCGCGTTCCAGCACGACGAGAAGGTGCTCGTCGAGGAGTTCGTCCCGGGTGTCGAGGTCGAGTGCGGGGTGCTCGGCAACGAGGAGCCGCTCGCCTCGCTGCCCGGCGAGATCCTCTCGCACGGCTTCACCGGCACGGACTGGTACGACTTCTCGGCCAAGTACGACGAGGGCGGCATGGACCTGGTCATCCCGCCCCGGCTGCCCCAGGAGACGATCGAGCGCGTGCAGGAGCTCGCGGTGCGGTCGTTCGTCGGCGGCGAGTGCGAGGGCATGGCCCGGGTGGACTTCTTCGTGCGCGACGACGGCGAGGTGCTCCTGAACGAGCTGAACACGATCCCCGGCTTCACGGCGACCAGCGTCTACGCGAAGCTGTTCGAGGCCTCGGGGATCCCGTACGCGGAGCTCGTGGACCGGCTCGTGCAGCTCGCCCTCGAGCGGCACCAGCGCCGCTCACGCCTGCGCTTCTAGCTACCGCGCGCCGTGACCTCGTTCACGTGCACGCTCTCGTTCGGGCCGAGAGACGTGATCCAGACGAGGTAGTACTCGGCCTTGTCGCCCTGGATCGCGAACGTCGTCTTCCTCGCGGCGGTCTGCGACGCGGACACGGACGTGAACGGCCCGCTCTGCGAGGGCCCGGCCTTGATCACCGCGGTGTAGCCGGGGGTGTCCGTCGTCACGACCAGGCTGGAGAGCTTCCGCGCCGCGCCCGCATCGAGAACGAGGCCGACGCCGGGCTTGTTGAGCTCGGCCCCCTGGTAGTGCTCCGTCCCCCAGTAGGTCGCGGAATTGCCGTCGGTCGCCTCTCGGGCCGCCGGGTCGTGCTCTCCGCCGGTGCCGAAGGGGTCATACGCCGTGAATGCGGTCAGCGCCACAGGCCCGCCGCCCCCGCCCGCGCCGGGCTTCTTCGGGAAACCCGGGAGGCTCGGCGTCGTGCCGGTCAGGGCGAACACGACCGCGAAGGCCGCGGCGAGCAGGGCGAGCCCAGCCAGCACGAGGAGCAGGGGGCCGAGGTAGGTGCGCTGCGGTGCGGGGTACCGATCGTTCGAGCCCGAAGCCGTGACCAGGGTCGCATCGGCAGGGCTGATGCCGTTCCCCCCCGCCTCCGCGCGGCAGGCCTGGAGCTCTCCGGCGAAATCGTCCATCGAGGGGAAGCGGTCGCGCGGGCTCTTGGCCATGGCGCGGCGAACGGCCGCATCGAGCCGCGGCGAGACGTCTGGCCGGCGCTCTCGCACGCCCGGAGCCGGGTCGTTGATGTGCTGCAGCGCGACGGCGACGAAGTTGTCGCCGTGGAACGGCACGTCGGCCGTCAGCAGCTCGTAGAGGACGATCCCGAGCGAGTAGATGTCGGTCTGGGCGGTGGCCTTCTCCCCGCGCGCCTGCTCGGGCGCGATGTAGTCGCTCGTCCCCAGCACGGTGCCGGTCTGGGTCAGTCCGCCCTGGACGTCGAGCGAGCGCGCGATCCCGAAGTCGGTCACCTTCGCCTCGCGGCCCTCGGCGAGCAGCACGTTCTGCGGCTTGACGTCCCGATGGACGAGCCCGTGCGCGTGGGCGAACGCGAGCGCCTGGGCAACCTCGAGCGTCAGCTCGATCGCCTCGCGCTCCGGCAGCGGCGCCTCCCGCTCGACCAGCGCCTTGAGGTTCTCGCCGTCCACGTACTCGAAGACGATGTACTGGCGGCCGTCCTGCTCGCCGCGGTCGATCACCGTGACGATATTCGGGTGCGAGAGTTGCGCGACCGCGCGCGCCTCGCTGCGGAAGCGCTCGACGTGCTCCCCGTCCATCGCCAGCTGCTCGTGCAGGACCTTGAGCGCCACCTGCCGCTCGAGGAGGCGGTCGCTGGCCCGGTAGACGCTCGACATGCCGCCGGAGCCGACGAGCTCCTCCAGCTCGTACCGCGCCGCGATCACCTCGCCGACCACCACGGCGAGATTGTGCCCGCAGGCGGAGGAACTAGTCGAGCGTGGCCTCGAGCGCCTGCTCCCAGGCGCCGAGGGCATCGTCCAGCTCCGCGTCCGAGATCACGAGCGGCGTGAGGACGCGGATGCAGTTCGAGTAGATGCCGCACTTGATCAGCAGCAGGCCGCGCTCGGTTGCCGCGTCGACAACCGCGGTCGCGAGCTCGGCCGCCGGCGCCTTCGTCTCGCGGTCCTCGACGAGCTCGATCGCGAGCATCGAGCCGAGGCCGCGCACGTCGCCGATCGCGGCCCAGCGCTCATGCCAGGCGAGCATCCGCGAGCGGATCGTCTCGCCGATCGCGGTCGCGCGCTCGACCAGGCCCTCCTCCTCGATCACGTCGAGCACGGCGAGCGCAGCCGCCTGGGCGACCGGGTTCCCGACGTAGGTGCCGCCGATCGCGGAGTCGCCCGGCGCGTCCATGATCTCGTCCTTGCCGATCACGCCCGAGAGCGGGAGCCCGGCGCCGATCGACTTGGCGACCGTGATCAGGTCGGGCTCGACGCCGGCGTGGTCGATCCCCCACATGCTGCCCGTGCGCCCGAAGCCCGTCTGCACCTCGTCCACGACGAGCACTATTCCGTTCTCGTCGCAGATCCTGCGGACGCCCTGCAGGAACTCCGGCGGGGCGACCACGAAGCCGCCCTCGCCCTGCACCGGCTCGATCACGATCGCGGCGACGGTCTCGGCGGCGACCTGGGTCACGAGCGCGCGCTCGAGCGACTCCAGCGCTTCGGCTGCGCTCGGCCCGCGATAGGCGTCCGGGTAGGGCACGCGGTAGACCTCGGGTGCGAACGGCCCCAGCCCGGCCTTGTACGGATGCGTCTTCGACGTGAGGCTGAGCGCCAGGAGCGTCCGGCCGTGGAAGCCGCCCTCGAACGCGACGAGCGCCGGCCGTCCCGTGTACGCGCGTGCGAACTTGACCGCGTTCTCGACCGCCTCGGCGCCGGCGTTGAAGAACGCCGCCTTCGCCGGACGGCGCACGGGAGCGAGCGCGCAGAGCCGCTCCGCGAGCGTGACGTAGACCTCGTAGGGAACGATCGTGAAGTCGGTGTGCGTGAAGCGCTCCAGCTGCTCCTGCGCAGCCGCGACGACCTGCGGATGCGAGTGGCCCACGCTGAGGCACCCGATACCGCCCGTGAAGTCGACGAACGTGTTGCCGTCGACGTCGGTCAGCAGGGCCCCGTGCCCCTCGGCGATCACGAGCGGCTGGTAGATCGACAGCGGATCGGCGATCACGCGCGCCTTGCGCTCCAGGATCTCTCTCGATCTCGGACCTGGAATCTCGGTCCGGAGCTCGATTGCCCGCGTCACCGCCACGCCCCTGACATTAGCGGAGCCTGCGGCCGGTTGCATACGTGAATAACGGGAATACAGGCCGGATCTAGGGCGCCAGCGCGCCGTCGTCGTACAGACCCTCCGGGTTCCAGAGCAGGAAGCCGCGGGCGTGGTGCGCGCGCACCGCCCCGATCTCGCGCTGCACGTCCTGGAGCGTGTACGTGCGCCCCAGCGAGAAGTCCTGCAGCCAGGGCGTCACGCGCGTCCTGCGGCCCTCCAGCGCGCGCCCGAAGTCCGAGAGCGAGCGCGAGATGACGAGTCCCGGAGAGCCGTCCGGATAGGCGATCCCGTACTCGCCCGACCCGTAGTGGGACGGGTAGACCATCGGGTAGAGGGCGTCCACGTGTTGCGAGAGCCGGCGCGGCGACTGGCCGATCCCGAGGTTGCGGGTCGCCGAGAGCCCGAAGACGTCCAGCGACACCCGCACGCCGAGCGGGTGGAGCCGCTTCGACGCGTACTGCGCGAACGCGGGGATCGTCCAGCGCATCGGCTGAGGGTGCGCGCCCGGGTACCGGATCAGTGAGAGGTCGCCGTCGCTCGGGAAGCGCACGTAGTCGAACTGGATCTCGTCGAAGCCGGCTTTGGCGGCCGCGGCCGCGACGTCGACGTTGTAGCGCCAGACCCGCCGGTCGTACGGGTTCGTCCAGCCGAGACCGGCGTCGTTGCGCCAGACCGAGCCGTCGCTGCTGTGGATCGCGAGGCCCGGCCGCTCCGTCGCGAGAACCGGGTCCTCGAACGTGACGACGCGCCCGATCAAGTAGTCGCCGCGCGCGTGGACGGCGCGCGCGACCTGCTTCGCCTTGTAGAAGGGGCCGGCGGCGCCGATGCGGCGGGCCAGGGGAACCGTCGACGGGACGAAGCCGACCCGGCCGTTCTCGTCCTTGACGTCGAGCTCGATCGTGTTCAGCCCGGGGACGGCGAGGTACTCGCGCAGCTTGCCGGGAAGCGAGGCGAGCCCCATGGTGACGTGAACGCCGCGGATCTCGTCAGGCACGCGTGGGAACGGCGAGGCGGCCGGGGCCCTGGCGCGAGACGCGGTCGAGGCGTCGTGCCCGCCGCCGACGGCCCGGGCTCCGAGCGTGATCCCCGCGGCCAGCGCGAGCAGCACACCGACCGCGACCGCCCGCCTGACCCGGACCTGCCGCCTGCGCAGAGCGCGGCGCTCGAGGATACGGGCATGCACATCGCGGCTCGGCATCGAAAGGGGCACAAGCATAGGCCGTTCCCGAAAGGCCGCGCCGTAGAATCCGCGGCGTGGTTCTCTCCGACCGGACGATCCGTCGCCTGCTCGAGGAGGGTCGGATCCGCATCGACCCCTACGACGAGACGCTCCTGCAGCCGTCGAGCGTCGACGTGCGCGTTGACCGCCTCTTTCGCGTCTTCCACAACGCGCGCTACCCGTTCATCGACGTCAAGGAGCCGCAGGAGGACCTGACCGAGCTGGTCGAGATCGACGACGACCAGCCGTTCATCCTCCACCCGGGCGAGTTCGTGCTCGGCTCGACGCTCGAGCGCCTCCAGCTTCCGGACGACCTCGTCGCGCGGCTGGAGGGGAAGTCGAGCCTGGGCCGGCTCGGGCTCCTGATCCACTCGACGGCAGGCTTCGTCGACCCGGGGTGGGACGGCCACGTGACGCTGGAGCTCTCGAACGTGGCCAACCTGCCGATCACGATCTACTACGGGATGAAGATCGGCCAGCTCTCGTTCGTGCAGCTGACCGAGCCGGCCGAGCGGCCCTACGGCGCGGACACGCTCGGCTCCAAGTACCAGGGCCAGCGCGGCCCGACGCCGAGCAGGTACTGGCAGAACTTCGAGACCTAGGGAGCGGCGATCGCGGCGGGACGGTCGGGGGGGCCAACCGCCTCCGGCTCGACGCGGTCGCGGACGTCGTCCGGCACGTCGTACGCGCGGAAGAGCAGGTAGCCGGCGAGGATGATCAAGCCGCCGACGGGCCCGGCAAGCCGCACGCCGAGCGTGTGGCCGCGCGTGTCGCCGAGCAGCCGCAGGAGCACCAGGATCAGGGGCGCGACCGACGTCGCGGTCCGCTCGACGAAGCTCGAGGCGCCGAGGTAGGTCGCCTCCCGCCGCTGCTTCGTGCGGCCGCTGTCGTGGTCGATGACGTCGGCGGTCAGCGGGACCGGGAACAGGAAGTGCGCGCCTATCGGCGCGCCGATCAGTGCGGTCGCGACGAGCAGCTGCGCCTCGGCCGGGATCCCCGGAAGAAGCCCGGCGAGGCCGAGGAGCGGGAACGTGGCGGCAGCGAAGAGCATGGACACCCGGTAGGCGCGGCGCTTCGAGCTCCGCTGCGCGAGCCGGATGAAGAGCGGTACGCAGATCACCGCGGCGGCGATTGCCACCGCGAGCAGCACGCGCGCGGTCACCCAGCTGTGCTTCCCGACGACGGCGTGGACGTAGAACGGGATGTCGATGGTGAGCAGCTGGAACGCGAGCGAGAAGAGGACGACCGTCGGCAGCAGGATCCGAAACGGCACGTTGCGGAAGGTCGCGCGCAGCGCCTCCCGGAACGTGAGCTTCGCCGGCGTTCGCGAGAGCTTCGCGTGTCCCCAGACGCCCGCGATACCCGCGTACTGGCACGCGACGGCGAGAACGGCGATCGAGAGCGCCATCGCCCTGAAGCCGATCCAGTTGACGAGAACGTCGCTCACGATCAGGCCGATCGCCGTCCCGGCGACTCCGAGGACGACCTTGATCGCCTGCAGGCTCACGCGCTCGCGGCTCGTAGGCGCCATCTCCGGCAGCAGCGCCTCGTACGGGGCCCCGGCGACGGCGGCGAACAGCGACACGAGCCCGATGACGAAGAACAGGTAGACGGCGGTGGCCGCGGCCCCGCTGCTCGCGGGCGGTGTGAACAGGAGCACGAAGAAGATCCCCCAGAGTGGGGCGCCGGCGACGATGTAGGGGATGCGCCGCCCCCAGCGCGATCGCGTCCGGTCGCTCAGGAACCCGACGATCGCGTCGTCGAGCGCCCCGACGAGCCCGGCCGCGAACAGCAGTAACCCGACCGCGAGGCTCGGGAGCAGGGTCGGCAGGTTCGCGTCCTTGGGTGGTGCGTAGTAGTAGACGAGCCACAGCGCCTGGCTGCGGCCGAGCGCCTCGATGCCCACCCTGCTCGTCCCGTACAGGAGCTTGCTGTGGAGAGGCAGGGCCACGCCGCGACGAAGGGTCGCAGCCGCTGGTGGCGCGTGCAACAATCGTCGGCTGCTGTGCTGAACCGGGTCGCCGTCGCGCTGATGCGCCTGCCCGTCCGGATCGCGTTCCGCCCGCAGGTGAGCGGGGTGGAGCACCTCCCTCCGCACGGCGGCTTCGTCGTCGCCTCCAACCACCTCTCCGGGTTCGACGTCCTCGCGATCGCGTACCCGCTCGCGCCACGCGTGCTCCGCTTCATGGCGAAAGACGAACTCTTCGCGCGGCGGTTCCTCGGGCCGCTGATCCGCAAGCTGGGCGCGTTCCCCGCCCACGGAAGCGGCGCCGGCGCCGCGGCCCGGCTCGCCAGCGAGGGGAACGTCGTCGTCATCTTCCCGACCGGCGCGCGCAGGCGCTCCGATCGCGTGCACCGTCCGCGCGGTGGAGCCGCGCACGCGGCACTCGAGAGCGGCGTGCCGCTCGTCCCGGCCGCACTCGCCGGGACGGACAGCTGGCGCCGGCTGCAGCGCTGGCAGATCGCGCTCGGCCCGGCCGTTCGGCTCGACGACCTCGAGGTGACGGACGGGGTCGCGGAGGCGACGCGCCGGCTTTGGCACGCAATCGAGAGTCTCAGCGACGACCTCCCCACGAGGGTTGCGGCCTAGTGGCTGCAAGCGGCTTCGGGCGCCTGCGCCAGTCGGAGGTCTACATCGGCGGCGCGCGCGGCCGAATGCCCCGCGTCCCGTTCGACCCGGAAGAGCTCGAGGCCGCTGCACGAACGAAGATGTCGAAGCATGCGTTCGCCTACGTCGCGGGCGGCGCCGGCGTCGAGCTGACCGTGAAGGCAAACCGGGCGGCGTTCGACCGCTGGCGCGTCGTCCCACGGATGCTGCGCGACGTCTCGGTGCGCGACACGAGCGTCGAGCTCTTCGGCCGACGCCTGCCGGCGCCGTTCCTGCTCGCGCCGGTCGGCGTGCTCGAGCTGGCGCATTCGCTCGCCGACCTCGGCGCCGCCCGCGCCGCCGCGGCCGAGGGCGTGCCGGTGATCTTCTCCAACCAAGCCTCGCGCACGATGGAGGCCTGCGCCGCGGAGATGGGCGACGCGCCGCGCTGGTTCCAGCTCTACTCCAGCACCTCTGACGAGCTGATCGAGAGCTTCATGACGCGCGCCACCGCCTGTGGCTGCGAGGCGATCGTCGTGACGCTCGACACAACGCAGCTCGGCTGGCGGACGAGGGACCTCGATCTCGCGTACCTGCCGTTCCTGCAGGGAAAGGGCATCGCCCAGTACACGAGCGACCCGGTCTTCCAGAGGCTTCTCGACGAAGCGACCCCCGCCCCGGGCGGCCGCGTGACCCCGTCGGCACTCCGCACGCTCGTCTCGCTGACGCGTGCGTATCCGGGAGGCTTCTGGTCGAACCTCCGCTCTGCGAGACCGCGCCTGGCCGTCCAGGTGTTCACCGAGGTCTACTCGCGCTCGTCCCTCGCGTGGGACGACCTGGGCCGCATGCTCGAACGGGCGCCGGTGCCACTGCTGCTCAAGGGAATCCTCCACCCGGACGACGCCGAGCGAGCGATCGAGCTGGGCGTCGGCGGGATCGTGGTCTCGAACCACGGCGGCAGACAGGTCGACGGCTCGATCGCGGCGCTCGACGCGCTGCCGCCGATCGTGGACGTCGTGCGGCACCGCGTGCCGGTGCTGTTCGACAGCGGCGTCCGCACCGGAGCCGACGTCTTCAAGGCGCTCGCCCTCGGCGCGACCGCGGTCCTGCTCGGCCGGCCGTACGTGTACGGGCTCGCCCTCGCCGGCGAGGAGGGAGTCCGCGACGTTGTCCGGAACCTCCGCGCCGACTTCGACCTGACCCTGGCCCTCTCGGGCCATACGAGCGCCGCCGAGCTCGGCCCGGATGCGCTCGTTCGCGCCTGACCGCTAGCCGGACAGCAGCCGGCCGCAGACGAGCTGGACGTCGGCGAGCGTCTGCGCAGAGGAGGCGTTCGTGAGGACCCACTTGCCTCCACCGGCGATCGCCGCCGAGCCGCCGAGCCTGACCGTGGGCGGCAGCGAGTAACCCGTCCCGAGCGAGAACCGGCCGCGGCCGCAGCGCTTATTCACCACCTGGGGGCCGGAGCGCAAAGGCACGGTCCAGGTCGTCACTCCGACCTGCAGCCGCTCTCTCGGCGCGCCCGCGGGGCGCACGAGGGTCAGGCAGCTCCCGTACAGGACCGCCGAGCGCGTCGCGTTGCCGGTGTTCCGGACGACGATGGAGAACGCCTTCAGCGTCTCGGTCAGCCGCCTGACGCTGAGCGACGAGCCGTCGAATTGCGGAGACGAGCCTCCCGACCGGCCGGGATCGAGATCGACTCCGGAACCCGCGGGGAGCGTCCCTGACGGGCACGGGAGCGTCACGGTCTTCTGGCTCGACGGCGGGACCGCGATCGGCTTCGTCTTCACCTGCGTGAGCGTGAGAGACGGCGTCTTCGACGTGACGGCGGGAACCCGCCGGCACGCAGTCGCGACGGTGACCAGCCGCGCCGGGTTCGCCCGGGGGTTGCCGAAGCGGAACGTGTACCCACGCTGTCCCATGGGCCTGATTCCCAGGGTGGTCGCACCCTGGGCCGGAGTCGAGACGCCCGCGCTGACCGGGAGGTACCCGGACGGGCACCCGACCCTGAACGCTGTGATCGCGTCCGGACGCAGGTTGACCGTCCGAAAGATCGTGGTGGCAACCACGACCTGCGGAGTCGCCGAGGGGACGACTACCAGAGCCGCCAGCGCCAGCGCGATAACCCTCCCACACATACCGCAGTCCCCCGATGCGAACCGTATACGAGTGGAGCCGTAGAATCGAGTCGTGATCTTGGTCACCGGAGCGACCGGCTTCGTGGGACCGAGGGTCGTGCACGCCTTGCGGGAGCGGGACCGCCCGGTTCGCTGCCTGGTGCGAACGCCGTCGGGAGCCGTTGCCGGCGCGCTCGCGGCCTGGGGCTGCGAGCTCGTCGAGGGCGACGTGACCGACGCCGCGAGCCTCCTGCGCGCCACGCAGGGGTGCGAGACCGTCGTGCATCTCGTCGCGATCCGCCAGGGCTCGGAGGAGCAGTTCCGGCAGGTGATGGAGCAGGCCACGCGCGAGCTGGTGGCAGTGGCGCAGGAGGCAGGCGTGCGCCGGGTCGTCCTGATGAGTGCGCTCGGCACGAGCGAGGAGACGAAGGACCTCGTGCCCTACTACCACGCGAAGTGGGAGATGGAGCAGGCCGTCGCAGGCTCCGGGCTGGAGTACGTGATCTTCCGCCCGAGCTTCGTCTTCGGGCGCGACGGCGGGATCCTGCCGACCTTCAGGCGGCTCGCCCGGCTGGCGCCGGTCACGCCGATCATCGGCTCCGGCAAACAGCGGATCCAGCCGATCTGGGTGGACGACGTCGCGGCCTACTTCGCCGCGGGAGTCGACCTGGCCGAGGCGAGCGGCCGGATCTTCGAGCTCGGCGGGCCCGACGCCGTCAGCTGGAACGAGTTCTGGGCGCAGCTGAAGCGGACCCTGGGCCAGCGCCGCCCGAGCCTCCACGTCCCGATGAGCCTGATGCGCCTGAACGCTCTGCTGACCGAGCGGCTGCCGGGTGACATCCCGCTCACGCGGGACCTGCTCACGATGCTCGAGCACGGCGACAACACCGTCTCGAGCGACGACGCGGTGGAGACCTTCGCGCTGCCGCTGGTGCCGCTCGCCGATCAGTTGCGGCGTGCGGTCTAGAACGAGAAGGGGCCGCGCAAAGGCGGCCCCTTCTAGCTGGTTACCAGCGCTTGATTGGTAGAGGCGCTTCCGGCCGGTCCGTTTCAGAACGGCCGCCCCGGCCAAACCGGGCCGGCCTCTCCGGTCGACATCGCAAGCGACGTCTCAGAACGGCGGCGCGAAGTCGCGAGCCCCCTACGCTGGCTAGGCGGTTCCCCGTGGGTCCCGGGGACGCGCCCCTACCCGCTGGTACCTCCGCTGCCCGTACTTGAAGATTTCACTCTCGGACCACCTCCTTTCCGCGGTGATCTCACTTTACAGGCTGGGCCGAACGTCTACGGGGCGTCTTTGAGGATCACCGACAGCTCGAGGCCGCGGTCGAGCGGGACGGTCACGCTCTCGAGCGTGGGATCGGCCTGGCGGGCGGCCGAGTACGCCCCGAGGTGCTCCACGTGGGAGAGGACGTTGTCGGCCACGACCAGCGCAGCCGGCTCGAGCTTCGTGCGGGCGAGCTGGAACAGCTCCTCGTACTGCTCCTTCTCGGCGTCGAGGAAGACCACGTCGAAGACGTCGTCGAGGGCATGAAGCGTCTCGAAGGCGTCTTCGGGCACGAGTTCCGCCCAGTCCTCGAGGCCCGCGTCGGCGATGTTCCGGCGCCAGGCCTCGATCCGCGGCGGGTCGTGCTCGAGCGACAGGACGCTGCCCCCGAGGTAGCGGACGCCGGCGGCGAGCCAGATGGCGGAGTAGCCGCGCGAGCCACCGATCTCGAGCACGGAGCAGTCGACCTGGGGCGCGACGAGGGAGAAGAGGAACTGCCCCGTGGAGCGCGATACCTGGCGGGAGCGCTCCTCCGAGGGCAGCCCCTGCTCGCGTTCCTTCGCGTCCACCTCCTCGAGGCGGGCGAGCACGGCACGGACGCGGTCGTCGAGCACGGCCGGAGCCTACTCGGCTCAGACAGGGAGTCGCGCGGCGACGAGAGCGCGTTCTGCCGCTCCCCGGGCCGGGCACGTCGCAAGGTGGTCGTTGACCACGCCGCACGCCTGCATGGCCGCGTACGCGGTCGTCGGCCCGACGAACCGGAAGCCCGCCTTCCGCAGCGCCTTCGACAGCGACTCCGACTCGGGCGTCTGCGTGTGCCAGTCCGCGTGCGAGCGCGGGGGCGAGTGCCTTTCCGGCCGGTGCGACCAGACGAGCGAGGGCAGCGGCGTCCCCGCCTCGCGCAGCTCCAGGGTCGCCCGCGCGTTGGCGATCGTCGCCTCGATCTTGCCGCGATGGCGCACGATCGAGGCATCCGCGAGCAGCCGCTTCACGTCACGCTCGCCGAGCCGCGCGACGCGTTCCGGATCGAACCCCGCGAAGGCGGCCCGGAATCCCTCGCGCTTGCGCAGGATCGTCAGCCACGACAGACCCGACTGGAAGCCCTCGAGGCAGAAACGCTCGTAGAGACCGCGCTCGTCGACCACCGGCCGCCCCCACTCCTCGTCGTGGTAGACGTTGTAGGCCGGGTCGGAGCTCTCCCAGCAGCGCTCGCCCACGACCGGCCCGCGCCTAGCTGACGTCGACCTTGACCATCCCGTCCTCGACGCGGACCGGGAAGATCTCGACCGGGAACACGGCGGGGAGGGTCAGAGGCCGGCCGGAGCGGATGTCTACGTGCGCACCGTGCCGGGGACAGATCGCGTACCCCTCGTCGAGGTCGAACTCGCCCTCGCACAGAGGCCCGTCGTCGTGCGAGCAGCGGTCCTCGATCGCGTAAAAGCCGCCGTCCAGGTTGTAGACCCCCACCGAGATCTCACCTGCGTGCACGATCTTCACCGTCCCCGGGGGCAGATCGTCCACGGGGCCGACGTCGATGCTCGCCACTACGTGAGCTCGAGCTCGTCGAGCCCGGCCCACTCCTCGGGGAGCGGCGTCCCCTTCGCGCGGTGGAGCGCGACCTTGAGGACGCCGAGCCCGAGCAGCGCGCACTTGAGCCGGATCGGCGTCAGCGGGATGCCGATCTCCTCGAGCAGCTCCTCCTTGGGCAGCCCGGCGATCTCGTCCGCGGTCCGACCCTTGACCATCTCCATCAGCATCGACGTCGAGGCCTGGCTGATCGCGCAGCCGCGGCCGGAGAACTTGACCTCCTCGACGGTCTCGCCGTCGTCGGCGAACTGGACGTAGATCGAGATCTCGTCGCCGCAGAGCGGGTTCAGCCCGTCCGCCGACGCGTCGGCATCCTCGATCACCCCGTGCCCGCGCGGGTTCTTGTAGTGGTCGAGGATGACCTCCCGGTACAGATCTTCGGCCACGGCTACCCGAGCAGCTTCCGCGCCTTCTGGACGCCTTCGAGGAGCCGGTCGATCTCCTCCGGCACGGAGTAGAGGTAGAAGCTCGCCCGGTTCGTCGCCGCGACCCCGAGCCGGGTCATGAGCGGCTGGCAGCAGTGGTGGCCCGCCCGGATCGCGACCCCTCCCGCGTCGAGCACCTGGGCCACGTCGTGCGGGTGGATGTCTCCGAGGTTGAACGAGACGATGCCTGCCCGCCGGTCCGGCGGCGGCCCGTAGAGCACGATCCCTGGCACCTCCGCCAGCTGCTCGATCGCGAGGGCGGCCAGCTCCTGCTCGTACTCCTCGATCGCCTCGATCCCGATCCCGTCGAGGTAGTCGATCGCCGCGCGCAGCCCGATGGCCTCGGCGATCGGAGAGGTGCCCGCCTCGAACTTGTGCGGCACCTCGCCCCAGGTGGTTCCCTCGAACCGGACCTTGCTGATCATGTGCCCACCGAGGTTGAACGGCTCCATCGCCTCGAGCAGCTCGCGGCGGCCCCAGAGCGCCCCGACCCCGGTGGGGCCGCACATCTTGTGGGCCGAGAACGCGAAGAAGTCGCAGCCCAGGGCCTGCACGTCGACCGGGTGATGCGGAGCCGCCTGCGCCCCGTCCACGACCATGATCGCGCCCTGCTCGTGGGCCCACGCGGCGAGCTTCTCGACCGGGTTGATCGTGCCGAGCGCGTTCGAGACCAGGTTGGTCGCGACCACCTTGACGTTGCCGTCCCGCGCGATCGCCTCGAGGTCGCCGAGGTCGAGCTCTCCCGCGTCGGTCAGGCGGATCATCTGGAAGCCGGCGCCGGTGCGGTTCGCCATGTACTGCCACGGGACGAAGTTCGAGTGGTGCTCGAGCTCGGTGACCACGACGAGGTCGCCGGGCCCGAGGTTGTTCAGCCCCCACGCGTAGGCGACGAGGTTCAGGCCCTCGGTTGCGGAACGGGTGAAGATCACCTCGCGAGCAGACGGCGCGTTGACGAAGGTCGCCACGCTCTGCCGCGCCTGCTCGAACTGCGCCGTCGCGCGCTCGGAGAGCGTGTACACGCCGCGGTGCACGTTCGCGTAGGACGTCTCGTAGAAGGTTCGCATCGCGTCGAGGACCTGGTGGGGCTTCTGTGCGGTGACGGCCGAGTCGAGGTAGGCGAGCGGCTTGCCGTGGATCTTCTGCTCGAAGATCGGGAAGTCCGCGCGTAGCTTCCGCGCGTCCAGCCGTGAGCGTGTCGTCACCACCACGTGGCTATCGTACCCACGCACCGAGCGTATGAAGCTGCGCGTACTCAGCGGCGGGGTCCTCCTCGCAATCGGGCTCCTCTCGAGCGGCTGCTCGGGCTCGAAGTCGGCTGCGAACTCGCCCGGCGCAAAGGTCTTCGCGAGCGCCGGTTGCGGCGGCTGCCACACCCTCGAGGCGGCCAACGCGAAGGGGCAGATCGGGCCCAACCTCGACGAGCTCAAGCCCAACGAGACGACGGTCGCGCACCAGGTACGCGTCGGCGGAAACGGCATGCCCTCGTTCCGGCACCGCCTGCGCGTTGGGCAGATCGCGGAGGTCGCCGCCTTCGTCGCCGACGCTTCGAGGAGCTCGGGGCCGCAGGCGGCATTCGAGCCCGACAGCACGACGATCGCGAGCTGCCGGCGCAGCGGCAAGCCGTTCTGCTACCGGCAGGCGTTCGGAGACATCGCCTTCAAGGAGGGGCCGCAGAAGGCGCTCGCGCTGCTCGCCACCGACGACCGGACGATGGAGCAGGTCCACGCGGACTGCCACCAGATCGCCCACTGGGTCGGCCACGCCGGGCTCGCCCACTACAAGGGCAACGCGGCCGACGCGCTGGCGCACGGCGGGATGACCTGCAACTCCGGCTACTACCACGGCGTCATCGAGCGCTCGTTCTCGGGGCTTCCCCGCGGCGCAGTGATCTCGAAGGCCCGGCAGCTCTGCACCTCGCCGGCCGTGACGAAGGAGACGTTCCTCCTGTACCAGTGCGTCCACGGGCTCGGGCACGGGCTGATGATCTACAGCGGGTACGACCTCCCCTGGTCGCTCCGCGCCTGCCACCGCCTGCAGGACGACTTCGACCGCGTCTCGTGCACGGGCGGCGTCTTCATGCAGAACCTGATGCCGGGGATGGGCACCTCCCGCTACCTGAGGGCGAGCGACCCGATCTACCCCTGCAACACCGTGGCGACGCGCGACAAGGTGTACTGCTACCTGATGGTCACGTCCCGGATCCTCTCGCTCGACGGCTACAGCTGGCGGAAGACCGCAACCTGGTGCCACCGGAGCGAGCACGGCTGGGTGGCGACGTGCTTCCAGTCCTTCGGACGCGACGCGTCGGGGTTCACGCAGTACCACCCGGAGCGCACGATCCGCCTCTGCAAGCTGGCGGGGAAGGATGCGGACGAGTGCATGTACGGGGCCGCGCGCGACTACGGGAACAACTACGCCGGCGGGAAGGAGGCGGCGCATCTCTGCAACCTCGGCCCGGCGCGGTACCGCGGCTACTGCTACGAGGGCGTGGGCACGATTCTCGGAGCCATGCACGCTCTGGGCGCCGAGCGGCGGGCCGCCTGCGCGGAGGTCACGCCGAGGAAGTACCGCCGCGACTGCTACCGCGGCGCGGCGGCGTGATGCTCCCGGAGCTCGCCGGGCAGGTCTCTCTTTGGAACCGCCGGCGCAAGCTGAGGCTCTTCCTCCGTTCGATGCGGCCCGGGCCGGAGACCACGATCGTCGACGTGGGTGTCGCCGACACGGCGTTCGAGACCGAGCCGGGCATCGCGGCCACGCACAACTTCTTCGAGGCGGCCTACCCGTGGCCGGAGCAGATCATGGCCGTCAGCAACATGCCGCTGCCGCATTTCGCCGCGGCGTTTCCGCGCGTGTCGAGCCTGACCGCGAGCGGGACCGAGCTGCCGTTCGAGGACGACGCCTTCGACATCGCGTTCTCGAACGCCGTCCTGGAGCACGTCGGCGACCGGGAGGAGCAACGGCAGTTCGTGGCGGAGCTGTGCCGCGTCGCGCCAAAGGTGTTCCTCTCGACGCCCAACCGGTGGTTTCCGGTCGAGGTGCACACGCTCGTGCCGCTCGCGCACTGGCTGCCACGCCGGGCACGCGACCGCGTCTTCGACGCGCTGCACCGCGACGCCTGGCGGGGAGTGGAGCTGCTGAGCCCGCACGAGCTGCTGGAGCTGTTCCCGGACGACGTCGAGCCGACAATCCTCGAGGCCCGCATCACGATCACCGTCGCGGCGATCAGCCGGGACTCCAAGTAACAGTCTGTTACTAAGTGGTCAGGCCTGCGGGATACGCGCTTCGAGCGCGCTCGTGACCGCCTCGCGGACCGGCTCCAGCTCGATCCGGTCGAGCACGTCCTGGAAGAACCCACGGACGATCAGGCGCTCGGCCTCGGGACGCGGGAGGCCGCGGGCCATCAGGTAGAAGAGCTGCTCGCGGTCGACCCGTCCCACGGTCGCGCCGTGGGTGCAGCGAACGTCGTTCGCCAGGATCTCGAGCCCCGGGATCGGCACGGCATGCGTCGTCGGCGAGAGCATCAGATTGCGGCACTCCTGGTACGCGTTCGTCTTCTGCGCGCCCTCCTCGACGCGGATCATTCCGCGCCAGACGGCCGTGGCATGGTCGCGCAGCGCGCCCTTGAACGCGAAGTCCGACTCCGTGTCCGGCGCGATGTGCTCCTGGAACGTGTCGTAGTCGAGGTGCTGCTCGCCGTCGGCGAAGTAGGCGCCCGTCACGCGCGAGGTCGCGCCCGGACCGGCGAGGTCGTTCTGGATCCGCACCTTGCCCTTCTTCGAGCCGAAGCCGCCGCTGACCCAGTCGAGCTCGGCGTCGCGCTCGACCCGCGCGTGATGCGAGGCGAAGTGCCAGGTCTCACGCGAGAGATTCTGGAGCGACACGTACTCGAGCTTCGCCGCCCGCTCGACGAACAGCTCGACGACGGCGTTCGAGTAGCCGGAGAGCGACGGCGAGGCCGAGCTGTACTCCTCGATCAGCGAAAAGCGGGAGCCCTCGCCGGCGATCACCAGCAGGCGCCAGAAGAGCGAGCCGCCCTCGGCCGCGTTCGCGACCCGCACGTACAACGGCCGCTCCAGCTCGAGCCCGGCCGGGACGTGGACGAGCAGCCCGTTCTGCCACACGGCCGCGTTGTGCGCGGCGAACTTGTCCTCCTCCGAAGAGACGAGCGACCCGAGTCGCTCGTGCGACTCGTCGAGCGGCTCGAACCGGATCTCCGCGGGCGCGCGGGAGATCTCGATCCCCGTCTCGGTAACCGTCGCCATCCCGGCCACATCCAGCTCGACCATGGACTCCGCGGCGGCCGGGTCCCGGCCCTCGGCGCCGTCGAACGAGTCCGGATCGAAGCCCCGCAGGTCGGTGAAGCGCCAGTGCTCCTCGGTCGTGCCAGGGACCGGCAGCTTCCGGTAGCGCTCGATCGCCTCTGTCCTGTTCATGCGGCGCTCACGTGAGCGTGCCGTCGGGGGTGTCGCCGTAGACCCTTTCGGCTCGAGCCAGATCGCGAACCGGAACGCCTATGAAGTCGACACGCCTCGCGCCGGCACCGTCAGCCAACGCTGCCTTCCATCTGGAGCTGGATCAGGCGGTTCATCTCGACCGCGTACTCGAGCGGCAGCTCCTTCGTGATCGGCTCGACGAAGCCGGACACGATCATCGCGGAAGCCTCGGCCTCGGTGAGCCCACGCGACATCAGGTAGAAGAGCTGCTCCTCCCCGATCTTCGAGACTGTCGCCTCGTGCCCGATGTCGACCTCGTCCTCGTCGATCCTGATGTACGGGTAGGTGTCGGAGCGCGAGTCCTCGTCGAGGATCAGCGCGTCGCAGACGACCTTCGACTTCGCACCCTTCGCGCCCTTGGCGACCTCGAGCAGCCCCCGGTATCCGGCGCGCCCGCCGTTCTTGGAGATCGACTTCGAGGTGATGACGGAGGTCGTGTTCGGCGCGATATGGACGGCCTTGCCGCCCGCGTCCTGATGCTGACCCTCTCCGGCGAAGGCAATCGAGAGCACCTCGCCGTGCGCGCCCTCGCCGAGCAGCCAGATCGCCGGGTACTTCATCGTCAGCTTCGAGCCGAGATTGCCGTCGACCCACTCCATGGTTGCGTTCTCGTAGGCGACCGCACGCTTCGTGACCAGGTTGAAGACGTTGGTCGACCAGTTCTGGATGGTCGTGTAGCGGCAGCGGGCGTTCGGCTTGACGATGATCTCGACGACCGCGGAGTGGAGCGAGTCGCTCGAGTAGATCGGCGCCGTGCAGCCCTCGACGTAGTGCACGTAGGCGCCCTCGTCCACGATGATCAGCGTCCGCTCGAACTGGCCCATGTTCTCGGCGTTGATCCGGAAGTAAGCCTGGAGCGGCATCTCGATCTTCACGCCCGGCGGCACGTAGATGAACGAGCCGCCCGACCAGACGGCCGAGTTCAGCGCGGCAAACTTGTTGTCGTTCTGCGGGATGATCGTGCCGAAGTACTCCTTGACGATGTCCTCGTGCTCGCGGAGGCCGCTGTCCATGTCGAGGAAGAGCACGCCCTGCGCCTCGAGGTCCTCCTGGAGCTTGTGGTAGACGACCTCGGACTCGTACTGCGCCCCGACGCCTGCGAGGTACTTCTTCTCGGCCTCCGGGATCCCGAGCTTGTCCCAGGTGTCCTTGATGTCAGCCGGCAGGTCCTCCCAGGACGAGGCCTGCTTCTCGGTCGGCCTGATGTAGTAGTAGATGTTGTCGAAGTCGATCTGGGCGACGTCGCCGCCCCAGTTCGGGAGCGGGCGCGCGAGGAAGTAGTCGAGCGACCGGTGGCGGAACTTCCGCATCCAGTCGGGCTCGTCCTTGTGCGAGGAGATCGCGTCCACGAGCTCGTGCGAGAGGCCGCGGCCGGACTTGAAGAAGTAGTCCTCCGCGACATGGAAGCCGTACTTGATCTCGTAGTCCGAGCCGATTCCGCTGACGACTTCGGTTTCCGTGACCGCCATCAGGCGACCGCCTCCTCATATGGTTTGTAGCCGTCGGCCTCGAGCTTGTGCGCCAGCTCGGGACCGCCTTCCTCCACGATACGCCCGTCCACGAAGACATGCACGAAATCGGGCTCGATGTAGTTCAGGATCCGCTGATAGTGCGTGATCACGAGCGCGCCCATCTCCGGTCCGACGAGCTCCTGGATGCCGCTTGCGACGACGCGCAGCGCGTCGATGTCGAGACCCGAGTCGGTCTCGTCGAGCACGGCGATGCGCGGCTTCAGCATCGCCATCTGGAGGATCTCGACACGCTTCTTCTCGCCGCCCGAGAAGCCGTCGTTCAGGTACCGCCGCGCGAGGTCACGCGAGATCTTGAGCTTGTCCATCGCCTCGAGGAGCTCCTTGCGGAACTCCGGGATCGGCATCGGGTCGTCCTCGCCGCCGGCCTTCGCCTTCCGGATCGCGTTGATCGCCGAGCGCAGGAAGCTCGTCACCGTCACCCCGGGCACCGCGTGCGGGTACTGGAAGGCGAGGAAGAGCCCGCGCTGCGCGCGCTCGTCCGCCCCGAGCTCCGTGACGTCCTCGCCGTCGAACAGGATGTGCCCCGAGGTGATCTCGTAGGCGGGATGACCCATCAGGGCGTAGGCAAGCGTCGACTTGCCGGAGCCGTTCGGGCCCATCACCGCGTGGACCTGGTTCGTGTCCACCGAGAGGTCGACGCCCTTGACGATCTCTACGCCCTGGTTCTCGAGCGCAACGTGGAGCTTCTTCAGTTCGAGCAGAGCCATGTGCTGCTCATGCTAGCTAGCCTCATCGGGGCTTCGAGGGCAACCGGGCGGAGACTGCCCCTGACCGGTGCTACGCTTCGCCCATGGTGCCGGAGATCGGAATCCCGGGTCTCATCCTCATCCTCGTCGTCGCCTTGCTCGTGTTCGGCCCGAAGCGGCTGCCCGAGATGGGGCGCTCGCTGGGTCGCGGCATGCGTGAGTTCAAGGACTCGATCAGCGGCGCCGACAAGGACGAGCCGACCGAGTTGCCGCCTCCGTCCGCGGACGACGCTCCGCCGACCAAGCAGTAGCGCATGAGAGTCCTTCCGCGGCGTCTTCGCCACGGCGAGGAGGCGTCGCTCGTCGAGCATCTCGAAGAGCTGCGCACGCGGCTGTTTATCTGCCTGATCGCGATCGCGGCCGCGTTCGTCGTCACCTACACCTTCCACGGCCGGCTGTTGCACTGGCTGAACCAGCCGCTGCCACCGGACCACAGGCGGCCGTACACATTCAGCCCGATCGAGCCGTTCACGACGTCGATCTGGGTCGCCATCTGGGCCGCGTTCCTGATCGCGCTCCCGATCGTCTTCTGGCAGGTATGGGCGTTCTTCGCGCCCGCGATCGAGGAGGGCCACCAGCGGTCGATCGCGGTGCTCGTCGCCTTCTCGGCAGTGCTCGGGATCGGCGGCATCACGTTCGCCTACTGGGTCGTGCTGCCGCCCGCGATCCACTTCCTGACGAACTACGACAAGGAGCACTACACGATCATCATCCAGGCGCGCCCCTACTACCGGTTCGTCGCGGTCGTCCTGCTCGGCGTCGCGCTCGCGTTCGAGGTGCCGATCTTCGTGCTCGGCCTCGTGCGGCTCCGCATCCTCTCGGCCGCGCGCTTGCGAAGGACGTGGCGCATCGGCGTCTTCGTCATGGTCGTCATCGGAGTGGCGCTGCCGGGCGTCGACCCGATCTCGACGATTCTGACGACGCTGCCCCTGGTCGCCCTCTACCTGCTCTCCATCGGGCTCGCCACGATCCTCGAGCCGCGCTGGCGAGGAGCGAAGACCGCTCCGACAGCCGGCTGACCGGTCGGCGGCACCAGCCTCGTGACGTACCCCAAGATCGAGCTCCACGTGCACCTCGAGGGGACCGTGCGGCCGAAGACGCTGCTCGAGGTCGCGCGCCGGAACGACTACGCGCTCCCGGCCGAGACGGAGGAGGGGCTGGAGGCGCTGTACGACTTCCGCGACTTCGCGGACTTCGTCGACGTCTGGATCCTCACGACCAACGCGCTCCGGACCGAGGAGGACTTCAAGCAGGTGATCGTGGACTACGCGCAGGAGGCCGTCTCCCACGGGGCGCTCTACGTCGAGGCGATCTTCTCGCCCGCGGAGCGGGTCCGGCGAGGGGTGGGCTGGGACGAGATCTTCTCCGGCTACTGCGACGGCGCCGCCGAGGCCCGGGAGACCTACGGCGTCGAGATCCGGCTGACCCCTGACATCGTGCGCGGCTTTCCGCTCGACGAGTCGGAGCAGGTCGTCCGCTACTCGGCGAAGTACCGGGACCGCGGCGTCGTCGGCGTCGGGCTCGGCGGGCTCGAGGCGGACTACCCGCCCGAGCCGTACGAGCCGGTGTTCGCCCTCGCGCGCGAGCTCGGGCTCGCCTCGGTGCCGCACGCGGGCGAGGTCGGGGGCCCTTCGTCGGTTCGCGGCGCGCTCGAGGAGCTGGGCGCCGACCGGCTGAGGCACGGCATCCGGGCGGCAGAGGACCCCGGCCTGCTGCGGGAGATCGCCGACCGGCGGATCGTGCTGGACGTCTGCCCGATCTCGAACCTGCGCACGCGGGCGGTGCGCTCGCTCGAGGAGCACCCGTTGCCGAAGCTGGCCGCCGCGGGCGCCCTCTGCTCGATCTCCACCGACGACCCGGCGATGTTCGGCACGGACCTCTCGATCGACTGCGACGCGGCGATCTCGCTCGGGCTCGACCCGAAGGACTTCTACGCGGCCGGGATCGAAGGCGCACTCTGCAACGACGAGCTGAAGGAGCGGCTGCGCGGGATCGGCGACGCGTTCGACTGGGATTCTGTCCACTCCGTTCCGGGCCAGATACCCTAGGCTCTGAACATGGCACGAGGAGCAGCACAGGCGCAGCGCAAGCAGCGGCCGAGACCGCGCCGAAGAAGAAGCAGGCGGCCGCCGAGCTGGGAGGACCAGCTCTTCTTCTCGCGGCTGCGTCGCCACGCCAAGTGGGTCTACGTCTTCCTCGCCGTCGTGTTTGCACTCGGCTTCGTCGTCCTCGGAATCGGCTCCGGCTCGACCGGGATCACCGACGTCCTCCGCGGCAACTTCTTCGGAGGCGGCAGCTCGACGAGCTCGCAGATCAAGGCCCAGCAGCAGAAGATCGACCAGAACCCGAAGAACATCGAGGGGTACCTGAACCTCTCGACGCTGTATCAGCAGGAGCAGCAGACGCCGCAGGCAATCGCGACGCTCGAGCAGGCCGCCACGGTCGCGCCGAAGAACCTGGACGTCCTCAACCGGCTGGCGGGCATCTACCGCACCCAGGCTGAGTCGTCGCTGAACGCGGCGGCCAGCGCCCAGGCGGCCCTCTCCGCGAACAACTCGCTGCTGCCCGGGCTCGACCCGGGCTCCCAGCTCGGGCAGGACCTCGGGACCGACCCCGTGAGCAAGTCGCTGAGCCAGAACGCGAACGAGTCGTTCTCGAAGATGTCCACCGCGTTCTCGAAGGCGGAGACGGCCTACCAGCGCGTGGCGACCGCGGCGCGCGGGACCGCACAGGAGGCGAGCTCACAGCTCCAGCTAGGGAGCGTGGCCGTCGAGACGCTTCGGCTGACGGGCCAGCCCACGGATGCGCTGCGCGCGATCACCGCCTTCAAGCGCTACCTGACGCTCGCACCGGACGGCGCCAACGCCGCCCAGGCGCGGCAGACCATCGCCCAGCTCGAGACGTTCCTCCAGAGGAACCAGACCCAGCATTAGACTCGCCGCGAGACGGTGCCGAGACGAGCGAACTTCGACGCGGTGCGGGGCTGTGCGGCCGTTTTGGGGCTGGCAACCGCCTTGATCGCGGCCGGCTGCGGGACCGGCGGGATTGCGAAGGGCGGCGACCAGACGCGGGGCGAGCAGCTCTTCAAGGACAAGTGCGGCGGCTGCCACACGCTCGCCGCGGCCGGGACGAACGGAGCGGTCGGGCCGAACCTCGACGACGCGTTCTCCTCGGACCTGAAGCAGGGGTTCAAGTCGAACACGATCGAGCAGGTCGTCCGACAGCAGATCGCGCTCGCCGGCGGGAAGATGCCCAAGAACCTCGTCGAGGGCTCGGACGCCGACGCCGTCGCCGCCTACGTGGCCGCGGTCGCAGGCGTGCCGGGCAAGGGCGGCGGCGCGCCGACGAGCGGCAAGGACATCTTCACGTCGAACTGCGGCAGCTGCCACACGCTCGCGGACGCCGCCACGAGCGGAACCGTCGGGCCGAACCTCGACGACCTGATGCCGAGCATGGCGAGGGTGGACCGCCAGGTCACGAACGGCGGCGCCGTCATGCCAGCGTTCAAGGGCAAGCTGACCCCGGCGCAGATCACGGCGGTCGCGAAATACGTCAGCTCTGTCGCGGGCAAGAAGTAGCCCACGTCGTCAGCGGACCTCTTCGCGCTCCTCTTCGAGGTCGACGACCACGTGCGTGATCGGGACCGCGAAGCGCTCGCGGGCGCCGTCGACCACTCCCCGCTCGAGCCAGTGGGAGCGACCTTCGGGGTGCGTCGAGATGATGATCTCGTCGGCGCCGAACGTGCGCAGCGCGTCCTCGATCGCCTGCAGCGGGTCGCCGTCGCCGATCTCGCCGCTGGCCTCGATCCCGGCCTCGCGTAAGCGCCCGAGGCTCGCGTCGAGCCGCTGCTGCGCCTGCTCGCGCGCCCGGTCCTCGTCCGAGGTGAACGTCTTCAGCTTCGTGTTCAGGGCCGGCGTGACGACGAGCACCTCCGTGCGGTAGCCGGAGCTCCTCTGCTCCACCTGCTCGCGCAGCGCCCCGCCGCCGACCGTCTCGTTCGCGACCACGAGGATGCGCCGCTCGTCCGGGCCTCCACGATGGACGGGAGCGGCCTTCGGCGGGTGCTCCTCGCGCCGGGCGCTCCACCACCAGCCGATCACGACGGCCGTCAGCACCACGAACACGGCGAGTCCGGCCCAGGCGTTGATCACGCCGGCCACCGCGATCAGCCCGAAGTAGACGACCGTGCCCAGGAGAAAGCGGAACGCCTCCGCCTCGCTCCTGAGCGGATTGATCACGGCACCAAGGCGCCGCTACCCGGGCGCAGGAACATCGCTAGAGAAGGTAGACCGTCGTGTAGACGACGATCCACATGATGTCGACGAAGTGCCAGTAGATGCCCGGGATCTCGACGCCGAGGTGCTCGTCGGGCGAGTAATGGCCCCTGTAGGAGCGGACCGTAGCCATCAGCAGCAGCGTCAGGCCGACGAAGACATGCGCCCCGTGTAGGCCGGTGAGGCAGTAGAAGACCGTGCCAAACGAATCGGTGTACGGCGCGAAGCCCACACGCGAGTACTCGAGCAGCTGCGTGAGCAGGAACGTGAGCCCGAGCAGGAACGTGAGCGTCAGGCCCGCCTTCAGCCCCGAGCGGTTGCCCCGCTTGATCGACTGCAGCGCCCAGTGCATCGTGAAGCTCGAGGTGACGAGGATGATCGTGTTGACTCCCGCGACGAACACGGGCAACTCGTAGCCCGGCGTCGGCCACGGGATCCCGTTCGCGACCCGCACGAAGAAATAGGCCGCGAAGAACGAGCCGAAGAGCATCACCTCGGAGGCGATGAACAGGAACATCCCGAGCGTCCGCGCGTCTACGCGCGAGCTCTGGTGCGCCGCCGGCGGGTGGGAGTGTGCCTCTGCGTGCGCGCTCATCGGGCCACCGCCTCTGCCTCGGGCTCGACCTCGATGTGCTCGACCGGCACGCCCGTGTGCTTGCGCAGCCGGTTGACCAGATCGCCCCGAAGCCAGGTCGAGCGCTTCTCTCCCGGGAAGGTCGAGACGATGATCTCGTCGACCCGCTCGTCCTGGACCGCCTGGGACACCGCGGTGAACGGGTCCGGGTGCGCGATCTGCCCGTGGACGTCGATCCCCTCGCTGCGCAGCACGGCCAGCGCCCTCCGCAGGCGCTTTTCGGCCTCCGGATGCGCCGACATGCTCGGGTCGCTCTGGGGGCAGACGATCAGGAACGAGGCGGGACCCTGCTTCGCCCGCTCCCGGATCCGCTCGAGCAGCGGCTCGCCGACGAGCGTCTCGTTGGCGACGACGAGCACGTTCGCCTCGCCCGGCGCCTCCTTCTCCAGATCGACGACGACGTGCTCGACCGGGATGCTGCCGGCCACGCGCTCGATCTGCTCGACGACGTTCCGCCGCAGCCACCCCGACTTCGCCTGCGGGTGCGTCGAGACGACGATCTCGTCCGGCGGGGGCTCGAGCTGCGCGAGCGCGTCCTTCACGGCCTGGACGGGGTCGGCCTCGACGACGAGCCCGGAAGCGGGGATGCCCTCGGACCGCAGCGCCTCGAGCGTCCGCTCCAGGCGCCGGCCCGCGGAGGCGCGGCGCGTGTCCTCGTAGACGACGTAGCCCTCGCGCGGCTGGTTGACCGGGCAGACGACCGTCACGAGCAGCGGCCCCTCGGCGCTGCGCCGCTGGAGGGTCTCGATCAGGCTCGACCCCGCGACTGTCTCGTTCGCGATCACGAGCACGTGCTTCAGTGGGGCACCTCCTCCAGCTCGGGCGCGCGGTCGCCGTTGAAGACCGCGTGCCGCGCGCCCGGCACGCCGTACTCGTACGGATTCCCGACCACCTGCGGGATCTCGTCGAAGTTGAAGATCGGCGGGGGCGAGCTCACCTGCCACTCGAGCGTCATCGAGCGCCACGGGTTGGCCTCTGCGACCGGGCCGAAGCGCCAGCTCTTGATCATGTTGTAGAGGAAGACGAGCGTTGAGGCGCCGAGCCCGAACGAGGCGATCGAGATGAACAGGTTCAGGTCGGCGAAGCGCGGGACGTAGTCGGCCACGCGGCGCGGCATCCCCTGGATTCCGAGCCAGTGCATCGGGAAGAACGTGAGGTTGAAACCGACGAACGTCAGCCAGAAGTGGAGCTTGCCGAGCCGCTCGTCGTACATCCGGCCGGTCATCTTCGGGAACCAGAAGTAGATCCCGGCGAAGATCGTGAACAGCGAGCCGCCGAACAGCACGTAGTGGATGTGCGCGACCACGAAGTACGTGTCCGAGACGTGGATGTCGATCGGCACGGCCGCGAGGTAGATCCCCGAGAGCCCGCCGATCACGAACATCGAGACGAAGCCGAGGGCGAACAGCATCGGCGTCTCCAGGTGGAGCTGGCCCTCCCATAACGTCGCGAGCCAGGAGAAGACCTTGATCCCGGTCGGCACGGCGATGATCAGCGAGGTCACCATCATCGGGACGCGCAGCCACGGCGCCATCCCCGCGACGAACATGTGGTGCGCCCAGACCGAGAAGCCGAGCACGAGGATCGCGAGCAGCGACAGCGCCATCAGCCGATAGCCGAAGATCGGCTTGCGCGCCATCACGGAGATCACCTCGGAGGCGATCCCGAAGCCGGGCAGCATCATGATGTAGACGGCCGGGTGGGAGTAGAACCAGAAGATGTGCTGGTAGCCGAGCGGGTAACCGCCCGCGGTGAAGTCGAAGAAGTGCGTGTGCATGACGTGGTCGAACATCACGAAGAACTGTGAGCCGGCGATGAACGGCGTCGCGATCACGACGAGCAGTGAGGTCGTGAAGTTGGCCCAGACGAGCAGCGGCATCCGCCAGAAGGTCATCCCCGGTGCGCGCATGGTGATGATCGTGACCAGGAAGTTGAGCGCGGTCATGATCGAGCTCGCGCCGGCCCACTGGACGGACATGTTGAAGAAGACCGCGCCGATCGGCTGGTGCGCCGAGCACAACGGCGCGTAGCCTGTCCAGCCGCAGGCGAACGCGCCGCCCGGAGCGAGGAAGCTCGCGAGCATCATGAAGCCGGCGACCGGCAGCAGCCAGAACGAGAGGGCGTTCAGCCTCGGGAACGCCATGTCCGGCGCGCCGATCATCAGCGGGATCACGAAGTTCCCGATCCCGGCGAACGCGGGGATCACGAACAGGAAGATCATGAGCGCCGCGTGCACGGAGAACAGGCTGTTGAACGCCTGGTTGTCGACGTACTGCATCCCCGGCTGGGCGAGCTCGGCGCGCATGAGCATTGCCAGCAGCCCGGCGACGACGAAGAAGAAGATCGTCGTCACGAGGTACTGGATCCCGATCACCTTGTGGTCGGTGTTGATCCGGAAGTAGTCGCGCCAGCTGCGGGCGCCGTGGCCCGAGTGGTCCTCGGGCCGGGTCGGCGAGCCGATCGCGTAGCGAACCCAGTAGTCGAAGCCGCCGATCCCGGCCAGGAAGCCGAATGGCACGGCAACCAGCTCGACGGTGGTTATGACCGAGCCGTCCCAGATCGGGTACCAGCCCTCCGCCCAGCGCACGAGACACGTGATCCCGGCGCCGATCACGAAGAAGAGCGCCATCATCCACGGCACGCGCAGCCAGCCCGGCGCGAGCAGCCGGTGCCAGCCGGTCGGCGACGACGGGAGACGGGCGCGTGCCCGGTCGGCTCTTGCGCGATGACGGCGCCGGTCATTGCTTGCCCTCCGGAGACGAGGAACGTCACGAGCGCGGCAAGCTGGGCCTTGGACAATCGGGTGCCGAAGTCCTGCGGCATGATCCCCTTCGGGAAGCCCGGCTGGATGTAGGCGTTCGGGTTCACGATCGACTCGTGGATGAACTGGTCAAGCGGCTGTCCCGCCTGCTTCGCCTCGGCAGCGAGCTTATCGAGGTCCGGCCCGATCTTCGCCGTCGCTCCGGCCGGCTCGAACGTGTGGCAGCTGTTGCACGCGTTCGCCGTGAAGAGCGCCTTGCCCGAGACACTCGGCGGGCCGGCGAGCTTCTTCTGCTCGCCGTTGGCCCACGAGACGAAGGCTTCCTTCGAGGTCACCTGGGCGAGCGAGCGCATCAGCGCGTGGCCGAGCCCGCAGAGCTCGGTGCAGATGACCGGGAACGTCCCGGTCCGGGTCGGGGTAATCACGAGCGGGTTGATCGATCCCGGAACGGCGTCCTGCTTCTGCCCGAACTCGGGCACCCAGAAGGAGTGGATGACGTCGAGCGAGGTGATCTCGAGCTTGACCTGGTAGCCGACCGGGAGCTTGAGCGTCGGCGAGATGACGTTGCCGAAGCCCGGGTACGAGAACGACCAGGCGAACTGCTGCGCGTTGACGTCGACGACGAGCGGCTTGAGCGGGTGGCTCGGCGTCGCCGCCGAGACCCTGCCGTTGTCGGAGAGCACGACCCCGCTGACGATCGCGATCGCGGTCACGAGAGCGGCCGGGACGGCGGTCCAGGCGATCTCGAGCCCCGTGTGCCCGTGGATCGGCGGCCCGTCGGCGTCCTCGTCCGGCCGGGCGCGGAAGTTGATCAGCGCGTAGATGATCACGGCCGCGACGAGGGCGAAGATCGTGATCGAGATCGCGGTCACGAACCAGAAGACGAAGTCGATCCGGTCGGCCTGCTTGCTCGCCGGGTCCGGGAGCCAGGGGATCAGAAGCGCGACGGCCGCGGCGCCCGCACCGCAGACCACTCCGATCGCAACGAGCTGGACGATCGATCCCCTGCGCACCGGGGCCGAGACTACTGGACTGCGCGGGCGGTCCGCGGAGGCAAGCGCGGCGCTCGAAACGCCTGCAACGATGCGAGTCTAGTCGGGCAACCAGCCGTCTCGGTAGCGCTGCGGCGCGCGCGCCGGGTAGCGCGCGTAGGCCTCCCGGGGATCGCTCGTCTCCTGCTCGACCCCGGCGCCGTGGCGGATCGCCGCCTCGTCCACGCTGTAGCCGCCCCAGTCGGGGCCCATCGTGCGGTCGCGCGCGCCGACCGCGAGCACGATGCAGGTCGCGTCGCCCGCGCCGAGGATGGTGTGCTTCGCCTCCGGCGGGCAGTGCACGAAGTCCCACTCGCGGAGCGGCCGCTCCTCGCCCTCGATGATCAGCAGCGCCTCGCCGCGGAGCACGAGGAAGTCCTCCTGGTCGGCCTCCCAGTGGTACATCGACATCGGCTCGCCCGGCTCCATGGCGACGAGGTGGATCCCGAGCTGCGAGAACTCCGGCTCGCCCTCGAGCCTGGAGTACGCACCCCGCCCCTGAGACACCCCCCAGACCGCGTCGCGCGCGTTGAGCACGAACCAGCCGTCCCCCTGCGGAACGAGCCCGTGCTCGGTCGACTCGAGCGGCGCCTCCGGAGCCATCACTGGAGCCTGCCACACCAGAGCGCTCGCCGTCGCGACCGACCTGGGCGGGCGCGGCTCACCAGGCGCTTGGATCGAGAGGAGATCCGACCGAAGTCGTCATGGCTCCGCGCCAGCGGAGCCGGACTTCGGTCGGCAAGGTGGGCCGTGAAGGATTCGAACCTTCGACCTTGGGATTAAGAGTCCCCTGCTCTACCAACTGAGCTAACGGCCCGAGGCGCGCTTAGTGTAGCCCCAATGAAAATCGTCTCTGTCGTCGGGAACAGGCCGCAATTCGTGAAGTCGGCGCCCACCTCGGTCGCGCTCCGCGAGCGCGGGATCGAGGAGGTCGTCGTCCACACCGGGCAGCACTACGACCGCGAGCTCTCGCAGGTGTTCTTCGACGGGCTCGGGCTCGCCGAGCCCCGGTACCGGCTCGACCTGCGCACGCCTGACGCCGAGGCGATGGCGTCCGTGATCCAGGAGTGCCTGGGCGCCGAGCGGCCCGACTGGGTGCTCGTCTACGGAGACACGAACTCGACGCTGGCCGGCGCGCTCGCGGCCACGGCCCTGGGGCTTCCGCTCGCGCACGTCGAGGCGGGACTCCGCAGCGGCGACCTCTCGATGCCCGAGGAGCGAAACCGGATCGAGGTCGACCGGCTGGCGCAACTGCTCCTCTGCCCGGACGAGCGCTCCCGGGAGATCCTCGCCGGCGAGGGCGCGCCGGGCCGCGCCGAGGTCGTCGGAGACGTCATGGCCGACGCAACGCGGATCTTCACGCCGATCGCCGTACAGCGCTCCGACCGGCAGCTCGACGAGCCGTACGCCGTGCTGACCATCCACCGCAAGGCGAACACCGAGCCCGAGCGGCTCAGACCCCTCGTCGCCGCGCTGAACGAGAGCGGCTGGACGTTCGTCTTCCCGGTCCACCCGCGCACGCGCAAGGTGATGGACGAGCACGGGATCGAGCCGGCCCCACAGCTCCATGCGATCGAGCCGGTCGGCTACTTGGAGATGCTCGCGCTCGTCGCCGGCTCAAGCCGCGTCGCCACCGACTCGGGCGGGCTGCAGAAGGAGGCGTACTGGCTGCGGATCCCGTGCATCACCCTCCGGCCCTCGACCGAGTGGGTCGACACGGTTCTGGCCGGGGCGAACACGCTGGTCGATCCAGACTTGCTCGGAGACCTGGGCCCGGTGCTCGCGAACGCGCACTTCCCGGAGGACGCGCCCGAGCTTTACGGCGACGGCCACGCGGCCGAAAAGATCGCTGATGCCGTCTATACCCTTACGCGCGCATGAGTGAGCGCAGGAGCGAGATCGCAATCGTCGGAGCCGGCTACGTCGGCGTGCCGCTGGCCCACACGTTCGCCCAGGCCGGCCGCTCGGTGCTTCTCGTGGAGATCCATCAGGACCGGGTGGACGAGCTCAACCGCGGAGAGAGCTACGTCGAGGACGTCCCCTCAGAGGCCCTAGGGAAGCTCGTCGACGACGGGCTGATCCGGGCCACTAGCGACTACGACGACCTCCGCGAGGTGGACGCGATCCTGATCGCGCTCCCGACCCCGCTGTCCGCGCAGCGCGAGCCGGACCTCTCGATCGTCGTCGAGGCGACGAGGGGCATCGCGGCACGGCTGCAGAAAGGCCAGCTCGTCATCCTCGAGTCGACCACCTACCCCGGGACGACGCGGGAGCGCCTGAAGCCCGTTCTCGAGGAGAGCGGCCTGACCGCGGGCGAGGACTTCCATCTCGCGTTCTCGCCGGAGCGGGTCGACCCCGGCCGCGAGGACTGGACGACGAAGAGCACGCCGAAGGTGGTCGGCGGCCTGACCGAGGAGTGCACGCGGCGCGCGGTCGAGCTCTACGCGAGCGCGCTCGACACCGTTCTCCCGCTCTCGTCGCCCGAGGCGGCAGAGCTGACGAAGCTGCTCGAGAACATCTTCCGCTCGGTCAACATCGCGCTCGTCAACGAGCTCGCCCAGCTCTGCGACCGGATGGACCTCGACGTGTGGGAGATCGTGGACGCGGCCGCGACGAAGCCGTTCGGCTTCATGCGCTTCGAACCCGGCCCGGGCCTCGGCGGGCACTGCCTGCCGGTCGATCCCTTCTACCTCTCGTGGAAGGCGCGCCAGTACGACTTCTACACCGAGTTCATCGAGCTGGCGGGCAAGGTCAACGCGAACATGCCGTACTTCTGCCGCTCGCTGATCTCGCAGGCGCTGAACCACGGACGCGAGCTCTCGCTCAAGGGATCGAAGGTGCTGATCCTCGGTGTCAGCTACAAGGCGGACGTCCAGGACACGCGCGAGTCGCCCGCCCTGAAGCTGATCGAGCTGTTGCGCAACGCGGGCGCCGAGGTCGCCTACCACGACCCGCACGTCGCCGAGCTGCCGAAGCACGGCCTCGCGTCGGTGCCGCTCGCCCCCGCCGACCACGACTGCGTCGCGATCGTGACCGAGCACTCGTCGATCGACTACGAGCGCGTCGTGGACGAGGCGCACCTCGTGATCGACTTCCGCAACGCGACGAACACAAAGGGCCGCATCGACGGAAAGGTCTGGAAGCTGTGACGCGAGTGGGTCTGGTCGGCCTCGGCTACTGGGGCCCGAACCTCGCCCGCAACTTCGCCGATTTGGCCGAGCTCCGTTGGCTCTGCGACGCCTCACCCGACGGGCTCGAGCGCTACGGCGCCCGCTATCCGCAGTCGCGCACGACGACGGACTACGACGACCTGCTCTCGGACCCGGAGCTGGACGCGGTCGTCGTCGCCACTCCCGCCTCGACCCACTACGAGCTGTCGAAGCGGGCGCTCGAGGCCGGGAAGCACGTCTTCGTCGAGAAGCCGCCCGCGACGAGCGCGGCCGACGCGGAGGACCTCGTCGCCGCCGCCGAGGCGAACGGCCTCGTGCTGATGCCCGGCCACCTGCTGCTGTACCACCCGGCCGTGCAGGCGCTGAAGCGGCTCGTGCACACCGGCGAGCTCGGCGAGGTGCTCTACCTCTACTCGAACCGGCAGAACCTCGGGAAGATCCGCGCCGACGAGAACGCCCTCTCGTCGCTCGGCGTCCACGACCTCTCGGTGATCCTGTACCTGCTCGACGAGGAGCCGTCCGAGGGCTGGGCGCACGGCAACTCCTACCTGACGCCCGGAATCGAGGACGTCGTCTTCTGCTACCTGCGCTTCCCCTCGGGGAAGATCGCCCACATGCACCTCTCCTGGCTCGACCCACAGAAGATGCGGCGGATCACGGTCGTCGGGAAGGAGAAGATGGTCGTGTTCGACGACATGGAGCTGGAGCGCAAGGTGACGATCTTCGAGAAGGGGCCGTGGCAGCCGACCGAGCAGTACGGCGAGTGGCAGACGCGCACCGGCGACATCTACAGCCCGAAGATCCCGACCGACGAGCCTCTGCGCCTGGAGTGCCGCCACTTCCTCGATCTCGTCTCCGGCGAGGGCGACCCGCTGCGGGCGGCGCAGGACGGCCTCGCGGTCGTACGCGTGCTCGAGCAGCTCCAGGCCTCGCTCGTGGCAACCCCCGCGTAACGCGTGGCCGAGATCGCCGAGACCGCGATCGTCTACCCGGGCACGGTGCTCGGCGAGGGCTGCCGCATCCTCGACTACGCGGTCGTCGGGAAGCAGCCGGCGCTCTCGCCCCGCTCGACCGCCAGCCGGGAGGAGCTGCCGCCGCTCGAGCTCGGCGCCGGGACGATCGTGTCGACCGCGGCCGTCGTCTTCGCCGGCACGACGGTCGGCGAGCGTGTGATCGTCGGCGACCAGGCCTGCGTCCGCGAGCGCTGCGCGATCGGCGACGACGTCGTGATCGGGCGCGGGTCGCTCGTCGAGAACGACACGACGGTCGGCGCACGCACGAAGATCCAGGCCGAGGCCTACGTGACGGCCTACTCGACGCTGGAGGAGGACGTGTTCGTCGCTCCGTGCGTCGTGACGACGAACGACAACTTCATGGGCCGGACCGAGCGCCGCCACGCGCTGCGGAAGGGGCCGACCATCCGCCGCGGAGCGCGCATCGGCGGCGCCGCGGTGCTGCTACCCGGGATCGAGATCGGCGAGGAGGCCTTCGTGGGCGCGGCGGCCGTGGTGCTCCGCGACGTCCCCGCCCGGGCGGTCGTCGTCGGCAACCCCGCGCGGCAGATCCGCGAGGTCCCGGCCGAAGAGCTGCTCTAAGGCGTTCGCTTGCGACGCCGACCAAGGGAGGCCGTGCCGGCTTTGCCGGTGCGGCCGTTTAAGGCGTTCGCTTGCGACGCCGACCAAGGGAGGCCGTGCCGGCTTTGCCGGTGCGGCCGTTTAAGGCGTTCGCTTGCGACGCCGACCAAGGGAGGCCGTGCCGGCTTTGCCGGTGCGGCCGTCTAAGGCGTTCGCTTGCGACGCCGACCAAGGGAGGCCGTGCCGGCTTTGCCGGTGCGGCCGTCTAAGAGCGCTTGATCTTCAGCCAGTACGAGCCGGAGTCCGGCCGCGCGGCCGAGACCTCGAGCGAGTACCAGCCGGTCTGCTTCGCGCGGAAGCTCAGCCGCTCCGGGACGCCGAGGCCGTGGACCGACCGCGCCGCGCGGAACCACGCGGCCCCGTCCGCAAGCGAGTCGAGGCCAGGCCTCCAGAGCGTGAGCGAGATGTCCACGTTCGGAGTCGGGCCGGTCGCCGCCGAGACCGTCTGGCCCTTGTCGAGCTTGATCCGGTAGACGTCGGTCGGGTCGTCCCAGTAGTCGATCGTGGCTCGGATCCGCGTCTTCTTCGCGCGCACCCGGTGGCCGCTGCCGATGTCGTCGTTCGGCTCGAAGCGGTCCTTCACGGGAAGTGGGCGGGCTCGCAACGCGTGAACGGCTGCCGTGACGTCCAGCTTGCCCCAGCCGGAGAGCGCGTCTCGCCCGCCCGAGCAGGCCGAGCAGCCGTTCGCCGGGGTGGCGCGCATCGCCGACCGCTCGATCAGCGTCGAGACCTGGTCCGGGCTCAGCCCGGGTCGCAGCGCGAACAGCATCGCCGCCGCGGATGCGACCTGCGGAGCGGAGAACGATGTCCCGGAGGCGTGCCGGTAGTCCTTCGGCCCGCAGCTCGAGTAGCCCTGCTCGGAGCAGCTCGGGTTCTTGTTCGTCATCGCGCGCGGGAAGAGCGAGAAGATGTCCTCGCCGGGGGCGATGAGGTCGACGTAGACCGCGTCCCGGTTCGAGAACGAGGAGACGTCTCCGCTGCGGTCGTAGGAACCGACACCCAGCACGTGCGGCAGGGCGGCCGGATAGCTCGCATACCGCCACGGCTTGGCCGGCGCATCCGTGCTGTTCCCGACCGCGGCGACGACCAGCGCGCCGTGCCGGGTCGCGTAGTTCACCGCCCGCTGCTCGACCCAGGAAAAGCCGCTGTTGTCCCCGTCCTCCGGATCGCGGACGCTGCCGAGACTGACGTTGATCACCTTCGCGCCGCGCTTGACGGCCCAGCGGATCGCGCGAGCCTCCGCCTTCGGCGAGACGGTTCCGTCGTCGCGGACGACCTTGGCCACGAGCAGCCGCGCCGAGGGAGCGAGACCGGCGATTCCGCGGCCGTTGTCCACGATCGCGGCGATCTCGCCGGCGACGAACGTGCCGTGGCCCTGGGTGTCCGCCATCGAGCCCCCCACGAAGCTCTTGGCGACGGCGATCTGCCCCTGGAGCTCCGGGTGCGAGAGGTCGACGCCGGAGTCGATCACGGCGACGCGGACCGGGCGCAGCGCCGCGAGGCCGCTGAGCGCGTCGAACGCGCGGTCCTGGTCCACGTACCACTGCTTCGGCAGCAGCGGGTCGTTCGGACTGAAGGCCTGCGCTGCGGTCGGCACCATCAGCCAGAGCGCGGCCGCAACTCCGGCCAGAGCCCACCGCTTCACGTCGCCACCGCGAGCGTATTGGAGAGGCCGATCGCGAACCCGTGCCCGGCGACGACGCGGGCCCGGTAGCTACCCGGGCTGAGTTCGAGCTGCGCGGAGAACAGGCCTCGCGAGTCGGTCGTCGTACTGGAGACGGTCTCCCAGCCGTCCACGCCCATCCGCTGTACCTGAACGGCCGCTCCGGCCAGCACCGGGCGCACCTGCCCGGAGACGGAGACGCCGTCGGCGCCCGCCGCGAGCTTCACCAGCGGCGCCACGGCCACGCGGACGACGCCGCTCCTGAAGCCGCCGCTCTCGAGCCGGTAGTCGGTCGTGACCTTCGGCGCCAGGCTCGGGCTCACCACTCCGTTCTTGGGAGCCAGCTGGCCGAGACGCTTCCACTTCCCGCCGTAGAGGCGCGACTCGAGGAAGACCTTCCGTACGCCACGCGCGGTTCCGGCGAGCCGGGCCGGCGAGCCGTAGACGACGGCACCCGCCGGGTTCGCGAGGTTCAGGAGCCCGAGGCGGAACCAGGTCGAGCGCAGGCGGAGAACAGCGCGCACCGAGGACCCTCGAACCGTCCGCTGGCCCTTCGAACCGGTAAAGGTGACCGTCCTCACCCGGCCGGACGAGCTGACGTTCGCGCGGTAGTCGACGATGCTCCCCGGGACCTTCAGACGTCTGGCCAGCGTCGAGGCGCCGAACCTGAGGGGCCCCCAGTTGTGGTACGGGGAGAGCGTGTCGTACGGGTCCGTGACCGAGACGAGGTAGGGGATCGGCTGCGAGCTCGGCCACACGTCCTGGACGTTGGCGGTCTTCCCGCCCGAGCTCGAGGAGAAGTACGTCACCGCCGGCTTGTCGTCGTAGAGGACGACCTGGCCCGCGGTCTCGGTGACGGCCTCGGTGGCGCTCGGGGACTCGGCCGCGATCCCGCCGTAGACCTGGCTGCGCGTGTCGGGGTAGAGGTCGAAGTCACCCGATGTCTTCCTTTGCGCGAGCGCGAAGGTGCGTGCCGCGACCGCCTGCGCGGCCAGCGCCTCGGCCGGCCAGCGGTCCGGCATCTCCGAGCCGACGACGCCGCGGATGTACGAGTCGAGACCGACGACGTTGACGACCTCCAGAGCGGAGCCGACGACCTTGACGCGCAGCGAGCCGCGGTAGGCCCGCCCACCGAGCACGAGGGGTGTGGTCCCGCGCGCGAAGAGGAGCGGGCCGGTCAGGGCCTTGAGCGGCTTCGCCACCGAGAGCCGCAGCTTGAGCCCTGTCCCGATCGCCTGCATGCCGGCCGCGAGCTTGTGGACCTTGCCTGCGCCGTCCGTGACGGTGAAGGGGGAGGTCGAGGAGACTACGGCGCGCCTCGTGCCCGCTGCGAGGAGGACGCGCACCGTCCGTGCCGGCGCCTGGCCGAGCGTCGTCCCCGGGTAGTAGTGCGCGACGATCTTGTCCCAGGTCCAGCCATGAAGGGCGTAGCCGTAGGCGCCGTACTGCGCGAGGCCGACCCCGTGACCCCAGCCGTGGCCGCTCACGAAGATCACCGGAAGCCGCTTCGCCTGGGCCGTCCTCACCGCCTGCGGGCGCTTGACGCTCCGAGCGTTCACCGCATGCGGAACCGGGGCGCTCACTGCCGTGAGCCCCAGTGCGGCGAGAATGGCTGCTACGACTTTGCTGACCATCGGCCTAGTCCGAGCCTGGACGGCGCGCACCGGCCCTGGTCGGCCGGCCGCAGCCAGGGTCTGAGGGTAGCGCACTCGCCCCCGGACTTCCTCGTTTCTTTACAGAACGTGCATCTCTCCGCATGATCTGGTGGATGCGGATCCTCGTCACCGGCGCCGCCGGCTTCATCGGCTCGAACTTCGTCCGCTACTGGCTCGAGCAGCACCCGGGCGACCACGTGGTCGCGTACGACCTGCTCACGTACGCGGGCAACCGGGAGAGCCTCGCCGACCTCGACGACCGGATCGTCTTCGTCCAGGGCGACATCGCGGACGCCGACCTGGCCGAGAGAACACTGCGGGACGAGGAGATCGGGGTGATCGTCAACTTCGCCGCCGAGTCGCACAACTCGCTGGCCGTGGTCGATCCCGGCCGCTTCTTCCGCACGAACGTGATCGGTACGCAGACGCTGCTCGAGGCCGCGCGGAGCTGCGAGATCGAGCGGTTCCACCACGTCTCGACCTGCGAGGTCTACGGCGACCTGCCCCTCGACTCGGAGGACGCGTTCACCGAGGAGTCGCCGTACCTGCCGCGCACGCCGTACAACGCGTCCAAGGCCGGCGCCGACCACGCCGTCCGCGCCTACTTCGAGACGTATGGCCTGCCGGTCACGATCACGAACTGCTCGAACAACTACGGCCCGTACCAGTTCCCGGAGAAGGTGATCCCGCTCTTCGTCTCGAACGCGCTCGACGACCAGCCGCTGCCGCTCTACGCCTCGACGCAGAACCGGCGCGAGTGGCTCCACGTCCTCGACCACTGCCGCGCGATCGAGCTCGTGCTCGAGGGCGGCGAGCCGGGCGAGACCTACAACGTCGGCTCGGGGGTCGAGCGGTCGATCGAGCAGATCGCCGACGCGGTGCTCGAGCTGACCGGCAAGCCCGCGACGCTGAAGACGATCGTCCCCGACCGGCCGGGCCACGACCGCCGCTACCTGCTCGACTCGACGCGGATCCGCGAGCGGCTCGGCTGGCGCGACGAGGTCGGCTGGGAGGAGGGCATAGCGCAGACGGTGCGGTGGTACGCGGAGCACCGCGACTGGTGGGAGCCGCTCCGCGAGCGAGCGCCGGTCGACGAGGCCGCCTGGCGCTAGCTCACCCGAGGCGCTCGAGGCAGGCTCGCAGGCCGTCGCGCCAGTGGGGCAGGCGAGGGGCGCCTTCGCGTTCGCTACGGAGCACCGAGTAAGCCGGGCGAGGCGCCGGACGGCCGAGCTCCTCGGTCGTGATCTCGCGCACGCGGCAGTCCAGCCGAGCTTCCTCGAAGATCGCGCGGGCGAACTCGGCCCACGAGCACTCGCCGTCGGCAGCGACGTGCCAGATCCCCTTCGGGAGCTCGAGCAGCTCCCGCGTCGCCGCCGCCAGATGGCTCACGTAGGTCGGGCAGCCGACCTGGTCGGCGACCACGCTCACCTCGTCGCGATCACGCCCCAGGTCGAGCATCGTGCGGACGAAGTTCCGCCCGCTCCAGCCGAAGAGCCACGAGCTGCGGATGATCCAGCCGTCCCGAATCTCCCGCTCGCCGGCGAGCTTCGTCTTCGCGTAGACGCCGAGCGGGTCGGGCTCGTCCGACTCGACGTACGGCTCGCCCTTGCGCCCGTCGAACACGTAGTCGGTCGAGTAGTAGACGACGGGCACGCCGAGCGCGACGACGTTCCGCGTGCCCACCACGTTCACCGCCTCGGCTCCGACCGGGTCGGCCTCGGCCCCGTCCACGTCGGTCCACGCGGCCGTGTGGAGCACCAAGTAACAGTCTGTTACTAAGTCGAGAGGCCCGGTCACGTCGAGCTCGGCCCGCGTCCGGGCGT
Organism: uncultured Actinomycetes bacterium; assembly: GCA_963716865.1. GTDB lineage: Bacteria > Actinomycetota > Thermoleophilia > Gaiellales > Gaiellaceae > AC-32. The sequence goes on from CAVQUF010000003.1 coordinate 542,976, forward strand.
CCGCGTCCGGAAAGACCTCCCGCAGCGCCACTCCGAGCTGCCCGCCGGCGCCCGTTATGAGCACGCGGCGAGGTCGCGCTCGGAGAGGATCGGCGACTCGGTGCTCCAGAGGTGCTTCACGCGCGGATCGGCCCAGCAGAGCCCGTGCTCGTCGGGATCGGCCGGGTCGTACTCCTCGGTGACGTGGTAGAGGAAGAGGCAGTCGGTGAGCGCCTCGTAGCCGTGCGCGTGGTGGCCGGGGACATAGACGGCGACCGGGTTGTCGTCGCCGATGTCCTCGCTGAAGGCCTCGCCCGTCTCTCGGTCGAGCACGACGACCCGGACCATCCCGGCGAGGCACGCGAACAGGTCGTCCTGCCCGCGCTCGTGGTAGTGGAGCCCACGGATCACGCCCTTCCGCGAGAACACGAGGTTCGACTGACGCACCTCCTTCGGCAGGCTGGAGGCCCTCATCAGCTCGGAGAACCAGCCGCGCTCGTCCTCGAACCGCCTGAGCGGGATCAGCTCGATGCCGTCGATCACAACTCGTCCTTGTTGGCGCCGTTCGAGCGCACGAAGTCGTTGACCTCGTAGTACGCGTCGATCGACTCGCCCGCGTCCCCCCAGAAGCCCTCGAGCACGTCGTACTCCATCTGGCCCTCGCCGACGTACCAGTTGTTGACGTCCGTGATCTCGAGCTCCCCTCGGCCCGAGGGCTCGAGCGTCGGGATGACGTCCCAGACCTGCTCGTCGTAGAAGTAGATCCCGGTGACGGCGAACTCACTCGGCGGCTCGGCCGGCTTCTCGACGATGTGGACGACCCGCTCGCCGTCGAGCTCGGCGACCCCGAGATGGCGCAGGTGCTCGGGCTCGTCCAGGCGGGCGAGCAGGATCCGGCCGCCGCGCTCCTGGCGCCGGAAGTTCTCGACCGCCGGCGCGAGCGAGTTCTCCACGACGTTGTCGGCGAGCATGACCACGATCCGGTCGCCGCGCCCGAAGCGCTCGGCGAGGCCGAGCGCCTCCGCGATCCCGCCGGGCCGATCCTGGTAGGCGTAGAAGAGCCGGTCGATCCCGTACTCGTGCCCGTTGCCGAGCAGCCGGAAGAACTCGCCTGCGTGCGTTCCGCCGGTGACGAGCATCAGCTCGGTGACGCCCGCCTTGACGAGCGCCTCGATCGCGTAGTTGACCATCGGCCGGTCGTAGATCGGCAGCAGGTGCTTGTTCGTGATCCGCGTCAGCGGGTGCAGGCGCGTCCCGCTCCCGCCGGCGAGAATCACGCCCTTGAGCGACGGCTCCATCGGCCCGGGATGCTACGAGGTCTAGCGGCCCGCGGGGCGAAGCGCAGCTTTCGGCGCCGGCTCGAGCGGCGACGGCCGGACACGCATCAGCCGAGCCATGCGCTCGGGGAGCCACCAGTTCCAGCGACCGAAGAGCGCCATCAGCGACGGGACGAGCAGCGCGCGCACGATCGTCGCGTCCAGGAAGATCGCGACCGCGAGGCCGAAGCCGAACTCCTGCAGGCCCACCACGCGTCCGGCGATGAAGCCGGAGAACGCGGCCACCATCACGATCGCCGCGGCGGTGATGATACGCCCGGTTCGCTCGAGCCCGAGCCCGACGGCACGGGTGTTGTCCTTCGTCTCGTCCCAGGCCTCGCGCATTCGCGTGACCAGGAAGACCTCGTAGTCCATCGAGAGCCCGAACAGCATCGCGAACAGGAAGATCGGGATCCAGGCCTCGATCTGCGGGAACTGGTAGAGCCCCCAGGCGTCGCTTCCGGCCCCCCACTTGAAGACCGCCACGAGCGCGCCGTAGGCGGCCGCCACCGAGAGCAGGTTCAGCAGCACCGCCTTCAGCGGCAGCAGGAGCGAGCGGAACGCGCGCATCAGCAGCAGGTAGGTGAGCCCCAGCACCGCGAGCACGAGCCACGGGAAGACCGCGTACGAGCGGTCGATGAAGTCCACCCCCTGCGGAGGGCCGCCTCCGGCGAGGACGCGGACGTTCTCCGGCCAGCCAACCTCCGGGATGATCTCGCCGCGTAACCGGTGGACGAACTGCTGCGCGGCCTCGTCGCCATACTCGTGCACGCCCGCGATCACGACCTGCGCGTACCGGCCGCTGGGATCGATCCACGGCGGGTCCGGCCGGTAGCGGACGAAGCGCACCTCCGGGTCGCGGCTCACGTCGGCGACGAACGTCTGGATCGAGCGCTGGACCGCCGGAGCGTTCGCGCCTCCGGCCCGACCGGTGTCGACGATCACCTGCGTCGGCGAGAGCGCGCCCGCGCCGACCGCGCCCTTCAGGATGTCGAAGCCGTGCACCGCCTGGGGGTTCCGCGGGATCCCCTCCGCCGAGCCCGGCGTGAGCTTGAGCCAGAAAGCCGGGATCGCGAGCAGGAGCATGAACGACGTCCCGCCGGCGAGGAACATGACCGGCCGACTCATGATCGAGCTCGCCAGGCGCTCCCAGTACCCGCGCTTCTCGGGCTTGTCCCTGGAGAAGCGGAACACCGGGATCCGCCTGACGCCCTTGCGCCCGTAGAGCGAGAGCAGCGCGGGCTGCAGCGTGAGGGCCGCGGCGATCGAGACGAGCGGGATCAGGAAGCCGCCGATGCCCATCGAGCGCATGAACGGCGAGGGCATGAACAGGAGCAGCGCGAGCCCGATCGCGACCGTCGCGCCCGAGAACACGACCGCTCGGCCTGCGGTCTCCATCGTCCGGATGATTGCGTCGTCCTTGGAGCCGTTCCGCTCGACCTCCTCGCGGAAGCGGTAGACGATCAGCAGCGAGTAGTCGATCGCGATCCCGAGCCCGATCAGCTGGACCAGGTTCGTCACGTACGTCGCCATCGTCATCTCGTGCGCGAAGCCGTAGACGACGCCGAGCGTGCCCGTGATCGTGCACGCGGCGAAGATCAACGGGATCGTGACCGCCCCCGAGAGCCCGAACACGAACAGCAGGATCAGCAGGGCGATCGGGACCGCGATCAGGAACTCTCCCTTCTTCAGGTCCTCGTTGAAGATCGGGTCGAGGTCGTGCTGGATCGCCGCCTGCCCGGTGACGTACGGCGTCACGCCGTCTCCCCTCGGTAACGCGTCGCGGATCTTGTTCGTGTAGCCCTTCGCCTTGGCGAGCTCCAGCGTCGACACGATGTCGCCGTAGAGGACGTGGTCGCTGCCCTGGACGAGCGGCCGCGCCTCGCCGCTCGGGACCTGCTTCGCGGCGCGCGCCATGCTCGCCTGGAGGCGGGCGCGCTGCGCCTGGTCAGCCGCGTTCGGGACGGTGAACACGATCGTGAAGGCGCCGTCGCTCCGGTCGCCGTAGTGGCGCTCGAGGATCGTGCGGGCTCGCTCCGAGTCGGTGCCCGGCATCGTGAACGTGTTCGAGAGGAGGTCGGGGAGCTTGCTGCTCGCGTACCCGCCGGCAAGCAGGATCAGGGCCCAGGCCGCGACCACCAGCCACCGATTGCGTAGCATCAGCCGAGTCCAGCGTTCCACTGCGGCTCCCTCCTTCGCAGTGCGATAGTTAGTCGGCGCTAACCTAGCGTCTGCTAACTTAACACCCCGCACCGGGCTGTCAAGCGGGAAGGCGTAGGCAGCCCCGCTGCGGCTTTCAGAGATGCCCAAGCGAAACGACATCGACCGCCTGCACGACGAGATCCGCGAGCTCGTGGACGACCTCTGGCACGTCCCCCGGTTCCTGATCGCGAAGCGCGGCTTCCGGCCCAACGTGGACTGCATCCGCAGCGACGACCCCGCTGCGCTGCACGTGGTCGTCGAGCTTCCGGGCGTCGATCCGTCTCAGATCAAGGTGATCGCAGCCGAGCGCGTGCTCGTCGTCGCCGGCGAGCGCTGCCGGCCGCCCGGAGAGGGCCGCTACCGCCAGATGGAGCTGGAGTACGGGCCGTTCGAGCGGCGAATCTCGCTCGACGAGCCGGTGGACACCGCTGCCGCGACCGCGCGCTACGAACAGGGGCTGCTGACGATCGAGCTTCCGATCGTGGCCAGGCCGGCGCAGCAGACGCGCGTCGCGATCATCGTCGGGAGCCTGGAGTGAGCGAGCTGAGCTTCGAGGAGCAGCTCGAGCAGGGCGACGTCGAGATCCCGTCGGTCCTGCCGGTCCTGCCGCTGAAGGAGACGGTCGTCTTCCCGCAGTCGGTCTCGCCGCTCGCGATCGGGCAGGAGCGCTCGGTTGCGCTCGTCGACGACGTGACCGCCGGCGAGCGGCTGCTCGCGCTCGTCACGGTCCGCAACGAGGACGCCGAGCAGCCCGGCTGGGACGACCTCCACGAGGTCGGGACCGCGGCGATCGTGCACAAGATGATCCGCATCCCCGACGGCTCCCTGCGGATCCTGGTCCAGGGCATCGGGCGGGTCCGCCTCGAGCGCCCGGTCAAGGACGAGCCCTACCTCGTCGGCGAGTTCAGCGAGGTGCCCGACGACCTCGAGGAGACCCCCGAGCTCGAGGCGCTCACCCGCAGCGTCCAGAACGAGTTCGGACGGCTGATCTCGCTCGTCCCCTACCTCCCGGCCGAGCTCGAGCTCGCCGCCGCGAACGTGGACGACCCGACCGCGCTCTCGCACCTCGTCGCGTCCACGCTGCGGCTCAAGACCGAGGAGAAACAGCGGCTGCTCGAGGAATCGAACGTGGCCGTCCGCCTGCGCGAGATTCTCGTGATCCTGAACCGCGAGCTGGAGGTCGTCGAGCTCGGCTCGAAGATCCAGTCGCAGGTCCAGTCCGAGATGGAGAAGGGCCAGCGCGAGTTCTTCCTCCGCCAGCAGCTGAAGGCGATCCAGGACGAGCTCGGCGAGGGCGACGAGCAGCAGGCCGAGCTGGCCGAGCTGCGCGAGCAGGTCGAGGCGAAGAACCTTCCCGAGGATGCGCGCAAGGCCGTCGACCGCGAGCTCGCGCGGCTCGAGAAGCTGCCGCCCGCTGCGGCCGAGTACGGCGTCATCCGCACCTACGTCGACTGGCTCCTCTCGCTGCCGTGGACCGAGACCACCGAGGACAACCTCGACCTCGGGCGCGCGCGGACGATCCTCGACGAGGACCACTACGACCTCGAGAAGGTCAAGGAGCGGATCCTCGAGTACCTCGCCGTCTCGAAGCTGAAGAACGACCTCTCCGGGCCGATCCTCTGCTTCGTCGGCCCGCCCGGGGTCGGCAAGACCTCGCTGGGGCAGTCGATCGCGCGCACCGTCGGCCGGAAGTTCATGCGGCTCTCGGTGGGCGGCGTCCGCGACGAGGCCGAGATCCGCGGCCACCGGCGCACGTACATCGGCGCGATGCCCGGGACGATCATCCGCTCGCTGCGCGACGCCGAGTCGAAGAACCCGGTGCTGCTGATCGACGAGATCGACAAGATGGGCGCCGACTTCCGCGGCGACCCGGCCAGCGCGATGCTCGAGGTGCTCGACCCCGAGCAGAACAGCAAGTTCCGCGACCACTACCTCGACCTGCCGTTCGACCTCTCGAAGGTCCTCTTCATCTGCACCGCGAACCAGCTCGAGACGATCCCCGGGCCGCTGCTCGACCGGATGGACGTGATCCAGCTCTCGGGCTACACGGAGGACGAAAAGCTCGGAATCGCGCGCAAGTACCTCGTGCCCAAGCAGCTCGAGGCGCACGGCCTCTCGGAGAAGCAGCTGACGATTCCCGACGACGTGCTCCGCCTCCTCGCCCGCGAGTACACGCGTGAGGCGGGCGTCCGCAACCTCGAGCGGCGGATCGCCGACCTCTGCCGCAAGGTCGCCCGCGAGATCGCGGAGGGAGAAGCGGAGGCCGTGGCGGTCGACGAGGCCAAGGCCCGCGCGTGGCTCGGGCCGCGGCGCTTCCCGGCCGACCCGCGCAAGCGGACCGCGGACCCGGGGGTCGCGACCGGCCTCGCCTACACGCCTGTCGGCGGCGACGTGCTCTTCATCGAGGCGACCGCCTACCCCGGGAAGGGCCACCTCACCATCACCGGCCAGCTCGGCGAGGTGATGCAGGAGTCCGCGCAGGCGGCGCTCTCGTGGGTGCGCGCCCACTCGGACCAGCTGGGCCTGCCGGAGAACTGGTTCGCCGAGCACGACGTCCACATCCACGTGCCCGCCGGCGCCGTCCCGAAGGACGGGCCGTCAGCCGGGATCACGATCGCGACCGCGATCGCGTCGCTGGTCCGCGGCCTGCCCGTGGCGGAGGACGTCGGCATGACCGGCGAGATCACGCTCACGGGCCAGGTGCTGCCGATCGGCGGCCTCAAGGAGAAGGCGCTCGCGGCGCAACGGGCCGGGCTGAAGCGCATCGTCATTCCGCGCGACAACGAGCCCGACCTCGAGGAGCTCCCGCCGGAGACCCGCGACGAGCTCGAGTTCATCCCTGTCGACTCGATCGAGCAGGTGCTGGACGTCGTGTTCGAGGGGGGCGGAACCGCCCGCCCGAAGGCCGCTCCCCCGGCCGAGCGCCAGGCGGCGCTGCCTGCCTGACTCGCGCCGAGGCCCCGTACGGTAGAACATGCCCATGCCCACGACTGAAAGGACGGCCTATCTGATGGCCACAGCGAAAGACCGAGTTTCCGACGTCACGCCCTACGTGAAGCGGGCTCTCCAGGACGAGGAGCTGCGCGAGAACATCCGCAGCGCCTACACGACCGCGCGCAGCGTCTACGACGAGCTGATCGGCGGCCGCACCATAGGCGCGGCTGCGACGAGAGTCGCGAGCGACCAGGACATCCAGGAGCAGCTGCGATCCGCGATCGAGGACCTGCGAAGCGCGGCCGACCGGATCAAGGGCAAGGAAGAGGAAGGCAGGAGCTTCAACGGCTCCCTGATCCTGATCGGGATCGCGCTCGGAGTCCTGTTCAACCCCGTGACCGGCCCGGACACGCGCCGCTGGCTGAAGGACAAGATCTTCGGCGAGAACGACGAGTTCGGCTACGGCTCGGGCGACAACTCGAGCTAGCCGTTAGCCGCGGTCGGTCCCGGCGTTCGACGGCGGGCTGAAGCCGAGTGACCTGAGCAGGGCCTCGTCGCCCTCGCCCGGGGCCCTGGGCGTGATCGCCCGCTTGAGCGATCCGGGATCGAGCCCGCTCGCCTCTGAGATGTCCGAAACCTGGAGCAGGATCGCGCCGGGCTTCGGCGCCGGGTCCGAGACCGCTCCCGCCGGCACCCAGCCGGCGACGTTCTGGAACCGCACGTCCTGGAGGTGCTTCCAGGCCGTGAGATAGGGAGTCGGGTTCACGGCTCCGTCGTAGCCCATCCAGATCAGCGACTCGGGATGCACCTCGAAGTGGAGATGCGTCGGCGTCCCGGCCGCGTCGCCCGTGTTGCCGACGAAGCCCAGCACGTCGCCCGCCTTCACGTGCCGCCCGTTCTTCGCGAGCGGCGAGAACGCCGAGAGGTGCGCGTAGTAGAACTCGTTCCCCGCCTGGTCGCGCAGCCACAAGCGGTTGCCGCCGATCTCGTTCCAGCCGACCGAGAACACGATCCCGTCCGCGCAGGCGAGGATCGGCGCGCCGAGCGGGGCGAAGATGTCGTCGCCGTGGTGCCAGTTGCCGGGCACGTCGCCCCGGAACGCGCCGAAGGTGTCGCCGAACCACGAAGGCCCGTAGACAGGGAAGACGTAGCCACCAGCCGTCAGCTTCGGCTGCAGACCCGACGGGGCGGGGAGCAGCGGGAGCTGGCCGTGGGAAGGCTCGGGCGCGCTCGGGCTCTTGCCCCGCTTGGAGGATCCCGGCGCTACGGGCTTCTGCGACTTCGGCGCGGGCGCCTGCACGTTCGCCTCCGCGTACCCGACCTGGATCTCCGAGCCGGCGGGCAGGCCGCCGTGGTCTGCGGTCAGGTGGACGTCGAGCGCCGTGACGAACCCCACGAACGCCTGCGCCCCCGACAGGCCCAGGCTCGTGTCGGTGCCCTGCTCGAGCGTGATCAGGTAGCCCCAGTCCGCGAGCGCGACGCGGCCGTTCGGAACGACCGCCGCCGGCTGGCCGAGCACGGTCAGACCCGAGACGGCCGACGACGCGAGCCGGCCGCGCGCGGTCCGGCCCTTCGTCGAGCCCGTTGCCTTCGCGGTCGCCGACTCGGCGGTGATCTCTCCGCCGAAGAGCGACACCGAGAGCGCCTGGCCCGAGGCCTTCGCCGACGCGCGCGAGCCCACGCCGGCCGCAGCCGAGGTCGTGAGCGCCTCCGTCGTCGCGATCGATCCGTCCTCCGGGTAGACGAAGGTCGCGGCGGATCCGGTCCGGTGCGGCGGCGCCGAGACCAGCCCGGCCTGGGCGCCGGGCTGCCCGGGGAGAAGGATCTGGATCGCGTACGCCCGCGCCGATGCACCCGCGCCCGTAGCGGAACCACCACCCGCCCCGGCCGAGCCGGCGGTGAGCAGAAGGACCCCGCTGAGCAGGACGAAGACGAGCCGCTTGGCCACCTTCGTGGGAAGTATGGACGAATCCCCCAACGGACTTCCGGACGGAGGGGCGCTCAGGTGCGGAAACTCAGGTACGGCTGGCTCGGCTCCGAGACGTGCTGGATCCGGTCTGCCACGACGACGAACCGCTTCCCGCGCTGCTTCAGCGAGCCGGTCACCTGGAGCCACGAGTCGGGCTTGAACGAGTGGCGCTGGAGCGCGCTGCCGTCGATCGGCACGCCAACGGGCTGCGCATCGGCCACACAGCAGGCGACGTAGAAACGCGCCAGCTCGAAGGTGCCGGGAGGGACGTCCTTCGACCCGGTCACGAACCCGAGCAGGCGAATCCGCAGACCCGGATGAATGCCGGCGTCCTCGGCGAAGTCGGCGTCGCCCTCGGCGACCCGGATGTCGAGGAACGACACGTCAGCAGGTGTCGCCGGGGGTGGCGGGCGGGCACTGAGGAAGTACGTCCCGCCGCCCTTGCGCGCGGCCGCGAACGACCCGAGCGCCGCATGCGGGACGAGGATCACGGCAGCCAGCGGCACGAGCAACGCGAACAGGCTGACGGCCTCGCGAAGCGTCAGGGCAGGTCCGCTGCGTCGAGCTCGCGCATAGCTGTAGGCGTAGGCGAGCAGCGCCAGCGTCAGGACAACGGCCCCGAATGGCACGACCCACTGCGTTCGCGACCCGAGATACCGGCTCGTGGCTCCCGTCGTCCAGAGAAGGAGAAAGAAGAACGCCCAGGCCGCGAGCGCCCCGCCGCGGGCGATGCGCGCGTCGACGCTCATCGCACAATCGCCTCGAAGATCAGCGAGCCGACCACGATCACCGGGACGGTGACGATCAGCAGCCGGACCACGAAGAGCCGACGGAACGTCGCCCCGTAGAGGACGGACAGTTTCAGGTCGGCGATCGGGCCGAGGACGAGAAACGCCAGCTGTGCGCCGAGCGTGAACGACGTGAAGGACGCGGCAATGAAGGCGTCCGCCTCCGAGCAGAGCGAGAGCAAGAACGCGACCGCCATCAGCGACAGCGCCGAAAGGACGGGAGCGCCGCCGAGCGCGGAGATCGCCGACTCCGGGACGGCCGCCTGCACGAACGCCGAGAGCGCGGCACCGAGGACGACGAACTTGCCCATGAAGAGAAAGTCGGCCACGAGATGGCCGGAGAACGCCGCCGCACGCCCGTGCTCGTGGGAGTGGGAATGCTCGCCCTCGTGATCGGAGGCCCGCACCCGCAGCAGATCGCCCGCGCGGGTTCTCCCGATCGCCAAGCCCGCGACCATCGCCGTGACGAGCCCGAGGCCGGCGCGTCCGGCGACCATCTCCGCACCGCGTTGGTGGCCTCCGTAGGCGACCCAGGTGGAGGTGAGCACGATCGGATTCAGGATCGGCGAGGCGAGCATGAAGGTGATTCCCGCAGCAGGGTGAACGCCGCGCGCAATCAGCCTGCGGCCGACGGGAACCGAGCCACACTCGCAGACCGGGAAGGCGACACCCCCGAGCGCGGCGGTCGGGATCTGGAGGGCGAGCGGGAAGCGCGCAATCGAGTCGAAGGCCCGCTCCGGGAGGAAGACAGCGATCGCGGCCGAGGCGAGCGCTCCGAGCAGGATGAACGGCAGCGCCTCGATCACGATCGAGGAGAAGACGAGCAGGAAGGTCTGCGCCGCCGGCCCGTGGCCGAGTCCCGCCGCCGAGGCGGCGATTACGAGCAGGGCGAACAGGCCGAGCAGACGCCCGAAGGCCGCCCCGGACACCGTCTGGGTTTCCCAGACGTTGCGAACTCGCCCTGCAAGGCGTGCGCTCTCAGGCTCGCGTGGCAGAGCAGGGGCCGCGAGGCCTGTCTGTTCCATCCCCGAAGTGTGACGGCTCGGACCGCCGCCCGCTACACGCGCGCGCGGAGGATCTCGAGCCCCGCTGCAGCCAGGAATATCCCCGTCGCAGTCAGCACGATGGTCCCGCCGGGAGGCAGGTTTCCGTAGTAGGACAAGGTGAGGCCCGCGAGGACGGAGCCGAGGCCGAAGACGACGCCAAGGCCCATCGTCGAGCGAAGGCTCCAGGCGATCCGCTGCGCCGCGATGACCGGCAGCACCATCAGCGCCGCGATCAGCAGGATCCCCACGACCCGCATCGAGATCCCGATCGTCAGCGCGGCGAGCATCGCGACGGCGCCGTTCAGGAGCGGCACCGGCAGGCCCGAGACGCGGGCGCCCTCCTCGTCGATCGCCACCGCCAGCAGCGAGCGCAGCAGGATTGCGATCAAGACCAGCGCTGCAAAGCCGAGCACGGCGATCGTGAGCAGGTCGCGGCGGGTGACCGTGAGGATCGACCCGAACAGGTACGTGAACAGGTTCGCGTTGAGAGCTCCCGCCGCGGAGATGAGCACGACGCCTCCCGCGATGCCCGTGTAGAAGACAAGCGCCAGCGCCTGGTCGCCGGCGGCCTTCCGATGGGAACGAAGCCACTCGATCGCGGCCGCGCCGACGATCGCCGCGGCCAGCGCTGTCCAGACGGGTGAGATGCCGAGCAGATACCCGGCGGCGACGCCGGCGAAGGCGACGTGGCCGATCCCGTCCCCGATCAGGCTCATCTGCCGCTGGACGAGAAAGAAGCCGACGACCGGCGCGAGCACCCCGATCACCGCCCCGGCGGCGAACGCGAGCCGCATGAACTCGAACTCAAACATGCGTGTGCGACGGGTCGTGCCAGAGCTCGGGCAGAGAAGTCGGTGGGCCGTCGAAGACGACCCGCTCGCGGACGAGCACGAGCCTCTCGACGACGTGCTCGATCGCGCCGAACTCGTGCGAGACGTAAAGGATCGTGACGCCGAGCTCGCCGTGAAGGCGGGCGAGCAGGTCGGCGAGCGCCTCCTGCGCCTCGACGTCCACCCCGGCCGTCGGCTCGTCCAACGCGAGCAGCTTCGGGTCGGAGACGAGCGCCTTGGCGATGAACGCGCGCTGCTGCTGGCCGCCAGAGAGCCGCGTCAGCGGGCGCTTCGCCAGCGCCGACAGCCCGACCCGCTCGATCGCCTGGTCGATCGCCTCGCGGTCCAGCGAGTTGAGCCGGCCGAAGCGATTGACGGCCGAGCGTCCGGCCGAGACGACCTCACGAACGGTCGCCGGCGCCTGGATCCCGAGCTGCGCGCGCTGCGCAAGGTAGCCGAGCTTGGGCCGGTCGCGAAACCGGTCCGCAGGCTCCCCAAAGAGCAAGGCGCGTCCGCTTGTCGGGCGCTCGAGACCGAGCACGAGCCGAAGCAGGGTCGTCTTCCCGCCGCCGTTCGGCCCTGCGATCGCGAGGAACTCGCCGCCGTCGACCTCGAGGTTGACGCCACGTAGGACCAGCGGGCCGTGCTGGTACGCAAAGTCGACGTTGTCGAATTCGACCGCTAGCGGCATCCGAGCGCCTCACGGAGCTGACGCAGATTCTGCCGCATCACCGACAGATAGTCGTCTCCGTGGGCCTGCTCGGACGGGGTCAAGCCCTCGATCGGATCGAGCACGGCCGCCTTCGCGCCCGAGTCCCGAGCGACGGTCTCTGCAAGCTTCGGCGAGACGAGCCGCTCGAAGAACACGGTCGTGATGTGGTCGCGACGGACGAGCTTGATCAGGTCTTGCAGATGCTTGGGGCTCGGCTCGGACTCGGGGTCGATCCCTGTGATCGGGACCTGGTGCAGGTGGTAGCGAGAGGCGAGGTAGCCGAACGCCGCGTGGCTCGTGACGAAGTCGCGCCGGGTGCAGTGTGCGAGCCCGTGCCGGTAGACGGGGTCGAGCGCAAGCACCCGCGCGGCGAGCTCGTCCGCCTGCGAGGACCGGCCGAGGGCCGAGCCGATCCTCTTCACGACGCGCGCGAACAGGATCGGGTCGAGCCAGACGTGCGGGTCGGTCTTGCCCGCCTCGTCGCCGACACCGCGGCGAAGAGGCATCCCGGCCAGCACGTCGATGCGCTTGCCCTTGGCGCCGTCGACTGCCTGCTCGACCGCGGGCTGGAACCCGTGCGAGAGGTAGAGGACGAGGTCGGCTGTCTGGATGCGGGCGACGTCTCCCGGGGTCACTTCGATGTCGTGCGGCTCCGCCCCGGGCGGGGTCAGGTTCTCGACGTCCACGTTCGGCCCGCCCACCTGCTTGGCCGCGAAGGCGAGCGGATAGAAGGCGGCCACGACGGTCTTCTGGCCTTTCGCGCCCGTGGCCGCGCCGCAGCCGGTCACGACCAGGCTGACGAACAGCGAGACAAGAATGATTCTCATCGGGTGCTAGACGATAATGGTTCTCGTGAGCGTTGTCGAGAACCGTTACCATCTTTGTATGGTCGAGAGTCGGTCAGCGTGGTCCGAGCAAGCACTCGCGGAGCTACGCGCTGCGGGCTACCGGCGCGGCCTCGCGCGCGGGCGCGTGATCGACTTTCTCGACCGCCAGCAGTGCTGCGTCGGCGCGCAGGAGATCCACCGGGAGCTGCGCTCGCGGGGAGAGCCGGTCGGTCTTGCAAGCGTCTACCGCGTGCTCGAGGTGCTCGCCGACAAGCGCCTGGTGCAGCGGGTCGACCTCGGCGACGGGGTGGCGCGGTTCGAGCCCGTCCGCGACTCGGTCGAGCACCACCATCACATCGTCTGCGACGACTGCGGGAAGATCGAGGCGTTCGCCGACCAGCGGCTCGAGCGGGTGCTGCGCGACGTCGAGGCCAACAGCGGCTACGCGGTCGCCGGGCACGACATCGTGCTCCGCGGAGCCTGCAGCTCCTGTAGATAAGAGGCCGCCTTATGAGGTAGCCGGCCGGCGCAGCGCGTGCCGGACGATCTGGGCGGCGACGATCAGCATCAGCACGCCGAACAGACGGCGTAAGGCATCCTCGGGCAGCGCCTCGGCGATCTGGACTCCGGCCTCGACCCCGGCGATGGACGCGACGCCGATGACGAGCGCAGAGCGCCAGCGGACGTTGCCGTAGCGCTGCTGGCGCCACGCGCCGACGGCCGCCGCGGGGAGGATCGCCAGCAGGCTCGTCGCCTCGGCGTGGATCTGCGTCAGGCCCAGGACGAGCGTCAGCGTCGGCACGAACAGGATCCCGCCGCCGACGCCGAAGAGCCCGGCCATGACGCCGGCGAGACCTCCGAGAGCAGCGGCGAGGAGCAAGGCCCACATCAGACGAGCATGCGCGCCCCGACCGCGGCAAGGAGGGCTGCGAACGCCAGCGAGAGCGTGCGGCCGGCGAGGCGTTGCTGCAACGCGGTGCCGGCCACGGCGCCGACCACGGCGGGAATACCGACCACCAGGGCCGCGGCCGGCTTCATCTCTCCGTGGACGGCGTAGGTGACGGCACCGACGAGCGCGATCACGAAGACCGCGGCCAGCGAGGTCGCCATCGCCGGGCGCTCGTCGAAGTGGGCGACCAGGATCAGCAGCGGAACGATCGCGATCCCCCCGCCGACGCCGAGCAGGGCGCTGAGGAGACCCGCGACGAGGCCGATGGCGACGAGCCGCACCCACCGTATTCTGCGCGCTGTGAAGGATGTGCTCGTCCCCCTCGTCGCCGAGCCGGAGAAGGCGGCGGTACTCCTCGATGTCGACGGGACGCTCGCGCCGATCGTTTCGCGGCCGGATCGCGCGAAGGTTCCCGAGGAGGCGAGGGCGGAGGTCGCACGGCTGGCCGGGAAGTACGCGCTCGTGGCCTGCGTCAGCGGGCGCACCGGAGAGGAGGCGCGGCGGCTCGTCGGTGTGGACGGCGTCGTCTACGTGGGAACACACGGGCTGGAGCTCGAGCCCGAGGCCGAGCGCTGGCGGGCGGCGCTCAGGCCCTTCGCCGAGCTCGACTGGCCATGGCTCGAGGACAAGGGCTTGACAGTGGCGTTCCACTGGCGCGAGGCGCCCGACGAGGACTCCGCGCGCGCGGAGCTGGAGGCGGTCGCGGAGCGCGCCGAGGCGGCCGGGCTCGAGGCCCGCTGGGGTCGGAAGGTTCTCGAGCTGCGCCCGCCGGTCGACGCCGACAAGGGAACCGCCGTCCGAACCCTGCTGGAGCAGCGCGGGTTGCGGCGCGCGCTGTACGCGGGCGACGACACGACGGACCTCGACGCCTTTCGCGGGCTCGACGGCTGTGAGGTGGCCGTCCGCGTGGCGCTCGTATCGGCCGAGTCGCCGCCGGGCCTGCGCGAAGCCGCGGACGTCGTCGTCGGCTCGCCCGCGGAGCTGCTCGAGCTCCTCCGGCTCCTCTAGGAGAGCGCGAGCAGGGCCACGCCCGCCGCGACCAGCACGGCCCCGGCGAGGCGGACCGGGCCCACGCGCTCCTTCAGCACGACCGCAGCGAGGGCGGTCGCGATCACGACGCTCGTCTCCCGCACGGCCGCGACCGCAGGTGCGCTCGCGAGCCGGAGGGCAAGCAGGACGAATAGGTACGCGCAGGCAGAGGCCACCCCGATCGCGACCGTCGGCAGGCCGAGAGCACGCGCGTACCGCCGGCGCCCGACGAAGACCGGATACGCGATCGCCGGCCCGAGCATCACAAGCAGCAGATACGGCGCCGCGTTCGCGTGGTGGATGCCGTAGCGGTCGGCGACCGTGTAGCCGGCGATCACCGCGGCGATCAGCGCACCGGCCCCGAGCGCGCCGAGGCTGCCGCGAAGATGCCCCCGCACGAGGAGCACTCCCGCGGCGACCGCGAGCACACCCGCGACCTCACCCGCCGACGGCCTCGAGACCGCCACGATCACCGTGAGGACGAGTACTAGCACCGGCGCCAGCCCGCGGGCGACCGGGTAGACGACGCTCAGCTCGAAGCGCCGGTAGGCGGCCACGAGCAGGACGACGTAGACGAGCTCGAGCGTCCCCGAGACGACGATGAAAGGGATCGCGGCGCTCTCCACGCGCCACGTGAACGCCGCCGGCAGCGCCATCGAGAGCACGAGAAAGCTGACGGCGACCGCCGCCGCCGCCTCGGTGTCCTGCTCGCGGGCGAGGAACAGGTTCCAGAGCGCGTGAAGGAGAGCTGCAGCGAGCGCGAGCGCCAGCGCGTCGAGCGGCATCTACGGGCGCGGCCGGCGGGCTCGTGGCACGGCGCGACCGTACCATCGGCCGAGTGCACCTCACAGAGGCCGTGCTCGGATCGCTGCGGGAGCGCTACGGGGCGCCCGAGCCGCTGCGCTGGGAAGGGGAGGTCAGCCGGCAGGAGTTCGCCCTCGCAGGCAGCTCGCCCGAGCGGCGACACGACGTGACGTTCTTCGTGTTCGACCCGCGAGACCGGCTGGCGCTGATCCAGAAGCCGTCGTACCCGCCTCCGGTTTGGCGTCCGCCGGGCGGCGGCGTGCGGGCGGACGAGCGGTTCGAGGACGGCGTCCTACGGGAGGCGCTGGAGGAGCTGGGTATCGAGATCGCGCTCGAGCGGTTCCTCGTCAGCACGGAGGCGACGTTCCGCTACGCCGGCGACGTGATCGAGTGGCGCACGCTCGTCTTCTCCGCGCGCACCGAGGCGGACGCGCTCGACCCGCAGGACACGCGCGAGATCTCCGCGGCCCGCTGGGGCACGGCCGCCGAGCTGGCCGGCCCGCTCCGAGCGGCGATGTTGGAGACGGGCCGGGGCCTTTGGCGCTACCGCGTGTCCCTGCACGACGCCACCCTGTCCGTTCTGGCCAGGTCCGAGGGACTGTCCCCCTGACGTGGCCCTTACGGCCTGTCGGCGGTCGCCGCCTCGCGTCGGAGGACATCCCAGGCGAGCCGAACATCCTCCTCGGTCGTCCGCTCGTTGCCGACGGCGAGGCGCAGGACGAAGCGGCCGTTCAGGCGCGTGGGCGAGAGGAAGACCTCGCCGCTTGCGTTGACGCGCTCGAGCAGCGCCTCGTTCTCCTCGTCCGACCCGTCGCGCCGGAAGCAGACGACCGAGAACGGCCTCGGCGCGCACAGCTCCCAGCCGGGCTCGTCCCGAACCCAGCCCTCGAACTGCTCCGCGAGCCGGACTCCGCGCCGGATCAGCTCCTGGAGGCCCTCGCGCCCGTAGCAGCGCAGCACCGCCCAGAGCCTGAGCGCCCGGAAGCCTCGGCCGAGCTCGACCCCGTACTCGCTGAAGCTGACCACCTCGTCGGTCGTGCGCAGGTACTCGGGGACGACGCTGAAGGCCGCACGCAGGTCCTCCGGCCGCCGCGTCCAGAGCGCGGAACAGCCCTGCGTGGACAGCAGCCACTTGTGCGGGTTCACGACTAGCGAGTCGGCCCGCTCGACGCCCTCGAACGCCCAGCGGAACTCCCGGCAGACCATCGCGCAGCCAGCGTAGGCGGCGTCAACGTGCAGCCAGACGCCGGCCGCCGCGCACGCCTCCGCGATCGGCGCCACCGGGTCGACCGAGGTCGTCGAGGTCGTCCCGACCGTCGCCACCACGGCACAGGCGCCTTCCAGCTCGAGCGCCTCCGGCCGCATCCGGAACTCCTCGTCCACGGGCGCCTTGCGCAGCTCGAGCCCGAGCAGCTTGCACGCGCGGTCGACCGAGGAGTGCGCCTGCTCGGACGCGACCACGAACCCCGGCCGGGCCTCGCGCGCCGCGGCCAGCGCGGCCAGCGTCGAGAGAGACCCGCCCTGCTCGAGGTGACCGTGCCAGCCGCCCGGCAGCCCGAGCAGCTCCGCGAGCCAGTCGAGCGTCACCTCCTCGAGCTCCTGCAGCGCCGGCGATGTGCGCCAGAGGATCCCCACCTGGTTCAGCCCCGCCGCGAGCAGCTCGGCGAGCACCGCGGGCGCCGAGCCCGTGTCCGCGAAGTACGCGAAGAAGCGCGGGCTCTGCCAGTGCGTCAGCCCGGGAACGAGCCGCTGGTCCAGCTCGCGCAGGACGTCGGCGAACGGCGCGCCCCGCTCGGGCGGAGCCGCGTCGAACGAGCCCCGAACCTCGCCGGGCGAGACCCGGGCCAGCACCGGCAGCTCGCGTACCCGCTCGAAGTAGGAGGCCAGCCAGTCGAGCGCCTCCCGCCCGTCGTCGCGAAAGCTCACTTCTTCATCAGCTTCTTCAGCTGGGCCCAGGTGCGCGTGTTGGCAACCTGCTCGGCCGTCAGCCAGGCGCGCCGTGCCTGCGCGACGCCGAACTCGACGTAGCCCTGAGCCTTGAGCTGATGCGCGTCGCTCGAGATCACGATCTTCACGCCGGCCTCCCCTGCGAGCCGCGCGTTCACGTCGGAGAGGTCGAGCCGGTCGGGCTGGGAGTTGATCTCGAGGAACGTCCCGGTCTCGACCGCCTTCTCGACCACCTTCTCGATCTCGATGTCCATCGGCTCCCGCCTGCTCAGCTTGCGGCCGGTCAGGTGCCCGATGCAGTCCACGTGTGGGTTCTCCATCGCCGCGATGACCCGCTCGGTCGGGTCGCGCTCAAAGGCCGTGTGGATCGACGCGACGACCCAGTCGCGCTCGGCGAGCTGCTCGTCCGTCACGTCGAGCGTCCCGTCGGCCTTGATGTTGACCTCGACGCCCTTCAGCAGGCGCATCGGCGCGACCCGCTTCTCGACGCGGTCGATCTCCTTCGCCTGTTCCTCCATCCGGCCCTCGCGCAGGTAGTGCGAGTGGTCGGTGATCGCGTAGTAGGCGTAGCCGCGCGCCTTCGCGGCCTGAACCATCTCGACGAGCGTGTTCTTCCCGTCCGCCGACCAGTGCGAGTGCGTGTGCAGGTCTCCGCGTAGCTGGCTCTGATCGACGAGCACGGGCAGCTCGCCCTTCCGCGCTGCCTCCAGCTCGCCGGCGTTCTCGCGCAGCTCGGGCGGGATGTACGCGTAGCCGAGCCGCTCGTAGAGCTCCTCCTCGGTCGCGGCGGTGAACACCTCGCCGCTCTCGACCTCGGTGACGCCGTACTCCGAGATCGAGAGACCGCGCCTGACCGCGTCCTCCCGCATGGCGACGTTGTGCTCCTTCGAGCCCGTGAAGTGCTGGAGGAGGTTGCCGTAGCACTCGGGCGGCACCACACGCAGGTCGAAGCGGAAGCCCTCGTGCGAGACGACCGTCGCTTTCGTCGGTCCCTTCGCAGCGACCTCCGCGACCCACGGGAGCTTCGTGAAGAAGTCCGTCAACGCGGCCGGGTCGCTCGCCGTCGCGATGATGTCGAGGTCGCGGACGGTCTCTCTGCGCCGCCGCGCGCTCCCCGCCTCGGAGACCCGGTCCGAGGCCGGGTGCTCGCGTAGCTCCTCGACCGCCTCGAGGAGCGGCGGCAGCGCCTGCCCGAGCAGCGCGCGCGGCGGCCCGGTCGCCTTCTTCTTGCGGCCGACCTCCTTGAGCACGTTCTCCTCGACCTTCGCCCCCAGCCCCGGAAGCGTCCGCAGGCGTTGCTCCCTCGCTGCGGCCTTCAGCTCGGCGAGCGTGGTGACGCCAAGCTCCTGCCAGATCTTGCGCACCGTCTTCGGCCCGAGGCCGGGGATGCGCAGAAACTCGACCACCTCCGGCGGGATCGTCTTGCGTCGCTTCCGCAGCGCCTCGATCTCGCCGGTGTCGACGATCTGGACGATCTTGTCCTGGATCGTCGCGCCGATCCCGGGCAGCTCCTTGGCCTTGCCGTCGAGCGCGAGCTGCGCGACCGGGCCGCCCGTGTCGCGCACGCGGGTGGCGGCGCGCCGGTAGGCGAGGACGCGGAAAGCCGCCTCGCCCTCGATCTCCAGCAGGTCGGCCAGCAGCTCGAGCTGCTCGGCCACCTCCGCGTTCCGCGGGAGCGTCGTCGCCACCACGGCGATGATACGGGCGTGCGGCCGGTCATCTGCCTCCCCACCTACAACGAGCGCGAGAACCTCGAGCGGATGGTGCGCGCGCTCGGTCCGCTGGGCGTCTCGGTGCTCGTGATCGACGACAACTCGCCGGACGGGACGGGCGATCTCGCCGACCGCCTGGCGGAGGAGCTGGACTACGTCGACGTGCTCCACCGCGAGCACAAGGAGGGGCTCGGGCCCGCCTACCTCGCCGGCTTCCGGCACGCGCTCGCGCGCGGCGCGGAGCTCGTCCTCGAGATGGACTGCGACTTCTCCCACGACCCCGCCGACGTGCCTCGCCTGCTCGCGGCCGCCGAGGAGGCCGACGTAGCGGTCGGGTCGCGCTACGTCGCGGGCGGCTCGATCCGCAACTGGGGACTCGTGCGGCGGTTCGTCTCCGCAGGCGGCTCGTTCTACGCCCGGGTGCTGCTCGGCGTCGGAATCCGCGACCTGACCGCAGGGTTCAAGTGTTACCGGCGCGCGGTGCTCGAGACGATCGACCTCGACGCCATCTCGTCGCGCGGCTACGCGTTCCAGATCGAGACGACCTACCGGGCACTCCGCGCTGGCTTCCGCGTAGTCGAGGTACCGATCGCGTTCGCCGACCGCGAGCACGGCGGCTCCAAGATGAGCAAGAGCATCGTGCTGGAGGCGATCTGGAAGGTGCCCGTGCTGCGTTTCCGGGCGCTGGCCGGCCGTCTGTAGCATCGAGCCGTGGACGAGCTGACCGACGAGAGCTTCGACCGGGCGGTCCTGCAGGCCGACCGGCCGGTGGTCGTCGACTTCTGGGCTCCCTGGTGCGGCCCGTGCCACGCGGTCGAGCCGATCCTGCGGCAGCTCGAGCAGGAGCACGGAACGCGCGTCGCGTTCTACAAGCTCGACATCGACCAGAACATCAAGACGGCCTCGCGCTACGACGTCCTGTCGATCCCGACGGCGATCCTCTTCGACGGCGGCGAGCCGCGCGAGACGGTGCTCGGCGCCCGTCCCCGCTCGCACTACGAGCAGGTGTGGGCCCAGTGGCTCGCGGTCTGAGCTAGGTCGTCGACTCCTCGAAGCGAGCGCGAGCCGAGCTCGCGCGCCGCCGCGGGATGCGTACGACGGCTGCGGCCGTCTGGTACGTCCCGACGCGCACCCGCGGGTCGATCGAGCAGTAGAGGATGTCCACGATCAGGTTCGCGATCGCGACCGCGAAGCTGACGACGAGCACGACGCCCATGATCACGGGCAGGTCACCGCCGGCGAGGCCGCGCACCAGCACCTTCCCGAGCCCCGGGAGCCCGTAGACCGTCTCGATGAAGATGGCCCCTCCGAACGCGATCCCGATGTCCATGCCGAGCATCGAGACCACGGGCAGCATCGCGTTTCGCAGCACGTGCCGCTGGACGCGCCAGGTGCCGGCCCCCTTTGCCCGGGCGGTGCGCACGTAGTCCTCGTCCAGCGTCTCGAGCACGCTCGCCCGGATCATGCGGGCGTAGATCGCGGCGAACAGGAACGCGAAGGTGACCCACGGCAGGAACATGTGGTACGCCCACTGGCGCGGGCCACCGCAGAGCGTGGACGGGTGGAACACGTCGCAGTAGCCGGTGATCGGGAACGCGTGCAGCTTGAAGCCGAGGAAGTAGGAGAGCATCAACCCGAGCCAGATGGGGTGCGCCGAGACCCCGATCAGCAGGAAGAGCATCAGAGACCTGTCGAGCAGCGAGCGCGGTCGTAAGGCCGAGATGATCCCGATCGGGATCGCGAGCAGGAGCCAGAAGACGACACCGCCGATCACGAGCGCCGCCGTCACCGGCAGCGCGCTCCCGATGATCGCGGTCACCGGCGCGCCCGAGCGGATCGAGCGGCCGAGGTCGCCGTCCCGGAACACGCCCTTGACGAAGTGCACGTACTGGGAGGGCACCGACTTCTCGCGCAGGTTGAACTGCCCCTGAAGGGTGGGATCGACCGGCCCGCTGTTCGCCAGCGTGCTGCGCTGGTCGGTGGGGATGACGAAGAAGATGATGAACGTGAACAGCGTGATCACGAGGGCGAGCACCATCGCCCACAGCAGCCGAGCGACTACGAAGCCGAACACGCTTCCGTAGCCTCACCGCTCACGGCGACCTGCGCAAGTGAAGTGGTCCCACCCGCCGAGGGCTACGGGGACGCCGTCCAGACGGATCTCGACGCCGCTTCCCTCCTCGCAGCGACCGATCACCGGGAAGCCCAGCGGGTCCGGCGTCGCGGCGAGAAGCTCGTAGTCCTCGCCGAATCCGACGTCCTCGACCACGGCGCCCTCGGCGAGCGGGACCCGCTCGAGCTCGATCGCCAGGCAGCACGCCGAGCGCTCCGCGATGTGGCCGGCGTCGACGGCGAGGCCGTCCGAGACGTCGATGAGCGCGTGCGCGACCGCTCCGAGCCGGCGGCCCTCGTCGAGCCGTAGCGGCGGCCGCGCGTAGCGGCCGTTGCGGAAGGCCTCCCCGGCCGCGCCGAGCGGTCCGGTGACGACGAGCATGTCCCCGGGCTGCGCGCCGTCCCGGCCGGGCACGCGCTCCGAGCGGCCGAGCGCGGTGACGGAGACCATGAGGAGGTCGGCGCGGGTCGTGTCGCCGCCGACGACCGGCACGCCCGGCTCGTTGAGACCTGCGTAGAGCTCGAGCACATCGTCGAGCTCGGTTGTCCCCGGCGCGGCGAGCGTGACCAGCAGCGCCTCCGGGTCGGCCCCCGACGCCGCGAGGTCGCTCAGGTTCACTGCCGCGGCCTTGAAGCCCAGCTCTCGGTGAGTCGTCCAGTCGAGCCGGAAGTGGACGCCCTCGACGAGCGCGTCCTGCGTGACGACGAGGCCGCCCGAGAGCCGCGCCGCGTCGTGCTCGATCCCGCTCGCGAGCCCGCGGCGCTCCAGCTCGGCGAGCAGGCCGACCTCCCCGAGGTCAGAGAGCCGCATCGACCGCCGCCAGCACGGCCGCGGCGTCGCGGGCCGCCCGGATGACCGCGACGCCCGCAGCGCCCGCGCGAACGCAGTCGCCCGCGTTCGACGCGTCGATCCCGCCGATCGCGACCACCGGCACCGACACTGCCGCGCAGATCTCGGCCAGCCCTGCCAGCCCGATCGGTGGATCGGCGTCGGGCTTCGAGGGCGTCGCCCAGACCGGCCCGGCTCCGATGTAGGCGGCGCCAAGGCGCTCGCCGGCCCGCGCCTCGGCGACCGTGGCTGCCGAGGTGCCGAGCAGGAGACCTTTGTCGACGGCGCGCTCGGCGCCCGGGTCGTCGCGTCCGAGATGGACGCCATCGGCGCCGAGCCGGATCGCAGCCTCGACGTCGTCGTTCACCACGAACACGGCTCCGAGCTCACAGAAGTACCGGCCGGCCTCGACCAGCTCGTCCGTGCTCGCGCCCTTCAGTCGCAGCTGGACGACCGTCGCGCCGCCCTCGACCGCGGCCCGCGCGGTCTCGAGGTCCTCGACGATCGCGTGCAGCCTCACGCCTCGCGGTAGCGGGAGTCGAGCGTCTCGGGGTCGAGGGCCGCGAGCGCGTCGTAGAGCGCCGCGTGGAACGTGCCCGGCCCCTTCGCTCCGGCGGCCGCGTCCTCGGCGGCGACCCCGAACGCGACGAGCGCCTCCGCGGCGGCCGCCAGCGGTGCCCCGGGCCGAACGGCGAGAAAGCAGCCGGTGATCGCGGTCGACATGCAGCCGGTGCCGGTGACCGTGCCGAGGAGCGGGTGGCCGTTCGCGACCGCGTAGCCCCGCTCGCCGTCCGAGACGTGGTCGACCGGACCGGTGACGGAAGCGACGCAGCCGAGCGTACGCGCCGCGGCCTGCGCCAGCTCCGCGCTCGCAGCCGCGCCGACCGACTCGACGCCGCGGATCTCGGCCTCCTGTCCGGCCAGGGTCGCGATCTCGGCTGCGTTCCCGCGCACCACCGCGATCTCGAGCTCGCCGAGTAGCCGCTCGGCAGTCGCCGTCCGGTAACTGGTCGCTCCGGCGCCGACCGGGTCGAGCACGACCGGCGCACCGGCCCGGTTCGCCGCCTTTCCGGCGGCCAGCATCGCCTCGATCCAGTGGTCGGAGAGCGTCCCGATGTTCAGCACGAGCGCCCCCGCGACCGAAGCCATCTCCTCCACCTCCTGGGGCGCGTGCGCCATCACGGGCAGCGCTCCGATCGCAAGCGTCGCGTTCGCGGTCTCGTTCATGACCACGTAGTTCGTGATCTGGTGGACGAGCGGCTTGCGCTCGCGGATCGCCCGCAGGTCGGCGCCCGTCAAGAGACTCATGCCGCGCCTCGCAGGCCGATCACGTCGACGGGGCCCTCGCCGGCGCCGAGCTCGGTCAGGCCCTGTGCGACCGCGCGCGAGGCCGCCTTGGCCGCTCCTCGCGTTGCCGCCTCCAGGCTCTCACCGCGCGCGAGCAGCGCCGCCAGGGTCGCGGAGTGCGTGCAGCCGGCGCCGTGCGTCGCGCGGATCGCGTGTCGCCTGACCGGGATCTCGAGGTGCTCCTCGCCGTCGAAGAGATGGTCAACGGGTTCCGCGGCGTGACCGCCGGTGACGATCACCGCCGCCGCGCCGAGCTCGTGCAGGCGCTCGGCCAGCGTGTACGGCAGGCCCTCGCCGACGAGCGCCTCGGCCTCGGGCAGATTTGGCGTGATCACGGTCGCGAGCGGAAAGAGCCGCGCGACCAGCGTCCCGACGGCCTCGTCCTCGAGCAGCCGTGCGCCGGAGCTCGCGACCATCACCGGGTCGACCACGAGCGGCACCGGGTGCGCGGCGAGGAAGTCGGCCACCGCCTCGATCTGCCTCGTCGAGGAGAGCATCCCCGTCTTCGCAGCGTCCACGCCGATGTCGTCGAACACGGCCTCGAGCTGGGCGGTGACGAACTCCGGAGGAACCTCGTGAACGGCGGTCACTCCCGTGGTGTTCTGCGCGGTCAGCGCGACGATCACGCTCATTCCGTGGCAGCCGGTCGCCGCGAACGCCTTCAGGTCGGCCTGGATCCCGGCGCCGCCGCCGGAGTCCGACCCGGCAATCGTCAAAACGCGTGGAACCATCGCCTCCCTCCGCCGGCATGACCCGGATCAGGTTCGTCGGGTGTGATCTCAGCCCCCGCTCAGGGCACCCCGGTGCGGCAAGGCTACCATCGTCGCGTGGCCACGAGCGTTGCCCTCTGGGACGACTTGCTGCAGGGCGAGGAGCTCGCGCACCTCGGGTCTGAGCCTGCACGCGCGCCGCGAACGGCGCCGCTGCCGGAGAGCCTGCATCCTCGCGTCCGCGACGCGCTTGCCGCCCAGGGGGTCGACGCGCTCTACACCCACCAGGCGGAGGCCTGGGAGGCGGCGGCCCGCGGCGAGCACCTGGTCGTCACGACAGGGACGGCGAGCGGGAAGACGCTCGCGTTCAACCTGCCGGTGCTCGACGCGCTCGCGCGAGAGCCCAAGCGCCGCGCGCTGTACCTGTACCCCACGAAGGCGCTCGCGCAGGACCAGCTCCGGGCGCTGGGCGACTTCAAGCTCCCGAAACTTCGAGCCGCGATCTACGACGGCGACACCGCAGCCGAGCGCCGCTGGCAGGTGCGCAAGTGGGCGAATCTGATCCTGACCAACCCGGACATGCTCCACATCGGCGTGCTGCCGCACCACGACCGCTGGGGCGACGTGCTCACGAACCTGAGCTACGTGATCGTGGACGAGGCGCACGTCTACCGCGGCGTCTTCGGCTCGCACGTCGCGAACGTGCTCCGGCGCCTGCGGCGGCTGGCGCGCGTCTACGGCGCCGAGCCGCAGTTCCTGCTCGCCTCGGCCACGATCGCCAACCCGGGCGAGCTGGCCCGCTCGCTGATCGGGGCGGAGACGACCGTGATCGGCGACGACGGCGCACCTCGGGCAGAGCGGACGGTCGCGCTCTGGAATCCACCCTTCACCGACGAGGAACTGGGCCTGCGAGCGAGCCCGCTCGGCGAGGCGTCGCGGCTACTGGCCGATCTCGTCTCGCGCGGCCTGCGGACGCTCTGCTTCGCGAAGAGCCGGCGCGCGGCCGAGCTGATCCACCGCTTCACGGCCGACCGGCTCGGGGACGACTCGGCGCTCTCCCCGTACCGAGCCGGCTACACGGCCGCCCAACGGCGCGAGATCGAGCGGCGGCTGCTCGCGGGCGACCTGCTCGGCGTCTCCGCGACGAACGCGCTCGAGCTCGGGATCGACCTCGGGCTGCTCGACTGCGTCCTCTCGGTCGGGTTCCCCGGAACGGTCGCCTCGCTGAGGCAGCAGTGGGGCCGCGCGGGGCGTCAGGGCCACGGGCTCGCGGTGCTCGTCGCGAGCGAGGACGCGCTCGACCAGTACTTCATGCGCGAGCCCGAGACGCTGCTCGAGCGCCGGGTCGAGGCCGCGATCCTCGACCACGAGAACCCGCGCGTGCTCGACGGCCACGTGCGTGCCGCGGCGTTCGAGGCGCCGCTCGACGACGCCGACCGCGAGCTGCTCGGTGACGCTGCGCTCGAGCGGGCGGCCGCCCTGCCTGAGCTGCGCAAGACGAAGGCCGGCTACGTCTGGGCCGGGCGCGACTACCCGGCCGCGCGCCTCTCGCTGCGCTCGACCGGGCCCGAGGCGTTCACGATCGTCGACGCGTCGACCGGAGCGGTACTCGGCATCGTCGAGCAGGAGCGCGCGTACTCGACCGTCCACGAGGGCGCGATCTACCTCCATCTGGGCGAGAGCTACCGGGTCGGCGAGCTCGACCTCGCGTCGCGCACGGCGGTGGTCGAGCCGTTCCGCGGCGACTACTACACGCAGGCCAAGACCGAGACCACGACGGCGATCGTCGAGCCCCGCCGCGTCGAGACTCGCCTCGGCCTCGAGCTCGCGTTCGGAAGCGTCGTCGTCACCGACCAGGTCGTCGGCTACCAGAAGCGCTCGATCCAGACGCAGGAGAGCCTCGAGCTCGTCCCGCTGGCGCTGCCGCAGACCGAGTTCGAGACGGAGGCGGTCTGGTTCCTCCCCGAGCCGTGGATGCTCGAAGGGCTCGAGCGCGAGCCCAGGCTGCTCGGGTCGCTGCACGCGGCCGAGCACTCCATGATCGCGCTGCTCCCGCTCTGGGCGATGTGCGACCGGTGGGACATCGGCGGCCTCTCCACGAACCTGCACTTCCAGACCGGCCGCCCGACGATCTTCGTCTACGACGGCCACGCGGGCGGGGTCGGCATCGCCGAGCGCGGCTTCGAGGCGTTCGAGGGCTGGGTGGACGACACGGCCCGGCTGCTCGCCGGTTGCCCGTGCGAGCGCGGCTGTCCGTCCTGCGTCCAGAGCCCGAAGTGCGGCAACCTGAACGAGCCGCTCGACAAGTCGGGAGCGCACGACCTGCTCGCCCGAATGCTTGCAACCGGCGTCACAATCTCGTAACCTGAGCAGAAGCGACAGCCAGATCCGTCCTGCGGCCCGGATCGGACGGGAGACGCCGATGAGCACCTGGCTCGCCAACCTCCTCCACCTCGACAGAACCGGCGCCCCCGCTGCCGCGCGCGCCAAGAGCCGTCCGCGCAGGGCCGCGCAGGTCCGGTTCGCCGATCTCGCCTGGGACCACTTCTACTGGGAGCAGTGCCGCCACACGCCCACGGCTGACGGCGTCGACTGGGAGCGGCGCTACCGGGAGACGCGGGCCGCCTTCGAGGCCCGGCACGGCGAGATCGAGGACGAGTACTGGTCGGTCACCGAGCCCTCGGGCGTCGCGCTGACGCGCAAGAGACCCCCGTTGCTGCTTCGCCCATTCATCGACGACGTGCGCCGCTTCCACCGCGCCACCGACTGGGTCGCCCGGGATGCTCCACCCATCGCGGACGTCCTCTTCGCCTGCGAGGCCCTGACGATCAAGGTCACGGAGGCGCTCAGGTTCACGAGCGAGAGCGTCGCGATGCGGCGCATCGTCGCCGTCGCCAGCCACCTGCTCGGCTGCCTCGACAAGGCGGGCGGCCAACCGGAGCCCGGAACGGCCCGGCTCATCGCGGACGAGCAGCAGGCCGAGCTGGACGACATCAAGGCCTACTACAGCGACGCGGGCGTGCACATCGGTCGCACGGTCTACGTCCAGGGGATGCTGATCGGCCTCTTTATGGTCGCCGGTCTCGCGGCGCTGGTCCTGCTCCTTGTCCCGCATGGTGACCTTCTCACGGTGAAGACAGGGCATACCAGGGACGAGGTGCTCCGAACGTTCCTTGTCGCCTACTGCGCAGGTGCGGTCGGAGCCTTCGTCAGCGTCCTCCAGCGGATGGCGTCGGAGAAGTACGACGTCCACTACGACCTCGGCAAGCGGACGATGCTGATGCTCGGAAGCTACCGCCCGATTCTCGGAGCCGTGTTCGGCGTGTTCACGTACCTGGTGCTCGCGAGCGAGCTGCTCCAGACGAAGCCGCCGTCGGGCTCCCACGCTCTCGGCTACTACGGAGCACTGGCGTTCGTGGCGGGGTTCAGCGAGCGCTTCACGAGGGTCCTGGTCAAGAGCGCCTCCAGCGTGGCCGGCGGCGAGCCTGGCTCAGCCACGTGATCAGGCGTACGCTCCGCCCATGTGGGCCGTTCTGCTCCTGATCCTTGCGCTCTTCACCCTCGGCTACGGCAGCGGGGAAACCTCGTCGAGCGGTGTCGAGTGGTCGGCGGCGCCTGCCGCCACGGGCCGCCCGGTGCCGTTTCTCGTTGGAATGGGATCGGCGACAGCGACTCGACAGGTCCGTAGCTTCGAGTTGCGGCCCACCTTGCGTTGGTGCAGAACGGCGTGGCCGGGCGAGTGGGTGGTTGGAAGACAGCTGCCGGCGGAAGGAGTGATTCTTCCGCGGGGAAGTCGCGTGACGTTGCTGCTCGTGCCCGGGATGAACTCGGGCGTCCGGCACCCTTCCTGCACGCGGTTCGTCGCCACGCGCCCGCCGTCGAGCTAGCGGAGGAGCTGCGGGCCGTAGAGCCCGGCCGGAGGAGGCCCCGGCGACGCCTCGGTCGGGAACGCCTGCGTGTCCGGGTGCAGGTCGAGCTGGCCGCCCGCGCGGCACTCCCCCGACTGGTACTCCTCGGGCATCCCGCCCTGGACGGCGAGCATGAACGAGGCCACGGCCTGTCCCTCGGCCGCCGTGCCGCCGAGCTGCTCGACCGTGTAGGCGACCTCCTGGATCCCGTAGCACTGCGCGGTTGCCTCGTCGGCCCAGCCACGGAGGTGCATCGACTCGTGCGCGAGCGTCATCAGCGCTTCACTGGTGGAGTCCGCCTTGCGAATGCAGTCGGCGTTCGAGGCGTCGACCTCGGTGAAGCGGCTCCAGTCGATCGTGCTCAGGCAGTCCAGCTCGGGATGGCTCGATGAGTCGCGGAAACGCGTCAGCTTCCCGCAGACCGCCCGCGTCAGGTGCGTGTGGTCGGCCGCGTAGCCGTTCGGGAAGGGCACGTCGCCGAGCCGGTTGTCGACGTCCACCAGGGACTTCCAGAAGCTCTGGCACGAAACGTGCACGGTGCGGCCTGCGAGCTCGCTCGCGACCGTGCTCAGGGCCGCCTCGTTCCGGGTGCGGACATGGTGCTCCCAGCCCCACCCGCTGGCCACGAGCACGACGAGCAGCAACGGCACCGCAAGCTTCATGCGGCCTGTATCGGCAGCGAGGGTGTCGATCCGCAACGCTTCCGTTCGTCGTACCCTCGTAAGCGATCAAAGGAGGACGACGTGCAGTACATGCTGCTGATCTACGGCGCCGAGGACGGCTGGGAGTCGATGAGCGAGGACGAGCGCGGCCAGATCTTCCAGGCCTACGGCGCCTTCACGAAGGAGCTGCAGGACTCCGGCTCGATGGTCGCCGGCGACGCGCTCGAGTCGACGCAGACGGCCACCACGGTCCGGGTGAAGAACGACGAGACGCTCACCACCGACGGGCCGTTCGCCGAGACGAAGGAGCAGCTCGGCGGCTACTACCTGATCGAGGCCGACTCGCTCGACGAGGCGATCGAGTGGGCCGCGAAGATTCCGGCGGCCACGCCACGGCTCGGTCGAGGTGCGGCCGGTGATGGTCTTCGAGGAGGACGGCTCGTAGTAGAAGAGCTCTTCCGGGAGGAGTGGGGGCGCACCCTCGCGATCCTGGCCCGCACGCTCGGCGACGTGGAGCTCGCCGAGGACGCCGTCCAGGAGGCCTTCGCAGTCGCGCTCGAGCGCTGGCCCCGCGAGGGCGCCCCCGACAACCCCGGCGCGTGGCTGCTGACGACCGCGCGCAACCGGGCGATCGACCGGATCCGGCGCGAGCGGACGCTCCGGCACAAGACGGAGCTGCTCGCCGCGCTCGAGCCGGACCGAGACGGCGAGGAGGACGAGACGATTCCCGACGAACGGCTGAGCCTGATCTTCGCGTGCTGCCATCCCGCACTCGCGCGTGAGGCGCAGGTCGCGCTGACCCTGCGAACGCTCGGCGGCCTGACGACAGAGGAGATCGCCCGCGCGTTCCTCGTCCCCGAGCCGACGATGGCACAGCGGCTCGTGCGTGCGAAGCGGAAGATCCGGGCGGCCGGGATCCCGTTCCGCGTCCCGCCGGACCACCTGCTGCCCGAGCGCCTGGGCACGGCGCTCGCGGTCATCTACCTGATCTTCAACGAGGGCTACGGGCCGCCGCCCCGCGCGGAGGTCTGCGACGAGGCGATCCGGCTCGGGAAGGTGCTCGTGGTCCTGATGCCGGACGAGCCTGAGGCGCTCGGCCTGCTCGCGCTGATGCTGCTCCACGACTCCCGCCGCTCAGCTCGGCTCGATCCGGCCGGGGAGCTCGTCCTGCTGGACGACCAGGACCACGCCCTGTGGGACTCGGCGCGCATCGACGAGGGGCGCCGCGTGCTCGAGCGCGCGCTCCCGCTGCGCAGCCCCGGGCCGTACCAGCTCCAGGCGGCGATCGCGTCGCTCCACCTCGAGCCGGAGACCGACTGGACGCAGATCGCCGCGCTCTACGGACGGCTCGCCTGCTTCACGCCGTCACCGGTGGTGGAGCTGAACCGCGCGGTCGCGGTCGCGATGGCGGACGGGCCCGAGGCCGGCCTGGCGCTGATCGACCGCATCGAAGGGCTGGATCGCTACCGGCACCTCCACTCGGCCCGGGCCGATCTCCTCCGGCGCCTGGAGCGAGGCGACGAGGCGGCTGAGGCCTACGGCCGTGCGCTCGAGCTCGCGTCGCACCCTGCCGAGCGCGCGTTCCTGGAGCGGAGGCTCGCCGAAGTACGATCGTCCGCGTGACGGTCGAGCCGAGCCCCTACGGCTGCCGGTCGATGACCGGCGAGCTGCGGCGGGTGCTC
This sequence comes from uncultured Actinomycetes bacterium, assembly GCA_963716865.1. Lineage (GTDB taxonomy): Bacteria > Actinomycetota > Thermoleophilia > Gaiellales > Gaiellaceae > AC-32. The sequence goes on from CAVQUF010000003.1 coordinate 573,270, forward strand.
GTACGGGCGCCGCGCGCGGGCGACTTCCACGGCTGGGAGACGTGCGGCTGGCGCGCCGAGCCCGATCCGGCCGGGATCGCTCGCGAGCACGAGGCGCTCTGCTCCCGCCTGCAGGACGCGGGCGCCGAGGTCGTCGTCGCAGAGTCGCCGGCCGAGGGGAATCCGGACGCGATCTACGTCTACGACCCCGCGCTCGTCGCGGACGAGGGCGCGATCCTGCTCAACCCGGCCAAGGAGCGCCGCCAGGACGAGCCGGGCGAGCTGGCCGCGGACCTCGTGCGCGCCGGAGTTCCGGTCGCCGGTCAGCTCGAGGGCAACGCGCGGGCCGAGGGCGGCGACTTTCTCCGGCTGGACGGGGACACGCTCCTCGCCGGCCGCGGCTACCGCACGAACGACGCCGGGATCGTCGCGCTCAACCTGCTTCTACCCGGCGTGGAGGTGCTCGCCTTCGACCTGCCGCACTGGCACGGCCGCGGCGAGGTCATGCACCTCCTGTCGCTGCTCAGCCCGCTCGCGCCCGATCTCGTCGTCGCGTATCCGCCACTGCTGCCGGTCCGTCTGGCAGAGCAGCTCGACGAGCGCGGCATCGAGGTCGTGGCGGTGCCCGACGAGGAGTTCGAGTCGATGGGTCCGAACGTCCTCGCGCTCGCGCCCAGGGTCGCGCTCGCCGTGGACGGCAACCCGGAGACGCGCAGGCGCCTCGAGCGTGCGGGAGTCGAGGTCGAGGTCTACGCGGGCGAGGAGCTCTCGAAGGGCGACGGAGGCCCGACCTGCCTCACCCAGCCGCTCCTTCGAGCCGGCTGAGCGCGAGCTCGACGGCCTCGGGAGGCGACCAGGCGCGCGGCACGCCGTCCACGGCCAGGCCGGGCTCGAGGATCACCACCGTGCGGCCGAGCCGGGAGGCGAAGCCGATCTCGGTCAGCGTGCCCCAGCTGCCGCCGACCGCGATCACCGCGTCGCCCGACGCGACGACCGCGAGGTTGCGCGCGTGCCCTGTCCCGGTCACGACGACGTGGTCGATCCACTCGTTCGCGTCCGCCCGGCTCTCACCGGGCAGGATCCCGATCGTCGTGCCGCCGGCCGCCTTCGCACCGCGCGCGGCGGCCGCCATGACCTCGCCCAGCCCGCCCGTCACGACCGTGCAGCCGCGCTCGGCGAGCAGGCGACCCACCTCCTCGGCCAGCCCCTCGTGCTCGGCTCCGCTGCCGATCACCGCGACCTGAACTGACGGCACAGCGCGATAGTAGAGGCGTGAGCACGAGAGAGGCGCACGGTGGGACGCTGATCGTGGGCGGCGGCTTCGCCGGCGGGTACGTCGCGCGCTACCTGCGCCGTCGCGGCGCGACCATCGTCAGCCGCGAGAACTTCATGCTCTACACGCCGATCCTGCCCGAGGCCGCGTCCGGGACGCTCGAGCCGCGGCACGTGGTCGTGCCGTTGCGGCTGATGTGCCCGCACGCCGAGCTGCTTCTGGGCAAGGTGACCGCGATCGACCACCGGGAGCGCCTCGCACGGGTCGAGACCGCCGAGCACGTCATCGACGTCCGCTACTCCGAGGTCGTGATAGCGCTCGGCGCGACCTCGCGCACGCTGCCGATCCCCGGGCTCGCCGAGCACGCGCTCGGCTTCAAGTCGCTGCCGGGAGCGATCCACCTCCGCAACCACGTCCTCCGCCGCCTCGAGGCCGCCGTGGCCGCCGAGGACGAGGAGGAGCGGCTGCGGGAGATGAGCTTCGTCTTCGTCGGGGCCGGTTACGCGGGCGTCGAGGCGCTCGCCGAGCTCTCGGACCTCGTCCGCGACGCGCTCCGCCACTACCCGGAGCTCCGAGGCGCACGGCAGCGGTGGGTGCTCGTCGACGCCGCGCCGAAGATCCTCCCGGAGATCCCGAGCCGGCTCGGCGAGTACGCCGCCGCGCAGCTCCTGCGCCGAGGGGTCGAGATCCACGTCGCCACGACGCTCGACGCGGCCGAGCCCGAGGCGGCGCTCCTCTCGAACGGCGAGCGGATTCCCACGCGCACCCTCGTCTGGACGGCCGGCGTCATGGCGAACCCGCGCCTGGGCGAGCTGGGCCTGCCACTCGACGAGCGCGGGCGCGTCAGGGTGGACGAGACGCTCCGCGTCGAGGGGCTCGAGCACGTCTGGGCGCTCGGCGACTGCGCACGCGTGCCCAACCAGGCCAGCGACCACCCCGACCCGCCGACCTGCCAGCACGCGCTGCGGCAGGCCCGACGTCTGGCCAAGAACCTCCGCGGCGAGCCGAAGCCGTACCGCTACCGCATGCTCGGCCAGGTCGCGACGCTCGGCCGCTACAAGGGGATCGCCGCGGTCCTCGGCCTGCGCCTGACCGGCTTCCTCGGCTGGTTCGTCACGCGCACCTACCACCTCTATCAGCTGCCGTTGCTCTCGAGGAAGCTGCGCGTTGTCACCGACTGGACCGTCTCGCTGTTCTTCCGCCGCGACATCGCGGAGCTGGGAAGGCTCGGCCACCCGCCGAGGCTCGGCGATGACTGAAGACCTCGCGCGCGCCTACGCGTTCCTCGACCGCGGCGACACGTACGTCACGCGGACCGAACCCTCGACGGTCGGCACCGCCGGTTACCTGGACGAGCTCCCCAGGAGGCTCGACGCGAACTTCCTGCGCGTCGAGAGGGACGCGGAGCCGGAGGAGGTGGTGGCGGAGGCGCAACGGCTGGAAAGGCGGATGATCATCGTCCCGGACGCGGAGCACGGAGACAGGCTGGCGCCGTACTTCGAGCAGCACGGCTGGCGGATCAACCGCGTCGCGATCATGGCCCAGCGCCGCGAGCCTGAGCGCTCCGCCGACCTCGGCCTCGTCCGCGAGGTGGCGGAGGAGGACCTCCGACCGGCGCGGCTGCAGATCAACGCCGGGTTCCCGTGGGGCAGGCCGGAGGTCATGGCCGAGCTCTTCGCCGGGAAGCACGTCATCGCCGGGCAGGTGGAGGCGCGGTTCTTCGCGGTCGTCGTCGACTACGAGGTCGTGAGCTATGCCGACCTCTACCAGGACGGCCCCGACGCCCAGATCGAGGACGTCGGAACGCTTCCGGAGCACCGCGGCCGCGGCTACGCGACGGCCGTCACCCTGGCGGCGATCGCAGCCGCGAGAGAGAAAGGCGCCGAGTTCGTCTTCCTCGTCGCCGACTACGAGGACTGGCCGAAGGAGCTGTACGGGAAGCTCGGCTTCGACGAGCTCGGCTACTACGTCAAGTTCGTCGACGTGCCGAACGCGGACCCGTGAGCGCTCTCGCCACGAGCTGCCGAGGGCGAGCCGCGCTTACGACCGCCACATGAGCGCGTAGTCGTAGTCCTGGCGCTCACGAAGGATCAGCGAGCGCTTCAGCGAGCGTGGGTCGACCCGGTAGATCCCAGGTGGCGTAGTCCCGTTCTTACAGCCGCCACGGCCGAGGTCGACGACCAGCTCGCCTCGACGAGACCAGCCGAGCGCGACCGACTCGGGCGCGCGCCTCAAATCGGTTTCGCCTGTCACAGCCCGGAGCGCGCCGCCTTGCGACGAGACTACGAATGCAGTGGGTTCCTCGCAGGCCGCCGACCATTGCGCAACGATCGTCCGGCCGTCGGGCGAGAGCTCCGCCCAGCTCCACGAGCCCGCGTGTAGCGGGTCTTCGTAGGCATGGCCCGGCGCGCGGGCGATCACTCTCCGGCCGGCCGGCGTTCGTACCTCGATCCTCGCTTGGTTCTTCGGGTCAAGCCCGCCGGAATCCATTCCGCAAACGACAAACCGGCGCGTGCCGCGCCGGGCGAAGAACTCACAGTCGTGGGAAAGGAGCCGCCGACGAAGAAGAGCGCCGCCACCCTGGTACGGAAGCGCCGACCCTACGCCGGGATCGAGCAGGTACCGCCGCTGGCCGCGGCGCAGGGCAATGACCCCACGCCGGTTCTGAGACTCGGGCGCCAAATCGACTCCGGCCAGCTCCGCGTACACCTTGCCGTTCAGGCCCATGAGCGACGTCGTCTCTCGCCCGCTGCGGTACGCGACGACGGCCAGGCCTTCCGGCGGGGTGTGCCCTACGCGAAGCCCTTCTCCGGCTGACGGCGCGCTGCCTCCGTAACCCCCGCAGCCCACCACCGCAAGCGGGACGATTGCCAACGTGAGGGCGCCGCGAAGGCGCATGCCGTGAGTCTACTGCAGTGCTTTCAGCGCTTTGCCCAGCGATTGCTTCGTCTGCAGCACGCCCTCGAAGAGGTCGCCCTCGCGCCGCACACGCTCCAGTACGACGTCCATGGTGAACGCGGCCGAGTCGAGCGTCTCGTCGACCTCCTCCCAGCGCAGCGGCGTCGAGACCGGCGCGCCTTCCTTCGGCCGCACCGAGTAGACCGAGGCGATCGTCTTGCCCTCGCCGTTCTGGTTTGCGTCGATCAGCACGCCGCGGCGCCTCGCCTTCGACCACTCGGTCGTGACGAGCCCGCGGTGCGTCGAGGCGAGCGCACGCGCGACGATCTCCGCGAACTCCCGCGTGTCCTCGTACGTGTGCCGCCGCGCGACCGGGACGAGGACGTGGATCCCGTCCGCGCCGCTCGTCTTACAGAACGACTCGAGCCCGAGCGCGTCGAGCGCCTGCTTCACGAGCAGCGCCACCTGCACGGTCTCCGGGAAGCCGACATCGTCGGCGGGATCCAGGTCGAAGAGGACGAAGTCGGGCCGCTCGGGCCTGTCGACCCGCGAGTACCAGGTGTTCAGGTCGATGCACCCCATGTTCACCATCCAGAGCAGCGACAGCTCGTCGTTCAGAAGCGGGGCGCCGATCTTCCGGCGGCGGCGCGGCTTCTCCCTGGTCGAGACCTCGAGCTCGACGGTCCTGATCCAGTCGGGCATCCCCGCGGGCGCGTCCTTCTGGAAGAAGTGCTTGCCCTGCCAGCCGTCGGGGTAGCGCTTGAGCGTGAACGGTCGATCGCGGAGGTGCGGCACAAGGACGGGTGCAATGTCGCGGTAGTAGCCGAGCAGGTCGCCCTTCGTGATCCCCTCCTCGGGCCAGAACGGCTTCTCGAGGTTCGAGAGGCGAAGCGCGCGCTTGCCCTTGCGGAGCACCGCGGGGATCGGGGCAGGCGACTCACCCGGCCGCTCCCGGCGCACCTCCCGCGGATCCTTGTCCTCACGTAGTCCCTGGTAGACGGGAGCGCGCAGGCGGCCGTCGTGCGTCCACTCCGCGAACGAGACCTGGGCGACGAGCCTCGGCTCGACCCAGACCACGTCGCCCTTGCGGACACGCGGCATCTTGGGCACGCGCGGAAACGGCGACTCCTTACGCTCCAGCGGCCGCAGCTTGCCGAGGAGCCGCTCGATCTCGTCCTCGTCGAAGCCGGTACCGACGTTGCCGGCCCACTCCAGGCCGTCCGGGCCGTTCACGGCCAGCACGAGCGAGCCGAACGACCACTCGCGCCGTCCCTTTCCGCGGGTGTAGCCGGCGATGACGAGCTCCTGCTCGCCGTGCGTCTTGAACTTGAGCCAGTCGGGTGAGCGCTTGCCCGGGAGGTAGCGGGAGTCGAGCCGCTTGCCCATGATCCCCTCGAGGTGCTGCTCCTCCGCGGCCTGCAGAAGCGCCTCCCCGTCGTCGAACGACTCCGAGAACAACACGGTTCGGTTGCGGCGGTCGAGCAGCTTCCGCAGCCGGGCGCGGCGCTCCGCGAGCGGGAGGTCGACAACCGGCTCGCCGTCCACCTCGAGCAGGTCGAAGACGTAGTAGACGATCGGCGTGCCCTCCTTCCCCTGCTGCATCGCGGAGAAGCTCGGGCGGCCGTTCTCATCGAGCGCGCACACCTCGCCGTCGACCACGCAGTCCGGGGTCTTAAGGGCTCTGACGAGCTCCCTGGCGACCTTCTCGAAACGCTGCGTGTAGTCCTGGTCCTTGCGCGTCCGCAGCTGCGCCTCTCCGCCCGCGACGCGCGAGACGATGCGATAGCCGTCCCACTTGATCTCGTACTCCCACCCATCGCCGCGCGGCATCTGCTTCGTCTCCGCAAGCGTCGCGAGCATCGGCCGGTACGTCCGCGACGGTGCGGCCGTCGCGCCCTCCTCGCGCTTGCGGATCAGCAGCCAGTTCTTCTCGTCGCCGCCCAGCTTCGCCGGAACGAGGCCCCAGGTCCCGTCGAGCTTCTTGCCGTGCAGCCGGACCGTCAGCCCGCCGTCGCGCTTCTCCTCGACCAGCTCGTAGGTGCCCGAGTCCCAGATCTCGACGGTGCCGGCGCCGTACTCGCCCTTCGGGATCTCGCCCGCGAACGTCGCGTAGTCGAGCGGATGGTCCTCGACGTGGACGGCGAGGTGCTGCAGGCCAGGCTCCAGCGGGATGCCCTTGGGCACCGCCCAGCTCGCCAGGACGCCGTCCCGCTCGAGCCGCAGGTCGTAGTGCAGCCGCCGCGCGTCGTGCCGCTGCACGACGAAGACGGGCTTCCGCTTCCGCCCGCGGCCGCGGGCCGGCGTGAACGGCTCGGCGGTCTTCTTCGGATCGCGCTTGCGCCGGTAGTCGCGGAGCTTCGCCTGGGGCTTGCTTGCGGCTTGCAAGTCCTAGCTACCAGGCTTTCGGCTGGTATCAATCCACACTACAAATCATGTAAAGATTGTGTACAGGCGGGGGATAAGCCTGTGGAACATGTGGAAAAGAGCCGCTCATGCGGCTTTTTACCGCGCTGCGGGGACCTGGCCGATCGTGCGGAACCGCACACGCCGCTGCCGGCGAAGGTCCTCCCCCCGCACGCCCTCGAACAGCTCGAGCGACTCCGCGAGCGCGTCGCCGAGCAGCCGCGCAGCCCCGTCCATGTCGGCGTGCGCGCCGCCCTCCGGCTCGGGCACGACCGCGTCGATCACGCCTAGCTCGAGGCAGTGCGCGGCATCCGGCTTGAACGCCGCTGCCGCCTTGCGCGCCTCGCCCGCGTCGCGCCAGAGGATCGCGGCGCAGCCCTCCGGCGAGATGACCGTGTAGATGGCGTTCTCCTGCATCAGCACGCGGTCGGCGACCGCCGTCGCGATCGCGCCGCCCGAGCCGCCCTCGCCGATCACGCACGTCACGACCGGGACACGGAGCCGGGCCATCAGCGCCTGCGAGCGCGCGATCGCGCCGCCCTGGCCGTGCTGCTCTGCGGTCACCCCCGGGTACGCGCCGGGGATGTCCACGAGCGAGATCACGGGCAGCGCGTGCCGGTCGGCGATCTCCATAGCCCGCATGGCCTTGCCGTAGCCCTCGGGGTAGGCCATGCCGAAGTTCCGCCTCGTTCGCTCCTTGACGTCGCGGCCCTTCTGGTTGCCGATCAGGACGATCGAGCGACCCCGGAAGCGCCCGAGCCCGGCGACGAGCGCCGCGTCGTCGCCGTGCGCACGGTCGCCGTGGAGCTCGAACCAGTCCTCGAGGAGCCGCTCGACGTAGTCGAGCGTGTACGGCCGGTCCGGGTGCCGCGCGAGCTCGACCGAGCGCCAGATCTCCTCGTCGCTCGGCTGCGCGACGATCCGGTCGAGCTGGCGCTGCAGGCGCTCGAGCTCGCCGGAAAGGCGCGCGCCTCGCAGGAGCGGCAGGCTTCGCAGCCGGCTCAACTGCCCTCGCAGGCGAAGCTCGGCCTCACGAGCCATCGGCGAAGAACCGCAGCAACCGCCCGACGGTCGCTCGCAGCTCGGGCCGGGGCACGATCGCGTCCACGTGGCCGTAGCGGTAGTTGGACTCGGCCAGGCCGAAGTCGTCGGGCAGCTTCTCGCGGGTGGTCTGCTGCACGACCCGCGGGCCGGTGAAGGAGAGCAGGGCTCCGGGCTCGGCCACGATCACGTCGCCGAGGCTCGCGAAGCTGGCGAGAACGCCGGCCGTCGTCGGGTGCGCCATGACGCTGATCAGGGTGCCGCCCGCGTCGTGCAGGTCCTCGACGGCGCAGACCGTCTTCGGCAGCTGCATCAGCGAGAGGATTCCCTCCTGCATGCGCGCTCCGCCGGTCGTCGTGACCGAGACGAGCGGCACGCGTCGCTCCGCAGCCGACTCGCACGCGCGCGCGAACTTCTCGCCCACTACGCGTCCCATCGAGCCGCCCATGAAGCCGAACTCCATCACCGCCAGCTCGCACGGCCGCTCCTCGACCGCCGCGTGGCCGATCAGCATCGCCTCTCCGAGCCCGGTCGAGAGCTCGGCCTCGGCCAGGCGCTCCGTGTACGGGCGCAGGTCGAAGAAGGCGAGCGGGTCGTCCGAGCGCAGGTCGGCGGCCTCCTCGGCGAAGCTGTCCTCGTCCACGAGCTGACGGATTCGCTCGCGCGCGTGCACGGGGAAGTGGTGGCCGCACTGCGAGCAGACGCGCAGGTTCTCGGCCAGCTCGTCGTCGCGGTAGTGGGACTGGCACTTCGGGCACGTGTTCGGATCCTTGCGCCCGCCGCCGTCCTCCACCGGGACGTGCTTGTGCTCGATTGAGACGTCGATCCGCTCAGGCATCGAAGTTGCGAGTTTAGACCCGGCCGCTCTCGTGGGAGTTACAGCCCCAGCGCGGCGCAGAGGCGAGTGAGCGGCTCCACGTTGGACAGCTCGGCCGCGAGGCTGCTCAGACCGGCGCCCAGAACCGGCGTGCGCTCCCGGATCCGGGTGAACAGATCCTCGGTCTCTGCGAGCGACAGCCCGCCCGGCTCGGGCATGAACGGCCTGACGCCGTCCGGCTCGAGCGCGTCGGCGTCGAGCGCAACGTAGACGCCTTCGGTTCCCTCGAGCACGCCTTCGAGCTGGCCCTGGTCGGTGCGCAGCCCGAGCTTCGCGACGTACTCCCACTCGGGCGGATCGAGGCTCCTCGCGCCGACGAGCATCACGTCCTCGGCCTCGACCGCGCCCGCGTCGAGCAGCATCCGCAGCGGCATTCCCCAGAGATCGCCCGACGGCGACGACTCCGGCGTGTTCAGGTCGCCGTGGGCGTCGAGCCAGACGAGCGCGAGCCGGCCGTGGCGCGCGGCGAGCCCTTCGACCGCCCCGATGTGCGCGCAGCAGCACCCGCCGAGCACGAGCGGTCGCTCGGGCAGCTCCAGCGCGACGGCCAGGCTCTGCTCGCCGAGCGAGTCCTCCTCGACCACCGCCACCTCGGGATAGGGGAACGGCAGGCGCGCAGCCTCGGCCATCGACTCGCCGCCCACGCCCCAGGCCTGCGGGACGCGAACGAGCCCGGCTTCGAACTCCCGTCCGCAGGCGTGGCACTCGTAGCCCGGCCCGAGGGCGACCGCCGTGAACGTGCCGCAGTCGGGGCACTTCGCGCGCAGTCGGCTCACAGCGCCTTCTCGTAGGTGTCGTTGCGCCGGACCACGTGCATCCCGGCCTGCTCGTAGAGACGGACGGCCCCGGTGGTGTTCTCGGCGTCGACTCCCAGGCCGACCCGGGTCGCGTCGCGAGCGCGGAAATCCCGGAACGAGTGCCGCAAGAGCGCCGTTCCGAGCCCGCGCCTCCGCCAGGGCTTGCGGACGCCCAGGACGCCGACCCAGCCGAACTGCGGGTTGCCGGAGTAGTGCCAGAAGTTCAGTGCGATACCGGCCAGCTCGTCGCCGTCCTCGACGAGCCACCAGAGCGACGGGTCGAACTCCTGGCGGTCAACCGTGTGATGACGCCAGTGGTCGATCGGCTGAAGCCGGAAGTCCCAGTGGTCGGCGAACGCATCCATGTTGGCCTCGTAGACCCACTCCTCCTCCCCCGGCCGAAAGTTCCGCGGCGAGAGGCCCTCCGGCCAGATCGGCTCCGGGAGATCGCCGTCGAGCTCGATGCGCATCTGGAACGCATGCCGGATCGCCCGCCACCCGGCGGCGGAGAACGCCTCCGCCAGCACCGCCTCTCCGGCCTGGGCCCACGCGCGTACGACACCGGAGCCGGCTTGCCCGCGGGAGTACCGCTCGGCCTCCGCCACCAGCGCGTCCGCCGTCTCCCGGTCGAGCGTCCGGATGTCGGCGTTGAAGAGCGCGCCGTCCTCGGTGACGACGTCGAGGTAGCCGGTCAGCGCGCCTTCGCGCTCCGCCACCCGCATCCAGATTCCCGGGAGGCCGAACCAGTGCCGCACCTCGTCCTCGCTCACCTCGCTCTCGCCGAAGAGCGCCTGGGCGTGCCCGTCGACGAGCTCTGCGAGCGCCGGCGCCTGCTCATCGGTCGGAGTGAGCAGCTCGACGCTCACGCAGCCAGCTCGGCGAGCGTCTCCGGGAGCTGCGCGAGGTCGGTCAGCTCACGGGTCGGCTTCGGCTCGGCGCTCTCGCCGAGCCGGTTGATCCAGACCGACGGAAGGCCGAGCTCGTTCGCTGGCGCAATGTCGTGGAAGAGGCTTGCCGCGACGTGCACGTCGGGCATTCGCCCGGCTTCCTCCTCGAACGTCCTCCAGTGCGCCAGGCCCGGCTTGTAGGACCCGATCTCCGACGCGACGATCGCGAGCTCGAACGGCACGCCGAGCTGCGCCATCGAGGCCTCGATGTAGTCGCGGTCGGTGTTGGAGAGAATCGCCAGCTTCCAGCCGCGACCGCGCGCCTTCTGCAGAGCGCCGGGCACCTCGGGGAAGGGCCGCCACGCGGGGAGCGACTGCGCGAGGCCGTCCTCCTCGCCCGACGGCGCGCCGAGCAGACGCATGGCCTCGGTCATCACCTCGCGGTAGGAGCGCTGCCCGTCGGCCTCGAGCTGGGGCTCGAGCTCGTGGTAGCGCACGAGCTGCTCGTCGGCGCTCTCCTCCCCGAAGACGCGGGCAAGCTCGCCGCGGAGCCCGCCGTTCCAGTCGATCAGCGTTCCGTAGCAGTCGAAGGTGGCCCAACGCTCGCGCGCCACGGGCTTGAGCCTACCGGCTGGTCGCGGCGCGCTAGAACCTGCGGAGGACGATCGTGGCGTTGTGGCCGCCGAAGCCGAACGAGTTCGAGACCGCCACGCGGACGTCAGCCTCGCGGGACTCGTTCGGGATGTAGTCGAGGTCGCACTCGGGGTCCGGCTCGTCGTAGTTGATCGTCGGCGGCAACGCACCGTGCTTGATCGCGAGCGTCGTGAAGACCGCCTCCACCGCGCCTGAAGCCCCGAGGCAATGCCCTGTCGCGCCCTTCGTGGACGAGACCGGTGTCTTCCGAGCGTTCTCCTCGCCGAGAGCCCGCTTCAGTATGCGCGTCTCGCTCGCGTCGCCGAGCGGCGTCGAGGTCCCGTGCGCGTTGATGTAGTCGATCTCGTCGGCCGAGATGCCGCCGTCACTAAAGGCCATCGTCATCGCGCGCGCCGGGTTCTCGCCGGTCGGATCGGGCTCGGTGACGTGCTGGGCGTCGGAGGAGACGCCGTAGCCGAGCACCTCCGCGTAGATCTCGGCGCCGCGCGCCTGCGCGTGCTGCAGCTCCTCGAGCACGAGCACGGCGCCTGCCTCGCCCATCACGAATCCGTCGCGGCCGGCGTCGAACGGGCGGCTCGCCTTCTCCGGAGCGTCGTTCCGCCGCGAGAGCGCGCGCATCGCGCTGAAGCCGGCGATCCCGATCCTCGTGATCGGCGCCTCGGTGCCGCCGCAGAACATCACGTCCGCGCGGCCGAGCCTGATCGCGTCGAGCCCGTCGCCGATCGCCATGTTCGAGGCCGCGCAGGCCGTGCACTGCGAGGTGAGCGGCCCTTTCGTGCCGAGCTGCATCGAGACCCAGGCCGCCCCCATGTTCGGGATGATCTCCGGGATCGAGAACGGGTTGACGCGATCGGGCCCGCGCTCGAGCAGATCGTCGTAGCAGTCCTGGAGGGCCTTGAGGCCACCGATCCCGGTCGCGACCGCGGCGCCGACGCGGTCCGGCTCCTTCTCGATCTCGAGCCCGGCGTCCTTCTCGGCCTGGCGCGCGGCCGCCACGATCAGGTGCGCGAAGCGGTCCATACGCCTCGCCTGCTTGTACTCGATGTAGTCCGTCGGCTCGAAGTCCGTGACCTCACAGGCGAAGTGAACGGGGAACGCCTCGGAGTCGAACTGCGTGATCGGGCCCGCGCCCGAGCGGCCAGCGAGCAGGTTGTCCCAGCTGGTCTCGACGTCCGCCCCGAGCGGGGTAAGGGCTCCGAGGCCGGTGATCACGACCCGTCGCCGTCCGTTGAAGCTCGCTCCGTTGCTCATCCCTACATCCCTAGCCCGCCGTCGACGAGCAGCACCTCGCCGGTTATGAACGAGGCCTCGTCCGAGCAGAGGAAGCGTACAGCGCCGGCAATGTCTTCCGGTTCTCCGAGACGGCCGAGCGGCGTGTTCGTCAGCATCGCGTCCTTCGCCTCGTCCGGGAGCACGTCGGTCAGGCGCGTGTTCACGTACCCGGGCGCGACCACGTTGGCACGCACGTTCCGGCTTCCGAGCTCGCGCGCGAGCGACTTGGTGAAGCCGATGATTCCCGCCTTCGATGCGCCGTAGTTCGTCTGGCCCCAGTTGCCGTGGACGCCGACGATGCTCGAAACGTTGACGATCGAGCCGGCCCGCTTCTTCATCATCCCGCGGACCGCGGCGCGGCAGGTGTAGAAGACCGACGAGAGGTTCGTCTCGACCACCGCCCGCCAGTCGTCGTCCGGCATACGGGCCAGCAGCCCGTCGCGGGTCAGTCCCGCGTTGTTGACGAGGACGTCCAGGTCACCCGCCTCCTCGACCAGCCGCTTCGCCTCCTCGGGGTCGGCGACGTCCGCCCGAACAGCGCGTCCGCCGGCCTCCTTCGCGACCGCCTCGGCCTCCTTGGCTCCCGAGTGATAGCCGACCACGACCTCGGCGCCGGCCTGGGCCAGCGAGAGCGCGATCGCACGGCCGATCCCGCGCGAAGCGCCCGTGACGAGCGCGGTCTTCCCCGCCAGCGAGCAAAAGTCGTCAGGCAGCTCCGAGCGTCTCCTTGAGCTTCTCCAGCGAGGCCAGGTCTCCGACGGGAATCGCCTTGACGCTCCTATCGATCCTCTTCAGTAAACCGCTGAGGACGTTGCCCGGTCCGACCTCGACGAAGACCTTCACCCCTTGGCGCATGAGCTCGCGCGCGGCCTGCGTGAACTTCACCGGAGCGGTGAGCTGCTCGACGAGCAGGCCGGCGAGCCGCTGGGCGGGCTCGATCTTGGCCGTGACCGTCGACATGAACGGGGCGATCGGCTCGGCGAACTTCGCCATCTCGACCGCAGGCCGCAGCCTCTCGGCTGCTCGGGCGACGAGCGGGCTGTGGAACGCACCGGAGACCCGGAGCTTCACCGTCCGTCGGGCGCCATGAAGCTGTGCCTCCTCGCAACACTCCTCGACGGCCGGGTTCTCGCCGGACACGACGATCTGGCCCGGGCAGTTGTAGTTCGCGGGCCAGACGCGGGAGATCTGCAGGCAGAGGTTCTCGACGACCTCATCCTCGAGGCCGAGGATGGCCGCCATCGAGCCCGGGTTCTCGCGGGCGGCTGCAGCCATCGCCAGCCCTCGCTCCCGAACGAGCGCGATCGCGTCCTCGGTCTCGAGCACCTTGCACGCGGCGAGAGCCGCGAGCTCGCCGACCGAATGGCCCACGACGTAGTCCGGCTCGAAGCCGCGCGTCCGCAGCGCGGCGAGCACTGCGAGGCTCGTCGCGACGAGCGCCGGCTGCTGCACGTCGGTCTGGACGAGCTCGTGCTCTGGTGCCTCGAAGCAGAGCCGCACGAGGTCGAGCCCCGAGGCCTCGCTCGCGCGACGGTACACGTCCATTGCCTCGGGCACCGCGTTGGCGATGTCCCGGCCCATGCCCGCCTCCAGCGAGCCCTGCCCCGGGAAGCAGAATGCGATCTTCTCGACGCTCATCCCCGTCCTCCGTCTGTCCATTCGATCAGGCCCGAGCCCCACGTGAGGCCCGCGCCCATGCCTGTCATCAACACCAGCTTTCCCGCCTGGAGCCGCCCGTCCTCCCGCGCGTCCACCAACGCGAGCGGGATCGAGCCGGAGGACGTGTTCCCGTAGCGGTCGACGTCGACCACGACCTTGGCCTCCGGAATGCCCAGCTTTTTCCGCGCATGCTCGATGATCCTGACGTTCGCCTGATGCGGAACGTAGACATCCACTTCGTCGATGGTGCGCCCACACTCGGCCAGCACGGCCTCGGCGGACGAGACGAGGACGCGGGTTGCGAACTTGTAGACCTCGCGGCCGTTCATCCTCACGAAGTGCATGTGCTGGGCGACCGACTCGGCGCTCGCAGGCGTTCGCGAGCCGCCGCCGGGCAGGTAGAGCTCGGGGCCCCCGGACCCGTCCGCGCCGAGCTCGAACCCGAGGAAGCCGCCGCCGTTCACCCGCTCCAGGACGACGGCCCCGGCGCCGTCCCCGAAGAGGACGCTCGTCGTGCGGTCGCTCCAGTCCATGACCTTCGAGAGCACGTCGCCGCCCACGACGAGCGCCTTCTTCGACAGCCCGCCGGCGAGCATCCCGTACGCCTGCGCGACCGCGTACATGAAGCCGGTGCAGCCCGCCGAGAGGTCGTACGCGCCGGCCCTGGTCGCTCCCAGCTGGTCAGCAAGGATCGCGGCCGTCGCCGGGAACGCCATGTCCGGCGTGACCGTGGCGACGATCAGGAGGTCGATCTCGGAGGGAGCGGCGCCCGCGTCCTCCAGCGCCTCGCGCGCGGCCGGCAGGCACACGTCGGAGAGCGCCTCCTCGGGAGCCGCTATCCGCCGCTCCCGGATCCCGGTCCGCTCGCGAATCCACTCGTCGGAGGTGTCCATCATGGTCGAGAGCTCGTCGTTCGTGACCACGCGCTCGGGTACGTGCGAGCCGAGGCCGGTGATCGAGGCCGCGACGCCGTTGGCGGTGCCGATCATCGCTCCACCGCGAACGTCAGCGTTCCGCGGGCGGCGAGCTCCTCGCCGACCTTGGCCGTCGCCTTCCCCCGCCCGATCGGGCCTCGCGCCGCCTCGATCGTGCACTCGAGCTCGAGCTCGTCGCCCGGCACGACGATCCGCTTGAACCGCACGTCGTCGATCCCGGCGAAGAGCGCGAGCCGGCCGCGGTTCTCCTCCTGCGAGAGCACCGCAACCGCACCCGTCTGAGCCATCGCCTCGACGATCAGTACGCCCGGCATCACCGGCCGTCCGGGAAAGTGCCCGGCCAGGTACCACTCGTCCGGACGCACCGTCTTGCGCGCGACCACGCGCGCGCCCGGCTCGAGCTCGATCACCTCGTCGATCAGGAGGAACGGCTCCCGGTGCGGCAGGATCGCCTCGATCTCCGCGCGGCCGAGCGTGGTCTTCACCGGCCGACCTCTTGCCGAACCGAGCGGCGCCTCATGCCGCTTCGTGGTTCGAGAGCCGTGCCCGCAGTCCGGCGCGGGCGCGGTGTGCGTAGCACTTGGCAGTTCCGACGGGCATGCCTGAGCGAGCCGAGATCTCGGCGAACGAGTAGCCGAGCGCGTCCTTCAGGACGACCACGCGCGCCTGCTCTCGTGAAAGGCTCTTGAGGCCGGCGCCGAGCTCCTGCCGGAGCTCCGCGAGATCGGCCGCGCGTGCGGGATCGCCCTCGCCGGCGACGCGGTAGTCGTCGGCCAGACGCTCGCAGCGGCGCGCCCGCTGGCGAGAACCGACGTCGTGACACGTGTTGACCACCAGCCGGTGCAGCCAGGTGGCGAACTGCGCCTCGCCGCGGAACTGCGGTATGCGTACGCAGAGCTTGGCCAGGGCCTCCTGGGCCGCGTCGCGGGCGTCCTCCGGGTCGGCGAGCATGTGCGCCGCCAACCGCTCCACGCGCGGCGCGTGGCGCTCGCAGAGCGCGGCGAGCGCCTGCCGGTCGCCGTCCTGCGCGCGTTTGACCAGAATGGGATCGCTGAGCCTCTCGTAGACGAGCGGCGCGTCCGGCCGCGGGTCCTGCCGAATCTGACGGCGCTTGCGCAAAGGAGGTTGCACGGCGGCGCCTAGTCTATTCGCCCGTGTCAGGCGCTACGCGGCCGCTCAGCGCCTGGCGCGGACGAGCGCGCTCCGGTTGCCCGCTGAGTCCACCGCAACCGCGGTCAGCGCCTTCACGCGCCCGCGGTGGCCGATCCGGAAGTAGCCGGTCCGCTTGCGCGTCAGCTTGTACGCCCGGCCGTCGAGCGTGAGCGTCAACCTCGCCGGCTCGCTCAGCCAGAAGCGCAGCAGCCCGAACGAGGCAAGGCGCAGAACCGGTGCCTTCCGGTCGATGCGCACGACGACCGACTGCTTGACGGTCATGAGCGAGTCCGTCGCGCTCAGCAGCGCCCGGTAGCTGCCGTCCGGAAGGCCGCCACCGTCCCACGCGAGCTGCTGGGGCCCGGCCGCCAGGACGCCCTCGAACCCGCTCGCCGCCACGAGCCCGTGCAAGAGGATGTCGAGCTGCACCGACGCCGGCGCCAGCAGCTGGAAGCCGAACGTGAGCGCATCGAGGCGACCGTCCCCGTTCGGCGAGATCGCGGGGGCGCTGGAGGCGAAGCCCGCGAGCGTGCGATCGACGGCGACCGGGATCGACGTCTGCACCTGCTTGCCGGCCGAGTTCCGCGCCATGAGCGAGATCCGGTACAGGCCGTCCGGGACGCCGACGTTGCTCCACGTGAAGCTCCGTGCACCGGCCGACCGGAGCTGCCGGAAGAGCATCGTCACGACCCTGTTCGACTCGTCCAGCAGCGTCGCGGTGACGACCGCCTGCGTGTTCAGCCGGTACGTGAGCTTCGCCGTGTCCGAGCGGCCGTCGCTGTTCGGCGTCACGAGCGCGGGAGCGACCTTCACCTGCCGCAGCGACGGCGGAGGCAGCGGCGTGCCGGTCGCCCCGGTCGCCGAGCGCGTGTCCGGGGCGGCGATCGTCCAGGTGTAGCGCTGGTCGACGGCGGCGGTGCTCGCGTCCCACGTCCAGTCCACGGCCGTGCCGTCGCCGGTCCCGCTCGCAACCTGGTTGCCGTCCTGATCTCGCACCGTGACCGTCCAGGCGGCCGGGCTCGACAGCCGCGCGGTGAAGCGCAGCGGCCCACCGAGAGCGCCGCTCACCTTCGGCTCGTACAGCTTCGGCAGCCCCGTCTTGGCCACGGCCGCCCTGATCGCCGGGAGCAGGGCGTAGAGTTTCGCCCCGGGGCAGCCGGTCGGGTACGTGTCGCGGTGCGCCGAGATCGCGCGCAGCGTGACCGCCTTCCCGGCCGCGTAGCGCGGGTTGCCCGCCGAGATGCGGACGACCTTCGAGAGCGGGTCGACGTGTGCGAGATCGAGCCGCCAGGCCAGGAGCGACACGAGCGCCGCCTTCGCCGCAGGCGTGACCGCCGCCGTGTCGTAGTTGCCGATCACCGCCACCCCGAAGCTCCCGGTGTTGAAGCCCATCGCGTGCGCGCCGATCACCGCGCGCGTCATGCCGCCGTACCGGCCCTCGAAGATCTGGCCGTACTTGTCGACGAGGAAGTTGTAGCCGATGTCGTTCCAGCCGTTGCCCTTCACGTGGTAGAGCTCGATTGCCCGCACGATCGCCGCAGACTGGCTCGCCTTGTAGGAGTTCGAGCCTGCCGTGTGATGGACGATGGCGAGGTGCACGTTGTCCGCGTAGCTCGGGGGCGCGCGACGGATCGCCTCGTTCGCTCCCCACTGCGCGCGCGTGATGATCGTCGGCTTGCCCGCCAGCTGCGGGATCCGAGTGTGGACCCGCGAGGCCGTACCGGCACTACGAACGAGGTACGCGCGCACGCGGCCCACCCTGCCCACGGTCCGGTACTGGATCAGTTCGGCGCCGCCCGTCCAGTACGGGCTGCCCAGGCGCCAGCCCGCCAGGGCGTCCGAGTGCTCCCTCCCGCGATCGGGCCGGTCGTCGTCCTCGGCCACAGCGAGATGCCATGCGCTCCAGCGCCCGCCGAGCGCGCGGGTCCTGAAGAGGACCGAGCCGTTCCCGCGCCAGTGGAGCCCGACGAGGTCGAAGCGCTTGGCCTGGACAGCCCTCGATCCGTGCAAGTCTCTCGAGGCAAGCGAAAGCCCCGCTGCGGATGCTGGAGCCGGAGCGACAACGGCAAGGACAGTTGCGACGAGAACGGCTCTCATCGACCAGGCCGTCGCTCGCGATGGCCGATTCAGGACGTGCGAGCTTTGCTCGTGCGTCCGTCGGAAATGACCGGTCGACCCGATTGCACTCATGTCTAGACGCCGCAGTGCAGACCGCCTTCGAGGGTGGCACACGCGCTCTGCGGCCGCAAGGCTCGCTGATACGATCTTTACAACCGTGAAAGGGCCGTATCTGCGGGCATTTCTCGCCTCCGTGGCCGTTGCTCTCGCCGTTCCGGCGCTCGCAGTCGCCTCATCCTCCTCGAAGCCGCGCGTGCTCCTGATCGACTTCCCGACGGAGGTCAATCCGGTCACGGCGAGCTACCTCGACCACCAGCTCGACCGGGCCTCGAACAAGGGCTACAACGCGGCCGTGATCCAGCTCGACACGCCCGGAGGCCTCTCGGACTCGATGCGGACGATCGTCAAGCACGAGCTCGCCTCGAAGATCCCGGTGATCGTGTATGTCTCACCGCCGGGCTCTCGCGCCGCCTCGGCCGGGGTCTGGATCACGGAGGCCGCGGATGTCGCGGCCATGGCGCCGCAGACCAACATCGGCTCGTCCACGCCGATCGACAGCAGCGGCCAGAACCTCGGCTCCGACCTCAGGCGCAAGGTGATCAACGACGCGGTCGCCTCGCTCGAGAGCCTGATGCGCTACCACCACCGCAACGCTGCGTGGGCGGAGAAGGCCGTCCGCGAAGCCGCGAACGTGGACGACCAGACCGCGAAGAAGATCAACGTCGTGGACGTGCTGGCGCCGACGCTGCCGGCTCTTCTGAACAAGATCGACGGGCACACGACCGTCGGCAAGAACCTGACGCTGCACACGGCGAACGCGCAGATCGACGAGGTCCACCCGGGCTTCTTCACACGCCTGCTGAACACGCTGATCGACCCCAACATCCTGCCGCTCCTGTTCCTGGCCGGCCTAGCCGGGATCGGCTTCGAGATCTTCCACCCGGGAGTCGTGCTGCCGGGCGCGCTCGGCGCGGTCGCGCTGCTGACGGCGCTGTTCGGGTTCGCCGTGCTGCCGATCAGCTGGGCCGGCCTGGGGCTGATCCTGCTCGGCGTCGCGCTCCTGATCATCGACGCGCACGTCGTGAGCCACGGCGCACTCACGATCTCGGGGCTGATCAGCCTCGTGGTCGGCTGCCTGATGCTCTTCCACAACGCGCCGGCGCCGTACAACAACACGAACGCGCCGCTCATCATCGCCTTCGCTCTGGGGCTGGGCATCCTGTGGGCGTTCGCGATCACGAAGGCCGTCCAGGTGCGGCGCAGCCCGGTGCGGGTCGGCCCGCACATGATCGTCGGCGAGGTCGGCGAGGCCAAGCGCGACGACCTCGTCTTCGTCAACGGCGAGCTCTGGCGCGCGCGCTCGGCCGACGGCGAGCCGCTGCGGCCGGGCCAGTCGGTTCGCGTCTCGGGGGTCGACCCCGAGCTGTTGCTGGAGGTGGTGCACGTTGTCCCGGAGTAGGATCCTGGTGCAATGACGGCGGCACTGATCATCTTCGGAATCGTCCTGCTGATCGTGCTCCTGTTCGTGATCGGAGCGCTCAAGGTCGCGCGGGAGTACGAGCGCGGGATCATCTTCCGCCTCGGCCGCCTGCTGCCCCAGCCCAAGGGGCCGGGCCTCTTCATCCTCATCCCGATCGTCGACCGGATGGTCAAGGTCGACCTGCGCACGATCACGCTCAACGTCCCGCCCCAGGACGTGATCACGAAGGACAACGTCCCGGTGCGCGTGAACGCGGTCGCCTACTTCCGGATCGTGGGCCCCTCGGACGCGGTCGTGCAGGTCGAGAACTACATGGTCGCGACCTCGCAGATCGCCCAGACGACCCTGCGCTCGGTGCTCGGCCAGCACCTGCTCGACGAGCTCCTCTCCGAGCGCGACAAGATCAACGCGATCCTGCAGGAGATCATCGACCAGGCGACCTCGCCCTGGGGCATCAAGGTCTCGATCGTCGAGATCAAGGACGTCGAGATTCCCTCCAGCATGCAGCGCGCGATGGCCCGGCAGGCCGAGGCCGAGCGCGAGCGGCGCGCGAAGATCATCAGCTCGGAGGGCGAGTTCCAGGCGGCCGAGCGGCTGAAGGACGCCGCGCTCGTGCTCGAGGAGCACCCGGTGTCGATCCAGCTCCGCTACCTGCAGACGCTGATCGAGATCAGCGGCTCTGCGTCGACCACGATCGTCTTCCCGGCCCCGATCGACCTCTTCGAGCTGTTCATGAGGCACGACAAGAAAGACTCCTGAGCGAGCTGCGGGTCGACCCGCTCTCCGGGCGGACGGTCGCAGTGGCGCCCGACCGATCACAGCGCCCCGGTGCGCCGACCGTCACCCTCGAGCAAGAGACGCCCGAGGAGCTCGAGAGCTGCCCCTTTTGCGAGGGACGCGAGGAGCGCACGCCGCCCGAGGTCTTCGCCCTGCCCGCAGAGGGGCGCGAGCCGGACACGCCGGGCTGGTCGGTCCGGGTCGTGCCGAACAGGTTCCCGGCCTTCGAGCAGCAGGAGGTCGTCGTGCACGCGCCGGAGCACGTCCGCTCGATTGCCGACCTCGGCTCGGAGCAGCTCGGGCTCGTCGCGGAGGCGTGGCAGGCCCGGGCAGCGGCCATGCGCGCAGCCGGCTTCCCGTACGTCTTCGCCGGGGTCAACGAGGGGAGAGCCGCGGGCTCGAGCCTCCCGCACTCGCACTCGCAGCTGGTCGGCTTTCGCGAACAGCCGCCTGTGCCTGCGGCCGAGCTCTCCGGTCCGGGCTGCCGGGTCTGCGAGTACCTGGCCTGGGAGAGAGGAGAGCGGGCGCGCGTCGTCGTCGAGCGGGAGGGGCTGGTGCTCTTCTGCCCGTACGCGGGGCGAGCTCCCTACGAATGTCTCGTCGCGCCGCTCGACCACGAGCACGAGGGGTTCGCGAGCGACCGCCTCGGGGCGGCGCTCGACCTCGCGGGCGAGACCCTCCGGCGCCTCGGCCCGGTGCCTGCCAACCTCTGGCTGCACCCGGACGGCCACTGGCATCTCGAGCTCGTTCCACGCCTGACCGTCTTCGCCTCGCTCGAGCTCGCGACCGGGCACCACGTCAACCCGCTCCCGCCGGAGCAGGCGGCGGCAGCGCTACGCGAAGACGGCTAGCCGGCTCTCGCCTGGGCGGCGCGGAAGGTGCGGGCGGCCTCGATCGCCGCACCGAGGTTGAGGCCCTTGTCCTTGGCCTGCTTGATCAGCATGACCGTCTCGAGCGCGTCCATGTCGTAGATGCGCTGCTTTCTTCCCTTGGTCGGGATGTGGGCCTTGTTCGTCCAGTAGTCGAGCTGCATCTTCGAGATTCCGGCGATCCGACAGACCTGGCCGAGGTAGAGCTCGAGCTTGTCCAGATGCTCCGAGATATCGACCGGCTCGAGGAACTCGGCTGCGGTCTGGTACACGTGGGTCCACCTCCCCCGCGAATGCGCCGCCTACGTTGAAAGTTATATCGCTGTTCGTCGAATTCGTGAAGCTGGAGCGGCTTTCGCGCGGAGGCTAGGCGTTTTCCGGTGCGTTTTGCGCAGCCTCGTCGGGGAGGGAAGCTTCCTCCGCCCCCTCGACTTCCTCTTCGGGCTCGGCCACGAGCGCGATGCTGGAGACGAGCTCGGCCTTGCGCAGCCGCACGACGATCACGCCTTGCGTGGCCCGGCCCAGCCGCTTGATCTCGTTGACCGACATCCGGATCATCGTGCCGCCGGTCGAGATCAGCATCAGCTGCTCGCCCTCGCGGACCGCGACCGCGCCGGCCAGCTGCCCGCGCGCCTTCGTCAGCTGGACCGTCTTCACGCCGAGGCCGCCGCGGCCCTTGACCGGGTAGTCCGGCATCCGTGTCCGCTTGCCGTAGCCCTGGTCGGTGACGACGAGCATGTCCAGATCGTCGCGGGCGATCGCCGCGGCGATGACCTCGTCGCCCTTCCGCAGGCTCATCCCCTTGACGCCTGACGTGGCCCGGCCCATCGGCCGCGCGTTCTGCTCGGCGAAGCGGATCGCCTGGCCCTTGCGCGAGACGAGCATGATGTCGTCGGTCCCCGACGAGTGGAGGACGTCGACCAGCGCGTCGCCGTCACGCAGCTTGATCGCGATGATCCCGTCCGACTTCAGCGTTGTGTTGTACTCCTCGAAGCGGGTCTTCTTGACCATCCCGTTGCGGGTCGCGAGGACGAGGTACTCGGCCTCCTTGAACTCGCGGGTCGCGATCACCGCGCGAACCTGCTCCTCCTGGGCGAACGGCAGCAGGTTGACGATCGCGCGGCCCTTCGACTGGCGCGTGCCGAGCGGGAGCTCGTGCACCTTCAGCCGGTAGACCTTCCCGACGGTCGTGAAGAAGAGCAGGTAATCGTGCGTCGAGGCCACGAACAGGTGCTCGATGTAGTCCTCGTCCTTGAGGTTCATCCCCATCACGCCGATCCCGCCGCGGCGTTGCTCGCGGTAGGCGCTGACCGGTAGCCGCTTCACGTAGCCCGAGCGCGTGATCGCGATCACCATGTCCTCCTCCGCGATCAGGTCCTCGAGCTCGAGCTCGTCCTCGCCGGCGACGATATCCGTGCGCCGCTCGTCGTCCTTCGCGTAGCCGGTGACGAGCTCGGCGAGCTCGTCCTTGATCACCGCGTCGACCCTCGCCGGGTCGCCGAGGATCGCGCGCAACTCGGTGATCCGCTCCTGCAGGTCCTTGTACTCGTCCTCGATCTCCTTGCGGGCGAGCCCGGTGAGGCGCGCGAGCCGGAGGTCGAGGATCGCCTGCGCCTGGACCTCCGAGAGCTCGAACTGCGCCATCAGGCCGGTGCGCGCGTCGTCGGTGTCAGCGGCGGCGCGGATCAACGCGATCACGGCGTCGAGGTTGTCGAGTGCCTTGAGGTAGCCCTCGAGGACGTGCGCGCGCCGCTCGGCCTGGCGCAGCTCGTACTTCGACCGGCGGGTGACGATCTCGCGCTGGTAGTCCAGGTAGTACCGGACGAGCTCGAGGAGCGAGAGCGTCCGCGGGACGCCGTCCACGAGAGCGACCGCGTTGTAGCCGAACGTCGTCTGCAGCGGGGTCAGCTTGAAGAGCTTGTTCAGCGCGACCTGCGGCACCGCGTCGCGCTTCAGCTCGACGTAGATGCGCATCCCCTCCTTGTCGGAGTGGTCCTGGAGCGCCTCGTCCGACATCGGCACCTCGTTGAGCGTTCCCGCCTTGACGAGGTCGGCGATCTTCTCGATCACGCCGCCCTCGCCGGCCTTGCGCACGCCGTAGGGAAGCTCGGTGACGATGATCGCGCTCTTGCCGCCGCGGAGCTGCTCGATGTGCGCGCTGCCGCGGACCATGATGCGGCCCCGGCCGCTCCGGTAGGCGTCGCGGATCCCCGAGAAGCCGACGATCGCCCCGCCGGTCGGGAAGTCCGGGCCCTTGACGTGCTTCATCAGCTTCTCGACGTTGATCGCCGGCTCGTCGATCATCGCCATGATCCCGTTCACGATCTCGCCGAGGTTGTGCGGCGGGATGTTCGTCGCCATGCCGACCGCGATCCCCGCCGAGCCGTTCACGAGCAGGTTCGGGAACCGGGCCGGCAGGACCACCGGCTCGCGCCGCGACTCGTCGTAGTTCGGGACGAAGTCGACGGTATCGGCGTCGATGTCGCGCAGCAACTCGGTCGCGATCCGCGAGAGCCGACACTCCGTGTAGCGCATCGCCCCCGCCGGGTCGCCGTCCACCGAGCCGAAGTAGCCCTGGCCGTCGACCAGCGGGTAGCGGAGCGAGAACGGCTGCGCGAGACGGACGAGGGCGTCGTAGATCGCCTGGTCGCCGTGAGGGTGGTAGTTGCCCATCACGTCGCCGACCACGCGGGCGGACTTGCGTGTCGGCCGGTTCGGCTGGAGTCCCGCCTCGTGCATCGCGTACATGACGCGCCGGTGGACCGGTTTGAGGCCGTCGCGCACGTCGGGCAGCGCGCGGCTCACGATCACGCTCATCGCGTAGTCGAGGAAGCTGGTCCGAACTTCCTGGTCGAGCTCCCGGCTCTCGATGCGGCCCGCCCCGAGCGGGCCCGTCTCGACCTCAGACATCCAGGTTCTTTACTTCGAGTGCGTTTTGCTCGATGAAGGCGCGGCGGGGCTCGACCTCGTCGCCCATCAGGCGTGAGAACCACAGGTCGGCCGCGGCCGCGTCCTCGACGTCCACGCGGACGATCATCCGCTCGGCCGGGTCCATGGTCGTCTTCCAGAGCTCGGGCGCGTTCATCTCGCTCAGGCCCTTGAAGCGCGTGATCTGGATCCCGGTCTTGGCGAGGGCCAGCGCCGCCTCGCGCAGCGCCTCGAACGTGAGCGCGTACTCCGACTCCTTGCCGAGGGTCACCGTGAAGGGCGGCAGCCCGCCGACGATCTCGGTCAACCGAGCGTGTGACTTGCGCACGTGGTCGTAGATGGGCGAGCCGAGCAGCTCACCTGGCACGACCACGTTCATCGTCGCGTTCGTGCCGAGCTCGACGACCTGGACGAGCAACGAGTCGCCGTCGGCGGTCGCCTCGAGGCCGAAGCCGTTCCGGTCTGCCTCCGCGATCGCCTTCGCGGCCTGGTCGGCCGAGGCCGCCGGGGTCTCGACCAACCCGTGCAGGAGGACGAAGTCGGACGCCTGCGGCCCGAAGTCCGCGCGCAGGCGCGCGATCCAACCGAGGTACTCGCTGAGCGCGCTCGCAAAGCGGCGGTAGCGGTGCTCGGTCAGCTTGATCTGCGTCCCGTCGCGCGCAGTGATCTCGAGCGAGCCGAAGCGCTCGCGCACGAGCAGCTCCTCGAGCTGCGAGTCCTTCTCGAGGTAGTTCTGCTGATTGCCGAAGCGCGCCAGGTACAGCGGTGGGACCGCGATGAAGACGTGCCCCCGGTCGAACAGCTCCTGCATGTGCCGGTAGAGGAACGTGAGGACGAGCGTGCGGATGTGCGCGCCGTCCACGTCGGCGTCGGTCATGACGATGATCCGGTGGTACCGGAGCTTCGCAATGTCGAACTCGTCGCCGATCCCGGTTCCGATCACCTGCACGAGCAGCTGGATCTCGGTGTTCGAGAGCACCTTGTCGATGCGGTTCTTCTCCGAGTTGATGATCTTCCCGCGCAGGGGGAGGATCGCCTGGTTGGACTTGTCGCGCGCCTCCTTGGCGGCGCCGCCCGCCGAGTTGC
This sequence comes from uncultured Actinomycetes bacterium, assembly GCA_963716865.1. GTDB lineage: Bacteria > Actinomycetota > Thermoleophilia > Gaiellales > Gaiellaceae > AC-32. The sequence continues at coordinate 598,355 of CAVQUF010000003.1, forward strand.
CCTCGACGATGAACAGCTCCGCGAGCTCCGGGTCGCGCACCTGGCAGTCGGCGAACTTCTTCGCGATCTCGCCGCCGAACGCGCCTTTGCGCCGGGTCAGGTCACGCGCCTTGCGCGCTGCCTGGCGTGCGCGGGCGGCTGCGATCGCCTTCTGGATGATCTGCTTGGCGTCGGTCGGGTTCTCCTCGAGGAACTCGGCCAGCTTCGCGTTGACTGCCTGCTCGACGAACCCCTTCACCCAGGGGTTGCCGAGCTTCGTCTTCGTCTGGCCCTCGAACTGCGGCTCCTGGAGCTTGACCGAGAGAACCGCGGCGAGCCCCTCGCGAGCGTCCTCGCCCTCGAGGTTGTCCTCCTTCTCCTTCAGCAGCCCGAGCTCGCGCGCGAAGCGGTTGATCGTGCGCGTCAGCGCAGCGTTGAAGCCGGAGAGGTGCGAGCCGCCCTCGTGCGTGTTGATGTTGTTGGCAAACGTGTAGAGCGAGTCCTGGTACGAGGAGTTCCACTGCATCGCGACCTCGACCGTCCCCTGCTCGCCCTCGCTCGAGAAGTATGCGATCTGCTTGTGCACCGGGTCCTTGGCCGAGTTGACGTGCAGCACGAAGTCCTTGATGCCGCCCTCGTAGAAGAACTCGGCGCTCTCTCCGCCGGCCCGCTCGTCCTTCAGGATGATCCGCAGGCCACGGGTCAGGAACGCGGTCTCACGCAGGCGCTGACTCAGCGTCTCGTACGACCACTCGACCTCCTCGAAGATCTCCTCGCCGTCCGCGAGGAACGTGATCGTCGTGCCGGTCTCCTTCGACGTGCCGCCCTCCTCGAGCTCGGAGGTCGGCTCGCCGCGCGCGAACGACTGGCGGTAGACCTTGCCGTTGCGCCTCACCTCGGCGATCAGCCACTCCGAGAGCGCGTTGACGACCGAGATGCCGACACCGTGCAGGCCGCCCGAGACCTTGTAGGCCGCCTCCTCGCCGCCGAACTTGCCGCCGGCGTGGAGCTTCGTGAGGACGACCGTGAGCGCCGACGCGCCCTGGTCGGCCATCTCGTCCACGGGGATCCCCGAGCCGTTGTCGCTCACCGTCACGGAGTTGTCCGGGTGGATGGTCAGCTCGATCGTGTCGGCCCGCCCCGCGAGGGCCTCGTCGACGGCGTTGTCGACCACCTCGAACACGAGCTGATGCAGCCCGCGGATGCCCGTCGAGCCGATGTACATGCCCGGGCGCAAACGGACCGGCTCGAGGCCCTCGAGAACGGAGATGTCCTTGGCGGTATAGGAATCTTTAGTCGTCATAAAATCCCTGCAAGTAGCACATTTTTCGGTTACTCGTACTCTATCAGATCGAGCGGCCGGAACCGGCCCGCGCGAGGCTTGCGCGCGCAGCTTTTTCCACTGTTTTGCGAAGTTCTTCCGAGCCGATGCCGGCTGCCCACGAGCGTGCTTCTCGGACCTGCTCCAGCGTCGGCTCGGCCAGGGGCTCGCGAGGCGTCGCCGAGACCGCCGGGGCCGGTTCCGGGAGGGGTCCCGGAGCGAACTTCAGCCGGCCCGGCGCGGACGCTCCAAGGGCCTTCCTGAGGCGCGGCAGGATCTCGCTTTCGAGGTGGCCGAGCTCGAACGCCCAGGCCGACGAGCTCGTCGCGACGTGCAGCGTCCCGTCGCGGGCGAGCCGAGCGGGCCACGCGTTCGCGGACACCTGCTCGCCGACCGCGGTCGGCCAGGCGGACACCAGGTCGGCCATCGCGCCGGTCGTCCCGAAGCGCCCCAGCTCGCGCCGGACGGCTTCCCCGATCCGCTCCATCAGGCGGACTCCGCGCGGCTCACGCCGTCCCGTCCCTGCGTGACCTCTATCGTCTGCGCCGGTTCGATCGGGAGCGCGTTTCGGCTAGCGCTCGTCACGAGCGCCTGGCCCGAGACGCGCAGCCGCTCGGCGAGGATCCGCCGCCGGCCGGGATCGAGCTCCGAGAGCACGTCGTCGAGCAGGAGCAGCGGCAGCACGCCGCGCTGCTCGGCAAGCAGTTCCGCCTCGCCCAGGAGCAGCGCGAGCACCGCCAGGCGCTGCTCTCCCTGTGAGCCGAACGCGCGCAGGTCGCGGTCTCCGGAAAGCACTCCGACGTCGTCGAGGTGCGGGCCCAGGCCGGTCGTGCCGCGCTCGAGGTCGCGGTCGGTCCGCGCCTCCAGCTCCTCCGCGGTCGGTGGACCGGCCGCGTAGGCGAGCTCGCCGTCCGCGAGCCCCAGCTCCTCCGCGCGTTCGCGGAAGCGGGGACGAAGCGCCGAGACCGTCTCGGCGCGCGCCTCCACGAGCGCTGTTCCGAGGCGGATCACCTGGTCGTCCCAGGGCGCAAGCGTGTCGCGAGAAGAGAGCCCGTGCGCGATCCGTCTCAGCGCGGCGTTTCGCTGCCCGACCGCCGCTCCGTACTCGGCCGGAAGGCCGGCCCGGGCGGGCGCGAGCCGTCCGAGCACCCGGTCGAAGTACGCGCGCCTGGCCGCCGGGCCTCCCTTCACGACCACCAGCCGGTCCGGAGTGAAGACGAGCGTCGCCGTCTCGCCGCGGAGGAGCTCGGCCGCCCTGAGGGGGGCGCCGTTGAGCCGGGCGCGCTTGCCCGTGCCGAGCTCGAGCGTGACCTCCAGCTCGACCGGTGCGCCGGCACGATCGCCGCGGAGCGCGACGCGCGCCGCGTCGCGCCCGAAGCGCACCAGCTGCGCGTCCGCGCGGGTTCGCGGTGAGAAGCCCTGCGTTCCCACGTGCAGCGACTCGAGCAGGTTCGTCTTCCCCGCCCCGTTCGGGCCGGTCACCAGCACGAGCCCCGGCGCCAGCCCCAAATCGAGCCCGGCGTAGGAGCGGAAGTCCCGGAGCGAGACGGTGCTGACGATCAGTTACCCGGCCACTGAGGCACCGCTTGCGGTGCCGCCCTGAGGACGGTCGGGCCATGCCCGGCCGCCCGTCTGAAACGACCGGTCGGTGCCGTAGGCCACACGCCTATCCCGCCAGACGAATCGGCATGATCAGGTACAGGAAGTCGTCGCTCTCGCCCTCGAGTACCGCCGGGCGCAGCGGGCTGATCAGCTTCAGGCGCACCTGGTCGCCCGCGATCGACTCGACGCCGTCACGAAGGAACTCCGCGTTGAAGCCGATCTCGAGCGGATCGCCGCTGAACGCGGCCGGAAGCGACTCATGCGCCTCGCCCACGTCCTGCGTCTGCGCGGAGATCGTCAGCTCGCCGTCGGCGAACCGGAGCCGCAGCGGCGAGTTTCGCTGGGCCATGACCGACACGCGCCGTACGACCTCCAGAAGCTCGTCCCGTCCCAGGGACACCTCGTACTCGTACGCATCCGGGACGAGCTGCTTGTAGTTCGGGAACTGCCCGTCGATCCGCCGGGTCGTGAGCCACGCGTCCCCGGTCCCGAACACGACCTGGTTCTCGTGCACTCCGAGCGCCAGCTTCTCGCCTTCCGGAGCGATACGCACGAGCTCGGCGAGCGCCCTGGCCGGCACGATCGCCTCGAGCTCCGGCACCGCCCCTTCCAGGGCCGTCTCCTTGACCGAGAGACGGTAGGAGTCGGTCGCCGCCATGACCAGCTTCCCCGGCTCGAAGTGCACCAGCACGCCCGTCAGCACCGGCCGCGACTCGTCGCGCGAGGCCGAGCGGCTCACCCGTGCGACGGTCTCGAGCAATGTGTGGCGATCAACCTCGTGCAGCTCGATCCCCTCGGTCTCGGGCAGCCGCGGGAAGTCCTCGGCGTTGTACGTGTGCAGCCGGTAGCTCGCCGACCCGCAGCGGATCTCGCACACCGCCTCCTCGAGCTTGTGCTCGACTGTTACCTCCGCCTCGGGGAGCAGGCGTGCGAGCTCGAGCAGCAGCCGGCCCGGAACGACCACGGCGCCTTCTGCCTCGATCTTCGCGTCGAGCGCGGTCCGGAGCGAGACCTCCATGTCCGTCGCGGCCAGGCGCAGCCGTCCCTGCTCCGCCTCGAGCAGGATCCCCGCCAGGATCTGAACCGAGCTTCGCGTAGAGACGCCGCGGGAGACGAGGCCGAGCGCCTGCAGCAGCTCGTCCCTCGAGCAGGTCGCCTTAAGTGTCCCCTGGGCGGTCACGGCTTCTGCTTCTGCTTCGATCATTTATGAAATTCCTTGGTCGTAGTGATAGGGAGTGTGGAGACCGGGGATGACGCGCTCCTGCCGCCTGGTTCCACGGGATCCGCTGTGAGGATCGAGTGTGGAGAACACGGGGTTGTCGACAGGCTCGCGGCTGCTGACGGTTCCTTCCACATTCTCAGCGCGCCTGCTTGATGCGCGCCGTCAGCTCTTGCACAAGGTTGTACACATTCCGATCCTCGCGGATCATGCGCGCGATCTTGGAGGTCGCGTGGATGACGGTGGTGTGGTCGCGGCCGCCGAACTGCTTGCCGATCTTGGGCAGGGACGAGTCGGTCAGCTCCCGCGAGAGGTACATCGCAACCTGGCGGGGGTAGACGATGTTCTGCGAGCGCTTGTCGCCGCAGAGCTCCGTGAGGGAGAGCCCGAACCGCTCGGAGACGAGCTCCTGGATCCGCTCGATCGAGACCTGCGGCACCTCACCCTGTGGGAAGACGTCGCGGAGCACGTCCTGGGCGAGGTCCTCGCTCATCGGCCGACCGGTCAGCGAGGAGAAGGCGACGACGCGCGTGAGCGCGCCCTCGAGCTCGCGGATGTTCGACGAGATCCTCCCGGCGATGAACTCGAGCACCTTGGGGTCGGGGATGTGGATCCCGTCCGTCTTGACCTTCTTGCGGAGGATCGCGATCCGCGTCTCCAGGTCGGGCGGCTGGATGTCGGTGATCAGGCCCCACTCGAAGCGCGAGCGCAGCCGCTCCTCGAGCGTCGAGATCTCCCGCGGCGGGCGGTCGGACGAGATGACCAGCTGCCCGCCGGCCTCGTAGATCGAGTTGAACGTGTGGAAGAACTCCTCCTGGATCCGTTCCTTGTGCTCGAAGAACTGGATGTCGTCAATGAGGAGCAGGTCGTAGGCCCGGTAGCGCTGCTTGAACCCCTCGATCCGCTTGTCGCGCAGCGCGTTGATGAAGTCGTTCATGAACGTCTCGCTCGTCACGTACCGGACCGAGAGCTCGCCCTGGTGCTCGCCGACGTACTGGGCCACCGCCTGCAGGAGGTGGGTCTTGCCGAGCCCGGTGCCGCCGTAGATGAAGAGCGGGTTATAGGCCTGCGCCGGTGCTTCGGCGACGGCGAGCGCAGCCGCGTGCGCGAAGCGGTTCGAGGAGCCGATCACGAACGAGTCGAACGTGTACTTGGGGTTGAGCCCCATGCCGAGCACCTCGCGGCGCTGGGCCTCGGCCGGCCCGGTGGGCTCCTGCGGAGACTCCGCGACCTGGAGCTGCACGCGGCGCTCCTTCCCGGTCGCGTCGCCGACCGCAGCGCGAATCAGGCCGAGGAAATGGCCCTCGATCCAGTCGCGCGTGAAAGCGTTCGGAACCGAGAGGACGAACTCGTCGTCGTTGAGATCGAGGCCCCGGACGTGGTCGAACCACGTGCGGTACGTCGTCTCGTTGAGGGCGCCTCTGAGCCGACTTGATACCTCGCTCCACAGGCTTTCAGCGGTCAGCTCGATTGAGGACTCCACGCCGCCGGCAGGCTCCTTCTCGGGGGATCGGCGAGCGACCGAGCATAGCAGCGAGCGGCCGCTCGCTCAACGGCTGTTTTTTCGCTCTTTCCGCTGTGTCGCAACCGCGCAAAAGTCGCATATTTGCAGGCAAAGTACCGACCTCCACACAGGTCTCCACAGGTGTGGACGGTCTTGTCGAAGAAGGCGACGCTTGCACCGCCGCGAGTGCCCTGTGTGCAGCATCTTCGCGTCGGCTTGTGGGTCCAAATCTCTGTGGAGAACCACCCCCGACGGCTCGTCTATACTGGCTGCTCGCCGCCCGCAGATCGGGCGGTTCTTGTTCCCCCTTTTCCAACTCGTGAAACGGACCTATCAGCCAAACGTGCGCAGGCGGAAGCGGAGGCACGGCTTCCGCGCCCGCATGTCTTCGCAGGCGGGTCGAGCGATTCTGAAGCGCAGGCGTGCGAAGGGCCGCAAGCGCCTCTCTGCGTGACAGCGGAGCGCTAGCTGCGCGCGTGAACCGCCGCCACCGCCTCTCGCGCTCGCGGGACTTCGATGCCGTCTACCGCCAGGGCAGGTCGGTCTCGACGCGGTTCCTCGTCCTCTACTGGTTCTCGCGGAACGAGGAGGACGACGCCGAGGGCCCGCGCCTGGGTCTCGCCGTGCCGAAGGCGGTCGGCACTGCCGTTACCCGCAACCGGATCAAGCGGCGGCTGCGAGAGGTCTTCCGCGCCCGCTCGGCCGAGCTGCCACGGGAGAACGACTACGTCCTGGTCGGCCGCCCCGGCCTGGCCGAGGCGGCCGAGACCCGCGGCTTCGACTGGCTGACCGAGCGCGTGGACGAGATCCTCCAGAAGGCGACGGCATGAGACACCGCTTGGGGTGTCGCTCTCAGGCTGCGCGGGCTTTGCCCGTGCAGCCGTCTGCACCGATCGGTCGACACGCCGGCCGTCAGGACGTGGCCGCGTGATCGCCGCCGTCACCCGCGTCCCGGCGCTGGTCGGGCTCGGCCTGATCCATCTCTACCGGCGGACCGCCGGCGTGCTCTGGGGCGGGAACTGCAAGTACCACCCGAGCTGCTCGCAGTACGCGCTCGACGCGGTCCGGCGGTACGGGCTCGTGCGCGGCTCGGTCCTCGCCGGCTGGAGGCTCCTCCGCTGCAACCCGTGGAGCCGCGGCGGCGTGGACTACGCCGAGGAACAGAGGCTGTTCCGGTGATCGCGCTGCTCCTCGCCTCAACGAACCCCCTCAGACCGCTCGAGGACATCCTCCGGCACGTCCTCGACTGGCTGCACCTGAACGCCGGCTTCACCTGGGCCTGGTCGATCGTCGCCCTGACCCTGATCGTGCGGATGCTGCTCGTGCCGCTGACGGTCAAGCAGATTCACTCGATGCAGAACCTGCAGGCGCACCAGCCGCAGATGAAGGAGCTCCAGCGCAAGTACAAGGACGACAAGCAGCGCCGGAACGAGGAGCTGATGAAGTTCTACAAGGAGAACAACATCAACCCGGCGGCCTCGTGCCTACCGATGGTGGCCCAGCTCCCCGTCTTCTTCGCCCTCTACCTGGTTCTCCGCAAGTTCGCGAGGCACCCGCCCTGCCCGGGCCACGAGCTCCATCCGCAGACGTGCGTCGCAAACGGCGACTTCTCGTGGCTGCACGGCTTCGTGCCCAACATCGCCGCGCACGTCAACGCGCACTGGTCGGGGTACGTGCTGCTCGCCGTCTACATCGGCAGCCAGCTCGCATCCACCTTCCTGATGTCGTCGACGATGGACAAGAGCCAGCGAACGCTGTTCCTGGTCATGCCGCTGGTCTTCGTGTTCTTCCTGCTCAACTTCCCGACCGGGCTGCTGATCTACTGGGTGACGACGAACCTGTGGACGGTCGGGCAGGGTCTGATTACGCGGCGGCTGATGCCGAAGCCCCAGCCGCCGCAGAGACGCACCTCGCGCACGCCGCCGCGCGACGAGGTTCCCGAGGACGGGACCGGAGCGGCGGCGGACGGCGACGCTCCGACGTCCGCGCCGACCAAGCCCGCGGCTCCACCGCGCCGCGTGCGCAGAAAGAAGGGCAAGGCCCGGAGATGAGCGACACGGTTCAGGTCGAGGCGACCGGCGAGACGGTCGGGGAGGCGAAGTGGACGGCTCTGCGCGAGCTCGAGAAGCTGCAGCCCGGGATGGACAAGGGAGCCGTCCGCTTCCAGGTCGTCTCGGAGGGCGAGCGCGGGCTGCTCGGGGTCGGCTACGCGCCCGCGCGCGTGATCGCCACGGTCGAGGCGGCCGCGGTGGTCGAGCCGCCGGAGGAGTCCGTCCCGGAGGACGAAAGCGAGCTCGCCGGCGAGGTCCGCGAGCTCGTAGAGCGGATGCTCGACGCGATCGGCGTCCGGGCGCGCCTGGAGATCCGCGAGGACGAGGACTCGCTCCTGGCGACGGTCGCCGGTCGGGAGCTCGGCCTCGTGATCGGCAAGCACGGGCAGACGATCGACGCGATCCAGTACCTCGCGAACGCGATTGTCTGGCGCGGTCACGGCGAGGACCGGAAGGCCGTGGTCGTGGACGCGGCCGGCTACCGGGCACGCCGCGATGCGACGCTCGAAGGGCTCGCCGTGCGCAGCGCCGAGCGGGCCGTTTCTTCAGGAGAAGCCGTCGAGCTCGACCCGATGACGGCCGTCGAGCGCAAGACCGTGCACGTGCGCCTGAAGGACTACCCGGGCGTGACCACGCGGAGCGAGGGCACCGAGCCCAACCGCTTCGTCGTGATCGAGCCGGATTGACCGACGAGCGCCTCGAGCGCTGGCTCGACGAGCTCGTCTCGACACCCGGACTGACCTCTGTCGAGGGAGAGCAAGCGCGGCGTGTCCACCTCGACGAGAGCCTGGCTGCGGTCGGCGTCGTGCGGGAGTTCGAGGGGTCGATCGTCGACGTCGGCTCCGGCGGCGGCGCGCCCGGGATCCCGCTCGCGGTCGCGTTTCCGCACCGGGAGGTCACCCTGCTCGAGGCGAACCGGCGCAAGTGCGCGTTCCTGGAGCGGTGGGCACGCGAGCTCCCGAACGTCCGGGTCGTGTGTGGGAGGGCCGAGGAGCAGCCTGTCGATACCTGGAGTGTTGCGGTCGCCAAGGCGCTCGCGACCCCACCGGTCGCCGCCGAGTGGTGCCTCCCTCTGGTAGCTCCAGGCGGAGCCGCGATCCTGTTCGTGGGCCCGAGCGCCGACGCCGAGCGGGCGCGGCGGGTGGCCGAGAAGCTGGCCGGAGAGCTGGCCGATTCGCCGCCGGGGTTCCTCGTCCTGCGGAAGCTCGAGCCGACGCCGGCCGGTTTCCCGCGCCGACCGGGGGTGGCGAGGAAACGTCCGCTTGCCTAGCTAGCTTGGCCGTGTGCCCGGCCGGGTCTATGCGCTTGCCAACCAGAAGGGCGGCGTCGGGAAGACGACGACTGCGATCAATCTCGCGGCCTGCCTCGCCGAGGCCGGCGAGCGGGTCCTCGTCGTCGATCTCGACCCGCAGGCGAACGCGACCTCGGGGTTGGGAGAGCGCGCAAACGGGAGCTCCTCTCTCGACCTGCTGGACGGGATCCCGCTCACGCGCCTCGCGAAGCCGACGCGGTTTCCCCGCCTCGAGCTCGTGCCGTCGCGGCCGGAGCTCGCAGGCGCGGCCGTCGAGCTGGCGCGCAGGCCGGACGGCGAGCGGTACCTGGCAGACGCGTTGGCGGGCGCCGGGCAGGGCTACTCGTTCGTGTTCGTGGACTGCCCGCCGTCGCTGGGCCCGCTGACCGTCAACGCGCTCGCGGCGTCCGACCGGGTGCTCGTGCCCCTGCAGGCGGAGTACTACGCGCTCGAGGGGCTCGCGCAGCTCGTCGGCTCGGTCGAGCTGGTGCGCTCGCGGCTGAACCCGCGGCTGGCGCTCGGAGGCGTGATCCTGACGATGGTCGACCGGCGGACGCGCCTATCGGCTGAAGTCACTGCCGAGGTGCGCCGGCACTTCGGCGAGCTCGTGTTCAGGACGGCCGTGCCGCGCTCGGTTCGCGTGGCCGAGGCGCCGAGCCACGGGCTGCCGGTAACCGCCTACGACCGCGCGTCGGCCGGCGCCGATGCGTACTGGAAGGTGGCGATGGAGCTTGTCGGCCGTTCCTGAGAAACGACGCGGCCTCGGCCGTGGCCTGGAGGTGCTCGTGGGAGGCCCTGGGGAGCCGGAGCTCGCGCACCTTCCGGTCGAGACGATTCACGCGAACCCGCGGCAGCCGCGCAAGCGCTTCGACAACGAGGCGACCACCGCGCTCGCCGACTCGATCCGCGCGCAGGGGCTCGTGCAGCCCGTCGTCGTGCGCCCGCGCAAAGCGGGCGGGTACGAGCTGATCGCCGGCGAGCGACGGTGGCGGGCGGCGCGCGAGGCGGGGGTGCCGACCGTCCCGGCCCTGGTGCGGGAGGCAGACGACCGGGACACGATCCTGCTCGGCCTGGTCGAGAACGTCGCGCGGGAGCAGCTCTCGGCGGTCGAGGAAGCGCGGGCCTACGCGCTTCTGATGGACGAGTTCGAGCTCTCGCTGGGCGACCTCGGCGAGCGCGTCGGCAAGGCGAAGCCGACCGTCTCCAACCGGCTGCGGCTGCTCGAGCTGCCCGACGACGTGCTCGCGCTGGTCGAGCGCGGGGAGCTGACCGAGGGCCATGCGCGCGCGGTCCTGGCCGTGCCCGACCACGAGGGCCGCCGCCGGCTCGCGCGCAAGATCGTCAGGCGCGGGATGTCGGTCCGTGCGGCCGAGCGGGCGGCGCGCTGGGCGGGCGCAAAGACGAAGCCGCGCAAGGCGCCGAAGGTCGACCCCGGGCTCGCCGACCGCGTCCGCAAGGGCGCCGAGCGCGTCACCGGCTTCCCCGCTCGGATCAGGGCCGGCCGCCTCGAGATCGCGTTCGGCGACGAGACCGAGCTGGAAGAGCTGGCCGAGGCGTTCGAGAGCCTCATCGCCCGAGACGCCGCCTGAGAGGTCCCGACTAGCGCCAAGGGCGCTCACCGCGTACAACTAGGGGAGGGTGAGGTTGCGGCGTGAGGGGGTTCTCGCGGGGCTGTGCGCGCTCGCGCTCTGCGTGGTCCCGCAGGGCCGCGCGAGCACACCGTCGCGCCCGCAGGAGCCGACCGACTTCCAGGAGTCCACCGTCATCAGCGGGCTCGACTCGCCGACCCAGGTGCGCTTCGCGCCGAACGGCCAGGTCTTCGTCGCGGAGAAGAGCGGCGTGATCAAGGAGTACTCGAGCCTCGACGACACGACGCCGACCGTGTTCGCCGATCTCAGCCCGGAGGTGGACGACTACTGGGACCGCGGGCTGCTGTCGATCGCGCTCGACCCCGACTTCCCGACGAAGCCGTACGTCTACGCGCTCTTCACGTTCGACGCCGCGATCGGCGGGACCCCGCCGGCGTGGGGCGACGACTGCCCGACCCCGCCCGGCCCGACGACCTACGGCTGCGTCGTGAGCGGGCGCCTCGTCCGGCTGACCGCCGACGGCAGCCTCGAGCACGCCGCGTCCGGCCAGGTGCTCCTCGACGGCTGGTGCCAGCAGTTCCCGAGTCATTCGGTCGGCGACCTCCAGTTCGGCCCGGACGGCTCGCTCTACGTCAGCGCCGGCGAGGGCGCGAACTTCTATGCCATCGACTACGGCCAGTTCGGCGACCCACTCAACCCGTGCGGCGACCCGCCGGTTCCCGTGGGCGGTAGCCAGTCTCCACCGGGAGCGGAGGGCGGCGCGCTGCGCGCGCAGAGCCTGCTCCGCAACGCCGGCGAGCCCGCGGTCCTGAACGGGTCCATCCTGCGCGTGGACTCGAGCACCGGCGCCGCGATGCCGGACAACCCGCTCGCCACGAGCACCGATCCGAACGCGCGCCGCATCGTCGCCCAGGGCCTGCGCAACCCGTTCCGGTTCACCACGCGGCCGGGCACGAGCGAGCTGTGGGTCGGCGACGTCGGCTGGAACGACTGGGAGGAGGTGAACCGGATCCCGTCCGGGAGCGATGGGACGGTCGAGAACTTCGGCTGGCCCTGCTACGAGGGCTCGGCACCTCAGCCTGCGTACCAGAGCGCGGGGTTGGGGATCTGCAGCCAGCTCTACCTGTCCGGTGCGGCCAAGGCTCCCTACTACACGTACAACCACGACGCCCAGGTCGTGCCGGGCGAGACGTGTTCCAAGGGCTCGAGCTCGATCAGCGGGCTCGCGTTCTACCAGGGCGGCGCCTACCCGGCGGCCTACGACGGCGCCCTCTTCTTCGCCGACTACTCGCGGGACTGCATCTGGGTGATGATGCCCGGCTCGAACGGTCTGCCGAACCCGGCGGATGTCGAGACGTTCGACGCGCCGGCTGCGGCTCCCGTCGACCTCGAGATCGGGCCGGGCGGCGATCTCTTCTACGTCGACCTGACCGGCGGGACGATAAAGCGGATCCGGTACTTCGCCGGCGACTCGCCCCCGAATGCGGTCGCCACGGCCTCCCCGACGAGCGGCGGCGCTCCGCTGACCGTCCACTTCGACGGGTCGGCCTCGTTCGACCCGGACCCGGGCGACTCGATTTCGTACGCGTGGGATCTCGACGGCGACGGCCAGTTCGACGACTCGACCGCGCAGAAGCCGAGCCATACCTACGCGCCCGGGACGTACGCCGTCCGGCTCCAGGTCACCGACAGCCACGGCTACTCGAACACGAGCGACCCGATCACGATCTCGTCCGACAACGACCCGCCCGTGCCGGTGATTTCCACCCCGTTGCCGACGAAGACGTGGAAGGTCGGCGACCCGATCGCGTTCTCGGGCAGCGCGGGCGACGCCCAGGACGGGTCGCTGCCGGCCGCGCGCCTGACCTGGACGGTGATCCTCCACCACTGCCCCTCGAACTGCCACATCCACGTCGTCCAGAGCTTCCACGGCGTCTCGAGCGGCTCGTTCTCGGCTCCCGACCACGAGTACCCGTCGTACCTCGAGCTGCAGCTGAAGGCGACGGACTCGGGCGGGCTCTCGGCGGCGACGTCGGTCGACCTGCTGCCGCAGACGGCGACGCTCTCCTTCGACTCCGCCCCGCGGGGGCTGAAGCTCGCCGTCGGCTCGGGCGAGGGGACGACCCCGTTCATGCGGACGGTGATCGTCAACTCGACGAACGTGATCAGCGCGCCGCTCACGCAGACCCTGGGGAAGCGCGGGCTCGGGTTCGTCTCGTGGTCGGACGGCAAGGCGGCGACGCACACGATCACCGCTCCCGCCGCGGGCGTCTCGCTTTCGGCGAGATACCGTGACGCGGTGGCTCCCTCCGTGGCCATCCGGGCCCCGGGCCCTGGTGGGAGGGTGCACGGACGGGTTCTCGTCAAGGTGGCCGCGTCCGACGACACCGGCGTGGCGGGAGTCCGGCTCACGCTCGACGGCACGAGCCTCGGCCCCGTGCTGAAGCACGCGCCGTACACGCTCCGCTGGGCCACGGCCGCGCTTCCGATCGGCCCTCACGTCCTGAGGGCGACCGCGAGCGATGCGGCCGGGAACACGACCACGTCGGCCCCCGTGCAGGTGAGGGTCTACAACCCCGCCAGGCGCCCGCCGCCGCTCTTCGCCTTGCTGAAACGGCTCTTCTCGCGCTAGGACCGGCCTCCGCAGCGGCATCGAAGGACACGGCGAAGTGGGCGATCGTGGATTCGAACCACGGACCTCCGCCTTATCAGAGCGGCGCTCTAACCAACTGAGCTAATCGCCCGGGGCGCCCAGTGTAGCCGCACCCTCTTTAGGGATGTCGGCCGTCTCCGGGGTGCCGACAACCTTCGTAGAACTGCGGCTATGAACATCGGCGACCTCGTCCTCTATCAGGGTCGGACCTTCTATCTGCGCGGTCTCGACCCGATGGGTGTGCCTGAACGGCGCGCCATACTCGAGGACGCCCAAACCGGCGAGGAAGTGCAGGTTCCGCTCGACGACGTGGAGGCCCGACGGCCGGCCGGCTGCGAGCCGCGGGTCGGGAGTTGACCGGCTACCCTCTGGCTATGATCGGAGCCGGGGACTCGGCCTGATGCACGAGATGGTCATTTACGGGGTGAGCTTCGACCTGGTCGGGAAGCAGCCGATCGTCCTCCTGAAGACGGCCGACGGAAACAAGTTCCTCCCGATCTGGATCGGGCACCCGGAGGCGGCCGCGATCCTGATGAAGCTCCAGGGAGCAAGCACCCCGCGGCCGATGACCCACGATCTCGTCACCGACATGCTCGGCCAGCTCGACGCGCAGGTCGTGCGCATCACCGTGACCGAGCTGAAGGAGAACACGTTCTACGCGAGCATCACCGTGCAGCAGAACGGCTCCGAGATCGAGATCGACTCACGCCCCTCGGACGCGATCGCGCTGGCCGTTCGAGCCGATGCGCCGATCTTCGCGGCCGAAGAGGTGATCGAGGAGTCGGCGATCGAGTTCGAGGGCGAGGACGTGAACGAGGAGGAGATCGTCTCCGAGTTCAAGCAGTTCCTCGAGAACGTCACGCCCGACGAGTTCGCCGAGGCGAACGGCGAAGAGGCCTAGCCGCCTCGCTCGACCTCGCGCTTCGTCAGGTCCAGGATCGCCTCGAGGATCTCGCGTAGCCCCTCGGCCGAGAGCGGGCCGCGGTTGGCGCGCGAGAGGTACTGCAGCATCCACTCCTCGCGCTCGGGATCGACGAACGAGAGCCCGCGCGACTCCTTGTAGCCCTTCAGCCGCGCGACCAGCTTCAAGCGCGCGTTGATCGCCTCGACGATCGCGCGGTCGTTGTCGGAGATCTGCTCGCGCAACTGCCTGATCAGGGGATCCTGCTCGCTCATCGTCCCTCAAGCTTGACGTAAACGGGCTTCGCGCTGCCGTGCATGGCGAGCATGCGGTACGGATAGGTGACCCGGGCCGTGACGGGCTCGCCCAGCGTCGGAGTTTGCTCGCGCGCATAGATGTAGATGCCACGGCGCCGCTCGACCACGCGCAGGATCCGGAGTGAGTAGCCCGTGCTCGAGCGGGGGCCGAGCGCGATCACCACGACCTGGTCGCGGTCCCAGTTCAGGCGCGGCGGCCTCGGCGCGCGGCCCGGCATGTTCGCGGCGAGCATCCGCCCGAACGAGCCGCGGGAGTGGAAGACGCCCTGCAGCCGGTGCGCGAACTCGACACGCCCGGTGTCGCGGGTGACGTCGCGCCACGCGACGGGCCGCTCGCCTCCCATTCCCCACACCTGCGCGTAGACGAGCCAGCCCGCGATCGCGAGCGCGAGGCCGACCGCGACGACGGCCCCCGCCGTCCTAGTAGATGAAGACCGCCGTGCCGTAGTCGATCAGGGAGTACACGCGCGGCGCGACCCAGATCGGGATGCGGACGCAGCCGTGGCTGGCAGGGTAGGCCGGCACGCTGTGGTAGCCGTGGATCGCAAAGGCGCCGACGAAGAACGACGAGTAGTACATCTGCAGCGCGTTGTAGCCCGGCACCTTGCTGTAGACGTGCCAGGCCCCGAGCGGCGTGTTGCCCGTTGCCCCGGTCGACACGGGGACGATCAGCGCCACGCGTCCGACTTGGACGATGAACAGCACCTGTTGCTCCTTGCTCACCTCGACGTGGTCGCCGCCGTGACGCGGGACGGGAATCGTCGCCGCGGCGAGGGCTCGCCAGAAGCGGAGATCCGTGGAACCGGTCCGCGGAAGGCCGTGGAGCTTCTGGAAGGCCACCACCGCGTCGGACGTGTCGACGCCGTAGTAGCCGTCCACACGCGCGAGCGCGAAGTGGAGCTCGCGGAGGCGCTGCTCGAGCCCGTAGACGCTCGCGCCCGAGTCTCCGATCCGGAGATTCGGGACGAAGACGGTTCGGCGGAGGAGCCGCCGGTTCGTGACGTAGCCCTGGGCCCCGGTGACCGTGACGAGCAACCGGTACGTGGCCGAGCGGCTCGTGCTGAGCCGGAGGCGCAGCCGCCCCTGTCCCGTTCGGGTGGCGACGAGGCGACCCGCGCGCCAGACGCGGATCGTGAGCGTGCCCGCGCCCGAGGGCCGCTCCCTGGCGGTAAGGGCGAGCGGCCGGCCGATCCGTCCGGAGCCGAGGAACTCGGTGTCGAGCCCGGGCCGGACGGCGAGCGTGACCGCGTTGGAGACGACGTCGCCGTAGCGGACCGTGTACCGCGCGTCGGGCGTCCCGACCCGGCCGCGCAGGGAGAAGCGGCCGCCCCGCTTCGTCTTGCCACCCCCGAGGCGGACCCCGTCGCGATAGAGCGCGACGGGAACGCCCTTCTGCCCGGGGGTGAGCCGTCCGCGGAAGCGGGCCAGCTGCTGGTAGCGGCCGACCTGCGGTGCCGCGAGCGTCAGGCCGAGGGAGACGATCGCCACCTCTGCCTGCGCGGTCTCGCCCCCCGGCCCGGTCGCCGTCACATGCGCGGTGAACGAACCGGCCGCGTAGACGTGCTGGACCACGGCCCCGTCGGCGGTGGCACCGTCGCCGAGGTCCCAGTGGTACGTGGCCGCGTCTCCGCTCGCCGTGAGCGTTACGCCGAGAGGCGCCGCGCCCCCCGACGGGCTCGCCTGGACGCTGACGGCCGGCGGCGCCGCGTGAGCCGCGGGGACGAACGCCAGGGCCAGAGCGATGATCGCGGCGCGCCGCACGGGGCCGGAGAATACCCCTAGCTAGGTCAGGAACACCACGGCGAGCGCCGCAGCGTTGAAGCACGCGTGGAAGATCATCCCCGGGTAGACGCTCTCGGTCTTCAGGCGCAGGAAGCCGACCGCCAGGGCGAAGAGGAAGAGCGGAACGAAGCCTTCCACGAGCCCGTGCACGGCGGCGAACGCGACTGCGGTCCCGACCACGGCGACCGCCGAACCGTACGGCAGGAGCACGGCGAACCCGAGCCCCCGGAACGTCAGCTCCTCGACGACAGGCGCGACTACCACGACGACCGCGACGTTCAGCGCGTACGGGATCGCGCGGCTCGAGTCCCAGCTCGTCGGCTCGAGCCCCTGCTCGCGAGCCGCATGGAGGAAGGGCTCGAGCGCCGACTCGGCGATCAGGACCAGGATCAGGAGCAGGATCATCAGACCCGCTGCCCGTTCCCAGGAGAGAGGGCGCTTCAGCCCGAGCGTCTCCCGCGAGAGCCCTCGCGCGATCGCGAGGACGATCGCCCCGAGAACGAGGTACTGGATGAGGCCCGCGACCGTGAAGCTGTACCGGTAGAGCTCGTCCCGCGGCGGCTTCCCGCCCGCGAAGCGGCTGGCGTAGTTGAGCGTCGCCAGCACGGCCACCAGCACGAGCCAGGCGACGAGCTTGCCCTTCGTCACGCCGCCGTCACGTCAGCGAAAGGCATCCGGGTGGAGGATGCGCGCGATCCGGGCGAGGGCGACGCCCACCTCCGGCCCCGGCGAGACCTCCCGCCCCGGAATGAGGGCGAACCGGCCCTTGCGGACCGCCTGCAGGCGAGCCGTCGCGGGCTCTGCGCGCAGCCTCGCGAGCGTCGTCCCGGTGCCGGCGAGCGCGATGTAGGCCTGCGGGTTCAGCTGGGCGAGCCGGCCGAGCGGGAACGGCCCCTGCTCCGGGCTCGAGCCGGCGACGCTCCTCCCGTGCGCCTCGACGAGCAGATCGCCGATCAAGCTCCGCCCGGGAACGGTCGTGAAGTTGCCGAGGTCGACGAAAGCCGAGACGACCGGAAACCCGCTCAGCCTTGCCGCGACCCGGTTGCGGGCGTGCACGATCGAGGCTGTGACCCTCCGGGCGGCGACCGGCGTCCCCGTCAGGAGGCCGATCTGGCCGATCGCGTGCTCGACGTCCTCCAGGGAGCTGTCGGGCTCGACGTAGACGGCCGCGTGGGTCGCGGCCCGGGCCCGGGCCAGGTCGAGGGGGTCGGCGTCGCTCGAGGCGACGATCAGGTCAGGTCTGGCCCGCCGGATCTGCTCGACGAGCGGCAGCCCGACGAGCGAGTCGTTGACCGTGACGGTGCGGCGCTCGAGCCCGAGCGCCCGCAGGGTCCTCCGAGGCCCCGATCCCAGCGGCACGATCCGGCGCGGCACGCTGTGGACGACCGTCGGCGAGTCGCCTGCGCCCTGCACCGTCACCGGGTAGAGCTGGACGAGCGGCCCGGTCGGCTCGTGGCGCTCGCCGCAGGCCGTCCCGGCGACGAGGAGGAGCGCCGCGGCTCCAAAGACGGCGACGAGCCGGCCTTTCACGCCACCCACTGCCAGAGCGACCACTGCACGATCGCGACCCCGAGCAGGAGCGAGCTGACGCCGACGATCGCCGTGTGCACGCGCGGCCGGCCTCCGAGCGCTGCGAGCGCCAGGAAGAGCGGGAAGATCGTCAGGCCGAACCGCGGGAGCGAGAGGAGCGGCCAGCGCTCGCTCGGAACGCTCAGCGGGATCGCGAGGCTGATCGCCGCGAAGAGGCCGTACGGCGCGCCGAAGCGCCGCCAGGCGACGACGGTCAGCGCCGCGAACAGGACGAGGAACGCGAGGCACTCGAGGTTCAGCGTCGCCGCCCGGATCGGGTCGGTGTCCTGGACCGGTGTCCAGTAGACATGCGTGTGCGAGCCGGAGGCCAGCTGCTCGACTCCGGCCCAGCCGGCCCTGAGCCCGTCCCAGATGCCGCCGAGCGGCCCGGCGGGGGAGAGATGCCTGCTCCAGAGGCGCTGCGCGTGGAGGAACTGCCAGGGATCGCCGTCCGCGCGCCAGAGGTAGAGCGGGTAGGCGGCGAAGAGCAGCGGCGCGACGGCGAGCGAGGCCAGCGCCCGGACCCGGTCGCGCTCGTGCCAGGCGAGCAGCGCGAGCGCCGGCAGCAGCGCCAGGCCGGTTGGCCGGGTAAGGAGGGCGAGGCCCGCGGCGCCTCCGGCTGCGAGGAACCGCCTGCGCTCCGCGAGCACGAACGCCGCCAGCGTGAGCAGGAGGTAGAGCGACTCGCTGTAGACCGCCTGGAGGAAGAGCGCGAACGGGAAGAGCGCGAGGTAGAGCACCGCGCGGCGGGCCCCGTCCGCCCCGAGCCGCTCCTCCGCGAGCCCGTAGAGCAGCAGGCACGAGCCGAGTGCGGCGGCGAGCGAGACGAGGATCCCTGCGAGGACGTAGTGGCCGAAGAGCGCGCGTCCGACCATGGCGACCGCGCCGGGATAGAGCGGGTAGAAGGCCGCGGCCGCGCCGCTCGCGGCCGAGTAGCCGTGCTCTGCGATTCGCAGGAACCAGACGCTGTCCCAGCGGGCCCAGACGTCCGTGACCGCGCCGAGATCGTGCGTCAGCGTGGGGTCGTCCCAGCGCGCGGCGCGCGGGTGGCGGTTCGGCACGAAGACGAAGAACGAGAACAGGGCCGCGGCCCAGATCGCGGCGCGCGTCCAGAGGAAGATCTCGAGCGCCGGGTTCCGTGCCCTGGGCGCAGACGGCGGGCGAGAGGCCGCCCGCGGCTCGCGAAGGCGTTGACCGGCGGTCACGGCGCGCGATGATACTCGGATGACCGAGCGCTACTTCACGCCCGAGGAGGCGAATGAGGCGCTCGCCGAGGTCCGACCTGCGGCCGAGCGGCTGGTCGCCCACCGCCGCACGATGACGGTGGTCGCTGGCCGGAGGGCGAAGCTCGTGCACCGGATCGCGGGGAACGGCGGCGACTTCGACCCGCAGGAGCCGCGAGAGCTCCACGAGCAGTTCGAGGCCGAGGCCTCGGCGGTCGCGCAATGCGTCGAGCGCCTCGAGCGCCTCGGCGTCGTCGTGAAGGACCTCGACCGCGGCCTGGTGGACTTCCCCGCGCTCCGCGAAGGCGAGGAGGTGCTGCTCTGCTGGCAGGTCGGCGAGGACGAGGTCGCGTTCTGGCACGGCCTCGACGAGGGCTTCGCCGGCAGGAAACCTCTGCCGTTCGACTAACAGCGCGCTATGCCGTACTGGCACCGGTGGATCGTGTTCGGCTCGGTCCTGATCCTGACGCTCGCGGTCGCGTGGCTGATCGACCGGCGGATGACCCGTCGCAACCTGCCGCCTGCGGTCGAGACGCGCTACCGGATTCTGCGCCGGAGCGTCGTCTCATTGATCGTGTTCGTCGGTGCCCTCTCCGCGCTGCTCGTGATCCCGCCGGTCCGTGCGGCCGCGATGGGGATCCTCGCCTCCTCGGCCGTGATCGGGCTCGTCGTCGGCTTCGCTGCGCAGCGGACGCTGGGGAACTACATCGCGGGCCTCCTGATCGCGTTCGCGCAACCGCTCAGGCTCGGCGACCACGTCGAGATCGCCGAGCTGACCGGCGTGGTCGAGGAGGTTGGGCTCACGTACACGTTCATCCGCACGGCCGACAACGACCGGCTCGTGATCCCGAACGAGCGAATCGCCTCGGATACGATCCGGAATTCCTCGATTGTTGGACGAAGGAAGCTCGCACAGGTGACCGTCCAGGTACCTCTCGACTCTGATCTCGACGCCGTTCGCGGCCTGCTGCGCGAGGCGGCCGGCGATGACCGCGCGGAGGTTGAGGTCGCCTCGCTCGCGGGGCAGGCGCGCCTCGTGCTCAGCGTCTGGGCCGACGACGCGCCGGCCGCCGAGCGGCTCGAGAGCGAGCTCCGCCTGAAGGCTCACGCGCGCCTGCGCGAGGCCGGGGTCTTCGCGTGACGCCGCCTCCGCCCGGCCGCGGACGGCGCGACCGCGACGACGGCCTCGACGAGGTCCTGCGCAGGGCGCGCCGGCGCCGCAGCCGGGTTACCGGCCGCCGCCGCCAGCGCCTGAAGTTCTTCTTCGGCGCCCTTCTGGTGATCCTGCTCGTGCTGCTCGCCTCGGGGATGGGCGCGGTCGGGGCGTTCCGCTCCAGCTGTGACCTGAACCAGCTCGAGCCGGTCCAGATCGGGCAGAACTCGTTCATCTTCGCCGCCGACGGCTCGCTGCTCGGGTCGATCCCGGCCGAGAAGAACCGCACCCCGGTTCCGCTCTGGAAAATCAGCCCGTGGCTGCTGAAGGCGACAGTGGCGATCGAGGACCACCGGTTCTACGGGCACGGCGGGGTCGACTACGAGGGGATCGCGCGCGCCGCGTGGAGCGACCTCCGCGCCGGCCAGGTCGTCCAGGGCGGCTCGACGATCACGCAGCAACTGGTGCGCAACCTCTACATCTCGAAGGAGCGCACGTTCAAGCGCAAGCTCAAGGAGGCGTGCCTCGCGGTCAAGCTGAGCCGCCGCTGGTCGAAGGACCGGATCCTCGACGAGTACGTGAACCAGGTCTACTACGGCAACCACGCCTACGGGATCGAGGCCGCGGCGCAGACCTACTTCTCCAAGCACGCGCGGGACCTCTGGCTCGGGCAGGCAGCGCTGCTGGCAGGCCTTCCCCAGGCGCCCTCGTCCTACGACCCGCTGCACCGGCCGGCCAGCGCGATCGTTCGCCGGGACGCCGTCTTACGCGCGATGCGCGAGTACGGGTACATCACGCCGGCCCAGTACCGGGAGGCGGTCACGCAGCGCGATCTCCGGCTGAAGCCGGGCAAGCTCTACACGCGGATCAAGGAGCCGTACTTCTTCAGCTACGTGCGCGACCAGCTGATCGCGGAGTACGGGTCGAGCACGGTGCGCTCCGGCGGGCTGCGCGTGGACACGACGATCAACCCGCGACTCCAGCGCGCGGCGGCGAAGGCGATCCGCGACACGCTCTACCTGCGGAACGATCCGGCTGCGGCGGTGGTCTCGATCAATCCCGCGACCGGCGCGATCAGGGCGATGACGGCGGTGACCCCCGGCCACACGGGCAACCAGTTCAACCTCGTCGCCCAGGCTCGCAGGCAGCCCGGCTCGACGTTCAAGGCCTTCGTCCTGACCGCGGCCATCGCCGAGGGCATGAACCCGGACTCGACCTACTACACATCCGCCCCGTTCCACTACCAGCCGGACCCGTACACGCCCGCCTGGGACGTCTCGACGTACGACCACACCTACGCCGGCTCGATCTCGGTCGCGAGCGCGACCCTGCGCTCGGACAACACGGTCTACGCGCAGCTGACGCTCGACGTCGGGCCGGCGAAGGTCGCCGAGATGGCGCACCGGCTCGGGGTGACGACCCACCTCGACGTGGTCCCGGCGATGGGGCTAGGCGCGGACGCGATCTCGCCGCTCGACGAGTCGTCGGCCTACGCGACCCTGGCGGCCGGAGGGATCTACTCGAAGCCGATGGCGATCACGGAGGTCAAGCTCGCGAACGGCAAGGTGGACACCGACGCGGGCTGGGGCAACCCGGACCGAAAGCGTGTGATCTCGGACGGGGTCGCGTACGAGGTGACGCGGATCCTCGAGCAGAACATCCTCGAGGGGACCGGCACCGGCGCGTACTTCGGCCGTCCGGCGGCGGGCAAGACCGGCACGACCGACAACCATGCGGACGGCTGGTTCTCCGGCTACGTGCCCCAGCTCGAGGCGACCGTCTGGGTGGGGTATCCCCAGGGTGAGATCCCGATGGACGACGTGCACGGCATCGCCGTCGCCGGGGGCACGTTCCCGGCGACGATCTGGCGGCTCTTCATGGAGGCTGCGACCGCGAACACGCCGGAGCTCGACTGGGGCCAGCCGGTGAATCCGGTCGTCTGGAAGCCGTTCACGCAGGGCCAGTACGGCTCCAGTTACTACCCATCCTCGAGCGGCTACTACTCGCCGCCGGCGGGCCCGACTCAGCAGACCACGACCAGCGCGACCACGACCACCAGGCAGACGACGACCGGGAGGACGGCGACGACCGTCCGGACTACCCCGCTCCCGCCTCCTCCGGAGCCGCCGCCCGGGCCGCCACCGCCTGCACCGCCGCCGTAGCCGCGTGAAGCCGCGCCTCGAGCCGGCGGGCGTGCGGGACGCGCTGCGTGCTGCGCTCGTTGCCGTGCCCGTCTTCGTCGCCGCCTGCGCGGTCCCCGACGGCGGGCTCTTCCGTGCCGCGCGGTTTCGGGACGTGCACGTCTACCAGGGCTACGCGGAGAAGTTCCTGCACGGGGAGCTGCCGTACCGCGACGTCTTCGTCGAGTACCCGCCGGGAGCGTTTGCGGTCTTCATGCCGCCGACCGCGTTCGGCGCGGGGCACTACAACGCCGCGTTCAAGTCGCTGATGGCGCTCTGCGGGATCGCGACGATCCTCCTCGCGGCGCTCGTGCTGGTGGAGGTCGGCGCCTCGCGGCGGGAGCTGTACGTTGCAGTGGGCCTGCTCGCGCTGGCGCCGGCTGCGCTCGGCCCGATCTCGCTCAACACCTACGACGCCTGGCCCGCGCTGCTCACGGTGCTCGGGCTGCTGCTCTTCCTGCGCGGCCGCGACCTGCTCGGCTTCGCAGCGCTCGGGCTCGCGGTCTCGGCGAAGGTCTACCCGCTCGCGCTCGTCCCCCTCGCGGGCATCTACGTCTGGCGCCGCGCCGGCCCGCGGCGTACGGCGCTCGGACTCGGCGCCTTCGTCGCCGTCGCCACGCTGGTGGTGATCCCGTTCGCCGCCTACGACGCGCACGGCGTGGTGTCCAGCTTCCGCTCGCAGGCGGACCGCGGGCTGCAGGTGGAGAGCCTCGGCGCGTCCCTTCTGCTCGTCGCCGACCGGCTCGGGCTCTACCACGCGAACGTCGTCGTGACGACGGGGGTCGCGGGGCGGAACCTGGACGGCTCGCTGCCAGACGCGCTCTCGCGGGCGACGCTCGTGCTCGAGGCGCTCGCGGTCGTGCTCGTCGCGGTGCTCTACGCGCGCTCGCAGGACCTGCGCGCGAGGCTGCCGCTGGCGTTCGCCGCCGCGGTCGCGGCGACTGCTCGCCTTCACGAAGGTCTTCTCGCCGCAGTACATGGTCTGGCTCGTCCCGCTGGTCGTGTGCTCGGGCAGCGTGCTCGCGGTCGCGCTGACGGCGATCTCGCTCCTGCTCGCCCAGGTCTGGTTCTTCCACTACCACGCGCTCTTCAGGATCGCCTGGCCGACCTGGCTCCTGCTCGTGCGAAACGTCCTTGTCGTGGCGATCTTCGCGGTGCTGGCCGTCGAGCTCGCCCGGGCTCAGCCCCGGCGATGGAAGATCAGGACGCCGTCGCGCTCGAAGACCAGCCGCCAATCGGGGTTGCGCCGCAGCCAGGAGAGCTGGACTGCGGTTGGCAAGGGCGCCAGCCGGTCCGCGTAGCCGGGCGAGGTCTCGTCGGCGGCGACCCAGGTCGCGTCCTGGATGTACGGGAAGCTGAGCATGCGGCGGCGGGCGGAGAGGTGGGCGCCGAGCGTGTTCGTCGCGCTGACGACCGCGTTCGCCGGGATCAGGCGCAGCGCCTGCGCGGCGATCCGGTCGTGCCGCGTCACCTGTGCCGCGGTTGCCTCGGTCTGCTCTCCTCCCGGCAGATAGCGCCAGAGCGGGATCGCCCCGAGCGCGTAGTTGGAGGCCGCCGCCAGCACGACCGCGGCCGTGGCGAGCGGCCTCGCGAGGTCCGGACGGGCGCGGACGACTCGCGCGGCGCCGAGGACGGAGGCGGCCACGAGCACCGGGATCAGCCCGGCCGTGTAGTGGAAACGAATCGACGTCTGCGTGGTCGCCGCGGAGAGGAGGTTCGCGGCCAGCTCCGGCAGCGCGGCAACCAGGACGAGCGGCGAGAGCAGGGCGAAGAGGCCGAGCGGGACGAGAAGCTGCGCCAGGTAGCCGAGCCCGCGGCCGGTGACGGCGGAGGTGACGATCTTCCAGGGGTCGGTGACCGCCGTGCGCAGGATCCCTCCCGGCGATCCGCCCACCTCGTTGTAGCGCGCGAGGAAGCTCGAGCTCCCGGCGCGGTTGAAGTGCGCGATCACGACCTCGATCGCGAGCGCCGAGACCGCGGCGCCGGCGAGCGTGATCAGCGCGCCCTCGAGCCGACGCCCGCGGGCGAGCGCGTACCAGATCCCGAAGCCCGCGACGACGAAGCCGATCTCCTCCTTGGTCGTGACGGCGGCGAGCGCGAAGAGGGAGAACGGCAGCAGCCGGTTCTCGTCCAGATACCAGAAGGCGAAGAGGAGGAGCGGGCAGGCCAGGGCCACCGGGTGGAACTCGTTCAGCGTCAGC
Source organism: uncultured Actinomycetes bacterium (assembly GCA_963716865.1). Classification (GTDB taxonomy): domain Bacteria; phylum Actinomycetota; class Thermoleophilia; order Gaiellales; family Gaiellaceae; genus AC-32. The sequence goes on from CAVQUF010000003.1 coordinate 622,890, forward strand.
CACTGCGTGGGCGGGTAGAGGAGGTAGGCGAGCGCGAACCCGAGCCCGGCGCGCTGCGAGTCGAGGTGCTTGCGGGCGAGCCAGAAGACCGGCACCGCGCCGAGCGCGACGGCGACGGCCTGCGCGACGAGCAGCGAGTCCGGGCTGGGCCAGACGAGCCACAGCGGCGTGAAGGCAGCGAGAGCGGGGTCGAAGTGCGCGGCCAGGCGGGAGATCTCGTCGCCGCGCAGCCCTGTCACCTGGAGCGGGTGGCCGTGGGCCGTCGACCAGACGGCCTGGACCATGTTCCCGAGGTCGAAGCGCCCGGTCTGGAAGGCGCGGTGCCGCAGGACCGACAGCGCGGAGAACCCGGCCGCGTAGGCGGCGATCGCGCCCCAGAGGAGCGTGCGGGGCGCGGCGATCCTGTCGGTGCTCATTTCGCGGTCGATCGTACGGTGCGGGCGCGCTCGAGAACCGCGAGCCAGCGCCGGCCGAGCACGTCCTCGCTCGCGCGCTCCACGTAGCAGCGGCGCCCGCCCTCGCTCAGGGCTCGGGCGAGGTCGGGCTCGGCGGCAAGGCGCCGCATCGCCTCGGAGAGCGCCTCCGGGTCGCCCGGCGGGACGAGCAGCGCGCTCTGCTCGTGTTGGAGCAGCTCGCGCGCGGCGGGCGTGTCGGCGGTGACGAGCGGCGTGCCGCAGGCGAGTGCCTGGAACGCCTTGTTCGGGATCACGCGCTGGGCCTTGTCCGAGGTGCCGAAGATCCCGAGCGCACAGCCCGCCCGGTGCAGCTCTTCCGGCAGGCGCTCGTACTCGACCCACGGGACCCACTCGACGTTGGCCGGGCGCTGTTCGAGCAGCTCGTCGAGCTGGCCACTCCCGACGAGCCGGACCGGGAGCTCTGGCGCGGAGCGTGCCGCGGCGAGGATGGTCTCGATCCCGTGCAGCGGGATCAGCTTGCCGACGAAGAGGAACGTGAACGGCTCACGCGGCGACCAGCCGGGTTGGAAGAGACGCTCCTCGGCGCCGACGAGGCAGACGTCGAGTCGTTCTCTAGGCAGTCCGGCCAGCGAGGCGAGGTGGGCCGCGTTGGCGCGCGTGTCCGCGACGACGATGTCCGCGGCCGCGAGCGCCCGCCGGTCGAGCGCCGCGAGAGCGCGTGCGGCGAGCGACCCGGGCCGGAACCTTGCGCGGTCGGCGACGAACGTCTCGGAGAGCGAGACGAGTGGATTGAAGACGACCGGCCGCGACCCTGCCGCACGCCGTGCTGCGTGGAGATCGAGGTGGCCGGGGTAGCCGACGAGCAGGACGTCGAAGTCGGCCTGCGGTCGCCGCAGCAGCCGGAGCTCGGCGGTCGCGAGACGGGTAGCGCTGCCGAGGCCGGCCTGCCAGCTGCTCCGCCGCCCCTCCCAGACCCCGACGTGGTGCTCCACGACCTCGACGCCCGCCCGCTCGAGGCACGAGATCACCTGGGCGTTCCGCGGGTAGTCGCGATCGTAGGTCCCGAAGTACAGCGCCCGCATCAGCGGCCCTTCCGGCGGTCCCCTAGTTCAGGCGCGCCCAGCCTCCTCCCCGCTGCGAGCGTAACGAGGAAGACCGCACGTGTGTGGGACGCGAGCGTCACGAATGTGTGCCGAACGCTAGGAGAGGATCTCGTCGACGTGGAGCTCCGTGCGCTCCCGGACGGCCGCGCGCTCTTCGTGCTGGCTCGTGATCAGCTCGCTGATCAGCCCGAGCGAGAAGAACTGCAGGCCGACGACCACGAGCAGGACGCCGAGGATCAGCAGGGGCCGCTGCCCGATGGCGTGCCCGTCGAGCTTGAGGGCAGTCAGGTAGATGAGGACGATGAAGCCGAGTAGCCCGAGGATGAGGCCCAGGCCGCCGAAAAGGTGCAGCGGCCGGTGCCGGTATCGACCGATGAAGGAGACGGTGAGCAGGTCGAGGAAGCCGCGGACGTAGCGCTCGACGCCGTAGCGCGAGCGGCCGTGCTCGCGCGGCCGGTGGTTCACGGGCAGCTCGGCGATCCGGTAGCCGTTGTAGTGCGCCAGCACCGGGATGAAGCGGTGGAGCTCGCCGTAGAGGCGCAGATCCCTGACGACGTCGGCGCGGTAGGCCTTCAGGCCGCAGTTGAGATCGTGGAGCCGGAGTCCCGAGACCCGCCCGGTGACCCAGTTGAAGATCTTCGACGGGACCCGGCGGGTAAGCGGGTCGCGGCGGTGCGTCTTCCAGCCGGAGACGAGGTCGAACCCCTCGTCGAGCTTCACCAGCAGCCTTGGAATCTCGGCCGGATCGTCCTGGAGGTCTGCGTCGATCGTGACGACGACGTCACCCTGGGCGTTGGTGAAGCCGGCCGCCAGCGCCGCGGCTTTGCCGAAGTTCCGTCGCAGGCGGACGACGCGCACGTTGTCGTGTGCGCTGTGCAGACGCGTCAGGGCTGCGAACGAGCCGTCGGTCGAGCCGTCGTCGACGAAGACGGTCTCCCACTCCTGCTGGAGCGGCTCGAGCGCTGCCTGCAGCTCTTCGTAGAGGAGCGCGACCGTTCGCTCCTCGTCGTGAACGGGGACGACGACCGAGATCACGGCACCTGAGCCTATCCTGCGCGCGTAGCGTATGCGGCGATTTTGGCCGAGTTGCTGACGATCGAGGAGGCCCAGCGCCTGATCCTGGAGCGGGTTCGCCCGCTCCCGCCGGAGAGCGTGCGCCTCGAGGACGCTGGCGGACGGGTGGTGGCGGAGACCGCCCGGGCGGCCGTCGACCTGCCGCCGTTTCCGAGCTCGGCGATGGACGGTTTCGCGCTGCGGTCGAAGGACACGCCGGGCGAGCTGCCCGTCGTCCAGAGAATTGCCGCCGGCGCTCCCGCAGCCCGGGCTCTCGGCGCGGGAGAGGCGATGGCGATCGCAACCGGCGGCGTCGTCCCGGACGGAGCGGATGCCGTCATCCCCTTCGAGTATGTTGTCGAGCGTGACAACGGTATCGAGATTCGCGACCGGGTGGATCCCGGCGCCAACGTCCGTCCTCGCGGTGGTGACGTGCGTGCCGGCGACGCCGTCGTGGGGGCCGGGATGCGTCTCGGGCCCGCACAGCTCGGCGCGCTCGCGGCGGCGGGAGTTGCCGAGATCGAGTGCGCCCGTCGCCCGCGCGCCTCCGTGTTGACGACGGGAACCGAGCTCTCGCCGCCCGGACGGCCTCTCGGCCCCGGCGAGGTCTACGAGGCGAACGGGATACTCCTCGCCGCGCAGCTCGGGTCGGCAGGCGCGGCCGTGGAGCGTCTGCCCGCAGTGGCCGACGACGAAGCGGCGCACCGCGAGGCACTCGCACGCGGGCTCGAGTCGGACGTGCTCGTGACGTCGGGCGGAGTGTCCGTCGGCCCGCACGACCTCGTCCGGCGCGTCGAGGCGGAGCTCGGAGTCGAAGAGGTCTTCTGGCGCGTGGCGGTCAAGCCCGGCAAGCCGATCGCGTTCGGCGTCCGCGGATCCACGCTCGTCTTCGGCCTGCCCGGAAACCCCGTCTCGGCTCTGGTCGGCTTCGAGCTGTTCGTCCGACCGGCCGTGCTGGCGCTCCAGGGGCACGCGAGCCCACTCCCCCGCTTCGAGCCGGGGCAGCTCGCGGCCGCCGTCAGGCGGAACCCTGCCCGGGACGAGCTGGTCCGGGCGCGCACACGCGAGGCGGACGAGGGCCCCCTTGCTCTCGAGCCTCTGTCCGGTCAGGAGTCGCACATGATCGCGCGGGCGGCCGGGGCCGATGCGCTCGTTCTCGTGCCGAGCGGCGAGGGCGAGCTGCCGGTCGGAGCGCGGGTCCGGTACCTCAGGCTCGTCTGAGCCGCGCTACCCCTGCGCGGCCGCGAGCGGCGCGGCGGCGAGGCTGGTGGACGTCGGCCTGAAGGCGTGCCCACCCCTGGGCTCGACCTGCGTCAGCCGGCCGTACACGATGTAGCGCTGCGAGGCGAAGAAGCGCGGGTGGCACGCCTGCAGCGCGACGACCTCGCGGCCGCCAGAGCGCAGAACGGCGAGGTCGTCCGCGTCCACGATGACGTGGCGGTAGACCCGGTAGCGGAAGGTCCCATACGGCACCTCGAGCGTGATCGTGTCCCCGGGGCGGAGAGCATCGATGTGCGCGAACGGCGCCAGGTAGGTCGTCCGATGGCCCGCGATGTAGATCAGCTGGCCCTCGCCGGGCATGTACGTCCGCAGGTCGCGCCCCGGCCCTTTCTCGAGCGACGACTCGTCGGTTCCGTTGACGAAGATCATGTTCAGCCCGAGCCGAGGTACGCGGATGCGCCCGATCGCCTGGCCGCGGTGGGAGCCGAGCCGGTACCGGCGGGCCTCCTGTCCGAGGACGCGCGTGGCCAGTGCAGGCGAGATCGTCGTGCGCGGGGTCGGCGAGGGTTTGTAGGCGACGAAGCGGTGGTCGTAGCTGCTGGCGAGCTGGTGCTGCTTCCAGTGGGTGTAGGCGGCGGTGAACGGGTCCTGCCAGCGCCAGACGACGACGACCCACACGAGCATCAACGCGCCGGCGACGACGAGGGTCGTGCCGGCGATCCTGACGATCCTTCTCACGCTCAGCCTTCCAACGCTTCTTCTTCTGCTCCGGACGCCCGTCTCCTCGCCCTAACTGTAAGCACGACTCGCCTGACTGTCTCCCTGATCGGCCCTCTCGGCGGGCGCTCCGCCTTGCTCGGATACGGGGCGTACCGGCCGGCCGAGAGGGCGGCGACCTGGCCCGCTGCCGCCAGCCAGCCGATGGCGATGGCGACCGCGGGGAGCCGCACGTAGCCGGTCGCCGTCAGCTCGGTGAGGTACCAGGGAGCGTCGAACCCGAGGCCGTAGCGCCACGCGAGTGATCCAAGCAGCAGCAACGGGCCGAGGAATCCCGCGGCGAGCAGGGCGGCGCGGGCCCAGAGCGGCCGCTCGCGCACCTGCGGGAGCCAGAGCCACGCGTGCGCCGAGGGAAGCAGGAAGATCAGCGCGAACGGGTTGGTCGCGACGACGAGCAGCGACACGACCGCGAGCGCGAGGAGTGCTGCGGTCGTCCCGGCGATCTCCTCCGTGGACGAGACCGGGCCGCGTGGAAGCAGTCGCTCGCGCGTGACGAGCCAGCCGAGACCGGTCAACAGCGCAAGGCTGATCAGTGCGATCACCGGCCAGTCGGTCGCGGCCGCTGCGCTGGGCGGCAGCGGCACGGCCGGCGCATCCGGCCAGAAGCCGAGCAGGGCGAACAGCTCGAAGACAACCGCCGTCCAGAGCCAGAAGCCGGCCCGGCTGCGGTAGCTGCGCAGGGCCGCCGCGAGCGGGATGCGACGGCGCCGGCAGCGGGCAAAGAGGTCGACGACGGCGGCGAGGAACGGCACGAGCGCCGCGATCAGGACGAGCTCGATCGCCCAGCCAGGGAGGATCCGCGGACCGAAGTAGACGTAGGTGGAGGTCCCGGGCGCGAGCTCTGCGCCGGAGTCGAGCCAGCGGAGGAGCTGCTGCGCCGAGCGGCCGAGCGACGTCAGCCGGGCGCTGTCGAGACGCTCGGCCTGGTCGGTGAAGGCGGCGGGCGGCCGCTCGCCACCGCTGGTGAGCGTGAGCGCGGGAAAGCCGTGCGCCAGAAGCGGCCCCTGCTCGTTGAGCGTGAACGGGAACGCGAGGTCGATCAGCTGCGCGAGCGGGCTGGGCCGGCGCGGCCGCTGGCCCGTCTGGTCAAGGACGAGCTGCGACGCTGTCTCGACCACTCCGGGCGCCGCAAGGCGAGGCTCCGAGCCGGCGAGCACCAGGCGTGGCGGCCCCCGCCCGGCCAGCGCGGCGAGGTCGATCACGGCCAGTACGCGGCCCGTGTGAGTCTGCGCGAACCGGCGTGCGCCGAGCGAGCCGAACGCGCCTCCGTCGGTGGCGACGAAGACCAGCGTGTGCAGCGGGCTCAGGGCGCGCGTGCCGACCGCCGCCGCCGGCGTTCCGTAGGAGCGGGCGAGCTCGATCAGGGTGGCGATTCCCGAGGCGTTGTCGTTTGCGCCGGGGCCGTGGCCGTCGTCGTCGCGGTGCGCCATGACGACGATCTCGGTCGGAAGCCGTCCAGGCACCGTGACGATCTGGTTAACGAGGTTTTTGCGCCCACCTCCCGGCAGCTGGGCGCGAAAACGGTCGCTGACGGCCTTCAGGCCGTAGGGGGCGAGCTGCGTGGACACCCATCTCGTCGCGCCTGCCGCGCCTGCGGTGCCCGGAGCGCGGTCGGGATAGGTCTCGGCGAGCTCCTGCGCGAGAGCGAGCGCGCCCGCCCGGTCGAACGAAGCCGGAAGCACCGGCTGCGGCGTCGGCAGCGGCTCCGCCTTGCGCACGCTGAAGGCGGCGATCAGGAGCGGGATGCCGACCAGCAGCCACGTGCCGCGGTAGAGCCGTCCGTTGACCGGGCGCTCGAGCGAGCCGGGCCTGGGCCGTCGCCGCGAAGGACGGGGCGGGAGGGCCGCCATAGCGTGGCTATAGTAGGTGGCAGATCGACATGCGCCGGCAGGCACTGCCGATGCCCGACTCCTCAACAATTCTGCTAGTCGACGACGAGGACGCTGTTCAGAAGCTCCTCGCCTATCCGCTCGAACGAGACGGTTTCCGTGTCGTGCAAGCACGCGACGGCGAGGAAGCGCTCGAGCGCTTCGAGCGCGAGCCCGTCGACCTCGTCGTGCTCGACGTGATGCTGCCGAAACTCGACGGGCTGGAGGTCTGCAGGCGACTCCGGGCCGCGAGCGCCGTTCCGATCATCATGCTCACGGCCCGCGACGACGAGCTCGACAAGGTGCTCGGGCTCGAGCTCGGCGCGGACGACTACATCACCAAGCCGTTCTCGATCAGGGAGTTCCGGAGCCGCGTGCGAGCGTTGCTGCGGCGCGCGGCGGCGAGCCCAGCGGACGGGGAGCCGACGGACGTGATCGAGAGCGACGGGCTGAAGGTCGACCTCACGAAACGCGAGGTCGAGGTGCACGGCAACTCCGTGCAGCTGACCTACGTGGAGTTCGAGCTCCTGCGGAAGCTCGCCTCACACCCCGGGCGCGTATACACGCGTGAGCAGCTGCTGCAGGCGCTCTGGGGCGGTGCGGAATACCGGGAGCCCCGGACGATCGACGTCCACGTCCGCCATCTGCGCGAGAAGCTCGAGCGAGATCCGGGCGAGCCGGAGTTCATCCTCACCGTGCGCGGCGTCGGCTACCGCTTCCGCAGCCGTTGAGCCGCCTCTTCCGAAGCGTAGGCACGCGCCTCAGCCTCGCGCTGCTCATCGTCGTGGCGGCCGCGCTCGGCATCGTCTATCTGACGGTGGTGCCGTCCCTGGAGAGCCGGCTCGTGCACACGCGGGTCTCCCAGCTCCGGACGGCCGCGGCGAGCCTGCGGCACACGATCACCCCGGAGGCGACGTTCGACCCCGATTTCGTCGGCGCCGCGCGGGCGAGCACCGGCGCGCGGGTCGTGCTACTGCAGCGGATCGAGGACAACCCGCCCACGGTCCTGCCGATCCAGGACTCGCTCGGCGGCGCGCCGAGCGATCTCACGAACGATCGGATCGCGCTGCTGACCACCAAGACCGGGCGGCCGGAGGACGGCACGGTTCGCAGCGGGGGCGAGGACTACGCGGAGGCCGCGGTCCCGGTGCTGGGCGGCAACTACGTGCTGCTGCTCAGGGACTCGCTTCAGAACCAGTTCGGAGGCGTGCACCTCGTTCAGCGGCGGGTGCTGTTCGCCGCGGGTGTGGCGCTGCTGATCTCGCTGCTGCTCGGCTACGGCGCCGCCCGGGTGTTCGCCCGCCGGATCCGGAGGCTCGAGCGCGCGGCCGACCGGATCGCAGGCGGGCAGTTCGACGAGCCTGTCCGGGACACGGGCGGGGACGAGCTGGGCGACCTCGCGCGTGCGTTCGAGCGGATGCGCGTGCGCCTCTCGCAGCTCGACGACGCGCGGCGCGAGTTCGTCGCCAATGCCTCGCACGAGCTGCGCACGCCGCTGTTCTCGCTGGCCGGGTACCTCGAGCTGATGGACGACGAGGAGCTCGACGAGGCCACGCGGCTCGAGTTCCTCGACTCGATGCGGGAGCAGGTGACGCGCCTGACGAAGCTCGCGTCCGACCTGCTCGACCTCTCGAGGCTCGATGCCGGCCGCATGACGGTCGACCGGGAGCCGGTCGACCTCGCGGCGCTCGGCGAGGAGCTGGTGGAAGAGTTCGGGCCGGCGGCCCGGGCCGGCGAGCACGAGCTGGAGCTCGCGGAGAGCGACGGCGCGGTCGCGCTGGCCGACGAGCTGCGCGTGCTGCAGATCGGCCGCATCCTGGTTGAGAACGCGCTGCGGCACACGCCTCCGGCGACGACGGTCCGCGTGCACGCCTTCGTCCGCGACGGGACAGCGGTGCTCGAGGTCGAGGACGAGGGCGGCGGGATCCCGGCCGAGCATCACGACCAGCTGTTCGAGCGGTTCTTCCGGCTCGAGGGAACGCGCGCGTCCGGGAGCGGGCTCGGACTGGCGATCGCGCGCCAGCTCGCGGTGCTGATGGACGGCACCGTGGAGGTGGAGACACGCGGCGGAAACACCGTCTTCCGGCTCGTGCTGCAGCATCCGGCGCGCGGCGTGGAGCGCGCACGCGAGCCGGCCGGCGTGTCCGAATAGGTTTTCCCGTGAAAACGCTCGCGGTGGCGCGCGCTCCGGGTGTGGCTAGAGTGAGACGGCCGTGCGCTCCCGCCCTCTGGCCGCCGTCGCGATTGCCTGTGCCCTCCTTGGAGGCGTCGCAGCGCTCGCGGTCGGGAAGCTGACCGGTTGGGTCGGGAACCCGACCACGACCACCGTCTTCGCGCCGATCCTCCCGGACACGAGCTCGGCGCTGCCCGCGGCCGCCGGCCCGTCCGCGAAGCCTCTGGCCGGGAACGGCTTCAATCCCCGGAGGATCTACGCGGCTCGTTCGCCGGGCGTCGTCACCATCTTCGCTCAGTACGGCACGGATCCCGACACCGAGCAGGTCGCGCAGGGGTCGGGGTTCGTGGTCTCGCCGAAGGGCTACATCCTCACGAACTCGCACGTGATCACGAACGCAGCCCAGGGCAGCAAGGCGCGTCCCGCCGACCGTGTCTACGTCGAGTTCCAGGACCACGACCGGGCGGCCGCGAAGGTCGTCGGTTGGGACATCTTCGACGATGTGGGCCTGCTCAAGGTTGCTCCGGCGGACCACGCCCTCAGCCCGGTTCCGCTCGCGAATTCGGCCGCCGTGGCCGTCGGAGAGCCCGTCGCCGCGATCGGCAGCCCGTTCGGAAACGAGAACTCGCTCGGGGTCGGGGTCGTCTCGGCGATCCACCGCTCGATCGCTTCGCTCACCTCCCGCTACACGCTCGTCGACGCGATCCAGACCGACGCGCCGATCAACCACGGCAATTCGGGCGGCCCGCTGTTCGACGCGCGCGGCCGCGTGATCGGGATCAACGCGCAGATCCGCAGCGACACCGGCAACGCCGAGGGTGTCGGCTTCGCCGTCCCGATCAACTCGGCGCGACGCTCGATGGAGCAGCTGATCGCCAACGGCTCGGTCTCCTACCCGTTCGTCGGGATCACGACGACCGACCTGACGCCGGCCCTGGCGCGGCATTTCGGTTACGCGGTCCTGCGGGGCGCCGCGATCACGAGCGTCCAGCCGAAGTCTCCGGCGGCCGCCGCGGGCCTGCGGGCCGGCAATGACACGCAGCAGTTCCTCGGCGTGGACTTCCCGGCGGGCGGCGACGTGATCCTCGCGATCGCAGGACACCCGGTCAGGAGCTCCGAGGATGTTGTGCGGATTGTCACAGACGGTCTCGCGCCGGGCCAGGTCGTCCGCGTCACGGTCCTCCGGCACGGCACCCGGCGCGAGATCCCGGTCCGCCTGGCGGAGCGCTCGACTGCTCCCTAGCCGAACCCTCGTCGTTCGACGCCGAGGCGCGCGCTCCTTTCTCGCCGAGTAACCGAGCGTTTATGCTCGGACGCCTCCGCGTCCCCCTCCAGAGAATGCTTCAACTCGTCAACGTCGGACAGAAGTCGCTCGGCGACTACGCCACCATCGCCACCCGGGGGTTGATGGAGGAGATCCGCCGACTGGCCGAGCCGCTCGCCGGCCGGCGCGTGGTGCATCTTTCCGCGACCGCGTTCGGGGGCGGCGTCGCCGAGATCAACTACGCCCTCGTGCCGCTGATGAAGGACGCCGGGCTCGACGTCGAGTGGCGGATCATCGGCGGAGCGGACGAGTTCTTCGGGGTGACGAAGGCGATCCACAACGCGCTCCAGGGCGGTCCCGACGGCCTCACGGACGATCAGCAGGAGATCTTCCGGCGCTACAACGCGCTCAACGCGGACGAGTTCCAGGACGACTACGACTTCGTCATCGTCCACGACCCGCAGCCCGCGGCGATGATCGAGCACTTCCCGGACAGCGCCGCCCGCTGGATCTGGCGCTGCCACATCGACCTCTCGGAGCCGAACCGCGACGTGCTCGGGTTCCTGACGCCGTGGCTCACGCGCTACGACGGAGCGATCTTCCACATGCCCGAGTACGTGCCGAAGGTGAGCGGACTGCCCCACGCCTACATCTGGCCCCCGGCGATCGACCCCCTGACGCCGAAGAACATGGCCCTCTCGACCGAGGACGCGGCCTACATCGTCGACCAGTTCGGGATCGACGTCGAGCGGCCGCTCCTGACGCAGGTGTCCCGCTTCGACCCCTGGAAGGACCCGCTCGGCGTGATCGACGCCTACCGCGAAGTGAAGGAGGAGCGGCCGGAGGTGCAGCTTGCGCTCGTCGGCTCGATGGCGCACGACGACCCCGAGGGCTGGGACTACTACAGCCGCACCGTCGCGTACGCCGCCGGCGACCCGGACATCTACATCCTCTCCAACCTGAACAACATCGGCTCGGTCGAGGTCAACGCGTTCCAGGTGCACTCGGCGGCCGTGATCCAGAAGTCGATCAAGGAGGGCTTTGGCCTGACCGTGACCGAGGCGCTCTGGAAGACGAAGCCGATGGTCGCGAGCCGGGTCGGCGGCATCGTCGCGCAGATCCAGGACGGAGAGACGGGTTGGCTGGTCGAGTCTCCGGTCGAGTGCGCGGAGGCCTGTCTCGAGATCCTCGGCGACCCCGCCGCCGCCCGGCAGCGGGCGCTGCGCGGGAAAGAGTTCGTCCGGCGCCACTTCCTGATGCCGCGGCTGCTACGTGACTGGCTCGTGCTCTTCAACCTCCTGTCCGGCAACGACACGGCCGGCGCCGAGGTGGAAACGGTCGCCGCGGTCTGAGCCCGGCTGGAAGAACCGCTGCGCGACCGCGGTCGGCACGATCGCCGAGAGCACGACCACCCCGATCAGGAGCGAGAACTGCGTGCGGTCGATGATCCCCGCGGTCAGCCCGTAGAGCGACGCGATCGTTCCGAACGTCAGCCCGGTCGACATCAGCAGCGTCGTGAAGACCGCGTCCTCGCCGGTGAAGCGCCGTGCCAGCGGGTAGATGCCGACGAACTTCGGCACAAGCTTCCCGGCGAGGAGCAGGAGGAGGATGCCGAGGTTGGCCCAGAGCGCGCCGGCCGAGACGCTCATCCCGCCCTTGAGGAAGAAGAACGGCGTCAGAAACGCGAAGGCGACAACGCGCAGCCGCTCCTGCTCGAGTCGGTGCTGGTGGTAGTGGGAGCTCATTGCCAGGCCGAGGACGAACGCCGGCAGGACCGCGTGCGAGTGCGCGCGGTCGCCGAGCCACATCAGCAGGAAGAGCGAGGCGAACACGAGCTTGATCTCCGGCTCGATGATCCGGTTGCCGTAGCGCCCGAAGAACCACGGCGCCAGCAGCGGCAGCCCGACGATCAGGAGCACCGAGGCCCCGACGAGCGGCACGATCCAGATCGTCGGCGTGATGAACAGGATCGCCAGCGCCGCCGCCGTCCCGAAGTCGGTCACGAACGTCGCGGCCATCAGCCGCTTCCCCAGGACCGTTCGGTTGAGCCCGGTCTCGACGAGCACCGAGTAGACGACCGCGAGGCTCGTCGTCGAGAGCGCGATGCCCGCGATCTCCGCCTGCTGCCGGTTCCAGTCCAGGCCGTAGTACGCGAGCAGGCCGACCACGACGAACGGGCCGAAGAAGGAGACGAGCCCGATCGAGAGCGACGAGTGCCACTCGCGCCGGAACTGCGGCACGTCGACCTCCGCTCCGGCCAGGAACGTGAGCACGATCCCGGCGAAGGAGCCGACGAACGCGAGCCAGCCCGGGACGTCGAGGTGGAACGCGTTGCCGACCACCACCCCTGCGAAGAGCTCGATCAGCGCCACCGAGACGCCGACCTCGATCGAGACCATCGACGCCAGGAGGATCGTTGTCGCGAGAACGGCTGCTACGGCGAAATTGCTCACCTCTACCTCCGATGTGGTTGTCGTTGGTAGAGGCCATCAGCGGGATTGCTCCCCGCGGTTGGGCGCGAGCCTCATCGCGCTGCAGCCCCCGCACTATAGGCGCGGTTAGGGTTCCGGCGTGGGGGCAGGCAGGAAGCTGATCCTCGTCTCCAATCGCGGGCCGGTCACATACGGGCGCGACGAGAGCGGGGAGCGCAACGCCCGCCGCGGCGCGGGCGGGCTGGTGACGGCGCTGCGCGGGCTGCTGTCACACCACGACGTCACCTGGATCGCGAGCGCGATGAGAGACGAGGACCGAGTCGTGGCCGCTGAGGCCGGCGGGGACGCGGTGGACGAGCGCACGGACGACGGGTCGGCCTTCCGGCTGCGGCTCGTCGCCCACGACGAGGCTGCGTACGACAGGTTCTACAACGTCGTCTCGAACCCCGTGCTCTGGTTCCTGCAGCACTACCTCTGGGATCTCGCGTACAAGCCCGCACTCGACGTCGCGGACCAGCACGCCTGGGACGACGGCTACGCGCAGGTCAACTCGGGCTTCGCGGAGGCCGTGCTCGCCGAGCTCGAGCGGGAGCCCGAGGCGGCCGTGCTCTTCCACGACTACCACCTCTATCTCGCGCCGCGCCTCGTCCGCGAGCGCGCACCCGACGCGCTGCTGGCGCATTTCATCCACATCCCGTGGCCACAAACGGACTACTGGCACGTGCTCCCGGACGCGACCCGCCGCGCGATCCACGACGGGCTGCTCGCGAACGACGCGATCGGGTTCCACTCGCACCGCTGGCAGCTGAACTTCCTCCGCGCAGCCGCCGACCTGGCCGGGGCCAAGTGCGACTTCGAGGAAGGCCTGGCGCGGTATCGCGGCCGGCGGTCGTTGGTCAGCGTTCATCCGATCTCGGTCGACCCGCTGGAGTTCGAGCAGCTCGCCGGGAGCGAGGAGGTGCGCGTCGCCGAGCAGGAGCTCGTCGCCCGAAGGCCCGAGCAGCTGATCCTGCGCGTCGATCGCACCGATCCGTCGAAGAACATCGTTCGCGGCTTCCGCGCCTTCGAGCTCTACCTCGAGGCGAACCCGGAGCGCGTCGGCCGGGTCGGGATGCTCGCCCTGCTCGACCCCTCGCGCCAGGACATCCCGGAGTACTCCGAGTACCTCGGCGCGATCCAGCGCGAGGCGCGGCGCGTGAACGACCGCTTCCCGGAGGAGGGCTGGGATCCGATCGAGGTCGTGATCGAGGACAACCTGCCGGCCGCGGTCGCGGCCTACAAGCAGTTCGACGTCCTGTTCGTGAACTCGATCTTCGACGGCATGAACCTCGTCGCGAAGGAGGCGCCGCTCGTGAACGAGCGTGACGGCGTGGTCGTCCTCTCCGAGAACGCGGGCGCGTACGAGGAGCTGGGCGAGTGGGCGGTGAGTGTGAACCCGTTCGACGTCGCGGGGCAGGCGGACGCGCTCGCGCTGGCCCTGACCATGCCCGCCGTGGAGCGGCGCGAGCGGCTCGAGGCGATCCGCGCCTTCGTGCGCGAGCACGACGTGGCCGCCTGGGTGGACGGCCTGCTGGCCGACCTCGACCGCTGCGCCGCGCTGCGGGTCTAGGCTTTGCGCGCAATGGCGCGCTCGACGCAGGCAGGCGAGCTCCGCTCCGTCAACCCGGCGACGCTCGAGCCGGTCGGGACGGTGCAGGCCTCTGCGCCGGAGGAGGTCGCGGAGGCCGTGGTGGACGCCCGTCTCGCGGCCGAGCGCTGGGCCGGCGCGCCGTTCGCCGAACGGCGGGCGCTGCTAGGCCGCGTCGCGGCGGCGCTCCTCGACGTTGCCGACGAGGTCGCGGCGACCGTGACGGCCGAGACCGGCAAGCCGCTCGTCGAGTCGTACACGGCCGAGCTGTTCGTCGCGCTCGACAATCTCGTCTGGGCTGCGTCGAACGCGGGCCGGGTGCTCCAGCCCGAGCCGGTGCGCTTCCGCCAGCCGCACCTGCGGCACAAGCGGGGCAGCCTGCTCTACGAGCCGCTCGGGGTGATCGCCGTCATCTCGCCCTGGAACTTCCCGTTCGGGATCGCGTTCGGCCAGGCGGCCTTCGCGGTCGCGGCCGGGAACGCGGTCGTGGTCAAGCCGTCCGAGATGACGCCGCTGTCGGGCGCCTGGGTTCAGCGGGTCTTCCGCGAGGCGGGCGCGCCGAAGCGGCTCGTCCAGGTCGTGCAGGGCGGGGCCGAGGTGGGCGAGGCACTGGTCCGCGCGCCGGGGACGGCGAAGGTCGTCTTCACGGGCTCGGGTGAGACGGGACGCCGCGTCGCCTCGCTCGCGGGCGAGCGGCTGCGCCCCGTGACGCTCGAGCTCGGCGGCAAGGACCCGATGCTCGTGTTCGAGGACGCCGACCTCGACCGTGCGGTCGCCGGCGCCCTGTGGGGCAGCTTCTCCAACTGCGGCCAGGTCTGCTCGGGCGTGGAGCGGGTCTACGTGGCGCGGCCCCTGTACGAGGCGTTCGTGGAAGAGCTCGCGCGGCGGGCCCGCGCCCTTCGGATCGGGCGGGGCGAGGAGCTCGAAACCGATCTGGGCCCGCTGATCGCCGAGGAGCGGCGCGCGCACGTCGAGGAGCTGGTCGAGGACGCGGTCGGCCGCGGAGGTGAGCTGCGGCTCGGCGGCGGGCGGCCCGAAGTGGACCTGCCCGGCTGGTTCTACGAGCCGACGATCCTGACCGGCGTCGAGCGCGAGGCGCGGATCCAGCGGGAGGAGATCTTCGGGCCGGTGGTCACCGTGGCGCCGTTCGGCGACGAGGCCGAGGCCCTGCGGCTCGCGAACGGGTCGAGCTTCGGGCTGGGAGCGAGCGTCTGGACGCGGGACCTCGAGCGCGCGGAGCGGGTTGCCCGGCGGCTCGAGGCGGGCTCGGTCTGGACGAACGACGTCTCGTACTCGTACGGCGCCGGCCAGGCGTCGTGGGGCGGGACGAAGGAATCGGGCTTCGGGCGCACCCACTCGAAGCACGGTCTCTACGAGCTCTCGCGGGTCAAGTTCGCCGACCTCGACGCAGGGCGGAGGCCCGTGGCGTGGTGGTACCCGTACGACGAAGGCCAGCTGTACGGCTTCCGCGGGCTCGCGGGCGTCCTCTACCGCGAAGGGCTGGGGCGGAAGGTGCAGGCGGCGTGGCGCCACCGACGCGGGCTGCTCGCGCTCGGCCGGCGCTACCTTTCGGGCCGATGAAGGAGCTGTCGCACGTGGACGAGAGCGGCGCCGTGCGGATGGTCGACGTGGGCGGCAAGCCGGTCTCGCGGCGCCGCGCTCGCGCTCGCGCCTCCGTCCGGATGGCGCCGGAGACGGCCGCGCAGCTATCTGCGCTGCCGAAGGGCGATGCGCTGGCGGCGGCCAGGCTCGCCGGGATCATGGCCGCGAAGCGCACGAGCGAGCTGATCCCGCTCTGCCACCCGCTCCCGCTGACGCACGTCGCGGTCGAGCTCGAGGTGGGCGCGGATGCGGTCGAGATCGTCTCCTCGGCCGAGACGACCGCCCAGACCGGCGTCGAGATGGAGGCGCTCGTCGCAGCCTCGGTCGCCGCGCTGACGGTCTACGACATGGCGAAGGGCGTCGACCCGGGGATGGAGATCGGCGAGATCCGGCTGCTCGAGAAGGTGAAGGAGTGAGGGCCGCCGTCGTCACCGTCTCCGACGGCGTCTCGGAGGGCACGCGCGAGGACACGAGCGGCGACCTGCTCGCCGAGCTGTTGGCAGCGGAAGGCTACGAGGTCGAGCGCCGGGTCGTGCCCGACGAGCGCGACGCGGTCGCGGAGGCGATCGCCGAGCTGGCCGAGGAGACGGCGCTCGTGCTGACGACGGGCGGTACCGGCCTCGGCCCGCGCGACGTCACGCCCGAGGCGACGCTGGAGGTGCTCGAGCGGCAGGCGCCGGGAATCGCGGAGGCGATCCGGGCCGACTCGATCGCCAGGACGCCACACGCGCTCCTGTCGCGCGGAGTCGCGGGAGTGCGGGGGCGCACCCTCATCGTGAACCTCCCCGGCTCGCCGGGCGGCTGCCGCGACGGCTTCGAGGTCCTGCGGCCCGCGCTGGCACATGCGCTCGCCTTGCTCGCCGGCGAGCCGACGGCCCACCGGCAGACATGAGCGTCCTCGTCTACCCATCGCGGTTCTTCGCGCTCGTCAAGTTCGAGCACACGATCTTCGCGCTGCCCTTCGCCTACGTCGGCGCGCTGCTGGCGGTGAACGGCGTCCCGAGCGGGCACGACCTGCTCTGGATCACGGTCGCGATGGTCGGCGCCCGCTCCCTAGCGATGGGCCTCAACCGGCTGATCGACGCGCGCCTCGACGCGCGCAACCCGCGCACGGCCGGCCGCGAGCTCCCGGCCGGGCTCCTCTCGACCGTGCAGGTCGTCGTCTTCTGCCTCGCCTCGCTCGGCGTCTTCCTGGTGGCGGTGTACCAGCTCAGCCCGCTCGTCCAGAAGCTCTGGCCGATCCCGGTCGCCGCGTTCGTGATCTACCCGTACCTGAAGCGCTGGACCTGGCTCTGCCACCTCTGGCTCGGCGCGGTGGACGGGCTCGCGCCGGTCGGCGCCTGGGCCGCGATCACCGGGTCGATCACTTGGGAGGCCTGGGCGCTCGGCGGGGCGGTCGCGCTCTGGGTGGCCGGTTTCGACCTCTTCTACTCGCTGCTCGACCTCGAGGTCGACCGCGCCCAGGAGTTGAAGTCCGTGGCGACGCGCTTCGGCGAGCGCGGCGCGTTCTGGGGTGCACGGGCGTTCCACCTCGGCACGGTCGCGCTGCTCGTCGTGGCCGGCCTCGGCCTCGACGTGAACGCCTTCTACTGGCTCGGCGTTACCGTGGTCGCGGGCCTGCTCGCCTACGAGCACTCGCTTGTCAGCCCGGGCAACCTGCGCCGGCTCGACACCGCCTTCTTCACGATGAACGGCGTCATCTCGCTCGCGTTCCTCGGGTTCGTGCTCGCGGACGTGCTCGTGTGATCCAGGCCGCCGGCCTCGAGAAGCGCTACGGGTTCAAGCGGGTCCTGCGCGGGCTCGATTTCGAGCTCCCGCGTGGCGGCTTCCTCGTGGTGACCGGGCCCAACGGTGCGGGCAAGACGACCCTGCTCCGGCTCTGCGCCGGGCTCGCGATCCCGAGTGGCGGGACCCTGGACGTCGAGCCCGACCGCGGCGGGATCGGATTCCTCGGGCACGAGCCGCTCGTCTACCGCGAGCTGACCGTGCTCGAGAACCTCGACCTGTACGGCTGCCTCTATCGCGTGCCCGAGCGGCGGGAGCGGATCGGGATGCTGCTCGAGCGCTTCGGGCTGTGGGAGTCGCGGCGCGAGCGGGCCTCGACGCTCTCGCGAGGACAGATCCAGCGGCTCGCGCTCTGCCGGTCGCTCCTGCACCGGCCCGAGCTGCTGATCCTCGACGAGCCGTTCGCCGGGCTCGACGACGACGGGGCCGCGATCCTCGACCGCGAGCTGGCCGGGATGCGCGAGCGCCGCACGCTGCTCGTCGCCACCCACGACCCCGAGCGGATCGCGTCGCTCGCGAGCGGGCGGCTCGCTCTCGCATGCTGAGGCATCGCTTGCGATGCCGGTCAGGAGAGGCCGTGTCGGCTTTGCCGGCGCGGCCGTTTAGGTACTTCGGAGACACCGCGGTGCTGGCGCGGAAGGACCTGCGCCTCGAGCTGCGGGCCCGGGACACGCTGCCGGCGATGCTGCTGTTCGTTCTCTCGGTGCTGGCCGTCTTCCACTTCGCGCTGCCGTCCGGGTCGTCGCGGCTGGCGGAGTTCGGGCTGCTCTGGGTTGCGATCATCTTCACCGCGCTGCTCGGGCTCGGGCGGGCGTTCGCTGCCGAGCGGGAGCAGGGGCTCCTCGACGGGCTCGTGCTGGCGCCCTGCGACCGGAGCGCGATCTGGCTCGCGAAGGCGATCGCGACGCTCGCCTTCCTGGCGCTCGCCGAGATCGTCGCGCTTGTCGCCTTCGCGCTCTTCTTCACGCCGGTCGGCTGGGCGACCGTCGCCGGGGTCGGCCTCGCCGACCTCGGGATCTGCGCGGTCGGGGTCCTGCTCTCGGCGATGGCGGCCGCCGGCCGGGCGCGCGAGCTGCTGCTGCCGCTGCTGTTCCTGCCGCTTGCCCTGCCGATCGTGATCGGCGGCGTCGGGGCGAGCGTCGCCGACTCTCCGGGGCGCTACCTCGCGTTCCTGGCGCTCTACGACGCGATCTTTGCGCTGCTTGCCTGGGCGTCGTTCGAGTACGTGGTCACCGAGTGAAGACGGCGCTGATCGCGTCGACGTGGCGGTGGTCGGTGCCGCAGCAGCCGCCGACCACGTTCAGGTTCGGCAATCTCGTCCGCAGCTCGCGGTAGCCGGCGGCCAGCTCGGCGGGATCGCCTTCGTCCAGCTCCTCCGCCTCGTCGAGCTCGGCGTGGCTCTTCGTGGAGGCGTTCGCGCGGAGGCCCCGGACACGGTCGACCCAGGGCGCGGGCTCGAGCGCGGGGGCGAGGTGCGTCGGGTGGGCGCAGTTGACCATGAAGTAGGCGGGCGCCCGGTCG
The DNA here is from genome assembly GCA_963716865.1 of uncultured Actinomycetes bacterium. Lineage (GTDB taxonomy): Bacteria > Actinomycetota > Thermoleophilia > Gaiellales > Gaiellaceae > AC-32. Next base: position 641,732 of record CAVQUF010000003.1, read on the forward strand.
GTCTCCGCGTCCACCTGCTCGATTGCCTCGCCGAGGGACTGCCCGCTCGGCAGGCGCCCGTCCGTCTCGACGGTGAACGAGAGCACGACCGGGAGGCCGGTCTTGCCGGCGGCCCGCACGATCCCGACCGCCTCGTCCGCGTAGGCGATCGTCAGGGCGCTGATCAGGTCGGCCGAGGTGTCCGCGAACGTCTCGGCCTGAGCCGAGTGGTAGCGCTCGGCCTCGTCTGCGGTCATCGCGTCGTCCACACGGTACGCGTCGCCGCGCGGGCCGATGCAGCCGCTGATCACGATCTCCGGATCGCCGCCGCTCGACGAGCGCAGGGTTTCGAGGAGCGCGACCGCGCGGCGGTTCACGTCCGCGAGCGCCTCCGGCGAGTAGCCGAGCCGCTCGCCCCAGTCCCTGTTCGCGCGCCAGGTCGGAGCGTCGAGCAGGATCGCGACGGCGCGCTCCCGCGCGATCTCGAGGTACGGCTCGTAGTAGCGCAGGAGCGCCTCGGTCCCGGCCGGGTCGTCGAGCAGCACGAAGGACGCGAACTCGGGGAGCTCGAGCCCGCCGTGGAAGATCAGCGTCGTCTCCATGCCGCCGTCCGTGATGAACGTGCCGCCGTCCGTGTGCGGGAGCCTGGTCACGTCGTGACCGCCACCGGTTCGGCGCGCCGCGCCAGGCGCCGCTGCTCCCGCGCGTCCGGCCACATCGCGATCAGCGCGCCGAGCAGAAAGACGAGGCCCGCGAGCCAGACGAGCGGGACGAGCGGGTTGACGAGCACCTTGAGCACGACCGAGCCGTCCTTGTTGAACTGGTCGCCGATCACGAACAGGTCCTGCGCGCGCAGCCAGTCGGTGTGGATCGCGACCTCGTTCGAGACCTGCTGCTCAGCGGGGTAGCTGTTCTTCCCGGCCATGAGCGTGCCGACGCGGTCGCCTCCGCGTGAGACGACGAGCCGCGCCCGCTCCTCGAGGTCGTTCGGCCCGCGCTTGACCTGCGAGCCGAGGTAGTGGAGCCGGTAGCCGCGGATCGTCATCGAGTCTCCCGGCCGGAGGTGCTGGGCCCTGGTCGCGCCGTAGGCGCCGCCGGCGATGCCGATCGCGAGCATCACGATCGCCGCGTGCACGACGTAGCCGCCGTAGCGCCGCCGGTTGCGCCCGACGAGCGACGAGAAGGCGCCGAGCCAGGTCCGCTCGCCGAGTGCCTTGCGCGCTCTCGTCCCGCGCGCGAACTCGAGCACGATCGCGGCGAGCACGAAGACCGAGAACGTGTAGGCGACGAGGCCGCCCAGGTTCGAGCCGGCGCCGAGCGCCACCAGCACCGCGCCTGCCACGAGCGCGGCCACGGCCGGCCAGAGGAGACTCGCTCCGAGCGCGCGCAGGGAGCTTCGGCGCCAGGCGACGAGCGGCCCGATCCCCATCAGCAGCAGGAGCGGCAGCCCGAAGACGCGCAGGAAGAAGTCGAAGTACGGCTGGCCGACGGTGATCGGCTCGCCGCGCACGGCCTCCGAGAGGAGCGGGAACACGACTCCCCAGAGCACGGTCAGCGTCAGCGCGACGAGCAGGAGGTTGTTGTAGAGGAAGGCGGCCTCGCGCGAGACGAGCGACTCGAGCCGCGTGCGCGTCCGCAGGAGCGGGAGCCGCCAGAAGATGAGAGCTGTCGAGAAGAGCGCGGCCGCGACGATGAAGCCGAGGAACCAGGGTCCGATCGACGACTGGGCGAAGCTGTGGATCGAGCTGAGCACGCCGCTGCGCGTCAGGAACGTCCCGAAGATCGAGAGGCAGAACGCGAGCGAGACGAGCACGACGTTCCAGACCCGGAGCATGTTCTTCTTCTCCTGGACCATCACCGAGTGGAGGAAGGCGGTCGAGGCGAGCCACGGCATCAGCGCCGCGTTCTCGACCGGGTCCCACGCGTAGTAGCCGCCCCAGCCGACCTCTTCGTAGGCCCATTTGGCGCCGAGCAGGATCCCGATCCCGAGCGCGGTCCAGGCGAGCAGCGTCCAGCGGCGGGTAACGACGATCCAGCGCTCGTCCGCGCGGCCCGAGAGGAGCGCGCCCGCCGCGAAGGCGAACGGGATCGTCATCCCGACATAGCCGAGATAGAGCAGGGGCGGGTGGATCATCATGTACGGGTTCTGGAGGCTCGGCGTGAGCCCCGAGCCGTCCGCGGGGGCGACCTGGCGCGCGAACGGGCTGGCGACGAAGGCGAGCACGAACGCGAAGAAGCCGGCGATCGCGCCGAGCACGGGCACGGTCCAGGGCTGCAGCTGCCGGATCAGCGCCCGGTTGAGCAGCACCGCGGCCGACCCGAGGGCGGTCAGGACGAACAGCCACAGGAGGAGCGAGCCCTCCTGGCCGCCCCAGAAGGCGGTGAGGGAGTACGGGAACGGCAGCTTGCGGCTCGAGTGCTCGGCGACGTAGGTGAACGAGAGGTCGCGCGTCCTGAACGCGTTCAGCAGGACGAATGCCGCGACGGCGGTCGCAGCGAAGACGCCGACGAGCGCGTTCCGGGCCGACTCGTGCAGGCGCCGCCGGCCCTGGTAGGCGGCGAGCCCGCCGGCCAGCGCCGCGTAGAGGGCGAGGCCGAACGCGACGATGACTGCGGCGCGACCGAGGTCAGCCACGGCGCCGAGTCTAGCGGCCTGCGCGCCCGGGCCGTTCTGCCATCATGCAGGCGGTTTCGTGCTCGCTCGCCTGCGCCACATCCAGCTTCCGGCGCTTGCCGCCGCCGCCGTCGTGCTGATGGCGACGGCGCTCGCGCTCATCTTCTTCTACGCGCCGCTGGACGCGGATCAGGGGCTCTCGCAGAAGATCTTCTACATCCACGTCCCGATCGCCCTGACCGCGTACGCCTGCTTCGCCTGGGGTGCGGCGAAGGCGTTCCTGCACCTCTGGAAGCGGCCTCCGGGAGCCGATCTCGAGAGCTACGCGGCGATCCACCAGGGCGTGATCTTCGGCGCTCTGACGCTCGTGACGGGCTCGATCTGGGCGCGGGTCTCCTGGGGGATCTGGTGGACGTGGAGCTCGAACCAGCTGGTCACGTTCCTGATCCTGTTCCTGTTCTACGCGGCGTACTTCATGCTGCGCTACTCGGTCGAGCCGGGGCCGGCCCGGGCGAACATGTGCGCGGTCTACGCGCTGTTCGGCGTCGTGCTGATCCCGGTCAGCTGGCTCTCGATCCGGCTCGCGAACGACTACATCCACCCGACCGTGTTCACGCGTCATGGGCCGCAGATGTCCGGCTCGATGTTCCTCGCCTTCTGCGTCTCGTGGGCCGCCCTGCTGGCGCTGGCCGGGACGATGTACCGCGTCGAGCTGGCGGGGAAGCGGCTGGACGAGAGCCTGCGCGAGCTGCGGGAGATTTTGGCATGAGACGACGCTTGCGTCGTCTCTTTCAGGCCGGGCGGGCTCTGCCCGTTCGGCCGTCTAAGCTGACCGGTCGACACCTTCTCCGTCAGAAGGTAGATCGATGAGCGCGTCTGAGAAGTACGTGGCCGCGGCGTACCTCGTCGTGTTCGTTGCGGTGCTGGTGTGGGTCGCGATCATCGCGGCGAAGCTAGCGCGGTTGGAGCGGGACGCCGGTGAGCTGACCGAGCTGGCGCGACGGCGGAACGAGCGGGAGCCCGAGCCCGAGCGCGACGAAGTCGGCGTTTAGTGCCTCATCCAGCAATACATGCCGGCTTCTGGCCCGCGATCACACGGCGCCAGAGCCCACCCTTGCCCTTAGCAAGGCAGCCCAGCCTTGCTGCGGACAAGTGCGGCCTCTGGCTTGGTGCTCGCGACCCAGAAACTCGGCGGCATTACTGGACGCGGCACTAGTGCTGCTGCGGGTCGGCTCCCGCGGCTCGCGCCTCGCGCTGGTTCAGGCGGAGCTGGCCGCTTCCCGGTTGCGGCGGCCGGGGGTCGAGATCGCGCTGGTCCCGATCACGACGGCCGGTGACCGCGACCGCTCGAAGCCGTTCGGCGAGATCGGGGCCCGCGGGGTGTTCGTCAAGGAGATCGAGGAGGCGCTGCTCGAGCGACGGATCGACGTGGCAGTCCACTCGGCGAAGGACATGACCTCGTCGGACACGGACGGGCTGGTCGTCGGCGCGTACCTGGCCCGGGAGGACGCGCGCGACGCTCTGTGCGGGGCCTCGGAGCTCCGGCCGGGGATGCGCGTGGGGACCGCGTCGGTGCGGCGGCAGGCGCAGCTGCTGGCGCTGGAGCCGAAGCTCTCGGTCGAGCCGCTGCGCGGGAACGTCGAGACGCGGCTGCGCAAGCGCGGAGAGCGGGGGCTGGACGCGGTCGTGCTCGCGGCTTGCGGGCTGGATCGGCTCGGGCTGGGCGCGGAGATCGGGCGACGGCTTTCGGCCGAGGAGATGCTTCCCGAGGCCGGCCAGGGCGCGCTCGCGCTGCAGGTGCGCGGCGGCGAGGAGGCGGTGGTGGCCGGGGTGGACGATGAGGAGACACGCCGGCGGGTCGAGGCCGAGCGCGCGTGCGTCTTCGCGCTCGGAGGCGGCTGCCTGGCCCCGGTGGCGGCCCATCACGACGGGGAGACGCTGACCGCGCTTGTGGCGGCCGAGGACGGCAGCTGGGTCGAACGGCGGAGCGGCGTCGATCCAGCCGCGCTCGCAGAGGAGCTCGTCCCCCTTGTCGGCTCGTGACCGCGGCGTCACACAATCGGCACGAATTTGGCGCAAACGCGTGTGCTCTTGACCGCTACCGTGAGTAGTCCCCGGGTGGGTGGGGGTTAGGGATGGGTCCCGCCGATCGGCGCCTGCGCGTGATCGTCACGCGGCCGCGCGAGCAGGCCGCGCCGCTCGCCGAGCGGCTCGAGGCGCTCGGGCTCGACGTCGTGCTCTGCCCGCTGCTCGAGCTCGAGCCGACCGGTCCCGACGAGATCGACGTCTCCGGCTACGACTGGCTCGTCGTCACGAGCCCACGCGGAGCCAGCGAGCTCGCAGGCCGCCGCCGCGGCGACCTCCCCCGCGTGGCGGCGATCGGCCCGGGAACGGCCGCGACGCTTCGAGAGCACGGGATCGAGCCGGCGCTCGTGTCCCGGGTGTCGACTCAGGAGGGGCTTGTCGCCGAGCTCCTGCCGAGGCCCGGCCGGGTTCTCTTCGCGGGCGCCGCGGACGCGCGTCCGTACCTCGCCGAGGCGCTCGGGGCTGACACCGTCGCGTTGTACCGGACGCGCGAGCTCCACCCGGCCGCTCCGCCCGACGGTGACCTCGTCGTCCTCGCCTCCGCGTCGGCGGCTCGGGCGCTCGCGGCTCTCGAGCTGGACCTTCCCGCGGTCTCGATCGGCCCGGAGACGACCCGCGAGGCGAGTGCTCACGGAATCCGAGTGGTCGCCGAGGCCGAGCGGCACGACCTCGACGGCCTCGTGGACGCCGTCGCGGGCGCAGCACGTGTGCCCGATTCCGGCATCTCCTGAGGCGCTCGCTTGCGACGCCGACCAGAGAGGCGGTGCCGGCTCTGCCGGTGCGGCCGTCTTCTAGGCTCTCCCTGTGTTCATCACGTTCCTGTCCGACTTCGGGCTTCAGGACGATTTCGTCGGCACGTGCCACGGCGTGATGAAGCGGATCGCTCCCGAAGCGCACGTCATCGACATCACGCACGGGATCCCGCCGCAGCACGTTCTCCAGGGCGCGCTCGTGTTGCGCGACACGCTCCCGTACATGCCGGAGGGCGTCCACCTGGCGGTCGTCGATCCCGGCGTCGGCGGCCACCGCCGGGCGCTCGCGCTCCGGACAGGAGAGGGGCGCCTCCTCGTCGGCCCCGACAACGGGCTGATCCTGCCCGCGGCCGACAGCCTCGGCGGGGTCGAGATCGCGCACGAGCTCGCGAACCCGGAGTACGCGCTCGACACGGTCTCTCGCACCTTCCACGGGCGCGACCTCTTCGCCCCTGCCGCGGCGCACCTGGCCTGTGGTGTCGCTCTCGAAGAGCTGGGCCCCCCGGTCGACCCGCAGGCTCTTGTCCAGCTGGAGATGCCGGAGCCGGAGATCGGTCACAACCGCATCAACGCGACCGCGCTCTACGTCGACCAGTTCGGCAACGTGCGGCTCAACCTGACCCGGAAGCAGCTTGAGGAAGCGGACGTGCTTCCGGGCGTCACGGTCGAGCTGGAGCTTGCGTTCGAGCGTTACTACGCAGTGGCTGCGCGCACATTCGCGGACGCCGCGCCGGGCGACATCATCCTCTACGAGGACGCCTACCGGAACGTGGCGGTCGCGATCCGCGGCGGCAACGCGGCAGAGCTGTTCGGCGTCGCTGCGGGGCAGGAGGTGCGGATCCATCTGAGGTCGCCGTGAAGCTCGGCAACCTCGAGCGCACCGTTGGTCGGCGCTTCGCCCGCGTCGTGACGAACGCCGTGGTCGCGCGGCCCCGGCTCTGGGGCCTGTTCCGGCGTCCCCTTCGTGCCCAGTTCGGCCGGATGGCGCCCCTATGGGATGGCATGCGGCGGCCGGACTCTCTTGCCCCGCTCGAGCGCGCTCTCGACTCGTTGCCCGAGGCTCCCAGGCACGTGCTCGATCTGGGAACGGGGACGGGCGCGGCCGCTTTCGTGATCGCGTCGCGTTTCCCGGAGGCCGATGTCGTCGGCGTCGATCTCGCCGAGGAGATGCTCGCCCAGGCCGAGGAGAACACGCCGCCGGAGCTCGCGTCCCGCGTGCGCTTCCAGCCCGCCGACGCCGCACGCCTCCCGTTCGAGGACGGCTCGTTCGAGCTCGTCTCGCTCGCCAACATGATCCCGTTCTTCGACGAGCTTGCCCGGGTCAGCGCGCCCGGTGCCTGGATCGTCCTCTCCTTCTCCGCCGGCCCGGAGACGCCGATCTGGGTGCCTCCGGAGCGGTTGCGGCGGGAGCTCGGGGAGCGCGGTTTCGGGGAATTTGCGGACTTTCAGGCGGGCCTCGGCACGGCGCTCCTTGCCCGCAAGGGCGAGCCGGTCTAGCCTCTCTCGCACAAGGACGTTCGCGGCGCGGTAGCACCGGCCCGGACGTCCTTCTTTCGCTGCCGACGCGGCTACACTAGGCGGCCGCGGCGAGGTAGCTCAGTTGGTAGAGCACACGGCTGAAAACCGTGGTGTCGCCGGTTCGATTCCGGCCCTCGCCATCCTCGTCGACTGACCTTCTAGCGACGAGCCGACGCTGGAAAGCCGGCATCGGCGGTCGAGTGCTCGTGGACTCGACGTCGGCGAGGCGAGGTCCTCTGTAGGCCCTCGGCGCCAACCCAGCCCGTTTAGCCTTGCGCGGGTGGGCGGGCAGGCGGAACGGCGGGCGGTTGCGATCATCGGGGCCGCACTGGATCTCGGCGCGGGGCGGCGGGGCGTCGACATGGGTCCCTCGGCGATCCGCTACGCGGGGCTGAAGGCGCGGATCGAGCAGCTCGGACGGTGTTGTGAGGACTGGGGCAACGTCACCGCGGCGGTGGCGGAGGCGAGCGCGGTCGGCGACGAGCGCGCGCGCTTCCTGCTGCAGATCAAGGAGACGTGCGAGCGGATCGCCGACCTCGTCGTGCGCGCGACGGACGAGGGCTTCCTGCCGCTGGTCCTCGGAGGCGACCACTCGGTCGCGCTGGGCACCCTGGGAGGGCTCGCCCGCGTGAAGGGCCCCGGCGGGGTGCTCTGGCTGGACGCGCACGGCGACCTCAACCGCCCCGAGACCACGCCCAGCGGCAACGTCCACGGAATGCCGCTGGCCGCCGCTCTCGGGAAAGCCGGCCCGGAGTTCGAGAGCGACGCCTTCCGGCTTCCCGCGATCGATCCGGCGCGGGTGGCGCTGGTCGGCGTGCGTTCGCTCGACGAGGCCGAGCGCGAGCTGCTCGCCACGCTCGACGCCCGGGTCTACACGATGAGCGACCTGGACCGGCTCGGGGTCGAGCCTGTCATGCGAGAGGCACTCGAGCACGTTGCGGGCGACGGGTTCGTGCATGTGAGCCTCGACATGGACGTGCTCGATCCCGACGTGGCGCCGGGCGTCGGCACGCCGGTCCGGGGAGGGCTCTCGTACCGCGAGGCGCACCTCGCGATGGAGCTCGTGGCCGAGTCGGGCCTGGCCGGCTCGCTCGAGGTGGTCGAGGTGAACCCGATCCTCGACCGCGAGAGCGAGACCGCGAAGCTGGCGGTCGAGCTGGTCGCGAGCGCCCTGGGCGCGCGCATTTTGTGACATTTCTCCGCGCCCGATGTATGAGCCCCCGGGGGACCCCCGTGTGGTCCTTCCCCCGCTGACGAGCGTAGCCGCGAAACCGTTACGCGTGTGAGACGGCTCTGTCGCGGTTCAGGAACTTGTCGACGGCGTCGGCGGTCTCCTCGTAGGCGTCCCAGTAGACGACGTGACCGCCCGGCACCTCGACGACCTCGAGCCGATCGCCGAGCCGCTCGACGTACTCTGCGAGCTGGTCCTCGCGGACAAGCCCGAACTCGGACGCGTGCACGAGCAGCGACGGCGTGGGCAGGACGGTCGGCGGCGGCGGCTCGGTGCAGAGCTCGCTGTAGGCCGTGACGACCGCCGCGCGCGAGTAGCGCCAGCGAAGTCCGTCCGGAAACCGCTCCAGGTGCTCGAGCGCCTCCTCCTCGACGAACTCCCGGGGGGTCCGGGTTGCGGTCAGGAGCTTCGCCTCGATCGCATCCTCCGCGGTGTCGAAGCGCTGGTCCTTTGCCGTCTCCTCGGCGAAGTCGCGGCCCACGTGGGGAAGGAGGTGGATGGCCGGATCGAGGAGCGCGGCTCGCTCCACGAGCTCCGGCGCGACCGCGCAAAGCTCGAGAACCAGGCGTCCGCCGAAGCTGTGCCCGATCCACGCTGCCCGCTCCACGTCCGCCTCGACAAGCGTCTCGAGCACGTCGTCGACGTGAGTCGCGATGCTCCACGGCGGCTCCCAGTCGGAGTACCCGTGCCCGCGGAGGTCGGGCGCGAGCACGCGGAAACGACGGGCAAGGTGATCCTCGGCCAGGCGGCGGAAACGGCGTCCGTGCGTTGAGACTCCGTGCAGGCAGACGACGGGGGGAGCGTCACGGTCTCCCCACTCGTGGAGGTGCAGCCGCATCAGGGTGCGGCAGAGAGCGTCGCGACGAACGGCGCCAGCGTCTCGTGCCAGTCGCCGGTCAGGAAGACGTCCGCGGCGTCGTCGTCCGCCTCGGCTCTCACAGCGACGAGCACGTCGGCCTTGACCGACGCGGCCGCATGCTCGTAGCCGGCCTCCGTCTCGACTCCGATGTAGAGGCGCGGGGCGACTGCCCGGCCGAGCAGGCCGAGTTGGCGGCCCGGCGACACGAGCCCGGCCTCACGCGCGGCCCGGTCACCGCCGAGCGCAGCGCCGAGGCCGCCCGCCAGCTGTCGCAGGTCGTCGAGGCCTGCGGTTCCGACGCTCGCTCCTGCGGCCAGCACTACATCGGCCTCGTCAAGGTCGAACCCCCGCTCCGAGGCGCCGCGCTCGATCAACCGCGAGCCGGGTTCTGGCAGGTCGCCGAGCGCGAGCGCCCGGTACTCGACGTTCGAGTCGCGGGGCTCGAGCGGCTCGAACATCCTCGGCCTCACGGTCGCGAGCTGGGGCGTCGTCGCTCCCATGATCACCGACACGATGTTGCCCCCGTACGCGGGCTTGAACTGGATCAGTCGGCCGGCGCGGTCGATCCCGAGGTCGACGCAGTCTCCGGTCATCCCGAGCTCGAGCGCGCCCGCGGCGCGGGGGCCGTAGTCGCGACCCCGGCTCGTCGCCGGGATCAGGAGGGCGTGGGGTTGTTCGAGCTCGAGCACCCTCCGGAGCGCGTCGGCCCAGACCGAGGGCTCGTACTGAGCGAGGCGCGGGTCGTCGACGGTCGCGACCACCTCTGCGCCGTGCCGTGCCGCCTCGCGGGCGGCCGTGTCCAGGTCGTGCCCCAGCACGAGAGCGACGTTGGCCCCGCCGAGCTTGCCTGCGAGCTCGCGGCCCTTGGCCAGGAGCTCGAGCGAGACCCGCGCGGGCCGGCCGTCGAGGAGCTCGACCACCGACCAGCAGTCGTACGCGTGGCCCGGCTTCTCCCCTAGACGCTCGGGTTTATCCCAGACGGAGGCAGGTCGCGGACGCTCGGCGAGCAGCGCTCGAACTCGCTCCGCCGCCTGGACCGGGTCCGAGAAGCTCTCTCTGGCTCGCTCAGGCGTAACGTCGCGGACGGCGAGGACGCGCGTCGGCGACCCGGACTGGCCGAAGCGCTTGTCGTTCGGCCGCGCGTCGGCCGCGAGATCCGCGGCGGTCCAGACGGCGATCCGGCCGTCACCGCTCTCGACCGGGTCGACGTCGATCTGCGCACCCTGCGGCGGCAGCGCGACCGAGCAGAGGGCCGGCAGGCTCAGCTCGTACACCTCCTCGCCCTCGTCGCCGAGCCGCCGTGCTCGCAGTGTTCCATCGCTCGCCTCCAACGAGAGGACGCTCGTCACCTGCGGCAGGTCGAGGAAGGCTGCGACCTCGGCGGGCACCTGCCACGTTTCCGAGTCGAGCGACTTGCGGCCGCAGAGGACGAGGTCCGCGCCTTCCTTTCCAATCGCCAACGCGAGCGCCCGGGATGTCCCGAGCGCGTCTGCGAGAGCGAAGAGCCGGTCGGAGAGGTGGATGCAGCGGTCGGCGCCCAGCGCCAGCGCTTCACGGAGGGCTTCCTCGGCCGGCGGTGGGCCCATCGTCATCGCGATCACCTCGCCGCCGTGCTCGTCACGCAGACGGGCCGCGTGGGCGACGGCGTAGGCGTCGAAGCGGCTCAACTCGAGCGGGACGCCCTCCCGCACGAGCGACTTCGTCTCCTCGTCGAAGCGAATCGCGTCGCCCCGGGGCACCTGCTTGACGAGGCAGACGATCTTCACCTCGGTGAGACTACCCGGCCGTGCTCGGGTTGCTCTACGACATCCATGGGAACCTGCCGGCTCTCGAGGCCGTGCTGGCGGAGGCCGAGGGCGAAGGCGTGGACCGGTGGCTGCTCGGCGGCGACTACGGGACTCCGAGCCCGTGGCCCTTGGAGACGTTGAGCCGGCTGAGGGAGCTCGAGAATGCGACCTGGATCCGCGGCAACGGCGAGCGCTGGCTGCGCGAACCGCCGGCCGATCGCCCCGAAGTCATGCGGGACTACGCGGTGTTTCGCGGCAACCTGCCCGAGGAGGAGATCGACTGGCTCTATGCATTGCCGGAGCGGGCCGAGCTGGACGGTGTGCTCTACGTGCACGGCTCGCCGCTCTCGGACGTCGAGAGCTTCGCGCCGGAGCCCCAGGCGGAGGACGAAGAGATCCGCCTGCTCGCGGGAGAGCGCGACCGGGTGGTTGCGTTTGGCCACAGCCATCAGCAGTTCCGGCGGTCAGGGCCCAACGGGACGAGGCTGGTGAATCCGGGCAGCGTCGGGATGCCGCTCGACGGCGACCGCCGCGCGGCCTGGGCAGTGAGCGCCGCACCCGGAGAGCTCGAGTTTCGGCGAACCGAGTACGACGTCGAGCGGGCGGCCGACGCATACCGGGCGCTGAGCGGCAGATTCGGGCCGTTCGCGGCCGGAAGAATCGAGCGCGGCTCGGACTGAGGGCCCGGCCTTCGGGCGCCGCGCGGAAGGGCACGCATCCGGCGCATTTCGGTCACACACGCGTGCGCCCGCGTTCGTTACGCTCGCAGCGGGGAGGAGGCTGGGCGCGCCTTAACTAGGGGAGTGGCTAGCCCGCGAGCGCCGCGACGAGCTCGATCTCCACGCCTCCCAGCGCGTTCGAGACCGGGCAGCCCTTCTTCGCCTCGTCGGCGGCGGCACGGAACGTCTCCTCGTCGACTCCCTCCACCTCGCCGCGAATCGAGAGTCGCATCGAGATGATGCGAAACCCCTCGTCGGTCCGGTCGAGCGAGCAGACCGCGTCGGTCTCGAGTCGCGTCGGCGGATGCCCCTCCTGGGCGAGTCCATTGGCCAGAGCCATCGAGACGCAGGTCGCGTGCGCGGCCGCGATCAGCTCCTCCGGACTGGTCTTGCCGCCCGACTCCTCGAACCGCGATGCGAACGTCACCTCCTGGCCGCTGATCGCGCCACTCCCGGTGTCGAACCGGCCCGAGCCACTGAGGAGGTCGCCCTCCCACGTCGCGTGGGCATGCCGCTCAATCGCCATCGTCTGCTTCCTCCTCGCCTGACCCAGAAGGTCGGTAGTAGGTCCGTCCCCGTAGCTCGTCCGGCAGGTGCTCGGCCCCGAACCCCCGCGGATCGTCGTGCGGGTAAATGTAACCCGCTCCGCGCCCGAGCTGGCGCGCCCCCCGATAGCCGGCGCTCCGGAGGGCATCCGGCGGCCGCGCGTGGCCGTGCTCCTTCACGTCGGCCGTCGCCTCCTGGAGCGCGACGTAGGAGGCGTTCGACTTCGGCGCGCGCGCCAGGTAGATCGCGGCCTGGGCCAGGTTCAGGCGCGCCTCCGGCAGGCCCACGTGCTCGACCGCCTGGGCCGCTGCGACCGCCACGAGCAGCGCCCGGGGATCCGCGTTGCCGATGTCCTCCGAGGCCAGCACGATCATCCGCCGCGCGATGAAGCGGGCATCCTCGCCGCCCTCGAGCATCGCCGCGAGGTAGTAGACCGACGCGTCCGGATCCGAGCCTCGCATCGACTTGATGAAGGCCGACGCGAAGTCGTACTGGGCGTCGCCGCCCTTGTCGTAGACGAGCGGCCGCTTGCGGGCGGCATCCTCGACGTGCTCCTCGCCGAGAGCGTCGTCGCCGGCGGTCTGGGCCGAGACCTCGAGGATGTTGAGCGCATTGCGGGCATCGCCGCCCGCTCGGCGCGCGACCAATTCGACGAGCTCGTCGCCGACCTCGATCTCGAGCGCTTCCGCGCCCCGTCGCACGATCGTTGCCAGCTCTTCCTCGGAGAGCGGCTCGAGCTCGTACACCTGGCACCGGGAGAGGAGCGCCGAGTTGACTTCGAAGTAGGGGTTCTCGGTCGTTGCCCCGATCAGGGTGATGAGCCCCTCCTCGACTCCCGGCAGCAGGGCGTCCTGCTGGGCCTTGTTGAACCGGTGAATCTCGTCCAGGAAGAGAATCGTGCGCTGCCCGGAGCCGCCGAGTCGATCGCGGGCGCGTGCGAGAGCTCCGCGCACGTCCGAGACCGAGGCCGACACGGCCGAGAGCTCCTCGAACGCGGCTCCGGTGGTCTCGGCCACGATGCGGGCGAGGGTCGTCTTCCCGCTGCCCGGTGGCCCGAACAGGATCATCGAGCCGACCCGGTCATTGGCGATCGCGACCCTGAGCGCGGATCCTTCGCCGAGGGTCTGCTCCTGGCCGACGAAGTTCTCGAGCGCCCGCGGCCGAAGCCGCAGGGCCAGAGGCGCCTGCTCGCGTATCCGCTCCTGCGCTGCGTCGGCGAAGAGGTCGCTCACGCCGGGAAGTATGCTCCGGCCGTGGAGGGTCACGAGGCCGAGGACTTCAGCGCGCCCGTTCTCCCGGGCGAGGGCGAGAGCGACTACGAGCGATATCTCCGCACCGACGAGCTCCTGGCCTTGCAGAAGACCCCGGATGAGCAGGCCCACCGGGACGAGCACCTTTTCCAGACGGTCCATCAGGCGTCGGAGCTCTGGCTGAAGCTCGCCTGGAGCGAGGCCGAGGAGGCGACCCGCCTCATCGAGCAGAGCGACCTTGCGGCCGCCGAGCGCCTCCTCCGGCGGAGCATCCTCTGTCTCGACTACGTGATCCGCCAGCTGGACATGCTCGAGGAGATGTCGCCGTGGGAGTACCAGACGATCCGCAAGGTTCTGGGTCACGGCAGCGGCTTCGACTCGCCGGGTTTCCGCGAGATCCGCCGAATCACGCCGCAGCTGGGGCAGTCGTTCTTCGCCCTCGTGCGCGAGCGCGGGCTCTCAGTCGTCGAGCTCTACCGACAGGGCCGCGAGCACGAGGACCTTTACCAGCTCGCAGAGCTTCTGATCGCCTGGGACGAGCGGATCTCCCTCTGGCGCATGCGGCACTACCTGGTCGTGGCGCGGGTGATCGGCGACCAGGTCGTCGGCACGCAGGGCACGCCTGTCGAGCTGCTCGGCGGGCTGATCAAGCAGCGTTTCTACCCCGAGCTCTGGCAGGCCCGCAACAAGCTCACGCAGCTCTCCAACGAGGAGGACTGAACCGCGGTCGCTGCCGCGCTGCGCGACGAGACGGCCGAGCTCCTCCGGGAGCTGATCCGGCTCGACACGGTCAACCCGCCGGGGAACGAGACGCTCGCGGCAGAGCTCCTGCGCGACTACCTCGCGGAGAGCGGGGTCGAGAGCGAGCTTCTGGCGAAAGTGCCCGAGCGCGCGAACCTCGTTGCGCGGCTGCCCGGGCGCGGCGACGGGCCGAGCCTGCTTCTGCTCTCGCACACGGACACCGTCGTCGCGGACGCCTCCGAATGGCAGGTGGACCCCTGGTCGGCGGAGGTCCGCGACGGCGAGATCTGGGGCCGCGGCGCGCTCGACATGAAGGGCGAGGTGGCGGCGAGCGCCGTCGCGCTCGCATCTCTGGCGCGGGAGGGTTTCGAACCCGCGGGCGAGCTGATCTTCGTGGCGGCCGCCGACGAGGAGGTTGGCGACGACTACGGGCTGTCCTGGCTGTGCCGCGAGCATCCGGACGCCGTGCGGGCCGACTACGCGCTCAACGAAGGCGGCGGAGAGCGGGTCGAGCTGGGCGGCCGCGCGTTCTACGTCTGCTCGACCGCGGAGAAGATGAGCTCGCCGTTCCGCCTGACGGTGCACGGCCGCGCGGGTCACGCCTCGATGCCCGGGATCGCTGACAACGCGCTCGCCAAGGCGGCGCCGCTGATCGAACGCCTGGCGGCGTACCGTCCCGAGCCGCGGCTGGGGGTGGAGACCGAGGCGCTCGTCCAAGCAGTCGTGGGGGACCAGCTTGAGGCGACCCAGGTGCTCGAGCTCGCCCGGGGGCTCGACCCGTACGCCGCGGAGATGATCGAGCCGCTGCTCTCGCTGACGCTGTCGCCGACGATCATCTCCGCCTCCGAGCGCCGCAACGTGATCCCGTCGACGTGCGTGATCGACGTGGACTGCCGGCTGCTGCCCGAGCAGACGCAGGCCGAAGCGGAGGAGACGGTGCGCTCCGTGCTCGGGGACGGGGACTACGACCTCGAGTGGATCGAAGCTCGCGGCGGCACGCGCTCGCCGCTGCAGACGCCGCTCTGGGACGCGGTCGAGAGCTTCGTCGCCGAGGCGGAGCCCGGCGCGGCGGTGGTTCCGCTCTGCGTCGCCGGCTTCACCGACAGCCACTGGCTCCGCGAGGCGTTCGGGACGGTGGCGTACGGCTTCTTCCCGATGCGCGCGATGGACCCGCGTGAAGCGGCGCGGCTCGTGCACTCGGCGGACGAGCGGGTCGCAGTCGACGACCTCGAGCTCGGCGTGCAGTGCTTCCGCCACGTCGCCCAGACCCTCTGCGCCTGATCGCCGGGCCGGCGCCGGCTTCGAGCCGCAGGTCCCAGTAGCCTCCTCCCCGCTGCGAGCGTAACGAGGAAACGCGCACACGTGGGTGACAAAATCGTGCCGAAATTGGGGAGGCGCGATCCCGGAGTCTCGCGCTACGCTCTTTCCCGATGGCAGCGGAAAAGCGCGACGAGAAGGTCCGGCTCGGCGGGATGGCGCTCCTCAACGGCGTGCTCGTGCACGGCCCCAACGCCTGGGCCTGCGCGGTGCGGACGCCCGCCGGCGAGCTCAAGGTCGCCTCGGCCTACAAGAGCCTGCGGGCCAACCAGGTGCGTTCGCCGCTCCTTCGCGGCCCCCTGCGGTTCGCCGAGATGTTCGCGCTGCTGCCGGCGATCAGGCGGCAGCTCCCCGAGGCGCGGCTCCCATTCCAGCGGACGCAGGTGATCGGCGCGATGGTCGCCAGTGCGCTCGCGGTGCGTGCCGTCCGGGGCTCGCGCCACCTAACCCCGCTCGCCCGCGAGCTCGTCTCCGGCCTGATCTCGGCCGTGCCCGCGACGCTCGCGCTGCGTGGCTCCGAGCTCGCCGCGTACCACGGCGCCGAGCACATCTCGATCGGCAGCTACGAGCACGGCGCACCGCGCGAGCGGGAGCACGAGCGCTGCGGCTCGCACATGCTCGCCCCCCTCCTGATCAGCTCTGCGATCGGTGGAGCCCTCGCGTCGCGCGCCCCAGCGCAGATGCGCGCCTCGGCGCGCCTGCTCGCCCAGCTCGGCGCGCTCGCCGCGACGACCGAGATCTTCGGCTGGATGGTGCGGAACCCCGACCACCGCCTCGCCCAGGCGCTCTCCCGCCCGGGCCACGAGCTGCAGCACCGATTCGCCACGGCCGAGCCCACGCCCGAGCAGCTCGAGGTCGCCGAGGCGGCCCTCGCCGCCTGTCTCGAGCTCGAGCGCAACGCAGATGGAGCGCACCAGAACTAACCGACTTGCGCCGGAGGTCTTCGAGCTCCCCGTCGAGAAGATGCGGGAGGGCTACTACACCGACGCGTACTTCAACCACACGCGGCAGGTGCTTCTGCGCGACGGGCGCCGCCCGCGCGTCGTGATGCAGGTCTTCGAGAAGAAGCACTCGCACCTCGGCGGGGTTGACGAGGCGATCGCGATCCTCAAGCTCTGCGGGGACGACTGGGACGACCTCACCGTCCACGCCCTCCACGACGGCGACGCGATCGAGCCCTACGAGCCGGTGCTGACGATCGAGGGCGACTACACCGGCTTCGCGCACCTGGAGACCGCATACCTCGGCGTCCTCGCCCGGCGCACGCTCATCACGACCAACGTCGTCCGCGTCCTCGAGGCGGCGAACGGGAAGCCGATCATCTTCATGCCGGCCCGCCACGACCACCACCGCGTGCAGACCGGCGACGGCTACGCGGCCTGGGTCGCCGGACAGGTCGTGGGCGCCGAGATCGGCGTCACCTCGGAGGCGCAGGCCTCCTGGTGGGGCGGACGGGGCCTCGGAACCGTGCCGCACTCGCTGATCGCCTCGTACGGCGGCAACACGGTCCTTGCCGCCACGAAGTTCGCGGAGAACGCCGACCCGGACATCAACATCACCGTCCTGGTCGACTTCGACAACGACTCCGTCAAGACCGCGCTCGAGGTCGCGCGTGCGCTCGGCCCGCGGCTCTGGGGCGTCCGGCTGGACACCTCCGGCCAGCTCGTTGACCGGTCGCTCTGGGGGGAGATGGGCGACTTCGACCCGCGTGGCGTCAACGAGCGGCTCGTGCGAAACGTGCGCGAGGCCCTCGACCGGGACGGCTTCGAGCGCGTCAAGATCGTCGCCTCGGGCGGCTTCACCGTCGAGCGGATCCGCGAGTTCGAGGAGCACGGCGTGCCCGTCGACTCCTACGGCGTCGGCTCCGCGCTCATTCGCGGCGAGAACGACTTCACGGCCGACATCGTCATGACCGACGGCCGGCCGTCGGCCAAGGCCGGTCGCGGGTACCGGGCGAATCCGCGCCTCGAGCTCGTCGAATGAGCGCTTGAGCGAGCCGCCGCTCGTCACCCGCGCGCTCGCGCTGGAGCGCGAGCTCGGGTTCGAGCGCTCGTCGATCCCGGAGGTCGGTCGGCTTCTGCACCTTCTCGCGGCGCAGCGCGGACGCACCCGGGTCGGCGAGCTCGGGACCGGCTGCGGCGTCGGGGGCGCCTGGATCGTCTCGGCGCTCCCGCCGGCGGTCCCGTTCGTGACCGTGGAGCTGGACGGCCGGCTGGCACGCGCCGCCTCCGAGCTCTTCGCCACAGACGGGAACGTCCGCGTGCTTCACGGCGACTGGCACGAGCTGATGCCGCCCGAGGCTCCGTTCGACCTCCTCTTCTACGACGGCGGCGGCAAGCAGCACCCGGAGGTGGACGGCGACGACGTGGTCGGACTGCTCGCTCCCGGCGCGACGATCGTGATGGACGATCTCACCCCCGGCCGGAGCGAGCACGATCCGGTGCGCGATTTCTGGCTCAACCACGCCGAAATCGCCGCCCTGGAGCTCCTGACGACGCGGGAGACCGCAGCGATCGTCGGCACCCGTCGCGGTTGACTCGGCCCGGAAAGCGACCAATAACTTAGAGAGGATGGATTGGCTGGTGGTGCTCCGCGACGAGGTCGCGAACTGGTTGCCGCTGCTGTTCGCGGTGATGCTGTTCCTGATGGTCTACATCCTCTGGCGCACGCTGCAGGTGATGCCGCGCGTGACCGCCGCGAAGACGATGGTCTCCGACTCCTCGATCACGTGGGACGACGTCGCCGGCCTCGACGAGGCGAAGGAGGAGCTCGGAGAGGTCGTCGACTTCCTGCGCGACCCGCAGCGGTTCGGCCGGCTCGGCGCGCGCGTGCCGAAGGGGATCCTGCTCTACGGCCCACCGGGCACCGGCAAGACGCTGCTCGCGCGGGCGATCGCGCACGAGGCGGGCGCCCGCTTCTTCGCCCAGAGCGCCTCTGCTTTCGTCGAGATGTTCGCCGGCCTCGGCGCCGCCCGCATCCGCAAGCTGTTCGAGGAGGCGCGCAAGCACGCGCCGGCGATCATCTTCATCGACGAGCTCGACGCGGTCGGCGCGCAGCGCACCGGCCACGGCTTCTCGCGTGAGCAGGACCAGACGCTGAACCAGCTGCTGGTCGAGCTCGACGGCTTCGAGTCGCGTGAGCAGATCGTGGTCATGGGCGCCTCGAACCGGCTGCAGGACCTGGACGCGGCGCTGCTGCGCCCGGGCCGCTTCGATCGGCAGGTGCTCGTGGCGGCGCCGGATCTGGCGGGCCGCGAGGAGATCCTCGAGGTGCACACGCGCGGCAAGCCGCTCGCGGAGGACGTCGACCTGAAGGCGGTCGCGCGCCAGACCGCCGGCCTGACGGGGGCCGAGCTTGAGAACATCGCCAACGAGGCAGCCATCTTCGCCGGGCGCACCAATCAGACATCCCTCAGGCAGAAAGACTTCGACGACGCCATGGAACGCGTCGTGGCGGGGCTTCAGCAGCGCCGCGTAGTGACGGAGAAGGAACGGAGAATCCTCGCCTACCACGAGGCCGGCCACGCGGTCATGTCTCATCTGACCGGCGGCCTGCTGCCGGTGCACAAGGTGACGATCGTGTCCCGCGGGCAGGCGCTCGGCTACACGCTCAACCTGCCCAGCGAGGAGCGCTACCTGCATACGACGGAGGAATTCGAGGATCTTCTGATGGTGTACCTCGCCGGCCGGGCGGCCGAGCAGGTGATCTTCGGGCGGATCACGAACGGCGCGGCGAACGACCTCGAGAAGGCGACGGAGCTGACACGCGCGATGGTCTTCGACTACGGGATGTCGAACGCGGCAGCCTCGCGCACGATGCGCGCTGACAACTACGCCCTCTCCGAGGCGACCAAGCGCCTCCGGGACGAGGAGCAGGCGCGTCTCACCGACCACGCCTTCGAGGAGGCGCTGCGCCTGCTCCAGAAGCACCGTTCGGCGCTCGACCGGATCGCGCTTGCGCTCCTCGACAAGGAGACGCTCGACAAGGGCGAGCTGGGCGAGCTGCTCGAGGGCGTCGAGCCGGAGTCGCGCTCCTCGGAGACGGCCGGCACCGTTCGGGTCGTCGCGGCCGACTAGGCAGGCGCCGGTGGTGCCCTCGCCTCGATAGCATCGGCGGCGTGCAGCCGCGCGGAATCCATCATCTTGGCGTAGCGGTCGAGGATCTCGACCAGGCGGTTGCGACCTACGAGCGGCTCTTCGGCGCTGCGCTCGAGCGGCGCGAGACCGTTCCGGAGCAGGGGGTCGAGGCCGCGTCGCTGCGGATCGGTGAGGACCGGGTCGAGCTGCTGGCCTCGCTCGGCGAGGACACGCCCGTGGGCAAGTTCCTCGGCAAGCGCGGGCCGGGAATGCACCACGTCGCCTTCGAGGTCGACGACGTCGGCGCGGCGCTCGGCGAGCTCGCCTCCCAGGGGGCCGAGCTGATCGACGAACAGCCTCGGCACGGGCTCTTCGGCCTCGAGGTCGCGTTCGTGCACCCGGATTCGGTCCACGGCGTTCTCGCGGAGGTGGTCAGCGGTGGTTGACGGTCGGGTTCGCGTCGAGATCGGCTTCGACGGCGGGCAGGTGATGGGCTCGTTCGTCGGCGAGCAGGCGGCCGACGACCTGGAGCGCGCGCTCGGCAACGGCGGAGACGGCGCATTCTCGTTCGAGGCGGAGGACGGGCGCTACACGGTCTCGCTGCGGCGCGTCGTCTACGTGAAGCGCTTCACGCGCGAAGCGCGCGTCGGCTTCACGCCCGCGTAGCCGCCCCGTGCTCCAGATCGGGATCGTCGGGCTGCCCGGCTCCGGCCGGTCGACGTTGTTCTCCACTCTCGTCGGCGGCCAAGGGTTACTCGGCGCCGTGCCGATCCCGGATGAGCGGCTCGACGCGGTCGCGCAGGCTGTCGGTTCGGCGAAGGCGACCCCGGCCACGCTTCAGGTGGTCGATGTCCCCGGGACCGGCCCGGCGCTGCTCGGGAACCTGCGCAAGGTCGACGCGCTGCTCGCCGTCCTGGACGGGTTCTCGGGTGTCGGCGACCCTGCCGCCGACCTCGAGGCGATCCGCCTCGAGCTGATCGTGGCCGACCGGGACCACGTGGAGAAGCGCCTCGAGCGTGTGCGGACACAGGCGAAGTCGGGCGATCCCGCCCTGAGGGAAGAGGCCGCTGCCCTCGAGCGGGTTTTGGCCCAGCTCGAAGCGGGGGAACCATTGTCTGCCTTCCGGGAAAAGCTGCCGCAGCAGCTGGAGCCGCTGACCACGAAGCCGCTAGTCGTGGTCAAGAACGGGCCGGGCGGGATCGATCTGAAGCTCGAGGCCGAGCTGGCCGAGCTGCCAGCCGAGGAAGCGGCCGAGTACCGTGAGGGCCCGTCCGCGTTCGAGGCCGTCCTCCGGGAGGTCTTCGAGGCCGCCGACCTGATCACGTTCTTCACCGCGGGCGACAACGAGGCGCGAGCCTGGACGCTCGATCGTGGAGAGACCGCGCTCGACGCGGCCGCTGCGGTGCACACGGATCTCGCACGCGGGTTCATCCGCTGCGAGGTCATCGCCTGGGAGGACCTCGTCGAGTGCGGCTCACATGCCGAGGCCGCCCGGCGCGGGCTTCAGCGCGTGGAGGGGAAGACGTACGCCGTTGCCGACGGGGACGTGCTCAACGTGCGCTTCGCGGTCTAGGCGGTTCTCAGCAACAGTCGCAGTCGCAGTTGCCGTCGCAATCGCAGTCGCAATCGCAGCGCATCGATCCTCCTTTCGCGGGTTTGTCTGCACCGATGATACATTGATAAACGTCGATGCAACACTTGAAGGTGCTCGAGCAACCGTGCTGCGCCCCAGGAGCGCCGCCGCTTCGCCCGGCGGTCGCGGAGCAGCTCGCGCGGAGGTTCAAGGCGCTCTCCGATCCCGCGCGCGTCACAATCGTCAACCAGCTCGCGGGCGCGGACGAGCTGTGCGTGTGCCAGCTGCGGCTCGGGCTCTCCCAGCCGACCGTCTCGCACCACCTGCGCATCCTGCGAGAAGCGCGGCTGGTCGAGGTTGCGCGCAAGCGGGGAACCTGGGTCTACTACCGCCTCGTGCCCGAGGCCGTGGAACAACTCGCATTTGCGCTCGGCGGCGCGCCGTCGGTCTGATGGGCGACCTGCCGCGCGCCTACTTCGTCTGCATCGGGAACGCCGGCCGGTCCCAGATGGCCCAGGCCCTCTACGAGCACCGCG
Source organism: uncultured Actinomycetes bacterium (assembly GCA_963716865.1). GTDB lineage: Bacteria > Actinomycetota > Thermoleophilia > Gaiellales > Gaiellaceae > AC-32. The sequence goes on from CAVQUF010000003.1 coordinate 663,315, forward strand.
GCGGCGAGGCCCGCTCCGCCGGGTCGCGGCCAGAGGCCGAGCTCCATCCCGAGGTGGTTGAGGTCATGCAGGAGGTGGGGGTCGACATCTCCGGGCGGCGCCCGAAGGGCATCACACCCGAGGACGTCGAGTGGGCCGAGGTCGTCGTCACCATGGGCTGCGGCGAGGACGCGTGCCCCGTGCTGCCGGGCAAGCGGTACCTGGACTGGAACCTGCCCGATCCGATCGGGAGGCCGGTCGAAGAGGTTCGCGCGCTCCGGGACGACATCGATCGCCGAATCGGCAAGCTCGCGTAGCTCACGTCGGCGCCCGGGCTCGCGGCCAATCCTGGCTCACGCGCGCGCGTGAACTTCATTTCCCCCGGGGGCCTTTGGCCCCTTGCCCCCGGTTTCGAGGGTAGCGGTCAAACCGTCACGGGTGTGTGTCCAGGGTGTGCCGGATGTGTGACAACCGGCGGCGGGCTCCTGGGGCTCGGCTACGGCTGCTGCGAGTCGACGGGGCGCGTGGCGGCTGTCGCGTCGAGCTGGTTCGCGTGATAGAGAACGGCGGCCTCGGCGGTGCGCGCAGACCGGGCCTCGTGGTGCACAGCGACCGCGTGCAGCAGCTCGGCCCGCGCATCCGGCTCGAGCTCCGGCGTGCGCCGCTCGATCAGCCGCAGGCCGAGGTGGACGTGGCCGAGCAGCCGTCCTTCCTCGGTGGCGCGGAACGTCGGCCCGCGCCTCAGCTCCAGCGTGCGCCCGATGTCGTGGAGGAGCGCCGCCGCGAGCACGAGGTCGGCCCGCAGCCGCGGGTGCAGCTGGGCGGCCTCGCGGCAGAGGGTCGCCACGCCGACGGTGTGCTCGAGCAGTCCGCCCGCGTACGTGTGGTGGGTCTCTGCGGCCGGCAGCTCGCGCAGTGCGACTCGCAGAGGCTCGTCTGCGATACACCGTTGAACCGCGTCCCGCAGTCCGGGATGCGTGATCTCGCCGGCCAGGAACTCGAGGAACCCGTCGAGCTCCTCCGCGTCGCGCCTCATCGCCGGGACGAGCTTGGCGGGGTCGGCCTCGGCGGCCTCCAGCGAGCGCACCTCGAGCTGCAGTCGATCGCGGAAGCGCTCGACCCGGCCCAGCACCCGGACGGCGTCGCCCTCGCCGAAGCGGCCGTCGAGCAGCTCGACGTCGGACCAGACCCGCGCCTCGATGCGCCCACTCGGGTCGACGAGCTCGAGCGCAAGGTAGGGCGCTCCTGCGCGCGTCCGCCTCCGCTCCTTGCGCGCGACGGCATAGGTCCCCTCGACGATCCGGTCCTCGGCGAGGGAGGCAATCGCGGCGCTCACGGCACGAGTCTAGGCCCGAAACCGGATGCTAGGCTCGCCGGCGATGGCCGAGGTGAAGCCATTTCGCGCCGTTCGCTACGGCGAGCGCGCCGGCCCCCTGCAGACGCTCGTCGCCCCGCCGTACGACGTGATCTCGGACGAGGAGCGCGAGGAGCTTCTGGCCCGCAGCCCCTACAACGTCGTCCACCTCACGCTCCCGGACGACGAGGCCGACGCAGGCAGGCTCTGGCGCCAGTGGCAGCGTGAAGAGATCCTCTTCGAAGATGACGAGCCGGCCTGCTGGTGGCTCTCCCAGGAGTACGTCGGCCCGGACGGCGTGGCTCGGACGCGGGAGGGCCTCGTTGCTCGGCTGCGCGCGGAGCCCTACGAGAGCCGCGTCATTCTCCCGCACGAGCGTACGCATCGTGGCCCCAAGGAAGGCCGCCTGCGCCTGCTGCGGGAGGTCAACGCCGAGCTCGAGCCGCTCTTCTTCCTCTACGAGGGACCGCCGCCGGCGAGCTCGCCCGGTCGCGAGCCCGACCTGCAGGTCGAGGGCGCCCGCCTCTGGCGGCTCCCGCCCGACGGGATCGCCGAAGCCTTCGCCGACCGCCAGCTCCTGATCGCCGACGGCCATCACCGCTACGAGACCGCGCTCGCCTACCACGCCGCGACGGGCACGCCCGAGAGCGCGTTCGTCCTCGCGGTGCTCGTCAGCCTCGAGGATCCCGGCCTGATGATCTTCCCCACCCATCGCGTCTTCGAGCGCGAGCCGGCAGAGCAACTGCCGGCCGAGGAGGAGCTGCCGGACTCGGAGGCCGCCCTGCGCGCCCTCGAGGAGGCGCCGCCGGACCGCGCCGCGGCCGTCGTCTACCGAAAAGGCCGCTCCGAGCTTGCGGTCGATGGTGAGAGGGAGCTCGATGTTCGCCTCGTCGACCGGCTCGGCCACGACGGCATCAGCTACACGCCCGACTGGCAGGAGGCGGTGCGAGCGGTCGACTCGGGCGAGGCGGAGGTCGCGGTCCTGATGCGGCCGACCCGGATCGAGGACGTCTTCGCGGTCGCGCAGCGCGGCGAGACCATGCCCCAGAAGAGCACCTACTTCTACCCGAAGCTCGTCTCCGGCCTCGTGTTCCTCGGACTTTGAGCGCGAGCGACTGGCTCGCTGCGTGCCGCTGGGCGGTCGAGGACGTGCGCGGCGTGCTTCGTGAGCTCCCCACCCGGGCAGAGCGGGAGCCGGTCGTCGGAGACGGGGTCGGAGGAGACGAGACGACTGCGGTCGACGCGGCCGCCGAGCGGGTGATCCTGGAGCGGCTCAAGGCGATCGAGGGGGCGACGATCGTCTCCGAGGAGGTTGGCGAGCTGAAGGGCGACGGCGACCTCCGCATCGTCGTCGACCCGATCGACGGCTCGCTCAACGCGAAGCGCGGGATCCCGTTCTTCTCGCTCTCGGTCGCGATCGCCGACGGCACCACGATGGACGACGTCCTCTTCGGATACGTGTACGACTTCGGGAGCGGCGAGGAGTGGACGGCCGAGCGGGGCGGCGGCGCGCGCCTGAACGGGGTTGCGCTCGGAGATATCCGCCCGAAGGAGGAGATCGAGATTCTCTCCTTCGAGGCGACGCTGACCTCCCTTGTTGCCGAGAAGGCGCCCGCGGTGGTGGAGCTCGCCTACCGCCTGCGGATCATGGGTTCGCTCGCGCTCACGCTCTGCCACCTCGCCGACGGGCGGGTGGATGCTGTGTGCTCGCTGAAGGCCGCGCGAGCCGTGGACATCGCCGCGGCGCAGCTGCTCGTGCGGGAGCGGGGGCTCGCGATCGATCTGCCGGAGGCGCCTCCGTTCGGCGCGGCGCCGCTCGACGTCGAGGGCCGCTCACGGGTGGTAGCGGCCGCGACTCCGGAGATCTGCGCCGAGCTGTTCGCCGCACTCTCCCGATGAGGGTTCTGCTCGCGGTACTCGCCCTCGGCACGCTCGCCGGGTGCGGCGGGCATGCGAAGACGACTGCGACTTCCCGGGCGACCAAGCCCGAGCCGACGATTCACGTCGAGTTCACGGCCGACTCGCACCACCCGCGGGTCGAGAAGCGGTGGCACTACGAAGTGCACGTCACAAACGCCGCCGGCAAGCCTCTCGCGGCTGACGTGCACCTGCAGTTCCTGTTCGGGGGTGTTCCGGTTGGGCAGGTGGGGCGCCACCATGTGGCAAACGGTGTCTGGCGCGAGACATTCGGTATCCCGGGCAACCCGCCGTTCCCCGCGCGGGCACGCGGGCAGCCGCTCGTGCTCCAGGCGGTCGTTAGGGCGCTCGGGGAGACGCGCAAAGCGAACTACTGGATCGTCGTGCGGTGAGCGGCGCCGAGGTCGTCGTCGAGCACGTCCGAAAGGGGTTCGAGGACGGGCGGATCCACGCGCTCGAAGACGTCTCGCTACGCCTCGCGCAGGGCGAGTTCACGGCGCTGACGGGGCCCTCCGGCTCGGGCAAGAGCACGCTCCTCAACCTCATCGGCGCGCTCGATTGGCCGGACTCCGGCTCGATCGCAGTTGACGGGCAGCCGGTCGGCCGCGGCGGCGACGCGTCCGGCTACCGCGCCCGCACGGTCGGCTTCGTGTTCCAGTTCCACAACCTGATCCCGGTGCTGTCCGCTTCGGAGAACGTGCAGGTGGCGATGTTCGGGCACGGGCTCTCTCGCCGGGAACGCGCGCAGCGGGCAGAGGAGTTGCTCGGCGAGGTGGGTCTCGCCCACCGCGTTGCCGCCTTTCCGCCGACGCTCTCGGGCGGCGAGCGCCAGCGGGTTGCGATCGCGCGCGCGCTCGCGAACGACCCGCGCCTCCTGCTGGCGGATGAGCCCACGGGTGCGCTCGACTCGGAGACCGGCGCGCAGATCGTCACCCTCTTGCAGCGCCTGCGCGAGAGCCACGGGATGACGATCCTGCTCGTGACGAACGACCGGACGGTCGCCGAGCGCGCCGACCGGCTGCTCGAGCTGCGCGACGGCCGGATCAGCTAGGCATGTCTCTGTGAGCCATGTCCCGGGGACAGTCCCCAGGACCTGGCCGAAAGGGACGGTCACTCGTGGCGGAGCGCTTCGATCGGTGCGAGGCGGGTGGCGCGCAGCGTCGGGTAGACGGCACCGAGCAGACCGACGCCGAGCGCGAAGGCCAGGCCCCACGCGAACACGCCGGCGGTGAAGTCGGGCTGGATCAGCATCCCGCCGCTTCCGGCCGTGAACAGCTCTGCCGCCGCGTACCCGAGGAGGAGCCCCACCGCGAGCGCGAGCAGGCAGATCGCAAGCGCTTCGCTCACGATCAGCGCCGCAATCCAGCGCGTCGGCCACCCCACCGCGCGGAGGATCCCGATCTCCCGCACCCGCTCGAAGACCGACATCGCCATCGTGTTCGTGACCGCGATCCCTCCGACGATCAGCGCGAGCAGCGAGATGATCCAGCCGGTCGTGACGATCAGCCGCAGGCTCGTGTCGATCCTGACCGCCTGCCCCGGCTCGGTCACCGCGACCGTGTTCGGGAAGTCGCTCTCGAGCCGCTTCGCGACCGCCTTCGGCCGGGCCCGGGGCGAGACGGTCACCGCGATCGTCGTCACCTCATGGGGCCGCTGCGCCAGCCGTTGAACCTCGGCCAGCGGCAACACGGCGCCGCCGTCCACGAACGCGTTGCCGCTGTGGTACAGCCCGGCCACGCGAAACGCGTGCGTGCCGATGTGGAGCGGTCCGCCTGGACGAAGGTGAAGGCGCCGCGCCGCCGCGTCGCCGAGCATCGCCTGGTCTCCGGTGGCCCGCGCCCCCTGCACGACGACCATGCGCTGCGCCGGGAACTCGTTCGGCGCGTAGCCGAAGAGGAGCAGCCGGTTCGTGCTCAGCAGGAAGATCCGCGCCGTCTCGGCGACGCCGGGCTCGCGGGCGATCTCCCCGGCCAGGCTCTCGGGCAGCACCGACCGCGTCAGGTCCGAGGTCCCCGACTGGAACACGCCGAAGTCAGCGTGGCCCACGTGGATCAGCTGCGCCGCGGTCTGCTTCGCGCCGTTCGTGATCGCGAGCAGCGCCACGATCAGCCCCACGCCCACGGCAACGCCGGCCGCGGTGAGCATCGTGCGCGTCGGCCGGCGCCACAGGTTCCTGAACACGAGGCCGGGCCAGGTCATGGGCGATATCTTCGCTAGGCTCAGCGCACGATGGAAGCCTTGCGCGAGGAGATCCTGAAGGCGCTCGAGCAGGTCATCGACCCCGAGCTCAAGCGAAACGTGGTGGAGCTGGACATGGTCCGCGACGTTCGCATCGAGAGCGGCGACGTCACGGTCGAGATCGCGCTCACGGTCGCCGGCTGCCCCCTGCGGGCGAGCTTCGAGGAGCAGGTTGCGAAGGCGCTCGCGCCCGTGGACGGGGTGGAGCGGATCGCGCTCGAGTTCGACGTGATGACGCCCGAGGAGCGCTCGGCCCTCACGGCGCGCCTGCGCGGCTCGGTCACCGAGAGGACGAAGGGGATCGCGCTCGACCGCTCGACCCGCGTGCTCGCGGTCGCGAGCGGCAAGGGCGGCGTCGGAAAGTCGACGCTGAGCGCCAACCTGGCCGCCGCCTTCTCACAGATGGGGCAGCGCACGGGGATCCTCGACGCGGACATCTACGGCCACTCGATTCCCCACCTGCTCGGAATCCACCAGAAGCCCGTCGCCGTCGACCGCATGATCGTTCCGCCCGTGCGCGGCGAGCTGAAGCTGATGTCGATCGGCTTCTTCCTCGATGACAACCAGCCGGTCATGTGGCGCGGCCCGATGCTCCACCGCGCGCTCGAGCAGTTCCTCACCGACGTCCACTGGGGCGAGCTGGACACGCTCGTCGTGGACATGCCGCCGGGGACCGGCGACGTGTCGATCTCGCTGGGTCAGCTGCTCCCGCGCGCGGAGGCGGTGATCGTCACGACGCCGCAGCCGCTGGCGCAGGAGGTTGCCGCCCGCGCCGCGCTGATGGCGCAGAAGACGAACATGCGGCTGCTCGGCGTGATCGAGAACATGAGCGGCGAGGCCTTCGGAAGCGGCGGCGGCGACCGCCTCGCGGACGAGCTGGGCGTGCCCCTGCTGGGTCGCGTGCCGCTCGACTCGCGCCTGCGCGAGGCCGGCGACGCGGGCGAGCCGCTCGTCGAAGCCGACCCCGATTCCGAGACCGCGCGCACGATCGCGGCGGTGGCCGCGGCGATCGCGGCGACGAAGCGCGAGGAGGGCGTCGGCATCGTCAAGCCGCTGCCCGTCCTCTCCCAGTCCTAGAAAACTCGAAGGGCGCCCAAAAGGGCGCCCTCCGGGGTTCCAGCGGACCCCGGGGCTTCTGTACCTTGAGCCCCGCTGAAACTAGGACATAAGACGCCGAAGCGCGAGAAATTGCCGCTCTCCTTCGTAAGGATTTCGTGAATGCCGCCGGAGAAGGAGCAGATCGTGGGGCGCCTGGCCGGTCTCGGCTTCTCCGAGACGGACGCGGGCACGCTGGCCGACCACTTCCTCGATGCCGAAGCGAGGGGAAAGCGCGGCCATGGCCTCTCCCGGGTCGAGTGGCTAACCGGCCTCCCCGACCTCGACCCCGATGCTCGCCCCGAGCGGCTCGTGCGCGAAGACGCCTACGAGCGCTGGGACGGGAACGGCGCTCTCGGCTACCTCACGCTAGCCGCGATCGTCGAGGCGCAGCTGGTCTCGCCGCCGGTGCACGCGAGGCTCGTGGTGGCGCAGCGCTGCTTCCCGACCGGAATGCTCGGCTACTGGGCACGCAGGCTGGCGGAAGGCGGGCTCGTCGCGAGCCTGACCGCCACCTCCCCGACGCGGCTGGCTCATCCCGAGGGCGGCCCGAAGCTCGCGGGCACGAACCCGCTGGCGATCGCGATCCCGGGCTCGGACGGGAGGTCCCTCGTGGCGGACGTGTCGATGGGAGAGGTCACCTACGGCGACGTGATCGCGGGCGCGGCGACCGAGGAGCAGCTCGTCCCGTTCGGCGGCGAGCACGCGCACAAGGCCTTCGCGCTCGCCCTCGGGCTCCAGCTGCTCGTCGATGCGCTCGTCTCCGAGCCGGGCTACGGAGCGGTGCTGCTCGTCGCCCGCCCGGAGGCGGACCCGGTCCCCGCGCTACGAGCCCGGGCCGGGGGCGTGCGCCTGCCCGGTGACGGCTAGAAAGCGGTCGTTGTCGGCCAGCGCCGCGAAGTCGTCGTCGGCCGGCGCGTACTTCGCGACCAGCTCCGCATCGAGTCCGGCCGCACGCTCGAGCTGGGCGAGGGCGGCGTCGTCGTTCCCGAGCTTCGCCTCGAGGCACGCGTAGTTGTAGTACCCCTGCCAGGCGTCCGGGTAGACGGCTATTCCGGCCTCGATCTCGGCGCGAGCCCCTTCGGCGTCGCCCTGGCTCAGGCGCGAGAATCCAGCGAACGGCCACTCCCAGCCCGACGGCTGGAAGACCTCGCCGGGCTTCGCGCCGATTCCGAGCACGGTCGTGCCCGGCTCGGCGGCAAACGCGCTCCGCAGGGTTCCGGGCGGGCAGTGCACGAGCGTGCCCACGGGCGCGTCGTACTCCTCGCCCTCGACCGTGAAGCTCGCGCGGCCCTCGACCACGACGTACAGCTCCTCGTGGCCGTCCTGCTCGCGGTGCTCCTCGACGACGCGCTGCCCGGCCTCCTCGGCGGTATACGCGTTGACCCCGAAGGACTGGATGTCGAAGTAGCGCCTGACCGGGCGCCACGTCAGGCCGTCCTGGCCCTCGATCGGGAAGCTCTCCAGGTCGTCGATGCTCGCCACGCGGTACGCCTGCTCGCTCACGACTGCCTCCTCAGCTCCTCGAGCACGACCGGATCGACCCGCTTTACGCCGTCTACACGCTCCTCGAGGTTCTCGTTTGCGGCCCAGCGGAAGAACGCTTCGCCGAGCTCGCCCTCGTAGCCCAGACGCGCCAGCCGCTCGGCCAGCTCCGCGGCCAGCTCCCCGTCCACGTCCAGCCACTCGTCCGGCGGCGTCTTGCCGAAGATCGCCTGGTGCATGACGTAGATGCGGCGCAGCTCCTCGAGCGGCCGCGGGTGCTCGTCCACGCGGAGGTCGACGACGCTGTCCGAGAGCCCCGCGTAGCCGCCGTCCCGCTCGACGACGAGCAGCGCCGCCGACTGCTGGCCACGGCTGTCGCCCCCGGCTGCCTGGGCGGCGTCGAGGCAGTCGATCAGCCGCTCGGCCAGCCGACCCTTCCCCGCCTCGAAGGTCTCCGCGATCGCGTCCACGGTCGCGGCCGAGACGAGGATGTTCCCCTGGGCCGCGTAGCATGGGCCCGTTCGCCCGCCGGCCCAGTCCAGGCACTCGGACCCGGTGAAGCTTGCCCCGCGTCCCTCGCCGTCCACGACCCCGAGCTGGCGGTGATCGCGCCCCTCGTCGGCGGCGGTCAGGCGCTCGACGACCTGCTCGGCGCTCAGCCCTTCCCGCAGGAGCGCGAGCCCGTCAGGCCCGTAGCGCGGGTTGGCCCAGGCCTGGGTCGCGACCGCGCCCATGCCCGGCTCGGCCCACGGCACCACCGAGCCGACGCCGAGGAACTTCGACTGCGTCGCCACGCCCCACTGGCCGGCGTCCAGGTCGCAGGCCGCGATCGAGTACGTAGCGATGACGCTAGCCATAGGTGAGCTCTGTCAGGTCGAGGTCGAGGAGCTCGCGATGTTCCTTGGGCACGAGCACCGAGGCGACTTCGGGGCGCGCTAGCGCGGTTTTGACCGCCTCGGCCGAGTCGGCGCGGACGACGACCGGTCGCCCCGCGTCGTGCGCCTCTCTAAGCGCGGCCTCGTCGGAGACGTCGTCGAGAACGAGCGCGTCGTCGAGCTCGAGCTCGCCCTCGACCGCGATCTCCGGGACCTGGCGGCCCGTCGCGCCGAACCAGCGTTCTCGCATCTAAACCGTGGTCGTCTCCCCCGGCTCGAGCGCGATCACCTCGACGCCGGACGCTTTCTCCCTGAGCTCGTCGGGCGTGCCCGCGAGCAGCGGGAAGGTGCCGTAGTGGCAGGGGACGCAGCGCTTCGTCCCGAGCAGCTCGAGCGCGACTGCGGCCTCGCGCGGGTCCATCGTGAAGTGGCCGCCGATCGGCAGCACCGCGACGTCCGGCGAGTAGATCCGCCCGATCAGCTGCATGTCGCCGAAGACGCACGTGTCGCCGGCGAAGTAGATCTTCGTCCCGTTCTCGAACTCGAGCACGAGCCCGGCCGGCTCGCCCAGGTACGTGCCGTCCTCCGACGAGCTCGAGTGGAACGCGTTCACGAGAGTGAACTTGACCCCGCCGGCCTCGACCGTCCCGCCCTTGTTCGGCCCAGGCATCTCGCCGACCTCCGCGCCCTGCCCACCGAGCCAGCCCTTCAGCTCGAGCAGCGCCACGATCTCCGGCTCGAACTGCTTGCTCAGCTCGACGGTCTCCCCCACGTGGTCGCCGTGGCCGTGGGTCAGCGCGATCACGTCGATTCGCTCGGGCTCCTTCTCTGCCTCCGGGCACTTCGGGTTGCCGAGCCACGGATCGACGTAGATCCGCTTCCCGCTCGGCGAGTCGAGGCGGAAGCTTGCGTGGCCCAGCCACGTCAGCGACACATCGGCCATTCGCGCTCCTTTCCCACGGGAACCGTGGCGTGAGCGTAACGAAGGAGCATCCGGCCGGACGGCGAACCTGCGTGGCATGCGGCGCGCGCTTGCTGTCGGGCTCGTGGTGATGGTTGCGGTGGCGGACGGGGCAGGGGCGCACGCGGTCGCCTTCTACGCGTTGCTCCTCGCGGTGCCCGCCGTCGCCGTGGTGGCGCTGGACGCGTTCGGCCATGCGCTCGACGGCGCCGGCGACCGCCTGCACGCGCTGCTCTGGGCGGTCGTGCTGGCGCTCGTGGTCGGCGGTGCGGCGGTCCGCGCTCCGGCGGTGACCGAGGGCGCGGTGCCCGGCGTCGCCCGCTCGGCGCTCGTCGCGTGCCTGGCGCTCATCTGCGTCCAGGCGCTGCTCGGCGTCGCCGCAGAGCTCCGCCGCTAGAACATGATTGATCGCTAGGCGGAAGCCGAGCGACCACAGCCGAGTTACTCCCCCCGAAGTCTCCGCTCGGCTCCCAAGAACACGAGGATAGCGCGGACTGCGCTCGGAGTAAAACCGGCCCAAGAAGCCTGGTGACCTAGGTGGAGCCGGAGCGTGCGCTCCGTTCCGCTGCGGCTTGGAAGGAGCGCCCTCCGGGGGGAAGGTGGAGGTTGCTCCGGCTCCATGTTGCCGCAGGGAAGGGGCTGGATCCCCCTTCGCAAATGCGAAGAGAGATTACACCGGCTCGGCGGTCGGCTGGGACTGATGACACACGAATCCGCTGGCCTGGCTGAGCCATCTGCGCTAGAAGATCGCGTTCGCGGCGTGGTGCGCGCCGTCGATCAGCGGCTGCACCAGGATGAACGAGGTGACCGTGATGACGAGCGCGGCCGCGACGGCCGTCTGCAGGAGGCGCTCCGGCGGCGGCGAGCCGCCCGCGACCGGCGCGAGCTGCAGCTCCTCCGACGGGCGCATGTACATCGCGCGGATGATCCCGAGGTAGTAGTAGAGGCTGACCGCTGTCGCGGCGACGCCGACGATCACGAGCCAGGCCCAGCCGTGCTCGTAGGCGGCGGAGAGCGCGTAGAACTTGGCCACGAATCCGCCGGTGAGCGGCAGGCCGGCGAAGCCGAGCATGAAGACCGTCATCGCGGCGCCGAGCAGCGGCCGCTCCCAGCCGAAGCCCGCCAGGCCGTCGAACGTGACCGGCTGGTTCAGCTCCCGCTCGCGGGCGGCGACGACCGCGAACGCGCCGACCGACATCGCCGAGTACGGGATCAGGAAGTAGAGGATCGCCCGCCCGCCTAGGGCGCTGTTCGTCGAGATCGGGATCAGCATGAAGCCGGCCTGCGAGATCGACGAGTACGCGAGCATCCGCTTCACGTTCGTCTGGACGAGCGCCGCGAGGTTGCCGACGGCGAGCGAGGCGCAGGCGATGACCGCGATCGTGACCGTCCAGAGGCGCGCCTCCTGCGGAAAGGCAGTCACGAGCACGCGCAGCATCACGACGAGCGCGACCGCCTTCGTCGCGGCCGACATGAACCCGGTGACCGGCGTCGGCGCGCCCTCGTAGACGTCTGGCGTCCACATGTGGAACGGCGCGGCCGAGGCCTTGAAGGCCAGCCCGCCGATCAGGAACGCGAGCCCGGTGACGAGGAGCGCGTCGTGGGAGAGGTGCTGCGCCTGAACGGTCTCGGCGATCGCGTGGAAGCGCAGCTCGCCGGTCGCCCCGTAGACGAGCGCGGACCCGAAGAGGAGCATCGCCGAGCCGAAGCTGCCGATGATGAGGTACTTGAGCCCCGCCTCGAGCGAGCCGGCCAGCTCGGAGTCGATCGCGCAGAGGATGTAGAGGCTGATCGAGAACCACTCGAGCCCGAGGAAGAGCGTCATCAGCGAGCCGGCCGTGACGAGGAAGACCATGCCTGCACCCGCCCAGGCGAGCAGCGCGTAGTACTCGGCGATGTGGTCGTCGGCCATCGGCTCGGAGTACGAGACCGCGACCACGAGCACCCCGACCCCCGCGACGACCATCTGGGCCAGCGCTCCGAGCCGGTCGCGCTGGACCGCGTCTGCGATCACCCCGTGCGCGTCGGCCGCGTGCGCATAGAGGATCGCGGCCGCAACGAGGGCGCCCGCGAAGCCGAGCGCGCAGACCGCGGCGCCGAACGGCCGCCGCCAGCGTCTCGGCACGAGCACCGCCGCGAGCAGCGAGACGACGCCGGCCACGAGCGGGATGAGCGGGACGCCGAGCTCGAACCAGTCGATCGGCGGAGTCGGGATGGGAGTGCTCACGGGAGCACCGACCGCAGGTTGCTCTGGGACTCCAGGTTCCCGACGGCCAGCGACTGCGAGCTGCAGCTCGGCGACTGGACGAGCTTGATCCCGAGCCCGAGCAGCGCGCGCCGCGTGGCCGCCGAGAGCCCGTTCGCGCAGAGCGTAGTTGGGAGGTGCCCGGCGATGATCGACTGGAGGTCGATCGGCTTGCGCAGCGCGAAGGAGCGCTCCGTGATCGCGGCCGGCCAGGCCGACAGCACGAGCAGGCAGGCGAGGAGCGGGACGAGGATCCCGAGCTCGGCCGGGCGGAGATCGAGCGCTGCGCCTGAGATCGCCGGCCCCGGGCTCCTGTGCAGGACCGCGGAGATCAGGCGGAGCATGTACATCGCTGCGAGCACGATCGCGATTGCGCCCACGACGGCCCATCCCCAGCCGGTCTGGAACACGCCGGCCAGGATCGCGAACTCGCCCGCGAACGCGGCCGAGCCCGGCACCGCGAGCGCGATCACGCCGGTCACCATCAGCACGGTCGCGAGCGCAGGCCGGCCGCGCGCCATCCCGCCGAGGCGCCCGAGCTCGCCGGTCGCGGCCCGCCGCTCGATCCCGCCGGCGAGCAGGAAGAGCGTCGCCGAGATCAGCCCGTGGTTGACCATCTGCAGCACCGACCCGTTCAGGCCGAGGTCGTTGATCGCGAAGAGCCCGAACGTGATCAGGCCCATCTGCGCGAGGCTCGAGTAGGCGATCACGCCGCGCAGGTCGGGTGCCCGGAAGGCCATCAGCGAGCCGTAGATGAGCCCGCAGCCGGCAAGCACGAGGATCGGGACCCGGAAGTCGAGCGCCGGCTCCGGGAACTTCGCGATCGCGATCCGCAGGAAGCCGTACGCGGCCAGCTTCGAGACGACGCCCGAGAGCACGGCCGCCACCTCGGGCGAGGACTCGCGGTAGGCCTCCGGCAGCCAGGCGTGGAACGGGAAGAGCGGGGCCTTGACCGCGAAGGCTGCGACGAAGCCGAGGAAGATCCAGTCGCTGCCGCTCGTCCCCGTGCCGACCATGTCGAAGCTCCCCTGCGAGAACCCGAGCGCGATGATCGCGGCCAGCATCAGCAGCGAGCCGGCCATCGTGTAGATGACGAACACGATCGTCGCCCGCAGCCGCCCGGGGCCACCCCACACTCCCACCAGGAAGTAGAGCGGGATCAGCATGGCCTCCCAGAACACGTAGAAGAGCAGCAGGTCCTGGGCGGCGAGCACACCGACGATCGCGCCGGTCAGGAGCAGCATCAGCCCGTAGTAGGCCTCGGGCCGCTCCCGCCCCGCCCAGAACGCGTAGGCGATCGCTGCCGCGAGCACGACGGTCGTCAGCCCGACGAGCCAGACCGAGAAGCCGTACAGGCCGACGTGGTAGGAGACGTTCAGGTCGGAGAACCAGCTCGTCTGCTGGTCGAGCTGGGGCCCTGGCTTCGAGAAGTCGTAGCGCGCGAGGGCGTCGATCCAGAGCCCGACCTCCGCGAGCGCGAACAGAACGGCCGTCGACGCGATCGCGAACGGCTGCAGCGGAAGGATCCAGACGGCGAGCGCGCCTGCGACCGGAAGGAAGATCAGCGCGGTTGTGAGCCAGCCGCTGCCCATCAGCGCACGACCACGAAGACGACGGTGATCACGGCGAGGCTGGCCGCGATCGCGAACGCGTAGGTGCGGACGAGCCCGGTCTGGAGGTTGCGCGTCGCGGTGCCGAGGTCGCGTACTCCCAGGGTGAGCTCGCGGAGCGAGCCGAACACGAGCGGCCGCTCGACGAAGCGGAGGAGCCCGTGCGACAGCAGCACCGCCGGCCGGTAGAAGACCGCGTCGTAGAGCTCGTCGAAGTAGAACTTGCGCTCGAGGAGCGCGGACGGCGCGGGCGCCTCCGCCCGGCGCGCCCCGTAGATCCACCACGCGACCCCGATCCCAGCGAGCCCGAGCGCGACCGCGCAGAGGCTCGAGACGACCTCCTGGGTGCTCGTCGGCGTCACGAGCGGCGGCGCGACCGGGTCGAGCCAGTCGGACACGGGCGTCCACAGCTGGAAGACCTGGAGGAAGCCGGCGACCGCGGCCAGCACGGTCAGCACGGCCACCGGGACACCGAGCGAGATGCCGGGCACGTCCTTCTCGGGAGCGTGGAGGTCGCCGCCCTTCTCCTCGCCCCAGAACGCGAGGAAGATCATCCGGAACGTGTAGAGCCCGGTCAGGAAGCAGCCGACCATCCCGACGACCCAGAGGATCTCGCCGTACCACCCCTGCGCCAGCGCGGACGAGAGGATCGGGTCCTTCGAGAAGAAGCCGGAGAAGACCGGGATCCCGGCGAGCGCGAGGCCCCCGACCAGGAACGCCAGGTAGGTGCGCGGCAGCTTCGCCCGCAGCCCGCCCATCTTGCGGAGGTCCTGCTCGCCGGAGAGTGCGTGGATGACGATGCCCGCGGCGAGGAAGAGGAGCGCCTTGAAGAACGCGTGCGTCAGCAGGTGGAACATCCCGCTCGCGTAGGCGCCGATCCCGGTGGCGAGGAACATGTAGCCGATCTGCGACATCGTCGAATACGCGATCACGCGCTTGATGTCGGTCTGGACGAGCGCGATCAGGCCGGCCATCAGCAGCGTCGCCGCGCCGAGGCCCGCTGCGACCTCCTGCACCGTCGGCGCCGCCTCGAAGAGCGCGTTCGTGCGGACGATCAGGTAGACGCCCGCGGTCACCATCGTCGCCGCGTGGATGAGGGCGCTGACCGGCGTGGGGCCCTCCATCGCATCCGGGAGCCAGGTCTGGAGCGGGAGCTGTGCCGACTTCGCGACCGCGCCACCGAGCAGCCCCAGCGCGACGAGGTTCGCCACGGTCGGGCTCAGGCCGCCCGCCGCGGGGAAGACCACGCCGAAGTTCAGCGAGCCCGTCTGCTGGACGAGCAGGAACAGCGCCAGAGCCATCGTCGCGTCGCCGACCGCGTTCATCACGAACGCCTTCTTGGCGGCGGCGACCGCGCTCGGCCGCTCGTGCCAGAACCCGATCAGCAGATACGAGGAGAGGCCGACCATCCCCCAGCCGGCGAGCAGGATCAGCAGGTTGCCGGCCTGGACGAGCAGCAGCATCGAGAAGACGAACAGCGCCATGTAGGCGAAGTAGCGGCGCTCCTCGTCGTCGCCGTCCATGTAGCCGATCGAGTACGCGACGATCAGGAATCCGACCCCGGCGACGATCAGCATCATGAACACCGAGAGCTGATCGACCAGAATCCCGAGGTCGAAGGTGTATGACCCCGCCGTGAGCCAGTGCCAGAGCACGGAGGGGTGCGAGCGGTCGTTGGGAGAGTCGCCGAGCAGGAGCGCGAACGTGACGAGGGCGGCGACGAACGAGGCGCCGACCGAGGCGGAGGCCAGGTAACCGGCGCCGCGGCGCGAGAGGCGTTGCCCGGCGAGCGTGATCGCCAGTGCCGCGCCGAGAGGAGCGAAGAGGCAGATCCAGGCTGCGGCGATCAACCGCGCAGCGTCCTGAGCTTGTCCACGTCGAGCTCGAGACGGCGACGCGCCATCGCGACGATCAGGCCGAGCCCGACGACGACCTCGGCGGCCGCAACCGCCATCACCGCGAGCGCGAAGATCTGGCCGTCGCCCTGGCCGTGGTACCGGGAGAACGCGATCAGTGCGAGGTTCGCGCCGTTGAGCATGATCTCGAGCGATAGCAGGATGATCAGCGGGCTCCGCCGGATCAGGACGCCGGCCGCGCCAGTCGTGAACAGGAAGGCGGAGACGGCCAGGTACCAAACGATGTTCGGGCCCATCACGGCGTGAAGCACCTCGCGGTTTGCATGCCCGTGATCCCGAAACGCGGATGCGTGTTCGGACCCATCATCCGTCGGCCCCCTGCAGCTCCCGGGCGTGGCTGCCGAGGATCACGCCGCCGACCGCGGCGACGAGCAGCACGATCGATGTGATCTCGAACGCCAGCAGGTGGTCGGTGAGGAAGAGCTGCCCGATGTCGTACGGGCTGCCGGAGAAGTAGTCCGTCGCCGGCGCGTGGGTAAGGCGCCCGCCCGTCTTCAGGCCGATCACGACGATCACCTCGCCGAGGAGCGCGGCGGTGGCCCCGACCGCGGCGAGCGCCTGCCAGCTCGGCCCGCCCGCCCAGGGCGTGTCCGCCTTCCCGCCCAGGTAGGCGATCACGAACAGGAACATGACCATCACCGCGCCCGCGTACACGAGCACCTGGGCGGCGGCGACGAACTCGGCCGAGAGCAGCAGGTAGAGCACGGCAAGCGAGGCGAGGTTGCCGATCAGCGAGAGCGCCGAGTAGAACGGGTTCGAGAAGGAGACGACCGCGATCCCGGAGCCGAGGCACGCGAACGCGGCCACGACCCAGACGATCCAGACGAGGACGTTGCCGACGTCCACTAGCGAGAGGGGGTCGCCAACACTAGGAGTGGTCCTTGTAGAACGGGATCGGCGTGTCGTAGAGGTCCGGGTCGGCGACCGGCACGGTCTTGATCGGCTCGGCCAGGAGCATGTCCTTCGTGTAGATCAGGTCGTCGCGCGAGTACTCCGAGATCTCGTACTCGTTGCCGAGCGTGATCGCGTCGAACGGGCAGGCGAGCTCGCAGTAGCCGCAGAAGATGCAGCGGCTCATGTTGATCTCGTAGATGCGCGCATAGCGCTCGCCCGCGGAGACGCGGTTGTCGGCCGTGTTCTCGGCTGCGACCACGCGGATGCAGTCGGCCGGGCAGGCGGCCGCGCAGAGCGAGCAGCCGATGCACTTCTCGAGCCCGTTCTCGTGCATGTGGAGCCGGTGGCGGCCGCGGAAGCGCGGGTAGACCGGGCGCTTGTACTCCGGGTACTGCTGCGTGATCGGCTTGCGGAAGATCTGCTTGAACGTGACGCCGAAGCCCTTGACGCTCTCGAGTGGGTTTGCCCTCATGTGGTCTCCTGAGGTCGGCATCCCAAGCGACGCCTCATCAGAACGCCACCACGCAGGCAGCGGTCACGAGCGCGTTGATCGTCGCCACCGGCAGCAGCACCTTCCAGCCGAGCCGCATCAGCTGGTCGTAGCGAAGGCGCGGGAGGGTCGCGCGCAGCCAGAGGAAGACGAACAGGATTGCGAACAGCTTGAGCACGAACCAGAGCGGCCCGAGCGGCGCCCAGGGCCCGTACCAGCCGCCGAAGAAGAGCGTCACCGCCAGCGACGAGAGCACGATCATGTTCACGTACTCGCCCATCTGGAAGAGCCCGAAGCGCATGCCGCTGTACTCCGTGTGGTATCCGGCGACGAGCTCGCTCTCGGCCTCCGGGAGGTCAAACGGCGGGCGGTTTGTCTCGGCCACGCCGGCGACGAAGAAGATCACCAGCCCGAAGAACTGCGGGCCGAAGTACCAGAACGTGGCGGCCTGGGCGTGGACGATGTCGACCAGCGAGAGCGACTGGGCCATCACCACGACGCCGAGCACGGCGAACGTGAGCGCGACCTCGTACGAGACCATCTGCGCGCAGGTGCGCATCGAGCCGAGCAGCGCGTACTTCGAGTCGGAGGCCCAGCCGCCGACGATGAAGCCGTAGATCCCGAGCGAGCTGAGGGCGAAGATCAGGACGAGCGAGATCGGCGCGTTCACGACCTCGCCGCTCACCGTCCGGCCGGCGATGTCCCAGCCGGGGCCGAACGGGATCACGCTGAACGCGAGGAGCGCGGTGAAGGCCGAGAGCACCGGCGCGCCGATGTAGAGGACGTCCACGGCGGAGGCCGGGAAGAAGCTCTCCTTGCGGATCAGCTTGACGAGGTCGGCGATCGGCTGCAGCAGGCCGAACGGCCCGGCGCGGTTGGGCCCGTAGCGGAGCTGCATCCGCGCCAGCACCTTGCGCTCGACCCAGGTCATGTACGCGAACGTGAGCATCAGCAGGTTGATGACCAGGAAGGCCTTGATGAAGGCGATCCACCAGGCGTCGGTCACTTCGTCACCTCCACGCGGCCGCCCAGCTCGCCCGCGTGCTCCGTCGCGATCCTGGCGACGCCCTTCCGCAGCCCGCGGCTGACGCGGGCGCGCAGCTCGAGCGAGGTGCCGTCGTGCGAGACGGTGACGGCCTCGCCGCTCACGATCCCTCGGGTCTCCGCGTCCTCGGGCGCGAGCTCGACCTCGGGCTCGGGCCGCTGGAACTGGAGCTCCGGCACGCGCTCGACGGCCGGGCCCGAGAACAGCGGCCGGTAGCGGACGAGCGCCAGCCCGTCCCCGCTGCCGGCGCGCTTCTCCGGCAGTTCGGCCGGCGGAGCCTCGGTGCGCGCCCCGAGCGGCGCCTGCTCGCCGACCTCGCCGAACGCGAGCCCGTCGTAGATCCGCTCGGAGAGCTCGGCGAACACGGCCGAGGGGTACGGCGGGATCTCCACGTCGAACCGCTCCGCGAGCTTCGAGATCCAGGCGAGCTCGTCCGGCGCGGGCGGGATCACGGACCGGCGCAGCCGCTGCAGCCGGCCCTCGAGGTTGACGTAGGTGCCGTCGCGCTCGAGGTAGCCCGTTCCCGGCAGGACGAGGTCGGCCCAGCCGACCGCGAGTCCCTGGAACATCGAGGTGACGAGCACGCTCTCGGCGTGCTCGGCGAGCGCGCGCACGCCGGGGTCCGACGCCGCCTCGTCGCCCGAGACGATCAGGAGCCCGATCGGCTCGGGGTTCGGCCCCTCCTCGTCCGACGCGGCCGCCCACGCGTCCGCCACCCCGCGCCCGTTCGGCGTGCACGGCAGGTGGAAGGCGCCGCAGCCGGGCCTGTCGGCGAAGCCGAGCTCGCGTGCGAGCGCGGCCACGTGGGCGCCGCCCGCTCCCTCCTCGCCCGACCAGATCAGGATGGCCCGCTCGCTCTCGCGCAGGCGCTTGCCGAGCGCGTTGCGCTTGTCCGCGAGCCGCCGGCAGCTCCCGACCGCGTCGCCTGCGTGCTCGACATCGGCGCCGCGGCGCTGGGCTGCCTTGAGCCAGAGGTCGACGACCGGCGCGCGCTCGGCCACAGGCTCGTCGCCGAGGACAACGATCAGCTCGGCGTCGCGGATCGCGGAGAGCGGCAGGCGGAACGCGTCGAGCGCGAGGCTCGTCTCCTCGAGCAGCACCGCCGAGTGCGCGCCCAGGCCCTCGCGCAGGAGCCTGCCGAGCGCGTAGGCCTGCTCGACGGTCTCGGAGCCCGAGAGCGCGGTCACGATCCGGCCCTCGGCCCCGCGCAGGAGCCGCTCTGCCTCGTCGAGCGCGTCGTCCCAGGAGAGCTCCTCGAAGCCGCGCCGCCGGACTCGCTTCAGCGGGTCGGCGATCCGGTCGCGCGCGTAGAGGTGCGTGAACGCGAAGCGGCCCTTGTCGCAGAGCCAGCCCTCGTCGACCTCGGGGTGGTTGCGCGAGAGGATCCGCTTGACCTTGCCCTCGCGCGTCGTCGCCTGGATGTTGCACCCGACCGGGCAGAGCCCACAGACGGTCGGCACGTTCTGGATCTCCCAGGGCCGGCCCTCGAAGCGGTACTGCGTCGAGGTCAGCGCCCCGACCGGGCAGAGCTCGATCACGTTGCCGGAGAACGGCGCGCGGTAGGGCTCGTCCTCGAACGTCGCGATCAGGGACTGGGCGCCGCGGTTGCGCGCGACCAGCTGGCCGTCCTCGGAGACGCCCTCGGAGAAGCGCGTGCAGCGGTAGCAGAGGATGCAGCGCTCGCGGTCGAGCGCGATCGCCGGCGAGATCGGGATCGGCTTCTCGAACGTGCGCTTCGGGAACGTCATGCGCGTGTTCCCGGGGCCCCAGCGGAACGTCAGATCCTGGAGCGGGCACTCGCCGCCCTTGTCGCAGACCGGGCAGTCGAGCGGGTGGTTGACGAGGATGAACTCGAGCGTCGCCTCCTGCCCCTCGGCCGCTTTCTCCGAGGTCTGCGCGGTGTGGACGACCATCCCGTCCTGGGCCGTCAGCGTGCACGCGGCCTGGAGCTTCGGCATCCCCTCGATCTCGCAGAGGCACATGCGGCACGCGCCGACCGCGGGGCCGAGGCGGGGCTCGTAGCAGAAGACCGGGATCTCGACCCCGGCCGCGATCGCGGTCTCGACGAGCCCGGTCCCGGGCGCGACCTGCACCTCCCGCCCGTCGATCGCAACGGTGACGAGCTCGGGCGCGCTCACGCCGTAACCTCCGCGCTAGCGGCGTGCGCGTGCTGGTCGACCGGAGCGAAGACGCCCTCGAGCGAGGACTCTCCGCCGAACGGGCAGCCGCCTTCGTCGATGTGGCGCTGGAACTCCTCGCGGAACCGCGTCGCGTACTCGACGACCGGCCCGGCTGCGAAGTCGCCGAGCGCGCAGAGGCACTTGCCCAGCATGCGGTCGCACACCGAGAGCAGCAGGTCGAGCTCGTGCTGCTCGGCCCGACCCTCCTCGAGCTTGACCAGGAGCTGCACCATCCAGCGTGTCCCCTCGCGGCACGGCGTGCACTTCCCGCACGACTCGTGCATGTAGAACTGCGACGAGCGGAGCGCGAGCTGCACCATGCAGGCGCGGTCGTCGATCACGATCACCGCCGCGGCCCCGAGCTGGGACCCGGCCTCGGCGACGGAGTTGAAGTCGAGGTCGGTGTCGAGCTGGTCCGGCGTCATCACCGTCGTGGACGAGCCGCCCGGGATGATCGCCTTCAGCTCGCGGCCGTCCGGAATCCCGCCGCCGATGTCGAAGACGAGCTCGCGGAGCGGCGTGCCCAGCTCGAGCTCGTAGTTGCCCGGCCGCACGACGTTCCCGGAGAGCGAGAACACGACCGTGCCCGGCGATTGCTCCGGCCCGACCTTCGCGTACCACTCGCCGCCCTTCTCCATGATCGTCGGGACGGTCGCGACCGTCTGGACGTTGTTGATCAGCGTCGGTGAGCCGTACAGCCCGCTGACCGCGGGAAACGGCGGCCGTGGGCGCGGCTGCCCGCGCCTGCCCTCGAGCGACTCCAGCAGCGCCGACTCCTCGCCGCAGATGTAGGCGCCCGCGCCGCGGTGCAGGACGACGGTCACCTCCTCGAGCAGCTTCGCCTTGCGCGCGTCCTCCAGCGCCTGTCGCATCACCTCGAACACGTCGAGGTACTCGCCGCGCAGATAGATGAAGACGTGCTCCGAGGCGATCCCGTGCGCCGTGATCAGGCAGCCCTCGATCAGGCGGTGTGGGTTGCGCAGCATGATCTCGCGGTCCTTGAACGTGCCCGGCTCGGACTCGTCCGCGTTGACGCACAGGTACGTGGGCTTGCCGGTCCCCTTCGCCAGGAAGCTCGCTTTTCGCCCCATCGGGAAGCCGGCCCCGCCGCGGCCCCGCAGGTTCGAGGCGAGCAGCTCCTCGACGATTTTCTCCGGCTTCAGCTTCCGCGCCTTGCGCAGCGCCTCGTAGCCGCCGATCGCCTCGTACTCGGCCAGCTTTGTCAGGTCGCGCTCGTCGGTGTGCGCGAGCGTGATCTCGTCAATCGCCACGCCGCAGCTCCTCCACGATCGCCGGGACGTCCTCGGGGCGGACGGGCTCGCGGTAGCGCTCGTCCACCGAGACGACGACCGCCTTCCCGCAGCCGCCCGCGCACTCGATCGCGCGCAGCGTGAACTCCCCGTCCTCGCTCGTCTCGCCGGGCGCGATGCCGAGCTCCTGCTCGAAGGCCTCTAGCACCTGCTGGGCGCCGACGAGCGCGCACGACAGATTCGTGCAGACCTCGACGAGGTGTCGGCCTACAGGCGCCAGGTGGAACATGTCGTAGAACGACGCGACCGCCTGGCAGTAGGCCGGCGTCAGTCCGAGCGCGTCGCCGACCTCCCGCAGCGCCTCGGGCGGCAGCCAGCCTCCGTGCCGCTCCTGCGCGAGCCGGAGCGCGGGCAGCACCGCCGAGCGCGAGTCCGGGTACTGCGCCGCCGCCTTGTGGATCTCGGCAGAAAGCTCCGTCATCGATCGACCTCGCCCATGACCGTGTCGAGCGAGCCGACGATCGCGATCATGTCCGCGATCAGCGCATCCGACATGCACGTCGCGGTCGCCTCGAGCGCCACGAAGCTGGGCGCGCGGAACTTGACCCGCCAGGGCCTCGGCCCGCCGTCCGAGACGACGTAGCAGCCGAGCTCGCCGCGCGCCGACTCGACCGCGACGTAGACCTCGCCCTCGGGCACGCGGTAGCCCTCGGTCACGAGCTTGAAGTGGTGGATCAGCGACTCCATCGAGGTGTGCAGCTCCTCGCGCGGCGGGAGCACGACCTTGCGGTCGTCCGCGATCCACGGCTCGCCTTCCATGTCCTCGAGCCGGTCGAGGCACTGGCCGACGATGCGGGTCGACTCCCGCATCTCGTCCATGTGCACCTTGTACCGGTCCCAGACGTCCCCGTTCGAGTACGTCGGGACGTCGAACTCGACCTGGTCGTAGGCGAGGTACGGCTGCGTCTTCCGGAGGTCCCAGTCCACCCCGGACCCGCGGAGCACGGGGCCGGACTGGCCGAGGGCGATCGCGTCGTCGACGGAGAGGAGGCCGATCCCCTTCGTCCGCTCCAGCCAGATCTCGTTCTGGTCGACGAGCGCCTCGTAGTCGTCGACCGCCTTCGGCATCCAGTCGACGAACTTGCGCGCCTCGGGGAAGAACCCGCGCGGGATGTCCTCGGCCAGGCCGCCGGCCTGGAAGTACCGCGTGTGCATGCGCGCGCCCGCGACCATCTCGGAGAGGTCGAGGATCTGGTCGCGCTCGCGGAAGCAGTACCAGAACATCGAGATCGCCCCGAGCTCGAGCGCCGCGGTCCCGAGCCAGACGAGGTGCGAGTGGATCCGGTTCAGCTCGGCGAGGCACATCCGCATCCACGTCGCCTTCTCGGGCACCTCCAGCTCGAGCAGCTTCTCGATCGCGAGCACGAACACGAGCTCGTTGTTCTGGAAGGAGAGGTAGTCGATCCGCTCCGGGTACGTGATCGCCTTCCACCACGTCTTCTGCTCCATGTTCTTCTCGAATCCGGTGTGGAGGTAGCCGACGACGGCGCGCAGGCCGACGACCGTCTCGCCGTGCAGGTCGACGACCAGGCGCAGAACGCCGTGCGTGGAGGGGTGGTTCGGCCCGAAGTTGACCTGGAGCAGGTCCTCGGAGCCGCGAAGCTCTTCGGGCACCACCAGCGTGGTCGGGATCGGCGAGGGGATGCGCGTGCCCCCGTAGATCCGCGGCCTCTCCGGGGCGACGGCCACTACGTCTCTCCCGAGAAGCGGACCGGCTCGCCGCCGATCGGGTAGTCCTTGCGCAGCGGATGGCCCTCCCAGTCGTCCTCGAGCAGGATCCGCGTCAGGTTGGGGTGCCCTTCGATCGGGATGCCCATCAGGTCGAAGGCCTCCCGCTCGTGCCAATCCGCGGTCGGCCAGACCGAGACCACGCTCGACACGGGCTCTCCCTCGTCGAGCCAGACCTGGACGCGCGCGCGCCGGCCGTCCGGGATCGCGAGCAGGTGGTAGCTCATGGCGAAGCGCTTCGGCTTCGGCTCCGGGAGCCGCTCGAGCCCCTGCGAGCCGGGCTGGTTCAGGTCGCGGCCGGCGGCGGTTCCGATGTAGCCCGCGACTCCGCGCTCGCCCCAGCCGAGGTAGTCGGCCGCGGTGATGTCCGCGAGGAAGTTGAACCCGTCGTTGCGCAGGTGCTCGCAGGCCTCCAGGAGGCGCGACGGCTCGACAACGACGGTCTTCTCACCGCGCTCGTCGCGCGACTCGACGAAGCCCGGAAGGTGGTCGAAGAGCGCTATGAGGCCACTCCGCGGATCTCGTAGGCGGGCGGAACGCCTGCCTTGATCTTCTCCTGCAGCCGCACGATCCCCTCGACGAGCGCCTCGGGCCGCGGCGGGCAGCCGGGCACGTGGATGTCCACCGCGACGATCTTGTCGACGCCCTGCAGGACGGCGTAGTTGTTGAACATCCCGCCCGAGCTCGCGCATGCTCCCATCGCGATCACCCACTTCGGCTCGAGCATCTGGTCGTAGATCTGGCGCAGCGGCGCGGCCATCTTGTGCGCGACCCGGCCGGAGACGATCAGCAGGTCGGCCTGCCGCGGCGAGGAGCGGAAGACCTCGGCGCCGAAGCGCGCGATGTCGTAGCGCGCGGAGACGATCGACATCATCTCGATCGCGCAGCACGCGAGCCCGAACGTGTCCGGCCAGATCGAGCTCCCCTGGGCCCACGCGACGGCCTTCTCGACGGTCGTGAGCATCAGCTTGTCCTCGAGCTCGCCGAGCTCGGTCTCGAAGACGCCTGGGCCCTTGCCCTTCCAGAGCACCCGCTCGGAGTTCAGCCCGTAGTCCGCGAGGCGTTGTTTCTTCATTGCCATTCGAGGGCGCCCTTGCGCCAGATGTAGACGTAGGCCACCGCGAGGATCGCGATGAAGAACAGGAACTCGATGAACGCGAACCACCCGAGGCTCTTGACGAGGACGGCGAGCGGGTAGAGGAACACGACCTCGATGTCGAAGACGATGAAGAGCATCGCCGTCAGGTAGAAGCTGATCGTGAAGCGGCTCTGGTTCGGCGGCCCCTTGGAGACACCCGACTCGAACGGGATCGTCCGGGCTCGTGTGCGGCGCCGGGGGCGGGTCGCGAAGGCGAACGACATCGTCACCATCGAGACCGGAATCGCGAGGGCGAACACCCCGTAGATGAGGAAGGCCAACCAGCTGTCGAGCACCGCGATCCCTCCTGCGTCGAGCGAGCGGGAACTTAGCAGAGCAACGGGACTCACGAGCGAGGAGGAAAACGGCTCAACCAAGCGTGAGGCAGCCGTTACAAAGTTGTGCTCCCGAAGGGTGATTCGGGCGGTCGGAGGACGTTGCTACGATGAGCCGGATGGAGATCTCGGAGCGCCCAGCCACTCTCGTCGCGCTGACGGCAAGCGCGGCGTCCAAGATTGTCGACCTGATGGCCGAGGAGCCCGAGGGCGAAGCAGCGGTTCTGAGGATCGCCGTCCAGGGCGGCGGCTGCTCCGGCTTCCAGTACGCGCTCGGCTTCGACCGCGGCGCCCAGGAGGGCGACGTCGAGCTCGAGAGTTTCGGCGTCCCGGTCGTGGTCGACCCGTTCAGCGCGCCCTACCTGGCCGGCACCGAGATCGACTGGGTCGAGGGCCTGCAGGCGGGCTTCGCGATCAACAACCCGAACGTCTCCGCCTCGTGCGGGTGCGGCCACTCCTTCCAGGTGGAGGAGGGCGCAGGCCCCGAGGACGCCGCCGGCTGCGGCTCGTGTCACTAGTCCGAAGTCCGGCCTCCGCTTCGCGGAGACCATGACGTCTTCGGACTACCTAAGGGATCTCCGAATGCCGTAACGGCGGCGCCGGGCAAAGCCCGCCGCCGCGGCGAAGTGCGCAGGCACGGCGCGCTCGTAACCTGTGCAGGTGCGCCAACGAAGCATGACTGCAACTGCTGCGTCGGTAGTCGCTCTGCTCACCATCTGCGGCTGCTCAGGATCCCGTACGAAGGCCCAGCCGAAGACTCAGACGACCCCGTCAGCCGATCTGCGCTTCGTCGTTGCTTCGTCTGGGGTGCGCGCAAGTTGCCGCGCGACCGCTCGCGCAGTCGGCTATCCCGTGCCCTGCCCGACTCGCCTTCCCGTCGGACTCGGCCCGAACGTGATTGGCCAGGGGGGCGTGGGAGGTAGCGCCAAGTCGTGGCGCGGATGGGTGATCGGATCAAGCAATACGGACGGCCAGCACCTCGTCATCACGGCCTCTCCGCACCCGCTTACCGATTACGCAAAGCTCGTCAACGGCCCGGCCTGGTATCCAAACGAAAGGGTTCGCCCGCTCGGCTGGGAGCGGATCAACGGCCGGCGAATGCGGTCCGTTTACGTTCCGCCAGCGATCAACGATGGCAGTGCGTTCATGCACCACGTCGTACTCATCTGGACTGAAGGCGGACACACCTACGGCATCGGGTTCCACAACGCCACCGGTATCGGTCGAACACTTTTCTTGGACAGAGAGCTAGCGAAGTACATCAAGCTCGTCCGACCCTGACAGGCGCTGTCGCCCGAGGCGCGCAGCCCCGCGGTCGGCCCTGCAGAGGCGGTAGTTAGCATTCTGATCGCGTGAGCGCTGAAGGCGTCGTCGACATCACCATCCTGGGAGCGGGCCCGACGGGTCTCGCGGCCGCGTACTACGCCGGCCATCGCGACGCCTCTGTCCGGATCGTCGAGAGCCTCGAGCAGCTCGGCGGCCAGGTGGCCGCCGTCTACCCCGAGAAGCACGTCTACGACGTCGCCGGCCACCCGAAGATCCTGGGCACGAAGCTGATCGAGCTCTGCGCGGAGCAGGGCCTGCAGTACGGGCCGGAGGTGCTGCTCGGCGAGGAGGTGCAGTCGCTCGAGCGCGTCGGCCAGAACGGCGAGGAGCTGCTCGCCGTCGGCACCGACAAGGGCGGGCCGTACCTCTCGCGGGCGCTGATCATCACCGCCGGCCACGGGGCCTTCGAGCCGCGCAAGCTCGGGGTCGAGGGGATCGACGAGTGGGAGGGCAAGGGCTTGCACTACGTCGTTCGCGAGAAGGCCGTCTTCGACGACCTCACCTGCGTGATCGTCGGCGGCGGCGACTCGGCGCTCGACTGGACGCTCGGGCTCCAGGACACGGTGCGCCCGCCGATCGCGCTCGTCCACCGGCGGGACAACTTCCGGGCGCTCGAGACATCCGTCAACGAGGCCCGCGCGCTGCACGACGAGGGCCGCGTCCGGATCATGACGCCGTGCGAGGTGCGCGGCGTCCACGGCGACGGGCACATCACGTCGGTCACGATCGAGAACACGCAGACCGGCGAGAGCGAGGAGGTGCCATGCGAGGCGCTCATCACGCTGCTCGGCTTCCACTCGCACCTCGGCGCCATCGCCGAGTGGGGCCTGGAGCTCGAGGGCAAGCGCCAGATCAAGATCGAGCCGACCACCTGCGAGACGAGCCTGGCCGGCGTCTACGCCGCGGGTGACGTCGCCGGCTACCCGGGCAAGATCACGCTGATCACGATCGGCATGGGCGAGGCCGCGATCGCCGCGAACAACGCGATCGCCCAGATCCGCGGCGAGAAAGTCCAGCCGAAGTACTCGACCGACTAGCGCCGAGGGTCGCTACTGCGCGGTTCGAGGCGAAGCCAGGTTGGACGGCCGCACCGGCGAAGCCGGCACGGCCTCCAGGGCGGCATCGCAAGCGATGCCTTGGCCGACTAGCTCGGCGCTTCTGGGTCCCGGACGAGGCTAGACTCGGTCGGGTGGCAACCGAGGCACAAGAGGAGCTCTGGGGGCCCGAGACGCGCAAGGCGGTCGAGAACTTTCCCGTTTCCGGGGAGCCGATCCCGGCGCCGGTCGCGCGCTGGCTGGGCCGCATCAAGGCCGCTGCAGCGCGCGTGAACGCCGAGCTCGGGCTGCTCGACGCCGACAAGGCCGAGCGCATCGCCGCCGCCGGCGACCGCGTCGCGGCCGGGGAGCTCGACGACCAGTTCCCGATCGACGTCTTCCAGACCGGCTCCGGCACCTCGTCGAACATGAACGCCAACGAGGTGCTCGCGGCTCTCGCCGGCGACGACGTCCATGCGAACGACGACGTGAACATGGGCCAGTCGTCGAACGACGTCTTCCCCTCGGCGGTCCATCTCGCGGCGCTGGGCGAGATCACCTCCGACCTCCGGCCCGCGCTGGAGCGGCTGGCCGGGGCGCTCGAGGCCAAGGCCCGCGAGTTCGAGGACGTGGTCAAGTCCGGCCGCACGCACTGGATGGACGCCGTTCCCGTGACCCTCGGCCAGGAGTTCGGCGGCTACGCGGCCCAGGTGCGGCAGGGGATCGCGCGCGTCGACGACGCCCTTCCCCGCCTCGGCCAGATCCCGCTCGGGGGCACCGCGGTCGGCACCGGCCTGAACACGCACCCGGAGTTCGCCTCGCGCGTGCGCGCGCGGCTGCAGGAGGAGACCGGGCTGGAGATCTCGGCGCCCGCCGACCCGTTCGAGGCCCAGGCGGCGCGCGACTCGCTGGTCGAGACCTCGGGAGCGCTGAAGACGGTTGCCGTCTCGCTCACGAAGATCGCGAACGACATCCGCTACCTGGGCTCGGGCCCGCGCGCCGGGCTCGGCGAGCTCGTCCTGCCCGAGCTGCAGAAGGGAAGCTCGATCATGCCCGGGAAGGTCAACCCGGTCATCCCGGAAGTGGTGACACAGGTCGCGGCCCAGGTGATCGGCAACGACCAGGCGATCACCGTCGGCGGGCTGCAGGGGCACTTCGAGCTGAACGTCTTCGTCCCGCTGCTCGCCCGCAACCTGCTCGACTCGATCAAGCTCCTAGCGGCCGCCTCGCGCCTGTTCGCGGAGCGCTGCGTCGAGGGGATCGAGGCGAACCGCGAGACGTGCGAGCGCTACGCCGAGCTGACGCTCTCGGCGGCGACGGCGCTCAACCCCTACATCGGCTACGACAAGGCGACCGAGATCGTCAAGGAGGCGGCCAGTTCGGGCCGCTCGCTGCGCGAGGTCGCCCGCGAGGCGGGGGTCGAAGACGCGGTTCTGGACGAGGCGCTGGACTACCGGAAGATGGCTCGCCCGCACGAGTAGCGAGCCAAAGGGCTCATCGGGCCAGGCCTCGGATTCCCTTTCGGCTACTTCGCCAGACAGGCCGGGAGCGGCGGTCGCTTGAGAACCGCGCGGCTCCCTGCCCGGCCGATCGCACGCGCCTGAAGATCGCTGCAGTGTCCGGCGCCGAACGCGAAGCTCGCGACGAACGCGCCTCTCCTGGAGGCACGGACGTTCTTCGTTGCCGAGATCCCGGCGCCCGTGACGACGACGCGGATGCGCTCCCTCGAGCGGAAGTGTGAGCCTGCAAGCTGGAGTGGCGTCGGCTTCAAAAGGCGGAGCGATGCGTGTCGCCCCGTGTCCGATCCTGCAGCGAGCCCGACGACGGCGAAGGCAAGTGCCGCGGTCGTGACCAGAACTGCTGCGACTGCGCTGATGCGCACTCCTGGAGTATGCCACCCACCCGGTCGGCTTCGGGTGCCACTTGAAGACGGGAGTGGCCTCGGTCACGATGGCCGCAGACGTGGGACGCGCTAGGCGGCCCACATCCGAAAGGGGGAGAGGAAAGTGAGACGACTTGGAGGACTCTCGCTCGCGCTTCTCGCTCTGGTCCTGGTCTTCGTCATGTTCGGCGGAGGCTCGGCATCGAGCACGCGCGTGCGAGGGGACGTGTTGCAGCGGGCGGCGCAGGGCAAGCTGAAGCGCCCAACCCTGACGACGACGACCAAGAGCGGCAAGAAGGTGACGCGCATGTTGCCCTTCATCGCCGGCTCCACAATCCAGTCCGAGAAGGACGCCCTCAGGGTTCAAGCGGAGGACGAGCGGCTTGAGGGTGCCGATGGGTCCTCTGGTGTCCCCGACTCGAAATTCACGGACATCGGCGGGTCACAGGACACCTTCGGCTGTTCGAAGAGAAACAGCGACGGCAATACGCGGGTCAACCAGGACTGCAGCTTCCGGCGCCAGGCCGAGGAGGACATCACCTACAGTCCGGCCGACCCGAAGACGATCGTCGGTGGGCAGAACGACAGCCGCGTCGGCTTTAACCAGTGTGGAATCGACTGGTCGGTCGACAACGGAAAGCACTGGGGCGACATGTTGCCGCCCTTCCGCCAGCGCCTCAACGCGCCGGAGCTCATGGGCCCGACCGCGGACAACCCGAACAACAACACCATCAACGCCGACCCGGGGACGTTCCACACCTACGACGCGGGCAGCGACCCGGCGATCGCGGTCGACTCACAGGGACGCTCTTACTTCAGCTGCGTCCTGTTCGACGTGGCCTCGAACGCCAGCGGGCTGTACGTGACCCAGTCGCCGAAAGGCGCCGACGGCTCGTACTACTTCAACGTCCCGTCGCCGCCCGACAAGCGCTTCATGGTCGTCGAGGACAACAGCTTCTTCGTCTTCCACGACAAGAACATGATCGCGGCCGACCGCTACAAGTCGAGTCCGAACCGCGACAACGTGTACGTCACCTGGACCGTGTTCAAGTTCGACACGGAGACCGGCAACTTCACGGAGTCGCCGATCTACGGCTCGATGTCCACCGACCACGCCGTTACATGGTCGACTCCGGAGGAGATCAGCGGTGCGGCACCCGGCCTCTGCTTCTTCGGCGACGCTCTCGGAGCCGACGAGCCGTCGAGCGCATGTGATTTCGATCAGGGCTCGAACCCGGTCACGCTGCCAAACGGCCATCTCGAGGTCATCTTCAACAACGGGAACACGCCGGCCGGGAACCCCAACGGGCAGCAGCTGGGCGTGAACTGCAACCCGAGCGGGAGCTCGACGAACGGCACGGCGCACCTCAACTGCGCCTCTCCCGTCAAGGTCGGCGACGACGTTCTCGTCGGTCAGCCTCTGTGCGACTTCGGGCGTGGCCCGGAGCAGTGCATTCCGGGGGCCTGGATCCGCACCAACGACTTTCCGCGGATCACGAAGGACAACACCCAGAACAACCACCTGTACGCAACGTGGCAGGACTACCGCAACGGCGAGTTCGACATCCAGCTCTCGAAGTCGACGGACGGTGGTCAGTCGTGGCACGAGGTGGGGACGGTCAACCCGGACAACGGGCTGGACCACTACTTCCCGGCCACCGACCAGAGCCCCTCCAAGGGTGACCGGGTCGGCGTCAGCTACTACCGGACCGGCCGTGTGCCGGGTGAGTCGGATCCGTCCAACTGCCTGATCGCGCTGAGCAATCCGGCCACGTGCTCGCCGTTCGAACCAGGGGCACAGGCGGGAGTCCAGGATGAGGACTCTGACTACGTGCTCGCCGGTGGAACGGGGGGCAACACGCCGTACGCCTTCAAGGCGATCTCGCCGGTCTTCGCGCCGCCCGATGGTGTGCAGGCCGGATTCAACGGCGACTACAGCGGCCTCACTATCAACAAGGGCGAGGAGGCGCATCCCATCTGGTCGGATACGCGCAACGCCGACCCGTTCTCACCGGACAACGGTGTGGTCAACGACGAGGACATCTTCACGGACAACGTGAATCTGCCGAAAGGCAAGGGCGCGCACGGGCACGGCTGGTTCGGCAAGAAGCACCGCCACTAGCGCGAACCACGCCCAAGCAAGCCACCGGAGGGCCGCCTCAAGGCGGCCCTCCGCGTTCCCGGAAAGGGTGATGCAGCGACTTCCGCTTTCTGCCGACGATTGAAGCGGTGAAGCGGCCCAGCATTCTCCTTGCCACGCTCTTTGGCGCGCTCGTGCTCGCCGGTTCTGCGAGCGCGGGCAACCCCTTCGGCGTCACCGTGGTCCGCTTCCAGCCCGGCACGACCCCGGCCCAGATGCGCTCGACCGTCAACTCGGCCGGCGCCGTCGTCGTCGCGGATCTCAGCCAGGTCAACGCGCTTGCCGTCGTTCCCCGCTCGTCCGGGTTCCTCGCGCGCGTCAACCACAGCGCCGCGGTCACCGCCGCCTTCCAGGACGTCATGCTCGCGAGCAACCACGGGCGCGGCGAGGGGCACGGCGGCGGCGGACGGGCTCACGATTTCGACGACAGCGGCCACGGCTCGTTCCCCGACCCCTGGCACGACCTCCCCTCCTTCCTCGGGGTCACAAACCCCGAAGGGATTCTCCAGTGGGACGACAACCGGATGAACGTGCCCTCGGCCTGGAAGAGGACGAAGGGCGACCACAAGATCGTCGTCGCCGTCGTGGACACGGGTGTGGACGCGAGGCACCGCGAGCTCAAGAACCAGCTCGACGACCGGCTCGGAGGCAACTTTGTCTCCTGTGACGACCTGCACACGATGGTCGACCTCGGTCTCATCGATCCGTCCAGCCTGATCGACTGCAACAACAGCGACTTCGAAGGCCACGGCACGTGGGTCGCAAGCCGGATTG
This sequence comes from uncultured Actinomycetes bacterium, assembly GCA_963716865.1. Classification (GTDB taxonomy): domain Bacteria; phylum Actinomycetota; class Thermoleophilia; order Gaiellales; family Gaiellaceae; genus AC-32. The sequence goes on from CAVQUF010000003.1 coordinate 695,266, forward strand.
CCGGCGACGCGAACGGGTTCGCTTCCAACGGCGTCGCCCCCGGCGTGCGGGTCGCCTCGTACAAGGTGCTGGCTGCCGGCCTCGGCGGCCTCACGAGCTGGATCGTCTCCGGGATCGTGGACGCCTGCTCGTCGCGGGACGTGGACATCGTCAACCTGTCCTTCGGCGGCTACCTCGACCCGTCCAACCCGGACGACGCCGACGTCTACCTGCTGCTGAACGACGTCGTCTCGTACTGCAAGGCGCACGGGGTCGCGCTGTTCGCCGCGGCCGGGAACGAGCACGTGCGGATCGACCGCGTGAACATGATGATGGGCGGCGAGCCGCTCGAGGGCGTCGGCCAGGTCACGTCCGGCCCCGAGGGGATCGTCACTGTTACACCCGGTAGCCCGTCGCTCGACGACTACGACGTGCGCGGCCTGCTCGAGGTTCCGGCCGGCCTTCCCGGGGTCACCATGGTCTCGGCCACCGCCAACGCGATCGGGCCCGCTCCCGCGAGTGTCCCCCTGCGCTGGCGCAACCACATCGGCGCGCGCGACCAGCTCGCCTACTACTCGAACTACGGCTCTCGCGTCGACCTCGCGGCGCCCGGCGGCGCGCGGCGGTACGAGATCCCGCTCTACGACGGCGGCGACGGCGACATCCTCTACGGCGGCTGGGGCTCGTTCGGCGCGCTCGTCCCGAAGGGCCTGATCTGCACCGACCCCTATGAGGCCGCGCTCTTCAACTCCGCCTGCTTCAAACTCGCCGGCCAGGGCTTCGGCTGGATGCAGGGCACCTCGATGGCCGCGCCGAACGCCTCCGGAGTCGCGGCTCTCGTGCTCTCGGAGCGCCGGGACCTGCGCAACCGCCCGGATGCCCTCGTCGCGCGCCTGAAGGCCACCGCCCGGCGGCACTTCACGAACTACATGGGCGGGAACGATCCCGACGGCTTCGCGCCGGCGCTCGACGGCACGCCGTGTCCGACGGGTTTCTGCCACGTCGACCAGCACCGGCCCATCGCGTTCTCGGACGCGTACGGCGCGGGCCTGGTCGATGCAGGCGCCGCCGTCCGCTAGGAGATCCGGCTCATCGAGCCGCCTTTTCGCGCTCATGCGTGAGCGGTTTCGCACTTCGTGACCTGGCTTGACTCCTGATCTAGAGAGGCATATAAACGTCGCTCTGCCTTTGGTTTATGCCTGAGCGCACTCGTACACCCGACGAAAACGGCAAGGACCCGAACGCGGTCGAGCTCGGCCGGCGGGGCGGGCTGAAGGGTGGCAAGGCGCGTGCGGCCAAGATGACCAAGGAGGAGCGGTCGGAAAGCGCACGCAAGGCAGCAGAGGCTCGCTGGGCCAAGCATCGAGACCAGGAGCCGAGCTCGGGGAGAGACAGCGACTACAACAGGCGAATCCGTCAGTTTGGGGGAGGAGAAACGATGACACGACTACGCGTAGGCGCCTTGACGGCGATCTTCGTGCTGGCCGGGACGCTCACCCTGTTCCTGGTCATGGTGGCCGGGAGATCAACGGGCCCCGGCGCGGCCATCGTGCCGAAGGCCGGTGGCTCCGAGGAGAGCGCGGCCGCAAAGGCAGGCCTTGGCCCGAACAGCTACGAGGCCTACCTGCAGGCGATGCGCACGTATCCGGCGAAGTCGCTTTCACCCGCGATCGTCAAGCGGGCGAAGCTCACCTTCGCCGGGATCGCCAGGGCCGACGCCCGTCGCATCCACCGCGGTCGTACCTTCCTGTGGGACAGCAACAAGTGGAAGCAGTACGGCCCGCGGGTGAACGCGACCCAGCCGGGCGTGACGTCGTTCTCCGGAGCGACGAACAACACCGCGAGCCGAACACCGATGGTGGTGGCCGATCCGAACTGCACGGCGCACAAGTGCCGGCTCTGGGCCGGGGTCTCCGGCGGCGGCGTGTGGATGACCGAGAACGCGCTCGCTCCCAACCCGGTCTGGAAGCAGATGAGCCCCGAGGATCTCGACCAGAACTCCGTGGGGACCCTCGTGCTCGTTCCGGGGGGAAAGAAGCACGAGCACGGGCAGAAGCACGCCCAATGGAACGACAACAGCAACGACACGCTCTACCTCGGGACCGGCGAGCCGAACCGCTGCTCCTCCGGCTGCGAGGCCGGCGTCGGGATCTACAAGTCGACCGACAGCGGCGAGCACTGGAAGAAGCTGGACGACACCTGCGTCAACAACGCCACGTACACCTGCGTGAACCCGGGGCAGGATGCCTTCCTCGGCCGCGCGATCGCCGCGATCGTGGTCGACCCGACGAACAGCAAGCATCTTCTCGTCGGCTCGGCGCAGGCCGTCCGCGGTCTCTCGCACGTGATCGGTGCAGGTGGGACGACCCGCAACGAGCCGGGCGCGAACGAGTCCGGTCTCTACGAGTCGTGGAACGGCGGCAAGACCTTCACCGAGGTCTGGAACGGCAACAAGCCGGACGCCGGCCCTTCGTCGTTCGGCATCAATGACGTCGGGCTCGACCCGCTCGACCCGGAAACCGTCTACGTCTCAGGGTTCGACGCGGGCGTCTGGCGGCGTGACTCTGGTGCGTCGGCGACCTCGTTCAACCAGGTCTTCGCCCCGCAGTTCAACCAGGGCGCGGGGATCGACCGGGCGATGTTCGCCCTCACGGTCAAGAACATGCACACGCGGATCTACCTGACCGAGGGCACGCAGAACGCCGCTGGAATCGGCGGCGCGCTCGCGTCGAACTTCTGGCGCATCGACAACGCAAACCAGTCGGCGGCGGCGCTGCTCGCGTCACAGACGCTGCCATGCACTCCGCCGGATCCGACGACGCACACGTTCCCGGCCAGCTACAACGGCTGGACGTGCCTGACGTCGAAGACGACGTCGAACCCGTACTTCGCCACGGACGACTTCTGCACCGGGCAGTGCTGGTACGACCAGGACGTCTACACGCCCGAGGGGATGCCGGACACGGTCTACGTGATCGGCTCCTACGAGTACGGCGAGCTTCCGTGCAGCACCAAGGGCGTCGGCTGCGGGAACGGCCGCTCCGACGGCCGGGCAGTGCTCTACTCGGACACCGCAGGCGATCCGAACGGAACGACGACGGGTGGAGCAAGCCTGCGGACGTTCACCGACCTCACCTACGACGCTCAGGACAACCCTGCTCCGTGGTGCGCCTACCAGCCGTACTTCGATCAGGGCTGCACAAATGCACCAGACGCGATCCATCCCGACCAGCACGAGATCGTGGTCAACCCCGGCAATCCGACCCAGATCTTCGAGGGCTCGGACGGCGGGGTGATCAGGACGGGCGGGACGTTCGCAGACATCTCGGCGCAGTGTGACAATCCGTTCCGCAACGGTGGAACGCCGTTGCCGCCCGCGTCGGGCAGCTACGCGTCCTGCAAGCGGTTGCTGTCGCGGGTTCCGGTCGAGCTCAACCACATCGACAGGAAGCTGAGCAGCACGCTGCAGTTCATCGGTGTGTCGATCAACCCGTCCAAGTCGTGCGAGGTCATGGCCGGGACGCAGGACAACGGCACCTGGTCGAACCTGAACAACTGCGACAACAAGACGTGGCCGCAGGTCATCTACGGCGACGGCGGCAACGCAGGCTACGACGCAAGCGAGCCGACGTGGCGCTTCAACGAGTTCACGAGCGGCTTCAGCGACTCGAACTTCGAGAACGGTGATCCCGAGCGGTGGGTGATTTCATCCGCTCCGATCGTCAACAGCGGCGAGGCCATCGGCTTCTACTGGCCACAGATCAGCGACCCGAACCCGCTGTCGGGTACGCACCCGATCTACTCGGGCGCGCAGCACGTCTGGCGGACCTGGGCGTTCGGCGCGGGTCATGCGGGCGACGTTCCGCAGGACACGACGCCGGACATCGCGGGCTACGAGGCGAACTGCCCGGAGTTCGTGACCTCGGGTGCGCAGGTCGGCTGCGGCGACTACCGGCCGCTCGGCGGCCCGTACTGCGACGGTGACGCAACCACCGCGGACCCGTCGTGCCTCAACCAGCCGGGGGATCTGACCGGCACGGTGTACGGGACGGACAGGGCCGGCGGCGCGATCTCGTGGATCGCGCGAGACGGCGCTGACCACGGAACGCTCTGGGCCGCGACCGGGGCAGGGCGCATCTTCGTGACGCACAACGCGGATGCAAGCGACCCGGCCACGGTCACGTGGCACCGGATCGACAGCTCGACCTCGGGCAACTCCCCGACGCGGTACCCGAGCGGGATCTACATCGACCCGAACGATTCGGGCCACGCGTGGATCTCGTACTCGGGCTACAACGCCGTGACGCCCACGACCCCCGGCCACGTCTTCAGCGTGTACGAGGGCGCCCCTGTGCCGGGCTCGGGGACATTCACCAACCTGAACGTCGAGAGCGGCGCGTCGGCCTTCCCGACTCCGTTCTCGGACGGCGACCTGCCGGTGAGTGACGTGGTCCGTGACGACCAGACACACACCCTGTACGTCGGCACGGACTTTGGCGTCCTCCGCGGGAACCACGACGGAGCAAGCTGGCACGTCACGAAGGGCATGCCTCGCTACGAGATCATGCACCTCGCGATCCAGCCCTCCAACCGTGATCCCGTCTGCATGGGCCCCGGCTATTGCAAGCGGATCCTGTATGCCGCGACCCACTCGCAGGGCATCTGGAGGATGAAGCTGAACCACTAAGTCAGGCCACCCAGCAGGCCGTGAAGAGGGCCGCCTTCGGGCGGCCCTCTTCTTGCCTTAGTGCGTCCTGCTCAGTAGGCGACCGCGCCGCGGCCGGTCGCGGCGGCGTGCCGTTGCTCGTCCGCCCGGTAAGAGCTCCGCACGAGCGGCCCGGCGAACACCGAGCCGAAGCCGAGCGCCTCGCCCTGCTCGCGGAACCAGCGGAACTCGTCGGGGTGCACCCAGCGGTCGATCTTCGCGTGCCGGGAGCTCGGCTGCAGGTACTGGCCGATCGTGACGACGTCCACTCCGTGCTCCCGGAGGTCGCGCATCGTCTCGACGACCTCGTCGTTCGTCTCGCCGAGGCCGACGATGATCCCCGACTTCGTCAGCACCGGGTAGTCGGCGAGCTCCTTCGCCCGCCGGAGAAGCCACAGCGCGGTGTCGTACGAGGCCTTGGCGCCGCGCATCCGGGCATGGAGCCGGCGCACGGTCTCGATGTTGTGGTTGAAGACGTCCGGTCGCTCGGCGAGCACGATGCGCAGCGCCTCCTCCTCGTAGCCGAGGAAGTCCGGTGTCAGCACCTCGATCGTCGCCTCGGGCACCTTGCGCTTCAGCGCTCGGATCGTCGCCGCGTAATGGCCGGCTCCCTTGTCCGGGAGATCGTCGCGGTCTACGGAGGTCACGACCACGTGACGGAGATCCATCTGCGCGGCCGCCGCCGCGAGCCTGAGAGGCTCGAGCGGGTCGGGCGGCCTGTCCGGCTTGCCGGAGTGGACGTAGCAGTAGCGGCAGGCGCGCGTGCACGTGTCGCCGAGGATCTGGAACGTGGCCGTGCCGCGGCCCCAGCACTCGGCGATGTTCGGGCAGCGCGCCTCCTCGCAGATCGTGTTCAGGCTCGCGCCGTGGAGCAGCTTGCGCACCTCGAAGTAGCGCGAGTCCGCGCTCGGCGCGCGTACCTTCATCCACTCGGGCCGCCGCGGCCGGTCGGCTACGGGAAGGGAGCGCTCCATACGGTTCGCAGTCTAGAGGTCGTCGCCGGTGCCGAAGATCGAGCTCTCGACGATGTAGAAGACCGCGATCGCCATGAACAGGATCACGCTGGCCGTCGGGCTTGCGAACGCGACGAGCGTCGCGCCGAGGTAGATGTAGGGGCCTGGGAGGTAGCTGCGCGTGATCCCGCTGACGATCGCCGTATCGCTGTCAGCGCGGAGAAGCCGCCTGCCGCGGGACGCGTAGAGCCAGTTGACGTTGAACAGGACCGCGGTCACCACGAGCGTGAACCCGTACAGGAGCGCTGCGTCCTGAGCACCCGCGGCGCGGATGTGCTCGGCGACGATCCTCGTCGGGAACGGGACGAACGCGATGCACATGAGCAGGCCGATCGTGGCGATCATGAAACGGCGATCCGCCCGCTTGATCTGATCCATCATCGTGTGGTGGTTGATCCACATGATCCCGATCGTGACGAAGCTGACCGCGTAGGCCAGGTACGAAGGCCAGATATGGAGGATCTGGGCGCCGAGGTCGTGGACGTTCTCGGGAATCTGGGCGTCGACGTTGAGGATGAGGAGGGTCGCGGCGATCGCGAAGACGCCGTCAGCGAAGGTCTCGAGCCGCGCCGTGGTCACGGTTCGAGTCTACGAGTGGTGCCTGCCGGTGCTCCCGGTCGCGTTTCGCGCCGCTCAGGGCTATGGTCCCGTGCTATTCACGCGCTGCTTCTCGCCCTGCTCGCGCTCGACTGCGCCCAGTTCCTCGTCGCCGTCGCGGCGCTCCTGCGCGGGCGACGGAGCCAGAGGGCCGGCGCGCCGAGCCACGCCCGCTACTCGTACTCCCACGCCGCGCTTCTCGCCGTGGGGAGCGCCGTCCTGGCCGTGCCGATCGTCCTGGGCCTCGCGGGCGTGATCGCGGAGGACGTTGCCGTGTTTACGGCGATCGCGCTCGAGATTGCGGTCTTCCCGCTCGCCCGGACGGCGCTCGACCGCTTCGAGGCCTCGCACCATGCGCGGCGGCCTGCCTGAGCTACCAGGCGCCGCCTCCGCCCCCGCCCTTGCCGCCCCCGCCGCCTCCGCCGAAGGAGCCTCCGAAGCCGTCCGAGCCCGATTTGCCCGACCGGCCGAACCCGAAGAGCCGGAAGAGCCCGATGAGCGGGAGCGCGAGCAGCCACAGCCAGCCCCATGGCAGGCCGCCCCCGCCTCCCGGCTTCGTCACCGGACCGGACCCCGGGCCGAACGGCGAGGAGAAGGCCTGCTTCTCGCGGTCGACGATGTCCTGGAGGCCGTTCCCGGGTTGTTCCACGAACCCTCCGGTGCCGGTGAGCATCCGGCGGGGAAACGTGACGTCCATCTCCACGAACGTCCGGGCAGGGACCAGCGCCGCCGTGATCGTCACGACGTCGGGCCCCGCGATCGTCGTCGTGCCGCTGACGGACGCGGGATGGCCCCAGACGCGCACGAGCTTGACCTCCGACCTCGTCGCCGCCGACGGGAGCAGCACTCGCGCGTGCAGCGACTCCAGCGGGACCGGCCACTGGTCACCCCAGATCTGCAGGTACAGGTTCCCCACGTCGTCGTAGGCGGTCACGAACCCTCGCATCCGATAGGAGACCGTGAACGTGCGCGTCGTGCTCGCCGCCTTGAAGTGCCAGGCGACCTGCAGCCAACCGTCGTCGTTCGTCATCACACCGTAGGTGCCGGGTGAGCCCGAGGAGCCGACGCGCGGGTCGGCGCCCGAGGCGTACTCGCGTCCGTTCTCCGTGACGCCGACCTCGTCGATCGCCTGCGAGCCGGTGACCGGGATCAGACGGTAGGCGCCGTGGTAGGTGCCGTCGAAACTGAAGGTGAGCTGCTCCGTCGCGAGGATCGAGCCGTCTGCTCGGATCCGGAAGAGCTCGTTCGCGCGGAGCAGCCGGTAGCTCCTGGCGGCCGCGGGAGCGGCCGTCGCAAGTGCGACCCCCACAACCGCAACCAGGACCGTTTTCGTGATGTCGACGAGTCTGTCAGGTTCCGGCGGCAGCCGGAAGCGCGTCACGAGCCGAGCGCGGCTCCTCGAGCGCGAGGTCGAAGACCTCCGCCATGGCCGCGACTGCGTGCGGTAGCACCTCGCCGACCCCGACCGGGCGGCCGAGCTCGCGCGCGATCGTCGTGAACGCCGTGTCCTCGAGCCCGCACGCGGTGATCCACTCGGTGAACGGCGCCGGGTCGAGGTCGACGTTCAGCGCGTAGCCGTGCGTCGTCACCCACTTCGAGATGTGAATCCCGATCGACGCGATCTTCCGCGGCGGCCCAGCGCCCCCGGCCGCTCTCGGCTCCCGGCGGGCGGAGCCCGCCTCCGCCGAGCGCTCGCGCCGCTGGCCGCGCTCTCCTCGCGGGGCCGTGCCTCGAGCACTGTCCCCGCTCGGGACGCTTGCCAGCGACGCGCCGGGAGCGCTGGTCGGGCTTACCCAGATCCCGGTGAGCCCTTCGATCCGGGTAGCCTCGACCCCTAGCGGCGCCAGCGTCCGGATCAGCGCCTCCTCGAGGTCCCGGCAGTAGCGCTTGACGTCCTGGCCGTGTCGGCGCAGGTCGAGGATCGGGTAGCAGACGAGCTGCCCGGGGCCGTGGTAGGTGGACTTCCCTCCGCGGTCGGTCTCGACGATCGCGACCTCGGCGCCCTCGGGCACGTGGAGCTCGCTCCTGCCCGCGCGTCGCCCGAGCGTGATCACGGGAGGGTGCTCCAGGAGGACGACCGTGTCGGGGATCGTGCCCCGCGACACCGCGCCCGCGAGCGAGCGCTGCAGCTCCCACGCCTCCGCGTACGGGACGACGCCGAGCTGCATCACATATGCTGCGCGGCCCACGTCCGGAGCGTAGCTAGTAGGCGCCTTCGTCCCAGCTCTCGAGGCTCTCGCGCAGCTCCTTCATGAACTGCGCGGCATAGGCGCCGTCGACGAGCCGGTGGTCGTACGAGAGGCAGAGGTTCATCATCGACCGGATCCCGATCACGTCCTCGCCGCTCTCGTCCTGCACGACGACCGGCCGCTTGACGAGCGCCTCGACGTCCAGGATGGCGACCTGCGGCTGGCTGATGATCGGCGTGCCGATGATCGCGCCCCAGCCGCCCGGGTTGGTGATCGTGAACGTGCCGCCCTGGACGTCGTCCGGCGTCAGCTTCTTGTTCCGCGCGCGGTCGGCGATGTCGACGATCGCCCGGGCGATGCCGAGCAGGTTGAGGCCCTCGGCGTTCTTGATCACCGGCACGATCAGCCCCTGGCCTCCCTCGAGCGCGACCGCGATCCCGAGGTTGACGTACTTCTTGCTCACGATCTGCTCCCCGCGGATCTCGGCGTTGACCCACGGCCAGTTGTGGATTGCCTCGATCGTCGCGCGGGCGATGAAGGCGAGGTACGTGAGGTTGACGCCGTAGCTCTCCTCGTACTCCGCCTTGAGCTTCTTGCGGATCGCGACCACCTTGGACAGGTCGACCTCGAAGACGGTCGTGACGTGCGCGGACGTATCGAGCGAGCGGCGCATGTGGTCGGCGATCCCGCGCCGCATCGCGTTCATCGGGATGATCTCCTCACCCGCTTCGGCGGCGACGACCGACGGCACCGGCTCGGCAGGCGGAGCGGGTGGTGCGGCGCGCGGAGGCTCCGGCGGAGGCGCGGGTTCGGGCGGAGGTGGGGGCGGCGGCGGCGGAGGAGGCGCGGGTGCCTCGGGAGGCGGCGCGGCCTCGACCGGCTCGGGCTCCGGCGGAGCGGGCGGCATGGGCGCCGCGGGTGCGGCGGCCGGCCCGGACTCGACGAAGGCCAGGATGTCCTTCTTGGTCACGCGGCCGCCGCGGCCGGTGCCTCCGACCTGGGAGACGTCGACGCCGTGCTCGGAGGCGATCCGCGCGACGACGGGCGAGACGAACGTCCGCTCGCCGGCGCCGTCGGTCGCGGGTGCGGGCTCTACTGCTTCGGCCTCGGCGGGCTCGGCCGCCACGGGCTCGGGCTCAGGCTCTGGCGGCGCGACGGGTGCGGGCTCGGGCTCCGCGGGAGGCGCCTCGGCCTCAGCCTCGGCAGGCGCGGGCACAGGCTCGGGAGGCGACGGAGGCGCCTCGGCTTCGGCCGCGCTCTCGGGCACGATCACGGCCAGCTTCGTGCCGACGTCGACCGTCTCTCCCTCCTGCACGAGGATCTGCTGGATCACGCCCTCGCCAGGGCTCGGCACCTCGGTGTCCACCTTGTCGGTCGAGATCTCGAGCAGCGGCTCGTCGGCCGCGATCCGCTCACCCTCCTGCTTGAGCCACTTGGTGATCGTCCCCTCGGAGACCGACACGCCCATCTGGGGCATGACGACGTCGATCGCGGAGGTCGTCGCCATCAGTACTCGGCCAGCTCCCGCAACGCCGCGGCCACGCCGTCGGCCTGAGGGATGTACGCCTGCTCGAGCGGCGGTGAGAACGGCACCGGCGTGTCCGGCGCCGTCACGCGCTTCACCGGAGCGTCGAGGTCCTCGAACGCCTCCTCGGCGATGGTCGCGACGATCTCGCCCCCGAAACCGCCCGTGTGCGTGTCCTCGTGCAGGACGAGCACCTTCGAGGTCTTGCGGACGCTCTCGAGCACGGCCTGCTTGTCCCAGGGGATGAGCGTGCGCAGGTCGAGGATCTCGACCGAGATCCCGTCTCCCTCGAGCTGCCCGGCCGCCTCCTCGGCGGTCCAGACCATCGCGCCCCAGGTGATCACGGACACATCGTCTCCCTCGCGGTGGACGCGAGCCTGTCCGAACGGCGTCGTGTAGCGCTCGTCCGGCACCTCGGCCTTGAGCCGCCTGTAGAGGTGCTTGTGCTCGAAGTAGAGCACCGGGTTCGGGTCCTCGATCGCGCTCACGAGCAAGCCCTTCGCGTCCTCGGGAGTCGCAGGGCAGACGATCTTCAGGCCCGGGATGTGGGCGAACGAGCTCTCGGGGTTCTGGGAGTGGAACGGCCCGCCGGAGAAGCCGCCGCCGGACGGCAGGCGCACGACGATCGGCACCGGCGTGCCCGCCCGGTAGCGCTGCTTGGCGGCGACCGTGACGAGCTGGTCCCAGGCGCAGGAGATGAAGTCGGCGAACTGCATCTCCGCGACCGGGCGCAGGCCCATGATCGCGGCTCCCGTGCAGCCGCCGACGATCGCCGTCTCCGAGAGCGGCGAGTCGATCACGCGCCACGGGCCGAACTCCTCCTGGAAGCCGAGCGTGACCTTGAACGCGCCGCCGTAGACGCCGACGTCCTCGCCGATCACGAACACGCGCTTGTCGCGGCGCATCTCCTGCCGGAGGCCGTCCGAGATCGCTTGCAGGTAGGTCTTCTCTGGCACTACTTGTGGTGGGGTGTGTCGAGATCCTCGGGGGTTGCGAAGACGCCGTCCTCGAGCGTCGACGGATCGGGCAGCGGGGACTCCTCGGCCCGCGTGAGCGCGTCGTTCAGGAGCTTCTTGACGCCGGAGGTGATCTCGTCCTCCTCCTCGTCGTTGAGCTCGGCGTGCTCGCGGAGCCAGGTGCGGAAGCGCTCGATCGGGTCGCTCGAGGCCCAGCGCTCGAACATGTCCTTGGGGACGTAGAACGCGTCGTCGTGGACGGCGTGGCCTTCCATGCGGAGGGTCAGGCACTCGATCAGCGTCGGGCCGCCGCCCTCGCGGGCCTTCTCGATCGCGCGCTTCGTCTCGCGGTAGACGGCGAGCGCGTCGGTGCCGTCGACGACGACGCCGTCGAAGCCGTATGCCTCGGCGCGGTCGGCGACGTGCTCGGTCGCGTACTCGAGGTAGGTCGGCGTCGAGTAGGCCCACTGGTTGTTGTCGCAGATGAAGACGACCGGAAGCTTGCGCACGCCGGCGAGGTTCATCGCCTCGTGGCAGTCGCCCCGGGCGGACGCGCCCTCGCCGAACCAGCCGACGGCGACCCGCTTCTCCTCGCGGATCCGGAACGCGAGCGCGCAGCCGACTGCGACCGGCAGCATCGCCGGGAGGTGGCTGACCATCGCGAGCAGACCGAGCCTCAAATCGGCCATGTGGACGTTGCCGTCCCTGCCGTGGGTCGGCCCGTCGGCGCGGCCCATGTACTGGGCGAAGATGCGCCACGGCTCGACTCCGCGTGCGATGTGGACGCCCATGTCCCGGTGGAGCGGCGTCCCGACGTCGTTCTCGTCCATCGCCGTCGCGACCCCGACCGCCGCGGCCTCGTTCCCGCGACCCGTGTAGAAGGAGCCTGGGATCTTCCCCTGCTTGTAGAGGATGTGACCGCGCTCCTCGATGCCGCGCGTGACCAGCATGGTGCGGTAGATGCCGAGGAGATCCTCGCGGTCGAGACCCGCCTCCTTGACCTCCTGCAGCGAACCTACCGGCTCCGCTTCACGGGCGATCGCCATGGGGCCTCACTCTAACGATCGATCCAGCGGTACAGTCGGGTTGTGGGCAAGGCCGCTGACTGGCTCCGTGAGGAGCGGCGCAAGACGCTCGGCGACTGGGTCGCCGTCTGCCTTCGCTGCGGCGCAGCGCAGCGCTACTTCGAGGAGAACGAGGCCGAGCTGCCCGCGCGCTGCTCTCAGTGCGGCGGCGAGATGCGCTGGCGCTGCCCCTCCTGCGACGCGCGCTTCTCGTCGGCGTTCGCGGTCACGTGTGAATCCTGCAGCGCGGAGCTGCGCCCGCCCGAGCAGTTCGGCGTGAGGATCCGCCGGGGCTAGGCCCGGATCTCCGAGAAGCGGATCACCGTGACCACGTCGTCCGGGCCGACCTCGCGGTTGTAGAGCTGGCCGAGGAAGCTCGCCATCTCCTCGGGGCGGCGGATCTCCGGGTTGTCGTGCTCGATCTCGCGAGGGGAGAGCTCGGAGAGCAGCTTGACCTCGACCTTGTCGATCACGGCGTCGAAGATCTTCAGCCGCGGGCTGAAGCGGGTGCCCGCGAGCACCTGGACGATCATGCCCTTGCGGTACTTGCCGGACTTGTCGCCGAGCCTGATCGTCGCGGTCTTGCGGTGGGACCGCAGTTGGTCGGCCACGATCGGCGAGTAGAAGTTGAGGGCATACACGGCGTCGTCGTCTCCTGGCACTGCGCGCGCGGAATCATAATGCGCCGTCGCGGACAGAAGCTAGCGCTTTTTCCGCCATTTCTCTTTCGCCCTTGTAGGCGAGGAGTCGCGGCGCCTCCTCGAGCGGCAGCCAGCGCGCCTCGGCGACCTCGTGCGCGGTCGCGGCGGGCAGGTCGCCGAGGCGGCCGCGCGAGTAGCGGAGGAGGTAGAAACTGACAACCTTGAAGACGCGCTCGCCCTCCCACGTGTAGACGTAGCGGACGTCGCCGAGCTTCCCTACGAGCTTCGTCTCGACCCCCGTCTCCTCGGCCGCCTCGCGCAGAGCGGTCTGCTCCGGCCGCTCGCCCGCGTCGACCAGGCCCTTCGGCAGCGCCCAGACGCCCGGCTGTTTCCCGGCCGGCCGGATCGCCGCCATCACCCACCGGCCGCGCAGCCGCCGCACGAGCACGCCCCCCGCAGAGAACTCCCGTCGCACACAAACCTTTGTAACAGACTGTTACTTGGTGAGGGGCAGGC
>CAVQUF010000004.1:0-887037 GCA_963716865.1 uncultured Actinomycetes bacterium
ATCTTTCCTGGTTCGACTGCGGCCATGCGGCTGGCTCCTCCTTCGCGACGGGTGAGATCGGGAGGATCTTAGCCCGCGTGATTCAGCGTCCGAGAGGCTCGCGGGAAGGCGAGCCGGCTAGGCGCGCCTTCAGGCGGAGGATCGCCTTCGTGTGCAGCTGCGAGACGCGCGACTCGGTCACGCCGAGCACCTCGCCGATCTCGCGCAGGGTCAGCTCCTCGTAGTAGTAGAGCGTGACGACGAGCTTCTCGCGCTCGGGCAGGCGGGCGATCGCCTCGCCGAGCGCCTCCTTGAGCTCCGTCTGCGCGAGCTCCGATTGGGGCTGGGGCCCTTGCGTGTCCTCGAGGGTGTCGATGAGAGCGACCTGGTCGCCGCCGCCCGACCCGGAGGAGATCGTCCAGAGCTCGTCGAGGGCGGCGATCGAGGACCGGCCGATCTCGGAGAGGCTGTCGTCGAGCTCGTCGGTGGTGATCCCGAGCTTCTCCGCGATCTCCTCGTCGGTGGGCGCCCGCATCAGCTTGCGCTCCAGCTCTGCAATCGAGCGCTCGATGTCGCGGGCGCGGGAGCGCACGGAACGCGGGACCCAGTCCATCGCGCGCAGCTCGTCGATGATCGAGCCCTTGATGCGGGCGATCGCGTACGTCTCGAACTTGATGTCGCGGTCGGGGTCGAACCGCTCGATCGCGCCGATCAGCCCGAGCAGACCGTAGGAGACGAGGTCGTTCTCGTCCACGTGGGCGGGCAGTCCGCTGCCGAGCCGGCCGGCGACGTACTTGACGAGCGGCGCGTACGTGAGGATGAGCCGGTCGCGGAGGGCCTGGTCTTTGGTCTTCTTGTACTGGCGCCAGAGAGCCTGGGTGTCGTCGTCCGCCACGCCTAGAGAATACGGCCTCGGGTCCCTATCTCCTCAGGTTCCGGAGCGCAAGCGTCAGAAGCCACAGCGCCAGGACGCCTGCCGCGACGACCACGACGACGAGTCCGCGGTTCGTGTCGACTGCCTCCACGGCGGCCGCGGCGACGCCGGCGAATGCGACCGCCAGCAGGAGGAAGAGCGCACCGAGCGCAGGCCTGGGCGGAGGGGGAGCCACGCCAGGACTCTAGAGAGGCCGAGGCTACAATCGACTGCGCAACTCCCAGGGGCGTAGCTCAACTGGCAGAGCACCGGTCTCCAAAACCGGGGGTTGCAGGTTCGAGTCCTGCCGCCCCTGTGGCGCGAAACATGCCGAAACCCGCTCCGCTAGGCGGGTTTCGGCGTCTCCAGGGCTCTCTTCCCTTTACCGGCTGAAACCGTTAAGAACCGTTCAGGACTGGCGCTCACCGGCGCGCAACTGGCGCGCAGCGAGCGGGGCGCATCCCCTTGGCCGCGTTGAGGCACACTCCCGCCTAGCGGTCCTAGAAGATCGCTCCATTGATCTGCGGATTCGTGATCGCGCCGGAAGAGACATACCACCTAGTCAGAATCGCCTTGTAGGTGCCGTTCGCCATCAGCACCTTTAGCGCATCGAGGACCGGCTTGGCCATCCCGTTCCCCTTCGGAATCGCGATTCCGTACGGGGCCACATTGTAAACGGGGCCCGTCAGCGTGAACTGGCCGTTCGACTTCACGACGAGGTAGGCGGCGACGGGGTAGTCGGCAATGCCGACCACGCCCCGACCCTTCTTCACGCCGAGGCTTACCGCGCTCTGATTCGGGTAGACGAAGATCTTGATGGGCGATTTGCCAGCCGACTTGCACTTCGCGCTCTGGTTCGTAGCGTCCTCATGCCCGGTCGTCCCGCTTCCGACGGCGACCGAGCGCCCGCAGAGGTCGGCGAGTCCTTTCGGGATCACAAGGCCGCCTGTCGCGTTGGTGAAGAACGTCGTGCCCGACTCGAAATAGGTGACGAAGTCAACGACCTTCTCGCGCTGCCTCGTGTCCGTGATCGATGACATTCCGAGGTCAAACTTGCCCGATGAGACGCCGGGGATGATCGTCTTGAAGCTCGCGCTGACGACCTTCACCTTCAGGCCCA
The DNA here is from genome assembly GCA_963716865.1 of uncultured Actinomycetes bacterium. Taxonomy (GTDB): domain Bacteria; phylum Actinomycetota; class Thermoleophilia; order Gaiellales; family Gaiellaceae; genus AC-32. Next base: position 2,013 of record CAVQUF010000004.1, read on the forward strand.
TAACAGCAGCGAGCGTCTTCGCGAGGTCAGGATCCATGCCGACTATCGTCTTCGCGTCGCTGCCGATGAACTCGTTCGGCGCGTAATGCGGGTTGGCGGCGACGATCAAGGTGCCTTTCGACTTAATTGCAGCTGGAACTTCTGCTGCGATCTTGGTATCGACAGGCGTCGTAGTGCTTGCGGTCCCCGTGCTGGCCGTGGCGGCGGTTGTTGTCGTACTCGAGGCCTTATTGCTGCTACTCCCGCAGCCGGCGGCGAGGACGACGACGAGGGCCAGGAGCACAAGGCCTACGGGAAGCACGATTTTCTGACGTCGCGTCTTCATTCCTCCACGTGGGGATCGCATCGTACTTCCCTTGCGCCTAGGTAGCCCAAGGTGCGTCTTCCGGCGATAGATCCCGGTTCTGGTCACCGGCAAGGTCGTGCCGCTCCCGGCTGGCGCGCAGACTGGCGCGCACGAGAGGCAAACCCGCTTGGCTGCTCAGTCAGGCTAAGCCTCCAAAACCAGGGATTGCAGGTTCGAGTCCTGCCGCCCCTGTTTTCGCCGGCGCAAGTCCGCTCGCTGACGCTCGCATGACGACTTGCGCCGGACAGCTGTCGATCCCAGCCATCGTGAGCCGCGCCCGCCATGTCGGTCGCGGCGGCTGGCGCAACCTGAAGGATGTATGGCCACGGCGGGGATCCTCCGGCGGTCGGATACCTTTGCCGTATGGCGGGCGCCATCGACCTCGCGCACAAGGCCTCCCAGCGCCACGCGTGGCGGGAGGCCTACGACGCCTACTCGGGGTCCGACGAGCTCGAGCTGACGCCGGACGATCTGGAGCGTTTCGCCGACTCGGCCTGGTGGACCGGGAAGCTCGACGAGGCGATCGGGCTGCGCGAGCGCTCGTACGCCGGGTTCTCCGCCGCGGGGGACAAGCTCGGTGCGGGGCGTCTCGCGCTCACGCTTTCCTGGGATCACATGAACCGCGGCTCGTTCGCGGTCTCGCGCGGCTGGTTCTCGAACGCGGAGCGCATGCTGGAAGGGCTGCCCGAGGCGGCGGAGCACGGGTACCTCGCGCTGTCGCGAGGAATCACGACGCTCCTGGCGGAGGGAAACGTCGGAAAGGCACTCCCCGAGCTCGAGCGGGCCCATGACATCGCGGTGCGCGCCGGAGACAGGGACACGCAAATCCTCGCCCTCGTCGGCAAAGGGAGGGCGCTCGTTCAGAGGGGCGAGGTCGAGGAGGGGCTTGCGATCCTCGACGAGGCGAGCACCTCGGCCGTCTCGGGTGAGCTACGGCCGTTTGCGACCGGCATCGTCTACTGCGTCACGATCAGCTCGTGCCGGGACGTGGGCGACTTCCGCAGGGCGGCCGAGTGGACGGAGGCGGCCAATCGGTGGTGCGACCAGGAGGGCATGAACGGCTTCCCCGGCGCCTGCCGCATCCACCGCGCGGAGATCATGCGCCTGCGCGGGGACTGGCCCCAGGCCGAGAAGACGGCGCTCGCCGCCTGCGAGGAGCTCCACGACTTCGACCGTGCCATCACCGCGGGCGGCTACTACGAGATCGGGGAGATCCGTCGCCGCCGCGGCGAGTTCGCGGCGGCCCAAGAAGCATTCCGGACGGCGAACGAGCACGGCCGCGTTCCTCAGCCCGGCCTGGCGCTCCTCCAGCTCGCGGAGGGCAACCTCGAGGGCGCCGTGGCCGGGATCACCCGCGCGCTCGAGGACTTCCAGGAGCCCTTGCAGCGCGTGCGGGCGCTGCCGGCCCGTGTCGAGATCGCGCTCGCCGCGGGCGATCCCGAGACGGCCCGCGCGGCCGCCTCCGAGCTGGAGCAGATCGTGGACTCCTACAAGATCGGCGCCCGGCGCACGCCTGCGTTCGACGCCGCCGTCCACCTCGCCCATGGGCAGATTGCCGTCTTCGAGAAGGACTGGGAGAGCGCGGCCCGGGACCTCGGGCTCGCACGCGACGAGTGGCAGGAGGTCGGAGCCCCGTACGAGACGGCACACGCGAGGCTGCTGCTCGGCCTCGTCTTCCGGCTCCAGGGCGACGACCACGGCGCGACGGCCGAGCTGCAGGCCGCCCTCGCGGCCTTCGAGCGCCTCGGCGCGAGGCTCGACGAGGAGCGCGCCAGGGTGCTCCTCGGGAGGGTCGAGGGAGACCGCACGTTCCTCTTCACCGACATCGTCGACTCGACGAGGCTGGTCGAGACACTAGGCGACGAGAGATGGCGCGAGCTCCTCGTCCTGCACGACGACCTCGTGCGCGCCCGGATCGTCGAGAGCGGCGGCAACGTGATCAAGCAGACCGGCGACGGGTTCTTCGCGTCCTTCGGCGAGCCGAGGGCCGCGATCGACGCCGCGGTGGCGATCCAGCGGGCGCTCGAGTCGGAGGAGTCTGCCCCGGACGTCAGGATCGGCGCCCACTCGGGCGGCGCGTTCAAGACCGGCGAGAACCTCACCGACTACGGCGGCCAGAGCGTGCACATCGCCGCGCGCATCGGGGCGGCCGCGGGCGCCGGCGAGATCCTCGTCAGCCGCGAGACGCTCGACGGGGTCGGGACCGCGTTCGAGCTGTCCGAGCCGCGCGCCGCCGCCCTGAAGGGCTTCGAGCAGCCGATCGAGGTCGTCTCGGTCGACTGGCGCTAGCGCGCCGTCGCGGGGGTTACTGGAGCTCGATGCCCTCGTGCGTCAGCTCGAGGGTCTCGATCACGACGTCGTTTCCCAGGGCCTCGAGGTCGCTGGAGGCGTACTTGCTCGGCCAGGCGCGGCGGATGCGCCAGCGGGCGACCTCCTGGCGCGTCTCGTCGAGCAGGATCACGACGACGTCGCGCCGGTCGACGTTCCCCTGCAACAGGGAGTGCCACCAGTCGTAGAGCGCCGTCTCGCCCGTGAAGCCGCGGCGGAGCACGAGCGGCCCGTACTCGACGCGGCCGGGAAGCAGGCGTGCGTTCGAGGTCTTGTCGGAGCCCTCGCGGTAGGCGATCGCCTCGACACGGCCCTCGGGGAGCTCGACCTCGCTGAAGCCGGCGACCTGGTCTCCGCCGAGCTCGAGCACGAAGTTGAAGTTCGGATAGGGGTCGTCACGGACGGTTGGCATCGCCGGGCACCTCCAGGTAGGGGAAGTCGCGGTAGGCGTCGAGATCGTGGGTGATGCTGCGCGAGCGGCGGGCACCCTCGTCGGTCCGCCAGGTGATCCGGGCCGCGAGCGTCCGGGGCTCCTCACGCGCGAAGAAGAGCGACGAGCGGTCGAGGAAGACGCGCAGCCGCCGGCGCGGGCCGAGGAACTCGAGCCGGCGGAAGATCCCCAGCCGGTCGATCCGGCGCTCGCCTCCGAGCCCGTGGAGCGGCTGCTCGAAGCGGACCCGCACCGAATGGGCCGGGGTCTCGCCGAGGTTCCTGAGCACGAGGAAGAACAAGCCGCGGTCGAACTCGACGTCCAGGATGACGTCGGGCTCTCGCGGCGGGCGCGCGTGCTCCGAGGGCACGCGCCGAGTCTATGCGGAGCGCCGAGGGGCCCCCGCGCCTGCGGAGGCCCCTCTGGTTTCTGCTCCTACTAGTGGTGCTGGTGGTCCGCCGCGGCGAGGGCCGGGGCGAACTTCGCGACGTCGACGGTGCCGACGCCGCTCGACAGGTCGTAGCCCGGGAGGGCAGGGAATCCCTCGACCGTGTACGTGTTCCCGTCGGAGTTCTCGAACGTGATCGAGTTGTCCCCCTGCGTCACGTCGACGATCCCGTTGTGCGGCCTGTTGTTCAGGTCGTAGATCGCCTGGTTCAGGTCCCCGATCCGTCCGTGGTTGATCTGATCGGCGAGCGCGACCACGCCGGCGAACTCCGGCGACGCCTCGCTCGTCCCGCCGAAGATGTGGTACCCCGGCGTGGCGGAATCGGACACGAACGAGTAGTAGACGACCACGCCGCCGTCGACGGCAGCGCTCATGCTGATGTCCGGGTCACCCCGGCGGTGGTGGACGATGTGGCGGACCGAGTCCTGGAAGTCCGGCCGGGAGAAGAAGATCGAGCGGCCGCCTCCGCCCGCGCCGAAGTCATCGTTCCAGACGACGTCCGGCGAGAGCCGGTTTCCGTTCTCGTCGAGCGTCAGCTGCGTGCCGCCGATCGACGTCACGAGCGGGTCGCTCGTCGGCCAGCTCGTGACCCGGAACGGGTAGAGGTCCTCCAGGTTGAGCTCGTAGTCGGTCGCCCCGGCGTCCCCGCTCGACGAGAGCAGGGCCACGTGGTGCCTGGCGGCGTTGAAGAACGCGCCGCGCAGGTTGAAGAGCGACTGGGCGCTCGGGAACGTCTGCTCGGTGGCGCCGAAGCTCATCGAGATGACGTCGCCGATGCCGTGGTTGATGGCCCAGTTCTCGGCCTGGACGATCTCCGGGAAGCCCGTCACGCCCTCGGTCTCGGAGACCGGCGTCTCGAGCAGGACGATCTTCGCGCCGGGCGCGAAGACGTGCGACCACTCGACGTCGAGCGTCGTCTCCTCGGCCCAGCCGGCCATGTCGTCGTTCGTGGGATCGAACGGCGGCACCGGCCCCGCAGGCTGGTAGATCTTCAGGCTCGGCGGGTCCGGCAGGCCGAACGTCTGGTCGAACACGTGCAGGTCGTTCTTGATCGTCGGCGAGCCGAACGAGTCGACGAGCACGATCGTCTGGCCGTGACCGTCGATGTGGTGCGCCAGCAGCGGCCCCACGTCGTAGGCCTTCTGCAGCTGTGCAGGCTGGTAGCAGCGGATGCCGAAGTTGGCCAGGCAGTAGTCGGTGTCAGGCGGGAAGCTGAGCGCCTTGACGCCGGCGGGAACCCGGTGGAACGGCGCCGGAGCGACGAGCACGGACTTCTTCCCCGCAGCGGCGCCGCCGGCCAGGAGCACGGCGGCCGCGAACGCGATCAGAAGCGCGAGCAGGCCCAGCGTCGTCCGGCCAACCGGACGGCTGTAGGAAGCGAACGGATGCATCGATCTCCTTTCGATTACCCCTGGCGACCGTGCCTGCACACGTTCGTCGACCGGTGCCGATGGCTCTCCCCCGACGATCGACAGCCGCCCTGTCTCGGGCCGTAGTCTAGTTCCACATATTTCAGGCTGTAGGCTCAAGTGGTGGCGACTCTCGTCTCGAAGGTGGAGCCGGGCGAGGAGCACGACCGGCGGCAGGCCCGCATGGAGGAGCTCGTCGCGGAGCTGCGCGAGCGCACCGAGGAGGTCACCCGGGGCGGAGGCCCGGCGGCGCTCGAGAAGCACCGCTCGCGGGGCAAGCTGACCGCGCGGGAGCGGATCGACCTGCTGCTCGACCCGGACACCGCCTTCCTCGAGCTCTCGGCCCTGGCGGCCTGGGGCATGTACGAGGGCCAGGCGCCGGCGGCCGGGATCGTGACCGGGATCGGCGTGATCGAGGGACGGCCGTGCGTCGTGGTCGCGAACGACGCGACCGTCAAGGGCGGCACCTACTTCCCGATCACGGTCAAGAAGCACCTGCGCGCGCAGGAGATCGCCGAGCAGAACCGCCTGCCGTGCATCTACCTGGTCGACTCGGGCGGGGCCTTCCTGCCGCTCCAGGCGGAGGTCTTCCCCGACCGGGAGCACTTCGGCCGGATCTTCTACAACCAGGCGAGGCTCTCGGCCGCCGGGATCCCGCAGATCGCAGCGGTGATGGGCTCGTGCACCGCCGGCGGCGCGTACGTGCCGGCGATGAGCGACGAGACGATCATCGTGAAGGGCACGGGCACGATCTTCATCGGCGGCCCGCCGCTCGTGAAGGCCGCGACCGGCCAGGAGGTGAGCGCGGAGGAGCTCGGCGGCGCCGACGTCCACGCGCGGCTCTCCGGCGTGGCCGACCACTACGCGACCTCGGACGAGCATGCGCTCGCGCTCGTGCGCGAGATCGTGCGCAACCTCAGCCTGCCCGAGCCGGACGCGCCGTGGGACCGGGCCCCGGCCGTGGCCCCCGAGGCGGACCCCGGCGAGCTCTACGGCCTGATCCCCGCCGACTTCCGCGAGCAGGTGGACGCGCGCGAGCTGATCGCACGGATCGTGGACGGCTCGCGCTTCCACGAGTTCAAGGCGCTCTACGGCGAGACGCTCGTTTGCGGCTTCGCCCGGATCGAGGGCTACCCGGTCGGGATCCTCGCCAACAACGGCGTCCTCTTCGGCCAGTCCGCCGCGAAGGGCGCGCACTTCGTCGAGCTCGCCTGCAAGCGGCGCGTCCCGCTCGTCTTCCTGCAGAACATCACCGGCTTCATGGTCGGCAAGGAGTACGAGGCCGGCGGGATCGCGCGCGACGGCGCCAAGCTCGTGACCGCGGTCGCCTGCGCGGAGGTGCCGAAGTTCACGGTCATCGTCGGCGGCTCGTTCGGGGCCGGCAACTACGGGATGTGCGGCCGCGCGTACGGCCCGCGGCAGCTCTGGATGTGGCCGAATGCGCGGATCTCCGTGATGGGCGGCGAGCAGGCGGCGACGGTGCTGACGATGGTCGGCGACGCGGATCCCGACGAGATCCGCGCCAAGTACGAGGCCGAGGGGAACCCGTACTACTCGACCGCGCGCCTCTGGGACGACGGGATCATCGACCCGCTCGACACCCGCCGCGTCCTGGCGCTCGGCATCTCAGCTGCCCTCAATGCGCCGATCCCCGAGACCACGTTCGGCGTCTTCCGGATGTGACGCGACCAAGGAGGAGTGAATGGGTTACTCGATGCTGAACGTGAGCGAGATCGAGGGCGGCGGGCCGACTGGCGCATTCCACTTCGTGCGGCGCGAGCTCGGCGTCGAGGCCTTCGGGATCAACTGGATCGACCTCCCGCCGGGGGCCGAGGGCCTCGAGCACGACGAGAGCGACTCGCACCAGGAGGAGGTCAACGTGGTCGTGCGAGGGTCCGGCGTCTACCGGGTCGACGGCGAGGACATTCCGGTGCAGGTCGGCACGTTCGTGCGGTTCGATCCGGAGACGACGCGGGTACCGATCGCCGGGCCCGACGGAATGACGCTGGTGGCCGTGGGCGCGCGCCGAGGCAGCTACGAGCCGAGGGGGCCGTTTTGAACCACACCTTCGAGCTGAACGACGACGACCTCCGCCTGCTGAAGGCGGCACTGCATTCGTACCTGGATGACTTCGGGCACGAGGAGGCGGACGTCCTGCGGCGGATCAAGGAGCTGATCGGGCGTCTGCCGACGCCGGGCGTGCCTGACGAGTGACGGTCCGGCTGCTGCTCTGGAACCTGGCGGACTCGAAGACGACCCTCGACGAGCTGCGCGCTCACCTCCCCGATCTTCCGGAAGGCGACCGCTGGATCTTCGACCCGGCGACGGAGCGCTTCGGGCTGGTGTCGGTCTCGGGCTCGATGGAGGACGTCGAGCAGATCCGCGACCTGATCGGCAAGGACCCGGAGATCGGCGAGGAGTTCGAGACCCTGGAGTAGCCCGGCGCTACGAGGACTCGAGCCAGTGGGCCAGCTGGTGCTGCTCGTCCTCGGTCAGCCGCCGCAGCGGAGCTCGCACGTCCCCGCGGACAGGCACGCCGCGGAGGCCGAGGACGAACTTCGCAGCCGCCTGGAACGGGTAGCGGTCGAGCACGGCCCGGAGCTCGTCGACCTCCTCCGCGCGGTCGCGGACGAGGGCAACGACCCGCTCCGGGAAGACAGACGCGAGCCCTGAGACCGTCCCCGCCGCGCCCCTCTCCAGCCCGGGCAGGACCAGCTCCTCGGCGCCGACGAACACGTCGAGCCCCTCGATCAGATACGGCTCGACCGCGCCGAACGGCCGGTCGGAGACCTTCAGCCCGGCGAGGTTCGGCGCCCGCGCGCGCAGCTGCTCGAGCACGGCCAGCGGCACCGCGTAGCCGCTCCGGGCCTGGAACTCGTAGACGTAGAAGGGCACCGGCTCGCACGCGTGGGCGGCCGCCTCGAAGTGCGCGAGCAGCGCCGCGTCGTCGAGCGCGTAGTAGGGCGGGCCGATCGCGGCCACGCCCGCGGCTCCGGATGCCGCGGCGTGCTCGGCGAGCGCGACGGTCTCCGCGGTCGTCTGCGCGCCGCAGTGGACGATCGCCTGAAGCGGGCCGTCGACGAACAGCTCCGCCGCGCGCCGCCGCTCGGCCGCGGAGAGCAGGATCCCCTCCCCCGTCGTGCCGAGCACGAGGATTCCGTCGAGCCCGCCGGCCGCGAGAAAGTCGAGGTACGGCCGGAAGGCCTCTTCGTCCAGAGCGGCGCCGTCGTCGCGGAGAGGCGTGACGGCAGCCGCGAGAGCTCCGCGCAACATGCCGCAACTTTAGAGCGACGGCTTAGGATGCGGCGGCATGGCTGCGTTGCGCATCGAGCCGGTCGCGGACACCTTGCGCGTGACGATGGCGCGGCCGGACCGCCACAACGCATTCGACGCCGCGCTGATCGAGGAGCTGACCGCCGCGTTCTCCGACGTCGGCGGCGCGCGCGCGGTCGTGCTCGCGGGCGAGGGGCCGAGCTTCTCGGCCGGCGCCGACGTCGATTGGATGCGCGCCTCGATCGAGCTCAGCTACGAGGAGAACGTCGCGGACGCGCGGCGGCTGCGGAAGATGCTCGAGACGATCGACCAGTGCCCGGCGCCCGTGATCGGACGCGTCCAGGGGCACGCGCTGGGCGGCGGCTGCGGGCTCGTCGCCTGCACCGACGTCGCGATCGCCGCGCCCGAGGCGCAGTTCGCGTTCTCCGAGGTCAAGCTCGGAATCATCCCGTCGGTGATCTCGCCCTACGCGCTGGCGAAGATCGGGGCGGGCCCCGCGCGGCGCTACTTCGTCACCGGCGAGCGCTTCGACGCCGCGACGGCCCTGCGGATTGGGCTCGTGCAGGAGGTCGCAGGCGATCTCGACGCGGCGGTGGAACGGGTGATCGGGGAGCTGCGGACGGCGGGCCCGGAGGCCGCCCGACACGCGAAGCAGCTCGTGCAGGACCGGCCCGACGCGCTCGGCACCGAGCGGCGGATCGCGCAGCGGCGGACGAGCGACGAGGGCCAGGAAGGCCTGCGCGCGTTCCTCGAGAAGCGTCGGCCGCAGTGGTCATCCGGAAACTCCTCGTAGCGAACCGCGGCGAGATCGCGCTGCGCGTGTTCCGGGCCTGCCGAGAGCTCGGGATCGCGACCGTGGCGGTGTTCACGCCCGACGATGGCGCCCGCGCGCACGAGCGGGCCGCGGACGAGTCTGTCGAGATCGCGTCGTACCTCCATTCGGAGGAGCACGTCCGCGCGGCGAAGCAGGCCGGAGCGGACGCGATCCACCCCGGGTACGGCTTCCTGGCGGAGAGCCCTCGCTTCGCGGCGGCGGTCGAGGCGGCGGGCCTCGTCTGGGTCGGACCGTCGGCGGAGGCGCTGCAGACGGGAGGCGACAAGCAGCGGGCAAAGCGCATCGCGCGGCGAGCGGGCGTGCCGGTCGTGCGCGAGGGCGATCCGGAGGAGCTCGGGTTCCCGCTGCTGGTCAAGGCGGCGGCGGGCGGCGGCGGGCGCGGCATGCGGGTCGTGCGCGAGCCCGCCGAGCTCGAGGAGGCGCTGGCGGCCGCGCGGCGCGAGGCCCAGGCCGCGTTCGGAGACGACCGCGTCTTCTGCGAGCGCTACGTCGAGCGGCCGAGACACGTCGAGATCCAGCTGCTCGCGGACGCGCGCGGTGCGGTCGTCGCGCTCGGCGAGCGCGAGTGCTCGGTGCAGCGGCGCCACCAGAAGGTGCTCGAGGAATCGCCCTCACCGGCGCTCGACCCCACGTTGCGCGCCCGCATGAGCAAGGCCGCGGTCGCGTTCGCCGAGGCGGTCGGGTACCGGAGCGCGGGCACGGCCGAGTTCATGCTCGACGGCAGCGACTTCTGGTTCCTCGAGCTGAACGGGCGGATCCAGGTCGAGCACCCGGTGACCGAGCTCGTGACCGGCATCGACCTCGTCCAGGAGCAGATCCGCATCGCGCAGGGCGAGCCGTTGCACGCGCCGCAGGAGTACCTCGAGGGCCACGCGGTCGAGGTTCGGCTGTACGCGGAAGACCCGCAGACGTTCCTGCCCCAGAGCGGCCGGATCGAGCGACTGCGGCTGCCCTCGGCGATCCGCGTCGACGCCGGGGTCGAGGAGGGCGACGAGGTCGGCACGGCTTACGACCCGCTGCTCGCCAAGCTGATCGCCCACGGCGCCACCCGCGAGCACGCGCTCGACCGGCTCGCGGCGGCGCTGGCCGAGACCGAGGTCGGAGGCCTGGTCACGAACCTCCCCTTCCTGCGCTGGCTCGTCGCGCACCCCGCGCTGCGCGCCGGGCGGACGACGACGGCGTTCCTGACCGACTACCCCCCGCTCTCGCAGCCGCCCGCGCGAATCGCGGACGGCACCTGGGCGGGCAGCTTCCGCCTGAACCTCCCCGCGCCGCCCGCGGCTTCGCCGCCGGACGTGGACGCCGTCTCGCACCACCACGGCCCGGGAACCGAGCAGAGCGCGCTGACCGCGCCCATGCCCGGCACGGTCATCCGCCTGCTCGTGCGCGAGGGCGACCGCGTGCAGCCGCGCCAGCCGCTCGTCGTGCTGGAGGCGATGAAGATGGAGACGCCGGTCGTCTCGCCCTACGAGGCGGTCGTCCGCTCCGTGCACGTGAACGAGGGCGACCAGGTCGCCGGCGGCGCGCTGCTCGTGGAGCTCTCCGAGTAACCGGCCGCAGCCGACTTGGACAACTCCCTTCCGGGGTGGGATCATGGCGAGGGAACAGAAGGAGCCGAATGCTCGAGCCTTGCGGATGCTGCGGCGGGGCGGCCCTGTGACCCCACTTGGGCCATCGGCATCCGTTCGCGTCGGCGGCTACTCGCTCGAGGTCGGGACTCACGCCGGCTCGTTTGCACAGTTCGAGCCGGCGCAGGAGACCGACAACGCCGACAAGCTCAAGGCTGTGCTCGCCGAGGAGCCCGACGAACAGCCGACCATGGTCGCCGCCGTCGAAGAGTTCGAGGAGAGCGCCGGCGCTGTCACCGAGCGGATCGAGCGCGCCGACCATCTTCTCGAGGCGGTAGCCAAAGGACAGCAGTTCGAGCTCACGAATCTCACGGGCGAGATCAATGGCCTGCTCGGCCTGCTCGGGCGGCTCGACAGGGCGGGGCGATTCGAGGAGGAGCTGGCACTCGCCCGTTCGCTGAACGGCCTGCTCGTCCTCACGCTTCGTTGGCTCGAGCTCGTCCGCTCGCTGCGCGCCTTGCTGGGATCGGCGCAGGCAGCGGGACACCGGACAGGTCAGGCCTGGGCACATCACGAGCTCGGCTCGCTCCACCTCTGCGCCGCCGAGTCCGAGAAGGCGTCGCAGCACCTCGGCGAGGCGCTACGCATCGAGGAGCAGCTGGGCGACCTGGCCGGTCGGTGCGTAACGCGCCACAACCTCGACTCCGCCCGGCGCGACCTTGCACCGGGCGGTGGCAGAGGAGGATCCTCTCGGCGACTCCTGCGCCTAGCCGGGCTCGCGACCGCCTTCGCGGTCCTCGGAGCCGGCGCAACGGGCATCGCTCTCGCCATTCGCGACGGAGACGGACCTCCGTCTGTCACCACGACCGCAACGCAGACCGACGACACTCGGCCGCCGTCGACCCCAGCCGGCCTGCAGGCAAAGGCCGTCAGCTCGGGACAGATCGATCTCTCGTGGTCGAAGTCGTCCGACAACGTGGCCGTTGCCGGCTACGTCGTCTACCGCGATGGAGCGAAGCTGCGGAGGGTCTCCGGAACCCCGACGAGCTACGAGGACACTACGGTCGCCGCCTCGACGACCTACGTCTACACGGTCGCCGCGGTCGACGTTGCGGGGAACGGCTCTCCGCAGTCGAAGCCGGCGAAGGTGACGACTCCGGCCGCGAAGGACGCGCGGCCACCTTCGACGCCGACCGGCCTGCGCGCGAAGGCGGTAAACACGACCGAGATCGACCTCACCTGGTCGGCGTCGTCCGACAACGTGGCGGTCACCGGTTACGTCATCTACCGCAACCGAGAAAGGCTGACAAAGGTCGCAGGAACGTCGACGAGCTACCGGGACACGGCTGTCACGCCATCGACGGGCTACTCCTACACCGTCCAGGCAGTCGATGCCGCGGGGAACGTCTCCGGGCAGTCGAACGTGGCGACAGCAAAAACCCCTGCGCCCGACACCACACCACCGTCGAGGCCGACCGGCCTGAAGGCGTCGGCCTTCAGCGCCACCGAGATCGACCTCACCTGGTTGCCGTCGACCGACAACGTCGCGGTCACCGGCTACATCATCTACCGCGATCACGTGAAGCTAACGACGGTCGCCGCCACGCCGACGAGCTTCAAGGACACGACCGTCGAACCTTCGACGGGCCACGTCTACAGCGTCCAGGCGATCGACGCGGCGGGCAACGTTTCCCAGGAGTCCAGCCTGACGAAGGCGACGACTCCGCCGTAGGAGCCCCGGCTGCACGGGCGATATGACCGCCCAGAACGGCTTCTGGACCTGGCATGTGAGCGAGGGCGACACGGTCTCCGGCGGCGCGCTCCTCGTGGAGCTCGAGGAATGAGGCGCTCGCTTGCGACGCCGACCAGGAGAGGCCGTGCCGGCTTTGCCGGTGCGGCCGTTTGGATCTAGTCGCTGTCGAGCTGGCGCTGGTAGTCGTCGCTGTCGAAGTGCCCGAGCGACTCGGCGATGAAGCCGTCGGCGTCGATCCGCCACTCCTCGAACCCGCTGATGCGGACGGTGCGGCCCGTGCCGCCCGGCCCGGTGTTCGTCCCGACGAGAGTCCACCGGTACACGGCCCGGTCTCCGTCCACGGTTAGATCGTCCATGAGCACCTTCAGGTCCGGAAACGCAGACATGAACCCTTGCGCCACCCGGGTGATCGCCTCGCGCCCGACTGCCGGCTCGGCATCGTTCACGCGGAGTGAGCCGTTCGCCGCATAGCAGGCCGCCACGCTCGCGGCGTCCCGGCTGCACCACGCTGCGGTGTATCGCCGGGCGAAGTCTCGAAGACTCTCCGGGTCTGACACAGAAGGGCCTAGAACAGCTTCTGGAGCTTCATCGCCTGGCCCATGTCGCCGGCGACCTTGAGCTTGCCGGACATGTAGGCGGCGGTCGCGTTCTGCTCGCCGCTTGCGACCTTCATGAACGTCTCGGCGGAGGTCGAGATCGTGCAGTCGGCCTCGTCGCCGTTCTCGCTGACCGAGACCTTGCCGTCGTCGACGTCGACCGTCCAGCTGCCCGAGCCTTCGATCTCGAAGCGGTAGCTCGCGGTCAGCCCGGCGGCCTTGGCCGGGTCGACCCGCGACTCGAGCGTCTCGAAGAACTCCCTCGGGCTGTCCACCTGGCTGAGCCTATCGGCAACTGTGTCGACCGGTCATTTCCGACGGACGCACGAGCAAAGCCCGTGCGTCCTGATGACGGCACCGCAAGCGGTGCCTCGGTCCGAGCCTACCGCGTGCGTCAGAGGACGGGCTCGGGGGCGAGCGGGCGGCGGGCCCTGCTCGCCGGGAGCAGCGTCGCGAGCACGAACCCGGGCACGGCCGCAGCGGCTGCCGCGTACATCGCAGCCTGTAGGTCGACCGTATCCGCGAGCGCACCGAGCGCGACCGCCGCGATCCCGCCGAGGCCGATCGAGAGGCCGATCGCCAGCCCGGACGCCATCCCGATCCGGTTCGGCAGGTACTCCTGGCTCATCACCATCGTGACGCCGAAGGTTCCGATCACGCAGATGCCGACGCACGCGAGCGCCACCGCGCCGATCGCGCCGCCCACCAGGACGTAGACGACGATCAGCGGGCCGACCAGGAACATGCTCGTGGTCACGACGGGCCGCCTCCCGATGCGGTCTGCGAGCGGTCCGGCGACGATCGTCCCGAGCCCGCCCGCGAGCAGCATCAGCGAGAGCAGGTGGTTGCCGTGCGCGGCCGAGTTGCCGATCGAGACCTCCCACAGCGGGACGAACGTGATCAGGCCGAACCAGGCGACGCTCCGGAACGCGATCACGCCGAGGAGGAGCGTGAGCGCACCCAGACGGTCTTGCTCGCCTGGAGCGGCCGCAACGCGGCCGGACGCAGGCGCGAATCCCGACAGGAACGGCACCGACCAGAGCAGCATGGCCGCGACGGCCAGGCACGGAAGCGCCAGGAGCAACCCGCCGGTCAGCCCGAAGGCAAGCACCAGCGGGGTCGTGATGATCGGCCCGAGCGCGTAGCCGAGATTCCCTCCGACCGAGAAGAAGCTCATGCCGCTCGCGCGGCGGTTGCCGCTCGCGAACGCGGCGAACTTCGATCCTTCGGGGTGAAACGCGGCGACGCCGAGGCCCGAGACCAGGACGAACAGCAGCACGAGCCAGTACGACGGGGAGGCCGCGGCGAGCGCGATCCCGATCCCGGCAATCGCGACCCCGGTCGGGAGCAGCCAGAGCGCGCCCCGCCGGTCCGACCAGAGCCCGAAGAGCGGCTGCACGAGCGACGAGGAGGCGGCCGAGGCGAGCATCGCGAGCGCAGCCATCGCGTAGTTGAGGTCGAAGCGGTCGACGAGGAACGGCAGCAGCGCCGGAAGCGCGCCCCCGGCGAAGTCGGTCGCCAGATGGCCGGCGGAGAGCGCCGTCATCGCCCGCTTGTCGAGCTCGGCCCGCACGAACCGAGCCTACTGAAGCGCTAAGCAGCGCTGCTTGCTGCGTCTGGCAGGTACCGGTCGATCAGCGCGTGCGCGAGCTCCCACTGCGCGTGCGCGATCTCGCGACGGTTGTGCTCGAGCACCGGCGGGGACGCGTGGTCGCGCCTCAGCTCCTGCCTCTGGGCGACGAGCCCGAAGATGCGCTCTGTGAGCGCCTCGACAGAGCGCAGGTTTGCACGAGAGCCGCCGCAGGCCATCGCTCTCAGCGTCGGTGCATGCGCCGCGTAGCGCAATCCCTCGTTTGCGGGGCGCCGCGCGGCCGCGGCGTCGGCTAGCATCGCGCGGCGATGGAAGTCGTCCTCAAGTCGACCGCGCCGTCCGGGATCGAGGCCGACGTCCTCGCCGTTCCGCTGCTCGAGGGCGACGGCCTGACGAAAGCCGGCTCGGAGCTCGACTCCTCCCTGGACGGGCTCCTCGCGCAGCTCGTGCAAGAGGGAGAGCTCCGCGGAGAATCGGGCACCGCTTCGATCGTCCACGTCGACGGCGTGCCGTTCCGGCGAGTCGTTGCCGCAGGCCTCGGAAGGCAGGACCTGCTCGACGCCGACGCGTTCCGCACCGCCGCCTCGGCGGTCGCGCACGTGTCGCGCGGGTTCGCGGAGACGGTCGCGTGGGCGCTCGACGACTCGCTGCCGGTGCCGCTCGAGGAGCAGGCGCGCGCCGTGGTCGAGGGCACGCTGCTCGGCGACTACGACCCCGCCCGGTGGAAGCACGACGACCCGAGCTCGAAGCTCGGCCGGCTCACGGTCCTGGCACCGGGCAAGGCGAAGGGCTTGAAGAAGGTCGTCGACCGCACCGCTCTGGTCACGGGCTGGGTCAACCGCGCGCGCGACCTCGTCAACAGCCCGCCGAACGAGACCAACCCCGAAGCGCTAGCTGCCCGCGCGGCGGACATCGCCTCCGAGCACGAGCACGTGAAGGCCAAGGCGCTCGGACCGAAGGAGATCGAGAAGCTGGGCATGGGCGCCTTCCGCGCCGTCTCGAAGGGAAGCGACACCGAGCCGCGGCTGGTCGTGCTCCGCTACGAGCCGCCGAGGCCCAGGAAGAAGGGCCTCGTCCTCGGGCTCGTCGGCAAGGCGATCACGTTCGATACCGGCGGGATCTCGCTCAAGCCCGCGCTGAAGATGGAGGACATGAAGGGCGACATGGCCGGCGGCGCGGCCGTGATCGAGGCGACGGGCGCGATCGCCGACCTCGGTCTCCCGGTGCGCGTACTGACCGTCGTCGCGTCCTGCGAGAACATGCCCGGCGGCCACGCCTACCGGCCCGGCGACATCCTCACCGCGATGAACGGCAAGACGATCGAGGTCTCGAACACCGACGCCGAGGGCCGCCTCGTCCTCGCGGACGCGCTCTGGTACGCGCGCCAGAACGGCGCCACCCACCTCCTCGACCTCGCCACGCTCACCGGCGCGATGGAGGTAGCCCTCGGCGATCTCTATGCCGGGGTCTTCGCGAACGACGACGCGTGGCGGGACGAAGTGGTCGCGGCAGGCGAGGCGAGCGGCGACCACGCGTGGGGCTTCCCGATGCACCCGCGCTACCGGCGCTACGTGGACTCGTCCTTCGCAGACCTGAAGAACTCATCGGACCTGCGCCAGGCGGGCGCCGTGCTCGCCGCGGAGTTCCTCAAGGAGTTCGCCGGAGAGGGGCCCTGGGCGCATGCGGACATCGCCGGCCCGGCGTTCCTCGAGCGCTCGCGCGGCGACTACTTCAGCCAGCGCGGCGGCACCGGCTACGGCGTCAGGCTGATCGTCGAGCTGGCCTCGCGCCTCACGTGAACTTCGATCTCGCGCCCGAGCACGAGCTCGTGCGCCGGACAGTGCGGGACTTCGCGGAGGAGCGGGTCGCGCCCGTCGCCGCCGAGCTCGACCGCGAGCAACGCTTTCCGTACGACCTCGTGGCCGAGCTGGCCGCCCTCGGGCTGATGGGCATGCCGGTACCGGAGGAGTACGGCGGCGCCGGGGCGGACACGCTCTCGTACGCGATCGCGGTCGAGGAGCTGACGCGGGTGGACTCGTCCGTCGCGATCACCCTCGCCGCGCACACCTCGCTCGGGACGATGCCGATCCTGCTCTTCGGCTCCGAGGAGCAGAAGCAGCAGTGGCTGCCCGACCTCGCGGCCGGCAGGAAGCTCGCCGCGTTCGGCCTGACCGAGCCCGGCGCCGGCTCGGATGCAGCCGCGAGCCGCACCACGGCCGAGCTCCGCGGACGGGGAGTGGGTTCTCAACGGCTCGAAGACGTTCATCACGAACGCCGGCACCGACATCACCGCCTGCGTGACGATCACGGCCGTCACGGGCGAGGACGAGATCTCGAACCTGATCGTCCCGAACGGAACGCCCGGCTACACGATCTCGGCGCCGATGCACAAGCTCGGCTGGCGCGCCTCGGACACGCGCGAGCTCTCGTTCGAGGAGTGCGCCATCCCGGAGGTGAACCTGCTCGGCGCGCGCGGGCGCGGCTTCACCCAGTTCCTCGAGATCCTCGACGGCGGCCGCATCTCGATCGCCGCGATGGGCGTCGGGCTCGCCCAGGGCGCCTACGACCTCGCGTTCGCCTACGCGAAGGAGCGCGAGCAGTTCGGCCGGCCGATCGCGCGCTTCCAGGCCGTGCAGTTCGCCCTCGCGGACATGGCCGTCGAGATCGAGGCCGGCCGCGTGCTGACGTACAAGGCCGCGTGGCTCAAGGACCAGGGCCGCCCGTTCGCGCTCGAGGCGGCGATGGCCAAGCTCTACACGGGCGAGCTCTCACACCGCGTGGCGAACGCGGCGCTCCAGATCCACGGCGGCTACGGCTTCATGGAGGAGTCGCCGATCGCGCGGCTCTACCGCGACCAGAAGATCCTCGAGATCGGCGAGGGGACTAACGAGGTCCAGCGGATGGTGATTGCCCGCCACCTCGGGCTCGTCTCCTGACCAGCTGGAACGGGATCACCAGGACGAGCAGCAACGCGACCACGGCCACGGCGAGGACCAGACGGTCGTGGTTCGCCGAGCTGCCGAAGCTCTTGGGCACCGTCACGCCGTTCGACGCCGCGAGCGCGCGCACCGCGTCCGCGGAGGAGTCGGTGAGCTCCGTCGGCGTCGCCCCTGGCTGCACGGACTTCAGCGCGTCGAGCTCCTTCGTCACCGGCTTGTCGCCGTTGTAGACGCCGAAGCCCGACGGCATCGCAACGAGGGTCCGGCCGGGGTAGGCGAACGCGATCTCCTTGCCGAGGAACTCCGAATACAGCTGCGGGCGTCTCCACAGGACGACGGCCGTGCCGAGGTCGCCCGTGAACGCAATCACCGCGACCCGGATCTTGTAGCCCTTCGCGTTGGCCGCGGCGACGGTCTTCTGGAGGCGGCCTGCGGCGGACTTCGAGATCGGCGCCTCGTAGGGCAGAAAGACCTTTGCGACCGGGAGCACGTCGCTCGCCGGATCGCCGTTCGCGAGCGCACCTCCGGGTAGGGCGAGGGCGAGGGCGAGCGCCGCCGGCAGGAACGCGAGGCGCCTCACCGGCCCTCGAGCGCCCGCTGCGTCTCCTCCTCCTCGCCGAGCAGGCGCAGCAGGAAGTACGTGAGCGCGGCGAAGAAGACGATCATCTGCTCCCCGTTCATCAGGATCCCGCCCAGGTTCTGGTCCTTCGTCGCGGTGAAGCCCCAGAGCCGCGGCGCGTCCTCGTAGAACGCGTAGAAGACGCGCACCGAGAAGATGAACGCGAGCGAGAGGAACGCCGAGCCGATGTAGGCCGCGCCGAGATAGGCGAGACGGATGGCGGTCGGCACGCGGTGCGGCTCGTTCGAGAAGACCGGCCACCAGAACACGAGCCCGGCGAGCAGCAGCAGGCCGTGCTCGATGTTCAGCGGCCAGGTGTCGCGCAGCGCCCAGTCGTAGAAGGCGGGTAGATGGACGCCGTACCAGACACCGAGCCAGAACGGCAGCGCGACGACCGGCCTCGTCATCACGGCGAGCGGCCTCCCGCCCCGGGCCGCTACGGCCTCCCGCATGGCAGGCGTCAGGCCCAGGATCAGCAGCGGCGGGGCCCAGTCGGCGACCATCACGTTCTGGAGCAGGTGCATCACGAGCAGGTAGTGGATGGCGATCGTCTCGAGCGGCGAATTGAGCGAGAACGCGACGAGCGCGACGCCGAGCCCGAAGATCGCCGCGCGCCACCCGCTCGGTCGCTCGACGCTCCGGGCGAGGCGCACGTAGCCGTAGACGGCCGCCGCCGCCAGGACGAGGAAGACGGGCTCGAAGCTGAACGAGCTGGCGGCGGGCGTGGTCACGGGTCTCGGGCGCTCCGCACGGCCGACCCAGGGTAACGGACGCCTGTCGTTTGACACCGGTGGTCGGGCGTCGTGATCCTGCCTGCCGATGCGCCGGTCCCTCCTCCTCTTCTGCGCGGTGCTCGTCGTCGCGGGCTGCTCGTCCTCGCGGCCGAGCATTCCGACGATCGGGGCCGCCCGGACGTTCGCACTCTCCGGGTTCGAGCCGGTCCGGATCGCGAAGCCCGGAGTCCACCGGCTCTCGTTCACGATCCGCCAGCCGTCGGGGTCGCCGCTGACCAGGTACCGCACCGGTCCGGGGCCGCACACCGGCGTCCACGTGATCGTCGTCCGCCGCGACCTCGGGGCGATCATCCACCGCCATCCGCCGATCCGGCCGGACGGCCGCATCGTCGAGCCGATCGACTTCCCCACGCCCGGCCCCTATCGCGTCCTCATCGACGCGTATCCGGGCGTGAAGGGCGCGCCGCGCAACTTCCAGCTCCACCAGGACGTGCGAGTCGCCGGCCCGTACCGGCCGAAGCCCCTGCCGCCGTTCGCGCGCACGGTGAACGTCGACGGCTACCACGTCGTGCTCTCGGGCCCGAGCACGCTGCACGCGATTGAGCCCGCGCACCTGACCGTCTCCGTAACCGCACCGGACGGCCGGCCGCAGACGTTCGTGCCCTGGTACGGCGCGCTCGCCCACGCGATCTTCTTCCGCAAGGGCTCGCTGGACTACTTCCACACGCACGTCTGCGGGCCCTCGACTCCCGGCTGCACCAGCATCCTGGGCGGGACGAGCGTGACCGGCCGCTCCACCAAGCCGGGGAAGCTCCAGGTCGGCGTCCTCCTGCCCGTCGCCGGGACCTGGCGGATGTTCCTCCAGTTCCAGGCAGGGGGGCGGATCCTGACGGCACCGTTTACTCTGCGCGTTCGATGAGACGATGCATGCTCAGTCTCGGCCAACTCGGAGGAGAACGCCCGCGCCGGCAAAGCCGGCACGGACTTCACGTCGGCATCGCAAGCGATGCCTCGGCCGCGTGACGTGAAGCGACTCACGGCCCAAGCAGTCCTCTGGCTCGGCCTCGTGGCGCTGCTCGTGCTGGTCGCGCGCTGGCTCTGTTACGCGCTCGCCCCGCCCACCCTGCTCTCGACCCGGCTGCAGGCCTCGGCCGGTGGGCCGCGCCTCGTCGTCGTGACGCTCGTCTCGCTTGGGCTCGCCGCTCTCGTCTCGACTGTCACCGTGTCGATCGCCGCACTCGGCGTGCGCGAGCGGGGGCGGCTCCGGCCGGAACGAGTGCCGCCCCGTCTTCGCGTTCGCCGTCTCGCCGCAAGCGCGCTCTTCCTCTTCGTTGCGAGCTCGCTTTCGTTCGCGATGTTCGAGTCCTACCTCCACTGGCGCGCGGGGATCGGCTTCCACGGGCTCAGGTGCCTCGTCGGTCCGGTGCATCGGAACGCGATCCCGCTGCTCGCCGCGCTCGCGCTCATGGCCGCCGCGCTCGTCGAGGCGGGCGCGCACGTGCTCTCCTGGATGCGCGCGGTCGTGCGCGCGCTCCGCCGCCGGAGACTGGTCGACCCGCCGCCGCTCTTTGCGCCGTCCTGGCGCTCCCTCTCCGTCGCACGCCCGGCCGTGAGCCGGGCTCGCCCGCGCGCGCCGCCGCTTCCGGCGTAGTCCGGGTCAAAGCGACGAAAGGAGAACACATGAGAACGGCTCTGATTGCCGCCGCGGCAGCGGCGGTCGCGCTCGTCTTCGCCGACGGGGCGTTCGCGCACGCGGTCGTGAGCCCGCCGGTGGCGAAGGCGAAGGTCCTGCAGCAGTTCACGCTCTCGGTCCCGACCGAGGAAGAGGGCGCGACGACGACCGAGATCGAGATGACCGTGCCCAACGGCTTCTCGATCGACTCGTTCGAGCCCTCGCCGGGCTGGAAGCGCGAGGTGCAGGCGACCGGCTCCGGGGAGGAGGCCGTCGTGCAGAAGGTGACCTGGACGGGCGGGCACGTCCCGACCGAGGAGGACTCCGTCTTCCGCTTCAACGGCAGCCTCGACTCGAGCAAGACCGTGACCTTCAAGGTGCAGCAGACGTACTCGAACGGAAAGGTCGTGGACTGGAGCGGGCCCGAGAGCTCCGACACACCCGCGCCGAAGGTCGAGGGCGTCTCCTCGCTCGGCGGCGGCTCGACGACGACGCTGACGATCGTCGCACTCGTCCTCGGCGCCGTCGGCGTCGTGCTCGGGATCGTCGCGCTCGCAACAAGGGGGCGCGACCTGGGGTGAGACGAAGCGCGGTGCTCGGGGTCGTGGCGGCGGCGGCGCTCGCGGCGCCTGCCGCCGCCTGGGCACACGCGGCGCTGCTGCACACCGTCCCGGCGGCGAGCGGGACGGTCAACCGGCCGCCGCCGGAGGTCCTGCTGACGTACAGCGAGGCGATCGAGCCGCGCTTCGCGATCGTCTCGGTGACGGACTCGACCGGCCGGCAGGTGACCTCCGGCGATCCCCGGACGGCGGCGGGGCAGCCGCAGACCCTGGTGACGCCGCTGCGCCGCGTGCCCGAGGGCTGGTATCTCGTCTTCTGGCGCGTGATCTCCGCGGACGGGCACCCGGTCCGGGGCGCGTTCACGTTCGCGGTCGGCCCGAACCCGGGGCCGCCGCCGCAGTTCCGGGTGCCGTCGCTGAGCGAGACCGCGACGACGCCCCAGCTCCTGGTCGCGCGCTGGCTGGTCTTCCTCTCGTTCATGAGCGCCATCGGGCTGTTCGTGCTCCGGACCCTCATCGCGCGCCCGGTGATCCGCCGGGTGCGCGGTGTCTCCCTCCATCAGCTCTCGGTGGCGTTCGCCGTGGCGCTCGCAATCGCGCTCGTGGCGACCCCGGTCTACGTGCTGATCGCGACCGCCCAGTTCTCGCTTCGCTCGGTCTTCGACCTCGGGGCGATCGTCCCGGTCGCGCGCGCCTCCGCGTTCGGGCGCGATTTCCTCGACCTCGAGCTCGTGCTCGCCCTGTTCGGGGTCGCGGCCGCGATCTCGCTCGCGGTAGACCGGCCGGAGCGCACGCAGCGCTCGGTGGCCGAGCTCCTGGCGCTGGGATCGGCGCTCGCAGCTGCGGCCGCGGCGCTCGTCATGCCCGGGCTCGCCGGACACGCCGGGCAGAAGTCGCCGCGCGGGCTCGCGTTGCCGCTCGACGCGCTCCACCTCGCCGCGGGCTCGATCTGGCTCGGCGGGCTGATCGGGCTGGTCGTCTTCTGGTTCGGCGTGGGGGCGGCGCGGCGCGTGGCTGCGCTGGGCGTCGTCGTCCCACGCTTCTCCAACGTCGCGTTCGTCTCGGTTCTCGCCCTGATCGGCTCCGGGATCGGCCAGTCGCTACTCGAGCTTCCGACGCTTGCGTCGCTCTGGCAGACCTCCTACGGCCAGGCGCTGCTCTGGAAGATCGGCCTGCTCTCGGCAGCGCTCCTGCTCGCGTCGGTCAACCTGGCGCGGACGAAGCCGCGGCTCGAGGCCGCGCAGCCGGGCGCGGCGTTCGAGCTTCGGCGGCTGGTGTCCGGTGAGATCGTCCTCGTCACAGGCGCGCTCTTCGCGGCAGCCGTGCTGACGAGCCTGCCGCCCCCCGCGAGCGCGCTCGCCCGCGTGAAGGACATCTCGGCCCGGGTGGGGCCCGGCCCGGTCTCGACCGTGGTCACCAAGGGCCCGTACCGCGTGCACGTCAGGGTGACGCCGAACCGGGCCGCGGTGCAGAACGACTTCTCCGTCACGGTCACGAAGAACGGCAAGCCCGTTCCGGGCGCCCAGGTCATCACCAAGTTCGACATGCTGGACATGCAGATGGGCGAGCAGAGCTACCGCTTCGACGAGCGGGCGCCGGGCACGTTCTCGAAGGCGGCGCCGGCGCTCGTGATGGTCGGGCACTGGGGACTCCAGTTCGAGGTGACACCGCCGGGAGCGCAGCCGTTCATCGTCACGCTCCTCGACAAGGCGGGCGGATGAGCGTCCGCGTGCGCCTGCTGGTCGCGTTCGTGGCCCTCGCCGCCTCGGCGGTCGCGTGGGTGGTGGTGATCGAAGCGATCCGCCGGACGATCTAGGTGCGACGGGCCCTCATCGTCGTCGTCGCGGCCGCGCTCGCGGCGCCGGGAACGGCGGAGGCGCACCTGCGAACGGGCCGCGTCGCGATCGACTACCGGGCGACCGTCTCTCCTCTGCGGCCGCCGCTCGCCGGCGCGGTCGAGGCACGCGTCTACCGCGCCGACCTCGCGCTCGGGCTCCGGGCGCTCGACGGCCACCGGGTAGTCGTCCTCGGCTACTTCGGCGAGCCGTTCCTCCGCCTGGGGCCCGCCGGAGCGTTCGTCAACGACGCCTCGCTCACCGCGGCCGGAACCGGCCTGGCGGCGGCGGGCTCGCACTCCGGCTCGAGCCCTCGCTGGCGGCTGCGCTCGCGGCATCCGAGCGTCATCTGGCACGACGCGCGCCTGCGCGGTCTGCCGAAGGGCGTTCGTGAGGGACGCTGGGCGGTGCCGCTCCTGCTCGACGGCCGGCGAGTACGAGTCGGGGGCGAGATCCACCGCGTGAGCGCTCCCTCGGGCTGGCCCTGGGTCGCGGTCGGCGCCCTCTTCGCGATCGCGGCCGCCGTCCTCCTCGCCCGCCGCTCGACCCGAACGGCTGCGCACGGCTTCCGCCTGGCTCGGCTGGCTCGCGGCCCTCGCGACCGTCACCGCCGCGATCGGCTTCGCCGCAGCATCGACGGCCTCCGAGGGCATC
Organism: uncultured Actinomycetes bacterium; assembly: GCA_963716865.1. Taxonomy (GTDB): domain Bacteria; phylum Actinomycetota; class Thermoleophilia; order Gaiellales; family Gaiellaceae; genus AC-32. The sequence continues at coordinate 25,603 of CAVQUF010000004.1, forward strand.
TGGGTCGAGGCCGCCAACGAGATCGTCCTCGCCCTCGTCGGGATCGTGTTCCTGATCCGCGGCTCGCGCGACACGAAGGCCCTGGCGGGCGGCCTGCTCGGCGTGCTCGCGCTCACGGTCGGGCTGACGAAGCTCCAGGTCCTGACGCACGGGATCGTGCTCTCCGCCCTGCCCGGCCAGCTCGCCCGTCTGGCGGTCGTGCTCGCGATCTCGGCGGGCACCGCGGCGGCGATCCTCGCCACGGCCGTCCTCGTCGACCTGCTCCGGCACTACGAGGAGCCGAAGGCGCTCCAGCGCTACCTCTAGCGGGGCGGCTCGATTCGCAGCGGCCGGTCGAACGCCACGTAGCGGTGGAACATGAAGTGCGCGGCCGCGGTCATGCGGAGCTGCAGCGTCCGGTAGCTGCCGCGGTCGACCCAGGCCGTGAACCATGCCGGGATCGTCGGGTTGACGAAGGAGACGACCCAGACCGGCCGGCCGCCGAGGCGGGTGGCGGCGAGCACGTGGGCGTTCGTCGTCACACTCCCCCAGGTCGGCTGTGGGACGCTCACTGGCGGGATCTGCGAGCTGCGCACCCACGCGGACCCCGGCTTGTCCTGGTCCCAGCGACGGCGGCCGATCACGACCGCCGCCGCGCCGTCGCGGATCTGGTACGTCAGGCTGTGCGGAGCGAGCTGGCGCCAGGTCGTGACGATGCCGTTGGTCGGCCCGGAGCGGAGCGACTCGACGTACACGATGCTCCGGAGTGAGCGGAAGACCCGCGACGCACGCCTGAGGATCGCCGTGCCCGCCTGCGGGGAGGCGGGGAGCGCGAACCCGATCGGGCGGCTCCCGCTCAGCCTCAACTCGATCCGCCGGGAGCGCGGGACGGCCGCCCGGTAGCAGCCGGACCCGCACGGGCGCGCCCGCACGGCCGCGCGCCCGGCCACGAACGAGACCTCGAGCCCTGCGATCCCCTTGCCCGACTGCGCGAGAACCGTGGCGGTCACCGTGGGGCGCCGTCCCGGCCCGACTGCAAGCGCTACCGCTCGCGTGCCTGCCTCCCGGGCGAGCACGACGGCGTTGCGCGGAGGCGACGAAGGCGCCTCGACGCCGACCTTCAGCGATGAGGTCCCGACCGGAGAGCTGTTCCCCGAGCCGAGGCGAGGGAGAAGCGCGACCGCGGCGACGATGGCCGCGAGCAGGATGCCCCCGGCGATCGCGAGAGCCCGCAGCGAGCGTTTGTCCACGCCGAGAACGCTAGCCTCTCGCCATCAGCCAGCAGTACTCCAAGAAGAGCTTCGACTCCCCCGAGGAATCCGTCGAGCTCCCGGGCATCGAGGAGCAGATGGTCGAGATCGGCGGGATGACCGTCTCCCGAACGGTCCAGGATCCGGGCTGGCGCTGGTCGGAGCACGTGAAGCCCGTGGTCGGCGGTGAATGGTGCGAGGCCCGCCACGTCGGCGTCGTCGTCTCTGGCTCCTGGGGAGCGATCCTCCGGGACGGGACGGAGCTCGAGTTCGGGCCCGGCGACGTCTACGACATGCCGCCCGGGCACGACGGCTACACGATCGGCGACGAGCCCTGCGTGCTGATCGAGTGGATGGGGATGCGCGCGCTCGCCGGGACGCGCGGCGAGTTCCACGACCGCGCCCTCGTCACGCTCCTGTTCACGGACATCGTCGAGTCGACGGCGACGCTGCTCGGCGAGGGCGACTCGAGCTGGCACGAGCGTCTCCAGATGCACTACGCGACCGTGCGGGTGGAGCTCGAGCGCTTCCGCGGCCGCGAGGTGAACTCGACCGGCGACGGCGTGCTGGCCGTGTTCGACGCCCCCGCGCGCGCGCTCCGGTGCGCGAGCGCGATCAGGAGGGGAGCGGTACGAGAGGGGCTCGACATCCGCGCCGGCGTCCACGCGGGAGAGGTCGTGGTCGCGGGCCCGGACGTGCGCGGCCTCGCGGTACACGAGGCTGCCCGCGTCATGTCGAAAGCTGGGCCAGGCGAGGTGCTCGTCTCCGAGACCACACGCGCCCTCGTCCAGGGCACCGGCCTCGAGTTCGAGGACCGCGGCGAGCACGAGCTGAAGGGCATCCCCGAGCCGCGCCGCCTGTTCGCGTTCGTCGAGGTCCACCCCGCCTCCTGATCCGGGCTTGGCGGACTATGTGCTGCCGACGACCTCGCAGACATCCACGCTGACGAACGTCGCCGGCGCATCTGGCATCTCGCGCAGGCGGTTGAAGGTCGCCTCCGCTGCTCGAGCGTCTTCCGCGGTCTCGAAGAGCCAGAAGGAGTGCTGGATGTCACCCTCGACATCCCGCGCCCAGTAGCCGCCGGCCGAGCCGGCCATGCCCTTCAGCATCGCAACACCTCTTTCGCCGACCATGGCGAGCGCCTCGTCCGCCCGGTCCGGCTTGACCTGCACCCGTCCGATGACTGCGTGCATTGATCCGTCCTTTCAGTCCGTCCGCAGAGCCGAATACCTCACCTCGAGAACGCTAGCGGGACGTCCGCCTTGCGATCTGGGGCTTCTTCGGGGGCGTAGAATCTGGGAACGGGAGATGTCCGCCGAACAGGACACAGCGATGATCGCTAGTCAGCTCTCCGACCTCACGCGGGAAGTCGATCGGATGAGGGAGCAGCTGAAGGGAGTTCTGGAGCGCGCCGACGACGCTCAAGAGCGCGCAGACATCCAGCAAGAGCGCATCGACCTCGCGGCGCGAGAGCTGACCGAGGTCAGTGACCGGCTGCAAGCCGCAGCGAACGCTCTCAGAGAGTCCCTCTGACTCCTGGCTGGGCGACCGAAGAGCTGAGCAAGAAGGTCAACGAGAGCCTGCTGCCGCGCCTGAGCGAGCTGCCAGGTTTCAGCGGCTACTACCTGATCGAAGCCGGCGACGGCGTCATGACGTCGATCGGCCTGTTCGAGACCTTGCCCCAGGCCCAGGAGTCGACTCACGTCGCCGAGGGCTGGGTGCGGGAGGAGAAGCTGGAGACCGCGCTTCCCAATCGGCCGACGATTACGAGCGGTGAAGTGATCGCGCACAAGACGAAGGGCGGCAGGTTCAGCGCCTAGCGCCCCGGTGGTTCCGAGCGAAGAGAGGGCCCCGTCGCGGGGCCCTCTCTGGTTCTCGGGCGGATTCCCGCCGGGGCTGACGGCCCGGTTGCCTACGGCGCTGGAATCCGCCGTCCGGGTTACGCCTTCTCCATGTCCTCGATGCGGCGGGCGAGCACGTGGAGCGAGCGCTGCGCTGCCACTACAAGGCCCATGAGCAGATGATTCATCTCGTCAACGGGCGGCGCGATCCCGGAGCCACTCGCAGCCTGGGCCTTGTCGTACGCGGGCAGGGACTTCACCTCGCGTCGGAAGATCTCGTCGATGTCGTCGGTTAGTGCCATGGGCTGTCTCCTGTTCTGTTGCCACGCACACTAGAGCAGACACTCTGCCCCGGGCAGCCGGCGGTTCAGCCGTTAACGCACCTCACGAGGACTCGGCCAGCTCGCGCGCGCTGCGCCGGACCCGTTCGAGCGAGGTGCGGTTTCCTTTCCGCTCGAAGCACCCCGCAGCCTGCTCGAGCAGGGCGGCTGCCTCGGCGGGCCGTCCTGCGAGCGAGATCACCTCGGCCAGGTCCGCGAGCGTGTCGCCCCGGGTGTTCAGGAGATCGGTCGTCTCCACCAGCGCGACGGCCTCGCGGCCGAGCGCCTCGGCCTCTGCGAGCTCGCCGCGGCGCGCACGGATCTTCGCCCGGGCGCTCCGCCACAGCACCTGCGAGAACGCGTCGTCGGGAGCTGCGGCATCCTCGCTCGTGCGGCTGAAGCGCTCGGCCTCGTCGAGCTCGCCTTGCGCACAGAGAGCGTGTGCCAGCAGGGCGGCGGCCGAGGAGAGGTAGCCGCGCTCGCCCATCAGCTCGAGCGTCGCGTAGCTCTCACGCGCGATTCGCACGGCCTCCGCGGTGTCGTCCGCGAGCATCTCGACGTAGAACGCCTCCTGGGCGCTCATCGCCGCCCGCAGCGGGAACCCGAGGTCTGCGATCGTCCGCAACCCCTCGGCGAGAAGCTCGCGGGCCAGCGCGAAGTCGCCACGCATCGCCTCGAGCGCGCCGAGCTCGACGCACGCGTTTCCCTGGATGAAGGGATCGTCGACCGCCTCGTCGTGGAATCGCCGGCAGCGGGCGATCCCCTCCTCGACGGGCAGTGGGCCGAAGTTCGCGCTCATCATCAGCCAGCCGATGCTCTCGGCCCTCTCGGCCCGCAGGTCGGCGTGCTCGGCGTACTCGAGCGCCTGCCTCCAGGCTTCCTCCGCCCGCGCCATGGCCCCCGTGAGCGTGCCCTCGACGCGACCCAGCAGATTCCAGCCCTGGGCGAGCGTGAGCGGATCGCCGAGCTCTTCTGCTGCGCGCAGAGCCTCGTGCACGTCGTCGAGGAGCCCCTCGCTGCTTCCGCTGAACACGCGAAGCGAGCAGAGCGCCAGCAGTGCTCGAGCCGGTCGGCGACCCGCGAGCGCGAGTGCGTCCTCGAGCGCTCTGCGTCCCTCCGCCACGTAGCCGCGCGTCGACCAGAAGGTCCAGAGCGACGTGCCGAGGCGTAGGAGCAGCTCGCCGTCGCGGTCTTCACGGGCCCACTGGATGGCTGCGCGCAGGTTCGGGTAGTCATCGTCGAGGCGGGCGATCGACGCCGGCTGATCGCCTGCCGCGATTCCGCGTCCAGGCGTTCGGCGACCTCGAGCGAACCAGTCGGCGTGCAGCCGCCGGACGGTCTCGACCTCTCCGGCTGACTCGAGCTGCTCGAGGGCGTACTCGCGAATCGTCTCGAGCATCGAGAAGCGCGGCTCGCCGTCGGAGTCCGTGCTCCGGCGGAGAAGGCTTTTCTCGACGAGCGAGCCGAGGTCGTCGAGGACGCCCGCTCCCGATGAGCCGTCCGGGTCGCAGACGGCCCCGGCCGCCTCGAGACGGCAGCCGCCGACGAACACCCCCAGCCGCCTGAACAGCGCCTTCTCCTGCTCGCCCAGCAGGTCGTAGCTCCATTCGATCGTGCCGCGGAGCGTGCGCTGGCGCTCGTCGACGTCCTGCGCGCCGCCGGTGAGCAGCGTCAGCCGCTGGTCCAGGCGGCGCAGGAGCGCACGAGGGGTGAGCGTGCGGATCCGCGGCGCCGCCAGCTCGATCGCGAGCGGCAGTCCATCGAGCCGGACGCAGATCTCCGCGACAGCCTCGACGTTCTCGTCGTCGACCTCGAAGTCCTCGGCCGCGGCCTGGGCCCGCTCGACGAAGAGCCTGACGGACTCGGAGCCGGCGAGCTCGGCGGCCGCAGCCGGTCTGCCGAGGTCCGGCAGCCCCATCTGCGGCACGCGATACGCACGCTCTTCGCGCAGGCGGAGCGGCGTACGGCTCGTGACGAGCAGCTTCAGGCCGGGCGCCTCGGACAGCAGGCTCGAAAGCGCCGGCGCCGCGGGGATCACCTGCTCGAAGTTGTCGAGCACGAGCAGGAGCTCCTTGTCGCGCAGATGCTCGGTCAGCAGCTCGGAAAGGGCTTCGCCCGGCTGCTCGCGCAGGCCGAGCGTCCGCGCGATCGTCGGCACGACGAGCTCCCAGTCGCGGACCGGCGCGAGCGAGACGAGATAGGCGCCGCCCGGGAACCGCTCGGCCACGTCGGCGGCCAGCTGCAGTGCAAGCCGCGTCTTGCCGGTGCCGCCGGTGCCGATCAGCGTGAGCAGCCGTACGTCGTCCCGCGCGAGCAGCGCGTCGGCGTCAGCCAGCTCCCGTTCCCGCCCGATGAAGGCGTTCGGCTGCGCGGGGAGGTTCGTGGACCGGCTGTCCGGCGTGTTCAGCGGCGGAAACTCGGCGGGCAGCCCTTCGATCTCCAGCTGGTACAGACGGTGCCGGCCGGGCAGGTCCTTGAGCAGATGCTCTCCGAGGTCGCGGACACCCTCGTCGAGCAGCGCGCGCGTGGACTCCGAGACGAGCACCTGGCCGCCGTGAGCGGCCGCCATCACGCGCGCCGCCTGGTGGATATCGAGGCCGACGTAACTCCCGTCGACCCACCGTGGCTCGCCCGTGTGCAGGCCCATTCGGACGCGGATCTCGTTGTCGTCCGGCCAGTCGTGCTCGGCGAGCGAGCGCTGTGCCTCCGCGGCCGCCGCCGCGGCGTCTCCGGCCGACTCGAAGACGACGAAGAACGCGTCGCCCTCGCTGCCCAGCACATGCCCGCCGTTCCGCTCGAACGCCTCCCGCAGGATCGCCCGGTGCCAGGCCAGCAGCTGGGGGTAGCTGTCTCCGGTCCGGCGGAGGAGGCGTGTCGAACCCTCGATGTCCGTGAAGAGGAGCGTGACGGTGCCGCTGGGCGGCTCGGTCATATGTCAAGTATCGCGCCCGCCGGCGTCACTTCGAGTACGCGTCGAGCCATGTCCTCGGCTCTGCGAAAGTCCGGCAAGTGTGGCCGGACGGCTCGCCGGGCATACCGGTGAGCCGGGGACAGGAGCGTAACGCCAGGCACACCCTGCGGAGGGGGAGCCTTGCCGCGTCCCCGGCTCGATAGTTAGTCGTCCCTCACGCGAAAGAGTTAGAGAGTCGAACCGCTCGGAGCGTCGTAAGCGGCGGCCCAAGGCCGTCAAGCCTTCCCGGTGGGGCCCCGGTGAGGCCTCATGTGGTCTCAGGCTCACTGGCGCGCAACCGGCGCGCAGTCGGGGGCGATCTGCCTCGCCCTTCCGACCAGGATCACCGCCGTGCCGAAGAACCAGTAGACCGTGGCTTTCGTGGCGCTCGCTTGCCACAGGTCGGCCTCTTTCCCGAGGAAGACCAGCGCAGCAGAGTAGAGAGCAGCTGAGCCGAAAGGAGGAGCAGCTTCGGCGTAGCAAACGCTCGAAGCGCCCAAGAACGACGAGGCGACACCGTCGCCCTCTATTGCGGCGAATACCACGATCGCGACAAGCCACAGCACCAACGCCTTCTCGCGCGGGTTCAGGACGTCGACGACTGCGAGCGTTCCCGACACGGTTGAAGTCGAGGAACCGGGGCGGGCGGCGAGCCGAACGCCCAGGACGCTTCGCCGCGGCGACTCGCTGCTCACTGGGCGGCGGCTTCTAGTAGCCGCCGCCGCCGCCACCGCCCGAGTAAACGGCGAGGAGAACGATCAGGGCAACGACAGCGATCAGTGCGCCGCCGATCAAGAGTGTCCTGCGAGAAAGGGTCATATGCTCACCTCCTTTGACTGTGACTACGGAGGTTGACGAGTCACAGTTTTCTATCGCGGCCGTTGCGAGAGAACGGGTCTCAGCCGTCATCGGCCGAACGCCTTGGCGCGTTCCTTGACGGAGGCACTGCGACCCGCGATAACAGGCCCATCGGCAAGAAGACTGCGATCGTGGTTCTGCCGAGCCTGTTCGGGCTCGGGTGCCTGACCGGGTGCGGCGGTAGCAAGACGGCTTCTCCCGGCACCGCCACGTCGGTGCTGACGACATACGGAGCGACGACGTCGACGACGGCCGACCTGCACGAGCTCGGACAACGGCGGACGGAGCAATAATCCGCGATCTCGGGACGCTCAGCAGCCAGAATGCCTCTACAGGCGACCGCTGGCTCAGTCAGTTCGAGAGAGACGCGGGGCAAGTGATACGAGCGGCCGACATCGTCGAGTCGACGGCCGCTGCGGCGCTCAGGGAGCGCGGACGACGTGGACGCGCGTCTTCTTCGCGCCCCCGGCGAGCAACGTGACCCGCAGCGTCAGGCGGGCTCCGCGCCTGATCCCGCGCGGGCGGTACCAGCCGACCGTCTTCGCGCCGGTCGAGCCGATCAGGTTCGGCTCGCTCTCCGTCTGCTTCCAGATCACCCTGCGCTTCCGAAGTAGCTTGAGGCGCAGCGTCAGCGTGTGGACGTTCGCCGTCCAGCGCATCTTCATGGCGAGCAGGTTGAGGTACGTGGAACGGACGGTCCTGATTGGAAGGATCGTGAGCGAGACGGGGACGGTGAAGTCGGTCGGGGCGCTGTAGTGGTTGTCGAGGCTGTTGAAGTCGCTCGACTGGATGAGCCACCAGTAGTGCCCCGCGTAGAGCGGCGAGGTCGCGGTCCACTGGCGCTCGTCGTGCTGGAAGGTCGCGACCTGGACGACGTTCGCCGAGACGAAGCCGCCCTCGGCCCTGAGATCGGGTGCGTTCGCGATGTCGAGCTCCTCCGAGTGCTCGTTCGCGGGCAAGGTCCAGCTGAACGTCGGGCGCGAGGTTGAGACGCGCGCTCCGGGCAACGGGGACGTGAGAGTCGCAGCCCCGAGCGCCGTCCCCGCGAGAACGGCGGCGAGCACAACTGGGGCGACAACTCGGAAACGCACGTGGCCTCTCTCCATAGATCGGCGGGAAGCCCCGGCCCCTTGACTCGCCCGTTCAAGACGAGCTCCGCGGTGCCGATTAGACATTCGGAATGAGAATCGCCGTCGTTCTCGTGCTTGTTCTGCTGCTGGTGGGACCTGCCGCCGCGACCTCGAGCTCGGGGCCAGCCACAGCCAAGGCGGTCTTGCTCACGCAGGTGAGCTTGTTCAAGCAGGGCAAGTTCAAGGCCATGTACAGGACGACCTACACCCCGACGTACCGTGGGCACTGCCCCTGGAGCGCGTTCAAGCGGGGTGAGACTGCCCTCAAGCGTTATCTCGGCCCGGGCTTCACCATTCGCCACGTCCGTACCAAGATGCTGGGCGCCAAGCGTGCGCTTCTCGCATACCAGCTCCTGCGTCGAGACGGGACGATCGCCGGCACCGCCACCTTCCGGGATCATGATCTCTACGTGAAGGCCGGAGATCGCTGGTACGACGAGTACGACGGGAAGGGCTGCTAAGGCGGGATGTCGGCCCGGTGGACACCCTGCTAGTCGCAGGGCGTCCCACTTCAAGAAAGCTAGCGGGCGCCGTTGGTACCGTGGCTCTGCAGTGGTCTTCTTCCAGCGCGTCGACGAGGATCTCGGCTGCGCGTCCTACCTGATCGGCGACGAGGCGAGCGGCGAGGCGGTGGTCGTCGATCCGTCCTACGCGATCGAGGCCTATCTCGAGGAGGCGGAGCGTCTCGGCGTCCGCATCGTCCGCGTGCTCGAGACGCACACCCACGCCGACCATCTCTCCGGGCACGGGCGGCTCGCGCTCGAGCACGGGCTGCCGGTCAGCATCCACCCGCTGGCCGAGCCGGCGTACGCGTTCGACCCGGTCGAGGACGGCGACGAGCTGCGGATCGGCGACGTCGCGATCCGCGTCATCCACACCCCTGGCCACCGGCCGGAGCACTGCTGCTACCTGGCCGGCGGGCACCTGTTGACCGGCGACTCGCTGCTGATCGGCGATGCGGCCCGGCCCGACCTCGCGGTCGACAGCCGCGAGGGAGCCGAGAGCATGTACGCCTCCCTTCGGCGACTGGCCGAGCTACCGGAGGCCACCGAGGTCGACCCGGGCCACGTCGCGGGCTCGCTCTGCGCCACGGGAATCAGCGCGGCGCACTCCTCGACGATCGGCTTCGAGGTGAAGACGAACCGCGCGCTCTCCTACCCGGGCCGACAGGAGTTCGTGGCCGCGACGGCAACCGTGTCGGCGCCGCGTCCGCCGACGACCGAGCTGGTGGTCGAGCTCAACCGGGGCCCGTTTCTCGGAGCCTCTCCCCCGCTCGAGCCGCTGGAGAGCTTCGACGGACAGGTGCTCGACGTCCGCTCGCCGTACGAGTTCGCCGCCGGCCACATCGCCGGTGCGCTCAACGTTCCGGTCTCCGGCCCGTCTCTCGGCACGAAGGCGGGCTTCCTGCTCGACGCGGAACGGCCGATCGGGATCCACGCTTCTTCGAAAGAGGAGGCAGACACGGCGGCCGCCCGGCTGCGCGCGGTCGGGCTGCTCGACCTCGCAGGTTTCCTGACCGCGCCCGCCGCGACCGAGCGGATGGAGCCGATCGGAGTCGACGAGCTCGAACGCCTGGTGGCAGACGACGCGGTCGAGGTCGTGGACGTCCGCGAGCAGAACGAGCGCGACGACGGTTATATCCCGGGCAGCCGCAACATCCCGTACCGGCTCGTGGGCGCGTACACCGACGAGCTGGCCAACGGGAAGACCGTCGTCACCGTCTGCGAGAGCGGCGCCCGCGCCGGCGTGGCCGCGAGCGTCCTCGCCGCGCACGGGATCGAGGCCCGGCCGCTGCTGGACGGCGGCATCCCGGACTGGCAGGCCCGCGGCAACGCCGTCACCACCTTCCGCCGCTGCGGCGGCTAGTGCACAGAGACAGACTCAATTGCGTCCGACCGGTCATTTCAGACGGATGCCCGGGCAAGCCCGTGCATCCTGATGTCGGCGTCGCAAGCGACGCCTCAGGCTGAAGCGCTGAGGAGCGCCTCGGCTTCTGCCGTCCACGCGGTCGCGCCGAGCCGGGCGAAGACCGCCAGCGCGAGCCTCAGCTGCCGGTCGGCCTCGCCACGGTTGCCCGCCGACGCGAGCGTCCCGGCCGCCCGTAGCCGCGCGTAGGCCTCGTCCGGCACCGAGCCGATCCGTTCGTAGAGGTCCGCAGCACCTGCGAAATCTCCGGCGCTGACGAGGCGCGCCGCCTCGTGCCAGGGCATCTGCGCCCGGGCCCGGTCGAGCGCTCGTACGAACTCGTCGGTGCGTCCGAGGTCGTCGAAGAGCCACGCGCCGTCCACCGACTCGTGCGGCGGCCGAACGCCGCTCTCGCTCCACGCGAAGAGCAGCTCGTCCGCCAGCGCATTCGCACCGGCCGCGTCACCGGCGGCCAGCCGCGCCCGTCCCTCGAACGCCATCGCGGGATTCAGGATCTGCGCATCCTTGGCCACGCGCGCCTGCTCCGTCGCCCGCATCGCGTCGGCCAGCGCGGCCTCGGTGTTTCCACGGGCGAGCTCGATCGCGCCGCGGATGTGCCGACAGGACGTCTCCATGTAGTGCCCCGGGCCGGCCTCGGCGTCGCGGACGAACCTGTCGGCCGTCGCCACCGCCTCGTCCCATCTGCCCTCCCAGTGGCAGAAGAACACGTGCTCGGCCCGCTGCCAGAGGATGTACGCCTCCAGGCCGAGGCGATCGGCCGCCCGGAGAGTCTGCTCGTGGAGAGGGCCGGCGCCCCGGATGTCTCCGATCTGGACCGTCATCCAGGTGAGGTTCGCGAGCGCCGCGCTCTCCTCGTGCGAGTTGGCGACCGCCCCGAGCGCGATCGCCTCCCTGAGATCGTCGAAGCCGCCGTCGTCGCCCATCAGGATCCGCGCAACTCCGCGGCTGTTCAGGTTGCGGGAACGCACGGCGCCGAGCCCGAGCTCCTCGGCCATGCGAAGCGATTCGGACCCGACCTCGATCGAGCGCTCGAGGTCCTCGCCCATCATCAGCATGCGCGACAGCTCCTGCAGGACGAACGCCTTCTCCGGAGAGGGCCTGCGGCCGTCGAGCATGCGGCGAGCGCTCTTCAGGTGCTCGAGCGCCGCATCCCGGTCGCCGCGGTTCAGCCAGATCGTCCCGATCATCGCCTCGGCCTCGGCCGCCGCCTCGGGGTTGCCGGCGGCAAGCAGGCCGTCCCGCGCCTGCTCGAGCAGGCTCTCGTCCAGGCCGGCGTCGTCGATGCGGCTGCGACCGTACGCGAGCAGCAGCTGCGGTCGATCGCCCTCGTGCTCTGGCCACAGCTCGAGCGCTGCCTCGTAGAAGCGCGCGGCGGCGGGAAACGCGCCCAGCGCGAGCGCCCGGTCGCCGGCGACCCGGGCCGCGCGGCGCGCGCGCTCGACGAGGTGCGGCGATTCCGCCTGCCCCGCGGCGCGGCGCAGCCGAAGCGCCTCGAGGTAATGATGGGCCAGCATCTCCGCATGGTCCTCGAGCCGGCCGAGGGACTCGAGCCACTCCGCTGCGCGCTCGTGGCCCTCTGCACGGACACCGCGCGGGATCTGGCCGTAGGCGACGTCGCGGACGAGCAGATGCCGGAACGCGAACTCCTGCTCGTCGCCGACCGTCGACCGGCGCTCCCGTCGCACGAACTCCTTGCGCTCGAGCGCGTGCAGCGCCTCGACCGCGCCGGATGGCTCGAGCCCGCCGATCGCGGCGACGGCACCGAGCCAGAACACCTTCCCCAGCACCGCAGCGTCCTGCAAGAGCTGCTTCTCCTCGGGCGGCAGCCCGTCGAGGCGCGCGGCGATGATCCCCTGCACGTTCTCGGGCAGCGAGAGCTCGTCGGCGGTACTGCCCGTCTCGACCATCAAGCGGGCGAACTGCTCGGCGTAGAGCGGGTTGCCGCCCGCACGCTCGAGGAGCGCCCGCTGCAGCTCGGCGGGGAGGACGGATCGCTCGAGCAGCTCGGCGAGGAGAAGCGCTGTCTCGTCGTCGGAGAGGGGCGAGATCGAGAGCGTCAACGCATTCGTCTTCCCCCCGCCCCAGCCGGGGCGCCGCTCGAGCAGCTCCGGCCGCGCCGTGCACACGACGAACAACGGCACCCCCGTGCTCCAGTCGACCAGGTGGTCGACGAAATCCAGCAGGTCGTCGTCGGCCCAGTGGAGGTCCTCGAACACGAGCACCGTCGGGCGCTGCTCGGCCAGCGCCTCGAAGAACTGCCGCCAGGCGGCGAAGTACTCCCCGCGCTCGTCTCGATGCGCCTCTCCGTCCGCGGCTTCGAGGCCGACCAGCGGGCGCAGGTGCTCGAGCATCCGGTCGGCGCCGTCCTCGATGAGCTCCGAGACCGTCGCGGCGAGCTTCTCCTCGGCGAGGACAGGACTGTCGGTCTCGAGGATCCCGGCCTGCGCCTTGGTCATCTCGCCAAGAGCCCAGTAGGTGACACCCTCGCCGTACGGGAGCGAGCGACCCTGTCGCCAGTGGGTGAACTCCGGCTGATCGTCCACGACACGCGAGAGCTCGTAGACGAGCCGGCTCTTGCCGATTCCCGGAACGCCCACGAGGGTGACGAGCTGTGGCTCGCGCTCTTCCCGTGCACGCGCGAGGGCATCCGTGAGGAAGCTCAGCTCGCGGCGGCGGCCGACCAACGACGCGCCTTCCTGAACGACGTCGACGCCGAGACGGGACCGCGCCTCCAGCGCCACCCACGCCGGAACCGGCTCGGCCTTTCCCTTCGCCTCGACAGGATCGGCGGCCCGGTAGTCGATCTGCTGCGCCGTCGCCCGGTACGTCGTCTCGTCGACGAGGACGCCGTCCACCGGCGCTGCACTCTGCAGGCGGGCGGCGGTGTTGACGACGTCGCCCGCGACGATCCCCTCGCCCTCCGCCGGCGAGGCGTCGAGCGAGACGAGCGCCTCACCGGTGGTGACCGCGACGCGGACCTGGAGCCGTCCGTCGTTGACGATCGCGTCGCGGATCGCGAGGGCGGCGCGGACCGCCCGCTCCGGGTCGTCCTCGTGGGCGACGGGCGCGCCGAAGACCGCCATCACCGCGTCACCGATGAACTTCTCGACCGTGCCACCGTGGCGCTCGAGCTCGGAGCGCAGCCGCCCGTAGTAGGGCGAGAGCGTCGCGCGCACGTCCTCGGGGTCGAGCTGCTCGGCCTGCGAGGTGAAGCCGACGAGGTCGGCGAAGAGGACGCTGACGACCTTCCGCTCCTCGCGGGCCTCCGTCCTGGGAGCCTCGAGCGGCGCGCCGCAGCCGGAGCAGAAGCGGGCATTCGCGGCGTTCTCGTAGCCGCACCGCGAGCAGGTTTGCATCGTCAGCGGAGCCGCTCGACGGGGTAGCCGAGGCTGCGCATCGACTCGAGCAGCACCGAGCAGTGGTGCTCGTCGCGCATCGTGAGCGTGATCGCGATCTCGCTCTCCGTGACCGGCAGGTTCACTCCCTCGCGATGGTGCTCGACCGAGACCACGTTCGCGCGCTCCTGGGCGACGAGCTTGAGCAGCCTGTGCAGCTCGCCGGGCCGGTCCTGGATGCGCGTGCGCACGACCAGGTAGCGGCCGGCCACGGTCAGCCCATGGCGCATGACCGAGATCAGCACCGTGGGGTCGATGTTCCCGCCGGAGAGCAGGGCGAGGGCGGGCCCCTCTCCCCCGGCCTTCCCCGCGAGCAGCGCGGCGACGCCGACCGCCCCCGCGCCCTCGACGACGAGCTTGGCGCGCTCCAGGAGCAGGACGATCGCCTCGCAGATCTCCTCGTCGGTGACGCTGACGAGGTCGTCGAGCGTCTCGTCGAGGATCGCGCCCGTCATCTCGCCGACCGCCTTGACCGCGATCCCGTCGGCGATCGTCCAGCCGTCCTGTCCCGCCTGGACGCCGACGATCCGGAGCCCCGGCTTCACCGCTCGCAGGGCAAGCGAGATCCCGGACGAGAGCCCGCCGCCGCCGACCGGGATCACGACGGTCTGCACGTCGGGCACCTGCTCGGCGATCTCGAGCCCGATCGTCCCCTGGCCCGCGATCACCCGCTCGTCCGCGTACGGGTGCACGAACGTCGCCCCGCTCGACTCGGCGTAGGCGAGGGCAGCGGCGAGCGTCTCCTCGAAGTCCGCGCCCTGGAGCTGCGGGATGCCCCCGTAGCTCTTTGTCGGCTCGACCTTCGCCATCGGCGCGTCCTGCGGCATGAAGATCGTCGCCTTGATCCCGGCCTCGCGCGCCGCCCAGGCGACGGCCTGGCCGTGGTTGCCCGCGCTGGCCGCGACGACCCCAGCCCGCTTCTCCTTGTCCGAGAGCGAGGCGATCTTGCTGACTGCGCCGCGGACCTTGAACGAGCCGGTCCGCTGCAGGTTCTCGGCCTTGAGCGTGACGTGCCGCCCGATCAGCTTCGAGAGCGTCTCGGTGCTGTAGACCGGAGTGACGCGCGCGACACCGTCGAGGAGCGCGCGCGCCTCCTCGATCTCAGCCAGCGTCGGTGCCGTCTCCACCTTCAACCTTGAACACCTTGTGCATGATCTCGCGAACGGCCGTCAAGGGGTCGAGCTGGCGGCGCTGGACCTCGTCGAGCAGCCGTCGCAGCTCGGGGTCGTCGGCGACCGCTCGCTCGAGATGGGCCTTGGCGCGGGCCGAGGCGACTGCGAACACCTCGCCGGCGAGGTTGCGGCGGCGCTGTTCCTCGAGCCGGCCCTCGGTCTCGAGGAAAGCGCGATGCTCGGCGATCTTCTCCCAGAGCTCGGGCACGTTCTCGCCGCGGGCGGCCTCGGTGAGGACGATCGGCGGCTTCCACGCACTCTCCTCGTCCAGCGCGAGCACCGAACGCACCTCGTTCAGCATCGTCTTCGCCGCCGGGTGGTCGAGCTTGTTGATCGCGATCACATCTGGAATCTCCATGATCCCGGCCTTCAGCGCCTGGATCGAGTCGCCCGAGCCGGGCATCAGGACCAGGACGACCGTGTCCGCGATCGAGATCACCGCGACCTCGCCCTGGCCCGCGCCGACCGTCTCCAGGAAGATCACGTCCTTGCCGGCCGCGTCGAGCACGAGCATCGCCTGAAGCGTCGCCTCGGCGAGGCCGCCGAGGTGGCCGCGGGTGCCCATCGAGCGGATGAACACCTCGGGGTCGAGGAAGTGGTCGGCGAGGCGGATCCGGTCGCCGAGGAGCGCGCCCTGCGAGAAAGGGCTCGAGGGGTCGACCGAGATCACGCCGACGGACCGGTCGTCGTCTCGCACGTGTCGCACGAGGGCGCCGATCAGCGTCGACTTGCCGACTCCCGGCGGGCCGGTGACGCCGACCGCGTAGGCGCCTCCCGTCTCGGGGTAGAGGTCGCGCACGAGGTCGTACGCCAGCGGTTCGGAGTTCTCGACGAGCGTGATCGCGCGGGCGAGCGCGCGCCTGTCGCCGGCGCGGACGCCGGCTGCGAGCGACTCACGCGTGAAGTCCCGGCGGCCCGCCACCACCGGGATGCTAGTGCGGCAGCGCGACGTCTAGGGCTGGCCCGACCCGGCGCCGTGCGCGGTGACGGCCCACGCCTCCGACTCGGGCTCGGGCTCGACCGCTTCCTGCGGCTGCTGCCGCACGCCGCGGGCGAGGATGAAGCCGACGATCCCGGCCACCGCGGCGACCACCGCCGCCGCGCCCCAGATCCAGCGCGCCCCGAACGCGTCCGTGAGCGGCCCGGCGACGACCATCCCGAGGGTCAGGAGCGCGATGTTCGTGCTCATCAGCACCGCGAAGGCGCGACCGCGGAGCGCGTCGGGCACGCCGCGCTGGACGAGCAGCGCGTTGCAGACGATGGCGGCTCCGTTGCCGCAGCCCGCGATCACCACGCAGGCGGTGGCGACCCAGACGTTGGGCGCGACAGCCGCGATGCCGTTGCCGACCGCCATCAGCCCGAGCGAGGCGCCGTAGACGTTCGCGAGGCCGCGGCGCTCGATCCAGCTCCCGGCGAGGTACGCGCCGACGGTGAGTCCGATCCCCGCGCAGCCCATCAGCAGGCCGAGGCCGAAGCTGCCGGCGGAGAAGGTCACCAGGGCGAGGCTGGGCTCCGCCACGTTGTGGGCCGCGACGGTGAACGCGGCGATGTTCCAGGCCACCAGCACCGTGAGCAGCGCGCGCGAGCGCACGGTGAGGGCGAAGCCGTCCTTCAGGTCCTGCCAGTGGCCGTGGCTCGGCGCCGCGGCAACCTGGAGCAGGCGCTGCGGAATCCCGACGAGCAGGAACGCCGAGACCAGGAACGTGACGGAGTTGATCCAGTAGGCGGCGTCGACCCCGGTCGCGGCGACGAGCGCGCCGCCCGCGAGCAGGCCGATCGCCGAGGTCAGGTTGTCCACGGCCTGGACGAGCGAGTTCGCCGTCGTGAGATCGCGCTCCTCGACGAGGTTCGGCAGCCCTGCGTAGACGGCCGGGCGGAAGAATCCCGTCGCGGTGCCGACGACCGCAGCGATCACGACGATCTGCGTCGCGCTGGTCGTGAACGGGAGCACGGCGAAGGCGCCGAATCGGACGAGATCGGCGATGACCATCAGGCTGCGGCGCGGAAGCCGGTCGATCAGCGGCCCGGCCAGCATCCCGATCGCGAACATGGGCAGCAGGTCGGCGATGAGGAGCGCCGCGATCCAGACGGACGAGTGGTGCGTCTTGCCGAAGACGTCCACCTCGAGCGCGACCAGGGCGAGCCAGGTGCCGAGGCCCGAGCCGAGAGTCGCGAGGAAGAGGCGGCGGAAGCTCGGCGCGCGGCCGAGAAGCCCTAGGCGGCTTCTCTCGCCGGTGAGCGGGGGGCGGCCCACACAGGAACGCTAACAGCGACTCCCGCCCTCGAACGAGGGGTTTTTCGGCCATGTCCGCAATTTCCGGCCGTAGGTGGCCCAGGCGGGCGGCGGTGCCTACGCAGGGGCCAACGGGCCGACGCGGTCGAGCGCCTCGGCGAGGAAACGGTGCTCGTCGGGTGTGCCGACCGTGATACGGACCGCTCCGGGATCGCCGAACCCGTGCGTGGGCCGCACGATCACGCCCTCGCGCAGGAGCCGCTCGAAGAACGGCCGCGAGTCGTCTCCGACCCGGGCGAACAGGAAGTTCCCGACCGCAGGCCCCACCGGATCGAGCCCGTGCTCGCGCAGGATCGCCTCGAGCTGAGCGCGTCCCTCACGGTTCACGGCGCGGCGCCGCGCGAGCTCCTCGGGCGAGTCGAGGCTCGCGAGCGCGGCCTCCTGGGCAGGGGTCGTGATGTCGAACGCGCGGCGCACCTTGCCGATCGCGGTCACGACCGGCGCCGGGGCCAGCCCGTAGCCGACGCGCAGCCCGGCGAGCCCGTAGATCTTCGAGAACGTGCGCAGGACGACGACGCGCCTCCCGCGCTTGAGGTAGTCCTCGACGCCGTCCGGGTAGTCAGGGTCGTCGACGTACTCGAGATACGCCTGGTCGAGGACGGTCAGGACGTGCTCGGGGACGCGCTCGAAGTAGTCCTCGAGCTCGGCGCGGGTGTTCGTCGTTCCGGTCGGGTTGTTCGGCAGGCAGACGTAGGCGATCTTCGTGCGAGGGCCGATCGCACCGAGCATCGCGTCGAGGTCGTAGCGTCCGTCGCGCAGCGGCACCGTGAGCGGAACCGCGCCGAGCTTGCGGGCGTCGATGACGTAGCTCGGGAACGAGGGCCAGCCGCAGACGATCTCGTCGCCAGGCTCCAGCACCGCCTGGCCGAGGCAGTCGACGATGCCGTCAGAGCCCGCGCCGGGAACGACCTCCTCGAGGCGGAGGTCGAGCCGCTCGGCGAGCGCGGCGCGGAGCCGATAGGCGCCGCCGTCCGGGTAGCGGTTGAGCTCGCCCGCGCAGCGCTCGATCGCCTCGCGGGCCTCCGGAAACGGCCCGAACGGGCCCTCGTTGGAGGCGAGCTTGACCACGCGCTCGAGCCCGAGCTCGCGCTGCACCTCCTCGACCGGCTTGCCGGGCTCGTACGGGACGAGATCGTTGACCGCGGGCCTGAAGAAGCTGTCCGCGATCTCCGCGAGGGCGCCGGCCACTGCGCCGAACTCTACCGCCCTCGCCCGTCGGCCCCGGCTTGCAGCTCGGGGAGCCAGTCCTCCTCGTAGCGGCAGCGGGAGAAGCTCGGAAAGCTCCGGTACGCCTCGGCGGGCTTGGTCGTCTCCTGCTCGACGCCCGCCTCGTGCGCGAGCGCCAGCGCGTCGACCGGGTAGACGATCCCCGAGCGCCCGCCGCGGCCGCCGACCGCGAGCACCACCGACGGACCGCTTCCCGCGCCGACGATCATGTGATCGGTCCCGCCCGGGCAGTGGAAGAAGTCCCAGGCACGGAGCGTCCGCTCGCGGCCCTCGACGAGCAGGAGGCACTCCCCGGCGAGGACGAGGAAGTCCTCCTGAGCGCGCTCACGGTGATACAGCCCGATCGGCTGTCCGGGCTGCAGGATGTTGACGTTCATCCCGAGCTGGCGGAACGGCCGCTTGCCCTCGAAGTTGCAGTAACGGCCGAAGTGTCCTGCGTCGCGCCAGCGGCTCTCCCGGGCGTTGATCACGAACCACCCGTCGCCGTCGGCGACGAGGCCGTGCCTCGTCTCTCTCAGCGGAACCTCGGGGACCGTCATCGCGGCGAGCATACGCGGCCCGGACGCGACGCCTCCCGCGGGCGCTCGCCGCCACACGCAATAGCATTGGCGGCGCATGAGGATTGGGGTGCCGAGAGAGACCGCCGTCGGCGAGCGGCGCGTGGCACTCGTCCCGGAGATCGTGGAGAAGCTCGTCCCGGGCGGGCTCGAGGTCGTCGTGGAGCCGGGCGCCGGTGCGTCCGCATCGTTCCCGGACGCCGCCTACGCCGACGCGGGTGCGCAACTCGCCGACTGGGCCGACGCCGACGTCGTGGTGAAGGTGCAGAAGCCGAGCGAGGAGGAGGCTGCGCGGCTCCACGACGGCCAGGTGCTGATCGGCTTCCTGCAACCGCTCACCGACAGCGAGGGAATCGAGCGGCTGGCGCAGCGGGGAGTCGTCGCCTTCGCGATGGAGTCGATCCCTCGCATCACGCGGGCCCAGCCGATGGACGCGCTCTCGTCGCAGGCGACCGTGACCGGGTACAAGGCAACCCTCCTCGCGGCCGAGCGGCTGCCGAGGTTCTTCCCGATGCTGATGACGGCGGCGGGGACGGTCGCTCCGTCGAAGGTGCTCGTGCTCGGGGCGGGCGTGGCCGGGCTCCAGGCGATCGCGACCGCGCGCAGGCTCGGGGCGGTGGTGACGGGCTTCGACGTTCGGCCCGTGGTTCGCGAGCAGATCGAGAGCCTCGGCGCGAACTGGCTCGAGCTCGGCGTCGTCGGAGAGGAGACCGAGGGAGGCTACGCGCAGGAGCTCTCCGAGGAGCAGCAGCGGCAACAGCAGGAGGAGCTCGAACAGCGACTGCCCGAGTTCGACGTCGTGATCACCACGGCGCTGATTCCCGGCCGCCCGGCACCTCGCCTGATCCCGGCGGGAGCGGTCGCCGCGATGCGCCCCGGCTCGGTCATCGTCGACCTCGCGGCCGAGACCGGCGGCAACTGCGAGCTGACCGAGCCGGGCGAGGAGGTCGTGCGCGAGGACGTGACGATCGTGGGCTTCACCAACTTGCCGAGCACGATGCCGTACCACGCGAGCCAGCTCTACGCGCGGAACGTCAGCGCGCTCCTGCACCACCTCGCGCCCGAGGGCGAGCTGGTGCTGGACTTCGAGGACGAGATCACGGCCGGCGCCTGCGTGACGCGCAAGGAGGGAGTGACCGCGTGAGCCAGGGCGTCCGACCCGGAGCGCGCGTGTGGACGGATCGGCCCCGATTCGGCACAGATCGGTCTCAGACACGTGCGCCGGCTCGCGGTATCGTCGCCGGCGAGGGCGGCGGGACAGCACACCCCACCCTGGGTGGGGGGTGCGGGGGCATGGCCGTCACTGCCGCGGCTGGGTTCGTCAGGCGAGGGATCGAGCGATGAGCCACGGGTTGCTGCTCGTCTTCGAGCTGACCATCCTCGTGCTCGCGATCTTCCTCGGGTTCGAGGTGATCTCGAAGGTCCCGACCCTCCTGCACACGCCGCTCATGTCCGGCACGAACGCGATCCACGGGATCGTGATCGTCGGCGCGATGCTCGTGATGGGCGCGAGCGAGCGCGACACGCTCACGTGGGTGATCGGGTTCGTCGCCGTCGTCCTCGCCTCCGCGAACGTCGTCGGCGGCTTCGTCGTCACCGACCGCATGCTCGAGATGTTCAAGCGCCGCGATCCCCCGCCAGAGAAGGAGAAGAGCAGCAGCACGGACGGCAAGCAGCAGTGAGCCGCACCACGACGGACCTGCTGTACCTGGTCACGATCGTCACCTTCATCCTCGCCCTCCGCTTCCTCTCGCGCCCGGACAAGGCGCGCTGGGGGAACCGCATCGGCGCCGCAGGGATGCTGCTCGCGATCGCGGTGACGTTCGCGCAGAACAGCATCGTCAACTACTGGGGCATCGCGATCGGAATGGTGATCGGCGGCGGCTTCGGAGCAGTCGCGGCGCGCCGGGTGAAGATGACGGCGATGCCGCAGATGGTGGCGCTGTTCAACGGCGTCGGAGGCGGAGCGGCGGCGCTCGTCTCGTGGGCCGAGTTCCACAACCGCGTCCCCGCACCGGGGCATCTGAAGATCGACATCGCCGTCGCGATCATGCTCTCGGCGATCATCGGCTCGATCTCGTTCGCCGGCTCGATGGTCGCCTTCGCGAAGCTGCAGGAGCTGATCCGGGGCCGGCCGATCACATTCCCGGGCCAGCAGATCGTGAACGGGCTCGTTTTCGCCGTCGCGCTCGCGGCAGGCATCGCGATCGCGGCCGGTGGTGAGGAGCAGTGGCTGATGTGGGTGCTGCTCGCCTTCGCGTCGCTCTTCGGCGTTCTCTTCGTCCTCCCGATCGGCGGCGCCGACATGCCGGTCGTGATCTCGCTCCTGAACGCGTTCACGGGGCTGGCCGCTGCGGCAACCGGCTTCGAGCTCGAGAACAACGTCCTGATCGTGGCCGGGATGCTCGTCGGCGCCTCGGGAACCCTGCTGACGATCCTGATGAGCCGCGCGATGAACCGCTCGATCGCGAACGTCCTCTTCGGCGCGTTCGGGCAGGTGAGCGCCGGGGCCGCGGCGGCCGCGGCGGGCGACGGCGGCAGCGTCCGGTCGGCCAGCGCCGAGGACGTCGCCGTGATGCTCGCCTACGCGCACAAGGTCGTCTTCGTGCCCGGCTACGGCCTCGCGGTCGCGCAGGCCCAGCACGACGTCCGCCAGCTCGCCGACCTGCTCGAGCAGAAGGGCGTCGAGGTCTCGTACGCGATCCACCCGGTCGCCGGCCGCATGCCCGGGCACATGAACGTGCTCCTCGCCGAGGCGAACGTGCCCTATCCGCAGCTGAAGGAGATGGACGAGGCGAACCCGGAGTTCGGGCGCACGGACGTCGCGCTCGTCGTCGGTGCCAACGACGTCGTCAACCCGGACGCGCGCAACAACCAGGGCAGCCCGATCTACGGCATGCCGATCCTGAACGTCGACGACGCGCAGGCTGTCGTCGTGCTAAAGCGGAGCATGAACCCCGGCTTCGCCGGGATCGAGAATCCGCTCTTCTACAACCCCAAGACCGTGATGCTCTTCGGGGACGCCAAGGACTCGATCACCAAGCTGATCGCCGACGTCAAGAGCCTCTAGCCCGCCGTCACATGCAGTCGAAGACGCCGAGCTCGCTGCGATGGCCGTGGAGAGCGAAGGCGTACACATGCCCTCCGCTCAGGCGCAGCGCCGTCGAGCCGCTCGTCTTCCGAGGAGAGCCGCCAACGAACCCAACCGTCAGTCCGGCCCTTGCGGGTCCCAGATGGATGTTCTCTTCGCAGCCCACATAGACGAGCCTGTGCAGAAGACGTTCCGCCGATGCCGTGCTCATCCCAATTTGGACGCCGCGCCTCTCTGAGTAGCGGGTCGAAGTGGTGAAGAAGTTCCCAAGCTTGTCTGTGCCGTTCATGGATGAAGAAGACCGTCTCGCAATAGGGGCCTTTGCCCCACACCAGCGGGAATCCGAGGTCGACAGGTTTGTGGAAGCAGCGATAACCAAGCGCGCTGTACGCCGGAAAGCTCGGGTAACGACCGCGCCGCTCCGCGTCTGGATGGCCCGCGAACGCGACTACGTCTTCGTGGCTGCTTCGGTCCATCCGCAGCGGGCCGATCTGGCCGGCCTCCGACACAACTGCTCTCGAGCCGGCGGACCTGTGGCCCGAGGTGCAGCCCGCCGCCAGGATCAACAGGGCAAGCGGGACCGTCCAGCGCACGCGCCGAACTCTAGGGCGTTCGCCGCCGCAGAGTCAGTGCGCCGAGGACAAGCGCGAGGAGCGTCGCCCCGACCGTCACGCAGACGTCCAGGGCGAAGCGGGCATCGAACGTCCCCCGGATCGCGTGGGCGAGCGCGTCGTAGGCGTAGGTCAGCGGCAGCAGGGCCGACAGGACGCGCAGCCAGTCGGCCATCTGGGAGCGCGGTACGAAGAGCCCGCAGAGCAAGAGCTGCGGGAGGACGACTGCCGGCATGAACTGCACCGCCTGGAACTCCGTTGAGGCGAACGCGCTCATGAAGAGCCCGAGCGCCATCCCGAGGATCGCGTTCCCGATCGCGAGCACGACGACCACCCAGACCGGCCCCACGCTGTGGAGGTCGAGCAGCGAGAACGCGATCGCGGAGACGAGCGATGCCTGGAGCGCGGCCATGAACGCGAAGGCGAGGCCGTAGCCCACGAGCAGATCGAGCTTCGCGAGCGGGAGCGTCATCAGCCGCTCGAGCGTTCCCGACGTCCGCTCGCGCAGCATCGTGATCGATGTGACGACGAACATCGAGACGAACGGGAACAGGCCGAGCAGCGGGCCGCCGACGTGCTGGAAGACAAGCTCCCGACCGGCAAAGAGCTCGTGCAGTAGGACGATCAGGAACGACGGGACGCCGAGCATCAGCCCGACGGTGCGCGGGTCGCGCCGAAGCTGGGTGAGTACGCGCGCCGCGACGGCTCCGGTCACGCGGAGGCTCACGGCGGCGCCTCATCGATCAGGCGCAGGAAGGCCTCGTCGAGATCGCGCGCCCCTGTCCGGTTCAGGAGCTCGGGGAGAGTGCCTTCGGCGAGCAGGCTTCCCTCCCGAAGCAGCAGGAGCTCGTCGCAGCGCTCGGCCTCGTCCATGACGTGACTGGAAACGAGCACGGTCCGGTTCTCCTGCGCGAGCCGGTGGAACGTGTCCCAAAGGTCTCGTCGCAGCAGCGGGTCGAGCCCGACCGTCGGCTCGTCGAGGACCAGCAACTCGGGATCGCCGAGGAGAGCACTCGCGAGCGAGACCCTGGCGCGCTGACCGCCCGAGAGCCGGTTGACCACGCGGTCGGCTGCCTCGAGCAGGTCGACGGTCTCGAGAGCCGACTCGATCCGGCCGGAAGGCGCGGCGAGAACGCGGGCGAAGAAGCGAAGGTTCTCGCGGACGGTGAGATCGCCGTAGACGGACGGCGCCTGGGTGACGTAGGCGACGCGGCTACGGAGGGGCGGCGAGCCGGCCGGTGAGCCGAGGACGGTGATCGAGCCGCCCTGGACGCGCTGCACGCCAACGATCGCGCGCATCAGCGTCGACTTGCCACTGCCGTTCGGGCCGAGCAGCCCGGTCACGACACCGCGCGCGACCGACAGGGAGAGCCCGTCGAACACACCCGTTCCGTTGCGCTCGACGCGCAGCCCCTCCACGACGATCCCGGGTTGAACCTCCATCTCGGGCCTATGTTCCCCCACTAGGCTTGGCCGCGATGGTTCCCGTCTTCACTGCGGCGCAGGTCGAGGCGGCCGTGTCGCCGGAACGGGCACTCGAGGCCGTCCGGGACGGGTTCGTCGCCTACGCGCGCGGCGAGTGGTCGATGCCGCCCAAGGTCTACGTGCCTGCGTACCCGGCCGGAGACTTCCGCGCGATGCCCGCACTCGGCGCCGGGCACGCGGTGCTCAAATGGGTGACGTCCTTCCCGGGCAACCCCGAGCGGGGGTTGCCGACCGTGACGGGCCTCGTGCTGCTCTCGGACGCGTCGAACGGCGCGCTGCGGGCTGTGCTCGACGCCGCAGCCGTGACCGCTCTGCGTACCGGCGCCGCCGCGGTGCTGGCCGCGGAGACGCTTGGCCGCGCGAACGCGAAGACCGCCGCGGTCGTGGGCGCGGGAGTGAATGGACGTTCCGCCGCGCGAACCTTCCTGGCTCGCGGGCGACCCGTCGCTCTCTGGGACGTCGACCGGAGCCGGGCCGAGGCGGCCGCGTCGGAGCTGGGCGCGTCGGTGGCCGGGTCGCAGGAGGAGGCGCTCGCGGCGGATCTCGTGGTGACGATGACTCCCGGCCACGAGCTGTTGCTGCCGCCGGGCTCGCTGCAGCCGGGCCAGCACGTGAGCCTGATGGGCGCCGACGGCCCGGGAAAGGCCGAGATCGCGGTCGAGGAGCTCGTCCGCACGCGGGTCTTCTGCGACGACTGGGAGCAGGCGAGCCACGCGGGGGACCTGACACAGGCGGTCGAGGCGGGCCGCATTCGGCGGGACGACGTGACCGAGCTCGGCCAGGTGCTTGCCGGAGCCGCCTCGGGGCGCGAGAACGACGATCAGGTCACGAGCTTCGACTCGACCGGGTTGGCAATCCAGGACCTGGCGATCGCAATCGCGGCCATGGAGCGTGCCGACGACCTCGAGCTGGCGACGCTCGACCTCTAGGCGGCCCTCACAGACTGACGGCAGCGAGGCCTTGGCGGAGCGCCTCGGCGACTCGCTGCCGCTCGGCTGGGCCGCCGGCCGGCGGCTGCCAGGGCGGAGCGCCCCAGACGCAGCCAGGGAGAACCGTGTCGTCCTCGTAGCGCGGGACGACGTGCAGATGGAAGTGGAAGACGTCCTGGCCTGCGCGCTCTCCCGAGTTCTGGCGCAGGTTGACGCCGACGGCTCCGAGCTCGTCGCGCATGACCCGTGCCAGCCGCTGGGCCAGCTGGACGGCGGCGGCAGCCTCCGACGGCTCGACGGTCCAGATGTCCCGCCGGTGGGCACTGGGCACGACCAGCGTGTGGCCCCAGGTCGCCGGCGGCTCGCACAGAAACGCGAGCACGTCGTCGCTCGAGTGGACGATTTCCTGCTCGCGCCGGCCCGCGACGACCTCGCAGAACGCACAGGGCTCGGACTCCGTCATGTTGTCGGCGATCCTATTCCGGCGGCCTCACCCCTCTGAAGAGCCCGTCGGCCTCGGACACGGCTCCGGCCAGCTCGAGCTCCGAGAGCGCGGTGCCGAGAGCCGCGGCCTCCAGTCCCGTACGCCGGCCGAGCTCGTCCGCGCCGGCGGGCTCGTCGGCAAGGGCGGCCAGGACCACGGCGGCGTGGTCGCCGAGCTCCAGCGCCGGTGCCGGAGCCGCGTCGAGGCCGAGGGCCTCAAGCACATCCGCAACCTGCGTCAGCGGCGTCGCCCCGAGCCGTAGGAGCGCGTTCGTGCCCGCCGAGAGGGAAGAGGTGATCTCGCCTGGAACCGCGAAGACCTCCCGCCCGGCCTCCAGCGCGAAGTCGGCCGTGATGAGAGCGCCGCTCCTCTCCCGTGCCTCGACGATCACGGTCGCCATCGCCAGCCCGGCGATGATCCTGTTCCGCGCCGGAAAGCGCCATGGCGCCGGCTCGACGCCGGGTGCGTACTCCGAGACGACTAGCCCCTCCTCGGCGATTCCGCGCGCGAGCTGCGCATGCGCGGCCGGGTAGTCGCGGTCGACGCCGCAGCCGAGGACGGCCACGGTCGCTCCGCCCGATTCGAGCGCGCCTCGATGCGCCTCCCCGTCGACGCCCCGGGCCAGCCCGCTGACCACCACCAGGCCCGCGGCCGCGAGCTCGCGCCCGAGCAGTCGCGCGATCTGCGAGCCGTAGGACGAGCACGCGCGCGCTCCGACGATCGCCACGGCGGGGACGGAGAGCAGATCCGGCTCGGCGACGCCGCGCAGAAACAGGCCCGCCGGAGGGTCGTGCAGCTCTCGGAGCAGCGGCGGAAACCCTGCCTCGGAGCGGCCGAGGAACCGGAGACCTCGAGCTCTGAGGCCGGCGAGATAGCCCTCGGCGTCGAAGGCGCGCCGGAATCGCTCGAATCGCCGCTCGCGCGGCTCCACGACGACGTGCGTCCCGGTCTCGGCCGCGAACGCGGCTAGCGCGAGATCGGTCATCGCGGGCCCAGCTCCGCCGGCGTGCGGAACGAGAGCGCCTCGGCGACGTGCTCGGTCCCGATCTCCTTCGCGTCGGCCAGCAGCGCAGCCGTCCTGGCGACACGGGCCACCCGCGCCCGTCCGCGGGCGGACAACGGCAGCCGTTCGACCGCCCTCGAGAGCAGCTCGCTCGCGTCACCAGAACGCCGAAGCGGCTCGCCGCGCGCCCGTTCCCGCGCTGCTTCGACGCGCCGGCCGACGGTCTCCGAGCTCTCCCCCGCTCCACCTTCCAACTCCCGGGCACGCGGGCGTGGAACCGTGACGAGGAGGTCGAACCGGTCGAGCAGCGCCCGCGAGAGCTTGTCGCGGTATGCGGCCAGCCGCGCGGCCGAGCACGAGCACTCCGCGGCCGGATCGCCGCGAGCGCCGCACGGGCAGAGGTTCATCGTCGCGACCAGCTGAAACCGGGCCGGGAAGACGATCCTCCCGCCGACACGCGCGATCGAGATCGCCCCGTCCTCGAGCGGCTGGCGCAGCGCTTCGAGCGCGTTGCGCGGGAACTCGGCCAGCTCGTCCAGGAAGAGCACGCCTCGGTGGGCAAGGCTCGCCTCTCCGGGCCGCGGCGTCGAGCCTCCGCCGACGATCGCGGAGACGGACGCCGTGTGGTGCGGCGCACGGAATGGAGCGACCGTCACGAGCGGCCGCCCGGGCGCGAGGAGCCCCGCGACGGAGTGGATGCGCGTGACCTCCAGCGCGTCGTCCGGCGGGAGCCGCGGCAGGATCCCCGGCAGGCGCCGAGCGAGCATCGTCTTCCCCGTGCCGGGCGGCCCGGCGAGGAGCAGGTTGTGACCGCCAGCGGCTGCGAGCTCGAGCGCCCGCCGCGCCCGTTCCTGGCCGCGCACGTCCGAGAGGTCGGGCACGCCGACAGCCGGCTCCGCACAGGTCCCGTTCCGCGAAGGCTCGTCGGGCGGAGGCGGCTGCCACTCGCCGCGCAGGTAGGCGGCCGCCTCCGCCAGATGGCGCACCGGAACCGGCTCGATCCCCGCCAGCGCCGCCTCTGCCGCGCACCCCGCGGCGCAGAGCAGCCGCGTCAGCCCGGCGCGCCGGGCGCCCTCCGCCGCCGCCAGCACGCCGCCGACCGGCCGCAGCCGCCCGTCCAGCGCCAGCTCGCCCACCGACGCGACCCCGCCCAGCGACTCCGGCGGGACCTGGCGCGAGGCGGCGAGCACCGCGAGGGCAATCGGGAGGTCGAAGCCGGACCCCTCTTTCCGCAGCTCCGCGGGCGCGAGGTTGACGGTGATCCGCCGCAGAGGCCATTCGAGCTCTGCCGATGCGATCCCGCTGCGAACGCGCTCCTTCGCCTCCTGGCAGGCGCGGTCGGCGAGCCCGACGATCGTGAACGCCGGGACCCCGAGCTGGAGGTGCGCCTCGACCTCGACCCGGCGCGCGTCCAGGCCCACGAGCGCGTGCGTGACAGTGCGTGCAAGCACATGGCCACGCTAGACAGCAACCACGCACGTGTCTGTTACCGGTCTGAAGCGAAAGTGGAACTACTGCACGCGGGCCACGAGCACGTCTTCGTAGAACTCACCGGACCGCCGGCCCGTCCGGCGGTTGACGTGCCGCCGATAGCGCTCCTCTAGCCGTAACCCCGCCCGCTCGAGGATCTCCGGATACAGATCGCGGCGGTCGTTGATCACGATCACCACCGGCGCGCCGCGCCGAAGCGAGCCCCGGGCGTTCGCCAGCACGTCCGCGATCCCCTCCACGTACGCCGCCAGCGCCGTCCGGCTCGCGCCCTTCCCGAGCTCGAGCCCGCCGAAGTCCTCGAGCCCGAGCAGCTCGTACGCGTAGCGATGCTGCTCGTGGTAGTCGATCAGCCCCGGATAGGGCGGCGACGTGACCACGCCGTCGAACCGGCCGCCGAAGTCGAGCTCACGGGCGTCGCCGTGCACCACGTTCGCCTCGCGCCCGCGCGCACGCACGCGCGAGAACTCGCGAACCCGCTTCAGCGTGTCGAGCGAGTAGCGACGAAGGAAGTGCCGGGCCTCTCCGACTGGCCTGCACGTCCGCCGGTGCTTGTGACACCAGTACTCCGAGCGTTGCGGCGCGCGAGGGAAGTCGAGGTCGAAATGGGTCGTCCGGCGCGCCGAGCGGGCCGCCCGGGCCAGTACGACCCGCAGCACGTCCGCGTGCTCGTAGTCCTCGACGAGCCCGCGGAAGAAGAGCAGCTCCGCCGCCGCTCTCGGCGCGAACCAGTCGCGCACGTACCTCGGCACCGGCCCTTCTGGCCGCGACCCCTCGAACGCCTCCAGCCGGGCACCCGCCTCGCGCAGCTCGCTCTCGAGCACGAACGGGTTGTAGTCGCGCGTCTTCACCTCCATCAGCAGGCAATTGAAGGCCGCCACGTCCGCGCCCCACGCGTCGAGCCCCGACTCGAGCGCCTGCACGAGCGTCGTCCCCGACCCTGCAAACGGGTCCAGCACCCGGCCACGCGGCACGTACCGCTCGAGCAGCGCCTCGACGAGCTGCGGGATGAACTTCCCCAGGTACGGGTGGAGCCGGTGGACGTGCTTCGTACGCTCGCGCTCGGGCAGCTCGCGCTCCGACCAGGAGAGATCGAGGTCGATGCGGCGGTAGAGCGCGTCCTGGGTCGAGGCCACGGCTCCGAGCGGGTTCTACGCGGGCTGCTCGACTCCTGGCCCGACCGCCCTCGCTACCGGCGACCGGGGGCGACTCCCGACCTCGCGAGCACGCTTGCCACGAAGGCTTGCTTCCCCGCGGTGTAGGCCGCCGGGTCATCCGGATGCTCCCGCGCGAGCCGGAGCTTCAGGGCCTCGTACTCCGCCAGCAGCGTGGGCTCGGCGCGCAACGAGTCGCGGAAGACGAGGCGCTCGCGCCAGAGGTCGCTGCCGGGCTCGGTCAGGTGGAGCCCGTACGTGATCTCCGGTGAGACCTTGGTGAAGTGATGGGCGATGCCCGGCCGGTGCGGCGCGTGGCGGTACGAGTGCCCGCTCAGCGGCTCGTACGCGGCCCGTGCCTGCTCGAAGTCGCCGACGCCGGCCATCATGTCGACGATCGGCTTCGCGGCGACCCCCGGGATTGCCGTCGAGCCGATGTGGTGGATTCCACCCGCCAGCCAAGGAGCGAGCAGCCGTTCCAGGATCACGCGCTCGGCCTCGAACCGGCGCGGCCACTCGGGGTCGTATTGCACGACCTCGATCGACTCGCCTGTCATCCGAACGCCCTTGTCAGCCGCTCGAGCCGGCCGGCGCGGAGGGCGACGACCTCGAAGCTCGCCTCGAGTCCCTCAAGCTCAGGGTGCGCGGCGAGCCATGCCTCTGCGGCCCGGCGCAGGCGGCGCTCCTTCTCCACGGTGACCATCTCCAACGGGTCGCCGTAGCGCCCGTCGCCCTTCGCCTTCACCTCCACGAACGCGAGTCTCCCGCCTCGCCGCACGACAAGGTCGAGCTCGTTCCCGCCGATCCAGACGTTCGTGTCCAGGATCCGGTACCCGCGCAGCCGGTAGTGCCACAGCGCCCGCCGCTCGGCGACGCGTCCTGCCGCCCTCGTGTTACGCGTAGCAGAGGGCGTGGAACGAGCGGCGGTGGATCTCACAGGGCCCGAGCTCTCGCACGACCGCCGAGTGGCGCGGCGTGATGTACCCGACATGCGAGCGGAAGCCGTACGCAGGGTACAGGGCATCCATCCGCCGCATCATCCGGTCGCGCGTCACCTTGGCGACGATCGAGGCGGCCGCGATGGCGGCGCTCTTCTCGTCGCCGTCCACGACGGCGCGGTGCTCGGGCGCCCGCGGCCCGAGGCGGAAGCCGTCCACCAGGCAGACCTCGGCCGGCGGCGACAGCTCCTCGAGCACGGCGCGCAGCCCGGCGAGGTTCGAGCGGTGCAGCCCCTCGCGGTCGATCTCGGCCGAAGGAACGGCGCGGACGACGATCCGCTCGGCGCAGCCGACGACCGCGCGGAAGAGCCGCTCGCGCTCGGCTTCGCTGCACTGCTTCGAGTCGTTCAGAAGCGCGAGCGGACGAACGCGGTGATCGCGAAGCCGCTCGTAGTCGAGCAGCACGCCCGCGACGAGCAGCGGCCCCGCGAGCGGCCCCCGGCCCGCCTCGTCGGCGCCCGCGACGAAGCGCGCGCCGAGGTTACGGTCGAACTGGAGGAGCTTCCTGCCCGTGCGTCGCGCCATGGCCGCGAGGATAGCGCCGCTGCCAGCCGGCGCCGCACAGATGTCACGCTTTCGTCACCCGGCGATAAAGAATCGGCACGGCTCGGTCATCCTTACTCCACGTGGACGCGCGCGAGAGAGCGATCGAGGATCTGTACCGGCGGAAGTACGTCCGCTTCCGCAACACGCTCGCGACGATCACGGGCGGCAACGAAAGCGCCCGCGACGCCGTGCAGGAGGCGTTCACCCGTGCTCTCCGAAAGCGGCGGTCGCTGCGCGACGAGCAGGCGCTGGAGACGTGGGTGTGGCGAATCGCTCTCCGGACCGCGTTCGAGCACGGCCGGAGCCAGCGCCGCGTAGATGTCGGGCTCCAGGACGTCGGCGAGGTTGCGCTCGTGGAGCCGGAGCGCGATCCCGCACTCGCCGAGGCGCTTCGGCGCCTGCCGCCGCGGCGGCGCCTGATCGTCTTCCTCCGCTACTTCGCGGATCTCACGTATGCCGAGATCGCCGAGCTCTGCGGGGTGGCGGACGGAACGGTGGCCGCCGCGATCGCCCAGGCGCGCGCCGAGCTCAAGCGAACGCTCGACCGGGACGAGGTGGAGGTATGACGACAGATCTGCTCGAGCAGCGCCTCGCGGCGCTCGCCGATTACGACGACGATTCGGACTGGACCGCTATTCGGCGGCGCCGACGCCGACCCGCCGCGCTCGCGCTGGCCTTCGGCGTCCTGGCGATCGCCACGCTCGGCGTCGGCGCGGCCTTTGCGCTGTATGACGACGTGCTGCCGTTCGGCTCGCAGCCGCCCGCGCCGGAACCGGTCGTCCGCGACTTCGAGACGTTCTTCGGCAGCAAGGACGCGCCGCCCGGGATGGATCCCCACGTCCTGTCAGGAGAGGCCCGCCGGGTGGCGACCTTCCCGAACGGGCGCCACCGGGCGGTGCTCTACGTCGCGCCGACGAAGAACGGCGGGTTCTGCGAGAGCTTCGTCGAGCTCTTCGGCGGCTGCCGCCAGACACGGACGCTCCCCGCGGGCGCGCCCGCCGGAGGCCCGGGCGAGGTCGATTGGTATGCGATCGGGACGACCGCACAGGTGGGCGAGAAGGGCGCATCGATCCTCGGCGGGGACATCCTCCTCCCGCCCGGCACGTCGCTCCGCGTCGAATTCGCCGACGGGAGCTCAGCCCGTATTCCGGTCGTCTTCGTCTCACCGCCGATCGATGCCGGGTTCTTCTTCTACCGGGTGCCGGGGGAGCACGTTCGCCTCGAGCACGAGGCGGCGTACCTGACAGCGCGCGACCGCGACGGGCACGTCGTCGCGCGAGCGCGAGTCCCCGGGCCCGTTACCGCTACTCGCTGACGTTCTCGGCGGACTCGGTCTCTCGCTCGGGCGCCCCCGCGTCCGGGTCCGCAGCCTGGGGCTCATCGGTGGCAGCCTCGGGCTCCTGGCTCTCAGGTTCCTCGACGACCTCGTCCACGGGCTCCTCGTTCTCGGCCGGCATGTCGCTTTCGGTTGGCGGAGGCGCCTCCACCGTCGGGAGCGGAGCGCCGCGCTTCGTGCGTACGCGGGCGCGCTTGCCGACCTTGCCGCGCAGGTAGTAGAGCTTCGCGCGGTTCACGTCGCCGATCGCGATCACCTCGATCCGCTCGATCTTCGGCGAGTGCACCGGGAACGTCCGCTCCACGCCGACCCCGAACGACTGCTTCCGCACGGTGAAGGTCTCGCGCACGCCGGCCCCCTGGCGCCTGATCACGATCCCCTCGAAGACCTGCACGCGGCGGCGCTGGCCCTCGATCACCTGGAAGTGCACGCGGACCGAGTCTCCGGCCTTGAACGGCGGGAGGTCGCTGCGCAGCTGGCGCTGCTCGAGGCTCTCGATCACCTTGCTCATGAAAAGAGGCCCGGCGCGGGCCGAGCGGCATGCTAGCGGACGCGGGAGCGCCGTCGGCGCCGGAGCGGGACGAGGAAGACGAGCCCCAGCCAGCCTCCGAGCGGGAAGATCGCGTGGAACGAGATCCGGTTCGGCGGCCAGTACGTCATGAAGACCTTGCCGATGATCGCGCTCCGCGCTACTGACCCCCAGCGACGCGAGTCGCAGGACTCCCGCCGGTTGTCGCCCATGAAGAAGTAGTGGCCCTGGGGCACCCGCCAGAAACCCGACTGATGATCACGCCGACTCGGCTGGATGTAGGGCTCGTTCAGCCGCTTGCCGTCGATGTAGATGGTCCCGTCCTGCTCGTTGACGGTTTCACCGGGCAGGCCGATCAGCCGCTTGACGAACGTGCCGCTCGCGTTGCAGGCAGCCTCTGCGCGCGCCTTCGGCGTGTTGAACACGATGATGTCGCCGCGGTGCGGGCTGCGGAAGTGGTAGATGAACCGGTTCGCGAGCACGCGGTCGGAGAGCCGGGCCTCGCAGTCCGGGCCGGGCCTCGCGCAGTGGAGCGTGGGCTCCATCGACGAGGACGGGATCCGGTACGGGTTGACGACCCACTGCTTGATCGCCAGCACGATCAGGATCGCGCCCGCGATCGTCACGATCCAGTCGACGGCCACGCGCCACGGGCGCGGGAGGCGCGCCGTCAGCCGGTCGAGCGGGTTCCGAGAGAGCTTGGGCTCCTTCCTCGGTTCCCCGTCGACGGGCCCAGGCATCGGCGTGGTGCCCGGCAGGGTGGCGGCGGCGGTCGCGGCGGTCGCGGCGGTCACGGCGACCGCGCCGTCCGGGTTCGCGTCGTATTCGGCGCGCCTGGCCGGGTCTGACAGCGTCTCGTACGCCTCGCGGAGCTCGCGCAGGTGCTCGCCCGGCTCGGCGCCCATCGAGTGGAAGCGGACCTGGCGCCAGTACGCCTCCCTGATCTCGTCCGTCGTCGCGGTCCGCGAGACGCCCAGCGTTGCGTAGTGGTCTCTCACGACCGTGTTCTCAGGCGACTCTGTTCCTTCCGCCATTCCTCGATTCTCCTGTGATCCCCCGAGAGGAGTACGTCGGGCACCCGCCGGCCTCGGAACTCCGCCGGGCGCGTGTAGTGAGGGTACTCAAGACCACCTTCCAGCTCAGCGGAGAAGCTCTCGATCAGACCGGACTCCTCGCTTCCGAGCGCGCCCGGGAGGCGCCTCGCGATCGCGTCGACCATCACCATCGCCGGCAGCTCGCCGCCGGACACGATGTACGGGCCGATCGAGATCGCATCCGAGGCGAGCTCGACCAGGACGCGCTCGTCGAAACCCTCGAAGCGGGCGGAGAGGACGGTCACTCGCTCCTCTCCCGCGAGCTCCTCGACGACCGCCTGCGTGAGCTGCCGCCCCTGCGGCGTGAGCGCGACGACACGGTGGTCGGGTACGCCGCCGTAGACGGCATCCAGCGCCTCGGCCACGACGTCCACGCGCAGCACCATCCCGGCGCCGCCGCCGTAGGGCTCGTCGTCCACCTGGCCGCCGCCGAGCGGCGTGTAGTCGCGGTAGTTGAAGAGCCGAAGGTCGAGCTCGTCGCCGAGCACGGCGGCGACCGGACGCTGCTCCGTGAGCCAGGCGAACGCGTGGGGAACGAGGGTGAAGACGTCGAGCTGCACGGAACGGCCGCGGGCAGGTTAGCGGGAGTCGCTGAAGCCCTGCGCGACCAGAATTCGGCGCCCGTCGAGGTCGACCTGCAGCACGCAGGCGTCGACGAGCGGCAGCATCCCGCCGGAGTCGAGCTCGAGGACGTCGTTCGCGACTCCGGGTTGCACGGCCGCGACCCGGCCGAGCGTCCGTCCTCCCTCCTCCTCGACCTCGAGCCCGACGAGCTCGAACGCGTAGAACTCGCCCTCTTCGGGCGGCGGCAGGGCGGTGCGCGGCACGGCCAGCTCGGCCCCGCGGGGCGCGTCGCAGTCGAGCCTGATCACCGGGCGGCCGCGCGAGCGCTTGGAGGCGACGACCTCTGCGGGGTCGCCGTCCACGTGCAGCGTCGCGCCGACGGCGAAGCGCTGTTCGTCCTCGCTCGCGTGCTCGACGAAGAAGGAGCCGTCGAGCCCGTGCGGCTTGCCGACGCGGCCGACGCGGACGAGCCGGTCAGCCACCGAACACGGAGAGCGCCTCGGCGCGCGAGGGCACGCGCAGCACGTTCTCGACCGCGAGCTCCTCGGCCTGCGGATGGCCGGAGCCGCGGACCAGCTCGGCAGCGCGCTCGAGGTCGTAGTCGCTCCGCCGGAGCTCGACCTCCTCGCCGTCCAGGAACGCCCAGTACGCGCCCGGCCGCGCCTCGTACGGCCTGCCGACGCTACCGGCGTTCACGAACACGACGTCGCCCACTCGCCGCTCCAGCTGCATGTGCGTGTGCCCGGCGACCACGCGGCGCTGCTCGATCCCTGCGAGGAGCTCCGCCAGGCGCTCGTCCGTCGTCAGCTCGGTGACGACCGTCTCGTCGTCCTGCGGCGTCGCATGGACGAAGAGCGTGTCGTCGAGGACGACCGAGAACGGCAGGGCGATGAGCCACTCGGCCTGCTCGGAGTCGATCCGTTCGAGGAGCCAGGCCAGCCCCGCGTCGTCCCCGTACTCGGGCGCGTCGAGCCGGTCGGCGTTGCCGCGGACGGCGCGCGCGTTCGGCAGCGAGCGGACGAGCTCCACGACCGCCTGAGGCTGCGGCGGCCCGGCGGCGATGTCCCCGCCGAAGACGATCGCGTCCACGCCCTCGCGCTCGACGTCGCCCAGCACCGCCTCGAGCGCGGGCAGGTTGCCGTGGATGTCGTAGAGCGCCGCTACGCGCATCACCTAGTAGCGATGTCGTTGGGACATGAAATCGGGTCGACCGGTCATTTCAGACGGAGGCGCGGGCACAGCCCGCCCCTCCTGAGGGCGGCATCGCAAGCGATGCCTCACTCCATGATCTCGAGCAGCACGCGCCGGTCGTGCTGCGCCGCCGACGCCCGCACGATCGTCCGCAGGGCGCGGGCGATCCGGCCCTGGCGACCGATCACCTTGCCGACGTCGTCCTGCGCCACGTACAGCTGGATGACGAGCGCCCCCTCGCGCTCGATCTCCTCGACGCGAACGGCGTCCGGCTCGTCCACGAGCCGCCGCGCCAGGTACTCGACGATCTCGCTCACTCGACTCCGACGCCCTTGGCCTTCAGCAGCCGCTGCACCGTGGACGACGGCTGCGCGCCCTTCGCGAGCCAGTCCTTCACCTTCTGCTCGTCGAGCTCGATCGTGGACGGGTCGGTCTGCGGGTTGTAGCGGCCGACGATCTCGATGAACCGGCCGTCCCGCGGCGAGCGGGAGTCCGCGGCCACGATCCGGTACACCGGGTTCTTCTTCGACCCGACTCGGGTCAGTCTGAGCTTCACAGCCAAACGATCACCTCCGTGATCTCGATCGCTTCTTGCGCTTGGTCTTCTTCTTCTTCGTCGCGGAGCGGGTGGACACATTCTGCCCGGGAGCCTGCCCCGGCAGCGTCGGCATCTTGCCCTTTCCGAGCTGCTTCATCATCTTCGCCATCTGCTTCCGCGCCTCCAGCAGCTGGTTCACCTGCTGGACGGTCGCCCCGCTGCCGTTCGCGATCCGCTTCCGCCGCGAGCCGTCGATCACGTGCGGGAAGCGGCGCTCCTGCGGCGTCATCGAGAGGACCATCGCCTCGACGCGGGAGAGCTGCCGCTCGTCCACCTGGTCGAGGCCTTGCAGCTGGTTCCCGAGCCCGGGGATCAGCTTGAGCACGCCCTGGAGCGGCCCCATCCGGCGCAGCATCTTGTGGCTGCGGAGGAAGTCGTCGAACGTGAACTCGCCCGTCATCAGGCGCTTCTCCATCTCCGCCGCCTCGTCCGCCTCCACCGCCGCCTCGGCCTTCTCGACGAGGGTGAGGACGTCGCCCATGCCGAGGATCCGCGAGGCCATGCGGTCGGGATGGAAGTACTCGAGCTGGTCGGGGCGCTCGCCGACCGAGACCAGCTTGATCGGCGTGCCCGTGACCGCCTTGACCGAGAGCGCCGCGCCCCCGCGGGCGTCGCCGTCGAGCTTCGTCAGCACGATCCCGTCGAACGCGACGCGCTCGGCGAACGCCTCGGCGACCCGGACCGCGTCCTGGCCGGTCATCGAGTCGAGCACGAGCAGGACGTTCGTCGGCTTCGTGGCGTCGCGCACCGCGACGAGCTCGTCCATCAGCGCCTCGTCCACGTGCAGGCGCCCGGCGGTGTCGAGGACGACGGTGTCGAGTCCCTGCTCGGTCGCCTGCTCGATCCCCTGGCGGGCAGCGGCGACCGGATCGGAGCGCTCCTCGCTGAACACGGGGATCTGGAGCTCCGCGCCCAGCTGCTCGAGCTGGTCGATCGCGGCCGGTCGCTGGAGGTCGGCGGCGACCAGGCCGGGCTTGCGGCCCTCCTTGCGGAGGAGCAGGCCGAGCTTCGCGGACGCCGTCGTCTTCCCCGAGCCCTGGAGGCCCGCGAGCAGGACGACCGTTGGCGGCCGCCCGGCGAACGCGAGCCGCGAGTCGCCCGAGCCCATCAGCGCCGTCAGCTCCTCGTGGACGATCCCCACGACCTGCTGGCCGGGCGTGAGGCTCTTCAGCACCTCCGCGCCGAGCGCCCGCTCGCGCACGCGCTCGACGAAGTCCTTGACGACCTCGAAGTTGACGTCGGCCTCGAGCAGCGCCAGGCGGACCTCGCGCATCGCGCGCGAGATCGCCTCCTCGTCCAGCCGTCCCCGCTTGCGCAGGTCGCCGAGCGCGCCCTGAAGGCGCTCTGAGAGCGTGTCGAACACGGCCTCGCAGTGTACTTCCGGCCGCGGGAGCGCCCCTCAGGCCGAGGCGTAGAGCATGTCGATCGCGCGTGCGTTGCCGACCGCGTCCTCGCGGCCTAGCAGCGGCTCCGCTTCTCCCCGGATCGCCGCGCTGAGGTTCTCGAGCTCGAGGCCGTAGGAGTTCGCCTTCTCGATCTCTATGCGCTCGACCCCGTCGTCGCGGCGGACCTCGATCACCGGCTCGTGTGCGTGCCAGGGGTCGTCCAGGAAGAGCGAGCCCTCCTCGCCGATGACCTCGAGCTCGTCGCGCTCGGGCACCACCAGCCCGCAGTCGAAGTGCGCGGTCACGCCGTCCGCGTGCAGCATGACGCCGGCGAAGAGGACGTCCACCCCGCTCGGGCCGACGACCTGAGCGCCCGCGGCGCGCTGCGGCTCGCCGCCGAGGAGCCGTGAGCCGCTGACGCAGTAGCAGCCGACGTCCATCAGCGCCCCTCCCTCGACCTCGGGAAGTAGCCGCACGTTGGACGTGTCCGAGAGACTGAAGCCGAACGACGAGCGGATCACCCGCGGCCGGCCGATCGCGCCGCCGTCGACGAGCTCCGTCAGCTTCCGGGTCTGCGGGTGGTGGCGCCACATGAACGCCTCCATCAGCAGGCGCCCGGCCCGGTCGGCCGCGTCGAAGGCGGCCTCGACCTCCGCGGCGCGACGCGACATCGGCTTCTCGCAGAGAACGTGCTTCCCCGCCTCGAGCGCGCGGATCGACCACTCGCAGTGGAGCGAGTTCGGGAGGGAGATGTAGACGGCCTCGACGTCCGGGTCGTCGAGCAGCGCCTCGTAGCTGCCGTACGCCCGTTCGATGCCCCACTCCCGCGCGTACTCCTCGGCGCGGGCGGAGTCGCGGCTCGCCACCGCGACCAGGTCGCACGCGTCCGAGCTCTGCGCGGGCGGGATCACGAGCCGGTTGATGTGCGCCGTGGAGATGATGCCCCAGCTGACCGGCTTCATCACGACGGCTCCGCGACGGGGCGGAAGGTGGTCTCGAGGATGCGATGGGTGCGAGGCCGCGTCAGGGCGAAGACGACCACTTCGGCCACGTCCTCCGGGCTCATCATCCCGGCGAGCTCGGGCATCTCGGGCGTGCGCCCGCGCCCCATGGCGAAGTCGGTGGCGACCCCGCCCGGGCAGATGTTCGTGCAGCGGACTCCCTGCTCGCGCAGCTCGTGGTCGAGCGCGCTCGTGAAACCGACCTGCGCGAACTTCGAAGCGCAGTAGACGGCCTCGAGCGGCAGGCCGCGGAGGCCCGCCACCGACGCGATGGTGACGAGATCGGCCTCCCCGCTCTCGAGCAGGTGCGGCAGCGCGGCCCTCGCGGCGAAGATCGTCCCCTTGACGTTCACGTCGATCATCTCGTCGAGGTGCTCGGGCGGGAGCTCGAGGAACGGGCCGTACGCGCCGACCCCGGCGTTGGCGACGAGGATGTCCAGGCGCCCGAACCGCCCGACCGTTTCTTCCACAATTCGCTCGATGTCGGCCGGGTCGCGGACGTCACACGGGAGCGCGACCACGCCGTCGAGTCCGAGGTCGTCGCCGCTGCGAGACGCAAGCCCCAGGCCGACGCCGGCCGCGGCGAGCGCCTGCGCGACCGCGCGCCCGATCCCGCGGCTCGCCCCGGTCACCAGTGCGGTCTTTCCTTCCAGCGGCGTCATCACTCCTCCAGGGGTTCGAGGGACGGGTACAACGCGCGGTAGCGAGGGTAACCGGCGTCGTAGGCGCGGCGCCACCGGTCGTCGGGCTCGATCCGCTCGCGGGGCCGGACGCTCGCGTCGACCGCCTCGTGGACGTCAGCGAACGCGCCAGCGGCGACACCGCCGAGCAGGGCCGCTCCGAAGGCCGCCCCGTCCTCCACGGCAGTGAGCTCGAGCGGGACGCCGAGCGTCGAGGCCACGATCTCCAGCCAGAGGCGGCTGCGCGCGCCGCCGCCCGAGGCGCGCCCGATCTCCGCGCGGACGCCCAGGCCTTGCAGGAGCTCCAGCGAGTCGCGCAGGCCGTAGGCGACGCCCTCGAGGACGGCGCGGACGAGAGCCGCGCGGCCGTGCTCGAGCCCGAGCCCCGTGAACGCGCCGCGCGCATGCGGGTCCGCGTGCGGCGTCCGCTCTCCCGAGAGATACGGGAGGAACAGAACTCCTCCGGCACCGGGCTCGACCCCTGCCGCCTCCGCCACGAGCTCGTCGTACCGGACCCCCGGTGCGAACGCGTCCCTGAACCAGCGCAGCGAGCCCGCGGCCGAGAGCATCACCCCCATCGCGTGCCAGGTTCCCGGAACGGCGTGGCAGAAGACGTGGAGCCGCGCCTCCGGCTCGGGCTCGTAAGCCGGCAGCGCCGCGAAGACGACCCCCGAGGTTCCGAGGACGACCGAGAGCGGGCCGGGCCCGTCGACCCCGACGCCGAGCGCGCCCGCCGCCTGGTCCCCCGCTCCGGCGGCGACCGGGATCCCGTTCGCGGTCCGACCGGAGACCTCCGGCGACTCGAGCGCCTCGGGGAGCCAGTCGGCCGGGATCTCGAGTGCCTCGAGCACCTCGCCGCTCCAGCGCCGCTCGGCCACGTCGAACAGGAGCGTCCCGGAGGCGTCCGCGACGTCGGTCGCGCGCTCGCCCGTGAGGCGGAGCCGCACGTAGTCCTTCGGCAGGAGAACGTGCCGGATCCGTCCGTAGGCCTCCGGCTCGTGCTCGCGCATCCACAGCAGCTTCGGCGCGGTGAAGCCGGTGAGAGCGCGGTTGCCCGTCAAGCGGATGAGCCGCTCGACGCCGATTCGCCGCTCGATCTCCTCGCACTCTGCCGCGGTGCGCTGGTCGTTCCAGAGGATCGCCGGCCGAATCACCTCGTCGTCCCCGTCGAGGGCCACGAGGCCGTGCATCTGGCCGGAGAGGCCGATTCCCGCGGCGCCCTCCGCGCCGACCGCGGCCAGCGCAGCCTCGCTCGCGCGCCACCAGTCCTCCGGGTCCTGCTCGGACCAGCCGGGTGCCGGCGTGGAGAGCGGGTACTCCTCCTCCGCGCGCGCCAGCACCTCGCCTGCCCGGGAGACGGCGACCGCCTTGACGCCGCTCGTGCCGACGTCGAGCCCGACGAAGGTAGGGCCGGTGGACACGGACGCGCCGCGCTCGAGCGCTACTCGGCGCCCAGCGCCGCGTAGACGAGCTCGTAGGCGGCCACGGCGTCCTTTCGCATCTGGGCGTCGCGCAGCGCCTCGCCGTCCAGCCTCTCGGCCACGCCGTCGATGAAGCGCCAGTGCAGGACGCTGCGCCGCACGGCCTCGACCGCGTCCTCGGTGTACGGGTACAGGTCGAAGCCGAGCCGCTCGCCGTTGTCGCCGTAGCCGGCGCGCCGTAGCTCGACCGCCAGCTCGAGGGTCTCCATGAAGGCGGTCGCGCCGACCATGTTGTCGTCGTCGAACGTGCCCCAGCCCGAGTTGGCGTGCTGGTGGCCGAGCAGGCCCTCGGAGGCGAGCAGCGCCGCGTACTCGGCCAGGTTCTCGCCGTTCATGATCAGGTGCTGCCAGTCCATGTTGACCTGGACGTTGTCGAGCCCCTGGCGCCGCAGTGTGTGGATCACGTGGAGCGTCATGCCCACGTTGCGCATCAGGATCTTCATCGCGGGCTCGGAGTTCTTGTGCTCGAGGAAGAGCTTGATCCCGCGGTCGCGGCAACGCTCGGCCGCCTGCCCGATGCCGTCGAGGAACCACGCCCAGCTCTCCTTGTACGGCGTCTGGAACGGGTAGTTGTAGCCTTCGATCCCGGGCCAGACGATGAAGTTCGCCTGCAGCTCGCCCGCGAAGTCGATCGCGTCGAGCGTCCTTTTGACCGCCTCATTCCGGGTCGCCTCGTCGGGGGAGACGAGCCCTCCCTTGCCGAAGCGGGGATCGAGGTGGAGCCCCGTCGCCAGGCAGTACACGTCGTGGCCGTCGAGAGCGTCGCGCACCTCGTCGAGGTTGTCCGCCGAGAGCTCCTGCGGGTAGTGGAACTCGTACCCGTCGATGAGGTCGCCGAGCCCTTCCACGGCCTCGCGCACGCGCTCGACGGTCGTCTGGTCGGCACGCTCCGGCTTGTAGCCGCCCGGGACGAACCGCGTGACCATCGGCCCGAACGCCCAGATCCCGAGGCTCGTCTTGAGAAGCTCGCTCATCGTCGGCCCAACTCGATCAGATTTCGCGCGGGCGTGCGTGGCCCTGCTCGTTCAGGTAGTCGCTCCACGAGCGGCTCGGCGAGTAGCCGAGCAGGCGCTCGGCTTTCGCGCATGAGATCCCGGAGGCGTCCTCCCGCGCGAGCGGGCGGATCTCGATCTCCTCGCCGTAGTAGCGGCGGACGAGCTCGGCGAACGGCCGGTTGCCAACGTTGTCGGGAGACGCGATGTAGAAGACCTCGTGGCCCGGGAGGTCGGACTCGACGGCAAGCACGACCGCGTCGGCGAGGTCGTAGACGTCCACGTAGCTCCAGAAGTTCGGGCTCAGCACCGCGGGATCGCGCACCTGCGGCCCGAGGTTGCGCTCGTAGTTCGTCTCGTTCTGCACCCAGCTCGGGCGAAGCGAGGTGCAGCGGATCTCGGAGCGGGCGACGGCGGCGTCCATCAGCAGCTCTCCGAACCACTTCGAGAGCGCGTAGGGATCCTGCGGCCTGATCGGATGCTCCTCGTCCACCGGCACGTAGTCCGGCGGGAAGGGGCGCTCGGGGAAGAAGAAGCCCGGGACGGTCTCGCTCGAGATGTAGACGAGCCGCCCGATGCCGAAGCGGACGGAGGCCTCGAGGACGTTGAACGTCGCCGTCAGGTTGTTCTCGAAGACCACATGCGGCGGGTTCTTCGTCGGGTCGGGGATCGCGCCGGCGTGGACGACCGCGTCGACCCCGCGGACGACGGCGAACGCGTCTCCCGCATCCGTCAGGTCGGCCTGGACGTACTCCCCCGGCTCGCCGGGGAGCGTGCGCTCGAACACGCCACGGGCCAGGTCAGAGGCGCGCACGTCGTGGCCCGCGAAGAGCAGTGCCGAGACGGCGGCGGAGCCGACCTTGCCCCTTGCCCCCGTCACGAGAACGCGGATGACTTCACTCCCGACTCGGGCGGCTAGCCCGTGGTGGCCTGGCGGTACTCGCGCACGACCAGCTCGGTCAACTCGTCCACCGAGGTCTCGGTCGTCGGCTTGTCGAGGGTGATCTCGCCGTGC
This sequence comes from uncultured Actinomycetes bacterium, assembly GCA_963716865.1. Lineage (GTDB taxonomy): Bacteria > Actinomycetota > Thermoleophilia > Gaiellales > Gaiellaceae > AC-32. The sequence goes on from CAVQUF010000004.1 coordinate 68,156, forward strand.
TGCAACAGGTTGACGCGGTCGCAGACCTCGAAGACATGCGCGTAGTTGTGCAGGATCAGGATCATCGAGACGTGGCCCTCGTCCCGCAGCTTGCGGATCAGGTCGAGGATCAGCGCGCCCTCTTTCACGCCCATCGCCGCGAGCGGCTCGTCGAGCAGGAGGATCTTCGCCTCGGAGTAGACCGATCGCGCGACGGCGATCGACTGGCGCTGCCCGCCCGAGAGCTGCGCTACCTCGGCGTCGACGTCGGGGATCCCGACACCCATCTCGTCGAGGTACGTGCGGGCCCGCTTCCGCATCTCCCGGTTGTTCAGCAACGGCAGGTGGACGTTCCCGAGCTTCCCGAGGAGCTCCCGCTTGAGGAACATGTTGTGGTAGACGGACATACCGGGCACGAGCGCCAGGTCCTGGTAGACGGTGTCGATTCCGAGCGAGCGTGCGTGCGTGACCGAGCGGAGCTGCACCTCCTCGCCGTTGACGAAGATCTTGCCGCTGTCGGGCTTCTGGAAGCCGCTGATGATCTTCACGAGCGTCGACTTGCCCGCACCGTTGTCGCCGATCAGCCCGAGCACCTCACCGCGCTTGAGATGCATGGACACGTCCTCGAGCGCGCGCACGGCGCCGAACCGCTTCGAGATGTGCTCGACGCGGATCGCATCGACGGCCTCTCGGCCGTTGCCCGTCTCGCTCATCTGCCTCTCCCGAGCTGGCCGAGGTTCTTCAGGCGCTGGATCTGCACGTTCAGGATCATTGCACCCAGGATCGCGATCCCGATGATCAGGTCGAAGTTGAACGCGCTGACGCCGAGGATGACGAAGCCGATGTTCAGGATGGCGAGGACGACGACGCCGAGGAAGCCGCCGACGATCGTGCCCGAGCCGCCCATCAGCGACGTGCCGCCGATTACCGCCGCGGCGACGGCGAGGAACATGATGTCCGTGCCGCCCTGGAGCGGCAAGATCGAGGTGATCCGAACGGAGTCCATGATCCCGGCGAAGCCGCCGAGCATGCTGCAGAGCATGAAGTTGCCGATCTTGATCCAGCGAACGTTGACGCCGCTCTCGCGTGCGCCGATCACGTTGCCACCGGTCGCGACCGTGTGGACTCCCCATTTCGTCCGGACGAGCACGATCTGGAGGACGACCACCGCGAGCAGCGCCCACCAGAACTCCGAGTTGAACCACAACGGGTAGCCCCCGAAGATCTCGACGAACGAGTGACCCCCGGGCGTCGCCACCTGGAAGCCATGTAACGCGCGGAGGTTGATCCCGTTCAGGAAGAACAGCATCCCTAACGTCGTGATGAACGAGGGCACGCCGAGGTAAGTCGTGATCAGGCCGTTCGTGAGGCCCACGGCCGCGGCCGCGAGGAGGCCGAAGACGACCCCCAGCCAGATCGGCAGCCCGAGCCCGTCCGGCGACGGCGCGGACGTGAGGTACATGATGATCGGCGAGAGCGCGAAGACCCGGCCCACCGAGAGGTCGATCTCGCCGCAGATCAGGACCATCACCTCGCCGCACGTGATCAGCGCGACGGGCGCGACGTACTCGGCGATGTTCTTGATCGTCGCGCCGGAGTAGAACGCGGACGATCTCAACGAGAAATAGATGATCAGACCGAGCGCGACGACGAGGATGCTCGCCTCGCGCCGGTTCGCGAACGCCCCGAGCGCGCGCCAGCCGAGGCTGCGCGCGCGCTCGAGGCCCTTTGCCTGCGACCCCGCTACCGCCATCGTCCTACGACCTCAGTTCGGTCGCTAGGTCGACGTCACGTATTGCTGAGCGCTAGAGCTCCCTTCGTAGCGGGTCTTGGTGGTCAGGTACGGCTTGACGTTGTCCTTCGTGACGAACAGGAGACCCGTGTTCGTGTCGGAGGGCGCCATCAGGCCACCCGAGATCTTGTACAGGAAGAACTGCACCGCCGGGTAGAAACCCTGCAGATAGGGCTGCTGGTCGATCGTGAAGTCCAGGAAGCCCTTGTTGATCAGGTTCAGGGTCGTCGGCAGGAGGTCGTAGCCGCCTCCGTGGATCCCCTTCGCGGGCAGGTTGTACTTCTGCATTACCTGCGCCACGCCCTGGGTGCTCCCGGCGTCGACCGCGAACATGCCCTTCAGGCTCTTGTGACCCTGGTAGTACGCGTCGATCGTGGACAGCTCCGCGTTCACCTGGGCCCCGGTCGCGATCTGCGTGAAGTTGATCGGCTTGCCGGAGTCCTTGATCGCCTGCTTCGCGCCGTCGATCCGCGGCTGGATGTTCAGCGACCCCGGCGTCGCGATGAAACCGGCAACGTCGCCGCTCGGGATCAGCTCCACGATCTTCTCACCCATCTTCTGGCCGGACACGAACAGGTCCTGGCCGATGTAGGCGAGCCGCTCGTTCCCGCTGCCGGCCGGCGCGTCCGCGTTGTACGCGATGACCGGGATCCCGGCGTCGAGCGCCTTCTTCGTGGGAGCGTTGAACGCGTGGGCGTCGATGAGGCAGACCGCGATTCCGTTGGCCTTCGCGGCGATCGCCGTGTTCATCGCGGAGACCATCTCCGAAACGACGCTGTTCTCCGAACCGGTCCACTGGTGAGTGGTGTTGTAGATCGCGCCCGCGTCCTCGATCCCGTACTGCGTCGGGACGAAGAACGGGTTGGTCGTCACGTGGTTGACGAAGACCCACTTCCACTTCGGCGTCGTCGGGAAGCTGCCGACGCCGCTGCTGCTGCTACTGCTTTTGCTGCTCCCGCCGCACGCGGCGAGAAGCGCGGGGAGCGAAAGCGCTGCGCCGCCCGCACCGAGCACCCCGAGTAGCTTCTTCCGGTCCATCCCCGCCGGCACTTCCGACTCGGGGAGATCTTCGACTAGTGAGCCCAACTCATCGAGTTGGCCGTCTAGGTACTTCTGCTGTTCTTGGTCCACCCGGGCACCTCCTTGGCCCCCCATCGCGCGTGAGCGGCGACCATAACACCGAGAAAAGGCGCCGTCGACCCGTTCGGCGATGGGCCACACTACGCCCCGCCGATGACCTCAGCCTCCTCCAGCCGCGCCGTCGTCGCGCCTGCGCGCGTCAATCTCATCGGCGAGCACACCGACTACTCGGGCGGACTCGTGCTGCCCGTCGCGGTCGACCTCGGGACCACCGTGACGTGGCTCCCGGCCGCGCGGACGACGATTCGCCTGCATTCGGCCGCTTTCGACGAGACCGTAGAGCTCCAGGCAGACGCGGCCGCCTCGACCTCGCTCGAGGGCTGGGGCCGCTACGTCGCGGCGGTCCACAGGCTGCTCCACGAGCACGGGATGCCGCCCGCCGGGCTGGACGGGGAGATCGTCTCGACGGTCCCGATCGGCGCCGGACTGTCCTCGTCTGCGGCGCTGACGGTCTCGGTCGGTCTCGCTCTCTCGACTGCCGCCTCGTACGAGCTGCAGCGCATCGAGCTGGCGAGAATTGCCCAGGCCGCCGAGCGGCTTGCGGTCGGCGTGCCGGTGGGGCTGATGGACCCGGCGAGCTCGCTCCTGGGGCGTAAAGGCCATGCGCTGCTGCTCGACTGCGCGACGGAGGAGTACCGGCTCGTCCCTCTGCCGCCGGGGATCGCGCTCGTCGTCTTCGACTCGGCCGTCCGGCACGACCTCGAGCTCAGCGGCTACGCCGACCGCCGGGTCGAGCTCGAGCGGGCGCTGACTGCTATCGGGACGAGCCGCCCCTCGTCGCTCGGCGCGGCCGAGGCAGAGGAGCAGGCAGCCGCGGCGGGCGTGGACGAGGTCGCGCGGCGGAGGCTCCGTCACGTCGTGGCCGAGAACGAGCGCGTGCGTGAGGTCGTGGCCGCACTGGAGCATCCGGGCGGAGCGGACCTCACGGCTCTCGGCAGGCTCTTCCGCGAGGGCCACGAGAGCCTCCGCGACGACTTCGAGGTCTCGATTCCGGAGCTCGACCTGCTCGTCGACCTGGCCTACGACCACGGGGCGGTCGCAGCCCGGATGATCGGTGGCGGGTTCGGCGGCTCGGTGCTCGCCCTGGCGCACGAGGGCGAGGCACCCCGGCTGGCCGACGCCGTCACCCGTGACTACGCCGAGCGCGCGGGGCGGGAGGCGACGCCGTACGTCTGCGCCTCCGTCGACGGGGCGCACGAGGTCGAGCCGGGCTGAAGCTCACCAGCGCTGGTGTACGAGCGGAGCGACGCGCGCCCGGTAGATCTCCGCGATCCGCTCCATCGTCTCGGACGGGGGCGCAGGCAGGTCGGCCGCTGCGGCGTTCGCGCGCGCCTGCTCCGAAGTCTTCGCGCCCGGGATGACCGTCGAGACACCGTCGAACGTGAGGATCCAGCACAGCGCGAGCTGGGCCAGCGTCGCCCCCGGCGGCACGAGCGGCCGCAGCTCCTCCACCACCTCGAGCCCGAGCTCGTAGTCGACTCCCGAGAAGGTCTCGCCCACGTCGAACTCCTCCCCGTGCCGGTTGAATCCGCGGTGGTCGTCCTCGGCAAACGTGGTGTCGCGGCCGAACTTGCCAGTGAGCAGCCCGGAGGCGAGCGGCACGCGCACGATCACGCCGACGTCGCGCCGCCGGGCCTGGTCGAGGAAGAGCTCCGCCGGCCGCTGCCTGAGCATGTTGAAGATGATCTGGACTGTCGCGACGCCGTCGTACTCGATCGCTTTCAGCCCGTCCTCGACCTTCTCGACGCTGACGCCGTAGACCCGAACCAGGCCCTCCTGCACGAGCCTCTCGCACGCCTCGTGCACCTCCGGCATGTAGTAGGTCTCCCGGGGCGGGCAGTGCAGCTGCACGAGGTCGACGGACTCGACGCCAAGGTTCTCGCGCGAGCGCTCGAGCCAGCCGCGGAGGTTCTCGTAGGTGTAGAGGCCGGGGTCGAGCGGCGCCCGCCTCCCGAACTTGGTCGCGACGACGAGCCGCTCCTCTCGCTCCCTCAGCAGGCGCGCGATCAGGCGCTCGGAGCGCCCGTCACCGTAGACGTCGGCGGTGTCGAAGAACGTGACTCCGGCGTCGACCGCGGCGTGCATTGCGGCCAGCGACTCCTCCTCGTCGGTCTCGCCCCAGCTGCCGCCGATCGCCCACGCGCCGAAGCCGACCTCCGAAACGTCCCAGCCGGTCTTTCCGAGCCGCCTCGTCTTCATGCGCGGAATCCAATCAGCAGCGAGCGGCCTCTGTCAGGATCTCTGCGGGATGGCGATGGGGAAAGCGCTCGGCGAGCACAAGGTCTGGCTCCTGACCGGGAGCCAGGAGCTCTACGGGGACGACGTCCTGCGGGAGGTGGACGAGCACGCGCGCGAGATCGCCGGCTCGCTCGACGCCGAGGCGGCGATCCCGGTCCGGGTCGTGCACAAGCCCGTCGTCGAGAGCGCGGAGTCGATCCGGCAGGTCTGCCTCGACGCGAGCGCCGCCGGGACCTGCGTCGGCGTGGTCGCGTGGATGCACACGTTCTCGCCCGCGAAGATGTGGATCGCCGGCCTGGGCCTGCTGCAGAAGCCGCTCCTCCACCTGCACACGCAGTTCAACCGCGATCTCCCCTGGGCGGAGATCGACATGGACTTCATGAACCTGAACCAGTCCGCCCACGGCGACCGCGAGTTCGGGTTCATGGAAACGCGGATGGGCCTGCGGCGAAAGACGGTCGTCGGGCACTGGAGCGATCCAGGCGTCGTGGAGCGGATCGGCACCTGGGCCCGCGCGGCGTGCGGCTGGCACGAGGCGCAGACGCTGAAGGTGGCGCGATTCGGCGACAACATGCGCCTCGTCGCGGTCACCGAGGGCGACAAGGTCGAGGCGCAGCTCCGCCTCGGTATCTCGGTGAACGGCTACGGGGTCGGCGAGCTCGTCCAGGCGGTCGAGGCGGTTCCCGACGCCGCGGTACAGCGGCTCGTGCAGGAGTACGAGGAGCAGTACGAGGTCGTGCCGGAGCTCCGCGCCGGCGGCGACCGGCACGAGTCCCTACGCGATGCAGCCCGGATCGAGGCAGGGCTCCGGTCCTTCCTCGAGGACGGCGGCTTCATGGCCTTCACGGACACGTTCGAGGACCTCGGCGCGCTACCGCAGCTGCCCGGGATCGCTGTCCAGCGCCTGCTGGCCGACGGCTACGGCTTCGGGGCCGAGGGCGACTGGAAGACGGCCGCGCTCGTCCGCGTCGCCAAGGTTATGAGCGCCGGGCTCGATGGCGGCACGTCGTTCATGGAGGACTACACCTACCACCTGGCGCCCGAGGGGCCGAAGGTGCTCGGCGCCCACATGCTCGAGGTCTGCCCGTCGATCGCCGGCCGCAAGCCGGCCTGCGAGATCCATCCGCTCTCGATCGGCGGGAAGGACGATCCCGTCCGGCTGGTCTTCACGGCCGACCCGGGGCCTGCGGTCGTCGTGGGCCTGCTCGACCTCGGCGACCGGTTTCGCCTCGTCCTGAACGAGGTGGACGTGGTCGAGCCGGACGAGGACCTCCCGCTTCTGCCGGTGGCGAGGGCGCTCTGGGAGCCGCGACCCGACCTCGCGACTGCGGCCGAGGCGTGGCTCGTCGCCGGCGGCCCCCACCACACGGCCTTCTGCCGCGCGATCGGACGCGAGGCGTTCGCAGATCTCGCGGAGATCGCGGGAGTGGAGCTGCTCGTGATCGACGCCGACACGCGCATGGCGGACTTCGCCAAGGAGGTGCGCTGGAACCAGGCGTACTTCCACGCCGTTCGGAGCGGCTGATGGCGATCGGCGAGCTGCGCGAGCGGGTCTTCGAGGCGAACCGGGAGATCGTCGAGGCGGGCCTGGTGGTCCTGACGTTCGGCAACGCGAGCGCCGTCGACCGCGCGGCCGGAGCGATTGCGATCAAGCCGAGCGGCGTTCCCTACGACCAGCTCGGCCCCGACTCGATGGTGGTCGTCGATCTCGAGAGCGGAGAGGTGCGCGACGGCGCCGCGCGGCCCTCGTCGGACACGCCGACCCACCTCGTCCTCTACCGCGCCTTCGAGCAGATCGGCGGGATCGTCCACACGCACTCCCCGTTCGCGACCGCGTGGGCCCAGGCCCACCGGGAGATTCCGTGCCTCGGCACGACACACGCCGACCACTTCCGCGGGCCGGTGCCGGTGACGCGCGAGCTGACCGGCGAGGAGATCGGCGGCGACTACGAGCGCTGCACCGGCGAGGTGATCGTCGAGACGGTGGCCAGGCTCGGGCTCGACCCGCTCGAGCGGCCGGCCGTGCTCGTCGCCTCGCACGGGCCGTTCGCCTGGGGCGCCGGCGCCGAGGAGGCGGTTGAGAACGCGATCGCGCTCGAGGTCGTCGCCGAGAGCTCGTTCCGGACCGAGCTGCTCCGCCCCGGGGTCGAGCCGATCCCAACCGAGCTGCTGGATCGGCACTTCCTGCGCAAGCACGGCCCGGGCGCGTACTACGGCCAGCGCTCGTGAGCGAACACACCTACGCGATCGGGGTCGACTTCGGCACGGAGTCGGGGCGGGCAGTGTTGGTCGACTGCGCCGAGGGGCGAGAGCTCGGCACGACCGTCTACCCCTACCGCCACGGCGTGATCGACGAGCGGCTGCCCGAGCCCCACGAGGACGTCGCGCTCGAGCCGGACTGGGCGCTCCAGGACCCTGAGGACTACATCCGCACGCTTCAGGAGACGGTCCCCGCGCTCCTCGCCGAGACGGGCGTCGACCCGGCGGCGGTAGTCGGGATCGGGATCGACTTCACCGCGTGCACGATGCTGCCGACGCTCGCCGACGGGACGCCGCTGTGCGTACTCGAGGAGCTGCGCGCACGCCCTCATTCCTGGGTGAAGCTCTGGAAGCACCACGCAGCGCAGCCGGAGGCGGACCGGATCAACGAGGTCGCCGCCGAGCGCGGAGAGGCGTGGCTCCCACGTTACGGCGGCAAGATCTCGTCCGAGTGGTTCTTCGCGAAGGCGCTCCAGATCCTCGACGAGGCGCCCGAGATCTACGCGCTCGCGGACCGGCTGATCGAGGCCGCCGACTGGATCGTCTGGCAGCTGACCGGCACCGAGACGCGCAACACCTGCACCGCGGGGTACAAGGCGATGTGGTCGAAGCGCGACGGCTTCCCGGCCGACGCCTACTTCGCCGCCCTCGACCCGAGATTCGAGCACGTCGTGGACGAGAAGATGTCGCGGACGATCTCGCCGATCGGGAGCCGTGCCGGGGGGCTGAGCGAGGAGGCCGCAGTCTGGACCGGCCTGCGTCCGGGCACGGCAGTCGCGGTTGCGAACGTCGACGCCCACGTGGCCGCACCGGCGGCGACGGTGACGCAGCCCGGGACGATGGTGCTGATCATGGGTACGAGCATCTGCCACATCCTCCTGGGCGAGGAGCCCGCCCTCGTCGAGGGGATGTGCGGCGTGGTCGAGGACGGCGTCGTCCCCGGCCTGTTCGGCTTCGAGGCGGGGCAGTCCGCGGTCGGCGACATCTTCGCCTGGTTCGCAGAGGAGGGCGTGCCGCCCGAGTATCACGAGTCGGCGGCGCGGCAGGGCACGGACGTCCACGGGGTCCTCGAGGCCGAGGCGGCCGGGCTGCGCCCGGGCGAGAGCGGGCTTCTGGCCCTCGACTGGTGGAACGGCAACCGCTCGGTCCTCGTCGACGCCGAGCTGAGCGGGCTCCTCGTCGGCCTCTCCCTCGCGACGAGAGCACCGGAGATCTACCGGGCGCTGCTCGAGGCGACCGCGTTCGGCACGCGGGTGATCGTCGAGGCGTTCGTGGAGGTCGGCGTGCGCGTGGACCGGATGGTGGCGTGCGGAGGGCTCCCCGAGAAGAACAAGCTCCTGATGCAGGTCTTCGCCGACGTCACCGGCCGCGAGTTCTCCGTCGCCGCGTCCACGCAGACACCGGCGCTCGGCTCGGCGATGTTCGGGGCGGTGGCCGCGGGCGCGGCGCTCGGCGGCTTCGACTCGATCGCGGAGGCCTCCGAGCGGATGGCCCGGCTCGGCGACGAGCTGTACGTGCCGGACGCTACGAACCGTGCCGTCTACCACGAGCTCTACGCCGAGTACCGCCGCCTGCACGACCTCTTCGGTCGTGGCGGAGACGACGCGATGAAGCGCCTGAAAACCATCCAGCAAGAGAGTAGAATCGGGCCGATTGGGTAGAACAGCGAGGCTCGGAAGGGGAGCCAAAGCCCGCGTTCTCTCTCCGGCCTCGCCGTCTGCGGCAGTCATGCGCAGCGGGCAGAAGGAGGAGCCCAAATGCCCAGACTGCTTCGTAGCATCGCACTCGCAGGCGCCCTGCTCGCATTGGCGCTTGCAGCAGTCGGTCTCACGGGTGCAATCGCGTCCGGTGGCTCGAAAAGCCATGGTCGCGGCCATCACCACGGAAAGGGGATGCCCAGCATCACGAAGGAGCCGTTCGGCTCGACCGGCGGCATGGCCGTCGACCGCTACACCCTGGACAACGGCAGGGGGATGGTGGTCAAGATCATCACCTACGGCGGCACGATCCAGGAGCTCTGGGTGCCCGACAAGCGCGGCCGCTCGGCCAACGTGGTGCTCGGGTTCCCGACGCTCGACGACTACGTCGCCAAGAACAGCCCGTTCCCGGCCGGCGGCCCGTACTTCGGGTCGATTATCGGCCGCTACGCGAACCGGATCGCGAAGGGCATGTTCACACTGGACGGAGTCACGTACCACCTCCCGATCAACAACCCGCCGAACTCGCTCCACGGTGGCATCGACGGGTTCGACAACAAGGTCTGGACGGCAACCGTCATCGGCCCGAGCCACGGCAGTGTCGGCCTGAAGCTGCACTACACGAGCCCGAACGGCGAGGAGGGCTATCCCGGGACCCTGAGCGTCGACGTGACGTACACGCTCACGAAGAAGGACGACCTGAGGATCGACTACCACGCCACGACGGACAAGGCGACGGTTCTCAACCTGACCAACCACAGCTACTGGAACCTCTCCGGCGAGGGGTCGGGGGACATCTACGACCACGTCCTCTGGCTGAACGCCGACAACTACACGCCCGTCGACTCGACGCTGATCCCGACGGGCGCGATTGACCCGGTTGCGGGCACGCCGTTCGACTTCACGAAGCCGACGGCGATCGGCGACCGGATCCGTGACGCCACGAACCAGCAGATCGCGTTCGGCCGCGGCTACGACCACAACTGGGTGCTCAACCGGCCCAACTCGACCGCTCTTGTTCCCGCCGCACGGGTCTTCGACCCGGCGAGCGGCCGCGTGCTCAAGATCGACACGACCGAGCCCGGCATCCAGTTCTACTCCGGGAACTTCCTGGACGGGACGCTGGCCGGAACGAGCGGCAAGTTCTACCGGCAGAGCGACGGGTTCGCGCTCGAGACGCAGCACTATCCGAACTCGCCGAATCAGCCGAACTTCCCGTCGACCGTGCTCCGGCCCGGTCAGACGTTCGCGTCGACGACGGTCTTCAAGCTGTCGACGGCGAAGCGCCGCCACTGAGCGGTTGCGTGACCCCGCCCGTCCCTCCTGGCGGGCGGGGTCACATCATTCGAGCTGCTCGACGACCGTCGCGAGCACGCGGGGATCGGCGAGCGAGTCGAAGACCGCGTCTGCCTCGAGCTCCACGCCGTGGACCGACGGCACGCCGACCACGTAGAGGCCTGCCGCGCGCGCCGCGGCCGCCCCTGGGGGCGAGTCCTCAAGGGCAACCGAGCGCGTCGGCATGACGCCCAGCAGCTCGCACGCCCGCAGGTAGATGTCGGGCGCAGGCTTCGGCTCCACGATCTCCTCGACGCCGAGCACGACGTCGAAGCTGTCGACGAGACCGGTGCGGGTCAGGCCCGCCAGCAGATGGCTGCGCGGCGAGTTCGAGGCGACCGCGACCGGCCAGCGCTCGCCCAGCTCGCGGAGCAGCTCCACGGCCCCCGGCCTGGGCTCGGCTCCGGCCGCGATCTCCTCGAGCGCCAGCGCGTAGAGCTCGGCGCTCACCTCCTCCCCGCGCCCCGGTAGGTCGAGCAGCCGCTCGAGCACCCGTGACGCGGTCTCGGGCGCCGTGCCGACCAGGGCGCGCTTCGCCTCCACATCGAAGGTGCGACCGTGCCGCTCGAAGACGACCTCCTCGGCACGGGTCCAGCACGGCTCTGTGTCGAGCAGGAGCCCATCGTTGTCGAACACGATCCCGGCCGTGGACGCCATGGCGGCTAGCCCTCACCGACGAGCGCGCGGGCGAAGTCGTCGGGGTCGAAGGGGCGCAGGTCGTCGAGCGCCTCGCCGATGCCGATCAGCTTCACGGGCAGGCCGAGCTCGTGCGCGATCGCGACCGCGATGCCGCCCTTTGCCGAGCCGTCGAGCTTCGTCAGCGCGACTCCCGTCACGGCCACGGCCTCGCCGAAGAGCCGCGCCTGCTGGAGCCCGTTCTGGCCGGTGGTCGCGTCGACCACGAGCAGCGTCTCGTGCGGGGCGCCCTCGAGCCGGCGGCCGATCACGCGCCTGACCTTGGACAGCTCCTCCATCAGGTTCGTCTGCGTGTGCAGGCGGCCGGCCGTGTCGACGATCACGACGTCGCGGCCGCGCGACTCGGCAGCGCCGATCGCGTCGAACGCGACCGCGGCCGGGTCGCCGCCTCGGTCCGAGCCGACGAAATCCGCGTTCGCCCGCTCGGCCCAGATCTCGAGCTGCTCCTCCGCCGCCGCGCGGAACGTGTCCGCGGCGGCGACGAGCACCGTCAGCCCGTGCTCGCCGAGTTTGCCCGCGAGCTTGCCGATCGTGGTCGTCTTGCCGGTTCCGTTGACCCCGACGACTAGGAGAACGCTCGGCCGCGCCCCCAGCTCGAGCCGCCCGGGCTCGCCGAGCATGCGCGCGATCTCCTCGTACAACGCGGTCGTCAGGTCGGTGTCGCTGCGCGCTTCCAGCCGCTGCACCAGCTCGGCGGTTGCCGGAACCCCCACGTCCGCCGCGATCAGCGCCTCCTCGAGCCGCTCCCAGGACGCCGAGTCCTCCGGGTCGAACGCGGCGACGGCGATCTGCTCGGTCAGCGCGCGCCGGGACTTGGACAGCGAGTCGCGCAGGCGCGAGAACATCCCGCCTCGCTGCTCCTCGGGCTCGGGCGCGGCGTCCGCCTCGCCGAGCAGCTCCGCCCAGCTCCGTGCCATCGCAGGGAGCCTAGTAACAGACTGTTACTAAGTGTCGCCTCGAGCCGCTAGTCCCAGTCGTCGAGGATCGGGAAGCGGGCTGTCGCGTCGAGGCAGTCGGCGGCGAAGAGCGCGACTCCCGGGTCGCCCGTGAACAGCGAGTAACGGCCGCGGCCATTCTCCTTCCGCGCCTGCTCGGCCTGAGCGAGCGCGTGGACGGCGAAGCGGCGGGCGCGCTCGAGCCAGCGCTCGTCGCCGGTGCGCTCGAACGCCTTCAGGAGCGCGTAGCCGTTTCCGGCCGTGCCGTGGCAGAGCCCGGGGCCCTTCTCGACGCCGTGCGCGCCCGCCTGCCAGGTGAGCTCGGCTCCGGCGAGCAGCAGCACCTCGTCGAGGTACGGCGCCCCGGTCGATGACGATCCCGGGCGCGCCGTGGCACCACTGGAGGCGGATCTCGCCCCTCGAGTTCTCGAGGCCTTCGCCGGCCACCGGTGGCCAGTTCGCGAGTCCGTCCTCGACGATCGCTTCGTCGGCGAGCAGGTCGGCCGTCTCGCGCGCGAGGGTCGCGGGTTCTCCGTTTCCCTCCAGCAGCGCGTGCACGTTGCCGACGAACCCGTGCACCGGACCGAGCATCCTGGTCGGGTCGAGGCCGTAGATCCGCTGCGTCCAGAGGCCGTCGGCGTCGCGGCGTGAACGGAGAGCCTCCGCGCTCTCGCGCCAGGCCTCGGCCCAGCGCTCCACCCCGGTCCACCCGTACATCGCGTGCGCGGCGAGCAGGGTCCCGGGCGAGCCCCACATCAGCTCCTCGGCCTCGTTGGCGACGTTTTCGCGCACGCGCTCGAGGAGCGTGTCGGCGAGGTCATCGCTCGGCGCGAGCCTCCACGCGACGACGAGGATTCCGCTCTCGCCGCAGAGAAGCGACGAGGCGGCAGGCGACGGGAGCGGTGTCTCGCCGCCGAGGTCGTCTGGCCTGGCGCGCCAGAGCTCGAGCGTGCGCGCGATCGCCGCAGTGAGGTCGGTTCCGGTCTCGGCATGGCTTCGGCGGCGAAGGGCGTCCAGGGCCCAGATCACGCCCGCCGAGCCGGCGTAGATGATCTTCAGCGGCGGCTCGGTCTGCCAGACGTCCCACTCGTGCGCGGGCCACAGCCCGACCGGGTCGAAGGCCGCGTCCGCGTCCGCGACGATCGTGCGGATCGCTTCGCGGACGCGCGCGTCGTCCCACGGCTCGTCGATGAGCGGCTCGAAGGCCTCGGGTCGGTACAGCACGACCCGAGACTACGCGACGGCTGTTGCCGGCTCCTCCCGCGGCAGGCGCCGCGAGACGATCTGCGAGATGCCGTCGCCGGCCATCGTCACGCCGTAGAGCACGTCGGCTGCCTCCATCGTCTTCTTCTGGTGCGTGACGACGATGAACTGCGCGTGGTCCGAGTAGCGGCGCAGGAGCTCGACGAAGCGGCCGATGTTCGTGTCGTCGAGCGCGGCCTCGACCTCGTCCAGGAGGTAGAAGGGGCAAGGCCGCGCGAGGAAGAGCGCGAACAGGAACGAGATCGCCCCGAGCGCCTTCTCGCCGCCGGAGAGCAGCGAGAGCCGGGTGACACGCTTCCCGACCGGCCGCAGCTCGACCTCGACCCCGGGCTCCGCGCCCTCCTCCTCGGGCTCCGTCAGCCGCAGCAGGCCGTGGCCGCCCGGGAACAGCGTGGACGCAACCTCCTCGAAGTGCGCGCTGACCGCGGCGAACGTCTCGTCGAAGCGCCGCTCGACGGTCTCGGTCAGCTCGGCGCGGAGCTCCTCGAGCTCCTTGAGGCTGGTCTCGAGATCGGAGCGCTGTGCGACAAGCTCGGTGAGCCGCTCCTTCTCGCGCTCGTGCTCCTCCTTCGCGAGCGGGTTCACCTGCCCGAGCGTCTCGCGGCGCCGCTCGAGCCGCTCGATCTTCTGGGCGAGCTCCTCCCGATCGTCGCCCTCGGCGGGGTCGGCGCCTGCCTCCTCGAGCCGCCTCCGGGCCTCCTCGGCCTCCGCCTCGAAGCGCGCGCCCTCGACGTCGATCGCGGACGAGCGCTCCGCTGCCTCGGCTCCCGCGCGCCTTGCCTCGACCTCCTCGCCGCCGAGGCGCCGGAGCTCCGCGGCCAGCTCGCCGGCCCGGCTCGCTCCCGCGTCGACTCGCGCCTGCAGCGGCGCCTCGAACCGCCTCGCCGCCTCCGCCGCGGCGGCCAGGGCCTCGCCGAGACGCTCTGCCAGCGCGATCAGCGGCTCGACCGGCACGGGCGCGACCTCGTTCGGGAGCTCCTCGGCCCGCCGCTCGAGCTCGTCCGCCTCCCGCGCGAGCGTGCGGCGACGCGCGTCCTGCTGCAGGAGCACCGCCTCGGCCGTCTCGCCGGCAAACCGGAGCTCGCCGCGGTCTGCGTCGTAGCAGTGGCCCTCGCGCGTCACGAGGACACCGCTCTCCGCGCGGGCGAGGTCGCTCGGCTCCGCCAGCCAGACGTCCGAGAGCAGCTCGGCGACGCGCTCGCCTCCCGGCTTCGCATGGACGCGGCACGAGAGCGGCTGGGCGCCGACGAGCGGCGGCCGCCCCTTCCGTCCCGCGCCTGCCCGGGGGGGCACGAGCACGGCGAGGTCGCCGAGCCCGCCCTTCCGGGCGCGCTCGACGAGTGCGAGGGCGGTCGAGGCATCTGCTGCGACGACCGCAGCCGCACGGCCGAAGAGCGCCGCCGCGACCGCGCGCTCATACCCGGCCTCGACCTCGAGCAGCGACAGCGCCAGCCGCTCGCCCTCCTCGGCGAGCGCCCTGGCCGCCGGAGGCAGGCCCTCCCGCTCGGCGAGGGAGTGCTCCAGCGCGGCCAGCCGCTCCCGGGCGAGACGAGCCTGCTCGCGCAGCGTCTCCCGCTCGGGGTTCCGCGCCGTCCGTGGGAGAAGCGGCTCGGCCCGCAGACGCGCCGTCAGGTCGGCCGTGGCCTCGCGCCGGAGCTCGAGCCGCTCCGTCGCGCTCTTGAGCCGGTACAGCGCAGAGGTGGCGCCCTCGCCGCGGCCCGCGGCCGAGGCAAGCTCCTCCTCGACGCGGTTCCGCTCGGCCAGCAGCGCCTCGAGCCGTGCGTCGACGCGCTTGCGCTCGAGCGCCGCAGCGGTCCGCCGTTCCTCGACCTCGGCGAGCCGCCCCTCGACCTCGGCAAGGTCGAGCTCGGCGAGGCGCGCCCGCAGCGCAGAGATCTCGCCCCGCAGCTTCTCCGCCCGCTCAGCCGCGCTCGCCTGCAACGCCAGCGGCCGCAGCCGGGCCTTCACCTCCGCCTCGAGGTCGCGCGCACGCTCGATCTGCACCTGCACGCGCGCGAGCTTCAGCTCGGCCCGGTGGCGGCGGCGCTTGAACTTGCCGAGGCCGGCCGCGTCCTCGATCAGGACGCGCCGCTCCTCGGGCTTGCTCGCGAGGATCTCCTCGACCTTGCCCTGGCTGATCACCGAGCCGTGGCTGCCGCCCAGCCCGACGTCCGCGAGCAGCTCGACGAGGTCGGTGCGCCGCACGGTCGCGCGGTTGACGAGGTACTGGCCCTCGCCGCCACGGTGCAGCCGCCGCGCGACGGAGACCTCGCTGAAGTCGAGATCCTCGATCGCCCCGTCCTCGTTGTCGAAGAGCAGCTCGACCTCGCAGAAGTCCGCCGGCGCGCGGGCGGGCGAGCCGGCGAAGAGGACGTCGTCGGGCTTCTCGGCCCGCAGCTCGTGTGGGCTCAGGCTGCCAGAGGCCCAGAGCAGCGCGTCGGCGACGTTCGACTTGCCCGAGCCGTTCGGCCCGACGACCACGGCCACGCCGGGCTCGAGCCGCACCTCCACGGGCTCGGGGAAGGACTTGAAGCCGCGCAGCTTGATCGCACGTAGGTGCACCCGCGCGCAGTCTGACGAGGCCCGCGGATGGCAGGCCCGGCGATGACTTCGCGGGTCCGGGAGGGTCCTACGAACAGCCCACGCAAAGGAGGCAGATGAAGACCGGAGACAATCACCTGCTCGCCGGAAAGTGCGAGTGCGGCGCCGTCCGTTACAGCGTCCCGGACGAGTTCCTGTACGCACTGAACTGTCACTGCTCGCGCTGCCGTGCGGGGACCGGCACGGCGTTCAAGGCATTCGCCGGCATCGAGCGGGAGAAGCTCGAGCTCACGGACGGCGCGGACGGCCTCCTGGTCTACGGACAGGACGACCTGAACCACACGCGCTGCGGGGCGTGCGGCTCGCTCCTCTACTCCGTGGTGCGGGACGGCGCCTACGTGCACGTCGCGCTCGGATCGCTGGTGGACGAGCCGAGCATCCGGCCGGCAGGTCACATCTTCGTCGGCTCGAAGGCGCCGTGGTTCGAGATCACCGACGACCTGCCGCAGTTCGAGGAGCTCCCGGGCTAGGAGTACCCTGAGGGCATGGTGTTGGGCAGGCTCTGGCGCCGGCTGAAACCGCGGAAGCTGACTCCCGCGGAGTTCGCCGAGCTCCAGAAGGAGCGCCGCGAGCGGAGTCCCCGCGAGAAGGCGCTCGACCGGTACTTCGAGGAGGGCTTTCCGTCGGAGGAGGCGGTCAAGGGCTTCCTCTGGTTCCATTGAGCCCGGTCACGCTGACGGTCGTCCCGAACGAGGCGGAAGCCGAGCTGCTGTGCGGGATGCTCCGCGCGAACGGAATCGAGTGCTCGTACATGAAGACCGACATGGCCGCCGGCTGGACGAAGGGCTACGCGCCGGGCGGCCCGACCCAGGTCCTCGTCGAGGAGAACGACCTCGCCGAAGCACGAACGCTGATCTCGCCTCAATGAGGCAGGTGCGGCGCTAGGCGTCGTACTCGTCGCGACGCCGAAGCGGGAAGTCGGCGTCGCGCCCGTCCGGGACCTGGTCGAGCAGCTGGTAGTAGAACGGTGCGAGCAGGAAGCGATCGGGCGCCGTGCGCGAGTACGTGTGGTAGACGACGCCGTCGTCGAGCGCGAAGACGTTCCAGCCCGGCGACTCGGCCAGGCCGTGCGCCAGATCCGTGCCGACGTTGTCGGCCCAGTCCCTGAGCCAGTCCTCGGCGTTCTCGACCATCTTCGCGAGCTCGCCCGTGGCCATCTGCTGCTCCGTGAACGCGAAGTCGAAGTCGAAGTTGAAGTCGTTCCCGTACGACGACACGTACGGGAACGTCCAACCCATCCGCCGCTTGTAGGCCTGCAGTTTCTCGATCGGCGCGCGCGAGATCGCCAGCAGCGTGATGTCGCGGTTGTTGAGATGGACGATCGCCCCATCGAAGTGATCGGCGAGCCCGGTGCACCCCGGGCACGCCGCCTCGTAGGTCGGCCCGAACATGAGGTGGTAGATGAGCAGCTGCGACCGGCCGTCGAACAGCTCGACGAGCGTCTTCTTCCCGTCCTCGGTGTCGAAGGTGTACTCCTTCTCGACGGGAACCCACGGCAGCTCCTGCCGCTCCTTCGAGATCTCCTCGTCGAGGCTTCCGAGCTCCTGCTCCCGCTCGAGCAGCCTTTTCCGTGCCGCCGACCATTCCTCCCGCGTTCCGACCGCGTGCTTCGGCATGGCGCTGACCTCCTTGGACGATGTGTCAGGGTGGACCGGCGGCGAGCTCGAAGCTCATCGGTCAAGACGAGGAGGGAGGCATCTGATGGCGGATCTCGGCGGCGGTTTCTACCTGTCGCGGGTGGACAGCGACGACTACGAGCCGGACGACGAGGCCGGCGGCCTCACTCACATGATGTTCGAGGACGGCGAGGCGGCGGCGGGGCTGTGGAAACCCGACCCCGACCCGACGGTCGGCTATGCCGGGCTCGTGCTCCCCGCCCGCGAGACGATCGTCGTGCTCAAGGGATCGGTACGGATCGAGGTCGAGGACGGGCCGACGCTCGACCTGGGCGTTGGCGACATGGCGTCGATGCCCGAAGGGAGCGGTCACAACGTGGCATCCGTCGCCGGACTTCGAGGAGATCTGGATCTACCACTGATGTCAGCGTGCAGCTGCGAGCGGGCGCTCAGGCCCCGAGCAGTTCCTTGAAGGCCGGCTCGTCGCGAATCGGGTCGAGGTCCGAATCGCCCTTCGCGAGCTCGCGTAGCGGCTCGTAGCCGGCGATCGCCTGCCGGACGTGCTCGATCGCGTCGTCCCTGCGGCCGGCGAGGCTCTCGCAGCACGCGAGGTTGTAGAGCAGCGCCGGATACTCCGGGTGGGCCTCGGCCAGCTCCTGCGCGCGATCGGCTGCCTCCGCGTACTCGCCGGCCTCGTAGAGGGGGCGGATCGGCGCCCAGAGCTCCCAGCCCGTGGGCTGGTACGCCTTCCCGGGAACGCCACCGACGGCGACAATCGTCGTCCCGGGCTCCTCGGCGAACGCGGTGCGCTTCACGCCCCTCGGCACGAAGACGAGCGTGCCGGCGGGAGCGTCCACCCGGTCGCCGTCGAGCTCGAACGCCGCGCGGCCCTGCTGGACGAAGTAGAGCTCCTCCTCCCCGCCCTCGGCCTCCGCTTCGTCGTGCTCGTTGATGATCCGGTCGCCCGCCTCGTGCGCGGTCCAGGCGTTGATCCCGAAGGACGTGATGCCGAAGTGGTGCCGCACCGGCCGCCAGGGCTCGCGTCCGTCGCTGATCTCGTCGATCTCGTCCAGGCGTGCAACCGCGTAACCACTCATCAGGCCCTCCTTCGGCGCTTACTCGGTCTCGACCATCCCCGCGAGCGCTTCTCGCGTGAACGTGTCGACCTTGTCCGGGTGATCGGTGCGCACGTGCTCCTCGGCGGCATCGAGCACCTCGTCCTCGGTCTCGCCGCGAACCGTGGTCCCACACGCGCAGTTGATGACCATCGACATGCTGCCTCCTCTCGGACGGAAGAGACGCGATCCTACAGCGGAGGCACCAAGACCAGATCGTGTCGACCGGTCGGCACAGACGCACGTCCAGGCCAAGCCTGCACGTGCTGATAACGGCGTCGCAAGCGACGCCTCAAGCGGCGGCGTCGAGGCGGTCGAGCGCCTCGCGCGCAGCCGCCTGCTCGGCGGCCTTCTTCGACCGGCCGGTGCCGACGCCGATCTCCTCGCCGTCGATCACGGCCGCGCAGGTGAACGTGCGGTCGTGCGGCGGGCCCTGGATATCGCGCACCGTGTAGGCGACCTGGCGGCCCTGGCGGGCGAGCTCCTCCTGGAGCTCGGTCTTGTAGTCGACGTGGCTCGTGAGCGCGTACGTGATTCGCCCATCGAACGCCGCGACGACGGCCGACTCGATCGCCTCGAACCCGTGCTCGAGGTAGAGCGCGGCCAGCGAGGCCTCGAGCACCGCGGCGAGGACGTTCCGGTTGCGCGAGAGCTTGAGCAGCTCGTCACCGGGCGCGAGGGTGGCTCCGCGCTCCGCGAGCAGGTTCCCCAGCCCGAGCTCACGTGCGACGACGGCGCAGCTCGCGCGCGAGACCACGTGGGAGCGGATCTTCGCCAGCCTGCCCTCGGAGAAGTCCGGGTGGCGGTCGTAGAGCGCCTGCGCGATCGCGAGCTCGAGCACGCTGTCGCCGAGGAACTCGAGCCGCTCGTAGGAGGAACCGCGGTCAGAGGCCCAGGAGCTGTGCGTGAAGACGTTCACCAGCCGCTCCTCGGGCAGCTCCGCGATGAGCCTCGTCAGCTCCTCGGGCCTCCCGGCCGGGGCGCGGCTACTGGTGCGTTGTGACGTAGTCGACTGCTTGCCCGACGGTCTGGATCTTCTGCGCGTCCTCGTCGGAGATCTTGATCCCGAACTGGTCCTCCAGCTCCATGATCAGTTCCACGAGATCGAGCGAGTCGGCGTCGAGGTCCTGCTGGAAGGACGCTTCTTCCGTGACCTCGTTTTCGTCCACACCGAGCTGTTCCGTCAGGACTTCCTTGACCCGCTCGTAGACTTCCTCTCGCGTCGCCGCCATGTCACCTCACTTGCCGGGGGTTTCAGAGCGCGCCGATGCTAACACTCTTTCCGGCAGGCGCTGCGCGAGCCTGCCGACGACGTCGTGCTCGACCCCGCGGGCAGCGAGCCGGATCGCGTTCGCGATCGCCACGCGCGAGGAGTTGCCGTGGGCGATCACGGCGAGCCCGCGCAGCCCGAGTAGGTAGGCGCCGCCGTAGGTCTCCGGGTCGAGCCGCTGCCGCAGACGCCGGGCGACGGGCCGCACGAGGAGGCCGCCGGCCTTACCGCGCCAGCTCGAGCCGATCTCCTCGCGCAGGGCGTCGAACACGCCCACAATCGTCCCCTCCATCAGCTTCAGCGCGACGTTGCCGGTGAAGCCGTCGCAGACGACGACGTCGGCTGCGCCGAGAATCAGGTCGCGGCTCTCCGTGTTGCCGCGGAAGTTGAGACCCTCCGTGGACGCGAGCAGGGCGTGCGCCTCGAGCGTGAGCTGGTTCCCCTTCTCCGGTTCCTCGCCGATCGAGAGCAGCCGTACCTCCGGGCTCTCGAGCTCGAGGACCTCCTCCGCGAAGACCGAGCCCATGTGTGCGAACTGGAGGAGGTGCTCGGGGCGGGCATCGGCGTTCGCGCCGGAGTCGAGCAGCACCGAAGGGCCGCGCTTGGTCGGCATCACCACGGCGATCGCCGGGCGCGCGACGCCCGGCAGGCGCCGCAGCTCGAGGAAGCACGCGGCCAGCATCGCGCCCGTGTTCCCGGCCGAGACGACGGCGTCTGCACGCTTCTCGCCGGCGGCGCGGCACGCCGCGACGAGCGAGCTGTCCGGCTTCGCGCGGACGGCCTCGGCCGGCTTGTCGTCCATCTCGAGCACCTGCGTCGTCTCGACGAGCTCGAGCCCGCCGGTGTCGAGGCCGGCCGGGCCGAAGAGCACCGGTTGGATCGTGGAAGACGCGGCGTCGAGCGCGCCGGCCACGACCTCACCCGGAGCGTTGTCGCCCCCGAGTGCGTCAACCGCGACGCGGATCACGTTCCTACGGAGTCGGGGTTCGGAGCGGCTCGATCTCGCGCCCGGAGTACGTCTTACAGGTGGGGCACATCCGGTGCGGCTGTTTCGGGTGGCCGCACTGCGGGCAGAGATTCAGGCGCGGTGCCTCGATCCGGTGCGTTGCCCGACGCTTGTCGCGACGCGACTTCGACGTTTTCTTCTTCGGTACGGCCACGGTCGGCGAGTATAGCCAGACAACGTGGGGGAACCCCTGGTTCCCCCACGAGCCCCTCTCCTTGCGGTCCGCAACGGACGACAAGCGCTCCAGGAGCCGGCCGCAGGCCCGGCGGGTCAGACGATCTTGGCGAGCCTCCCGCCGGGCAGAGCCCGGCTCCGGCGGCGAATCAGACCGATCCAACGACGACTACAAGCTGATACTCCGCGTCGCCCCGAAGCGCTCCAGCAGGCGGCGGTCGTGCGTGACCAGGACGATCGTGCCGGGGTAGCCCTCGAGTGCGGCCTCGAGCTCCTCGATCGCCGGCAGGTCGAGGTGGTTCGTCGGCTCGTCCAGGACGAGGCAGTTGACTCCTTGCGCCGAGAGCAGCGCGAGCTGGGCCCGGGTCCGCTCGCCGGGTGAGAGCGTTCTTGCCGGGCGCATCACATCGTCGGCGCCGAGCCCGAACTTGGCCAGGAGCGTGCGCGCCGTCTCGGGCGGGCCGCCGAACGCCTCGACCAGCGGCTCGTCGAGCGCAAAGCGGCTCCGCGTCTGCTCGAGCCCGCCGAGGATTGCGCCCTGACCGAGCGTGCGTTGTCCCGAGGCGAGCGGCAGCGACCCGCTGAGCGCGCCCAGCAGGGTCGACTTGCCGCTCCCGTTCCGCCCCGCGATTGCGAGCCGATCGCCTCGATGAAGCTCGAGATCGAGCGGGCCGAGGCGGAAGCCGCCGCGCTCGATGACCGCCTGCTCGAGCGAGACGACGAGATCGCCGCCGCGCGCCCCGGGCTCCAGCTCGAGCCGCAGCTCCCAGGGCTCGAACGGCTTCTCGACGCCCTCGAGCCGATCCAGCGACCGCTCGGCCTGCCGCACCTTCGACTTGAGCGCCTGCGTCCCGCGACGGCCCGCGCCCTTGCCGTGCGCCCGAGCCTGCCCGCGGCGCTCCTGCAGCAACGACTTGATCTCGCGACTCCGCTCCTCGCGCTCTCCGTAGCGTCGGTACTGCAGCTCGCGGGCGCGGTCGCGCGCAGCCTCGTACTCGCTCCACCCGCCCGGCCACTCGCGCAGCCGGCGCGTGCCCTCCTCAAGCTCGACGATGCGGTCGACCGTGCGGTCGAGGAAAGCTCGGTCGTGCGAAACGAGCACCACGCTGCCTCTGACGCGCTCGACGAAACGCTCCAGCCGTTCGAGCCCGTCGAAGTCGAGGTCGTTCGTCGGCTCGTCGAGGCAGTAGACGTCGAAGCGAGCCAGCAGCAGAGCGGCCAGCCGCGCCCGCGCCGCCTCGCCACCGGAGAACGTCTCGAGTGGCTGCTCGAATCGTTCCGCAAGGCCGAGCTCGGCCGCTACCGAGGCAATGCGCGTCTCGGAGGCGGCCGTACGGCGGTCGAGGTAGTCGCGCAGCGTCTCGCCCGCCCGTGTGTCTAGCTCCTGCGGCAGATAGCCGACCGCGAGATCGGGCGGGCTCAGCCTGACGCGACCGCGCTCCGGCTCCTCGAGCCCGGCCAGCACGCGGAGCAGCGTCGTCTTGCCCACGCCGTTCGGACCGACGACGCCGATTCGGCTGCCCGCACCAACCGTGAGCGAAATACCGGCGAATACCTCGGCGACCCCGTGCGAGACGGCAGCGTCGACGAGTGTGATCGAGTGTGAGCGCAAGGGACCTCCTGACGAGTGAACGAGATGCGCCGCGTGGCGCAGGAACCGGTTGTCGTCAGTTAGGCCCGCATAGTCGGCGCCGGAGCGCCGTCCCGAATCGTAGCCACTTTGCCAAGGCTTAACCGAGGCTTGCCGCGATCCTCGCCTTGTTCTGCCCGGGCCGAACCCGCCACACGCGAGGCTCTGGTCAAGAACGACGACAAAGGAGCAACGCCATGAAGAAAGTATTGGCAGGCATCGGAGGGGCTCTTCTGCTGGCCGGCGTCGTGATCGCAGGCGCGCTCACGAGCCTGGGCTCGGCCGGCACTCCGGCGATCCGCTCGACACCTCCCCTGATGACCACTACGCGACATGACGATCAGGCGCTCGAACGGCGAGAGCACGGCCAGCGCGGCCATGAGAGCGCACGCGAACAGGCGCACGAGCGCGGAGAGCACGCCCAGCGCGGGCACGACAACCACCACGGCGGGCGCTCCCACGGCGAAGACGACTAGATGCGACGGCTCCCTCACGAGCGGCGAAGGCGGCCCCCTCTGCTCGGCCGCCTTTGCCGTCTCGGGCTCTAAACAGGACAATTGAGGCTATGGGTCGCCGGAGGCGACTGATTCTGCTGGTCGAGGACGAGCGCTCGATCACCGAGCCGCTGGCCGAGGCGCTGGACCGGGACGGCTTCGACACCGAGGTCGCGGGCACGGTTGCCGAGGCACTCGAGCTCGCACGACGGGAGCCCGATCTCGTCCTGCTGGACGTGATGCTGCCCGACGGCTCGGGGTTCGACGTCTGCCGCGAGCTGCGCCGCGACTCCCAGGTACCCATCATCATGCTGACCGCCCGCGGCGAGGAGCCCGACCGGATCGTTGGCCTCGAGCTCGGCGCCGACGACTACGTGGTCAAGCCTTTCAGCGCGCGAGAGGTGGTCGCGCGCATCCGCGCGGTGCTTCGCCGGGTCGAGGCGCCCGAGCCGGCGGACGAGAGCGTCCGCGTCGTCGGAGACGTTCGACTCGACCCGGCGAGGCGCGAGGTGATCTTCCGCGAGGAGCCGCTCGAGCTCAGCCGCAAGGAGTTCGATCTGCTCCACCTGCTGATGAGCAACGCGGGCACGGTCGTCAAGCGCGAGCGCCTGATCGACGAGGTCTGGGATACGAACTGGTTCGGCTCGACGAAGACGCTCGACGTGCACATCAGCGGGATCCGCCGCAAGCTCGGCGACGACCCCTCGAGCCCGCGGTACGTGCACACGGTGCGCGGCGTCGGCTTCCGCTTCTCGACGCCCGACGAGGCGCAGTGAGCCTTCGCATCCGGCTGCTGGGGGCGTTCGCCTACGTCCTGCTCTTGATCCTGCTCGCCCTCGAGATCCCGCTCGCGCTCAACCTCGCCCGCCGGATCGACGCGGAGGTCCGGAACGAGGCCGCAGCGCAGGCGTTCATCGTCGCGGCGAACGCGTCGGGCAGCATGAGCGACCCGCGCTCGCTCAGGAGCTACGTCAACACCGCCGGACGCGACCTCGGCGCGCGCGTGATCGTCGTGGACTCGCGCGGCGTCCTCCGGGCCGACTCGACCGTCGCCACGCCGAGGGCACTTCCGTACGCGTCGCGGCCGGAGATCCGCGCCGCGCTCTCCGGCCGGCGTGCGCAAGGCGAGCGCCACAGCGAAACCCTCGGGCAAAACCTCCTCTACACCGCTGTCCCCGTGACGAACGTCGGCCGCGTCGTCGGCGCCGTTCGCGTGACCCAGAGCGTCAGCGCAGTTCACGCGCGCATCCGGCGCGGGATCCTGGCGCTGGTCGCGATCGGCGCCTTCGCCCTGCTGATCGGACTCTGCGTGGCGTGGATCCTCGCGGGCTCGCTTTCGAAACCACTGCTGCGACTCGCGGCAACCGCGCGGAAGGTCGAGCAGGGCGACCTCGACGCGCGCGCGGACGAGACGGGGCCGACCGAGACTCGCGAGGTGGCAACCGCCTTCAACGAGATGACGGAGCGGCTCGGCACGGTGCTGGCCGCGCAGCGCGAGTTCGTCGCCAACGCGTCGCACCAGCTCCGCACTCCGCTGACCGGCCTGCGGCTGCGAATCGAGGCGGCCCGGGCAAAGGAGGGTGCCGCGGCCGAGGCAGAGCTCGAGGCGGCGGAGCGCGAGGTCGAGCGGCTCGCGCGCCTGTTGACCTCGCTGCTGACCCTGGCGCGCGAGGGCGACAAGCCCGGCAGGAGCGCCCCCGTGTCGCTCTCGCGAGCCGCAGAGCGCGCGCACGAGCGCTGGGTCGCCTCGGCCGAGAGCGAAGGGCGTGAGCTCGAGCTCGCGGGGCACGGCGACGCGACGATCGAGGCCTCCGAGGAGGACGTCGCGATCCTGCTCGACAATCTGATCGAGAACGCGTTGCGCTACTCGCCGTCCCGCGTCACCGTCGACTGGGGACGCGACAACGGGGAGGCGTGGCTCGCGGTGGTCGACGAGGGGCCGGGGCTCACGCCGGGCGACGAAGATCGGCTCTTCGAGCGATTCGCACGCGGGAGCGCCGACGGCGGCGGGGGGACCGGGCTCGGTCTGGCAATCGTCGAGACGCTGGCCCGCCGCTGGCGAGGAACGGCGACGCTGGCGAACCGGCCGGAGGGCGGCACGAGGGTGGAGGTGCGCTTCCCGGCGGGGCCTACACTGGAGCGCAACTGATGCCACGGGTCGTTGCCACCCTCGCACTCGCTCTCGCGGGACTCGTCTGTGCTGCGGGGATCGGCGCAGCCGCCTATTACGTCTCGCGCGACTCCGTGGGCCTCCCCGTCACGAAGCTTCATCAGCGAGGCCTGGCGCCCGCCCAGGTTCGCCCCAGGCCGACGCCGCGAACGACCTCCGTCCCGACGACCTCTACGCCCACTTCGCCGACCGTCACGAGCCCCGGCAACCCGGACGACCACGGCGGCGGCGGCGGGAGTGGCCGAGGCCACGGCGAGGACGACTAGGAGGGTTCGGCGAACGCCTCCTAGAGGCGATCTTTCAGGTCAGCCAGCGCTGCCCAGCGGGAGTCGGGCCCGGGCTCGCCGTGGCCGTGCGGCTCGTGGTTCAGGTTCTTGCCGCAGACCGGGCACAGGCCCGCGCAGTCGGGCCGGCACAGGATCTTGTCCGGCAGCGCCAGCGCGAGGGCGTCGCGCGCCCAGGCCGAGAGGTCGAGCCGATCGTCCTCGAGGTAGGGCGTACGCAGCTCCTCGTCTCCCCCGGGCACCGTTGCCTGGTACTCGCTCGCCGAGATCGGGAGGTCGAGCACGGCGTCCTCCAGGCAGCGGAAGCACGGCCCGTGGAGGCGGACGTCGAAGGCCAGCTCGAAGACCGTCCCTGTCGAGGCTCGCGTGATTGTCAGCTCTGCGGGCACGGTCCCGGGCACCGGCAGGTAGCGCTGGCCACCGAGCTCCAGCGGCTCGAGCTCGAGCTCGCGCTCCTCCCGGAACTGCTCGCCGGAGCGAAGCTTGAGCGTGCGTAGGTTGAACGTGGTCACGTCGACCACGGTAGCAACGCTCAAACGCGCCGAACGAGCTCCTCGAGCGGCTTGCGGTTGGCCTCGGCGCTCCACTCTTCGGCGCTGCGGGACTCCGGGTCACGCGGGCGCTTCGGGTAGCCGAAGCTCGGGATGTTGACCGGGAGCCAGCCCTCGTCGAGGCTCAGGACGCGGGCCGCCGCCTCGCGGTCAGGCATGCCGTTGGGGCACGAGACGACGCCCTCGTTCCAGGCGGCGAGCATCATGTTCTGCATGGCGCGACCGGCGTCGAACGGGTACTTGCCGTCCACGGTCGCGATCGCGACGGCGAAGGCGCAGCCGGCGACGTTGTCCCGCGCGTAGACGGTCGCGGCGACACGCTCTCTGGCCTCGGCGCTCTCGACCACGACGAATGTCCACGGCTGGACGTTCTTGGAGCTACCGGAGAGACGACCCGCGTCGAGGATGCGCCGCTTGACGTCCTCGGGCACCGGCCGGTCGGCGTAGCTGCGCCAGTCGCGCTTGCTCGCGACGGCCAGATACGCGTCCAAGCGCTTCCCCCTAGGGCGTCGCTTGCGACGCCCTCGTCAGGACGCGCGGGCTTTGCCCGTGCGTCCGTCCGGTCGACACGAGCGCCCCCATCGAGCCGCTCTAATACGGCCGGTCGTCGTCCGAGCTCTCGACCCCGGCCGCGACACCGGCGACGACGGTCTCCTGCGAGCGCTCGTGGAGACGCTCGCGGCCGCGCTTGACCGCGCTCAGGAACTTGTCGAGGTTGACCTCGAGCGTCGAGAGGATCGAGTCGGCCCAGTCCTCCATCTCGAGCCGCGTCTCGCGCGCCTGGCGGCGAGCGTCGTCGACGATCTCGCCGGCCTGGCGCTCGGCGAGCTTGACGATCTCGGTCTGCGACGCCTCGCGCACGGCCTGCTCTCGGGCCTCGCCCAGGATCCGGTCGCACTCGCGCTTCGCCTCCGCGAGCATCTCCTGGCGCTCCTTCACGATCCAGCGCGCCTGCTTGATCTCCTCGGGGATCGTCGCCCGCATCTGATCGAGGATGTCGTAGATCTCCTCGCGGTCGATCCGGACCTGGTCGGTCAGCGGGACGGCCTTCGCGTTGTGCACGAGGTCGTCGAGCTTGTCGATCAGGACGAGTACATCCATGGGGCTTTCGGAGTTTACAGAGCGAACTCGAGTGCTAGTGCATTCGCCAGAACCGGCGCTTTCGGGGCTGCTCCGGCTCGGGCTCGGGCTCGGGCTCGGGAGCCGGGGGGCGCTCACGCGCGGCGGTGGTTCCGAAGACCCAGCGCCGGCCGCTCGCGCGCAGCTCCTCGAGGAGCTGCTGGGCCTCGCCCCGCGGGAGGACGATCTCGTCGCTCTCGGCCAGCTGCGATTCCAGCCGGTCGATCGTCTCGCCGCCTCCTCCCCGCACGCGCAGCTTCTGCACTACCTCCTGCGCGTCGTGGCGGGCGAGCCGCACCTCGCCGTCCGCGTCGAGCAGCCTCTCGAGCCTGTCGGTGTCGCTCATTCCTGTGGGTTCTCCGGGGTGCCCGGCCGCCCGGCCGGGAACAGCTCCTTGAACCTCCGTGCGACGGCCTCGGGCACGAGCCCGTCCACCTTTCCGCCGAACGACGCGATCTCCTTCACCCCGCTCGACGACACGAAGCTGAACTGCGGTCGGGCCATGACGTAGAGCGTCTCGATGTCGGGCGCGAGCGTCCGGTTGAGGTGGTTCATCTGGAACTCCCACTCGAAGTCCGAGATCACACGCAGGCCCTTGACCATCGTCTTCGCGCCCCAGCGCTGCGCGAAGTCGACGACCAGCTCGGCGAAGACGTCCACCTCGACGTTGTCGTGACCGCTGACGGCGTCCTCGAGGAACGCGACGCGCTCCTCGACCGTGAACATCGTCCCCTTGTGGTGCGGGTCGCGCACGACGCCGACGACGACCCGGTCGAAGATCGACGCGGCGCGCTCGATCACATCGAGGTGGCCGTTGGTGACCGGGTCGTACGAGCCCGGGCAGATCGCGGTCAGCGGGTGCTCGTCAGGCATCGGCGTGCTCGAAGAGGGTCAGGCGCGCGGAGCCGTAGCGGCGGGTCGTTCGCTTCGCGAGCGGCGGCAGGTCCGGCTCCTCGTCCGCGGCCGTCTCGACGAGGAGAAGCCCGCTCGGCGCGAGGATCTCGGGCAGCAGCTGAATCAGGTCGTTTTGCAGGGAAGAAAACCTCCGGTACGGGGGGTCGACCAGCACGAGATCGTAGCTGGTGCCCGTGCGGGCATCGGCGCGCAGGGCCGTGAGCGCGTCCTGGCGGAGGACGGTCGCGCCCTCGAGCTCGAGCTTGTCGAGGTTGCGGTTGATCGCCTGGCAGGCGGCGCGGTCGGCCTCGACGAAGGTGGCGCGGACGGCGCCGCGCGAGAGCGCCTCGAGCCCCATCGCGCCCGACCCGGCGAACAGATCGAGGACGCTCGCCCCCTCGACGCGGCCGGGGCCGATGAGGTTGAACGCGGCCTCGCGAACGCGGTCGCCGGTGGGGCGCGTTTCCGTTCCCCTGGGCGCGAAGATGCGCGTGCCCTTGCGTGAGCCGGCGATGATCCGCATGGCCTGACCCTAGGCCGTTTCGGCCGTGTCCCGGGGACAGACCCCGGGTCGTGTCCCTTTCGGACGGCTCAACCTACGCGGCCAGCTCGCGCTCGCCGAAGACGCGCTCGACCTCGTCGGTCAGCGGGCCCTCGTAGTCGACCAGGTCTTCCGCCGCCGCCCTCGCCCGCTCCAGCAGCGGGCGGTCGGCTCGCCAGTGGACGAAGCGGAGGTCGGAGAGCCCCGACTGGCGCGTGCCGAGGAGCTGGCCCTCGCCGCGCAGCTCCAGGTCCCGCTCCGCCAGCTCGAAGCCGTCCGTCGAGTCGACCAGCGCCTGCAGACGCTCCTGCGCGTTGTCGGTCAGCTCCTCGCGCGGCCGCGAGATCAACAGGCAGTACGACTGCTCGGCCCCGCGCCCGACCCGCCCACGGAGCTGGTGCAGCTGCGCGAGGCCGAAGCGGTCGGCCTCCTGGACGATCATGATCGTCGCGTTCGGGACGTCGACGCCGACCTCGATCACCGTCGTCGCGACGAGCACGTCCAGCTCGCGCGCATTGAAGCGGGCCATCAGCTCGCGCCGCTCGACCGGTCGCAGGCGACCGTGGAGAAGCCCGACGCGATAGCGGCGCAGCTCGGCGCGCTGGAGCCGCTCGGCCTCGGCCTCGGCCGCTCTCGCCTGCGAGGTCTCGGACTCCTCGATCAGCGGGCAGACGACGTAGGCCTGGCGCCCGGCGTCGAGGTGCTTACAGAGCCGCGTGTACGCCGCTGACGACCGCTCGGCCGTCACCCACGAGGTCACGATCGGCTTCCGCTCCGCAGGCGGCTTCGCGATCTCGGTCACCTGCAGGTCGCCGTAGAGCGTCAGCGCGAGCGTCCGCGGAATCGGCGTCGCGGTCATGTGGAGGACGTGTGGCGTGCGCCCCTCGACGAGCGCGCGGCGCTGCTCGACTCCGAAGCGGTGCTGCTCGTCGACGACCGCGACCGCGAGGTCTCGCAGCTCCACGCCCTCCTGGATCAGCGCATGCGTGCCGACGACGATCCGCGCCTCCTCGACGTCGGACTTGACCGAGCGCGTGAGGAGCGCGACCGGGACGCCGAGCTCGGCGCAGAGCGGCTCGACCGTCAGGAAGTGCTGCTCGGCGAGCGTCTCCGTCGGCGCCATCAGCGCGCCCCGGAGCCCGGCCTCGACAGCCCGTAGCAGCGCATAGAGCGCGACGACGGTCTTGCCCGCGCCCACGTCGCCCTGCAGGAGCCGCTGCATCGGCACCTCCCGCGCGAGGTCGCGGTCGATCTCGGCGATCGCGTGCTCCTGGTCGGGCGTCAGCTCGAACGGGAGCAGGCCGCGGTAGCTTGCGACGATCTCGCCGGGGGCGCCCAGCGCGGGCGCGACCTCCGCCTCGCGGCCCGCCCGCGCGCGCGCCAGGCCGACCTGGAGCACGAGCAGCTCGTCGAACGCGAGCCGCTTCCGGCCCGCCTCGCCCTCCTCCAGCGAGCCCGGACGGTGCAGCGCGACGAGCGCGTCGGCGCGCAGCGGCAGCCCCTCGCGGACCTTCAGCTCGGCCGGGAGCGGGTCCGGCACGTCGCGCGCGTGCGGCAGAACGAGCTCGACGAGCGCACGGAGCCGCTTGGGCGTCACCTCCTCGCTCGCCGGGTAGACCGGCGCGAAGTCGGCCGTCGCGGAGACGCCGTTCAGGTCGTACGAGCGCACCTGGAAGCCGTTCCGCTTCAGCTGGCCGCGCAGGCGCACGCGCGTGCCGGGCTGCAGCCGCTCCGCCAGCCAGGCCTGGTTGAACCACACCGCCGTGATCTCGTCGCTCGCGTCCGCGACCCGCGCCTGAACGATCGCCAGATTCCGCCGCGGCCGGCGTACCGACACGCGCCGGATCTCGCCGGCAATCGTCGCCTCCTCGCCGGCCAGGAGATCGGCGATCGCCCGCTCCGGAACAGCCGTCTCGTAGCGGTGCGGCGCGTACAGCAGCAGGTCGCCGACGCTGCGCAGGCCGAGCTTGGCGAGCTTCTTCATCAGCGCGGGCCCGACGCCCGCGAGGTTCTCGAGCGAGCGGTCGAGCGCCTCCGGCCGAGAGGTCGAGCGAAGCGGCGGCCACTCGCCGGGCCGGTCCAGGCCGGCAAAGCCCACCGGGAGGCTCGGTGATCGCGGCGCTGCCAGAGCCGTCGAGTATAGGAGCCGTCGCCGACGCTGCGGCCGTCCCGCTTTCGGGTGATTGGCGCGAGCCGGCGCAAGTTTTTCGACCGGCAACACTCCTGCGGTCCGGACCCCCACCTTCTCGATCGCACCGGATCCGAACCGCGATGTGCCGAACCTTGGTGCGGCCCTAGCCCGCGCTTAACCCGTCGGCTCATACCGTGGGATCGATCCCCAAGGAGGACCCCCATGGCCCGCACACACGCAGTGATTCTCTCGCTCTTCCTCGGCTTCGCCGCCGGCGCCGGAGCGCTCGCTGCCGTTCAGACCGCCCACCTCGGGCAGTCGTCGGCCACAGCGAGCGCCTCGAAGACCCAGGCCGGCGCGCTCCGCACTCGGACGGAGCTGCTCGACCGCCAGCAGGCCGCACTCAGGCGCGTCTTGGCGAAGCAGCCGCCGAAGCTCCCGAGGGTTCCGAAGTTCGCCCCCGTCGTGGCTCCTCCGGCTCCGCAGCCGGCCGCGCCGATATCTACTCCGGCCTCGGCTACGGCCCCACGCGTCCGTTACGTCAGGCCTGCTCCCATCGTCGTCGTCAAACACCGGTCGCACGGCGACGACCAGGGCGAGCACGAGCACGAAGGCGGCGGCGATGACTAACCACGTCGTTCGCCTCTATGCCTTGGCGGCTGCCCTCCTCGTCTTCTTCCTGACCTGGGCGGCGATCGCAGCTCGTCCCTGGGCGAGCCACACGAGCGCCAAGGCGGATCCGCGCTGGGCCGCGCTGGCCACGCGGGAGCAGCGGCTCCGCCACGACGCGATCGCCGTCCGACGAGTCGTCGACCGGCGCTGGCGCGTCTACCGCGTCCAGCTCGCCGCGCGCAAGCGAGAGATCGCGTCGGCCCTGCGGCGGCACCAGCAGGCGCTTGCGTCGGCCCGCGCCGCGGCGGCCGCGGTGAGCGCGACGTCCTCGTACTCCTCACCCTCGTACGCCGGGTCGTCTTCGGCCGCGCCCTCGGTGCGCGTCGTGACGCTTCCGCCGGTGACGATCACGAGGACGTCATGATCCTCCGTCGCAGCTTCCGCGCGATGGGCACGGACGTCGAGCTCTTCCTCGTCGCAGAGCGAGGCTCGCTTGCGGAGGCCGTGCTCGAGGGCGCCGAGCGGGAGTTCGAGCGGCTCGAGGCGCTGCTCTCGCGCTTCCGTGCCGACTCCGAGCTCTCGGCGCTGAACCGACTGGGCCGGATCCATGCGGGCGAGGATCTGCTGACGGTCGTCGAGCTCGCCCTGGAGGCGCGGGAGCGGACAGCGGGTCGATTCGACCCGACCGTCCACGACGCGCTGGTCGCGGCCGGTTACGACCGCACCTTCGCCGAGGTCGCGCCCGACGGCCCTTCGGCACCTCCCGCCGGTCGCTGCGGAGGCGCCGTGACCGTCGACCGCGCCCACGGGACGATCGCGCTCGAGCAGGGCGTCCACATCGATCTCGGCGGGATCGGCAAGGGCTACGCGGTCGACCGCGCCGCGACGATCCTCTCCGAGGCCGGCCCGGCACTCGTCGACGCGGGCGGCGACATCGCCGCCGTCGGGCGCCCGGACGCGCTCGGCTGGCGCATCGGCGTGGAGACGAGCGACGGGACGATCGCGCTGGCCCTCGAGGACGGCGCGCTCGCGACGTCCGGCCGGGACCGACGCCGCTGGCGCCGCGACGGCGAGGAACGGCACCACGTGATCGACCCGGCCACCGGCCGCCCCGGCGCGACCGACCTGCTGCGCGTGACCGTTGTCGCGTCGACCGCCGTCGAGGCCGAAGTGCTCGCGAAGGCGTTGTTCCTCGCCGGCGAGAAGGAAGGCGCGGCCGAAGCCGAGGAATTGCGCGTGCCGTGCATCCTGGTCACGGCCGACGGTCGCACGGTGATGGCGGGAGGCATCGCGTGAAGG
Organism: uncultured Actinomycetes bacterium; assembly: GCA_963716865.1. Classification (GTDB taxonomy): domain Bacteria; phylum Actinomycetota; class Thermoleophilia; order Gaiellales; family Gaiellaceae; genus AC-32. The sequence goes on from CAVQUF010000004.1 coordinate 100,997, forward strand.
ACCCGACGTTCTGGATCCTCGCCCGTGCTGCCGGGTTCACGGCATACGCGTTGCTGACCATGTCCGTGCTCGCGGGCCTCGTCGTGAAGTCGAAGCCGCTCGGCAAGGCCGTGCGGCAGCCGACCGTGGTCGACCTGCACCGCTTCCTGGCGCTGCTCGGTCTGGGCGCGCTCGGGCTCCACGGCGTCGCGCTCGTGCTCGACTCCACCGTGAAGATCACGCCCGCGGCGCTTCTCGTGCCGGGCCTCGCGCCCTACCGACCACTCTGGACCGCGTTCGGAGTCCTGGCCGCGGAGCTGATGGTGCTCGTCTACGTCTCGTTCGCGCTGCGTCGCTGGATCGGCGCGCGGAACTGGCGGCGGCTGCACTGGGCGACGTACGCGATCTTCGCCGCCGCGACCGTTCACGGCCTCGCCGCCGGCACCGACTCGACCCACCCCTGGGCGATCTGGCTCTACACCGGCGCGGTCGGCGGAGTCGCCGCCGGCACCGCGTGGCGCGTCCTCACCGCCGCTCCCGCCCGGGCCGCGACCGCCCGCGCTCCTCGCGCTTCTTCGATCCCCGCAACAGAGACATCCACAGGAGGTACACCGAGATGAGCACCTACCGCATCCACATCGACCGTTCGCTCTGCAGCGGCTTCGGCTCCTGCGCGGAGCTCGCTCCGCAGGCATTCGAGGTCGGCGCGGACGGCATCGCGACGGTCCTCGTCGGCGAGACCGACGACCCCGAGGTCATAGAGGCAGCCGGAACCTGCCCGATGGGCGCGATCACCGTCGAGGCGGTCGAGGAGGCCGCGTGACCTCGCCGGAGCGAGTCGTCGTCGTCGGGGCCGGCCTCGCCGGCGCCCGCTCCGCGGAGACATTGCGCGCTCTCGGTTTCGAGGGCGAGCTTCTCCTGGTCGGCGCCGAGCCTGTTCCCCCGTATGAGCGCCCGGCCCTCTCGAAGGAGCACCTGGCGGGCGTGCGCGACGCCGCGTCGCTGGAGCTGCGCCCGCGCTCGTTCTGGGAAGAGAAGGGCATCGAGCTGCTGCTCGGTCGACGGGTGACGGCCGTCGATCCCGTCTCGCGAGTCGTGCGCACGGATGCCGGCCACGAGCTTCGCTGGGACGCACTCGTGCTCGCGACCGGCGCGAGCCCGCGCGTTCTTCCCGGCTGGGACGGCCCAGGCGTCCACACCCTCCGGACGCTCGACGATGCGGCTGCGCTGCGACGCGACCTCCACCACGGGGCGCGGGTCGCCGTCGTCGGCGCCGGCTTCGTGGGGACGGAGGTCGCATCGACCGCTTCGGCGCTCGGCGCCTCGGTCGTGCTCGTCGACGTGACAGCCACGCCTCTCGAGCGGGTGCTCGGCCCCGAGGTCGGCGCCACGCTCGCTGCACGGTATGCCGACGCCGATGTCGACCTGCGCCTGGGTGTGGGCGTCGAGCGCCTCGAGCGGAGCTCCGGCGGCCGACCGCGGGCACTCGTGCTCGCGGACGGGACAACGGTGCCGGCCGAGGCTGTCGTCCTCGCCGTGGGCGTCCAGCCGGAAGCCGCTGGCCTCGCCGCGGCGGACAAGAACGGAATCCCCACCGACGCCTGTGGCCGGACAGGGGTCCCTCGGATCTTCGCCGCCGGCGACGTCGCAGCCGCCTGGCACCCCCTCCTCCGGCGGCGACTGCGCGTCGAGCACTGGACCAGCGCCGCCGGACAGGGCGCTGCGGTCGCGCACGCGATCCTGGGCGACGAGCGGCCGCATGCTGCCCTGCCGTACTTCTGGTCGGATCAGTTCGGCCTCCGGCTTCAGTACGTCGGCCACGCCGAGGAGTGGGCGAAGGTCGAGATCGATGGGGGCCCGGGCTCGCTCGTCGCGCGCTACCGGGACGAAGCAGGAACGACCGTCGCTGCGCTTGCGATCAACCGCCCCGCCGAGGTCGGCCGGCTGCGCACCGAGCTAACTGCCGCCCTGGAGCAGACGCATGCAATCGCCGCCTAGCCGTCGTCGAACCAGAAGAAACCGATCGTCCCGGGGCCGGCGTGGGCGCCCACGACGGGACCGAGCGTCGTCACGAGCTCGAGGTCGGCAGCCGGTCGCGTGTGCCGCACCATCTCTGCCAGCGCCTCGGCCCGCTCCGGCGCCTCCGCGTGGGCGATGCCGACCCGCAGCGTCTCGGAGTCGTTCGTGCCGCTCTCGAAGGCCGACGCGAACTCGAGGAACGCCTTCTTGTTCCCGCGCACACGCTTGACCGGCACGACCTCGCCCTCCTTGATCGTGAGGATCGGCTTGATGTTGAGCAGCTCGCCTGCCCACGCGCGGGCGCGGCCGATCCGGCCACCCCGGGCCAGGTACTCGAACGTGTCCACGGTGAAGAGGAGGCCCGCCTCGGCGCGGAAGCGCTCGACGAGCGCGTCCACCTCCTCGTCGGTCGTGCCGCGCTCGAGGCGGCGCTGGATCGCGAGCCCGAGCATCGCGGTCGCGGCGGAGGCGCTCTCGGTGTCGATCGTGCGGACGCGGTCGTCGCCCAGCAGGCCGGCCGCCGTGCGCGCGCTCTCGATCGTGCCCGAGAGCTTGCCCGCGATGTGGAGCGAGAGAATCCGCTCGTAGCCGGAGAGCTCCTCGTACGCCGCCAGGAAGTCGCCCGGGGTCGGCTGGGAGGTCGTCGGCGTCTGCTCGGCCTCCCGCAGCCGGGCGTAGAACGCGTCAGGCGCGAGCTCGACGTAGTCGCGGAAGCTCTCGTCGCCGAAGCGGACGTAGAGCGGCACGATCCGCCAGTTCTGGAACCGCTCGGGAGCCTCGGGGAAGTCGGCGGTCGAGTCGACGACGATCGCCGCGTTCTCGGCCGTCAGCCTCACTAGGCAGCCGCCGGCCGCGAGGCCTCGCGAATCGCCGCGACGATCGCGTCGAGCCCGTCGTCCTTGCGCAGGAAGCCGACCGCCCCCGCCTCGAGGAGGGCGTCCCGCTCGCGCATGCTCGCCGAGGCGGTCAGGCAGACAACCGAGGTCTCCGGGCACGCCGCGAGGACGGCGACTGTGGCCTGGACCCCGTCGAGGCCCGGCAGCCGATAGTCCATCAGGACGACGTCCGGCCGCAGCTCGGCCACGACCCCGGCAGCGTCCGCGCCGTCGGCAACGGAGGCGACGACGGACATGTCCTCCTGCAGTCCGAGCAGGAGCTCGAGCGCATCGCGAAAGACCTCGTTGTCCTCGACGAGGACGACCTGGATCGGCGTGCTCACGCGCCGACTCTACTCGGCAGAAAGGAGAAGCGGGTAGTGCGGCTGACCGCCTTCGTGGACGTCGATCTCCAGCTCGGGATGGCGCTCGGCGAGCTTGTCCAGAAGGCCGTCCAGGGGCGGTGCGCCCTCGCCGGTGAGCAGCGTGAGCAGGTCGCGAGGCTCGGCGAGCAGGCCCTCGGCGACCGCTCCCGCCACCTCCACGAAGCCGGGGCCCGCGGCGATTGCCTTCTCGTCCAGGAGGCCGAGGAACTCCCCTTCGCCTGCGGAGATCCCGTCGACCGCCGCGCTGCGCGAGGCGATCGTCACCTCGCCGGTGACGAGCCCGTCGAGCGCGGCACGCATCTCGGCCGCGTTGTCCTCGGCGGAGCGCTCGGCGTTGAACGCGACGAGCGCCGCGAGACCGGCCTGGAGGGAGCGCGTCGGCACCACGTGGACGGGCCTGCCCGCCAGGCGTGCGGCCTGCTCGGCGGCCATGACGACGTTGGCGTTGTTCGGCAGGAGCACGATCTCCTCTGCCCCCGTCCCCTCCACAGCCGCGAGCAGGTCGGCAGTAGGCGGGTTCATCGTCTGGCCGCCCTCGACGATTCGTGCCGCGCCGAGGCTCTCGAACAGCCGCCGGTTTCCCTCCCCGGCTACGACCGCCACGACCGCGCTGATCGCCTCCGGGTCGGCGACCGCCTCGAGCAGCCGCTCCTCCCGCTGCTCGGTCTGGACGTGCATGTCGGCGATCTCAACCGCTTCGATCACACCGGCGGCGGTACCGAGCGAGAGCGCGGCCCCGGGGTCGTCGGTGTGGACGTGCACCCTGAGCGCGCCGGGGTCGCCGACGACGAGCAGCGAGTCGCCGAGCCGCTCGAGCTCGCGCTCCAGGGTCGTCGCGTCGAGATCGGCACCCTCGATCACGAAGCTCGTGCAGTAGCGGAACTGCGACAGCTCCTGATGCACGGCCTCGATCGGCAGGTGCGGGGCGGGCGGGGTTTGCGAGAGCTCCTCTCCGGCGACCGCGGCCGCGAGACCGCGCACGAGCTCCAGGAGACCGGCGCCGCCCGCGTCGACCACGCCCGCCCGGCGGAGGACGTCGAGCTGCTCCTCGGTCTGCGCGACGGCCTCCTCGCCGCGCCGCACGAGAGCCGCGAGCAGCTCGGCGGGGTCGAGGTCGGGGGTGGCGCGAGCCTCCGCCTCCTCGGCGAGGGAGCGGATGACCGTCAGCATCGTCCCCTCGACGGGCTTGCGGACGGCACGGTACGCCTCGTCGCTTCCGGCCCGGAGCGCCCGTGCGATCGCCGCGGCGTCGACGGGCCCAGGCCGGCCGAGCTCCTCGGCGGCGCCGCGGACGATCTGCGACAGGATCACCCCCGAGTTGCCGCGCGCGCTCATCAGCGCCGCGCGGGTGACTTCGTGTGCCAGTTGCGCGCGGTCTGTCGTGTCCGAGGCCTCGAGAGCTTCGGCGATGCCCTGGACCGTGAGCGCGAGGTTCGTACCGGTGTCACCGTCGGGCACCGGGTAGACGTTGAGGTCGTCGATGCGCTGCCGGCTGCGCTCGACCGAGGCGCCGGCCGCGCGCACCAGCTCGCTGAGCGTTTCGAGCTCGCTCACGCCGAGCGCTTCACCGCGTGGATATGCACGTCCACGGACGCGACCGGCAGGCCGGTCAGGCGCTCGACCTCGTAGGCGACTCGCGAGCGGACGGTGGCGGCGACCTCGGCGAGGTTCAGCCCGTACTCGACGACGACGTAGAGCTCGATCGCAGCCGCGCCGTCCTGGTTGCGGACGACGATTCCGCGCCGCGCACGTCCGCGCGGAAGGAGCCGTGTCACCCGCTCGCGCGCGGCGCCGGGAGCCCGTGGAGACATGCCCACCACCCCGTAGCACTCGGCGGCCGTCCGCCCGACGATCTGGGCCACCGCGTCCGGCGAGATCGTGATCCGCCCGAGCGGCGACGGCACGGCGAGAGCGCTTTCCGTCTCCTCCACCCCCCTTAGACGCCTCCGCGAGCCGGCCGGGTTGCGTCAGCCCGCCGCCCGGGAGCCTGTGGATCGATCGTCACGCCCCTGTCACGGTCGCGTCGAACACGCGTGCGCTCGCCCTCGATAGGCTCGCAGCGGGGAGGAGGTCGGGTGTGCCTTGAACAGGAGTCCGGGAACTTGGCGTCGCGTCCCGGTCGCCGCGGCGGTCAGACGGCCTTCTCGACCCGCCCGCTCTTCAGGCAGCGCGTGCAGACATACGCGCGCGTCGCCTTGCCGTCGAGCACGAGACGGACGCGCTGGAGGTTCGGGTCGAAACGCCGCTTCGTCGCCACCATCGAATGGCTCCGGTTGTGGCCGAACGAGGGCTTTTTCCCGCAGATTGCGCAGACCTTGGACACGGCGGCGGAGTGTAGCTGAGCGAGCGTCTACGCAGGCGCGGCGCCCGCGGCCGCCCGCAGCTGGGCGAAGACGTCCGCCATCTCGAGCGCCGTGCGCACGGCCTCGGCGCCCTTGTCCAGGCGCTCGCGCGCCTGCTCCTCGTTGTCGCAGGTCAGGACGCCGAACGCGACGGGAATGCCCGTCTCGAGCCCGGCCAGCTGCAGCCCGCTCGCGGCCTCGCCTGCGATGTAGTCGAAATGCGGCGTCTCGCCGCGGATGATCGCCCCGAGCGCGACGATGCACGAGTAGCGGCGCGTCTTCGCGAGCGCCATCGCGGCGAGCGGGAGCTCGAAGGCCCCCGGAACCGGAACGACGGTGACCGCCTCACGGCCGACGCCGTGCCGCTCGAGCTCGTCGAGCGCGCGGGTGAGGAGCTCTCCGGTGAGGCCACCGTTGAAGCGCCCGACCACGATGCCCACCGACCGCTTGGTGCCGCTCGGCTCGCCCTGGATGACACCGTAGCCCTCGGGAACCTTGAGCTCGCCCGCAGCGTGGTCCGGCGGTCGGATCCTGGGGAGCTCGTCCTCCTCGGCCGGAAGCTCCTCCTCCTCCTCTTCCGGCAGCTCCTGCGCGGCAGGCGGCTCCTCGTCCTCCTCGAGCGGCCGCGGCTCCACGACCTCCGCCGGCGCGTCGGGATCAGGCCAGGGGAGAAGCTCGTCGTGGCGCTCCGCCTCCAGCCCGACGGGCTCCTCGGGCGACCTTTCGTCGGCCTCCGCGCCGAGGCGGAGGCGAGGCTCCTCGACTCCCTCGCTCACGCGTCGGTCTCCGGCTCGAAGCGCAGGTCCTGATGGTGCAGGCGGTGACCGAGCTTCGCGCGCTTGGTCGCGAGGTAGCGCCTGTTCTCCGCGTGCGGGGGCGTCTCGATCGGAACCTGCTCCACCACGGATAGACCATAACCTTCGAGCCCGCTGATCTTCTTCGGATTGTTGGTCAGGATCCGGATCGTCGAGAGCCCGAGGTCGGCCAGGATCTGGTTCCCGATCCCCCACTCGCGTGCGTCGGCCGGAAAGCCAAGCTCGAGATTGGCCTCGACGGTGTCCAGCCCGCCCTCCTGCAGCTCGTAGGCCTTCAGCTTGTTGAGAAGCCCGATTCCGCGTCCTTCCTGAGCCATGTACAAGAGCACGCCGCGGTCCTCCGACGCGATCTGCTGCAGGGCCTGGTCGAGCTGCTCGCCGCAGTCGCAGCGCAGCGAGTGGAACACGTCGCCCGTGAGGCACTCCGAGTGGACCCGGACGAGCACGTTCTGGATCCCGTCCACGTCACCTTTCACGAGCGCGAGGTGGTGCTTGCCGGTCAGCCTCTCCCGGAAGGCGATCGCGATGAAGTCGCCGTAGGCGGTCGGCAGCCGCACAGCGGTGCTGCGCTCGACCAGCTTCTCCGTCCGCCGCCGGTACTCGATCAGGTCGGCGACGGTGATCATCGTCAGCCCGTGCCGCTCGCAGTACGGAATCAGGTCGGGCACGCGTGCCATCGTGCCGTCGTCGTTCATCACCTCGCAGACGACGCCCGCCGGGTTGAGCCCCGCGAGCCTCGCGAGATCGACGGCGGCCTCCGTCTGGCCGGCGCGCCGCAACACGCCGCCCCCGCGAGCGCGCAGAGGGAACACGTGACCGGGTTGGACGAGATCCTGCGGCCCGCGGCTCGGATCGATCGCGACCTGGATCGTCCGCGAGCGGTCTGACGCGGAGATGCCGGTGCTGACGCCTTCCCGGGCCTCGATCGAGATCGTGAAGGCTGTCCCGTACGGGGTCTCGTTGTGCTCGGTCATCGGCCGGAGCTGCAGCTCCTCGCAGCGCTCCTCGGTCAGGCAGAGGCAGATCAGGCCGCGGCCGTGCATCGCCATGAAATTGATCGCCTCGGGCGTGGCGAACTGGGCGGCGATCGTCAGGTCACCCTCGTTCTCGCGGTCGGTGGCGTCGACCACGACCACGAACTTGCCCTGGCGGATGTCCTCGATCGCCTCCTCGATCGAGGCGAAGGCGGTGGATCGCGTGGCGGTGTCCATCCCCGTCGGATCGTACCCCTCAGCGGAGGGTCAGCCGCTCCACGTACTTGGCGAGCACGTCGACCTCGATGTTGACTGCATCGGCCGGTCGGAGGGCGGCGAGGGTCGTCTCGCGCAGCGTGTGCGGGACAAGGGCGATCGCGACGCCGTCGTCGTCGAGGGCGGCGATCGTGAGCGAGACACCGTCGACCGTGATCGAGCCCTTCTCGACGCAGTAGCGCAGGAGCTCCACCGGCAGGTCGAGCCAGATTCGCGAGCCGTCTCCATCGGGCTCCATCGAGCGGACCCGGCCGATGCCGTCGACGTGGCCCTGGACGTAGTGGCCGCCGAGAGGCTCTCCCGCCCGGAGGGCAGGCTCCACGTTGACCTCTGCGCCTTCCGCGAGCTCGCCGAGCGTGGTGCGCGCCAGCGACTCGGGCACCGCCTGGAAGACGAGCTCGCCCTCGCCTGCCGCGATCGTCGTCAGGCAGCAGCCGGCAACCGAGACCGAGTCGCCCACGCTCGCCTGTCCGGCCGTCAGCGGGGCTGCGATCCGGAGCCGGAGCGCCCCGACGTCGCCGTTGCGCTCCGCTGCGACGACGCGCCCTCGCTCACGCACGATCCCGGTGAACATGGGCCAAGGCTACCCCGACCGCCGGGCGGCGGCGCCTGCGCGACTTGTCACGCTTTTGACACGAATCCGTCTCAGACACGCGCGCCGTTCCCGGATACGCTCGCCTCGGGGAGGAGGCCGGGCGAACCGTACTAAGACCAGGTGGGCCCGAGCGTCTGGCGTCGGGTTGGTCGGTACTGCCACACTTCCTGCATGAGGCTTGGCGAGTGGTATCGGCGCTGGCAGCAGCGGCGTCACGATCGCACCCTCGAGCAGTACGCGCACCTGAGCGACGACGAGCGCGCGAAGATCGACCAGCTTCGCGACGAGCACAACCCGTTCTCGCAGATGGTGCGCGGGAGAGCGCCGACGCAGCAGCGAGACCGGCACTCCGACCACTTCTAGGCAGCGGGCAGAGAGCTCGACCCGCGAGAGCTCAGGGCTCGCGGAGATACGCGGTCAGGAGGACGTCCTCGCCGACCGTCTCGCAGGTCAGGTGCTGGAGCTCGAGCGGATCGGGCAGCGCCGCTACCGGGCCCGGACCCTCGCCGGAGAGCCGGGGCGCAATGAAGACAAGCAGCTTGTCGACGAGGCCCCCGGAGAGGAACGACGCCGCCAGCGTCGGCCCGCCCTCCAGGAGCAGCGTCTGCACGCCCTCGTCGGCGAGTGCCGCAAGCTCCCCCTCCAGCGGCCCCGAGCGGAGCTCGAGCTCCGATCCCTCAGGCAACGGCCGCCGACCGAATGCCAGGCGCCTGGGCTGCCGCGTCGCCCCCACGCCGCGGGCCGTCAGCGCCGGATCGTCGGTCCGGACGGTTCCCGTCCCCACCCCGACCGCGTCCGAAGCTGCGCGCAGCTCGTGCACGTGCCGCCGGCTCGCCTCGCCGGTGACCCAGCGCGAGCCGGGCACCGTCACCCGCCCGTCCAGCGTCATCGCGACCTTGTAGGTCACGAACGGCCGGCCGCGGGAGATCCATACCCGCCACGCCTCGTTCTGGAGCCGCGCCTCCCACGAGTCGAGCACCTCGACCTCGACCCCCGCCGCGCGCAGCCGCTCGAAGCCCTTTCCGTCGACCTTCGGGTTCGGGTCGCCGGTGCCCGCGACGACCCGCGCGATCCCGGCCGCCACGACCGCATCCGCGCAGGGAGGCGTCGCCCCGTGGTGCGCACATGGCTCGAGCGTCACGTAGAGCGTCGCTCCGCGCGCAAACTCGCCTGCTGCGACAAGAGCCGCCACCTCCGCGTGCGGAGTCCCCGAGCCGTCGTACCAGCCCTCGCCCACGACCTCCCCGTCGTGAACGACCACCGCGCCGACGAGCGGGTGCGTCCGGTCGACCCGGCCGCGCCCCCGCTCCGCGAGCTCCAGTGCCCGCTCCAGGCTCATGCCCGCAGCGTCGCCTGCTCCACGAGCCCACGATACGCCGACGCCCGATCGTCGTGGCCGAAGATCGCGGCCCCGGCGATGAACAGTGTCGCCCCGGACTCCCGCAGCTCTGCGATGTTCTCCAGACCGACGCCGCCGTCCACCTGGATCTGCATCGACTCCGGCAGCAGCTCTCGCAACGCGCGCACCCGAGCGACCGCCTCCGGAATGAACTTCTGCCCCGAGTAGCCGGGGTGCACGCTCATGCAGAGCACCAGGTCGACCTCCGCCTTCAGCGCCGCGGTTGCTCCCTGCTCGACGCTCGTATCGGGATTCAGGGCCAATCCGGCCTGGAGACCGCACTCACGCGCCAGGGAGACGACGGCGGGGAGATCCGGACACGTCTCGACATGCACCGTGACGCTGTCCGCGCCGGCATCGGCGAACTGTGCGATGTGCCGTTCGGGGGACTCGACCATCAGGTGACAGTCGAGAGCGCCGCCGCTTGCGTGCACGAGGGGCGCAATCCGCTGGAGCACGATCGGGCCCATCGTGATCGGCGGGATGAAGTGCCCGTCCCCGACGTCGAAGTGGAAGATCCGCGTCCCCGCGTCCAGGAGCCCCTCGACCTCCTCGCCGAGGCGAGAGAAATCCGATGCGTACAGCGAAGGCTCGACCTCGATGCCGCGGATCCACTCGGACCAGCTCACGCTCCTGATCCTAAGCGCGTAAGCGCGCGATGAAGAAGCCGGAGGTCCGGTCGCGCGAAGGCAGGGTCAGCAGGAACTCCGGGCGGCGGGGATCCGCGAACTGCGGCCATTCGCCCTGGAGCGACTCGACCTCGAGGCCGCTCGCGTCGACCACGGCCTCGTTTTCCTCGGCGTTGATCGTGCAGACGGCGTAGACAATCGTCCCGCCCGGCCGGACACGATCCGCTGCGACGCCGAGCAGCGCGCGCTGCAGCTCCGGCAGAGGCCGGGCCCGCCAGCGCAGGTCCGGCCGCGATGCGAGCACGCCGAGCCCCGAGCAGGGCGCGTCGACGAGCACGCGGTCGAAGTCCCGGAGGTCGTCGGGAAGCTCGAGCGCATCGGCGTTCACGACGCGGACGTTCGAGGCGCCCAGCCGCGCGCAGTTCTCCTCGAGCTCGCGGGCGCGGCCGGGATGCTTCTCGACCGCCGTCACCTCACCCGCGAGCTGGGTCGCCTTGCCGCCGGGCGCGGCGCAGAGGTCGAGCACGCGCTCTCCTTCGCTGCTCGCGACGCAGAGCCCGGCCAGCTGAGACCCGCGGCTCTGCGGCCAGATCAGACCCGCCCGGAGCGCCTCTTCGTCCACCCGCTCGACGCGGAGCGCGTCCGGGAGATCGGGATCCGGGACGCCGTCGACGTGCCCCTCCACGCGCGGATTGCGGCGGACGACCGTCTCCGGCGGCTCGTTCTGCGCCTCGAGCAGCTCGAGCGCCTCGGCCTGCCCGAGCTCCCGCCACCACAGCTCGGCGACCCAGTTCGGGTACGAGTGCTTCAGCGCGGCCTGGGCCGGAGTCCCGGCCGGAAGCGCTTCGACGAGGTCGCGCAGGCCGAGTGCGAGACGGCGCATGACCGCGTTCGCGAACGACACCGCGCGCTCGAGGCCCGCGGCGCGCACGAGCTCCACCGACTCGTTGACGGCGGCGTGGACGGCGACCTCCGAATAGGCGAGCTGGTAGGCGCCGAGGCGCAGAGCCGCGCGCACCGGCGGGTCGAGCTTCCCAACCGGACGGCGGCCCAGCGCCTCGATCCCGTGGTCGAGCGTCCGGACCCGCTGGATCGTCCCGAACGCGAGCCGCTGGGCGAGCGCGCGGTCCCGCTGATCGAGGAGCGCCGCCGCCGAGGGGAAGGCGCGGTCGGCGTACGCGCTGTCCTCGAAGACGCGGACCACGGTGTCGAACGCCGCGCGCCGGGCGGGAGAGATGCTCATGGTCGAACTCGCTGGCGCACTGCGTGTCGACCGGTCATTTCAGGCGGCGGGACGGGCAGAGCCCGCCCCGCCTACAGTTGACATCGCAAGCGACGTCATCGCAGCCCGCGGAGGAACTCGTCGTAGCTCATCCGCCGCCGGCCGTCCGGCTGGACCTCGACCGGCAGCAGCGCGTCGTTGTCGACGCGGGCCTTCCAGATCGTCACCGGCCGCCCATGGAGCTCGGCGCGCGCGCCGATGTGCGGCGAAAGCGCCCGGATCCGGTCGAGGAGCTCCTGCGGCGGCCGGCTCAGGTCGAGCTCGCGGTCGGCGAGGCCGATCTTCTCCGCGTAGGTCACACCCTCCGCCGGCTGCGGCGAGAAGCTCGGGTCGGGCAGCACGTCGTCGAGGAGCTCCATCGCGACCTCCGCGGCCTTCGCCGCCACGGTGCCGAAGTCGTCCTCGTCCTCGATCGCGAACGCGAGCTGCGCCGCGATCGGTCCGGCGTCGAGCTCCGGCTCGAGCCTGATGATCGTCACTCCGGTCTCGCGGTCGCCGGCCATCAGCGCCCTCTCGATCGGGGCCGCTCCGCGCCAGCGAGGCAGCAGCGACGGGTGCACGTTGAGCCAGAGCGCGCGCTGGAGTGCCGGCTCCGGGATCAGCACCCCGTACGCGGCGACCACGACCGTCTCCTCTGCCGGGTCGAACTCCGCGTCGATCTTCTCCGGCTGGCGAACCTCGATGCCGAGGCGCTCCGCCGTCTCCTTCGCGGGCGGCGGCGCGACGCGGCGCCCCCGGCCCTGCGGCCGGTCGGGCCGCGTCAGCAGGTACGCGATCTCGTGCTTCGACGCCAGCCGCTCGAGCACATCGGCGCCGAGCGGCGCCGTCGCGGCGACGGCGAGCCTCAAGGCCTACCGGACGATGACGGGCTGCGGGCGCAGGACTGCGAGCGCCTCCCGGCGGGCCTCCGGCGTCGTCCGGTCCAGGATGAGGACGCCGTCGAGGTGGTCGATCTCGTGCTGCACGATCCGCGCGGCCAGGCCCTCGAGCTCGAGCCGCACGTCGTTCCCCTGCGGGTCCGTCGCCTCGACCGTGACGCGCTCGTGCCGCTCGACGGGAATCACGACGCTGTCGAGCGAGAGGCACCCCTCGTCGTCGCTGATGCGCTCGTCGGAGGTCTCGCCGAGACGCGGGTTGACGAGCGCGACCACGTCGTCCTCCGGGTCGGCGTGGAAGACGAAGACCCTCCGCAGGACGCCGACCTGCGTGGCGGCGAGCCCGAGGCCGTTCGCGTCGAGGAGCAGCTGCTCGAGCCGCTCGGCCAGGCGGATCAGGTCGGCGTCGTGCTCCTCGATGTCGTGCGCCTTCATCCGCAGTACGGGATCGGGGTACTGGCGCACCTGGGCGAGCGCGATCAGGCGCCGGGCCTCCGCCTCGGCGTCGAGCTTCTCGTCCCTGACCTCGCCCACCTCGCTCACGTTCGTCATCTTAGTAGGGCCGTACGGGCTCAGAGACTCTGCGGATCGACGTCCACGACCGCCGTCAGCCCGGCACGCCGCATCGCCGGCGCCGCGGCGGCCAGGAGCTGCGCGGCCCTCGCCGCCAGCCGGCGCGGCTCGCCGGTCTTCGCCGTGAGCTGAGCGCGGTAGCGACCCCGGAGCCGGAACAACGGCGCGGGGCCGAGCACGTCGGCGCCGTGGCCCTCGAGCCCCGCGCGCAGCTCTCCGAGCAGCCTCTCGGCCGCGCCCTCCGAGGGCGCCGTGGCGAGGATGCGCACCAGGTGCCGGAACGGCGGGTAGCCGAGCTCGCGACGGCGGTTCAGCTCGTCCGCGAGAAAGCGCCGCACGTCGTGCCGGGCGGCCAGCGCCAGCGGCCTGGCATCGGGCTGGAACGTCTGCACGAGCACGCGGCCGGGGGCATCGCGGCCGCTCCTGCCCGCAAGCTGGGTCACGAGCTGGAACGTCCGCTCCTCGGCACGCAGGTCGGGAAGCCCGAGGCCGGTGTCGGCGTCGACCACCGCCGCGAGCGCGACCCCGGCGAAGTGATGACCCTTCGCCACCATCTGCGTCCCGAGCAGGACGGCGCGGTCGGCCTCGCGGAAGCGCCGCAGCAGGCCCGCCAGCTCTTCCGGCCGCTTGACGGCGTCGGCGTCGAGCCGGATCAGCTCGAGCTCGGGAAGCTGTGCCGCGAGCTCGCGCTCGAGCCGTTGCGTCCCGGCCCCGATGCGGGCGAGCTCGACCGACCGGCACACCGGGCACTCCGACGGCACGGGCTCGGAGTGGCCGCAGTGGTGGCAGCGAAGCGTCCCGTCCCGGTGGAGCACGAGGGCCACGTCGCAGTCGGGACAGCGGAACGTCGCGCCGCAGGCCCGGCAGTGCAGAGCGGGTGCAATCCCTCGTCGGTTGAGGAGCAGGATCGCCTTGCCGCCGTTCTCGGCGATCCGGCCGAGCTCGGCGAGCAGCGGCGCGGAAAGCGGATAGCCGGCCTCGCGCCGGAGGTCGACGAGCCTGACCGGCGGCAGCGTGCCGCCGAGCCGCTCGCTGAGCTCGAGCCGCTCGAGCGACTCCCAGCTCTCCGGCCGCGGCGTCGCGCTCCCGTACACGGCTACGGCGCCTTCGAGGGCGGCCCGCTTGGCCGCGACGGTGCGCGCGTCGTAGCGGGGATCGGACTCCTGCTTGTACGAGGCGTCGTGCTCCTCGTCGACGCAGACGAGGCCGAGCCCGTGCATGGGCGCGAAGATCGCCGAGCGCGCGCCGACGACGATCCGGGCCTCGCCGCGCGCGATCCGCTCCCGCTCGTCCCGCCGCTCTGCCTCCGTCAGGCCCGAGTGGAGCAGCGCGACCGATTCGCCGAAGCGGGCCCGGAAGCGGCCCACGGTCTGCGGCGCGAGCGCGATCTCGGGCACGAGGACGATCGTCCCCAGCCCCCGCTCGAGCGCCGCCGCGGCGGCCTGCAGGTAGACCTCCGTCTTTCCGCTCCCGGTCGGCCCGTAGAGCAGGAAGTGTCCCCCGCCGCCGTCGAGCGCGCCGGCGATCCGCGCAAGCGCCGCCTCCTGGTCGGCGCTCAGCCGCTCCGGAGCGGCCTCGCCCTCCAGCGACTGCCGCTCCACGGGAGACTCCTGCTCCTTGCGGCGGCGCCGGCGGACCGGCGCGACCAGCTCGAGCGCGCGGGCCGGCGTCGAGCCGTAGTACTCCGCGAGCCAGAGCGCCAGATCCACGAGTGTCGGCGGCAACTCGTGCACGACGGACTCCACCGGCAGCGCCTTCACGCCGGCCGGCGGAGCGCTGACGACGTCGACCACGACACCGCGTGCCCGCGAGCGGCCGAACGGAACCGAGACGACGGCACCCTTGCCCGCGCCGTCCGGCAGCTCGTACGTGAACTCGCGCGCGCTCAACGCGCGCGCGGTCACGAGTGGAACGACCGTCCCGAACCGCACACCGGTGAGGCTAGACGCCGGCCGCGACGAGAATGAAATCGGTGGCGAAGCCGAGGGTCAGGCCGAGCAGGACCCCCCAGGCCGTCACGGGCTTCGAGCTGAACAGCCGGCAGACGTTCAAGAGCTCCATCACGACGTAGAGGATCGAGCCCGCGGCGAGCGTCAGGAAGAGCACCGAGACCGCGGTGGACGTCCAGGCCTGGCCGACGAGAGTGCCCAGGAACGTCGGTCCGCCCCCGATCAGTCCCAGCAGCGCGAGGAAGCGCCAGCTCGGCCGCTCGGGCTCACCCGAGAGCGGCGCGACGATCCCGAAGCCCTCGGTCGCGTTGTGCAGCCCGAACCCGATCACGAGGACGTACGCAAGCCCGATCGCCCCCTGGGCGGCCGACTGGCCGATGGCGAGCCCTTCGGAGAAGTTGTGCAGCCCGATCCCGGTGGCGATGAACACCGCTAGCCAGCTCGCGGGCGACATGCCGGTGAAGTGCGACGCCTCGAATTCGCCGGCGGCGGCCGCGCCCGGGCCGACGAAGCTCTTGCGCCGCCGCGCCTTCATCCACGCGTCGTAGTAGACGAGGCTCATCAGCCCGATTGCAAACCCGGCGAATGCCAGCGCGCAGAGCCAGGAGACGCGCCCCCACTGCGAGGCGTCGAGCGCCTTCTCGATCGGCTCGACCGCCTCCTTGAGCACGTCCCAGAACAGGAAGAGCAGGATGCCCGTCGCGGTCGCGGCCAGAAACGTCTTGAAACCCTGCCCGACGTTCTGCACGCGGCCCATCGGCAGGCCGATGAAGATCGTCAGGCCGGCGAGCGCGCCGAGCAGAAGAATGTGCGTCGTCGACACTTGTAAGGCTTACCTTACGGAAGCCGAGGCCGGTAAGGCCCGAATAGAGTTGCGGCGATGGCGCAGGGCCACTCCGTCGACGAGTACCTCGAGACGATCTACTTCCTCGCCTTCCCGATCGGCGAGTACAAGCCGCAGACGCAGGGGTCGCCGACGCTCGCCTCCCGCGTGGCCGAGATGCTCGGCGTCTCGCGTGCGTCCGCGGGCGAGATGCTGAAGCGGCTCGAGGCCGAGGGCCTCGTCGAGCGCGGCGAGCACAAGGAGGCGATCCTCACCGCCTCGGGCCGCAAGCGCGCCGAGCAGGTCGTCCGCAAGCACCGGATCGTGGAGCGGCTGCTGACGGACTTCATGGGCTACACGCCGGCGGAGTCGCACGTCCACGCCGACGAGATCGGCGAGAGCTTCAGCGACGACATGATCGACCGCATCAGCGAGCGGCTCGGGCACCCCGACCGCTGCCCGCACGGCTGGCCGGTCGACACTGACTTCGAGCAGGCGGAGAACCGCGAGCTGGCGCCCCTCTCGGATCTCGCCCCCGGCACGAGCGCCGAGATCGTCCGCCTCGCCGAGCACGACGGCGACCTCCTGCACTGGTTCTACGACCAGGGCTTCGTGCCGGGGAGCGAGATCGAGGTGCGCGAGGCGCAGCCGGCGGCCGAGCAGCTGACCGTGCGGCTGAACGGGGGCGAGAAGACGATCGCCGAGAAGGCCGCCGCGGGGCTCTTCGTTCGTCCCGCGGCTTGAAGCGCGCCGCGCTGACCTTCGACGACGGCCCCTCCGAGTGGACGCCGCTCGTGCTCGAGCTCCTGCGCGAGCACGGCGCGCGCGCGACGTTCTTCGTCATCGGCCAGCGCGTCCGTGAACGGCCGGACGACGTGAGACAGATCGCCGCGGAGGGCCACGAGCTCGGGAGCCACACGCTCACGCACCCGCGCCTGACGGAGGTCGGCGACGACGAGGCCCGGGCGGAGATCTCGGGCGGAGTGGACGCGGCGCAGGAGGTGCTCGGCGAGCGGCTCCCGCTCTTCCGGGCGCCCGGCTTTCACGCCGACGAGCGCGTGCTCGCGATCGTCTCCGAGCTCGAGCTCGAAGCGGTCTTCGCGAACGTCGACCCCGAGGACTGGCGGCCTGGCGTCGACTCGCACACGATCTTCCGGCTCGTGCTCGACGGGCTCCGGCCAGGCGGGATCGTCGATCTCCACGACGGCTACCCGCCGCCGCCGACGAGCGCCAGGGACGACTGCACGCCCACCGTCGAGGCGCTGGAGCACCTGCTCCCGTGCCTCCGCGCGGAGGGCTACGAGCTCGTCACGGTCTCTGAGCTGCGCGGCCGGGGCTAGACGGCCGCGCCGGCCTCGATGCCGGCGGCCTTGCGGAGCGCGTCGGCCCTGTCCGTGCGCTCCCAGGTGAAGTCGTGGTCGTCCCGGCCGAAGTGGCCGTACGCCGCTGTTTTCGAGTAGATCGGCCGGAGCAGGTCGAGGTCGCGGAGGATCGCCGCTGGGCGCAGGTCGAACTGCTCTGCGATCAGCTCCTCGATCCGCGAGACGTCGATGTGCTCGGTCCCGAACGTCCGCACCGAGATCGAGACCGGCTGGGCGACCCCGATCGCGTACGCGACGTTCACCTCACAGCGGTCGGCGAGCTCGGCCGCAACCACGTTCTTCGCCACGTAGCGCGCGGCGTAGGCCGCCGAGCGGTCGACCTTGGTCGGGTCCTTCCCGGAGAAGGCGCCGCCCCCGTGGCGGGCGGCCCCGCCGTAGGTGTCGACGATGATCTTGCGCCCCGTCAGGCCGGTGTCGCCCATCGGCCCGCCGATCACGAACTTGCCGGTCGGGTTGACGTAGACGAAGTCGCGCTCCTGGAAGCGCTTCTCGTCGTAGAGGTCGGGCGGGAGGATCGGGTGCAGCACGCGCTCGATCAGGTCGGGCTTGATCAGCGACTCGGCGTCGCACCCGTCTGCGTGCTGGGTGGAGACGAGGATCCGCTCGATCTCGACCGGCGTCTGGCGCCCGGCCTCGTTCACCTCGTAGCGCACGGTGACCTGCGCCTTGCCGTCCGGGCGCAGGTAGGGGAGCTCGCCCACCTTGCGCACCTCGGCGAGGCGCTTGCAGATCCGGTGCGCCAGCATGATCGGGAGCGGCATCAGCTCCGGCGTCTCGCTGCTCGCGTAGCCGAACATCATCCCCTGGTCGCCCGCGCCGACTCTGTCGAGTGGGTCGTCGCCGGACGGGTTGTGCTGGACCTCGTACGACGACTCCACGCCAAGCGCGATGTCCGGCGACTGCTCGTCGATCGCGACCACCACACCGCACGTGTGTGCGTCGAAGCCCCACTCCGAGTGCGTGTAGCCGATCTCCGCGATCCTGGCGCGCACCAGAGACGGGATGTCGACATAGGTCTCGGTCGTGATCTCGCCGGCGACCACCACGAGGCCGGTCGTGATCAGGGTCTCGCAGGCGACGCGGCCGTTCGGATCGTCCGTGAGCACGGCATCGAGCACCGTGTCGGAGATCTGATCGGCAACCTTGTCGGGGTGACCCTCGGTGACCGACTCGGACGTGAAGAGGAACTCGCGAACCGCCATTCGGCGATTCAGGCTACTTGATCTCGAGAAAGAGGTTGAAGGTGCGCGTGTCCCCGGAGCCCTCGTTCCAGGCGAGGAACGAGCGCAGGGGCTTCAGGTTCTCCGTCACCACCGGCGGGGGCTGCGAGCCCGAGAGTTGAGCGAGGCTCAGGAGCATCGGGATCGCGTTCTTGAGGTCGATGTAGACCATGCCGCCGTTCGAGTCCGGCATTCCGGCCGCGTCCCGGGCCTCCTTGAAGTCGGCGCTGTCGGAGAGCTTCCCGCTGCTCGAGCCGTACTGCGACACCCCGCTCGCGGCGTTGGTGATCACGATCTTGCCGTTCTTCGATCCGAAGTGGATCGCGACGCCGTCGATCGTGATCGTCTTTTCGCCGCCGCTCCCGCTGACCTGTCCTCCGGAGAGCGCCGCGATCCTGGTCGCGAGCTTGTCGAGGGTGTCGAGGCCTGCTGAGGTGTCCGAGGGGTCGAGGACGAGGGTGATCTCGGGGATCCCGATGCCGGGGCGGACGTAGAGGGCGGTCTCGTTCTCGAACAGCCCCAGCAGCTGGTCGATCGGCATCCCGAGCGCCATCGTCAGCGGCGCGGCCGCGTTGCCGAGCGACGACGCGAGCCCCTTGCCGCCCTGCAAGGTCAGGAACGCGAGCGCGTCCCCCGGCGCCTCCCCGAGCGCGGTCGAGATGTAGTCGCCGCCGCCGAGCAGCGCGTCCGAGCCCGCTCCCTTGACGACGCCCTTCACCCGGACCCCGTCGTCCTCCGCGGTGAGCGAGGCGGAGATCCAGTCGAGCTTGTCGAGCCCGGCCGTCGCGCTTCCGTACGGGGTGCCGCTCTGCCCGACGGCCTGCTTGATCAGGCTTCCGACCTTCTGGCCGTTGGCGTAGGCCTTAACGAGGGCGTCGTCGGGGAGCTTGCCGAGCGCATCCTTGTATGTGGGGTCGTCGGCCAGTGTCTCGCCGTCGCCAGCGAGCACTCGGTCGATCGCCTTCTGGCTGTCGCTGACCACGTACCAGCCGTCGGCGACCTCGCGGTAGACGGTGGGATCGCTCGACGGGTCGGTCGCGTCGAGCTTCGCGATGAGAGCCTTGAACTTGGTCGGGTCGGGCGGCTGCGTGAGTCCAGCCGCAGCGACGTCATCCGGCGTGGCGCCCTTGACGACGGCCAGGTCGACCTCCGGGCCGAGCGCAGGCTTGACGTCTTGCTCGTAGTCGATCTTCTCTTTGGCGAGCGCGCTTTCGATCTTGGTGAGGGCGAGGTCGCGGCCCGGGAACTTCTTCGCGAGCGCATCGAGCTGCTGCCACTGGCTCGAGCCCTGGTCGGTGTTTGCCGAGACGTAGGCGATCGCACCGGCGCTGACGAGCGTGGCGCCGGACTCCGACGAGCCTCCCGGCCCCCCACCGCAACCGGCGGCGAGGAGCGCGAGGGTGGCGAGAACGCCGAGCGCGAGTCTCTTGGGCGTGTAAACCGTCATTCCCTCGTCGGTTGTCGGCCCATCAGCCCTGCAGCTAAAGCGCTCAGATCATTCCCGTCAAGCACCTGGCAGACGCCTTCGGTGATCGGGAGCTCGATTCCGAGGCGGTGCGAGAGATCGCGCAGGACCGGAGCCGTCGTCAGGCCTTCGACGGTGCCGATCTCCGCGGCCGCCTCCTCGGGCGTCGAGCCCCGCGCAATCAATTCGCCCGCGCGCCGGTTTCGGCCGTGACGGCTCCAGCAGGTGACGATCAGGTCGCCCATGCCTGCTAGCCCGGCGAAGGTCTCCGGGCGGGCTCCACACGCCTCCCCGAGGCGAGCCATCTCTGCCAGCCCGCGCGCGATCAGCGCCGCCTTCGCGTTGTCCCCGAGCTCGAGCCCGTCGACGCCTCCCGCGGCGAGCGCGACCACGTTCTTCGCCGCCGCGCAGAGCTCGACGCCGATCAGGTCATCGCTGGTGTAGACCCGGAAGGCGAGCGAGCCGATCGCCGCCTGGAGCTCGAGCGCGAGCGGCTCGTCCTCGCTTGCGATCACGGCGGCCGCGGGCAGGCCGTCCGCGATCTCCTCCGCGAAGGTGGGGCCGGAGAGGACGGCGACCGGCCGCCCCTCAACGAGCTCCGACAGGCGCCCGCCGGTTTCGGGATCGAGCCCCTTCGTCAGGCTCAGCACGGGCGCGTCGCCGGGCAGCGCCGCCACGACCTCGTGGAACGCGTGGCTTGGGACCGCGACGGCGCACAGTTCGGCCGCGCCGAGCGCCGGGTCGTCGACCGTCGTGGCGGAGACCGCGGAGAGATCGGCATTCGGGAGGTAGGCGGCGTTGCGTCCCGTCGCCTCGATCGTGCGCGCCTGTTCCGGGTCGCGGCACGCGAGCGTCACCTCGTGCCCGCGCGCGGCGAGGACGCACGAGAACCCCGTCCCCCAGGCGCCCGCGCCGATGACCGCCGCCCTCACGTGCCGAGCTTCTCGCGGAGAGCGGGTCGACCGGTCGTTTCAGACGGCTGCGCGGGCAGAGCCCGCACAGCCTGAAGGAGACGACTCAAGCGTCGTCTCACGAACGCCTCACGAAGTCGATCGAGACGGGGACTCCTTCGAGCTCGAAGCGCTCGCGCAGCTGGTTCTCGACCCAGTACCCGTAGTCGCGCGTGATCAGGCCCGGGTCGTTGACGAAGAACCGGAAGCGCGGCGGCCGCGACCGGGTCTGCGTCCCGTAGAGCAGGTTCAAGCGGCGGCCCCTGCGCGACGGCGGCTCGCGCGCCTCCCGCAGCTCGGCGATGAAGCGGTTCAGCACCGGGGTCGGGATCCGGGCGGCGTGCTTCTCGAACAGCGTCTCCACCCGGTCGAGCAGGCGGCCGATCCCGCGGCCGGTCTTCGCGGAGACGGTGACGAGCGCGGGCCGCTGGCGCAGGCGGGCCTCGAGCCGCGGGCGCACGTCCTCGATCTTCGTCTCGGAGATGTCCCACTTCGAGAGCACGACGATCGTCGAGCACTGCGCCCTGCGGGCGACGTCGGCCACGGCGAGATCCTGATCGACCACGCCCTCGCTCGCATCCACGAGCACGAGCGCGACGTCCGCCTGCTCGGCGGCCGCGAGCGCGCGCAGCTCCGAGTAGTACTCGATCCCCTGGCGCTGGCGGCGCTTGCGCCGCAACCCGGCGGTGTCGACGAGAACGAAAGTCGTATCGCCGCGGTGAAGGACGGTGTCGATCGCATCGCGGGTCGTGCCCGGTTGCTCGGAGACGATCACGCGCTCCTCGCCGAGGAGCGCGTTCAGGAGGCTCGACTTGCCGACGTTCGGGCGGCCGAGGATCGCGACCCGGATGGCCTCCTCGCCCACGCTTTGCGTCGCGGCATCCTGTCCACGGACTTGCCCGAGAACGTCGAGTATCTGGTCGAGCAGGTCACCGGTCCCGTAGCCGTGCACCGCCGAGACCGGGATGGGATCGCCGAGGCCGAGGCGGTAGAACTCGAGCGCCAGCGTGTCCTGCGCTGGGTCGTCGATCTTGTTCGCGAGCACGAGCACGGGCTTGTGCGAGCTGCGCAGGATCGCCGCGAGCTCCTCGTCGCCCGGCATCACGCCCGCCCGCGCGTCGGTGACGAGCAGGACGAGGTCCGCCTCGGCGATCGCGGCCCGCGCCTGGTCGGCGACCGAGCGCGTGAGGGCCGAGCTGTCGGCGATGTCCACGCCGCCCGTGTCGATCAGCAGGAAGCGCCGGCCGTTCCACTCGCACACGAGCTCCTTGCGGTCCCGGGTGACGCCGGGCGTCTCGTGCACGACCGCGGCGCGCGTGTCCGTCAGCCGGTTGACGAGGGTCGACTTGCCCACGTTCGGGAAGCCGACGATCGCGACCGTCCCTAGCACGGGGGAACCCAGGGTTCCCCCGTGAGCCCCCTCCTTCTTCTCTGTCTCTGACGAGTTCATCGTGAGGCTCCTGCCGGGCAAAGCCCGGCTCCGCCGGCTAGTGGATGCAAACCTTGACCGTAAAATCGATGCTACTGGGGGCCTTGTCTTCCGTCGACGCCTCCGGAGATCGCCCTCTATTCGTCCACGAACGAACCATCCGGCGCGCGAATACAGGAGTCCGCGGCCAGCCCGAAACTGATTCGGAGGGCCGGGTCCCAAACGTCGACCATGACGCGGATCGTCCGACGCCGAAGGTCGTCCCAGAAGATCTGGGTCTCCCTGATCCAGACCTTGCCACGCCGATCCTTCACCTCGACGTGGAGGGCGTCACCTTCGCGCTCGGCCAGCTCCTCGTATGGCAACGCACGCCACTTCGCGATCTCAGCTGCTACCCACGTTCGTGCCTGCTCGTTCTCTTCTGAGTCAACCACTACGCCGGCTGGCGGGCTCGGACGAGCTCTTCGATCTGCACGACCACGTCCTCGACGTCGAGCTCGGTCGTGTCGATCAGGATCGCGTCCTCGGCAGGCCGCATGCGGGCGGCGTCGCTCTCGTCGCGCAGGCGCAGGTCGGTCGCGAGCGCGTCCGCCCCGATCTCGGGCCGCTCGGCCAGGCGCCGCTGCTCGCGCACGTCGCGTTCGGCGTTGAGGTAGACCTTGACCTCCGCGGCCGGGGCGACCACGGTGCCGATGTCGCGGCCCTCGATCACGACGTCGCCGCCGTCGGCGAGCTCGCGCTGGCGCGCGCGCATGACCCGCCGCACCTCCGGGTGGCGCGCCACCACCGGAACCATGCGGTCGATGTCGGACTTGCGGATCGAGGACGTGACGTCCGTGTCGGCGATCCAGACCCGCCGTTCCTCGTCGAGCGCGACCGGGTACTCGTCGGCGAGCTCGCCCAGCTTCGCGCCGTCGCCGAGCGGCACGCTGCGGCTGATCGCGAGCCACGTGAGCGCCCGGTACATCGCGCCGGTGTCGAGGTAGCGGAAGCCGAGCCGCTCCGCGATCCGCTGGGCGACCGTGCTCTTGCCGGCGCCTGCCGGCCCGTCGATGGCGACGATCATCGTTGTGTGACCGAGTCGAGCAGCTCGAAAAACCCGGGGAAGCTTACAGCGACGGCCTGCGCGTCCCCAACCTCGACACCTTCGCGCGAGACGAGCCCCGCCACCGCCCCGAGCATCGCGATCCGATGGTCTCCGTCAGAGCTCATACCCCCACCCCTAGGGCGGGTGGGAACACCCCTCACCCCGAAGCCATCGTCGCTCGGCGTGATGCGGATGCCAAGGGCGCGGAGCGAAGTCGTCACGGTTTCGATGCGGTCCGTTTCCTTCACGCGCAGCTCTCGTGCGCCCTCGACCGTGCTCTCGCCGTGCGCGCGGGCGGCGGCGAGCGCAAACAGCGGCAGCTCGTCGATCATGCGCGGCACGTCCTCGGCCCGCACCGACGTCGCGGTCAGCTCGGCCGACTGAATCTCCAGGTCGCCGACCTGCTCCCCGCCGCTGCGCCGCCGGTTGAACGCCGTAATCCGCGCTCCCATCCGCTCGAGGGCGTCCAGCAGCCCGGTCCGGCGCGGGTTCAGGCCGACGTCGTGGATGGTCAGATTCGACCCCGGCAGCAGGGTCGCCGCGACCACGAACGGCGCGGCGGCGGAGAAGTCGCCCGGGACGTCCACCTCGCCGAGGCGCAGTCCCTCGACCGGCCCGAGCGAAACGCGCGACTGCCGACGGGTGACGCGCACGCCCGCGCTCGCGAGCATCAGCTCCGTGTGATCGCGCGTCGGCAGCAGCTCGACCACGATCGTCCGGCCCTCGGCGAACAACCCCGCGAGCAGGATGCAGGACTTGACCTGGGCGCTCGCGACGGGGAGCTCGTAACGGATCCCGCGCAGGGCGCCGCCTTCGATCACGAGCGGCGGGCGTCCCTCGGCGGTCTCGACGCTCGCGCCCATCTCGGCGAGCGGGGTCGCAATGCGATCGACCGGGCGGCGTCTCAGCGAGTCGTCACCGGTCAGCTCGAAAGAACCGCCCTGGCCAGCGAGCACCCCCGCAAGCAGGCGCATCGTCGTCCCTGAGTTCGCGCAGTCGATCGGCGCGGCCGGAGGGGCGAGCCCGCGGAGCCCGGCACCCTCGACCCGGACCGTGTCCACGTCGTCGTCGCGCACGGTCACGCCGAGCGATCTCACCGCGGACGCCGTCGCTTCCGTGTCTGCGGAGCGGCCGAAGCCGCGGATCACCGTCTCGCCGTCCCCGATCGCGCCGAGCAGCAGCGCCCGGTGTGAGATCGACTTGTCGCCGGGAACCCCGATATGCCCGACGAGGGCGGTCGCCGGCCTGACCTTCATCGATCCGGGAGCACGGGCGAGACGACCACGCCGTACCCCTGACCCTCGAGTAGGTCGGCCGCGCGGCGAGCCTCTCCCTCGCCGCCGACGAGCAGTGTGAGCGTCCCGCCGCGCTCGGGCGAGACGTGATGGAGCTCGAAGTCCTCGATGTTGATCCGCTCGGCGCCGAGGGCCTGCGTGATTCCGGCGAGCACGCCCGGCCGGTCGGGCACGTGCACGCGGAGCTGCTGCAGCTCCCCCGGGTCGGGGTAGGCGTCCGCGAGCATGCGGTGGCGATTGCCGGCGGCTTCGCCGATCCACCGGGCCAGGAACCCGGCGTCGCCCGAGTCGAGCGCCGCTTCGAGCTGCTCGACGCGCCGGCGGTGCTCGGCCAGCGACTCCCGGAGCTGGGCGGCGTTGTCCAGGAAGATGTCGACCCAGATCCTCGGGTTCGCGCCCGCGACCCGCGTCATGTCGCGCAGCGACCCACCCGCAGCCGCGAGCGGCTCGTGGCCGTCGACCCGGCCTGAGCCGGCCTGGTTGACGAGCAGGTTCGCGAGCGCGTGCGGGAGGTGGCTCGTGAGTGCGACCAGCCGGTCGTGGGCCTGCGGGTCGACGGCGACCGGCATGGCGCCGAGGCTCGAGACGAAGCCGTGCACGAGCCGGTAGCGATCGGGCTCGGTCTCGGCCAGCGGTGTCAGGAACCAGGTCGCGCCGTCGAACAGCTCCTCGCTCGCGTGCTCGGCGCCCCGAGCCTCGGAGCCGCACACCGGGTGGCCGCCTATGAAGCGGCTCGAGCCCCGCGCGGCCTCGCAGACTGCGGCCTTGGTGGAGCCCACGTCGGTGACGGTGCAGCGGTCGCCGCTCGACTCGAGCGCTGCGCGCGCCTGGGAGGCGAGCTGGGCCACCGGAGCAGCAACCACGGCGAGGTCGGCCTCGGCGAGCGCGGAGGCGAGCGAGTCGGCCGAATCGTCGATCGCGCCCCGGGCCTTCGCCGCCTCGAGCGCGGCCGGGTCAGGGTCGAAGCCGGCAACGCGGACGCCCCCGGCCCGCCTGGCCGCAAGCGCGACCGAGGCCCCGATCAGGCCCGTCCCGATGACCGCAAGGCGCGTCGGTTCCACCGGTTCAGGCTATCGCGAGGGCGGGTCCCATCCCTAACCCCCACCCTCCCGGGGGAAATCGACGGTAGCTGCTCGCGTTTGACGCGTGAGTAACGGGATCGCCAGAAAAGCGTGACGATCGATCCACAGGCCGGGGGTGGGGATCAGCCGATCCGCTTGCCGAGCAGCTCGACGATCTTGCGGACCTCGTGCGCGAACTCGCCGAACTCGGCGGTCGGGATCTGCTGGGCGGCGTCGGAGAGCGCCTCCTCCGGCCTGGGGTGGGTCTCGACGATGATCCCGTCCGCGCCGACCGCGGCAGCCGCCCGCGCGAGCGGCAACACGAGATCACGCCGCCCCGCCGCGTGCGAGGGGTCGACGATCACCGGCAGATGCGTCTCGTGCTTGAGCACCGCGACTGCACCCAGGTCGAGCGTGAACCGCGTCGAGGTCTCGAACGTCTTGATCCCGCGCTCGCAGAGGATGATCCGCTCGTTTCCTTCCTTGGCGACGTACTCGGCTGCCATCAACAGCTCCTCGACCGACGTCGAGAGCCCGCGCTTCAGCAGCACCGGCTTGTCCGCGCGCCCGACCTCCGAGAGCAGCAGGAAGTTCTGGCTGTTCCGGGCGCCGATCTGGATCACGTCCGCCATCTCCAGGACCGGGCCCACGTGCCGCGGGTCCATCAGCTCCGTGACCACCGGGAGACCCGTCTCGTCGCCCGCCTCCCGCAGGATCGCGAGGCCCTCGACGCCGAGCCCCTGGAATGTGTACGGAGATGTCCGCGGCTTGAATGCGCCGCCACGCAGCATCGTCGCGCCGGCAGCCGCCACCGCCCGCGCCGTCTCGAGCGTCTGCTCGCGGTACTCGACCGAGCAAGGGCCGGCGATCAGCCCGAACCACGAGTCGCCGATCCGACGGCCGTCCACCTCGATCACCGTCGGGTCCGGCGAGGCCTCGCGCGCCACCAGCTTGTACGGCTTCAGGATCGGAAGCACCTGCTCGACCCCCGGATAGCCCTCGAGCGGCAGCGTCGCCAGCAGCTCCCTCTCTCCGATCGCGCCGATCACCGTCGCCTCGCGCCCGTGCGTGACCCGCGCCTGCACGCCGGCCTCCTGCAGCCGCGCGAGCACGTGCTCGGTCTGATCGGGGGTCGCGCCCGCACCCATCACGATCAGCAGTTCCGGTGATCCGTTCGTCGCCACGAAATCTCCTGGAAATGTAGTTGCGATACTGAGACGTCGAGATGCGCATCTTTTCCGGTATCCGTGCCTCGGGGGCGAAGACCCTCGGCAACTACAGCGGGGGCTTTCGCCAGTACGCCGCCACGCAGGAGCGCGGCGAGGCCTTTTTCTGCATCGTCGACCTGCACTCGATCACGACGCCGTTCGAGCCCGAGGAGCTGCGCGAGGCGACCCTCGACCTCGCCGCGATGCTGTTCGCGACCGGGCTCGAGCCCGAGCGCTCGACGGTCTTCGTCCAGAGCCACGTCCCCGCTCACCCCGAGGCCGCCTGGCTGCTCGGCTCGGTCACGAGCTTCGGCGAG
Source organism: uncultured Actinomycetes bacterium (assembly GCA_963716865.1). GTDB lineage: Bacteria > Actinomycetota > Thermoleophilia > Gaiellales > Gaiellaceae > AC-32. The sequence goes on from CAVQUF010000004.1 coordinate 128,202, forward strand.
CTCCGCCGGATGACCCAGTTCAAGGACCGCGCGGCCGAGCAGGACTTCGTCTCGGCCGGCCTCTTCACGTACCCCGTCCTGATGGCCGCGGACATCCTGCTCTACCAGACCGATCTCGTTCCGGTCGGGGACGACCAGCGGCAGCACGTCGAGCTGACCCGCGACATCGCGGAGCGCTTCAACCAGCGCTTCGGGGAGACGTTCGTCGTGCCCGAGGTCTCGATCCCCGAGGAGGGGGCCCGGATCCGCAACCTCCAGGAGCCCGAGCGCCTGATGTCGACCACCCGCGGCGCGACGCAGGGCGTCGTCCGCCTCGTCGATCCGCCGGACGTCGTGCGCAAGAAGTTCAAGACCGCGGTCACCGACTCGGGAACGGACGTCCGGCACGACCCGAAGGAGAAGCCGGGAATCTCGAACCTGCTCGAGATCCTGTCCGTCGCGACCGGCGACCCGGTCCCCGAGCTCGAGAGCCGCTACGACGGCAGCGGCTACGGTCGCTTCAAGGAGGACGTCGCGGAAGCGGTCGTGGACCTGCTCGCCCCCATCCAGGAGCGCTATGAGGCGCTCCGGGCCGACGAGCAAGAGCTGCGCGCCCTCCTCGCCGGCGGCGCCGAGAAGGCGACCGAGGTCGCCTCGCCTACCCTCGCACGGATGGTCGAGCGGATGGGTTTCGTCGCGCTGAGCGGCGGCTGACAGACCTCCCGGCCCGGTCTCAGTGCGGCGACGGTTCGGTTACGAACCTGCGCGCGGGTTGAATCGCAGCCCCAGCCTCTTTAGGGTCGATCGCGAGATCAATACTCCGAACGAGGAGGTCAGCCATGAAGGGGAGAGGGGCCGTCCTCGCCGCCCTCATCGTCATCGGTTTGACGGTGTTCGCGGTGCTCGGGCTCGGGAACGTCCAGAAAGCAGCCGGTCACAACCAACCACCGAGCTGCAAGCTGGACAACGGCGTCAAGCACGTCGTCTACACGATCTTCGACAACGTCCACTTCCAACGCGACAACCCGAACGTGCCCTCGGATCTGGAGCAGATGCCGCACCTGCTCAACTTCATCCGGGGCAACGGGACGCTCATGACGAACGACCACACGGTGCTGATCTCGCACACCGGAAACGGGATCCTCACCGACCTGAGCGGCATGTACTCGGACCGGCACGGGCAGGCCGTCTCGAACTCCTACCGCTACTTCCGGGCGGACGGGTCGACCGCGTCGTCCTCGTCGTTCAAGTACTGGACCGACCTGACGGACGACGTCAACACGCCGCCGACCGACCCGAACTACAACATGGTCAACGGCGACAGTGGGACACCCAAGAACACGCCCGCGCCGTGGGTTCCGTACACGAAAGCCGGCTGCGACTGGGGGGCGACCGCGCTGGCGAACGTCGTCCTGGAGAACACCGGCACCGGCCCGGCAGGCGACATGACGAAGGTCTTCGGCCAGGGCTCGCCGGAGTGGAACGAGGCGCTGGCAGCGAACGCGGCTCCCGCCGGAACGGCGGCGCGGAACATCGCGCAGACCGACTTCGTCGGCCTCGCGGTCCATTGCGCCAATGGCTCGAAGAGCATCTGCAACGGCAACCCGAACGCGAAACCTGACGCCCTACCCGACGAGCCCGGGGGCTACACCGGGTACCAGGGCCTGTTCGGGGCGAAGTACGTCAACCCGGCTATCTGCACCGTCTCGACGTCGAACTGCACGACGGCGACCGTGAACGGGCAGACGGGCCTGAAGAAGCTCGACGGCACGCTGATCGCCGATCAATTCAACCAGCCGGGCTTCCCGGGCTTCGACGGGCTCTTCGCCTCGACGACGCTCTCCTACGTGGCGCAGATGCAGGAATCGGGCATCCCCGTCACGTTCGGCTACATCTCGGACGCGCACGACCAGCACGGCGCCGCGGGCGAGATCCACGCGACGCGCGGGCCGGGCGAGGCCGACTACGTCCAGCAGCTGCACAACTACGACACGGCGTTCGGCCAGTTCTTCGACCGCCTCAAGGCCGATGGGATCACGAAGAAGAACACGCTGTTCGTCTTCACCGTCGAGGAGGGCGACCACTTCGTCGGCGCGATCCCGTCGCCGAGCGGCTGCGACGGCGTCAACACGCCGTGCACCTACGGCCTCGAGGGCGAGGTCAACGGAAACCTCACCGGCCTGATGGCCACCCAGCAGGGGATCACGACGCCGTTCACGGTCCATGCCGACATGGCGCCCACGATCTACCTCACGGGCAACCCGGGCCGGACGGATCCGGTCACGCGTGCCTTCGGCCGCGGGGTCGGCGCCCTCTCGGCGACGAACCCGTACACCGGCGTGAACGAGAACATGACCGCCGCGCTGGCGGATCCGGTGGAGATGAAGACGCTTCACATGGTCACGGCCGACCCGCAGCGGACGCCGACGCTGACGATGTTCGCGGCGCCCGACTACTTCCTGTTCACGGGCGCGCCGAACTGCAACACGCCGTGCATCACGGTGCCGACGACGCCGCCCACGTCCACGTTCGCGTGGAACCACGGCGGCATCCAGCCGGAGATCGCGACGACCTGGCTCGGGATGGTCGGACCGGGCGTCAAGCACTCGAGCAGCGACGACACGACGTGGGCCGATCACACGGACACGAGGCCGACCATGCTCGCGCTGCTCGGGCTGGACGACCCGTACGTCCACGACGGCCGGGTCCTCACCGGCCAGCTCGACCACGGCGCGTTGCCGTCGGCACTCCGGAAGCACTCGGGAGTGGTCAAGAAGCTCGGCCTGACGTACAAGCAGCTGAATGCGCCGTTCGGCGCGTTCGCGATGAACACGCTCGAGGCGTCCACCAAGGCGATCAAGAGCGGGAGCTCGAGCGACGACAGCCGCTACACGTCGATCGAGAGCCAGATCCAGTCGCTGACCGCTTCGCGCGACGCGCTGGCCTCGCAGATCCGCGACGCGCTCGATGCCGCGGCGTTCGACAACGACTCGATCAGCAAAGACCAGGCCAATACCTGGATCGCCCAGGCGCAGGCCCTGATCGTCCAGTCGGCCGCCCTCGCGGCGATGACCTAGCCCTTCGAGACCGGGCTCGACCCGGGAGCAAGGTGTTTGCGGCCCCTCCTCGGAGGGGCCGCAAACGTTTCGGAGGGCCTAGTGGTGGTGGTGGTGCCCGTGGTGGAACGGGCGGCGAGCGTCGAACACGTCCGACAGGCTGTTCACGTCCGCGTCACGGGTGGCGAGCGGCGCCAGGTGGTAGCGCTGCTCGATCGTGGTCAGGATCGACGTCGTGTCGTACTGCGTGTGGTCGACGACGAAGCGGCCCTTCAGGTGCGGGGCCACCACGAGCGTGGCGACGCGGGTTCCGGGGCCCCACTGGTCGTGCGGGCCCTTGTTGTAGCCCTGGCCCGGCGGCGGGACGTGATCCCACTGTCCGCCGAACTCGTCGTAGGTGACGATCACCATCGTGTTCTTGGCGCACTTGCTGTTCTCGATGTCCTGGAGCAGCGAGACGAGATGGTCGCTGCCGTTGGGCTCGCTTGCGTAGCCCGGGTGCTCGTTCTCCTCGCCGATCGGCTTGATGAAGCTGACCGGCTTCAGATTGCACTTGCTGTGCGAGCTGTCCGCGAGCTGGATGAACTCGTCCTCGTCCTTTAGGTGCGCCGCGCGGTTCGCCAGGCCGGCCGGCGTCGCGGTCGAGAAGTTCGCGTAGTAGTTGAACGGCTGGTGGTGGTACTGGAACAGGTTGTCCGGACACTCCGGCCAGTGGGAGACGCCCGGGTCGACGTACGGATCCGAGCAGCCGGTCGGCGTCGCGGCCGGAGCGGTTCCGTTCGTCCAGCCCGGAGCGCCGACGTTGCCGTTCGCGTTCGACCAGCCGCCCGAGTACCAGGCCCAGCCGACGCCCTTGCCGGTCAGCCGGTCGCCGATCGTCGGGTTCGTCTGCGGCGGCAGCTTGGCGCCGAAGAGGCCCGAAGGCTGGAACGCGGGCTGCATCGTGTTGACGCCGTAGTCGCCGCACGCGAGCCCCGGGACCGTGGTCAGAAGGCCGCACGCCTGCGTCAGCGGGCCGTTCACGAGGCCCGTGTCGGGCGACGTGTAGAGCGCGCCCATGCCCGGCGGCTGGTTCGAGACCGGCGGTGAGATGAGCGTCGGACTTCCGTTGCGGTCGAGCACGGAATGCGTCGCGTTCGCCGGACAGCCGTTTGCCGCGTTGCAGGCAGGCGGCGCGGCGGCGATCAGCCACTGGTGGTTGAGGAACGAGCCGCCGAATGCGCCCTGGAAGAAGTCGTCCAGGATCGCGTAGTGCGGATGGTGATGCTGGTGCAGGTACTTGTAGACGGGCAGCGCCTTCGTGTCGTACGTGCCCATCACCAGGCCGCCCGCGTCGCTCTGGAGCGCGTAGCGGTTCTGGTGCCCGCCGTTGAGCTGGAACTGCTCCTCATAGAAGCGGTGCACGATGTCGCGGGTGCAGCCGCCCGGCGAGCCGGTGCCCTTCTTGAACCCGTTCGGGCTCGAGAACGCGACCAGCGGGGTCGGCGGGCACGTCGTGTCCGTCGGCGCCAGGAAGTCGTCGATCTGGAACGGCGCGTTCGGGAAGTGGCTGGCGAACGAGCCGCCGGTCGTGTTGTTGCAGGTGTCCGTGAGCGGCGCGGTCGGGTTCGCCGCGGACTGCGCCTGCAGGTTGACGTCGTCCATGTACAGGCACTCGAACGCCGCGCCCGTCTGGCCGATCTGCGTGGTGTGGGCCGGATCGGCGTGCTTCAGGCCGTTCACGCCCTCCCAGCCCCCATAGAGGTTGTCGAAGCTGTGGTTCTCCTCGTAGATGACCACGATGTGGTCGATCTGCCCCAGCTTGTGCGAGTCGCCGTTGGACTTGCCCGACGTCGCCATTGCCCCTGAGACGGCGGTGACGGCCACGACGGCCGCCGCCGCTACGAGAAGCGCCAGTAGGCGCCTGGTCATGAGGACCTCCTCAAATTGTGGCTCTCCCCTGGGTTACGCCCGTGACCATCGCATGGCCCGGGCAATGAGTCAATCTGGTAACAACGCCGCGAGCCGCTCCAGCTCGGAGGGGTCGAGGTCGCGCCAGGCGCCGGGCTCGAGCCCGGCGACCGTCAGGCCCGCGTAGCGGCTGCGGTGGAGCCGTGTCACCGGGTACCCGACGGCGGCGAGCATCCGCTTGACCTGGTGCTTGCGGCCCTCGTGCAGCGTCAGCTCGACCGTCATGGGCCCGAGGCGCCGGGCGCCCGCGGGAGCGGTGGGGCCGTCCTCGAGCTCGACGCCCGCGCGCAGGCGTTCGAGCGCGTCATCGGAGGGCTCGCCCTCGACCTCGGCCTCGTAGACCTTCTCGACGCCGTAGCGAGGGTGGGCCAGACGGTGCGCGAGCGGCCCGTCGTTGGTGAGGAGCAACGCGCCGGTGGTGTCGGCGTCGAGCCGGCCGACCGGGACGACCCGCGCGGGGTGGCTGACGAGCTCGACGACGGTCGGGCGCCCCTGCGGGTCGCGCGCGGTCGTGACCACGCCCGCAGGCTTGTGCAGGAGCACGTACGCGAGCGCCTGCAGCCGCAGGCGTCGCCCGTCGAGCTCGACCCGGTCGCGCGTGCCGACGAACGTGTTGAGCTGCCCGGGCTCGCCGTTCACGGTCACGCGCCCTGCCTTGATCAAATCGTCGGCGCCGCGACGCGAGGCGACGCCCGCGCGGGCGAGGTAGGCATTGAGGCGCACAGACGCCATTATTCGGAGGTCGTGCCGCAGTACGTCACCTTGATGCGCTGGACGTCGCAGGGAGTCGCCGGGCTACCGGCGTGGCGCGAGCGGGTCGAGGAGGGCGAGCGGCTGATCGAGGCTGCGGGCGGGAAGCTGATCGGCGTCTACGTGACGCTCGGCCGCTACGACGTGGTCGAGATCTTCGAGGCGCCGGACGACGACACCGCCGCCGAGATCCTGATGAAGCTCCAGCGCCACGGCGCCGAGCACACAGAGACGCTCCGCGCGTTTACGCGCGAGGAGGCGGAGGCGATCATCCGCCGCCTCTGACATGCCCCTCGGCTCGCCGGGACGAGGCGAGGCGGCCGTCACACATTCGGCACGATCCCGTCACCCACCCGTGCGCGTTTCCTCGTTACGCTCATAGCGGGTGGTGGTTCGGGGTGGCCCCGGACGGAGCGGGCTGGGTGCGGCGACGCGGGCTACGCGCCGCGCCGCTCGGCGACCGTTTCGAGGCGCGCGCGGATCTCGGCCGCATCCTCGCCGAGGTCGTCCAGCCGCGGCAGCTGCGAGAGCGACTCGAGGCCGAACACCCGCTCGAACAGCGGCGTCGTCCTGTAACGCACAGCTCCCCCGAGCTGCTCGTCGTCGCGTCCGGCCTCCGCGATCAGCCCCCGCTCGACCAGCCCGGCCACGACGGAATCCGCCGCGACCCCGCGGATCCGCGCGATCTCCGGCCGGCTCACCGGCCCGAGGTACGCGACGATCGCGACCGTCTCGAGCGCGGCACCCGAGAGCCCGCGCTCGACGGGCCTCTCCACCAGCCGCCCGCAGGCCTCCGCCGCCTCGCGCGCGGCGCGAAACGCCCAGCCTCCGGCGACGTGCTCGAGCACGATCCCGCTGCGCCCCTCCGCGAAGCGCTCCGTCAGCAGCGACAGCGCCGTCTCGATCCGCTCCGGATCGTCAGCCGCGGCGTCGGACAGCTCCTCGACCGACAGCGGCTGCGATGCGACCACGAGCAGCGCCTCGAGCGTCCGCGCGAGCCGGTCGACCGGGCTCGCGGTGATCAGGCGGAGTGGGCGATCCCGGTCCACTCCGGCCTCCTCTCCTCCGCGCTCTCGGCCCGCCGCACCCGGATCGGCGCGAACGACGACGCCTGCTCCAGCGAGATCTCGCCCGAGCGTCTCAGCTCCAGGAGCGCCAGGAACGCGACGGCCTGCTCGATCCGCGACAGCTCCTCGACCTCCGCGTCCAGATCGAACGCACGCCGCCGCGCTAGCACCGCGCGGAAGCGCTCGAGGAACTGCGACACGGGCGGGAAGCGCAGCTCCAGATGGGTCAAGGACACCGCCGGTGGCTCCACCGCAAGGGCCCGCAGCGCGATCACGAGACCTTCCGGATCCTGAGGCGCCAGCCGGCGCTCCACCCTGGGCGCGAGCGGCGCAGGGCCGAGCCGGAAGTAGCGGTCGCTCTCTCCTTCGAGCCGCTCCGCGAGCCAGGCCGCCGCCTCCTTCGCGCGCCGGTACTCGGCGAGCCTCCGCGCAAGCTCTTCGGCCGCCTCCTCGGGCTCGAGCTCGGACAGCTCCGCCTCCTCGTCGGGGAACAGCCCACGCGCCTTCAGCTCCAGCAGCGCCGACACCAGCACCAGAAACTCACCGCAGGCCTCCAGGTCGAGCTCGCCCCGTTCGGCGAGCCGCTCGCAGAAGGCCACGACGATCCCTGCGACGTCCACCTCCGCGAGGTCGATCTCCTCTTTGAGGACGAGCGTCAGAAGCAGGTCGAACGGGCCCTCGAAGGCGTCGAGGTCGAGCTCGAGCTCGCGCACGAACATGCGGCGCAACCTAGCGGGACGGCCGGACGCGGCCCTTGGGGATCGCCATCGCCGGCCCCTCGGGCACGCGGCGCTCCGGCCGGCGCGGCGCGGACTCGCCGCCGCGGATGAACTGCCACCAGATGAAGAACGCCGTCGAGCAGGCGAAGACGACGACCGAGACCCAGGCATTCAGCCGCAGCCCCGCGAAGTGGTGCGCCGGATCGATCCGGAGGAGCTCCTCGAAGAAGCGCCCGAACGTGTAGATCGAGACGTAGAGCGAGAACAGCGCCGGCGGCTTGAAGCGGAAGCGCCGGTCGAGCAGGAGGAGCGCGACGACCCCGAGCCCGTCGTAGATGAACTCGTACAGGAAGGTCGGGTGGAAGGTCGAGTACTGCGTGTAGTTCTCGACCCGGTGGTCGAGGTCGATCTTCAGCCCCCACGGGAGGTCGGTCGGCTTGCCGTAGAGCTCCTGGTTGAACCAGTTCCCGATCCGGCCGATGCCCTGGGCAAGCAGGAGGCCCGGCGCGACCGCGTCCATGAAGTCGCGGACGCGCGCGCCCGACCGGTGGACGACGACAGCGCCGGCGAGGCAGCCGAGCAGGATCCCGCCCCAGACGCCGAGGCCCCCCTCCCACACGGCGAAGATCCCCTTCCATTTTGGGCTCGAGACCTCGTTCCAGCTCGTGATGTCGTGATAGGCACGCGCGCCGACGATCCCGAACGCGACTCCCCAGACGGCCACGCGTAGCACGAGGTCCCAGTCGCCGCCGCGCCGCACCCAGCGCACGCCGGTCAGCCACACGCAGGCCGCGATCGCGAGCAGCAGGATCAGGCCGTACATGTGGATCGTCACCGGCCCGAGCTCGATCGTGCTCGTGTGGGGCGACGGGATGAACGCAAGGCTCACGGGCTGGACATTCTGCCCACGGGCCCCGACGCCTGCCCGCCCGAGCAGAAGCTATGGGTGGGCGACGGGCCTGTGGGCGAACCGTCTGGCGGCCACGCCTCCGACAAGCCAGCCGAGAACCGCGAGTGCGAAGGGGACGACGATCGGCCACTCCTGGTTGTTGGAGAAGATCACCTCGGTGGACAGCACGCCGACCGCAAACCCGAGGATCGCCCCGACGATCTTGGAGAGAAGCGCCATGCCCCAGAGCTAAGCACCCTGCCGCGGTGCTCGCAACCGCATCGAGACCGAACGCTAGATCAGGATCTCGATCGCGAGCTCGTACGGGCAGCCCTGCGAGATCAGTTCGACCGCGCGGTGAAGGTCGATGTCGTGCCTGGCCGCGAGCGCGACCGCGTCGGTCGGGTCGTAGCCCGCGCGGATCAACTCCTCCGCACGCCAGTGCTCGACACGCTCCATCTCGGAGTCGTTGACGACTCGAAGCTCCGCAGTAGCCATCGTACGGTTTTTATTCGGGCGAACGGCCCGGCCGGTTCTCCCCCTTGCGGGGGATATCAGCGAACGCGGCGGGCGAGCGACACCGCCTGCGCCCGGGTCAGCCTGCCCTCGAGGCGCAGAGTGACGCCGTTTCGCACCCAGAGCAGGACGTTTCCGTGGATGAGCACCGTCCGCTCGCGGAAGGCGAGGTCGCGGCCCAGGTAGGTCAGCGTGTGCGGCCCGCCCTCGAGCCAGAGGCCCGGACGGCCGCCCACCTGCACGGGCTCGATCGTCGTCTTGCGGACGGCGAGCTTCTTCAGGACCTCCTCCCGGGACGAGCGGAACTGCGAGAGCAGCAGCGATCGGTCGTACGCGCGCACGATCACCGTCGCGAGCGAGTCGTCGAGGACGTACACGGCCGGCGGGCGCTTGCCCGCGAGCGGCGGCAGCGCGAGGCGGAAGCCGAGCAGGCGCTCCGCTCGCGCGCGCGACATCCTGCGCCCGAGCCCGCCCGCCTCCGCGCGCTCGACCGCGGGCGGGAGCGCCTCGACCCGCTCGACGCTCGCCCCGCCGAGGTGGAACCAGCCCAGGATCGCCGTCCGGGCCTGCGGCACGGCGAATGCGACGCCGATGGTGACCACCAGCAGCGCCAAAGCCAGTGCTGCGACCCGCCGCCACGGGAACGGCCGGCGCGGGCGCTCCTCGAGGCGCTCCCGAACCGTCGCCGCAAGGTCAGGCGCCGCCGGGACGTCGAGCTCCCGACCGAGCGCGAGCAGCCGAAGCTCGAGCTCGCTCACGATCCCTCCTCCCCGAGCTCCTCGCGGAGCCGCTCGAGACCGCGGGCGAGACGCGACTTGACCGTCCCGCGGCGAACCCGGAGCACGGCCGCCGTCTCCTCCTCGGAGAGCTCGAGGAAGTAGCGGCAGACGACGGTGTCGCGCTGGTCGTCGGGGAGGTGCTCGACCGCCGCGAGCAGCTGCTCCCGCTGCTCGCCCGCGAGCAGAGCCGCCTCGGGGGACGGGACCGCGTCCCCCGGGCGGTCCTCGGCGGCCGCTCGCAGCGCGAGCCGTTCGCGCCGGCCGGCCGAGCGGCGGCGGTTGCGCGCCTCGTTGGCGACGATGCGGAGCAGCCAGGGCCTGAGCGGCGCTCCCCGCCGGAACCTTCCGAGCGCGCGATAGGCCTTCACGAAGCCGTCCTGGGCGGCCTCCTCCGCGTCCGCGGCGCTCCCCGTCAGGAGGTAGGCGGTCCGAAACGCGATCCCCTGGTGCATGCGCACGATCGACTCCCAGGCGCGGAGGTCGCCGCGCCGTGCTCGCTCGACGAGCTCCTGTTCGTCCAGTGGCCGGTCCACCACCGCTGCTCCTACACCCGAAGGCCCGCCGGGGTTCCGCACCGCTACGTCGAGGGCCAGACCTCGCCCTCGACGAGCTCGACCGAGTTGCCGGCCGGGTCGCGCACGTAGAGCGAGCGCCCGCCGGGTGCCCAGGCGTGCTCGTGCTCGACCTCGACCCCGTGCCGGCGCAAGCGCTCGCCGAGGGCGTCCAGAGCGCCCGGCTCGACAGAGAGGGCGACGTGCCCCGGGCCGCGGGCGCCGTGCGAGGGGACCAGGCGGCCGGGCACCTCCGAGCGGGCCGGGTCGAACAGCAGCAGCACACCGCCGTCGTCGAGCCGGAAGACGGCGCTCAGCTCGTTCGGCTCCCGGAGCGGGCGGAGCCCGAGGACGGCCTCGTAGAACGCGGCCGCAGCGGCAACGTCGTCGGCGTAGAGCACGGTCTCGTAGACGCGCACCACGCTGAGTGTGACGGAACCCGGCGGAGCTCCCCGGTGTAGGTACGGCGACACCTCGAAAGGAGCTCACCGTGAAGCGTCTGCTGCTCGTGCTCGCCCTCGCCGCCGTGCTCTCCCCGGCCGCGCTCGCCAAAGGTCCCTCTCAGGCAGCGATCTCCGGGCCCGGGCTCGCCAGGACGCTCTCCTTCAAGGGGAACGGCGAGCACGAGGGAACGGCGCTCTACGACCTGGCCCAGGACGCGGGCTTCTTCCCGGCCGTCTTCGGCCAGTCGCCCGATCCGATGCTTCACGGGCGGCTGTCGGGAACCCTCGGCCCGAAGTACACGATCCATTACGTCGTCCCCGCTGGTGAGGGCACGAAGTATCGGGTCGTCCAGGACCTCTACCCGTACGCGCACGGCGGTCCGGTCACCCACATGAAGGCCGGCCAGCTGATCTTCGGCGAACGGAGCCAGGGCGGGTGGTACCGGGGTGACCCCGGGCTCAAGGCGCTGCTCGTTCGCCACGGTCTGCCCCGCACCGCGTCGCGTCTCACGGCGACCCCCGCGGGCGGGAACGACACCGCGGTGATGCTCGGCATCGGAGCGCCTCTTGCGGTGCTGCTCGCCGGGGCCGCAGTGTTCGTGGCGCGCCGGCGGATCTTCGGTTCGCGGTAAGGTCGCGCCGGAAGCCGGCTCGGGCTGCTCCGACCTGACTGCCGCCGTCGAGCGGCCAAACGTGCAGCGGTGGGCCGGCTTCGTCTCGGGCCAGTACGCTCGCAACCCTGGAGCTCGACCACGTACTGATCGCCGCGGCCGACCTCGCCTCGGCTGCGGAGGAGATCGAGGAGCGCTACGGACTGGCCTCGATCGAAGGCGGACGGCACCCGGGCTTCGGCACGGCCAACAGGATCGTGCCGCTCGGCGACGCGTATCTCGAACTGGTCGCCGTCGTCGACCAGTCGGAGGCAGAGCGAAACCCGTTCGGCCGCTGGCTCGCCCAAGCGATGGCGGGACCCGCCCAGCCCCTCGGCTGGGCCGTCCGCACCGGCCGGCTCGACGAGGTCGCCGGGCGGCTCGAGCTGACGGTCGGCTCGGGCTCGCGGGCGACGCGCGACGGCCGACTGCTCCGGTGGCGGATGGCCGGCCTCGAGGAGGCCGCCGCCGAGCCGTCACTTCCCTTCTTCATCGAGTGGGAGCGCGGAACCGAGCTCCCCGGCCGCGCCCCGGCGACCCACCCGGCCGGCGACGTAGCGATTGCAAGGCTCGAGCTCGACGGCGACGCCGACCGCCTGGCGACCTGGCTCGGCCGGCATCGGCTGCCGCTCGTCGTGCGGCCAGGTGCGCCGGCCGTCGCGAGCATCGTGCTCACGGGAGCCGCGGGCGAGCTCGTGCTCGGCGCTGACCGACCGCTCTAGCGAAAGCTAGGCGACCGCGGCCTCGCCGAGGAGCGCCTTCACCTCGGCGAAGAAGTCGGGCTCCGGCTTCACGCGGAACTGCGACCCGAGCTGGAACGTCCGCGGGCCCTCGGACGTGACGAGGTCGACCACGACCGGCGCCTCGCCGGGAAAGTCGCGCACCACGGCGGCAAGCTCGCGGATGATCCCCGCGCGCGCCGCGCGCGCGTCGAGCTTCAGCCGCACCTCCCGCCGCTCGGGCGTCGCCTCGAACGACGACACCTCGAGCGCGATTAGCTTCGTCTCTCCCTCCTTGTGGTCGACCCGAGCCTTGACGACCAGCACCGCGTCCGCGACGAGCAGCTCGCGCGCGGCCGCGTAGACCGAGTTGAAGACGACGACCTCCGTGCTCCCGAGCACGTCGTCGAGCCGGATGAAGACCATCGGCTCGCCCTTCTTCGTCGTCAGCTGCTTCAGCGCCGAGACGATGCCCGCCACCGTGACGACCTCGCCGTCCCGCCGCCGCTCGAGCTCTGCGAGCGACGCGTCCGTCTTGCGGCGGAGCTGGTCGCGGACGGCCTCGAGCGGGTGCTCGGAGACATAGAGGCCAAGGGTCTCCTTCTCCAGCCGCAGGAGCTCGTTCTTCTCGAACTCCTCCGTGCCGATCGGCGGAGGCTCCAGCTTCTCCTCGACCTCCGCGAAGAGCGAGCTCTGTCCACGCAGCCGCTCGTCCGATGCCCGCTGCCCGTGTGAGAGTGCGTGCTCGAGAGCCTCCAGCATCCCGCGCCGCGGCGCTCCCGTCGAGTCGAGGGCGCCGCACTTGACCAGCGACTCGAGCGCCCGCTTGTTCACGACCTGCGGGTCGACCCGCTCCGTGAAGTCCCACAGCGACGCGAACGGTCCGCCCTCCTGTCGTGCGCTGACGATCGCCCGCGCCGCTGAGTCGCCGACGTTCTTGACCGCGTTCAGCCCGAACCGGATCCGGCCCTCGACGACGGCGAAATCACACTCCGACGAGTTGACCTCGGGCGGCAGCACCTCGATTCCGATTTCCCGGCACGCGTTGACGTAGAACGGCACACGGTCCTTCGTGTTCATCACCGACGAGATCAGCGCCGCCATGTACTCCTTCGGGTGGTGGGCCCGAAGCCACGCGGTGCGGTAGGCGATGAGCGCGTAGCAGGCCGCGTGCGACTTGTTGAACGAGTAGTCCTGAGCCTGCTCCATGTCCTTCCAGAGCTGGTTCGCGACCCCGGGAGTGACGGCGTTGGCCGCGCACCCCTCCAGGAACTTGTCCTTCAGCGACGCCATCAGCTTGTGGATCTTCTTGCCGATCGCCTTGCGGAGATCGTCGGCCTCGGCCGGCGTGAAGCCGGCGAGCTGCTTGGCGATCTCCATGTACTGCTCCTGGTAGATGCAGATCCCGTACGTCAGGCCAGTGATCGGCTCCAGGCGTGGGTCGGGGAACGTGACCGCCTCCTGCCCCGCCTTCCGCCGCGCGTAGACCGGGATGTAGGACATCGGCCCCGGCCGGTACAGCGCGACGAGCGCGATCAGGTCTTCGAACTCGGTCGGCTTGACCTGCCGGAGCGCCTCGCGCATCCCGGACGACTCGAACTGGAAGACGCCGGCGGCGTCGCCCCGCTGGAGCATCGCGTAGGTCTCCGGGTCGTCCAGCGGCAGGCTGCCGATGTCGACGCTGCCGACGAGCTCGACAGCCTTGTCGATGACGTCGAGGTTGCGGAGGCCGAGGAAGTCGATCTTCAGGAGCCCGAGCGCCTCGACGTCGTTCATCGCGAACTGGGTCACGACCTCCTGGTCGGCCCCCTTTTGCTGGAGCGGGACGACATCCGTCAGAGGCCGGTCCGAGATGACGACGCCCGCGGCGTGGATCGAGTCCTGGCGGACAAGGCCTTCGAGCGGCTTGGCGAGGTCGACGATCTCCCGGACGAGCGGGTCGGCGTCGTACGCCTGCTTGAGCTCCGAGCCCGCCTTGAGACAGTCCTCCAGATAGACCTTCGGCCCTTCGGGGATCAGCTTCGCGATCTTGTCGACCGCGCCGTACGGAACCTCGAGCACGCGGCCGGCGTCGCGGACCGCAGCGCGGGCCATCATCGTCCCGAACGTGATGATCTGCGCCACCCGGTCGCGGCCGTACTTCTCGGCGACGTAGTTGATGACGCGGTCGCGGCCGGCAACGGCGAAGTCGATGTCCATGTCCGGCATCGACTTCCGTCCGGGGTTGAGCATCCGCTCGAAGAGGAGCCCGTAGCGGATCGGGTCGACGTCGGTGATCTCGAGGCAGTAGGCGGCGAGCGAGCCGGCCGCCGAGCCGCGACCCGGACCGACCTGGATTCCGTTCCGCTTCGCGAACGAGACGAAGTCCCAGACGATCAGGAAATAGTCGGCAAAACCCATCTCCTTGATCGTCTTGAGCTCGAAGCGGAGGCGCTCCTGGAGCTCGGGCGTCACCTGTTCGTAGCGCTTTTGCAGGCCTTTTTCGCAGAGCTCGACCAGGAACTCGAACGCGTCCTTCCCGTCGGGGACCGGGAAGGTCGGCAGCAGGATCTTCCCGAGCTCGAGCTCGACGTTGCAGCGGTCGGCGATCTCGAGCGTCCGGGCCATGGCCTCATCGAGGCCGGGGAAGTCGAGGGCCATCTCGGCCTGCGACTTGAAGTAGAACTGGTCGGTGTCGAAGCGCCAGTGATTCGGGTTCTTGAGCGAGTCGCCCGACTGGATGCAGAGCAGCGCCTCGTGCGCCTTTGCGTCCTCGTGCCGGAGGTAGTGGACATCGCCGGTCGCGACGAGCGGCAGCCCCGCTTCCCCGGCGAGCGTCGTCAGGAGCGGGTTGATCCGTGCCTGGACGTCGATGCCCGCGTTCTGGATCTCGACGTAGGTCGAGTCGCGCCCGAAGATCTGCGCGAGCCGGTCGAGCTCGGCGCGCGCGTCACCGGCCCGGCTTTCCTCGAGCGCCTTGCAGACGCGGCCCGAGAGGCAGCCGGAGAGCGCGACCAGCCCGCCCGCGTGGCGCTCGAGCAGTTCCCAGTCGACCCGCGGCTTGTAGTAGTAGCCCTCGAGGTAGCCCGCCGAGGCCAGCTTGATCAGGTTCCCGTAGCCGGTGTTGTCCTCCGCGAGGAGGGTGAGGTGCGCATACCCCTTCTTCTGGGCGCGCCGGTCGTCCGCGACGTAGACCTCGCACCCGATCAGCGGCTTGACGCCGTGCTTGCCGGTCTCGCGGACCAGCTCCACCGCCCCGGCCAGCGAGCCGTGGTCCGTGAGGGCCACCGCGGGCATCTCGAGCTCGGCCGCGCGGGCCGCCAGGCCAGGGATCCGGCAGGCGCCGTCGAGGATCGAGTACTCGGAGTGAACGTGTAGGTGGACGAAGCCGGCCTCTGCCACGGGAGGCCTAGTGTAGAACCGCCTCCTGTCGGACTCGCCGGACGGCCCGACCCGTCATCTGTGTCTGTTCCCTCGCCTCGCGATCACCTCATCTCCTGGGTGAGGTCCGCGGCCGCAAGACCGCTCGCCCGCTCGTGCCGAGACACCCGGCGACGACCCGAGCGCCGTCGACGAGGCACGTCCTCGAGCCGCGGCGCCGGGTGGCCGCTCTCGGTCCGCAGCCGCTCGATCAGCGCGCTCGCCGCCTCGCGCGTCTCGGGAAACTCCTCGCCTGCCTGCTCGCAGAGCGCGACCGCAAGCGCATAGACCTGCCTCACCGTCGCCTTCATACGACCATGGAAGCAGGCCCGGAACCGAGCCGTGTGCCGAAAGTGTGAAAGCCGAGCTGCGCTACTGGGCGCCCATCTCGGCCATCGCAGCCTTGCTGCGCTCGGCCATCTCCTCCTCGGTCAGGTCCTCTTTGTGCGTCGCCATCGACCAGACGTGCCCGAACGGGTCGGTGACCGATCCGAACCGGTCGCCCCAGAACATGTCCTCTAGCGGCATGGTCACGGTTGCGCCCGCGTCGGTCGCCTGCTCGAAGGTCGCGTCCACGTCCTCGAGGTAGAGGAAGATCGAGGCGGTCGGCCCACCGCGCTCCGCCGGCGGCCGCACGCTCGACTGCTCGAACGGATCGGAGAGCATGAGCTTCGAGTCCCCGATCTGGATCTCGGCGTGGGCGATCTTGCCCTCCGGCCCGGGCATCCGCATCAGCTCCTCGGCGCCGAAGGCCTCCTTGTAGAACTCGATCGCCTTGTTCGCGTCCTCGACGGCGAGGTACGGGGTGACGCTGTGGTACCCCTCAGGAATCGGCTTGACGGCCATCTTCTCTCCCCTCGGTAGCGGTCGCGGCCAGTCTAGTCAACGCGCATTTCCCTGAGACGGGTGCGCCGGGAACCGCTGCCCCGGCCGATGCGACACAAAACCCGATCAAGGAGTGACCATGCTTCGCAAGCCGCTGGCCGTCCTCGCCGCGACGGCCTTCCTCCTCGGCGCCGCCGGGCTCGCCCTCGCGCGTGGCGGGGCCCCGAACTCGCTCGCGCCCGTCTCGGCGACGTTCGACGCCGCAACCGTCTCGCACCTGAGGTCCTCGAGCTGCACAGGAGAGGACGGCACGTACACGAGGACGCGTGCCACATACACCGGCACCGCCACGGGCGACGACGCCCGCTGGGACGGGGCGCTGACCGTCCGGGCGCTGTCGGTCTACAACACCGACACGAACCTCGGCTACGTCGTCGGCCGCTACCGGGTCGCGACCGAGCTCGGCCCGACCGTCGGCTGGTTCCAGGCCGTGAACACGAACGGCACGCTGACCGGCTTCACGGATGCCTTCGCGAGAGGATCGCGGTCATGGATGCTCGGGAGTCTCTCGGCGAGCTTCGACTCGGCCACGGGCTTCACCAACGGCCAGTTCGGCGCCGGCAGCTCGAACGGGGCCGCCGTCCTCGCCTCCGGGCGCTGCGGCGACACCCCCGCCCAGGGCGGAGATGTCTCCGTGTTCACCGTGAAGGGCAAGCACGGGAACGGCAAGCACCACATGAAGGGTCGGCGCGGGGGCCGGTAGAGCCCGGCCGGATCGTCTCTCCGAGGGCGCCTACCCGGCGCCCTCGGTCTTTTCCGCCCGAATCTCGGCCGCGTAGAGGTCGTAGGGCAGGCGCTCCAGCTCCCTCAGGCGTGGGTCGGGAACCGCGAAGAACCGCGGCAGCGCGCGCTCGCGAAGCCAGCCGAGCCCCGGCTCGGCGGCGATCACCTCGTCGACGGCCCTCCGGTCGCCGCCGAGCGCCGCGTGCCCGACCCGGTCCTCCCACGGCCCGAGCACGCGGAGCGCAGTCCCGGCCGCAGCCTCGATCAGGGCTCGCGCCTGCTCCTCGCGCCGCCGCCGGAACCGGTTCGCCGAGGAGCCGCCCTTCTTGTGCTTGCCCTTGACGAACCGCGTGCCGACCTTCGACGCGACGAGCCGCTCGCCCTCGAGCACGCCGACCGCGTAGCCGCCGAGCCGCACGAGCAGCGCGGCGACGACATGGTCTTCGGCGAGCGCCTCGAAGAGCGGCGCGAGCTCGACGCGGTCGTACTCCCCTTCGTACGAGAGTCCGAACGGCGGCCGGACGGCGATCGTCTCGTCCGGCGTCTCCACCCGCACCCCGCCGCCTGCGTAGACGGTTCGTCCCGGGCCGCCCTCGAGCGGCTCCAGGCGCTTGCGCACGTTCTCGCGTCCGACGTAGCGGGGCACGAGCGGCAGCCTAGGCCGCGGCGGTTCTGCGGGAGCAAAGAAGAAGGGCGGCCCTCGAGCCGCCCTTCACACCTGCGCGTCCTTCCGTCTCTGCGGCCCAGACGTCAGGTCGCGCATGTCGGATGCTGCCTCGTTCGGGCGATCCTTCCTTCCCCCAAGTGGGGGATTTGCAGGGAAAAGCGTCAGACAACACAAAGCGGGGCCGCCGCCTGGCCCCGCTTCGAGTGTTCTCCGTGGGAGGAGAAGCCGCAGTGAGATCTCCGGGCCTCGCCGCATTGAGGCCCTTGATTCTCCGAGGCGCCCCCGCCGCATCGGGGCGCTCTCCGTTGCAGGTGGAGTATCGCCAGGTAGGGGTCGCTTCATCCATCACTCGGACATGGTTGACCGCCTTACTTGACTGCCTGCGAGGCCTCCCAGATGCGCCAATCGAGCTCGTAGGCCTTCAGGCCCAGCCGTTGCGCCGCCCTCGTCACGACCTCGATCACGTCGGCATCGCTCAGGGGCCGCCCGACGGCGGACTCGGCGAAGCGCCTGACGTGGACGTCGGGTTTGACGGTATCGACCCCCTGGCGCATGACCAAGGACTCGTACACGGCGCGTCCGAGTCCCTTCACCCGACCCTCGAAGTCGCCCTTGAAGCTGCTCCGATGCGCCCACTCCTCGAGTCGCTCCTCGTCGGTGACCCCGATGCTCCTGAAGTAGCGGACGAGCCCTCGGAGCTGCTCCGCGCGCGTCCACAGCTTGTAGCCCCACAGGTGTTGGGCCAGAGCCGTGTTGCCCGCCTTGTCGTTGCGGAAGCGTTCGAGCACGCTCTCGAGATCGTCGAGCGTGCGAACCTCGTCCCACCGGTTGTCGCGGAAATGCTGGAGCGCCTTGACGACGATCGCCGTCTTGAGCATGTAGTCGACAACCGTCACGAGGAGGTTCATGACGTAGTCCTCCTCGGCGTACGAGCCCGTCGCGGCCGGCAGCGCTCCGGCGGCCGAGACGACCTTCTCGACGTCGCTGGACGTGATGACGGCTCTCGATGTCATCGGACCTCGAGCCTAGAGCCTGTTTACGATCGAGCGCGATGCGGACACGGCCGGCACGCGTAGAGCGGATGCCCGAGCAGTACTTCGGGGCGCTGCTTGCCCGCGTCTCTGCGGCCGCAGCCGCTGACGGCGAGCCGCTCATCGACCTCGGCCGGGGAAACCCCGAGACGGGGCCGCCTCGGCACGTGATCGACGCGCTCTCGGGTGCTGCCGCGCTCGAAACCGCTCACGGGTATGCGCCGTTTCGCGGGCTGCCCGAGCTGCGTGCCGCTCTCGCCGAGCGCTACCGGGACCACTACGGCGTTTCGCTCGACCCCGACTCCGAGGTCGCGGTCGTGCCGGGGACGAAGACGGCGATCGTCGAGCTCTCGCTCGTGCTCGCCGACGAGGGACAGGTGGTCGTGCTACCCGACCCGTATTACCCCGACTACCCCTCCGGGCCGGCGCTCGCCGGAGCGCGCACCGAGTACCTGCCGCTCCTCCGCGAGGACGGCTGGGGCGCCCGACTTCTCGCGTGGCGCCCACCGAGGATGTCGCGGCCGTCTACCTCAACTACCCGTCCAACCCGTGCGCGGTCGCGGTGCCGGACGGGGCCTTCGAGGAGGCGATCGCGTACGCGCACGCAGACCGGCGCCGCGGTCGTGCACGACTTCGCCTACGGCGACCTCGTCTTCGACGGGCGCGAGCCGCGGAGCTTCCTCGCCACCCCAGGCGCGAAGGAGGTCGGGATCGAGATGTTCTCGATGTCCAAGTCCTACGGCATGGCCGGCTGGCGCGTCGGCTTCGTGGTCGGGAACGCGGAGATCGTCGAGCGGATCAACCTGCTCAACGACCACTGCCGCGTCGGGATCTTCCGGCCGGTCCAGGAGGCGTGCATCGCCGCGTTGACCGGGCCGCAGGACTCGGTCGCCGAGCGGCGCGACACCTACCAGCGCCGGCGCGACCGCGTGCGCGAGGTCCTCGGCCACACCGTCTGCGAGGGCACGTTCTACGTCTGGCTCGAGCTTCCGGAGGGCGTCACGTTCGAGAGCCTGCTCAGCGAGCAGCGCGTGGCGGTCGCGCCGGGCGATGGGTTCGGCTCACGGGGCGAGGGCTGGGTGCGCCTCTCGCTCGCCGTCACGGACGAGACCCTCGAGCTCGGGCTCGAGCGGCTCGCGCCGGCGCTCGGGCGCTAGGCGCCCACCGACTCAGCCCTGCTGTTCCTTGTGCACCTGGAAGGTCGTCTCCTGCGGCGGCCCGGCCATGGCCTGGTCGCCGAGGCTCTGGAGCCCGGGCGCCAGCGTCTCGTCGCGGAAGCGCTCCCAGCTCTCCGGCGAGTCCCAGAGGGCGATCACCAGCCAACCGTCGTCAGTCGGGCCCGCCGCGTGGAAGGTCTGACCTTCCGGAAGGCTCCCGTCGGAGGGGTGAACGTGCGCGAGCCCGGTTTCGTATTGCTCTTTCGTCGCTCCGGGAAACCGGTGGATGATTCCGAATGTCGACATCTCGTCTCCTTTGGTTGCGCCCGTCCGCCCGTTAAGCGGACGGGCGCTCGGATTTCGCTCAGACGCGCGCGGTCTCCAGCTCGACGACCGGCGCCTCGTAGAGGTCAACCGACTCGATCGTGAGGCCGAGGCCGCTCGTGATCTGCTGGCGGCGCGCGGCGAGCTCGGTCTCGGCCGCGTCGGCCGTCTCCTCGCTGCTCCAGAGGATGATCGCCTTCGCGCTGCCGCTGTCCTTCTGCCACAGCGCGATGTAGCCGGCGAAGCCGTCGTAGTCGCGCAGCATCGGGAGCACCGTCCCGATGATGGTGTTGATCGCGCTTTCGCGCTTCTCGGCATCCGCGCCCGAGAACGAGATGAGCCGTGCGTACATGACGCCTCCTTGACTGGTCGTGCTCGCTACCCCTCTTCGCCGGCGTCCTCGGCAGGCGCAGGCGGGCTCTCTCCGCGACGGCGCCTCTTCTGGAAGGCCAGCGTCCCGGCGACACCGGCAACTGCGAGCGCGATCAGCGACTTGCTCGAGCGCCGTTTGTCCCCCTGCCGCACCTTCTTCACGGTGCGCCTGATGCGGTTGCTCTGCACCATGCTCCAGCCGAGCAACGCATTGCGGCGGGTGAAGACGGCCACCCGCGTGTTCTAACAGTTAGGCGGCGCTCATGCGCTCGCCGTGGCTCTGCGCTTGTTCGGGAAGTGGATCGCGCGGCCGAGCGCGAGGAGCCCGGCCTCCTTGATCGCCTCCGAGAGCGTCGGGTGGGCGGTCATCCCGTCGGCGACCGTCTCCACGGTGGCCTCGGCGTCGAGTGCGACCGTGCCCGCCTCGATCAGGTCGGTCACGTGCGGGCCGACCATGACGAGCCCGAGCAGCTCGCCGTAGCGGCTCTCGTGGATCGACTTGACCCAGCCGACGGTCTCGTTCTGCATCACCGCGCGCGCGTTGGCGACCCACGGGAAGACTCCGACCTCGACGTCCTCGCCGTGGCGCTCGCGCGCCTCTGCCTCGGTGAGCCCGACGCTCGCGATCTCCGGATCGGTGTAGATGGGCCGCGGGACGCCTCGGTTGTCCACGACGCCGTCGTGGCCCATCGCATTCTCGGCAGCGACCTCGCCCTCGCGGAAGGCCGTGTGCGCGAGCTGCCAGTAGCCGGCACAGTCGCCGACCGCGTAGATGTGGGGCTGCGTCGTGCGCCGGTGCTCGTCGGCGGCGATCCCGGTTCGGTTGTCGAACTCGACGCCGATCTCCTCGAGGCCGAGGCCTTCGACGGTCGGGCCGCGGCCGGTCGCGACGAGCATCAGGCTCGCCTTGGTCGACTCGCCTCCGTGGTGGACCCGGAGCCCGTTGCCGGTCTCCTCGACCCGGTCGCACGTCGTCTCGAGGTGGAGCGCGATGCCGCGCCTGCCGAACTGCTTCGCGAGCTCCTTGGACGCGTCGGCGTCCTCCTGCGGGATCAGCTGCGGGAGCATCTCGACGATCGTCACCTCGGAGCCGAAGCGGTTGAGGATCGAGGCGAACTCGCAGCCGATGATGCCGCCGCCCAGGACGACGAGCCGCTTCGGCACCTCGGTCTGCGCGAGGAGGCCGGTCGAGTCGACGCAGCGGGCCGAGTCGAGGCCCTCGATCGGCGGACGGAGCGGGAACGAGCCGGTCGCGACGACCGCCTGCTTGAATGTGACGTCCTCGCCGCCCTCGACCGCGATCGTGTTCGGGCCGGTGAAGCGGCCGGTGCCCCTGACCCACTCGACGCCGTTCGTCTTGAAGAGGCTCGCGACGCCCGTCGTCATCTGCTTGACGACCCCCGCCTTCCACTCGTTCGCCGTGGCGAGGTCGAGCGTCGGGAGGCCGGTCTGGACGCCGAACTTCGGGAAGCTCTCCTGCGCCTCCTTGAGCGCAAAGGCCGTCTGCACCCAGGCCTTGGTCGGGATGCAGCCGATGCGCAGGCAGGTGCCGCCTAGCTCCGGCTCCTTGTCGATGCAGACGGCCTTGGCGCCGAGCTGGGCCGCGCGGATCGCCGCGGTGTAGCCGCCCGGGCCGCCGCCGAGGACGGCAACGTCACATTCCATGTCTTGGGCTCCTCGCTTGGGTTCGGCCGCGATCCTAGCGGCGGTCGGCGGAGTCACGCTTTCGGCACAGGCGCGTCACACACGCGTGACGATTTCCTCGTTACGCTCATAGCGGGTGGTGGTTCGGGGTGGCCCCGGACGGCGAGGGGTCGACGACGCGGCCGGCGGCGAGCTCGACGATCTCGTCGACGCGGTCGAGGCCCTCCGGGCGGTGGGTGATGAGCAGCACCGAGCGGTCGGCCGCCGCCGTGAGGATGTCGTGCATCAACCCCTCGGCCGTCGCCGGGTCGAGGTGCGCGGTCGGCTCGTCGAGGACGAGCACGGAGCGCGTCGGCGAGTAGCGCCCGCGCGAGCGCAAGCCGCTGGCGCTGGCCTCCCGAGAGCTGCCGCCCCTCCTCCCCGACCAGCGTGTGCCACCCGTCCGGCAGTCCACTGACCCAGTCCCAGAGGCGGGCGCGCCGGAGCGCGGATTCGACCTCGCCGTCCTCGGCGGCCGGCCTGGCCAGCCTGACGTTCTCGAGGATGCTCGTCGAGAACAGATGCGAGTCCTGGCCCGCGACGGCGATCGCGCGGCGCACGTCCTCCTGCCGGTACTCGCGCAGGTCGCGTCCGCCGAGCGTGACCCGCCCCTCCTCCGGATCGAGGAAGCGCAGCAGCAGATTCGCGACCGTGGTCTTGCCGGCCCCGCTCTCCCCCACGAGCGCCGTCCGGCTCCCCGGCTCGAGCCGCAGGCTGACGCCGTCCAGCGCCGGCCGCTCCCCGGGGCCGTACCGCGCCCGCACGCCCTCGAGCGCGACGCCGAACTCCGCCGGCGGATCAGCGGGCTCGGCGGGATCCCGCACGCGCGGCTCCCGGTCCATCAGCTCGAGGACCCGCTCGCCTGCCGCGAGCGTCGCCGCCAGCTCGCGCGCGGCCGCCGGCAGCGGCTGGACCGCCTCGAACGACGCGAGCGCGAGCAGGGCGAGGGCCGCGATCAGCACGCGGTCGAGCTGCCCGCCTGCGTGGGCCGAGACGCACACCGCGAGCACCCCGGCGACGGTAGCGCCGGCGACGAGCAGGCCGAGGCCGTCGCCGACGCCTCCCGCGAGAGCATCCCGACGGGCGATGCGCACGAGCGCCAGGTCGGCCTCGCGGAGCCGTCCGAGCCGCTCCTCCTCCTGCCCGTAGACGGCGAGCTCCGGCCCCGCTCGCAGCAGCTCGACGAGCTCCGCCGAGAGCGCGCCGCGCGCCCCGGCCTGCCGCCCGGCGGCGCGGCGGCCCAGCGCGCCCGCGATCGCGGGTACCGCAAGGCCGCCGACGAGCAGCCCGGCCGCGAGGACGAGCCCGGCGGAGGGAAGAACCGCGGCGGCCACGCCGACGGAGACGGCCCCCGCGAGGAGCGCGACGAGCGGGGGGCCGATCCCGCGCAGGTGCAGGTTCTGGAGCGCGTCGACGTCGGCGACCATCCGCGAGAGCAGATCGCCCTGCCGGTAGCCCTCGAGCTGCGCGGGCGCCAGCGGCTCGAGCCGCTCGTAGGCCCGGACCCGGACGCGGCCGAGGACGCGGAACGCGAGGTCGTGGGAGGCGAGCCGCTCGAGGTAGCGGGCGAGCGGCCGCGCCAGCCCGAAGAAGCGCACCAGCACGATCGCCACCGTCAGCGAGAGCACCGCCGGCCGCTCGGCCGCGCGCGAGATCAGGTAGCCCGCGGTCGCCATCAGCCCGACTCCGAAGAGCACGGTCAGCGCGCCGAGGACGACGGCGAGCGCGACCCGTGCCCGAGGCACCTCGGCGAGGGCGAGCAGCCGCCGAAGCGTCGCGGTCATGCCCTGCCGCCTTCGAGGACGACCACCCGGTCGGCACGCTCCGCCAGCTCGGGCCGGTGCGCCATGACGAGCACGGTGCGCCCCGCGCGGAGGCGCTCCACGGCCTCGGCCACGGTCTCCGCGCTGGCCGGGTCGAGGTCGGCGGTCGGCTCGTCGAGGATGACGAGCGGCGCGTCGCGCAGGAACGCGCGCGCCAGCGCCAGTCGGCGCCCCTCGCCGGCCGAGAGCGGTCGCCCGCCGTCGCCCACCACCGTCTCGTAGCCCTCCGGGAGCGCGCGGACGAAGGCGTCGGCGCCGGCGAGAGCAGAGGCCTCGCGGACTCGCTGGTCGGAAGCCGACGGATCGCCCAGCCGGATGTTGTCCGCGACGGTGCCTCGGAGCAGCGACGTCCTCTGCGGAACCCACGCGATCTGCTGCCGCCATGCCTGGGTCTCGCACCTCGAGAGGTCGACGCCGTCCACGCTGATGCGGCCCGCCGCGGGCTCGACCAGGCGCAGCAGCAGCGCCGCGACCGTGCTCTTGCCCGCGCCGCTCTCGCCGACGAGCGCCACTGTCTCGCCCGGCGCCAGCTCGAGCGAGAGCCTGTCGAGGACGGGCCCCGGCCTGGCGGGGTATGAGAACGAGACGCCCTCCATCCGAACGGAAACCGCGGCCGGGCTCGGCGCGATCGCGCCTCCTCCGGGACCGCTCTCGGCGGGGGCGTCGAGCAGGGAGAAGATTCGCTCGGCGACCGCGACTCCGTCGGCGCTCGCGTGGTACTCGGCCCCGAGCCGGCGAACCGGGAGGTAGAGCTCGGGCGCGAGCACGAGCACGGTCAGCCCGGCCTGGAGCCCGATGCCGCCGTCCACGAGCCGGACGCCGACCGTGACCGCGACGAGCGCCACGCCGAGCGTCGCCGCCAGCTCCAGCACGGACCCCGAGAGGAAGCTCGCCCGCAGGGTCGCCATCGTCGTCCGGCGGTAGCGCTCGCTCACCTCCGCGATCGAGGCCGCCTGCTCCCGGCCGCGGTTGAAGGCCCGGAGCGTCGGCAGCCCGCGGACGACGTCGAGGAAGTGCGCCGAGAGGAGGCGCAGCGCGAGCCAGCGCTCGCGCGTGCGCTGCTCCGTGTAGCGCCCGATCAGCCACATGAAGACCGGCACGAGCGGCAGCGTCAGGAGCATGATCAGCGCCGACTCGAGGTCGATCGAGGCGACCCAGGCCAGGACGACGAGCGGCACGACGCAGGCGAGAACGACCTGCGGCAGGTAGCGCGCGTAGTAGGACTCGAGCGCGTCGACGCCCTGCACGACCGCCGCGGCGATCTCACCGCCCTCCACCCCGTCGACCGCGGCGGGGTGGGCGCGGAGCCGCCGCTCCACGAGCGCGAGCCGGAGCTCGGAGAGGACGGTCGAGGCCGCGCGGCGCCCGGCGACCTCGAACGACCAGGCGAGGACGCCGCGCCCTGCGAACGCGAGCGCGAGCAGGACGATCTCGCGGCCAGACGTCCGCGAGCGACGCACCGCTGGAACGCGCGGGCGACGATCCAGGCGAGCAGGGACGCCTGGACGAGGACGAGCACGGCCGTCGCGAGGCCGATCGCCGTATCGAGGCCGAGCAGCGCCCGCGCCGGCCGCGCCTGCCGCACGAGTCGCGGATCGAGGGCGGGCACGCCCTCAGCCGGTCGCCGAGTCGCCCGTCTTCCGAGACAGCACGTCCACCGGAGACTTCGGCGGCTCCTCGCCGCCTACCCGCGCCCGGAAGACGTGGTACGTCCAGCCCTGGTAGAGGAGGATGATCGGGACGCAGATCAGCGCCACGACGCTCATCACCGCCAGCGTGTAGTGCTGCGACGAGGCGCCGTCGACGGTCAGGCTGTTCGCGAAGTCGGTGCTCGAGACCATCACGCGCGGGTAGAGGCTGGTGAAGATCGTCGCGATCAGGAGCACCGCGCCGAGGGCGGTCATCGCGAACGCCCAGGCGCTGCGCCGCGTGAAGACGAAGACGAGCGCGAGGACGAGCGCGAGAATCCCGAGCGCCGCGGGCAGGATCGGCGGGAAGACGTCCTTGTCGTTGCGGTCGACGGCGACCGCGACCGTCCAGGCGAGGAAGCCGCCGGCCACGACCACGGCCGCGACCGAGAGCGTCCGTGCCGTCGTCTTGGCCCGCTCGCAGAGATCGCCGGTCGTGCGCAGGGTGAGGAAGGTCGCACCGTGGCACGCGAAGAGGAGCACGACCGCGACTCCGGCCACGACCGTGTAGGCGTTGAACAGGTCCCAGAACGTGCCGGAGAAGTCGCCGCTCGAGTCGATCGGGACGCCGTACAGGAGGTTCGCGAACGCGACTCCCCAGATCAGCGACGCGCCGAAGCTGCCGATCGCGTTGCACCAGAGCCAGACCGTCCGCCAGCGCGGGCTCTTGCTCTTCGAGCGCCACTCGAACGAGAGCACGCGGATGATCAGGAAGAACAGGAGTAGCAGCAGCGCGATGTAGAAGCCCGAGAACATCGTCGCGTACCAGCTCGGGAAGGCCGCGAACGTCGCGCCGCCCGCGACGACGAGCCAGACCTCGTTGCCGTCCCAGACCGGTCCGATCGTGCGGAACATGTAACCGCGCTCGCGCTCGTCGCGGGGCAGGAACGGCAGCAGCATGCCGACGCCGAAGTCGAAACCCTCGAGCAGGAAGTAGCCGCCCCAGAGGACGCCGATCACGACGAACCAGAAGATCTGCAGGTCCATCTAGTACGCGACCGCCGGAGGTGACTCCGGCGCCTCCTCCTCGGGCTCCGCGTCGGCCGGGTCGAGGTTCGCGTAGTGCCGCATCAGGCCGATGTCGAGCACGAGCAGCCCGATGTAGAGCAGCACGAACGAGGTCAGGCTGATCGCGAGCCACGTCGTGCTGACGGACGGCGAGTTCGCATCCGCGGTCTGAGCAGGCCCTGCACGATCCACGGCTGGCGCCCGACCTCGGTCAGCAGCCAGCCGAAGCGTCGCCGCCACGAACGGGAGGAACGAGCCCGCCACCGCGAGCCAGAGGAACCAGCGCCACTTCTCGAGCCGCTTGCGCCAGTAGAGCATCGCCCCCGTCGGCCGCGATCAGGAAGACGAGCGTGCCCGAGTACGCCATCCCGCGCATCGACCAGTAGATCGACTCGACCGGCGGAAGGTAGCTCTGCCCCCGCCCGTACTTCCGCTGGTACTGTTGGTTCAGCTCGTTCAGGCCGACCACCTGGCCGTTGAGCGAGCCGGTGGCGAGGAACGAGAGCATCTTCGGGATCTCGATCGAGAACGACGGCGTCTGGTCGCTCTGCGTGAACCCGCCGATCTGGAAGAGCGAGAACGCGCAGGGCTGGCAGGTGTCCCACTGCGCCTCGCTGGCGGAGATCTTCATCGGCTGGAGCTGGGTGACGAGGATGCCGAAGTGGCTGCCGAACCAGAGGTTGACCGCCGAGATCGGCACGAGGACGATCAGCGCGAGCACGGCCGCGGGCTTGAAGGTCTCGACGTTGCGGCCGCGGGCGAAGTGCCAGCAGCAGACGCCGAAGACGACCGCCGAGCCGGCGGTGAGCCCCGCGAAGATCGTGTGCCCGAATGCGTAGAGGGCCCAGTCGCTCGAGAGCAGCGACCAGACGCTCGTCAGCACCGCCTGCGCCGTTCTCGACCTTGTAGCCGACCGGGTCCTGCATGAACGAGTTGGCGACGAGGATGAAGTAGGCCGACATCCAACTCGCGAGCACGACGATCCAGATAGTCGCCAGGTGGAGGCGCGGCGAGAGCCGGTTCCAGCCGAAGATCCAGAGGCCGATGAAGGTTGCCTCGAGGAAGAAGGCAGCGAGGCCCTCGATCGCGAGCGGCGCGCCGAACACGTTGCCCACGTATCGCGAGTAGATCGACCAGTTCATGCCGAACTGGAACTCCTGCACGAGGCCGGTGGCGACGCCGATCGCGAAGTTGATCAGGAAGAGCGTTCCGAAGAAGCGCGTCAGGCGGTACCACCGGTCATCGCCGGTGCGGTGCCACTTCGTCTGCATCACGGCCACGAGCGGCCCGAGGCCGAGCGTCAGCGGGACGAACAGGAAGTGGTAGATCGACGTGGTCGCGAACTGCGCGCGCGCCAGGTCGACGGTCGTGTCAGCGAGGGGAATCATGTCGCCCTTGACGCCGACAAGCGTAACCCTTGCCCGGGCGCGATGCCCCACGTGCCAGTCGTCGAGTCGCCTGGCTCGAGCCGGCTCAGCGCCTCACCGGTCCGGAACGCGTTCGGCGGGCAGGTCATCGGCTCGACGGCGAGGCTGCGGCGGCTCACGTCAGGAAGCGGATCGCCCGTGAAGAGCATCAGGTACGGGTAGCTCCCGTCGACCCAGACGGTCACCGCGCGTTGCGTCTCGGGGTCCTCGAGCCGGACGCGCGCGAGGCCGTCCTCGTCGCGCTCGAGGTCGGTGAAGGCATGGTCGAGCACCGTCGCGCCGATCGGTCTCGGCCGGCGGAAGTCGCACTCGGTGCCCTCGACGGGCGACGAGCCTGTCGGGAGGCCGCGGTCGTCCGACCGCAGCACGGTCCGCGCGGGGACCTGGAGCACGACCGGGTCGACGGTGGGGGTCCCGACGGTGACGTACGGGTGCGCGCCGGCTCCGTACGGGCACGGGTCGGCCCCGACGTTGGTCGCCGTCGTCTCGACCCGCAGGCCCTCCTCGGACAGCCGGTACCCGATGCGGAGGTCGAGCGAGAACGGGTACCCGGGCTGTGGCCGGAGCTCGTGCTCCATCACCACGCGGCTCGGCTCGTGTTCGGCGGCCGTCCAGCGCGCGGAGCGGACGAGGCCGTGAATGGCGTTCCCCCGCTCAGGCTCGTTCAGCGGGAGCTGGTGGCTCTGTCCGTCGAACTCGTAGTAGCCGTCCTCGAGCCTGTTCGGCCACGGGATCAGAACCTGCCCGCGGCCCGAGGAGGCGGGCTCGCCGGGCCTGTAGCCGTCGAGGACGTCGCGGCCGCCTGCCGTGTATGCGCGCAGCCCACCGCCGGCCTCGACGACGACGGCCCGCTGGTCATCCCAGGCGAGCTCGATCTCGCTCACGCGGAGCTCCGGCCGGCGAACGGGACGCGTCCGATCGTGACAACCTGCGGCAGGAAGAGCACGCCGTGCTGCGTGCTCGAGAGGCCGTACTCGGACAGGTCGGTGAAGACGGTGCTGGCCGCCGAAACGTGACGAGCGCGATGCCCTGGACGAGCCCCGCGAGGTAGACGACCCGCGCCTGGGCCGGCACCTAGTGCCCCATCCAGCAATACATGCCGGCTTCTGGCCCGCGATCACGCTGCGCCCGAGCCCACCCTTGCCCTTGGCAAGGCATCCCAGCCTTGCCGCGGGCAAGTGCGGCCTCTGGCTTGGTGCTCGCGACCCAGAAGCTCGACGGCATTGCCGGACGAGGCACTACCGCAGCCGCTCGAGCAAGTGGTCGCCGACGCGAAGCGCGTTGGCCATCGCCGTCAGCGCCGGGTTGACGGCCCCGATGCTCCGGAAGAAGCTCGTGTCGACGACGTAGAGGTTGTCGAGCTCGTGCGCCTTGCAGTTGACGTCCAGCACGGACGTGGCCGGATCGGCGCCGAAGCGGCAGGTGCCGGCCTGGTGGGCGCAGCCTGCGACCGGGATCGCGTTCTTCATGTACGCGAACCGGGAGATCAGGTGGTCGTGCATGCCCAGGTGGCCGAGCAGCGACTTGAGCTTGTCGTACAGCCGTTTTTGCGGCTCGGCGTTGCTCGGCGTGTAGGCCAGCCGGATGTTGCCGTCGCCGTCGAGGGTGACGCGGTTGTCGGGCTGCGGCAGATCCTCCGTCGAGAGCCAGAAGTCGACCGCGTGGAGCGCCATCTTCTCGAGCGACCACGACGGGGCGAGCTTGGTCTCGCGCGGCTTCTCGCCGCGGAACATCGGCGCCTGCGACTTGCCGATCATCTGGATGCTCCCGAGCGGGAACTCGAAGTCGTCCGCGCCGAAGTAGAAGTCGTTCAGGCCGAGCGTCTTCTGAAAGATCGTCGGGTTCTCCTCACGCGAGAGCGCGAGCACGGCCTGGCTCGCATGGAACGTGTAGTTGCGGCCGACCTGGTCGGAGCCGTTCGCGAGGCCGTTTGGGTGCTTGTCGCTCGCCGAGGCGAGGAGCAGCTTCGCGCTGTTGGCCGCGCCGCACGAGACGACCACGAGGTCGGCCGAGAGCGTCTCGGTCGCCCCCTCGTGCTCGACGACCACCCCGGTGACCTCCGTGCCCGCGTCGTTCGTCTCGAGCCTGACCGCCTTCGCGTTCGTTCGCAGCTCGACGTTCGGGTGCTCGAGCGCGGGCCGCACGCCGAGCACCTCGGCGTCCGACTTCCCGTGCACGGCGCAGGGAAAGCCGTCGCAGTTCATGCAGCGGACGCAGGCGCTGTACGGCATGTTCGACTCGGCGAGCCGGATCCCGCACGGCGCGTGGAACGGTTGGTGGCCGGCGGCCGCGAGGTCGTCGGAGAGCTGCTGGATGCGCGGCTCGTGCGAGACGGGCGGGAACGGGTACGGCGCGCTCGCCGGAGGCTCGGTCGGGTCCTCGCCGCGCGCGCCGTGCACCTCGTAGAGCTGCTCGGCCTGCGAGTAGTACGGCTCGAAGTCGTCGTAGGAGACCGGCCAGGCGGGCGAGATCCCGTCGTGGTGCCGGAGCTCGCCGAAGTCCTCCTTGCGCAGGCGGTAGAGCGCCGCGCCGTAGAGCTTGGTCGCTCCGCCGACGAAGTAGTGCACCTGGGGCTGGAACGGCTGGCCGCTCCCGTCGACCCAGGTGTCCGGAGAGATGTAGCGGTTGTCCACGAAGACGTCCTGCGCGAGCCAGTTCTGGGGCTCGCGCGGCAGCCAGTCGCCTCGCTCGAGCAGGAGGATCCGCTTGCCGGACGGCGCCAGGTGGCGGGCGAGCGTGCCCCCGCCGGCCCCGGAGCCGACGATGATGACGTCGTACGAATCCACGGCTAGTACTCCGCCATCATCTCGGGGACGATAATCCGCGCCGCGGCCTCGATCAGCGCCAGGTGCGAGAACGCCTGCGGGAAGTTGCCCAGGTGGCGGCCGGTGGCAGCGTCGAACTCCTCGGCGAAAAGACCGAGCGGCGACGCGATCCGCAGCAGCCGCTCCATCAGGTCGCGCGCCTGCTGGATCTCGCCCACGATCGCGAGCGCGGAGACGAGCCAGAAGGAGCAGATGAGGAAGGTGCCCTCCTTCCCGGAGAGGCCGTCGTCGGTCTCCCCGGTGCGATAGCGAAGGACGAAGCCGTCCTCCGTCAGGTCGTTCGCGATCGCGTCGACAGACTTGCGAAGCACCGCGTCGTCGCCGGGCAGGAAGCCGAAGATGGCCGCCAGCAGGGTCGAGGCGTCGAGCGCGTCGGTGTCGTAGTGCTGGCGGAGGACTTCGTCGCGGACGCCGTGCTCCAGGATGTCCGCGTGGATCTCCTCCGCGGTGGCGGCCCAGGTCTCTTGCTGGTCAGGATCCCCGCGGAGCTCGGCGAGCTTGGCCGCGCGGTCGAGCGCGACCCAGCACATGAGCTTCGAGGACACGTAGTGCTGCGGCTTGCCGCGCGCCTCCCAGATGCCCTGGTCGGGCTCACGCCAGATACCCGTGGCGCACTCGGCCTGGGACTGGACGAGCGGCCAGAGCCGCCGCGGCAGGCGCTCGCTGTGACGGGTGTGGATCAGGATCGAGTCCAGCACGGCGCCGAAGACGTCGTTCTGGCGCTGGTCGAAGGCGCCGTTCCCGATCCGGACAGGACGGGCGCCCGCATAGCCCGAGAGGTCGTCCAGCGTCGTCTCGGTCAGGTCGCGGCGGCCGTCGATCCCGTACATGATCTGGAGCGAGCCGTCCTCGGTCGGATCGAGGTCGGCGACGAACTCCATGAACTCGTCGGCCTCCCAGTTGAGGTTGAGGAAGTGGAGCGCCTGGAGCGTGAAGGTCGTGTCGCGGATCCAGGTGTAGCGGTAGTCCCAGTTGCGCTCGCCGCCCGGGGTCTCGGGCAACGAGGTCGTGAGCGCCGCCACCGTCGCGCCGGTCGGCATGTAGGTCAGGCCCTTGATCGCAAGGGCCGAGCGCTGGATCGGGTCGCGTAGGCGATGGTCGGGGATCCGGGCTCCGCTCAGCCAGGCACGCCAGAAGCGTGTGGTGGCGGCGATCCTGGCCTCGGCGTCGTCCACGTCCTGCGGGGCGGCCAGGCCCTCGGCCCAGGAGAGGGCGCAGTAGGCGCGGTCGCCGGCCTCAAGCACGTGCCGCGCCCGCACGCGGTCGCCCTCGATCCCCAGCGCGAGGTCCGTCTGCAGACGAAACGACTGCGCGCCCCCGTTCGCATCGGCAGTGTGCCGGTCGCCGTCGTTCATCGTCCACTCCGCCTGAGTGCGGGCGTAGTCGAATGCCGGCTCGCAGACGAGCTCCAGCTCGACCCGCCCTTCGAGGCACTCGACGGTGCGCACCAGCATGTGGTCGGCGTCGTCATCGGCCGGCGGGCGCGTGTGCGGCGTGATCTTGTCCTCGTGATCCCACGGCCCCATGGTCAGCGCGTCGCGGACCTGGATCCAGCCAGACGGCGTCTTCCAAGTGGTCAGGAGGACGTTCGTCCCCGGCTCGTACACACGCGCTGTCGGGTGGTCGATTCCGAACGGTGCGAAGCGGAAGAAGCCCGCCTCCCGGTCGAGCAGGCTGCCAAACACGCTCGGCGAGTCGAAAGACGGGATGCAGAGCCAGTCGATCGCGCCGTCGGCAGCGACGAGCGCGCCCGTGTGACAGTTCGAGAGGAACGCGTAGTCGGCGATCGGTGGGAACGGCGAGGGTGCCGCCGCGCTCTGCGGCTGGGGCTTGTCCTTGCTGGTGACCGCGCTCATTTGGGCGCTCCTTCCTTGGTCGAAGCCTCGTTCATGACGTGATCCAGGGCTCGTGCCATCGGCCGAGCCCCTCGACGAGATTCTCGGCCTCCTCCGGCCCCCACGACCCGGGCTCGTACGGATGCACGGGCGGCGGCGCGTCGAGCAGCGGTTGCATGACCCGCCACGTCTCCTCGACGCCGTCCTGACGGGTGAAGCGCGTGCTGTCGCCGATCATCGCCGCGTGCAACAGCACCTCGTAGGGCGTCGGGCCCTCGCCTCCTTCCTGCGCGAACTCCATGTCCAGCTCGATGGGCGACGAGCCCTCCCTGTCGGCCCGGTGCGCGGCCACCACGAGCCTGATCCCGGTCGTCGGGTCGAGCTTGACCACGAGCTGGTTCGGGTCGACCAGATGGTCGAGCGCGTGGAACCCAAGCCGGGGCGGGTGCTTGAAGACGAGCCGGAGCTCGGTCTGCGTCGCGGGGAGGCGCTTGCCCGTCCGGATGAAGAACGGGACGCCCGCCCAGCGCCAGTTCTCGATCTCGAGCCGCAGCGCCGCGTAGCTCTCCGTGGTCGAGCCCTCGGCGACGCCGTCGATGTCGAGGTAGCCCTTGTACTGGCCGCGCACGTAGTGGGCCGGGTCTGCCTCGACGACTCCCCGGAAGAGCGACAGCTGAGCGTCCTTGATCGTGGCCGGGTCGCCTCGCGACGGCGCCTCCATCGCGCACGCGGACACGACCTGCATCAGGTGGTTGACGACGACGTCGCGCAGCGCGCCCACCGGGTCGTAGAAGTGGCCGCGGTCCTCGACCCCGAAGTCCTCGGCCATCGTGATCTGCACGGACGCGAGGTAGTTCCGGCCCCACAGCGGCTCCATCATCGAGTTCGCGAACCGGAGGTGGAGGATCTCCTCGAGGCCCATCTTCCCGAGGTAGTGGTCGATGCGGTAGAGCTGCGACTCGTCGATGTACTGGTGGAGCTCGTCGGCGAGCGCGGTCGCGGAGGCGAGGTCGTGGCCGAACGGCTTCTCGACGACGACCCGCGCGGTCTTCGTCAGCCCAGCCTCGGAGAGGCCCTTCACGACCATGCCGAAGAGCGACGGTGGGATCTCGAGGTAGAAGACCGGCGTCTTCGCGCCCTTGATCGCCTTGCCGACCTCCTCGTAGGTCGCGCTCTCGCCGAAGTCGCCGGGGACGTAGGAGAGCCGCGCCGCGAAGCGCTTGAAGACGTCCTCGTCGAGCGTCTCGCCGGTCGCGACGATCGACTCCCGCGCGCGCTCGACGAGCTGGTCGACGTTCCAGTCGTCGACCGCGACGCCCACGATCGGGCAGTCGAGCAGCCCGCGCCGCTCGAGCCGGTAGAGCGACCGGAACGTCATCACCTTCGCCAGGTCGCCCGTGATCCCGAAGACGACGAGGACGTCGGCCGGCCTGGGCCCCTCCGCTCCCCGCTGCGTCGCGCTCATCTCGATCTCCTTCCTGACCGTTGGCTGTTCTCGAGCTCGACGAGCCCGCGCCCGAATGCGTCGATCCGGCCCCAGCGCCCGGGGATATCGAGCAGCTCGAGCCGGCCGATGTCGGTCGGCAGCGCCGGGTCGATGACGAGATGCTCGCCGTGGGGCTCGAGGCCGAGCATCGTCCGGAGCAGCAGGAGCGGCGCGCCCGTCGACCAGGCCTGAGGGCTGCACGCGGTCGGGTACTGGACCGGGTACTTCGTCACCGGGCGGTCGTAGCCGCCGAACGCCTCCGGCAGCCGCCCGTCGAAGAACTCGGCCGCGTCGAGGATGCCCGACGCGACCCTCGCCGCCTCCTCCTTGAAGCCGTAGCGCCGCAGGCCCCACGCGATGAACGAGTTGTCGAAGGGCCAGACGGTCCCGACGTGGTAGCCGATCGGGTTGTAGCGCGCCTCGCCCTCGGCCAGCGTCCGCACGCCCCAGCCCGAGAAGAGCCTGCGCCCGAGCAGGTTCTCCGCGACGGCCGCGGCCTTCGACTTGTCGACGATCCCGCTCCAGAGCAGGTGGCCGTTGTTCGAGGCGAGGGAATCCACCTGGTTCCCCTCGGTGTCGAGCGCGAGGGCGAAGTACCCGCCGTCCTCGACCCAGAAGTCGCGGTTGAAGCGCCGCTTGAGGTCTGCGGCCTGCTGCTCGAGCCGGTCGGCCAGCTCGTCGTCCTTCCAGACCTGGCGCGCGAGCCGGGCGCCGCGCACCTTGGCGTCGTACGCGTAGCCCTGCAGCTCGCAGGTCGCGCGCGGGAAGCCGGGCAGGCGGCCGTCGCGGTAGGAGATCGAGTCCCAGGAGTCCTTCCAGCACTGGTTCTCGAGGCCCGTCTTCTCGTTGCGCCGCCGGTACCACACGTAGCCGTCGTTCAGCAGGTCGGCGTACTCGTCGAGCCAGTTCAGCGCGGCCCGCGCCTCCTGCTCGTACTCCCGCACGAGCCGCCGGTCGCCCGTCCAGCGCTCGTACTCGTCCAGCAGCACCACGTAGAGCGGCGTCGCGTCCGCGCACCCGTAGTACGGCGAGTGGGGCCGCTCCTCGAAGGCGGTCAGCTCCCCGTAGCGCAGCTCGTGGAGGATGCGTCCGGGATCCTCGTCCCGGAAGTCGTCGATGCGCGTGCCCTGCCAGTCGCCGAGCGCGGCGATGGTCGCCGCCGCGAGCTTCGGGGCAAACGGCAGCGCCTGCAGGCTCGTGAAGATGCTGTCGCGGCCGAACATGGTCATGAACCACGGCAGGCCCGCGGCGGGGAGGCTCCGGCCACCCGCGACCGGGGGCGAGAAGCGCAGCGCGGCGAGGTCGACGAGGCTGCGGCGGTAGGTGTTCCGGAGCTGCTCGGAGTCGGACTCGAGGCGAGGCGCGTCCCGCAGCCACCGGTCGAGGTCGACGTCCATCGCCGGCCGAGCGCGCTTCTCGCCGCGCTCGTACTTCGGCCGGACGAACCGCCCTCCGGCCCCGGTCGCGGCGGTCACGACGTCGAGGTCGGTCGTCCACTCCTCGTGCGGCTTGATCCGGACCGCGAACGTCAGGCCCTTGCCGTCGATCTTCGCCGGCTGCGACGCCGAGATAACCGTCTCGCGGTTGAACGTCCCGCGGTTGTAGCCGAGCGTCAGCCGCTTCTTCTCTACCTGCGTCGAGTATCTGCCCTTCTTCTTGAGCGCATCCTTGACCTCGAACAGGTCGGCGAAGTCGCAGCCGGCCTCGACGCGGACGGTCAGGCTCACGGGCTTCTCGTCGTGGTTGAGGATCGTCAGCTCCTCGTGGAAGCCGTCCCCGACCGCGCGCTGGCGGATGACCGAGAGCTTCGCGTCGACGTAGACCGTCCCGGTGCCCGGCACGAGGAAGAAGCGCGTCTCGAAGTACTGCAGGTCGTCCACCGAGAGCGGGTTGAGCCGCTCGCCGTCCACGGTCAGCACCCACCTCGAGAGGAAGCGCGTGTCGAACGAGAACAGGCCGGTCGGGTCGGTCAGCGACGCCTCGATGTCGCCGCGCGAGTCGCTGACCACGAACGTGTTCCCGTCGAGGATCTTGACCAGGCCGTCGCTCATCGCGACCGCCTCTTCGGCGGGCTCGGGAACAGTCGCTGGAACAACATCATCAGCTGCACCTTGCCCTCGATGCCCACGGCGCCCCTCAGGACCGCGGCGAACGCGTTCTCCCGTCCCTTCGCCACCTTGCCGAACAGCGCCCTGTCGGCCCGCACGACCAGGTCGGCCCTGGCCTGCTTGCGGGACACGGCGATGTCGCCCTTGTCGATTACGACGAGCCAGCGTTCGAGGTGCTTCCCGTCGGCCAGGTCGAAGCGCACGCTGCCCGTCGCCTTCTCCAGCAGCGGCTCGTGGCCGCGCCGGCCGAGGTCCTCGAAGAAGTCCGCAGTCGCGTCCGCCATCGCCCTCCCCTACTCGTCCGCCCTGACGATGATCCGGCCGGGCCGCTGGTGCGTGAGCGCGGCGCCGGACCAGTCCACGATCGCCTTCGCGCGATCCTCGTTGGTCGGAAGGAGCGCGAGGTGGACGGTTCCCCAGGCCGCCTGAGCAGCCGTGCCCTTCATCGTCCTGCCGCCCAGCATCTGCACGACCGCGGCGCGGCGGCCGATCGTGGCCATCGTGCCCTTGTCGCGGTATTTGAACGGCTTCGCCTCCTTGCCCGCGACGCGGCGGGCGATCGTCTCGCCCGCGTGCTCGCCGGACTGCAGCGCGACCGATCCGAGCTGAGGAAGCACCTGCTGGGTCTTGGCGTCCGTGATCGCCGCGATGTCCCCGACGGCGTAGACCTCGGGATGGCCCGGGACGGCGAGGTCGGGCCCGACGCCGATGCGGTTCCCCCGCTCGAGCTCGAGCCCGAGCGATCGGACGAGCTCGTTCCCCTGTAGGCCGGCGCCCCAGACGAGCGTGTGCGCGTTCAGCTCCTCGCCCGACTTCAGCGTCACACGTGTGGGCGAGACGGCCCGCACGGCGTCGCCGGTGACCACCTCGACGGAGCGTTCCTCGAGCGCGTCGACCGTGTAGGAGCGGAGGTTCTCCTTGAACATCGGGAAGAGCTGCGGGCCGGCCTCCACGAGCACGATGCGGGCCTTCTCCTGCGGCAGGCCCGGGTAGTCCTCGGCGAACGCCGCGCGGTAGAGCTCCGCGAGCGCGCCGGCCGTCTCCACGCCGGTCGGCCCGCCGCCGACGACGACGACGTTCAGCGCGCCGTCGTCCGCGAGGCCTGGGTCGCGGTCCGCCGCCTCCCAGCGCTCGAGCACGTGCTCCTTGAGCCGGACGGCGTCGGAAAGCGTGTACATCGGGAACGCGTGCTCGGCCGCGCCCTCGGTCCCGAAGAAGTTGACCTCCGCGCCGATTCCGAGGACGAGGTAGTCGTAGGCGAGCGGCTCGAGCCCCTCGCACCGGACCTCGCGCGCGTCGAGGTCGATCGCCGTCACCTTCGCCTGGTGGACCGTCGCGTTGTCCTGGCCGTGGGCGAGGTCGCGCAGCGAGTGCCCGACCGCGCTCGTCTCGATCAGCCCGGTTGCGAGCTGGTAGAGGAGCGGCTGGAACGTGTGGTAGTCGTGCCGGTCGACCAGCACGACATCGGCGTCGGCCTTCTTGAGCTTCTGCATGGCGCCGACGCCGGCGAAGCCGCCCCCGAGGACGAGCAACTACTCGGCGTGTGCTGGCGCGTCCGTCCGGTCTACCTGGCAACTCGTCTCCCCCGAGGCGACAGAGCGCCGGTCACTCTACTCCGTGCGGCTAGGCGTCGTGCGTCACACCCAGGTCAGCTCGCATCGTGAAAGCGCCGTCGTCCTCGCGGACGCGCTCGAAGCCCTGGCGCTCGTAGAGGTGGATCGCGGGGTTGTCCCTCTCGACGCTCAGGCTGATCGCCGCGTAGCCGTCGGCACGGGCGCACTCGAGCAGGGCGGCGAGCAGGTCCGAGCCGAGGCCCGAGCCGCGCCTGCTCGGCACGACCGCGATCGAGAGCTCGGGCGTCTCCTCGTCGAGAAACCCGTAGCCGGCGTTGTCGGCCTTGAAGAGCCGGTACCAGGCGGCGCCGACCGGCTCGAAGTCCTGGATCGCGATCAGCGCGGTGTCGCCCGGGCGGCCCCAGCGCTCGACGTAGCGCCGCACGGGCGGCTCGCCCGAGTCCGGCACCGTCGTCGCCCGCCAGTAGTACGCGTGCCGGAGCATGTCCCTCAGGAACCGCACGTCCTGGGGGCCGGCTCGCCTGATCACAGCATCAGGCCGGGCTCTTCCAGGAAGGCCTTCACCGTCCGGAGGAAGTCGGCCGCAGTCGCGCCGTCGAGCGCGCGGTGGTCGCAGGTCAGCGTCATCGTCATCAGGGGCCGTGCGACGACCTCCCCGTCGCGCGGGACCGCCCGCTGCTCGACCGCGCCGACCGCGAGGATTGCCGCCTGCGGCGGGTTGAGGACGGCCACGAACTGCTCGACGCCGAACATGCCGAGGTTCGAGATCGTGAACGTGCCGCCGTCGAGGTCTTCCTGCCTGAGCTTGCCGTCGCGCGCGCGTGTGACGAGGTCGGCCCTGGCGGCCGCGATCTCCGCGATCGTCCGCCGCTCGGCGCCCCGGATGACCGGCACGACGAGGCCGTCCGGGATCGCCACCGCGATGCCGACGTCCGCGCTCGGGTGACGCTCGATCGCGTCGCCGGTGAACCGCGCGTTGACCGCGCGGTGCCGCATGAGCGCGGCCGCGCATGCCTTGGTCAGGATGTCCGTCAGCGTCGGTTTCGGGCTCCCTTCGCCGGCCACCTCGCCGAGGCGCGCGTGCAGCTCCTGGGCGCGGGTCATGTCGGCCGACATCGAGATCTGGAAGGCGGGCGCCTCCCAGGCCTCGGTCAGACGGCGGGCGACCGTGCGGCGAAGCGACGAGAGTGGCTCGACCTCGACCTCGCCCGACGGGGGTGGCGGCGCCGCCGCGGCCGGCGCAGGCGCGACGCCCGACTGCGCGCCGGCCCGCTCGACGTCCTCGGCGACTATGCGGCCCTCTGGGCCGGTGCCGGAGAGCGCGGCGAGCTCGATCCCGCGCTCGCGCGCGATCCGGCGGGCGAGCGGTGAGGCCTTGACGCGACCGCCGTCCTGCTGGACGGCCTGTGGCCGTACCTCGGCCACCTCCTCGGCGGCGGGGGCCTCCGGCGCAGCCGTCGCCGGAGCGGGTACGGGCTCCTCGATCTCCGGGGCCTCCTCCCCCTCCTCGCCGATCACCGCGATCGTCCCGCCGACCGGGACCTCGCCCTCCTCGACCGCGATCTTCAGTAGCACGCCCGAGTAGTCGGCCTCGACCTCCTGCGTGACCTTGTCCGTGTCGAGCTCGTAGAGCGGCTCGCCCTTTTCGACCCGGTCGCCCTCGTGCTTGAGCCACTTGACGATCGTGCCGGACTCCATCCCCTGCCCGAGCCGAGGCAGCTTGACCTCGTCAGCCATGGCCCCTCCAGCCAGGTCCGAGGGACTGTCCCCCTGACATGGCCCAAACGGACGGTTCAGGCTGCACGGCCGACCGTCCTCCGGATCGCCTCGAGCACGTCAGCGGCATGCGGGACGACGTAGTCCTCCATCACCGGCGCGAACGGGATCGGGGCAAACCGAGAGCCCACCCGCTCCACCGGCGCGTCGAGCCAGTCGAACGCCTTCAGCTGCACGACGGCCGCGACCTCCGCGCCGAACCCCATCCGCGTCACCGCCTCGTGCGCGACCACGCAGCGGTTCGTCTTCTTGACGGACGCGACCAGCGACTCCTCGTCGAGCGGCTGGAGCGTCCGCGGGTCGAACACCTCGACCGAGACGCCCTCCGCCTCCGCCTCCCCTGCGGCTGCGAGCGCCTCGTGGACGAGCCGGCCGGTCGCGACGACGGTCACGTCCGAGCCCTCCCGGTGCACGCGGCCCTGCCCGATCGGGATCGGCTCGAGCTCGTCCGGAACGTCCTCCTTGATCCCGTAGAGCGTCCGGTGCTCGAAGAACATGACCGGGTTGTCGTCGTAGATCGACGACCAGAGCAGGCCGCGCACGTCCGTCGGCGTCGAGGCGAAGACGACCTTCAGCCCCGGCACGTGGACGAACCAGGCCTCGAGTTGCTGCGCGTGCTGCGCGCCCGGCGACCAGCCCGCGCCGCCCTGGGTGCGGATCGTCAGCGGCACCTTCAGCTGGCCGCCCGACATCGAGCGGTGCTTGGCCGCCTGGTTGACGATCTGCTCCATCGCGAGCGTCGTGAAGTCCTCGTACATGACCTCCACCACCGGCCGCATCCCCTGCATCGCGGCCCCGATGCCCGCGCCGACGATCGCCATCTCCGAGATCGGCGTGTTGCGCACCCGCTCGGGGCCGAACTCCTCCAGCATTCCCGCGGTGACGCCCATCGAGCCGCCCATCTCGGCGATGTCCTCGCCCATGACGAACACGTCGTCGTCACGCCGCATCGCCTCGGAGAGCGCGTCGCGAACGGCCTCGCGGTAACTGAGCTCAGGCATCTGAGGCGACGCTCGTCGGCGCCGCTCTCAGGACGTGCGGGCTTTGCCCGCGCGTCCGTCTGCGCCGCCAGTCGATACCGGTTGGGATTGCTCTACGCATACACGTTCTTGAGAGCGTCTTCCGGCTTCGGGTCGGTGCCGCTCTTCGCGAACTCGACGGCCGCCTCGACGAGCTCGTGCGCCTCGCGGTCGAGCGCCTGGTAGTCCTCGTCCGAGATCCCGGAGCTCTCGCGCAGCTTCTGGATCGGGTCCTGCGTCTCGACGACCTCGTGGAACTCGTCCTTGTCCCGGTAGATCTGCGGATCGCCGACGTAGTGGCCGACGAGCCGGTACGTGTTGGCGAGCAGGAAGACCGGGCCCTTGCCGTCGCGCGCGTACTTGAGGGCGCGGCCCGCGGCGCGGTGCACGGCCTCGACGTCCTGGCCGTCCACGGTGATCGAGTGCATCCCGTAGGCGACGGCGCGCTTGGTCAGGTCCGCGATCGGCAGCTGCTGGCTGGCCGGGGTGGACTCGGCCCAGTGGTTGTTCTCGCAGACGAAGACGGCCGGGACCTTCCAGAGCTGCGCGAGGTTGAGCGACTCGTGGAACGTGCCGATGTTCGTCGCCCCGTCGCCGAAGAACGCAACCGCCACGCGCGGCTCGCCGCGGAGCTTGAAGGCGAGCGCCGCGCCCGTGATCGCGGGGAGGCCGCCGCCCACGACGGCGTTCGCTCCGAGGTTCCCGCGCTCCACGTCGTAGAGGTGCATCGAGCCGCCGTAGCCGTGCGAGCAGCCCTCGAGCTTCCCGTACAGCTCCGCCATGACCGCGTTCGGGTGGGTCCCGCGCGCGAGCGTGTGCCCGTGGGCGCGATGGGTCGAGGCGAAGACGTCGCCGTCGTCGAGCGCCTGGCAGACGCCAACCGCGACGGCCTCCTGGCCGATCGCAACATGGAGGAAGCCGGGCAGCTCTCCTGCGCGGAACCGCTCCTCGACCTTCTCCTCGAAGCGCCTGATCAGGAGCATCTCGCGCAGGAGCGTGCGCACGCGCTCCTCACTGAGCGTGGCTTTGCGCTCGACCTTCGCCACGGGGCTGAGCTTAGAGGCTATCGGTCTGCTCGGGAACCTCCTCCGCCAGCCAAGACGGTGGGTTGGACGGCGGCGTCGCAAAGCCACGCCGCCTCCATGGTCGGCGTCGCAAGCGAACGCCTTATAGTCGCCTCATGGGCCTGGTCGGCCAGTGGGAGGCGATCCGGAGCGGCCTGCCGGAGGGCTGGGCCGACGCGAGCCTCCGCCTGACGCTCGCGGACGAAGGCGATTCCGAGCGGGCGGCGGCGCTGCTCGGCCCCGCGAACCCGGGCAGGCGAGGGAGGGTGATCTCCTTCTCTGCCGCGAGCGCCGGCTGGCCGTCGCCGGAGCTCGCGCGCCGGCTGCTGACGCTGGTCGACCGCGAGCGGGTCGAGGGAGAGCTCGAGCTGGTCACGTCCACCGAGACACCCGTCGCCCGCAAGGTCGAGCAATCGACGTTCGCCGCCGCCTGGGAGAACGAGCTGGCCGCGCTCCCAGACGACTGGAGCGACCTCTACGCCGAGGTGGAGCTCGACTCGAGCGACTACCTCGACCGCGGAGCCCTCCTGCTGGCGCCTCTCAACCCCAGCCGGTACGGCGACCAGCCCGGGTTCCGCTTCCGCGCCGCAAGCAGCTTCGGCTACGGCGCCTCGCGCGAGATGGCGCAGCGCTGCCTCGAGCGGCTCGACGGGGACGGGATCCGCGGCACGGTCCGCGTGCTCTGGGCGCTCTCCGACACGCGGCCTGTCCAGACGCAGGGGCCCGTCTGGTACACCGGCGGCCGCAGCGTCTGAGTCAGCCGAGGACGGCGCGCAGCTCTCCTGCGACCGCGCGCGCGTCCCCGATCGAGCGCGTGATCACGAGACACGTGTCGTCGCCGGCCAGCGTGCCGACGATCTTCGGATGCTCGAGCTGGTCCACGGCCCGCGCGATCGCGGGCGCGGAGCCGAGCTCCGACTGGACGACGACGATGTTCTGAGCCGCGGTCGCCTGGAGGCCGAACTGCCCCAGGACGCCGGCGAGCGCCTGGCGCGGGTCGGTCCGCCGCTCCCGGCCGGGCACCACGTACCGCGGACGTCCGAGCTCGTCGGTCGTCTTCTCGAGCCGTAGCTCGCGGATATCGCGCGAGATCGTAGCCTGCGTGACCTCGCAACCCGCCTTGGCAAGCGCCTCTGCGAGCTCCTGCTGGCTGCCGATCCGCCTGCGCGAGACAACGCTCGCGATCAGCTTCTGTCGCTCGGGCTTCGCGAGGGAACGCACCGCTGGCGCCATCGAGTTACAGTAACTTCCAGGTTTGGCCACGTCATCGCCCGAGACACAAACAAGCGCTCTGAGCCGATTCGCCTGGACCCTTCTGTCCGGGGCGATCGCCACGGTCGCCGCGATCGCCGCGAAGCAGGCGGCCAAGAGGATCTGGCTGCTCGCCACCGGCGAGGCGCCGCCCAAGAAGAAATGACGAAGGGTGACGTCATCGTCGAGCGCAGCGCCGAGAGCCTCGAGGGGCTCGCCCAGCGCGCGGCCGCCCGCCACGACGGGTTCGGCGAGCTGATCGCCGAGGAGCTCGACGCGAGCGCCAAGTTCCTCCGCAAGCTGAAGCCGAGCCTGATCGCCTCCCGGATCCGCCGCAAGAAGAAGGCCCAGGCGCGGTCGAGCGCCCGGCGGAGCCGCAGCAGCGGCGGCCCGCCGCCGATGCT
Organism: uncultured Actinomycetes bacterium; assembly: GCA_963716865.1. Lineage (GTDB taxonomy): Bacteria > Actinomycetota > Thermoleophilia > Gaiellales > Gaiellaceae > AC-32. Next base: position 171,799 of record CAVQUF010000004.1, read on the forward strand.
CGTCGTCGGGGGCGCCCTCCTCGCAGGCATGCTTCTCGCAAGAGCCGTCAACGCGTCAGGCAATGGAGACTGAGCACCCGCCACAGCCGGAGCAACCCGCGCAGCCCGAGCCGCCGCCGGAGCAGGTCGCGCCGCCCGTCCAGAACGGCGCGCAGCCGGGCCCGAACGGCCAGCCCGGACTGGGAACGGCCGCCAAGAACTTCGCCGACCACCTGAGCGCCCTCGTCCGGCTCGAGCTCGAGCTCGCGCAGCTCGAGATCAACCGCAAGGTCGGCCTGATCGCAAAGGGCGCGATCATGGCCGCAATCGCGGCCGTGCTCGTCCTGTACATGATCGGGTTCGGCCTGGCTGCGGCCGCCGCAGGGATCGCGACGCAGACCCCGGTCTGGGTCGCCCTGCTGATCGTCACCGGCGCGCTGCTGCTGGTCGCCGCCATCCTCGGGCTGCTCGCGAGGCGTGCGATCAAGAAGGGCGCTCCGCCGGTGCCGGAGCAGGCGATCCGGGAGGCGCGGTTGACGACGGAGGCGCTGAAGGGCGATGCCCATCCCGAAGAGGTCGGGGAGGTGGTGAAGACCGATGCCGTCCGATAACGGCCGCACGACGGAGCAGGTCCGCCACGAGATCGAGACCGAGCGCGAGCGGCTCGCGACCGCCGTGGACGACCTCCGCGCCGGCATCGACGACGCCACCGACATCAACTCGAAGCTGAAGAGCAAGCTGCCCGTCGCGACGGCGGCCGCGTTCGGTATCGGCTTCGTGATCGCCGGAGGCGTCGGAGCGACTGTCCGCACGCTCCTTCAGGTCCGGGAGAGCAGGCGCAAGCCAAGCGGCCCGTTCTCGTTCCTCTCGCGCGACTGACCTAGCGAGGAGGAGGCGGCGGGGGCGAGATCGGCGGCGCCAGGATCTTGAACGCCCGCCGGAGCTTCTTCTTGTGGGCGTCCGAGCGGTACGAGCCCTTGCCGAGCTTGAACGTCACCTTCCAGGTCACCGACGCGCGGCCGCGGACGGAGGTCTTCCTGTTCACGCCCGGCGCGATCAGGTGGAAGTTGTCCGTCTTGCTCGAGTCGCGGACGACCACCTTGTACGTGCCGAGCACGAGCGACTTGACGAGCGCGCCGCCGCGCTTGAGTGAGATCGTCTTCCCCGGTCCGACGCGCGCGTTCAGCTTCGGCGGCACGGGCGGCGGCGCACCTACCCGGAAGCTGCCCGAGAGGGAGGGATGGACATCGCACGCGTACTTGTACTTCCCGTCCACGAGTTGCAGGTTGTTCCAGTGGAAAGTCTCCGTCGTGGCGTTGTCCACATTGGTGGTCATGTCCACGCCCGGCCCCTTGAGGTGGAAGTTGTGGATGTCGGCGCTGTCGGTGACCGTGATGTCGTAGACCCCCGGATCGAGCTGGGTGACCGCCTTCCCGTTCGCGTCCTTGAGGGAGATGGTGAAGTCCTCCGTGACGCTGCCGGTCAGGGCGATCGGGGCCGTCGCGGGCCGCGCCGAGCCGACCACGAGCACGGTGGCGAGTGCGACCAGCACGACGACGGCGATTCGGCTCGTATTCATGGACTCCCCTGGAAGATCGGCGCGATCACCGTACCACTACGCCTCACGAACGGATCCGGTTTTCCCCCGCGCGCGCGTGGGCTTAGACTCACCCCGTGCTCAGGCGCAACGAGAAGGTCGAGCTGATCAAGCACACGCCGCTGTTCGCCACCTGCTCCAAGCGTGAGCTCCAGCAGATCGCCCAGATCGCGGACGAGATCGACCTCCGCGAGGGCAAGCAGATGATCCGGGAAGGCTCGCGGGGGCGGGAGTTCTTCGTCCTGCTCGAGGGTGACGCGGAGGTGACCAGGGACGGCCGCCGCCTCAACCGGCTCGGCCCCGGCGACTTCTTCGGCGAGATCGCCCTCGTCTCCGACTCCCCGCGGACCGCGACGGTGACGGCGACCTCTCCCGTGCGCACGCTCGTGATCACGAGCGCGTCCTTCAAGCGCCTCATGGCCGAGCAGCCCGAGATCCAGCGGAAGGTGCTGGTCGCGCTCGCCGAGCGGCTGGCGCCCGAAGTGCTCTAGGCGGCGACGCGTCTAGGCGCGAAGCTCGGCGCCGAAGCGGTCGCGTAGCGCCTTAACGATCCGCTCGCGGAGCGCCGTCGCGTCCTCGTCGGTCAGGGTCCGCTCCGGCGACTGGAACGTGACGGAGAACGCGATCGACCTGCGGCCCTCGCCGACCTGCTCGCCGCGGTAGACGTCGAACGGGCGCATCTCGAGCAGCTCGGGGCCGGCCGCCTCGAGCGCCGCGTCCACGAGCTCTCCCGCGGTCACGCCCTCGGCGACCACGAACGCGAGGTCCTCGCGAACCGGCGGGAAGCCGATCACGTCCGCGTACCTGACCTGGTCGGGAGCGGCGGCCAGCAGCTCCTCCAGGTCGAGCTCGAAGACCCCCCAGGTCCCCTCGAGCAGCCGCGGGTGGAGCTCGCCGACGACCCCGGCCCCCACCGAGGCCGCCTTCTGGGGGTGGAGGAGCTCGTCCGTCGACCGCTCGAAGCGCGGCTCGGCCTTGAGCGCCGCGTAGAGCGCGTCCACGACACCCTTTGCGCGGCTCCAGCCGCCCTCGACGATCCCGGCGACGAGCCGCCGCTCGTCCGGAAGGTCGCCTCCGGGCGGGTAGGCGTGGGCGACCTCGAAGAGCGCGACGTCTCGGGCGCCGAGCTCGACGTTGTGGCGCGCGGCCTCCACCAGACTCGGCAGCAGTCGGGTCCGCAGGACCGCCATCTCCTGCGAGATCGGCTCCGGGAGGCGCCAGGCCTCCGGGTCCGGGTCGTTCTGGCGCAGCGACGGCGTGTACGTCTCGACGAGGCCGAGGCCGACGAGCGTGTCCTGCACCTTGCGGCGCAGGCGCTGGAGCGGCGTGAGCGCCCCGAACATCGCGCGGCGCCGCGGCAGCGTGAACGGCACGTCGTCCATGCGGAAGCGCGCGACCTCCTCGACCACGTCGATCTCGCGCGTCACGTCGCGCGCGCGCCAGGTCGGGGTCACGACTCCGTCCTGGCCGTGGCCGAAGCCGAGGCGGCCGAGCACGGCGAGCTGCTCCCCGGCGGGGGTCGGCAGGCCGATCACCTCGTCCGCCCGCTCGGGCCGGTACCGGACGACCGGCCTGTCGGGCAGCTCTCCGTGGACGTCCGCGTGCCCGGCCCAGCGGGCGCCCGAGGTCGCGAGGATCAGCTCCGTCGCCAGCTTCGCGGCCGGCTCGGCGAGGTACGGGTCGACGCCCTTCTCCCAGCGGTTGAGGCCCTCGGTGCGCAGGCGCAGGCGCTCCGAGGTACGGAAGGTCCCGGTCGGCTCGAAGTTCGCGGCCTCGAGCAGCACGTCGCTCGTGCCCTCGCCGATCTCGGACTCCTCGCCGCCCATGATCCCCGCGAGCGCGACGGAGCGCTCGGCGTCGGTGATCATCAGGTCCGAAGGCTCCAGCGTGCGGTCGGCGCCGTCGAGCGTGCGCAGCTTCTCGCCCGGCTGCGCGCGGCGCACGACGATCCTGCCGCCGTGCAGCTTCGCGAAGTCGAACGCGTGCAGCGGGTTGCCGAGCGCGAGCATCACGTAGTTGGTCACGTCCACGACGTTGGAGATCGGCCGCATGCCGGCATTGAGCAGGCGCGCCTTCAGCCAGAGCGGCGAGGGGCCAATCGAGACCTCCCGGAAGAGCCGGCCGATGTAGCGCGGGCAGCCCTCGAGGTCGTCGATCGCGACGTCCACCGGCTCCTCGCCGCCGGGCAACTCGTCGCCGCTGCCGGGCATCGGCGCGAGCTCGAGGTCGTACAGCGCCGCCACCTCACGGGCGACGCCGTAGACCGAGAGCAGGTCGGGGCGGTTGCCGGTCGACTCGACGAGGAGGACGTCCTCCACGAGAGGCAGCACGTCGTGGAGCGGCGTGCCGGGCTCCGTCTCCGCGAGCACCATGATCCCGGAGTGGTCGGTGCCGAGCTCGACCTCGTCCTCGGCGAGGATCATCCCGTCGGAGAGCTCACCGCGCACCTTGCGCCGCTCGAGCTGCACGCCGTTCGGCAGCACCGCACCCGGGAGCGCGACCGCGACGGTCGCCCCGGCCTCGAAGTTCCACGCGCCGCAGACGATCTGGCGCGGCTCGCCCTCCCCCACGTCCACGCGGCAGAGCTGGAGCCGGTCGGCGTTCGGGTGCTTGGCCGCCTCCAGCACCCGGCCGACCCTGAAGAGGCCGAGGTTGCCGTCGCCGTCCACGAGACCGCGGTGCTCGATCCCCTCGACCTCGGCGCTCGAGATCGACAGGCGCGTCGCGAGCTCGTCCAGCGGCATCTCGACCGGGACGTACTCGCGCAGCCAGGAGACCGGAACCCTCAAAACTGCGTCAGGACGCGGAGGTCCCCCTCCCAGAGCGGGCGGATGTCCGGGATGTCGTACTTGAGCTGCGCGACCCGCTCGATGCCGCAGCCGAACGCGAAGCCGGACCACTCCTCCGGGTCGACGCCGACGTTCTCGAACACGCGCGGGTCGACGACGCCGGAGCCGCCCATCTCGAGCCAGCCGGAGTAGCGGCACGTGCGGCAGCCCTCGCCGCCGCAGATCCCGCACGAGACGTCCGGCTCCATCGACGGCTCGGTGAACGGGAAGTAGTGCGTGCGGAAGCGGACGCGGCGGTCGGGCCCGAAGATCGCCCTCATGACGTGCAGGAGCGTCCCCTTGAGGTCGGCGAGCGTGAGGCCGCGGTCGACGGCGAGGCCCTCGAACTGGTGGAAGATCGGATAGTGCGTGGCGTCGATCGTGTCGCGCCGGTAGCAGCGGCCGATCGAGACCATGTAGATCGGCGGCTCCCGCTCCTCGAGCGCGTGGATCTGCGAGGGCGAGGTCTCCGTCCGCAGGAGGCGGTTCTCGTCGAAGAAGAACGTCGCGCGCGGCGAGCGCGCCGGGTGCCACGGGTCGAACGCGAGCTTGTCGAAGTTGTACTCGGTCGTCTCGACCTCGCGGTCGTCGCGGACCTCGTAGCCGAGGCCGACGAAAGCGTCCTCGATCTCCCTGAGCGTCTGGGTGATCGGGTGCAGGTGTCCGAGCGGCAGCGCGTCGCCGGGGAGGGTGACGTCCACCGTGTCCTCGGTCAGCGCCCGGTCGAGCTCGGTCCGCTCGAGCTGCCGCTTCCGCTCGTCGATCGCGGCCTCCAGCCGGTCGCGGATGCCGTTGAGCAGCATCCCGGTCTCGCGGTCGCGGACGGCTCTCAGCGCCTGCGCGAGCTCGCCCTTACGGCCGAGGTAGCCGACCCGCGCTGCCTCGAGCTCGGAGGGCGTCGAAGCGCCCGCGATTGCGCTCTGCGCCTCGGTTTCCAGAGCCTCCCAGTCCACGCGGGCGACTGTACCATCGCCCTTCGTGAGCGCTTACGACGCGTTTGCGCCCATCTACGACGACTGGGCCTCGCACATGACGGAGGACGTGGACTTCTACGTCTCGCTCGCGCGCGAGGCCGACGGGCCGGTCGTCGAGCTCGCGGTCGGCAACGGCCGGGTCGGGATTCCGGTCGCGGAGGCGACGGGCCGGCCGGTGCTCGGGATCGACTCCTCGCCGGCCATGCTCGCCCAGGCGCGGGAGCGCGCGGCGGCGGCCGGAGTCGAGCTGGAGTTGCGGGAGGGCGACATGCGCGACCTCTCGCTGGAGGAGCCGGCGGCCCTCGTCTACTGTCCGTTCCGCGGCCTGATGCACCTGCCGACCTGGCGGGACCGCCGCCGCGTGTTCGAGCGGGTCGCGGCCGCCCTCCGGCCGGGCGGGCGGTTCGCGTGGAACATCTTCGTCTTCAACCCGCACATCGCGGCGGGCAACGACGGCGTCTGGCAGGAACAGGCGGGCATCCGGCACCGGGTCGACCACGTCAACACCGACAGCAGGATCGACATCACGCTCGAGTCCGGCAGCGCGATCTCGCTCTGGTGGACGACGCGCTCCGAATGGGAGGGCCTGGTCGACGTCGGAGGCCTCGAGATCGAGGCGCTCTACGGCTGGTTCGACCGGCGCCCGTTCGACGAGACGAGCGAGGAGATGGTGTGGGTCGCCAGCAAGCCGGAGTGACGCAGAGCAAGTACGACTCGATCGCCGAGCTCTACGACTCCTGGAGCCGCAGCGTCACCGAGGACGTGTCCTTCTACGTCGCGGAGGCGAAGCGCGCGGGCGGGCCGGTCGTGGAGCTGGCGGTGGGGACCGGCCGGATCGCCGTCCCGACAGCGGCCGAGGGGGTCAGGGTCATCGGGATCGACTCCTCACCCGGGATGCTCGACGTCTGCCGCGAGCGCGCGGAGCTGGCCGGGGTCGCGGAGCTGCTCGACCTCCGTGTTGGCGATATCGCCGATCCGCCGGTCGAGGAGAGAGTGCAGCTCGTCACGTGCCCCTTTCGCTCGTACCTGCACCTGCTCACGGACGAGGACCGCCTGCGCGCGCTCCGCTCGGCGCGTGCGCTGCTCGTTCCGGGCGGGCGGCTCGTGTTCGACGTCTTCGCGCCCGCGGCCGACGACATCGAGGCCACTCACGCCCGCTGGCTCGAGCGCGAGTCCGGCATCTTCGAGCGCGCGGACTGGGACACGGCCGCGCGGACGCTGACCCTCTCGGTGCGCGGCGAAGGCAGCGCGACGACGTTCACGCTCGCATGGCTCTCCCCGGACGAGTGGCGGGCGCTGCTCGAGCAGGCAGGCTTTCAGGTGCTCGGCTGCTTCGGCTGGTTCGACCGCCGGCCCTACACCGGCGGCGAGGACACCGTCTGGATCGCGCGGCGTCCCCGCTAGACCTCTCCTCGACCTCGCAAAGGCATCGCTCGCGCTGAGTTTGACCGTCTCTAGAGCAGCTCGACGGGGTCGCCGAGGGCGACCTCGCCGGACTCGACGATTCGCGCGAGCATCCCGCGCTTTCCGTCGAGCTCGGCGCGCAGGCCCGGACGCAGGTCGTCCATCCGCTGGCAGGGATCGCAGACCATCGTGACCTCGAAGACCGCCTCGTCCCCGACGCGCACCCGCTGGCCGATCGGCCACTGCTGCACGTCATCGCCCTCCACGGTCAGGTTCTCGCGGATCGAGCCGGGCTCGACGTCGACCGAGTCGAGGTGCTCGCTCGACACGAACAGCACCTCGCGCCTGGGCGGGTTCGCGTGCGCGCAGCCCTCGAGCCCCTGCCCGGCGATCGCCTTCCGGCGCTCGTGCCCGACCGAGACGCCGCTCTTGCGCCCCGGCGACGTCCAGATGCCCGAGATCCGCGCCATCGCGCCAGTCTAGTCACGCGAGCGCCGCTCGTAGAGCGCGATCGCCGCGGCGAGGGCGACGTTCAGCGATTCCGCTCCGGGCTCCAGCGAGATCGACGCGCAGGCGTCGCAGGCTTCCAGGATCGACCCGGGCAGCCCCTCGCGCTCGGCCCCGAGCACGAACGTCACCGGCCCGCTCAGGTCGACTCGGCGCAACGGCTCGCCGCTCCGCGCCACGAGCGCGACGCGGCGCCCGGGCGCCTCCTCGAACCGCCCGAGCGGCACGCGGAAGAGCGCACCCATCGACGCGCGCAGCGCCTTCGGGCCGGTCGGGTCGGCGCAGCCCGCCGAGAGCGCCACGAACGCGGGCCCGAGGCCGTCGGCCGCGCGCACGATCGTCCCGAGGTTGCCCGGGTCGCCGACGTGCCAGAGCGCCAGCCCCACCGGAGGCGCCTCCGATGGATCGAGCCGCGACAGGCCCTCGCGCCGGAAGACCGCGATCCTCCGCGGCGGATGCGGCAGCGTCGAGACCGACGCCAGCAGCTCCGCGGAGACGTCCTCGCCCGCGACGAGCAGCTCCTCGGGCTCGAGCCCCGCCGCCAGGCCCGCCTCGACCAGGTCCTCGCCCTCGACCGCGAACAGCCCGAGCTTGTCCCGCCAGCGCCGGTCCTGCAGCTTGCGCACGAGCCGCAGCCGCGGGTTGGCGGCCGAGGTGATCACCCCGCGAGCCCGTCGCTCAGGAATCCAGCGCGGCCTTCGCCTGCTCGGCGATCTTGCCGAAGGCGACCGGATCGCTCACGGCGAGGTCGGCGAGCACCTTGCGGTCGAGCGGGATCTCGGCCTTGCGCAGGCCGGCGACGAACTGGTTGTACGACAGCCCCTCGCGCCGCGCGGCCGCGTTGATCCGCACGATCCAGAGCCGCCGGAACGTGCGCTTCTTGTTCTTGCGGTCGCGGTACGCATACGAGAGCGACTTGTCGAGCTGCTCCTTCGCACGCCTGTAGCTCGAGTGCTTCAGGCCCCAGTAGCCGCGTGCCTGCTCGAGCGCCTTGCGGCGCTTCTTGCGTGCGTGGACCGAGCGCTTGACGCGTGGCACCCTCTACCTCCCGAGCAGCCGCTTCGCGGAGCGCGTGTTCGTCGGATCGACCTCTTTCGCGCGCCGGAAGCCGCGCTTGCGCTTAGCCGACTTCTTCTCGAGCAGGTGGCTCTGCGGCCCCTTCCGGCGAAGGAGCTTGCCCGTCCCGGTCACTTTGAACCGTTTCTTCGCTCCGCTGTGTGTCTTCTGCTTTGGCATCGTCTTTCTTCACTCCTGCGTTCCTCGTCGGCCCCAGGACCATCACCATGTTGCGGCCGTCCAGGAGGGGTGGGGACTCGACCTGCCCGATCTCCTTCACGTCCTCCGCCAGCCGCATCAGCAGGTCGCGTCCGCGCTCGGGATGGGTCGTCTCCCGGCCCCGGAACATGATCGTGACCTTCACCTTCGCACGCTGGTTGAGAAAGCGCTCGACGTGTGCCTTCTTGGTGTTGTAGTCGTGGATCCCGATCTTGGGCCTGAACTTGATCTCCTTGACGTTGATCGAGACCTGGTGCTTGCGGGCGAGCTTCGCCTTCTGCTCCTGCTCGTAGCGGTACTTCCCGTAGTCCATCACCCGCGCCACCGGCGGATCCGCCTGCGCCGCGACTTCGACGAGGTCGAGGTTCTTGCCCCACGCGTACTCGCGCGCCTCGTCCGTGTCCTTGATCCCGATCTGCTCGCCGTTCTCGTCGACCAGCCTCACCTTCGGCGCGCGGATCATCTCGTTGATTCGGGCTTGCGGGACCGGTGCCCGATCCGGCTCGACCGTCCGCCGTGGTCTCAAGGGCCCTTCACCAAGTTCTCGCTTCCTCCTTCTCGAACGACAAGGCCGCTGCCAAGCAGCGGCCCAGAACTCTCCACCCGTACGGTTGAACCTTCGCGAAGCGCGAGGCTTGGAAGGTGAGGGCTGGGACCCTGCTTGCCAGGGTCACAATGTAGCAAGGTACGTCAGAAGCTCGTCCAGGCTTCGCGTCGACTGCTCGCCGCCGTGCTCGCGCACCGCGAGCGACTCGTCCGACTCCTTGTCGCCGTAGACGATCGCGACGGGGATCTTCTCTACCTCGGCCTCGCGGATGCGCTTGCCGACGGTCTCGTCGCGCTCGTCGACCTCGACCCGGTAGGCGCCGAGCTTCTCGGCGAGCGTGTGGGCAGCGGCGCGATGGCCCTCGCCGACCGGGATGACGCGGACCTGCACCGGCGCGAGCCAGAACGGGAACGCGCCCGCGTAGTGCTCGATCAGGATCCCGATGAAGCGCTCGAGCGAGCCGAAGAGCGCGCGGTGGATGACGTACGGCGTGTGCTCGGCGTTGTCCTCGCCCATGTACGTGAGCCCGAACCGCGCCGGCATCTGCGAGTCGAGCTGGATCGTGCCCATCTGCCAGGAGCGGCCGAGGACGTCGGTCATGTGCAGGTCGATCTTCGGCCCGTAGAACGCGCCGTCGCCCTCGTTGACCGTGTACTCGATGCCGCGCCGCTCGAGCGCCGAGCGCAGGGCCGCTTCGGTGAAGTCCCACTCCTCGTCGGTGCCGAGCTTGTTCTCCGGCCGGGTCGAGAGCTCGAACCGCGCCTCCAGCCCGAAGAGGCCGTAGAGGTACATCGCGTAGTCGAGGCAGCCGAAGATCTCCTCCTCGATCTGGGCGGGCGTCACGAACATGTGGGCGTCGTCCTGGGTCACGTGCTGCACCCGCAGCAGGCCGTGCAGCGTCCCGGCGCGCTCGTTCCGGTGCAGCGTCGACGCCTCCGCGTACCGCACCGGCAGGTCGCGGTAGCTGCGCAGCGCGCTGCCGAACAGGAGCATGTGGCCGGGGCAGTTCATCGGCTTCAGGCCGAGCGTCCGGTCCTCGCCGTACGGGACGAGGAACATGTCGTCGCGGAACTTCTCCCAGTGGCCGGACGTGACCCACGTGTCCACGTCGTAGAGCAGCGGCGTCTTGACCTCGACGTAGCCGCGCTTCTGGTTCTCGCGCCGGCGGAGATCCTCGAGCTCGTTCCAGATCACCATGCCCTTCGGATGCCAGAACGGCATTCCCGGCGCGTGCTCGGACAGATGGAAGAGGTCGAGCTCGGTCCCGAGCCGGCGATGGTCGCGGCGCTTCGCCTCCTCGAGCCGGTGGAGGTAGGCGTCGAGGTCGTCCTGGCTGAAGAACGCGGTGCCGTAGATCCGCGTCAGCTGCGGGTTGTTCTCGTCGCCGCGCCAGTACGCGCCCGCGAGGCCGGTCAGCTTGATCGCCTTGATCGGCTTCGAGTCCTGCAGGTGCGGGCCGCGGCAGAGGTCGGTGAACTCGCCCTGCGTGTAGAACGTGATCGGCCCCTCGGCAGTGTCCACCAGCTCGACCTTGTAGCTCTCGCCCAGCTCGGCGAAGTAGCGCCTCGCCTCCTCGGCGCTGACCTCCTCGCGGTTCCACGAGCGGCCCTCCTCGAGCTCGCGGCGAATCTCCTCCTCGATCCGCTCGAGGGCGTCCTCGCCGATCGGCTCCGGGAACTCGAAGTCGTAGTAGAAGCCGTTCTCGATCGGCGGCCCGATCGCGATCTTCGTGCCCGGGTAGAGGCGGCGAACGGCCTCCGCCAGTAGGTGCGCGGCCGAGTGGCGCAGCACGTAGAGCGCGTCCGGGTCGTCCGTGTCGCGGGTGGTCAGGATCTGGATCTGCTGGCCCTCCTCGAGCGGCGCCCGCAGGTCCATGACGCTCCCGTTCGAGCGGACGAGCACGGCCTCCTGGGCCAGCTTCGGGCCGATCGACCGCGCGGCGTCGAGCCCGGTCGCGCCGTCGGGGAGCTCGAGCTCGGAGGAGTCGGGAAGGACGACCTTCACGGTGGCCAGGATACGCGCCCTCGCTCGAGCGTTCGGATCAGCCGGAGGTGCCGGGCCGCGCCCACACGACGATGCCGTCGCTCCAGAAGGGCAACGGTCGATTCACCAGCGCGAGCGCCCGCCGCGCCCCGTTCGCGAGGTGCGCGCGCACGCGCTCTCCCCGTCGCAGGCGCTCGGGCACGGCGCGAATCGGGCTGCGGTAGTAGGCCATGTCCTGGACCTGCCAGCCCGACTGCCCGAGGAGCGTCCGCAGCGTCTGCGGGCTGTGCCACGCGGTGTGGTCCGAGTGGACGAGCTCCGCGCCCGTGAGCGGCGCCAGGAAGTTGAGCATCCGGTAGGCGTTCGGCGTCGTGAGCACGAGCACGCCGTCCTCGACGACCAGGGGACGCAGCGCGCGGAGGAACGGCCCCGGTGCATCCAGGTGCTCGATCAGCTCGCCGGCGACGAGCACCTCCGCCGGCTTCACTCCCGCCGCCGCAACCGACTCCTGCGACTGGACGTCCACGACGTACGCCTCGTAGCCACGCGCCCGCGCCCATTCGACACCCTCGGCCGACGAGTCGAGCCCGACGAGGCTGCTCGCGACCTCGGCGAGGCGGGCATGCAGCCAGACGCCTTCCTGCAGCTTCTGCTCCGCATACTCGTCCACGAAGCCGAGGTGGAGCACCGAGCGGCCGCGCGCCGTCTCGATCAGCGCTAGATGTCGATCGACCGGCCCGCTCCGCGGAAGTGGGTGGCGCGCCTGCAGCGGCGCGGACGAGTCGACCGACTCTGCCCGGAACGTACGCGGATCGTCCAGCCTCAACCCTCGCCTTCGACCGCGGCGCGCAGCTCAGACGGGCACTTGAGCCAGTACGACTCGCGGAGCCATTCGAGCGCCGCCTCGAGCGACTCCTCGTCGGTCACCGCCGCGGTGATCCAGCCGTAGCGGCCGACGTAGCTCGCCGTCCGCACGTACGGCAGCAGGTGGGCCATCTCGCGCTCCTCGGCCGTCAGCTTGACCGTCACGTTCACGGCCTCGTCCTCGATGACAGCCCAGCCGAAGACCTTGTTCTCGCCCACCTTGAAGACCGGGAAGTCGCCCCAGGGCCGGTCCTCGTAGGACTCCGGAAACGAGAGGGCGAGCTCGCGGATCTGCTCCTCGATCGTGGCCAGGCGCACGGCCGCCATTCTCCCCGTTCCAGACAGGGCGGCGCGGCATACACTCCGGGTGTGAGGTCGAAGACGCTCACGTGCCGGGTCGGAGCGGGCTTGTCCATGGCGGGCGACGGCGTACGGGCCGCGCACCGGGCCGCGCGCGACGCGCGCGACGAGCTCGGGGGCGCCGAGGTCGACCTTGCCTTCCTCTTCCTCTCCGCCGAGCACCACGAGGACGCCGAGGATGCGCTCGCGGCGGCATCGGAGCAGCTGGACGCGGCCAACCTGCTCGGATGCGTCGCCGAGGGAGTCGTCGGCCGGAACCGCGAGCTCGAGCACGGCCCCGGAGCGGCCGTCTGGGCGGCCACGCTTCCGGGGAGCCTGATCGACACCTTCCACGCGGTCGCCTTCGGCACCGACGAGGGCGTCGCTGTCGGCGGGGTGCCGCCGCTCGACGACGCCGACCTGGTCACGCTCCTGGTCGACCCGTTCAGCTTTCCCGCCTCCGGATTCCTCGCGGAGCTCACCGAGGCCGAGGGCGAGATCCCTGTCGTCGGTGGGCTCGCGACCGGCGGGGGCGGGCCCGAGGCGCAGGCGCTGTTCCTCGACGACCAGGTGCTGACCGACGGCGCGGTCGGCGCGGTGCTCCGAGGCGTCCGCGTCAGCACGGTCGTCTCCCAGGGCTGCGCGCCGGTCGGCGCCGACTCCGTGATCACGAGCGCCGACGAGAACGTCGTCTACGAGCTGGCCGGCAGGCCCGCGCTCGAGCGGCTGCAGGGCGAGCTCCGCGCGATGAGGCCCGAGCAGCAGCAGCTCGTCGCGGAGGGCGGGCTCCTCGCCGGGCTCGTGATCGACGAGAACCGCTCCGAGTACGGGCGCGGCGACTACCTGATGCGCGGCCTGATCGACGTCGACGAGGAGTCGGGCGCGCTCACGATCGGCGAGGCCGTCCGCGTCGGCCAGACGCTCCGCTTCCACGTTCGCGACGCCCGCTCGGCGGACGACGACCTGCGCGAAGGGCTCGCCGACGCCGTCAACGGCGATCACGCGGCAGGCGCGCTGCTCTTCACCTGCAACGGCCGCGGCACGAGCATGTTCGCCGAGCCCGACCACGACGCCCAGGCCGTGGCGGACGCCCTCGGCGGGGATGCGCTCGCGGGCTTCTTCTGCGCCGGCGAGATCGGCCCGGTCGGCGGCCGGCCGTTCCTGCACGGCTTCACGGCCACGTTGGCCGTGTTTCTCGAGAGCTAGCGCGTCCAAATCCCTCGGACGAGGGGTTTGGATCCCCCGTCAGGGTCATGGCACCCCGAGCGCCGACGACTGAACCTGTGTCTGCGGTTTCAGCGGCGGCGCAAGAGGACGGGAGGAAGACGTGCGAGGGGTATCGCGGCGCATCAGGGGCGAAAATGGGCAGGTATTGGTGCTGATCGCGCTGATGCTCGTGCCCTTGCTGGCGATCTCGGGCCTCGTGATCGACATCGGCTACGCGTACTTCGCGCAGCGCTCGCTGCAGGCGCAGGCGGATGCCGCCGCGCTCGCGGGCGCTCAGAACCTCCCCGACGCGAACGCATCGGTCTCGGTCGCGCAGCAGTACGGGAGCAGCGCGGCCGGCAAGAACTTCAGGGGGAACGTGGGCAACGTCACCGAGCGCATCTCGACGAAGTGTCTGACCTCGGTGCCCGGCTGCAACCCGGTGAACGCCGTCGTGGTCGACGAGTACGCGACGACAAGCACCCTGTTCACGAAGGTGCTCGGGATCAAGTCGTTCAACATCCACGTGCGCTCGACGGCGTGCTCGCCGTGCGGCACGCAGCCGCTGGACATCATGATGGTCCTCGACCGTACGGGCTCGATGTGCCAGGACCACAACGGCAACAACGACCCGAACTGCACGGACCTGAACAACGCCAGGAACGGGATCAAGTCGTTCCTGCAGGTGATGAACCCCAAGAACGACTACGTCGGCCTTGCGGTGCTACCACCGGCGACGTCGGTCGGCAACCGGTGCGCAACACCGGCCACCGGCAACTACGACTCGACCTCGGCCGCGTACACGATCGTGCCGCTCTCGAACGACTACAGCGTCAACGGTGCGCTCAACTCGAGCTCGAGCCTGATCTCGACGCTCAACTGCATGAAGGCCGCGGGCTCGACCTCGTACGCGACCGCTATCGAGAAGGCGCAGGCCGAGCTGGACGCGCACGGCCGCGCGCATGTGAAGAAGGTGATCGTCTTCTTCTCGGACGGCGCCGCCAACACCGGGCCGAGCTACTACCCCACGAGCTCGCCGTACCGCCAGCAGCCGTGCCACCAGGGCATCACGTCCGCGAACGCCCAGAAGGCGAAGGGCACGGCCATCTACTCGATCGGCTACGACCTGAACGCAGTGAGCGGCGGCGCGAACAAGTGCCAGGCGCAGTCATCGAGCGGACCGCTCGAGTCCCCGTCGATCACCGCCTACCAGGCGCTGCTGGGGATCGCGTCCACGTCGGACACGTTCTACAACCAGCCCTCGGCCGGTCAGCTGACCACGATCTTCCAGCAGGTCGCGATGGACATCCAGCGCGGCGCGTCTGGCCTGATCGACAACGACGCGAGCTAGGCGAAGGCTCCGGGGCGGCGGCGCTGCTCGACGCCGCCTCGCCCCGGGTTTTCTCGTACTTAGGCCGTCTCTGCGAGCTGCGACGTGCAGCTCGAGCGGCCCTGCTTCTCGAGGTACTGCTGGTGGTAGTCCTCGGCGGGGTAGAACGTCTGCGCCGGCTCGACCAGCGTCGCGACCGGCTTCCGGTAGCGGCCTGACGCGTCGAGCTCGGCCTTCGAGCGCTCCGCGGTGGCCCGCTGCTCGTCGTCGTGGAAGAAAACGACGGAACGGTACTGGTCGCCGATGTCCCAGCCCTGCCGGTTGAGCTGGGTCGGGTCGTGCTTGGCCCAGAACACCTCGAGCAGCTGCTCGTAGGAGACCTGCTCCGGGTCGTAGGTGACCTCGACGACCTCGGCGTGGCCCGTCGCGTGCGAGCAGACGTCCTCGTAGCTCGGGTTCTCGAGCGTGCCGCCCTCGTACCCGACCTCCGTCTTCGTCACGCCGTCGATCTGGCGGAACGCGGCCTCGACGCCCCAGAAGCAGCCGGCTCCGAACGTTGCCTTGTTCTCCACTACTCCTCCTCCAGTTTCAGTGCTGCCGAGTTGATGCAGTAGCGCTGGCCGGTCGGCGACGGGCCGTCCGGGAAGACGTGCCCGAGATGCCCACCGCAGCTCGCGCAGAGCACCTCGGTGCGCACCATCCCGTGGGTCGAGTCGACCTCCTCGCCGACCGCCTCGGCGCTCGCGGGCGCGTAGAACGCGGGCCAGCCGCAGCCCGAGTCGTACTTCGTCTCGGAGACGAACAGCTCCGCGCCGCAACCGGCGCAGCGATACGTGCCCGGCTCGAAGACGTGGTCGTACTCGCCGGTGAACGGCGCCTCGGTTCCCTTCTCCCGCAGGACGCGGTACTGCTCAGGCGTCAGCTCCGCCTGCCACTCGGTATCGGACTTCTGAATCTTCGTCACGCTGAACAGTCTCGCAGGACCGGCATTCGTTACGCGTTTGCCCGAGAATGCCCGTGTGAGCGCCGTGGAAACCGTTCGCGGGCCCGTCGACGTGACGGAGCTGGGCCCGGCGCTGATGCACGAGCACATCTTCGTCCTCCAGCCGGAGGCGCTCCTGAACTACGGGCACGTCTGGGGGCCGGGCTACTGGGACGAGGAGGTGCGGGTCGCTGACGGAATCGCAAAGCTGCGCGCGGTTCGGGAGGCAGGCATCCGGACGCTCGTCGACCCGACCGCCCCGGGCCTCGGGCGCTACATCCCGCGCATCCAGCGGGTGAACGCGGAGGTCGACCTCAACATCGTCGTGGCCACGGGCCTCTACGCGTTCCTCGAGCTGCCGAACTTCCTCCACTACCGCAGCCCCGAGGCGATCGCGGAGCTGTTCGTGCGCGAGATCCGGGAGGGCATCGACGACACCGGGGTCAAGGCGGCGTTCCTGAAATGCTGCGTCGAGGAGCACGGGCTCGTCGGCGACATCCCGCGGATCCTCTCCGCCGTCGCGCTGGCGGCGCTCGAGACCGGAGCTCCGGTGATGGTGCACACGAATGCGTCGGCGAAGACCGGCCTGCTCGCGCTCGACGCGCTCACGAAGGACGGCGTCGACCCGACGCGGATCGTCATCGCGCACGCAGGCGACAGCAACGACCTCGACTACCTGCGCGCGCTCGCGGGCACCGGGGCCTGGCTCGGCTGCGACCGCTTCAACATCCCGTTCTTCAACCCGGACGCGGACCGGATCGAGACCCTCACGAAGCTCGTCGCGGAGGGCTACGCGGGGCAGATCCACCTATCGCACGACGCCGCCTGCTTCTACGACTTCATGGTCGGAGACCCGAACTTCGCGGACGAGCGCCCCGACTACCTGCACATCTGGACGACGATCCTGCCTGCCCTGCTCGAAGTCGGCGTCACGCAGACCCAGATCGACCAGATGACGGTCGAGAACCCGCGGCGGTTCTTCGCGGCCGCTACTGCCTGAGGCCCTCGGCCGCCACGACCTTCCCGGGGTTCATGATGCCGCGCGGGTCGAAGAGGCGCTTGATGCCGCGGTAGAGCGGGAGCAGGTCGGGGTGCTCGAGCTCGAGCGCCCGCACCTTGCCCATGCCGATCCCGTGCTCGCCGGTACAGGTTCCGCCGCGGGCGACCGCGTCCTCGACGACGAGCCGCGAGAGCTCGTGCCAGCCTTCGACGTCCTTTGGATCATCCGGGTCGACCGTGACGCCCACGTGGAAGTTGCCGTCGCCGACGTGCCCGAGGATCCCGGCGCGGAGCTCGAGCCGGTCGGCAGTCGCGCGCGCGAACTCGACGGCCGCGGGGAGCTGCGCGAGCGGCACGCAGACGTCCGTGACGCACTCCCTCGTGCCCGGCCACAGGTGCGCCCAGGCATACGCGGCGCTGTGACGCGCGGCCCAGAGCTTCGCCCGCCGGTCCGCGTCGCGCTCGTGGACCACGTCCACCGCGCCCTCCTCCTCGGCGAGCGCGAGGACGAGCTGGAGATCGTCCTCGACCGAGCCCTCGCTCCCTGCGGCCTCCACGAACAGCGATGGCACCTCCGGGTAGTCCGTGTCCCGCGTAGGCGTTGATCGCGTGGATGTTCATCGGGTCGAGCAGCTCGAGCCGGCGCACGCCCGTGCCCGCCGCCACCGCGGTCACGGCCGTCCGGCACGCGGCCTCGAGCGACGGGAACGAGATCCGGGCCGCGACCACGTGCTCGGGGATGCCGTAGAGGCGCAGCGTCAGCTCGGTGATCACGCCGAGGGTTCCCTCGGAGCCGACGAAGAGCCCGGTGAGGTCGTAACCGGCCGAGGTCTTGAGCGCCCGCGAGCCCGTGCGGATCACGTCTCCACCCGGAAGAACGACCTCGAGCGCGAGGACGTTTGCGCGCATCTTCCCGAACCGGATCGTGGTCGTCCCGGCCGCGTTCGTCGCGGCCATGCCCCCGAGCGTGGCATCGGCTCCGGGGTCGACCGGAAACCAGAGCCCGTGCTCCCCGGCCGCACGCTCGAGGGCGAGGCGCGTGACCCCCGGCTGCACCGTCGCGGTCAGGTTCTCGGGCTCGACGGACACGATCCGGTCCATGCGCGACAGGTCGATGCTGATCCCACCCTCGACCGGGATGACGTGGCCCTCGAGGCTCGACCCGGCGCCGAACGGCGTCACGGGCACGCCCTCCTCGTCCGCGACCGCGAGCACCCGGGAGACCTCCTCCGTCGAGAGCGGGTAGACGACGACGTCGGGCGCTCGGCGCTCGTGGAACGTCATGTCCTCGCCGTGGACGTTTCGGTCCGACTCGCCGGTCGAGACCCGGCCGGGGTCGTCGAGAGTGGCCCGGAGAGCCTCTACGTCCATGCGGCGAACCCTACGGCTCGTCGCGCTTGAGAACGGTGGTCGCGACCTTCACGCCGAAGCGCCCGGGCATGAGGACGACGTCCCACATCTGGTTGACGACCCCGCCTCCGGGCAGATCGTCGGCGATCGACTCCACCATGTCGTCCGAGGCCTCGAGGATGTCCGAGCCGGCATCGACCACGCCTTCCGCCATGTCGCCCGCTATCGGCACGGCCGCCGCGGCGATCTCGACGGTCATCGCCGGCGCGAGCTGCCGCAGGGTCTCGCGCACGGCCTCCTCGGCCTCGTCGCGGGCGCGCTCGAGATCCTTCAGGGTCTCCTCCGGCCCCGCGGTGAACACGCGCCACCACTTCCACCCCGCCACCTTGCCGGCCCGCACCATGAGGGCGACCGCGAGCACGGCCCCGAGGACGATCCAGACCGCGGCGAGAATCACCGCCGCGAGCCACGGCGAAACCGCGGACGAGAGCCCGAGCATGGCCGCCACGTTCACGAACACGAACGCGGTCAGAAACGCGATCCCGGCGACCAGAGCGGCGGCGATGTCGCGAGCCGCCCGCCGCACCTCGGGCATGTTGCGCGAGGTCGCGAGCTGCGCCTCGCAGAAGGTGAGGACGCTGACGTCGTGCCCGAGCTGAACGAGCAGCTCGGTTACCGACTCGGCCTCCTCCTGCTCCGCCGCGTCAGGCTCCGCCTCCTCCTCCTCGGGCGGCGCGTCAACCGAGTCGAGCGTCTCAGTCACGACTCATCAGGCTAGCGCCGCCGCGCCCGCCGTGCGCGGGCGCGGCTCCTCGAGTGGGCTACGAAGACTCGCGCTCGAGCACGACCTCGTAGGCATCCACCGCGGTACGGTGGATGTTGCTGCCGTCGGGCGGGCTCATGGCCTCGAGCACCTCGGCCCCTTTCTTCATGTCCTCCTCGGAGTCGAACCGGACGGCGACGAGGACCTTCCCACCGGGGCGGTCGGCGAGGACGGTGATCCGCTTGGCGGGCACGCCTTCGGGCGGGCCGTCGTGGGAGTTGATCTCACCGAGCATCGCGTCGATGGCTGCATCGTCGGCGTCGAACGTGACTACGCGGGCGTACTGGCTCACAACGTCCTCCTTCGTCGGGGGTTCGGTTGGAGCCTAACGGCCCTGCATGCCCGGACCTCCCGGTCCTGTCGCATCGTAGAAGGGCCAATTTGTAACACCCAGCACAATTCCTTGCTAAACTCGAGGAGGCGCGTAGACCTAGCGCGGAAGCCGTCGAGGCTCCACCGCACCTCCTCCTTGACTCCCGGATCGGGCCTGAGTGCAGGGAGAGCGTCTTGGCTCTCCACGAGAGCTCTAGAGAAGGTGGTGTGGGATGACGAGATTCCTCAAGTGGCGGAAGATGACCTGGGCGCTCTTGCTCTGGGGCGCGCTGATCGGCCTCTGGATGGTCAGCGGCACGTTCCTGTTTGCCTTCATGGCAGGAGCGTTTGGCCTCATCGTCCTGAGCGCGATGTGGTTCATGACCCGGCCGCTCTGGAGTCAGGGCTACGGCCCCCGGTTTCGCCGGATGCGTTCAGTCGAGGTCCCGTTCAAGCCCGTCAAGGGTGTCGGCTCGTAGCCCAGTTAAACAGCTGCCCTACAGCCCGAAAGAGCAACTAGGCGGCCCGCTCGACGCCGTGCTCGCGGATGAGCCCGGCTGCGCCGACCGGATCGGAGCTCAGGGTGTCCGACACCGCGCGGTGCCAAGCTCGAACTGCGCCTAGATCGTGACAAACATCGGCCCACTTGCGTTCGGCCGCCGCGCCCGACATGCGCGGGCGCGGCTCACATGCGTCATCGGAACAGCGAATCCCGTCGAAGGCGTCATGGCTGCGGCGTAGCCGCAGCCGGACTTCGACGGGAGAGGTGGGCGGTACTGGGCTCGAACCAGTGACCCCCAGCTTGTCGAGCTGGTGCTCTCCCAACTGAGCTAACCGCCCCGGGGATTCGGATTGTAGCCGCCCAGCCGGGAAGGATCGACCCCGCCGGAGCGGAACCTATGCTTTGGTGGCCGTGAGTCAGCCCCCCGTTTCTTCCTGGGCGCGTCAGCCGCAGCTGCGCATCGGCGCGGTCGTGGCCGTCGCCCTGGCGATCGGGTTCGTCGTCTGGTTGCTCGTCCGTGGAGGAGGAGGCTCGTCCACGTCGAGCACGCCGACGCTGCCGGCGGTCGGGCCCACCGCGGTCAGCGTGAACGACCTCGGGAACGCCGCCGACAAGGCCGGCCACACCGTCTACTGGGCGGGCCCGGTGCCCAACACCAGGTACGAGCTCACGCAGACCCCGAGCGGCAGCATCTACGTCCGCTACCTGCCGCAGGGCGCGCCCGTCGGCACCAAGGCGCTGTTCACGCTCGTCGGCAGCTATCCGGTGACGAACGCGTACAAGGTGCTGCAGGGGCTTGCGAAGAAGAGCGACGAGACCTCGTTCACCGCGCCGGGCGGCGCTATCGCGGTCTACTCGCAGGCCTCGCCGACGAACGTCTACCTCGCGTATCCGGACTCGAACGTGCAGATCGAGGTCTACGACCCCTCGCCGAAGCGAGCGCGGCGCCTGATCACCTCGGGCCAGATCGCGCCTGTTCCTTAGCTGAGTGCGCTAGCCGTCGCCTGGATCGCCTTCCCGCTCCTGCTGGCGGGGCTCTCGCTCGGCTGCGGGCGGCTTGTCGAGGTCGCCGTGGGAGAGCGGCTGCCAGGGCCGCTGGTCCTGCCAGTCGGCCTCGCGGTCGTGATCCTCGCCGGGGAGCTCGCGACGCTGACCGACGCGACCGCGGAGCTCGCCGGGCCGCTGGTCGTCGTGCTCGCCGTGATCGGGCTCCTGCTCGCGCGGCCCTGGCGGCCCCGCGACTGGCCGTGGCCGGCGGCGGCTGCGGCAGGTGTGTTCGCGGTCTTCGCCGCGCCGGTCGTCCTCTCGGGCCAGGCCACGTTCGCCGGCTACATCAAGCTCGACGACACCGCCACCTACTTCGCGATGACCGACCGGGTGATGCAGCACGCACGCAGCCTGGCGGGGCTAGCGCCGTCCACGTACGAGGCGACGCTCGCGACCACGCTCGCGATCGGCTACCCGACCGGGAGCCTGATGCCGCTCGGGATCGGCCACCAGCTCCTCTCGTACGACATCGCGTGGCTCTTCCAGCCGTACCTGGCGTTCCTGGCCGCGATGCTCGGGCTCTCGCTCTACGCGGTGCTCGAGCGCGTGATCGCGCCTCGCGCGCTCCGCGCTGGTGCCGCCTTCGTGGCCGCCCAGCCGGCGATCCTGTTCGGGTACGGGCTCTGGGGCGGGATCAAGGAGCTCTCGGGCGCCTGGCTGCTCGCGCTGATCGCCGCGCTGGTGCCGTGGACGCTCGGCGGGCGCCGCAGCTGGCGCGCCGTCGTGCCCCTCGCCGCGGCGTGCGCGGCGGTCGTCTGCGTGCTGAGCCTCCCCGGGGCCGTCTGGCTGCTCCCACCGCTGGTCGTGGGAGCGGTCGTGCTGCTGCGGCGGCCAAGCCGCCCCTCGCTCACGACGGCGGTCGCCTTCGTAGCTGCGCTCGCGGTCCTGGCGATCCCCGCCTTCGTCGCGGCCGTTGACTGGCTGCCCCACGTGCACGCGTTCAGCGAGGACACCGAGCTCGGCAACCTGATCCGGAAGCTGAGCCCGTTCCAGCTCTTCGGCATCTGGCCGATCGGCGACTTCCGGCTCCGGATCCACGGACGCGATTCCGCGCCGGGGTACGTCCTGATCGCGCTCGTGATCGCCGCAGGCCTGGTCGGGATCTGGTGGGCGTGGGCCCGTCGTAGCTGGGCGCTCCTGCTCTACCTCCTGACGGCCGGGACCGGATGCGTGCTGATCGTGGCGTTCAGCTCGCCGTGGGTCGGCGGCAAGGCGCTCGCGATGGCCTCTCCGGCCTTCCTCGCGGCCGCGTTCGCCGGGTGCGGCGCGGGCTTCGCGCAGAAGCGCGTGGTCGAGGCCGGCATCGCAGCGCTCGCGATCACCGCCGGCGTGCTCTGGTCGAATTCGCTCCAGTACCACGACGTGTGGCTCGCGCCCCGCGGCCAGCTGCACGAGCTCGAGGTGATCGGCGACCGCTTCGCCGGCCAGGGCCCGACGCTGATGACCAACTACGAGCCCTACGGAGCCCGGCACTTCCTCCGGCGCGCCGACGCCGAGGGGGGCTCGGAGCTGCGACGCCGTTTCGACTACCTCACGAACGGCGCCATGCTCGACAAGGGTGAGTCCGCGGACATCGACCGCTTCAAGCTCGACGGGGTGCTCGTCTACCGCACCCTCGTCCTGCGGCGCGGCCCGGCGGCCAGCCGCCCACCGTCGGTCTACCGACTCGTCAAGAGCGGTCGCTACTACGAGGTCTGGCAGCGCCCGACCGGCCAGCCGAACACGATCATCCAGCACCTCCCGCTCGGCGACGCTACCCAGGCGGCCGCCGTGCCGCGCTGCGCCGATGTGCTCCGGCTCGCGCGGCTCCCGGGGGTCGTCTCGCTCGCGACGGCGACCCGGCCCGAGGCGATCCCGCTCGGCTACCCGCCCGCCTCCGGCGCGCGCCGAGTGCTCGTCGACCTCCCCGAGAGCGGCCCCTATACCGCCTGGATGGGAGGCGACTGGTACGGGCTCGCGTCGATCTCAGTCGACGGGCGCAAGGTCGGTGGGAAACGCGAGGACCTGGACTGGCCCGGCCTGTACACCGACCTCGGCTCGATCCCGCTCTCGGGGGGAAGGCACCTCGTCACGATGCGCTACGACACCGGCGGCCTCCACCCGGGCAGCGGCCAGGCGCCGTTCGCGTTCGGCCCGGGTGCTCTCACCCTCGAGAACGCGCGCGATCCGTTCGTGACGCTGCCTCCGAGCCAGGCGCGCGGCCTCTGCGGCAAACGGCTCGACTGGATCGAAGCGCTGCGCGCCGGCTAGCGCCTGAAACAGACGGGAGGCCCGGAGGCCTCCCGTCTTTGCTCTCTCACAGGAACTTTGTCTAGGGCAGCGGGATGACGATGATCGTCCGGTTCAGGAAGGTGCCCGTGCCGCCCGTCACGCGGTACTTCGCGGTGAAGGTGTTGCTCCCCGCGGTCAGGCCGGTGACGAAGAACGTTGCGCTGCCCTGCACCGCGCTGCTCCCGGTGCCGTTCTTGACGATTCGCGCCTCTGCATCGGACCCGGCGCGGGTCGTCGCTCCCGAGACGGCGTAGCCCATGTAGGCGCCCTGGTTGTTCGAGCCGTCGGACTGCGAGGCCGTGAGGATGACGAGCGCCTTCCCCGAGGCCGCGATCGTCACGGTGACCGCAGGGCCGAGGCTGGCCAGATCTGTGTAGGTGGTGCTGGTGGTGGTCCCGGACGTCGCGACGGTATTGCCCGACGCTCCGACGGTTCCCGAGGGCCCGGTCGTGCCCTGAGCTCCGGTCACGCCCTTGGATCCGGTGGTGCCCTTGGCGCCGGTGGTGCCCTTCGCGCCGGTTACGCCCTTTGCGCCCGTAACACCCTTCGCACCCGTCGGGCCTGCGGCGCCGGTCGGACCCCTCGAGCCGGTCACGCCCTTGGCGCCCGTCGAGCCGTTAGCGCCCGTCGGGCCCTTGGCGCCGGTCGGGCCGCGCGATCCCGTCGCGCCCTTGGCTCCTGTCGCGCCCTTCGCGCCCGTGGGGCCGATTGCCCCGGCTGGACCGGTCGCGCCCGTCGCGCCTGTGGCGCCCCTGGCTCCCGTCGCTCCCGCGGCCCCGGTCGCGCCGTTCGCCCCGGTGGCCCCCTTGGCCCCGGTCGCGCCCGTGGCGCCATTGCCTCCGGTCGTGCCCTTGGAACCGGTGGCCCCGGCAGCTCCAGTGGCGCCCTTTTCGCCGGTCGCGCCGCTGTTCCCGGTCGTGCCCTTGCTTCCACTGGCGCCCTTCGCCCCCGTTACCCCGGTCGCGCCCGTTTTACCCGTTGCGCCCTTTGCGCCGGTGACGCCCTTCGCACCGGTGGCTCCCGTGGCGCCCCTTGCACCGGTGGGCCCGTTCGCGCCCGCCGGGCCGGTTGCGCCCCTGGCCCCCGTCAATCCTGTCGGGCCCGTGCTACCTGTTGCGCCCTTGCTTCCCGTAGAACCCTTCGCGCCGGTCGAGCCCTTGACTCCCGTCGCGCCCTTCGCTCCGGTTGCGCCGGCAGCACCGGTCGGCCCGACCGCGCCGGCGGGCCCGCTTGCACCTCGCGCTCCGGTTGCCCCGTTGGCTCCCGTCGTGCCCTTCGAACCGGTAACACCCCTTGAGCCGGTCGCGCCCTTCGAGCCGGTCGCACCCTTGGCCCCCGTGACGCCCTTCGCGCCGTTGGTGCCCGTGGCGCCTTTCTGCCCGGTCGCTCCCTTGGCGCCAGCCAGGCCGGCGAGACCTGTCACGCCGCGAGTTCCCTGCGGGCCACGCGCTCCCTGCGGGCCGCGCGGCCCCTTCACGTTCCAGCTGATCTTGTGCGCCTTCCCGTGGCAACGCTTCTTGGCCTTGACGAGACGCAGCAGGCCGTTCTTCTTGCCCGCGCAGGCGTAGATCTTCCCGTCGGACGTGCTCTTGGCGGTACCGCCGCTCACGAGCACGGCAGCGCCCACCACGAAGGCGATCAAGGACGTGAGGAAGACGCGCTTGTGGGTCATGTGTGTAGCAGGCCAGCCAGGTGCCGCACCGTTTGGTGCCGCAACGTCTGACGGTAGCCGCGGTCCCGAGTTAGGGCATCCCCTAAAAGGATGAGCCGCGTTACGCTGACCGCCGTTTGATCGAGGGCAAAAGCGTGGCAGTCGTCATCCCGGCGTACGAGGAGGAGAAGCTCCTCCCGGCGACGCTGGACGGCATCTCGGAGTCCGTCGACCGGATCTACGTCGTCGACGACGCCTCGAAGGACGGAACCGCGGCCCGCGCCCGGGAGGCCGGCGAGCGGGACCCCCGGATTACCGTGCTCACCCGCGAGCGGAACGGCGGAGTCGGGGCCGCCGTCGTGACGGGCTACCGGCAGGCGCTCGAGGACGGCGCCGACGTCGCGGTCGTCATGAACGCGGACAACCAGATGGACCCCGACGACCTCGACCACCTCGTGGGGCCGGTCGCACGGGGCGAGGTCGACTACGCGAAGGCGAACCGGCTCTTCACCGGCCAGGCCTGGCAGCTGATCCCGCACAGCCGCTACCTCGGCAACGCCGTGCTCTCCCTCTGGACGAAGATCGCCTCCGGCTACTGGCACATCGCCGACGCGCAGTCCGGCTACACGGCGATCGGCCGCTCGATGCTCGAGCTGCTCGACCTGGACAACCTCTACCCGCGCTACGGGTTCCCGAACGACATGCTCGTCCACCTCAACGTCTGGAACGCGCGCGTCCGTGACGTGCCCTCGCGGCCGATCTACGGCGTGGGCGAGCGCTCGGGGATCCGTCTGCGCAAGGTGATCCCGGCGATCTCGTGGCTTCTGTTCAAGGGCTTCTGGTGGCGGATGTGGCAGAAGTACGTGATCCGCGACTTCCACCCACTCGTCTTCTTCTACGTCTTCGGGCTGATCTCGCTCCTGCTCGGCCTGGCGCTCGGCGTCTACCAGGTCGTGCTCAAGATCGTCGGCTACGACGCGACAGTCGGGGTGGTCGTGCTCGTCGCCCTGCTCCTGCTGTTCGGGCTCCTGTTCACGCTGTTCGCGATGTGGTTCGACATGGAGTCGAACAAGGAGCTGCGCTAGAGCTCGACGCCCAGCTCCTCGGTGAGGGCCGCGCGGCCCTCGTCGGTGACCTCTACCGAGCGATTGCCTTCGCGCGGACGGATCCAACCGAGCTCGAACATCCGGGCGGCGAGGGCCGCGCCGAGCGCTCCTGCGACGTGGAGCTCCCGCTCGCTCCAGTCGAGGCAGCCTCGCACGACGGGTCGGCGCTGCTGCTCGAGCTCCGCGAGATCGATCTCGAGCGCCTGGCAGCGAGCCTCCGCCGTCGGTCCGAGCACGTAGCCGCCGTTCCGGCGGATGAGGGTTTGCTCCCGCTCCAGGGCGCTTGCCACGACGACGCCCAGGCGGCCCGCGAGGTGGTCGTAGCAGGTGCGGGCGGAGCGGAGCAGCTCGCTCTTCGTCGCGTCTCGCAGGGAGCGGACGGGCGGCTGCGGGGCAACGCACGCGAGCGCCTCGACCGCAGCGGCCACGGCCGGGTCGGCGAGGCTGAAGTAGCGGTGGCGGCCGTTCCTTCGCGCGACGAGAAACCCGCCGTCGACGAGCCGCCGGAGGTGCTCGCTCGCCGACGATGGCGCAATCCCGGCCTGAGCCGCGAGCGCGCTGGCCGGCAGCGCCTCGTGCTCGGTCAGCGCGACGACGAGCCTGGCGCGGGCGGGCTCGGCCAGGAGCGCCGCCGCGGCGGCAACGTCGGCTTCACCCCTGCTCACGCTCACGCCACGAGGGTACCGCGCAGACGCTTCGGGATTGCTCGAAGTGTCGTCGATGTCAGAAGAGCTCAGGGCACCACGGCTGGCGCGTCGTCCGGAAGAGATCGTCCGCCCGCCCCACGCCGCCCGGCTTCAGCTCCTCCAGGCGGCCCGCCCGGCTGAGCTGGTCGAAGGTGAACCCTCCGAGGTAGACCGAGCCGAGCTCGGAGACGCCCAGCCGCACGTCGGCCTCGGCGGTCGTGCGATCGACGGCTCCGTCTTGGATGCTCCAAAGCGCCTGATTCCACGGGCAGAGCTCGTCGTGGACGTCGAGCACGATCGCCCCGTCCGCGAAGCTGCGCCCCGCAAGCGCAACCCCGATGTCGACAAGTCGCACCCAGACCGCTTCGCCGACCGCGAATTGCATGCGGCGCGGTTCGCGCAGCCAGAGGAAGAGCGGGTGGTCGAGCGGAACCCAGGACGCCTCGATCCGCGCCACCCAGTCGAGCCCGAGCAGGTAACGCCAGATCGCAGCGAGAGCCCGCGGTGACGTACCGAGCGCCTCCCCGACCTCGAGCGTCGTGTCGGTGACCATGTGTCGTGCGGAGAAGTTGAGACGGTAGAGCGCGTAGGCCTCGAGAGCGCCGTCGAGCTCGACCGCGACACGGACCTGCTCGCCGCCGGATCGCATCGGCGAGCGTCCCAGCCGCCGGACCTTCCACCAGCCGGGCGTGCGGGTGAACATGCCCACGGTCTCGCCCTGGACGCGGTCGTAGATGCCCGGAAGCAGCTCGAGCGTCTCCTCCTCCGTCTCGATGATGCGCGCATGCCCGATCGGCTCGTTGTCCCAGAGCAGCGCGTGCTCCTTCGGCAGGTCGATGCTCCCTGCGAGCGAGGCGAGCCCGTAGCCGAACCGCGAGTAGATCGCCCCTTCCGACGCATACAGCGTCGCGAGCGGCTCCCCGCGCTCGTGCGCGTCGGCGAGCTGGCGCTCCATCAGCTTCGTCAGCACGCCACGTCGGCGGTGCGTCGGCAGCACGCCGACGGCCATCACCCCGGCGGTCTGGACCTGGGCGCCGCCGGGAACGGTCGTCTCGAAGAGGTACGCGCCCGATCCGCCGACGATCGCGCCGCCGTCGAACGCGGCATGCACCCGCTCGGCCGGGAGGATGGGCGCGAACCGCTCGACGTCCTCGTCCGAAGCCCGGCCGCCGAAGTAGTGCCAGATCGGGTTGAGCGCTCCCCGCATCTCGTCGGGCGAGCAGACCCTGACCTCGATCGCCACTAGGCGATTCTCTCCAACGGCGCGTAGTCGAGCATCAGGCGCCGCTCGCTCCCGTCGGCTGCGAACCGGATCGTCACGATGCCGCCGGCCTCGATCGAGGTGACGACGCCTTCACCGAGGGTCTCGTGCCGGACCGAGTCGCCGGTCGAGAGCGAGGGGACATCGGAACGCGGCGCGATCCCCGTCGCGCCGTACTTCGACCAGGAGGCGGGCTCGAGCCGGTGCCGCTCGACGCGTGAGTCGGGCAACTCGTCGATGAAGCGCGAGGGCAGGTTGTAGGAGCGGTTCCCCCAGAGCGACCGCGCGCTCGCGTGGGTGAGCACGAGCCGCTCCTGGGCCCGCGTCATGCCGACGTAGCAGAGCCGCCGCTCCTCCTCGAGCCCCTGCTCCTCGAGCGAGCGGGAGTGCGGGAAGATCCCCTCCTCCATCCCGATCATGAAGACGGCCCGGAACTCGAGCCCCTTCGCGGTGTGGAGCGTCATCAGGGTGACGAGGCTCTGCTCGCCGCGGATGGCGTCCTGGTCGGAGTAGAGCGAGATCTCCTGCAGGAAGCCCGAGAGCGAAGGCTCCGCCGAGTCGTGCTGGAACTCCCGCGCCACGCCGATCAGCTCGTGCAGGTTCTCCAACCGTCCCTGCGCCTCGATCGTCCGCTCGGCCTCGAGCGCGTCGAAGTACCCGCTCCGCCGCACGACCCGCTCGAGCAGCTCGGACACCTCGAGCTCGAGCGCGCCGGACTGGAGCGACTGGAGCAGCGTGTGGAACTGCTGGACCGCGCGCAGCGGCGCGGCAGCGATCCCGGCCTCCTCGGGCTGCCCGAACGCCTCCCAGAGCGAGATCCCGTGGGCGTCCGCGTGGGCCTGGAGCCGCGCGAGGCTCGCGTCGCCGATCCCGCGGCGAGGGCGGTTGGCGATCCGCTGCAGCGAGACCGCGTCGTAGGGGTTGTCGATCGCCTGGAGATAGGCGATCACGTCCTTGATCTCGGCGCGCTCGTAGAAGCGCGGCCCGCCGATCACCTGGTACGCGATTCCCTGCCGGACGAGCACGTCCTCGAGCACCCGCGACTGGGCATTCGTCCGGTAGAAGACGGCGACCTCGCTGCCGTTGTAGCCCTCCTCGACGAGCTCGGCGATCTCGGCCGCGACGAAACGCGCCTCGGCGTGCTCGTCCTCGACCTCGAGCGCGCGCACGGGCTCGCCCTCGCCGAGCTCCGACCAGAGGTTCTTCGGCTTGCGCTCCCGGTTGTGGGAGATGACCGCGTTCGCGGACTCGAGGATCGTGTTCGTGGAGCGGTAGTTCTGCTCCAGCGCGACGGTGCGCGTCCCTTGGAAGTCCCTTTCGAACTCGAGGATGTTGCCGATATCGGCGCCGCGCCACCCGAAGATCGACTGATCCGGGTCGCCCACCGCGCAGACGTTGCGGTGCTTCTGGGCGAGCAGCTGGAGCAGGCGGTACTGGGCGTGGTTCGTGTCCTGGTACTCGTCGACGAGCACGTAGCGGAACGCCTTCTGCCAGCGCTCCAGGGCCTCCGGGAAGCGCTCGAGCACCTGCACGGTCAGCATCAACATGTCGTCGAAGTCGACCGCGTTCGACGCGAACATCCGGCGCTGGTAGAGGTCGTAGACCTCGGCCACGGTCTGGTCGTAGAAGGACGCGACGCGCTCCGCGTACTCGGCCGGCGTGACGAGCTGGTTCTTCGCGGCCGAGATCTGCGCGTGGATGCCGCGCGGGACGAAGCGCTTCGGGTCGCGCTCGAGCTCCTCCAGGCACGCCTTGGTCAGCCGAACCTGGTCGGCCTGGTCGTAGATCGTGAAGTTCGTGCGGTAGCCGAGACGCGGCGCCTCGCGGCGCAGGATCCGGCCGCAGGCGGCGTGGAAGGTCAGGATCCAGATCGAGCGCGCGACCGGGCCGAGCAGGTCCTCGAGCCGCTCGCGCATCTCGCCCGCGGCCTTGTTCGTGAACGTGATCGCGAGGATCTCGTTCGGCTTCACCCCGCACGCGTGGATCAGGTGCGCCACGCGGTAGGTGAGGACACGCGTCTTTCCGGAGCCCGCGCCGGCGATGACGAGCAGCGGGCCCTCCGTCGCGAGCACGGCCTCGCGCTGGGCCGGGTTCAGATCGGCGAGATAGCGTTCGGGCGAGGTGACGGCCACGCGGCCGATGCTAGCGGCCGACCCGGGTTTACCACTCGTCCTCATCGTCCAGCGGCCGAACGCTCGGCCAGGGACGCCGCATGATCCGCCGGTACTCGCTGAAGCCGATGACGAGGTGGCCGGTGATCATCGCGCAGACGGCGGCGAGCATGAGGAACGCGCCCGCGCGCCAGCCGAGCACCGCTCCATATCCGCCGACGATCAACAGAAGGAGCCAGACGAGGCTCAGCCGGGCGGCGATCACTACGACCCTGCTCGGGCGGTCGCCTTCGTCCATCCGAAGGATTGAACCACGACCGGTGCTAGCGTCCTCGGCCGTGGGCTACGCGTTCGGGTCGATCGAGGAGATGGGCGACGGGGTCTTCCGCAAGGTGCGGCAGGAGCTCGGCGTCAACGCGTTCGGCGTCAACGTGCTCGTGCTCGCGCCCGGGATCGTCGGGCGGCCCCACTTCCACCACGAGCAGGACGAGCTGTACTTCGTGCACGCGGGGAAGGCGCGCTTCGACCTCCCCGGCGAGGCGCGCGAGCTCGGGCCGGGCGGGCTCTGCCACGTCGAGTCGACGACGCCGCGGCAGGTGACCAGCATCGGCGACGAGGATCTCGTCATGCTCGTCGTCGGGGCGAAGGACGGCTACATCGGCCGGGACGGCATGCTCGCCGACCCGTCCCGCCTGGGCTAGGCCCGGATCGCGGCGCGGCCGAGCTGGCCGATGTTGCGCGAGTAGAGCGCGAGCCCGACCAGCGCGGCGCCCGCGGTGGCGAGGCTGACCGCGGCCGGGGTGAGCAGGCTCGCCGCGACGGCCTTCGTCCCCTGGTGACCCGAGAGCGCGAGGGCGCCGATCGCCGCGCCCTGGTACAGGCCGATGTTGCCGGGGAGGAACGGCATCGTGTTCGCGAGGCCCGTCACGACCATGTAGAGGAGCGCCGAGCCGACGCCGACGTGGACGCCGACCGCGCGGAGGAAGAGCAGGACGGCGAACCAGCGGGCGACCCAGGTGAAGACGAGGATCACGCCGGCGCGGAGCATGATCCCGCGCGGAGCCGCGGCCCCGGCGAGGAAGGCGCCGATCTGCTCCGGGAGCCGGTGGCTCAGGCGCTTGTTCGCCGCCGAAGCAAGGAGCAGAGCGCCCCCGGCAAGCGGTAGGCCGACGAGCAGCGCCACGCGCGCCCAGGTGGGAACGGGCAGGAAGAAGGCCGAGGCGGCGCCGACCAGGACAAAGGCGACCGATTCGAGCAGGTGCGCGCACATCAGGCTTCCTCCGGCTCGCGAGACTCCGGGCCAGCGCGGCCCGGCCGCGACCTTCAGCACGGCGACCTTCGAGGCCTCGCCGAGCCGTCCGGGGAGGACGGTGTCGAGGAACGAGCCGATCGAGCTGGCCGCGTAGACGGCGCGAAAGCCCACGGGCGAGCGCACGGTGGACGACCAGGCCCAGGCGCGGAGCGGCTGCACGGCTGCGCAGATGGCGACGCCGCCGAACAGGAGCAGCCAGTCGGGCGTCGCGGCGGTCTGGATCACGCTCGTCCCGGTCCGGCGGACGAGCAAGAAGACAGCCACCACGGAGGTCAGGCCAATGGCGGCGATGAGGCTGCGGCGGCCCACCTGCACTCTCACGGCATCGGCAGTTCGTCGCGGCCGCGCGCACCCCTGGTCGAGGGAAGTCGGCGAACATACGGCTGGTGGACGAGTTGCATGAGCAACGTGAGGTGGCGCTGCGCCTCCGGCCGAAACTGGCCCTGCAGTCGTTCGCCGAGGCCGAGGCCTTCGCCCGCGAGCGGGGCGTCGTGACGCTGACGCCGAGTTGCTCGTTGCCTAGCCTCTACGGCGCCTGTCACGAGGAGCCGTACAAGCCAGGTGGCAAGGGATTCGCAGCCTACCCGAAGACGAAGTGGCCCTGGGGTTTCGAGCTCCGTCAGCAGCCGGGAATCCACTGGCTGCGGCTGCTGCGCGGGACCGGCGTCTTCCTCTCGGGCGAGGTCGCGACGCTGGCCGACCCGCTCTGCCGCGCGGCTCTGGCCGACGCCGAGGGAGGAGGAGGCGACGCGGCGAGGCTCGTCGCCCATCTCGCGAGCGCAGGGCCGAGCCTCCTGGACGAGATCAAGGAGGAGCTGGGTCTCTCGGCCAAGGCGCTGCGCGCCGTGCGGGCGAGGCTCGAGCGGGTCGGGGCCGTCGTCTCGCGCCAGGTCGTGCTCGATCGGGACGGGCGGCACCGGCACACGTCCGAGCTGTGCCGCTGGGATCAGCTGGAGGTTCCGAGCGCCGACGGCGGGCTCGACGCGCTCGTCGTCGCGGGGGTGCGGGCGGCCGTGGCCGCGCCCGAGCGAGAGGCGCGCAGGTGGTTCTCGTGGCCCGTTCCGGCCGAGCTCGTGCAGGAGCTCGTCGTCGACGGGCGCCTCTCGCGACCGGAGGACGGGTGGCTGGCGGCGCCGTGATCCGGGAGCTGCGGCAAGAGGACGCGGCCGCCGTCGCGCGGCTCGAGCTCGCCGTCAACCCGCACCAGGTCGCAACGGCCGCATCGATCTGGCACCGCGCGAGCCGCCGCATCGAGCGCGAGGAGCGGCGAGAGTGGGTCGCGGAGCTCCACGGCGAGATCGCCGGCTCCGCGTTCGCGGGCTTCGAGTGGGCGGTGCCGACCCGCGGCAAGGGCCGCTTCTGGATCGGCGTGCACTCCGACCGGCGAGGCCGCGGGCTCGGCCGCGCGCTCTACGACGAAGTGAGGGAGTACTTGCAGCGGCGCGGCGCGTGGCGGCTCCGCACCTGGGTCGACGGCGATCCCGCGGGCACGCGCTTCCTCGAGCGGCGCAGCTTCGCGTGCCGGGGGTTCGACGTCGTCTCGGCGCTCGAGCTGCGTGAGGCCCGGCTGCCCGAGCCCTCTGTCCCGGTCGCGCCGCTCGGCGCGGTGCGCGACCGGATCGACGATCTCTACGCGATCTGCGCGGCCGGCGAGATCGACATGTCCGGCGACGAGCCCGAGACCGAGCTCGACCTCGAGGGCTGGAAGCTCGACGACTTCGGCGCGCCCGACCTCTCCGACGACGGGAGCTTCGTCGCACTCGACGGAGAACGGCCGGTCTCGCTCGCGTTCCTGACCGTCGATCCCGCGCGCAGGCTCGCGTACAACCTGATGACCGCAACGCTTCCGGAGTTCCGCCGCCGGGGCCTCGGGCTCGCGGTCAAGGCCGCTGCCGCGCGCTGGGCCGCCGGGAACGGCTTCGAGCGGGTCCTGACCGAGAACGAGTCCGGGAACGCGGGCATGCGGGCGATCAACGACCGGCTCGGCTACCGGCCGCTCTACGACCAGACGAGCTTGGTGCTAGAGCTCGAGCGGGAAGGCTCGGCGCGCAAGCGCGGGTAGCACCTGCGCCGTGACCCAGACGGGCGTCGTCAGGTAGCGCGCGGAATAGCGGAAGCTCCCGTCGGCGCGGCGCATGCGGCGCAGGTAGGCGATCGACCCCCGCGGGACGGGCTTGCGCGCGGCGACGAAGGCCTGGATCGCCCAGGCCGTGGACTGCGAGTCGGAGCCGCGGCCGGGCGACAGCTCGAAGCCGCCGTCGCGGTTCTGCAGGCGTTTCAGGTACGAGAGGCCCCTGCGGATCGGCTTCCCGCGCACGCCGGCGGCGCGCAGCGCCTGGATCGCGGCTGCCGTGTCGTTCGAGTCCGGCGCGCCACCTCCGGACCAGCCCCAGCCACCCGTGCGCGCCTGCCGCCGGAGGACGAAGCGCACGGCAGGGCGCGGCGCGCGCTCGCGAGCCTGGCGCAGCGCGAGGATGCCCCAGACCGTCGAGTTGATCGTCGGTCCGATCCTTCCGTTCGGGCGCTGCAGCTTGCGGATCCGGGCCAGGAGAGCTTCCGGCCGCCGGCCGAGGGCGCTCTCGGCGACTGCGACGAGCTCGACGTCTGTTGCCTCGGTCAGCTGCGACTCGTGGGCGACCAGATATTCGAGCGCCTGCCCCGGGCTGGCGCCCGCCGCCTTCAGCCCGAGCGCGGCCCAGGCGGTCAGCTGCGGGCTCGCAGAGCCGCCGCGCTCGGAGAAGCCGCCGTCCGGCGCCTGCCTTCCCTGAAGGTAGGCCGCCGGGGTCGCGGCGACCGCGGCTGCAGCCACCGCCGCGGCCAGCCTCACGCCCATACCACCTCCGCCTTCAGCCGACGGGCGTAGCGCTCCAGCAGCCGTCGTAACTCCGGGCCGATCGCAAGCGCGAGCAACAGGTTCCCCGTCGCGTGCGCCATGTCGAACGAGATCCCACGCACCCACAACGCGGCAAACGCCTGCCACGTGTGCGGGTAGAAGCTGAGCCACTCCCAGACGTCCATGAGCGCGTCGAAGGCGAACCCGAGCGCGAAGCACGCCAGTGCGAGCGGCACGCGGCGGCGCAGGAGCGGCGCCGCGAGGCCGCCGATCAGGCCGCACAGGCCCCAGGCGAGCATCTGCCACGGCGTGTACGCGCCCTGGCCGAGGTAGAAGTTCGAGATCAGCGCCGCGAGCGCTCCGGTCGTCGCGCCCGCGCGCGGCCCGAGCGCGACCCCCACCACGACCACGATGACGGTCACGGGCTGGACGTTGGGGATCGCCGCGAAGAGGACCCGCCCCGCGGCGGCCGCGGCAGCCAGCGTCGCGATCAGGACCAGCTCCTTGCTCGACCCCGGCCCCGACTCGAGCCAGGCGACGCCGGCGACGATCAGCGCGCCTGCGACGAGGAGGAGGGAGAGCGCCGCGTCGTCGGGCGATAGCGCCGTCCAGGCCACAGCTGCGAGGCCGGCCGCGAGCGCAAAGGCGACGGCGAGCCTAGGCAAGCGAGACCTCCCGCTCGGGCTCGGGCACGGTCGACACGACGCGGTCGGCGACGGCCGAGGCGAAGACGTGGTCGTTCGTGACGACGAGCGTCGCCCGGCCCGCCGCCCGGCCGCGGAGGAGCCGCGTCAGCTCATCCTTCCGCTCCGGGTCGACGCCGCGTGTCGGCTCGTCGAGCACGAGCAGATCGGGGTCGGCGACCAGAACCGCGGCCAGGGCGAGCCGCTCCCGCTCGCCGCTCGACAGGTCGCGCGGATGCCTCTCGGCGAGGCCGGCGAGGCCGACGTCTGCGAGCGCCTGCCGTGCCCGCGCGAGATCGCCGTCGACCGCGATCGCGACCTCCTCGTCCGCCCGCTCGGCCACGAGGTAGCGGCCGGGATCCTGGCTCAGGTAGCAGGCGCGGCCACTGCGCAGGACCGCTCCTGACTGCGGCTCGAGTAGACCAGCCGCGAGCTTGGCGAGCGTCGTCTTGCCGGAGCCGTTCGGCCCGAGCAGCGCGACCACCTCGCCGCGGCAGACCTCGAGGCTCGCGCTCCGGAGCACGGGCCGCTCCGGCTCGTAGCCGAACGAGACGTCCTCGACCCGGCAGACCGCCTCGCCCGACGGCTCCGCTTCGGGCAGGTCGGCCTCGCGCGGAAGCCAGGCCCCGGGAAGCTGCTCGACGGCCTCGGCCCTCGGCGCGTCGAGCACGACGCGCCCGTTCTCGAGGAAGAGCACCCGGTCGCAGGCGTCGAGCACGCGCTCGGGCCGCTGCTCGGAGACGATCACGGTCGCGCCGGAGGAGCGGGCGAGCTCGATCGCGGCGGCGGCCCCGTCCGGGTCGAGCTGGGAGGTGGGCTCGTCCAGGATCAGCAATCGCGGCTGCAGCGCGAGCACCGAGGCGAGACATACGCGCTGGAGCTCGCCGCCGGAGAGCTCCGCGACCTTCCGCTCCGCCAGGCCCGCGACGCCCACCGCCGCGAGCGCGGCGGCCGCGCGCACCGGGATCAGCGCCGGGTTCGTGCCGATGTTCTCCAGCCCGAAGGAGACCTCGGCCTCCACCCCGGTGAAGACGACCTGGTCCTCGGGATCCTGGAACAGCGTGGCGACGGTTCCCGCCAGCTCGGACGGCCGCGTCGTACGCGTGTCGAGGCCGGCGATCTCGACCCGCCCTGAGAACCGTCCGCCGTGGAAGTGCGGCACGAGCCCCGCGAGCGCGCGCAGCAGGGTCGACTTCCCCGAGCCCGACGGGCCGAGCAGGACGACGACCTCGCCCGGCGAGAGCTCGAACGAGACGCCTGTGAGTGCCGACCCGCCGTCGGGATAGGCGAACGAGAGCCGCTCCACGCGCGCTAGAGCCACAGCGCCCCCAGCACCACGGCGAGCACGCCGGCCACGAGCGCCAGCCGCTCGGCCACCCCCCAGGCCGGCCTCGGCGCCCGGGTCGCACCTGCACGCCCGTAGCCGCGCGCCTCCATCGCCTCCGCGAGATTCATGGCGCGCTCGAGCGAACCGGCGAGGAGGGGCGAGAGCAGCCGCGCCCGGCCGCGGAGGCCCGTGACCTCCACCCCTCGCCCGCGCAGCGCCTCGACGAGGCCGGACGCGTCGCGCTCGAGCGTCGGCACGAGCCTCGTCGCGAGCGCGATCGCGAGCACCGATCTCCGCGCGAAGCCGGCCGACTGGACGAGCCGGTCGTGGTCGAGGAGGAGCGCGTAGGCGGCGAACGCGAGCGCGACCGCGGTCAGCCGCAGCCCCTGGAAGAGCCCGTTCCGGAGCTCCTCGCTAGTGACGTCGAGCTGCCCGAGCACCGGGACGGTCGGGCCGGCCCAGAGGGGGTGAGAGCCGATCGTCTCGACGAACGGCGTCACGAACACGACGGCCAGTCCCGAGACGAACGCGCCCACGAGGTACATCCGCCGCCGCTCGGCCGGAGCGCGGAGGCAGATCAGGAGCAGCAGCACGACGATCACTGCGACCGAGGTCGCCCGGTCGGCGAGCAGCGCGGCGGCGGCCAGCCCGGCCAGGAGCGCCGCTGCGGGCACCGGGCTCACGGCACCGAGTACCTGAGGCGGTAGGGCATCGACCTGCGCAGGAGCGAGCTGGGATTGCCGGTGAACACCATCAGCACGGGCGACCCGGGAGACGTTCCGCCGCGGACGAATCTCGCCTCGAACCTCGTCTTGCCCCTGGCACCGAGGAACAGGACGTTCGCGTCCCGCGGCACGCGCGCCGTCGCCGCCACGAGCCGCGCGTGCAGCAGGCGGGCGAGCAGCCGTCCGGCACGGGGATTATTCGAGGCGACGACCGCCGGCCGTCTCTTCCCCGCGTAGCCGTGCAGGAAGGGCTCCGGGAACGCGCCGACGACGACCGGGTCGTCCGCGGGGTTGCGCCAGCTGCGGTAGTCCCACCACTCGACGTCCCCGTCGTGGAGGCGGTAGTCGGCGGCTCCCTGGTCTGCGAGGTAGCCGTTCACGTAGTAGAACCAGGCCCGCCGACCCTGCTCTCCCACGCCGTCCACGGCCCTCACGTAGCGGCCGCCGTAGCGGGTCTGGAGCTTCGCAACCCGCGCGAGCGCCTGCATCGCCGTCAGCCCCGCGGGAACCTTCGCACGGTGCAGCACGACCGCGCCGCGGTCGCGGGTGACCCAGACCGTCGCCTGGCCGGAGCCGCCCGCCGCCGAGCTGCACCCGGCGGCGAGCGCCGCGACCAGAGCCAGGAGCGCGATTCGTCTCACGCGAGCGCGTTCGAGCGCACCGCGCCCGCGAGCGTCGCGCGCACGGGCCCGCGGTGCCGCCCGATGCAAACCGAGCCCGTCCGGACGCGGATGCTGCGGGCGCCGACGTGCAGCACCGCTCCGCGGGCGAGCCGCGTCTTGCCGCTGTCGTTCTGGGCGAGGACGCGGTAGCAGTTCCTGCGCCTGCTCTGGAGCAGGAGCGTCTCCGGCCCGCCCGTCGGGCCGAAGGTCGCCCAGTACCAGAGCACGTGGTCGCCCGGCAAGAGCGTGGCCGCGTCCGCGCCGACCGGCGGGGAGGCGCCGTTCACCTTGAAGACCCAGCCGCTCGAGCCCGCCGCCGGGTAGCGGCCGATCTGGTCGACGTACGGCCCGTAGCTGATGTTCGTGACGTGGTAGTAGAACTCGCCGAGAAAGCTCGCCGCGTCGAGCGCGTCCAGCGCGTTGCGGTTCACCGACAGCGATGGTTCCGACGCGCCGAAGATGGTGCGGGTCTTGCCCTCGACCCGCACGTGCACGCGCAGGGCGAGAGCCGTGGGGACGAGCAGGAGCGCCGCCGCGGCGACGGCGACGAGAATGACGAGACGCCTTGACACGAATCCTCCTTCCGCGAGGGGTTCGGATTTGTGGCGGGCGGCAGGTCTTCTGACTCGGGGCTCCCTCCCTCGCCGCCTTCCCGGCCCTCGGGCCAGTGGCGTCTCGGCGCGGAGCGTCTCCCCTCACAGCGGCGGGACCGTCCCGGATTCGCACCGGGTTCCCTCACCGCTCGCCTAACGGGCGCGAGCCTATCATGGCCCCGCGATGGCTCTCTCACGGCGATTCTCGCTCTGGGCTCCGGTCGTCGTCTGGGCGGCGGTGATCTTCGCGCTCTCGTCGGTCCCGGCCCTCTCGACCGGGCTCGGGACCTGGGACACGATCCTGCGCAAGGGCGCGCACCTGACCGAGTACGCGATCCTCGGGATCCTGCTCATGCGCGCGCTCGGGAGCGAGCTACCCGCGTTCGCGGTCGGGTTCGCGTACGCGGTCACGGACGAGATCCACCAGCACTTCGTCCGCGGCCGCCACGCGTCGCCGTTCGACGTCGCGTTCGACGCGACCGGCCTCGCGCTCGGACTGCTCGTCTACCAGGCGACGAAGCGCCGGACGCCGACTCGATCGACCTAGACCTCACGCCTTCTCCGTAGAATCGAATCCGTGACAGAGCGTAAGAGCTTCGACGACCGCCAGCTCGACGCCGTGCTCGAGCGGCTCGACGCGCTCCGGGACGAGCTGAAGACCCTGAACCGGCGGCTCGACCATTCGGAGGGCTTCATCCAGCTGGCGCACGAGCTGCGCTCGCTGAACGAGTCGCTAACGGCCCTGGCCTATGCGGCCCTCGGCCAGCAGGGCCCGCAGGTCAGACGCCGCCGGACCGGCTAGCGGCGCTTACGGGACGACGGAACCGACCGGTCGAACCGCCGGAACCGCTAGCCGACGAGCTTGTAGACCTGGCCGTTCAGCGAGACGGCGAAGAGGCCGCCGGCGGAGTCCTCGCCGAACGAGGAAAGCGAGTCCACGTGGAGCGACTCGCGGCGGTTGTTGACCAGCCTGCCCTTGGACGTGCGCAGGCTCCAGATCGTCCCGGTGCAGTAGTCGCCGTAGAAGTAGCGCCCGCGC
Organism: uncultured Actinomycetes bacterium; assembly: GCA_963716865.1. Classification (GTDB taxonomy): domain Bacteria; phylum Actinomycetota; class Thermoleophilia; order Gaiellales; family Gaiellaceae; genus AC-32. The sequence continues at coordinate 210,907 of CAVQUF010000004.1, forward strand.
GCCGCGGTGACGGCCTTGCCGCGGTAGACGTAGCCGCCCGTGATCGAGCACTGGCCGTTGTTGTGCGGATAGACGAGGATCGGGAACACAAGCTGCCCGGCCGGGTTCACGGCCTGGCCCGACTCATAGCGGGACTTCCCCTCCCAGACCCGCCAGCCGTAGTTGTTGAGCACGTGCTGCTGCGCCGGGGTGCGCACGTCCACCTCTTCCCAGCTGTCCTGGCCGACGTCGCCGATGTAGAGGTCGTGCGTGAGGCGGTCCCAGGAGAAACGCCAGGGGTTCCGGAGGCCGTAGCCGATGATCTGCCACTTCGCGCCCCGCTTGTTCACGTTCAGGCGGAGCAGCTTGCCGAGTCGCTGGCTCAGGTTCTGGGCGCGGTTCTGCGGGTCGCCGCCCGAGCCGCCGTCGCCCATCCCGACGTAGAGCCGTCCGTCCGGGCCGAACTGGAGCTGCCCGCCGTTGTGGTTGGAGTACGGCTGGTCGACGAAGAGGAGCTGCTTCGCGGTCGACGGAAGCCCGACGACTCCGTTCGAGCGGAACTGGACCACCCGCGTGTCCCCGTTCAGGTCGGTGTAATCGACGTAGAAGCGGTGGTTCTTGCGGTAGTTGGGATGGAACGCCATCGAGAGCAGCCCCTGCTCGTCGCCGCTCCGGACGCGGGAGCGGATGTCCAGGAACGGCCTCGCACGGAGCTTCCCGTTCACGATCACGCGGATCACGCCCGGGCGCTCGACCACGTACAGGCGGCCCGGCTGGTTGCGCGGCGCGCCGGCGAAGACCGGCGCGTCGAGCCCGGAGGCGACCAGGCTCAACCGGTACTGCGCCCGGTGCTGTGACTGGGTGTGCTGCGGGCTGCCCGAGGCCGCAGCCGGCAGCGCCGCGGCGATCGCGACTGCGAGGACCCCTAACCAGCGCGTCATGCCTTCAGCAGCACCCGTTTCAGCTCGTCTTCCTTGCCGGGCTGGAGAATAGCGAGCACCTGGTCGCCCGGCTGCAGTTCGGTCGAGCCCACCGCGATCTCGGAGCGTCCGTTGCGCATGACCGAGATGAGTCGTGACCCTTCGGGGAGCTCCAGGCTCTCGACCCGCTTTCCCGCCGCCGGCGCACTCTCGTCGATCAGCACCTCGACGATCTCGAGGTTCTCCTTGCGGAGCTCGAGCAGGTGGACGAGGTCGTGCTCCGGCACCTCGTGCTCGATCAGCGCCATCAGGCCGCGCGTGGCGGAGACGGTCGGCGAGATCCCGAGCAGGTCGAAGTGCGCCTGGTTGCGCGGGTCGTTCACGCGCGCGATCACCTTCGGGACGCCGTACTTCTCGCGCGCGAGCTGGCTGATGATCAGGTTGTCCTCGTCGTCGCCCGTCAGCGCGGCCACGACGTCGGGCGGCCGCGCGATCCCGGCGCGCTCGAGGACGAAGATCTCGGTCGCGTCGCCGAGCATGGCCTGGTGCTCGAACTCGTGCTCGAGCCGCTCGAAGCGGTCGCGGCGCTGCTCGATCAGCGTCACCTCGTGGCGGTCGTCCTTGAGCAGGATGCGGGCGAGGTTCGCCCCGATCTTGCCCCCGCCTGCCACGAGGATGTACATCAGGCGGTCGTCGGCTCGGCCGGCCGCACCTCGCAGGCGCGCACCGAGTCGAGCAGGACCTCGATCGCAACCGAGGTCGGGCAGATCGTCCGCAGCCCGCGCTGGCGGTAGAACTCCGCGCGGGCCGGGTCGAGCACGCGCACGACGACGCACTGGTTGTCGAAGCGCTGCTGAGCGACCTGCCCGATGACGATGTTCGTGTTGTCGCCGTCGGTCGCGACGACGACGGCGTCCGCCTCCTCGATCCCGGCCTCACGCAGCACCTCGGTGTCCATGCCGTGGCCGAGGACGAAGCCGCCGCGCCAGCCCTCGCCGAGCCGGCCCAGGGCCTCCTCCTTCTCGTCGACCGCCGTCACCTCCCAGCCTTCCCGTACCAGTTGCAGGGCAAGGCTGGAGCCCACGCGGCCGCAGCCAATCACCAGCGCCTTCACGATCTCACCTTAGCGCCAATTGGCGGGAAGACCTCAAGCTCATGCAGAGCTATCACGCAGGCGCGCCGTCCTCCTCCATCACGCCCTCGGGGAAGGCGACCACCAGGACCTCGCACGGCGCCTTGCGCAGGACGTACTCGACCGTCGGCGAGAAGAAGCGCGACTGGCGCCGCCAGCGTGGCGCTGACCCGAGGACGATCAGGTCGGTGCCACGGCGCTTCGCCTCCTCGACGATCGCCTCGCCGATCGAGCGCGCCCGGACCGTCTCGACCCGCACGGTCACGCCGAGGTCGTCTCCGAGCAGCCGCGCCTCGTCCAGCGAGTCCGAGGCGCGCTCATCCTCGTCGCCGAGCTCGGTGGCGAGATCCCGGTCGAGAGGGACACGGATCACGTGCAGCGCCTCGACCTCGGCGCCGCGCTCCTGCGCCAGCTTGACGGCCGTCGCGACCATCTCCTCGCCGATCAGCCCGAGCTTCATCGGGACGAGGATGCTGGAGATCTCCATCTCCGGGAGCTCCTCGGGCGGCGCCTCGATCCGTTCGAGCAGGCCCGCGTCCCGCTTCCAGCGGACGAGCCCGTACACGACGAGGCCGGCGGCCAGCCAGATCGGGCCGCCGTAGCGCGCGCCGGCGTGCGTCGCGAGCGCGATCACGAAGATCGCGAACGTGCCGAGCGCACCGACGATCGCGGGCAGCGGGACCTGGACCCCCCGCAGGCGAACGTTGGCCGGAGCCCGGTACGGGCGCTCGAGGTCGGGCTCGGTGTAGCGGAGCCTGATCACTGCAAGCTGCGCCGCGGTGAAGGCCGCGAGGACGCCGAAGCTGAAGAGGCTCGCGAGGAACGTCACCTCGTCGGTCAGGAACGAGGTGCCGAGCAGGAGCGCGATCGAGATCACCGCCGCGGCCACGATCGCCTCGGGCGAGACGAGCGTCCTGCGGTTCAGTCGGCCGAAGGCGCGTGGGAGCTGGCCGTGCTCGCCGAGCGAGTGCGCGAGCCGCGTGAAGCCAGAGATCGACGTCGTGACCGCCACGAGCAGGATCAGAGCTCCGGTGAGGCCGACGTACACGCGCAAGGCCGTGGCGAGACTCGACGGGAGATCGCCGCTGAGCGCTGCGACGATGCCCATCAGCGGCGCGCGTAGCCAGGTCGTGCCGAGATCCGTCTGCCCGCCCTGCACCGGGAACGCGGAGAGCGCGACGAGCGCCATCGCGACGTAGATCACGACCACGAGCGTGATCCCGGCGAACAGGCTGCGCGGGAGGTCTCGTCCGGGCTCGCGCGTCTCCTCGGCGAGGTTCGCGACGGTCTCGAGTCCGGTGTAGGCGAGCATCGCCAGTGGGAGCGCGAAAGCGATCCGGTGCCACGAGGGCTCCGACCCGATCGAGATCCCGCGGGTGAGCGCATCGCCCGAGAACAGGAGCGCGAAGCCGAGCGCGACGAGCCCGACCTGCGTGACGAGGTCGAGGACCGCGACGACGATCCCGTAGCGGTAGAAGCCCGAGCGGCGCACGAGCCGGATCGCGGCGACGCCCGCGATCACGCCGACCGCGACGACGAGCGCCCAGGGGTCGTGGCTCAGGCTCTCGACCTTGAACGCCGCAGAGAGATAGTGCGGCAGGAAGAGCGCCGAGAGCGCGATCACGATCAGGTAGTCGAGGAAGAGCGCCCAGCCGGTCAGGAAGCCGACGAGGTCGTTGAAGGCGCGGCGCACGAACGTGGCGGCGCCGCCGGTCTCCGGGATCGCGGCGGTTCCCTCGGCGTACGAGAGCGAGACAACGAGGAACAGCGCGCCCACGAGCAGCAGCACCTCGGGCGCGAGCCCCAGCGCGTAGACGACGATGATCCCGAGGGCGACGTAGATCGACGACGCGATCTCGCCGTACGCGACCGAGAACAGCGCGGGCGCGTCGAGGACCCGCTGGAGCCCGGGGATCTTGCGCGCCACGCGCGCAGGTTACTCCCGGCTGCGGCGGGCTACGAGGGCCGCTTGCGCAGGAGGTAGAGGCGCCCCGCCCCCAGCGCGACGAACAGCAGGCCGAACACGTAGCCGACACCGCCGCCCAGAAGCGCCGTCTCGACGATCAGCGCGGTCCCGATCACGATGGCCAGAACGGCCAGGACCGTGGAGAAGCCGCGATGCGCGTTCACGCCGCCTCCTGCGCGGCAGCGACCATCACGCGGCAGGGCGCGTTCTTGAGCACGTAGTCGACCGTGCCGCCGAAGATCTTCCCGTGGCGGCGATGAGCCCCTCGCAGGGGCGCGCCCATGACGATGATCTCGCTGTTCCGCCGCTTGGCCTCGTCCACGATCGCCCGCCCGGCCCGTCTCGCGCGGACGATGCGGCCGATCACGTCCACGCCGTAGGCGTCCCCGATCGCCCTCGCCTCGTCGAGCAGGTGGTCGGCCCGCTCCTCGACCTCCGGCGGCAGCTCCGCGTCGCGCGGCAGCTCCAGCGGCAGCTCGACAACCGTCAGGGCGACGATCGAGGCGCCGCGCTCGGTCGCCAGCCTGCAGGCGAGGTCGACCGCAGCCTCCGATTCGTGCTGGTCGATTATCGGCACGAGCACGTTCCGGTACTCGAGCGCGAGCGCGGGGCCGAGCGGGATCGGCGCCCGCACGGTCTCGGTCAGCGGCACGTGGATCACCCAGCGCCGGTAGACGATGTACGTGGCGAAGCCGACGGCGAGCCAGGCCAGGCCGGCGTAGCGCGTGTCCGGGCTCTGCCACAGCACGACGAGCCAGATCAGCGCGGTGGCCGTGCCGCCGAAGACGGCGAACAGCGGCCAGTCCACGCCGCGGATGCGCAGGTTCGGACGGCCGCGGAACTCCAGCTCGTCGTCCGGGTGCCGCCGGCGCAGCTGGACGATCGCCGCATGGGCGACCGTGAACGAGAGCATCGCCCCGAACGAGTACATCGTCCCGAGGAAGCTCGTCTTGCCGGGAAGCAGCACGATGATCGAGATGAAGCCGGCGAAGACGAGCAGCGAGAGCCACGGCGTCTTGAATTTCGGGTGCAGGCGGCGGAAGACCTCGGGGAGCTGGCGGTACGACGCCATCGAGTAGGTGATTCGAGACACGCCGATGATCCCGGCGTTCGTCGCGATGAAGAGGATCGTCGCCGCGAGGACGCCCACGTAGAGCTTGAGCGCGGTGAGAAGGCCCCCCGAGATGCCGAGGTTCTCGACGATCCCGAGCACGGGGTCGTTCTGGAAGCCACCCTGCTCGGGAGGGAGCGCGAGCATGGTCGTCAGGTGGCCGTCGATGCGCTCGACCGGGAGCGCCGAGAGCGCGATCAGCGGCAGCGTGAAGTAGATCGCGTACACGGCGATCGCAACGAGCCCGATCGAGCGCGGGATGCTCTTGACCGGGTCTCGCGTCTCCTCGGCGAGGTTCGAGACGGTCTCGATCCCGGTGTAGGCGATCATCCCGACCGGGATCGCGAGCAGGAACTGCGACCAGGCCGGCACCGTGCCCCAGTGGACGCTCGACGTGAGCGTCGACGGGCTGAAGACGAGGACGAACCCGATCATCACCAGCAGCAGCTGAGTGCCGAAGTCGATCAGCGCGAGGAAGATGTTCAGCCCCGCCGACTCCTGGATGCCGACGATGTTCAGCGCGACCAGGAAGACGATCACCATCGCGCCACCGACGATGTCCCACGGGTTCTCCCTGAGGGGCTCCCAGAAGATCGAGAGGTAGTGCGGCACGAAGAACGCCGAGATGGCGATCGTGATGATGTAGTTGAGCATCTGCGACCAGCCGGCCCCGAACGAGGCGAGCTCGTTGAAGGCGTGGCGCGCGAAGCTCGCCGAGCCGCCCGCCTCGGGATAGCGGACGGTTCCTTCCGCGTACGTGAGCGCGGTGGCGCTGAAGAAGATCCCCGCGATCACGAAGACGAGCGGGGTCAGGCCGAGCGCGAAGACGGCGGTGACGCCGAGCGCGTAGTAGATCGACGAGCCGACGTTGCCGTACGCAGTCGAGAAGAGCGCGGGCGTCCCGAGGACGCGCTCGAGCCGCTGCTCCCGCCGACGCCGAGACATCGGCGTGGACTCTAGAGCGCGCCGCGGTCACTCAATCGGACAGGTCCATTCCCGCCGTGTCCGAGGGACAGTCCCCCGGCCGTGGCCGGAACGGCCACGGCCGGTTCGCCGACGGCAGCGGCTCGGCGTTCGGCGTCCCGGCGGCCATGTCCCGGGGACAGTCCCCCGGACATGGCCCAGCGTCACGCAAGTGTCGCCGAAAGCGCGAGCAAGCCCGGCGGGTCGTCCGCAGACTCGAGTGCCTGCTCGAGGCGAAGGCCGGCGCCTGCCACCGCGTTCAGAAGGGCCGCGAGCGGGACCTGCCACGTCCCGGCGCGTGCTCGCAGCCCCGCGGCGCCGTGCGCGAACGCGGGCGAATCGAAGACGAGACGGCTCTCGTGGTACCCGTCGAAGAGCTCGAGGCGTCCGTCCGGCCCGGAGCTGGCGGCCGGGCTGACGAAACACGGGTGTGTGCCGACGTGCACGAAGCGTGCGCCCGGGCGAAGCACCCGCGCAACCTCCCGCAGCGCCAGGTCGTAGCCGTCGATGTCGGTGTGGACGAGCACCGCGGCGACCGCGTCGAACGAGCCGTCCTCGAACGGCAGCGCCGACGCGTCGGCCCGGACGAGCGCCTCGGCGACCTCCCCCACCCGCTCCCTCGCAACGCGCAGCTGGTCGGCCGAGAGGTCGACGCCGACAACCGTCCAGCCCTGCTCGGCGAGCAGCGGCACGAACACCCCTGTCCCGCAGCCGAGATCCAGGCACCGACCCGGTCCACTGCCCAGCAACTCCACGAGCAGCCCGCCGGCCGTCCGCGTCCACACGGAGCCGTCTCCGCGGACGAACGCGTCGTACCAGTCCGCCAGCCCGTCGTAGCGAGCCTCGCTCACGACGCGAACGCTACGCGGAGACGCGCTACCCGTGAATCGAGACGAGGAGCGGGATGATCAGGATCGCGACGATGTTGGTGATCTTGATCATCGGGTTGATCGCAGGCCCGGCAGTGTCCTTGTAGGGATCGCCGACCGTGTCGCCCGTGACCGCGGCCGCGTGCGCCTCCGAGCCCTTCCCGCCGTAGGCACCGTCCTCGATCAGCTTCTTCGCGTTGTCCCACGCGCCGCCGCCGGAGGTCATCGCGATCGCCAGGAAGAGCCCCGTGACGATCGTCCCGATCAGCAACCCGCCGAGCATCCGGGCGCTGATGAGCCCGACGACGATCGGGAAGACGATCGGGATCAGCGCCGGAACCATCATGCTCTTGATCGCCGAGCCGGTGACGATGTCGATCGCGCGCCCGTACTCGGGCCGGGCCGTGCCCTCCATGATCCCGGGAATCTCGGCGAACTGACGCCGCACCTCCTGTACGACCTGGCCGCCGACGCGACCGACGGCCTCCATCGCGAGCGACGCGAACAGGAACGGCATCAGGCCCCCGATGAACAACCCGGCGATCACCCAGGCGTTCTGGAGGTCGAAGTAGCCGGGGGTCGTCGCCTGACCGAGCCCCTGGTCGCCGAGCCCCGTGTAGTACGAGTCGAACAGGACGAGAGCGGCGAGCGCGGCTGAACCGATCGCGTAGCCTTTCGTCACCGCCTTGGTCGTGTTCCCGACGGCGTCGAGCGGATCGGTGATCGCGCGGACGGACTCGTCCAGGTCGGCCATCTCCGCGATGCCACCGGCGTTGTCCGTCACCGGCCCGTAGGCGTCGAGCGCCACGATGAGGCCCGTCATCGAGAGCTGCGCCATCACCGCCACGCCGATGCCGAACAACCCTGCGAAGTGGTGCGCGACGAGGATCCCGGCTGCGAGCACGACCACGGGCAGGGCCGTGGCCTGCATCCCGACGGCGAGCCCTTCGATGATGTTGGTCGCGTGGCCCGTGCGCGACGCGCTGGAGATCGACTTCACCGGAGGCCAGCGCGTGCCGGTGTAGTACTCCGTGATCGCGACGAGCAGAAAGGTCACCACCAGGCCGACGAGCGCGGAGACGTACAGGTCCGTGAAGCTGAACCCGCCGGAGTCGAACGCCATCGTCACCGGGATGAAGCCGATCGCCGACAGGACCGTCGCCACGAGCACGGCCTTGTAGAGCGCGTTCATGATCGACCCCCTCTTCCCCACGCGCGCGAAGAACGTGCCGACCACCGAGGCCAGGATCGAGATGCCCCCGATCGCGAGCGGGTAGAGCCAGAGGTGGCCGGTGGGGAAGCGCTTCGCGATCAGCATCACGGCGACCGCGGTCACGGCGTAGGTCTCGAACAGGTCGGCCGCCATGCCGGCGCAGTCGCCGACGTTGTCGCCGACGTTGTCCGCGATCACGGCCGGGTTGCGCGGATCGTCCTCCGGGATCCCGGCCTCGATCTTGCCGACGAGGTCCGCGCCGACATCCGCTGCCTTCGTGTAGATGCCGCCGCCGAGGCGGGCGAAGACCGAGATCAGCGAGCCGCCGAAGGCGAGCCCTACGAGATCGTTGATCGCCGAGCCGCTGCTGTGGTTGAGCCAGATCGTCAGCACCCCGTAGTAGCCGGCGACACCGAGCAGGCCGAGCCCGACGACGAGCAGGCCGGTGACCGATCCCGCGCGGAACGCGACGTTCAGCGCGGGCTTGAGCCCGTGCCTGGCGGCCTCGGCGGTGCGGACGTTCGAGCGCACGGCGACGTTCATGCCGATGAAGCCCGCGGCGGCCGAGAGCACGGCGCCGATCAGGAAGCCGATCGCGGTCCACCAGCCGAGCTTGTTGTAGAAGCCGAGCAGCAGGAAGGGCACGATCGCGACCAGCGCGATCGTCGTGTACTGGCGCCGCAGGTACGCGGCGGCCCCCTCCTGGATGGCCTGCGCGATCTCCTGCATGCGCTCGTTCCCGGCGGGCTGCCGAAGCAGCCAGACCGTCAGGCCGATGCCGTAGGCGATCGCGATTCCCGAGCAGACGAGAGCGAAGAGAACGGCGTGGTCGCTGAAGAAGTCGATCGGAAGCGCTCCTTACGCACTCAGCGCCGAGACACCCCGGCGCCGCGGTTTTCTATCACACGAGTTAGGACGGCCGCGCTGGCAAAGCCAGCACGACCTCTTGGTCGGCGTCGCAAGCGACCGCCTTAGAGCCGTGCTCCCCGGAGAGCCGTCGCGCAGAGATGCTCGGCGGGCTGCGGCGGGATCTTCGGGACAACCGCGAACAGCAGCTCGCGCAGGCGCTCGTTGTTCTCCGTGAAGACGGTGACCACCTGCTCGTGCGAGACGGGCTCGGTCCCCTCGACGCCCACGTCGTGGTCGGTGACCATCGAGATGTTCGCGTAGCAGAGCTCGAGCTCGCGACAGAGGTAGCCCTCGGGATACGCCGTCATGTTGATCACGTCCCAGCCGGCGTCCTGGAACCAGCGCGACTCGGCGCGCGTCGAGAAGCGCGGGCCCTGGATCGTGACCACGGTGCCGCCGTCGCGGACCGGGATCTCGAGCTCCCGGGCCGTCTGGACCAGCAGCGCGCGCAGGTCGGGGCAGTACGGGTCGGCCGCGGAGACGTGTGTCGTCTCGGAGCCGTCGTAGAACGTGTCCGCGCGGCCGCTCGTGCGGTCGACGAACTGGTCGCAGACGACGAACTCGCCGAGCTGCAGCTCCGCCTTGAGCGCGCCCGAGGCGTTCGGCCCGATGATCCGGCGCACGCCGAGCTCCTTCATCGCCCAGACGTTCGCGCGGTAGGGGATCGCGTGCGGCGGCAGCTCGTGCCGGCGCCCGTGGCGCGGGAGAAACGCGACCCGCTTCCCCTCGATCTCGCCGATCACGAGCGGCGCCGACGGCTTCCCGTAGGGCGTGTCGAGCTCGACCTCCTCGACGTCCTGGAGGAACGAGTAGAAGCCGGAGCCCCCGAAGATCCCGATCTCGGCGTCCACCATGCGGCGGCGAGATTAAACGGTTCTGCCGGCGAGCGCCTCTGGTCGACTAGCGGGTGCGGCCGCGGCCGACTACAAGGGTGACCTTGGCGCCGTTCTTCAGCTGCTTGCCGGCCGCCGGCTTCTCGCGAAGCACGCGGCCTTTCTTCCTCTTCGCCGACTTCGCATAGGAGAGCTTGCCGACCTGGCAATGGCGCGCCTTGATCCTCGCCTTCGCGACGCGGAGCTTCTTGCCGACCACGCTTGGCACCACGCACCTGGGCGGGGTGAAGGCCGGCCCCGCCGACGCACAGCCGCCGAGCGCCCTGCAGGCGTTCAGGCGGCCGCCGGTGCCGAGCTTCCCTCGGAGCCCGGGGATCTTGTCGACCCCGTTGAGGATCGCGGCTTTCACCTGCGCGACGGTGTCCGACGGGTGCGCGGCCCACACGAGCGCCGCGACCCCGGTGACGTGCGGCGCCGCCATCGAGGTGCCGCTCAGGCTCTCGTAGCCGTTCGGCGCCGGCGAGAGGCACCGGACGGCGACGTCGTCGACGTTCGCCCCCGGGGCGTTGTTGACGGAGTTCGAGACCAGCCTGAACTCCGGGTAGAAGGAGGGAACGCCGTCGTAGCGGGACAGATCCTCGACGACGGTGAAGTAGCTTCCGTTCGAGTTCCCCCACCAGTCACCGCTGAGCGGGGTGAAGTTGACGCCGTCGGTCGAGCCGTACGCGCCGATGCCGTCGAACTGGGCGATGTTGATGCTCAGGGCGTACTGGAGCCCACACCCGTCGCGACCCGAGAGGTCGACCGACGAGGCGCCGGTCCGGAAGAGGCGCGTGTCCGTGTCCGCCGCGTAGTTGCCGGCAGGCGAGTCGGTGGCGCTGTGGGTGCCGCTGTTGTGCGAGGCGGTGGTCTGGGCCCAGGCGCTTCCGGCGCCGACGACCTGCGTCGACCACCCGGCCAGCCCCGACCCTTCGAAGCCGTCGCTCCAGGCGGCTGTGTAGAGCGGGTATGTGCTCGGAATCCCGGAGCCCGGCGCGGCGAGATCGACGCTGTTCGCGCCGTAGTTCGAGAAGGACGCCAGGCTGTCGTTCGGGTTGCTCGCGGCGACGCAGATCACGTTCGGCAGGCTGTCCGGCCGCGCGCCGTAGCTGCAGGGGTAGGTCGGCGTCGAGTCGTTGCTGTCGCCGAGCCCGTCGCTTCCACCGTTTCCCGCTGCGAACACGAAGAGCGTGTTCGCACAGCCTGCGATCGCGTCCCGCATGGCCGAGCTGTACGAGCCTCCGCCCAGGCTCGCGTTGACGACCTTCGCCCCGTGCGCACAGGCGTAGCTGAACGCGGACGCGATGTTCGCGCTGGTGCCGGAGCCGGCCGCGTCGAGAGCGCGGAGCGCCATCAGCGAGACGTTCCAGCTCGCGCCGGTGACGCCGACGCCGTTGTTCCCCCGCGCCCCGATCGTCCCGGCGACATGAGTCCCGTGGCCGTTCGCGTCCGAGGGATCGGTGTCGCCCCCGACCCAGTCGTACCCGGGGACGACGTTCGCGGCGAGATCCTCGTGGTGCGCGGCGATCCCGGTGTCGACGATCGCCACCTTGACGCTCGCGCTTCCGGTCGTGATGTCCCAGGCCTGGGGCGCGCTGATCCTCGGCCAGTCCCACTGCGACGCGTACCGCGGGTCGTTCGGTGCGGCCAGCGCGTGGTAGACGTAGTTCGGCTCGGCGTAGGCGACCTGGGGGTCGGCCTCGAAGGAGGCGACCGCCTCCGGAACCGACTGGCCGGGCGCTGTCTGGACGAGCCAGGTCCCGGGTAGCCGCAGCGAGCGGATCGTGCGCGCGTTCTCCCCCTGTACGACCTCGCGCCGGGCCGCCGTGTCGAGCCACGGCCGGAAGCCGACCAGCACCTCGCCCTGCGCCCACTCGCTCCCCCGCTCGGTGACGCGCCGGCCGCTGGTCGCACCTGCGCCTGCTCCGGCCGAAACGAGCGTCGCGAGTACCGCCAGAACCGGCACAGCGACGAACGCGCGAGCTCCCCAGCCCCCCTGCAATCCGCTCTCCCTCTTGCCTAGACGCCTTCTCTCGTCTTATACGCCGACCGCGTCGGGCTTTCAAGCGTCCGGTTGCTCGACGGCGCCCGCGTAGGCGAGCTGCAGGTTCGAGAGCACCTGCCTGAAGCTGACGAGCGCCTCGTCCGGGACCGAGCCTTCGAGAACCGGAACGAGGGCCTTGAGCGCCTCGATCGCGAGGCGCGCCTGGTCGAGATCCTTCGCCTCTCCGCTGAGGCGGTGGTAGCCGAGCGAGGAGACGGTGTAGAGCGTGTTGAGCAGGAGATCCGAGACCTCGAGCTTCGCCAGCTCGGCCTGGAGCTCCTCGACGAACTTCTGCTCGTCCTCAGCCACCGACCGTTGCCTTCGAGCCGACCTGCTCCGCGTAGATCTCCTCGAGCGTCGCGCCGGCATCGTGGCGGGCGATCTGCCGCTCGGCCGCGTTCGCGCCGGCGATCGTGAGATAGGACGCGGCGCCGATCTCCTCCGCGACCGGCTGGACCCATTCGATCAGACGCTCGAGGTGGGCCCGCGCCGGACGCACCTCGCCGGTCGCGAGGTCGATCAGCTCCCCGGAGAGTCCGTAGCGGATCGCGCGCCAGAGGTTCTCCTCGACCAGCCGGTGCGGGAAGTCGGGAAGCGGCTCCCCCTCGTCGAGCGCCCGCGCTATCCGGACTGCGAGCGCGTAGCACAGCGCGGCGAGCGAGCGCGCGTCGGCCAGGTCGGGCTGCGCGTCGCAGATCCTGATCTCCACCGTCGGGAAGGCGAGATGCGGACGGACACTCCACCAGAGCTGCGTGTGCTCGTCGATCGAGCCCGTGTCGTAGAGGAAGCGGACGTAGGCCTCGAACCCGTCCCAGCCGTCGTAGGCATCGGGCACGCCGCAGCGCGGGAACATGCGCGTGAAGATCTGCGTCCGCGCCGAGTGCAGGCCGGTGTTCACACCCTCGACGAAGGGGGAGCTGGCCGAGAACGCGAGCAGCTCGGGGAGGAAGTTGCGGAGCGTGTTGCAGACGGAGATCGCACGGTCAGCGCCGTTGATCGCAACGTGCACGTGCAGGCCGAAGCTGTTGTTCCGCCAGACGACGTAGCGGAGGAGCTCGTCGTTGCGGCGGTAGTGCGGCGTGTCGATGATCCGCTGCTCCTGCCAGGGGCTCCAGGGGTGCGTCCCGGTCGCGGCCAGCGCGATCCCGAGGGAGTCGGCGAGCTCGTAGAGTTGCGCCCGCCGCTCGCCGACGCGCGCGGCGAGCTCGTCGAAGTCGTCGCAGCGCCCGGTGCGGATCTCGACCTCGGAGGCGATCAGCTCGCCGACGAGATGCGACTCGAGCGGCGTGCCCGACGCGGCCGCCTGCAGCTCCTCGAAGCGGTTCGTCAGCGACAGCGTCGCCGGGTCGAGGACCGCGAACTCCTCCTCGACGGCGACGGTGAAGTCGGTGGCCGCCTCGTACTGCTCTCGTGCGAGGCGGATCTGCTCCTCGGGGGTAAGGCTCTGGGAATCACCCACGGCCGGACTACATTAGTTGAAGCGTTGCGGCAGCTTCCCGGCCGGGCTCTTCGGGCTCCCACGTCCCTTTTGGACACGGCCCGGGGTCTGTCCCCCCGGCATGTCCCTTTCGGACACGGCCCGGGGACTGTCCCCCGGACATGTCCCTCAGGTCAGGTGGAAGTAGAGCGCGTGGAGGAGGTCGACGGCCGGGTTCGACGTGTGGACGGTCACGTCGTGCGGGACGTCGAGCAGCGCCTCGGAGTAGTTGAAGATGATCTTCACGCCCGCGCCGACGAGCTCGTCGGCCGCCTGCTGCGCGTTGTCGGCGGGCACGGCGAGGACACCGACGATGATGTTCTTCTCGCCGACCACCGCGGGGAGCGTCCGGATGTCGCTGATCGTCATCGAGCCGATCCCATCGCCCACCTTCTCGGTGTCGTCGTCGAAGACGGCCGCGATGTGGATCCCGTGCTCGGCGAAGATGGGCGAGCTCGCGATCGCGTGCCCGAGGCGCCCCGCCCCGATGAGCGCGATGTTGTGCTGCCCCTGCGTCCGGAGGATCTTCCGGATCTCGCCGAGCAGCGAGTCGATGTTGTAGCCGACCCCGCGCTTCCCGAACTTGCCGAACGTCGAGAGGTCGCGACGGATCTGCGTCGCGTTGATGTTGGTGTAGTCCGAGATCTCCTGGGAGGAGATCCTGTCCTTCCCCATCTTCTTCGACTGGGCCAGCACCTGGAGGTACCGGCTCAGCCGGGCGGCGACCCCGACCGTCACGCGTTCCGTCGTCGCCATCCCGGTCGTCCCGTGAGCAGTAGCTTGTGACAGAGCACAACCATTGTGACACCCGCCGTTGCTCGGTGCGTCAGACAGTCACAAGGGCGCCTATTTGGAGGGAGTTTGTGCGGCCGAGAGCCGGCGCCTGAACGCCTCCTCGTGGACGTGGTACGTGAAGGCCTGCTCGCCCTCGATCTCGACGACGGGCAGGAGCTCGCGGTAGCGCGCCTCGAGCTCCGGCTCTCCGTCGATCGCCACCTCCTCGAGCTCGAAGCCGAGCTCGTCGTGGAGGGCGCGCACCTGGACGAGCGCGCGCTCGCAGAGGTGGCAGCCGATGCCGTGGTAGACGACGACCCGCGGCCGAGGCGCCGCTTGCTCTGCCGTCATCTAGGGGTAGAGGCCACGCGTGATCGTGGCTTCCGCGACCCGCCCGACCGCGAGCCCGTAGGCCGCGCTCCGCATCGCCGTCTGCCGTTCCTCCGACAGGTGCCAGGTCTCGTTGAACGCGCGCGTGACGATGTCGCGCAGCTTCGAGTTCACCTCGGGCTCCTTCCAGAAGTACTCCTGGAGGCCCTGGACCCACTCGAAGTACGAGACGACGACGCCGCCGGCGTTCGCGAGGATGTCGGGCAGGATGAGCACGCCCCTGTCCTCGAGGATCTCGTCGCCGGCCGGAGTCACCGGGCCGTTGGCGCCCTCGCAGACGATCGCCGCCCTGACCTTGTCCGCGTTGTCCTGGGTGATCACCTGCTCGAGCGCACAGGGCGCGAGGACGTCGCAGTCGAGCAGCAGCAGCTCCTCGTTGGACACGTCGTCCGCACCGCGCAGGCCGCGCAGCGTGCCCGTCTCCTGCTTGTGCGCGAGTGCGGCAGGGACGTCGATCCCCTTCGCGTTGTAGAGCCCGGAGGTCGAGTCGGAGACGGCGATGATCGTCGCCCCCTCCTCGGCGAGGAACTTCGCGAGGAAGCTGCCGACGTTGCCGAAGCCCTGCACGGCGACGCGGAGGCCGTCCATCGGCAGCTCCTGCTTGCGGATTGCCTCCTGGACGCAGTAGAGGCAGCCGCGCGCGGTCGCCTCCATCCGCCCGAGGGAGCCGCCGACGTTGAGCGGCTTGCCGGTGACCACGCCGAGCACCGAGTGGCCCTTGTTCATCGAGTACGTGTCGAAGATCCACGCCATCACCGTCCCGTCGGTGCCGACGTCCGGGGCCGGGATGTCCTTCTCTGGGCCGATCTCGTTGATGATCTCGGTCGTGTAGCGGCGAGTCATACGCTCGAGCTCGCCGCGTGAGAGCTTCTTCGGGTCGCAGACCACCCCGCCCTTGGCGCCGCCGAACGGGATGTTCATCAGCGCGCACTTCCACGTCATCCACATCGCCAGCGCCTTGACCTCGTCGAGGGTGACGTCGGGGTGATAGCGGATACCGCCCTTCGACGGGCCGCGCGCGATGTTGTGGGTGACGCGAAAACCCTCGAAGGCGTGCACCGTGCCGTCGTCCATCGTCACCGGCGCGGACACGACGACCGCCTTCTTGCACTCCTGGAGCACGTTCACCAGCCGCTGGTCGATCGCGAAGATCTCGGCCACGCGGTGAACCTGCTCGCGCGCGATCTCAAACGGGTTCTCCCGGAGGTGTGTCTCCGGGGCTTCGACTGTGGTCACTCGGTCTCCTTCAGGCGTGGGTCCGGCATGGAAAACCGCCGCAAACAGCCAAAGTATAGGACGGCCGCGGCCGAAGGAACCGTACCCGCGCGCTACTTGATGCGGAACCGGACCAGTTCGACGGTCGGCGGGCCGCCGGTGGTCGGCACGGCCACGAGCCGGAGCCGGTACGGGCCCGGAGGGAGCAGGTTCCCGTCCGGGTCGCGGCCGGTCAGGCTGATCCAGACCTGGCCCGGCAGGAGGTCGCGCAGGCGCGCGAGGAGGCCGATCTCCCGGCCCCCGCCCCACAACTCGACGTCGAGGCGCGCCACCGGGAGGATCTGCGGGCCGGTCGGGCCCTGGACGAGGCTCCCGGTGCGCAGCGAGAGGACGGCAGGCGTCGTGTCCGAAGGCCGGAACGCGGTCGGTGAGAGCGCGACCGCCGAGATCAGGTCGCCCGGCGGGCGGCCGAACGTGATCGCCCACGGAACGTGCAGGGGCGCCGAGCCACGCGGCTTGAGCACGATCGCGCCCTCGGCCGAGCCGCCCGAGGGCGGTGCTCCGCGAAGTCGCGCCACGAGGCGGACGACGGTCGAGCCGCCCGGCCTGAGCCTGACGCGGCGCGGGATCGCCGTGATCTCCAGCCCGCCCCGGCCGACGCTCTCGACACGAACTAGCAGCCGCCTCGTGGAGACGTCGTGCAGGGTCAGCAGCTGGGTAGCGTGCCAGCCGTCGCCCTGGACGCGCCCGAAGGCGAGAGTGTCGGGAGCCGAGGCGAGCTCTCCCGACGCTGCGCCGCCGATGTCGACGAGGCCTGCGCCCTGGGCTGTCACGCTCGCGTCGGGCAGCGGTCGCGCGGTGCCCGTGAGCAGGCTCTTCAGGTCGGCCGCCCGGAGGTCAGGACGGACCTCGGCGAGCAGCGCGGCTGCTCCGGTGGCAACCGCCGCTGCGGCGCTCGAGCCGTTGACCGTGCCGTAGCGCGGCGAGCCGTCGTCGTTGCGGCCCGGCTCGGAGGTCGCGAGCACGACCCCGGGTGCGGACACGTCCGGCTTCACCCTCGCGTCGAAAGCGAGCCCCCGTGACGAGAACGGCGCGATCCCGGCCGCGGCGCCGTTGCGCGCCGTGCTCGGGAGCCCGATCGAGACGACCGGCTGCCGGTGCCGGTCGAGCGCCTCCGCGACCAGCCGGCCGACGCGGTCGGGGACGCTCAGCACCGGGACGTCCACCGCCTCGTCGAGCCCGAGCCCGCCGGCGGGGAGCTCCGTCCCCCAGACCACGACGGCCCTCGCGCCGGCCTGAACCGCGTCGTCGATCGCGGACCGCGGGTCGCCTCCGGCCTTGACGAACCCTGCCCGGCCGGCGACGAGGCTGACTCCCTTGCGGGTGAAGAAATCGACCAGCTCGGGCGCCCCGCCCGAGGCGGGTGCCCGCGGCGCGGCGAGCTCGAGCTCGAGCGGCGCCGTCGACACGACGGCCCCTGCCAGAGGCATCTGCCGGTCGAGCAGGAGCCTGAGCCCGGTACGGACCGCGACGGGCGCCTCCTCAGCTTCCGTGCGAAGGTCGGCGGCCCCGACCGTCAGCGCCGCCGGAGCGCCGCCCGGGCTCGCGATGCTGCCGTACCCGGGCCCGGCGGGCCCGTCGTTCCCGGCGGGCGCGACCACGAGCGTGTCCAGCCGCAGCGCCCCGCGGATCGCCTGCGCCTCCGGGGAGTCCGCAAACGCCGCGTACGAGGCGGCCACGCCCATCAGCGCGATCCGGGCCGCGTCGTGCGCATCGCCGTCCAGGTTCGGGTCGACCGCGCGCTCGAGCCCGGCGATCAGCTGGTCGGTCCGCGCGTAGACCGCCCAGCCTCCGGTCAGGTCGCGCTGCCAGCCGGCGATGCGGATCGGGAGCACGGAGGCGCCGGTCGCGACCCCGGAGATTCCGCCCGGACCGCCGGCGCCGACGAGGAGCCCGGCCATCTCCGTCCCGTGCTGCTCGAGCCGGTTCGCGTCGTCGGGGTCGGCGACGGCCGGCGCGCCGCTGTTCATGTCGTCGACGAGGTTGATCCCGGGCAGGACCCGGCCGCGCAGGTACGGATGGGCCCGGTCGACCCCGGTGTCGAGCAGCGCGATCGTGACGCCGCGCCCGTCGTAGCCCGGGAGCACCACGGACGGCAGGTGCCCCGCCCCGATCGCGAGGCCCTCCTGGCCGAGCAGCCGCGACGAGATCGAGGCCGGGTAGGCGACGCGCACCGGGTAGACGCCGGCCACCTCCGGCTGGCGCTCGAGCAGCGCCACCGCCCGGGCGTCGAGCGGCGCGGAGAACCCGTTCAGGACACGCGCGAAGCTGAATTCCTTTCGGATCTGGATCCCGTGCACGCTCAGCTCCGCCAGCAGCTGCTGCTGCGCTGCGACCGCCGACCTCGTCCATTCGTGCTCCTGGCGCTGGGTCGCGAAGCCGCCGTTCGCGGCGACGCGCGCGGCGAGCGAGGGCGCCTTGAGCACGACGAGCATGCGCTGGCCGACCGTGACGCTCGGGCGCGGGCCGCCGACGAGGCCCCGCCAGGACGAGGCCTGCGAGCTCAGCGAGCGCTCGCGGGGACCGCTGACGCCGAAGCCGACGACGAGCAGCGTGGCCGCGAGCACGATGATCGCAGCGGGCGCGGCCCGCCGGGCGTCAGAGAGCGGAGGCGTACGCATCGAGGGCAAGATAACGGGGGCACGGGACTGCCTCCGCGTAGCGCGCGGCCGAGGCGATCATGGCGCCGTTGTCGGTGCAGAGCTCGAGCGGCGGCGCGACCGCGTCGGGGAGGGAGGCGCGCAGCTCGGAGTTCGCGGCCACACCTCCCACGACGGCGATCCGGTCCGCCCCGGTCTGCTCGGCCGCCTCGAGCGTCCGTAGCACGAGCGCCTGCACGAGCGCCCGCTGGTAGGCGGCCGCGAGGTCGGCCCGGCGCTCCTCGAGCCCGTCCTCCAGCGACCGAACCTCGTAGAGCAGCGCCGTCTTCACGCCCGAGAACGAGAAGTCCAGTCCGGGCACGCGCGCGACCGGGAACGAGAACGCCTCGGGGTCCCCCGCGCGCGCGAGCCGGTCGATCTCCGCGCCGCCGGGGTAGCCGAGGCCGAGCAGCCGCGCTCCCTTATCGAAGGCCTCGCCGGCCGCATCATCGAGCGTCGTGCCGAGGACCGCGAACCGGCCGCGCTCGGGAACGTCGAGCAGCATCGTGTGCCCGCCGCTCGCGAGCAGGCACAGGAACGGCGGCTCGAGCGGCTCCGCGCCGAGGTAGAGCGAGGCGACGTGCCCCTGCAGGTGGTCGACCGGGACGAGCGGGAGCCCGCGCGCCCACGCGAGCGCCTTCGCGGCGGAGAGGCCGACCAGCAGGGCCCCGATCAGCCCCGGCCCCTGGGTGACCGCCACCGTCTCCACGTCGTCTAGGCTCGCGTCCGCCTCCGCGAGCGCCTCGCGGACGACCGGGACGACGAGCTCGAGGTGGCGGCGCGAGGCGATCTCGGGCACGACGCCGCCGAAGCGGGCGTGCAGGTGGGCCTGGGAGGAGACGACGCTCGAGCGGATCTCCCCGTCGCCGGTGACGAGCGCCGCCGCGGTCTCATCGCAGCTCGTCTCGAGCCCGAGGATCAGAGGCGCGCGGCCGGCTCCTGGACCGGGTCTTTCCACATGATCAGCGCGTCCTCGCGGTTGTCCGTGTAGTACCCGCGGCGCACGCCGCGCGGGCGGAAGCCGAGGCGCTCGTAGAGCTTGATCGCGCCCGCGTTCGAGACGCGCACCTCGAGCGTGTAGCCGCGGCGGCCGCGGCCCGAGGTGAGGTCGAACAGCCGGTTCATCATCATCGAGGCGATGCCCTGCCGGCGGCGCTCCGGCGTGACCGCGACGTTCATCACGTGCCAGGCGTCCACGTAGCGGGAGATGACGAGGTAGCCGACGAGCCGCCCCGTGTCGGCGTCGAAGGCGCCGAGGCAGAGCGACGACGGCTTCGAGAGCTCGCTCGCGAACATCGAGCGCGACCATGGAGTCGGATAGGAGCTGCGCTCGATCTCGTCGATCCCGCCGAGGTCGCGCAGCTCGAGCTTGCGGAGCTCGACGTTCGTCACCGCTTCGGCTCCGCGTCCGGAAGACGCAGGTACAGGGGCTCGACCGCCTCGGCCGGGCCGAAGTCGACGGCCAGGGCGGCGTGGAAGCGCGCGCGCGGCACGTGGCGCTCGTCGCCGTCGGGAGGGATCTCGGCGCCGCTCGACTCGAGGACTGCGCGGTAGCGGACGGCGCCGTCGCCGACGCAGACCGTTCCCCGTGGGAGCTCCAGCGCCTGCGGGCTCACGCACACCGGCTCGTCGCCGTCGAGCGTGAACACCTCGCGCCTGCCCGCGTCGATCACGGGCAGCGCACCCGGCGCGCCCGCGGCGAGCGCGTGCAGCGTCGAGACGCCGGCGACCGGCAGCTCGAGCGCGAACGCGAGGCCCCGCGCGGCGGCGAGGCCGAGCCGCAGGCCCGTGAAGCTGCCGGGGCCGGTTCCGACCACGAGCCCGGTGAGGTCGGCCTGGCAGGCGCCCGCCTCTCGGAGCAGCTCGTCGGCGTCGGCGAGCACGCCGACGGCCCGGGAGACCCGTTCTCCCAGCACTTCGCCATCCCGGACGAGCGCGGCGGTCGCGACGCGCGTCGCGGTGTCAAAGGCGAGCGTCAGCACCCCCGAACAGGCCCTCTAGCAGGGACTTTTCCGAGCTTTCAAGCGAGATCAGTCTATGTGTCGGATCCACGTGCGACAAACGTACCTCCACCCTGGTCGGCGGCAGCGCACCGGCCGCCGCCTCGGGCCATTCGACGAAGCAGATCGCGTCCTCGAAGTACGGCTCGAGGTCTCCCCAGTCGGCGGCCGACAGACCCTCGAAGCGGAACAGGTCGAGGTGGGAGACATCCGGCGCGCCCGGATAGCGGTGGCCGACCGTGTAGGTCGGGCTCGTGACCGGGGCGGACACGCCGAGCGCCCGGCATGCGCCGCGGACGAACGTCGTCTTGCCGCTGCCGAGCTCGCCGGCGACCGTGACGACGTCGCCGACGGCCAGCGCGGGCGCCAGCGTCGCGGCGATCGTCTCGGTCTCCGCCGGGGAGGCGGAGCGGAGCTCACGTAAAACCGTCACGGACGAGTCCGATGGCATCGACCGGTCATTTCAGACGGCCGCACGGACAGAGCCCGCGCGTCCTGAAGACGGCATCGCAAGGCGATCGTAGAGCCGTCACGGACGAGTCCGATCGCATCGACCGGTCATTTCAGACGGCCGCACGGACAGAGCCCGCGCGTCCTGAAGACGGCATCGCAAGCGATGCCTCGGTCAGAAGAGGCCGAGCTGGACCGCGGGCTCTGCGGCGGCGGCGACCGCGGGCTCCGGGGCGAACGCCGGCGCCGCCTCGGCCTGCGGGCGGCCGATCAGCCCGGGCAGCCGCGCGAAATCCTCCTCGAGGACGTTCAGCATCGCGGGCGTGTAGAGGGCTGCAGCCGGATGGTAGAGCGGGTAGAGCAGCACGGCCCGCGACCCGAGCTGGATCTGCTGCTCCTGGCCGTGGATCCGAGTGATCCCGATGTCCTTGCCGCTGAGCTGCTTCGTCGCGTGGTTGCCGAGACTCGCGATCACCTTCGGCTCGATCAGCTCGATCTGCCGGAAGAGGTACGGCTCGCAGGCTTCCTTCTCGTCCGGGACGGGGTCGCGGTTCCCGGGCGGCCGGCACTTGACGATGTTCGCGATGTAGACGTCGTCGCGGCCGAGCCCGATCCCGCTGAGCAGCTTGTCGAGGAGCTTGCCCGCCTGGCCGACGAAGGGGATGCCCTGCTTGTCCTCGTGGAAGCCGGGCCCCTCGCCGACGAACATCAGGTCGGCGTTCGGGTTGCCCACCCCAAAGACCACCTGGGTGCGCCCTTCCGAGAGCCGGCAGCGCGTGCAGCCCGCGACCTGGCGCGCGAACGCCTCGAGCTCGGTCAGCTGCTGCTCAGCCGCAGCCACAGCTTCCGCCGCAACAACCGCCTCCAGCTCCGCCGCCGAAGGTGGGCTCTGCGGCGGTGCCGTGAGCCGCGAACACGGAGAACTGCTTGCGCACGTTCGCGGCGCCGCAGTCCGGGCAGTCCGGCTGTTCGCCGTTCCGGACGAGCTCCTCGAAGTGCGATTCGCACTCCATGCACACGTACTCGTAGATCGGCATCGCTCGGGCAGTGTAAACCTCCGTGCGGATGTGGAGCGAGGAGCTGAAGATGCGGCTCGAGGGCCGCCTCGTAGTGCTCGAGCCCCTCGGGCCTGAGCACGCCGAGAGGCTGCGCGCGGCGGCGGCCGACGAGCGGATCTGGTGCTGGATGATCACGCGCGACGTCGACGCGTGGATCGAGGCGGCGCTTGCCGAGGACGTGTCGCGGCAGCCGTTCGCGGTGCTCCAGAACGGCTCGGTCGTCGGCTCGACGAGCTACATGTCGCTCGCGCCGGAGCACTTCCGGCTCGAGATCGGCAACACGTGGATGAACACGTCGACGTGGGGCACCGGCGCGAACGTCGAGGCGAAGTATCTCCTGCTCCGGCACGCGTTCGAGGTGGTCGGCTGCCGGCGGGTCGAGTTCAAGACGGACGCGCTGAACGAGCGCGCCCGCGCCGCGCTCGCGGCGCTGCCGGCGGAGTTCGAGGGGATCCATCGCAAGCACATGGTCGTCCGCGACGGCGAGCGGCGGGACTCGGCCTGGTACGCGGTCATCGACGACGACTGGCCTGCCGTCCGGACCGCGCTCGAGCATCGTCTGGAGGGCAAGAGCTAGACTGCGATCGGCCCGGTATCCGCTACGGAACTGGAGCGAAACATGGTCGAAAGCGTGAATGTCATCGGTCGCGGCCGCGTCGGCTCGGCGCTCGCCGCCAGGCTCGAGGAGCGCGGAATCCCGCTCGCCGAGCGCGATGCCGAGCTCACGCTCCTGTGCGTTCCGGACACGGCCATCCGGGACGTGGCCCAGGGACAGTCCCTCGGACACGTCTGTTGGATTGCCCACGTCAGCGGGGCCACGCCGCTCTCGGCGCTCGACCCGCACGAGCGGCGCTTCTCGCTGCACCCGCTGCAGACGTTCACGCGGGCCCGCGGACCGGAGCAGCTCGACGGCGCGTGGGCCGCCGTCACCGCGGAGAACGGCGACGCGAGAGAGCTCGGCTTCGAGCTCGCGCGCGTCCTCGGGCTTCAGCCGTTCGAGCTCGCCGACGAGGCCCGCCCCCTCTACCACGCCGGCGCCGCAATCGCCTCGAACTACCTCGTCACCCTGCACCGCGTCGCATCGGACCTGCTGACGGCGGCCGGCGCGCCGCCCGAGGCGC
Source organism: uncultured Actinomycetes bacterium (assembly GCA_963716865.1). GTDB lineage: Bacteria > Actinomycetota > Thermoleophilia > Gaiellales > Gaiellaceae > AC-32. The sequence continues at coordinate 234,069 of CAVQUF010000004.1, forward strand.
TCGAGCCGCTGATGCGACGGACGATCGAGAACGACTTCGAGCTGACGGGCCCGATCGAGCGCGGCGACTGGGCGACGGTCGAGGCCCACCGTGAGGCAATCCGCAGCGTCAGACCCGACCTCGAGCCCCTTTACGACGTCCTCGCGGAGGAGACCGCGCGATGAGGATCGTCCGGACTGCCGCCGACCTCCGCGACCACCGCGCCCCCGCCACGGGGTCGGTCGGGCTCGTGCCGACGATGGGTGCCTTTCACGAGGGTCACCTCTCACTCTTCCGCGCCGCGCGCGAGGAGAACGACCTCGTCGTGGCGAGCCTCTTCGTGAACACGGCGCAGTTCGTGGCCGGCGAGGATCTCGCCCGCTACCCGCGCGACGAGGAGGGCGACGCGAGGCTGGCGGACGAGGCCGGGGTCGACATCCTCTTCGTGCCGCCCTTCGAGGGGATCTACCCGCCCGGGTTCCAGACCTGGGTCGAGGTGGAGGAGCTCGGCAGAATCCTCGAGGGCGAGCACCGCCCCGGCCACTTCCGCGGCGTCGCGACGGTCTGCCTCAAGCTGTTCAACCTCGTTCGCCCCGACCGGGCCTACTTCGGCCAGAAGGACGCGCAGCAGGTCGCCGTCCTCAAGCGGATGATTCGTGACCTAGCGCTCGACCTCGAGATCCGCGTCTGCCCCACGGTCCGGGACAAGGACGGCCTCGCGCTCTCTTCTCGCAACGCGTACCTCTCCCCCAGGGAGCGCGAGGCCGCGCTCGCCCTGCCGCGGGCGCTGCAGGCAAACGACCCGAAGCTGCTCGACGGCCTCGAGGTCGACTACTTCGAGGTCGCCGACTTCGAGCCGCGCGTGGTCGCGGCGGCCGTACGCGTCGGCGGCACCCGTCTGATCGACAACGTCATTCCCAAAGGAGAAGACCGATGAGCACGCCACCGAAGGGCAAGCTGCCCCTCCCCCAGCTGGCCGAGATGAAGCGCCGCGGGGAGCGGATCGTGATGGTGACCGCGTACGACGCCCCGGGCGCGCGCTTCGCCGAGGACGCCGGGATCGAGATCGTCCTCGTCGGCGACACCGCCGCGATGGTCGTGCTCGGGCACGAGGGGACGACGGTTCCCGTGACCATGGACGAGATGCTCTTCCTGACCCGCACGGTCGCACGCGCCGCCAGGCGCCCGGTCGTGATCGGCGACATGCCGTTCGGCTCGTACCAGGTCTCCGACGAGGACGCCGTCCGGAACGCGATCCGGTTCGTCAAGGAGGCGGGCGCCGACGCGGTCAAGCTCGAGGGCGCCGGCCCGTCGCTATCTCGCGCGCGCGCGATCGTCGCCGCGGGGATCCCCGTCATGGGCCACGTCGGCCTCACGCCGCAGTCCGCCACGATGCTCGGCGGCTTCAAGACCCAGGGCAAGACGGCCGAGGCCGCGCAGCAACTCGTGGAGGACGCGCTCGCGCTCGAGGAGGCAGGCTGCTTCGCGGTCGTGCTCGAGGCCGTCCCCCCTCAGGTCGCGGCTGCGATCACGCGGAGGCTCTCGGTACCGACGATCGGCATCGGCGCAGGCCGCGACTGCGACGGCCAGGTGCTCGTCTACCACGACCTGCTCGGCCTGAGCGAGGGCCACCTTCCCCGGTTCGTCAAGCGCTACGCCAACCTCTCGCGCGAGATCCGCGACGCGCTCGAGAGCTACGCGGCCGAGGTCCGCTCGGGCGCGTTCCCGGAGGACCAGCACACCTACGAGATGCCTGACGAGGAGCTGGCTGCCTTCGAGAAAACCACGCGAATCCCGATGGCCAGCAACACGAGGGCCCATACGACGAAGACGGCTTCGAGCACGACGAACGCCGAGTTGCCCGCGCCGCGGTCGGAGCCGCCCGCACGGAAGACGTCGTCGCCGTAGACCGCGAGCCGGACCGGCCACACGAGGAAGAGCGAGAGCGCGACCGGAGCGGCCGCAAAGGCGAGCATGTGCCTGGCCTGGCGGTAGCTCCGCGTGAGCCCGAGCCCCCGGGCGACGAGGTAGAGCAGGAGGCCCGCGGCCCAGTAGACGGCGGCGCCGTAGATGCCGCCGCCGATGAACGCGAGCACGGCGATCGTGAATCCGTCCCAGGCGACGAACCGGTCCTGCAGCAGCCGGCCGTAGGTCGGCGTCCAGAGCACGAGCGCGATCCCGGCGAGCAGCACCAGCGCGAGCACTGCCTGGCTGCGCGCGTGCGCTGCCTCGTCGGAGTCGTCGCGGAGCGCGGCGAACACCGGCCGCGGGCTGACCAGCACGAGCACGGCCCGCAACAGCCAGGCCTGTTCCTCGTTTACGGCTTCCGCAACCACAGGGTGATCCCGGCGCGCAGGCTACGCGGGACGAGCGGACCGGCGCTCCGAAGGATGCGGTTCGACGCCGAGCCGGTGTCGAAGGAGTCCGCGGTCAGCCAGCCGCCGGGCTCGAAGCCGGCCTCCCGGCCGAGCGCGAGCAGCTCGGCGACGGTGTACTCGCGGAAATGGCCCGGGTTGCGCGAGTCCTCGCGCAGCTGCTCGAAGGGATTCCGCCCGGCGAGCAGCCGGAGGCGATTGCGGATCCGGGCCGCGTTCGGCGTTAGGTCCGGCCACAGGTCGGGCTGCTCCGCCTCGCCGAGATCGAACGTGACGTGCCTCTCGCCCTCCCGGAGCGGGAAGCGGTCGTCGTCGAAGCCGAGCGTGTCCACGACCGCGCCGGGCAGGCTCCGCAGCCGCTCCAGCTCGTACGCCTGACCGACGTCCAGGATCCTCGGCTGCCCCGGCGCCAGCTCGCGCACCTTCGCGAGCAGTACCTCGTAGCGAGGCGCGTGCATGCGGAGGTACGCGTCCGCCGCGATTGCCCTCAGACTGTCAGGGGCCCGTCACGGCGGCCACTTCACCGTAGTCGTGCCGCCGAACGTGCACGGGAACTCGAACTTCGTTCCGTTCCCCGAGACGTCCCTGCCCTCGGCGTTCATTTCGGGCCCGCCGACGCACGGCCCCTTGCGGTCGATCGACGGCGATGCGTCGGAAGAACGGAAGAAGGTGGCCGCAAGCACGAGCACCATGACCACCTGGAGGCCGATCCAGCCGACGGACGCCCAGGCCCACGTGCGCAGGGCCGCCCGCTTGACCGGATCGGTCTGCCCGCCCAACAGGAGCAGCGCGGCGATCAGCGAGATCAACGGGAAGAAGAAGGTCGCGAGAACTGCGCCCACGACGCTCGCTCCCGGATAGCCCCAATTGCCCGCGGTTACGGGCTTCGGGGTGCCTGCCTCCATGCGGCAAGTTTAGTGCGGAAGCCGGTCACGCAGCTGCTGGTTCGCGAGATCGCAGCACGTGGCGAAGGTACTCGCCCGTGAACGAGCCCTCGACCTCGGCGATCTGCTCGGGCGTCCCCGTCGCGACCAGCTCGCCCCCGGCCTCACCGCCTTCGGGCCCGAGGTCGACGATCCAGTCGGCCTGCTTGATCACGTCGAGGTTGTGCTCGATCACGAGCACGGTGTTGCCCGCGTCCACCAGCCGCTGCAGCACTTCGAGCAGCTTCTCGATATCCGCGAAGTGCAGGCCGGTCGTCGGCTCGTCGAGGATGTAGAGCGTCCGCCCGGTCGCGATCTTCCCGAGCTCCTTCGCCAGCTTGACCCGCTGCGCCTCGCCGCCCGAGAGCGTCGTCGCCGGCTGGCCGAGCTTGACGTAGTCGAGCCCGACGTCGTGCAGCGTCTGCAGCCGGCGGCGGAGCTTCGGGATCTTCGCGAAGAAGCGGAGCGCTTCCTCGACCGACATGTCGAGCACGTCGGCGATCGACTTGCCCTTGAACCGCACCTCGAGCGTCTCGCGGTTGTAGCGCTTGCCGCCGCAGGTCTCGCATGGGACGTACACGTCCGGCAGGAAGTGCATCTCGATCTTGATCGTGCCGTCGCCCTTGCAGGTCTCGCAGCGGCCGCCGCGGACGTTGAACGAGAAGCGGCCGGGCTTGTAGCCGCGCACCTTCGCCTCCGGCGTGAGCGAGTAGAGCTCGCGGACCGGCGTGAAGATGTCCGTGTACGTGGCCGGGTTCGAGCGGGGTGTGCGGCCGATCGGCGACTGGTCGATGTCGATCACCTTGTCGAAGCACTCGATCCCCTCGACCGACTCGTGCTCGCCGGGCTTCACGCGCATCCGGTGCAGCCGGTTCGCGAGCGCCTTGTGGACGATCTCGTTCACGAGCGTCGACTTCCCGGAGCCCGAGACGCCCGTCACGCAGACGAATTTCCCGACCGGGAACTCGACGTCGATCCCCTTCAGGTTGTGCATCGTCGCGCCGCGGACCCAGAACGAGTCGGTCTCTTCCTCGCGGCGCTCGGGCACGGCGATCTCCCGCTTGCCGGAGAGGAACTGGCCCGTGACCGAGTCGCGAACGCGCTCGACGGCCTTCGCGGTGCCCTCGGCGACCACGTGCCCGCCGTGCTCGCCGGCGCCGGGCCCCATGTCGACGAGGTGGTCGGCGGAGCGCATCATCTGCTCGTCGTGCTCGACCACGAGCACGGTGTTGCCGAGGTCGCGCAACCGCTCGAGCGTGCCGATCAGCTTGCCGTTGTCGCGCTGATGAAGGCCGATCGACGGCTCGTCGAGGATGTAGAGCACGCCGACGAGCTGCGAGCCGATCTGCGTCGCCAGGCGGAGCCGCTGCGCCTCGCCGCCCGAGAGCGTCGCGGCGGCCCGGTCGAGCTGCAGGTAGCCGACGCCCACGTTCTCGAGGAACGTCAGCCGCTCGCGGATCTCCTTGATGATCCGCGCGCCGATCAGCTCCTCGGTCTCGGTCAGCTCGAGCCCGTCCAGGACCTCGATCGCACGCTGCACCGACATGCGTGTGAACTCGTGGATGTTCTGGTCGCCGATCGTCACGGCGAGCACCTCGGGCTTGAGCCGCGCGCCGTTGCAGACAGGGCAGGGCCGGAAGCTCATGTACTCCTCGATCCGCTCGCGCTGCTGGCTCGAGTCGGTCTCGCGGTAGCGGCGCTCGAGGCTCGCCACGATCCCCTCGAACGCGAGCATGTACGAGCGGCGACGGCCCATCCGGTTGCGGTACTGAACGTAGACGCGGTCGCCGTCGGTCCCGTGCAGGAAGAGGTTCTGCTGCTCCTCGGAGAGCTCCTGCCACGGCAGGTCGAGGTCGATCTCGTACCGGTCGGCGATCGCCTGGACGACCGACTCGTAGAAGCTCGAGTTGCCGAGCGACCAGGGAACGAGCGCGCCCTCGCCGATAGAGAGCGTCGGGTCGGGGACGAGCAGGTCGGGGTCGATCTCCTGCTGGGCGCCGAGGCCGGTGCAGCGCGGGCAGGCGCCATGCGGCGAGTTGAACGAGAAGATGCGGGGCTCGAGCTCGGGCAGGCCGACCCCGTGCTCGGGGCAGGCGAAGTTCTCGGAATAGGTCGTCGAGTCGCCCTCGACGACGTCGATCACGACCAGGCCCTCCGCGAGCTGCGCCGCGGTCTCGACCGACTGCGCTAGCCGCGTCCGCAGGTCCGCCTTCATCACGAGCCGATCGACGACGACCTCGATCGTGTGCTTGAACTTCTTGTCGAGGACGATCTCCTCCTCGAGCAGGCGCTGCTCGCCGTCCACCTTCACGCGCGTGAACCCCTCGGCGCGCAGCTCCTCGAGCACGTCCTTGTACTCGCCCTTGCGGTCGCGGACGACCGGCGCGTTGACCGTGAACTTCGTCCCCTCCGGGAGCTGGAGGATCTGGTCGACGATCGCCTCCTGGCTCTGGCCGCTGATCGGGCGGCCGCAGACCGGGCAGTGCGGCCTGCCGACCCGCGCGTAGAGCAGGCGCAGGTAGTCGTAGATCTCGGTCACGGTGCCGACCGTCGAGCGTGGGTTGCGGCTGGTCGTCTTCTGGTCGATCGAGATCGCCGGGCTGAGGCCGTCGATCGAGTCCACGTCCGGCTTCTCCATCATCTGCAGGAACTGCCGCGCGTAGGCCGAGAGACTCTCGACGTAACGCCGCTGGCCCTCGGCGTAGATCGTGTCGAAGGCGAGGCTCGACTTGCCCGAGCCCGAGAGGCCGGTGATGCAGATCAGCCTGTGCCGCGGCAGGCGGACCGTGATGTCCTTGAGATTGTGCTCGCGGGCGCCGTGAACGACGAGCTCTTCCTGCCCCATAATCAGGCCAGTCTAGCCACCTGGGAGGACGCGAACAAGTGTTCGTCAGGTGACGTCGGAGCGGGCGATCACGAGGGCCCCCGCGAGGCCGAGCAGGGCCGCGTAGCCGAGCCCGAGCAGCAGCGCCGGCCAGAACGCGAGCAGCTCTCCGCCGCTGGCCTGATGACCGGCCTCGGCGACCGCCACGATCACGTGCCCCGGCGCGTAGCGCTGCTTGCCCACGACCGCCATCAGCGGCTCGCCGACGAGCAGCCAGACGAGCGCCACCACGATCGCCGCCGTCTGCCGTCGGAGAAGCGCGCCGAAGCCGACGCCGATCGCACCTGCGAGCGCGGCAGCGGCGAGCAGCCCGAGGAGCAGGGTGAACGTGTCGTGGGACCAGAGGTGCGACGGGATGGACCTGGCCGCGAGCCACAACGCGGCGAGGCCGAGGGCGACCGCCCACGCGAACGCGGCGAGGGCGGCGCCGGTCAGCATCGCCGCGACGAGCTTGGCGCCAACCACCCGCTCCCGCACCGGCGAGACGAGGAACGTATGACCGATGGTGCCGTGCGCGTACTCGGCGGTCGAGACGACGATCCCGAGGATCAGCGAGATCAGCGCCGAGATGGCCGCGGTCGTGACGAGGTCGCGCTGGCTGCTCGCGCGGGCGAGGTCGTCGACGGAGCGCTGACCGCCGTTGATGGAGACGATCAGCCCGATCAGGGCGAGGATCATCAGCCCGAGCCAGAGCAGCAGCCGCGTCGTCCGCAGCTTGAGCAGCTCCGACCGGACCAGCCGGGTCACTCCGGCTCCCCTCCCCCCGTCAGCTCCAGGAAGATCTCCTCGAGGCTCGCTTCGTCCCGGCGCAGCTCGTGGAGCACGACCCCGGCCGCTGCCGCCAGCTCGCCGACGCGCTCGGGCTCGGCCGTCACCCGGAGCGCGCCACCCTCGGCAGCGGTTGCGTCGATCCCCGCCTCGGCCAGCCCCTGCCGCAGCCGCTCGGAGTCCGGCGAGCGCACGACGGTCCCGCCTGCGGCTCTCGCGGTCAGCGTCTCGAGCGGCTCGTGCGCGATCAGCCGGGACTGGTGGATGATCACGACCTCGTCCGCAAGCTGGGCCACCTCTGCGAGCACGTGGCTGGAGATGAAGACGGTTCCGCCGCCGTCGGCGAACGAGCGCAGGAAGTTCCGTAGCCACCGGATCCCCTCGGGGTCGAGGCCGTTGGCGGGCTCGTCGAGGACGAGCAGCTGCGGGCCGCCGAGGAGCGCGCCCGCGACGCTCAGGCGCTGGCGCATGCCGAGCGAGTAGCCACCCACCCGACGGCCTCCGGCATCGGTGAGCTCCACTTCCTCGAGCACCTCGTCCACACGCGCACCCGGAATCCCGGCGGCCGTGGCGACCACGCGCAGGTGGTTGCGGCCGGACCGGCCCGGGTGGTAGCTCGACGCCTCGAGCACAGCCCCGACCGTGCGAGCTGGATCGGCCAGCTTCCGGTACGGGACGCCGTGGACCAGCGCCTCGCCGGACGTGGGCCGGACGAGGCCGAGGAGCGACCGCAGCGTGGTCGTCTTCCCGGCTCCGTTCGGGCCGAGAAACCCGCTGATGCGGCCGGGCGGGATCGCGAAGGAGAGGTTTCCGACCGCCGTCGTCGAGCCGAAGCGCTTCGTCAGCCCGCGAACCTCGATCGGCGGGGCTTCCGAGCTCACCCCGCCAGGCGCTCTACGAGGCGATAGACGCTACGAGGCTCGGGAACGGCTTCGATGTGGAGCGGGCCGGCGACGAGCGTTCCGTACCCCAGCAGGCGGCCGGTCACGCTCTGCTCGAGTCCGAGGTTCTCGACCGACCGGAGGCGGACGGCGGAGGCCCGGCGGCGGACCGTGCCGTCCACGAGGAACAGCTTCTCCGCCGTGACCACCAGGTGCGTCCGCTCCCAGCGCCAGACGGCCCGCAGCCCCAGGACCGCCGCGAGCACGACGAGCGCGGTCCCTGCCAGCTGCAGCGCGAAGGGCCGCGTGAGGAGGATCCCGCCCGAGGCGGCCAGCACCACCGCACCGGTGAGCGGGCGCGCGAGAACGACGCCGTGGCGCCGCGCATCGAAGTAGACCCGCTCTTCCGGAGACGCGAGCATGGACCCGCCCGCTTCGTCATCTAGAGCCCCACTCCTTTGAAAGGCCGGAGGCGTCGCTTGCGATGCCGACTTGAAAGGTCGTGCCGGCTTTGCCGGTGCGACCGTTTCGCCGGAGGCGTCGCTTGCGATGCCGACTTGAAAGGTCGTGCCGGCTTTGCCGGTGCGACCGTTCTTTACGCCTTACGCCAGCGGCCGAAGACGAGACCGCCGAGCGTGAACCCCAAACCGAACGTTCCGACAGAGAACGTCCCGACGGCGAAAACCTTGCGCATCGTCGAGAGCCGCTGCCAGCGGCCGATCGCCTCCTGCTCCTCGGGGGTCAGCGGCTCGCCGCGCCGCTTCTTGCGGAGGGCGCCGCCGGCCCTCAATCCGAGGTAGAGATCGTCGAAGATCTCGGTCGATTCATCCGGCATGGAACTCAGTGTATAGCCTGCTTCGGCGTTGCCTGTCCGGCTCCTCCACCTCTCCGATCTGCACGCCGGAAGCAGCGAAGAGGCCGAGATCGAGAGCAGTCTGGCGGCACTCGTCGAGCGCTCCGCGCCGCAGCTGATCGCGGTCACCGGCGACCTCGCGCACCGCGGCCGGCGCCGCGAGCACGAGCAGGCGGCGGCCTTCCTGCGAAGGCTCGGCCGGCCTCTGCTCGTGGTCCCGGGCAACCACGACATCCCTTACACCTTCCCCGCGCGCTTCACCCGGCCGTGGGCCGAGTTCGAGCGCCAGTGGGAGACCGTGGAGCCCGTCTACCGGTCCGACGAGCTGGTCGTCGTCGGCCTCAACTCGGTGCGGCCGTGGCGGCACCAGTCGGGCGGGCTCCGGAAGAGCGAGCTGCTGCGGACGGCGGAGCTCCTGGCGGAGTCGCCGCCCGGCGCGCTCCGGGTCGTCGCCCTGCACCACCACCTGATCGCGGCGCCCTGGCGCTCCCGCAAGCGTCCGGTCTCGCGCCGCTCCCACGTGTTCGCCGCGCTCGTGGACGCCGGCGCGGAGCTGATCCTCGCGGGCCATATCCACCAGGCGGCGGTCAGCGAGCGGCGCGAGTTCGAGGTCGACCGCGAGGGCCTCCGCGGCACGATTGTCTCCGTCGCGCCCGGGCTCGGCCGGCCGCGGCCGAACCGCCGAGGCGAGGCGCGCGGCCTGCACCTCTACGAGGCCACGGACGACGCGCTTGCCGTCGAGACCTACGTCTGGCGCGGGGACGACTGGGGCCTGAATGCCGTGCGCCGCTTCCCGCGCGGGCTCGCCCCGCTCGGCTCCTAGGCCGGCGCCTCGGCCGCGGCCTGGAGCTCGCGGCGCAGATCCTTGATCTCGTCGCGCAGCTTCGCCGCGTACTCGAACCGCAGGTCCTGGGCGGCGGCGAACATCTCCTCCTCGAGCTGGATGACGAGCTTCTCGAGCTCGGGCTGCGACATCCCCTCGACCTCGGCCCGGCCTTTCCGCCGCCGCCCGGGCACCGTCGGCGACTCGAGCGCGAGGAACTCGGCGATGTCGGAGACGCCCTTGACGATCGACTCGGGCGTGATCCCGTGCTCCTCGTTGTACGCGAGCTGCTTCGCGCGCCGCCGGTTCGTCTCGTCTAGCGCACCCTTGATCGCCTCGGTCAGCTTGTCCGCGTAGAGCAGCACCTTGCCGTTGACGTTGCGGGCTGCGCGGCCGATCGTCTGGATCAGCGCCGTCTTGCCGCGCAGGAAGCCCTCCTTGTCGGCGTCGAGGACCGCGACGAGCGAGACCTCGGGCAGGTCGAGGCCCTCGCGCAGGAGGTTGACGCCGACCAGGACGTCGTACTCGCCGAGCCGCAGCTCGCGGATGATCTGGATCCGCTCGAGGGTGTCGACCTCGGAGTGGAGGTAGCGCGTCTTGACCCCGGACTCGAGCAGGTAGTCGGTCAGGTCCTCGGCCATCTTCTTCGTCAACGTCGTCACGAGCACCCGCTCGCCGGCCTCCTCCCGCCGGCGGATCTCGTTCAGGAGGTCGTCGATCTGGTTCTTCGTGGCGCGCAGCTCGACCTCGGGGTCGACGATTCCGGTCGGCCGGACGAGCTGCTCCGCGGTGCGGGTCGAGTGGCGGAGCTCGAACGGCCCGGGCGTCGCCGAGACGAACACGAGCTGCGGGACCTTCGCGAGGAACTCGTCGAAGCGGAGCGGCCGGTTGTCGAGCGCCGAGGGCAGCCGGAAGCCGTGCTCGACCAGCGTCTGCTTCCGCGAGCGGTCGCCCTCGTACATCCCGCCGAGCTGGGGCACGGTCTGGTGCGACTCGTCCACGAACACGACCAGGTCGGACGGGAAGAAGTCGAGCAGCGTGTGCGGCGCCGATCCCGGCGGGCGGCCGTCGAGGTGGCGCGAGTAGTTCTCGATCCCGGAGCAGAAGCCGAGCTCCTGCATCATCTCGAGGTCGTACTCGGTGCGCTGCCGCAGACGGTGCGCCTCCAGCATCTTCCCGTGCTCCTCGAAGTGCCTCACCTGCGCCTCGAGCTCGTGGCGGATCGCCTCGGACGCGCGCTCGATCGTCGGCTTCGACGTCACGTACTGCGTCGCCGGGAAGAGCGCGAGGTGCTCGATCTTGCCGTAGACCTCGCCCGTGAGCGGGTCGAAGTGCGTGATCTGCTCGACCTCGTCCCCGAAGAACGAGACCCGGTAGGCCGACTCCATGTACGCGGGCTGCACCTCGACGACGTCGCCCTTGACGCGGAACCGTCCGCGGCCGAGCAGCGTGTCGTTGCGCGCGTACTGGATGTCGATCAGCTTCCGCAGCGCGAGGTCGCGATCGTGCTCCTCGCCGACCGTCAGCAGGACGACGCGCTTCTCGTACTCCTCCGGCGAGCCCAGGCCGTAGATGCACGACACGGACGCGACGATGATCACGTCGCGCCGCGAGAGGAGCGCGGCCGTCGCCGAGTGCCGTAGGCGGTCGATGTCGTCGTTGCGGGACGAGTCCTTCTCGATGTAGAGGTCGGCCTGCGGGACGTACGCCTCCGGCTGGTAGTAGTCGTAGTACGAGACGAAATACTCGACCGCGTTGTCAGGGAAGAACTCCCGCAGCTCGTTGCAGAGCTGGGCGGCCAGCGTCTTGTTGTGGGCGATCAGGAGCGTCGGCTTCTGGACGCGCTCCGCGATCCAGGCCATCGTGGCCGTCTTGCCGGTGCCCGTCGCGCCGAGCAGCGTCTGGTAGCGCTCGCCCGCGTCGAGACCCTGCGCGAGCTCGTCGATCGCCTGCGGCTGGTCGCCGGTCGGCGAGTAGACGTCGGTGGTCTTGAGCTCGGGCACGAGCCTAGGGTAGCTTCGAGCGCGGTGTGCTCAGGCGGCGTCGGGCTCGACGAGCGGCGCCCGCCCGCGGCCTCGAAGGGCCGCGATTGCGAACGGGAGCGAGGCCAGGAACTGCCCGACCGCCACGGCGAGGAGCACCGGCCTCGGTCCCCACGCGACGAGCATCGGGCCGACGACGAGCAGCCCGGCCGGCCCCGCGAGCAGCCCCATCGTGAGCAGGGCCGTCATCACCTTCGGACGAAGCGCCTCTGGCGTCCGCATCGTGATCACACCCAGCAGAGGCGCGTTCACGAGCGGCCCGAAGAGGGACGACGTGAACAGCACCGCGATCACGGCGGCGGCGGGCAACGGCAGGCCGAGCAGCGGAAGCGGCAGCGCCAGGCCCACGAGCGCGAGCGCTCCCAGGCGAACCGGCTCGAACCGCGGCGCCAGCTTGACCGCGACCGCGCTCCCGATCACCGCGCCCGCGCCGAAGGCGGCGAAGAAGAGCCCCGCGATCCCCGACCGTCCGTCGAAGTTCTCGTAAGCCAGCACCGGCAGCGACGCGGTGAGCATCTGCCCGAACAGGTTCGTGAAGAGCGAGGTGAACGCCAGGATGCGAAGGAAGCGGTCGCGGAGCAGGAAGCGGATACCCGCGAGCAGACCGCGGGCCTCGTCGGTCTGGACGATCGGCCGACGCCTCGGAACGAGGGTGACGAGGATCAGGAACGAGACGAGGAAGGTCGCGCCGTCGACGTAGAGCACGTTCGCCGCGCCGATCGCCGCGATCAGGCCTCCGGCCAGGACGGGCCCGAGCAGGGCCGTCGCACGCTGGGTGCCCTCGACGATCGCGTTCGCCTGCGCGACGGTGCGCTCGTCGTCGCCGACGAGCTCCGGGAGGATGAGCCGCTCGGCCGAGAAGTAGGGCGCGAGGAACACCCCCATCGCGAACACGCACGCGAGCAGAAGCGGGAACGTGAGCAGCCCGGCGCCGTACAGCAGCGGGATGGCCAGCATCAGCGGCGCCCGGACCGCGTCGCCCACGACCATCGTGGTGCGCGCCCCGAGCCGGGAGACGACCGTGCCGCTCGGGATCCCGAGCAGCGCCACCGGCACGAGCTGGACGGCCAGGACGAGCGTCATCTTCGCCGCCGACCCGGTCGTGACGAGCACGAACCAGGGCAGGGCGAGGATCGTCATGCGCGAGCCGAGGGACGAGATCGCCTCGGCCGTCAGGAGCGCGACGAGCGGGCGGGTCCAGAGCGTGGGCCCGCTCCGGCTCATGCTCCGGCGCCCTCGTCCACCTCCGGCAGCTCGTGCATCCGCAGCAGCGGCGACGGCGCGAGCCAGAGGACCCCCAGGAGCGCCCCGACGGCGCCGATCATGAGCGTCGGCCGCACGCCGATCCAGGTTCCCAGCGCGCCGCCGAGCAGCGCCCCGAGCGGCCGCACGCCGTAGTTGACGAGCATGTGAGCGCCGGCGACGCGGGCACGCAGGCGGTCGGGGATGAGCGCCGTCATGATCGAGTTGCCGGAGATGTCGAGGAGCATCACGCCGAAGCCGGAGAGGAACTCCGCGGCGAAGAGACACGCGACGATCGCCCACTGGGGCCCGCCGGCGAGCGGGACGAGCACGAGCGGGGCCGGGAAGAGCACGCAGCCGGCGACGAACGCCGGCCCGACCCCGATCCGGCGCCCGATCCGTCCGGTCAGGACCGACCCGATCAACCCGCCCACCGAGGCCGCCCCGAGGACGAGGCCGAGCACGCCCGGGCGCACGCCCAGGGTGCGAGTGACGTAGAGCAGGAGGAGCGCCCAGAAGACGAAGTTGAAGAAGTTGATCGTTGCCGTCGCCAGCAGCGAGTAGCGCATGGCCCGGGAGCGCCAGAGGTAGCTCACGCCCGCCCGCAGGTGCCCGTGCTCCGCCTTCTCGGTCGGCGGCTCGACCGGCGAGATCGACTTCAGCGAGAGCGCCGAGGCCAGGAACGAGAGCGCGTCGGCCACGATCGCGCCCGGTGCCGAGAGCACCTGGACGAGCAGGCCGCCGACGCTCGGGCCGGCGATGTACGACATCGCCCGGCTGCCGTTCAGCAGCGAGTTCGCCTCCAGGTACTGCTCACGCGGGACGAGCGACACGAAGAGCGTGCTGTACGAGACCATGAAGAGCATGCTCAGCGTGCCGACGAGGAAGCTCACGGCATAGAGCTGCGCCATCGTCAGGAGGCCGAGCACGTAGGCGAGCGGGATCGTGGCGAGGAGCGCCGCCCGGCCGAGCGCGGTGGCCAGCATCGTCTGGCGCCGGCGCCCGCGGCGGTCGATCCAGGCTCCGGCGTGGAGCGAGAAGAACAGGTTCGGCAGGAGCGCCGCGGCGCCGAGGTATCCCATCTCGGCGGGGCTCGCGTGAAGCGTGAGCACGCCGACCAGCGGCAGGGCGAGCAGCGTGATCTGGTCGCCGAAGAGCGAGATCGTCTCGCCGACCCAGAAGCGGCGGAAGTCGCGCCCGCGCAGCACCGCGGGCACGCGCAGAGCTCGCCTGGTGGCCGGCGCGACGGCCGCGTCGCCGATCGCGTCGGAAGGGCTCACGCCCGCGTGATCTCGATGTCGCCGCTCATGGTGTTGGCCTTCAACTCCACGAGCGGGGACTCGCCCTCGGGTGCCGTGTCGGACACGGGCAGCTCGGACCGCACGCTGCCGCTTCGCGAGCGCGCATCGATCCAGAGCGTCGACCCCTCCTTGATCCCGACCGAGAGGTCGCCCGAGGCCGACTTCAGCTCCGCGGTGCCTCCGGAGAGACGGCTGACCGTCTGGTCGCCGGACGCCGTGCTGACGCTCACCGACGAGCGCGCCTCGCGCACGAGCACCTCACCGGAGGCGCTGTTCGCCGCCAGCTTCCCGCCGACATCCTGGATGGTGATGCCGCCGGAGGCGGTGTTGACGTTCACATCGCCGGCGACGGAGCCGAGCTGTACTTCGCCGGAAGCGCTGTTGATGCGCGCCTCGCCGCCGACGTCGCCGACCTGGATGTCGCCGCTCGCCGTGTTGATCTTGGCGTCGGCGTCGATCTCGCCGAGCTCCACGTCTCCCGAGCCACTCGAGACCCTGATCGAGCCGAGCCGCCCGCTGCCCCGGAGATCGGCCGAGCCGCACTTCGCCTCGACGCTCGCCCCCAGGGGGCAGCGGATCTCGACGAGCACCTCCACACCACGGAAGAGGCGGGTGCGGCCGCGGAGGTCGACGACCACCTCGTGTCTGTCGGCGCCTCCCCGGAGCTCCACGCGGGCGTCCTCGATCGCCTCCCTCGTAGCGTCGTTGTCCTTGAGCGGCTCGAGCCGTACGGTCGTCTCCTTGCTCTCCGCCGCCTCGAGACGGACCTCTCCGGCGCCCAGGTGGACGTCGAGCTCGACGGAGCCGGGAGTGTCGAACGTTTCCGTCCTCATCGGGCCTGCCCCTCACGGGGCCGGCGCCGCGCGACCGCATCTGCGTAGCGCGCGGGGCGCTTCGGGCGGGGATCGACGTGAATCTCTGCGTGTCCGAACGGGGTCGGGTAGAAGGTCATCCTTCCTCCTCTCAGCTCTGGGCGTAACCCGTCAGCCGATTGCCTGACCGGCCCGCCTGGGCGGTGGTGGTCGAGCGCGACAGCGAGCGCACGATCCACGTGTTGACCGAGACGCCCTCGCGGACGGCCGCGGCCTCGATTCCTGTCTTGAGCGAGTCCGGCAGACGAAGCGAGATGCGGGCCGTGTGGCCCTCCTCCGCCCCGCCGACCGCCCCGGGCTCGTCGCCTACGTAGACGAGCTCCGGGTCCTGCCCGGCCAGCCGAACCTCGACGTGGCCGGAGGGAAGCTTGTCGGTCAGCTCGAGCGCCGCTTCCGAGAGCGCGTCGAGCAGGCGCAGGCCGATCGAGGCCTGAAGCGTCACGACCAGGCGGCCGGCGGCCTCCGCGGTCGCCTCGTCCCCCAGCTCAGCGACGGCCGTCAGGTCGGCCTTCAGCGCATCGACGAACCGTTGTAGCTGCATAGTGACGTCACTATGACATCACTATTGACAGCTGTCAAGCATCACCCCGATGCGCGCAGCTCCGAGCCGTATCCGCGGCGGTAGAGCACCTTCAGGTGCTCGACGCGGCTGACATAGTGCCGCGTCTCCGGGAACTCGATCCCCGTCCCCTCCCTGCGCCAGCGGTCGACGTTGTCCTGACCCGCGTTGTAGGCGGCCAGGGCGGTGCGCTCGTTGCCGTACTTGTCCAGTAAGTGCCGCAGGTACCACGCGCCGTAGCGGACGTTGATCTCGGGGTTGTCGAGGTCGGAGACGCGGAAGCGGGAGCCGCCCGTGTGGACGGCGATCCCCTCCGCGGTCGCGGGCAGGAGCTGCATCAGGCCGATCGCGCCCGAGCTGGAGCGGGCATGCGGGTGGAACTTGCTCTCCTGGTAGATGACCGCCGCGAGCAGTGCGGGGTCGAGCCGGTAGTTGCGGGCGTGGCCGCGCACGATCGCCTGGTACCGGAGCGGGTACCGGAGCCGCACCCACCAGCCGGGCTCGGTCGAGTGGACGTAGGCGAAGGCGCCTCCGAGGACCGCGCCGACGGCGAGCAGGGCGAGGAGCTTCTTCACGCCCTGGCGAGCAGATCCCGCAGGACGCCGGCCACGAAATCGTCGAGCTCCTCCAGAGTGCCGTCGTTCACGTAGACGTAGTCCGCCTGCTTCGCCTTCTCCTCGTCCGGGAGCAGACGCGCCTCGCGACGCTCGGGTGGAACCTGCGCGCGCCTCGCGCGGAGCTCGGGCGAAGCCGTCACGACGACCACCGCGTCGAAGCGGCCCTGGCCGCCCGTCTCGTAGAGGAGCGGGATCTCCGCCACGCACGCTGCGGGCGGGTCGGGCAGGCGCTCCAGCTCCTCGCGCCAGGCGGCGTACTCCTGCGCGACCCGGGGATGGAGCAGCCCCTCGAGCCAGTCGAGCGCCTCGCGGTCCGCGAAGACGATTTCCGCGATCGCGTTGCGGTCGAGGCGGCCGCTCTCGTCGAGAACGCCGTCGCCGAAGTGCTCGAGCATGGCCTCGCGCACCTGCCCGTCCTCGCCGAGCAGGCGGTGGACGATCTCGTCGCTCGAGAGGGTGGCCGCACCGTGGCGCGCGAAGGCGGAGAGGGCCTCGCTCTTCCCCGCCCCGATGCCGCCCGTGATGGCGACGGCGAGCGGTCGGGACACGCTACTCGGGCGTCGGGGCTTCGGCGTTGTCGTCCGAGTCGCCGGTCTCGGGCTCCTCGGAAGCCTGCGGATCGGCCTCGGCGCTCGCAGTCAGCTCCTCGGCCGGCGGCTCCTCCGCGGCAGGCTCCTCGGCGGCGGGTTCCTCCGCGGCAGGTTCCTCGGCGGGCGGCTCCTCGGCGGGCGGCTCCTCGGGAGCTGCCTCGGCGACCGGCTCCGCGTCTGCTTCCTCCGCGGCCGGAGGCTGCTCGCCTTCCTCGGGGAAGACCTCCTCCGAGAGATCGAGGCTCGGCGTCCCCTCGACCGGCTCGGAATCGTCCGCGCGCTGGGTGACGCCGCCGCCCTCGACGCGCTTGAGCGAGAGGGACAGCCGGCGCCGCTCGGCGTCGACCTCGATGATCTTCGCCTTGACGAGGTCCCCCTGCGAGACCACCTCGCGCGGGTTCTCGACGTGGTGCTGGGCGAGCTCGGAGATGTGAACGAGTCCCTCGACGCCCGGCATGATCTCGACGAAGGCGCCGAACGTGACGACCTTCGTGACCTTGCCCTCGACCTCGTCGCCCTCCTGGTACTGGTCGAGCACCTCCTGCCACGGGTCGGATTGGGTCTGCTTGAGGCCGAGCGAGATCCGCTGGCGCTCGCGGTCGATGTCGAGCACTTTGACCTTCACGTCCTGGCCGATCTCGAGCACCTCGGACGGGTGGTTGACGTGGCTCCACGAGAGCTCGGAGATGTGGATTAGCCCGTCCATCCCGTCGAGGTCCACGAATGCGCCGAAGTCGACGATGTTCGAGATCTGGCCGTCGACGACGTCACCGGGGTTGAGCCGGTCGAGAATCTGCTGCCGCTGCTCCTTGCGCTCGTCCTCGAGCACGGCGCGGCGCGAGAGCACGACGTTGTTGCGCGAGCGGTTGAGCTCGATCACCTTCGCGCGAAGCTCCTGGCCGAGGAACTCGTCGAGGTCCTGGACCCGGCGGATGTCGACCAGCGACGCGGGCAGGAAGCCGCGCACGCCGAGGTCGAGGATCAGGCCGCCCTTGACGACCTCGATCACCTTGCCGAGGACAGGCTCGCCCGACTCCGCCGCCTGCTCGATCGCCTTCCAGGCCATCTCGAAGCGGGCTCGCTTTTTGGACAGGATCAGGCGCCCCTCGGCGTCCTCCTTCGTCAGCACGAGCGCGTCGATCTCGTCGCCGAGATTCACCTCGTCCTGGGGGTTGATGGAGCGCCGGATCGACAGCTCCGCGACCGGGATCACGCCTTCGCTCTTGTAGCCGATGTCCACGAGGACCTCGTCCTTGTCCACGCGGACGACGGTGCCGTGCACGACCTCGCCCTCGTTGATCGTCGGAAACGTCGCGTCGTAGTCGGGAACGCGCTCGCCGTCCTCCGTCGTCGTCCAGACGCCGGCGTCGTCGACCGCGGTCGTTTCCGTCTCTCTGTCCACCGTTTCGTTGGCCATCCGGAAGCCGCTCAGTATAGCCGTGGACTCGAAAAAGCCCCGCTTGCCGCCGCGAAAGAGCGCCCTTGACGCGGGGCGATGGTGCTAGCGATAATGGTTTTATCTCCATGACGATCGTCGAACCGCCCGAGATCGCCCCACCCGAGCTGCCGCGGCAAGACGACGCCGAGGCTCTGATCGAGGAGGCGCGGCGCCGGACCCGCCGCCGGCGGCTGGCGTACGCGGTCGCCGCGGTGCTCGTTCTGGCGCTCGGCGGCGCCGTTGTCGTCGTGCTGTCTCTCACCGGCGGACGCGGAAAGACGAGCGCCGAGCCTCCGCCGGGGTTCGTGCTGGTCAAGGCCCAGGGGCCGGTCGCCCACGTCCTGCTCGACTACCGATTGTCTTTCGGGCGGCATCTGGCGACCAGCACGAGCCTCGCCACCGGACGGGATCGCCCGGCGAAGAGCACGGACGAGATCTGGTACGACAGGAAAAGCGGGCGCGTTCGCGTCGTGCGGCGGATCGACGGGCGGAAGCAGTTCGACGTCGCCGGCCGCGAGTGCCAGCTGCATCCGCATTTCTGCTTCCCCCCGCCGCCCTTCATACCCGACGAAAGCTACCGCTGGCCCATCGACGGGCAGAGCGCGCGCGAGATCGGAAGAGGCACGTTCGAGGGCCGCGAGGTCGTCTGGGTCAAGTCCCTCGACAACGGGCGGCCGATTCCGGGAGGCAGAGACAATCGATTTGCACTGGACGCGCAGACCCACCGGCTGGTCGTCGACAGAGATTTCGTCGGCGGTCGGATGATGCGGGAGGACGTCATCACCTGGATGAAGACCCTGCCGGCCAACGGCTTCTCGTTCGTGGTCCCCAAGGGCAGCGACACCGAAGGCGAGTTTCCGCCGATCCCGGCGCCCGCGACGATCGACAGGCCGTCGAGCCTCCAGACGGCGCGGACGGCGCTCGGACGGACGGTGCTCTGGCTCGGACGAAGCTATGGGGGCCATCGCGTCGGCCCCGTCACCGTCGGCGACGAGGTGATGCGGACGAAGACCGAGCCGAGGCTCCTCCCGGCGAGGTTCGTGCGCTTCTTCTACGGAGATTTCCAACTCGAGGAGTTCGGCTCGGTCCGGCCGTACTTCTGGCTGCAGGGTCCTCGCCCGGGCTATCTCGTGCGGGAGGGGCAGAACGAAGCGGTGCTGAGCCGCCATGGCCTGCTTGTACGCATCATCTCGCCCAACGGGCAGCTCACGCGAGCGTCAGTCCTTGCAATCGCGAAGGCGCTGCGACCGCTTCCGGCTTCGCGTTAGCTCAGCGCTTGGCGTCGTTCCAGTCGGCCCCGGAGCCGACGTCGACCTCCAGCGGCGGGTCGAGCTCGTAGGCGCCGATCATCTCCTCGCGCACGAGCTCCTTCGCGGCGGCGACCTCCGCCTCCGGCGCCTCGAGCAGCAGCTCGTCGTGCACCTGCAGCACGAGCTTCGCCGCGCGCCCCTCCTCGCGCAGCCGGTCGTGGATCGAGACCATCGCCTTCTTGATCACGTCCGCCGCGGTTCCCTGCATGACCGAGTTGACCGCCAGCCGCTCGCCGAGCGAGCGCGTCTGCCGGCTCGAGGCGCGGATCTCGGGCACGGGCCGCCTGCGCCCGAAGAGCGTCGTCACGTAGCCGTCGCGCGCGGCCTGCTCGATCGTGCGCTGGATGAAGTCCTGCACGTGCGGGAAGCGGGCCAGGTAAGCGTCGATGTACGCCTGCGCCTCCTCGCGCGGGATCTCGAGGTTCTCGGAGAGCCCGAACGCCGAGATGCCGTAGATGATCCCGAAGTTGACCATCTTCGCGACGTTGCGCTCGTCCTTCGTCAGCGTCGCGGGATCCTTGCCGAGCACCTCCGCCGCCGTCGTCGTGTGGATGTCCTCGCCCTGCTCGAACGACTCGCGCAGCTTCGGCTCGCCGGAGACGTGCGCGAGGATGCGCAGCTCGACCTGCGAGTAGTCGGCCGAGACGAGCTTTGCGCCGGGCTCGGCGACGAACGCGGAGCGGATCTCGCGGCCCAGCTCGGTGCGGATCGGGATCGCCTGCAGGTTCGGGCTCGTGGTCGAGAGCCGCCCGGTCGCTGCGACCGTCTGGTTGAACGTCGTGTGCAGCCGTCCGTCGTCCGGCGAGATCAGCTCGGGCAGCGGGCCGAGGTAGGTGTTGAGCAGCTTCGAGTACTCGCGCCACTCCTCGATCACGCCGACGAGCTCGTGCTCGCCGCGGATCGAGCGCAGGACGCGGGTGTCCGTCGAGTAGCCCGTCTTGCCCTTGCGACCCGGGGTCAGCTTCAGCTTCTCGAAGAGGATCCGCGCGACCTGCTGTGTGGAGCCGAGCTGGAACTCCTCGCCCGCGAGCTCGTACGCCTTCGACTCGAGCTCCTCGACCCGGTCGGCGAGGCGGGCGGTGATCTCCCCCATGCGGTACGTGTCCACCTTGACGCCGGCACGCTCCATCGCGGCCAGCACGGCCGTCAGCGGAAGCTCGATCTCGCGGTAGAGCGGCTCCTCGCCGCGCTCGCGGACTCGCTCCAGTAGCGGGTCGCGCAGCCTGAGCGTGGCCGCGGCCCGGCGGACGAGCGTGGCGGTCTCCTCCTCCGCCTCGGGCTCCGGGACGAGCTCGATCCCGTACTCGGCGGCGAGGTCGTCGAGGTCGTACCCGGCGCGGCCGGGGTCGATCAGGTACGCGAGGATCATCGTGTCGTCGGCCGCCTCGACGCCGAGCGACTTGGCGTCGTGCGCGACGAGCTCGCCCTCGGCCTCGAGCGGCTCCGGCCGCGGAGAGACCACGACCTCCTCATCCACCGCAACGGCGAGGCGATTCTCGTCCGCAGCGATTCCGGCCGGCCAGGGACTTAGTAACAGACTGTTACTAGGTTCCTCGCGCCACGGGACGGGTACCCCGGTCGGCTTGAGCGACGCGGCGGCTGGGACGGCGGCGTCGAGCTCGTCCACGCGGTTGAGGAGGTTCCGGAACTCGAAGCGCCGGAACATTTCCTTCAGCGTCGAGCGGTCGGGCGGCGACAGCACGAGCTGGGCGGGGTCGGACTCGAGCTCGAGGTCCCGGCGCATCGTCGCGAGCACCTTGGCGCCTCGCGCCTGCTCGGCGTGCTCGCTGATCGCCTTCGAGCGGGCCGGGGTCAGCTCGTCGACGTGCTCGAGCACCTCCTCCAGCGACCCGTACTTCGCGATCAGCTGCCCGGCCGTCTTGTCCCCGATCCCGGGGATGCCGGGGATGTTGTCGGACGGGTCGCCCTTGAGCGCGATGAAGTCGGGCACCTGCTCGGGCTGGATCCCGAGCCGCGCCTCGACCCGCTCGGGCGTGTAGACGTGGACGTCCGAGACCCCGCGCGGCGTCATCATCAGGCAGACGTTCTCCGTGACGAGCTGGAACGCGTCGCGGTCGGTGGAGACGACGCAGGTTCTGATCCCCGCCTCGTCGGCCTGGTGCGCGAGCGTCGCGATCACGTCGTCCGCCTCCCAGCCCTCGAACTCGAGGTTGCGGTAGCCGAACGCCTCGACGATCGGCCGGAAGTACGGGAACTGCTCCCGCAGCAGGTCGGGCATCGGCTTGCGCTCGATCTTGTAGGTCTCGAGCAGCTCCGTCCGGTGCACGGGCCGCGTGTCCCAGGCGACGGCGACGCCCTTCGGCCGGTAGTCCGCGAGCAGCTTGAAGAGCATGTTCGTGAAGCCCAGCAGGGCGTTCGTGGAGAAGCCCTCGCTCGTCGCCAGCTCCTCCGGCAACGCGAAAAAGGCGCGATAGGCGAGGTTGTTGCCGTCCACGAGGAAGAGGTCGGACTCGCGCGCAGGCGCGTCGTCGAGCTGCAACTCGGCTCCCGTGAGCGTCTTCGGCGACATCTTTGCGAGTCTACGTCCGATGAACGCGCCCGAGGTCGTCCCGTTCGCCGACGAGCATCTCGACGCTGCCGCGGCCCTGCTCGCGGCCCGTCACGCGCGCCATCGCAAGGTCGAGCCGCTGCTTCCGCAGCTCGCCGACCCGCGCGGGGCCGTCGAGGGGGCGTGGCGCGAGGAGGGCGCCTCCGGCGTCTTCGCGTTCGACGCGTACGTGATCGCATCGCCGATGACGGTGGCAGACCTGACGTGGATGCGCGTCGGCGTGGCGGGCCAGGCAATCGAAGGCGACCGGGAGCGGATGCGCGACCTCTACGCGGCCGCCGCGCAGCGCTGGGTGGACGAGGGCCACACGCGCCACGCCGTCTTCGTGCCGTCGTTCGACAACGAGCTCGTGGACGCCTGGTTCCGGCTCTCGTTCGGTGCCTCGGCGGTGCTGGCGATGCGCGAGACCGGGCCCGAGGAGCCGTTCGACGGCGGCGTCGCCATCAGGCCCGGTGGCCCGGGCGACTACGACGAGGCCGCGCGGCTCGAGGTCGTGATGTCCGAGTCGATGGTCCCCGCTCCGAGCTTCTCCGGCCTCACCCCTCCGACGTACGCGGAGGCCGCGGCGGAGTGGCACGCCGACACCGACAGCGACAAGTACGAGCTGTTCGTCGCAGAGCGCGACGGGCGCGTCGTCGGGCACACGCTCCTCTACCGCCGCCCGCCCGACCTCCGCGTGCCGGAGAACAGCATCGACCTCGCGCAGGTCTCGACCGAGCCCGAGGCGCGCGGCACGGGCGTGGGGCGCGCGATGACCGCGTACGCGATCCGCTGGGCCTACGAGCACGGGTACCCGGTCATGACCACGGACTGGCGCATGACGAACCTGTGGGCGTCCCGGTTCTGGCCGAATCGGGGCTTCCGCGTCTGCTTCCTCCGCCTCTACCGGTCGATTCCCTAGGATCCGCGCGGTGACGCGGCTGCCGCTCCTCTCTGGAAGCCGCGTCGTGGTCGTGGACGCGCCCGAGGACGCGGTCGTCCTGCGCCCGCCGCCGCCGGGCGAGCCGATCGCAGACGTGGCCGTGGCGGTCCGCGACGCGCTGCGCTTCCCGCTCGCCGGCGCGCCGCTCTCTGCGCTGACGGCTCGAGGGGGCCGCGCGACAATCGTCGTCGAGCCGCCATCCCTCCCGCTCCCGGCCGCGCAGCAGGACCCGCGCCAGGCCGCGCTGGCCGCCGCCTCGGCCGAGCTCGAGCGGGCCGGAGTGGCCGTCGAGCGGCAGACGCTTCTCGTCGCCGGCGGACTCATGCGCCGGCCGGCCCGCCGCGAGCTCGAGAGCCTCGGCGTCGTCTCCCCCGGCTTCGCCCGGAGCTTCCAGGGGAAGGTCGAGATCCACGATGCCGAGAGCGCCGACCTGGTCGAGCTCGGTGAGGCGGACGGCGTGCCGCTGCGCGTGAACCGCGCTCTCGTCGAGACCGACCTCGTCCTCGCGGTGAGCGCCGCGGAGACGGTGCTGCACGGTGGCCCCGCGCTTCTCCTCGGCGCATCGGGCAGCGCCGCGCTCCGGGCGGCCGGCGCCGACTCGCTGCTGGAGACGCGCACGTCGTCGGGGTGGCGCCTCGGCGTCGAGCTCGAGCGCCGGCTGTCGCAGCGAGTGGCGCTGGTCGGCGCGTCGATCGTGCTCAACCAGCCGCGCCTGACGGGCGCAGCGCGCGGCTACCCGTACGAGCCGGAGGCGCTGGAGCGGATCGTGCGCTCGCCGTTCCGGCGCGGCTTCGGGCTCTTGCCTGGCTTCGCGCGTGACCGCGTGATGAGGTCGTTCCGGCGCGAGCTGAGCGCCGCCTCGGCCTTCGCCGGGCCACCCTCGGTCGCGCACGCGGAGGCTCTTCTCCGCGCGGTCGAGGCTCGCTCGGCGCCGCTCGAGGGAAGGCTCGACGCGATCTGCGTCGGCGTTCCGCGCACAACGCCGCACCTTCCGCGCGAGCGCCCGAACCCGCTGCTCGCCGCGTACCTCGGGCTGGGGCTCGCGCTGCGGCTCTGGCGCGACCACTTTCCGGTCGCCGACGGCGGGACGCTGATCCTGCTCAACCGCTTTCGCCGCCACTTCGCCCACCCGACGCAGCAGCCGTACCGCGCGATCTTCCAGGCTCTCCGCGCCGTCGGGGCACGCGACCCCGAGGAGCTCGAGCAGGCGGAGCACGCCGCCGCGACGGACGAGCGCGCGCTCTCCGCCTACCGCGAGGGACGCACCTGCCACCCGCTGCTGCCGTTCGTCGACTGGGCCGGCTGCGCTCCGGCGCTCGGCCGCCTCGGAGCGGTGATCGTCGCCGGCTGCCGCGACGGGGTCGCCGCGCGCCAGCTCGGTTTCGTCCCCGCAGGCGGCCTCGGAGCCGCCCTCGAGCTGGCCCACGGCCGCGCCGACGGCCAGGCGCGAATCGGCTACCTCCTCTCGCCGCCCTACTTCCCGCTGCAGGTGTCGCGCTAGAGGATCGCCGAGAGGAACTGCTTCGTGCGCTCTTCGCGCGGAGACTGGAAAAAGTGCTCCGGCGTGCCCTCTTCGATGATCCGCCCGTCGTCCAGCATCAGCACGCGGTCAGCGGCCTCGCGGGCGAATCCCATCTCGTGAGTGACGACGATCATCGTCGTCAAGTCGAACGCCAGCTTCTTCATCACGTCGAGCACCTCACCGACGAGCTCCGGGTCGAGCGCCGACGTGGGCTCGTCGAAGAGCATCAGCTTCGGGCTCATCGCCAGCGCCCGTGCGATCGCCACACGCTGCTGCTGCCCGCCGGAGAGCTGCGCCGGGTAGCCGTCGAGCTTGTCCCCGAGTCCCACCAGATCGAGAAGGACCTTGGCCTGCGCGACTGCCTCCTTTTTGGGCACCTTCTTGACGTGGACCGGCGCCTCGACGACGTTCTCGAGCGCCGTCATGTGCCCGAAGAGATTGAACCGCTGAAAGACCATCCCTATCTCCGAGCGGTCCCGGCAGACCTCCGCGTCGCGCTGCTCGTAGATCTTGTCTCCAACCTGGTGGTAACCGACCAGGTCGCCGTCGACCCAGAGCCGGCCTGAGTCGATCTTCTCGAGGTGGTTGATACAGCGGAGGAAGGTCGACTTGCCCGAGCCGGAGGGTCCGATCATGCACACGACCTCACCGGGCTCCACCTCGAGAGAGACGCCCTTCAGGACGTGCAGACGGCCGAAGTGCTTGTGCACGCGTTCCGCCTTCACCATCGGGCCGCTCATCGCCGCTCCCCGGAGGCCTCCGAGACCTCTTCGGTCGATCGCCGGAACGTGAGGAGGTTGCGGCGGAGCCGCTGAAACGGCGTCTCGGGCAGCTCGCGGGTCGAGCCGCGGCCGTAGTAGCGCTCGAGGTAGTACTGCCCGAACGAGAGGATGCTCGTGACGATCAGGTACCAGATGCTCGCCACGATCAGAAGCGGGATCGTCTGGTAGGTGCGCGCGTAGATCAGCTCGACCGAGTAGAGGAGCTCCGTCACGGCGATGACACTGACGAGAGACGTCGTCTTCAGCATCGAGATGGTCTCGTTGCCGGTCGGCGGGATGATCACCCGCATCGCCTGCGGGAGGACAATTCGCCGGATCGTCTGCAAGCGGGTCATCCCCAGGCTCTGCGCCGCCTCGGTCTGGCCCTCGTCCACCGAGATGATTCCCGCTCGCACGATCTCGGCCATGTAGGCCCCTTCGTTCAGCCCGAGAGCGAGCATACCGGCCACGAACGGCGTGATGAGCGAGTTCGCGCTGAAATGGACGAACTGCGGGCCAAACGGGATCCCGATGGAGAATTGTGGGTACAACGCGGAGACGAAGCCCCAGAAGAGGATCTGCACCAGCACCGGCGTTCCTCGGAACAACCAGATGTAGATCCAACTAGCGCCGGTGACGAGGGGATTTGGCGACAGGCGCATGACCGCGAGCACGATCCCGATCGCGATCCCAATCGCCATCGAGAGAGCGGTCAGCTCGAGCGTGACGACGAGACCGCGAAGGACCTGATCCGATGTGAAGTAGTGGCGGACGACCCCCCACTCGAAGCGCGGGTTCGTCGCTATCGACTTCGCGAGCGCCGCACCGAGGACGATGATGATCGCCGCCGCGACCCAACGGCCCGGATGACGGACGGGGATCGCCTTGATCTCGTCGGGCCCGATCGGTTCGGCGGTCTCGCTGGTCGCCATCGAGCCCTATGACCTGCAGCGCCTAGCTGATCGCGCCGTTGATCTTCGGATTCGTTATCGCACCCTTCTGGACGCCCCACTTGGTCAGGATCGTCGTGTATGTGCCGTTCGACATCAGGACCTTCAGCGCGCTGAGGATCGGCTTGTCGAGGCCGCTCCCCTTTGGGATCGCGATCCCGTACGGGGCCGTGTTGTACGACGTGCCTGTCAGCTTGAACTGACCGTTGGACTGCTTGACGATGTAGGCGGCGACCGGCGAGTCGGCCATCCCGACCTGGGCGCGGCCGCTGGAGATGGAGAGGTTCGCCGCGTTCTGATCCGGATAGACCGAGACCTTGACGCCGGGCTTGCCGGCAGCCTTGCACTTCGCGTTCTGGGCGGTCGCGTCGTCGGCCTGGGTCGTCCCTCGCTCGACCCCGACCGAGTGGCCGCAGAGGTCGGCGAGCGTGTTGATGGTCGGCCCTCCCTGTGCCTTGACGTAGAACGAGGTGCCGGCCGAGAAGTAGGTCACGAAGTCGACGGTCTTCTGCCGCTCCTTGGTGTCAGTGAAGGAGGACATGCCGAGGTCGTACTTGCCGGAGGCAAGCCCCGGGATGATGGCGTCGAAGCTCGCGTTGACCACGGCGACCTTGATCCCCATGACCGTTGCGAGCGCCTTGGCGAGGTCGGGGTCCATCCCTACGACCGTGTGGCCGTTCGAGGCGATGAACTCGTTCGGCGCGTAGGTCGCGTCGGCAGCGACCTTGAGCGTCTTCGACTTGTACTTGCTCGGGACCTGTGCGGCGACTGTCGCATCGGCGCCGGTGGCGGAGGTCGTGGTCGCTGTGGTCGTAGTCGAGCTCTTCTTGCTGCTACCGCCGCAGCCCGCTGCGAGAACGGCGACCACGGAGACGAGCACCAAGCCCCCGAGGAGAGAGATCTTCAAACGGCGCATGTTCGATCCTTTCCGCTGCTGGGGAGCCGGGTGCGAGCCCCGACCTTCGTGAACTGGGAATCCTAAACGCGTGCCCTAGCTCACGCCGAGGTACGTCTTCTTGACCTGCTCGTTCTCGCGGAGGCGCTTTGCGTCGTCCGTCAGCACGACGCGGCCGGTCTCGAGCACGTAGCCGCGGCGGGACGCGTCGAGGGCCATCAGCGCGTTCTGCTCGACGAGCAGGACGGTCGTCCCCTGCTCGTTGATCTCGCCGATGATCTCGAAGATCTTCTCGACGAAGATCGGGGCCAGGCCGAGCGACGGCTCGTCCAGCATCAGCAGCTTCGGCCGCGCCATCAGCGCCCGCCCCATCGCGCACATCTGCTGCTCGCCGCCAGAGAGCGTGCCGCCCTTCTGGTTCTTGCGCTCGGCGAGGCGCGGGAAGAGCGAGTAGACGCGCTCGATGTCCTCGCGGATCTCGGTGCGGTTCTTGCGCTGGAACGCGCCCATCTCGAGGTTCTCGAGCACGCTCATGCGCGGGAAGAGGCGCCTGCCCTCGGGCGACTGCGAGATGCCCAGCTCGACGATCTCGTGCGGCGCGCGGCGCGTGATGTTCTTGCCCTGGAAGACGATCGTGCCCTTCCGCGGCTGGTTGAGCCCGCTGATCGATCGGAGCGTGGTCGACTTGCCGGCGCCGTTCGCGCCGATCAGCGTCACGATCTCCCCCTCGCGCACCTCGAGCGAGATCCCCTTCAGCGCCTCGATCCGTCCGTAGAACGTGTGGACGTCCTCGAGCTGGAGGAGCACCTCGCCGCCGCCGTCGACGGCCTGGCTCACGCGGTCGCCTCCTTGCCGAGGTACGCCTCGATCACGCGCGGGTCCTCCTGGATCTCCTTCGGCGTCCCCTCCGCGATCTTCTCCCCGTAGTCGAGCACGGTCACCCGCTCGGAGACGCCCATCACGACCCTCATGTCGTGCTCGATCAACAGGATCGCGAGCGGCCGGTGCTCGCGCAGCTCCGAGACGAAGTCGATGAAGACCGCGGTCTCCTGCGGGTTCATCCCGGCCGTCGGCTCGTCCAGGAGCAGGAGCTTCGGCTCGGTGGCGAGGGCACGCGCGACCTCGAGCCGTCGCTGGTCGCCGTAGGAGAGGCTCTCGGCGAGCTCGTCGTCGACGTTCCCGAGCCCGGCCGTCCGGATCAGCTCCCGCGCCTTCTCGCGCGCCTCGCGCTCCTCGCGCCGCACCTTCGGGGTCAGGAAGATCGAGCCGAGGATCCTCCCCTTCATCCGCGAGTGCATGCCGACGAGGACGTTCTCGAGCGCCGTCATCTGCGGGAAGAGGCGGATGTTCTGGAACGTGCGCCCGACGCCGGCCTTCACGATCGCGTGTGGGGGCTTGTTGGTGACGTCAGCGCCGTCGAAGAGGATCCGCCCGGACGTCGCCTTGTAGAGCCCCGTGAGCGTGTTGAAGAAGGTCGTCTTCCCGGCCCCGTTCGGGCCGATCAGGCTCACGATCGACAGCCGCGGGATCGTGAAGTCGAGGTCGTTGATCGCGAGGAGGCCGCCGAACTCCTTGCGGAGGGCCCTGGCGACGAGCAGGTCGCCGTTCACCGGGGTCGCGGGCTCGCTCATCTGTGCCCCGTCCAGTAATGCCGTCGAGCTTCTGGGTCGCGAGCACCAAGCCAGAGTGCGCGCTTGCCTGCGGCAAGGCTGGACTGCCTTGCCAAGTGCAAGGGTGGGCTCTGGCGCCGCGTGATCGCGGGCCAGAAGCCGGCATGTATTGCTGGATGGGGCACTAGGCCCTCTCGCCTGCGCCGGGCTCGTCGGCGCCGCGCATCTCGTACAGCGACTCGTCGTGCCCGCCCTCCTCGATCTCGCGCTTGCGCCTCTGCTCCGGGATCAGGCCCGTCGGCCGGAAGAGCATCATCAGGACAATGATCACCCCGTAGATCCCGAACTCGTACTTCGGCACGTCGATCTGATGCGAGCTGGGGAAGACGTTCGCGTTCAGCCAGGCGCCGATGTTGGCGAGCCCCGCCACGTTCAACCAGGCAAGCAGCGTGCCCGCGACGATCACTCCCCAGATGCTCCCCATCCCGCCGAGGACGACCATGCAGAGCAGGAAGACGGAGATGTTGAAGTCGAACTGGCTCGGGAAGGCGCCCGAGTTGAAGCTCGCCAGGTAGGCGCCGGCCAGCCCGCCGAAGAAGGCGCCCATCGCGTACGCCCACGTCTTCGTGCGCATCAGCGGGATGCCCATCGCGGCGGCCGCGGTCTCGTCCTCGCGGATCGCGATCCAGGCCCGCCCGAGACGGGAGTCCCGCAGGCGGACGGAGCAGAAGACGGTCAGGAGCAGGAGCGCGATCGCCGTCCAGAAGAAGAGCTTGTCGGCGTTGTACGCCTGCTGGTAGCTCGCCGGCAATCCGAGCTTGTCGTGCAGCGTGTTCCCGAACCCCGGCGAGTCGATCGGGCTGATCCCGAACGTCCCGTGGCTGAGGTCGAAGCCGTGCAGGTCGTCCGCGTTGCGGACGAACTGCGGGATGATCTCGCCGAAGCCGAGCGTCACGATCGCGAGGTAGTCCCCGCGGAGCCTGAGCGTCGGGAGCCCGATGATGATCCCGCCGACCGCGGTCACGATCGCGGCGGCGAGGAACGCGAGCCAGATCGAGATGTGGATCCCCCGGGCGTCCGGCGAGATCCCGATCGCGCCGAAATGCCAGTTCACCTGCTGGAACTGGCCCGACGCCAGCCACGCCGCGGTGTACGCGCCGAGCGCGTAGAACGCGACGTAGCCGAGGTCGAGCAGCCCCGCGTAGCCGACCACGATGTTCAGGCCGACCGCCATGATCACGAACGTCAGGATCGTGACCGCGTCGTGCGGGCTCGAGAACTGGAGCCAGACCTCCCACGAGTGGTTCGCCGGAAGGCTCGTCCAGTACCACGGGTACGGAATCACAATCGCCAGCACGATCAGCACCGGGATGTAGCGCCTCGGGCGCTCCGGGATCCGCTTCCACCCGCTCGAGACCGAGTCCCGGGCCTGGTCGAGGCGCGCGGCGACCCCCACTACGCCCCCTCTGGTGTGCGTTCCCCGAGCAGGCCCTCGGGCCGGAACACGAGGATCAGGATCAGAATCGCGAAGACCATCGAGCGCGTCCAGTCACCGCCGGGCGCCTGCCACGAGAGACCCTCGTTGAAGGCCTGGATCAGCCCGATCAGGACCCCGCCGAGAACGGCTCCGGGCAGGTTGCCGATTCCGCCCACTACGGCGGCAGTGAAGGCGATCAGGCCGAGCGTGAACCCCGTGTCGTAGCGGATGTTGAACTCGATCAGGTAGAGGGTCGCGCCGATGCCCGCGAGCGCACCGGCGAGCGCGAAGGTGAACGTGATCGTCCGGTTGACGTCGATGCCCATGATGGCCGCGGCCTGCGGATCCTGCGAGGTGGCTCGCATTGCCTTGCCCTGGCGCGTCGAGCCCACGAGCCAGGTGAGCAGCGCGAGCACCGGGATCGTCATCAGGATCACGAACAGCGAGTCCCACTCGTAGTGGACGCCTCTGAAGTTGAAGACGTGCGTGTCCGGGACGAGCTTGTCCACGCTGATGTAGTTCGGGCCGTAGAAGGCCTGGCCGACGTTCTGGAGGATGAACGACATCCCGACCGCGGTGATCAGGACCGACAGCCGCGGCGCGTTGCGCAGCCTGCGATATGCGACGAACTCGATGCCGGCGTTGATGCCCGCCCCGAAGACCATCGCGACCAGGAACGTCAGGGCGAGGCCCCCGACGATCCCGATGGCCGAGGTCGCGGCGGTCAGGCCGAGGAGCGAGGTGATGATCGTGGTCGCGAAGAGCCCGCTCAGGGCGAACACGTCACCGTGGGCGAAGTTGATCAGCTGGAGGATGCCGTAGACGAGCGTGTACCCGAGCGCGACCAGCGCGTAGACGCAGCCGATGGTGAGCCCGATCAGGAAGACGTTGAAGAAGTCGACGGGCGTCTTCCACAGGTTGACCGCGAGCCAGAGCACGATCAGCCCGATGAAGACGACCCCCAGGGCCGGGAGGACTGCGGCGCGGTCGAAACTCGGTCGCCGCTCGGTGTGGGCTTCTACAGCGATCTCGGGATCCCGAAGAAGTAGGAGGAGGGGCGAATTGCCCCTCCTCCGATGATCGATGTACGACTAGTGGCTGGCGGTGGCGCCCGCCTTCCTCGCCGCCTGGACGAGGCTCGTGACCGGCACCGTCGTGCTCACGGTCGACAGGAGGTTGTTCTTGCCGACGTAGATCGTGTAGTCGAGGGCCGCGCCCGTGGCCCCGGTGATATCGCCGTTCTGGTTGAACGAGAAGCTCCCGATCAAGCCGTTGGTCACGTGCGTGTCGAACACGTTCTTGATCACTGCCGCACGGCTCCCGTCGGACTTCTCGATCGCGTCGAGCAGGACTTGCGCGGCCTGCCCGGCGAGAATCGCGTAGGGCTGGACGCTCTTGATGTTGTACGCCTTCTTGAAGCCGTCGATGAACGTCAGCGCGGCACCCTTGTAGTTGTTGAGGCTGGCCCCGGGGGCGGTGAAGTACGCGCCGTTGGCGTTCGCCGTTCCCCCCTGCGACTTGTCGAACACCGCGGTCGTCGTGAAGCCGTCCGGCAGGAACAGCATCACGCCGCCGCCCGCACTCTTCGGCTTGGTCGTGTTCGGCCCGAGGATCGAGACCTTGTCGTTGATCAGCTGGCCGCTGTTCTCGTCGACGAGGCCGCCGATGAAGATCGCGTCGGGATTCGTGTTCTTGATCTTCGTGAAGGTGGCCTGGAAGTTCGGCGCCTTCGGATCGTAGGCGGAGAAGCCGACGACCTTGATCCCGGCCGAGGCCGCTGCGCCTCTGACGTTCTTGGCGATCCCGAGCCCGTAGGCCTCCTTGTCGTTCAGGATGTAGAGCGTCTTGACGCCCGCGTCCTTCATCAGCTTCGCCTGGACGCCGGCCTGGTTCGGATCGCTCGGTGCAACGCGCGCGTACGTGCGCTTGCCCGACGGGTAGTACTTCTGCGGCTCGCCGCCCGTGCACTGCTCGGTCAGGCAGCCGTACGTGTTCGCGGGCGAGAAGAGCAGCATCCCGCCGCCCGGAGCCTGGTTCAGCACCGGGATGATGACCGCGGCACAACCGGAGTTGAAGGTCCCGATCACGCCCAGCAAGCTCTTGTTCCCGACGTAGGCGTGCGCGTTCGCGTTGCACTTGGTGATATCCCATTTCGCGAGCTGCGCCGACGCGTCGTTGCACGACTGGTACGCGATCTTGTAGCTGCCGGCCTTCCAGTCCTGCTGCTGCAGCGCATAGGTGATCGCCTGGCTCATCTGCACGGTCTGGGTGCGCGAGCTGCCGATCAGGGGCAGATCCGACGCGATCAGGTAGTCGGCCGTGCCCGAGCCCTTGTACTGGATCGGATCGCAGTTCGCCGCGGGCAGCGCCTTGACTCCGGCGCTCGTTCCGCCGCCAGTGCTCGAGCTGCTCTTGCTGCTGCCACCACACCCGGCTGCCACGAGCGCCAGCACGCTGACGGCGGCGAGGAGCAGCCCCACCATCATTCGTTTCTTCACTCTTCCTCCTCCATCGCTGTCCTCGCGTCTCCGAAACACCAACCGGTCGGCCAGTGCCCCGGCTTCCGGCCGCAAGTATGGCGCATCCCTTCGCGCTTTCAACTCGGAAGAGCCCGGGCAGGTGACGGCGCCGGACGAAGCTACTCTTCCTACCTGGCCGAAGTGGCGGAACTGGCGGACGCGCTGGAGAGCATGGGGGAACCCATGGTCCCCCCATGAGCCCCCTCCGTCTCACCCGAGAGCCGGCCCTGAGGCTGGCACCGCCTCCCGCGTTACTCTTGATGCGGGCCGAAGTGGCGGAACTGGCAGACGCGCTGGACTCAAAATCCAGTGGGGTGCAAGCCCCGTGTGGGTTCGACTCCCACCTTCGGCACTTCGCGGCCGGGGCGCGCTCGTAGGATGGCGGCATGAAGGTCGGCGTGCTGACCGGTGGAGGCGACTGCCCCGGGCTCAACGCGGTCATCCGGGCCGTCGCCCGGCGCTCGGTCTCGCGGGGGCACGCGGTGGTGGGCGTCCGGGCCGGCTGGCGAGGACTCGTGGACGGGATATTCGAGCCGCTCGGGTCCCGTGAGGTCTCCGGCCTGCTCCCGCGAGGCGGCACGATCATCGGGACCTCACGCACGAACCCCTACAAGCTCGACGGCGGGGTGGACGCGGTGCTCGAGAACTTCCGCGTTGCGGAGCTCGACGCTCTCGTCGCGATCGGCGGCGAGGACACGCTCGGCGTCGCGGCGCGCCTCCACTCCGAGCACGACTTCCCGGTGGTCGGGGTGCCGAAGACGATCGACAACGATCTCTCCGCAACCGACTACACGTTCGGCTTCGACACCGCGGTCTTCATCTGCACGGAGGCGATCGACCGCCTGCACACCACAGCCGAGTCGCACAACCGCGTGATGGTGGTCGAGGTGATGGGCCGCCACACCGGCTGGATCGCGGTCATGAGCGGCATCGCCGGCGGAGCCGACGTGATCCTGATCCCGGAGCATCCGATCTCGGTGGAGGAAGCGTGCGCCGACATCCAGCATCGCCACGAGCGGGGCAAGGACTTCTCGATCGTCGTCGTCAGCGAGGGCTACGAGCTCGAAGGGGCGGCCGGCGGCGGCGAGGTCGACGAGTTCGGGCACGTGCGGCTGTCCGAGCGCGGTGTCGGCGCCCGGCTCGCGAGCGAGATCGAGGAGCGCACCGGCTACGAGACGCGCGTGACCGTGCTCGGCCACGTGCAGCGCGGCGGCTCCCCCACCCCGCGCGACCGCGTGCTGGCGACTCGCTTCGGGCTCAAGGCCGCCGACCTCGTCCACGAGGGCCGCTTCGGCAGGATGGCCGCGCTGCACGGCGACGCGATCGCGGACGTCTCGCTCGCGGAGGCGACCGCCGAGCTGAAGACGGTCCCCGAGGATTGGTACGAGGTCGCGCGGGCCTTTTTCGGCTGAGGCGTCGCTTGCGATGCCGACCTCAGGGCGCGCGGGCTGTGCCCGTGCGTCCGTCGGAAATGACCGGTCGACCGGACTGCGCTCTCAGAACCAGCGCGACTAGAGCTCGTAGACGGCGACCCAGGGGCCGTTGAGCCCGTCGGCGTGGACGTAGCGGACCCGTTTGGTGAGGGTCGACAGGTCGTCGTAGAAGGCGGCTTCCTTGGGGTAGTGGTCACGTGCGGCGAGCACGCGGTCGGCGATCGCGCCGGTAGCGATCACGTAGCGGACGCCGTGATCGCGGAGCTGGAGGAGGTCGCGGTTCGGGTCGGCCCGCGACTCGCTCGGGAGAGGCAGGCGCAGCTTCAGGACGCGGAAGCCTGAGAACGGCGTCAGCGACGGGTCGACGGCGATGCTCGTTCCGTGCGGCAAGTGGTGCTCGACCCAGCTGTGGGCGACGACCCGGGTGTCCGTCTTCGTCAGGCGCCCGGCGTCGCGGATCGACCACGTGAGCGGAACGACCAGCAGCAGGAGGGTCACGGGAGCCAGCCCGCGCATGCGGCCGGCGAGCGCTCCGAGCGGCGGGAGCAGCGGGAGGATGTAGCGGTCGAAGTGGGAGCCGAGCGTGCAGATATCGATCGAGTAGACCACGACGAACGAAAGGAGGATCAGGTCCGCCCGCTCGCGCCGGACGATCGCGACCACGACCCCGGCGGCGCAGATGATCAGGGCCGGCCCGAGCCCGTGCCAGAGCCGTTCCGTAAACGCGATCGGCGCGATGTGGTCGTGCTCGAAGCCCAGCCAGCCTTGGTTGGCGAGCCTCTGCACCCGGTAGGCGCGGGGGACGGCGCTCCCGAGGTGCGCGATGAAGAACGGGCTCGTCGCGCAGAACGCCGCGGCCGAGAGCAGGAGGCCGACCACGAGGCGGCGCGGCTGCCGGAAGCCGGCGACGACCAGCGGGACGAGCAGGAGCACCCCGGGGTACTTGGCGCTCGTCGCGAGCCCGGCGACGAGCCCTGCGAGCTCGATCCGGCCGCTGACGAGCAGCGCTAGCGTCGCGGCCACGCCCAGCATGAGCGGGATGTCGGTCACGGCCATGCGCGAGTAGGCGACGGAGGTCGTCTCCACGGCGACCAGAACGGCGGCGACCGCTCCCGCGAGGCCGCCGTATGCGCGGCTCCCGAGCCACCAGGACGCCGCGATCGCGCCGAGCGCGAGGACGAGCACGACGACCCGAGCGGTGACGTACGAGGGGGTGTCCGCGAAGACCTGGAACGGCGCGAGCAGGTACATGAGGAGGCTTGGGTAGTCGAACCAGTGTGGGTCGAGCCCGCCGCCGTGGACCATGTGCCACGCCCGTGGGACGATGCTCTGCTCGTCCGGGCTGAAGAGCGGATAGGGGCGTCCGTAGGCGATCCCGACGATTCGGAGCGCCGCCGCGCCCACGAGGATCGCCGCCAGGGCTACACGCGGTCCGCCCCAGGTGCTCTCGGCAGGCTTGTCCTGCGTCTCAGACCTCGGGCGGCGGCTCGCCGACCAGCCCGGCGATGTCCGCGGCGCGCACGATCACCGCGTCGACCCCTGCCCGCTCGAGCTCGGCGATGTCCTCTCTCGTCACCGTCGGCACGTCCGCGATCGCGAGCTTGCCCGCAGGGACGTCCGGCAGGAGGTCGAGCACGCCCTCCAGCGCTTGCTCGTCCTTGCCGGCGAGGACGAGGAGCTCGGGATCGAAGGTCTCGAGCGCGTTCTCGAGCTGCTCCTCGTCCTCGACGCGGAGCGCCAGCTCGAAGTGGTCGTCGAGCTCGGCGTGGGCCTGCTCCACGACCGCCTGGGAGTCGCCTTCGCCGGACGATGTCGCCAGGTCGACCACGCACGCGTCGGCGCCCAGGAGCCGGTCCGCCTCCTCGCCGTTCCAGTAGTAGAGGACCGGCACCGAGATCGCCTCGCTGATGGGCCCGAGCTCGGTCGCGAGCCCGCTGTGCACGAGTACCCCTTCCGCGCCGTCGGCCTCGGCCCGCTGCGCGGCGACGGGGCCGTCGACCTGGGCGACGACCGAGATCCCGTCGCCCTCCGAGATCGCTTGGCTGAAGCGGCGGGCCCCGGTCACTGGTCGCAATTCTGGCGCAAAGCTGTAACAGACGCATGCGCCTTTCGTCGATACGCTCGCCTCGGGGAGGAGGCTGGGTGCGCCTTAAACAGGGGAACCTGCGACAAACGGCGGGAGCGGCCTACTCAAACGCCGATCGGGTGCCACACGGTCTTCAGCTCGAGGAAGCCGGCGATCTCCCAGGGGCTCTGGTCGTCGGGGGCCCCGCGGACAAGGCGCTTGACGTTCTCGGCCGCGAGCCGCTGCAGCTCCGCCACCTCGCCGTCGGCCCCCGAGACGTCGAGGGCGTTCACGTCCATGTGGCCGGCGAGCACCGGCGCCAGCTCCTCCCGCCGGCCGGTGAGGATGTTGACCACGCCGCCGGGGACGTCGGCGGTCGCGAGCACCTCGGCCAGCTCGATCGCCGCGAGCGGGTGCGCCTCCGAGGCGGCGATCACGACCGCGTTGCCGCCGACGATCGCGGGCGCCAACCGCGAGACGAGGCCGGCCAGCGCAGGCTCGGCCGGCGCAAGGATCCCGACGACGCCCGTGGGCTCCGGGACGGTGAAGTTGAAGTACGGGCCTGCGACCGGGTTGGACGAGCCGAGGACCTGCGCCAGCTTGTCCGCCCAGCCCGCGTACCAGACGACGCGGTCGGTCGAACGTTCGACCTCCTTCGGCCCCGAGCAGAGCTCGGCCAGCTCGGCGCGGCGCGCCTCCATCATCTCGGCGATCCGGTACAGCACCTGGCCGCGGTTGTAGGCGGTCGCCGCGGCCCATTTCGGGAAGGCTCCCCGGGCGGCGCGAACCGCGTCGCGCACGTCCTTCCGCGAGGCACGCGCCACGTTCTGCCCCTCGGCCTCGTACGTCCGCCCCGACTCCGAGCGCGGGAACGCGCCCCCTATGAAGAGCTTGTACGTCTTCCTGATGGGGAGCCTCGTCATTCGAAGTCGAGATAGGGCTCGAGCCCGTGCAGGCCGCCCTCGCGGCCGAAGCCGGACTCCTTGTAGCCGCCGAACGGCGAGGCCGGGTCGAAGCGGTTGTACGTGTTCGCCCAGATCACCCCGGCCCGGAGACGCTGCGCCATCGAGAGGATCCGCGAGCCCTTCTCGGTCCACACGCCGGCGGAGAGGCCGTAGGGCGTGTTGTTCGCCTTCTCGACCGCTTCGTCGGGAGTGCGGAAGGTCAGCACCGAGAGCACCGGCCCGAAGATCTCCTCCTGCGCGATCCGGTAGCTCTGTGCGACGTCCGTGAAGACCGTCGGCACGAACCAGTAGCCCTTCTCCGGGAGGCGGCAGGGCGGCTGGTAGATCTCGGCGCCCTCCTCCTCCCCGCTCGCGACGAGCTCCTGGATCTTCTCGAGCTGCGCCCGCGAGTTGATCGCGCCGACGTCGGTGTTCTTGTCGAGCGGGTCGCCGACGCGCAGGGTCTGGAGCCGCCGCTTGAGCTTCGAGATGACGGGCTCGTAGATCGACTCCTGCACCAGCAGCCGAGAGCCCGCGCAGCAGACGTGGCCCTGGTTGAAGTAGATCCCGTTGACGATCCCCTCGACCGCCTGGTCGAGCGCGGCGTCGTCGAAGATCACGTTCGCCGCCTTGCCGCCGAGCTCGAGCGTCAGCCTCTTGTCGGTGCCGGCGAGCTCGCGCTGGATCGCCTTGCCGACCTCGGTGGAGCCGGTGAACGCGACCTTCTCGACGTCCGCCGCGACGAGGGCGGCGCCCGCTCGCCCGTCTCCGGTGACGATGTTGACCACGCCCGCTGGCAGCTCCGCCTGGCGCAGGACGTCGCAGAACAGGAGCGCCGTCAGCGGGGTCGTCTCGGCCGGCTTGAGCACGACCGTGTTCCCGGCCGCGAGCGCCGGCGCGATCTTCCAGGCGAGCATCAGCAGCGGGAAGTTCCACGGGA
Organism: uncultured Actinomycetes bacterium; assembly: GCA_963716865.1. Lineage (GTDB taxonomy): Bacteria > Actinomycetota > Thermoleophilia > Gaiellales > Gaiellaceae > AC-32. The sequence goes on from CAVQUF010000004.1 coordinate 272,133, forward strand.
TGATCTGGCCGGCGACCCCGAGCGACCTCGGCTTCCGGTTCGGGAACGCGTACTCGAGCTTGTCCGCCCAGCCCGCGTAGTAGAAGAAGTGCGCCGCCGAGAGCGGGAGGTCGACGTCGCGCGACTCGCGGATCGGCTTGCCGCCGTTCAGCGATTCGAGCACGGCGAACTCGCGCGCGCGCTCCTGGATGATCCGCGCGATCCGGAAGAGGTACTTCGCCCGCTCCGACCCCGGCAGCGCCGACCAGCCGTTCTCGTACGCCTCGCGCGCGGCCCGCACGGCGAGCCCGACCTCATGCTCGGTCGCCTGCCCGATCTCGGCGAGCGGCTCCTCGCTGGCGGGGTCGATGGTCGTGTACGTCTCCTTCGGCTCCAGCCACTCGCCGCCGACGAAATGCCCGTACCGCTCGCGGAGGGTGACGATCTCGCGCGACTCCGGAGCGGTCGCGTACTCCCAGCCGGACGGAATCGGCGCCCGGTCCTGCTTTCGCTCGAGCTCAGTCAATCGTGAAGTAGTCCGGGCTCTGGTAGAGGCCCGTCTTTTCCTTTCGCAGCTGCATCAGGATGTCGTTCAGGAGCGACGAGGCGCCGAAGCGGTACAGGTCCGGCGTCAACCAGTCCACGCCGAGGGTCTCGTGCACGAGCACCAGGTGCTGAACGGCCTGCTTGGACGCGCGGATCCCGCCGGCGGGCTTGAAGCCGACGCGGCGGCCGGTCTCCTCGTACACGTCGCGGATCGCCTCCAGCATCACGAGCGCGACCGGCAGCGTCGCCGCCGACGGGAGCTTCCCGGTAGAGGTCTTGATGAAGTCGGCACCGGCGGCCATCGCGAGCAGCGAGGCGCGGCGGACGTTGTCGTACGTGCCCAGCTCGCCCGTCTCGAGGATGACCTTGAGATGCGCATCCCCCGAGGCTTCCTTCACACGCACGATCTCGTCGTAGACCTTGGCGTAGCGGCCGGCGAGGAAGGCGCCGCGATCGATCACCATGTCGACCTCGTCCGCGCCCTGCTCGACGACCCAGCGCACTTCCTCGAGCTTTCCCTCGAGCGGCGACTGGCCCGACGGAAAGGCGGTCGCGACCGACGCGACCTTGACGCCGCTTCCGTCGAGCCGCTCGACGGCGGTAGGGACGAGGTTCGGGTAGACGCACAGCGCGGCGACCGACGGCACGCTCGCATCGGACGGATCCGGGCGCACGGCCTTCGAGGCGAGCGCCGCGACCTTGCCGGGCGTGTCGGCCCCCTCGAGCGTCGTCAGGTCGGTCATGCGGACGGCAAGCTCGAGCGCGAAGACCTTCGACTCGCGCTTGATCGAGCGCTTGGCGAGCGTCGCCGCACGCTCCTCGAGCGCGACCTGGTCGATCGAGCCGATCCGCGGCAGTCTCGGCTCCAGCGGAAGCTCGAAACCGGCCGGCAGGGCGGGTGCCTGCGCCATGTGCGGAGTGTAGCCCCGGTGCGGTCGACGCCCGGGGGGCTAGATCCCCAGGCGCTCGAGCATCGCTTCGTCGCGCCGCCACCTCGGCCTGGTCTTCACGTTCAGATCGAGGAAGACCTGGTGCCCGAGCAGGAGCTCGATCTCCGGGCGGGCGCGCGTCCCCACCTGCTTCACGACCGAGCCGCGCTTCCCGACCACGATCTGCTTCTGCGACTCGGTCTCGACGTAGATCGTGGCGTCAATCCTCTTGTCGATCACCTCGTCGACCACAACCGAGATCGCGTGCGGAACCTCCTCGCGCGTGAGCTGGAGGACCTTCTCGCGGACGAGCTCCGCGACCTGGAGCTCGAGAGGCTGGTCGGTGCGCTGGTCGAGCGGGTAGTACGCCGGCCCTTCCGGGAGCAGCCCGACGAGGTCGGCGAGCAGCTCGGGGATCCCGTCACGGGTCACCGCGCTGACCGGGTGCAGCGAGTGGAAGTCACCGAGGCGCGCCGCGTTCTGCATCTGCTCGGCGATGTGCCCGGGCTTGAGGCGGTCGACCTTGTTCAGCGCGATCACCACGGGGACGCCGAGGCCGAAGACCTTTTGCGCGATGAAGCGGTCGCCGGCGCCGATCCGCTCCCGGGCCGAAAGGACGAACAGGATCGCGTCGACGTCGTCGAGTGCTCGGTCGACCGTGCGCTGCATGCGCTCGGTGAGCGGGTCGCGAGGGCGCTGGAACCCGGGCAGGTCGGTCAGGGCGAGCTGGTAGTCGTCGCCGTTCGCGATCGCGACGATGCGCCGGCGCGTGGTCTGCGGCTTGTCGGAGACGATCGCCACCTTCCCGCCGCAGAGCGCGTTGACGAGCGTCGACTTCCCCACGTTCGGCCGCCCGGCCACCGCGACGAAGCCGCTTCTCACGAAGCCCCCACACCCCCACCCTGGGTGGGGTTCTCAGCCCGCCTCCCTCGAGAGCGAGCGTACCCGCCAATCGCGCACGCAGGTGTGACGGAGCGGTGCCGATTGTGTGACTTCTCGAGCCCGGCCGCGCGGCGGCGCGGGCTTCGATTCAGTCCAGCTGCCACGTCTCCGGGAGGAGCTCGGCCGGCGTGTAGGTGACGATCTCCCCGTCGCGGTTCCGGAACGTGACCCGGTCGAGCCGAAACTCGTACAGCCACTGCCGGCACCCACCGCACGGAGACGCCGTGATGCCGATCGCCTCGAGGTCGCCCGGGCGGCAGCCCTCGACGACCGCGCGCGAGACGGCAGCCTTCTCGGCACAGATGCCGAGCGGGTACGCCGCGTTCTCGACGTTCACGCCCTCGAACACGCGGCCGTCGCGGGCCAGCACGGCAGCGCCGACGAGGTAGTTCGAGTACGGCGCGTACGCGCGCTCGGCCACCGCGACGGCCCGCTCGTAGAGCCGTTCGCCGCTCACGCGAAGAGCTGGAACACGGCCAGCGTGATCAATGCCCCGAGGACGGCGCCGTACGTGACCTCGAGAGCGGAGTGGATGCCGGATTCAACCCTCGTCTGTGCCACGAGCAGGGCCATGATGAAACACAGCGACGAGATCAGGAAGCGGTGGGCCTCGCCGACGATCAGCGTCGCGGCCATCCAGGCGGCGAACGCGACCGCCGCGTGCCCGGACGGAAGTCCGCCGCGAAGAGGCCTGCCTCTGCCGGTGTACGCCTTCGCCGCTATCACGACGATGATCGTCACAACGAGCGCGATCACCGTCACCTCGGCCGGCGCGTGGCGGAGCCGGTCCAGGAGGCGCGAGCTGCTGTCGGAGACCTGTCCGGAGAAGACGAGATAGCCGACCGCGATCGCGTTGATGGTCGCGATCAGGACGGCGCCCGCGGCGATGTCCTTGGCCAGCTTCGCGAGCGGGTCGAACGAGGTCGTCGCGACGTCGATCGCCTGCTCGAGGGCCGAGTTGATCATCTCGGTGATGAAGACGAACGCGATCGCGAGCAGCAGTGCGATCAGCTCCATCTTGGTGACGCCCATCGAGAGCGCCGCGACCAGGACGACCACCGCCGCGAGGAAGTGGATGCGCATGTTCCGCTGCGTGCGGAGCACGTGGATGATCCCCTCGAACGCGAAGTTGAAGCTCTCGAGCAGGGTCTGGGCCCTGCGGCGCGTCATCCGCTCCATCGAGCCTCGTGCTGCTCCATCTCCGAGCCGTGGTCGTAGCCGAGCAGGTGCAGAAGCCCGTGCACGAGCGGGCCGCGCCAGGCCTCGCCGACCACCTGAGGGCAGAGGACCGCGTCGCCGAGCTGGCGCGGGACGGCGGGATCGAGCGCCTGCCGCGCGTCGATCGGGAACGAGAGCACGTCGGTGACCTCGTCCACGCCGAGGTGCTCGCCCTTCAGCGTGCGCATCTCCTCGGGCCCCACGAAATGAAGGCCGAGCTCTCCCTCCTCGACCCCCTCCTCCGCGAGGACGCGCCGGGCAAGGGCAACTGCTGCGTCCTCCTCGACCTCCACCCCGCTCCGATTCTCGACCTCGACCGCGACCATCGCTACCGGCGCCGCTGCGTGCCCGTCTCATCGGCGTGGAGCTTGTAGGCCTCCACGATCCGCTGGACGAGCCGGTGCCGGACGACGTCTTCGTGCCCGAAGCGGATGAAGGCGATCCCGTCGATCGAGCCGAGGATGTCCTGGACATGGATCAGGCCGGAGGCCTGCTCGCGCGGAAGGTCGATCTGGGTCACGTCGCCGGTCACGACGACCTTCGAGCCGAAGCCGAGCCTCGTCAGGAACATCTGCATCTGCTCGGGGCTCGTGTTCTGGGCCTCGTCGAGGATGATGAACGAGTCGTTCAGCGTCCTGCCGCGCATGAACGCGAGCGGCGCGACCTCGATCGTGCCCTTCTCCATGTAGGCGGCGAGGCGGTCGGGGTCGAGCATGTCGTAGAGCGCGTCGTAGAGCGGGCGCAGGTACGGGTCGACCTTCGCGAGGATGTCGCCCGGGAGGAAGCCGAGGCGCTCCCCCGCCTCGACCGCCGGCCGGGTCAGGATGATCCGCCCGACCTCGCGGTCGGAGAGGGCGGAGACGGCGAGCGCCATCGCGAGGTAGGTCTTGCCGGTGCCCGCCGGGCCGATCGCGAACGTGACCGTGTGCTTCCGCATCGCGTCGACGTAGCGCTTCTGGTTGACGGTCTTCGGCGAGATCCGCTTGCCCCGGTGACGCCAGACGACGTCCTCGAAGACCTCGCGCAGGTCCTCGGCCTGGTCGAGCGCGGCGAGCACCGCGTCCACCGTACTGGGGTCGATCTCGTGTCCACCCTGGACGAGCTCGCCGAGCTCGTCGATCACGGCCCGCGCCTGCGCGACGTCGGGGTCGGTGCCCTCGATCGTCAGGCGGTTGCCGCGCAGCAGGATCGTGCAGCGGAGGCGCTCGCGCAGAGCATCGAGCACACCGTCCCCGACCGTTGCGAGCTCGGCTGCCACATGGTTCGAGACCGAGAGAACTTCCTGCACAGAGCCTCAGTGTAGGCGGTCGGCCGGGCCTCGGACCCCGCCGGAGATGTCACGGAAACGGCTCACTTCCGTCGCACACCCGTGCGACTATCCGCGTTACGCTCGCAGCGGGGAGGAGGCTGGGCGCGCCTTAATCGAGGGAGTCGAGCCAGGGGTCGTCCGGGTGCACGATCTCGAGCGCCTTCCGAAACCAGTGCCGCTGCTCGGGAGTGAGCACACCGAGGGCCTGGCGGAAGTCGTGCTCGTCCTTGTCCCGGTGGTGTTTCGCCTTGTAGAGCAGCTGGACCTCGGGCACGACGACCGGCGTCCCGGAGGCCGTCCGGGTCGTCAGCTCATCCACCGGCCGCGTGACTCGCTCGTCGCGACGAGAGACCCAGGTGCCGTCCTCGGCGTCGTTGAGGAAGAACTCGATCTCGCCGGGGATGGGATCCCACGGCTCCTCGATCGGGCCGGCGCCCACGGGCCGGACCAAGACCTGGTGGACGGGAAGGGCCAACCATTCGCCCCCGTCCCAAGGCGACCAGCCGTCCTCGAGGGCCTTGAAGAGGTCGCGTCCGGCGAACCACGATTGCACCGCGCCCTGGTCAGAGCGGAAGATTCCAATCTCGACGTCCTCGTGCTCACGGGTCTGCCGCCCGAGCCAGAGATCGATCGCCCAGCCTCCGGAGACGAACCACTGGTGCGGAAACCCGTCGAGCTCCCGCAGCGCGGTCGCGAGCTCCCCGGATCCCTCCGGCGCGCCGCGCGAGGTCAGGCGAGCTTCTCGCGTACGAGCTGGCTAACCGCGGAGCCGTCCGCGCGGCCCGAGATCTGAGGCATCACGTCCGCCATCACCCGGCCGATGTCGCGCATGTTCGTCGCGCCCACCTCGGCGATCGCGTCGTCGACGATCTCCTCCAGCTCCTCCTCGCTGAGCGGCTCCGGCATGAACTCCTGCAGGACGTCGAGCTCGCGCTCCTCGGCCTCCGCCTGCTCCTCGCGGCCGCCGCTGCGGAAGCCCTCGGCCGCTTCCTGACGGCGCTTGCGCTCCCGCTGAAGCACCTGGAGCTCCTCGTCGTCGTGGAGCGGCCGCTGCAGCTCCTTCTCGGCGCTGCGCAGGCTGGCGAGGGTGAGGCGCAGCGTGTCCCGGCGCTCCGAATCGCGGGCCGCCATCGCCTTCTTGAGCTCCTTCTCCAGCCGCACGATCAGGCTCATCCCGCGAGCCCCCAGACGCGGCCCCCGAGCAGGTGCCAGTGGAGGTGGAAGACCGTCTGCCCGCCGCCCTCGCCGACGTTGACGACGACCCGGTAGTCGTCGAGGCCGGCCTGCTTCGCGGTCTCGGCCACGAAGCCGAGCATTCGCGCGGCCTCCTCCGGGGGGAACTCGGAGACCTCGCGGAACGTGTCCACGTGCCGCTCGGGGATCACGAGCAGATGCGTCTCCGCCTTCGGATTGATGTCCCGAATCGCCACGAAGCCGTCCGCGGCATGGACGTGCTCGGCCTCGCGGACGAGCGTGCAGAAGAGGCAGTCCTCAGGCAGCGAGGATCCCCTCCTCCGTGACCGCCCGCCCGCGCACGCGGACGAGATCGCCGACTTCGCCACGGACGAGCCAGGGCGAGTAGTCGTCGCCGTAGCCGCGGCCGGGCCGGTCCACCAGGACGACGTCGTCCCGGCCGACCTTCGTCCGCCAGCGCTCGAGGCTCGCCACCCGCGAGAGGTCGCGCAGTCTCGCTCCGCGGTCGCGCTTGACCGCCCTGGGCACCGTGTCCGCAGCCGCGGTTGCCGTCCCGGGGCGCGGCGAGTAGGGGAAGACGTGGACCTTCGAGATCCCGGCTGCCCGGACAACGTCGAGCGTCCTCCCGAATGCGGCCTCGTCCTCGGCCGGAAAGCCGACGATCACGTCGCTCGTGAGGTTGAAGTCGGCGAGCGGCGCCAGTCGGCGGAGATAGGTGGCCGCGTCGTAGCGGCGGCCCATCGCGCGGAGGACGCCGTCGTCGCCCGACTGGAGCGGAACGTGCAGGTGGCGAGAGACGACCGGCGTCTCGCGCAGCGCCCGGATCAGCTCCGGATCGACGTGATTGACCTCGATCGACGAGAGCCGGAGCCGGGCCAGGCCCGGCGTCCGGCCGACGGCGCGGACGAGATCGGGAAGCGCGTAACGGGCCTCGCGGTCGCGGTAGCAGCCGAGGTTGATCCCGGTGAGCACGACCTCGCGGTGACCCTGGTCGACCCGCCGCCGCACCTCGGCGAGGACGGCCGCGGCCTTCCGGCTCCGCGAGGCGCCTCGCACGAGCGGGATCACGCAGAACGCGCAGGAGAAGCTACAGCCGTCCTGGACCTTGACGAAGGCGCGGACCCGGTCGAGCTTCGCGTCGGCCTGGACACAGCCGATCGCACCGACGTCCCGGGCGACGAAGTCGGGCGTGTCCTCGCTCCGGCGCGCGACCACGACCACGTTCTCGGGGAGGCCCGCAAAGCCGTCGTCCGACAGGTTCGCGCCGCAGCCTGTGACGTACACGCGCTCGTGCGTTCGGGCCGCCCGGAACGCGGCCTGACGCGACTTCCGGACCGCCTCGTGCGTGACGCAGCACGTGTTGACGACCGCCACCTCGGCGCCCTCGCGGACCTCCGCGTGCCCGTCGCTCAGCAGGCGCTCGCGGACTGCCTGCGCATCCAGGTACGAGACCTTGCAGCCCAGGAAGCGAACGGAGAAACCCGGCACGGCGCTGCCACTCTACTCCTGATTCCGAAGCAGGTCTGCGGCCCAGCCGTCGGCCACCCGGCGCGTCACGGGCCGAAACCCGGGCAGCATCGGCCGCTCGGATTCCGTGTAGCCGGAGACGATCGCGCTCCCGCAATCGAGCCGCGGCGCGACCTGCTGCACGAACCCGGCCGAGACGTTCGCGACTGCGACATCCGAGGGCGTGAGCGCCTCCGCGAGCGCGTCGGCGAGACGCACGTCGACGGCAACGCCGTTCGCCTCGGCGTTCCGCCGCGTCGCCTCCACCGCCGCGGGCTCGCGGTCGACGGCCGCGACCGGCGCGAATCCGATGCAGGCCGCGGCGACTGCGATCACGCCCGAGCCGCAGCCGACGTCGAGCAGGCTTCCGGGCTCGAGCTCGAGCAGGAGCTCGAGGCAGAGCCTCGTCGTCGGATGACCGCCGGTGCCGAACGCGCGGCCCGGCTCGATCACGACCGCCGTCGCCTCCTCCGGCGGCTGCTCCCACGGTGGCCCGACCCAGAGGGAGCCCACGTGGACGGGACGGTGAAACGCGCGCCAGCGCTCCTCCCAGTCGGCCGCCACCTCCTCGGATTGCACAGCGCCGAAGGCGGCCCAGAGGCGCTCCTCGCCGCCGCTGTCCGTGTACGCGACGAGCTCGAGCCCGTCGGCGGTCTCGCGCTCCTCGAACCCCTCGGGGAACAGCTCGAGCATCAGCCCCCGCGCGATCTCGGCGCGCTCGGGCGTCACGGTGGCGGCGACGCGGCGCAGGGAGCTCAGCGGAAGGCGCTCTTCAGCTTGTCGAAGAACCCCTCGTCCTGCCTGTACGTCTCGTCATCGGAGGAGCGCTCGAACTCCTCGAGCAGGGCACGCTGCTCGTCGCTCAGGCGACGCGGCACGCCGACGTTCACGAGCACCCGGTGGTCGCCGCGCCCGAAGCCCTGGAGAACGGGCATCCCGCGGCCGCGCAGGACCCGGGTCTCGCCGGGCTGCGTCCCGGGCGCGAACTCCAGCTCGACGTCCCCGTCGAGCGTGGGGACCGTGAGCGTCGTCCCTAGCGCGGCCTGGGTCATCGTCAGGTCGACGGTCGAGAAGAGGTCGTTGCCGTCGCGCACGAACCGCGGGTCGGAACGGATCCGCACCTGGACGTAGAGGTCCCCCGCTGGGCCGCCGAGCGAGCCGGCATGGCCCTCGCCCGTGAGGCGGATCTGCTGGCCGTCGTGGATCCCGGGCGGAACCTCGACCTCGAGCGTCCGCTCCTCGACCACGCGCCCGGAGCCCTCGCAGTCGGCGCACGGGTGCTCGACCACCCGGCCGACTCCCGCGCAGCGCGAGCAGGTCTGCGAGCGGACGAACTCGCCGAACACGGTCCGCGAAACGTGCTCCAGTCGGCCGGCGCCGCCGCACGCCGGGCACGGAACGGGGTCGGTGCCCGGCTCGGCGCCGCTTCCCCGGCACGTCGAGCACGGGACGGTGACGGGAAACGGGATCTCGCGCTTCGTGCCGCTCGCCGCCTCCGCCAGCTCGATCTCGACCTGCGCGCCGACATCAGCGCCCCGGGCCCGCCGCGGCCCGGAGCCGCCGAAGAGGTCGTCGCCGAAGAACGCCGAGAACAGGTCGGACAGGTTGCCGAAGTCGAAGCTCGTCGGCGTGAAGCCTCCGCTGCGCAGGCCCGCGTGGCCGTAGCGGTCGTAGAGCCCCCGCGTCTCCGGCTTGGACAGAACCTCGTAGGCCTCCACCACCTCCCGGAACCGCGCTTCCGCGTCGGGCTCCTCGGAGACGTCGGGGTGCACGGTGCGGGCCAGACGGCGAAACGCCTTCTTGATCTCGGCCTGGTCGGCGTCGCGCTGGACGCCCAGCACGTCGTAGTAGTCCCGCTCGGTCGTCGCCATCAGCCGAAGCGTAGCCTCGCTCTCAGTTGTCCTCGTAAATCTCCTCGACGAAGCGGGAGAGCTCGTGTGCGGCGGCGCGCACGAAGCGGAGCGCCTTCTCGTAGTCCATACGCACCGGGCCGACCAGCGTGACCGCGCCGAGCGTGCGGTTGGCCAGGCCGTACGAAGCCCCCACGAGGGCGAGGTCGCGCATCGCCGGATGGTCGAGCTCCGGGCCGAGCCGCACGAACGGGCGCCGCGGATCGAGGGCCTGGCTGACGACCTCGAGCAGCGCCGCCCGCTTCTCCAGCACCTCCAGCAGCCGCTGGTAGGCATCGAGCTCCTCCGCGCGCAGGTCTTCGAGCAGCCCCGCAGTGCCGCCGACGTACAGGCTCTGCTCCTCGCCTGCGAACGCCTCCGCGAAGAGCGCGCGCACCGGCTCGAGGAACGCCCGCTCGCGCGGGCCGAGAGCGGGATCGTCCAGCCTGCGACGGAGCACATGGCTGCCGAGCTCGAGCCCGACGATCCGGTCGTTCGCGTACTGGGCGGCCCAGTTCGCGAGGCCGGGGTCGATGGGCTCCGAGAAGCGGTGGACGCGCTTCGTCACGTTCCCGGTCGAGGTGATCACGACCACCATGGCCACCTGCGGCTGGAGGAGCAGCACCTCGACGTGGCGGACGGTCGCGCTGCCGAGCGCAGGCGCGGAGACGAGCGCCAGCAGCCTCGTCAGGTCTGTGAGCATCTCCGTCGTCGCCTGGAGCACGTCGTCGACCTCGTTCCGCGCGGAGCGCAGGTCGAGCGGGAAGCCCTCCGGGTGCGGCTCGAGCCGCTCGAGCAGCCGGTCGGCGTAGTGGCGGTAGCCGCGCTCGGTCGGGATCCGGCCCGCCGAGGTGTGCGGGTGGGTCAGGAGCCCGCGCGTCTCGAGCTCGGCGAGCTCGTTGCGGACGGTCGACGGCGAGACGTCGAGGCGGATCCGCTCGATGAGCGTCCGGGAGCCGACCGGCTGCCCGGTCGCGACGTAGCCTTCGACCACGCCGCGCAGGACCTCCCGCTGGCGCTGGCTGAGCTCGATCTCCGCTTCGGCCATTTGCAGGAATTTTAGGCGAGGAGCTCAGCGGTGACGCCGCCGCCGAGGAACCGGCCTCTCGCCGTCAGCTCGAGCTCGGCTTCCCGCCGGCACACGAGCCCGGCCTGCTCGAGCCGCTCGACCGCCGGCCAGTCGAACGCGCTCTCGAGCCCGGGGAGCGCGAGCGGCTCGTCCAGGCGCAGCCCGAGCAGCACGCGCTCGCTCCGGCGGACCTCCACGGAGAGGTCCTCGAGCTCCCGGGCGGGGCGCCGCCCGGCCGCCAGGGCCGCGAGGTACTCGCCGAGCCGCGGCGTCGTCCGCCAGCGGCGGCCCGAGATCGTCGACACCGCGCCGATCCCGAGGCCGAGGTAGTCACGTCCGTGCCAGTAGGCGAGGTTGTGGCGCGAGCGCAGGTCGCGCCCGCCTACGTGCTCCGGCGAACGGCAGAAGTTCGCCGTCTCGTACCAGCGGTAGCCGGCGCCGGCCACGCGTGCCACGACGCGCTCGAAGTACGCCTCCATCGCCTCGGCCTGGCGCGCAAGCTCCTCTCCGTACGCGTGCGTGAAGCGGGTCCCGGGCTTGGCCTCGAGCTCGTAGCACGAGAGGTGATCCGGCTCGAGCGCGAGCGCGTCGCACAGGTCGGCGTCGAGGTCGGCCGGGCTCTCGCCGGGGATCCCGTAGATCAGGTCCAGCGAGAGGTTGTCGAAGCCGGCCTCGCGGAGAGCGGCCACCGCGCGCCGGGCGTCGTCGGGCGCCGCCTGTCGCTCGAGCACCTCCAGCAGGTGCGGCCGGAAGCTCTGAACGCCGAGGGAGACGCGCGTCACGCCGCACGCGCGCAGCAGCGCCGCGAGAGCGGACGTGACCGTCTCCGGGTTCGCCTCCACCGTCACCTCCGGGGCCGGCGGGAGCGCCCGCAGCAGCCGCTCGAGCTGCGAGGGCTCGGTGAACGTGGGCGTCCCGCCGCCGAGGAAGACGCTCTCCAGCCGTGGGGCCAGCAGCTCGCCTTCGAGCGCGAGCTCCGCGAGCAGCGCGTCGACGTAGGCGCGGTGCTGGCCACGGCGCCCCACGACCGTGACGAAGTCGCAGTAGCCGCACCGCGACGAGCAGAACGGCAGGTGCACGTAGAGGTGCCGAGCGTGCCCGCTCACTTCTTCCCTCCGTCGAGGTTGAGGACGGCGAGGAAGGCCTCCTGCGGAACCTCGACCGACCCGACCTGCTTCATCCGCCGCTTCCCGGCCTTCTGGCGCTCGAGCAGCTTCCGCTTGCGGCTGATGTCGCCCCCGTAGCACTTGGCCAGCACGTCCTTGCGCTTCGCCTTGATCGTCTCCCTCGCGATCACCCGCGAGCCGATCGCCGCCTGCACCGGCACGTCGAAGAGCTGCCGCGGGATCTCCTCCCGCAGCCGCTCGACCAGCGCGCGGCCCCGCGCGTACGCCCCATCGCGGTGGACGATCAGCGAGAGCGCGTCCACGGGCTCGCCGGCGATCAGCACGTCGACCCGCGAGAGGTCGCCCTCGCGGAAGCCGATCAGGTCGTAGTCGAAGCTCGCGTAGCCGCGCGTGCGCGACTTCAGCTGGTCGTAGTAATCGAGCACGATCTCCCCGAGCGGGAGCTCGTAGAGGAGCAGTACGCGCTCCTCCGAGAGGTACTCCATGTGGTCGAACCGGCCGCGCCGCTCCGTGTTCAGCTCCATCACGGGGCCGACGTAGTCCTTGGGCACGATGATCGACGCCCTGATGTACGGCTCCTCGACACGCTCGACCTCGGCAGGCATCTCGGCCGGGTTGTGCACCTCGAGCTCCTCGCCGGCCTTCGTCAACACCGCGTAGGCGACGTTCGGCGCGGTCACGAGCAGGTCGAGGTCGAACTCGCGCTCGAGCCGCTCGCGGACGATCTCCATGTGCAGGAGGCCGAGGAAGCCGCAGCGGAAGCCGAAGCCGAGCGCCTTCGAGGTCTCCGGCTCGTAGAAGAGCGCGGCGTCGTTCAGCTTCAGCTTCTCGAGCGCGTCGCGCAGGTCCGGGTAGTCGTCGGAGTCGGTCGGGAACAGCCCGGCGAAGACCATCGGCTTCACGTCCTTGTAGCCGGGGAGCGGCTCGGTGGCCGGCCGCCGCTCCGACGTGAGCGTGTCCCCCACGCGCAGGCGGCTGACGTCCTTGAGGCCCGTGACGACGTAGCCGACCTCGCCCGCGCCGAGCGACTCCGCCGCGCGCATCGTCGGCGAGAAGAAGCCGGCCTCCTCCGACTCGAACCGCGTTCCCTGCGCCATCGCGCGCAGAGGCTCGCGCGCCGCGAACGAGCCGTCGACCACGCGGACGAACGCGACCACGCCGCGGTACTGGTCGTACGACGAGTCGAAGATGAGCGCGCGGGCGGGCGCCTCGGGCGATGCATCGCCGCTAGGCGGCGGGATCCGCTCGACGAGGGCGTCCAGCAGCGCCTCGATCCCCTCGCCGGTCTTCGCGGAGATGCGCAGCACGCGGTCGGGCTTCTCGCCCACGAGCTCCGCGATCTCCGCGGCGGTCCCGTCTGGATCGGCCTGCGGGAGATCGATCTTGTTCACGACCGGGACGATCTCGAGGTCGTTCTCGATCGCCAGGTACGCGTTGGCGACGGTCTGCGCCTCGACTCCCTGCGACGCGTCGACCACGAGCAGCGCTCCTTCGCACGCCTGCAGCGAGCGCGAGACCTCGTAGGTGAAGTCGACGTGGCCGGGGGTGTCGATGAGGTTGAGCTGGTGCCCTTTCCAGGCAACGCGGACTGCCTGTGCCTTGATCGTGATCCCGCGCTCGCGCTCGAGCTCCATCGTGTCGAGCACCTGCGCGCGCATCTCCCGGCCCGTGACCGTCTCGGTCAGCTCGAGGATGCGGTCCGCGAGCGTCGACTTGCCGTGGTCGATGTGGGCGATGATCGAGAAGTTGCGGATCCGGGTCTGGTTCATGGGTCAGCCGATCGTAGCCACGGATCGCCGACCCCTCGGCTCATCCAGGGGATGCGTTGCTCCTGCGCAGCAGGCGCAGGGCCTGGAGCTCGCGCACGCCGAGCGCTCGGCACGCGAGCAGATAGACGGCCGCGCCGCCCACGAGCGCGGCGCCGAGCGAAAGGATCTCGGCGCCGACATGCCGCCCGAACGAGTCGTCGAGGAGCCACCAGAGGCCGTAGGTGGCAAGAGCCAGGGGCAGGCAGGCGATCAGGATCCTGGCGAGCGCCCCCGCGTTCCGCGCGTCGTCCAGCCCTCCGAGACGCCGGCGCATGAGCACCAGCAACGCGACGGTTCCGGCGATGTTCACGAACGTCGTCGAGAGCGCGATGCCCCAGGTGCCGAAGCCGTAGAACAGCGCGTCGAGGATCGCGTTCAGCCCGAGGTTGCCGAGCGCCACCAGCGTCGGGATCCACGGCGACTGGAGGCTGAAGAACCCCCGGTTCAGCATCAGCATCGCCCCGTTGAAGGTGAGGCCCGCCGAGAACGCGGCGAGCACCGCCGCAACGACCGGCGTCTGTCCGGGCCCGAACTCGCCCCGCTGGTAGACGAGCCGCACGATCGGCTCGGCCAGAACCAGAGAGACGACGCTCGCGGGCAGGAGCAGGAACGCGATCTGCCGCAGGCCGACGCCGACCCGGTCCCGGAATCCGTCCATGTCGCCCTGGGCCGCGAAGCGGGAGAGCGACGGGAAGAGCACGGTCGCGACCGCGACGGAGAACATGCCCTGCGGGAGCATGTAGAGGCGGAACGCCTTGTCGAGCGCGCTCGGCGCCAGCTCCGGGTCGATCAGGCGCGAGGCGAAGATCGAGTCGACGACCAGGTTGAAGTTGATCAGGCCGAGGCCGATGGTGACCGGCACCATCAGCACGAAGACCCGCCTGACCGCCGGATCGCGCCAGTCGATCAGGAACTGGAGCCGCCCGTCGAGCCCGCGGAGCCAGGGGACCGGCAGCAGCACCTGGATCACGGTTCCGATCACGATCGAGATCGCGTAGACGTAGAGCTGCGCGTTGATCGTGTGTGCGCGCGGGACCCCGATCACGAGCCCGACGATGATCGCGAGATTCCAGAAGATCGGGGTTAGCGCCGGCACCGTGAAGTGCTCGTAGCTGTTCAGGATCCCGACGATCACGCCCGAGATCCCGAGCAGCGTGACGATCGGGAAGAGCACGCGCGAGAGCCCGACCGCGAGCTGCTGGTCGCCGCCGGGGTCGCCGAACGGGCGGATGATCAGCGGGGCGAAGACGATCAGGAGCGCGGTCAGGGCGCCGAGCCCCAGCAGCATCAACCAGAAGAGCGTCGACGCGACGCGCCAGGCGCGCTTGCGCTCGCCCTTCGTCAGCAGCTCGCTGAAGACCGGCACGAACGCGGAGGAGAGCGCCGCGTCGGCGACGAGCGAGCGCACGAGGTTCGGAACCTGGAACGCGACGGTGAACGCGTTGACCCGACCCGCCGCGCCGAAGTAGTAGGCGGCGAAGATCTCCCGGATGAGGCCGGCGATGCGCGAGAGACCGGTGGCGAGCGAGAAGATCGCCGTCGACCACGCCAGCCGGCGGGCGTGGTCCGCGCCTCGCTCGTCCACGGGCCGAGTATAGGAAGCCCTTCCGCCGTTGCCGCTTCCGGCCTTGCGCTGCGGCTCGATCGGGCGCCGGGCGGCCGCGTCACTTCCGGCCGTGCCCGCGCTCCTGGTACCCGTAGCCTCCTCCCCGCTGCGAGCGTATCGGCGGCGGGCGCACGCGTGTGTGACCGGGCTGTGACGAAACCGTGTCAACCGGCCGGGCGCGCGCGGCAAAGGCGAAACGCGGCTGCTGCTACCATCGCCGGGCCCGCGCTGCGGGCGCTTTCACGAGATGCCGAACATCAGACAGCAAAAGAAGCGCGTCCGCACCGCCGCTCAGGAGCGGCTCGAGAACCTTCGCTACGTCTCGTCGGTGAAGACGCTCACGCGGCGCTTGCGCGACACGGTTGCCGACGGCGACAAGGACCGCATCGCCGCCGACCATCGCGAGCTCGTGCGGCGGATCGACAAGGCCGCCGCGCACGGGGCGCTCCACCGGAACGCCGCGGCGCGCAAGAAGGCGCAGGCGGCACGGCTCGTCGCCGGCAAGCCCGGCTCGTAGCTAGCGGCGCCGTCAAGAATCCGGTGAGACGTGTCCGAACGCGCGGCCTCTGCGCCGTAGAGTCGATCTGGTGAGCGACGAGAGGAAGCTGGCGCTCGTGGTGCTCGGGATCGTCGTCTCCATCTTTCTAGTGCTGCTCGTCGTGCTTCTGATCATCGCTGCGTGGGGACCGGGCCTTAGCCCCTACCGCTAGGCCGCGTTCACCCAGACTGCGCAGCCGCCCGCGTGATGTCGATCAGGGCGCGCGTGAACTCCAGCTCCCCCGGCAACCTGCTGCCGCCCTTGAGCGCGTGGTCGAGCTGCGCAAGGCGGATGATCGCGTCGTCGAGCTCCTCGTCGCCGTAGCTCCCCGCGTGCTGGTAGAGCTTCTGGACGTAGTAGCGGTTTCGGCCCATGCGCTCGGCGGCCGCGGCCGGCGGGACGCCCTCCGCGACCAGCCGGCGGCACTCGCGCACGCGTCCGACGTGTGACGTCAGGGCGGCGGTCACGCGCAGGAGGACATCACGCCCGGCGTCGCCGGAGCGCTCGACGATCCGCTCGCTCGCAGCAAGGGCCCCGGGGACGTCCCGACGGCCCCAGGCGTCTGTCAGGTCGAACGGCGGGACCTCCGCCCGAGCTGGGACGAGCTCCGCCACTTCGCGCTCGCCGATCCGCTCGCCGTCGGCCCAGATTGCGAGCTTGTCGATCTCGGTCGCCAGCTCGTCGGGTCTCTCGCCGACGAGCTCGACGACGGCGCGCGCGGCGTCGGCGTCGATCCGCACGCCGCGCTCCGCCAGCTGCGCCTCGACCCAGCGCGGCAGGTCCGGCTTCTTGCTCCGGCCACGTTTGGGGAGGTCGAACTCGAGTACGTCCCCGGCCTTCGCGACCGCCTTGGCGAGCGCGGAGTCCGGCTTCACTTCGTCCCCGACGAGCGCCAGGACCGTGGTCGGCGCGGGCCGGCGGAAGTACTCCTGGACCGCCTTCAGGTCGGCCGCCTTCCAGCGCTCGACGCCGTTGACGACGACCAGACGGCACTCGACGACGAACAAGCCGAGCGCGTTGCACGCCGCGACGGCGTCCTCGCCGCTCGCCTCCTCGGCGGAGAGAATCTCGGTCGCGTCCTCGCCAACTCGGTCGCGAAGGCGGCGGAGCGCACGGTCGACCTTCGGCCGGTCGGTGCCGATGATCAGGTAGACCGCGGCGAGCTCTGCCACCGCCGCCAAGCATAGGCGCCGCAGGTGGCCGTGACCGCGAGCAGCGCGAGCAGGGCACGGCCCGAGCGAATCTGCGCGCCGGGAAGACCGCCGACGATTCGCGCGCAGCCGGCGAGGTACGCCGCGCACCAGCCGTTGAGCCAGGCGAGCGCGCTCCCCGCCGGCGGGTAGAGCAGGCCGGCCAGCGCGGCAGCGAAGCCGAGCCCGAGGAGCGGAGCGACGGCTGGCGCGGCGAGGGCGTTCGCAGGCACGGTCAGGAGCGGAACGGCGTGGAACTGGAGCCAGAGGACCGGGGCGGTCGCCAGGCCGCACGCCGTCGAGATCGCAAGGGCTGCGGCAAGCTTCGCGTGCAGCGGATAGCCCTCGAGCGCCCGCACGAAGCGAGGCACGAGCACGAAGATCGAACCGACCGCGGCGAACGAGAGCTGGAAGCCGGGGTCGAGCAGGTCGTATGGGTTCCACGCGAGCAGCGCCAGGGCGCCGAGTAGCAGGAGGTACCAGCGGTCCGCCTGCCTCGCCGCGAGCCACGCCAGCGAGCCGAGCGCGCCCGCGATGCCGGCCCGGACCACCGACGGCTGTGCACCCACGGCGAGCACGTATCCGCCGATCGACGCGAGAGCGCCGATCTGGCCGAGCCAGCGCGGCAGCCCGAGGAGCCAGGCGAGGACGATCGCACCTGCGGCGACGAGGGCGACGTTCTGGCCCGAGACGGCCAGGAGGTGATAGAGGCCCGAGGCGCGGAAGCGGTCGCGCAGGGGCTCCGAGAGCGCCTGCTCGTCGCCGAGGACGACGCCTTCGACCACGCCGCGCCGCTCGCCGTGGAGCCCGGGCGCGATCGCCGAGGCCAGCCAGGCGCGGAGCCTGTCCGCGATCCCACCGAGCCCGCCGCGATGCCCGACGAGCGTCCAGCGATCCGCGCGCAGGACGACGTGGACGCCGTGGCGCCTGAGCCAGGTGCGCTCGTCGAATCCGTGCTTCGGCGGCCTCGGGAGACGAACGGTGGTGATCGCCTCGAGCACGGCTCCCTGCGGAGGCGAACGTCCGAGCGGCAGCTCGAGCAGCACGGACTCGCGCAGACGGAGACGACCGAAGCGGCGCACCTGGGCCGGAACACGCAGCTGGAAGCGCGACTTGTGAGCGGGGCCGGTGACGACGAGCAGCGAGCGCTCCGCCGTGTCCACCTTCGCGAGCAGGGCGCTTCGATCGAGCGCGTCCAGGCGGGCGCTCCCCCACCACCAGCCGACCAGGAACAGCGATCCCGCCAGAAGCCACAAGCGCGCCTCCTCGCCGGCGAGAGCCGCAACCGCCAGCGCGGCGACGCCGAGCGCGAGGCCGGCCCACGAGGTGCGCGCGAGGTTCGCGGCCGCGATCCCCACGCAGAGCGAGGCGACGAGGCCGTGCGGCGAGGCGCGGGCGGCGCTCACCGGCCGGCTCTCACGGCACGACCAGGTCGCGGAGCTGCTCGAGACGTTTCGGCCCGATCCCCGGGACGGCGTCGAGCTCGTCGACGGACTGGAACGCGCCGTGCTTCGTCCGGTAGTCGAGGATCTTCTGGGCCGTCACCGGCCCGACCCCGGGCAGCGTGTCGAGCTGCTCGAGCGTCGCGGTGCTCAGCTGCACGGGAGCGGCCGGCGCGCCGCCCGAGCCGCCCGCCCCGCCGGAACCCTCCGAGCCCGCACCGGAGGACCCGGCGCTGCCAACCACCCCTGGAGCCCCCCGCCGCGGGACGATGATCTGCTCGCCGTCCGCGAGAGGCGCGGCGAGGTTCACCTGCGCGAGGTCGGCCTTGCCCGTAGCCCCGCCGGCGCGGGCGACGGCGTCGGCGATCCGCGAGCCCTGCGAGAGCCGGTACAGGCCCGGCCTCCGCACGGCGCCGACCACGTCCACCACCACCCGCGCCGTCGGAGCCCCGGTCACGCTCGTGCCGCGGGCCGGCGGCGGGGGGAGGGATACCGCCGGTGTCGTCGTGCCCGCCGGTAGGACATAGCGAGCGGCGAGCAGGAGCAGCGCGAGCGCAACCGCGGCGGCCAGCAGCGGCCGCCGCCGCTGGAGGAGGAACTCCGGCATGCCCCGAGCGTGCCCCAGAAACCGTCACGCGTGTGTGACGCCTTCGAACCGAGATGGTGACGATTCGGGCTGCTAGACGACCAGGTTCACGAGCTTGCCGGGAACCACGATCGTCTGGCGCACCTGCTTTCCGTCCAGGTGCGACTGCACGCGCGAAGAGGCAAGCGCGCGCTCGACCAGCTGCTCCTCCGACTCGTCAGTCGACGCCTCGACCCGGTCGCGCACGCGGCCGTTCACCTGGATCACGAGCTCGAACGTCTCCCGGGCCAGCTTCGACTCGTCCGCGACGGGCCACGCCTGCTCCCAGAGCCGCTCGTGGCCGAGCATCGACCACAGCTCCTCGGCAACGTGCGGCGCGTACGGCTGGATCAAGGACACCGCGGTCTCCGCAGCGAAGCGCCCGCCGGGCGCCGACGGATCACGCCCGAGCTCGTTCACCAGCTCCATCACGGCTGCGATCGGCGTGTTGAAGACGAAGCGGCGCCCGATGTCGTCGCCCACCCTCGCGATCGTCTCGTGCGCCTTGCGCACCAGCGGCCCGCCCTCGCTCTCCGGTGCGGCGGCCGCCTCGTGGACGATCCGCCAGAGCCGCCGCAGGAAGCGGGCGATCCCCTCGACGCCTTCCGCGGTCCAGTCCATGTCCTGGTCGGCAGGGCCAAGGAAAAGGATGTAGAGCCGCACGGCATCCGCGCCGTGCTTCTCGACCAGCTCGTTCGGTCCCGTGACGTTGCCCTTCGTCTTCGACATCTTCACGCCCCCCTGGCGAACCCAGCCCTGGTGGAACAGCCGCTGGAAGGGCTCGCGGAAGCCGAGCAGGCCGAAGTCGTTGAGCGCCTTGACGAAGAAGCGCGAGTAGAGCAAGTGTCCGGTCGCGTGGTCGATCCCGCCGACGTACTGGTCGACGGGCATCCAGTAGTCGACCAGTCGCTGCTCGAACGGGGCCGCGTCGTCGTGCGGGTCGCAGTAGCGAAGGAAATACCAGGACGAGTCGACGAACGTGTCCATCGTGTCGGCCTCCCGCCGGCCGTTGCCCGCGCAGCGGGGGCAGGCCACGTTCATCCACTCCTCGTTCGAGGCGAGCGGCGGCTTGCCCTTCGGCCGGTAGTCCTCGACTTCCGGCAGGAGCACCGGCAGGTCGTCGTCCGGAACCGGGACGACCCCGCACCGCTCGCAGTAGACGATCGGGATCGGGCAGCCCCAGTACCGCTGGCGCGAGAACGACCAGTCGCGCAGGCGGTAGCTGACGGCCGGCGCGCCCCTCCCCGCCTCGCGAAGCCACTCGACGATCCGGCCCTTGGCCTGGTCTGCCGGCAGGCCGCTGAACTCACCCGAGTCGACGAGCGCATCCGTCTCCTCGTCGATCACGGGGCGGATCGGCAGGTCGTAGCGCTCGGCGAACTCGCGGTCGCGCTCGTCGTGGGCGGGCACGGCCATGATCGCACCGGTGCCGTAGTCCATCAGCACGTAGTCGGCGATCCAGACGGGGATCCGTTCGCCGTTCACCGGATTGACGACATGATGGCCCGTGAAGATGCCGTCCTTCTCCTTCGTCTGGCGCTCCTCGACCGGGCGGGCTGCCGCCTTCTCGACGTAGGCACGCACGTCGTCGCTCGCCAGGCGCTCGACGAACGGATGCTCGGGCGCGAGGACGAAGAAGGTCGCGCCGAAGAGCGTGTCGGGCCGCGTGGTGAAGACGGCGATGTCCGCGTCGAGCTCCTCGTCCCGGAAGAGCACCTCGGCGCCTTCCGAGCGGCCGATCCAGTTGCGTTGAATGGTCTTCGTCCGCTCCGGCCACTCGATCCGCGCCAGGTCCTCGAGCAGCTGGTCGGCGTACGCGGTGATCCGGAAGAACCACTGCTCCATGTTCCTGGCGACGACCGGCGTCCCGCAGCGCTCGCAGCGCCCGTCGATCACGTACTCGTTCGCGACGACCGTCTGGTCCTTCGGGCACCAGTTGACAGGCGCCTCCCTGCGGTACGCGAGCCCCGCCTCGAAGAACCGGACGAACAGCCACTGCGTCCAGCGGTAGTAGTCCGGCTCGTGCGCGGAGACCTCGCGGTCCCAGTCGATAGCCCAGCCGAGACGGCGCATCCCTGCCCGGATCCCGGCGATGTTGCCTTCGATGATCTCCCGCGGATGACCGCCCTCGCGGATGGCGGCGTTTTCGGCAGGCAGCCCGAACGAGTCCCAGCCCATCGGGCGCAGGACGGTCGACCCGCAGCGTCGGTGGTAGTGCGTGAGCACGTCGCCGAGCGTGTAGTTGAGAACGTGGCCCATGTGCAGCGTCCCGGAGGGATACGGCAGCATCTCCAGCATGTAGAACTTCCGCCCCCTGTCTGCCCCGGGCTCCGGGTCGTCGACGTAGAAGGCGCGCTCGTCCTCCCACACGCGCTGCCACTTCGCCTCGATCGCCTTCGGGTCGTACGTCTCCATCTCGCCTCCGGATACAAAAAGACCTCTCGCTCGGAGAGGCCGGATGGAAGCTGCCGCGACCGGGGCCGCGGTGGCTTCCTGCGCTACTCGAGAAGCTGCTCCATTGCGGGTGACTTTAGCATCCCATCATCGAAAACAGGAGGTGCGAGTTGGCCGGATACACCAAGCTGAACCTGAAGGAGGACGTCGAGGACCAGGCGCCGAAATTCGGGATGCCGGAGCTCGAGTTCCGGATGGCGCGCGTCCCGCTCGAGCTCGAGAGCTCCGGGGTCTCGTACATGCGGATCGAGCCGAACTTCCGCCTTCCCTTCGGGCACACGCACAACGTGCAAGAAGAGGTCTACGTGCTCGTCAGCGGCAGCGCGCGGCTGAAGCTCGACGACGACGTGATCGACCTGAAGCCGTTCGACGCCGTCCGCATCCACAGGGAGACGATGCGGAACCTCGAGGGTGGCCCCGACGGCGCCGAGCTGATCGCGATCGGCGCGCCGAACACCGGACCGGGCGACGGCCCGATGACGCAGGGCTGGTGGCAGGACTAGGCGGACCCTTCCCGGACACGGCGGCCGTCGAGCGCGGCGAGCTGGCGCTCGGCGGCGTCTCCGCCGCCTCGCTGGCCGGGGAGTTCGGGACGCCGCTCGTCGTCTACTGCGAGCAGACCGTTCTGTCTGCTGCGCGCGCCTATCTCCACGCGGCTCCGGATGCGCTCGTCCTCTACAGCGTCAAGGCGTTTCCGAGCCTGGCCCTGCTGCGGCTGCTCGGGGCCGAGGGGCTCGGGGCGGACGTCTCGACCCACGGGGAGCTCACGTTCGCGCAGCGGGCGGGCATCGCCGGCGGACGGATCGTCGTCCACGGGAACAACAAGGACGACGAGGAGCTGCGCGCGGCCGCGGGAGCCGGCGCGCGCTTCGTCGTGCTGGACGCGCTCGACGAGGTCGGGCGAGCGGCCTCAGCCGGAGTCCGACGCGTACTCGTACGCGTCACGCCTGGCATCGACGCTGATACGCACGCGGCGATCAGGACGGCCCACCACGGCTCGAAGTTCGGCCTCCCGCCCGAGCAGGCCGCAGCGGCGATCGCCGAGGGCCGGGCCGCGGGGCTCGAGGTCGCCGGGCTCCACCTGCACATCGGCTCGCAGCTGCTCGACACCGAGGCGGCGAGGTCGAGCATCGACTGGCTCGGGGCCTTCGCAGCCGACTGCCGCGCGGAGCTCGGCTGGGAGCCGGGCGTGATCGACCTCGGCGGCGGGCTCGGGATCCAGCACGTCGAGGGCGAGCGGCCCCCGGCGATCGCGCAGTTCGTGGGCGCGCTCCTCGAGCGGCTCGACCACGCGTGGGCGCTCCACGGCCTCTCTCGCCCCGCGGTGATTCTCGAGCCCGGGCGATCGCTCGTCGGCCACGCGGCCGTGACGCTCTACCGCGTGGGCGTCGTGAAGCGGGCCACCGGGACCACGACCTACGTCGCGATCGACGGCGGCATGTCCGACAACCCCCGCCCGCAGCTCTACGGCGCCCGCTACGAGGCGCTGCTCGCGAACCGCGCGGACGAGGAGCCGTCCGGCGCCTACACCGTCTGCGGCAAGCACTGTGAGTCGGGCGACGTGCTGATCGACTCCGTCCGCCTTCCCGAGCCGCGCCGCGGCGACCTGCTCGCGGTGCCCGGTACCGGCGCGTACACGCTCTCGATGGGCTCGAACTACAACGCGGTCCCGCGCCCGGCCGCCGTGCTCGTCTCGAATGGAGAGGCGCGCCTGATCCGCCGCCGCGAGACCGTCCACGACCTGCTCGCGCTGGAGGAGCCGGCTACCTGAACGGCGGGTGAAGCCGCAGCAGGAAGGGGGGCCGCGGCTTCTGGGTGAAGTCGAAGTCGCGGGTCAGGTCACCGAGTATCGGGACGTTCTCGCGCACGGTCGGCCGAGGGTCGGGCCGGCCGTCGTTCTTCGGGTCGAGCCGCTGTCCGCCGAGGAAGTCGTCCTCGATGAACTTGGCGTACGCGTCGAAGCTCAGGGTCTGGTGGTCGATGTACCCCCGCTTCGCATAGGGCGAGATCACGAGTGCCGGGACCCGCAGGCCGTAGCCGTTCTGGTCGACCGCGGGCGGGACGACGTGGTCGTAAAAGCCGCCCCAGTCGTCCCAGGCCAGAAAGATCGCGCTCGAGCGCCAGTCGGGACTTCTCATGACCGCGTTGACGACGCTCGTCACGTAGGACTGCCCGGCCCTGATCGACGCGGGCGGGTGGTCACTGATTGGGTTGCTCGGCACGAGCCAGGAGACGGCCGGCAGGTTCCCGTTGCGCGCGGCCCGGAAGAAGTACCGCGTCGAGACAACGTTTCGGAGCTGCTTGTTCTGCCTGACCGTCGAGAACCACGGGAGCGGGTTCCAGATGCCCGGCGTCTTTGCGCTCTGCGGCACCAAACCACAGATCATCTCGTCCTCCTGGCAGTCCGGCTGCGCCCCGGTGAAGACGTAGTAGCGCCAGGAGACGTGGTACTTGTGCAGCAGATAGGTGAGGTCGGTCCAGGCGTAGTCGGGCTTGCGGTTGGTCGGGTTTTGCGGCTCGTGGGGCGGTGCGAGCGGATTCTCGATCGCGTTCACGCAGCTCATCGGATCGCCACGGCGCCTACAGCGGGCCGACCACTCCGAGACCATGAAGAGGTGATCTGGCAGGCTCCAGGACGAGTCCGGTTGGAACATGTGGTCCTGGAGCACGAAGTTCCGCGCGTAGGCCCAGTAGTTCGGGAGCTCGCGTCCGTCGTGGTAGCCCATCACGTCCGGGGGGCGGCCCGACGTGCACTGCGGTGCGTTCGGGTGCGCCTTGCAGCCGTGCTTGAGGCCGCGGCGCGCTTGCCTGATGAAGCCGTTCATTTTGCCGCCGTTTATGTCGCGGATCGCGTCCAGGTGCTCGTGCGACCCGCCCGAGTCTCGGGCCAGCCGGTCGTGATACGGCCTGACGCACCGGTGCCGGAGCGGATCCGGCACGCAGACCGTGAACCTGCCGTTTCGCCTCGGAATCCCGTCCGCTCCGGGATAGGTGCCGAAGTAGTGATCGAACGAGCGGTTCTCCTGCATGACCACGATCACATGGCGGATCTTGTGGATGCCCGCCGCCGCCGGCCGCGTTGGCCGTTCCCGGCGCAAGGCGGAGCCGCCGCATCCGGCCACCGTCAGCACCACGAGTGCGAGCGAGAAGACCGCTCGAAACCCCACTGCCCGCATGATCCCACGCCGGGCGGCCCGAGTGGCGGCTACCGGCGCGCGGCCGCGAGCGGCGCCGGGCGGAGAAGGCGCTCCGGTGTGGCAAGGCCGGCCTCGCTCACTGGCGGGTTGAGCGGCTCCTCGAGCGGCGCGGCTCCGAACGACGCGCGGCGCCGCTCCTCGGGCGCGTCCTCGTAGAACGTCGTCCGCTGGCGCGGCTCACGGCCGAGCTCGCGGATCGCCGCCTCGAGCCGCTCGGGCGAGGCCTCCTGGCCGTGGGCGGCCCCCGCGGCGCGCGAGATCGACTCGTTCATCAGCGTCCCGCCGAGGTCGTTCGCGCCCGCCTGCAGCGCGGCCTGGGCGCCCTCGAGGCCGAGCTTGACCCACGAGGCCTGGATGTTCGTGATCCACGGGTGCAGGGCGAGGCGCGCGACCGCGTGGACGAGGATCGCCTCGCGGAAGGTCGGGCCGGGGCGCGCCCGGCCCTTGAGGTAGATCGGCGCCTCCATGTGCACGAACGGCAGCGGTACGAACTCCGTGAAGCCGCCGGTCCGGCGCTGCTGCTCGCGCAGCCGGAGAAGATGCCGCGCCCAGGAGCGGGGCGAGTCCGCGTGGCCGAACATGATCGTCGTCGTCGAGCGCAGGCCGATCCTGTGGGCGGCGTCGTGCACCCCGAGCCACTGCCCGGTCGAGACCTTGTCCGGGCAGATCACGGCCCGCACCTCGTCGTCGAGGATCTCGGCGGCGGTGCCCGGAAGCGACGCGAGCCCCGCCTCGCGCAGCCGGACGAGGTAGTCGTCGAGGGGGAGGCCGAGCGTGGCCGCGCCCTGCCAGACCTCGAGCGCCGAGAACGCGTGCACGTGAATCCCGGGCACCGCCTCCTTCAGCGCCTGACAGACCTCGAGGTAGTAGTCGCCCGTGAACGCCGGATGAATCCCGCCCTGGAGACAGATCTCGGTCGCCCCTCGCGCCCAGGCCTCCTCCGCCCGGCGGACGATCTCGTCGAGCGGGACGAGGTACGGCACGCCGCGCAGGTCGGCGGCGAGACGGCCCTTCGAGAACGCGCAGAAGCCGCAGCGGAAATAGCAGACGTTCGTGTAGTTGACGTTGCGGGTGACGACGTAGCTGACGGTGTCTCCGCTCACCTCACGCCGCAGCTCGTCCGCCGCGCGCATGACCGCCGCGAGGTCGCGGCCCCGCGCCGAGAAGAGCGTCGCGATCGCGTCCTCGTCGAGCTCGTCCGCGGCAAGGGCGGTCGCGACCGCGCCGCGGGCCCGGCCTCGCAGCTCGAGCCGGGGCGGGGGCTCGGTCGTTCCGGGCGCCCAGCGGTCCTCGCGCGCGAGCCCGTCCGCGTCGGCGCGGCGCAGAACGTGTGGGGCGACGCTTTCGTCTGCCCAGCGGTCGAGCTCGGCCACGTAGCGCGGGTAGATCGCGAGCCGTGGTGCCAGCTCGAGGCCCTGCGCCCGAGTCGCGCGCCGCAGCCGCTCGAGCTCCGGCCACGGCGCCTCCGGGTTGACGTGGTCGACCGTGACCGGCGAGACGCCGCCCCAGTCGTCGATCCCGGCCTCCAGCAGCCGCGGGAAGTCGTCGTAGCTCAGGTTCGGCGGCGCCTGGATGCTCCACTCCGGGCCGAGCAGCAGGCGCGCCGCCGCGCAGGTCCAGAGCAGCTCCTCGAGCGACGGCTCCTTCGCGTCTGCCATCCGCGTCCCGGGCTTGGCTCGGAAGTTCTGGACGATCACCTCCTGGACGTGCCCGTGGCGCTCGCCCAGCTCCCGGATCGCGAGCAGCGACTCGATCCGCTCCTCGCGGGTCTCGCCGATCCCGATCAGGATCCCCGTCGTGAAGGGGACGCGGGCCCGTCCGGCGGCCTCGATCGTCTCCAGCCGCCTCTCGGGCAGCTTGTCGGGCGAGCCGAAGTGCGGGCCGCCGCGCCGTGAGAGCCGCTCCGAGAGCGTCTCGAGCATGACGCCCTGAGAGACGCTGACGTCGCGCAGCGCCCGCACGTCGTCCTCGGTCATCACGCCCGGGTTAAGGTGCGGGAGCAGCCCGGTCTCGTCGAGTACGAGCCGCGCGCAGCGCGCGAGGTACTCGAGCGTCGTCTCGCAGCCGAGTGCCCGCAGCTCCTCGCGCGCGACCCGGTAGCGGAGCTCCGGTTTGTCGCCGAGCGTGAAGAGCGCCTCGTGGCAGCCGGCCGCGGCGCCCGCCTGCGCGATCTCCAGCACCTCGTCCTCGGTCAGGTAGGCGCGCTCGCCCCGGCGCGGAGGGTGCGCGAACGTGCAGTAGTGGCAGACGTCGCGGCAGAGCTTCGTCAGCGGGACGAAGACCTTGGGCGAGTACGTGACGAGCCGCCCGTGCCCGGCCTCACGCAGCCGGCGCGCCTCGCCGGCGAGCTCGTCCCAGGGGGCCTCGACCAGGTCGCGCGCCTCCACGGCGCGAGCCTACTTACTCACTCTCGGCTGAGCGGACCGAGGCATCGCTTGCGATGCCGTCATCAGGACGTGCTGGCTAGGCCAGCGCGTCCGTCTGAAATGGCCGGCCGAAACCGGTGTGTTCTCATACGGACGCGGAAGAGGCATCGCTTGCGATGCCGTCATCAGGACGTGCTGGCTAGGCCAGCGCGTCCGTCTGAAATGACCGGTCGAAACCCGTGTGTTCTCTCAGCGAACGCGGCCGAGGCATCGCTTGCGATGCCGTCATCAGGACGTGCTGGCTAGGCCAGCGCGTCCGTCTGAAATGACCGGTCGAAACCCGGTTGTTCTCTCAGCGAACGCGGCCGAGGCATCGCTTGCGATGCCGTCATCAGGACGTGCTGGCTAGGCCAGCGCGTCCGTCTGAAATGACCGGTCGAAACCCGGTTGTTCTCTCAGCGAACGCGGCCGAGGCATCGCTTGCGATGCCGTCGTCAGGGCGCGCCGGCTTCGCCGGTGCGCCCGTCTTAACTGACCGGTCGGAACGAGCGGGGTCTCAGCGAACGCGGAAAAGACCGCCGAACGAGCGCCAGCGGCCGTTGTGGTAGCGCTCGAGCCGCGCCTGGTCGAGCGGGTAATGGTCGGTCGGCGACGTGTGCACGACCACGCCCGGGAGCAGGAACGGGTCGTTCTTGACGTTCAGGTGCGTGACCGCCTTCATGATGCTCGCCCTCGTCGGGTTCTTGCCGGCCTTCTTGAGCGCCTCGACGAACGTGTGCGCGACCGACATCCCGTAGACGTTGTAGACGCTGCCGGGGTGGACGCCCTTGTACTTTTTCATGATCGAGCGGTAGAGCTTGATGCCCTTGTCCTTGGCCCAGCGCGGGTCGTTCGGGTCCTTGAGGAAGACGATCGAGATCGAGCCCTCGGTCTGCTTCTTGCCCGCGCCCTGGCTCGCGATGCCCATGATGTTCGAGGCGCTCGAGACGGCGTTGACGAACGACTTGGGCTTCCACCCGAGCTTGTGGGCGAACACGAACGACTGGATCGCGAACTGGGGCGTCGCGAAGACCATCAGCGTGTTCACCTTGGCCGCCTTCAGCTTCGCGATCTGCGACTGGACGTCGGGGTCGGTCACGTCGTAGCTCTGCTTGGAGACGACCAGCTTCCCTTTCTTGCCGAGGCCGCGCATGAGCCCGGAGAGCAGGTCCTTGCCGTAGTCGTCGTTCTGGTAGAGAACCCCGACGCGCGCCTTCGGCGTCGTCTTCACCACGTAGCGGCCGTAGATCGTGCCCTCGGCGCGGTAGTTCGGCTGGTACCCGATCGTCCAGGGCCACTGCTTGTAGTCCTTGCCCCACGTCGTCGCGCCGCTGGCGGCGAACAGCTGCGGCACCTTGAGCGTGTTCAGGTACGGGCGCGTGGCGAGGTTCTGGTCGGTCCCGAGGCTGTTGAAGATCGCGAACACGTGGTCCTGCTCGACCAGCTCGCGGGTCTTCTCCGTCGTCTGGCTCGGGTCGTAGGCGTCGTCCCTGATCAGGTACTTGATCTTGCGCTTGTTGACCCCGCCGTGGGCGTTGACGTACCGGAAGTAGGCCGCCGCGCCGAGCCCGACGGTGCTGTAGGCAGACGCGACGCCGGTGAGGGGAATCGTCCCGCCGATCACGATCTCGGTCGGCGTGACGCCGGGGGTCGCCGTGCCGGCCCCGGAGGCAACGGCGGCGAGGGTGAGCGCACAGAGGAGCGCGGCGGCGAGATACGAGACCCGGTTCATGTCTTGCCCTAGGGACGAGTGTATAGCCAGGTTGTTAGCGGTCTTGCCAACCGGCGCAGGAAGCCGCCGACCCCGCTTGGGAGCAGGATCATGACGAGGATGATGGCCGCGCCGTACACGAAATCCGGCACGCCGGGGCGCTCCGAGATGTGCGTCGAGAGGTTCGGGAGGTACTCGACGAAGAGCGCGCCCAGCACGAGGCCGGCCAGCGAGCCGAGCCCGCCGACGACCGCGCCGACGAGGATGAGGATCGAGAGCAGGAACGTGAAGCTGAGCGGGTTGACGATCTCGGTCTGGATCGCGAGCAGTGACCCGGCGACCCCGGCGTAGACGCCGCTGAGGGCGAACGACAGCGTCTTCACCCTGGCGAGGTTGACGCCCGAGGAGACCGCCGCGACCTCGCTGTCGCGGACGGAGCGGAAGACCCGCCCGAGCCGCCCGCGCACGATCAGCCAGGCGACGGCGAAGCCGATCAGGGCGATCGTCCACGTCAGGTAGTAGAGGAAGTGGTTCTGGGTCATCGAGTGGCCGAAGATGGTCACGGTGCCCGTCAGCCCGGTGATCTGCGACGGCGCCTTCTCGACGAAGACGAGCCCCTGGCTGCCGCCGGTCAGGCCGGAGAACTTCTTCAGGATCGACGGCATCGCCACGGCGAGGCCGAACGTCGCGACCGCGAGGTAGAGGCCGGAGAGTCGCAGCGCCGGGATCCCGACCAGGAAGCCGACGATCCCGGCGGCGAGGCCTGCGACGGGGATCGTCCAGACGTCGCGCCAGTGCTCGTGTGTGATCAGGATCGCCGTCGTGTAGCCCCCGATCGCCATCAGCGCGCCGTGGCCGAGCGAGATCTGGCCCGTGTAGCCCGTCACCAGGTTGAGGCCGACGATCGCGATGAAGAAGACCCCGGCATGCGCGAGGTCGCGGGAGTGGAAGTCGCTGACGAACCGCGGCAGGAGAGCGAAGAACGCGATCCCCGCCGCCACCGCCAGCAGCCAGAGGCCGATCCCGAGCGCACGGCGCATCAGACCCTCCTCACCGTCGGCCGTCCGAAGAGGCCCGCCGGGCGCACGAGCAGGACGGCCAGGATCACCGCGAGCGCGAACGGCGTCCGTAGCTCGGTGCCGATCCAGTCGACGTAGGTGCCGACGAGCGTGATGAAGACGCCGAGCAGGAGCGAGCCGACCACCGCGCCCACCGGGCTCCCGAGCCCGCCGAGAACGGCGCCGGCGATCGCGTAGAGGAGCACCGCCTGCATCAGGTTCTGGTCGAAGCTGCCGAGCGCGGGCGCCGTCAGCATCCCCGAGACCGCGCCCATGGCCGCGGCAAGCCCCCAGCCGAGCGCCAGCATCCAGCTCACGCGGATGCCGAGCAGGCGGCTCTCCTCCGGGTTCACGGCCGAGGCGCGCAGGGCGAGCCCGACCTTCGTGAACCGGAACAGCAGCCAGAGGAGGACGACGACACCGAGGCAGACGGCGATGTTGCCGAGATCCTGGATCGAGAAGGCGACGCCCGCGACGTCGATCGGCCTGGTCGAGAACGCGTTGGGCAGCGTGCGCGTCTCGGAGCTCCAGATCCATTTCGCCGCGCCGTCGACGAGGAAGAACAGCCCGATCGTCACGATCGCGACCGTCAGCTCCGGCGCCCGCTCGACCGGCCGGATCACGACCCGCTCGACCGCGACGCCGCCGACGAACGAGATCGCGACCGTGAGGAAGAACGCCTCCCAGAACGAGAGGCCGTGGTTGACGAGCGACCAGGCGATGAACGTCGAGAACATCGCCATCTCGCCCTGCGCGAAGTTGATCACCCCGGTCGACCGGTAGATCAGGACGAGCGCCAGCGCGAGCAGCGCCCAGGTCCCGCCGACCGAGAGCCCGATCACGGTCTGCTGCGCCAGCTGCGTCCAGTCGAAGGCCAGCAGCATCAGTAACCGAGGTACGAGCGTCTGATCGATTCGTGCCGGCGCAGGTCGTCGCTCTCGCCCTCGAACGCGACCTTCCCGACCTCGAGCACGTAGGCGCGCGAGGACGCCGAGAGCGCGATGTTCGCGTTCTGCTCGACGACGAGGACGGTCAGGCCCTCGCGCTCGTTCAGCTCGCGGACGATCCGGAAGACCTCGTCCACCACGATCGGCGCGAGCCCGAGCGAGGGCTCGTCGAGCAGGACGAGCCGCGGG
Source organism: uncultured Actinomycetes bacterium (assembly GCA_963716865.1). Taxonomy (GTDB): domain Bacteria; phylum Actinomycetota; class Thermoleophilia; order Gaiellales; family Gaiellaceae; genus AC-32. The sequence goes on from CAVQUF010000004.1 coordinate 303,011, forward strand.
CGCAGCATCAGCGCCCGGGCGAGCGCGAGCATCTGCTGCTCGCCGCCGCTCAGCGTGCCCGCCTCCTGGTTGCGCCGGTCCGCGAGCTGGGGGAAGTGGGACAGCACGCGCTGCTCGTCGTCGCCGATCGCCTTCCGCCCGCGGCGGGTGTAGGCGCCCAGCCGCAGGTTCTCGCGCACCGAGAGCTCGGACAGCGTCCCGCTCCCCTCGGGCACGTGCGCGACTCCGAGCCGGGCGACTGCCTCCGGAGAACGGCGCGAGATCCGCTTCCCCGCGAAGACGATCTCTCCGCTGCGCTTGACCATCCCGCAGATCGCCCGGAGCGTCGTGGTCTTCCCCGCGCCGTTCGCGCCCAGAACGGCCACGACCTCGCCCTCGCCGACGGTCAACGAGACGCCGTGGAGCACCTTGACCTGGCCGTAGCGCGCCTCGACGTCCGCCAGCGCGAGGAGGGGCTCAGCCATCGGCGTCGCCGAGGTAGGCCTCGATCACGGCGGGGTCGCTCTGCACCTCGGCGGGCGTCCCGCTCGCGATCCGCCGGCCGAAGTCCAGGACGTGGATGCGGTCGGCCACGCCCATCACGAGCCCCATATGGTGCTCGACGAGCAGGATCGTCAGCTCGAAATCCGCGCGCAGCAGGCGGAGCAGCGCACCGAGCTCCTGGACCTCCTCGTGGCTGAGCCCGCCGGCCGGCTCGTCGAGGAGCAGCAGGCGCGGCCCCGACGCCAGCGCGCGGGCGAGCTCGACCCGTTTCTGCATCCCGTAGGAGAGCTCGGCGGCCTGCCGGTTGGCGAGCGGCGCGAGGCCTGCGTAGCCGAGGATCTCCCGCGCCCCGCGTCCGCGGCGGGCGTGCCGGCCCATCAGCACGTGCTCGAGCACGGTCATCGAGCCGAACAGCTCGGCGGTCTGGAACGTGCGGGCGATCCCGCGCTTGACGATCCCGTGCGGCGGCGTGCGCAGGAGGCTCTTGCCGTCGAACTCGATCTCGCCACTGTCCGGGCGGTACAGGCGCGTGATCAGGTTGAAGGCGGTCGTCTTGCCGGCGCCGTTCGGCCCGATCAGGCCGACGATCTCGCCCTCGCCGACGTCGAGCGAAACGTCGTCAACCGCCACGATCCCACCGAACCTGAGCGTCACATGCTCGACGAGGAGCAGGGCCACGGCGGGGGACTCTACGAGATGGTCGGACTTAGTAACAGTCTGTTACTTGGAGGGTGAGACGCCACTGAGCTCGGCCGGGTCGGTCACCGGGCGCTTGCACGCGAAGCGCTCGCACACGTAGACGGCGGGCCGGCCGTCCACGAGCGCCTTCCCTTCGAGCAGCGGAACGCTCTCGTCGGGGCCGAACGCGACCACCGCGTTGGGGTCGAACGGCTCGAGCGCCGCGCGCGCAACGTCGCTCTCCGGCGGGCCGATAATCGCGATCTCCCTGGGCGCGGCGAGGTAGAGGTCGAGCGCGTTCAGCGCCCAGGCGAGCTCGGTCGGCCCGCGCCCCAGGCCCTCGCCGAGGAGGCGCAGGACGCCGGCCGCTTGACGCTCGAGCTCGCCGTCCCCGTAGATCCTGGCCAGGCGCAGGAGGACGTACGCGAGCATCGAGTTGCCCGACGGGATCGGGTGGTCAAAGAGGTCCTTCTTGCGCGCGACCAGGTGCTCGCCGTCCGTTGGCGCAAGGAAGAAGCCGCCGTGGGCCTCGTCGCCGAACAGCTCGACCGCGAGCAGTGCGAGGCGCCGCGACTCCTCCAGCCAGCGCGGCTCCCCGGTCGCGACGTGCAGCTCGTAGAGACCGTGCGCGACGTTCGCGTAGTCGTCGAGGTAGCCGCGCCCGCTCGAGCGCCCCGCCCGCCTGCTGCGGTGCAGGCGGCCCTCGTCGTCCGAGAGCGGGCCGAGCAGGAACTCGGCCAGCGCGCTCCCCTCCTCGACGAGATCCGGTCGCGCGAGCCGCCGCCCCGCCTCCGCGAGCGCGGCGAGCGCAAGCCCGTTCCAGGAGGCGATCGCCTTGTCGTCGAGCCCTGGCTGGGGACGCTGCGAGCGGATCTCGAGCAGGTGGGCCCGCAGCTCGTCGTCCAGCTCGCCGCGCAGGACGAAGCGCCCGCCCTCGAACGGCTCGAGCAGCTCCTCCGGCGCGCCCTCTCCCGGCGCCCAGGTGTAGGTGAGCCCTTCGACGCCATCGGTGTCGGCGTCCTGCGACGAGGCGAAGCCGCCCTCGGAGAGGCGGAGGTCCCGCAGGAGGTACTCCAGCGTCCGCTCCGCGACCTCGCGGTAGCGCTCGTTGCCGGTGACGAGCCAGCCGTGCAGGTACGCCGGGACCAGGAGCGCGTTGTCGTAGAGCATCTTCTCGAAGTGCGGCACGAGCCAGCGCTGGTCCACCGAGTAGCGGTGGAAGCCGCCGCCGACGAGGTCGTACATGCCGCCTGCGGCCATCGCGTCGAGCGTCTTCGCCGCGGGCTCGATCTCGCCGCGGCGCATGAGCAGCTCGAGCGCCGAGGCCGGCGGGAACTTCGGCGCGCGCCCGAAGCCGCCCCAGTCCGGGTCGAGCAGCTCGCCGAGCCGCCGCACCGCCGCGAAGAGGAGCGACTCGGTCAGCGGCTCGGAGGAGGGCGGAGCCGCGGCCGCCTGCTCGAGCGCCTCGATCAGAGCCGCCGCCCGCCGCGCGACGTCGCCGCGGCGGTCGCGGTAGAGATCGGAGACCGTGACCAGGACCTCCGGGAACGCGGGCATCCCGTGCCGCGGCTCCGGCGGGAAGTACGTGCCGCCGAGGAACGGCTCGCCCTCGGGCGTCAGGAACACCGTCAGCGGCCAGCCGGCCTGGCCCGTCATGGCGGTCACGGCGTCGAGGTAGATCCCGTCGAGGTCCGGCCGCTCCTCGCGGTCGACCTTGATGCAGACGAAGCGCTCGTTCATCAGCGCCGCGGTGGCCGGGTCCTCGAACGACTCGTGCTCCATCACGTGGCACCAGTGGCAGGCCGCGTACCCGATCGAGAGCAGGATCGGCTTGTCTTCTTCTCGCGCGCGCGAGAGCGCCTCCTCACCCCAGGGGTACCAGTCCACCGGATTGTCCGCGTGTTGCAGCAGGTACGGGCTGGTCTCGCCGGCGAGTCGGTTCATTCGCTCGGCTAGGCTAGCCGCCCTGAGCACTCTGGAGACCGAGCGGCTTCTGCTTCGCCCGCCGGCCCCCGAGGACACCGAGGCGCTGGCGCCGATGTACGCCGACCCCGAGGTGATGCGCTACCTCGGTGACGGGCGCACGTTCACGCGCGCGGAGACGGAGCGCTCGGTCCGGCGCATGATGGACACCTGGGAGGCGGACGGCTTCGGCCTCTTCACGACGGTGCGCAAGGAGAGCGAGACCGTGATCGGCCGCGTCGGCCTGATCGTCTGGAACCCGGAGACGTGGGAGCTGACGAGGGCGGGCGGAGACGGTCCGACCGAGCTCGAGGTCGGCTACACGATCGGCCGGCCGTACTGGGGTCTCGGCTACGCGACCGAGGCGGCGAGCGCGGCCCGGGACTTCGCGCTGGAGCAGCTCGGCGCAAGCCGGCTGATCGCGCTCATCATCCACGGCAACGACGCCTCCGAGAACGTGGCGCAGAAGCTCGGCTTCGCCCACGAGCGCGACATCCTCTTCGGCCGCCGCGAGGCCAAGCTGTTCGCCTTCGAGGCATGACGCGGCTCGAGACCGAGCGTCTCCTCCTGCGCATCCCCTAACCGGCCGACCTCGCGGCGAGACGCTCGAGCGCGAGAGCCTTCCCGGCCCCTTCGACCGGCGCGTCGATCTCTACGCGCTCGGCGGCGGCAGCTAGGGTCGGGCCGCGAGACGACGCTCGCGTCGTCTCTTTCAGGCCGTGCGGGCTGTGCCCGTTCGGCCGTCTGAACCGACCGGTCTACACGTTCTCCGTGAGAAGGTTGGCGAATGAGCGAGGCGCGCGATCTTCTCCGGCTGACCGCCGAGCTCGCGGCCGACTACGTCGAGACCCTCGGCGAGCGGCCGGTCTTCCCGAACGTGACCCCGGAGGAGCTGCGACTGGCCCTCGGCGGCCCGCTTCCCGACGGGCCGCTCGATCCGGCGCGGGTCGTGACCGAGCTCGCTGAGGCGGCCGAGCCGGGCGTCGTCGCGATCGGCAGCGGCCGCTACTTCGGCTTCGTGATCGGCGGCTCGCTCCCCGCAGCCCTGGCGGCCGACTGGCTCACGTCGGCGTGGGACCAGAACGCGGGCCTCTACGCCTGCGGCCCGTCGGCCTCGGTTGTCGAGCAGGTGGTCCGCGAGTGGCTCGTCGACCTGTTCGGACTGCCGGCGAACGCCTCGATCGGCTACGTCACCGGGGCTCAGATGGCCAACGTGACCGGGCTCGCGGCCGCGCGGTTCCACGTCCTCGACGCCGCCGGCTGGGATGTCGGCCGGGACGGGCTGACGGGCGCTCCGCCCGTGCGCGTGCTCGTCGGCGAGAAGGGGCACGTGACCGTCGACCGCGCCCTGCGCCTGCTGGGGCTGGGAGCGCCGACCACGGTCGAGTCGGACGAGCAGGGCCGCCTCAGCGCCGGTGCGCTCCGCGATGCGCTCGAGGACGCGGCCGGCCCGACGATCGTCTGCGCCCAGGCGGGCGAGGTGAACACCGGCGCGTTCGACCCGCTCCCGGAGATCGCCGACGCGTGCGGGCGCGCGGGTGCCTGGCTCCACGTGGACGGCGCGTTCGGCCTCTGGGCGGCGGCCTCGCCGCGCTTCCGTCATCTGGTCGCCGGAGTTGAGCGCGCCGACTCGTGGACGACGGACGGGCACAAGTGGCTCAACGTCCCCTACGACTCCGGGATCGTGCTCTGCGCGCACCCCGAGGCCCACCGCGCGGCGATGACGGTCTCCGCGTCCTACCTGATCCAGGACGAGGGCGAGCGGCGCGTGCGCGACCAGGTCGACTGGGTGCCCGAGTTCTCGCGCCGGGCGCGCGGCTTCACCGTCTACGCGGCGCTTCGCAGCCTCGGGCGGCGAGGGCTGGCCGAGCTCGTCGAGCGCGCCTGCGACGCGGCGGCCGCGTTCGCGGAGCAGATCGCCGCGCTGCCGGACGTCGAGCTGCTGAACGAGGTCGTGCTGAACCAGGTGCTGTTCCGCTTCGAGTCGGACGAGCGGACGGACGAGGTGCTACGCCTCGTTCAGGAGAGCGGCCGGATCTGGCTGGGCGGAACGATCTGGGACGGGCGCAAGGCGATCAGGCTCTCGGTCTCGAACTGGCAGACCGGCGGCGAAGAGATCTCGCTCGCGGTGGACACCTTCAGAAGAGCCGCCTACGGCGTGGCCTCATAGCTCGATCGGCTCGACCGGTCAGTTCAGACGGACGCACGAGCAAAGCCCGCGCGTCCTGAAGTCGGCACCGCAAGCGGTGCCTCAGGGCCAGGTGCCGGCCCGGTAGAGCTGGCCCTCGAGCTTGCGGCCCAGGGCGGCCTCGAGCCACTCGGAGATGTGGATCAGCGCGTCGAGGTCGACGCCCGTCTCGATCCCCTCACGCTCGAGCAGGTAGACCAGGTCTTCCGTCGCGATGTTGCCGCTCGCGCGAGGCGCATAGGGACAGCCGCCGAGCCCGCCGACCGAGGCGTCGAGCACCTCGGCGCCCGCGTCCAGTGCGGCGAGCGCGTTCGCGTAGCCGGTGTTGCGCGTGTTGTGACCGTGGAAGCCCGCGGCGTTCGTCCGCCCGATCAGGTCGCGGACCTCGTGCGGGACGGCCACGCCGATCGTGTCGGCGAGCACCACCTCTGCGCTCTCGAACCGCGCGGCCAGCTCGGCCACCCGCGCCGGGTCGACGCGTCCCTCGAAGGGGCAGCCGAAGGCGACGCTGATGGTCACGGTCGCCGGCCGGTCGGCAGCAGCAAGGATGCGCTCGACCCGCTCGATCGCATCGGCGAGCGAGGCGTTCGCGTTGCGCCGGTTGAACTCCTCGGTCGCCCCGAACGTGACGTTCACGCGGTCGAGCCCCGCGGCGGCGAAGCGCTCGTAGCCCTGCTCGTTGAGCACGAGGCCCGAGTACTGCGTGCCTTCACGCGATAGCGGTTCGATCCCGGCCACCACCTCCTCGGCGCCCGCCATCTGCGGCACCCGGTCGTCGCGGACGAAGCTGACCGCCTCGACCCTCCGCAGACCGGCCGCGGCGAGCCGGTTGACGAGGTCGGCGCGAACCACGGGCTCGAAGGTCTCGGCCTCGTTCTGGAGGCCGTCACGCGGCCCGACGTCGCAGAGCGTCAGCACTAGCCCAGCCCGTGCGACTCGATGCGCTCAGGCCGGATCCGGACGGTGATCCTCGTCTCTCCGGGCACGTGGGAGTACGTGTCCCGCCCGGTGTACTTCTTCGCCAGCCGGTCGATCTGCTCGGTCGCGCCCTCGAGCGACAGCTCCGCGGTCCCGTCGACCGCCACCCAGCGGTACGGGTCGCGGGAGTCGATGACGAGCAGCGACACGCGCGGGTCTGCGCGCAGATACCGATCCTTTGCGCGATCGACCGCCGTGTTGAACGAGATCCCGTCCTCGTCTACGTCAACCCACACAACAGTCGATTGCGGAGAGCCGTCGGGGCGCAGCGTCGTGACCGTGCCCACGTTCGGCTCGGCCAGGAATGCGCGCTCGGGAGGGGTCAGCGTCGTACTCGGAATAGCCCCGGTAGGCTAGTGGCTCGATGGGTGTCGCCGTGCTTGTCGGTACGCGCAAGGGGCTGTTCGTCCTCACCAGCGACGAGGCCCGCCGGGACTGGTCCGTCGAGGGACCGCTCCTGACCGGCTGGGAGGTCTTCCACGCGATGCGCGACCCGCGGGACGGCACGCTCCACGCCGCGACGAACCACATGGTCTACGGGGCGACCACCCACCGCTCCAGCGACCTCGGGGAGACCTGGGAGCGGGCCGAGGGAATCGGGCTCCCCGAGGAGAGCGGGCTCACCTGGGAGAAGTCCTGGCACGTCGAGCCCGGCCACTCGAACGAGCCGGAGACGCTCTGGCTCGGCGGCACGCCCGGCGCGCTCTTCCGCAGCGACGATGGAGGCTCGTCGTGGACGCCGGTGCAGTCGCTGGTCGAGCACTCGTCCCGCGACCAGTGGAACCCCGGCGCCGGCGGGCTCTGCTGCCACTCGATCCAGATGGACCCGTCCGACCCGCAGCGGCTCTACATCGCGATCTCGGCGGCCGGGGCCTTCCGGAGCGACGACGGCGGCGAGACGTGGGAGCCGAAGAACTCGGGCGTCGCGGCCGACTTCTTCCCGGACAACACGTTCCCGGAGGTCGGCCAGTGCGTGCACAAGCTGCTCGTGCACCCGGCCCGGCCCGAACGGCTCTGGCAGCAGAACCACTGCGGCGTCTACCGCTCGGACGACCGCGGCGACAACTGGGAGCGGCTCGAGGGCAACGGCCTCCCCGCGGGCTTCGGTTTCCCGATCGCTCTCGACCCCGCCGACCCGGACGCGGCCTACGTCGTCCCCGAGGAGGGCGCGGAGAACCGGGTCACCCCGGACGGGCGGCTCGGCGTCTACAGGACGCGCGACGCCGGCGCTTCCTGGGATCTCCTGACGAACGGGCTCCCGCAGCAGGCCTGGCAGTCGGTGAAGCGCGAGGGGATGTCCTTCGACCAGCTCGACCCGTCGGGCGTGTACCTCGGCACGCAGGGCGGCTCGGTCTTCGCCACGGCCGACGGCGGCGATTCCTGGGTCGAAGCGGCGCGCTTCCTGCCGGAGATCCTCTCGGTCGAAGCCGCCGAATGGCAGTAATCCTGCTGCCCTCGTTGCTCGCCACCGAGGCGGGCGGGCAGGGGCGGTTCGAGCTGGAGGCGGCGACGGTGGGAGAGGCGCTGCGCGCGCTCCCGATCGCCGATCTGATCTTCGACGAGCACGGCGTGCTCCGGCCGCTCGTGAACGTCTACGTCAACCGCGCGCAGGTGGACGCGATCGACGGACCCCTCGGCGACGGCGACGAGATCAGACTGGTCGCCGCCGTCGCCGGCGGCTGGCTCTAGGCCAGCGCGGCGCCCTTCGTCTCCCGGCCGAAGATCGCGGCGACGAGGCCGCCGGCCGCCATTACGATCGCGACGAAGGTCAGCGACCACGTCGTGCTCCCGGTCGCGTCCTTCAGGTGGCCGAACAGGTACGGGCCGGCGATCGCGGCGGCCTTGCCGACGCCCTCCATCACGCCGAAGGCGCTCGAGCGGAGCCGCGTCGGAAACAGCTCGGCCGTGTACGGGTAGACGGCGCCCCAAGCGCCGAGATTGAAGAAGCCGACGAAGAAGAGGGCCGTCACGTAGACGCCGACCGAGCCGGCCACCGCGAAGGTGTACGCCGAGACCCCGCCGAGGATCAGAAACCCCGCCAGCGTCGGCTTGCGCCCGATCCGCTCGACGAGCCAGATAGCCGCCGCGTACCCCGGGAACTGCGCGAGGGCGCTCAGCGTCAGGAGGAGGTAGACGTCGACGTGGAAGCTCTTCTCGGTCTGGAGGACGAACGGGAGCCACAGGAAGAGGCCGTAGTACGAGACGTTGAGCGCGACCCAGATCAGCGCGGTCGGCACCGTCCGCCTGCGCAACGCCGGCTCGACGAGCTCCCGCGCGGACGACTCGGGCTCCTCGGGAGCCCTGAGCTCACCCGGCTCGACCGGCTCGCCCGTGATCTCCTCCAGCACCTCGGCGGCCTCGCGGCTGCGCCCCCGGCGGACAAGGAAGTACGGGCTCTCGGGCAGCGTGCGCCGCACGACGAACGCCAGGAAGGCCGGGAACGCCGCGGCGAGGAAGAGGTATCGCCAGCTCCAGTCGCCGAAGCGGTCGAAGGTCGGGCCCAGGAACACGTACGAGAGGCCGATGGCGAACAGGAGGCCGACCGGCCACCAGAAGTCGAGGAACACGAGCAGCCGCCCCCGCCGCTGCGGCGGCAGGTACTCGGCCAGGATCGACGGGTCCACGACGAGCATCCCGCCCAGGCCGAGCCCGGCCAGGAACCGGAACGTCATCACCGACCACGGCCCCCAGGCCAGCGCGGTCGCGGCGGTGAGGAGCGCGTACCAGAGAATCGAGTACTGGAAGATCGCGCGCCGCCCGATCCGGTCGGCCGCCCGACCGAGCACGAGTGAGCCGCAGAGCGAGCCGGCCAGGGCCGCGCTGTTGACGAGGCCCTGCATCGCGCCGCTCAGGTTCCAGGTGGCGGCGAAGATCGGTGCGACGAAGCCGACGAGCAGGATCTCCATCGCCACGAATGTCCAGGCGATGCCCGTGACAAGGACCGCCTTGCGGTGGAACGGTGAGAGGCCGCGGCCCCGCAGGACCTCCTCGACGTCCCGCGGGGCCGGGAGGACGACGTCCGCCGTCGTCATCGTGCGAGCTCGGTCAGGTCGTCGCAGCGGCCGGCGTGCCCGCGAGCTCGTCGACCGAGCTGATCGTCGCTCCGTACGCCATGTCGAGGTACGCGAGCGCGTCGTCCTCGTCCACGCCCTCGAACCCACAGACGGCGTCACGCGGGATCGTGATCGTGTAGCCGTGGGTCAGCGCGCCGTACGAGGAGTGCCGCACGCAGATGTGCGTGTGCTGGCCGGTGATCACGACCTCGTCCACGCCCTTCGCCTTCAGCAGCTCGTCGAGCCCGGTCGAGTCGAACGCGCCGTAGTGGTGCTTGGGCGAGATGATCTCGCCGTCCTGCGGCTCGAGCTGCGGGATCACGTTCGCCTCGGGCGTGCCCGCCATCGCGTGCTCGCCCCAGACGCGCAGCTCGGGGTCACCCGGATCGTGCGCATCGTTCGAGAAGACGACGACCCACCCCTCCTCCCGCGCGTGCGCGAGCAGCCGCTGCAAGGGCTCGATGATCGCCTGCGCCTTGGGGTTGGCGAGCTTTCCGTCGACGAAGTCGTTGAGCATGTCGACGATGATCAGTGCGCGCATTTTTGAGTCCTCCTGTTTGTTTCCGCTAGGTTTACGACTGTGGGGCGAAAACCTCTGCGAGAGTCTACCACCCGACGCCCGGCCCAGGTCACGCTTGCCGTCGTGCTCCAGGTGCGAGGCGGCGTGCTGCAGGTGCTGCTCTGGCAGCGGGCCCGGGAGCCCTTCCTCGGCGCCTGGTCCCTCCCGGGCGGCGTCCTCGAGCCGGACGAGACCCTGGAGGAGTCGATCCGGCGCCATCTCGCGGTCAAGGTCGACGTGCGCGAGCTCGCGCACCTCGAGCAGCTCGAGACGCTGGGCGACCCCAGGCGCAACCCGCTCGACTGGGAGCTCGCCACGGCCTACCTCGGGCTCGTCCCGGCCGACCTCGACCCGGCCGTCCCGGACGACACCAGCTGGCACCCGGTCTCGCGGCCGCCCGAGCTCGCGTTCGACCACCGCGCGATCACCCTCGCCGGCCGCGAACGGCTCCGCGCCAAGCTCTCCTACACGAACGCCGGCTTCGCGCTCGCCCCGCCCGTGTTCACGCTCTCGGAGCTGCGCGAGCTCTACGTCGCCGCGCTCGGCCACGAGGTCTCGGCGACGAACCTCCAGCGCGTGCTCCTGCGGCGCGGCGTGCTCGAGCCGACCGGCGAGCGCCGTGCGTCGGGCCGCGCCGGCGGCCGCCCGGCCGCGCTCTACCGCTTTCGCTCCCGCCGCCTCGAGATCACCGACCAGTTCGCCGTCCTCAGACCCCCCGGTTGAGGGATGCCGCCCCGTTCCCTGGAACGTATGTTCAGGGCATTCGGGGGAAGGAGGAAGGGGACGTGCGGCGCTCTCTGTACGGCGGGGTCGTGCTGATCGGCGGGGTCGTGATCATCGCGGGCGTGGTGCTCGCATTCGTGGCTCTCGCCCTGACGCTCGCGCTCAACCAGTAACGGTCACTGCGACGCGCTGAACGGCGTTGTTCGCGTAGCCGCCGAGGTTCCACGGCGGGTCGAGCGGCTGCTCGTTGCCTGCCTCGTCGCGGGCGCGGGAACAGAGCACGTGGTCGCCGGGAGCGGCGTCCCACGCGTACCACCAGCCGCGCCAGGCCCACGGCTCGCCGGCCGGCTCGAGCTCGGCAGCGGCCCAGCTCCCGCCGCCGTCGGGGCTGACCTCGACCGACGCGATCGGCGCGAAGCCCGACCACGCGCGGCCCTCGACCAGGTGCTTCCCGGCCGGAAGCGTGCGCTCGCGCGTGAGGAACTCCGGGATCCCGGGCGGGACGAACAGCGAGCGCGGCCGCATGCGCGTGAGCGGCTCGCCCTCCTCGTCCTCGCTCTGGCGGATGCGATACGACGACGCCTGCTGGTACCCGGCGAAGGGCCGGTCGATGAACTCGATCCGCTCGATCCACTTGACGTTCGTCATCCCGTACCAGCCCGGGACGACGAGCCGGAGCGGGAAGCCGTGCTGCGCCGGCAGCGGCTCGCCGTTCATCTCGTAGGCGAGCAGCACCTCGTCGCGGAGTGCCTCCTCGAGCGGCAGCGCACGCTGGAAAGCCTGCTCCTCGCCGCCCTCGATCCCGCGGTCGAGACCGGTGAGGAGCACCTCGACCGTGCCGTCCGGCACGCCGGCCTCCTCCAGCAGCGGCCGGAGCGGCGTCCCCGACCAGCGGGCGGTTCCGACGGCCTCGAGCAGCCACGGCTGGCTGACCGGCCGCGGCTCGAGGCGCGCGCGGCCGTTCCCGGCGCACTCCATCGTCACGGCCACCTCCGCACGCGGGCGCTCCCTCAGCTCGGAGAGCGCCAGCGAGAGCTCGCGCTCGCCGCGCACGGTGAGGCGCCACCCGTCCGCGTCGACGCCCGGCACGTCGTAGTGGGTCAGGAGGTAGTGCAGCCCGACGGGCGTAACCGGATAGCGGAGCGCCTCGAGCGGCATCCCGTGGTTGCGCGTGGCGAGCTGCAGCTCCTCGAGGCTGATCCCCTCCAGACTCGTCTCGGCCACAACCGGAGCCTACTGAACCCCAAGTAACAGACTGTTACTTGGAGCAGGTGCCTTAGCGCCCCGGGGCTGCCGCGCTCTTCAGCAGGAGGAGGGCCATCGTCGGGCAGGCGGCGACGGCGCGCTCCGCGTGCTGCAGGAGCTCCGGCGACAGCGGGCCCGGCTCGACGATCGGAAAGCCCCAGTCGTCCAGACGAATGCACTCGGGTAGAAGCTCGGCGCAGAGCCCGCTGCCGTCGCAGGCGATCGGGTTGACGCGCAGCGTGCGGCTCATCGACGGCTCCGACCGGTTGGCAGGAACCCGCCGCGCCTGCCGCTGCACCGTCCGCGCACGTGGAGCTCGGCCTCGTCGCGGAACACCTCGAGGGAGCTCTCGGCGAAGCGAACGGCGCCGTCCGGATGCCTGCATCCGCCGCGCCCCGCGATCATCCGCAGCCAGCGCAGCGCCTGCGCACGACTGTCGCCGATGCCGGCGGCAAGGCTCTCGAGCGCACCCGCGAGGGCCGCAAGGCCGTTCAGGCACGGGCCGCACTGACCGGCGCTCTCGTCGGCGAGGTAGCGGACCACGCGAGCGGCCTGGTCGAGCCCGCAGGCGGCCTCGGGCAGGACGACGATCGCGCCGGCGCCGAGGGAGGCGCCCGCGCCGGCGAGCTCGGAATCGAGCAGCGATAGGGACTCGGCCGTAGACGCCTCCACCCAGCTCCCGAAGTAGCCGCCTATGAGGAAGGCGCGTGCCCGGCCGCGCACGCCGCCCGCCTGCGCCATGAGCGCACGCACGGGAGTGCCGAGCGCAGCCTCGTAGACGCCCGGCCTTGCGACGGCTCCGGACACGGTGAAGAGCGCCGACCCGGGCTCGTCGGCCGTGCCGAGCGCACGAAACCAGTCAGGGCCATGGCGTGCGATCAGCGCCATATGCGCGAGGGTCTCGACGTTCTGCACGAGCGTCGGCGCGCCACGAACGCCGCGCTCGAAGGGCCGCGGTGGGGTGAAGGTCGGCCTGGCAGGGCCTCCGTTGAGGAGACTCACGAGCGCGGTCTCCTCACCGCTGACGAAGCCCGGCGGGACAACGATGACCTTCAGGTCGAGGCCCTTGTCGAGACGGCGAGCGCGTCGCTCGTCGAGCGCGTAGGAGACCCTGTCGACCTCCTCGCGCGCGCTCCCGTCGATCGCGACGAATGCCTGGCGCGCACCGATCGCAGCCGCGGCCAGCGCGACTCCGTCGAGAACGAGGTGGGGCACGCGGCGGAGCAGCGTCTTGTCCTTGAAGCTGACCGGTTCGCCTTCTGCCCCGTTCGCGACGACGACCGGCCTACGCCGACCGGAGGCGACGGCAGCGAGCTTGCGTCCGGCCGGAAAGCCTCCACCGCCGCGGCCGCGCAAGCCGCTTGCATCGACGGCATCGAACAGACCGACCGGGGAAGGCTGCCGTCCATGCACGGCGTGGTGACCGTCGAGCCCGAGCGGTGAGCCGTCCGGGCGCGGCCCCGCGAGCAGGCGCGGCAGATCGGCCTCGAGCATCGGCAGCGATGTGGCCGTCGAGCTCATGCGACGCGGATCGAGCCGGTCAGCGTCCGGCTCGCCGTATGGAACCGGAGCATGACGGTCAGGTCGAGAGCGTGGCCGGACCCGTCGCTCACAGACGCCTCGAGCCGCGAGCCTTCGAGCGAGACGACCCGGCCCGAGTACGCCCGGGGAGCCTGACGCGGGCCGAAGCTGACGCCGCTCGCGGTCATCTCGACGCCCCCGCCCTCGAGGGGCACTCCACGCAACGTCACCTGCAGGAGCCCTTTTGCACCCCCGTCGGCAGCCGCGCGCAACCCGACCGTTACGAGCCCGTCCGCGGCTACGCCCGACGCCGAGAAGCTCCCCCGGAGGGCGGCGGTGAAGGGCACGGCGGGCAGCGAGGCAGCGACTGTGCGGGCGGGGACCGTCCCTCGAACCGCCGAGGAGGCGAGCAGCGTCGACGGCGTTCCCGCGCGCGTGGCCCAGCCCGGCTGGAGCGGCCCGCCGGCAGCCCAGAACCCGATCGCGGCAGGGACGGCGAGGGCGGCGAGGCCGCCTGCGAGACGGATAGAGCCCGGGCCCGACCGCGCCTCGACCACGCGCCAGATCACCGCGAGGACGACGGTGCCGACGGCCGCGAGCGCAAGCAGGCCGAACCATCCGCTGCGGGCGTCGCTGCCCGTTCCGAATGCGTGGACGAGCGCGACCGGCCAGGACACGTACGCGAGCCAGTGCACGAGCCTCCAGGAGCGGAGGCCGAGCCGGGCTCGCAGGAGGCTGGTCGCGATCACGGCCAGGAGCAGGTCGAGCGCCAGCGCGCCGAAGCCGACCCAGACGGGTCGGTAGCGGGAGACGAAGGGAACGATCGCGTCGCGGAGACCGATCGGCGCATACCCGTCGAGGATCGTCGTGAGCACATGGGCGAAGACGAACGCAACGGCGAGGAGCGTCACGTTCCGGTGGAGGCCAGCGACGACGAAGCGCGGCCAGCGCGGCGCTACCCACCGCGTTGACGTGAGCACTCCGAGGACGACTCCCGCGGTCAGGAGCACCAGCGCGACGACACCCGTCCCCCGGGTCAGGTACCAGTAGGCGCTCGGCGCGGTCGCTGCGAGCACCGTCACGCAGCGTCCTCCGGCCAGTCACCGATGTACGCGACCTCTCCCGAGGCCCGGACGAGCCTGGCCGGGAGCATCCGCGCGGCAAGCCAGGCTGGAGCCTGCTCCCCGAGGACGACGGCAGCGGTGCTGGCGACGTTCGCCTCCACGCACGAGCCGGCCGCCACGGTCACCGTTCGCCACGGCGTCAGGGCCGGGCGGCCGGTTCGCGGATCGACGATGTGGTGCAGCTGCACGTCACCCGCGACCCAGCGGCGAACCGTCGTCGTCGAAGTGGCGAGACCGCCGGTGGCGAGCGCCACGGTCGGCCCGGGCTCCTCGAGCTCGGCCGCGTGGTCGTCTGCGATCCGGACCGGCCAGCCACCGTCCGGTGCGGGACCGGCGACAGCGACATCGCCGCCGAGGCTCACGAGCACGCCGGTTGCCGAGGCCTGCGCGGCGCACTGCGCGCTGCGGTCGGCTCCCAGCGCCTTCGCCGTCGCACCGAGGTCGAGCTCGACCTCCCGGTCGACGCGCACCGTGCGGCGTTCGGTGTCGAGCGCGATCCGCCGCCAGCCGGGGACCGGCGCGAACCGAGCGCGGAACGAGGCCCCGTTGCGAAGCTGCACGCTGGTGAAGGTGCGGTCGTAGCCGGCGAGGCGCAGCGTCCGTCCGACGGTGGGGTCGACGAGCCCGCCGGTCGAGGCGGCAGCCGAGACGGCGACTTCGATCGCCTCGAACAGGAGCGGGCTGACCGCAACCGGCCCCGTGCCGGCATCGGCATTGAGCCGAACGAGCTCGGAGTCGCTCCGAAACCGGCTGCACGTCGCGTCGAGCTCGGCCAGCTGCCGCTCCAGCTCTTCGCGCGCGGCCGCCAGGCCCTCGGCTTCGGCCACGCACAGGTGAACCGTCGTTCCGAGGGCAGGGAACGACACAGCCGCAAGCTGGTCGATCACGATCCGCCGGTTACGGCGACCGGCGCAACGTCGGTCGGCGCGGGAGCGACGGCCGGGGTGGCCGGCTGACTCGAGACCTGCTGCTGCTCATCGCTCTGCGCCGGGGTGCTCGTCGCTTGCTGCGTCCGCCTGGCCCCGTGTCTCGCGGAGATCGCGGTCGCCGCGGCCTTGTGGCCGGGCGCCGAGTGCGCCGCGAGCGCGGCAAACGCCCCGGCGAGGGCCGTCGCGCCGAAGATCGTGATCCGTGTCGCGCGCCTCAGCCGTGCGACGCCCGCGTCGCGCGCCCGCGCTCGAGACCCGGTGCCTTGCAGCTCCATCGAGGCCCAGCCTGCCCGAGACAGATGAGAGGCCGATGAATCCGGCCTGAGAAGAACCTAAGAGTTCGGCGCGCAGCCAACCGCGATCCAGACATCGGCCCCGCCGCCCGAGCGGTTCCGCGCCCCCGCTCTGCCGCCGTGCGCCTGGGCGATCAGCTCGACGATCGAGAGCCCGAGCCCGCTCCCGGTGCCGCTACGGGCGTCGTCCGAGCGGGTGAAGCGATCGAAGGCACCGAGGATGAAGCTTGGCGGAAACCCGGGCCCGTCGTCCTCGACGTGGAGCTCCACGAGCTCGCCGTGCGGCTCGGCGGAGAGGACGATCGGTCCGCCACCGTGGGCAAGCGCGTTGTCGACGAGGTTCCCGAGCGCCTGCTCCAGTCGCTCCGGGTCGGCATCGAGCATCAGCCCGTCCGTCCCGGCGACCTCGACGGCCCGGCCTCGTGCGCTCGCCGCGCCGGCGAACCGCCTGGCGACGACGCCGAGCACCTCGGTCGCGGAGACCCGCTCCCGGCGAATCGGGACCCCTCCCGCGTCCGAGCGGGCGATCAGCAGCAGATCCTCCGCGAGTCGCGTCAAGCGGTCGGTCTCCTCCGAGGCCGAACGCAGAGCCTGCTCGAGCTCGTCGTGCGAGCGGGGGCGGCGGAGTGCGACCTCGAGCTCGGTCTTCAGGAGCGCGAGTGGCGTCCGCAGCTCGTGGCTCGCATCGGCGACGAAACGCCGCTCGTGGGCCAACGCGGTCTCGAGTCGGGCGAGCATCTCGTTCAGCGTCTCCGCCAACCGGGAGATCTCGTCGCGACCGGCCGGCTGAGGCAGCCGCGCGCCCGGTGTGGAGGCCGAGATCGCCGCGGCCCGGACACGCATCGCCTCGACGGGCCGGAGCGCCGCAGCAGCCAGGCCGTAGCCGGCGAGCGCCGCAAGCACCAGCGCGAGCGGTCCAGCGAGCAGAAGCTCTTCGAGCAGGTGGCCGAGCGTCTCGTCTTGCGCCTCGAACGACTTCGCGACCACCACTGCCGCGCGCCGGCCTCGGACGGTCGTGGGCTCGGCGAGCACGCGCCAGCGCTCACGCAGTCCCAGCAGCGACCCCGAGCGCAGAATCCGCTCACCGCCTACCACCCGCCGCACCTCGACCGCACTCAGCAACCGGGGCAGCCGGGGCGGATCGGACGTCACGACCCGTCCATCGGTGCGGATCACCTGCGCAACGCCCCCACCGGACGCGGCGTCGAGGTCGAGCCGGCCCCGGTCGAGATGCGAGACGTCGACCGCCTGCGAGCGCAGGCTCTCGTCCATGGACGCACGCAGCGCGCTGCCGACCCGGGCGTAGACGAAGAAGCTCATACCGGCGAAGACCACCGCCATCACGAGCGCGAACGCCAGGGTCAGCCGCAGACGGATGGGGATTCTGCTTATCCCCCGTCCTCGCGCAAGCGGTAGCCGACGCGCTGCACCGTCTCGACCGCGTGCCGGCCGAACGGCCGGTCGATCTTCTGCCGCAGGTAGCGCACGTAGACGTCGACCAGGTTGGAACGGCTCTCATAGCCGAGATCCCAGGCGCTCTCGAGGAGCTGCAACCGTGAAAGCGCCTGGCCCGGACGGCGCATGAACGACTCGAGCAGCGCGAACTCCTTGGGCGAGAGCTCGATCTCCACCTCTCCTCGCCAGGCCCTGTGCGAGCCGGGATCGAGCCGGAGATCGCCGACCTGGAGCACCACCGGGCGCTCGGAGGGAGCACGGCGAACGAGCGCGCGCAGCCGGGCCAGCAGCTCCGCGAACGAGAACGGCTTCACGAGGTAGTCGTCGGCGCCGCTGTCGAGCCCCTCGATCCGGCTTTCGACCGCGTCGCGCGCCGTCAGGAAGAGAACAGGCGACCAGACACCGGCGTCGCGGAGGGCCCTACAGGTCGCAAAACCGTCCTGGCCCGGGAGCATCACGTCGAGCACGATCGCGTCGAACGAGGCGGCACGGGCCATCCAGACGGCGTCTTCGCCGCGACCGGCCACCTCTGCGACATGGCCCTCCTCGCGCAGCCCGCGGGCAAGCAGGTCGGCGAGCTTCTTCTCATCCTCGACCACAAGCACGCGCATCGGCCTATTGTGCTCCGCGGGCGGCCGGCCGGACGAGCACTCTCATCGCGCCCTCATCTCGGGCAGGTTCCATGGCAGCGTGCCCCGCGGAACCGGACCGGTGCCTGCTTCGCCGGCGGCAGGCGATCCGACCGCAGGCAACGAGCGGCTCACGGCGACGATCGCGGCGGTCCTGCTCGTGCTGCTGGCGCTGGAGGGGCTCACGATCCTGTCGATCCGGCAGCTCCTGTCGGTGCATGTCGTCGTCGGGCTGCTGCTGATCCCACCCGTGGCGCTCAAGCTCGCGAGCACCGGCTACCGGTTCCTGCGCTACTACACGCGCGACCCGGCCTACGTCGCGAAGGGGCCGCCGCAGATCGCGATGCGTCTGCTCGCGCCACTGCTCATCGCCTCGACGGTCGTCCTGCTTGGCACGGGCGTCGCGCTGCTCGCGCTCGGGCCGCACCGACACCGCGACGTCGTCCTGGGCCTGCACAAGGCGAGCTTCCTCGTCTGGTTCTTCGTTATGAGCGTGCACGTGCTCGTCTACGCGCCGCGGCTGCCGCGGATCGTCGTCTCGCGAAGCCGGCGTGCGGCGGCCGGCGCCGGTCTCGTCGCCGGCTCGCTCCTCGCAGGAGCGGCACTTGCAGTTGCCGCCTATTCGCTCGCCGGGCCCTGGCTGCACCGCGCCCGCGACGGCGAGCGGGAAGGAGTCCCGGCGCTCGAGAGGGTGAAGTGCACGCCCGCCAGCCCCTCCAGCGAGAAGCCTTCCGCCGGCCCTGGCGAGACGCCCAGCTCGAGTCTCGGCCGGTTCCACCGCTCGAACTGCTCGCGGTTCACGTAGAACGGCGTGCCTCCGACCTCGCCCAGGCGGACGTCCTCCGAGCCCAGAACCAGCTCGCCCTCGCGCAGGCAGATCGGGGAGCTGCCGTCGCAGCAGCCCCCCGAGAGGAAGAGCATCAGCGGCCCAAAGGTGGCCGTGAGGTTGCGGAGCACCGTGACCGCGGCGTCCGTGGCGACGACCTGCTCGGCCACCGGGGAGCTCATTAGAAGAGCCCCAGCGGCTTCGGGTCATAGCTGACGAGCATGCACTTCGTCTGCGTGTAGTGGTCGAGCATCATCTTGTGGTTCTCGCGCCCGACGCCCGAGACCTTGTAGCCGCCGAAGGCCGCGTGCGCGGGATAGAGGTGGTAGCAGTTCGTCCAGACCCGCCCGGCCTTGATGCCGCGCGCCATCCGGAACGCCCTGCTCGTGTCGCGCGTCCACACGCCCGCGCCGAGGCCGTACATGGTGTCGTTCGCGATTGCGAGCGCCTCCGCCTCGGTCTTGAACGTGGTCACCGCGAGCACCGGGCCGAAGATCTCCTCCTGGAAGATCCGCATCCCGTTGTGGCCCTTGAAGACGGTCGGCTCGAAGAAGTAGCCGCCTTCCAGCTCGCCCTCGAAGTGGGCCCGCTTGCCGCCGGTCAGCAGCTCCGCGCCCTCCTCGAGGCCGATCTTGACGTAGTTCTCGATCTTCTCGAGCTGCGCGGCCGAGACCTGCGGGCCGAGCATCGTCGTGGGATCGAGCGGGTCGCCCTGCCGGATCTGCTCGATCCGGGCCAGGCACCGCTTGATGAACTCGTCGTAGATCGACTCCTGGATCAGGGCCCTCGACGGGCAGGTGCAGACCTCGCCCTTGTTGAAGGCGTAGAGGACGAGGCCCTCGACGGCCTTGTCGAGGAACTCGTCGTCCTCGGCCATCACGTCGGCGAAGAAGATGTTCGGCGACTTGCCGCCGAGCTCGGTCGTCGACGGGATGATGTTCTGCGCCGCGTACTGCATGATCAGCCGGCCGGTGACGGTCTCACCGGTGAACGCGATCTTGGCGATCCGCTTGTTGGAGGCCAGCGCCTTGCCGATCTCCGCCCCCGGGCCGTTGACGATGTTGATCACGCCCGGCGGCACGATCTCTTCGATCAGCTCCGCGAACTTCAGGATCGACCACGGAGTCGGGCTGGCCGGCTTGAGCACGACGCAGTTTCCGGCCGCGAGCGCCGGGGCCAGCTTCCACGCCGCCATCAGCAGCGGGAAGTTGAACGGGATGATCTGCCCGACGACGCCGAGCGGCTCACGGAAGTGGTACGCGTAGGTGTCCTTGTCGATCTCGGAGATGCCTCCCTCCTCCGCCCGGATCACCGAGGCGAAGTAGCGGAAGTGGTCGGCCGCGAGCGGGATGTCGGCGGCGAGAGTCTCGCGGACAGGCTTGCCGTTCTCCCAGCTCTCGGCGACCGCGAGCATCTCGAGGTTGTCCTCGATCGCGTCCGCGATCCTGTTCAGGACCTTCGAGCGCTCCGCGAGCGACGTCTCTGCCCAGTCGTCCTTGGCGGCGTAGGCGGCGTCTAGCGCGAGCTCGATGTCCTCGGGCGTCGAGAGCGGCACCTCGGTGAACGGCTTGCCGGTGACCGGCGAGAGGTTCTCCGCGTAGCGGCCCTCGATCGGGGCGACCCAGTGTCCCCCGATGAAGTTCTCGTAGCGCTCTGTCAGCTCGACGGGGCTGCCCGCGCGTCCCGGAGCTTCGTAGACCGCCGCCTTCTCGATGGTTGCCATCTCGTCTCCTTTCGAGAAGTGACGGGCGGAATTGCCCGCTGGCAGACAGCGTCGCGCAGCAACCCAGGCGCGGGCATCGGGGTCACCGCTGACCCGGTTGCCTAAAAACCCGTATCTAGACCGCGAGCTCGAGTTCGATCGACTCGAGCACGACGCCCTGGGCGTCTGCCTCGGTCGGGTCGGTGCGGAGCTCGGCCTCGACCTCGGCGCCCTCGGCGATCGTCCCGCGCGAGGCGTGCTCGAAGTGCTCGCGGAAATGCGCCTCGGTGAAGTGCGAGAGCGCGCCCAGCCGCACGCGGATGCGGGTCACGCGCCGGCCGCCTTCCGAGCGCGCCTCGGCCTCGAGCTTGCGCATCAGGTCGTCCATCAGCGCCTTCTCGTGCAATCGGCCACCTCCTCCCGCACCGTTTCAGCGACGCGTGCGGCGGCGGCCTCGACCTCGGGGCTGAGGGTCTCGCCGGTGTCGAAACTCGCGCCCTCGATCCCGAAGACGATCGTCCTCGCCGGCAGCCTGCCGACCGCGCGGGCAAGCTCGACCGCCTCGGCCAAGCCCATGTGATGCGTCGACGTGTCGAAGAGCGCCGCGGGCAGCTCCTCCTTGCTTGCGTCGTGGCGGAGGACGGTCCCCGGCTCCGCTCCCGAGGAGACCGCGTCGACGAGCCAGACCGCGTCCACTCCTTCCCAGCTGTCGATCAGCGCGGTCGGCTCGCCCTCGCGTTCGAGCACCTCCACACCCTCGGGAAGCGACCCGTCCAGCAGACGCGCGACCGCCAGCCCGGCTCCATCGTCGTTCCGCCAGGCGTTCCCGATCCCGATTACCTTCGTTCGATCTCCAGCGTCAGGAAGTGCGTCGCGCAGGAAATGCAGGGGTCGTAGTTGCGGATCGTCTGCTCGCAGAGCAGCGCGAGCTCCTCGTCGGGGACGTCGAGCGAGCGCTCGACCACGCCGCGCAGGTCCTCCTCGATCGTGCGTTGGTTCTGCGAGGTCGGCGGGACGATCTTGGCGTCGAGGATCGTGCCGTCCCCGTCGAGCTCGTAGCGGTGGTAGAGGATCCCGCGCGGGGCCTCGGTGCAGCCGTAGCCGACGGCGGCCCTCGGCTCGACCTCCACCGCGGGGGCGTCCGGCTCCTCGTACCCGGCGATCAGGCGTAGCGCCTCGTCGGCCGCGTACACGAGCTCGACCGCGCGGACGACGATGCTGCGGAACGGGTTTCGCTCGCCTGACTCGAGACCGACCTCGCTCGCAGCCTCCTGTGCGACCGGGGAGAGCCGGTCGGCGCCGACGGCGAAGCGCGCGAGCGGCCCGCAGAGGTACGACCCGCGCTCGCGAAGCTGGGAGTGGAGCGCGTTCGACCACGGCACGTGCTCCTCGACGAAGTGGTCGTCGTAGTCGGAGACCGCGATGTCGAGCCCGCGGTTGGAGACGATCCGGCCGACGTCGATCGGGTACTCGCCGGGCTGGTCGAGCGCGACCAACTCGTAGTCCTGCTCGTAGTCGGGGAAGTCGAGCCCGGACGTGAAGCGCGCGGTCTCGAGCGCGATCTCCCGCGCCCGCTCGAGCTTCTCGACGAGCGGTTGCAGCTCCTTCTTGCGCGGCGCGCGGTACCAGCCGCCGACCCGGACGTTGATCGGGTGCACCTCGCGTCCGCCGACGACCGTCATCACCTCGTTGCCGATCTTCTTCAGCTCGAGCGCCTTCGCGACGGTGTCCGGGTGGTCGCGGGCCAGCTCGATCGCGCTCTCGTAGCCGAGGAAGTCGGGCAGGTGGAGCATGTAGACGTGCAGCGTGTGGCTCTCGATCCACTCGCCGCAGTAGAGGAGCCGGCGGAGCGCGCGCAGCTGGCCGCCCACCTCCACCCCGCAGGCGTCCTCCATCGCGTGGCACGCGCTCATCTGGTAGGCGACCGGGCAGATGCCGCAGATGCGTGCCGTGATGTCCGGAGCCTCCGTGAACGCACGCCCTCGCAGGAACGCCTCGAAGAAGCGCGGCGGCTCGTAGATGTTGAGCTTGACCTCCTCGACCCGGCCGTCGGCGATCTTGACGAGCATCGCGCCCTCGCCCTCGACTCGGGCGAGGTAGTCGGTCTTGATCGTCTTCGTCCTAGGCCTGGCCACCGGCGCGCTCTTTCTCGAAGGCCTCGACGTTGAAGGTGCGAAAGACCCGCTCGACGCCGCGGTCGCCCATCCCGAGCACCTGCAGCTGCTTCGTCAGCGAGACCGTGTTCGGCGTCTCCATCGGCCCGAAGCAGCCGTAGCAACCGCGGTCGTAGGCGGGACAGAGGGCTCCGCAGCCCGCGTGCGTGACGGGACCGAGGCACGGCGTTCCGTGCGCGACCATCACGCAGACGATCCCGCGCCGCTTGCACTCGGTGCAGACGCTCGTCGAGGCGATGTTCGGCCTTCGCCCGTGCAGGAAGGCGGTCAGCACCTCGAGCAGTTGGCGCTTGTCGATCGGGCAGCCGTGGAGCTCGAAGTCGACCGGCACGTGCGCCGAGATCGGCGTCGAGGTCCCGAGCGTCGAGACGTACTCGGGCGAGGCGTACACGACCGAGAGGAACTCGTTCACATCGGCGAAGTTGCGCAGGGCCTGGATCCCGCCCGCGGTCGCGCAGGCGCCGATCGTGACGAGCTTCTTCGACGACTGCCGCACCTGCAGGATCCGCTCGGCGTCGTGCTCGGTGGTGACCGATCCCTCGACGAGCGAGAGGTCGTACGGGCCTCGCACCGTCGCACGCCTCGCCTCGAGGAAGTAGGCGATCTCGACCTCGCCCGCGAGCGCGAGCAGCTCGTCCTCGCAGTCGAGGAGCGAGAGCTGGCAGCCGTCGCAGGAGGCGAACTTCCAGACTGCGAGCTTCGGCTTCCGGCTCACAAATGGACCTCCTGCCGGACGACGGATCGACCGGTCGTTTCAGACGGCCCCGCGGGCGAAGCCCGCGCGGCCTGATAGTGAGCACCGCAAGCGGCGCTCACAGCTCCCTCACAGCCATCAGCGGCGCCACCTCGTCCCAGCGGTACACCGGGCCGTCGCGGCAGATCATCGTCGGGCCGAGCTGGCAGTGGCCGCAGTGGCCGACGCCGCATTGCATGTTCCGTTCCATCGAGACGTGGATCCGGTCGGGCGCGACCCCGCGCTCGAGCAGCGCGTCGGCGCTCGTGCGCATCATGATCTCGGGGCCGCAGATGAAGGCGGTCGCCGCGGCCGGGTCGAAGCGGGCGCTCGCCACGAGCTTGGCCACGAAGCCGACCTTGCCGGACCAGCCCGAGTCGGCCGCGTCGACCGTGACGTCGACCTGGAAGTTCTTCCGCCAGCGCTCGAGCTCGCGCGCGTAGAGCAGCTCGGCCGGCCGACGGCTGCCGTAGAGCAGCACCACCTCGCCGAGCTCGCCGCGGCGACGGAGCAGCTCGTAGACGACCGGGCGCAGCGGCGCGAGCCCGATCCCACCTGCGATCACGATCGCGTCCCCGCCGAGCGCGGCCTCGACGGGCCAGGCGTTGCCGAACGGGCCGCGCACGCCCAGGACCGCGCCGCGCTTCGCCCCGCAGATCGCCTGCGTGACCGCGCCGACCGCGCGCACGGTGTGCATGAGCGGGCCCTCGACGTCGCCGGAGATCGAGATCGGCACCTCGCCGATCCCGTAGGCGTAGAGCATCGTGAACTGGCCCGGCGCGAGCGCCAGCGGCTCGCCGCCCGCCGGCTCGAGCGCGAGCGTCCACGTGTCCTCGGTCTCCCGGCGCCGCCGCGTCACGGCAAACGCGTGAGGAGCCATCGGCCCCCGCAGCTCAGCCGTCGTGGCCATAGAGATCCAGGAGCCGGAGCCTCGTCCACTGCAGGCGCTCGATCAGCACCTGGGCGAAGCGGGACATCAGTGCGTAGCCGAGGCTCGGGTCCTCCTCGCACTTACCCCGGAGGCAGGCACCGTCGAAGGCGGTGGCCCGGACCGGCGTCAGCGCGCGCGCGTCGAAGTGCCAGCGGTACGGCGGGAAGAGCCACGACCAGCCGACGACCTCGCCCGCCTCCAGCGTCTCGATGATCGCCGGCCCGCGGGCGGGCACGTACATCTCCAGCGCCACGCTTCCGTGCCGGACGAGGTAGAAGGTGTCGGCGGCGTCGCCCTCCCGGAAGAGCATCGCGCTCTGGTCGAAATGGACGTTGCCCGCGCAACCGGCGAGCAGCGTCAGCTCGTCGGCGGAAAGGCCCTCGAAGACGGGCACCCCACGCAGCAGCGTGTCAATGGTCTCCATCGGTCGCCTCCTCGGCGTCGGTCAGGCGGATGGCGGTCAGCTCCTCGGTCACGTCGATCCCGACCGGGCACCAGGTGATGCAGCGGCCGCAGCCGACGCAGCCCGAGGTGTCGAACTGGTCGTGCCAGGTGCCGAACTTGTGCGTGAGCCACTGGCGGTAGCGAGAGCGTCCCGATGGCCGGACCGCGCCGCCGTGGATGTACGAGTAGTCGACCGAGTAGCACGAATCCCAGAGACGGACGCGCTCGGCCTTCCCGTCGAGGTCGGTCGTGTCCTCGACGCTCGTGCAGAAGCAGGTCGGGCAGACCATCGTGCAGTTGCCGCAGGTCAGGCAGCGCTCGGCGACCTCGTCCCAGCGCGGGTGCTCGAGGTTCCGCGCGAGCAGGCCGTGCAGGTCGGTCGCGTCGAGCTGGCGGCCCATCTTGTGCACGGCGCCCTCGACTGCGGCGCCTGCGGCCTCGAGGTCCTCGGCGGCGGCCTCTCGGCTGGGTAGCTCGGCGAGGAGCTCCGCCCCGCGCTCGCTGCCGGCCTCGACGAGGAAGCGGTGCTCGCCGTCGAGGATCTCGGTCAGTGCCAGGTCGTAGCCGCGGTCGGCCTTCGGGCCGGTCCCCATCGACACGCAGAAGCACGTGCCGCCGGGCTCGAAGCAGTTGACGGCGACCAGAAAGGTCCCCTCGCGCCGGGCCGCGTAGTCGCGGTCGGTGACGCGGCCGCCCATGAAGACCTTGTCCTGGATGTCGATTGCGTGCAGCTCGCAGGAGCGGACGCCCAGGAACGCGAGCGGCGTCTCGTCGAGCGGCTCCTCCTCGACCTCGAACGCGCCTTCACCGTTTTGACGGGCCTGCCAGAGCCGGATCCGCGGCGGGAGCAGGAACTGCTTCCACGAGTGCGGGCCGACCGCGTAGCCAAAGCGCGCCTCGTCCTGTCGCCGCTCGAGCCGGTACCGGCCGCCGTCCTGCGAATCGGTCCAGCCGATCGGCAGCTCGGCGGCGGATTCGAGCTCGTCGTAGACGATGGCGCCGTCGCGGACGGTCGGCCCGAGCACGCGGTAGCCGCGACCGCACAGGGCGCCTACGAGCGCCTCCAGCGCTCCGGGCTCGATCACGCTTGTGGCGGCGGACATCAACGATGAGCCTCGCGGTTCCGGCCTGACCCTACATCCGTAGCTTCTCCGATTCCGAATGTGGTCTAGTGACGATTTCGAAATCCGTGCATTTCGGATCGACCGGTCAATTCCGACGGACGCGCGGGCGGCGCCCGCACGTCCTGAGGTCGGCGTCGCACGCGACGCCTTTGAGCGGTTCAATGCGCACATGGTCGTCGTTTCGCGCCGCCGTTTTCGCATCCGCGGAGTCGTCCAGGGCGTCGGCTTCCGGCCGTTCGTGTACGGGCTTGCGGTTCGTCACGGGCTCCGCGGGTTCGTGCTCAACGACGGAGACGGCGTCGTCGTGGAGGCCGAAGGGGACGAGGCGACGCTGGCCCGCTTCGCGGACGCGCTGCGGAGCGAGGCGCCGGGGCTGGCCCGCGTCGACGAGGTGGTCGCCGACTCCCTGGCACCGAGCGGCGAGGGCGAGTTCCGGATCGTCGCCAGCCACCCGACCGGCGCGACGGCGCTGATCCCGCCCGACGTCGCCACCTGCGACGACTGCCTGCGGGAACTCTTCGACCCGTCCGACCGCCGCTACCGGTACCCGTTCCTGAACTGCACGCAGTGCGGGCCGCGCTTCACGATCGTTCGCGGAGTGCCGTACGACCGGGCGCGCACGACGATGAGGAGCTTCGAGCTGTGCGCGGACTGTCGACGCGAGTACGAGGATCCAGGCGACCGCCGCTTCCACGCCGAGCCGACCTGCTGTTCGGCCTGCGGGCCACGGCTCATGCCCTCGCTCGAGGAGGCGGTCTCGCTGCTGCGTGCGGGGAAGATCGTCGCGGTCAAGGGCATCGGGGGCTACCACCTCGCGTGCGATGCAGGCGACGAGGAGGCGGTCGCGCGGCTCCGGGCGCGCAAGCACCGGGAGGAGAAGCCGTTTGCGCTCCTGACGGCTGCGCCCGAGTCGCTGGCCGAGCTCTCGCCGGAGGAGCTCGAGCTGCTGCGGTCACCGGCGCGGCCGATCGTGCTCGCCCGCCGGCTCGCGGGAGCCGCGGTCGCGCCTTCCGTCGCTCCCGGAAGCCCGTGGGTCGGGCTGATGCTCCCGTACTCGCCGCTCCACCATCTGCTCTGTGCAGATCTCGGTCGGCCACTCGTGCTCACGAGCGGGAACCGTTCGGACGAGCCGATCGCGTTCGAGGACGAGGACGCGCGTGAGCGGCTCGGCGGGATCGCCGATGCATTTCTCGCTCATGACCGCCCGATCCACCGGCGCTGCGAGGACTCGGTCGTGCGGGCCGGCTTCCCGGTGCGGCGCTCACGCGGGCACGTTCCGGCGGCGCTGCCACTGGCGGATCGCTCGCCGCCGCTCGTCGCCGCGGGCGCGGAGCTGAAGAGCACGTTCTGCGTCGCACGTGACGGCGAGGCCTTCCTCTCTCCGCACCTCGGCGACCTCGACTCGGAGGCGGCCTACCGGGCCTTCCTCGACGACCTCCGCCTCTACCTGGCCATGCTCGGTGTCGAGCCGGAACTGGTCGCGTATGACCTCCACCCCGAGTACCTGGCGACGAAGTGGGCGCTCGAGCAGGCCGGAGTGGAGCTCGTCGGCGTCCAGCACCACCACGCGCACGCCGCAGCGTGCCTCGCCGAGCACGGCAAGGAGGGGCCTGCGCTCGCGCTCGTCTTCGACGGCACCGGGTTCGGCACCGACGGGACGCTCTGGGGCGGCGAGCTCCTGCGCTGCGACCTGGATGCCTTCGAGCGCGTCGCCCACCTCGATCCCGTGCCGCTCCCCGGTGGCGAGGCGGCAATTCGCGAGCCGTGGCGCGTGGCCGCAGTTCACCTCGAGCGGGCCGGCTTTCCGGTGCCCTGGCCCGCGTGGGAGCAGGTCCGGGAGAGCCTCAAGCTCGACCCGCCGCTCGCCTCGGGCATCGGCCGCCTCTTCGACGCGGTTGCTGCACTGCTCGGCGTCCGCGAGCGAGTGTCGTACGAGGGCCAGGCCGCGGTGGAGCTCGAGCAGCTCGCCGGCGAGACCCCCGCCGATCCCTACCCGTGGCGCTTTGGCGACGGGACCGACTTAGTAACAGTCTGTTACTTGGAGCTCGAGGCCGGGCGGCCGCGGGAGGAGGTGGCGGCTCGCTTCCACGAGACCGTCGCCGCGGCCGCCGCCGAGGCCTGCGAGGAGGCGGCGGAGCCCCGGACGGTCGTGCTTTCGGGCGGCAGCTTCCAAAACCTGCGGCTCCTGAGTTCGACCCGGACACGCCTCGAGGCGCTCGGCTTCCGCGTCCTCGCCCACAGGCTCGTGCCTCCCAACGACGGGGGCATAAGCTACGGTCAGGCAGCCGTCGCGGCGAGGAGGAGCACAGCATGTGCCTAGGGATCCCGGCCCAGATCGTCGAGCTGGTGGACGCGGACGCGGGGATCGCGAAGGTGGAGATCTCGGGCGTCCGCCGTAACGTCTCGGTGGCGCTCTGCCCCGAGGCGGACGTGGACGACTGGGTGCTGGTGCACGTCGGCTTCGCGCTCTCCCGCATCGACGAGGAGCAGGCACGCGAGACGCTCGAGCTGCTCGAGCAGATGGGCCAGGCCTACGAGCAGGAGGTCCGCGAGATCAGGGAGAGCGCGGGCGCGTGACCCTCGACAGCGAGCATTGCGTCACCTGCTCCGACGAGGCCGTCACAGCGACCGTCGTGACCGTGGAGGGCGCGAACGCGACCGTCGAGGCCGAGGGCCGGCGCGAGCAGGTCGGGATCGAGCTCGTCGAGCCGGTCGAGCCGGGCGACGTGCTGCTCTGCCACGCGGGGATCGCGCTGGAGAAGCTGCCGTGAAGTACGTGGACGAGTTCCGCTCGGGCGAGCTGGCGCAGAAGCTGGCGCGCGAGATCGACGCGCTGGCAGAGCCGGGCCACGAGGTGAAGATCATGGAGGTCTGCGGGGGGCACACGCACGCGATCTACAAGCACGGGGTCGAGCACCTCGTCCCGCCGGAGGTCGACTTCGTCCACGGCCCCGGCTGTCCCGTCTGCGTGATCCCGATGGGGCGGGTCGACGACGCGATCGCGCTCGCCGAGCGGCCCGAGGTGACGTTCACGACCTTCGGCGACATGCTGCGCGTGCCCGGCGCCCGCGGCTCGCTGCTCGAGGCGAAGGCGCGCGGGGCCGACGTGCGCATGGTCTACTCGCCGCTCGACGCGCTCGAGCTCGCGCGGCGGAACCCCGAGCGCGAGGTCGTCTTCTTCGCCATCGGGTTCGAGACGACGGCGCCCGCGACGGCCCTGACGCTGCTCCGGGCCCGCGCCGAGGGGGTGCGCAACTTCTCTGCCTTCTGCAACCACGTCACGATCGGGCCGCCGCTGCGCGCCATCCTCGACTCGCCCGGGCTCCGGCTCGACGCGTTCATCGCTCCGGGCCACGTGTCGACGGTGATCGGCACCCGACCCTACGACTTCATCGTCGAGGAGTACGGCAAACCGGTCGTCGTGACGGCATTCGAGCCGCTCGACATCCTGCAGGCGGTCGTGATGCTGCTGCGTCAGCTTCGCGAGGGCCGCTGCCAGGTCGAGAACCAGTACACGCGCGTCGTGCGCCGCGACGGCAACCCTCGCGCGCTCGCCGCGCTCGACGAGACGATGGAGCTGCGTGAGACGTTCGAGTGGCGCGGCCTGGGCTGGATCGAGCGCAGCGCGCTGAAGCTGCGTCCCGAGCTCGCCGAGTGGGACGCGGAGGCCCGTTTCCAGCTCCCCGGCAACCGGGTCGAAGACCCGAAGGCCTGCCAGTGCGGCGAGGTGCTGATCGGCGCGATCAAGCCCTGGGAATGCCGCGTCTTCGGCACGGCATGCACCCCCGAGCGGCCGATCGGGACCTGCATGGTCTCGAGCGAAGGCGCCTGCGCGGCCTACTACAACTACGGCCGCCTGGCCAGGCCTCACGACGCCGTCTCTGCGTGAGACGGAAGCCGAAGCTCAGGGACGAGGTCGTCACGCTCGCTCACGGCTCCGGCGGCAAGGCGACGCGCGCGCTTGTGGAGGGCCTCTTCCTCGAGGAGCTCGCGAACCCGCTGCTGGAGCCGCTCGGCGACTCGGCCCTGCTCGAGCTGGGCGGCTTCCGGCTCGCGTTCACGACCGACTCGTACGTCGTCAAGCCGATCGTGTTCCCCGGCGGCGACATCGGCGAGCTGGCCGTGAACGGGACGGTGAACGACCTCGCGGTCGCAGGCGCGCAGCCGGTCGCGCTCTCGGCGGGTTTCGTGATCGAGGAGGGCTTCGACGTCGCGGAGCTGCGGCGGCTCGCGGTCTCGATGGCGCGCGCGGCGAAGGCTGCCGGGACCGTGATAGCGACCGGCGACACGAAGGTCGTCGAGCGCGGCAAGGCCGACGGCCTATACGTGAACACCGCCGGCATCGGCCTCGTGCCCGAAGGAGTCGAGCTCGGCGCCGACCGCGTCCGCCCCGGCGACCGGGTGCTCGTCTCCGGCACCCTCGGCGACCACGGCATGGCGGTGATGATCGCCCGCGGGGAGCTGGCGCTGGAGGTCGAGCTCGAGAGCGACACCGCGCCGGTCCACGAGCTCGCCGCGTCGCTGCTCGAGCTAGGCAGCGACGTCCGCTGGCTGCGCGACCCGACCCGTGGCGGCCTTGCCACCGCGCTCAACGAGCTCGCGCACGAAGCACAGCTCGCGGTGGCGCTCGAGGAGGCGGCGCTGCCGCTGCGGTCGGAGGTTGTCGGCGCGTGCGAGATCCTCGGCATCGACCCGCTCTACGTCGCCAACGAGGGGAAGCTCGTCGCGGTGGTCGCTCCGGAAGCGGCGGACGAGGCGCTCTCGTGCCTTCGGGAGATCGAGCTCGGCAGCGAGGCCGCGATCGTGGGCGAGGTCAGGCCCGAGCCGGAAGGGCTCGTCCTGCTCGACACGGCCTTCGGTGGCACCCGGATCGTCGACATGCTCGTCGGCGACCCCCTCCCGCGAATCTGCTAGCGGCTCGGGACTTACTTCAGCGTCTTGAGGTAGGCGACGAGCGCCTTGAGCTGAGCGGCGGTGAGGATCCCGCCCCAGTGCGGCATGCTCACGATCGGGGCCTGGCCGATGACGCTGCCGCTGCGGACGATGTCCTCGATCTTCTTGTCGGTATTGAACTCCGTGCGAAAGTCGACGCCCGTGAGCGGCGGAATCGCCTTGTCCTCCGAGAGCGGGTTCGGCACGCCGCCGAGGCCGTTCGGGCCGTGGCAGTTGATGCAGCCGTCGCGCACGTAGAGCGCCGCGCCCGCGACCGCGAGGCCCTGTCCCTTGGGGACGGCGACCGGCGTCGCGTCCGGAACGCTCGGAAGGCCCGCGCGGATGTAGGCGACGAGCTCCGCGACCTGGCGCTTCGAGATGACGGCGCCCCACACCGGCATGTACGGCTTCGTCGGGTTCGCGGACTCGCCGAGGCCGTGGTTGATGATCTGAGTGAGCTGGGCGACCGTCAGCTGGCTGCCCGCCGCCTTCAGCTCGGGCACGTCGGGCGAGACGCCGCCCGTCCCGTTCATGCCGTGGCACTGGGCGCAGGCGAACTGGACAAACGCGTGTGCTCCGGCCGCCACCTTCGGGTCAACGGCCGCCGCAGCCGCCGCGCCGGTCGTCACGGAACCGACCGTCTTGGTCTTCGCGGTGTAGTGGCCGGCCCCCCAGCCGATCAGCCCCGCCACCACCAGCAGCAGGACGACGACCACGGCGCCCACGGCCAACAGTCGGTTGCTCATCGCGTCCCCATCTTGACGGGGGAGGGTGACGGCTTCAACAGGTCGATCCATCAGGGCCGCCGCTGATGTCGTTGCGGGTTTCCCGCAGCTAGGCGCCTGCGGCCTGGGGAGCGGCCGCCTGCTGGCCGCGATGCTCGAGGATCACCTCGAGCAGCCGCTGGGAGTGCAGCACGTGCTCGTGCGCGAGAGCCCTGGCCCCGTCCACGCTTCCGGCGACGAGCGCGTCGAGGATCGCGTGGTGCTGGTTGACGTTCTGCCGGTAGAGATCGTCGATCTCCGGGCCGCCGGGGATCCACCGGCTGAGGAACGTCCGCCGTGCGCTCTTCGCGACCTGCTCGACGAGGGGAACGTTCGCCGCCTCGTAGATGACGTCGTGGAAGCGGTAGTTCGCGCGCACCCAGTCGGCCGTCAGCCGCGTCCGCTCACCCTCGCTCCGCCGGCGGTCGAGCAGCTGCTCGGTCAGCTCCTCGAAGAGCGCCTCGGCGCCCGCGAGCTCGGCGAGCCTCGCCTCGGTCATGTGCGGCGTGGCGAGGCCGGTCACGAGCGCCTCCAGCTCGGCGCGGACGAGGAAGGCCTGGCGCAGCTCGTCGAGCGAGATCGTCCGCACCCGGACGCCCCGGTTCGGCGTGAAGGAGACGAGGCCCGTCGCGGCCAGGCGGCGGAGCGCCTCACGGATGGGCGTCCGGCTGACCCCGAAGCGCTCGGAGAGCTGTTCCTGGCGCAGGACGGCGCCGGGTGGCAGCTCGCCGGAGATGATCGCGTCCTCGAGCGCGAGGGCGATCTCGTCGGCCTTGGTGCCGCCCGTCTCCTCGCCGGTCGTCAGCTCCGAAATTGGGCGGCCTCCGTGGAGCCCTGGAGGGCCAGCGTCGAGCTCTCCCCGCCGCTGATCGCCTGCGCGACGGCGTCGAAGTAGCCGGCGCCCGCCTCGCGCTGGTGCCGCGTGGCCGTGTAGCCGTGCTCCGCGAGCGCGAACTCGCCCTCCTGGAGGCGCACGTAGGCGCTCATTCCCTCGCGCGCGTAGCCGTGCGCGAGCTCGAACATGCCCGCGTTCAGCGAGTGGAAGCCGGCCAGCGTGACGAACTGGAAGCGGTACCCGAGCTCCGCCAGCTCGCCCTGGAACCTCGCGATCGCGTCGTCGTCGAGGTGCGAGCGCCAGTTGAAGGACGGAGAGCAGTTGTACGCGAGCATCTTCCCGGGGAACTCGTCGCGGATCGCCTGCGCGAACTCGCGCGCCTCGCCCATGTCGGGCGTCGACGTCTCGAACCAGACGAGGTCGGCGTAGGGCGCGTACGCAAGGCCACGCGCAATCGCGGCCCCGAGCCCGTGGCGGACGACGAAGAAGCCCTCGGGAGTGCGCTCGCCGGTGAGGAACGGCTCGTCCGCCGGATCGGCGTCGCTCGTCAGCAGGCTCGCGCTGAGCGCGTCCGTGCGGGCGACGAGCAGCGTGGGAACGCCGCAGACGTCCGCGGCGAGCCTCGCCGCCGCGAGGGTCCGCAGGAACTGGCTCGTCGGCACGAGCACCTTGCCGCCGAGATGGCCGCACTTCTTCTCGGACGAGAGCTGGTCCTCGAAGTGCACGGCCGCCGCGCCCGCCTCGATCATCCCCTTCATCAGCTCGAAGGCGTTGAGCGGGCCGCCGAAGCCGGCCTCGGCGTCGGCGACGATGGGTGCGAGCCAGTACGTTGCGGTGTCCCCCTCGGCGGCGTGGATCTCGTCGGCCCGGAGCAAGGCGTTGTTCAGGCGCCGCACGAGGGCGGGGCCGCTGTTGGACGGGTAGAGGCTCTGGTCGGGATAGGTGTGCCCGCCGAGGTTGGCGTCGGCGGCGACCTGCCAGCCGCTGAGGTAGATGGCCTTCAGGCCCGCCTTGACCATCTGCACGGCCTGGCCGCCGGTGAGCGCGCCGAGCGCGGGCACGTACTCCTCGGTCTGGAGCAGGTTCCACAGCCGCTCTGCGCCGAGCCGGGCGAGCGTGTGCTCGACCTGGACCGTGCCGCGCAGCCGGCCCACGTCCTCGCTCGTGTACGGGCGCTCGATTCCCTCCCAGCGCCCGTTCGACGTGCCGTTTGCGCTTCCGTCAACCATCCGTGTCCCCCTCCTCATCGAGGTAGTAGTAGGCCGGCAGGGTCAGGAACTCGACGAACTCGTCGCCGAGAGCGACCTGCTCGAAGATCTCGCGCGCCTCTGCGGCGCGACTTTGTTCGTACACCTCGTCGCCGAACTGCTCCCGGAGCGACTCCAGCTCCTCGTCGATGACGGTCTGCACCCGGCTTCGCTCGAAGCGGCCGTGGCGCACCCACTGCCAGACCTGGGAGCGGGCGATCTCGGCCGTCGCGGCGTCTTCCATCAGGTTGTAGATCGCGGCCGCGCCGGTGCCGCGCAGCCAGGCCGAGAGGTACTGGATCGCAACGCTGACGTCGTTGCGGAGCCCCTCTTCTGTCACCTCGCCCTCGGTCGCCCCGACGTCGAGAAGATCCGCGGCGGCGACGGAGACCTCCTCGCGCAGCCGCTCGAGCTGGTTCGGCCGCTCGCCGAGGACACGGTCGAACTCCTCCAACGCCACGGGGACGAGGTCGGGGTGGGCGACCCAGGTCCCGTCGAAGCCGTCGCCTGCCTCGCGCTGCTTGTCGTCCCGCACCTTCGCGAGCGCGCGCGCGTTCAGCTCGGGGTCCTTGCGGCTCGGGATGAAGGCCGCCATCCCACCCATCGCGTGAGCTCCCCGCCGGTGGCAGGTCTGCACGAGCAACTCGGCGTACGCGCGCATGAACGGCGCGGTCATCGTCACGCTGTTGCGGTCCGGCAGGACGAACTCGGGCCGGTCGCGGAACTTCTTGATGATGCTGAACATGTAGTCCCAGCGGCCCGCGTTGAGCCCGGCCGCGTGCTCGCGCAGCTCCCAGAGGATCTCGTCCATCTCGAAGGCGGCGAGGACGGTCTCGATCAGCACCGTCGCCTTGATCGACCCCGCAGGCAGCTCGAGCGCCTCCTCGGCATGGGTGAAGACCTCGTTCCAGAGCCGCGCTTCCAGGTGGCTCTCCAGCTTCGGCAGGTAGAGATAGGGGCCGCTGCCGCGGTCGAGGAGACGCTTCCCGTTGTGGAAGAGGTAGAGGCCGAAGTCGAACAACCCGGCCGAGACCGGCTCGCCGTCCACCAGGAAGTGCCGCTCGACCAGGTGCCAGCCGCGCGGGCGCACGAGCAGCGTCGCCACGTCGTCGTTCAGGCGGTAGCTCTTGCCCTCGGGGCTCTCGAACTCGATCGTCCGCTCAATCGCCTCGACGAGATTCGCCTGGCCCTCGACCATGTTGTGCCAGGTCGGCGAGTTTGCGTCCTCGAAGTCGGCCATGAACATCCGCGCGCCCGAGTTGAGCGCGTTGATCACCATCTTCCGGTCGGTCGGGCCGGTGATCTCGACCCGCCGGTCCTGCAGGTCGGACGGGACGGGGTCGATCGTCCAGTCGGCCTCGCGTACCTCGCGCGTCTCGGCCAGGAAGTCCGGCAGCTCGCCGGCCGACAGGCGGCGCTGGCGCTCGGCGCGCGCCCGCAGCAGCTCGAGCCGCCGCGGCCCGAAGCGCCGCTCGAGGTCGGCGACGAAGGCGAGCGCCTCCGCGGTGAGAATGCGGCCCAGGCGCAGGTCTTCCTTTCCGGCGACGTCGGCTCCGGTCACGGCGGACATGGGCGCCTACTCGTTCTCGTGGTCGCGCTCGCAGAACTCCGGACAGGTGCACGGAGCCGACTCGGCGGCGGTGACGACATAGCGAGAGTGCCCGTTGGGCCGCGCGCCGGAGGCCGGGATCCGCAGAGGCGTGCTGCCGTTCCCGTTTCTGTCCAGCAGCCGCTCCCGGCCTCGCAGTCTTGAAAGCAAGCGCGTCACCGCCTCATCGTGTCAGATCTCGGATCCGAAGTCGACCAGTTTACCGGTCTTTACGGACTTTCGTCTAGCAAAGTCTCCCGTATTGGATCCATTTTGCCGGTCTCGCTCCTACCCGTACGGGCCGAAGAACTGTGCAACCATCCAGAGGTGCTTCGACGGGGGCTGGTCATCGGGGTCGCGGTCGTCGCCGCGCTTGGCATCGTGCCGGCGGCCGACGCCGGGCTCGCGGAGGTGAGAGACGCGCACGGCCGTCTGGTCGGAGACGGCGGGCAGGGAACGTACGGGAGCGTCACCGACGGCGGCTGGACGCTTCGCTACGAGTACGCCTCACGCAGCATCCGCGGCGTCTCGCTGCAGGGAGTCTCGCTGGCGGGCGGCGCCGTCTACGCGGAGAGGATCTTCGTGCCGGCCCACGGCCCGCGCGGCGCGCGGGTCAACGGTCTGCGGGTGAACGGCCGCGCGGTCGCCGCACGCCCGAACACGCTCGTCCCGCTCGGCACCGGGAGCTACCTCGTCGTCCTCCAGGAGGCCGTCGTCCCCGGCGAGGGGAGCGGCCTCGTGGGCCTGCGGCTCGTCGCCGGCGACACGTCGCTCGGGCTCGAGCCGGGGACGCAGATCCTCGTCGGCCTCGCCAGAGCTTCCCGGCCGCCGCCGCAGCACCGCCAGGCCCATCTCTCCTGGCTTGCGCTCGGGGTCGGCGGCAACAGCGCGGAGATGGCGCAGGACGCTGTCTTCCCCGAGCTGCTCGGACTGCCGGCCGGCCGGACGACCGGCCTGCGCGCGGTCGCGATCGCCGAGCGATACCTCGGCGTGCCGTACCGCTGGGGCGGCGCGGACCCGGTCACCGGCTTCGACTGCTCGGGCTTCACGATGTACGTCTACGCCCAGCTCGGAGTCCACCTCACGCACTACACCGGCGCCCAGTGGTACGAGGGCGTGCGCGTCCCGCCCGACCAGCTCCAGCCGGGCGACCTCGTCTTCTTCGAGCCGACCGCGCGCGGCCCGCAGCACGAGGGGATGTACATCGGCGGCGGCCGCTTCATCCAGGCTCCGCACACCGGCGACGTCGTGAAGATCTCGTCGCTCGACGAGCCCTCGTACCTGTTCGGCTACGTGGGTGCTGTGAGGCCCGCGGGGTCCTAGCCGCGGCGAGGCGGGACCATGCGTTTGGCAACGCCGGCGGCACCTCTGCTGGCCCTCGTCGCGGTCGCAGCAGGTTGCTCGTCGCAACACCACGGGACGGCCGCCCAGCCCGAGACGTCCTCTACTCCTCCGCGGACGGGCCGGCCGGACCCCGCTCGGTTCCTCGAGTGGAATCGGCCCGCGAGACGGGTGCAGCTCACGATGCTGGGAGCGCTCGGCTCGTCCAACAACGGCTTCAACTTCGACGGCTACGGGCGCGGCGAGCTCCTCGCGTCGGTGCCTCGGGGCTGGCGAGTGACGGTCAGGTGCGAGAACCGTGGCTCGCGGCGCATCTCCTGCGCCGTCGTCCCTGGCGCACGAAGCGCGACGCTCGCCTTCCCCGGGGCCTCGGTCCCGGATCCGCTCCAGGGCCTTCCCCCAGGAGGTAAGGCCCAGTTCTCGTTCAGGGCCGCGCGAACGGGCTCCTACCGAATCACGAGCCTTGTCCCCGGGCAGGCCGAGGCCCGCATGTTCGCCGTCCTGGTGGTGACACCGGGCGGCCGGCCGTCGATCAGCGCGCGGCCCGGGCCCTAGAGCTCCTCGTCGAACCCGCGGCGGCGGAAGACGACCGCCCAGTAGATGCCGATCACCGCGAGGAGCGCGATCGGCAACGCCCACGTGAGGATCGCCCCTGTCTGGAAGGAGGCGATCACGACCTGTTCCATGCGTACTCCTCTCGTTCGACGTCTGGGCCGCTCCGCGGGCGGAACGCGTGGCCGTTGTGCCGGGCAAGAAGCGCCGGATCGGGCGTCGGCTCGAGCCAGCGGTAGATGGCCCAGATGATGGCGATCGTGAAGGGGATCGAGCCGGGAACCCACATGACGCCGGCGGCGAGCTGCTGGTCGACGAGCGCCGAGAACCCTCCCGGCCTGTGGGCGAGCTGCGAGTAGGCGCTGTAGAGAGACGTGGAGGCGAGGGCGAGCACGATCGCAAGCACCCAGCTCACGAGGAGGGCCGCGGTCAGGTAGGCGGCGCGAGCGCCGTAGGCGAGGCGAGCGCGCACGGGAGGCGAGTCGATCACCTGGAGCCAGAACAGCATTCCGCCCAGCAGGAAGGTCGCGTGCTCGAGATCGTGAACCACCGCGTGGGAAAGCGTCGCGTCGTAGAGGACCGGCAGGTGCCACGCGACGAGGAGAACGTTGAAGACGATCCAGGCCGGGATAGGCCGGGAGAGCAGTCTCGCGAGGGCCTTCACCGGGGCGCTCCAGCGGTCGCGCGCAATGCTCTTCGCGACGGTCCGGCGAAAGTCCAGCGAGAACCCCCGCCAGAGCTGCAACCATGGCGCCGAGTAGACGATCAGCGGCGGCGCCACCATCAGCAGCAGCAGGTGCTGCGTCATGTGAGCGGCGAAGAGCGTGTCGGAGAGCGGGTCAAGAGGCGTGTCCAGGGCTATGACGATCGTGAGAAGGCCCGCGTAGAACGCCGCGTCGCGGAGACGGCGCTCCCGCGGGTCGCGACGCCCGGGCGCCGCTCGCCTCGCCCCGCCCAACAAGTAGAGCACTGCAGCGATGAGAACGAGGAAGAACGGCGCCTGTATCGGCCAGGCGGCGGGACTCGTCAGGCTCGGCATCGGACTCCTCCTAGAGGAGGTAGAGGATGACCCAGGCGATCACGACGAGCACGGCGAAGTAGATCCAGTAGAACGTCACCGCCTCGAGGCTCGGCGGGACGAGCGAGAGCGGATCCTCGATGTCGTGCGCCGCCCGGTACGGGTCGCCCGAAGCTTCACCCGGCTCGGGAGATCCCACCAGGGTCTTCCGGTAGCGGATCGACGAGGCGACCGTCGTCTCGAGCCAGAAGGCGGCGCCGAGGCCGAAGAGGACGATGAACCCGGTCCAGCCGAAGTAGACGCTGGCGTAGCCGCCCTCGGTGGGGCCGAAGCCGACGGTGAACCAGGCCGCGATCTGCAGCGCGATGCCGGCGAGCCCGAGCGCGAGAGCCACGGCGCCCTTGGCCCGCCACTGCGAGCGCCGGTCGGCGCGCCGGTCGCGGAGACCGAGCCAGAGCACAACCGCACCGAGCACCCACGCGGCGGTTGCGATCGTCCCGAGCGTCCAGGAGGGATCGACGCCTTTCGGCCGCCAGAGATCGTTGCTGTTCAGCGACCGGAGGTAGAAGTAGGCGAAGACGAAACCGAGGAAGAACATCGCGGTCGCGCTCGCGAGGAGATGCGCGCCCGACGCGAGATTGCGGGCCAGGATCTGAGGGTCCTCGGCCTCGACGATCTCGTACGTCGACCCTTCGCGGACCCATTCGACCTGGCTCACGTCAGCTCCCCGTGGCCGGGGCGCCGGCCGGGTGGGCGACCGGAACGGCTCCGTTGCCGTAACCGTATGGATCGCTATCGAAGGTCGGGATCTGATCGAAGTTCTGGACGGGCACGGGCGAGGGCAGCTGCCATTCGATCGACAGCGAGTCCCACGGATTTCGCTCGGCGCGCACGCGTGCGAAGAGCAGCGAGTAGACGAGGTTCCCGAGGAAGACGAGCATCGACAGCCCGAGCACGAACGCCGAGACCGAGGCCCAGTCGTTGAGGAACTGCAGGTTGGGCGCATAGGTGACGACGCGCCGCGGCATGCCCTTGAAGCCGACCACGAACAGGGGCAGGAACGTCGAGTTGAAGGCGATGAACATGCTCCAGAAGTGGATCTTCCCCAGACGCTCGTTCAGCTCCAGACCGGTCATCTTCGGGAGCCAGAAGTAGATCGCGGCGAAGAACGTGAAGATCAGCCCGCCCATGATCGTGTAGTGGAAGTGCGCCATGACGAAGAAGCTTCCGTGCTCGGTCGTGTCGCTCGGCGTGTCGGAGTTGAAGATCCCCGAGAGCCCGCCGATCAGGAAGTTGAAGAACCACGCGAGCGCGAAGAGCATCGGCACCGTGAAGCGGATGCTCCCGCGCCAGAGCGTCATCAGCCCGCAGAGGAAGGTAAAGCCCGTCGGGATCGAGATGAGCTCGGTCGAGAGCATGTAGAACGGCCTCAGGTTGCTGTTGATGCCGCTCATGAACAGGTGGTGCTGCCAGACGAGGAAGCTGAGAAGCGTGACCCCCAGCATCCCGGCAACGGCCAGGCGGTAGCCCCACAGCGGCTTGCGCGAGAAGACCGGCAGGATCTCGAGGAGGACCGCGAATCCGGGTATCGCGAGGATGTACACCTCCGGGTGGCCGAAGAACCAGAACAGGTTCTCGTAGAGGTACTGACTCCCACCCCCGCTCGCGATGTAGAACGTCGTCTGGGCCGTTCGGTCGAGCAGCGCCATCGCCAGCGCCGCAATCAGTACCGGGGCTGCGAGCAAGTTGAGGATGGACGTCGCGACGACACCCCAGACGAAGATCGGCAGTCGTGACCAGGTCATTCCCGGCGCCCGCATGGTGACGACCGTCGCGAGCATGTTGAGGCCCAGCAGGCACATCGAGACGCCGACGAGCGCGAAGAACATGATGTACGCGTCCATGCCGTAGTTCGCCTGGTCGTTCAGCGGCTCGTAGCCGGTCCAGCCCGTCGGGAAGCCGCCGAAGAAGACCGTGGTGAGGAGGATCGTGCCGGCGGCCATGAGGAGCCAGAACGTGAACGACTCGATTCTCGGAAACGCCATCCGGCGCGCGCCGATCATGATCGGGACGAAGTAGTTCGCGAACGGCCCGAGGATCGCGCTCGTCATCATCCCCATCATCATTGTCCCGTGCAGCCCGACGAGCGTCAGGTAGTTGCCCGAGTTGAAGACGGGTGTGGGCCGCAGGAGCTCGAAGCGGATGAGCATCGCGTTCAGCCCGCCGACGGCGAAGAACAGCCCGATGCCGAAGAAGTACTGGATGCCGACGACCTTGTGGTCGGTGCAGAGCCCGAAGTAGCGCCCGATGCCCTCGGTCTCCTTCTCGCGAAGCGAGGGCGGATAGCCGCGCAGCCGGGCGAGCGGGTACTGGAGGAAGCCGAGCCCGATCAGGAACCCGACGACGCCGAGGGTGTAGCCCAGGAACACCGAGATGTCGTTCTGGTCGGTGTCGCCGAAGTACGAGAGGCTGGTCGCGGTGGCGTGCTTGCCGATGTACCAGCCGAGGTACCAGCCGGCGACGCCGAGCACGACGGCCGCGAGCAGGTTGAAGCCGAGCAGCCGACGCCACAGCGGCCGGGGCGAGGCGGTCGAGGCTTCCGTCATCCGGCCCTCAGTTGCGGCTCGGGAGTGTAGGTCGTGGAGTACGGGGGCAGGTACTTCTGGATGGGGCCGTAGAGCGCCTTTTGCTGCTTGATCCAGGTCGCGAATGCCGGCTGCGGGACCACGTGACCCTGCCCATCGAACATGTAGCCGTGCCAGAGGCCGCACAGCTCCGAGCAGCGGATGTTGAGGGTCAGCGGCTTCTTCGTCTGGACGTAGACGACGTTGTCGGTTCCCGGGTTCGCGTCGGCCTTCACGCCGAGATTGACCGCCCAGAAGGAGTGGATCACGTCGAGCGAGGTGACGTGAAGCCGGATCAGCGTGTCGGCGGGCAGGTAGAGGTGAGGCGTCTCGAGCCCGCCGTACTTCGGATACCGGTAGGTGAACTCCCATTGCTGGCCAATCACCTGGACGTCCATCGCCTGGTTGTGATTCGACGGCAGGAACGTCGCGCTCGGCCCCTGGCCGCCGCCCGCCCCGTCCTTCACGAGCTCGTAGGTGCCGAAGGCCGCGAGACACAGAACCGTCACCGAGGTGATCACGATCCACCACAGCTGCAGGCGCGAGTCGCCCCTGACCGGAGGCCCCTCGAGAGCGGCGTCGCGCTGTCGAAAGACGATCAACGAGTAGCCGAGCATCACGAAGACGAAGACGATGATCGGCGCCGACACGCCGATCAGGACCTGGTTGTCGAAGACCTGCCCCTCTGCCTGCACGCTTCCGTTGCCGGGCGGGATCAGGGGCCCGATGACGAACGCGGCGATCGGCGTCGCGATCACGCTGAGCACCAGCCAGAGCAGAAGGACGCGGCGTCCGTGGTTGACGTCCCCGCCGGGCTGTGTGTGGGCAATCGTCATCGCGCTAGACGACGTTCACGAAGCCGTCCATGTAGCCGATCGTCTGCATCGGACCGCCGAACCCGAACTGGAACCCCGCGGCGCAGGGGACGAAGCACTGCCAGCGGTACTTGCCCTTCTTGCCGGTCCGGAAGGTGAACGTGATCGTTCGGTGGGCCATCGACGTCGGATCGCACGGCGCGTAGCCACACTGGTTCTTGGCGTCGTCCGCGACGCCCGCGAGCGGGACGAGCACCCCGAGCTGCGGGATCGCGAACGTGTGCGAGGCGTCGTCCGGGTTGATCTCCTCGAAGGGCTTTCCGTCCAGGGTAGGCGACCCGACGAGACCCACAGGACGGGCGAGGAAGGGGTTGCGAAGACCGCTGTTGCCGTCGAACTGGAAGATCTTGACGTGCACGACGGCGTGCGCCGGAACAGTCCAGATCGTGCTCCGTTCCCAGGCCCCCGAGGACGGGTTGCGGATCAGGTACGAGACCCAGTCGGGGTTCGGTGAGAGCTGCGGGCCGACCGCAGCGACGGTCTGGATCGTGATGTTCGCGCTGCCGTGACTCGTCCGCGCGTCGTAGGTGGGAGGCCCGCTCAGCAGCCAGTTCGCGACGTAGAAGCCGATCAGGATGCCGGCGACGGCGACGCCCAGAGCCACCCCGACGAGCTTCCAGATCACCGCCGGCTGCACCCTTCGCCACACGGGCAGGCGCCAACGTGCCTTGCCACTCCCCCGACGCGACCGCGCACCCCGATGAACGAGATCTCCATTGCTCGGCCGGGCGACTATCCCACAGATCGAGAGTCCGCGTCGGACATCTGTCGCCCGCCGAACGGGCGCGCCGCGGCGGGGCGGGCTCAGCCCCGCCTGAGCGCTACGCGGCGCGCTCGAACTCGGTGTCTTCTGCGAGCCGGAGAGGCTGCGGCTCGGCCGCCTTTGAGCCGGCAGCCCGGTGGCCCGTGAACATGACGAGCGCGAGGGCGGCGAGCAGCCAGACCGCGAGGATGCCGTTGAGGATGATGACTGTCGTTGTGGTCATGCAGGGGATCCTCGCGGGCCGGGCTAAGAGCAGCCTGAGATCTCGCTAAGACCTTCGTGAGAATCTCCTGCGCAGGCCGCGGTAGACTCGGCTCGGGTACCGCTCATGTCGGCGAATCATCCAAGCGCGGCCTCGCAACCGCGCGAGACGAAGCGGCCGATCTTCTCGGTCTGGGGATGGATCCTGGTCGCGCTCGTCCTCGGAGTCGCACTCGGAGGAGCCATCGCGCTGCTGCACCAGTCCGGCGGTGGCGCGACCCTCCAGAGCTCGACGCTTCCCGGCCGGCCGGTCGCAACCTGGGCAGCAGGGGCCCGGCGAGCTCCCGGCTTCCGGCTCGTCGACGACCGGGGCGCACCGATCTCGCTCGATCAGTTTCGCGGGAAGCCCGTGATCGTCACGTTCATCGACCCCGTCTGCCGGACTCTCTGCCCGCTCGAGGCGAAGGAGTTGAACCGCGCCGTCGCAGCCACCCCGCCGGCGAGGCGGCCGGTGATCGTCGCCGTCAGCGTGAACCCCTGGGCCCACTCACGCGCGAACTTCCTGCACGACCAGAGGGAGTGGCGTCTCGTGCCGCAGTGGCGCTGGGCCGCAGGGCGTTACGCGCAACTCGCGCCGGTCTGGAGGAGCTACAAGATCGGCGTGCTGGCGAAGAAGAAGGTGATTGTGGGGGTCACGGTGCGCGACGTCTCGCACACCGAGGCCTCGTACGTGCTCGATCGCGACGGCTACGAGCGCGCGCTCTTCCTCTACCCGTTCCGAGGGCGGGACGTGGCAGCCGTACTGAGCCGGCTATCG
Source organism: uncultured Actinomycetes bacterium (assembly GCA_963716865.1). Classification (GTDB taxonomy): domain Bacteria; phylum Actinomycetota; class Thermoleophilia; order Gaiellales; family Gaiellaceae; genus AC-32. The sequence goes on from CAVQUF010000004.1 coordinate 346,322, forward strand.
AGCAGCCGCTCGTAGCTTCCGCTCACTCGTCCGAGTTACGCAGCCGCCCGATCGCCACGCCGATATCGGAGGCGAATGCGGCGGTTCACCTCATTCGCGCGTGCGTGCAGGCAGGCGCGACAACAGCTTCCTGTTCTTCGCCGGCTGGGCGAGGAGCGCGGCCTCGCGCTCGTGATGGCGCTCGGGATCATGAGCGTGCTCCTGATCTCCGGCACGACGATCGTCTACTTCTCGAGCGCGAACGCGCGCACCGCCTCGCGCAGCAGCGCCGACCAGAAGGCCTACGCGTTCGCGGAGGCCGGGATCAACAACGCGCTCTCGATCCTCGAGAACGCGAACGATCCCCGCACCACCACCCTCCTCCCCGGGACGACCGCCACCTTCGAGGGCGGTTCGGCCACGTATTCGGGCACGATCGACTCGAACTACGTCTGGTCGATCACCTCGGTCGGCTCGGTGCGGAGCCCGACAGGGGCGCTGAGCAGCGTCAGGCGCACGCTCAAGCGGAAGGTGCAGGTCCTCGGACTCAACGCGACCTCGACCGGGATCGCCTGGAGCCGCTTCTACCAGGACGCCACGACTCCATGCCTGACGATCGACACGGTCAACTGGCCTGCACCGGTCTCGACGCGCGGCAACCTCTGCCTCACGAACGGCGCCACGATCACCGGCGCGGGCACCACCGTGGACGTCGGCGGGAACCTGATCATCACCGGCCCCGACACCACGCCCGCGGCGCGCGTACCGGCCGCAGCGTCCGGCTGGACGAACTCGACCAACGTCTTCACGAGCAACAGCGTCTACGCGACCAACGCGATCTCGGCCAACAGCACGGGCGCGGCGCTCTCCGCGACGGGGTTCGGCTTCTCCGTTCCCTCGAGCGCGATCATCCACGGCATCTCGGTGAGCGTGATCCGCAAGGCAAGCGCGGCCAACACGCTCCAGGACCAGTCCGTCCAGCTGCTCAAGGCCGGGACCGCGGTCGGCTCGAACAAGGCGATCGCCGGGAACTGGAGCACGAGCAACGTGACCCAGAGCTACGGCACGACCTCCGACCTCTGGGGCACGACCTGGACCGCCGCCGACGTGAACAACGCCAACTTCGGCCTCAAGTTCACAGCCAAGGCCGGCGGAACCGCAGCCACTGCAAACGTCGATTACATCACGATCTCGGTCACCTACACGAACGACACGAACGCCGTCGGCGCCTCCGGCGCGAACATCTCCCAGGCCAACATCAACGGGACCTGCACGTACAACGCCAACGCGGCCCACACGCCGTGCACCAACGCCGACAAGGTGTATGCCGGCAACATCTCGAGCACCGCGCAGAACCAGACCATGCCCCAGGTCGACTTCACCTACTGGTGGGCGCACGCGAAGCCGGGCCCGAAGTACCCGTGCACGAGCTCTACCGGCACGCCTCCCACCTTCGACAACGACGCGGGCTCGACGACCGGCCCGAACGACAGCATCACGGTCAACGGCGAGATGGCCCCGCTCAACTCCGACTACACCTGCAAGGTGATCGAGGACGGCATTCGCGTCGGCGAGATCTCGTGGAACCACACGACCCACGACATGACGATCTACGGCACGGTCTTCATCGACGGGAACTTCCGCTTCGACAATGATGGCCAGGTCATCCACTACCACGGGCGCGGGGATATCTTCGCGGGCGGTGCCGCCGAGATCGACGCGCTCGTCTGCGCCGGCGGCTCGGGCACGACCCTGGCCACCAGCTGCTACGGCGACATGAGCAGCTGGGACCCGTCCCAGGACATGATGGTCCTGCTCTCGATGTACACCGGCCAGGCCGAGTACGACCAGGGCTCGACCACCTGCAGCCCGACCGGCACGACCTCCTGCCCGAACGGCTATTACGCCTCCGGCTTCCAGGGCGTGCTCTACTCGAAGGGCGATTGCCTGATCCACCAGATGTTCAGGGACAGCGGCCCAGTGATCTGCAACACGATCACGCTGCCCTACGAGTCGAACGGCATGCCGACGTACTACCCGTACCCGACGTTGAGCAACCTGACGGGCGGGCAGAAGTACACGAACCCCGGGACCGCCTCGCAATGGCAGCTCCAGGTCGGCCAGGTCTACGGCTAGCGCCCTCGCGTAACCGCCCCGCCTAGCAGGACCTCGGGCGACGAACGTCGAAGCGGTCGCCGTTCGTGAGCGCCGGAGTGATCGCCGTCACCTTCGCGGCCCTCGCGACGGCTCTCGCGACCGGGCTGGGCGCGTTGCCCTTCCTCTTCGTCCGCGACATGAGCCGCCGCTGGCTCGGCGTCTCGAATGCGATCGCGGCGGGAATCATGCTCTCGGCCAGCGGGGCGCTCGTGATCGAGGGGCTGATCCGTGGAGTCGGCCGCGTGCTCGCGGGAGCGGCGGTCGGCGCCGTCTTCATCGCCGTGACGCGCCGGATCCTCGCGGGCCGCGACAACGTGCACTTCGGCCGCCTCGAGACCCACGACGCGAAAAAGGCGATCCTGATCGTGACCGTGATGACGCTGCACTCGTTCGCGGAGGGCGTCGGCGTCGGCGTCTCCTACGGCGGCGGGGTCGAGCTCGGGATCGTGATCACGATCGCGATCGCGATCCACAACATCCCGGAGGGCCTGGCGATCAGCCTCGTCCTCGTCCCACGAGGGACGACCGTCCTCTCCGCTGCCGGCTGGAGCGTCTTCTCGAGCCTCCCCCAGCCTCTTGTCGCACCGCTGGCGTACCTGTTCGTCGAGGAGTTCGGCCCGTTCCTGCCAGTCGGCCTCGGCTTCGCGGGAGGCGCCATGGTCTGGCTCGTCCTGTCCGAGCTGCTCCCGGACGCGCGCGCGGAACTCGACACCCGCTCGCTCGTCCTCTGGCTCGGCGGCTCGCTCGTGCTGATGGCCGCACTGCAGGCGCTCCTGCTGGGTTACTGATAGCGCAGCGGGTTGCCATCTCGCCTCAAGCGTGAAGCCGGACGCGCGGCTGCTCATCGGGGTCGGCCGTGAGCCCGCCTACGGAGAAGTGCCGATTCGGCGGCGGTAGGCGCGGCGAAGCTCGTCCGTGCCCCAGACGATCACGGGGAACGTCGCCAGGAGGAGCAGGTCGGACGGCGGCAGCGGCCTCGTGCCGAACACGGCCTGCAGCGGCGGGAGGTAGAGGAGCGCCGCCGTGAACACGAGCTCGAACGCGATCCCCCAGAGCAGCGCCCGGTTCGACCAGACACCGACCGAGCGCAGCGAGGCTTTGGACGTGCGCGCGGCGAACGCCGTCCCGACCTGGCAGGCGACGATCCCGGCGAACGTCATCGTCGTCGCTTGCAGGTAGGCGTGGTGGAGCGGGCTTCCGGCCGTGACCGGGTCTCCCGGCGACCAGCCGGCGCGCAGGAGGACAAAGAAGAAGCCGCCGAGGACGAGCCCCGCGGAGATCCCACCCAGGAAGCCCCAGGCGCGCGTGAGCAGCTCGCGGCTGATCACCCCTTGGCGCGGGCTTCGCGGCGGCCGGTCCATCAGACCCGGCTCGGCGGGCTCCTGGCCCAGGGCGAGCGCCGGCACGGTCTCGGTCCCGAGGTCGATCGCGAGGATCTGGAGCACGGTCAGCGGCAGCGGCACCGCGCCGCCCGAGAGCGCGAAGACGAGGAAAGGGACGACCTCGGGAGTGGCGTGGGCGAAGATGTAGAGGATGAACTTCCGGACGTTGTCGTAGACGCGGCGTCCGGCCTGCACCGCGACGACGATGGTGGCGAAGTTGTCGTCGGTGAGCACCATCGTCGCCGCCTGGCGCGCCACCTCCGTCCCGCTTCGCCCCATCGCGACGCCGATGTCGGCCCGCCGCAGTGCGGGCGCGTCGTTGACCCCGTCGCCCGTCATCGCCACGACCTCGCCCTGGTCGCGGAGCGCGTCCGCGATCCTGAGCTTGGCCTCGGGGGAGCTGCGGGCGAAGACGAGCGCGGGCTCGGTGCGGAGCAGCTCTCCGAGGGCCGCGTCGCTCAGCCGGTCGAGCTCGCGGCCGACGACGAGCCGGACACCGTCCCCGACGATCCCGACCTTGCGCGCGACGGCGACCGCGGTCGGGCCGGCGTCTCCGGTGATCACGACCACCCGAATTCCCGCCCCGTAGCAGCGGGCGACCGCGTCGGCCACCTCCGGGCGAGGCGGGTCGAACAGCGCAACGAGCCCGAGGAAGACGAGGTCTCGCTCGACCTCCTCACGGCGCTCCGGCAGCGAAGCGCCAGACGGGAGACGCGCCGCGGCTGCCGCCAGGATGCGCAGCCCCTCGGCCGCCCAGCGCTCGCTCCGCCCGAGGATCGACTCACGCTCGGCGTCGGAAAGCGGGCGCTCCGCGCCGTCGGCACCCAGGATCGACGTGCAGAGGGCGATGACCTCCTCCGGCGCACCCTTCAGGTGGACGTGGAGGCCGTCTTGCAGTTCGTCGATCGTCGACATCACCCGCAGCGCGGCGTCGAAGCGAAACGCCTTCCTCCGCGCGGCCTCGCGCGCGGCGAGGGTCACGTCGGCGCCGAGCGCCGCGGCTGCCTGCAACAGCGCGAGCTCGGTCGGGTCGCCAGCGTCGGGGCCGACCTCGGCGTTGTTGCACGCGGCGAGCGCCTCCGCGAGGCTGGCCTCCGCCGGCCCGGGCGGCCGCGCCCCGGCGAGCTCGAGCTCGCCGGCATCAGTCCAGACCGCGGTCGCCTGCATGCGGTTCTCGGTCAGCGTCCCCGTCTTGTCGGTGCAGATGACGGTTGTCGAGCCGAGCGTCTCGACCGCGCTCAGCCGCTTGACGAGCGCGCCCGAGCGAGCGAGCGCCCTCACCCCGACCGCCAGCGCGAGCGTGATCGTGGGCAGAAGGCCCTCGGGCACGTTCGCGACGATCAGGCCGATCGCGAACGTGAGCGCGTCGGCGGGAGGAAGGCCGGCCACGAGCGCACCGAGCGGGAAGAAGACGAGGCCGGCCGCCACGGAGACGACCGCGATCAACCAGGCCACCCGCTTCACCTGCCCCTCGAGCGGGCTCTCCTCACGCTCGACCCGCTGCGACAGCGCTGCGATCCGCCCGAGCTCCGTCCGCATCCCGGTGGCCACGACGACGGCCCGCGCCTCTCCGCCGGTGCAGGCGCTGCCGCTGAAGACGAGGTCCCGCGCCTCGAGCGGTGGCGCGCTCGCGTCGACGAACTCCGCGGAGCGCGAGACCGGGGCAGACTCGCCGGTCAGCGTGGAGACGTCCACCTCGACGGTGCCTTGGAGCAGCCGCGCATCCGCCGAGATGCGGTCGCCCTCGTCGAGCAGGAGAACGTCGCCGGGCACGAGCAGCCGCGCCTCGATCACCTCGCGCCGGCCGTCGCGCAGGACGCTCGCCTGCGGCGGGAGGTAGAGCGCGAGCGCCTCGACCGCGCGCTCGGCCTGCCGCTCCTGCAGGAACGCGAACGCCGCGTTGAGCAGGATCACGCCGACGATCGCGGCCGCCAGCACGGCCGTCCCGGCCACGAGCGCGAGCAAGGCGGCGACCCAGAGGAGGAGCGCGAGGGGATGGGTCAGCTGGCGGAGCAGCTCGCCGGGCCAGCGGCGGCCGCCGGGGCGCGCGAGCTCGTTCGGGCCCTCGGTCAACAGCCGCCGCTCGGCCTCGCGGCTGGAGAGGCCCTCCGGAGTCGTCCGCAGGTGCCGCAGGAGGAGGCCGACCGGCTCGTGCAGGGTGACGTTCAGGTCTTGGTCGAGCGCTGAGACCGGGCGGCCGTTGGTCTGCTGCTCCATGGTTCCTCGATCGTCGGCCCCCCGGAACCTAGCGCGAATCCGTAGTAAGCCGCGCGGGGGATCGGCGTCGGGCCCGATGCCGCGTCAGCAGCCTCCGCGGACGATCGATGCGAACACGACTAGGAGGACCAGATGAACAGGATCGTGATCGCAACCGACGGCTCACCCTCGGCTCGCGAGGCGGTCGAGTTCGGCCTCGACCTCGCGGCCGAGCAGAAGGCCGACACCGTGTTCGTGCACGTGGCGCCCGCCGTCGACCTTCTTCCCACGGGCGGCTTCGGCATGTCCTCGGCGCAGGAGCACAGGCTGACCGACGACGACAAGCGCTCGCTCGAGGATGCAGCCGCGCTCGCGGCAGAGCGGGGGGTCGAGACCAAGACCGAGATCCTGCGCGGCGACCCGGTCGACGAGATCGTCGCTTACGCGGACTCGATCGACGCCGACCTGATCGTCGTCGGCTCCCGGGGCCACGGCGCGCTCACGAGCGCGCTGCTCGGAAGCGTCTCGCGCGGGGTGCTGCACGAGGCGCGGCGGCCGGTGCTCGTCGTCCGCGGCGCGCACGTTCCCGCAGCGGCCACGGGCTAGGCGTCAACGAAGGAACGCGGCAGCGGCCGTCCGAGTATGGACACCGAGCTTCGCGTACACGTTGTCGAGGTGCTTCCTCACGGTCCCGACCGAGAGGCAGAGGCGCTCGGCGATCTCCGCGTTCGAGCTGCCCTCGGCGACGAGTTCGAGCACCTCGCGTTCACGTGCGGTAAGCGGGGGCAGAGTCCGCTGCTCTTCGAGCAAGAGCGCCCCGTCGACGGACTCCACGACAAGCGCCCGCTCGTCGCGCTCGACGCGTAGCGGCTCGCGGGTGGCCGACCGCAACCGCTCATCGAGCCAGGACGTCAGCAGCTCCGGCAGCGCCGCTCCGTTCGCGCCGAAGTAACGATCCAGCAGGTCGCGCGCCACTGCGCTGGCAAAGGCCACGCGACCGCCGGCCTCGAGCAGGACGACGCCCGCGTGCACCGACTCGTGGAGCGCAAGCGCTGCACGCAGGCGGCGACGGTTCGCGGCGGCCCGGTACAGCCGCACGAGGTGCGGATTCAGAACGTCGAGGACTGCTCTGTCGCGAGGGCTGAAATCACGGCCGCAGCGATCGAAGAGGAACTGCTTCGGATGTGACCGCGACGGCATGGCGAGTCGCATGCCGAGCGAGTCCTCGAGCCCGTGCGGCTTGTAGCACAGGGCGTACAGCCCGGTCCGGTGGAACCGGCGCCGGGTGAGCCGGTCCGAGAGCTTGACCGCAGCGATGCTCCCTCCCTCGATGTGCCTGAACACCGGGCTTTCGTCGAGGGGCACCGCGCGACAGTCCATGCCGTCGAAGAACTCCTCGGGATGTTCGAGTTTCGGGCAGTCGCCGCAGCTGAAACCCTCCGCGCAGCCGAAGCCCTCGATAAAACCGATCCAGTCCGCTGACACGAGTCGGCCGAGCTGCGTGAGGAACTCACCTTCGAACGGGTGCTCGCCGCCGAAGCTCTCGGCCTCGGCGACGAACGCGAGGACCCGCTCGGAATCGCCTCGGGCGAGTGCGGCCATGGCTCAAAGATACGTCGAACGACGTATCGACTCCAGTCGCCCGGGGAGCGACGCTTCTTTCCTCGAGGAAGGAGGAGACATGAAGAGGAAGTGGCTTGTCGCGTTTCTCGTCGTCGTCCTGGGCGCCGGCCTCTACGTCGGTCACGTCCTGGCGACGGCGAGCTCTGGCCAGACGACCACGACCTATGCCAAGTCGCTCTTCGACCCGGTCAAGCTGAGGGGCTTCCAGCTCCTGCCCGAGACCGGAACGCAGAAGGGCAAGTGGCACCCGCCGAAGTTCTGGAGCGCCCTGATCAGGACGCACGGGGCCTCGGACCTCTACGTGGTCGACAACAAGTTCGCCCCCGGCGGGACGACCGGTTGGCACTCGCACCCGGGCCCCAGCCTGATCTTCGTCGTGTCCGGGACGATCACCAACTACCTGGCCAAGGACCCGACCTGCACCGGCCATCCCTACAGCGCCGGAAGTGGGTTCACCGACCCGGGCGGGGCCAGCATCCACATGCTCCGCAACGAGGGGATGGTCCCGGCGGAGACGGTCGCCGTTCAGTTCCTCCCGACCGGGGCCGACCGGCGGATCGACGAGCCGGACCCCGGCAACTGCAAGTTCTAGAGCTCACCGGGCCACGGCCCGGCGCTGAGCCTTCTCAGGGAATTCCCGCAGGCACTGCGAGGAATTCCCGCGCGACCGTTCCGCGCCCTCCCCGATGGAGCCGCGTGCGCCTCGAAGCACACTCCGCCAATGAACGCAAGGCCGCGACGCAAGGAGGAAACGATGCGCAAGGTTCTCGAAATCGGAGGAATGCTGGCAGGGATCGTCCTGATCGCGTTCGGCATCGGGGCGATCATCCTCGGCGTCAACGGGCGCTCGACTGTCAACGACAGCCTCAAGCAGGAGCAGATCACCGGCTCGCCCGACATGACGCCCACGGCGATCGCCGGCGAGGTCAAGGCAGCCAAGACCGCACAGTCGCAGCTCACCTCGAAGCTACAGGCGGCGGGCGTGAAGGTCACACCCTCGCCGATCACGGCTCCGAGCTGCTCCGTTGCAGGCGAGCAGGTAACGAACGGCGACCAGGCCCGCTGCTTCGCGAAGTACATGCGGATCCACACGTTCGGCGCCACCTCGGGCTTGACGTACTCACAGATGGGTCGCTACATCGCCAAGACCGGCACGCCGCTCAAGTCCACCGATGGACTCGGCGCGACGAACGACCCGAACTACGCGCTGACCGACCCGAAGACCCAGCAACCGGTGAGCAACGGCCGGCGTGACATCTGGGTCACCTACACCGCGCTGACGACCGCGCTCAACTCGAGCTACATGGCGTCGCAGCTCTCGGTGTTCGGGATCGTGGTCGGAGTGGCCCTGCTGCTCGCCGGCATCGGCTTCGGGATCCTCGCGCTGATGGGCGCGCTCGAGAGCCCGAAGACGGCGTTCGGCCACGAGCCCAAGGAAGAGGCGACCCGCCCGCCGGAGGTCGCCGCGAAGGTCTAGACGGAATCCTCCGTCGCACAGGACGGGCCGCCACGCGCGGCCCGTCCACTCCCCAGCAAGAAGGGCCGCACCGGCCAAGCCGGTACGGCCTCTTTGGTCGGCGTCGCAAGCGAACGCCTTGTGACCCTTACTCCTCGAGTAGGCCCTGGTCGAGGGCGTAGCGGACGAGCTCCGCGCGGCTGGACAAGCGGAGCTTCTGCATGATGTGCGCGCGGTGCGTCTCGGCGGTCCGCACCGAGATATAGAGCTGCTTGGCGATCTCCTGGTTCGTGTGCCCGAGCGCCAGCAGTCGCAGCACCTCGCGCTCGCGGTCGGAGAGCGGGTCCTCCTCGGCCCGCCTGCGCTCCTCCGTCTCCGCCGCCACGAGCCGGGCCCCGAGCTCCGGGTGAACGTAGCGCCCGCCCTGGGCGACCTCCTTGATCGCCGCCACCAGCTCCGAGTCGGCCGCCTCCTTGAGCACGTAGCCGCTGGCCCCGGCCGAGAACGCCTCGCGCACGTAGCTCGGGTCGTCCTGCATCGAGAGGACAAGCACCTTCAGCTCGGGGGTCTCGTGCAGCAGCTGCGGCACGACCTCGAGCCCGCTCTGGTCGGGCATGACGACGTCGAGCAGGACGACGTCCGGCTTCAGCGAGCGCGCCTCGAAGACCGCCTCGCGCGCGCTGCCGGCCTCGCCCACGGCCTCGAGCTCCTTCTCGGCGTCGACGAGCAGCTTGAGCCCGGCGCGGACGACGGCGTGGTCGTCGACGATCAGGATCCTTGTCTTGCGCGCGGTCATCGCAGCGGCACGTCCGCTGCGATCGTCGTCCCGGCGCCGGGGCTCGACTCGATCCTGAGCCGGCCTCCGAGCAGCGCAAGCCGCTCGCGCATCGCGATCAGGCCGAAGCCGCCCCCATCCGCTTCGGGGTCGAAGCCCTGTCCGTCGTCCTCGACGATCGCCGTGACGAAGCCCTCCATTCGCGTAAGCGCGATGCTGACGTGCCGCGCCCGCGCGTGCTTGATCACGTTCGTCAGCGACTCCTGGACGATCCGGTAGAGCGCGGTCTCGACCTCACCCGGGAGGCGCTCCTCCGAGCCTTCCGTCCCGAGCGCAGCGCCAAAGTCGATCGCGATCCCGGTCTGCTCGGCGAACGACGAGGTCAGGTGCTCGAGCGCCGGCGCCAGCCCGAAGTCGTCCAGCGCGCTCGGGCGAAGCTCGACCGCGAGCCGGCGGACGTCCTGCAGCGTCGCGACCACAAGCTCGCGGAGCCGGGCGGTCGCGGTACGCGACTCGTCGTTCTGGAGCGTCTCCTCCAGGGATTTGAGGCCGAGGAGGATCGAGGTGAGCGCCTGCCCGGTCTCGTCGTGGAGCTCGCGGGCCAGGCGGCGGCGCTCGAGCTCCTGCGCGTCGACCACGCGGCGGAGCGCGTCGCGCGCGATCCGCCCCGAGAGGTCGACGGCGACCGCGGCCCTGCTCGCGAACGTCTCGGCCAGGCGCAGGTCGGTGTCGGAGAAGCGCGGCTCCGGGCCGAGCTTGTCGTGGGCCCCGATCACCCCGATCGCCTGCCCGCGCACGAGCAGCGGGACCCAGAGCCCGGTGCGCGCTCCGATCAGCCGCGTGAGGTCGGGGTTGACGTCGGGGTCGTCGAGCACGGATTCGACCCGCTCGCTCACCCCGCGCTCGAGCACCCGGCCGCTCTTCGAGGCCGCGCGCGCCATCGTCCGCCCGACGAGCTCCTCGCTCCCATCGCCCGCGGCCGCGACGGCGCGCAGCTGGTCTCCGCCCGCGGGCAGGAACACCGTCACGACGCGCGCGTCGAGGAGCTCCCGCAGCCGCCGCGCGACGAGGTCGAGCAGGCGGTCGAGGTCGGTCTCGGTGGCCAGCGCGTTCCCGACCTCGTTCAGCGACTCGAGCTGACGCGACCAGCGCGTCGCCGCCTCGTACAGGTGGGCGTTCTCGATCGCCACGGCTGCCTGGCCCGCGAGAAGCGTGACGAGCTCCTCGTCATCGCCCGTGAAGTCCTCCTCGCCGGCCTTCTCGGTCAGGTAGAAGTTTCCGTAGGCGACTCCCCGGAGCAGGATCGGCACGCCGAGGAACGAGCGCATCGGAGGATGGTTCGGCGGGAAGCCGACCGAGCGCGGATCGCGGGTCAGGTCGTGCAGGCGGAGCGGCCTCGCGTCCTGGATCAGCGCCCCGAGGATGCCGCGGCCGCGCGGGAGGTCGCCGATGGCCGCGAGCGTCTCGGCGTCGATGCCCGTCGTGACGAAGTGCTCCAGCCCGGAGCCGCCCGGGTCGATCACGCCGAGCGCGCCGTAGCGGGCTCCGGTCAGCTCGGCGGCCTTCTCGACGAGGCGCAGGAGCAGGGCGTCCAACGAGAGCTCGGACGTGATCGCAACGCCGGCCTCGACGAGGGCGCGGAGCCGTTCCTCGCTCGGGCTGACCGCCTCCACGGCCGCGAGCGTACCGCTCTGCGACCTCCCGGGGCAGGTCTCAGGCGGCTCGGCTGCGCGCGCGTGAACGCCGCTTGCTCACCAGCACGGACCGGTCGGCCTTCCGCACGACCTCGGTCGAGACGCTGCCGAGCAGCGCTCCGGTGATCCCGCCCCGCCCGCGGGAGCCCACGACGATAAGGCCGGCGTTCCGGGCCTGGGCGAGCTCGATCACCCGCTCCGCCGGTTGTCCCTCCAGGATCTCGGACTCCGACTGAACGCCGGCCTCCGCCGCGAGCGCCTCGGCCTCGGCGAGCGCAGACCTCGCGTGCTGGAACTCGTTGCCGAGCGAACGCTGGTAGAACGGAGCTCCGAGGACGGGGAGAGGCTTGTGGCGCACGTAGACGAAGGTCACGAGCGCTCCCGACTCGCGCGCCAGCCCAAGCCCGGTGTCGAGCGCCTCGCGCGCGCCGGACGAGCCGTCAGTCGCAATCACCAAGTGTGCGTGCCGCTTGTTCGGCATTCGGTACCTCCTCGGCCGAGAGCATCCGTCGGCCGGCCGCCGCGCCGCATCCGGACTCCGCCTGATCGAGGCTGCGGGTTTCCCGCGCGGGCCTCCGTGCCTTCCCCGGTGGCGACCCGGCGCCCGATCGCGGACACTTCGAGACGATGTCCGTGCGAACGCGCAAGCGAGACCCTGCCGCCGCGGTTGACGTCATCCTCCGCGACGGTTCGACGCTTCGCCTCCAGGCGCCGATCTCCGCCGACCTCGACGCCCTCGAGGCGTTCTTCTCCGGGCTCTCGGACCGCAGCTTCTACCAGCGCTTCCACGGGGTCAGGCACATCGACAGAGCGCTCGTCGAGCACTTCGTCGATCCGGACTGGCACGACCGGGGTGTGCTGGTCGGCGTCGTCGCAGAGGACGGCGAGGAGCGGATCGTGGCCGTCGCCGAGTTCATGCGGCTCCGCGACGAGACGTCCGCCGAGGTCGCGTTCGCGGTCGCCGACGAGTTGCAAGGGCGAGGGATCGGCACGCGACTGCTCGAGCAGCTCGCCTCGCGCGCGGCCGCAGCCGGCGTGGAGCGCTTCGTGGCCGAGGTGCTGCCCGAGAACGGGGCGATGCTCGCCGTGTTCCGGGACGCAGGCTTCGAGGTCGCCCGCGAGCTCGAGCACGGCGAGATCGAGGTGCGCTTCCCGATCGCCGCGACGGAGACCTTCCTGGCCCGCGTCGACGAGCGCGACCACCTGGCCGTGACCGCCTCGCTCCGGCCCTTCTTCGCGCCCAGCTCGCTCGCCGTCGTCGGCGCCTCCCACCGGCGAGGCTCGATCGGCGGCGAGCTGTTCCGCAACGTCCTGGCCGCGGACTTCGACGGCGCCGCCTACCCGGTCAACCGCGACGGCGAGCCCGTTGGCGGCGTCCGCGGCTACCGCTCGCTCGGGGAGCTGCCCGAGACCGTAGACCTCGTCGTGATCTGCCTTCCGGCCCAACACACGCTCGGGGTCGCCGAGCAGGCGCTCACGCTCGGGGTGAAGGCGCTCTGCGTCATCTCCTCGGGCTTCGCCGAGATCGGCGCCGAGGGCGCCGATCTCCAGGAGCGATTGCTCGAGCTCGTCCGGACTCACGGCGGCCGCCTGGTCGGCCCGAACTGCCTCGGTATCGCGATACCCCCGCTAGGCCTCAATGCCACCTTCGGCCCGCGGCCGCTACCGCCCGGCCCGATCGCCTTCTCCTCGCAGAGCGGGGCGCTCGGGCTGGCGCTACTGGAGAAGGCGTCCGAGCGGCGGCTGGGCTTCTCGGCCTTCGTCTCGATCGGGAACAAGGCCGACGTCTCCTCGAACGACCTGCTCGAGTGGTGGGAGGACGACGCGAAAAGCGAGGTCGTGCTGCTCTACCTGGAGTCGTTCGGCAACCCGGGCAAGTTCAGCCGGCTCGCACGCCGTGTCGCGCGGCGCAAGCCGATCCTCGCTCTCAAGGCCGGAACGACCGGCGCCGGCGCGAAGGCCGCCAGCTCGCACACGGCCGCCCTCGCGAGCTCGGATGCCGCGGTCGAGGCGCTCTTCCAGCAGGCAGGCGTCCTGCGGGCGCGAACGCTCGAGGAGCTCGTTGACGCCGCCGCGCTGCTGTCGCGCCAGCCGCTCCCACAGGGCCGCCGCGTCGGCCTGCTGACGAACGCCGGCGGCCTGGGGATCCTCTGCGCCGACGCCTGCGAGTCGGCCGGACTCGAGCTTCCGGAGCCGAGCGAGGAGACGAAGGCCGCCCTGGCGGAGATCCTGCCGGCCGAAGCGAGCCTCGCCAACCCGGTCGACATGCTCGGCGGGTCGACGGAGGCGACCTACGCGAAGGTGATACCGCCGCTCCTGGCCGACAAGCGGCTGGACGCGCTGATCGTGTTGTTCGTCCCTCCCGTCGTCGCGGGCGCAGACGAGGTTGCCGCGGCGATCAGACAGACCGTGAGCGAGTGCGGGTCGGAGAAGCCCGTGCTCGCAGTCGTGATGAGCGCCGAGGGCACGCCGCAGACGCTGCTCGAGGACGACTGTCCGGTCGCGAGCTTCGAGTACCCGGAGTCGGCCGCGCGCGCCCTCGGGCTCGCCGCTTCGCGCTCCGAGTGGCTGCGGCAACCCGCCGGCAACGTGCCCGACATCACGGGTGTCAACCGCGCGGCAGGACGGCGCGTCGTCGAGGATGCGCTCTCCTCGGGCGAGGGCTGGCTCGAGCCCGACCGGATCCGCGCTCTGCTCGGGGCCTACGGGGTTCCGCTGGTCGCGGAGCGCCTGGCCGGCGACGCCGACGAGGCCGTCGCGGCCGCCCGCGAGCTCGGCTTCCCGGTGGTCGTGAAGACCACGGCGGCCGGCGTGCACAAGACCGAGCGGGGTGGTGTTGCGCTCGATCTCCGCGACGGGGAGCAGGTAGGCGCAGCCGTCGAGCGCATCGGCGCGCCGGTGATCGTGCAGGCGTACGTCAGCGGCGGGGCCGAGCTCCTCGCGGGCGTCGTCCAGGACCCGGTCTTCGGCCCCCTCGTCGCCTTCGGGCCCGGCGGAGTGCTGGCAGAGCTGATCGGCGCCGCCGGCTTCCGGCTCGCCCCGCTCACGACCGTCGACGCCCGCGAGCTCGTGCTCGGCGGGAAGGCGGGCCAGCTCGTCCGCGGCTTCCGCGGCGCTCCCCCGGCAGATGCCCAGGCGCTGGCCGACCTCGTCCACCGGCTCTCGCTACTCGCCGAGGACCTCCCCGAGGTTGCGGAGCTCGACCTGAACCCCGTGATCGCGCTGGCCGACCGCTGTGTGGTCGTCGACGCCCGGATCCGCGTCAGCGCGGCCGAGCCGAAGCGGTCGCCCAAGACCTGGTGACACGCAGGCCGCACGGGCGGTGAGTAGTCGCGGGGAGGACAATCGATTCCCGGACGGGTCGCTTAGAATCGCGCGACCGACCTACTCAGAAGGAGGGACGATGGCCGTTGGAATGTTGCAGATGTTCGAGGGCGGAACGAAGCAGCAGTACGAGCAGGTGAATCAGGAGATGTTCGGACAGCCGACTCCCCCGCCCACCGATCAGCTGCCGGAAGGGCTGATCCTCCATAGCGCGGGCCCATCGGAGAACGGCTGGTACATCTACGACGTCTGGGAGTCGCGGGAGGCGTTCAAGCGCTTCATGGACGAGCAACTGCAGCCCGCGGCGAAAGCTGTCTTCGGCGATCAGCCGCCGCCACCCGGATCCGAGCCGCAGTTCTACGAGATCGAGAGCCTCGCCGTCGCCCGCTGAGCGCCCAAGACGTCGCTGCGCTGGCATGCTCCACGGCGTGAACGACGAGCACGCCGATCCGGCCGCGCTTCCGGCCGCCCACCCGTTCGACATCGCGGGCGCCCAGAAACGGCTCGTCGCGGGCAGCGGCGGCTACGAGGTCGTGCACCGCTCGCCGAGCGTCGAGCTCGGCGTGTACGTGCTCGTCGCGCCCGAGCCCGACCGCCAGCAGCCGCACGAGGACGACGAGGTCTACGTCGTGCTCGAGGGCAGCGGCGTCCTCGAGGTCGAGGACGAGCGCGTCGAGCTGCGCGAGGGGCACGCGGTGTTCGTGCCGGCCGGCGCCGAGCACCGCTTCGTCGGCTACGAGCGCCTCAGCGTGCTCGTGATCTTCGAGCGCCGCAGAACGAGCTAGAAGATGTCGCCGCCGTCGCTGTCGCCGGGGCCGGGCGTCGGAAGGTACGAGAGCGCCTCCGGCTCCTCGACACGGTTCCAGGCGTAGAGCGTCTCCGCGACCCGAGGCGGCCCTGCGATGTGGTCGCGCCAGGTGACCGCGGTCCTCAGAAAGTCCGGCTCGGTGAGCAACGGCGCGAGTGCGTCCGCTCCGGCGCCTGAGTCGAAGACGAAGACCGCCTCGTCGCGCGAGAGGAAGACCTCGTGCCTGTCGAGCCCCGGGATCTGCTCGGGGTCAAACGGAGGGCCCTGCGCGAGGAGATCGCGAACGGCGTCGTACGCGTCGGGCTTGAGCGGCACGACCAGCGCGAGCCGGCGCGGGGCCGCCGCGTCCAGCTGCATGGCCGCGAGGCGCTCCGCAATCTCTCCGACGAGGCTGGGCTGCGCCACGGTCGCGATCGTAACGGGATCGCCGTGGAGCCGTTCGAGGACGACCGACGGCCGCCCGTCGATCCGCTCGTCGGTCGCCCGGCCCACGCGCACGCCCGACAGGCTCTCGTAGGCAACCTCGAACGAGCCCTCGAGCCCGTCGAGCCGCAGGCCCTGGGGAAGGAGCTCGAGCTTCCCGGCAGCGAGCGGGCCTGAGCCCTTGCGCCAGACGACTCCGTAGCTTCGCTGCATGGACGGATCCTCCGGGCACCGCGCGCGAACGGCATCGGGCCGCCCCCTGATCCCCGTTGCGGAAACCCCGCAGGTGACTCCGGCATAGCCCCGATGCCGCGAGCGCGCCGCTCGGCGACCCTCGTCACGTGAGAACCCCAGGAAAGGATCAGCGATGAGCATCGTCAAGTCGCACCGGTACCCCGTATCGGTCCGGTGGAAGGAAGGTCGCCTGACCGAGCTGTCGGCGACCGGCAAGCCTCAGCTCGTGGTCGCGACGCCGCCGGAGTTCAAGGGCGGTATCGCGGGGATCTGGAGCCCGGAGGATCTTCTCGTGGGCTCGCTGGCCTCGTGCTACGCGGTCACGCTCGTGTCCGTTGCCGAGCGAGCAGGCATCACGCTCGCCGCGCTGCGGGTCGACGGCACGGGCCACGTGGAGCGCATGAACGACGGCCGCTTCGGCTTCGTCTCGATCGAGGTCGACGCCCACGTCGAGGTCGGAGCCGACGAGGTCGAGGCCGCCGAGCTGGCCGCGAACCGCGCGAAGGACCTCTGCCTGGTCAGCATCGCGCTCGACACCCCGGTCCGCTTCGAGGTCGACGTCGTCGCCGACACCGCCTCGGTGGTGACGCCGGCCTGACAGCATTGGCGCGTGCGGCTGACCCTCGTGCGCCACGCCACGCTCCTGGTCGACCTCGACGGGCGCCGGTTGCTCGTCGACCCGATGCTCGACGACGCCGGCACCAGCCCGCCGATCGAGGACACGCCGAATCCCCGCGCGAACCCGCTCGTCCCGCTGCCGGTGCCGGCCGAGGAGGTCGTCCGCGGCCTCGACGCCGTGATCGTCACGCACCTGCACGAGGATCACTTCGACGAGACGGCCGGGCGCCTGCTCCCTAGGGACGTACCCGTCTTCTGCCAGCCCGAGGACGAGGCCTCGCTGGCCGAGCTCGGTCTGTCCGTCGAACCCGTCGAGACGGTGGTCGACTGGAACGGCCTCGAGATCGCGCGAACCGGCGGACAGCACGGTACCGGCCAGATCGCGATCGAGCTTGCCCCGGTGAGCGGCTTCGCGATCGGCGACCTCTACATCGCCGGCGACACGATCTGGTGCAAGGAGGTCGACGAGGCGATCATCCTCCACCGGCCTCGCGTGGCCGTGGTCAACGGCAGCGGAGCGCGGTTCCTGGAGGGCGACCCGATCGTGATGACGACCGACGACATCCGCGAGGTCGTCGCCCGCGTCCCAAATGTCGTCGTCGTGCACCTGGAGGCGATCAACCACTGCCTCGACACACGCGCGGACATACGGGCAGCCGTGCCGGAAGCGCTCGTGCCGGAGGACGGCGAGACTCTCGAGGCCTGAGAGGCAGGGAACGGGAGGGTGATTTCGGGCCCCTCCTGCGTTAGGGTGAGCGCGTGATCCGGCTGGTCGTCAGGGCGTTGATCGCGCTTGTCGCGAGCGCCGTCGGGCTGATCGTCGCCTCGCTCATCCTGGACGGCGTCGACCTCAAGGTGTCGGGGTTCATCGGCGCGGTGGTCATCTTCACGCTCGTGTACGCGCTGTTCACGCCCTTCCTCGCGAGCCAGTTCCGGCAATCCAACTCGGCGGCGATGGGCGGGGTGGCGCTGATCGCGACGCTGTCCGGCCTGATCATCACCGACCTCATCTCGGACGGCCTGAACATCCACGGGCTCGGGACCTGGATCGGCGCCACCGTGATCGTCTGGGGCTCGATGGTGCTGGCCGCATTCATCCTCCCCTACCTCGGGCTGAAGAAGTACCTCGAAGAGCGTCGCGACTAGAGCTCTAGACTCGGCGGCGTGACCTGCCCGAGCTGCGGTAAGGAGCTTCCGAGGGAGTTCCCTTTCTGCCCGTTCTGCGGCGCCGCCCTGAGCGAGCCGGCGGCCGGCTCGGGGCGCGAGGAGCGGAAGATCGTGACGGTCCTCTTCGCCGACCTCGTCGGCTTCACCGCCAGGGCCGAGCTGCTCGACCCCGAGGACGTGCGCGGGGTGCTCGCCCCTTACCACGCCCATCTCCGCTCCGAGCTCGAGCGCTTCGGGGGCACGGTGGAGAAGTTCATCGGCGACGCGGTGATGGCGCTCTTCGGAGCGCCGGTGGCGCACGAGGACGACCCCGAGCGGGCGGTGCGGGCGGCGCTGGACATCCGAGACTGGGTGGTCGAGCAGGGCGACGAGCTGCAGGTGCGGATCGCGGTCAACACCGGCGAGGCGCTCGTCACGCTCGGCGCCCGCCCGAGCGAGGGCGAAGGCATGGCTGCGGGCGACGTCGTGAACACCGCCGCCCGCCTGCAGGCCGCGGCCCCGGTGAACGGGATCCTCGTCGGCGAGCAGGCCTACCGGGCCACGGCGCAGGCGATCGAGTACCGCGAGGTGGAGCCCGTGGTCGGCAAGGGAAAGAGCGAGCCGATTCCCGCCTGGGAGGTGGTCGAAGCGCGCTCGCGCCTGGGCGTGGACGTGGCGCAGGTCGACGCGCAGCTCGTCGGCCGCGGACGCGAGCTCGAGCTGCTGGTGTCGACTCTGGCACGCGTGCGCGAGGAGCGCTCGCCGCAGCTGGTGACGCTCGTCGGCGTCCCCGGGATCGGCAAGAGCCGGCTCGTGCGGGAGCTCCTCCAGACCGTCGCGCAGGAGTCCGACTTCGTCCGCTGGCGCCAGGGCCGCTCGCTTCCCTACGGCGAGGGGGTCACGTTCTGGGCGCTCGCCGAGATCGTGAAAGCGCAGGCGGGCATCCTCGAGAACGACAGCCCCGCGCAGGCCGAGGAGAAGCTTCGCACCGCCGTGGCCGAGCTGGCCGTCGATCCGACCGAGCGGCAATGGCTCGAGCGCCAGCTGCGCCCGCTCGCCGGGGTCGCCGAGGAGGAGACGGGCGGAGCCGAGGAGGGCGTCGCCGCCTGGCGCCGCTTTCTCGAAGCCCTGGCCGAGGAGCTGCCGCTCGTGCTCGTGTTCGAGGACCTCCACTGGGGCGACGACGCCCTGCTCGATTTCGTGGACGAGGTGGTCGAGCGGGTGCGCGGCGTCCCCCTGCTCGTGCTCGGAACGGCGCGCCCGGAGCTCCTGCAGCGCCGGCCGGGCTGGAGCGGCGGCAAGCCGAACGCGCTCACGATCTCGCTCTCGCCGCTCTCGGACGCGGAGACTGCCCGGCTGCTGCAGACGCTGCTCGAGCGCCCGCTCGTCGATGCGGAGACCCAGGAGGCGCTCCTCGCCCGCGCCGGCGGCAACCCGCTCTACGCGGAGCAGTACGCCCGCATCCTGATCGAGCGCGGCGACGTGCTGGAGCTCCCGGAGACGGTGCAGGGCATCATCGCCGCGCGCCTCGATGCCCTCTCGGAGGAGGAGAAGCGGCTGCTCCAGGACGCCGCCGTGATCGGCAAGGTCTTCTGGCTGGGAGCACTCGAGGCGCTCGACGGCTGGACCCTCGAGGAGGCCGCAGAGTTCCTGTACGCGCTCGAGCGCAAGGAGTACGTCCAGCGCTCGCGCACCTCCTCGGTTGCCGGCGAGAGCGAGTACGCCTTCCGCCACCTCCTGATCCGAGACATCGCCTACGGCCAGATCCCCCGTGCGGCCCGGGCGGACAAGCACGAGCGCGCGGCCGCGTGGATCGAGTCGCTCGGACGCCCCGAGGACCAGGCCGAGATGCTCGCCCACCACTACCTGCAGGCGCTCGAGCTGGCAGACGCCGCAGGGATCGAGGCCTCGGCGCTCGCTGGCTCCGCCCGCCAGGCGCTGCGCGACGCAGGCGACCGCGCCGCGTCGCTCTTCGCGCTCGAGGCGGCCGCACGTTTCTACGATGCCGCGCTCCGGCTCTGGCCGGACGACGATCCCGAGCGCGCCCAGCTCCTCTTCCGCCGGGCGGCTCCCGTCCCGATGCTCGATCCCGGTGTGCCCGAGCGCCTGGCGGAGGCAAGGGATGCTCTGCTCGCGGCCGGCGACCGCGCGAAGGCCGGCGAGGCGGAGATGCTCGTTGGGCAGAGCTTCTGGTTCCAGGGCCGGCGCGACCTCGCCGACGAGCACGCCCGGCTCGCTGCCGAGTTGCTCGCCGGCACACCGCCGGGTCGCTCGAGCGCATGGGTCCTCGCACGGCGGGCAACGCTGGCGAGCCTGGGCGGCGATGAAGAGCTCGCGATCGAGCTCGCCTCGCAGGCGCTCGCACAGGCCGAGGGGCTCGGCTGGGAAGAGGGCATCGTCAGCGCACTGAGCCCGCGCGGTGTTTCACGCGTATGCCTCGGCGACCGCGGTGGGCTCGACGATCTGGAGCGTGGCATCGAGATCGCCACGGCCGCCGGGGCGCTCGGCTCGCTTTCGCGCGCATACAACAACCTGGCCGTCGCCCAGGTGTTCCTCGGCGAGCTGGAGGCCGCGTTCGACTCGCGGTCGAAAGCGTTACGGGTCGCCGAGCAGGTCGGCTCCGCCTTCGACATCCGCTGGTACCAGGGCGTGATGACCGAGGAGCCCTACCGCCGCGGCGACTGGGACGTGGCGTTGCGAAGGGTCGACGAGTTCCTCGCTCCGGTCGAGGCGGGCTCCCCCCACTACGTCGCGTACCAGGCATACGCCATCCGCGCCGAGATCCGCCTGGGGCGCGGCGATCAGGCCGGGGCCGTCCGCGATGCCGAGAAGGCACTCGAGCTCGGCCGGATCGCCGCCGACGTGCAGGCGCTCTTTTACGCGCTCGCGACCGGCGCGTACGTCTTCACGCTCGCGTCCGAACGCGGCCGCGCGCTCTCCCTCGCCCGCGAGCTCCTCGAGCCGCTGAGCCGTGGCGTCGGGATGCAGTTCGCCGTGATCAACCTCGCCACGTTCGCGGCGACCGCCCTGCAGCTCGACCTCGGCCAGGAGCTGGTCGAAGCGCTCGCCGGCCACCCCGAGACCCCGTGGACGGCTGCAGCTCGAGCCTACGTGCAAGGCGATTTCGCGGACGCTGCTGAGATCCTGCAGCGCATCGGCTCGCGGCCGGACGAGGCGGAGGCCCGCCTCCGAGCAGCAGAGCAGCTCGTGGCCGAAGGCCGTCGCCCCGAGGCGGACGGGCAGCTGCAGCAGGCGCTCGAGCTCTACCGCTCGATGGGCGCCACGCGCTACATCAACGAGTGCGAGACCCTGCTCGCCGCTTCGGCCTAGTTCACGTCGACGCGGACGTCCGGGTTCATCAGCTGCCAGACGCGGAGCAGAAGCTCGATCTCGTGTCGCGCCTGCCGCTCCTGGAGCTCCTCCGGGAGCCGGACCACGAGGCCGTCGTCTCCCAGGCGTCGGGTGGGCATCTCCCGCCGCTGGAAGAAGTCGAGCAGGCTTGCCGTCGCCTGCCGGTCGCTGAGGCGTAGCTCGATATCCATGGCCGCATGGCGACGGGCCCGGAGCCGAGCCCGTCCCAAAGGGCTTCGACAGATCGGGTGGCCTCGGCCAGCCCTCAACTCAGGGAAGTGCGACTACTAGGAGAGCGAGCGCTCGATGATCGAGAGGCCCCGGTCGAGCTCCTCGTCCGTGGCCGTGAGCGGCGGCAGGAGCCGGATCACGTTTCCGTAGAGGCCGCACGCGAGGAGCAGAAGGCCCTGCTCGCGCGCCGCGGCGGTCAGCTGCTTCGCCTCGTCGCCGGACGGCGTCGCGAACTCGATCGCGAGCATCGACCCGAGCCCGCGAACCTCGCCGATCTGCGGGCGATCCGCCGCGATCCGGTCGAGCCGGGCCCGTACGAGGCCGGCGATCTCGTCGGCCCGCTCGCGGAACTCCGGCGCCGCCAGCGCGTCGAGCACGACGCAGGCCGCCGCGGCCGAGACCGGGTTGCCGCCGAACGTGCCTCCGAGCCCGCCCGGCTGGACGGCGTCCATCACCTCGGTCCGGCCGGTGACCGACGCGAGCGGCAGCCCGCCGCCGAGCGTCTTCCCCGCCACCAGCAGGTCGGGCTCGACGCCGAGATGCTCGATCGCCCAGACCGGCCCCGTGCGGCCGCAGCCGGACTGAACCTCGTCCGCCACGTAGAGGATCCCGTGGTGCTCGCAGACCTGCTTGAGTCCCTGCACGAACTGGGCAGGCATCGGGATGAACCCGCCTTCGCCCTGCACGGTCTCGAGCACCATGCAGGCGACCGACTGCGGGTCGACGTCCTGCTTGAAGAGGAGCTCGAGCCCGACGAGCGCGTCCTCGGTCGTCACGCCGCGGTACGGGTACGGGGCCGGCGCACGGTAGATCTCCGGCGCGAGCGGCCCGAAGCCCTGCTTGTAGACGAGCTTGGCGGTCATCGCCATCGTCAGGTTGGTCCGGCCGTGGAACGCGCGGTCGAACGCGATCACCGCGGGCCGCCCCGTGGCGACGCGCGCGATCTTGACCGCGTTCTCGACCGCCTCGGCGCCCGAGCTGACGAGCATCGACTTCGTCGCGGACTCGCCCGGCCAGAGCTCGTCGAGCCGGCGGCAGACCTCGACGTACGGCTCGTACAGGCTGACCATGAAGCACTGGTGCAGGAAGTGGTCGACCTGCTCGTGGATCGCGCGGACGACGGCCTCGCGGTTGTGGCCGAGGTTCTGGCAGGCGATCCCGCCCGCGAAGTCGAGGAACTCGTTGCCGTCGGCGTCCCAGACGCTCGCGCCCTCGGCGCGACTGACGACGAAATCCGTGGTCGCGATGCCGCGAGGGACGTAGCGCTCGCGGCCGGCCTGCACGTCGGTCGGATCCTGGACTCGCTGCGTCTCCATCACTGCGAACAGTAGAAGATGGCGCCGTGTCCGGGCTGCTGAAACGCGCGATCCTCGGCGCCGCCACGAACGAGTTCGTCACGGGGATCGTCGAGAAGCACGGGATGCGGCTCGGCGCGGCGCGGTTCGTGGCGGGCGAGACACTGGACGAGTGCGTCGTCGTCCTCCGGCGACTGAACGACCGGGGCCTGCGCGCGAACACGACGCTCCTCGGCGAGGACACGACCGACGAACGGGGAGCCGACGCCGCCGTGACGGCGTACGAGGAGATCCTCGACCGGATCGCGCAGGAGGAGCTGCGCGTGAACGTGGCGCTCAAGCTGACGCACCTCGGTCTAGGGCTCGGCGAGGACGTCGCGTTCGAGAACGTGGCGCGCGTCGTCGACCACGCCGCGGGCCACGGCAACTTCGTCCGCATCGACATGGAGCGCTCGGACGTCCTCGAGGCGACCCTGCGCATCTACCGCCGCCTGCGCGAGACTCGCGACAACGTCGGCTGCGTCCTCCAGTCCTACCTCTACCGCACGCCTCAGGACCTCGAGGAGCTGCTGCCGCTCGAGCCGAGCATCCGCCTGGTCAAGGGCGCCTACCTCGAGCCGCCCGAGATCGCCTACCCGCAGAAGGAGGACGTCGACGCCGCCTACGTCCGCCTGCTCGAGGAGGGGCTCCAGCGAGCCGCGCACCTCGCCGTCGCGACGCACGACGAGAAGCTGATCGAGCACACGATCCGCTTCGCCGAGCGCGAGAGCATCCCGCGAGAGCGCTTCGAGTTCCAGATGCTCTACGGCGTCCGGCCGCAGCTCCAGCTCGACCTCGTCGCGCGCGGCTACGACGTCCTGGTCGCCACGCCCTACGGCCCGGCCTGGTACCCGTACCTGATGCGCCGCCTCGCCGAGCGGCCCGCGAACCTCCTCTTCGTCCTGCAGAACCTCACGCGGCGCTAGAGAATCGCCTCTCTGCTGGCGATCTCCGAAGGAGGAACTGTGACTGCGGCAACCACGCAAGCGTTGACCACGCCTATCCTCGGTGAGCTCGACCTCGTCCCCTTCTCGGTCGGCGACGACCCGAAGGCGCGCGGGCGGCTGGCCGCCCCGGTGAGCGCGGAGACCGGAGCCGCGGGCATGGTCGTCTACCTCGAGGTCGACCCCGGCGACCACATCCCGCTCCACACGCACACGGCCGACGAGACGGTCGTGGTACTCCACGGCAGCGGCGCTGCGACGTTGGGAGATCAGCAGGGCCCGATCGGAGTGGGCGCGGTCATCGCCGTACCCGCCTTCGCCCGCCACGGCTTCGAGAACACCGGCACCGAGACGCTGAAGCTCGTCGGCTTCGTCCCGGCGGGCGTGGTCGGAAGCTACTTCGACGAGCCGGTCGCGCCGTTCGGGGTCGCCACGTTCGTGGTGCCGATCCTCGAGTAGCCCTTCTCAGTCGAGCTCGAGGCCGACGTAGTTCTCGGCGAGGCTCGCGGCTGCATCGCGCGACGTCGCCACGTACCGGAGCTGCGAGAGCTGGAGCTTCAGGTCGAACACATCGCCACCCGGAATGCGGTGGAGCATCGAGGTCATCCACCACGAGAAGTGCTCCGCGCGCCAGACGCGGCGCAGGCACGTGTCCGAGTAGAGCTCGAGCAAGGCGGCGCTGCCGGTCTCGTACCAGCTGACCAGGGCCTCGGCGAGCACGCGGATGTCGGCGATCGCGAGGTTGAGGCCCTTGGCACCCGTCGGCGGGACGATGTGCGCCGCGTCGCCGGCGAGAAAGAGCCGCCCGTACTGCATCGGCTCCACGACGAAGCTGCGCATGCCCGTGACGCCCTTCTCGAGGATCGGCCCCTCCTCCAGCGTCCAGCCTTCGACGCCGAGGCGGTTCTGGAGCTCGGCCCAGATCTGCTCGTCCGACCATTTGTCGACGTCCTCGTCGGGCTCGCACTGGAGGTAGAGGCGGCTGAGGGTCGGCGAGCGCAGGCTCAGGAGCGCGAAGCCGCTCTCGTTGTGCGCGTAGACGAGCTCGTCGTTCGACGGCGCGACGTCCGCGAGGATGCCGAGCCAGCCGAACGGGTAATCGCGCGAGAACGACTCGAGCACGCCGTCCGGGATGCTCGGCCGGCACACGCCGTGGTAGCCGTCGCAGCCGGCGATCACGTCGCACTCGAGCTCGAGCCGCTCGCCGTCGTGGGAGAAGCGGATCCGCGGGTGCTCGGTGTCCAGCTCGTGGACGCTGACGTCGTCGACCTCGAAGAGCAAGGGCAGCCCGCTCTCGAGCCGCGCCGCGACCAGGTCCTTGACGACCTCGGTCTGGCCGTAGATGACGATCGTCCGGCCGCCGGCGAGCTCGCTGAGCGGGACCCGGTGCCGCTCGCCGTCGAACTGGAGCTCGATCCCGTGGTGGACGATTCCCTCGTCGTGCAGTCGGTCGCCCACTCCCGCCTCGGCAAGAAGCTCGACGGTTCGCTGCTCGAGCACGCCTGCGCGGACGCGGTGCTCGACGTAGTCGCGGCTCCGGTTCTCCAGGACGACCGAGTCGATGCCCGCCTGCTCCAGGAGCCGCGCGAGCGTCAGCCCGGCCGGGCCGGCGCCGACGATGCCGACCTGGGTGCGCGCCGTCTTCATTCCTCGTCCGGGGAGCCCGCGACCTCCTGGAAGACGGCGAAGGCTCTGTTCGCCGCCGGGACCCCGCAGTAGACGGCCGAGTGCAGGAGGACCTCCTTGATCTCGTCGAGCGTCACGCCGTTCCTGCGCGCGGCGCGGATGTGCATGCCGAGCTCGTCGAACCGGCCGAGCGCCACGAGCGCCGTCAGCGTGATGCAGCTGCGCGTGCGGCGGTCGAGGCCGGGACGCGCCCAGATCTCGCCCCAGGCGTAGCGGGTGATGAATTCCTGGAACTTGCGCGTGAGGTCGGTCGTCCGCTCGACGGCGCGGTCGACGTGCTCGTCGCCGAGCACCTCACGCCGGATCTTCATGCCGCGCTCGTACGCTCGTCGCTCATGCCGCTGCCTTGCTCTCCGCGTGTCGCAGGACGGCTGCCGCGACCGCGTCGGGCTGCTCGACGTTTGCCAGGTGCGCCGCGCGCGGCACGACGAGAGTTTCGGAGCTGGCTATCCCGTCGCTCAGCAGCTCGACTACCGCAGGCGGCGTCACCGGGTCATCCTCGCCCACGACGACCAGGGTCGGCGCCTCGATCCGGCCGAGCCGGTCGCGGAAGTCGAACCCGCCGATCGCCTCGCAGCAGCGCGCATAGCCCTCGGCGCGAGATCGTGAGCAGCTCGTCGAGGTAGCTCCGCGCAACGTCGCTGCCGCGGAATGACGCGGTGAACCAGCGCTCGCGCAGGCGGTCGACGAGCACTCCTGTCCCGTCGGCTCGAACGGTTTCCGCGCGCTCGAGCCAGTCCTCGCGCGTGCCGAGCTTCGCCCCGGTGCAGCAGAGGGTCAGCGTCTCGATTCGCTCGGGCACGCTCGCCGCGAGGCACATCCCCACCATCCCGCCCAGCGAGAGGCCGCAGAACGAGAACCCCTCGACGCCGAGGTCGTCGACCAGGCCCAGCAGCGCGCCCGCAATCTCCTCGACCGAGACCGGCTCGCCCGGGACCGGCGACTCGCCGTGCCCGGGATGGTCGTGGCGGAGTACCCGGAAGCCCGCGGCGAACGCGGCGAGCTGCGGCTCCCAGAGGCGCGTCGTCGTGCCGAGCGAGTTGGAGAGAACGAGCAGCGGCGCACCCTCGGGACCGTCGAGCCGGTGGGCGAGCGGCCGGGTCACGAGCTCTCCTCCGCGTACGCCAGAGCGCGGTCGACGAACGCACCCGCGGAGCCGAGGTAGCCCGAAGGGTCGAGCGCGGCGTCGAGCTCGTCGCCGCTCAGATGCTCGGCGAGCACATCGCGCAGCGGCCGGCCCTCGAGCGCGTCCCGCTCGATCCCGAGCTCGAACACGGCGCGCTCGGAGAGCACTGCCTCGTCCAGGTTGGCACGCATGCGCTCGGCGTCCACCTCCAGGCCGTCGAGCAGCCCGGCCACGGCGGCGGCCCCGGCACCGGTCAGCGCGAGCGCCCTCGGGAGCGCGTCCCACTCCGCGTGCCACCCGCCGAGCGCGCGCTCGTGCTCCTGGACGAGCCCGCCCGTGAGAACGGAGGCATCCGCGGCCACCAGGCGCGCACAGGCGACCGCGAGCGCCGAGCCGACGGGGTTTCGCTTCTGCGGCATCGTGGACGAGCCGCCTGCCTCCGGGAACGACGACCTCCGCGACCTCCGTCTGCGCGAGCAGCGCCACGTCGAGGCCGATCTTCGCGATCACCCCGGCGGCGACGGCGAGCGCAGAGCCCAGCTCGGCGACGCGAACGCGATTCGACTGCCACGGCAGCGGCGGCTCGGCCAGGTCGAGCTCCTTCGCGTAGAGCGCGGCAACCTCGGCGCCCCGATCGCCGAGCGGCGCGAGCGTTCCGGCCGCCCCGCCGAGCTCCGCGGCCGGCCGGATTCGCCGGAGCCCATTGCGGGCGTCGACGACCCCCACCAGCCAACCCGCGGCCTTCAGCCCGAACGTCGTCGGGACGGCCTGCTGCAGGAGCGTCCTCGCGGCCATCGTCGTGTCCCGCTGCTCTCGGGCATGGCGCGCGCACTCGGCCGCCACGCGGTCCACCTCGGCGAGGATCAGTCCGAGCGAGCACCGGGCGACGAGCATCGAGGCCGTGTCGAGGATGTCCTGGCTCGTCGCGCCCCAGTGGACGTACTTCGCGGCGTCGCCGCCTACCGCCTCGCGCAGCGCGGTCACGAGCGGCCCGACCGGCGTGCCCGTGGCGCGCCCACGCTCGGCGATCTCCGCCAGGTCGAACAGCTCGGCGCGGCAGCTCGCGGCGATCGCGTCCGCCGTCTCCGCGGGGATCACGCCCGCCTTCGCCTCCGCCCGCGCGAGCGCCGCCTCGGCCTCGAGCATCGCCTCGAGCCAGGCCTGGCCGGCCGTCGCGTCGCGCAGCTCCGCCGGGACGGCGATCGCGGCGAAGATGGTCAATGCTCGAAGAAGACGGTCTCTCGCTCGCCCTGCATCCGGATGTCCCACCGGAGGGCGCCGTCCTCCTGCTCGGCGACGAGCGTCGCGCGATGGGCCTCGTCCAGCGATGAGAGCACCGCGTCGGCCGCGTTCGCCTCGGCCTCGTCCGGGAAGTAGACCCGCGTCAGCTGGTGCCGCAGCAGCCCGCGCGCGAATACGTAAACGTCGAACCTCGGCGCCTCGCCCGCTACCGCGCTGGGTTTCGTCACGACGAAGGAGAAGCGGCCGTCCGCGTCGGTGCCGCTCCGGCCCCAGCGCTCGCCGGCCACGTCCCAGATCTCGATCAGGCCGTCGCCGATCGGCGCATCCTGGCCGTCATAGAGCAGCCCGATCAGCTGCACCGCCCCAGCGTCGTTCCGATCGGCAAGCTCGTTCTCCGGTCGGCGGCAGAGACCGATCGTGTAATAGGGACCGACCGTCTGCGAGGCCGTCTTCGGGAGCGTCATCGCCCGTTCTCCATCGGCGTCGTGCCGTTCCCGCCGCGGCCGAGGACGATGTCCCAGTCGTACGCAAGCGCCCACTCGGGCTGGGTCGCCTCGATGTCGAACCGTGAGACGAGTAGCTCGCGCGCCTTCGGGTCGCGCACCGAGGTGAAGATCGGGTCGTACGCGAACAGCGGGTCACCCGGGAAGTACATCTGCGTCACCAGCCGCTGCACGAACTGGCTGCCGAAGATCGAAAAGTGGATGTGCGCCGGGCGCCACGCGTTCTCGTGGTTCCCCCACGGGTAGGCGCCGGGCTTGATCGTCACGAACCGGTACCGGCCCTCGGAGTCCGTCAGGCACCGTCCCCCGCCCGAGAAGTTCGGGTCGAGCGGCGCGGGATGCTGATCGACGATGTGGTGATACCGCCCGCACGCGTTCGACTGCCAGATCTCGATCAGCGCGCCCGGCAGCGGGCGGCCGTCCTCGTCCTGCAACGTGCCCGAGACGATGATCCGCTCACCGAGCGGCTCGCCGGGGTGCCCGTGCGTGAGGTCGTGGTCGTGCTCCTCGATCAGGTCGGCCCCGAACACGGGCCCGGCGAGGTCGTGGAACTCCTCCGGCAGCGAGGCGAGCTTCCGCTTCGGCGCACGCCACTGCGTCGAGCGGTAGCCCGGGTAGTCGATCTGCACCTCCGGCCCGAAGCTCGGGTCGTCCGGGAGGACGATCGGCGAGTCGGCAGCGTATTCGGACACCTAGCCCCTTCCTTTCGTCTTGAGTCCGCGAAGGCTGGTCAGCTCCTCCTCGGTGGGCGGCTCGGTCTCACCGCGCTCGTCCGCGACGCGGAGCTCCCAGCCGGTCGCCTCGCGCACCTGGTCGACCTCGACCCCCGGGTGGAGCAACGTCAGCGTCAGCT
This sequence comes from uncultured Actinomycetes bacterium, assembly GCA_963716865.1. Lineage (GTDB taxonomy): Bacteria > Actinomycetota > Thermoleophilia > Gaiellales > Gaiellaceae > AC-32. The sequence goes on from CAVQUF010000004.1 coordinate 375,407, forward strand.
CGCGCGTCTCCGGGTCCGGCTCGAGGATCCCGAGATCGGTCACGACGACCGCGACCCGGTCGCCGACGCTCGTAAGGAAGTCGAGCTTCTCGACGAACGCGCGCGGCGTCTGCCTGAGCATCACGAACACCTTCCTCGCGGCGGTCGCGATCTCGGGGGCGCCGCCTCCTCCCGGAAGGCGCACCTTCGGCGAGTCGTAGTCGCCGATCACCGTGCTGTTGAGGTTGCCCCACTTGTCGATCTGGGCGGCGCCGAGGAAGCCGACGTCGATGCGGCCGCCCTGGAGCCAGTACGCGAACATCTCCGGCACCGCCACGACCGCGTCCGCGGTCTCGGCCAGCTCGCCGTCGCCGATCGAGAGCGGCAGCTCGACCGGCTTGGCGCCGATCGTCCCGCTCTCGTAGATGAGGACGCAGCCCGGCGCGTGGGTGGTGCGGGCGAGGTTGGCGGCGAGGCTCGGCAGGCCGATCCCGACGAAGCAGACATCGCCGTCCGTGAGCCGCCGCGCGGCCTCGACGGCCATCATCTCGTCTGCGGTGTAGGTAACAGTCGAGGTCGTCACGCAGCGAGCACATGCCTTTCCATCCAGGCCGCGAACTCGTCGCGGTCGCGGCTGATCGGGTCCCAGGCGACGTAGAACTCGTTGTCGCGGTCGTAGTAGTCGGCCGCGTAGGACGGGTGCGCGCCGTGCGGGACGAGCGAGACCGCCCCGATCGTCCAGCCCGGGATCACGATCGCCCCCGGCCTGGGCTCGAGCTCGTCCACGATCTCCTCGACGGTCACGATCGAGCGGGCGGAGGCCAGCACCGTCTCCTTCTGGACGCCCAGGATGCCCCAGAGCTGGACGTTCCCCTGCCGGTCGGCCCGCTGCGCGTGGATGATCCCGACGTCCGGCCGGTGGGCGGGAACCGCGGCCAGCTCTTCGCCGGTGAACGGGCACGTGACCGTGCCGACCCGCGTGTGGGACGCGAGATCTCCGTGGCCGTAGCCGCGCAGGACGCCGAACGGGAGGTTCGCCGCGCCGGCCGCGTAGGCGGTCGCCATCCCTGCGTGGGAGTGCTCCTCTACCTCGAGCGGGCCCGGCCAGCCGTGCTCGACCGCCTCCCGCAGCCGGTGCAGCGAGCCGACGCCCGGGTTCCCGCCCCACGAAAAGACGAGCTTCTTCGCGCAGCCCATGCCGATCAGCTGGTCGTAGATCACGTCAGGCGTCATCCGGATCAGGGTCAGGTCGCGCCGGCCCTGGCGAATCAGCTCGTGCCCGGCCGCGAACGGGATCAGGTGCGTGAAGCCCTCGGCGGCGACGGCGTCGCCGTCATGGACCAGCTCCGCGATCGCATCTGCGAGCGGGACGATCTCCGCCATCGGCCTGCCCGCTCCTGCCCTAGAACGGGAACGGGTGCGGGCGGCCGACCGTGACCCAGTGCATATCCGTGAACTCGCCAATCGCGGCAGTTGACCCGAAGCGTCCCCAGCCGCTGTCCTTGACGCCGCCGAACGGCATCTGCGGCTCGTCGCCGACCGGCTGGTCGTTGACGTGGACGATCCCCGCCTGGATCCGCTGCGCGAGCTCGAGGCCCTTGTCCGCGTCGTTCGTGATCACGCCGGACGCGAGGCCGTACGCGGTCGCGTTGGCGCGGTCGACCGCCTCGTCGGGCGAGTCGACGACCTCGATCGCGGCCACCGGCCCGAAGGTCTCGTACTGGGCGAAGTCGGAGTTCTCGGGGACTTCCGTCAGGAGCGTCGCCTGGTAGCACGGCCCGACCGCCTCGCCGCCGGCGATCACCTTCGCGCCCTTGGCGACCGCGTCGTCGACGCGGCTCTTGACCAGGTCGAGCGCCTGCTCGGTGATCAGCGGGCCGATGATCGTGTCGTGCTCCTTCGGGTCGCCGGCCTTCAGCCCGGCCGTCTTCTGCGCGAGCTGGTCGACGAACTCGTCCGCGATCGAGCGCTCGACGATGATCCGCCGGGCCGACATGCAGATCTGGCCCTGGTGCAGGAAGGCGCCGAACGCGGTCGCGTTGACCGCGAACTCGAGATCGGCGTCGCCGAGCACGATCAGCGGGTTGTAACCGCCGAGCTCGAGCACGCACCGCTTCAGGTTGCGGCCCGCAGCCTCGGCGAGGATGCGGCCGGTCTTCGTCGAGCCGGTGAAGTTGAGCACGCGCACGTGCGGGTTCTCGACGAGCTCGTCGCCGATCGGCGCGGCCTCGCCCGGCCCGTGCGTGACGATGTTCAGGACGCCCGGCGGGAGGCCGGCCTCGGCGAAGATCTCGCCCCAGAGCAGCCCGCCGACGTACGGCGAGAGCTCGGAGGGCTTCAGGACGACCGCGTTGCCGAGGACGAGCGGCGCCGTGATCGAGCGTGCCGAGAGGATCAGCGCCGCGTTCCAGGGCGCGATCGCCCCGACGACGCCCACCGGGCGGCGGATCCCCATCGCGAAGGCGCCGGTGTCGGAAGGGATGATCTCCCCCATCGACGCGTAGGCCGTCCCCGCCGCCTGGCGGAACAGCCCGGGGACGAAGTGCATCTGGAACATGCCGAAGCCGAACGTGGCGCCGGACTCGCGCGCGAGCAGCGAGACGACCTCGTCCTGCCTGCTCTCGAGCACGTCGGCGGCCTTGAGAAAGACCTGCTGCTTGACGGCGGGCGGGGTCGCTCCCCACTCCTCGGACGCTACTGCTGCCGCCTCGATCGCGTTCTTCGCATCCTCGCGCGTTCCGGCCGGGATGCGCGCGACGATGTCGCCGGTGAACGGATCGGTGTCGTCGAAGGTCTCGCGGCCGGACGAGGGAACCCACTCGCCGCCGATGAACTGCTGGGCCTCGACGATCTCGGTCTCGACTGTGGCCATGCTCGGCTCCTTTCCTCGCGTTCGGCGCGTCCACGCAGGACGGGGCGCAGTCGCCACGATCAACATACCGCGGACCGCCCGACGGCGTGTAGCGTCCGGCCTCATGGATCGAACCCGACCGCCGTTCCGAGCCGACCATGTCGGCAGCCTCCTCCGACCCCAGCGACTACTCGAGGCGCGCGAGCAGCACGCGGCCAGCGACATCGACGCCGCCGAGCTCCGCGCGATCGAGGACGAGGCGATCCGCGAGGCGGTGCGGAAGCAGGAGGAAGTGGGCCTCCGCGCGGTCTCGGACGGCGAGTTCCGGCGCGCCTCGTGGCACATGGACTTCATCTACCAGCTCGACGGCATCACCCACGAGGCCGGCCACATCGCAATCAAGTTCATGAACGAGGACGGCGAGATCGAGTTCACGCCCGCCGCCCTTCACATCAACAGCAAGCTCGGCGTCTCGAAGACGATCTTCGGCGACGACTTCGAGTTCGTCCGCGAGAGCGCGACGACGGCCACACCCAAGCTGACGATCCCGTCGCCGAGCATGGTCCACTACCGCGGAGGCAAGGCGGCGCTCGACCCGGACGTCTACCCGGACCTCGACTCGTTCTGGGCCGATCTTGTCGCCGCCTACCGCGACGAGGTGCGCCGGCTCGGCGAGCTCGGCTGCACCTACCTCCAGTTCGACGACACGAGCCTCGCCTACATGAACGACCCGCACGAGCGCGAGTACGTCGCCTCGATCGGCGGCGACCCGAAGAACCAGCACGTCGACTACATCCGTCACATCAACGAGGCGATCGCGGAGCGGCCCGCCGGGATGAGCGTCACCACCCACGCGTGCCGCGGGAACTTCCGCTCCTCCTGGGCCGCCGAGGGCAGCTGGGACTTCGTCGCCGAGGCGCTGCTGAACGAGCTCGAGGTGGACGGGTTCTTCCTGGAGTGGGACGACGAGCGCTCCGGCGGCTTCGAGCCGCTGCGCTTCCTCCCGAAGGGCGACAAGCAGGTCGTTCTCGGGATCGTCACGACGAAGAAGGGCGAGCTCGAGTCGCGCGACGACCTCCTGCGCAAGCTCGAGGAAGCCGCGCAGTACGCACCGATCGAGCAGCTCTGCCTCTCGCCGCAGTGCGGCTTCGCCTCGACGGTCGAAGGCAACACGCTCTCGGACGAGGAGCAGTGGGACAAGCTCCGCCTCGTCGTCGAGGTCGCAGCGGACGTCTGGGGATAACTACGGGAGCGTTGGTGTGAAACGCCGCCGGGCTCCTTCCGCCCACGAGGGCGTGTGGCGTTCTAGCCCGTAGTACCTACTCGCGCAGTACGGTCTGATTGCTCTACGCTGCCCGACCACAAGGAGGTCGACGTGCTTCTCGCTGCCAACGGTGTCTGGATCTGGACAATCCTCGCGATCATCGTCTGGATCGCGCTCGCCTTTTGGCCCGCCCGTGTCGCTGGCCGTAAAGGGCACAGCTTCTTCGGCTACTTCATCTTCAGCCTCTTCTTCTTCCCCGCTGCGCTGATCGTCGCCTACCTGGTGAGCGACCGGACGGCAGCCGCTTGAGGGCAGAGCAGCTGATCGTCCTGCCCTTCTTTCACTAACTACTCGCGCTGGAGGGGCAAAGGCTCATGGTTACGCGGATGGGCGAGCGCGGCGGCCCCAGTCGACCTCCTGAAAAGGCCACTCGCGCGCAAGCCAGTCGCGCAGCGCAGCTTCGACGAGCGGGTCAAGGCCCTCCTCCCACGCTGCGCTACGCACCCACATCCATACGTGTGCATCGTGGGTCTCCGACGGATCGATGTAGACACAGCCGAGCACTTGCGAGTCGTCCGGAGCAACGACCGTGTAGGCGAACGAGCGCCGCAGTTCGAACTCCTTCTGGTGCCAGCCGAGATCGACAAGGTTGTCTGCGACCGTAGAGACGAACGGGGGCTTTGGTGTCCCGTCGCAGTCGACCCGGTCGCAGATCGCGTCAAAGTCCTTGACGACGTCGTTGATCGAGAGCATCCGCAAACGGAAACGCTCATGCTCAACCCCGGCAGGGATCGGAAAGTCGTCCGGGACGAGCTTGCGCACGGGCCCTAATCTAGCGAGCGCCTGTTGCTTGGAAAGCGTCTTCTCGATGCGGTCCGTTGTTCGCGAATGTCACCTGAACGGGTTCCGTCAGTGACACCCCGACGGTGTTCACTCCGTCGGGGGACCCCGTTCACGAGCAGCTGCCGCGCGTCGGCCACGCGGCGCCCTTGATGTGGGGCGTAATCTCGGAGCATGTCTTCAGAGGGAGAGCGCTCGCAGCCGAGTCGCTCGTCGGGCCAAGATGCCCCGTCGCCTCCGGGTTTGAACCTGCTCGGCGGACTCGTTGGCTTCGAGCTCGTCCTCTATGTCGCGGTCGGGGTCCTGCTCGCCGTAGCCTCGGCCTTTGTCCTCGTCGGGACGGTGCACGAGCTTGCTCACGCGATCTCGGCCAGACGGGGAGGCGTCGACACCGGCGTGATCGTCCTCGATCGCGTTCTGCTCCTGCTCATCATCGCCGAGCTCGTATACACGCTTCGTTTCGTGCTTCGTACCCATGAGATTGCGGTCGAGCCGTTCCTCTACATCGGCCTGATCGCCGTTGTCCGGCGGATTCTCATCGTCACCGCGCAGTTCGAGGGAGCAGCGTCCTCCGGGCGCGCTCTCACAAACCTGCTGCTTGAGCTCGGACTTCTCGGCTTCCTCGCGCTCGCGCTCGCCGCCTCGCTGTTTCTCATCCGGCGCGGACGCCCAGAAACCCGCGTTTGACGCGGATCCACAGGGCCATTCACCTCCGCTGCCTGACTTGGAAGCACCTCTCAACTCCAGTGGAAACCAGCATGGCCAAGCTGCTCAACCCCGAGCACAGCCGTCTGCGACGCAATCAAGAGCTGGGGGGCCGGACGAGGGCGTAAGAGCAGAGCAGCCTCGCCTGGGCCAGCGTGCTGTTACCTGGGAGATGTTCTTCCCTATTGATCCTTCCTACTCGGTTGGCGAGAACAGAACGCGAGGAGGCCTCGAGCCCGGCGACGTTCACATCAAGCCTCTCGCTAGGGGTGAAAGTCGGAGTCCGGCTCGACCGTGACCTCGAGCAGGAGCGGCTCGTTCCGCTCGGCAAGCCCGGGGACGACCTCGTCCAGGGCGGCCTGCAGGGACTCGAGATCCGCTAGGCGGCGCGACTCGCAGCCGAAGATCTCGGCGAGCCCCGCGATGTCGACGTCGACGTTCGGCCACGCCGACGCGCCGCCTTCGTGCTCGGCCAGGCGGTCCATGATCGCGTAGCCGCCGTTCTTCAGGATCACGAGCAGCGGGCCCGACTTGTAGGTCGCCGCGCTCCAGAGCGACTGGATCGCGTAGAGCGACGAGCCGTCGCCGATGATCGCGACCACGGGACGCTCGGGTAGCGCTAGGCGCAGCCCGATCGCGGCCGGCATCGCGAAGCCGAGCCCGCCCATCGCTGGGCTGATCAGGCCCATGTCCTGGCGAGCCGGAAGCCGCGCGAGCAGCTCGGGCCGGTTCGACGGGGCCTCCTCGAGGACAACGGCGTTCTCCGGGAGCCGCAGCGCCAACTCGTTGAGGACATGCCCCGCGCGCAGCGGTTCGTCCGGCGAGGGCGGCTCTGGCGGCTTGCGAGGCGCGGAAGGCTCGGCGTCGCGCTGCGGCAGGCGCTCGGCGAGCGCGGCGCACACCGACGCGGGCGGCGCGAGCACCGAGAGCCGAGCACGGCTGCGCTGGGCCTCGGCCGGGTCCTCGGTGACAACCGCGACCGTCGTCCCGTCCTCGACGAACGGGCCCTCGGCGTAGGCGTACTGGCGGAAGGCGGGAGCTCCGACGACGAGGACGACGTCATACGGAGCCAGCGCTTCGCGGAGCCTGGCGCGGTCGGCGGAGAGGTCGCCCATGTAGAGCGGATGCGTCTGCGGGAAGCCCGCCCTGGCGCCGAACGGCTCCTGCCAGACCGGGGCCCTGAGGCGCTCTGCGAGCGCGACCAGCGCCTCCCAGGCAGCGGGATCGTCGGCTCCCGCGCCGGCGACGAGGGCCGGAGAGCTCGCTCCTTCGAGCAGCTGCGCGAGCTCCTCGACCGCGCCCTCGGCAGCCCCGGCCGCGCGGACGAGGCGGTCGGGCGCGGCGTACTCGTACGGCTCGGGCGCGGCCGCGTTCCAGTCGTCCATCGGGACGATCACGAGCGCCGGCCCACGTTGCGTCTGCGCCTCGTGCCAGGCGCGGTCGATCGCGCCCGGCACGTCCTGGGGACGGATCGGCTGGTTGACCCAGACCGGATACTCGCCGGCGAGCCCGGCCAGCTTCCCGGCGAGGAACGGCTCGTGGGCCAGGTGGCGGCGGTCCTGCTGGCCGACGACCACGACGAGGGGCGCGCGGTTGACGCGCGAGGTCGCGAGCGCCGAGACCGCGTTCCCGAGCCCCGGTGTCGTGTGCAGCAGGACGAACGAAGGCACTCCGCGGCCGAGCGCATAGCCCGTCGCGATCCCGACGACCGAGCCCTCGTGCAGCGCGAGCACGAACTCGAGGTCCGACGGGAGATCGACGAGGAACGACACCTCGGTCGAGCCGGGGTTGGAGAAGATCTTCGTCATCCCGCGCCGCCGCAGGACGTCGAACGTGGCGTCTCGGACCGTCACAGGCCCGGGAGCCTATCTCGCAACCGCACGCGGATCAGAGCCAGGCGAGCACGTCGGCGACGCTCTCGACGACGGCGTCGGGACGGCTCGACTCGGAGACCCCGTCGAGCTCGATCGCGCCGCTGATCCCGCTGCGGACGAGGATCGTGCGCGAGCCGCCGAGCCTGCCGAGCGCGATGTCCATGCCGAGGTCGTCGCCGATCACGGCCAGCTCCTCGGTGGGCGCGCCGAGCCGGTCGCTGATCGTCTCGAGCGCGGCGTGCGAGGGCTTGCCGACGATGGTCGGTTCGGCGCCGCTCGCCTTCGAGATCGCCGCCGCGGTCATCGCGCCGCGGCTGAAGATAGGGCCGTTCGCTCCCGCGTAGGCGGGCGCGTAGCTCGCCGTCAGCAGCTCCGCGCCGCCCCGCACCGCACGGGCGGCCCGCTCGAGCTGCTCGAACTGGACCGTGTCGACGTGCGCGACGAAGACCGTCACGGCGTCCTCCCCGTCGGCGATCTGCAGGCCGGCCTGCTCCAGGTACGCACGCACCCGCTCGTTGGCGAACAGCAGCACCGGCCCGTCCCGGCCGTGGGAGCGCAGGTGGGACTGGACGCTGCGCAGGGGCGTCAGCAGCTCGTCGTCGGCGATGTCGAGGCCGACCTCCCGCAGGTCGGCGGCGAAGGTCTCCGGTGTCTCGTGGCTGCCGTTCGTGAAGACGGCGAGCGGCCGGCCGGAGGCGCGGATCCTCGCGAGAACGTCGAGCGCGCCCGGCTGCACGTGCGCCTCCGTGCCGTCCCGCTGTACGAGCGTCCCGTCCGCGTCGAACACGAACCCACGGACGTCGTCAAGTCGCACGGCGCCACACGACCAGGTCGTCTCCCTTCTGCACGCGCAGGTGCGTGATCGACTCGCGCTCGGCCACCTCGCGGAGGAGCGTCACGACCGGATGGCCGTCAGACCGAACGGGCGGCCGCCCCGCGGGCGGCGACGTGCCGATCGCGTTCACCTGCTCCTCCGGCATCGTCAGCCGCAGCAGCAGCTCCTCGTCGGAGATCTTCGCGCCGAAGCGCTCGCGCGCGCCCTCGAGGTGGAGCGGCTCGAGGTCTCGCAGCTCCTCGGCGCGCGGCCGCGCGAGCACGCGCTCTGCGATCTCCGGCGAGAACGGCGCGGCCGGTTCGCCGTAGTGACCGAGGAAGTAGCGGACGGTCTCGTCGGAGACGTTCGACCAGCGCTTGCCGTCGATCACGTTCCGCACCGCCTGGGTCGCGACCATCTGCGAGACCGGCGTGACGATGATCGGGTAGCCCATCTCCGCGCGCACTCGGCCGACCTCCTCGAGCACCTCCTCGAACAGCTCCGGCCGGCCCAGCTCCCCGAGCATCCGTCGCGTCGTCGAGACCATGCCGCCCGCGAGCTGGTGGTGGTAGTACGTGGCGTCGAACTCCTGCGGCCTGCCGACCGGCAGCCCCTTCTCGCGGCCGAGCTCGCGGAAATGCGCCGAGACCGCGGCGAGCGCTTCGAGGTCGAGCCGGTGCGAGAAACCTTCCGCCACGAGGTTCTGCACCGTCGTCTCCGCGGCCGGGTTCGAGGTCCCGCGCGCGAGCGGGGCGACGGCCGTGTGCAGGACCTGGAAGCCGGCCCGCAGCCCTTCCATGTAGACGAACGGCGCGAGCCCGATCGTGCAGTGGCTGTGCAGCTCGACCGTTCGCTCGCCGGCCGCGCGAAGGAAGTGCGGCGCCAGCTCCTGGATCGCGGCCGCGGTCAACAGCCCGCCGGGGTCCTTCAGGTAGAGGCGGTCCATCTCGGCGCAGTCGGCGAGCGCGGCCGCGCGCTCGGCGTAGTACGCGTGCGTGTGCACCGGGCTGACCGAGTAGGTGAGGCCGATGACGATCTCCTCGACGCCTTCCTCGCGCGCCATCCGGGCCAGCCGCCGCAGGCGAGGCGGGTCGTTGGAGGGATCGGCGACCTGGAAGCGGCGGATCCCGTTGCGGACGACGCAGCGGAACACGAGCCGCATCACGTCCTCGTCGGCCGGGACCCAGGAGATGAAGCGCATCCCCGTCGTAATGAAGCTGAGGGGCGTCTTCGGCATCGCGGCGCTGACGAGCCGGATCCGCTCCCAGGGGTCCTCGCGGTGGAAGCGCACCGAGACGGCCATATGCGTGCTGGAGCTGAAGTCGGCAGCGTGGAACCCGACCCGGTCCATCGTCGGCGCGATCGAGAGGACGTCCGGGGTGGTCAGGCCCGTCGCGCTCCACAGGCTCTGGTTGCCGTCGCGCGTCGTCGTGTCGACGATGTCGATCAGGCCGCTCATCGGTCCGGCTCCACCTGGAAGAGCGGCGTCCCGTACTCGACGAGCTCGGCGTTCTCGGCGCAGACCTCGACGATCGTCCCGGCGACGCCTGCAGGGACCGAGTTCATCATCTTCATCACCTCGATCAGGCAGACGACGGTGGTCGGCTCGACGCGGGCGCCGACCGCGACGAACGGCCGCGCGCCCGGCGCCTCGGCCCGGTAGAACGTGCCGATCATCGGGGCGGGGATCGTCAGCAGATCTCCGCTCGGCGGCTCGGGCGGGTGCGCCTCCGCGGCCACGGGAGCGCGTGGTGGGTCCCCCGCCTTTCCGCGGACGACGTGGAGCGACAGCTCCTCGGTCTCGATCCGGAGCTCCTCGACGTCCGACTCGTCGATCAGCCGCAGGATCTCCCGGACGTCGTCCTCGCTCAGCGGCATGACTCAGTCCTCCTTGCGCGGCGCGGCGCCGAACGTGCCCATGACGAGCGAGATCGCCGACTCGGAGAGCTTCGGCGCCTTCGGCTTCAGCGTCGTGACCGGGCGCGACTGCAGGACGTGCAGCGACTCCGGGAGCGACCGGCCGCGCTCGAGCGCCCACTCGATGTCCTGGTGCGAGCCGAAGTGGCGCTCGACGACCCGCGCGACCTCGACGAGCGCGGCGAGCTGGCCCTCGTCCAGGCACGGCTCCTCCCGCCGGTCGGCCGGCACGTCCACGCGCACCGTTCCTCGCCCGGCGGCGTCCGGCACGTACTCGATCTCCTTCGGGTTCACCGTCTGCCGAACGATCTCGCCGGTGACCTTGCTGACCAGGAAGTCGTCGGGGGTCGTCTCGCCGCCGACGACCGCGATACCGAGGCCCCAGCTCGCGTTGAGCGCGACCATGCTCGGGTCGCCGCTGACCGGGTTGCAGGTGAACATCACGCCCGAGACCTGGGCGTCGACCATCTGCTGGACGGCCACGCCCATCGCCTGCTCGGTCTGCGTCTCGAGCTCGGCGCGGTAGCTGATCGCGCGCGTCGTGTAGAGGCTCACCCAGCAGTCGCGCACCGCGTCGCAGAGCTGCTCGACGCCGCGCACCCAGAGGAAGCTCTCCTGCTGGCCCGCGTGCGTGGCGTCGTGGCTGTCCTCGCCGAGCGCGCTCGAGCGGACGGCCACCGGCGGCGACTGACCCAGCGCTTCGTAGCCCCGGGCGAGCTCGTCTCGCAGCACCTCCGGCAGCGGCGCGAAGCGCATCGCCTCGTCGATCGCCTTCGAGGCGGCGCCGGCTGCCTCCACGTCCCCTTTCGAGGCGCGCGAGAGCGCCGAGGCGATCGTTCCGTCCAGGCCCGTCTCCCCGACGAATGCGCGGAACGCCCCCGCGCCGACCGCGAACCCGGGCGGAACCGGGATCCCCGCGGAGAGCAGGTCGCCCAGGTTCGCGCTCTTGCCGCCGAACTCGCCGGCGTCGGATCGCCGCAGCTCCGCGAGCGGGCGGGTGTAGGCCGCTCCCACCCGGTTACGCGTCGAGGATCGTCACGACGCCGTTCGAGCCGTCGACTCGGACCCTCTGGCCCGTCTGGATCTCCGCCGTCGCGCGGCCGGTGCCGACGACCGCGGGCAGCCCGTACTCCCGGCAGACGATCGCCGCGTGCGACATGACGCCCCCGATGTCGGTGACGACCGCCCTCACACTCGAGAAGATCGGCGCCCAGGCCGGAGAGGTGATCGGGCAGACGAGCACGTCCCCGTCGCGGACGGCCGCGATCTGCTCGACGTCGATCACGACCCGCGCGGTGCCCTCGACGACGCCTGGCGAGGCAGCTGCGCCCGTGAGGCGCCCTCCGCCCTCCTCCGCGCTGGCCCACTCCTGTACGCGCTGCGTCGTGATGCCCCAGAGCATGATGCTCATCGGGTCCGTGATCGCCTCGGGCGTGGCTCCGATCGCAGGCGGCGGCGTCCAGTCCGAGAGGCTCTCGAGCAGCTCCTTGCGCCGCGCCACGATCGGCGGCCAGTGCGTGGGGCCGAGCGGCGCACCGCCGGTCGCCCAGGTCAGGAGCAGCTCGTCGAGCGCCTGCGCGACCTCGTGCCGGCCGAGCTGGAAGACGTCCTCGGTGTCCTCCAGGAAGCCGTGCTTCGCGAGCAGCGCGCCGAACTCGCGCACCTTGTTCCACCAGCGGGTCAGGAACCAGTAGTCGCAGTAGAACTTGTGCTCCTCGACGTACGGGAAGACCATCCGCGAGAGGCCGAGCAGCTCCTTGAACGTCCCGCGCGTCTCCTCGTCGAGCAGCGCGCCGTACTCCTCCGCCAGCCGCTCGCGCTCGCGCGCCAGCTCGTCGGTCGGGCGTTCGGCCTCCTCGCCCTCGTTGAGGGCCCGCACGTGGCCGACGATCGAGGCGTAGGCGATCGTCGGGTCGTCGTACCAGCTGCCGTAGTAGTGGTAGAGGCCGTCGCCCGTGGCCATGTTGAACCACGGGTCCTTGATCTTCTCGAGCTCGACGAGCCAGGCCTTGCCCGCGTCGCTCCCCTCGAGCTCGGCGTCGATCTCGGCCGGTGAGCGCCCCTCGACGAACGCCCCGTCCACGCCGCTGTCGATCGCGACCTTCGCCAGGCGGCGGAGCTCGGCGCTCGGCCTGAACAGGAGCACGTCGATCCCCGCGACCATCTGGGCGATGTGCTGGTCGGGGATGTCGGGGAGGTTGGCCTTGCAGAAGTCCGAGAACGTGACGTAGGCGCCGTAGCCGAGGAGCAGCAGCTCGAAGTGGTGCTGCCACATCAGGTCGCCGCAGCGCAGCGTGCGGTCGTACGCGGAGAGGAGCTCGACGAACGCGGTATTCCGCTCGTCCTCGAGCATCAGCTCGTCCGGCTCGTACTCCGGGAGGTCCGGCACCGGGAGGTCGGTGATCTCCGCGATCAGGGCCTCCATCTTCTTCTTCCACTTCGCGTAGATCTCGTCCCAGTGCTCGAAGTAGTAGCCCGCGCGGCGCTGGAAGTACCCGACCCGCTCGCCGATCTTCTCGGGGTCGGTGACCGGGTTGCCCGAGATGTAGACGTAGCCGTTGATGATGCGGTAGTCGATCCCCATCGCCGGCGGCACCGCGAAGAACCGGTTCTGCCACTCGCCGACCGCCTGGTACGGCGAGTCGATGCAGTGGACGTCGAACGCGGGCATCGGCACCGGGAAGTGCATCGAGTTCCAGAACCAGAAGCGCGCCTCGTCCGTCTCGCGCCGCGACTCGTCGAAGAGCGTGTAGTACGGGTACATCTCCTCCCAGCCCTCGCAGCCGGGCGGAGTTGCGATCTCGTACGGGCTCGGAAAGGCGGAGCTCGTCTGCGTCGGCGCGGCCATTGGCTCTCCTCCGTCGGGGCTCGTGCCTGTATATAGCAACCGCCGATGCGGATCATCAGACAGCACGCGCTCGGCGGGCCGGAGGTGCTCGAGCTCGAGGAGCTGCCGCGGCCAGAGCCGGGACCTGGAGAGGTACTCGTGCGCCAGGCCGCGGCCGGGGTCAACCCCGTCGACTGGAAGGTGCGGGCCCGCGGAGGGTTCCTGGGGGAGCCGCCCTTCACCGTGGGCTGGGACGTCGCCGGAGTCGTCGAGGAAGGGGCGGGGTTCGCGCCCGGCGAGCGCGTCTTCGGGATGCCGCGCTTTCCCAAGGAGGCGGCCGCGTACGCCGAGTACGTGACCGCGCCTGCGGACGAGCTGGCGCGGACCCCGGACGGCCTGAGCGACGTCGAGGCCGGGGCGCTGCCGCTCGCCGGGCTGACCGCCTGGCAGGCGCTCGTCGAGGTCGCCGACGTCCAGCCGGGCCAGCGCGTCCTGGTCCTCGCCGCCGCAGGCGGGGTCGGGCACCTCGCGGTGCAGATCGCCAAGGCGCGCGGCGCGTACGTGATCGGGACAGCGCGCTTCGTCAAGGAGGCGTTTCTGTACGAGCTCGGCGTCGACGAGGCGGTCGACTACACAAGCGTGCCCGTGGAGAGCGCGGTGTCCGACGTCGACGTCGTGCTCGACCTCGTCGGCGGTGAGTCCAGCGCGCCGACGCTGGCGTGCCTGCGCGACGGAGGACTCTTCATCGCGGTGCCATCCGCGTCGGCGCTCGATCGCCTCAACGAGCTCGCCGCAGACCGCGTCACGGTGACCGGGATCCTGGTCCACCCGGACCGCACCGGCCTGGAAGCGCTGGCCGCGCTCTTCGAGGCGGGAAAGCTGAAGGTCACCGTCGAGCAGACGTTCCTGCTCGAGGAAGCCACCCGAGCGCACGAGCAAGGCGAGACCGGCCGAACGCAGGGCAAGCTCGTCCTGACCGTCGGCTGAAGCGGAATGCAAGACCTGACACCGCACCTTTGACAACGACTCCCCAGTAACTCGCCGCCGAGGATCGCCATGGAACAACAAGCGACCGAAGCCGGTACTCAACGAGAGCTACTACGGGTGCGGCAGATCGATTGCATGGGTTGACCCATCGCTGTATGTGACGATCAGGGAGGTGGGCCAACCGGAACTCGGATCCATGAGTTGGTAGTAGAAGTAGTTGTTCGAAAGCGTGGCATCGATTTGCTTCGCGTTTACCAGAAGCGAAACGCGAACGACGTCGTCCGGAACCAACCCGTCGAACAAGACTGGATCGACGCCAGCTCGCCCAGGCTCGTCCAACGACGTTAACGCTCGACCAGGCTCCTGCTCAAAGCTCTGAGCGCAGCCGGAACGTCCGGTAGTGGTCACGTAGCACGCGCCCCCGGAGCTAGTAGGCATCGCGTAAACCGTCTCTTGATTCGGGCCCACGCCCGAGGCGAGACGGTGAGCAGCGTTGACGTCCAAGACACCGGGCCTGAGCGATGCCGGAACGCTTGAGGGCGGATTGCTCAGCTCAGATGCCACGCTGGAAACGCGGTCAGGGACAGCGGCGACTGCGAGAGCAGGGTTCTTAAGAGCACCGACGGCGTCAACTGCTGGAACAACTGGCTTGAGGGACTGCCTATTCGCTCCGGAGCTTTTATCGCCTGCCGCCGCTTGTAAACCGAGCACAAGTCCGCCCACAACGAGCGTCACGAGGACGAGACCGGCAAGGCCGTAACGGCGGGTCGCAGACTGGGGCAACCTAAACGTCATCAAAGAGCTAGACGTTGTCTGACCATGATCAGCGCCAAGAGCAAAAGTGAGGCGATGACAGCGAGTGGTGAAAGAGGCTTGGCGGTCATTCGCCTCCCGTTGGCGAGGTGAACACGAGGGCGCTGAGCGCGAGGACCGCGAATCGCCGCAAGCAGCGTCTCGGGCGACCGGTCAGAGTGTTTCGTAACAGGCGTTCCATGCCTGTGGATCGTTGCCTAGGTTCTGGACCTGCCAGCGCCAGTTGTTGGAGTTCGTGCTCTGGGAACCGCCGCCCCCCTGAGAGCTTCCGTCGTAGAGCGCGTTGTCGTCGCTGAGGCGCCGGATGTACCAGTGAAACGGCTCGTTCGACGAGCTACCCGACCAGTACCAGTAGTTCGAGTACTCGTACGTGGTCGAGGCGTATACGTGGTAGCCGATGTAGCCGCTCGAGGGAACGCGCTGACAGCCGTTCGCGTCTGGCTCGGCCGGAGCGGGGACCTGGTCACTGCTCGTCCAGACCTTGTCTCCAGGCCGGTATGGGCGAATCGGGGAGAGGATGACCTGCAGCGCGACCGGGTCGGGCGCAATGAACGGAAACGTCGCTCCCGGCGAGGGCACGCTGTCCGAGTTGCTCCAGACCTGGTCGCCCGGCTGGTAGGTAGCCGGCGCGGGCGGGAGCCCCGAGCTGGCAGCCTCTGATCCAGCCGCGGGGGCTGCGAGCGGCACAGCGAGCACCATGAGCAGCCCGACAGCAGCAAACGCGGTTCGGCTAACGAGAGAACATGATCTTGTCTTCAGCTTCACGGGGCTCTCCTTCGCTGCGGGCTTCCACTTGGAACTCGTCCGAGCCGCCGCGAAAGTAACGCGACGCTAGCGGGTGACCGGCCGCAGCTCGCGCGCGGCCTGGATCACCGTGGCGGGATCGGGCCCGGTGATGGTGACGCAGAGGCGCTGAGCGCGAGCTGACCGTGACAATTCGAAGTGTCCGACAACCGCTGAAGGCAAACTCTGCGAGCTAGCCGACGGTCTTTCTCTGGATTACAGCACCTGACTCATCGAGCGCCACGATCGCTACGGGATCGCTTGGAATCGCGTCGGGGGCGAAGCGATAGGAGTTATGGGCCACTGCGACCGTCACGAGCGAGCCATCGTTCCGCTCGACCCCGACGGCTGAAACCTGGTCTGCCGCGATCCCCTCCACGGCCTCGAGCCGGAAGACAGCGCGACCAGACGGAGCGATAACACCACAGCAAGACATGTCGATAAGGGCCGTCGGCATCTCCGGCCCGGAGTGGAGACACGCTAGTGAGAGGAGCGCGGCGTCGCTGCCGAGCGCGTAGCACGTGTGTCCGCCCACGCCCACAGCGCGGTAGTACCCGTGATCACCATGTTGGCCGAGAAGGTAGAGCTGGTCAGTTGCCCCGGAAGCGGTGAGAGCCCGTCGCTGTTGATCAGTCATGAGCTGAGACGGGACCCGGGCTCCTTGCCCGACCGTGAAAAGCGTGCTTGGGCTGTCACTCCTTGGCGACGCAACGGCGAAGGCCAACCCCGCGGCTGCCATCCCGATTACGAGGAGCGCCGCAACCATCGACCTGCGTTTCGTCATGTGCGTCATCCTCCTCATCAGAACACCTACGACTACCTTCAGGCGCGCTGTGGACGTTCCTTCGTTGCGCACTCCCATAAGAAACTCGTCCGAGCCGCCGCGGAAGTAACGCGACGCTAGGGAGTGATCGGCCGCAGGTCGCGCGCAGCCTGAATCAGCGTCGCGGGATCCGGCCCGGTGAGCGTTATGTAGAGGCGCCGAGCCCGAAGCTGTCCAAGCCAGCCGCCGCCGATCGCGGCGAGCTGCAGCGAGCCTTCCGGTGGGACCGGGTCGAAGCCAAAGGTGAGACGGCCGCTGAAACCGTAGGCGGGAAGCGGCGGGCGCGCCTCTCGCACCTCCACGACACCTCGCGGCATGCGGTACGTGAGCGCGATGCCAGGCGATCGGAACGGTCGGCGGCGCGCGCCGGGCGGATAGACGCTCACGAGCCGCTCGAGCCTCAGCGCGGCGAGGCGGAGATCGCCCGAGGCACGGCCGAGCCAGAGCGCCGGTGTGCCGAGCAGCGTGGCAGCTTCGGAGGGAGAGCTGCGCTGCTGGCTGAGCACGCCGCCGCCGGAAGGTGCTGGCGGCTGCCGTCGCAGCGCCTTGAAGTCAGCGGACGAGAAGCGAATGCTCTCGATCCGGGCGATGCTCCAGCGGGTCCCCTCCCGCTTCTGAATCACCACGGGCAGGAAGCTCTCTGCGTCGACGGCAACCCGCTCGCCAGACCGGAGACCAAGCCACCGCACCGGGCGGCCGTCGATGACGGCAGAGCCGAGGTCACGCACGAGCCCCCGTCGCAGCGCTTCTCGGTAGCCGGCCAGGAAGAGCGTGAGCGCCGGATCGAGCCGCCAGCCGGGCTTCCGCGCCAACGCCTCCCTCGTGCCAAGCGCATTGGCGATCACAGCGCCGTTGCGCCGCTCGACCACATGCAGCCCTCGGGTCCGCTCGTCGAACCACGACTCGACGCTCAGCCGCGCGGACACCTGGCGTCCGCTCGACAGGTCGACCGTGCGATCGTCCTCGACCGAGCGCACGATGACTGCGTGCAGTACGCGCTCCCGGCCAAGGGCGGCGAGCGCACGGTCGCTCAGGCTCGGCCCGTGGCCGTCGGTCGCCAAGACCAGGGCGACCGCGACGCCGACCGCTGCGACAGCCGCCGCGACGGGCACGAGCAGCGGTCGGCGTCTCAGGCGCGCCTCACCCCCCTCCTGGGCCAGCCCCGCTACCCGCTCCGCGAGCCGCACGAGTTCCGGGTCGTCGCGCAGGAGCTCGGACACCTCGCGCGGCAACGCATCGTCTCTCCTCCCCCTCACGGCTCGTATCCCTCCGCGCGGAGCAGTTCACGGAGCGATTCCATGCCGCGCCGGAAGCGCATCTTCACCGCTCCCTCCGACAGCCCGAGGTCGGACCCGATGTCTCGGAAGCTGCGGCCACGCCAGAGCCGGCGAATGACCACCTCGCGCTGCTCGCGAGGAAGCTGAGCAAGTACGCGCCGGAGCGCACCGGCCGCCAGCTCATCGTCGAGAGACGCTGCGCGCTCGGCACTGACGGCGCCCGTGTCGATCGCGTTCTGCCGGCGGCGCCTGCGCCGCAGCTCGTCGACCCAGCGACGGTGCGCCACCGCAAGCAGCCACGGCAACAGCGGCCGCTCGTCCCGCTCAAGTTGCTGCTCTGCCGCTGCTGCATCCGCAAACACTCGTTGGGTCAGTTCTTCCGCCTCGCTGGGATCCCCAGTCCGGCGAAGCAGATGCCGGTACACCTCGCCGTAGTAGCGCCGAAACGCCTGCTCGGCTGGGCGCCCCATCATCTGTTTCTCGCTCACCCCAACCAGAAAGTAACTCCCCTGCCTTCGAGCGGGACCGGCCGCACACAGGCAAGCTCGTCCTGACCGTGAGCTGAACCGTCGTAGAATCGCCCGATGGCACGGTTCGTCTTCGTTCACGGCGCGTTCGGCGGGGCCTGGAGCCTGGAGCCGCTGCGGGAGCCGCTCGAGGCGGCCGGGCACACGGTCGAGACCTTCGACCTTCCGGGCGGCGGGAACGACCAGACACCGCCGGGCGACGTCACTCTCGAAGCCTGCGCCCGGCGCGCCTCCGAGGTGCTCGCCTCGCGGCCGGAGCCCGCGATCCTCGTCGGCTACAGCATGGGCGGCGCCGTCGTGACCCAGGCGGCCTCGAACACGCCCGAGCGCGTGGCGGCGCTCGTCTTCGTCTGCGCGTTCATGCCGAGCGACGGCCAGAGCCTGCTCGACCTGACCCACCTCCCCGAGGGCGCGGAGGACATGATCCAGGCGAACATCGTGATCGAGGGCGAGCCGCCGGTCGCGACGCTCCCGGACGAGGCGGCGCTGCAGGCGATCTACAACTGCTGCACCACCGAGAACGCCACGATCTGCGTCGCCCGCCAGCGGTCGCAGCCGGTCGGGCCGTTCGCCGACCCGGTGAGCGTCGACGACGCGCTGCTCGCCTCGATCCCCCGCTTCTACGTGCTGACGACGCAGGACAACTCGATCCCGCCCGCGCTGCAGCGGCGGATGATCGAGGAGCATCCGTGCCGCAAGGTCGTCGAGCTCGACACCGACCACGCGCCGGCCGTCTCCGCGACGGCCGACCTCGTCGCCGCGTTGAGCGAGTTCGCGGCCGAATCGCCTGCGGCCGTCTAGGCCGCGCTCGGGGCGGCCTCGGAAGAGACCTCTCGGGGCGTCTCGGTCGCACGGGTGATCGACACGGCGGCCAGCAGCGCGAAGGCGAGCCCGGAGTAGGCGACCACCTTGTGCCAGGTCGGGTCGGCGAGCCGCTCGTCGAGCAGGGCGGTGCCGACGAGGATGCCGACGAGCGGGTTGAGCACCGACGTCATCGCCACCGAGGGCGCCAGCCGCCCGGTCGCCAGCGAGACCTGCTGCACGAGGAAAGCGAGGATGCCCGCGACCGCGAACGCGTAGAGCTCCCAGCTCGAGAGCATCGCTCCCAGGCCGTCGGCGTCGAGGGTCTCCACCGTCGGCTTCCAGAGGGAGGCCGAGAGCCCGTAGAGAAGCCCAGCGCACGCGCCGTAGTAGGCGGCCTTTCGAGTGAGCGAGCCTCGGCCTCCGAGCACGACCAGGATCGCCGAGGCGATTCCCAGGACCACGATCACGATCGCCCACTGCCACGAGGGCGCGTTGTCGTTCCCCTGCGCCGCATCGCCGACGACGATGAAGAGCGTCAGCCCGAAGACGACGAGCCCGGCCGCCAGGACCTGGCTCCGATTGACGTCCTGTGCGGTCAGGAGGTACCCAAGCGGGAGCGCGAACACGATCGTCGTCACGAGCAGTGGCTGGATCACCGCCAGCCGCCCGTTGTCGAGCGCCACCGCCTGGAAGAGGTAGCCGCCGAGGAGGGCGAGGGTGCCGATGAGCCACCAGCCCTGCCGGGCCAGCCTGACGAAGGAGCTCGGCTCGCGCAGCGAGACCTCTCCCATGCCGAGCGCGCCCTTCTGCTGGAGCGTGGCGGCGAGCGCGAAGAGGCAGGCCGCGCAGAGCGCAAGCAGGTCGGACACGGTCAGGTCCTCACTCGTCGTCGCGGCGCCGTCGGAAGCGCTTCTCTCTCCTCGTCTCGCCCATCGCCTCCACCTTCTCTAGCTTCTTGCGCCTGCGCTCTTCCTTGGTCTCCTCGGTCTTCTCCTTGGCGTCCACGTAGGACTGGCCGACGAGCTGCTTGCCACCCTCCCAACCGAAGACCCACAGCAGGAGGACGAGCGCCACGACCTGGTTCCAGGTCGTCGTGATCAGCTGCTGGGCGGTCGAGTAGTCGACGGCCTGGCCGTGCGGCACGTTGCAGCAGTCCTTGAGGGCGAGCGCGTTCGTAGCCTGGGTGACCCCGACCGCGCCGGGCGTGAACGAGGCGACGTTGGCCAGCGAGCCCGAGCCGACCACCCACATGATCGACTCGAGCGTGACCGGGATGGCGAATGCGGCAAGGAAGATCCCGACCACGGTCAGCTTGCAGAGCCAGGAGGCGAGCTCCGGCAGCACGGCCCGTTTCAGGTAGCGCTTCGGCGTGGCGAGGATCGCCCCGCCCTGCTTCGCCTGGGCCCAGAGCTTCTTCACCCAGGCCCAGAAGACGCGCGCCAGGATCACGATCCCGACTGCCGCGCAGGAAACCCCGATCACGAGCAGGCCCGGATGCGAGGTCAGGTTCCCGAAGCTGATGTCGAACGCCCCGGGGACGCTGAGGAACATGTAGAGGTAGACGAAGGCCCCCGCGACGGTGAAGAAGATCTTCTGCACGAGGTAGGCGGCGATTGCGCCCGCCAGCGTGCAGCTGGGGATGATCGCGACAAACATGAAGAGGGTCACGAACGTGCCGATGTTCGCGGGCAGGAAGCCGTTCATCGCGACGCCGACCGCGTAGGAGGCGATCACCGGCCAGAGCTTGACCTCGCCCGGATAGGCGACGCTGAGGATGCCGTAGTACGAGAGCCCGGCGAAGAACGTCTGGCCGGTCTGGAAAACGAGCGCCGTCGCCGTGTAGCCCGTCGGCATCGAGGTGAGGGAGTCCCAGAAGTCCTTGAGCCAGTCCCAGACGTCGACGCCGAGCAGCTGCAGAAGCAACCAGAAGAGCACGAGACCGACGACCCACGCGACCATCTTCAGGATGCGCCGGCGACGGGGCGGGCGGATCTCGACGGTGGTCTCTGCGGCGATCTCGCTCACGGCTGCATCAGAACAGACCCACGGTCCGGCCGTGCTCGTCGATGTCGACGTCGAACGCGGCCGCCCTCTCGCCCAGGCCGGGCATGGTCATGATCTCGCCGCACAGCGGGACGAGCCACCCGGCGCCCGTGTATGCGCGGATGTCGCGCACGTGGAGGGTGAAGTCCTCGGGCGCGTTCAGGAGCGTCGGGTCGTCGGAGAGCGAGAGGTGCGTCTTCGCCATGCAGACCGGCAGCCGGTCGAGGCCGTGAGCCTCGAAGCGGGCGATGCTCGCTTCGGCCGGCGGCAGGAAGTGCACCTCGGTCGCGCCGTAGACACGCCTCGCGATGGTCCCGATCTTGAGCGGGATCGACTCGTCGAGCGGATAGGTCTGGCTGAAGTCGCTCGCCACCTCGGCGGCGCCGACCGCCGCCTCCGCGAGCGCGGTCGCTCCGTCCCCACCGCGCTCGAACGCATCGTTCACCTCCGCCGCATGCGCGCCGTACTCGAGCGCCAGCCGCACAACGGCGTCGAGCTCCTCGTCGGTGTCGCCTGCGAACCGGTTCACCGCGACGACCGCCGGGAGCCCGAAGGACTGGACGATGCCGAGATGCCGCCGCAGGTTCGCCGAGCCGCGCTCGATCGCGTCGAGGCCTCCGTCGGGATCGTCGCCGTGGTGCTTGAGCGCGCGCACCGTCGCGACGATCACGATCGCGCTCGGCGCGAGCCCGCCGACCCGGCAGACGATGTTCAGGAACTTCTCCATCCCCATGTCCGAGCCGAAGCCGCTCTCGGTGATCACGTAGTCGCCGAGCTTGAGGGCGACGCGGTCGGCGATCAGCGAGTTGTTGCCGTGCGCGATGTTCGCGAACGGCCCGCAGTGGATGAGCGCGGGCTGGCCCTCGAGCGTCTGCACGAGGTTCGGCTTGAGCGCGTCCTTGAGGATGACCGTCATCGCCCCGGCCGCGCGCAGCTGCTCTGCCGTGACCGGCTCGCCCTCGAACGTGCTCGCGACGGTGATCTCGCCGAGCCGGCGCCGCAGGTCGTCGAGGTCGCGCGACACGGCGACGATCGCCATCACCTCGGAGGCGGCGGTGATGTCGAAGCCCGTCTGACGGGCGTAGCCGTTCGCGCGGCCGCCGAGACCGACCACGATGTCCCGCAGGGCGCGGTCGTTCATATCCATGCAGCGGCGCCAGGTGATGCTGAGCGGGTCGACGCCGAGCGTGTTCCCCTGCAGGACGTGCGCCTCCAGGATCGCGGCGAGCAGGTTGTTGGCCGCACCGATCGCGTGGATGTCCCCGGTGAAGTGGAGGTTCAGGTCCTCCATCGGGACGACCTGTGCGTAGCCGCCGCCGCAGGCACCACCCTTGATCCCGAACACAGGGCCGAGCGAGGCCTCGCGCAGACACAACACCGGCTTCTTGCCAATCTTCCCAAGGCCCTGCGTCAGCGAGACGGAGGTCGTCGTCTTCCCCTCGCCTGCCTTCGTCGGGGTGATCGCCGTCACGCCGATCAGCTTCGCGTCGTGCTCGCCCTCCAGGCGATCGAGGACGGAGAGGTCGATCTTGGCCTTGTGCTGGCCGTAGAGCTCGAGCTCATTCGGCTCGAGACCGAGCTCCTCCGCGATCTCGGTGACGGGACGAAGGGTCGCCGCCTGCGCGATCTCCAGGCTCGAGGGGACGCTCACGTATCAACCTCCTCGGGATCGGCGCTGTGGTCGCGGCCGAGGAACGTGTTCCCCCAGGCGCTCGTCCTGGCCAGCGCGTTGTCCTTGACGACGACCGGGCCGTCGAGCATCGACTCCTCCTCGCCGTAGGCCTTGAGACGCTCGTACGCCTGCGACCAGATGCACTCGGTGTCGTACACCTCGCACAGGCCGTCGCGCGTGCCCCCGCACGGGCCGTTGCGCTGGTTCTTGGCGCAGAGCGACTCGGGGCAGACGTACGCGATCTCGGGCAGCGAGCAGTCGCCGCAGTCGCGGCAGTGGAACATCGGCACCTTGACCGCCTGCTCGGCGGCGTGCGCGAGCTTCCCGACCACCTTCGGCGCCTTCTCGACCGTTCGGTAGAACGCGCGCCCGGCCGGGAAGAGCGGCGCGTCGCCCGCGAAGACGCCGCTGTGCAGCTTCCGGCTGAAGCGGTACTTGAGCGGCACGCGGAGGTCCGTCTTCTTGCGGCGCTTCGAATCGAGATAGGCCTCGTTGACGCGCTCCGAGGAGAGCCCCGTGTCGGGGTCGGGCTCGAAGAAGTAGAACTCGTCCTCGAGCGGGTACTGGATCTCGCGCGCCAGCTCGCGCCAGTCTGCGGCGAACGTCTCCGCAAGCTCGAGGATCTCGCCGAACGTCGCCGCGGGCGTGTGGCCGCCGAGGTAGACGCCGTCGAAGCCGAGTCCTCGCGCGACGGCGACGTGCTTGGCCGCCAGCTCGACGAAGAAGGCCCTGCCCTTGTCGGCGCCGCCGCCGTGGTGCTCCGCGAGCTCGAGCAGCTCGTCGGTGACGATCACGCCGGGGATCTTCCCCCTGCGGAACGCGCGGGCCGCGGTGCGGGAGAGGAGGTAGACGTTCGCGAGCGCGCGCAGCTCGAGGCCGTCGCGCCTGATCCAGTGCAGGAGCTCGTCGTCCTTGCGCGTGTCCCAGCCGATCTGGTTGATCACGAAGCGGGCGCCGGCCCGGGCCTTCTTGCGGAGCTTGAAGTACTGCGGCATGACCTCCCGCTCGTAGCGCTTGTGGTTCGTCACGACGCAGCCGAGGAAGAAGTCCGTCTGTGCGAGGTTCTCCGCGAGCCCTGCGTTGAGATCCGAGAGCAGGCTCAGCAGGCCGACCGAGTCGATGTCGAACACGGGCGCGGCGAGCCCCTTGTGCCCGGTGACGGGGTAGTCGCCCGAGAGCGCGAGGATGTTGTGGAATCCCTCTGAGCCGAGCTGCCAGGCGCGGCTCTCGAGCGCGTTGCGGTTCCAGTCCTTGCAGGCGAGGTGGATGATCACCTCCTGCCCGCGCGAGATCAGGTCGGTCCCGAGCGCGTCGGGTGCGAGCATGGCGTTGCCGCCCGGGTTGTCCGTGATCGAGAGCACGTCGATGCGCGGGTCGGCGCTCAGCTCCCGCGCCTGGGCCAGCAGCTCCCGGCCGCTGCCCGTCGTCAGGAGACCGCGGCTGGTCACCAGTTCGGTCGCGACGACGAACCGGTCCGGCTGCTCGAAGAGCTGCTGCAGCGAGGCGCTCACGACCGAGGGCCGACGTCCGGGGTGCCGTAGGTGTGAAAGCTCTCGATCGTGTGCACGCCCCAGAACTGGCCGTGGGCGCGCTCGTCCTTCGTCCAGACGATCGGCTCGAAGTCCGGGTCGAACACGAAGTAGCCACCGGTGGTGACCTCGATGCGGTTCCCGCCCGGCTCGTAGGCGTAGACGAAGAAGCCCTGCGCGATCGCGTGCTTCGAGGGCGCGGCCTCGATGTAGATGTCGTTGTCGACGAACAGGTCGGCCGCGCGCAGGCACTCCTCGCGCGTGTCCACCCAGAACGCCAGGTGGTGGAGCCGGCCGTTCGCTCCGTACGCATCGGCGACGTAGATCAGCTCGTGCGCGGCGATCGAGAGGCTGAGCCAGGCGCCTGCCTCGATGCCGTCGTCGAGCTCGATCCGCTCGTAGAGGCGGTAGCCAAGCACGTCCTCGACGAACTCGCGGTTCGCCCGCACGTTCTCCGCGAGCAGGTTGACGTGGTCGAGCCGCTTGACCGCCGCACCGCGGCCGAGGTAGCGCTGCGGCTGGTTCCGCCAGAACGGCTTCATGTGCTCGGGAGCCTCGTAGCGCTCGGCCTCGTAATAGACCTCGAACACGTGACCGTCGGGATCGGTGAAGCGGTAGGCGGGGCCGTGGCCGACGTCGCCGTCGATCCAGCCGATTCCGCGCCCGCTGGCCTCGATCGCGGCGACCCGCCGGTCGAGCGCCGCCGGATTCCACGCGCGGAGAGCCATGTGGCCGACCCCGGCCTGCGGTGACTCGGTCAGCTTCAGGCTGTAGCGCAGGTAGTCGCCCCAGCCCCGAAGGTAGACGGACTGGCCCTCGCGCGCCTCCTCCTCCATGCCGAGCACGTCCACGAAGAAGCGCAGGCTCTCCTCGGGCTTCGGGGTTAACAGCTCGGCGTGGCCGATCCGCGCCAGCTCGTGCATCGGTTCGGTCACGACTCGACGAGCCGCCTGAGGCCGTCCAGGTCGTACGAGAACTCGCCGGCCTGGAGCTTCGGCCGCTTCTCGGTCTCCCGGTCGAACCGCTCCTGCGCCGCCGCCAGCACCTCCTCGATGCGCTCGCGTTCGACGACGACCGCGCCGTCGGCATCGAGCACGACGACGTCGCCCTGGTGGATCGTGGCGCCGCCGACCTGGACCGTCCCGCCGATCTCCCCGCGGACCCGCTTCTCGGCGCCGCTGACGCGGACGTAGCGCGCCCAGACCGGAAGGCCGAGCTCGCGGAGCTCGTCGAGGTCGCGCACCGCGCCGTCCACGAGGATCGCGGCGACACCCGCGGTCTTCGCCTGCGTCGCGATCAGCTCGCCGATGAGCGCGATCGGCCTCGGCTCGGGCATGGTCAACACGAGCACCTCGCCCGGCTGGGCCTCCGCGAGGGCCGCGTGGACCATCAGGTTGTCGTCCTGGCCGCAGCGCACGGTTCGGGCGGGGCCGGCCGCGCGGGAGCCGGGCACGACCTGGATCAGGTCGGCGTCCACGACGGGCGAGCGGGCGGCCGCCTCGTGCACGGTCGCGGTCCCGAGCTTCGCGAGTGCGGCGAACGTCTCGGTCACAGCGCGCCAACCACCTGCGGGATCACGCGCTGGAACGCCTCGGCGTAGCGGATCTCCGAGTTGCCCGACGAGCGGCGGGCATGGTTGCCGCGCTGCTCGGCGCGCTGGCCGTAGTACGTCTGGAGGTACGACTGCGCCTTCATCTCGGCCATCGCCGCCTGCTTTTGCTCGATCACGGAGGTGATGTCCACGAACGTCGTCGGCGTGAAGTTGCACAGCTCCGGCTGGTGCGGCTCGAAGAGGAAGAACTCCGGCGGCGTCACGGTGTCGAAGGCGCTGGCCACCCCGGCGACCGGCGGCGAGGGCGCGGGCGCGCTCGACCGCGAAGAACGCGGCCGCGTGGTCGGGGTTGAACGGATCGCGGTCGGTGTGGGTGACGAGCACGTCCGGCGCGAGCTCCCGGATCTTGTCGGCGATCCGGACGAGCGCCTCGCCGTCCACCTCGAGCGGGTAGTCGCCGAGGTCGAGGCACTCGAAGCCGGCGCCGATCGCCGCCGCCGCCCGCTCCGCCTCCTGGTGGCGAACCTCCTTCACGTGCTCGACGGTCTGGTCCGGCTCCTTCCAGAGCTCGCCCGACTCGCCGCGCTCGCCGTACGAGAGCGCGAGCACCCGCGCCTCGCCTCCCGCCGCGGTCGTGACCGCGATCGCGCCGCCCGCCCGCCAGACGAAGTCCGCCGAATGGGCGCCGATGACGAGCAGCCTCCGACTCATGCTCCTGCCAGGCGGCGCGACTGGCCGACGATCAGCTCCCGCACCTCGTCCTCGTCGAAGCCCGCGCCGAGGAGGCGATCGGCCCAGAGCGCGAGCCCGTCCTCGACCGCGGGGTAGTCCGGGTTGCCGAGGTCGCTCGAGAAGAGGCTGCGCTCGACGCCAACGGCGCGCACGCCCTCGACGACGTGCTCCCACGTCGTCTTGCCGCTGAACGGCGTGCTGAGGCAGCGCTCGAGCAGGCAGCCGCGCTCCGCGAGCGCGACCTGGTCCTCAATCGAGAAGTTCTGGCAGGTGAACTCGGGGTGCGTGACGACGATGTGCTCGACGCCCTCCTCGACAGCGCCGTCCACGACTGCGAACGTGTCGTCGCGGGCGAGGTGGCCGGTCGCCAGGATGAGGCTGTGCCGCGCGATCGCGCGCAGCACCTGGCGTGTCTCCGGCAAGAGCTCGCCGTCCTCCCCTGTCACCTCCACCGCCTCGATCCCGAGCCCGAGCTCGCGCAGCTCGTGCTGGAGGCTCGCCCACTGCGGCACCTTGTCGCCCGGCTTCGGCTTCGTGCGCCCGGCCGTCTCCGCGGGCGAGTCCACGGTCGGCATCCAGACGATGCGGGCGCCCTCGCGCGCGGCGATCTCGACAGCGAGCGGGTTCATCCCGCCCACGGCCTGGTTGAGCGACAGCGTGCCGATCACCTCGACGCCCTCGACGACGCCGGTGACGACCTGCGCCCGCTCGGCCGTCGAGGTGTAGTGGGACTTGAGCGCGAAGCCGGCGAGACCGAGCTCGGCGAAGCGCCTGGCGAGCGCGACGTCGTCCACACGGCGAGGCGGCACGTCGGGCGCGACGTGGACGTGCAGGTCGTACGCCCCTTTGACGAGCACGCGGGCCCGGTCGCTCGCCCGGGTCTCCTCGGCGGGCTGGGTCACCATGTGCGCGACCTTACCGCGAAGCGGCCGCGACCTCGGCGAGGAGCGCGGCGCTCGCGGAGGCGATCCGCGGCTCGACGCCGAGCTCGAGCAGCAGCTCGCATGCGACCTCCATCTCGTCCGCGCGCCGCGCCGCATGCTTGCGGCTGCCTTCGACGAGGCGATCGAGGAGCGGCCCGCCGATCACCTCCGCGATCTGCTGCTCGAGCCACTCCCGGCGGCCCGCGGACTCGGCGGCCTCGAGGCTCTCCAGGGCCGAGGCGGCGAGACCCTTCATGAAGACCGAGCGCAGGAGCTTCAGCGCCGCGGCGTCGCCGGCGCGGTCGGAGACGACCTCGACCGGCATCCCCAGCGGGCCGAGCGCATCGGCGAACGCCTGGGCGCCCGGCCCGGAGGCCAGCGTCGGAGTGCGCAGGCCTGTCGCGGGCACCGGGCCGAGCAGCGCCACGTCTGCGAACCGTCCGATGAGCCCGGCGAGCTCTCGCTTGAGCGCGGGAGCCGCGGTGTTCAGGTCCGCGTAGACCGCATCTCCGAGCGCGGGAAGCGCGGCGGCCGCCACCTCTGCCGCGACCGCGGCGCTGTTGACGCTCAGCACGAGGTCGCTCCCGGCGACCGCGTCTTCTGTGTCTCGCGCGCGCGTGAGACCGGTCACCTCGACACCGGCGTCCGGGTCGTAGCCGCGGACCTCCGGGCCGGCGGCGATCAGGTCGGTTGCGAGCCGCCTTCCGGCCTCGCCGAGCCCGAGCAGCGCAACGATCGTCATGTCGTCAGAGCTGCTCGAGCGCCCGCCGGACGAGCACCTGCGCGAGGTGGGCCCGGTACTCGGGGCTCGCGGCCGCGTCGCCACGCGGCGAAGTGCCCTCACCCGTCCGCGCGGCCGCGTCCTCGGGCGAGGCCCCGGCGGCGACGGCCTCCTCGACTCCCCGCGCTCGCAGCGGCGTCGCGCCCATGCTGGTCAGGCCCACCTGCACGCGGCCGTCGATGCGAGCCGCAGCCGCGCCGACGGTCGCCCAGTCCTGAGCGCGGCGTGCGAGCTTCAGGTACGTCCCTTTCACGTCCTTCGGCACCCGGATCTCGGTGAGCACCTCCTGCCGCTCGAGCGCGGTGTCGAAAGGACCGGTGAAGAACGACGCCGCCGGGAGCGTCCTCTCGCCGTCCGGCCCCCGGGCGACGAGCTCCGCGTCGAGGGTGAGGAGGACCGTGCCGAGATCGGAGGCCGGGTCGGCGTGGGCCAGCGAGCCGCCGACCGTCCCGCGGTGGCGCACCTGCGGATCACCGATGCGCGCGGCGGCCTCCGAGAGAACCTGGCAGTGGCGTCCGAGCAACGGGTCGCGCGCGAGGTCGGCGTGCCGGCTGAGCGCGCCGATCGCGATCCGGTCGCCGTCGTCCCGCACGAAGCGCAGATCCTCGAGTCGCCCGATGTCGACGAGCAGCGACGGCCGCGCAAAGCGCAGGCGCATCAGCGGGAGCAGCGAGTGCCCGCCGGCGAGCACCCTCGCCTCCTCGTCCCGGCCGAGGAGCTCAATGGCCTCGTCGACCGACCCGGCCCGCTCGTAGTCGAAGGCCGCCGGGATCACGCGCCCGCCCTCGCCGCGGCCTCCACCGCCCGGACGATGTTGTGGTACCCGGTGCAGCGGCAGAGATTGCCCTCGAGCGCGCGCCGGATCTCCTCCTCCGAGGGGTTCGCGTTCTCCCGCAGGAGCGAGACCGACGCCATCACGAACCCGGGCGTGCAGTAGCCGCACTGGAGCGCGTGGTGCTCGTAGAACGCCTGTTGTACGGGGTGCAGCTCGTCACCGGGGGCAAGGCCCTCGATCGTCGCCACCTCGCAGCCGTCGGCCTGGACTGCAAGCACGGTGCAGGACTTGACCGACTCGCCGTCGAGCAGGACCGTGCAGGCGCCGCACGAGGAGGTGTCGCAGCCGACGTTCGCCCCCTTGAGGCCGAGCTGGTTGCGCAGGAAGAAGACGAGCAGCTGCCGCGGTTCGACCTCCGCCTCCTGGCGCCAGCCGTTGACCGTGAGCGCGATCCTCGTCACGCCTTCGCCTCCTCGAGGGCCCGCCAGACGTTCTCGCCGTTGGCCGGCATGTCGACGTGCCGGACGCCGTGCGGGGCGAGCGCGTCGAGCACCGCGTTGTGGACGGCCGGCGAGGCGCCGATCGTCCCGGATTCGCCGATGCCCTTCACGCCGAGGTCGTTGTACGGGGTCGGCGTCTCCATCTCGACCGCCTCCCACGAGGGGAGGTCTGCCGCCGAGGGAAACGCGTAATCGGCGAACGTGCTCGTCATCGGGGTGCCGTGCTCGTCGTAGACGAATTGCTCGTAGAGCGCCTGCCCGACGCCGGTCGCGACGCCGCCGTGCACCTGGCCCTCGGCGACGAGGGGGTTGATCAGCGTTCCCGCGTCGTCGACCGCCACGTGGCGCATCAGCTCGACCTGCCCCGTCTCGGTGTCGACCTCGACGACGGCGACGTGAGCGCCGAACGGGAAGGACGGAGCCGCCTTGAACTCGTGCTCCGCCTTCAGCTCGGCGAGCCGTCCATCGGCGACCGCCCGTGCGGAGAGCTCTTCCCACGAGAAGCCCTGCGCGGGTGAGCCCGCCACGTGGAGCCGGGCGAGCGCGGGGTCGAGCACGATGTCGTCGGGGCTCGCCTCGAGATAGTCGGCGACGATCTCCTTCGCGCGCTCGACGACGTCTTCCGAGGCGAGCCGTGCCGCCACGCCGCCGATCTGCGTCGACTTCGAGGCGTACGTGCCGGTCCCGCTGGCGACCTCGTCAGTGTCGCCCTTGACGACCGTGATCCGCTCGACGGGAATCCCGAGCCGCTCGGCCGCGATCATCGCGAACGTCGTCTCGTGGCCCTGGCCGTGCGAGAACGACCCCGTGCGGAGAATCGCGCCGCCGTCCTCGGTGATCTCGACCTCGCCGAACTCCGTCTCGCCGACCCCGTTCGTGATCTCGACGTAGGTGCTGATGCCGATCCCGAGCTCCCTCGGCCCGCCCTGTTCGCGCCGGCGGCGCTGCTCGGCGCGCAGCTCGTCGTAGCCGGCGGAGCGCAACGCGAGGTCGAGGGCGCCCTCGTAGTCGCCGGAGTCGTAGACCGCGCCCGTCTCGGTCGTGTACGGGAACGTGTCCTTCGGGATGAAGTTCCTGCGCCGGATCTCCGCGGGGTCGAGGCCGAGCTCGGCGGCCAGCGCGTCCATGGCCCGCTCGATCGCCTGCGTCGCCTCGGGCCGGCCGGCGCCGCGGAAGGCGGAGGTCGGAACCGTGTTCGTGGCAACCGAGCGGCTCGAGGCCTCGATCCTCGGGATCGCGTAGACGCCGCTCGACATCAGCGCCGTCAGGTGGGGCAGGAACGAGCCGAGAGCCGGGTACGCGCCCGCGTCGGCGAGGCTTTCGAGCCGGTACGCGAGGACCTTCCCGTCGCGGTCGGCTCCGATCGTGAACGTCATGTGCTGGGCTCGCCCGTGCGGGAGCCCGACCATGCTCTCGCTGCGCGTCTCCGTCCAGCGCACGGGGCGCTCGAGCCGGCGCGCGAGCCAGGCCACGAGGATGTCCTCGACGTTGAGCGTCTTCGCGCCGAAGCCGCCGCCGACGTCCGGGCTGATAACCCGCACGTTCTCCGGGTCGAGACCGAGCATCTCCGCGAGCCCGCTCCGATCCTGGTGCGGTGCCTGCGTCCCGAGCCAGGCCGTGAGGCGGCCGTCGGGGCCCACCTCGGCCGCAACCGAGCGGGGCTCGAGCGGGCACGGCGCCATCCGCTGGCTGACCACCGTGCCCGAGACCGAGACGTCGCACCCGTCGAACAGCGTCTCGTCGCGCTCCTGCGGGCCGTCCCGGCCGGAGACGTTCGTCCCCACCTCGGGGAAGAGGAGCACCTCGTCCTTCAGCGCCTCCTGCACGTCCGCGACGACCGGCAGCGGGTCGTAGTCCACGATCACGAGCTCCGCCGCGTCCGCACCGGTGGCCCTGTCCTCGCTGATCACGATCGCGACGATCTCGCCGACGAAGCGGACGACGTCCGTCGCGACGAGCGGACGCGAGATCCCGGCGGCCACGCCGAAGGGCGGCGGCGGCGTGACCGGCCCCACGTCGACGTCCGCGCCGGTCACGACCTGGACGTTCGGGATGGCCTCGGCGGCGGAGGCGTCGATTCCGGTCACTCGTGCGTGCGCGACCGGCGAGCGGACGAACGTGACGCTGAGCGCGCCCTCCAGCGGGATGTTCTCGACGTAGCGGCCCTCGCCCCGCAGGAAACGAGGATCCTCTTTCCGCAGGACTCGGTTCCCGAGGATGCTCACGGCGCGAGGCTAACGTACGCCCGTTGAACCTCGCTCACATCCTCGCCGAAGCGGCCGGCGCCCACCCGGCGCGGCCGGCGCTGGTCGGCGAGACCGGCACCGTGACGCACGCGGAGATCGACCGGCAGGCGCGCGTCGCCGCCGCTGCGCTGCGGGCCCGCGGCGTCGAGCCGGGCGACCGGGTCGCGCTGATGCTGCCGAACGGGCCCGCCTTGGTAGCCGCCGCGCTCGGCGCGCTCCGCCTCGGCGCGATCGTCGTGCCGCTGAACGGCCTGCTGGCGCGGCCCGAGGTCGAGGCTCGCCTGGCGGCTTCCACGCCGCGGGTCTTCCTCGAGAGCGAGGACGCCCTCGAGGCCGATGCGGAGCCTCTGGACGAGATCGTCGAACGCGAGAGCGCCGACCCGGCCGTGATCCTTTTCACCTCGGGCACCTCCGGCAAGCCGAAGGGCGCGATCCTCACGCACGGCAGCATCCACGCCGCGGCCCGGAACGCTGCCGACGCGCTCGCGCTCTCCGAAGAGGACGTCGTGCTCGGCGCCGCCCCGTTCTCACACGTGCTCGGCCTGTCGACGGGGATGGCCTCGACGCTGATGTCGGGAGCGGCGATCGCGATCGTGCGCCGCTTCGAGCCCGAGCAGACGCTGGCCCTGATGACCGAGACCGGAACGACGATCCTGCTCGGCGTCCCGACGATGTGCATCGCGCTCTGCCAGGCCGCGCGCTCGGCCGAAGCGCTCCCGCCGGTCCGGATCGCCCACGTCGGCGGAGCAGCGGTGCCGGCCGAGGTCGCGCGCGACTTCGAGCGCACGTTCGGCGGCGAGGTCTACGAGGGCTACGGCCTGACCGAGCTCTCCGGGGTCGCGACCACGTACATCCGGGGCCAGGAGCGAAAGGTCGGCTCCGTCGGGAAGCCGCTCGGCGGCACCGGCCTGCGGATCGTCTCGCTCGAGGGCGAGCCGGTGCCGGCCGGGGGAGTCGGGGAGGCGCAGTTCCGCGGCCCTTCGGTGATCCCCGGCTACTGGGAGGACCCCCAGGCGACCGCGGAGGCGATCGACGCCGACGGGTGGCTCGCGACCGGCGACCTCGGCTACCTCGACCCGGAGGGCTACCTCTTCCTCGTCGACCGCAAGAAGGACCTGATCCTGCGCGGCGGCTACTCGGTCTACCCGCGCGAGGTCGAGGAGGCGCTGTACGAGCACCCGGACGTGCTCGAGGCCGCCGTGATCGGCCTCCCGGACGAGACGCTCGGCGAGGAGGTCGCGGCGGTCGTCGTCCGCCGCCCGGGAACCACGCCGAGCGCGGACGAGCTCCAGGCGTGGACGAAGGAGCGCGTCGCCGCGTACAAGTATCCCCGCCGCGTGATCTTTGTCGACGCCCTCCCGAAGGGCCCGACCGGGAAGATCCTCAAGCGCGCGATCGACACGGAAGCACTGCTCCGCGACGGCTCATAGTCAAGGACCCTTGACAAACGCTGGTGTCAAGGTACCTTGACATGAATGAACAACGGCATACGTCGACGGCGGGAAGAGCTCGGACTCTCACAGGCCGTGCTCGGCCAGGCGGTGGGAGTCTCGCGACAGACGATCAACGCCATCGAGACCGGGCGTTACCTCCCCTCGCTGCCGCTGGCCTTCGGCCTGGCGCAGTACTTCGGCGAGCCGATCGAGAAGCTGTTCACGCCCGACAAAGGAGAGCTCGAGTGAGCGAATCGAACAAACACTGGAGGCAGGCCCAGATGGGCCTGGCGCTGACCATCACGGCGGCGATCGTCGCCGCGTTCTGGATCGGTGGGTCGCTGGAGTGGGCGATCCCGGCCGCGATCGTCATGCTCGGCTTCATCGCGGCGATGGCGCTGAGGAATCGGAGCCAGACCGCCGAGACCCTGTACGGGGTCGGCGACGAGCGCACCCGCCGACTTCATCAGCGAACCGTCGCGCTCGCGGGCCTCGTGATGCTCGCGGTGATCGTGACCTGGTACCTCGTGACGATCGCCCAGGGCGACCCGAACCAGACACTCGGCCTCCTTGCGGTCATCTTCAACGCCGTGCTGATCGGAGCTGCGGCCACCGTCAGCCGCCGCGGCTGAGCGATACCTCTAGCGTTTTCCCCGCAGCCAGTTCGACACGCGGGTCGTGAGAGGCGGCTTTTCCGGAAGCCACTTCGTCTCGGGTGGCGGCGCCTGAAACGGCTCGAGCGTCCCGATGTCCGCGGAGGCGATCTTCAAGGTCACCTCGCCCGGATAGATCGCCCCGACCCGCTCGCCCGGCACGTAGCGGATCTGCGTCGGGTGCTTGGACTCGACGGCCAGCCCGTCGAAGATGTCGCTCTGCTGATCGCCTTCGACCTGCGCGACCGTGCCGACGATCACGCCGTCAGAGGCGATCACGTTCCAACCCTGCTCGATCTGCAACCACGAGACAGGATCAGTCATCGCCGGCGCTGCTCTGGTCGCTGGACCCTCGCGCGTTCACTGTCGGCATCGTCGCCCGTCGAGGGTACTCGTTCATGAGGCCGGCTACGTTCCGGTCGGACTTCCAAGACTGTGTACTCCGTGGCACTGCTGTCTATCTCTCGACCGTGACGAGCGTCCCGATCGGCGTATACGGCCAGACCTTCGCCGCGGACGCGAGCGGGAGCTCGACGCAGCCGAGGCTCTGCGGAGTGCCGAACGAGGCGCGGTTGAAGGCGTGGATCGCGTCGCCACCGTTGAAGTAGCTGATCCAGCGGATCCCAGGGTCGTTGTAATGGGAGCCGCCGGGGTTCGTCCCGCTCATCGTTCCGACCGGGATGTGCTCGAAGACCGGGAATGTGCCAAGGGCTGTAGGTGCAGCTGGCACGCCGGTGTTGCCGGGCGAGGTGAGGATCGTCCGTCCGTTGTGCCACAGCGTCAGCAACTGGGGGACGCGGCTGTGGACGTAGACATAGCTGTAGCCGCGGTCGCGGCGTCGGCCGGCGATCGTGTCGGCGAGCAGCGCGTGCCAGACCATGGCCCCGGGGATCGCGTCGACCTTGAGGGCGTGCGTGTCCTGGAACATCATCACGGCGCCGCGTGTGATCTGGTCGAAACTGCCCTCCCTCCAGAGCGCGCGGAGCGTGGGCGGCGTGTTCGGATAGCGCCAGCTGAAGCGACCCCTCGGAGCGTCGACTGCGGCCTGCAGCTCGGCGCGCGGCGTGCGCACGACCGGCGAGCTGGACGGCGTCCAGTCGAGGGGCAGGTAGCCCGCCTGCGCGAGCAGCTGCTGGAGGCGCAGGACCGAGCCCGCAGGAACCGTCCAGCGGATATGGCGGGTCGCTCGCAACCCGCTACCAGGCGACGATACGGCCACGTCGACCTGACGCCCGAGGTCGAGCTCCAGGTGGGAGGCGAAGCGGGCGCCGAAGCCCGAGGGCTGGAAGACGAGGGTGTGGTCGTCGCTCTGGTGCCAGCGGCCGCTCGTTCTCGGGGAGAGCTTGGGCCGCTCCGCGCCGAACACCTTGTCGACCGGCTCGGAGAAGATGAGCCGAATCGGAGAAGCGGGGGCGAGCCGCGCACTGGGCGCCGGCTGGACGACGGCCACGGGGACGCGCGAGGGTGGGAACCAGCTGACACGCACCGGAGTGCCCAGCCGCTCCCACGCCCGCGCCGCCGCGGCAACCTCGACCGTTCCGGTCGAAGCGTGAGACGGCACCGTCACGGCGCTTTGCGCGCTTAGAGGCTCCCGCCTCAGGTGCCCGAGGCTCCCGTAGGCGGCGGCGCTCACCGGCCGATCGAAGCTCACGCGCACCGGCGAGCCCGGGCGGACCGTCAGCCAGCGCTCCCTGACGTGGGCGACGGGGACACTGACCGTCCGGCGTACGTGGCGTTCGCTGCCGAGCGCCCAGGCGAACCAGCCGGGCCGACGGACGACGACGTCGATGGAGACCCTCTCACCAGGCGTCAGGGGCGTTTGCGGCGTCAGGCTCCCCTGGCGGACCACCACTGGAAGCCGTCGCCCGCCCGGCCCGAGCACGCCCACGCTCACGAGGCTTCCACCGAAGGGCTCGATCTC
Source organism: uncultured Actinomycetes bacterium (assembly GCA_963716865.1). GTDB lineage: Bacteria > Actinomycetota > Thermoleophilia > Gaiellales > Gaiellaceae > AC-32. The sequence goes on from CAVQUF010000004.1 coordinate 411,252, forward strand.
GACCCGGGCGAGCGCCGTCGAGTCGCCCGCCAGGCTGACGCCCGACCAGACGAGCACGCCCGTGACGAACGTCGCTGCCGCCGCCAGAACGACCGCAAGGAGCACCCAGAGGGTACGGCGGTGCCGGCGCCGCGGCCGCGCCGGCGAGTACGTGAAGGGCGAACGCGGCGATTCGATCGTCCGGAGAGGATACGGACCCCGTGCAGGACTCCTCGACGGTCAAGCTCGCCATGGGCCGCCGGGCCGCTCGTCGCGTTCGGGCAGGATGCGGCGGTACGGTCACCACGTGGGACAGGACGAACGGCTACTTCTGGCTTCGTCGTTCGGCGCAGCAGCGACCGCATACGCCGAGCACCGCCCGGACTACGCGCAGGCCGCGGTGCGCTGGGCGCTCGAACCCGCGCCCGGCTCGCGAGTGCTCGACCTCGGCGCGGGAACCGGCAAGCTAACCGCCACGCTGGTCTCGCTGGGCGCCGAAGTCATCGCGGTCGAGCCTGACCCGGCGATGCTGACCGAGCTGCGCCGCGCGCTGCCGACTGTTCGCGCCCTGCCGGGTAGTGCCGAGGCGGTACCGCTGCCGGACGCGTCGGTCGATGCCGTGCTAGCCGGCAACGCCATGCACTGGTTCGACATGAACGTCGCGGGACCCGAGATAGCCAGAGTCCTCGAACCAGACGGCATCCTGGCCGGCCTGTGGAACGTCTTCGACAACCGGGTCGACTGGGTTGCCGGACTCGAACGGATCAGCGGAAGCGCGGCCATTGGCCCGAGGGACACGTTCAGCAGCTGGCGCGCCGAGACGGCCAAAGCGCACCTCCCAAACAGTGGCTCAATCGCCCAGTTCGGCTCGCCGGAGCAGGCCGAGTTCTCGCATGGGCAGCGACGGACCGCCGACTCCCTCGTCGCGACGTTCGCGACGAAGGCGGGAATGCTGGTCATGCCAGAACAGGAGCAAGAGGCCACGCTCGGTCGGATCCGCGCTTTCCTCGCGAGCAGACCGGAGACCGCTCGCGGCGAATTCACCCTACCGATGCGCACCGGCGTGCTCCGCGTCGGGCGAGTGTGACAACCATCGACCGATCATCTACGAGGTAAAGGGACTGCAGAGACGAGAGCGCCGCATGGGCCAGCGTTCTTAACGCCCGAGCGCAGGCGTACGGCTGTCGCCACTTCCTCACGCGCGCTACGCGCTTACGGGCGCCGAGCCGAGCACGCGCTGGACGGCGGCGACGATCTTCGGCTCGTCCGGCAGGAGGAAGTCCTCCATCGGCTGGCTGTACGGGATGGTCGCGTCCAGCGCGGTGACGAGCTCGACCGGCGCCTTCAGCGACGAGAAGCCGTCGGATGCGACCTCCGCCGCGATCACCGCCGCGGCCGAGCCGTGGCGCGTGGACTGGTCGACGAGCACGAGCCGGCCCGTCTTCTCGACGGACTGGAGGATCGTCGCCATGTCGAGAGGCTCGAGCGTGCGCGGGTCGATCACCTCGGCGCTGACGCCCTCCGCCTCGAGCTGCTCGGCGGCGGCGAGCGTCTTCCCCAGCAGCCATCCGATCACGACGATCGTGACGTCGCTCCCCTCCCGCACGACCGCCGCCTCGCCGAACGGGATCGCGTGCTCGCCCTCGGGCACGTCGCCGTGCTCGAGCGTGAGCAGGTAGTGGTGGAAGAAGGCCACGGGGTTGTCGTCCCGGATCGCGGTCGTCATGAGGCCCTTCGCGTCCGCCGCGGTCGCCGGCACCGCCACCTTCAGGCCCGGAACGCCCATGAACATCCCGTAGATCGACCCCGTGTGCTGGCCTGCCCAGCCCGCGGTGAACCCGTAGCCGGCCTTGAGCACGATCGGCACCTTGACCTGGCCGGCGCTCATGTAGTGAAAGCGCGGCGCCTCGTTCACGACCTGGTCCATCGCGACGAGCATGAACTCGGCCATGTACAGCTCTACCACCGGCCGGTAGCCCGCGAAGGCCGCGCCGACCGCGATCCCGATCTCGGCGGTCTCGGAGATCGGCGTCACGCGCACGCGGCCGGGGCCGAACGCCTGCAGGAACGGGTCGTTCTCGGTCGTCGCGATGTTCTGCCCGAAGTAGAGGACCGTGTCATCGCGCTCCATCTCCTGGTGGATGGCCTCCCCGATTGCGGCGATGTACGGAAGCTCGCGTGCCATCTGTCCTCCTAGGCGTAGACGTACTTCGTGGCTTCTTCAGGCGCGGGGAACGGGCTCTCGAGCCCGAACGTGACCGCGGCTGCCATCTCCTCGCGCGCGGCCTCGGCGATCTGGTCGGCCTCCTCGGCGGTGATCGTCCCGTCGGTCACGAGCTTCGCGCGGAACCGCGGCACCGGGTCGCCGCGCAACGCGGCCTCGTACTCCTCGGTAGCGCCGAATACCGTCACCGCCTCGTGCTCCGGGAAGTGGAGCGGGACACCGGGCGGCGCGATGATGTTGCCGTGGGCGCTCAGCCGGTAGATCCGCGACTCGACGAGTGTCGGCCCCTCGCCTGAGCGCGCCCGCTCTGCGGCCGCCGACACGTGCTCGTAGACCTCGAGCGGATCGGCACCGTCGACGGTCACGCCCGGCATCGAGTACGCCTTCGCCTTGACCGAGAGCGGCTCGCCGGCCGCGGCGTTCGCGTCCTCCTGCTCGACGCGCGTGACGACGTTGTAGCTGTTGTTCTCCATCACGTAGACGATCGGCAGCTTCCAGAGCGAGGCGATGTTGAGCGACTCGTGGAACGCGCCCTGTTTCGAGGCCCCGTCGCCGAAGAACCCGAGCACGACCTGGCCCTTGCCGCGGATCTGGGCGGCCCACGCGGCCCCGGTCGCGTGCGGGATCCCCTGGGCGACGATCCCCGAGGTGCCGAGGAAACCGCGCTCGACGTCCACCAGGTGCATCGAGCCGCCGTAGCCCTTGCACAGGCCGGTCTCCTTGCCGTAGATCTCGGCCATCATCGCCTTCGGATCCGTTCCGAGCGCGATCGGATAGCCGTGGCAGCGGTAGGTCGTCAGCAGCTGGTCGTCGGGCCGCATCGCCGCAATCGAGCCGACGATCGAGGCCTCCGCGCCGTCGGCGAGGTGCGTGTGGCCGCGGATCACGCCGGGGTGCTCCTCGAACGTGCGCTTCACGGACTCCTCGAACTCGCGGATCCGCACCATCTGCGTGAACACCCAGGTCAGGCGCTCCTTGTCGAGGCCGTTCTCAGACACCCACACTCCTTTCCTCGGCGGCGAACTGGGCGAAGGTCGTCTCGGAGGCCCGGTCGAAGATCTGCTCGATCGGCTGGTTCCGCAACTCGTCCGAGAGGACCTCGACCCCCCACGGGCCGTCGTAGCCGATCTCGCGGCTGACGGCAATGTAGTCGCGGATCGGGAACTCGCCCTCGCCGGGGAGCTGCCGGTGGTTGACGGTCTCGTCGATCGGGTCGTCCATGGTCTCGAAGCGTCCGTCGCTGAGCTCGACCCAGCCGAGGTGTCGTGGCGGGATCCGCCGCAGTTCTTCAGGCTGGATCCCGAGCTTGGCCATGTGCCACGTGTCGATCGCGAGGCCGCCGTTCGGCGCGTCCGCGCCCTCGACGAGCGCGAGCGCGGAGTCGAGGTCGCGAACGTTGGCGTCGAAGGGCATGAACTCGTAGAGGATCTTCGAGTCGTGGCGCTCCGCCGCCTCGGCGCAGAGCTCGCCGTAGCGCTCGGTCAGCTGCTCGAGGCCGCACGGGGTTCCCGGGATGTTCCCGACCTTGATGTGGTGGGCGCCGAGCGCGGCGGCTGCGTCGTGCAGCATCGCCCGCGTCTCCTCCTCGGCGACGCGACGCTCGTCGTCCGCATCGAGGAACCAGAACATCAGGAACTCGAGCTCGAGATGCTCGAGCCCGTGCTCGTCCATGATCCCCTTCATCTCCTCGAGCGAGCGGGTCTCGAGCACGTGCGCGAGATCCGCGTGCCAGAGCCCGGTCCCGCTGAACCCGACGCGCGCGGCCTGCGCGCAGCGGTCACGGAAGTCGAACAGGCTCCATTCCCGGCCCACGTGCACCTCGACCGGGCCGGAGACCGTCCAGTAGAGCCCCACCAGGTCGACGCCGGCCATCGCGGCAACGCTAACGCGTGAGTCCGGCCCGCGCCACTAGAACGGCGCTTGGAGCAGACTAAGGCGCCGACTCGGCGGCGCCGACCATGGAGGCCGCGCGGGCTTCGCCCGTGCGGCCGGCTGACACAGCTTCTTGGAACAACGCGCCCCGGCTCTCGCCAGCCAACAGGCACTAAGCTGCCTGCGGCAAAACTCGACCGAGGGGTGGCGTATGGCGGCTGACTACGTGATCGTCGGAGCCGGGTCTGCGGGCTGCGTGCTCGCCTCGCGGCTGAGCGAGGACCCGGACGTGAAGGTGCTCCTGCTGGAGGCCGGCGGGCCGGACACGGCGCCCGAGATCCGGATCCCGTACGCGTTCCCCGCGGTCTTCAAGTCGGGCCTCGACTGGGACCTCCTCGGCGAGCAGGAGCCGGGCCTGAACAACCGGCGTCTCTACCTCCCGCGCGGTCGGGTGATCGGCGGCTCGAGCTCGATCAACGCGATGATCTACCTGCGCGGCAGCCGCGCCGACTACGACGGCTGGGCAGCGGACGGCTGCGACGGGTGGTCGTACGACGAGGTGCTCCCGTACTTCAAGCGCTCCGAGGACAACGAGCGCGGCGAGGACGCCTACCACGGCGTCGGCGGCCCGCTCTCGATCTCCGACAGCCGCTCCATGCAGCCGCTGATCGAGACGATGCTCGAGGCGGCGGTCCAGGCCGGCTACGAGCTGAACCCCGACCTGAACGGGGCGCAGCAGGAGGGCGTGGGCCGGTTCCAGCTCACCCAGCGCAACGGCCGGCGCTGGAGCGCGGCCGACGCGTTCCTCCATCCGGCCGCCGACCGGCCGAACCTCGAGATCGTGAGCAACGCCTTCGTCCCGCGACTCGTCTTCGAGGGGAACCGCGCCGTCGGCGTCGAGGTCGTCCGCGACGGCGCCTCCGACACCGTGCTCGCCGAGCGAGAGGTGATCCTCTCGGCTGGCTCGTACCAGTCACCGGTGCTGCTGATGGTCTCCGGGATCGGCCCCGCCGACGAGATCGCGCCCCTCGGGATCACCGTGCGAGAGAACCTGCCGGTCGGGCACAACCTTCAGGACCACTGCATGGCGCAGCTCAACTACACGACCGACGAGGAGACGCTCTTCGGCGCGTTCACGCCCGACAACCTCGCGCTGCTGGAGAAGGAGGGCCGCGGCCCGCTCAGCTCCAACATCCCCGAGGCGGGCGGTTTCTTCCGGACGCGCCCGGATTTGTCCGCGCCGGACGTGGAGTTCCACTTCGCGCCGTCGATGTTCTTCGACGAGGGGCTGACCGCGCCGCACGACAGCGGCTACTGCTTCGGCCCGGTCGTGATCAAGCCGACCGGCCGCGGCAAGGTCATGCTGCGGGCGGGCCTGCCGGACTCGAAGCCGCGAGTGCTCTGCAACTTCCTCACGACGGACGAGGACAGGCGGAGCATGATCGACGGCGTCCGGATCGCCCTCGACATCGCCGGGCAACCCGCGCTCGAGGCGGTCGAGCGCGCACCCTTCAGCGTCCCCGCGTCCGACTCCGACGAGGACATCCTCGCGTGGGCGCGCGCGGCGGGGCAGTCGGTCTACCACCCGACCTCGACCTGCGCGATGGGCTCGGTGGTGGACTCCGAGCTGCGCGTCTACGGGACGGAAGGGCTGCGGGTCGTCGACGCTTCGGTGATGCCGACGATCACGCGCTCGAACACGCACGCGCCGACGATCATGATCGCGGAGAAGGCGGCAGACCTGATCCGCTCCGGGGCTCCCGCCCGCGAGCGGGCCGAAGCTGCCGGATAAGCTGAGTCGAGACAAGCAGAGGAGGCGCTATGACCGTCACGGCAGAGCCTGTCGAGGCCGGAACCGAAGTGGAGAACCTGCTCGACGAGCAGCAGTGGACCGGAAAGATCTACAGCGACGGCTGGGTTGTGGCGCCCGCGAAGATCGAGACCACCGAGCCCGCCACGGGCGAGGTGCTGGGACAGGCCGGCGGCGGCGATGCCAAGACGATCGCCAGGGCGGCGAAGTCGGCCGCGGCCGCGCAGGTCGAATGGGCGGCGACGCCGTTCACCAAGCGCGTCGCGGTCGTGAAGCGCGCGGCCGAGCTGATGGAGCGCCACCGTGACGAGCTCCAGAACTGGCTCGTCCGCGAGTCCGGGTCGATCCCCGGCAAGGCTGGCGTCGAGATCTCGGCCTCCATCGGCCAGCTCGACATGGCCGCCGCGCTCATCTCGCACCCGCTCGGCCTGGTGCTTCCCTCGCTGACGCCCGGACGGACCAGCACCGCGCGACGCGTGCCGGTCGGCGTGGTCGGCGTGATCACGCCCTGGAACTTCCCGTACGTGCTCGCGATGCGCTCTGTCGGCCCGGCGCTCGCGCTCGGCAACGCCGTCGTCCTCAAGCCGGACGCCAACACGCCGGTCACCGGCGGCGTCGCGATCGCGCGGCTCTTCGAGGAGGCCGGGCTGCCCGAAGGCGTCCTCCACGTGATCCCGGGCGGGCCCGACGTCGGCCAGGCACTGGTCGAGGACCCGCACGTCCGGATGATCTCGTTCACCGGCTCGACCGCGACCGGCCGCGTCGTCGGCGAGGTCGCCGGCCGGATGCTCAAGCGCACGATCCTCGAGCTCGGAGGCAACAGCCCGCTCGTGGTGCTCGAGGACGCCGACATCGAGGCGGCCTCGTCGGCGGGAGCCTGGGGCTCGTTCCTCCACCAGGGGCAGATCTGTCTCGCGGTCAGCCGCCACCTCGTCCACGAGAGCATCGTCGACGCCTACACCGAGGCACTCGTCGAGCGGGCGGGCCGGCTGCCGGTCGGCAACCCCGCGACCGAGGAGGTCGCGCTCGGGCCGCTCATCAACGAGCGCCAGCTCGGGCGCGTGCGGCGGATCGTGGACGAGAGCGTCGAGCAGGGCGCGAAGGTGCTCGTCGGCGGCACGAACGAGGGGCAGTTCTTCGCTCCGACGGTGCTCGGCGACGTCACCGCGACGATGCCGGCGTTCACCGACGAGATCTTCGGACCGGTGGCGCCCGTGATCGCGTTCCGCGACGACGCGCACGCGGTCGAGCTCGCCAACGGCACGGACTACGGCCTGTCCGCGGCAGTGCAGTCGGGATCGCCGCAGCGCGCGGCCGGGATCGCCGAGCAGCTGCACGCGGGAATGGTCCACATCAACGACCAGACCGTGAACGAGGAGCCGCCCGCGCCGTTCGGCGGGTTCGGCGCCTCGAGCAACGGCGGCCACTTCGGCGGAGTCGCGAACCTCGAGCTCTGGACGGAGTGGCAGTGGCTGACGGCCCGCGAGCGAGCGAAGCCCTTCCCGTTCTGAGCTAGTCCGGCAGACAAAGGCGGCGCTTGCGCTGCCGTCTTCAGCAGGCACGGGCTTGGCCCGTGCCTGCGTCTGAAATGACCGGTCGACACGGCGGGGGCCGACTACGGCGGAATGTTCAGTTCCACTCGGACGCCGTTCGGGTCGGTGAGGAAGAGCTGGCGCAGCCCGGCGCCGGGTACGGCGTTCGTCACCGTGTCCACCCCGGCCTTCTCCAGCCGCTCGGCGACCTGCTCGTAGCCTGCGCCCGTGAACGCGAGGTGGTCGACGGCGTCGCCGACCCGCAGGCCGAGCGTCGCCGCGTGCGCCTCGTACGCCTGCCGGTCGGCCACGTGCAGGCACGGGACGCCTCCCAGGGTGAGCCAGTAGCCGGGGAACTCGAGCGGCGGCCGCTCCCCCACCTCGAGCCCGAGCGCATCGCAGTAGAACGCCTTCGTCGCCTCGAGGTCGTCCGTCAGGACGAGCACGTGGTCGAGGCGCTGCAGCGACATTAAGGCGTCGCTCGCGATGCCGACCTCAGGACGTGCGGGCTCAGCCCGCGCGTCCGTCGGAAATGACCGGTCGACCCGGATGAACTCACTTCGAAACCGCCTCAGGCCCTCGTCTGTGCGTAGTCGACGAAGGCGTCGATCGAGGCCGGGTCGACGAGCGCGTCCGCGCTGACGACGTCCCCGGGGTCGGCGCCGGTAAGGATGTTCTTGACCGGCAGCTCGAGCTTCTTCCCGGTGAGCGTGCGCGGGATCGCCGGCACCGCGACGATCGCGTTCGGCGCGTGGCGCGGCGAAAGCGACATGCGAAGCAGCTCTCCGATCCGCGTCCGCAGCTCGTCGTCGAGCTCGACGCCCTCGCGCAGCGCGACGAACAGGATCAGCTCGTCCGTCTCGTCGAGGTGGACGACGAGGCTGTCGAGCACCTCGTCGATCTCCTCGACGACGACGTAGAACTCGCTCGTGCCCAGTCGCACGCCGCCGCGGTTGAGCGTCGCGTCGGAGCGGCCGGTGATGACGGAGCTGCCGCGCTCGGTGAACGCGATCCAGTCGCCGTGCCGCCAGACACCGGGGAAGTGGTCGAAGTACGCGGCGCGCATGTGCGAGCCGTCCCGGTCGTTCCAGAGGCCGACAGGCATCGAGGGCATCGGCTGGGTGATCACGAGCTCGCCCAGCTCGCCGACGACAGGTTTTCCCTCCGGCGAGAACGACTGCACATCGACCGCCAGGCAGCGCCCGGACATCTCGCCCGCGTAGACGGGCAGCAGCGGGTAGCCCTGGACGATCCCCGTGCAGATGTCCGTGCCGCCGCTGCCCAGGTTGATGAACACCTCCTCGCCGAGCTGGTCGTAGAGCCACTCGAACCCCTCGACCGGCAGCGGCGATCCCGCCGCTCCGACCGAGCGGATCGAGGAGAGGTCGAAGCGCCGTCCCGGCTCGAGCCCGTCCTTGCGGCAGGCCATCGCAAAGGCCGGGCTGACGCCGAGCATCGTCGGCCTCGTCTCCTCGGCGAGATACCACTGGTAGGCGAGGTCCGGGTGGGCCGGGTTGCCGTCGATCATCACGACCGACGCGCGCACGAGCAGCGTCGACACGAGCGCGTTCCACATCATCCAGGCGGTCGTCGTGAACCACTGCAGGCGGTCGCCCGGGCGCAGGTCCCAGCTCAGGCTGTGGTTCTTCAGGTGCTCGAGCAGGATGCCGCCGTGGCCGTGCACGATCGCCTTCGGGAGCCCGGTCGTGCCCGAGGAGAAGAGCACGTAGAGCGGGTGCGCGAACGGCAGCGGGTCGAACTCGAGCGGCTCCTGCTCGCCCAGGAGCTCCTCCCAGGACAGCGTGTCCGCGAGCACGCGCTCCGGGTACGAGATTTCGACGACGGTCTCGACGCTTGGGAGCCCCTCCCGCACCGCGGCGACCTCCCCGCGACGATCGACCCAGCGATCGCCCCAGCGGTAGCCGGCGACGGCGAGCAGGAGCTTCGGCTCGAGCTGGCCGAGCCGGTGGAGAACGCTGCGGACGCCGAACTCCGGCGGGCACGTCGCCCAGATCGCGCCGAGGCTCGCGCAGGCCAGGAATGCGACGAGCGTCTCCGGGATGTTGGGCAGGTAGGCGACGACCCGGTCGCCGGGGCCGATGCCGAGGCGCTGCAGCCCGGCGCGGGCGCGGGCGACCTGGGCGCGGAGCTCGCCGAAGGTCAGCTCGAGCGGCTCGCGCGTCTGCGAGTGGGCGACCACCGCGACCGCGTCGAGGTCGTCGTCGCGCCCGACCATGTGCTCGGCGAAGTTCAGGCGCGCTCCCGGAAACCACTCCGCGCCCGGCATCGCCCGCGAGCCGAGCACGTGCTCGTAGGGAGCGCGCGCCCGGATCTCGAAGAACTCCCAGAGCGACGACCAGAAGCCTTCGAGGTCGGTGACCGACCAGCGCCAGAGCGCGTCGTAGTCCTGGAAGTCGAGCCGCCGCTCGCGTCTCAGCCACCGGAGATAGCGGCCCAGCTCCGTGCGCTCGACCGCGTCCTCCGGGGGCGTCCAGAGAACCTGCCCGTGGGTGGCGGTCGTCACGGGACGAGAACGGCGCGGCCGGTGATGTCTCCTTCGCGGAGCCGGCCGAGCACCTCGTTCACGTCGTCGAGCGGATGGGTCTCCGTCTTCAGCGTGATCTCCCCCCGCCCCTGCAGCTGGAGGATCTCCCAGAGGTCGATCCAGTTGCCGACCAGGTTGCCCGCGATCGTGACGTCCTCCGCGATCAGCGCGACCGACGGGACCGAGACGGTGCCGCCGTACCCGACCACCGAGTAGAGCCCGCCGCGCGCGAGCATCTGCAGGCCGGACGCATGCGTCTCGTCCGTCCCGACGAGGTCGAGGACGATGTCCGCGCCCGCCCCGTTCGTCGCCTCGCGCACCGCGTCGCCGGCGTCTCCCTGCTCGCCTAGGACCTCGTCGGCGCCGAGCTCCTCCGCGAGCCGCCGGCGCCGCTCGTCGGTGTCGATCGCGACGACCTTGCCCGGGCCGAGCACCTGCAGGAGCTGAAGCGCGATGTGCCCCACGCCGCCGACGCCGATGACCGCCGTCGTCGTGTCGGGCGCGAGCCGCGGCACGAGCTTCTTCACGGCGTGGTAGGCGGTGAGCCCGGCGTCGGAGTGCGGCGCGGCCTCGGCCGGCTCCACGCCGGGCGGGAGCGGGATCAGCGACCGCTCGTCCACGAGTACGTAGTCCGCGAAGCCGCCGTCGCAGGTCAATCCGGTGAACTGGTGCCGCTCGCAGTGCATGTCGAGCCCGCGCCGGCACGCGACGCAGAGCCCGCACGTGTACGGCGGATAGACGAGCACCGCGTCGCCGACTGCCGCCGCGGTGACGTCGGCACCCACCGCGTGCACCCAGCCCGCGTTCTCGTGGCCGAGGACCACGGGCGGCTTCAGGCCGGCGGGCTCCATCAGCCCGTCGATCGCATGCAGATCGGTCGCGCAGACGCCCGCGCCGCCGACGCGCACGACCACGTCGCGAGCACCCTTGGGCTCCGGCTCGGCCCGCTCGACCAGGTCGAGCGGGCGGTGGTACTCGGCGAGCAGCGCCGCCTTCACGCGAGGTAGCCCTTCGGGTCGGCGTCGAGGTGCTCGGCGAGCCTCGTCGCGAGCGCCATGATCGTGAGCGACGGGTTCACCGACATCGTGCACGGGACGAGCGACCCGTCCCCGACGAAGAGGCGCTTCACCTCGTGCGACTCGCCGTGTCGGTCGACCGCCGACCTCGCCGGGTCGTCGCCCATCCGGCAGCTGCCCTGGACGTGGGTCGAGGCGAGCCCGGTCCAGCACACCTGCTTCGCACCGGCGGCCTCGAGCACCTCGCGGCTGAACCGAAGTGACGCGTCGAGCCGCTCGACCTCCGTCGGCCCGAAGTCGAGGTCGAACCGCTCGCCCCCGTTCTCGTCGACCACGACCTCGGCGTTGTTCTCATCCGTCACGAGCGGCAGCAACCCGACCCAGTGGCGGAACTCGTGCACCGCGTCCACCAGGCGCTTTCCCCACAGCGGCCCGTTCTCGTCGCAGATCGTGGTCGCGAACGCGATCGGGTCCTGGATCGTCGTCGCCTCGACCACGAAGCCCCCGTCCTCGTCGAGCTGGTGGTCCATGCAGTGCGCGGTGATCGGGTAGACCATGTGCGCGTCCTGGGGCTCCTCGAAAAGGCCGTAGACGAGGCGGACGGGATGGAGGCCGAGGTGCTTCCCGATCGCGTCGTTGCCAAGCCCGGAGCGCATCAGCAGCTGCGGCGTGTTGAGCGATCCTGCGGCCACGACCACCGCCTCCGCGCGCACGGTGTGCCGCCCTCCACCCGCGTCGGCGTACTCGACGCCCGTCGCCGCCCCCTCCTCGACCAGCACGCGCTCGACCGCCGACTCGGCCCGCAGCTCGAGCAGGCCGCGCGCCCAGGCGTCGTGGATGTACGTGTTCTGCGTGGACTTGCCCGCGTTGGTCGGGCAGCCCTGGAGGCACGAGCCGCAGCGCATGCAGTTGGCGTCGGTGTACGAGGTGACCGGCTCGAGCTCGGAGCCGAGCGCCTTGAAGCCCGCCTCCACCGTGTAGACGCTCTTCGTCCAGTCGGTCCGCTCGCGCACGCCGAGCACCTGCTCGACCCGGTCGTAGTACGGAGCGAGGTCGGAGCCGGCGAACGGCTCGCCGCGGTCGTTCGTCAGGCCGGTCGCCTCGTGCCACTTCGCGACGTCCTGCTCGTGCGCCCGGAGCGCGACCTTCGTGTTGATCGTCGTCGTCCCGCCGACGCAACGGCCGGCCAGGAACGCGACCATCTCGCCGGTCGGCAGCGGCGCGAGGCGCAGCGGCCACCAGAGGTCGTGCGTCGCCTTCGCCTCCCAGCGTGTGAAGTCGGCGGCCGTGTAGTGCTTGCCGATCTCCAGCAGGAGGACGTCGCGACCGCGCTGCGCGAGCTCGCCCGCGACGACGCCGCCCCCGGCGCCGGACCCGACGACGACGACGTCGAAGCGTTCCTTCACGCGATCCCCAGGTACGACCAGTCCTTGGCCAGGCGGGTCGCGAGCGGCGAGTTGAAGTCGATCTCCGTCCACGCGCCCGGGCCGTCCTCACCCGGCGCGACGAAGTCGCTGTAGTAGGCCTCGATCGCGAGCGCGCGAACCATCGCGAACTCCGGCGTGCGCTCGTGCTCGGCGAGCGCGTCGGCGCCGTCCGCCGCAGCGGGAGCGAGTGCGTCGATCGCACCGAGCATCGCCTCCTGCACCGGCGGCGGCATCCCGGCCAGCAGCGCGTCGACGTAGACGACCGGGCCGACGCGTCCCGAGCCCGGGACGAACAGCTCACACAGCGCACCGACTGCCTCGGCACGACTCGCGTCGAGGGCCCGCAGCGCCATGTCAGCTCCCGCTGGTCGCGCCGCCGCTGATTGCCTCGCCACCCGTGAAGTAGGCTGAGCGGAGGACGTCGGGCCGGCTCTTCAGCTCCTGCGCCGTCCCCTGATAGCGGATGCGGCCGCCTTCGAGCACGTAGGCGGTCTGGGCAAGCGAGAGGGCGAGGTGCGCGAACTGCTCGATCAGCAACACGCCGACGCCGGAGGCAGCGACGGACTCGATCGTCGGCACGAGCCGCTTAACGACGACCGGCGCAAGACCGAGCGAGAGCTCGTCGATCAGGATGAACCGCGGGTGCGAGACGAGCGCCTGCGCGAGCACGAGCATCTGCTGCTCGCCGCCCGAGAGGAGGCGGCCCGGTGTGTGCCAGCGACGCTGCAGCTCCGGGAAGAGCTCGAGCGCATAGGCGATTCCTTCCTTTTTCTGCGCGCGCGTCAGCGCGTACGTCGCGACGCGGAGGTTGTCCTCGATCGTAAGGGCCGGCAGCAGCCGGCGGCCTTCGGGGACTACTGCGACCCCGGCTCCGCGGATCCTCTCCGGCGAGGAGCGCGAGAGATCGCGGTCGCCGAGCAGGACGCGCCCAGCGCTCGGGCGCAGCACCCCGGCGACGCCGAGCACGAGCGTCGACTTGCCCGCGCCGTTGGCGCCGAGGAGCGTCGTCACCTCGCCGCGCGGAATCTCGAGTGAGACCTCGTGCACGACGTCGCGCCCCGCGCGCGGGATCGACAGCTCGTCGAGCCGCAGCGTCCGCTTGGCGCCGTTGGTCTCGCTCACAGCTCTTCCTCGGTCCCGAGGTAGGCGTTGATCACGTGCTCGTTTCGAAGCACTTCGGCCGTGGGCCCCGAGGCGATCAGCTTGCCGAAGTCGAGCACCGCCGTCGTCTCGCAGCAGGCTGAGACGAGACTCATGTCGTGGTCGACCAGGATCACCAGCGCGCCGAACTGTGGAGGGATCCGCTGGATCACGTCCGCGAGATGCCGGGTCTCCTCGTCCGGCAAACCGGCAGCCGGCTCGTCGAGCAGGACGACCCGGGGCTTCCCAACGACAGCCCGCGCGACCTCCACGAGCCGACGCTCGCGGGCGCCGAGCCCTCCGACCTTCGTCGTTGGCGGCGTTTCGAGACCGACGAACTCGATCGCGGTCATGACCGCCTCGCGCCGGCCGGCACGCCCGGCTCCGGAGTGCTCGTGGATCATCGCCACGTTGTCGAACACCGACAGCTGCTCGATCGCCTGCTGCATCTGGAACGTGCGCCTGAGTCCCCAGCGCGCCCGCCGGAAGTCGACGAGCTTGAGCAGGTCCTCGCCAAAGGCCTGGATCGAGCCCGCGGACGGCTTGACGAACCCCGAGAGCACGTTGAAGAAGGTCGTCTTGCCGGCGCCGTTCGGGCCGATCAGGCCGCAGGCGCCGCCCGGGAAGGTGACGCTCATGTCGTCGATCGGGATGACGCCCGAGAACTTGACCGTGAGCCCCTTGACTTCGATCACGTCAGTCCTGGGAGAGGGCTGCGAAGAGCGGGGAGAGGAGGACGACGACTATGCCGATGAGCGGCGTGCTCTTGACCGTGACGATCAAGACGATCCCGATGATGAGCGCGAGGATGCTGCCGATCCCGAACGCCGCCTGGCGAGTCATGGGCACCTTGCGGGCGATCAGCCGTCCGAGATTGGCCATGTCCTTCGGGAACTGGTCGATCAGGCCGCCGGGCGCGCTCAGCAGCACCTGCAGCAGACCAGCGCCGAAGACGACCAGCAGGAAGTTCGGGTTGACGGTCCACTGCGCCTGGAAGAGGAACGGCAGGAGCTGCATGAAGACCCCGGCGACGAGCGCCCCCCAGAGCGTGAAGATGCCGCCGATCAGCGCGGTGGCGATCAGCGAGAGGGAATCCGACGTCGGAAAGCTGTAGGTGTTCGGAGTTCCCACCTGGGCCGCCAGCAGGCAGCCGGCCACTCCAGTCATGAACGACGCCAGGGCGAAGGCCCAGAGCTTGTAGAGCGTGAGGTTTACCCCCGCCGCGAGTGCGGCTGGCTCGCTCTCACGGATTGCCGCCCACGCGCGCCCGGGCTTGCTCGCGAAGTGGATCAGAGCAAGCAGGAACATCAGGCCACAGACGATCACCGTGTAGCGGTAGTAGGCGCTGTCCCCGGTCGCCGCGGAAGGCCTCGGCACCGCTTTGAGCCCGGAGAGGCTCGGGTTGTCGGTCCTCGCCGTTAAGCCGCCGCCGCCGTTCGGGAACTGGATCTGCGCGAGGACGACGTTCACCGCCCCGGCGGCCATCAGCGTGATCAGGGCGAGGTAGAGGCCGCTCAGACGCAACGCCGGTAGCCCGATGAGGACGCCGATCGCGCAGGTGATCGCCCCGGTGAGGAGGAGCAGGACCGGGAACGGAAGATTTGTGGCGAAGCTCAGCCGCGTCGCGATCCAGGTTCCGATCGCGAGGATTGCGATCTGGCCGAGGGAGATCATCCCGACGCGCCCGTAGAGGACGACGAGACCCGCGGCCACGACCGAGTAGATCGCGACGCTCGTGAACGTGTTGATCCAGTCGGCCCCGAGCGTCGCCGGGAGCACGAAGAGCGCGACCGCGAGCAAACCCGCGATGACGAGCAGGCGCACGAGCGTCGGTCGGTTCACCGATGGCAGACGTGCCCGCCCCGCCCGCTCCTGCGCGTGCGCGACGTCCACTAGCGCGTCGCCGGTGCGAAGACGACGACGCGGCGGCGCCCCATCCAGAGCAGAGCGATGATGGAGAGGACGAACGGCGTGGCCGCGCGGTACGCCGTCACCGAGCCGTACGGCGTGAGGATGGCCTGGACGAAGCCCACGAGGAGCCCGCCGGCCAGCGTGATCCACAGCGACTCGAGCCGGCCTATCAGCGCGGCGGCCAGTGACGAGATGACGAGAAACGTCAGTGCGGTGTAGTCGAGCGACGTGTAGAGATCGGCCAGCAGCAGGCCGGCGGCGCCGCAGACGAGACCGGATCCAAGCCAGGCGGATGCCTCGACACGCCGCACGGGAACGCCCAGCGTTGCCGTGATCTCACGATCGTTGGCGACGGCCCGGTAGGCGGTGCCGAGAGTGGTGTAGCGCAGGAAGAGCGTCGTCACCACCGTGAGCGCGATCGCGAACGCGAGCGCGAGGATCTGCGTCAGGTTCACGCGCGCACCGAAGACGGCGTAGTAGTGGGTGGAGCTCGGAAGGGTCAGGACGCGGACGAACGCCCCTCCGGCGGGGGCACGCCAGGCCATGAGCCCGAGCAGAATCAACGCGAGCGCGAGCGTCCCCATCATCTTCACGAGCGGGTCCCGCTTCGCGAACGCGGGGCCGAAAACCACTCCGTAAATGAGGTTGACGACCCCGCCGAACGCGACACACGTGGCATAGGCCAGCCAGTGCGGCCAGCTCGTGTGATTGACCATCCAGTAAGCGATCAGGGCGCCCGCGGCGCCGACCGCGCCGAACGCGAGGTTCAGCACACCCGTCGCCTTGTACAGCACGACGATGCCGGTTCCCGAGAGGGCGTACACCCCGCCCAGCGCGAGGCCGAGCACGATGTACGGCTTCAGGAACTCCCAGTCCACGCCGAACACCGAGAAGGCGACGACGCTAGACACGGGCCACCGCGGGCATCCTGATCACTGTCGCTTGCTGGTCTCTCTTGCCTCCGTTACTTCGTGTTGAGCTTGTACTTCTTCTCGAACTTCCGTGTCTGCACGACAAGCGGGTCGACGGGTGCGATGTTGAAGCACTTGTCCTTCACAACGACCTTGCCGCTCTTGTAGGTGACCGTGATGTCCGTGTTGTTCGGGAGGTGATTCGGGAGGTTCCCGACGTACCACGGCTTGCAGAGCATGTCGGTGTGGACGTTCTTGAGGGTCCGGACCGCCTTGTTGTACTTGGCAGCGGTGACCTTGCCCTTGACCTTGAGGAGCGCCATCGTCGCGAACCTCGCGTCCATGTAGCCCATCTGGCCAAAGGCCTGGAGGTCCACCGACGGTGCGTACTTGTTCGTGATCTGCTTGTAGAGGTTCGTGTCCGGCGCGTTCTTGGTGATGTTCTGGAACTCCTGGTTGATGAAGACCTTGTTGTCGAACTGTCCGAACTTCGTCGCCATGAACGCGTTGGCGATCGGCGTCGATGATCCCCACTTGACCTTGTTCACGAGTCCCTGTGCAATCGCCGCGCTCATCAGCGACGGAGCTGTGTCGGGCGTGAAGTCCAGGATGATTCCGCCGCCGTTACCGGCGAGCTGGTAGAGGTGCGTGATGATCGAGCCGGCGTCCGTCACCGGAAGGACCACCGGGACGGACTGTCCCTTGACGTGATGCTTCTTGGCGAGCTTGAGCACCCCGCCGTCGGCGTACTTCGAGATCGTCGAAGGCGAGGCGACGATCAGCGACTTCGCTTTGCGCTTGAGCAGGGCCTGCGCAGCCCCGATGTTCGAGTAGCGCGGGCCCATGTTCGACTCGACGATGCTCGGCTTCCCGAAGCACTCGGCCTGGACGCCGGCACCGACGACGGTGTAGTGCATCTTCTTGTAGTAGGCCCAGTTCGTCCCACACTCGGTGAAGCTCGTGTTGCCGACGATGCCGACGACCTTGTCGCTCTGGATCAGCTTGTGCGCGAGGGTCGACTGCTGTGCGGGATTGAGCTGCTCCTGATACTGGATGTACTGGATCGGCCGGCCGTGGATGCCGCCGTTGTCGTTGACGCACTTGAAGTAGGCGTTGACGATCTTGGCGATCGTCGTGAAGTCGACGCCCGGGATCAGCATGTTGATCGTGCCGATCTTGATCGGCGCCCCGTTCGCCTTCTTCTTGTTGCCGAGACCGCACTTCGCCTTGTTCGCATAACCGGCTTGGCCGACGTAATACGGCGCCTTGGGCGCCGCCGTGCCACCTCCGGTCATGAGGGCCGCCACCATCAGGGCCACGACGACGATCGTCGCGAACCCGATGCCGGCGATTCGCTTGCGAGATTTCATTCCCTCCTCCTTCTGGGTCCCCCCGTGTCCGACGCGGCTCGGTTGCCGTAACTACAGCCACGGACCGCGTCGCGGCCCCGCAGCAGACCCCTTGAGCCTGCGTGAATTGAAGCTGAGGGTCCGGGGGGAGTCAACACGGGTTTTCCGATCGTCAATATCGGGATACGGAGAATGGGATGATCGCGTCCGTGACCGACCCGGCCGACCTCGGGATCCGGGACGCGGCCGCGGCACTCTCGGGGCGGACGCTCTCCTCGCGCGAACTCATGAAATCGTGCCTCGCGCGCATCCACGAGCGCGACGGAACGCAGTCGTTCGACGGCGATCCGGACTCGATCAACGCCTGGGTGCGGGTCTACGAGCAAGACGCGTTAGCGGCGGCAGACCGGGCCGACCGGTTACTCGCGCGCGAGGACCGCGTTCCGCCGCTCTGCGGGGTCCCGATCGGGCTCAAGGACCTCTACGCGGTGGCCGGCAAGCCGCTGACCGCCTCGAGCCGGGTGCTCGACGAGGTTCCCGACCGCGACTGCGACGCCTGGGCAAGGCTCTCCGCGGCCGGAATGGTGCTGCTCGGACACGTGCACACGCACGAGTTCGCGGCCGGCGGAACGACTGACCAGGTAGGCAACCCGTGGGCGCTCGACCGCTCGGCGGGTGGCTCGAGCGGCGGCTCGGCGGCCGCGCTCGCGGCGCGGTCCGTGCCCGCGGCGACGGGGACGGACACGGCCGGCTCGGTGCGAATCCCGTCCGCGATGTGCGGGACCTCGGCGATCAAGCCGACCGCGAACCTCGTTCCGATGCGCGGGATCGTCCCGCTCAGCCCGACGCTCGACCACGCCGGGCCGATGGCGCGCGCGGTGGCCGACCTCGAGCCGCTGCTCGCCGCCATGGCGGGAGTCGTCCCGCCGTCCTCGCGCCGCCCGCTCCGGCGCGTCGTCGTCTCGCCGCGGATCGCCGATCTCGACGCGGACGTCGCCGACGGTTTCGACGCCGCCCTCGAGACGCTCGGGCGACTGGGCGCGGAGCGTGTCGAGCCGCCGCAGCCCGCGACGGCGCTCGACCTCGGGCTCGACCTCCTGGACGTCGTCTGCACGGAGATGCTCGTCTATCACCGCCGCTTCGACGACCGGCGCGGCCTCTACCGTCCGTCGATCCGCGGCTTCCTTGAGTACGGAGAGCAGCGCGCGATGACGGGCGAGGAGTACGTCGCCGCGCAGACCCGCCGAACCGAGGCGTCCGGCGCCTGGGACGGCTGGTTCGCCGAGCACGGGATCGACGCGGTCGTCGAGCCGACGATCCCGATCGTCGCGCGGCCACGCGGCCACGGCTACGACGAGGCGTTCACCGACCAGGCCGAGATCTCGCTCACGCACTACTGGGACTGGATCGGGATCCCGGCGCTCGCGCTGCCGTCGGGCGTCGGACGACGAAGCGGGCTCCCCGTCAGCGTCTCGCTGATCGGGGCCGCCGGTGCGGACTGGGACCTGCTCGCAGCAGGCACGGCCCTTCAGGACGAGCTCGGCGAGGTGACACCGCCGTGATCGACGTCGCCGCGGTCGCCGCGATCGACTTCCACGTCCACACCGAGCTGACGCGCGACGGCCACGACCCGCTGCCGCCGGAGCTCCGGGCTGCGGCGGCCCGGTACTTCGCGAGCGACGAGCCGCTGCCGACCGTGGATGACGTCGCCGACTACTACCGCGCCCGGAACATGGCCGCCGTGCTGTTCACGGTCGACTGGGAGGCCCGCAGCGGCCGCCCGCAGATCCCGAGCGAGGAGATCGCGGACGCCGCGCGCGCGAACCCGGACGTGCTGATCCCGTTCGCGAGCGTCGACCCCTCTCGCACCGACGCGGTCGAGCGGGCGCGGAGGCTGATCGACGAGCACGGCGTCAAGGGCTTCAAGTTCCACCCGAACCTGCAGGAGTTCTTCCCGAACGACCGCAGCGCATACCCGCTCTACGAGGTGATCGCGGAGGCCGGGCTGCCGGCGCTCTTCCACACCGGCCACAGCGGCATCGGCACGGGCCTGCCCGGCGGCGGCGGGCTCCATCTCAAGTACTCGAACCCGCTGCACCTCGACGACGTGGCCGCCGACTTCCCCACGCTCTCGATCGTGCTCGCGCACCCCTCGTTCCCGTGGCAGGACGAGGCGATCTCGATCTGCCTGCACAAGCAGAACGTCTGGATCGACCTCTCGGGCTGGTCGCCGAAGTACTTCCCGCCGCAGCTCGTCCAGTACGCGAACACGCAGCTGCGGGAGAAGGTGCTCTTCGGCTCCGACTTCCCGCTCCTCACGCCCGACCGGTGGCTGGCCGACTTCGCGGAGGCGCCGTTCAAGGACGAAGTGCGGCCGCTGATCCTGAAGGAGAACGCCGCGCGGCTCCTGGGACTCCGACCCTAGGCGACGGCGGCCTTCGTCCTCCAGCCCTCGGCGTACGTCGTGCGGGCGACCTCGGAGTACGGGCACGGGCTGACGACCGCGCGGATCTCGGCCTGCACGTGCCGCTCGACGACCGGCTTCGACGAGCCGCCGCCCTCCTCGCCCCAGACGAGCACGATCTCGGCGCCGATCTCGACGTCGACGTCGACCATCGCCAGCGAGAGCATCGAGCGCTCGTTGTAGCTGTAGCCGGAGAACGTGGACAGGCCGACCTGCTGGTCGCCGTGCATCACGCGGTCGTACGGCCACGTCGCGTAATTGGAGAGCGGGAGGTCGATGTACTTGGCCGCGTCTCCCTTCTCGAACATCGTGCCCATGGCGTGGGCGACGTCCTCGCCGTTCCAGGCCAGCGTGACCTTCTTGCGCCTGGGCGTGTCGGCGATCTTCTCCAGGGCGTCCTTGCCGACGAAGTCGTGGTCGAACTTCACGAACGGCCAGTAGCCGAGCTCGTGCGGCGTGAGGTAGTAGTCCTCGATCGAGTCCGAGTAGTAGCTCCCGCCCAGCGAGCCGGTGGCCTCGTAGCCGTTCGCGGGGAGCCACTCGCGGTAGGCCTTCAGCTCGTCGCCCGTGAAGATCGCGGGCAGCGGGCACGGGATCCAGCCCGACTCGAGCGTGTTGGTCGCGTAGACCCTCGAGCCGACCCGCTTGAGCCCATGGTCGCGGCCGGCCTCGACGATCGCGCCCTCGACCTCCTCGCCCTCCTCCCAGGGGCCGAAGAGCTCGAGGCCGGGCGCGCCGGACATGCCGTGATGGAGCGCGCGGACCTTGTGGCCGGCGATCGTGAGCTCGCCCATGTTGAAGAACTTGATCTCGGGCAGCTTCCCGCCGGTGACGGCCTCCATTACCTCGAGCGCCGTCGGGCCCTGGACCTGGAACCGGTACAGCTTCCGCTTTCCGGTCGGGTTCGCGGCCGTCCTCTCGTCGCGCTCGACCTCGACGTCGTAGTCGCCCGTCTCGGCGTGGTACTGGACCCAGTTGTGGGCGGAGGGGCGCCCGACCAGGCTGACGCTGTTCTCGTCGAGGAAGAAGAGGATGCCGTCGCCGATCACGTAGCCGTCGGGGTTGCAGGCCACGAATTGCTTGGCCTTGTTGACGGCGAAATTGTCGAACGTGTTCACGCCGAGGGCGGAGAGCAGCCTGAGGACGTCCGGGCCCTTGATGTACAGGTCGGTCATGTGGTGGGACTGGTTGAAGAGCGCGCAGCCTTCCCGCCAGGCAACCTGCTCGTCCCGCCAGTTCGTGAATTCGGCGGGGACTGCCGGGTAGACATACGGCCCGATCTGCGAATTGCGCGCCATGTCGACCGGGTTGCCGACGGCTTGCAGCAATTCCTCGAGGTTTCGGTACGTCGAATCCTGCATGGCCCTCCCCCTCGTGACGGACACGTGCCGAGACGCGGCCAGTCTAATCTACGGCTCGTGGCGACGAACTACGAGACCGTGACCGTCGAGCTCGACGACGGGATCGCCTGGGTCACCCTCGACCGGCCGGAGAAGCGCAACGCCATGAACCCGGCGCTGAACGCCGAGATGGTGGATGTCCTGCTCGACCTCGACGCGGACGACGACTGCGGCGTGCTCGTCCTCACAGGCGCTGGCGACTCGTTCTCGGCCGGAATGGACCTGAAGGAGTACTTCCGCGAGGTCGACTCGCAGCCCAACCACGTGCTGCGGCGCGTCAGGCGTGACGCGAACTACTGGCAGTGGCGGCTCCTGCGCACGTACCCGAAGCCGACGATCGCGATGGTCAACGGCTGGTGCTTCGGCGGCGCGTTCACGCCGCTCTGCGCCTGCGACCTCGCCGTCGCCGCCGACGAGGCGACGTTCGGGCTCTCCGAGATCAACTGGGGGATCCCGCCGGGAAGCCTCGTCAGCCGCGGCCTCGGGGAGACCGTCGGCTCGCGCGAGGCGCTCCTCTACATCATGACCGGCCGGACCTTCGACGGGCGCAAGGCAGCCGAGATGGGGCTCGTCAACTGGAGCGTCCCCCGCGAGCGGCTCCGGGACGAGGTCGAGGTGCTCGCGCGCGAGCTGCTCGAGAAGAACCCGGTCGTGCTCCGCGCGGCCAAGCTCGGCTTCAAGCACGCGCAGACGATGAGCTGGGACACCGCCGAGGACTACCTCTACGCCAAGGTCGAGCAGTCGCAGTTCCTCGACGACGAGCGCGGCCGCGAGCAGGGCCTCGCGCAGTTCCTCGACGAGAAGTCGATCCGCCCCGGGCTCGAGACTTACAAGCGCAGCGGCTGAGCTCCTAAAGCGTGTCCGGGTGAAGCCGCTCGGCGAACACCTTGAGGACTGCGCTCGGCAGCGCGGGGTTCTCCTTCGCCAGCCGCCAGAACTCGCGGTCGGTCAGGACGAGCAGCGAGCTCGGCTCAGACGCCGTGACGGTCGCCGTCCGCGGCGCGCCGGTGATCAGCGCGATCTCGCCGAAGAAGTCTCCTGCGCCGAGCGTCGCCACCGGAGCGCCGTCCTTCGTCACCTCGACCGAGCCCGAGGCGATCGCCACGAGCTCGTTCGTGCTCTTGCCCTGGGTGACGAGCTCCATCCCGGCCGGCACGTCGATCAGGTCGGCCGAGCCCGCGATCGCGTCGAGCTCGTCGCCGCTGCACTCCGAGAACAGCGGGATGGATTGGATCAAGTCGTACTTCTCGTCGCCGCGCGTCATCGGGCGATCTTAGACCGCTCTCTCGATCGCGTCGATGTCGGCGGCGTCGTGGCCGTAAACCCACGCCACCGCTTTCAGCGACCAGTCCGTCGAGCCGCTCGCCATCTGCTCGTCGCGCTCCCGCTGCTCGGGCCCGTCGGGGAGGTGGAAGCGGATCTTGTTCGCGGCAGAGAGCCCCTGGATCTTCGAAGCGCGCGGGAGGCGGAGCTCCTCGTAGAGCCGCAGCGCCTCGGCGGTGTCGGTGCCCTCGCGCAGCAGGCACGCGGTCAACGTCGCCCCGTCCTCGACCGCCTGCGCGGCCCCCTGGGCCATGAACGGGAGCATCGCGTGGCAGGAATCACCGAGCAGCGTGACGCGGCCGGCCGACCAGCGCTCCAGCGGCGTCCGGTCGAACAGCGCCCACACGAACGTCTCGTCCACCGACCCCAGGATCGTGCGCACCTGCGGGTGCCAGCCGTCGTACTCTGCGAGCGCGGCCGCGACGTCACCCCTGTCGGTCCACGACTCGCGCGTCCAGCTGTCCTGCTCGACGACGGCGACGAAGTTGACCAGGCGCTCGGCCTGCACGTAGTAGTGGACGAAGTGCCGGCCCGGGCCCATCCAGACCTGTGAGGTGACCTCGAGCTCGAGGTCCGCCAGGCGCCCGTACGGGATCAGGCCGCGGTAGGCGACGCAGCCGGTGAACCGCGCGTCCTGGGGCCCGAACAGGCTCTCGCGCACGACGGAGTGGATTCCGTCTGCGCCGACCAGCACGTCGGCGCTCACAGCGTCGGCTTGCTCGAATTGCGCCTCGACCCTGTCGCCGTGGTCGATGAGCCCGACCAGCCGGTGGCCGACGTGAAGGCGCTCCGGCGGCAGCCGGCTCGTGAGCGCCGACAGCAGGTCGGCACGGTGCATCTGGTACTGCGGGAAGCCGAACGCCTCGACGACGGCGTCGGCGAGCGGCGCGCGGACGAGCGTCCGGCCGTCCTGCCACCGGCGCTGGTGCCAGGCGAGCGGCCGTACGCCCATCGCGGCCAGGTCGTCCTCGAGGCCCAGGCCGTGGAGGACGCGCGACGCATTGGGGCTGACCTGGATCCCGGCCCCGACCTCGCTGACGGTCCGTGCCTGCTCGTACACGTGCATGTCGAAGCCCGCCTGGTGGAGCGACAGCGCCGCGGTGAGGCCCCCGATCCCGGCGCCGACGATGGCGATCGAGATGTCCCTCCCGGCCCCTTCCATCACCGGATCAGACTCTAGGCCGTATGCTCGCGCTACCGCTCGACGAAGCGTGATTGTGGAGGTGATCGCGTGACCGTTACCCTTCCGCCCGATCTATCCGAGCAGGCGCTCTCCCGCGCCCTCGACGAGTTCGTCGCCGCCGTCGGCTCCGAGCACGTGTTGACGTCGGAGGAGGACCTGCTCGAGTTCCGCGATCCCTTCTGGTACCGCGAGTGGGACGACTACGAGGCTTCGGCCGTCGTCCAGCCGGAGACGGTCGAGGAGATCCAGGAGATCGTCCGGATCGCCAACGAGCACCGCGTGCCGATCTGGGTCTCGGGCGTGGGCAAGAACAACGGGTACGGCGGGTCCTCGCCCCGGGTGCGCGGCTCGGTCGTCGTCAACCTCCGCCGGATGAACCGCGTGCTCGAGATCAACGAGGAATCCGCGTACGCGGTCGTCGAGCCGGGCGTCCGCTGGTTCGACCTTCACGAGGCGATCCAGGCGGGCGGCCACAAGCTGTTGCTCTCCGTCCCCGACCTCGGGTGGGGCAGCGTCGTCGGGAACACCCTCGACCACGGCATCACGTACCTCCCCTACGGCATCGACCAGGGGATGCAGTGCGGGATGGAGGTCGTGCTCCCAAACGGCGAGGTGATGCGGACGGGCGGCGGCGGGATCCCGAACGGCAAGGCGGCGTACGTCTACAAGCGCGGGCTCGGGCCGACTCCCGACCAGCTCTTCATGCAGTCGAACTACGGGATCGTCACGAAGATGGGCGTCTGGCTGCTGCCCACGCCGGAGTGCTTCATGCCCTGCTGGCTGAAGGTCTGGCGGGACAGCGACCTGCCGGCCGTCGTCGACACGCTCCGGGAGTTGATGCTTGACGAGACGATCCGGATGGTGCCGCAGATCCTCAACACGCTCCTTCTGGCTTCGGTCTTCTCGAGCCGGTCGCAGTGGTTCGACGGCGAGGAGCCCATCCCGGACGAGGTGATCGACAGGGTCGCCAAGGAGCTCGACATCGGCCGCTGGATCGTGCGCTTCTCGCTCCTCGGCGACGAGGCCGTGGTCGACCACAAGTTCAAGAAGGTCAAGGCGGCCTTCGAGCGGATCCCGGGAGCCGAGGTCACGGGCAAGAAGTTCGGCGCGGACGAGCACGACAAGATCGAGCATCCGGCCGAGCGCGTCCAGGCGGGCATCCCGAACCTCGACATGAACGCGCAGACCGCCTGGTACGGAGGCGAGGCAGGAGGCCACGTGGGCTTCTCGCCGGTCGCTCCGCTCACGGGCCCGAGCGCGGTCGAGCTCTGCGGCCTGCTCCGCAGCGGAATCGAGAAGAAGGCGAGCCTCGACTACATGGCCGCGCTGATCGCCATCAACCCGCGCTCCTTCGTGCACATCACCCTGGTCATCTTCGACACGACGAACGAGGCCCAGGTGCGTGGCGCCTACGACGCCTGCAAGGTGCTCGTCAAGGAGGCGGGCGCGGCCGGGTACGGCGAGTACCGGGCGCACCTCGACTTCATGGACCTCGCCGCCGACCAGTACAGCTTCAACGACCACTCGTACCGGCGGTTCACGGAGACGATCAAGGACGCGCTCGATCCGAACGGGATCCTGATGCCGGGGAGGCACGGCATCTGGCCGAAGTCGATGCGGCCGACGGCCTAGAACGCGAAGAGCCCGGCCGCCTCCGTCGGAGCGCGGCCGGGCTCGATCCTGGCTGAGACTCCTAGGCTGCGTCCTCGAGCGCGGGCTCGCCGATCGGCATCTCGGTCCCGGCCTCCTGCGGCTTCAGGTCTCGGCCGCGGACCATGAAGATCGAGACGAGGAGCCCGGCGAACGCGATCACCGCGCCCGCCCAGAACGCGTTCACGAAGCCGTCGGTGAGCGCGACCGGCAGCTTGGTCCCGTCCGCGACCGCGTTGTCGCTCGTCGTGACCGCGATCGTCGAGAGGACCGCGATGCCGACGGCCCCGCCGATCTGCTGCGACGTGTTGATCAGGCCCGATGCCAGGCCAGCCTCCTGCGGCTTCGTCCCGGCCAGACCGGCGATCGTGATCGGCACGAAGGCGAACGGGATCGCGACGCCGAGGATCAGGAAGCCCGGGAACAGGTCGGCCCAGTACGAGCCGTTGACCGAAACCTGCGTGAAGTAGAGCAGCCCGATCGTGAGCAGGCTCATCCCGAGGACGAGCGCGGGCTTGACTCCCACCCTGTTGACGACGGCCGCGGCGACGTTCGCCCAGATCACGGCCGTCCCGGCCACGGCCAGGTAGCCGATGCCGGTCTGGAGCGGCGAGTACCCGAGCACGTCCTGCATGTAGAGCGTCAGCATCAGGAACATCGAGAACAGCGCCGTGCCCATGATGAAGCCGGCCACGTTCGCCGCAGTGAGCGTCTGGAGCTTGAAGATCGAGAACGGCACGAGCGGATCACGCTGCCGCTGCTCCCACAGCGCGAACGCGCCGAGGAGAGCCGCCGAGACGGCGAACACGCCGATCGTCCTCGCCGAGCTCCAGCCCCAGCCGTGCCCCTGGGTGATCCCGAGGACGAGCAGGACGAGCCCGGAGGTGACGAGCACCCCACCCGGGATGTCGTGGCTCTGCCCCTGGGCGTCCTTGCTCTCGCGCAGCAGGAACGGGGAGACGGCGAGCGCCGCGACGCCGATCGGGACGTTGATGAAGAAGATCCACTGCCAGGACAGGAGATCCGTGAGGACGCCTCCGATCAGGACGCCTGCGGCGGCTCCGAAGCCGCCAACCGCGCCCCAGGCGCCGAGGGCGATGTTGCGCTCACGGCCCTCGGTGAACGACCTGGTCAGGATCGAGAGGGCGGACGGCGTGATCGTCGCCGCGCCGAGACCCTGGAGCGCGCGGGCGCCGATGAGCGACACCTCGCTCCAGGCCAGGCCGCAGAGAAGCGAGCCCACCGAGAACACGACGAGCCCGGCCATGAACACCCTCTTTCGCCCGAGGATGTCCGCCAGGCGACCGCCGAGCAGCAGGAAGCCCCCGAAGACGAGCGCGTACGCGCTGATCACCCACTGCAGGTTCTCCTGCGAGAAGCCGAGGTCTTTCTGGATCGACGGAAGGGCGACGTTGACGACCGCGATGTCGAGCACCACGACGAACTGCGTCATGCACAGGAGCAAGAGCGCGTACCACTTGAGTCTTTCCGAAGCCACCATCTACACCACGTCCTTCCGTCTCCTGGTTTCCGAGGCTGCCAGACTAGCAGAGTTAACTTTCACTTTGCAAGTTTCTTCTTCACATCGGCAAGCGGAAGCGCTACAATCGCAAGCATGCGCAAGCGCTACGAGCAGTACTGCCCCGTTTCCCACGCGCTCTGCCTCGTCGGCGAGCGCTGGAGCCTGCTGGTCGTCCTCGAGCTCATGCACGGCCCGAAGCGCTACACCGACCTGGCGGCGAACCTCCCCGGAATCGGCACGAACATCCTCGCCTCCCGGCTCCGCGACCTCGAGGCGCACGGCATCGTCGCGAAGCGGACGCTGCCACCCCCCGCCGCCTCACGCGTCTACGAGCTCACCGACTACGGGCGCGCGCTGCGACCTGTTATCCGTGAGCTGGCACTCTGGGGCGCCCGCTCGCTCGGGCCTCCGACGAACGAGGACGAGTTGTTCCACGGCTGGCTCGAAGACGCGCTCGGCACGGTGCTCGCACCGCTCGCCCCACCCGGCCGCTTCGAGTTCCGCGTCGGCGACGAGGTCGCATCGCTCGTCGACGGCGAGGCGCAGGCCGGCTCGGTCGACGACCCCGACGTCGTCGTCGAAGGTGACCCGCAGGGCATCTACCGCATGTTCGTCGACCGGCAAATCGACGGCGTGAAGGTCACGGGAGATCGGGCTCTGCTCGAGGAGCTCATCGCCGCCGCGCCGGCTCCGGTCGCGACGACCGCTGCCTAGGCCGGCGGGACGCGCTCCGGATAGCGCGGCAGGCCGTCGTCGGGGATCGGCTCCCAGGCCGCGGCGTACGCGACGAACTGCCGATAGCTCGGCCTGATGCCCGGGTCGTCGTCGAAGGTGCCCAGCCGGACGCTGAGCAGGTCAGGATCGTCCGGGCTGCGGCTCCAGAGCGCCGAGCCACAGGCCGAGCAGAAGGCCTTGGGCGACCCGTCGGGCGGCTCCCAGGTCGAGACGAGCTCTTCGCCGGCGACGATCCGCAACGAGCCGGGCACGATCCGCGCGTTCGCCGAGCTCGCCGTCCCTGTCCGGCGCTGGCAGCGCGTGCAGTGGCAGTAGCTCGCCGAGACGAGCGGCTCGATCACCTCGTAGCGGACACCGCCGCAGACACAGCCACCGGTGAGTGGATGCTCGAGCACGGGCGTCACTCTAGACGCCGCCGCATTAGCGGCCCGTTAGAGCGCGCTGTGACCGTTGCGGGATCGAGACGTCACGCACCCTCACCCCTGCAAGGCCTCTGCCTTCGGGCCCTCGCCACGAGCCGCCGACGCTCGCCTTCCGGCTGCTCGCCTTCCTGAGCCGGCCCGTTGTCCGCGGTGTCTTCCGCGTCAGCGTCAGCGGGGCCGAGCACCTGCCGCGGAGCGGTTTCGTCCTCTGCGCGAACCACCTGTCCGGATTCGACCCCTGGGCGCTGTGCCACCCGCTCTACCCGCGCCAGCCGCGCTTCTTTGCCAAGACCGAGCTGTTCGTGTGGCCGTTCGTCCCGCTGCTCGAGGCGCTGGGCCTCTTCCCGGTGGACGGCGGGGGGCAGGGCGAGGACTCGGTCACGACCGCCGTGCGGCACGTGCTCGCCGGCCGCATCGTCCTCGTCTTCCCGGAAGGGGCGAGGCGGAGGAACCGCGTGCTGCGGCCGCGCAGCGGGGGAGCGCGCATCGCGCTCGGCGCGCGGGCGCCCCTGGTTCCCGCGGCCGTCCACGGCACCGAGCAGGCGTCGCCGTTCAAGCGCTGGCACGTCGCGTTCGGCCCGCCCACGCCGCTCGACGACCTCGGCTCGATGCCGACGGCGGCCGCGGCGCGCGAGGCGACGCGGCGGGTCTGGAACCAGGTGCTCGCGCTGGAGGCGGCCCTGGAGAGACGACCGTGAGCGTCGCCGTGGCGGTCGCGGTGCTCGGAGCGCTGCCGATCTCGGTCGAGCTCGTGAAGCGCAGGGTGGTCGTCGCGCCCGAGATCATGCGAAAGACCGTGCACATCGGCGCGGCGCTCCTCGTCGCTCCGCTCCCGCTCTTCCTCTCCTACCGCGAGATCGCGGCGATCGGCCTCCTCTTCGCCGCGGTGATGGCGCTCTCGCGGCGGCGCGGGCTCTTCAGCGCGGTCCACGACGCGGAACGGACGTCGTACGGCGAGATCCTCTACCCGCTCGGGATCGCGGCCCTCGCGCTGCTGTTCCCTTCGCCGGCGCCGTTCGTCTACGGCGTCCTGGTGGTCGGGCTCGCCGACGGGACCGCGGCGCTCGTGGGGATGCGACTCGGGCGGAGAAGGCTGCCCGGCGGGAAGTCGGTGTGGGGGAGCGCCGTCTTCCTCGGCATCTCGACGGCGGTCGGGCTCGGCGTCCTCCTGGCGGACGGCACGCCGCTGGGCGCCGGGCTCACGACCGCGGCCTTCGCGGCGATCGCGCTCACCGTCGCCGAGGCCCTGCTCCAGCGCGGCCTCGACAACCTCGTCCTCCCGCCGCTGGCGGGATTCGCGATCGGGATCGGCGTCGAGCCGCTGCTCGTGGCGGAGGCCCTGTACCTGATCGCGCCCGCAGTCCTCGCGGGGATCGCCCATGCGGTGGTGATCAAGCGGAACCTCTTCTCGTGGCTCAGGCGCCCGATCGACGGCGGGCGCTCGCTCCGGGGCCGGCGGCTCTTCGGCGCGAACAAGACCTGGCGCGGGCTCGCGGTGATGGTCACCGCCTGCACTTTCGGCGTGCTCGCACAGACCGCGCTAACCGGCTTCGAGCCGTTCCGGTCACTGAGCGCGGTGAACTACCGGACCGACCTGGCGCTCGCCCTCGGTCTCGCCCTCGGACTGGGCTACTCGCTCGCGGAGCTGCCGAACAGCTTCGTCAAGCGACAGCTCGGGATCCGCCCGGGCGAGCTCTCCCCTCGCGGCAGGCCGATCCAGTACCTCGCCGACCAGGCCGACTCCGTCGCGGGCTGCGTACTCGCGCTGGTCGTCTTCGGCCTCGGGCCCGCCCTCCTCGCGCTCGTGTTCGCCTGCGGCCTCGCCCTGCACATGGTCTTCGACCGGCTGCTGTACGCGTTCGGGGTCAAGACCGCCGAGGTCACACCGTGAGCGGCCCCAGTCGAGTCCTGCTCACCGGCGCCACCGGCGCCTTCGGGCGCTGCATCGCGCGCGAGCTGCTCGAACGCGGCTGCGACCTGATTCTGCTCGTCCGCGGGAGCAGCGAGATCGAGGCGACGTCCAGGGTGCTCGCGGCGCTCGACGCCAGGGACGCGAGCCGCCGGGTGACCGTCCTGCACGGCGACGTGTCGGTGCCGGACCTCGGGCTCGAGCCGGCGTCGGTCGATCTGCTCCGCAACACGCTCGACGGGATCGTCCACGCCGCGGCGACCACCGCGTTCGGCGCGCCGCTCCCGGTCGCGCGCCGGGTCAACGTCGGCGGCACCCTCAACGTGCTCGACTTCGCGCGCACGATCGACCGTCTCCGGGCCGTCGGCTACGTGAGCACGACCTTCGTCGCGGGCAAGCGGGTCGGGACGATCGCGGAGTCCGAGCTCGTCCACGGCGAGGGCTTCGTCACCTCCTACGAGCGGTCGAAGTACGAGGCCGAGCTGCTCGTCCGGGCCGCGGCAGAGGCGATCCCGCTCACGATCTTCCGGCCGAGCGTGATCGTCGGCGACGAGACCGCGGGCAAGCCGAGCGCGCTCTTCTTCGTCCTGTCGCTGATCAGGCGCGGCCTGTTGCCGCTCCTGCCGGCTGGACCGCACACGCGCCTCGACCTGATCGACGCGCAGGACGCCGCGGCGGCGGTCGCGACGCTGTTCGTCGAGACGGACGGCGGAAG
Source organism: uncultured Actinomycetes bacterium (assembly GCA_963716865.1). GTDB lineage: Bacteria > Actinomycetota > Thermoleophilia > Gaiellales > Gaiellaceae > AC-32. Next base: position 442,291 of record CAVQUF010000004.1, read on the forward strand.
CACGTACCACGTCGCGAGCGGCACCGAGGCCCCGCTGCTGAGCGAGGTGGTCCGCGCCGCGAACGCGCCGCCGGTCAGCTTCGTGGACGAGACCGCGTTCGCGGCCGAGATCCGGCGGCTTTGCGGCGCAGAGCCGCGCACCACGACGCTCTACGACCGGCTGACGAAATTCATCGGGATCGTCACCTACCCGAAGATCTTCGACACCTCGGCCGCGGCTGCCGCCCTGCAGCGGCCGGTGCGCCGCTGCGACCCGCTGGCCGCCGTGCGCGCGACGTTCACGCCCCGCGGCGAGCAGGAAGGCGTGAGCGCCGCATGAGCGCCGTGCTCGCCGAGCTCAGGCTCGTCCCGAACCAGCTCACCGCCCTGCGGCTCCTCCTCCTGCCCGCGATGTGGTTCTTCGCGCTCGAAGGGTGGGCGCTCCCCGTCGGAATCGGGCTCGCGGTCTGCTTCGTCACCGACTTCGGCGATGGGTACGTCGCGCGGCGGCTCGGGCAGACGAGCTCGTTCGGCAGCAAGTTCGACTCGGCAGTCGACGCGTTCATCGGGCCCTCCGCGATCGTCTGGCTCTTCCTGCTCGAGCCTGACGTCATCCTCGGGCACCTCCCGCTGCTCGCGGCCTGGTTCGTGGTCACGTACGCCTCGGCGGTCGTCGGGATGCTGAAGCACGGCCGGTTCGCGAACCTCCACCTGCAGTCGTCGAGGATTGCCTGCGTCGTCCAGTACGCCTTCCTCGTCGACGTCTTCGTGACCGCGTCCTACGAGCCGGTGCTGCTCTACGCGGCCGCCGCGGCCGGGATCGCGTCGTCGCTCGAGACCCTCGTCCTGCAGCTGACCCGGATTCAGGTCGACGAGCACCAGGGGTCGATCCTCTACGCCGCCCGGCGGAGCCGCGCGTGACCCATGCGGGGCTGGCGCGCCTGGCCCGCGGCTTCCGGCCGTTCGCCCTGGTCGCCGCCTGCGCCGGGCTCGCGTTCGCCCTGTGGTCGGAGCGGGAGGGGATCGCGGCGTTCCCGTGGCGCCTGTCGGCGGCGCCGTTCGCGCTCGCAGTGCTCGCGTTCTCGTTCAGCCCGTTCTTCGGCGCCACGTCGTTCTGGCTAATCGCGCGCGAGATCACCGGCACGGCGCGCTTCAGGCCGTCCGCCGGTCTGTGGATGCGCTCGTTCGTCGCCCGGTACGTGCCGTCCGGCGCGCTGACGGTCGCGGTACGGGTCGAAGGCCGCGACGCGATCGGCGCCTCCGCGAAACAGGTACTCCTGGCGACGGTCTACGAGCAGGGCGCGGCCGCGATCGGAGGAGCGGCAATCGCAATCGCCGCGCTGACACTGGATCGCGGAAACCCCCCGCTCGCCGCGGCACTGATCCTCGCCGGAATCGTTGCGCTGGTCGCCGTCGTTCCCTCGGCCGCCGATCGGCTGAGACGGCTCCCGGTCCTCCAGCGGCTGCCCGAGTCGGAGCAGTTCCCGAGGAAGGCCGTCGGCCTCGGCGGGCTCGCCTGCTTCGGGGGCTGGCTCTTCACGGGCACCGCGGCATGGATCCTCGTGAACGCCCTCTCGCCGAAACCCGAAGGCCTCTTCTTCGTGACGGGCGCCTACGCGTTCTCGTGGTTGCTCGGGTTCGTGATCGTCTTCGCGCCGAGCGGCCTCGGCGTCCGCGAGGCGACGTTCGTCGCGCTGCTCGCGCCCAGCCTCGGCGCAGGCCCGGCCACGGCTATCGCCCTGATCCTGCGGTTCGCGAACACCGTCGGCGACCTCGTCGCCGTCGGACTGACACTCGCGGTTATGCCTCGGCGTGCCGCTCCGCTCCGGTGGGCTCGAGCGTGTCGTGGACGTGCTCGCCGACCTTGCGATCCGGCCGCGCGATGAGGAAGTAGACCGCGCCGACCACGGCGATGACGACCATGACCGACAGCGTGATCCAGTCGAGGTTGAAGAGGGCACGACCGCTCGACAGCCCGGTCGGCACGACGACGTTCAGGAGCATCAGCCCGAGGTAGGCCGCGGCGATGATCGTCACCGTCCAGCCCCACTTCCCGAGCTTGAACGCGCCCTCGGGCTTCCAGCCGCGTGCCCGCGCGATGACCGCAGCAAGGACGGCGAGCAGGAACGAGAGGTAGATGCCGCTCACGCCGAACGAGACGAGCGAGTAGAGCGCCGTCGTGTGCGCCGGGTAGGTGATGAACCAGAGATCGACGTTCTTGGACGGCTGGTAGTAGACGAGGAAAACGAACAGCACGGAGACGAGCGCGCCGGTTACCAGCGCGTTGACGGGCGTCTTGAACCTCGAGTGCACCTTCGAGAGCCAACCCGAGCCTGGAAGCGCGCCGTCGCGCCCGTACGAGAACGCCAGCCGGCTGCCCGCACCCTGGACCGCGCTCCCGCACGAGAAGAACGCGAAGATGATCAGCACGAGCAGGAAGTCCTGCATCCCGCTCGAGAGCTGCGCGAGGATCGCCGGGACGCCTCCGGCGACGGTCGCCTTGATCGGGTCGTGCTTCGGCATCGCGAGCAGCAGCGCCGCGGTGAGGATCAGCGACCCCACGCCTCCCCAGATCAGCGCCCAGCGCATCGCCTTCGGGATCTTCGTGCCGGCGTCCTTCGTCTCCTCGGCGATGTCTCCGCAGGACTCGAAGCCGTAGAAGATGTAGACGGGCGCGAGGACTGCGACGAGCGCGGCGGCGAGCCAGCTCCCCCCGAAGCCGACGCCGAGCGCGTTCGTCGAGGCGTGCGTGGCGCCCTGGGTGCTGAAGAGGAAGCCGAGGCTGTGGTGGAACCCATGGATCGCAAGGATGATCGCGATGCCGAGCGTCCCGAGGATCTCGACGCCGACGCCGAACTGTGCAACGCCACCCATGACCTTGGCGCCTGTGATGTTGAGGGTGGTCTGGATCGCCAGGAGGACGAGCGTGATCAGCAGGACCGTCGTGTGGTCCGTCGGATCCCAGTTCGTCCCGAACCAGTTGTGGAAGAGCGCCGTGATATACCCGACCGACCCGGTGTCGACGGCGGCCACGGTGACCAGCAGCGCGATCCCGTAGAACCAGCCGACGAACCAGCCGTAGGCCGGTCCGACCGAGAACTTGCTGTACTGGTAGAGGGCGCCCGCGACCGGGTAGTGGCTCGCGAGCTCGCCGAACACAAGCGCGACGAAGAACATCCCGATCAGCGGGATGAACGTCAGCCAGATGTACGCGGGGCCTGCGAGGGCCACTCCGAGGACGAAGAGGGAGTAGATGCCGACCATCGGCGACAGGTACGTGAACCCGACCGCGAAGTTCTCGAAGAAGCCGAGAACGCGGTTGAGCTGCGGCTTGTAGCCGAGGTTCTCGAGCCGCGCGTCGTCGTCTACCGCTGGAATCGCAACGTCTGGGGTGGCCGTCTCGGGCATCTCTCGTCCTCCTGCCAGTCTGTGGGGGCGGGCTATCTAAGACCTCTCCGCTGTTCGATGTCAAGATCGCGCCATGGTGGAACGCGAAGTCCCGGTGCTCGTGGTCGGGGGCAGCCTGGTCGGGCTGTCGACCGCGCTCTTCCTCGCAGACAACGGCGTCGCGCCGGTCGTCGTAGAACGGCACCGGGGCCCGGCCATCCATCCCCGCGCCGCGCTCTTCTTCCAGCGCACGGTCGAGCTCTGGCGAAGCGTCGGCCTCGAGGACGAGATCCTCACCGCCTCGTCGCTCGAGTTCGAGCAGAACGGTGCGGTCATGTCCGTCGAGAGCCTCGGCGGCAAGGAGGTCGAGTGGTTCTTCCGCACCGTCAACGAGGGCGTCGAGGAGCTCAGCCCCTCCCCTCGCCTGTTCGTCACCCAGATCGGCCTCGAGCCGATTCTGCGCCGGCGGGCCGAGGAGCTCGGGGCCGAGGTGCGCTACTCCTGGGAGACTGTTTCCGTGCAGGAGGACGGCGACGGCGTGGCCGCGACGGTCCGGCACCGAGAGAGCGGCGACGAGGAGACGATCCGCGCGCCGTACGTCGTGGCCGCGGACGGCGCACACAGCCCGATCCGCGAGCGCCTCGGCATTCCGATGCACGGCCACGGAAGCTTCTCGAACAGCATCACGATCTACTTCCGGGCCGACGTGAAGCCGCTTCTGCGCGAGCGGAACCTGAGCGTGATCTACGTCTTCGGGCCCCGGCTGCAGGGGTTCTTCCGCTTCTCGCTGGCCGGTGACGCGGGCTTCCTCGTCGTGAACAAGGCGATCGACGAGCACGGAGAGCTCTCGGCCGACCTCTGGGGCGACACGAGCGACGAGAAGTGCGTCGAGTTCGTGCGCGAGGCGCTCGGCGACCCGGAGATCGCCGTTGACGTCGAGAACGTCCAGCGCTGGAACGCGAGCGCCGAGTGGGCGGATCGCTTCCAGGAGGGCAGGATCTTCCTCGCCGGCGACTCGGGCCACGTCATGCCGCCGACCGGAGGCTACGGCGGCAACGTCGGCGTCCAGGACGCGCACAACCTCGCGTGGAAGCTCGCGTATGTGGTGCAAGGAGACGCAGGCCCCCGGCTGCTCGACTCCTATGACCCCGAGCGGCGGCCGATCGCCGAGGAGACCGTCGAGCAGGCGTACGCCCGCTACGTGCTCCGGCTCGCACCCGAGCTCGGCAAGGAGAACCTCCACCCGATGGCCGACGACGCGGCGATCGACCTCGGCTACCGCTACCGGTCCGACGCGATCGTCTCGGACGGCGACGGGGACGGCCTGTTCGTCGATCCCCGCGAACCGGCCGCGATTCCGGGCGTGCGGGCGCCGCACGTCGCGCTCGAGAGCGGCTCGACGCTCGACCTCTTCGGCGGCTCGTTCGTGCTGCTCACCGGGGACGAGGAGTGGGAGCGCGCGGCCGACGGGGCCGGCGTTCAGGCGCACCGAATCGACGCCCCCGGCTACGAGGAGATCTACGGGCCCGGCGCGGTGCTGGTCCGGCCGGACGGCTTCGTCGCCTGGCGCAGCGACGGCGCGGCAGAGGACGGCGCGCTCGCGGGCGTGCTAGACCGGCTGCTCGCTCGCTAGGACCTCGTCCAGCATCGGCGACCGCGCGCGGACGGCCGCGAGCACATCGGGGTCGAAGTCGGCAATCGCCAGCCCTTCCTCGCTCGGGCCCGCTTCGGCCAGGATCGCGCCCTCGGGGTCGTAGATCGCGCTGTGGCCGCAAAGCCGCCGGCCGTCGGCCTCGCCCAGATGGTTCGAGAGGACGACGTACATCGTGTTCTCGAACGCGCGGGCCGGGTGGACGACCGACCGCCTCTCGTGCGAGCTCGGGCACAGGTACCCGTGAGCGCCGGCGAGCGCGGCAGCCCGCGCGTGCTCGGGGAACGTCGCGTCGTAGCAGACGCCGAGCGCGAGCCTCCAGCCGCCGATCTCGACACTGCAGCCCTCGCGGCCGGGCCGGAAGAGCTCGCGCTCGTCGCGGTCGAGGTGCTGCTTGTCGTACCGGGCGACGACTTCCCCGCCCTCGTCGACGACGAGCGCCGAGATCGTGCGCCCGCCGCCGTCGATGAACGAGCCGCTGACGACCACCGCGATCGAGCCGGCTCGGCAGGCGTCGCGGACCGGATCGAGCCGCGGGTCGCCCACGCTCATGTCGCATCGCTCCGGCTCGTCCCGGACGAGCGTCAGGTGGTAGCAGCACAGGAACAGCTCGGGAAAGACGGCGAGCGCGGCGCCGCGTGCGCTCGCCTCGCCGATCAGGCGCACGGCCGTCCCGACGTTCTGCTCGATCTCGCCCGGTGTCGCGACGGCCTGCGCCGACGCCACCCGGAGACGGCGGTCCGGAGGCGGCGTCAGAACTGGAGCAGAACCTCGCCCGCGGAGACGGCGGGCGGAGCCGGCAGGTTCGGCACGTTCTCCTTGAGCCAGACGTCATCGGCCCGGCTGCTCAGCTGCCCTGCGAGCTCGGCGTTTCCCTCGTAGCGGCGGACACTTGCGTACATGACGCTCTCCTTTCGCTTCGCGAACCGGGGGCATTATCGCCGGCTTTCGCGGGAAGGGATCCGAAAACCGGCGTAGAAGCACGTCGGTTCCATGGAAGACCGAAACATCGCTGGAGAACTCGCCCTACTCGCGACGGACGTCGATTCGCTTGCGAAGTCCCTGGTTCAGGCCAAGGCCGAGCTGACCCGCGAAACCGAGCGTCGCAACCGTGCCGAGACCAAGACGGAGGAGCTCCGCAGCGAGCTCGGGCACGCTCGACGACGGGCGCAGACCGCCGAGCGCGAGCTCGGGAAGGTCACGGCCGGGATCGAGGCGACGACGCACACCGCTCTGGTGACGCGGCACGAGCTGGAGACGCGGCTCGAAGAGGCCCAGCAGGCGAACGAGCAGCTTCGCAAGGAGGTTCACCGGAAGGAGCGCGAGCGCCAGACGCTCGAGCTGAACCTGCGCGAGGTGATGGAGAACCTGCGGAACGCTGCCCAGGAAGCCCAGGCCTCGGCCGTGGTGACTCCTCCGCTCCCGCAGTCCGATGAGCCGACGCTCGTCCCCACGCGACCGAGCGACATCGGCTGGTAAGCGCGCGAGAGCGCGAATCCGGTCAGGCGCGGAACTCGCGGATCCGCTGGTAGAGCAGGAACACCGCGAGCCCGAGCAGGAGCGCGACGAGCGTCAGCTTCCAGTACGTGGCCAGGAGCACGACGACGGCAACGAGCGCGAGGATGACCGCCACGCGGTTGACCGTGCGGGTGAACGTCCCCCGGAGGACCGACTCGCCGATGACGAACGCGACCAGGAGAACGACGAGCTCGGCCCAGACGTTGCTGGGCGAGGCGAGCATCAGCACCGCGAGCCCGATCAGGAGTGCGCTGATCGAGACCGCGGCCCAGATCTCCGTCGCGCGCGAGAAGCGCATCATCTTGGCCGGCACGGGCTCGGCCGAGTGCCTGATGTGAGCCCGGGGGTCGTCCCCCTCGCCCGCGCGTCGGCGATCGATCCGCCTCCGGAGGCCCTCGAGGACGGCGTCGTTCTCCGAGCGCTCCTTGCGAAGGGTCGTGAGCTTCGCCGCCTCGTCGGTCAGCTCCGCCTCCAGCCGCTCCGCTTCCGCCGCCAGGTGCGGGCTTCCGGCCATGCTCTGCAGGCGGACCCCGAGCTCCCGTAGGAGCGACGTCTCCCCCTGGATGAGCGTCTCGAGCTCCGTCTGGCGAGCTTCGAGCTGTGCGATCTCCGCCTCCAGCACCTCGACCTCCTGCGGCGGGGGCGGCACCTGGTCGAGCCCCGCGAAACCGAGCGGGTCGATCCACGAGGGTCGCGGCGAGCCGTCCCGGTCGTACATCGGCCCGGCCGGCGCGTTCTCGCCGGAGATCGGGTCCTGCGCGTACAGCCCCCAGAGCCCGCGGTACCCGCTGGCCCAGGGCGTCGCCTCGTCGATCACGTTCGGCGTCCACTCGTTCGGCTGCGAGGGCCCGATCGACAGCCCGTCTCCGCGGGCGAAGTCGATGAACGGGATTCGGAGCGCGCTGCCGGCGTCGTCGCCCTGGCCCAGCGTCGTCCGCCAGAACCCGCTCAGCGCCTGGGCGAGCTTCTTGACGCGCCGCGGAGCCGGGATCGGCACCTCCGCCTGGTACTCGCCGGCCCTGAAGTACGACGCGTGCGACCCGGCGCCCGCATACACGACCGGGTGGCCGTCCTCGAGCTGGAGATCCGTGGTGTCGTCCCAGCGCCGGCGCAGATCGGCGCCGTGGAAGTCGTGCGAGGCGTATGCGGTCCACTGCGGGACGAGCCGCCCCTCCTCCTCGTAGAGGTAGACCGAGATCATCTCCCAGTCGGACTCGTGGTCGTTGACTCCGTGGAAGCCCGAACGCCATGGGTTGTAGGCGAAGAAGAACCAGTACTGGCAGATCGTCCAGCCGCTCTGGCGCGCGACCCGGCCCTGGTAGACGTACCTCCCGTCCTGCCGGTGGATCTGCGCGTACTTGAGCGCGGCCGCCGCAGCGGTCGCCCCGGGGACGTTTCCGCGGAGGAGGAGCGAGAGCGAGAAGAGGCCGTCGCCGAGCCGCGGCAGGAGCCCTCCGCGCGCGAGTCGGCCGACGCCCGCGTGGAACTTGCTGTGCTGCTCCTTCGCGAGCCTGCGCTCGCCGGCGAGCGCCCGCGCGCTCTCCTGGAGATCGAGCGCCTGGATGAACCGCAGGTAGAAGATCGACCCGAACGGCGCCTCGCGCCGCTGCACGAGGCTCTCCATCGTCAGCTCCCCCTCGGCGACGACCTCCTGGTCCGACCCGTCGGGTACGTACAGCCACAGGCTGCTCTCGCGCAGGTAGCGCTCGACGTCCATCGGGAAGAACTTCTCGCCCTGCGTGTACCGGACGATCGGCTCGAAGGCCCGCAGGATGTCGGCGTCAGCCGCTGTGGACGGGATTCCGTGGGGTGTGGTCGAGGACGACATTCCGCGAGGGTCGGACTCCGAATGCGATCTGGACGTCGAGCGGCGTCAGCGCGAACACCGCGACGACGTCCAGCGCCATGGCCAGGTAGCTCTCATCGGTGTAGAAGAAATGGCGCAGGAGCTGGTGCAGGAGGCTCACGACCGCCCAGGTCATGAACGCGGCCCAGGCCCAGCGCCGCATCCGCCAGGCACCGACGGCGATCGCGATGGCGAGCAGTCCTAGCGTCAGGTCGACCGCTCCCCGTGCGAGCTCGCTCGCATCGCCGCCGTTCACGAGGACGTCGACGCCGTCGGCCGCGTGGTACGCGCCGACGACGAGCGCGAGAACCCCGACGAACGTGACGGCAATCGGACGCTTCGCGTGTTGCTCCGAGCTGCCGTTGCCTCCGGCGGGCTGGTCGTGCTCTGTCGCGATCGCCGTCACCGACCGGTGAGTCTATGACGCGCCGTCCGCCTCTATTGCGCGCGCGTGACCTTGGTCAGACGTTCGGGCCGGTCGGGGTCGAGCCCCTTTGCCCGTGCCAGGGCGGCTGCGAACAGCTGGCCCGGCACGACCGAGAGCAGGGGCGAGAGCAGCGGCATCGGCGCCTCCGGGACCGGCAGGCGCCAGGCCGCGCCCTCGATCTCGGCCGCGGCGCTGCCGCTCGCCACGAGCGTCGCGCCCGCCTCGCGCACCCGGGCCGCCGCCTCGACGAGCGCGGGCAGGCTCTCGTCGCGCGACCCGATCGTCCACACCGGGAACATCGAGTCGAGCGCGGCGATAGGACCGTGCGAGAGGCCGGTCGAGGTCAGCGGCTCCGCCGCGACGCGGCAGGTCTCCGTCAGCTTGAGCGCGATCTCGCGCGCGGTCGCGAACTCGATCCCGCGCCCGATCACGTACATGCGGCCGACGTACGCAAAGGCGGTCGCAACGGGGCCGACCGCGGTCTCGAGCCGCGGAACCGCCTCCGCGACGAGCTCGCCCACCCGCTGCAGCCCGTCGGCCACCTCCTGCTCGCGGCCGGCCACCGCGCCCGCGAGCAGGACGAGCGCCGCGAGCTCGTTGAAGAAGGTCTTCGTCGCGGCAACCGAGCGCTCGTCGCCCGCGGCCAGCGGCAGCGTCGCCTCGGCGGCAGCGGCGAGCTCGGACTCCGGCTCGTTCGTCAGGGCCACCGTGAGCGCACCGCGCTCGCGCGCCCGCTCGACGTACGAGATCACGTCCGGAGTGCTTCCCGACTGCGAGAGCGCCACCACGACCGAGCGCGAGAAGTCGAGCCGCGCGCCGTAGTAGACCGTCAGCGAGATGGAGTCGCGCAGGGCCGTCCAGCCCGGCAGCAGGCCGAAGGCGTAGACGCCGTAGACGGCGGCCGCATCAGACGAACCGTGCCCGACGAGGCGCAGCGCTGCGGGCTCGCGCTCCGCGCACGCGCGGGCGACGGCCCGGAATTCCGCCCGGTGCTCGAGCAGGCGCGCCAACGCCTCCGGCTGCTCGTGAATCTCCGCGAGGAAGCTCGCCCCGGGGTTGCTCACTCGGCCTCGAGACGCTCGCCGGTCGCGGCGTCGAAGATGTGCGCCTCCGAGGCCCGCGGGTGCAGCGCGACGCGCTCTCCCCGCCTGGGCGCGTGCCGGGTGTCGGTGCGGGCGACGAGCTTGACCTCCTCGTTCCCGAGCCGCGCGGCGCAGAAGACGTGCGCGTCGGCCCCGACCACCTCGACCACCTCGACGTCCGCGGCCAGCCCCTCGGCCGCGAGCTCGAGCGCCTCGGGCCGGAAGCCGACGACGAGCTCGGCCCTCCCGTTCGATGCGCCCGCAGGCAGCGGCACCTGCTCGCTGCCGAGCACGGCGGTGCCGTTCGAGCCCAGCGGGACCGTGCAGAGGTTCATCGCGGGCGAGCCGATGAACCCGGCCACGAACACGTTCGCGGGCCGGTCGTAGAGCTCCTGCGGCGGCCCGCACTGCTGCAGGCGGCCGTCCTGCAGAGCCGCCACACGATGGCCGAGAGTCATCGCCTCGGCCTGGTCGTGCGTGACGTAGACGGTCGTGACCCCGAAGTCGGCCTGCAGCGCGGCGATGTCGGCGCGCATCTGCACCCGGAGCTTCGCGTCCAGGTTCGAGAGCGGCTCGTCCATCAGGAAGACGCTCGGCACGCGCACGATCGCGCGGCCCATCGCGACGCGCTGGCGCTGGCCGCCGGAGAGCTGGCCGGGCTTGCGCTCGAGGTACTCCTCCAGGCCGAGCATCCTCGCGACCTCTCTGACGCGGGCCTCCCGCTCCGCCTTCTTGACCTTCTTGACCTTGAGCGGGAAGGCGATGTTCTGCGCCACGGTCAGGTACGGGTAGAGCGCGTAGTTCTGGAAGACCATCGAGACGTCGCGGTTCTTCGGCTGCAGGTAGGTGACGTCGCGGTCGCCGATGTAGATCGCGCCCGCGTCGACCTCCTCGAGCCCGGCGAGCATCCGGAGAGCCGTCGTCTTGCCCGAGCCGGACGGGCCCACGAGCACCATCAGCTCGCCGTCCTCGACGTGCAGGTCGAGCCGGTCGACGGCGGCGACATCCGTGCCGGCGTAGACCTTCGTCGCCTGCTCGAACCTCACGTCAGCCATGTCCAGCGCTCCTTTCGCCGTCGAGGCGGTCGATCACGTCCCCGAGCTCCCGGCGGAGGCGCTCCTGAGCATCCGCGGAGGCGCCGAGCTCGTCAAGCGCGAGCAGCGCGGCCCCGACGATCGGCGGCGAGGTGGCGATGTGGACGACGGCTTCCGGATCGACCGCGTGGAGGCCTTCCTCGATCGCTCTCGTCAGCCGGCCGTCGCCCGCCTGGAGCAGCCCGCCGCCCAGGAGGATCTCGACCGGCGCGTCCTCCAGCTCGAGCCGCCTCAGCGCGACGCTTGCAAGCGCGACCACCTCCGCTGCGAGCCGGTCGACGATCCCGGCCGCGACCTCGTCGGAGGCGGCCGCGGCAAAGACGACCGGCGGCAGCTCGTCGATCCGCAGCAGCGGGATCCGGTCCCGGTGGATCGCCTCGGCAAGCTCCTGCGGCGTCGCGAGGCCGAAGTGCGCCGGAACCGCCTGCTCGAGCGCCGTCCTGGGGCCGCGGCCGTCCTCGCTGCGCGCCGCCGCCGAGACCGCGGCGAGCCCGAGGTCGTAGCCTCCGCCCCAGTCCCCCGTGATCGCGCCGAGCGCGGGGAAGCGCGCGTGCCGTCCGTCGGGGGCGACGCCCACGCAGTTGATCCCGGCGCCGCAGACGACGGCGATGCCCCAGCCGCGCTCGGTTCCTGCGCGGAGGACGGCGAACGTGTCGTTGCCGACCAGCGTCCGCCTGGCCCAGCCGCGCCGCTCGATCGCCTCGCGCAGCTCCTCCTCCTCGGCCGGGAAGTCGACACCGGCCACGAGCAGCTGCGCGAGCTCGGCCACCGATCCGTCGCGGAAGTTCAGCCGTACCGGTCCCGCGGCCTCGGCGAGCAGCTCGTCCAGAACCTCCAACGAGCCGTCGAGCCCCACGAGCTGGGGCGAGCTGCGCGGCCCGCGGGCGAGCGCGAGCACCTCGCCGCTCGCGCGCGCGAGGACCAGGTCGGTCTTCGACCCTCCCCCGTCCACGGCGACGAAGAGCGGCGCGCTCATGCCGGCCTCGTCACGCCGAACTGCGGTAGGTGCTCGGCGCCCGCGGCAAGCAGGCGCTCGACGAGATCCTCCGCGAGCTCGAACTGGCCGACCAGCGGGTGCGCGAGCAGCGCCTTGCGCGCGACGGCCGGGTCGCCGGTGCGCGCGGCCTCGACCGCCAGCCGCTCGTAGGCGGCGACGTGCTGGACGAGCCCGAGCAGCTCCGGGGCGAGCGGCTTCTGCGGGAGCGGCTCGACCCGCTCACGGGCGATCCGAGCTGCGATCTCCACCACGTCGTCGTCCGCGAGCCCGGGCACGGCGCCCTCGTTGCGGAGGTCGACGACGTGCGTCTCGCTGCCGTCCGAGAAGAGCGCGCCGAGCAGCCCGAGCGCCGCCTCGCTGTAGAACGCGCCGCCCCTGCGGTCGAGCAGCGCCGGCTTCTCGGTCAGCTCCGGGTCGCGGTAGAGCTCGAGCAGCTCCTCCTCGATCTCCGCGACCGTGGCCGCCCGCGGAACGCCCTCGCGCTGGTCGGCGAGCACGCGGTCGTGCTCGTAGAAGTAGCGCAGGTAGTACGACGGCACCGCGCCGAGCTCCTCGAGCAGCCGCCGCGGAACCCCTCCCGCCTCGTCCGCGAGCCGGTCGCCGTGCTCGGCCAGCAGCTCCGGCAAGACGTCGTCGCCGTCGAGCCAGACGGCGCGCACCCAGGTGAGGTGGTTGAGCCCGACCTGGTCGGCGAGCACGCGCTCCGGCTCGACCCCGAGCAGGCTCGCGGCCGTGCGCCGCACGTTGATGTTGACGTTGCAGAGCCCGACCGCCCGATGCCCTTCGTCGAGCAGCGCGCGCGTCACGATCCCGACCGGGTTGGTGAAGTCCACGATCCAGGCTCCGGGCGCGCCGAGCTCCCGCGCACGCTCGGCGATCTCGAGCACGACCGGCACCGTGCGCAGCGCCTTCGCGAAGCCTCCCGCGCCGGTCGTCTCCTGGCCGATGCAGCCGCACTCGAGCGGCACCGTCTCGTCGAGTAGCCGCGCCGCCTGGCCGCCGACCCGGATCTGGATCAGCACCGCGTCGGCGCCCTCGACCGCGCGCGAGAGGTCGTCCGTCTCGACGAGCTCCCCGTCGAACCCCTGCCGCTCGAGCATCCGGCGGGCGAGCCCGCCCACGACCGCGAGCCGCTCGGCGTCGACGTCGTGCAGGGCGAGCTGCTGAACCGGCAGGCGCTCGCGGTCGCGCGAGAGCCCCGAGACGAACTCGGGCGTGTAGGTCGAGCCGGCCCCGACGACCGCGATCTTCATCCCTTGACCCCCGTGAGCGTGATGCCCTCGACGAAGGCCCGCTGCGCGAGGAAGAACAGGATGATCACCGGCGCCATCACGATCAGCGTCGCGGCCATCGTCAGGTTCCACTGCACCTGGTAGAGCGTCCGGAACTGCGCCAGCCCGACCGAGAGCGTCCAGTGGTCGGGGTTCTCGATCGTGTACAGCAGCGGCCCGAAGAAGTCGTTGAAGCAGAACAGGAACGAGAACAGCGCGACCGCGGCGATCGCCGGCTTCGACATCCGGACGACGACCGTCGTCAGGATCCGGAGCTCCCCGCACCCGTCCACCCGCGCGGCGTCGAGATACTCCTCGGGGATCGTCAGGAAGAACTGGCGCAGGAGGAAGATCGAGAACGCGTCGCCAAGCCAGTTCGGCAGGATCAGCGGCCAGAGCGAGCCGACGAGGCCCAGCTTCGCCCAGAGGACGTAGACCGGGATCACGGTGACCTGCGGCGGCAGCATCATCGCCACGAGCGTGATCAGGAAGGCGACGTTCTGCCCGCGCCAGCGAAGCCGTGCGAGCGCGTAGGCGACCGGGATGCTCGAGACGAGCAGGCCGAGCGTCGCGAGACCTGCGTACAGGGTCGTGTTCAGCGCGTAGCGCCACATCGGCGCCTTGTGGAACACCTCGGCGAAGTTGCCCCACTCGAAGGGATGCGGCCAGAGGCGCGAAGACAGCGCCTGCTCGTTCGACATCAGCGACGTCAGCACCATGAACACGAACGGGGCGAGGAAGATCAGCGCACCCGCGATCAGCAGGCTGTGGTCGGCGACCGCGACCAGGAAGCGTCGGCGGCGCACGGCCGCAGGCGGCTTGCGCCGGACGATCGCCTCGGGCGGGGCCTCGAGGACGGCGCCGCTCATCGACCGCCCGCCTGGAAGTGCACGAAGCGCTTCGAGTTCAGGACGATCGCCAGCACGACCGCGAACGACACCGCCAGCAGCAGCATCGCGATCGCCGAGGCGTAGCCCATGTTGAAGTTCTGGAACGCCTGCTGGTACAGCAGCACCGGGTAGAAGAGGGTCGAGTTCTCCGGGTAGCCGAGGTTCGTGGCGACGGTGCCGGTGCTGGCCGCCGAGCCGCCCGCGATCGTGGCCGCCACGTAGGCCTGCGTGAAGTACTGCAGCCCGTCGATCACCCCGATCACGGCCGCGAACAGGAGGACCGGGCTGATGGACGGCAGCGTCACGAAGACGAGCCTGCGCAAAGGCCCGGCGCCGTCGATCTCCGCGGCCTCGTAGAGGTGCCGGGGCACGTCCACGATCGCGGCCAGGAAGATGATCATCATGTTCCCGACGCCCCAGATCGCGAGCAGCGTCAGGGACGGCTTGGCCCACGAGGGCGAGTCGAACCAGAGCGGGCCCTGGATGCCGATCTTCGAGAGGAAGATGTTGACCGGCCCGGTTGCCGGGTTGAGCAGGTAGACGAACGCGAGCGTGGCGGCCACCGCCGGAGCGAGGGCCGGCAGGTAGAAGACGGTGCGGAATGTCCCCACTCCGCGGCGCGCCCGCTGCAGCAGCATCGCGATGAAGAATGCGAACAGCACCTGGAGCGGAACCGCGATCGCGAGGAACCAGAGCGTGTTCTTGACCGCCGGCCAGAACGTCTGGTCGGTCCCGAACAGGAACCGGTAGTTCGCGAGCCCCACCCAGCGGGGCGGGTTGAGCAGGTCGTAGTGCGTCAGCGAGAGGTATGCGCTCCAGATGAGCGGGTAGCCGAAGAAGATCAGGAAACCGGCGATCCACGGGCTCATGAAGGCGACCACCGTGCCGCGGCGACGCCAGGCGGCCCTCCGCCTGGCGCGCCGCCGCTCGAGCGGTACCGGTCCGGACGCCGTGCCGGCGACCGAGCTCAACTCACGGCACCCCGCCCGCGCCGGCCTGCTTGAGCGCCGCGTCGATCTGCTTGTCCACGTTCTCCAGGCCGCCCTGGAGATCGCTCGCGTGCCCGGCCTGGTACGCGGTGTTGAACGTGCTGAAGAGGTTCTGGTTTGCGGCGCCGATGATCGAGACGGGGGTCGTCATCGTGTGCGGATTGTTGAAGATCCGCACGAACACGGCGAACCGCGGATCGTTCTTGAGGAGCGGCGAGTGCGCGCTCGCCGTCGTGGTCGGCACGTTCGCGATCCCGTTCGAGAGCAGCGCCTCGGCCTTCGTGTTGGTGGCCAGGTACTTGACGAGCTCCCAGGCCGCGGCCTTGTTCTTCGCGCTCTTCGGGATCCCGAGGATGCTCCCCGAGGTGTACCCCGCCCCGTAGAGCTGAGGCTGCGAGTCGTCCACCGGCAGCGGGGCGGTCCCGTACTGGACCTTGGAGCCGTCCTTCTTGATCAGCGACACCCGCCACTCGCCGTCGAGGTTCATTGCGACCTTGCCGCGCTCGAACGCGTGTGACGGTGAGAACTCGTCGCCTGCGCCCGCCTGCCACTTGACGAGGTTCTTGTAGCCGTACCAGTCGACGAGGTCCTTCTGCCACTTCAGGAAGCTCTTCCAGCCCGGGCTCTTGGCGATGATCGAGTTCCCCTTCGCGTCGACCCACTTCGCGCCGAACTGCGGGCCCCAGTGCGCGGGCGCATTCTCGTACCAGCCGTTGACGGGGTCGAGGCCCACGATCTTCAGCGAGCCGTCCGAGTTTCGCACTGTGAGCTTCTTCGCGTACTGCGTGAGCTCGGACATCGTCCGCGGCGGATGGGTGAGCCCGGCCTTCTTGAACATCGCAGTGTTGTAGTAGAGGCCGTACGCGTCGGCGAGCATCGGCAGCGCGCAGCGCGTGCCCTTGTACTGGGTGTAGTAGCGGGGAGCGGGCGGGAAGGTGCTCGCCGGGATGTTGTCGCGCGTCAGGTACGGGTTGAGGTCGATCCAGGCCCCGGACGAGCAGTACTTGCCGCTGTAATCGGACGAGCTCGACTCCGCGACGTCGGGGGACTTCCCGGCGGTGATCGACGCGAGGATCTTCGTGTCGTCGATGCCGCCGCGCGTCGTCACGTGGATCCCCGGGTGCGTCTTCTCGAAGTCGGCGACGACCTGCTTCATGACCCCGAGCTCGGGGTTCGAGAAGTAGACCCAGTAGTTGATGTTGACCGGGTTGTCCGCGGAGAACGTCGTGGCGGACGCGTTGCTGGACGAGTTCTTCGAGCCGCCCGAGTTGCAGCCTGTCGCCGCCAGGATCGTGACCATCACCGCCACCGCCATCGCCACCCGCTTCACCATCTCAGCCCTCCTCTAGTGCCCTCGTTAGGTTTCCGAACGAGATTTATGACGGAGTGGGCTTTCCGAGTCAAGCGTCTAGACGATTTCCACAGCCTTGGTTAGGGTTATTGACCATCGTGAGCGAGCAGACCCGCGCCACACCGCCCCTTCTCAAGCACCTGAACGAGCGCACCGTCCTCGAGACGATCCGCGCCGGGGCGCCGATCTCCCGCGCCGAGATCTCCCGCCGCGCCGGCATCTCGAAGCCGACGGTCTCGCTCGCGCTGCAGTCGCTCGTGGAGTCCGGCCTCGTCCGCGAGGCCGAGGACGGGCCGGAGGGCCCGAGCTACGGCGCGGTCTACTTCGAGCCGGTCTCCGAGGCGGCGCTGGTCCTCGGCCTCGACCTCGGCGCCCGCTTCCTGCGAGGCGCGATCTGCGACCTCGACGGCCGAGTCCGGGCGCGCCAAGACGTCGAGCTCGCAGACGGCGGCGCCGCAGCCGCGCTCGAGGCGATCGACGATCTCTGCGCGGGGCTCGTCGAGGCCACGGGCCTCGAGCGGCGCCTCGTCGACGGGGTCATCGCCGGCGTGCCCGGAGTCGTCGAGGGCCCGAACGGCGTCGTCCGCCTCGCCGAGAACGTCCCCGGCCTCGAGGGCATGCGCTTCGCCGAGGAGCTGCGCGAGCGGCTCGACCTGCCGGTCGTGCTCGAGAACGACATCAACCTCGCAGCGGTCGGCGAACGCTGGCGCGGAGCCGCGCGCGGCGTCGACGACTTCGTCTTCCTGTCCGTCGGCACCGGCATGGGAGCGGGTCTCGTGCTCGGAGGAGAACTGCACCGCGGCCGCCACGGCGCAGCAGGGGAGATCGACTTCGCCCTCGGCGACGGCGGCGAGGCGAGCGACCCGTCCGCGCCGGCCGTGTCCGCGCTGGCGGCCGGGCTGGCCGAGCAGGACGGCGAGACGAGCCTCGTGCCCCCCTACGAGGCGCGCGTCGTGTTCGGCGCGGCGCGTGCGGGAGACGCGGTCGCCAGTGCGGTCGTCGAGGAGTGCGCGAGGCGAATCGCCCTGCACATCGCCCCGGTCGCCGCGGTCGCCGACGTCGAGCTCGTGGTCCTGGGCGGCGGCCTCGGTGCGAACGGCGACCTGCTACTCGCTCCGGTCCGCGGCCACCTGGCCGAGTGGCTCCCGTTCCCGCCGCGCGTCGAGATCTCGACCCTGGGAGACGCCGCCGTCCTGACGGGCGCCCTGGCTGTCGGCCTCCGCTCAGCCCGCGACAACGTTTTCGCGAAGCGCTCGGCCTCGAGCTAGCCGCCGCCGGCCTGCTGCAGCCCACCGGCACTGCCACCTCGGTCGAGCCGCAGGCGGCCTAGAGCAACCTTTAGGGTCAGGGCTTGATCGTCTCCCTCCATGTTGCGACAGGAGCGGTCGGCGGCTCACTCGTCAATTCGAGGCGCGCATCGGTGCCACTCGGCCTGCTTCTTCATCTCGTGGGCGACCGCATGCCGCACTGGGACATCGGCGATCGCCGCTTCGAGATCGCCTCCGGGATGGCCGCTGTCCTACTCCTCGCGGGGGTGCGCGGACCGTTCGATCCCGCCGTGACCGGCGCGCTCGCGGCGTCGTCTCCAGACCTCGAGCACGTTCTTCGGCTCCCGCGACCCGGCGGCCGCAAGCTCTTCCCCAGCCATCGTCTGCACGGCTGGCACCGCAGCGGCGGCGTCCACACCTCGACCCAGCTTCTGGTGGCCGGGTTCCTGATCGGCCTCCTGCTCCACCGCCGCTAGAGGCCCTCGACCCAGCGGGGAGCGTGCCTCCGACAAGGCCCTTTCCAGGGCAGGGTCGTCGCGTAGGCGACCGCTAGGCCGGCGAGCACGGGCACCGTGGCCGGGATAGGCGAAGTGAGAAAGAGCAGGAGCCCCCAGGCCAGCGCCGCGGCCGCCGTCGCCCCCGCCGCCGCGAGCACGACCGCCCGGCGCCGCGGCAGGACGGCCGCGAGCAGCGCCGGGGCGAGCAGGTCGAGCCACCCCATCGTCGCGGCCTGGAAGGTGACGTCTTGGAGCTGAGGTACCGGTCGGCCGAGCAGCGCCGGCAGGACGACGTCGTGGAGCTCGGTCGAGGCAGGCCCGATCTGCGGCGTCCCCCAGACCAGGACCACGTCCAGGCCGACGAGCAGAACGAGCCCGGCGGCAAGCGCCTCCGGCGTGGTCAGCGCCGCGATCAGCGCGGCCAGCGTCAGGCACGAGCCCGCGATCAGAAACACGCCCGCGATCTCCCGGAGAAACGCCGAGTGGGCCCACCACGCGACCCAGTAGAGGGCCGCCGCGAGGGGGACCGCCAGCCAGCGCGGACGCCAGCCCTGCGCCCAGCCGCAGAGCGCCGCGAGGATCGGCGTCGCACTCGCCGCCAGCCAGGTCAGGCTCTCCCCACCCTCGCCGAAGCCGCGGATGATCCCGACCCCGAGCAAGAGCGCCACCGCAGGGACGGCGAGGCCGAGAACGCGGTTTCGGACGAGGCGCAGCTCACGTGGCTGCGCCAACACGAGCGCTCCCTGCACGAAACAGAGGACGGCATACGAGGGAGCGAGCCCGAGCATTGAGCCATGGTCGCATGCGGCGGGTGGCTCGAAGCCCACGCCCACTGAGCCCTCGGGCGGCCTATGATCGACTCCAGCCCGGATCCGCCGTGCGAGCCCGCCGATTGCCCGTAGCGTTTTCGATTGCCGCCTCCGTGCTCGCGGCGATCGGTTCGACCGTGGCGCACGGGAGCGCTGCGACGCAGCCCGCCTTCGTGCGCGTCAACCAGGTCGGCTATCCGGCGGGAACGCCGAAGCGGGCGTACCTGCTCTCGCCGTCGAACGCGTCGGGCGCCGCGTTCAGCGTCAAGAGTCCCGGCGGCTCGACGGTCCTACGCGGCCGCGTCGGGCACAGCCGCGGACGGTGGAGCCGTCGCTTCCCGTTCGTCTACGCGCTCGACTTCGGAGCCGTCCGGCAGCCGGGCACGTACACGATCTCCGTGCAGGGCCGTGCGGGCGCCACCTCGCCCCCGTTTCGCGTCGCGCCCGCGTCGAAGCTCTACGCGAGAGCCCTCGCGAACGCGCTCGCCTTCTACCGGAACGAGCGGGACGGCCCGGACTACGTGCCCTCGCCGCTGCGGCGCGCGCCCGCGCATCTGAACGACCGGAGCGCGATGACCTACGCGACGCCTGCAGTCAACTCGGACGGCAACTTCAAGGGCGACCTCCACCCGCTCGGCCGGCGCATCGACGCCTCCGGAGGCTGGTGGGACGCGGGCGACTACCTGAAGTTCGTCGAGACGACGAGCTACACCGTCGACATGCTGCTCGCCGGCGCGCGCCGGTTCCCGGACCTGCTGGGCCGCGGCTCCCCAGGCTCGAACTTCCAGCGCGAGGGCCGGTTCGGCGTCGACTGGCTGGAGCGGATGTGGCGCGACTCGACCCGCACGCTCTACTACCAGGTCGGGATCGGCTCCGGCAACGACTCGATCGCCGGAGACCACGACATCTGGCGGCTCCCTCAGAAGGACGACACCTACGGCGCGTCGGCCGCGCAGTTCCGCTACATCCGGCACCGGCCCGTCTTCCGGGCCGGGCCGCCCGGGTCGCCGATCAGCCCGAATCTCGCCGGCCGCGACGCGGCGGCGTTCGCGCTCTGCTACCGGCTCTGGCGCGAGGCCGACCCGCCGTACGCGAACCGGTGCCTTCTACGCGGAGCACATCTTCGCCCTCGCGAACACCCACCCGAAGAAGCTCCTGACGGTGATCCCGTTCGACTTCTACGGCGAGACGGAGTGGCGGGACGACCTCGAGCTCGGCGCTACGGAGCTCGCGCTCGCGCTGCGCCAGGGGCAGCCGCCTGCAGGCCTGCCGCACGAGCACGGGATCTACTACCTGCGGGCTGCCGCGCGCTGGGCCCGCGCCTACATCCGCGGCCCGAATGACGCGGCCGACACCCTCAACCTCTACGACGTCAGCGGGCTCGCCCACTACGAGCTCGCCCGGGCCATCCGCCGATTCGGCGCTCCGGGTGGCCTGGCGATCACCAGGGCGGGCCTCGTCCGCGATCTGCGCAGGCAGGTGCAGCGCGGGCTCGCCGCGGCGGCCAGGGATCCGTTCCAGTTCGGCTACCCGTGGGCGACCTGGGACACGACCGCCCACGGAGCCGGCCTTTCCGTCACGGCCAGCGAGTACGACGAGCTGACCGGCACGCACGCCTATGCGCCCTGGAGCGGCCGCTGGCTGGGAAACATCCTCGGCGCGAACGCCTGGGGCACATCGCTGATCGTCGGCGACGGGAGCACGTTCCCGCACTGCCTGCAGCACCAGGTGGCGAACATCGTGGGCTCGCGGGACGGCACGAGACCGGTCCTGGCCGGCGCGGCCGTCGAGGGCCCGAACAGCTTCGCCGCGACGGGCGCGCTCGAGCACATGCGCCCGTGCCCGCCGCACGGCGGGGACGTCTTCAGGCAGTTCGACGCAAAGGCGGTCTACCGGGACAACGTGCAGGCGTACTCCAACGTGGAGCCGGCGATCGACCTCACCGCCGCGACGCCACTGGCCTTCGCCCGCCAGGCAGCCGGCCTCTATTGACCACGTGTGTTTGATGCTATGATGCGGTGATGCCGAAGCATCGAACCACGGTGACCATCGACGAGCGGGTCATGCGTGCCGTTCGCGTCAAGGCGGCCCGCACGGGGCGGCGCGACAGCGAGGTGATCGAGGAGGCACTCCGCCGTGACCTCGGGTTCGATCTGCTCGAACAGATCTGGGAGAGCGCAAGGCTCGGCGAGGACGAGGCGATGAAGCTGGCGGTCGAGGCGCAACACAAGACGCGGCGCACCTAGCCCGTTGCGCTTCGTCTTCGACGCGAACGTCCTCGTCTCGGCCCTCCTCTCCCGAGCCGGCGCGCCGTCCCGCCTCCTCGAGCGCTGGCTCGAGGGCGAGCTCGAGCTGGTCGTCTGCGATCAGCTCCTTGCGGAGCTCGAACGAACACTCGGCTACCCGAAGCTGCGGCGCCGGATCCCCGAGGAGAGAGCGGTCGAGTTTCTCGGGCTGCTCCGCGACCTCGGAGAGCTCGTCCCGGACCCCTCCGGGCCACCGCCCGCGCATTCGACGGATCCGGACGACGACTATCTGATCGCGCTGGCCGCGCGCGAGCATGCGCACGTCGTCTCGGGTGACGAGCACCTGCTGGCACTGAGAGACGCGATCCCCGTGCTCTCGCCACGCGAGGCGCTCGAGCAGCTCGACTAGGTTCCCAAGCGGGTCAGCGAGCACAACCTCACCCTGGTGGCAGCCGGCGTCGCGCTCTGCGCGTTCCTCGCACTCGTGGTGGACACGACCAAGGTGGGTCAGAAGTGCGTCACTCGCAGACGACAGGCGATGAGGCGTGAAAGAGATTGCTGCGGTTTGCAGCGGCTTTCTCGATGGAGCTAGCCGGACTCGAACCGGCGACCTCCTGGGTGCGATCCAGGCGCTCTCCCAGCTGAGCTATAGCCCCGCGCGCGGCACAGTCTAGCGAGCGTCTCTACGCGTTTCGCCGGACCAGGGTCACGCCGTCGCGCACTGTGAGCAGCACCGCCGTCACCCGCGGATCGCTCGCGAGGCGGTCGTTCAGCTCCTTGATCGCGCGCGTGTTCTCCGAGTCGTCCTTCTTGTCGAGGACGGCCCCGCTCCAGAGGGTGTTGTCGAACGCCATCAGGCCTCGCGCCGCGAGGCGCGGCAGGAGCGTCTCGTAGTAGTTGACGTAGTTCTGCTTGTCGGCGTCGACGAAGACGAAGTCGAACTCGCCCTCGAGCCGCTCGATCGTCTCCAGGGCCGGCCCGGGATGGACGGTGATCCGGTCGGCGTACGGGCTCCTGGCGATGTAGCGGCGCGCGATCTCGGCGTGCTCCTCGTCCGCCTCGCACGTGTCGATGTGGCCGCCCTCGGGGAGGCCGAGGGCCATCGAGAGCGCCGAGTAGCCGCTGAACGTGCCCAGCTCGAGCACCCGCTTGGCGCCGAGCGCGTAGACGAGCAGCTCGAGGAAGCGGCCCTCGATCGCCCCCGCGAGCATCTGCGGGAACGCCAGCGTCGCCCGCGTCTCGGCGCTCAGCGCGGCGAGCAGCTCGGACGGCGGTGTCGTGTGCGCCTCCGCGTACTCCTCGATCTCGTCCGGCACGATCACGCGGCGGGCGGCTGCGTGCGGGGCGCGCCTTGCAGCGTTCCCGCGCGCACGCGCGCGGCCATGTCGCTCGACTGCTCGCGGTAGATCGAGCCGTCCTCGAACTCGATCCAGGGGTACGAGCTCTGCCCGGTCCTCTCGCTTCGTCTCGTCGCGATTCCACCGGCCCCAGGGCATCTTCACGACCTCGTACTGGACCCCCGCCTCGTCGAGCGCCTTCTGGACGCGCCAGCACGGGTGTCCGCCGAACTTGACCCAGAGCTGCGTGCAGCGGTGGAGCTTGATCGCCACGGCGCGAGCTTAGCGCTCCACCCGCGAGCCGCCGACGATGGCGTCGCGGCCGTCGTCGAACCGGACCCAGGCCTTGCCGTTGCCGTCGTAGTCGGGCGACCACACGATCAGGGTCGCGTCCTCGCCGCCCACGCGCACGCGCTCCGTGCCCTCGGGCTCGGCGCCGCGCCAGACGCGGATGAACGGGTTCTCCTCCCACTCGCGCCCGATCGTCGTCTCGTCGGTGTGGCCGGGAAGGACGCGCATCTCGGCCGGCAGCTGCATCAGCACGTCCATCACCGAGCGGCGGATCTGGTCGAGATCTCCCCCGCCGACCGCGTCCTTGAAGAGCACGTCGCCGGAGCAGACGGCCTCGCCGTTGAAGACGAACGCGAGGTGGTCGTCCTTGTGCCCGGGCGTCTTCAGCGCCTCGATCGAGAGGCCGCCCGTCTCGAGATCGCCCTTGACCACCGGGATGCGGTACTCCCTCTCGATCTCCTCGTCGCCGGCGATGTGGTCGTGGTCGGCGTGCGTCGTGAGCAGGTGCGTGATCCTGACGCCGTGCAGGTCGGCGGCCTCGAAGAGCGGCAGGAGCGGCGCGCCCGAGTCGACGAAGACCCCGGTCCCGCCGGTCATGTCCGCGATCAGGTACGCGTTGGACAGCCATTCCGGGTGCATGCTCCGCTCGACGATCACGGCAACGCTAGGCTAGACGTTCCGACCGAGAGGAGGACGGATGGCCGGTCTCATGTCACGGGCTTCGGCGATCGTCAAGGCGAAGATCTCGAAGCTGCTCGACCACGCCGAGGACCCGGCGGAGACGCTCGACTACTCGTACGAGCGCCAGCTCGAGCTGCTGCAGAACGTCAAGCGCGGGATCGCCGACGTCGTCACCGCCAAGAAGCGGCTGGAGCTCCAGGAGACACAGCTCGAGCAGAGCGTCGTCAAGCTCGACTCGCAGGCCCGCGAGGCCCTGGCGGCCAATCGGGAGGATCTCGCCCGCCAGGCGCTCGAGCGCAAGTCGGGACTCCAGCAGCAGCTCCAGAGCCTCGACACGCAGGCGAAGCAGCTCGAGGAGCAGCAGGCGAAGCTCGTGGCCAGCGAGAAGGCGCTCTCGGCCAAGGTCGAGGCGTTCCGCACGCAGAAGGAGACGATCAAGGCCCAGTACTCGGCCGCCGAGGCGCAGGTGAAGATCGGCGAGGCGGCGACCGGGATCGGCGAGGAGATGGCCGACACGGGGCTCGCGATCCAGCGCGCGAAGGACAAGACGGAGCAGATGCAGGCGCGCGCATCGGCGATCGACGAGCTGACCACCTCCGGCGCGCTCGAGGACTTCACGTCCGACCAGACCGAGCTCGACCGCCAGCTCGGCGCGCTCGCCTCCCAGTCTCAGGTGGACAAGGAGCTGGCCGCGATGAAGGCGGAGGTCGGCTCCGGCGAGCCGCAGAAGGAGCTCAAGAAGTGATCGTGCGGCTGATGAACGAGGGCCGCTTCGAGGTGGACGACGAGGTCGCGAAAGGCCTGAACGACATCGACGACCAGGCCGGCGCCGCGGTCGAGCGCGGCGACGAGGCCGAGCTCACGGCGCTGCTGCGCCGCATGGCCGAGGCGGTGCGCACGAACGGCGTTCGCGTCCCCGACGAGGATCTCTCGGCCTCGGAGGCGATCATCCCGCCCGACGACCTCTCGCTCGAAGAGGCGCGCCGCCTGTTCGAGGACGAGGGCCTGATCCCGGACTTGCCGGCTCCGTAGCCTCTCAGACAGGTGCATCGAACAGCCCGAACCAGCGGCTCAGGTCCTGCTCGACGGGGAGCTCCTTCTCCATCTTCGCCTTCAGCTCGAGCTCCTCGGCGTTGTCCCGCTCCTGGCCCTCGCCGGTCGGGACGAACGGCCAGAACGCGCCCGGCTTGAAGCCGTAGATCCAGTAGACCCGCTTCTCCTTGAAGTTCCCGTCGAACGGGAACAGGGCCGCGAGCAGCTGGGGCCCGAAGCCGCGAGCCTCCAGCTCGGACGCGACCACGTGGACGGTCGTGACCAGGTCCTCGAAGTCCTGGTCGTGGACGACCAGCCACTCGAAGCCGAGGTCGTCGGTCTTGTGCTCGACCTTCGAGCCCGCCTCCTTCGCGACCGCGTCCAGCAGCTCCTGGAGTTCGTTCTCTGCCCGGATGAACGACTCGGCCGAGAGCGGCTTGAAGCAGACGCCCGCGGAGCCCGAGGGCTTCAGGTCGAGGTCGGACTGGAGCGTGATCCGCGCGGTCGAGATCGCGAACAGCCGGTCGTCGGTGGCCGGATCCTTGAGCTTGCTCCGGCCGAAGAGAACGTCCCTGAGACCCAACGGCTAGCTCAGAAGGCGTCGCTTGCGACGCCGTCATCAGGAGGCACGGCTTTGCCGGGCCTCCGTCGGAACTGACCGCTCGACACCATCGAATTCACCAGCCACGCGGCTAAGAAACCGGACGCCCCATCTCCCGGGCGATCTCGGCCAGGGCGGCGAGGCGCTTCTCGAGCGGCGGGTGGTCCATGAACAGCTCCGAGAAGCCCTTCTTGACAGTCGCCGGGATGATGAAGAGCGCGTTCACCGCCTGGACCTCGCGCAGGTCCTTCTGCGGGATCAGCGTCATCTGGCTCGAGATCTTCTGGAGCGCGCTCATCAGGTACTCGGGAGCGCCGGTGATCAGAGCAGAGCCGCGGTCGGCCGCGTACTCGCGGTAGCGCGAGAGCGTGCGGATCAGGACCCAGCTGATCGCGTACGTGACGATCGAGACGACGGCGACGATCAGCCAGACGGGAACCGCGTTGTTGTTGTCGCGCGAGCCCCCGAAAAAGCCGCTGTAGAGGCCGATGCGGGTCATCAGCCCGGCCAGCATCGCGAAGAACGACGCGAGGGTCATGACCAGCACGTCGCGGTTGGCGATGTGCGTCAGCTCGTGCGCGAGGACGCCCTCGATCTCCTTCTCGTCGAGCCGGTCCCAGAGACCTGTCGTGACCGCGACGACCGCGCGCTTCTGGTTGCGGCCGGTCGCGAAGGCGTTCGGGACCGGCGTGTCCACGATCGCGACTCGCGGCTTGCGCAGGTCTGCCATCCCGCACAGGCGCTCGATCATCGCGTGCAGCTCGGGCGCCTCGTCGGGCCCGACGATCTTCGCGCCCGAGGCGCGGAGGGCGAGCTTGTCGGAGGTGAAGTACTGGAAGAACGCCAGCCCGCCGATGATGATGATCCCGAAGTAGAGGCCGACGTTGAAGATGGAGAAGAGAACGACGGCGAAGAGGACGTAGAGCAGGCCGAGCAGGAAGCTCGTCAGGAGCATCCGTGCGGTCAGGCCAAAGTCCCGTCCGTAAGCCTTGCGTTTCATCGAGAATCGCCCTCCTTGAAGGCGCGTAGGTCCACCTGGATTGTAGCCCTGGGGCTCGGACTCGCCGCGGCGCTCGCAGGAACCGCTGCCGCGGCGCCCTCCGAGCGCGTGGCAGTGATCGTCGCGCCGGCCTCTTCCCCGGTGTTCACTTCGCCAGGAGCCGCGCACGGCCTCCTCGTCGTCGGCGCGGGGCCAACCGTCAGCCGGCAGGGAGCTCTCGCTTCGCTCCTCCGCGGGAAGATGGGCAACGCGAGCGTCCACGGCGGCATCCCGGGCGGCAAGCGGCAGATCTCGCTCGCGAGCCGCCCGGGACAAACGACGTTCTACGTCGCCCTTCCGCCGCCGGGCAGGCGCCACAACGTCGTCCGCTATCCGATCGCGGTGGTCGGGCCCCGCTATCGCGGATTGTTGACCTCGACCTCGACGCGCCTGGACGGGCTCGTCGCGATCGGCGACGTCGCCCCCTCCGCGCTCGCGATCGCCGCGGGCAAGAAGCCGCGGATCGGATCGCGCTCCGCGAGCGCGCCGCTCGCGCACCTCCGGTGGCTCGACCACCGGCTCGACCACGCGCATGCGTCGCGTACCGGGGCGCAGCTCGTCCTCGTCGGGCTCGTCGCTCTGTTCGGCCTGCTCGCGCTCGCCCTGCGGTCGGCCTCGCTCGGCCGCGCTGCGTTTCTCTCCACGCCCGTCTGCCTCGTCGTCGCGGTCACGCTCAGCGGGATCGGCGTGACGAGGCCGTGGCAGGTCGTCACCGCCCTCGCGCTCGCCGCGGGAGCGCTCTCGCTCGCCGGAGGCGTCCTGCTGCGACCACGCGCTCGGCTCGCGCTCGGGCTGACGGCCGTCTTCGCCTTCCTGTTCGCCGTGATGTGGGCCAGACCGGAGTGGAACGCGCTCGCAGCGATCGGGCCGCGCCCCGACGGCGGCGGGCGCTTCTACGGGGTGAACAACCAGGTCGAGACGATGCTGCTCGCGCCCGCACTGGTGCTCTGCGCCCTCGTGGGCCGTCGCGCGCTCCCTGTCGTCGCGCTGTTCCTGGCGGCCGGAATCGCCGCGAGCCAGGTCGGCGCGGACGGCGGCGGCCTGATCTCCTACCTCGCGGGATTCGTGGTGCTCGGACTGCGGCTCCGCGAGACGCGGCCGAGCCCCGCCCGCGTCGCCGTCGTGACCGGAATCGCCGCCGCGACGGCCCTCGCGCTCGTCGGGATCGACTCCGCGACCGGTGGCTCGAGCCACGTCACGAAGGCGGTCGGGGGAGGCCCAGGCACCGTGGCCGGAGACCTGGGCCACCGGCTGCACCTCTCGGCGATCTCGGTCACGTCCAACTGGCACGCGGCGCTCCTCTTCACGGCCGGCCTCGCCGCACTCGCCTGGCTCGCGTTCCGGCATCCCCGCCTTGCCGTGCTCGACGCCTTCCTCATTGCGCTCGCGGTCTCGCTGCTCGTGAACGACACGCCGGTCGACATCGCCGGGCTGGGCGCGCTCTCCGGGCTCGTGCTCTGGGTGTGGCTCGGGCGAAGCGGCGAGCGCCTCGGCCCGCTCGATTAGACTCGCCACGCATGCGCCGCCTTGCGCCGCTTCTAGGGGTCTCGCTCCTTCTGCTCGCCGGCTGCGGCGGCGGCAAGACCGTCTCGCCGGTTCCGGAGACGGTAGTGGGGACGCTGCCGACGACGACCCAGTCGACAGCAGGGCCGCCCGGCAATGCGACGGCCGGCGCAGCGCTCTTCAAGTCCAAGGGCTGCGACGGCTGCCATACGTTCAAGCCGGCGGGTTCCACCGCGACGACCGGCCCCGACCTGGACAAGCTCCCCGAGCTGGCGCAGAAGGCGAACCGCGGTTCGCTCGCCGACTTCACGCACGAGTCGATCGAGAACCCGAGCGCCTACGTCGAGTCGGGGTACCAGAACATCATGCCCGACTTCGGGGCCCAGCTTTCCCAGCAGCAGATCGCCGATCTCGTCGCCTACCTGACGACGAAGGGTTGATCGACCTCAGAGCCGCGCGGGCCGATCCCGAGGGTTACCGCGCCGCCCTCGCCCGCAAGGGCGCCGCCGGGGTCTTCGACGAGCTGCTCGAGGCGGACGCGCGCTGGCGCGAGCTCGAGACGGAGGCGAGCGACCTCCGCGCGCAGACGAAGACAAAGGGCAAGCCCTCGCCGGAGCAGCTCGAGCAGCTCAAGGCGCTGAAGGCGAAGCTCCAGCAGGTCGAGTCCGAGCACGAGCAGGCGGCGCAGAGGCGGCAGGAGCTGCTCGACCGCGTCCCGAACCCGCCCGACCCGTCGGTTCCGGACGGTCTGACCGAGGACGACGCGGTTGAGCTCAGGCGGGTCGGTGAGCCGCCGTCGTTCGGCTTCGAGCCGCGCGACCATCTCGACCTCTCGGCGCCCCACGGCTGGATCGACCTCGAGCGGGCTGCGCGGGTCTCCGGGTCGCGTTTCGCCTACCGCGTGGGCGAGGCGGCGCTGGTCGAGCTCGCCCTCTACCGCTTCGCGCTCGACCGGGTCGTGGCGAAGGGCTTCGTCCCGGTCCTGCCGCCCGTGCTCGTCCGCGAGGAGGCGATGTACGGCACGGGGTTCCTGCCGACCGACGAGGTCAACATCTACCGCGTCGAGCGCGACGAGCTCTTCCTCACGGGAACCTCGGAGGTCGGTCTCGCGAGCTTCCACACGGGCGAGGAGCTCGACGGGCTGCCGCGCCGGTACGCCGGCTACTCGACGAACTTCCGCCGCGAGTCGGGCGCCGCCGGCAAGGACACGCGCGGGATGTTCCGAGTGCACCAATTCGACAAGGTCGAGATGTTCGTCTTCTGCGAGCCGGAGCGCTCGGCCGAGGAGCACGACGCGCTGCTCGCCGTCGAGGAGGAGCTCGTCCAGGAGCTCGGCTACCCCTACCGCGTCGTGAACGTGGCGGCGGGCGACCTCGGCGCCTCGGCGGCGAAGAAGTACGACATCGAGGCGTGGTTCCCGGGACAGGAGCGCTACCGCGAGATCTCCTCGACCTCGAACACGACCGACTACCAGGCGCGGCGGCTCGGCGTCCGCTTCCGGCATGACGGCAAGCTCGAGCCGGTGCACACGCTGAACGGGACGGCGATGACCGCCCGCTGGCTGATCGCGCTGATGGAGAACTTCCAGGACGAGGGCGGCGCAATCGCCGTCCCCGAGGTCCTGACGCAGTTCGGCGCCCCGCCCCGCCTCGGCGGCTGAGCTACAGCGACTCAACCGACTTAGTAACAGACTGTTACTTGGAGGGGTGAGCGCGGGTCATTCTGGCCGGGGCGCTGCGACAATGAGTGCCCGGCGGGGTGCCAGAGCGGACGAATGGGGCGGTCTTGAAAACCGCTGGCGCCGGAAACGGCGCCCGTGGGTTCGAATCCCACCCCCGCCGCTCGTTGTTCGCCGTTGGGCCTCTCGTCAGCCCGCGAACTTGATTCGGTAGACGCGAATGCCCTTCGTGCAACGGATCTGAGAGCCGTCTGGGCCGTTTGAGGGCGTGCACAGGTACCCCCCGGGAGTACGGAACGTGGTCTTTCCCGTCCACTTGTAGCGGCGCTGCTCTCCTGCGGCCGCCACGCAGGTGAGGTTCCGCAGCGGAGCGGCAGGCAATGCGCAGGGCGCATCTCCCAAACCCGGCCCAAGCAGCCTACGCTCGAGCCGCGTGCCTGCCTAGTGGCCGTTTCGGACGTGGCACGCGAGCGTCGAGATGGGCGAAGCGGAACGAGACATACTGCTTCCCCCCGCGGGGCGCCGGGGGAGAGTTGCGAGTGGTAGCCGCCCCGCGGAGGGCGACTGCGGCTGTTACCCCCACTCAAAGGAAACGGCCGCAGAAGCGTTTCCAAGAGTCTAGGGTCCTTGGTCATCCGCCGCCGGGTCAAGCTCCGAGGAGCGCAATCGGCGTCATCGGCCAAGAAGAGTGTCGTATATTTGCAGCAGGAGCCGGGCGCGGGACACGCTCTGGGCGGTCAGAGGACCAACGGGGGAGACAGAAGCGAGACCCCGCCGGCCCCACGGCGCGCGGCCGGCCGGCAGCACTTCCGGGCCGGCGCGCGGCCAAGTCACGAAAGAGCCACGTCGCGGCGAACGAGGCGGGAGTGCCCAGACCGACGGACAGACCTGAACCACAGCACGAGGGATGGAGCCTTTGAAGCGCCGCGACGATTGCGCTGTGTGTATGCGGCGAACTCTCTTGCATGCGGCGAAACTGCGGAGAGAGGTGAATCAGATGAAGCTGTTCACCTCGTTTGCGGTCATCGCCCGGTCGCTGGGCGACCGCGAGGAAGGGCAGTCTTTGGTGGAAGAAAGCCTGGCTTTGGCCCTGTTCGGCCTCGCCATCTGGGGCGCGATTTCGCTTCTCACGCGGCTGGCGTAGGCCTTGAGGCTGTGCCAGTCGATGATCCTCGTCTGGTGCCCTCTCGGCCATGCCACGCAGCGTCCGGGCCGCTTCCTCGTGGCCGTCGCCGACGAGAGCCGCGAGACAAGACGCGGCCATTGCGGCCTCTGCGATCGTCACCTCGGAGCGCTCCTCGAGGTAGCGCTTGAGCCAGCGGGCCGCTACGCGCGAATTCCGGCGCGGATCCTTGTGTAGGCGATCAGCACCGTCAGCTCGAGCGCTTCGGGGAGGCTGATCCGGCCGATCTCCTTCGCCGTCGCCTCGGCGACGAGCAGGTTTCTCGTGCTCGAGCGCTCGCCCAGTAGGTTGCTCTCGAATGGGCCGTGCGGCAGCCGACCCATTTCTGGCGGTCGTCCTTCTCGGCGAGACTTGTCCCGTGACTCCGCTCGCGAGACCCTGCAGCCGGGAGTTCTACAAGGCCGCTCATAGCTCGGGCACGCGCAAGCTGAGCGAGATCATCTGGGTTGTCCTGCACGACGAGGAAGCTGCGACTGGGCGGGCAGCCGCAGCCTGGTTCCAGAATCCGAAGTCGGGCGGTTCCGCTCACCTCTGCGTCGATGACAACCAGTGCTACCGCTGTCTCGCAAATGAGGACATCCCCTGGGCCGCTCCGGGCGCAAACGAGAAGGGCTTTCACATCGAGCAGGCCGGCTTCGCCAAATGGAGCACGGCCATCTGGAAGCGTCACATCAACACGATCCGCCGTGCCGCATACAAGGCCGCGGTGCACTGCAAGCAGTTCGACATTCCGGTGCAGTTCGTAGACGCGAAGGGACTGAAGGCGGGCAAGCCAGGGATCACAACGCACCGAGAGTGCAGCAAGGCCTTCGGCGGCGAACACACTGACCCCGGACCGTTCTATCCGAGATCGATGTTCATGTGGTTCTGCCGCCGTTATCGCAAAGAACTTGGCTAGGCGTCTCGACGGGTTCCGCGGCGATCGAGACGAACGTGCTTCGCCGTGAGGATGGGCCGGGCGACGAGCCGAACGCCCAGGACGGCTTCCCCACGACCCGGCCCGCACGAAACTACGGAACGCCAGCTCCGGCGCTAGACGCTGCCATCCGATCTCCTCCCTCCTCTTGAGCCGTTCGCGGTCCATGGACTCACAAGCGGCGTGACCGCGATCTCCACCGGCGACGCCGACTCCTGCGCGCTCACCGGCGCCGGCGCGGTCAAGTGCTGGGGCTGGAACCACGTCGGCCAGCTCGGCGATGGGACGACGGCCAATCGCACGACGCCGGTCGCCGTCTCCGGGCTTTCAAGCGGCGTCGCCGCGATCTCCGCCGGCTGGGTCCACACCTGCGCGCTCACGAGCGCGGGCGGGGTCAAGTGTTGGGGTAACAACGAGGAAGGCCAGCTCGGCGACGGAACGACGACTGACCGCCACACGCCGGTCGCCGTCTCCGGACTTTCAAGCGGCGTCGCCGCGATCGCTGCGGGCTTCTACCACACCTGCGCGCTCACAACCGCAGGCCAGGTGAAGTGCTGGGGCTCGAACACCTACGGCGAGCTCGGCGACGGGACGACGACCGACCGCCACACGCCGGTCGCGGTCGCCGGGCTTGCGAGCGGGGTGACCGCGATCTCCGCCGGCTTCGCAGACAGCTGCGTGCTCACGAGCGCCGGCGGGGTCGAGTGCTGGGGCTCCAACCAGTACGGCAAGCTCGGCGACGGAACGAGGATCGATCGCCGCAGGCCGGTCCAAGGCCAGCCTCTATGCCAGCCGGTAGGCGGCCCCGACTAAGCTTCACGCTGAAGGCGCCGAAAATCGGGTAGGGCTCGCCCTCGACGCCGAGTCTCTCGCGCATAAGCGACGTGCAAGACGCGATGGGCGAGCTAGACGCGCTCTGCACAGGGTTCTCTGGCTATAGCGGTGCGTTCGAGGACATCTACCTGTCTGCCTGCTGAAGGCTAGGGCACCCAGATCGAGAGGCGCGTGCGTTCTTTCCGACGGGGGAGGGGGTCGCGCGTTGCCGTGATCCGCTCGCCGCCGGCCAGGATCACCCCGCCGCGCTCAGCCGTGACGATGCCGCACTCAATCGCCACGCGGAATAGGTCGGCGAGGACGACCGGCTTCCCCGACCCTGTCTGGTGCGGGCGTTCGCCGGCCGCCGGCGGGGCGTCGGCTCTGTAGCTGATCAGGGAGCGTGCGCTGTCAGGCGCAGCCTTCGGTACTTCCTCGCCTCGCAGCGCCTTGGCGAGAACCTCGCGCGCCTGCTCGCGCAGGTCGTCATCCGCTGCTTTACGCAGGCGCGTCAGCGGCGAGCGGTACCGCCCTTGCGGCCGAGCGCGACCATGTCCTGGGCGCCAGCATGGACGAGACAGAAGCGACCCCGGACCGCACGCTTGCCGCATTGCTCGCCGCGGGCGTTCATCGCCTCGCAGCGGCTCGGGGCCGTCGCTTGGCCTCGCTTTCCTTCATCTCTACCGGGATTGTAGAGAACGGTGCCGCCGGTAGAAGGTCACATAGAAACCGCTGTGTTTGCAGGGGTTCGGCGAAAGGCACAGTTCTCGCAGCGCTCGAGATCATGAGCGTCAAGCGTTACGGCGACGGCGGGTTGAGCTTTGGGGGCAGCGATGTGCTCGTCTGCCTTTTTTTCCGCGGCGGGCACACTTACTGCCACAACGGGGGCATAGGGCTCGTCCCCCAACTGCCTAGCAGTCGTCGCCGGTGTCATGCCAGTGCAGGTCCTTCCCCACTTCTTCACGCCTGAACGATGTTCCCCGTTGGGCGTTTTGCTCAGTCCGGGAACTCGATTCGGTAGGCGCGGACGCCATTGGCGCAGCGGATCTGGTAGCCGACCGCGCCGCGGCCAAAGGGCGCGCACCGGTACCCGCCAGGCGTACGGAACGACGTGTTCTTGCCCGTCCACTTGTAGCGGCGCTGCTCTCTTGCGGCTGCCCCACAGGTGAGGTTTCGCGCCGAGGTGACATAGACCGGCCCGTTCTTGTAGACCCGGGTATTGCACCGGACGACGCTACCGGCCGGCGCCGCGTGCGCTGCCGGATGCGTTCCGGGAGCGAGGATCTTGATCGAGGCCGAGAGGAGCTGCACGCCCTCCACTCCGTCGGGCATCGTGATCGTGACGTCCAGCATCAGTCTCTTCCTGCTCTTGAGAAGGCTGAGGACGCCGGGCGTGAGCCGGACGCGCACGACGGTCCGCCGGTTCGGGAGCAGCTTGAACGACTTCTTTCCTGCGGCACGCTTGCCGACACGGAGGAAGATCGAGCCCGAGCAGCGCTTCTTGACGTTCCCCGTGCAGCGAAGTGCCAGCGGAACGAGGCCTGTCGCAGTCACCGTGACGGGCTTGCGGCTCGCGAACGAGACGCGCATCGGCTTCTGCACCGGCTTCGTCTGGAAGGTCCTGTCGCCTCCGTACGCTTTCGTCCCGCCGTGGGCCGCGACCAGCCGGTAGTGGTAGACGGTGTTGGCGGCCAGGCCCGTGAGATCGAACGTCACGGGGGTATCGACGGCTCCTGCGCCGGCGTTTGTCGCCGCGGTTCGCAACCCGTACTTGGCCGTCTTCCCGTACTCCACGAACGCCGTCGTCGCGGTCCCATGTGGGTTGACGGCACCGTGGACGGTTGCGGTGTGGACGTCCACCGGGTCCGCGATGCCGGTCTTAGCGGTCGGCGCCGGCGCAGTCGTGGTGAACGTCTTGTCGTCGCCATACCCGGTTGCGTGCGTGGCGTCGTGCGTCGCGACGACCCGGTAGTGATACGTGGTGCCCCGCAGAAGCCCCGTGAGGTTGAACGACAGGACGTGATCGCTACCGTCGGCCGGAAGGGCCTGCGAGGCCGTCTGGCTTCCGTACGAGATGGAGGTTCCGTACTCGACGTAGGCCGTCGTCGCCTCTCCCTTCGGGTTGACGGTGGCGCCAACCGTGGCCTGCGTGCTCCCGATCGCGGTCGGGTCGCCCGTCGTCGCGTTCGGAGGATTCGCGGCGTCGTCGTCGATGATGTCGCCGGTGCCGAGGTTCCCCCCGAGGACTAACGCGTTGGTGGCGCTGACGAGTTTCAGGAAGAACCAGCGAAGCGAGTCCTGCTGGACGGTGTTGGGAATCACCGAGGCGGTCACGGTGGCCGTGGACTGGCCGGGACTGATCGTGATCGCCGGGCTGAGGGGGCCGGCACACGTCGTGCTGGTGACGCTGCACTTCGCAACGTAGTCCTGGCCCGAGATCACCGGCACGTGCGCGTCTCCACTGACCCCGTTGACGGTCGTGAACTGCACGGTGGTCGTCCTGCCACTCGTGATCTGGTTCTGGAAGCACTGGTCGACCGTGATGGAGTCCGGGACCTTGCAGAGCGCGACCGTGAAGGTCAGCGGAACCGGCTGGAAGGCCAGCTGCCCGGCAAGCGCAACCCCGCCCGGAGAGATGCCCGTCAGCGTGTTGCCGGTTACGCCGGTGAAGACGTACGGGCCGGCCGGAGCAGTCGACGTCGAGCCGGGGGTGCTGAGATAGAACGAGTCTCCCGGCGCCGAGACGAGTCCACTCGCGTTGCCGAGCGTCAGGTTCCCGCCGCTAGTCCATGTCTGGTTGCTGTTGACCGTCGAGCCGCCGTCGCCCTCGAGGCGCGCATTGTTGGCGATCACGACGGCCGGCGCCTGGTCGTTGTCGATGATTGTCCCGGTCGCCGTGTCGTCGCCGATCGCCGCGCCGGTCGGGTTGGAGAGCTTGACCGTGAACGTCTCGTTGTTCTCGTAGAGCGAGTCGTCGATCGTCGGCACGCTGATCTGGCAGGCGGTGGAGCTCGGGCCGCACTGTCCGGCCTGGATCGTCAGCGTCCCCTTCGTGATCGTGTAGTCGCCGGGGGCCTTCGCGGCCGCCGCGCCGGTTCCGTCGACCGTCGTGTAGTCGACGGTCACCGCGTGCCCGCTCACCGCGGACAGGGTGACGACGAAGTTCGCCGTCTGGCCTTCGGTGACACTGGCGGCGTCGGCGATGGTGATCGAGGGCACGACCACAGTGATCGCGCTCGGGGCCGACGTCGCGCCGTCGTCGTCCTTCACCGTCAGGGACGCCGTGTAGGACCCTGCGCTCGGGTACGTGTGTTGAATGTCTTTCCCGGGGGCGCCCGACACGAGTCCGGAGTTCGTGCCGTCCCCGAAGCTCAGCGTCCACGACTGGATCGAGCCGTCCGGATCGCTGCTCTGCGATCCGTCGAACGACACCTGCCGCTCGGCCGTGCTCGCCGGATTCTCCTTCAGCACCGCCGTCGGGGGCTGGTTGGTCACGAACGTGTGGTCAGTCGGATCGCAGTTCGTGCCGTACGCGTTCGTGCCGCAGAGGGTGTAGTGGAAGGTGGCCCCCGCCGCGAGCGCGCTGAGCGTCGCGGAGACGCTCACCGGCGATCTCCCCGAGCCCGGGCTCGGCGATGCCGACACCGAAGAGCAGCCCGTCGTCCAGGCGGGCCCAGAACAGCCGGTTCCGTACCTGAAGGCGGCAGAGGTGGTGGCGCCGTTCGGGTTGACCGTCCCCGGGAGGGTCGCTCCGCTCGCCGTGACGCCGGTCGCGGCGCCTGCGGCAACCGCGGGCGCATCGGGCGTCGTGAAGGACTGATCGCTGCCGCACGCCGTGCCGCCGGGCGGGTTGGGCGCGTTGGTCGCGCACAGCATGTAGTGGTAGGTCGTTGCCGGCGTAAGACCGCTGAGCGTCGTCGAGACCGACTGAGCGGTCGTTCCCGGGCTGGTGGTGCCGTTCACGTTGGTTCCGTACGCGGTCGTCGGGCCCCAGGAGAACGTGTAGCTCGCGCCGTTGTCCGGGTCGTTGGGATCGACCGTCCCGTTGAGCTTCGCGCTCGTGTTCGTCACCACTGTGGCCGGATCGGTCGTCACGACCGGCGGGTTGGTCGCGTCCGCTCCGGAGAGCGCCGGGAAGACGATCAGGGCGACGGCGGCGGCGAGCACGCCCAACACGGCGTTTCTCCGACGACCGCGGAGCCGCCCTCCGGCGCTTGTGTCATCGACCCGCAACGCAATCCCCTCCGATATGGACCCTCGCGCGCGAGACACGCGCACTGCGGCGAGTATAGGTCAACTTCCCGCAAATTACGACGTTTTCGCGCGAGAAACCCGGGTTGGCCCGGCGCC
Source organism: uncultured Actinomycetes bacterium (assembly GCA_963716865.1). Lineage (GTDB taxonomy): Bacteria > Actinomycetota > Thermoleophilia > Gaiellales > Gaiellaceae > AC-32. Next base: position 479,017 of record CAVQUF010000004.1, read on the forward strand.
GGCTACCCGAGGTCGCCGGTCCAGTGGTACGCGCTCTCGCCGACGCCGATCTGCGTGAAGTCGGGGCTCGTCAGCAGGGCCCAGTGCCCGGGACTGCCCTTGAACATGTTGAACGCCGTCTGCGCCGAGGCGGGCGGGTAGCTCACGAGCGTGACCTCGCCTTCGTACACCCCCGAGTACCCGGCGTCCGACATGCGCTGGAAGGGGTCGCTTCCGTTGCAGCCGGTGTGCGAGAGCCCGAGGTTCAAGGCCGAGTCCTGCCAGTAGGAGTGACTGTCGGCGGCAAGGCTCAGTTTCGAGTTGACGGCCAGCGACGGGAGACCGAGCGACCCCCGCGCCTGGTTGACGAGGTTCACGAACTGCTGCTCGTCGCCGTTGACCCCGGGATGCACGGGCTTCAGGTACCTGTACGGCGCCGTCGCGCAACTCGTCCCCGGAGGTGGCGGTGGTGGTGGCGGCGGCGGCGGCGGTGGCGAGCCCGGCCCCGATAGTGGAACGACCTTCCAGCTGTAGTGCGTTCGTGTGCTCTTGTGACGGCGCCCGTAGGCGATCAGCACGAAGGTGTAGCGGCCGGGGACGAGCTTGCTCCACGTCTTGGGCGAGCGACACCGCCTGAGCTTCGCCCGCGCACGCGCGATGGAGGACGCTTTGTCCCCTGTCCCCGGAAGAGCCTGCCAGCGCAGGCGGCAGCGCGTGCGACGCGTCCCGGGGCGGGCAGTCCACCTGAAAGTGGCCGTCGTCCCCGAGGTGACCAGAGGTGGAGTCGCCGTGAGCTTGACTCCGGGTCGGGCGGCCGCGGCCGAAGAGAGCAGTAGCGCCAGTCCGGCTGCTCCGACGGCGGCGAGGACGAGGACGTGTCGGCGCACCGGCACCCGACCTTAGCGCATCTGACGGGTGGGATTCCCTCGATCGAGGGATATCGAACAGGCGGGCCTGACTCAATGCTTTGTATTCAGGGGAGACGAGGGGGAGAGTTACCAGCAGCGTGGCAATGCGCTCGACAGTCCAGGAGTCCCATGCTGAGCAGAGAGTGGGAGGCGCCGTCGTGCTCCTCGACGAGCATCCGATCTGGATGGACGCGCTCGAGGACATCCTCTCCTCGACGGCGATCCGGGTGATCGGGAAAGCGACGTCGCCGGAAGCGGCGCTGAAGCTGGTGGATTCGGAGAAGCCGGACGCCCTGCTCGTCTCGCTGGAATTGTGGAGCTCGAAGATGGGTGGCGTCGAGTGCCTTCGTCGCGCGCGTGAGCGAGCGCCGGGCCTGCGGATCGTCGCCTTCTCGACGCATCACGATCCGCTCCATCTCAACGCGGCCGTGACGGCTGGGGCGGACGCCTATCTGCCGAAGACGGCGCATGCCTCCGAGGTCACCGAGACCGTCCACGACTGCCTTGTGGGAGAGAAGCGAAAGCCTCGCGCGCATGAGGCAAACGGGAACGTCGGGCGGAGGCAGCCCGCTCTGACGGCGCGCGAGCTGGAGATCATCCATCTCGTCGCTCACGGTTACACCAACCCACAGATCGCGGAGCGCCTCGGGGTCACGAAGTGGACGGTGAAGTTCCACCTCGTCAACGCGTACCGGAAGCTCGGTGTGTCGAACCGCACGCAGGCGGCGCGGTACCTGTTCGAGCACGGGCTCTCAGGCGTCCCCGTCGAACGCTCGTCGTAGTCTGAGACGTCCTACGCTCGGGCGCTTCATCGACGCGAGTGGCGTTGGCACAACCGACAACCCTTGCCCCATTTTTTTTGGAAATACCCTGCCCTTTTGGTCAGGCGTCATTTGTTGCAAGTCACCCCGAAACGGTGTAGAAACGCTTAAACGCCACGGCCACTGCCGAGAAAGGAGGACGGGGGGTCACGTCACGAGACTGAGAAAGAAAGAAAACGAAGTTATGAAACTGCGGAGGGGGAGCAAATGACAGGTAAGAGTGGTTTTACGAGACTCCGGGTGAGTCTTGTTGCCTTTGTGCTGATGCTGGTGTCCGCCGGGCTGCTGGCGGCCTCGGCGGCAGCACAGGGAGGCGGGCTACCGGCAAACAGTCCGGTATTCAACCCGCAAGAGACGAACGTGCCGTACCTGGCCTGGCGCGGCGAAGAGGTGCGCCTGGTCAAGTGCGAGTCCGACTTCAAGGACTTGAGCAGCGGAGCTCCATCGCTGCAAACCAACGGCGGCTTCTTCTGGGGCACCGACGTGAGCATGCAGATCTTCGCGTACAGCGGACCGCAGGAGAACTCGTTCGACGGTCCGAAGGCTGTTATGAACTCGGCCTCGGTCTTCTTCGATCGAACGACGGAGAGGCCCTGTATCAGGGGCACCTTCATCTCGAACAAGGCCGGGATCGTGATCATCAAGCTCACGGTCAGCAAGAAGGGCGTGATCCTGGGCCAGCACGACTTCATGGTCGGCTGGATGGGGATCGCCTCTTCGAGGATGACCAACGCTGGATCGGTCACCGAGAACGCCGGCGCTGAGCCGGGCAACTCGGTGAACGTCCAGGTGACCGGTTCGATCCCGCTGAACAGCGAGTTCCAGGCGGACTACGGCCTTCCGGCCAGCCTGACCATGCCGAACGACTGGGCACGGTGGGCGGGCGCGATGGCCACGACCGACCAGAACCTGGGAGGCCTGAACGCGCTCCCGGCGTCCTCGTACTGGGACATCCACGACTCGTCAGGCCCCGGTGGGGACGGCGGCAACCCGGACATCCATGTCGCGGGCTTCTGCAATCCCACGACGCCGTCGACCACGATCGACCAGGTCGACAACTGCAACGGGCCCGGGATGGGCAGTGGCAAGCCGTTCTCGCGGGTCTTCGGCGACAACGGTACCGGTGTCGGTCCGTTCGACCCGAGCTACTCCGACACGCTGCTTAGCGACGGCAACCTGAACTCGTTCGACGCACCCATGCCTTCGTTGAAGATCGTCTTCAACAGCAGCGGCGGCATGGGCGGCTTCGTCGACTACTCGGATCTGTCGGACAAGTCGTGCGTGTACAACCGGCTCGCGCCGAAGGCGTGCCCGTTCGAGTTCGGTGTCACGAACGCAGCGCACAACCTGTACGCGCCGTACTACAGCACGTCCATCCCGGCGACCTCGCGGGATCCGTGGGGTGCCGCGTCCGGGACGGACGGGCCGGTCTACTCCGACAACACTGGCCAGCCCAACAACTTCCCGGGCTACGGGTGGTACGGCTTGTATCACTACTGGCAGATCGCGCAGACCCTCGTCCAGAACGAGAGCCAGAACACGAACTGCCTGCTCACGACGCAGGAGTACAATCCGATCTACCGGCAGACGAACGGGTTCCCGACCAGAATCGTCGAGTTCACAGACGAGCACGGCGAGGTCCGGGCCCAGTGGCAGCCGGGCGTCGACAACGACAACTTCGGCACCACGGTGGGATTCGTGGACGACAACGGCGGCTGCGACCTCGAGGGCGTCAACCTCGGAGCGCAGACCATCACCGCTGCCGCTCGCTATCCGTTCCAGCCTGTCGCCAAGGACTTCCCGGTGACGGGGACCATCACGAAGAACATCACCAACCTGTTCCGCAAGACCGTCTCCTGCGTCCGCAAGAACAACGTCTCCAGCGCCGTCGCGTACATCTGCACGGCGACCGCTCGGGACATCGCGGGCAACGGCGACGTCTTCAACGGGGAGAAGGTGTGCTTCAGCCGTGAGCCGGACAACGTCTGGTACAACGTCGGTGGGAGTTCCGCGCATCCGAACGGGTACTGCGTAGAGCTCAGCGGCGGAACCGACACAGCGGCTGCTTCGGTGTCCGTCGAGACGCCTGCGACGCTGATCGGTAGCTTCATCGACGTTCAGGCGTACTTCGCAGGGGAGAAGCTCCTGCGAGACACCTGCATCGTCTCCGGGGCGGCCAGCAGCACTGCTGGGCCCTGCCGACCGGCGACGCCGGGCGGCGGCGGTTCCGGCGGCCCCAAGAGCACACCGCCGGCCGGGAAAGCCCAGCCGAAGGCCAGCGCCAAGGCCTCCGTGGTCTCGGTGCAGGTCGTCATGACGGCGAAGGGCCGTGTCCTGATGGTGAAGATCCACTCGGCCAAGCCGACGGCGCAGATCCGGGTTCGCCTGATCAACGCCAAGGGTCACGTCATCACGAACGCCCTCCGGGCGGTCAAGACGAACAAGCGCGTCAAGGTCAAGAACCTGCGCATTACCAAGCGGGTCAAGGCCGTGCGCGTGCGGGTGGTTAGCTGAGCTAGCTCACTACCGCACAACGCGTGACACGAGGGGCCCGCGAGAGCGGGCCCCTCACTTCTTCCGCCGCGAGCGCAGGCACCGCCGACCGCGTCACATGCACATCCAGCCGCCGTCGACCACGAGGTTGAGGCCGTTGATCGCCTCGTTCTCGAGCAGGAACCGCGATGCGGTCACGACCTCGGCCATCGTCACGAGGCGCCCGATCGGCGTTCGCTGGATCAGCGCGTCGCGGCGCTCCGCCGGCATGTCGACCCACTGCGGGCTGTCGCCGACGATCGCCGGATGCAGCGCGTTGACGCGCCTCGGCGCGAGCTCGATCACGAGCGTCCGGACCATGCTCGTCACCGCGCCGTTGACGGCCGTGACGGTCGTCGAGCCGGGATAGGGCCGGTCGCGGGCGAGCCCTCCGAAGATGAGAATCGCCGAATCGTCCCCGAGTCCCGGGAGCAGCGAATGGATCACCTCGGTGTACCCGACGAGCTTGAGCGTGGCCAGCCGCAGCGCCGCGTCGATGTCGTACTCCTCCACCTTGTTCGTGTCGCGCTCGATCGCGGCGAGCACGAGATAGTCGACGTCGCCCACGTCCGCGAGGCGCTCCGCGATCGTGTGCGGATCGGCGAGATCGAATCCGATGCCGCGGGTCTTCCCGCCGATCTCCTTCGCGGCGGCGTCCGCGCGGGCCTGGTCCCTTCCGGTCACGACCACTTCGCGGCCGTCGTCGGCATACGACTGCGCAACCTCGCGGCCGAGGCCCTGCGTGGCGCCGACGATGACGACGCTGCCTGTCGCCATCCGGTCTATACGGCCGCCACGGGCTCTGCCGCCCAGTCCGGCAGCAGCTCACCCGCCGACAGGATGTGGTTCCTCGACTCGTCGAGTTTCTGGAACACATTGTCGAGGTCGACGCCGACGAGCTCGCCGTTTCGCTTGACGGCGCGCCCGGCGACGAACACCGAGTCGACGTTGGACGTGTCGGAGAAGACGACGATCGTGCCGATCGGGTCGACCATCGGCGCCGTGTTGATCGCCTTGGTCTTCAGGAGGACGATATCCGCCTGCTTGCCGGGCGTGAGCGAGCCGACCTTGTCCTCGAGCATGATCGATCGCGCGCCGTCGATCGTTGCGAACTCGAGCACGTCCTTGTGCGTGATCTTCGGCGCGAACGCGATGTCCGGCGTGTCGGTGAACTCGAGGATCCGGTCGTAGGCCAGAGCCGTCCGCATCTGCGTGAACATTTCGCCGGGAACGCTCGAGACGACGTCGACGCTGAGCGACGGACGGACCCCCCGGGCGAGCATCTTCCCCGTCGGCGGCGGGCCGTGGCCCATCAGCATCTCGACGTAGGGCGCGATCGACGCCTTCCCGCCGGTCTCGGCGATCCAGTCGAGCTCCTCGTCCGTCAGGTCGGTCATGTGGATGTAGCAGACGTCCGGGCCCATCAGACCGAGGTCGTGCATGTCCTTCACCGGGGTGTAGTGCAGGTTGTGGAGTCGCATCCCGACGTGGACGCTGATCAGGATTCCGAGCTCGCGCGCGAGCGCCCAGTCGTGCTTCGCGACATCGGCGTTCACGTTGCCGGGCTGACGCGCGGCCATGGCGAGGGTGAGGAGGCCGTCGTCCGACGAGAAGTACGTCTCGCGGATCCGCCGGATGTCCTCGGGATGGTTCAGCTCGCTCAGCATCCACCACTCGCCGCCGGTCGGCATGCCGTGCGCGTAGACGGCGCGGATGCCGGCATCCTTCAGCCCCTGGATGGCCGCGTCCGAGTGGTCGGGCGTGTTGCTGATGTGCGACCAGTCGAGCAGCGTCGTGACGCCCGCGTTGAGAGCCTCGAGCGCGCCGGCGTAGTCGCCGATGTGCACGTCCTCCGGGCGGTAGAAGCCGCCGACCTGGCCGAGCATGACCGCGAAGTAGTGGTCGAGCGTGCAGCTCGGGAGGACGCCGCGGACGGGCGTCTGCCACGTGTGCCGGTGTGTGTCGACGAAGCCCGGCATGACGATCATCCCGGTCGCGTCGATCTCTTCCGCCTCGGAGGCTCCGAGGCCGCGTCCGACTTCGACGATCGCGCCATCCTCGACGAGGACATCGCCGTTCGGGATGTCGCCGACGTCGGGATCCATCGAGACGACGAAGCCGTTGCGGATCAAAAGGCGTTGCGAGCTCATGACCCTCTTCTCCTTGGCTTGCGTGATACGGACTGCGCGGTCTTAGGCCGACGCATGTGCAGCGAGCATAAACGCACGCCGACGGACCAGTCAACGCGCGGTCGGATGCGACCGCGAGCGTGAAGCAGGGGTAAACGCTCCGACCCATCTCAGGATTTCCGTTCGGTGATGGTTGACACTTTCCGTCGCGCGTGACAAGAATGCACGCCTGTTCGGGGCTACCCCTCAAAGGAGCGGGTGAACGCGCACGAAAGCACCGAGGGCCTTGCGCTGCACAAAGGCAGCCGCATGACCTCGTTGCTCACTGAGGCGCTGGTCGGAGCGCGCTTCATGCCGGTCTGGATCGCGACCGGAGTGCTCGTCGTGGTCGCTGCGATCATCGCGCCCGCGGCGCTGCAGAGCACCTCGTGGGCCTTCGTCCTGCCGTACATGACGGTCCTCGCCATCGCGGCGCTCGGCCAGATGCTCGTGATCATGCACGCCGGAATCGACCTCTCGACTCCGGGCGTGATGTTCCTCGGCGGCTACCTCATCGTCGGCGTGGGCAACCACTCGAACAACCGCCTGTGGATCGGGATCCTCGCCTGCCTCGGCCTGGGAGTGCTCGTTGGCCTGGTCAACGGGCTCCTCGTCGGCATCCTGCAGCTGAACCCGCTGATCGTCACCCTCGCGGTGGGGCAGATCGTCTACGCCGAGGGGCTGAGGTACTCCAAGGGGCTGGCGGAGTCCGAGGTGCCGTCGCGGCTGTCGGACTTCGCGCAGAACCGGCCCGTCGGGATCATCAGCCTCGTCTTCTGGACCGGCGCGGCGATCACGCTTCTCGTCGCGCTGCTGCTCCGCTACACGGCAGCCGGCCGGCGCTTCCAGGCGGTGGGCGCGAACCCCAGAGCCGCGTGGATGGCCGGCGTGCACGTCCGGGCCTACGTCGTGTTCGCGTACACGGCCGCGGGCCTGCTCTATGCCACCGCTGCGGTGCTGCTCGCGGGCGTGCGCATCAGCGTCGACCCGGCGTTCGGCGCCGCCTACCTGCTCGCGCCGATCGCAGCGGTCGTCATCGCGGGGGCGTCGCTCTCGGGCGGGCTGGCAAGCGCGACCTCGACGTGGATGGCGGCGCTCGCGCTGACGCTCCTCAACCAGATGCTCCTGATCCTCGGCATCGCGATCGGGTGGCAGTTCATCGTCTTCGGCGCCGCGATCATCGTCGGGATGTTGATCTCGGGTGACAGGATCGCATCGCTCCTCGGCCGGCTCCTGCGGCCCAGGGCAGCGCCTACGAATATCGCCCCGGTAAACGAAAGCACGAGTTGAGAAAGCGAAAGGAGGAACGACGATGGAGGTACCAAAGGTGAGTGAGAGGAGGCGATGGGCGCTCGGCCTCGGGGTCGCACTGCTGGCCGTGGCGCTCGTCATCGCTGCGACCGCCTTCGGCGGCACGAGCAGCAAGCGGTCGGCGGGGTCGGCGAGCGCAAAGACGAAGGGCGGCTACGGCGAGGTGTACAAGGCGAACCCCGCCATCCTCAAGAAGACGCTCTTCGACGCCAAGCTCCTGCCGCCCCGCGGTATGGCGCGCAACATCGCGCTGGCCGCCTTCGGCCGTGCGAGCAAGAAGGTCAACTACAACCTCGCGCTGAAGTGCTGGAACAACGACGGCTGCAGGACCGGGACGGGAGGCAAGCTGACCGTCGCCTACGTCGAGCCGTTCGGCGAGAACGTCTACCGGCACATCTCGAAGATGGAGTTCATCCTCCAGGCGCTGACGTACAAGTCGATCGGCAAGATCATCTACCGGTCCGCGCATTCCGACCCGAACCAGGCTCTGGCCGACTTCCGGGCGATGATCGCGCAGCACGTCAGCGCGATCGTCACCTATCCGGACTACGCCGACGCGATCCTGCCCGCGTTCAAGGAGGCGAAGAAGGCCCACATCCCGGTCGCGACGTACGCCTGGGGCTACGTCGCCGGGCCTGGCGTGAACTACACGACCGTCGTCGGCGAGAACGTCTGCAAGACCGGCCGCGCATGGGCGGCGGTCATGAACAAGTACGTCAAGTCGGGCGACATCGCCTTCCTCGGCGGCTTCCCGGGGAACCCGCTGTCGGCGGGCTGGCAGAAGTGCGAGCTGCCGCGGCTCAACAAGAGCATCCACGTCGTGGCCACCGAGCCGACCAACTGGGACGCGTCCAAGGTCCAGCAGGTCGTCTCGGCGATCCTCGCGGCCCATCCCAACATCAAGGGCTGGAGCTACGAGTACGGCCTCGGCATGGCACAGGGCGCGTTCGCGGCGTACCAGGCTGCGGGCAAGCCGTTCAACGCCGTTCTGACGCTCAGGACCGACGACGTCGGGATGGGCTGCAAGGTGAGGCAGCTCCACAACCCGAAGCTGAAGGTCTACTACGAGACCGCGGGTAACTCGCAGATCCGGGTCGCCCTGACGGCCCTGATGATGCGGCTCAAGGGCGCGAAGATCCCGCCCAAGATCGTGTTCCCGATCCAGCTGCAGAACGAGGCGAAGCGCACGGAGTGCCTGAAGGGCTATCCGACGGCAGCCTCCGGGACGTCGCTCGTGCCGCTGAAGCTGATCAAGCGGATGTATCCGAAATGAAGGAGAACAGGTAGATCCTGAGTCACAGGAACGAATGTCGAGTCCCGGGCCCGAGAGCCCTGTCGTGCTGTCCCTTCGCGACGTCTCGAAGGCGTTCGGAGCCGTGCAAGCGCTCCGCGACGTCAGCGTCGACTGTCGCGAGGGCGAGATTCACGCGCTCGTCGGGGAGAACGGGTCCGGGAAATCGACATTGCTCGGGATCGCGAGTGGCTTCCTAAACCCCGACAGCGGCGCTGTCGAGATCGGCGGGCGGCGCCGTCGCCGGGGGTCTCCCGCCGAGGCCCGGAGATTCGGCCTCGGCATCGCATATCAGACGTACTCGCACGTCCTCGACCTCTCGGTCGCGGAGAACCTCTATCTCACCGTGCCCGGAGGCGAGCGGCCGGCCTACGGGCGGATGGACGCCTGGGCGGCGTCCACGCTCGAGGAGTTCAAGCTCGACGTCCCCGTGAAGGCACCGGTCGGGACGCTGTCGCTCGCGGAGCGGCAGCTGCTCGAGGTCGTCAAGGCCCTGCTGGCGAAGCCGAAGGTGCTTCTCCTCGACGAGCCGACGACCGCGCTCGGCCCTGCGGAGGTCGCCCAGCTGCACGAGCTCGTCCTCGAGAGGAGCAGGGCAGGCGTCGGGATCGTCTACGTCAGCCACCGTCTGCCGGAGGTGCTCGGGATCGCAGATCGCATCAGCGTCCTCCGCGACGGCGTGAAGCAGGGGACGTTCGAGGCCGCCGGGATGACCGAGGAGACACTGGTCGCGTACATGATCGGGCGGCCGCTCCAGCTCGCCTTCCCCGAGCGCGAGGGCGAGGGGCGCGCCCAGGAGGTGCTCCTCGAGGTCTCGGGCCTCCGGGGCGACCGCTTCGGCCCGATCGACCTCAAGGTCGAGAAGGGCGAGATCCTCGGCATCGCGGGGGCCGAGGGCAACGGCCAGGTGCAGTTTCTGCGCGCGCTCGCAGGTGTCGAGCGCCGGACCGGGACGGCCTCTTGCGACGGTGACGAGCTCAAGACAAGATCGCCAACGGGTGCCCTGCGTGCGGGGATCGTGCTGCTCAGCGCCGACCGGTCCCGCGAGTCGCTCTTTCCCGTCCTGAGCGTTCGCTCGAACACGACGATCCAGGTGCTGCGGTCGCTGGGACGGATGGGGTTCCTGCGTCGCGGCCGTGAGAAGCGCACGGTGGACGACATGGTCCGGCGGCTCCGCATCCGCTTGGCGTCGATCGAGCAGCCGGTTCAGTCGCTCTCGGGCGGCAACCAGCAGAAGGTCTCGCTGACCCGCCCGTTCCTGCGCGGGGACGTGAAGGTCATCCTGGCCGAGGAGCCCACCCAGGGCGTCGACGTCGGTGCGCGCTTCGACATCTACGAGGCGCTTCGGGCCAAGGCGGACGAGGGCGTGGCACTCATCGTCAAGTCGAGCGACCCGCTCGAGCTCGCCGGGCTCTGCGACCGGGTCGTCGTCATGTCGCGCGGAAAGATCGTCGACGAGATCAGCGGAGACGAGCTCGGCGAGCGCAGGATCGTCGAGGCAATCGTCGGCGACACGACGGCGGGCGGCGCTTGAGGTTCCGGGGTTGGATCCCCCTCGTGCTGCTGGCGGTCCTGATCCTCGCCGTCGGCGCGTACACGGCGGTGCGCCAGGACGCGTTCCTGACCGAGTACAACATCAACAACCTCCTGCTCGCGACGATGCCCCTCGCCCTGGTCTCGATCGGCCAGACGAACGCGCTGCTCGTCGGAGGCTTCGATATCTCCGTCGCCGCGCTCGTCACGATGTGCGTCGTCACGGCCTCGTTCACGCTCAAGCCTGACGAGACGACGTTCGCGCTCTTCCTCGGCTCGCTGGCGATCCTCGGCGTCGGTCTCGCGACGGGAATCTTCAACGCGACCCTGATCCGCGTTCTGCGCCTGCCGTCGATCATCGCGACGCTCGGCACCTTCAGCATCCTCGAGGGCGCGGCGCTCCTGCTGCGAGACCATCCCGAGGGGCCGATCAACAGCGACGTCATCGACGCGCTGACCAAGAGCATCGGCTTCATGCCGGTCGCCTTCATCGGCGTCATCGTCCTCGTGGTGCTCGCCGATCTGTGGCTGTACCGGTCGCGAACCGGCATGGCCGTGCGGGCGGTTGGCCTCGACGAGACGTCCGCGCGCCGGCTCGGAATGTCGACCGGGCGCATCGTGTTCCTCGCCTTCGTCGTCTGCTCGGTGATGGCGTCGATCGCCGGCTTCTACGAGTCGGCCCAGGTCCAGATCGGCTCGCCGATCATCGGCAACTACGCGCTCACCAGCATCGCCGCTGCTGTCCTCGGCGGCGCGAGCCTCGCGGGCGGGAGAGGATCCTTCGTCGGGACACTCCTCGCGGCGCTCTTCCTCTCGGAGATCGGCAACGTCCTGCCGCTCTTCTCGGAGCCGACCGAGTACGCGGCGATGACGATCGGCGTGTTGATCCTCCTCGCGCTGGTGCTCTACCAGCTGCCCGAGCTCATCGCCCGCTGGCGGTCGGGCCGGCAGGCCGTGGGCCGCCTGGAGGCACGCGAGGGCGAAGCGCCCGCGGCCTAGCTCTAGGGCGCGTCGAGCGAGGTCTCTTCGCGCGGGTCGGCCTCACGGCCGATCACGACCCAGACCGCGTGGACCGGCTCGTCGCCGACGGCCCACAGCCGATGTGGCGACGACGAGTCGAACGCGATCGATCCGCCCGGCCCGAGCTCGTACTCCTCGAAGCCGACGCGCACGCCCAGGGTGCCGCTGCTGACGTAGCCGTACTCCTTGCCCCCGTGCGTCATCAGCGCATCCTCCGGGCACGACGCGGCACCCACGGGATAGACCACGTAGAGGAACTCGACGTCGCGGTCGCTCTGAGGGGTCAGCCGCTCCCAGCGCACGCCGGACGCGAGGTTGATCACCAGTCGCGTCTCCGGGCACGCCGCCAGGCCGCCCGCGTCGTCGCTCAGCCGCCGGACGACCCGCTCTCCCGGGCCCGAGTCGCCGAACACGTCGCTCATCGTCATGCCGAGCTCCGTGACCAGGGCGTAAAGCGTGCTCACGGACGGGTTCACGCGGTCGAGCTCGATCTGGGAGACGAGACTCGGAGAGACGCCGACGCGACGCGCGAGCTCGCGCAGGCTCATCCCGAGCCGCTCTCGCTCCGTCCTCAGGCGCGTGCCGACCTTCGACGCGTCCGACGAGCGGTCGAGCGCTCCGGGGCTCGACGTGGCGTCGTTCATCGGAGCCGCCGTCGAACCTCGGTCGCGATGCGCTCCGGCCCCGGCAGGAACGCGTCCTCGAGCGGCGGGCTGTACGGGATCGGCGTGTTGGGAGTGGCGATGCGCCAGGCGTCGTCGAGGTGCCCGAGTGCCTGCTCGACGACGGTGGCAAGCACCTCGCCCGCCCAGCCTCCCGTCAGCGGCCCCTCCTCGACGACCGCGATCCGGTTGGTCTTGCGGACCGACGCGACGACGGTCTCGGCGTCGAACGGGCGGAGCGTCCGCAGGTCGATCACCTCGACCGACACGCGGTCCTGCTCGAGCGTCTCGGCCGCCTCGAGGCTGTCGTGGACGCTCTTCATCGCGGCGACGACCGTGATGTCGCTGCCCTCGCGGACCACCTTCGCCTCGCCGAGCCGGCCGACGTCGCCGTTGACCTCGCCCTCGAGCGTGTAGAGCCGCTTGTGCTCGAAGAAGAGCACCGGGTTGTCGTCGCGGATCGCGCCCTTCAGCAGCGCCTTCGCGTCGGCCGGCGTCGACGCGGCCACGATCTTGATCCCCGGCACGCCCATGAACCACGAGATCGGCATCTGCGAATGGATGGCTCCGAAGCGCGCCCCGGCCCCGACCACAGAGCGGATCGTCAGCGGCACGCTCACCTGCTCCTGCGTCAGGAACCAGTACTTGCTCGACTGGTTCACGAGACTGTCCATCGCGAGCGTCAGGAAGTCGCCGAACATGATCTCGAGGACGGGCCGGAGGCCGGTCACCGCCGACCCGAACGCAGCTCCGGTCATGGCCAGCTCGGAGATCGGGGTGTCGAAGACCCGCTCCGGGCCGTACTTGTCGTAGAGGCCGGTCGTCGTCGCGAACACGCCCCCTGCGGCGGCGATGTCCTCCCCGAAGAGGATCACGCGCTCGTCGGCGGCCAGCTCCTCGTCGAGGGCGTCACGGATCGCGGTGCGGAACGGGATCGGCGCCATCAGAGGGTGAGGGCGAGCGGTCGCTCGAGCAGCTCGCGTAGCCGGGACAGGAACTTCGCGCCGTCGGCGCCATAGACCACGCGGTGGTCGCAGGTGAGCGTGACGGTCATCAGGTCGCGGAATACGACCCCACCGTGGTCGTCCTCGACCGGCGCTCGCCGCGCGCCGCCGACGGCGAGGATCGCGACCTGCGGAGGATCGATGATCGCAGCGAACGAGCTGACACCCAACATTCCGAGGTTCGACACGGTGAACGTGCCGTCGTGCAGGTCCTCGGGCACGAGTGAGCGGCTGCGAGCGGCCTCGGCGAGCCGCTTCGTGTCCTGCGCGATCTGCGCGAGGGTCTTCTCGTCGGCGTCCTGGACGACGGGCACGAGCAGCGCGTCCTCCGTCGCGACCGCGACGCCGACGTTGACGCGCGAGTAGCACTCGACCTTGCCGTCGACGTACGACGCGTTGAAGCGCGGGAACTCTTTCAGCGCGGCCGCTGCCGCCTTCACGACGAAGTCGTTGATCGATGGGACGTCCTGGCTCTCACCGCGTGCCTCCCGCCGCAACGACGTGATCAGGGACACGTCGATGTCGGCCGAGACGGTGAAGGAGGGGATCGTGGTCGTCGACTGGACCATCCGGCGCGCGATCGTGGCCTGGGTCGCCGTCAACTCGAGGACCTGCGCGTCGCCCTTCCCGCTGCTTGCCGGCTCCGGGGCAGGCGCGGACGCCGTCGTGCCGGACTCGGTTGCCGCGCGCTCGACGTCCTCGCGCGTGATCCGCCCGGCCGAGCCGGTGCCGACGATCCCGTGGAGCGAGACGCCGAGCTCGACCGCGGTGCGCCTGGCGACGGGCGTCGCGTTCGGCCGCTCGGATGCGACAGCCGGAGGCGATGCACCGTCGCCGTTGGCCAGCGTCGCGATCGGCTCTCCGATCGACGCCGTTGCGCCTTCCGGGACGAGGATCGAGCCGAGCGTGCCGTCAGCCTCCGCTTCGTAGACGACCGTCGCCTTGTCCGTCTCCACCTCGATCAGGGCCTCGCCTCTCGTGAACGGGTCGCCAGGAGACTTCAGCCAGCGGACGATGACTGCGTCGGCCATCGAGTCCGACAGCTTGGGCATCGTGAGCTCGCGGGACACCAGCCTCAGTCCTTGAACTCGCTGGCTCGCAGCTCGCTCGGGAACGGCGCGGCGAGGCCCTGCTCGCGCATCCGCTCGAGCTCGTCGGCGATCTCCCGCTCCACCTCGTCCAGGCGCGCGGCCTCGACCCCCTCCGCCTCGAGCTGCGCGCGGAGGATCGTGATCGGGTCACGCGTCTTCCAATCGTCGAGCTCGCCCTCGGGCCGGTAAGCCCCCGGGTCGCTGCGCGAGTGCCCGACGAAGCGGTACGTGAGCGCCTCGACGAACGAGGGGCCGTTGCCGTCCCGCGCATGCGAGAGCGAACGGGCCGCGGCTTCCCGCACGGTCCACACGCTCATGCCGTCGATCGTCTCTGCCGGGATGCCGAAGACCTCCGCACGGGCCCGGATCTCGCCGGCGGTCACCGACTCGAACGGCGTGTACTCGCCGTAGCCGTTGTTCTCGCACACGAACACGAGCGGCAGCTTCAGCACCTGGCAGAAGTTGAGGCACTCGAACACGTAGGCCTGATTCATCGTGCCGTCGCCGAAGTACGCGACGGCCACGCCGCCCGTCGTCTTCTTCAGCGCCAGCGCGGCCCCGGTCGCGGCCGCGATGCTGCCGCCGACGATCCCGAAGGAGCCGATCAGGCGGTCGGCCGGCGACGTCACGTTCATGGAGCCCGCGCGCCCGCCGTTGATGCCGGTCTCGCGCGCGAGCATCTCGTCCAGCAGCTTCTGCGGGTCGACGCCGACGGCGAGGGCGTGGCCGTGCCCGCGGTACGTCGCAGCGACGCGGTCGCGGTCCTCGAGCAGGCTGGCGACTCCGGTCGCCACCGCCTCCTGCCCCGAGTACAGGTGCGTCGTCCCGTAGACCTCGCCCTTCAGGAAGAGCGACTGGACGAGATCCTCGAAGCCGCGGATGAGGAGCATCTGGCGGTAGATCCGCGTGTAGAGATCGAGGTCGTCGAGGACCCCGGTCGTCGGCTTGTCGCCGACCTGGCTCACGTCACGCCCACGCCTGCGTCGGAGGCAAGGCGCTCGGCGAGGTATGCCCAGTCGCGCTCGTGGCGGTACGAGTGGCGCGGCGGCGGCCCGGGAGCCGAGGTCTCGAGCCAGCGAACGGGGCGGCCCTGCGTCTCGTAGAACGCGTGCACGCACCCGGTTCCCGTCCAGAAGACGTCACCGGGACGGAGCGTGTAGCGGTCGCTGTTCGCCACGACGTCGACCTCTCCCTCGAGCATGTAGTACGACTCCTCGAAGGGGTGGTCGTGGGGGTTGGCGCAGGCGTTCGGCTGGTAGTCGACCATGAACATCGTGTGGAGCTGCGCGTCCAGCCGCTGGTCGACCAGCATCTTCACCGCGATGCCGCTGTAGGCGAGCACCGCGGTCGCCATGCTGCCGGAAACCGTCGGCGCGCCCATGGCCTGGCCTCGCTTCAGGAGGTCGAGGTCCGTCTCGCCGTCCGCGAGCAGGAAGAGGTTGTGGTTGCGCGGATCGCGCGCGTCGAGCGGCGCCACCTCGCCGTCCGGCGCGGGCCCGAGGAAGAACGTGTCGCTCCCGTCGACGCGAGGCCGCGGAGCGGCCATCTCGATCCACAGCGCGCGCTCGGCCGAGCGAAACGCGTGCGGCGCACCGACCGGTATCGCCCCGCAGGCGCCGGGCTCGAGCTTCACGCCGCGCCCCTCCAGGTAGAGCGCGGGTTCTCCCTCGAGCACGTAGAAGCTCGTCTCGAACGAGTGCAGGTGCTCGTCGACATGGCCGTCCGCGAGCGCGACGAGCGTCAGCGCCATGTGCGTCGACCCGAGCGTGCCGTCCACGAGACGGCAGGAGGTCGTGCCACTCGAGCGGCCCGGCAGCGCAGGGACGAGCTCGATGTCCTCGCGGCGGACGAGGCGATACCCGGGCCGCCCGTCGGCGAGCTCGCGCGTCCCGGTGTCGCTCATCGCGGGACGCCCGCCGGCTCGACCACGGCGGAGGATGCAACGGCTTCCGCGACGCCCGGAGCGCCGTCGCGTCCTGCCTCGCTTCCCTCGCTCAGGAGATCGGCGCCCCGCACGTAGGTGCGGCCGGCCACGAGCAGCTCCTCGGCCGGGAAGCGCGTGATGATCTCGTACCCGGTGGCCGTCACGACCACCTCTTCCTCGATCCGTGCCGCGGAACGCCCGTCGGTCGCGGCGCAGTACGTCTCGAGCGCGAACACCATGCCCTCCTCGAGCTCGACCGGGTTCTCGAGCGAATGGACGCGCGAGATCATCGGGGACTCGTACAGCCCGACGCCGATCCCGTGCCCGAACTGGAGACCGAAGCACGTCTCCTCGTCCGGAAAGCCGAGCTCCTCGGCAGTCGGCCAGACATCCGCGATCTTGTCCGTCGTCATGCCCGGCCGAACGAGCGCGATCGCGGCATCCAGCCACTCGCGGCACTGCTTGTAGGCGTCGAGCTGCGCCGGGCTCACGCCGCCCACGTTGAACGTGCGGTAGTAGCACGTTCGGTAGCCCATGAACGAATGGATGATGTCGAAGAACGCCTGATCGCCCGGTCGCAGGAGTCGGTCGGAGAAGACGTGCGGGTGGGGGTTGCAGCGGTCGCCCGAGACGGCGTTCACTGCCTCGACCTGCTCCGAGCCCATCTCGAAGAGCAGCTGGTGCGCACGCGCGACGATCTCGTGCTCGTACACGCCCGGCCGCAGCATCCGTAGATCTCGTCGTAGACGGCGTCGACGAGCCCGGCCGACTGGTCGAGGAGCGCGATCTCCTGCGCCGTCTTGATCTTCCGTGCCGAGAGCATGGCCTGAGATCCGTCGGTGACGTGCACCCCGGCGCGCTGCAGCGCCTCGATCGTGACGAGGTCCGCCATGTCGACGCCGAGCGGATCGTTCTGGAGGCCGGACTCGCGCAACTCGTCGGCGATTCGCTCGCCCAGCCGGTCCGGGATCCCGGTCTCGACCGGCATCGCGCCGCGCATCGGCGCCACACCGGCGCGGAAGTTCTCGGGGGGCAGCCACGGCGCGAACAGCTGGTGGTGGCGGGCGGCTGACCCGAAGTCCCAGAGGATTGGATCGGCGCCGCGCCTGAGCAGTGCGAAACGCGCGTTCTTGTCGCGCGCCCACTCGCCGATGTGCGTGCTCGTGACGTACCTGATGTTGTTCGGGTCGAACAGCAGCAGCGCTCCGAGGTCAGAAGCCTCGAGCGCAGCCTTGGCGCGGTCGAGACGATCCTGACGCAGTCGCGGGAAGTCGATGCGCTGCTCCCAATCCACCGCCCGCGTCGCGTCGGGCGAGCCGACCGACCTGCTTCTCACCGGACCACCTCCTGGTCGAGGGACGCGTCCCGCAGATGCAGGAAGAGCGCCATGACATCGTCGTCGGCGTACCCGGCTTCGACGGCCGAGTGCACGAGCGTTTTCATCTCCCGCGCCATCGGAAGCTCCACCCCGGCCTGCGCCGCCGCATCGAGCACGAGATCGATGTCCTTCTCCATCAACGCCGTGGTGAACGTCGCGGAGAAGTCGTCGCGCAGGAGCGGCTCTGCCTTGTACTTGACGAACGGCGCGCCTGCGGCCGAGCTCGCCATCACCTCGAGGAGGTCCGCGCGGGAAACGCCCGAAGCCTCGCCGAGCACGAGGGCCTCGGACATCAGCTGCGCGAGGCCGCCGATCATGAGGTTGATCGCGAGCTTCACGATCCGGGCCTGCTCGCCTTCGCCCACATGGTGAACCGTGGGGCCGATCGCCTTGATGATGGGCTCGACACGATCGAGCGTCTCGCGCGGGCCCGAGACGATGAAGCTCAGGTTCCCCGCGCGGACGACCGTCGGGTTCCCGCTGACGGGCGCGCGAAGGTAGTCGACCGACGCGGCTTCGGCGCGCGCGGCGATCCGGGCGGAGACGTCCGGGGAAACGGTGCTCGTGTCGATCAGAACCGTTCCTGGCCCAGCCGCGTCGATGACCTCCCCCGCCACCGCTTCGAGCGCGTTGTCGTCCGGAAGCGACGTGAAGACGACGTCCGCCCGCGCCGCGAGATCTGCGGCCGCCGTGGCCACTTCAGCCCCTCGAGACGCGAAGACATCGGCTTTTCCGGGCGTCCGGTTGTACACGACGAGCGGGAAGCCGGCGTCCAAGACGCGCTCTGCCATCGCCGTGCCCATGTTTCCGAGACCGACCCACCCGACGGCGAGCCGTGGGCCCTGAGACGTGCGCACTGTCCAGTATGAATAAACGACCCGGGACGGCAGGTCAAGCGTCCTCGGCGCCTGTACAGCGCTACCGGACGCGCGCTAGGTCGCGCCGGGCTGTTTTCGACGAACCCATAGAGTCGCGCAATGCGCAAGTGGCTGCCCCTCGTGATCCTGGCTTCGGCCCAGTTCATCATGGTGCTCGACTCGAGCGTGATGAACGTCTCGATCTCGCAGATCGTCGAAGACCTGAACACGACGGTCACCGGCGTGCAGAGCGCCATCACGCTCTACACCCTCGTGATGGCGGCGTTCATGCTCGTCGGCGCCAAGCTCGGCGACATCCTGGGCCGTGACCGGGCCTTCGGCCTCGGCCTGGCCGTGTACGGGCTCGGCTCGCTGATCACGTCGCTCAGCCCGAACCTCACGGTGCTGCTGATCGGCTGGTCGTGTGTCGAGGGGCTCGGCGCGGTGCTCGTGATCCCGGCGATTGCCGCGCTGACCGCCGCGAACTACGAGGGCAAGGCGCGCGCGTTCGCCTACAGCATGATCGGCGGCGCAGCCGGCGCGGCGATCGCGGCCGGCCCGCTGATCGGCGGCTACGTGACGACGACGTGGACCTGGCGGTACGTCTTCGTCGGCGAGGTCGTGGTGGTGATCGCGGTGCTCATCGTCCACCGGCGGATGAAGCGCGCGCCCAAGCCCGAGCACCCGCCGAAGCTGGACTACGGCGGCGCGACGCTCTCGGCGGCCGCGCTCGGCCTGATCGTGTTCGGGATCCTGAAGAGCAGCACGTGGGGCTGGATCAGGCCGATCGCCGCGCCGACGATCGACGGTCACGAGATCACCCCGCTCGGGTTCTCCCTGGTGCCGTTCCTGATCGTCGGCGGCTTCGTCGTCCTCGGCTGCTTCCTGCTGTGGGAGGAGCACCGCGAGCGGCTCGGCAGGAGCACGCTCCTCAACCGCGCGCTGATCAAGATCGAGACGCTGCGCGCCGGGCTCTCCTCGCTGTGCGCACAGCAGCTGATCGTGATGGGCACGTTCTTCGTGCTGCCGGTGTACCTCCAGGTCGTGCTCGGCTTCGACGCGTTCGAGACGGGGAAGCGGCTCTTCCCGATGTCGATCTCGATGCTGGCCGCTGCGCTCACCGGGCCGAAGGTGGCCGTGCGGTTCGGGCCGCGGGCCGTCGTCCAGGTCGGCCTCGGGGCGATGGCGATCGCCGCGCTCGTGCTCGTCGGGACGATCGACGTGACCTTGAACGGCACGGCCTTCGCGGTGTCACTCGTCTTCTTCGGGATCGGCGCCGGGCTCCTCATGTCGCAGCTCGGCAACGTGATCATGTCCTCGGCCCCGCCGGAGGAGACGAACGAGGCCGGGGGACTGCAGGGGACTGCGCAGAACCTCGGCGCGTCCCTCGGCACCGCGCTGATCGGCTCCGTGCTCCTGCTCGGGCTGCTGAACGGGTTCAACTCGCGGATCCAGGAGAACCCGGCGGTGCCCTCCGATGTGAAGACGCAGATCGCGGCCGCCACCGAGGACGGCATTCCCATCGTCACGACCGAGCAGGCGCACCAGACGCTGCTCGACGCCGGGCTGAAGCCGGCCGAGGCGGACGCGGTCACGGCCGACTACGGCAACGCGCAGCTTGACGCGTTGAAGACGTCGATGCTCGCGGTCGCGCTCCTCGCGGTGCTCTCGTTCTGGTTCACGCGGCGGTTGCCGGGAAAGCCCAAAGCCGTCTAGTACGCGGGCGGCAACGTGAGCAGAACGAGCTGCGACCCCGAAGGGCCGCCACTCGATGGTTCGGCTGAGTTTTCGCGGTGGCTATCTCAGGCGGAGCCGAGCGCCTTCGCCTTGATCTGGTCGAACTCGGCCTGCGAGATCGCGCCGCTGTCGAGGAGCCCCTTGGCCCTCTCGATCTCGGCCGCCGGCCCGCCGCTGCCCGCCACGTCCTGGATGTAGGCGTCCGTCTGCGCCTGCGCCGCCTGCACCTGCTGCTGGGTTCGCTCGGCCATGCCGTCGTGCTCGACGAGCAGGTAGATGAAGACGCCGAGGAAGGGCAGGATGATCACGAAGATGCACCACAGGACTTTCGCCCCACCGCCGATGTCTCGCCGGCGGAAGAGGTCGGAGAAAACGGTGATCAGGAGCCAGAACCAGATGATCCACGCGAAGATGATCAGCAGCTCCCACAAGACCTGTCCAAACGTCCAATCAGCTAGCACTGGGCACGCTCCTTCGTCGTTGTCCGAGATCGAGAATCGCGACTCTAACACCGCGTTTCACGCCGCATGAGCCCTTATTCAGGTTCCCCTTTCCGGGGGATCCTCGGCGGCGCCGAATCGCGAGAGACTGTGGCGAATGCGGCACCTGTTCGCGGCTGCAGACCCTGACCGGGAACTGGACGCCTACGCCGGCGCGCCGGACGCCCCCCGGTCCGAGGCGCTCGTCCAGTCGTACCGCCAGCTGGCGGACGTCTTCCACGACATCCTCTCGGAGCACAGCCTCGACAACCTGCTCGAGCGGATCGCGGACACGCTCGCCGAGCTGATCCCCCACGACACGCTCTCGATCTACCAGGCCGACGAGTCGCAGACGGTGCTGATTCCTGTCCTCGCGCGTGACACCTGGGCGAGCGAGATCATGGACAGCCGCTCGAACTTCGGCGAGGGCATCACCGGCTGGGCCGCCCTCCACCGCGAGCCGGTGCGCACGAACCAGGCGCACCTCGACCCGCGCACGAAGACGGTGCCGGGGACTCCGCCGGACGAGGCGGAGGCGCTGATCACCGTGCCGCTGATCGCGCGCGACGTCGTCAAGGGCGTGCTCAACATCTACCGCCTCGGCGAGGACGCGGAGTTCACCGACGACGAGTTCGAGCTCGCGACCCGCTTCGCCGACGCGGCCGCGCTGGCGCTCGACAACGCGCAGATCCGCGCGCGGCTCGAGTACCAGGCGCAGACGGACTCGCTCACAGGCCTCTTCAACCACCGCTACTTCCACGACCGCCTGCGCTCGGAGCTGACGCGCGCGAGCAGGACCCGCGACTCGGTCGCGGTGCTGATGCTCGACATCGACGACTTCAAGCGCGTCAACGACGTCTACGGCCACGGCGCCGGCGACCAGGTGCTGAGAGAGCTCGCCGATCTCCTGCGCGGGGGCCTCAGAGGGTCGGACGTCGTCTGCCGGCTGGGCGGCGAGGAGTTCGGCGTGATCATGTCCTCCTGCGACGCGGGCGACGCGCTCAACCTCGCCCGGCGCCTGACGGACGCGCTCGCGGAGGTCGAGTTCGGCGCTGCGGGCAAGATCACGATCTCGGTCGGGATCTCGCAGGGCCCGCAGCACGCGATGAACCCACGCGAGCTGGTGGCGTGCGCCGAGGCCGCGATGATGACCTCGAAGGCCCGCGGCAAGAACCGGATCGTCCTCTTCGACGAGGAGACGAACGAGCGCCCCGAGGGAGTGTCGGTCAGCGGCCGCGACGTTCGCTCGATCGCCCACCTGAAGATGCTCCAGGGCCTCGCCGGCAAGCTCAACCGGCTCAACGACGTGCGCCAGATCGGCGAGGTGATCGCCGACGAGCTCCGGCTCCTGATCGACTACCACAACTGCCGCGTGATGGTGATCGAGGGCGACGAGATCGTGCCGATCGCGTTCCGAGGCGAGCTCGTCTCGCGTGACGGCGAGGTGGTCGCCTTCCCGCGCAGCAAGCTCGGCGAGGGCATCACGGGCCGCGCGGCGGCGACCGGCGAGCCACAGCTCGTGGCCAACACGCTCGAGTGCGACTTCGCAGTGATCATCCCGGGAACGCACGCGATCGAGGAGTCGCTGATCGCGGTGCCGCTTCGCTACGGCACGCGCGTGATCGGCGTGGTCGTGATCTCGAAGCTCGGCGTGGACCAGTTCGACGAGGACGACGTCCGCCTGCTCGAAGTGCTCGGCGGGCACACGTCGGTCGCGCTCGAGAACGCGCGCCTCTACGAGGCCCAGCGGCGCGAGGCCGACCACCTCAAGGCGCTGCTCGAGTTCACGGGCGCGGTCTCCGAGGCGGCCACGCCGGAGGAGATCGGCCAGGAGACGGTCCGCGCGGCCTCGCGCCTGCTCGCGAAGCGTTGCGCGCTCTGGCGCCCGGACAAGAACGGCGAGTTCCGGATCAGCGCCCATTCGGATTACGACCAGACGAGCGAGCTTCGCGCGATGCTCGAGGTCGCGCTCGAAGGCGACGCCGTCCGCAAGGTGATCGGCAAGCGAACCGTGCCTTTCCTGCTCAGCGCCGACGAAGCCGAGCGCGCGATCCCGCCTCCCGCCGACCTCCGCTGGCCGGACGTCGCGGTGGCGCCGCTGTGGAGCGAAGGCGTGGTGCACGGGTTCATCGCGGTGCGCAACCCCCTGGCCGGCGAGCACCCGAGCGAGGAGATCCTGCGCCTGCTCGGCGGCATCTCGTACCAGGCCTCCGTCGCGCTCGAGCGGGCGCTCAGCTTCGAGAACCTCGAGGACACGTTCGTCTCGACGGTCGAGGCGCTGGCGAACGCGCTCGAGGCCAACGACGAGTACACCTCTTCGCACACGCGCTGGATCACGGACATGGCGCTCAAGGTCGGCGGCGAGCTCGGCTTCGACGCCAACGCGCTCAAGCGGCTCGAGCTCGGGGCCCTCTTCCACGACATCGGCAAGATCGGCGTCCCGACGAGCATCCTGCTCAAGCCGGGGCCGCTCTCGCCGGAGGAGCGCAAGATCATCGAGACGCACCCCGAGCTCGGCGAGCGGATCCTCGAGCCGATCGACCGGCTGGCCGAGGTGCGGACAATCGTGCGTGGCTGCCACGAGCGCTGGGACGGGCTCGGCTACCCGGACGGAAAATCCGGCGAGGAGATCCCGATCGAGTCGCGGATCATCTTCGTCTGCGACGCGTTCCACGCGATGACCACCGACCGCCCGTACCGGAAGCGGCTAGCGATCGACGAGGCCTGCAGACGCCTGCGCGAGGCGGCGGGAACCCAGTTCGATCCGGCGGTCGTCGACGTCTTCCTCGCTCTTCCGTGGGAAGCGCCTCTGGCCGGCGAGACCGCCGACGAGCGGCTTGCCTCCTAGCGCCTAGCCACGCGTATCCCCCAAAATCGGGTCTTGGCGCCTTCAGGATGGCGTCCGCGCATCCGATGTACTCTGTTGTGCGGCGGCGTCGAGCAGAAGTGTTTTCCATGCGTAATCGGTTGCTGGTCTTCGTGTGCGCCGGGGTTTGCGCGCTGGGCCTTGCAGGCCCCGCGGCCGCGTCGCAGCTGATCGCGCGCAACGCTTCCAACATCCACCTCGCGGTCAACTCGCACGGCACGGCGCTGATCACCTACGGCGCCTACGGCCGCGTTACCCACCTGCTTGCCTCGGGTGCCGTCAACGCCCGCTTCCGGCCGACGACGAAGGGGCTCCCGCAGGTCAAGTTCAAGCTCGACTACTCGGGCGGCTGGAAGCACCACAGGCTGATCTGGAAGCACTTCAAGAACACGTGCCAGCCGTACGACGGCCCGGCGCTCGCGTGGTTCGTGATGGGCTGCAAGGCCTCGAACGGCTCGTACTGGGCGCTGCAGAGCTGGCAGACGGCGCTGCCCGACCTCGGGTTCATGCCCTGGCTTCCGCAGCAGAAGACGTGGTGGCTGCACCTCTCGCACTGGAGTGGGCCGACCGCCGTCCTCGACGTGTACCAGGACTGGGTCTACAGCCGCCGCTTCAGGGAGATCTTCGGACAGCTCACGTACAAGGGCGTCGGCGTGCGGGGGTACGGGACGACCCGGTACGGGAATCCGACCGACGGCTACGGCAGGCTCGTCTACCTCGACACGCACAACTCGAAGTACGGGGCGGGCTGGAAGCGGGAGAACTCGTTCGTCGCGAGCGGGCCGCCCGGGCTGTTCTGCTACGGCTTCTTCAAGCACGACCCGTTGATCAACGGGTACGCGCATCCGCGGGGAACCACGCACAGGAAGCGAGGGCCGGGGATCGGCGACCTGTACCGCCTGACCGCCGGCGGGCCGGGCGTCACGCCCGACGTCATGTGGCAGGACGCCGCGCTGGGCCCCTACAACTCGAGCGACGGGAACAACGTGACGCTCGAGGCGCAGATGAACGTCAAGCTGGACCAGATCCGGGCCGGCTGGCACAAGTGCCTCCATCACTGAGCCTCCGCGCCGCGCGGGCGTGATCCAGACAGGAAGCCCCGTATGATCGGGGGCGTGGTCGGCGGGGACGAGTTGCGCGCGGTCATGGCTCGCGTTCCGGCCGGCGTTGCGATCGTCACGGTCGATCTCGAGGGCCAGCGCGCCGGGCTGACGGTCGCCTCGCTCGTCTCGCTCTCGCTCGAGCCGCCGCTCGTCGGCGCGGCGATCCGCCGCGACGCGGCGCTGAACGAGCTGCTCCGCGAGGCGGGCGGGTTCGCGGTCAGCGTGCTCGCGGCCGGCCAGGAGGCGCTCGCGCAGCACTTCGCCCGCGGTGTGCCCCCGATCGCGCTCTGGGAGAACGTCGCGCTCCGCGACGCGGACGGCCCCCCTCAGCTCGAGGGCGCGGTCTGCTGGCTGCGCTGCAGGACAACCGCCGCGCACGAGACCGGTGACCACACGTTCTTCGTCGCCGAGGTCGAGAGCATCGAGGCCGGGCCCACCGACCGCCCGCTCGTCTTTCACGGCCAGGGCTACGCGTCCCTGTGATCGACGGCGTCGTCTTCGACCTCGACGGCGTGCTGCTCGACTCGGAGCAGGTCTGGGACGGCGTGCGCGAGCAGCTCGTCCGCGAGCGCGGCGGCGCCTGGCACGACGAGGCGCAGCGGGACATGATGGGCTTGAGCTCCGTCGAATGGTCGCGCTACATGCACGATCGGCTCGGCCTGAGCGAGGCGCCCGAGGAGATCTCCTCCGAGGTCGTTCGCCGCCTCGGGCGGCTCTACCGCGACCAGCTCCCCGAGCTTCCGGGTGCCTGCGAGGCCGTCAAGCGCCTGGCGGGACGCTGGCCGCTCGCGCTGGCCTCCTCGTCGAACCGTGAGCTGATCGACCTCGCGCTCGAGCTGCTCGGCGTCTCGGCGCTGTTCGCGGCGACCGTCTCGTCGGAAGAGGTCGCCCGCGGCAAGCCCGCGCCCGACGTGTACCTCGAAGCGGCGCGACGGCTCGGCGTCGACCCGACCCGCGCGGCCGCGATCGAGGACTCGCGGAACGGCATCCGCTCGGCCGCGCAGGCCGGGATGCGCGTGCTCGCGATCCCCAACCGCCACTTCCCGCCCGGAGAGGACGCGCTCGCGGAGGCCGACGCCGTGCTCGACTCGCTCGAGGAGCTGACCGTCGAAGCGGTCGAGCCCCGCTAGCGGGCGCGGGCGCTCCTCGCCTTCGGCCCCTTCCCGATCGTCAGCCTGACCTTCGCGCCGTTCGCCAGCTTGGCGTGCGGCTTCGGTCGCTGCGAAACCACCATGCCCTTCAGCTTCCTCGCCGAGGACGCGGAGGTGATCTTCCCCACGCTGCAGTGGGCCCTGGCGATCCTCGACCTCGCCCTGGCGAGGGATTTGCCGACCACACTCGGCACGACGCACTTCGGCGGCTTGCTCGGAGGCGGCGGAGGGGGGCGGAGGTGGAGGCGGCGGAGGCGGAGGTGGTGGCGGAGGCGGAGGTGGAGGTGGCGGAGGCGGAGGTGGCGGCGGCGGAGGTGGCGGCGGGGGTGGCGGAGGAGGCGGTGGCGGTGGCGGAGGCGGGGGTGGTGGCGGTGATCCGCACGAGGGGAACTGGAAGCTCCCGATCCGGGTGCGCCAGTCGGCCGGGCCGGTCGACGCGTAGTACTCCTGCGTGTACCAGAACGTGCAATCGTCGACCGGGTCGACCGTCAGGTCGCTGTAATCGCCCCAGCGGTTGTCCGTCCCGGTCTGGCTGCCGGTGCCGGCGAACAGCGTCGTCTCACCCTGCGCAAGCGTGCCCGCGCTGTCGCCGGCCAGGCGGCCGGCGTAGAGAATCTGCGGGTTGATCGTCGCCGCGGAGGCACTGAAGCCGAGGGCAAGGTCGCCGTCGCGGTCCATCGCGGCGCTGCCCGTCCACCGCCAGGTCGTGCCGGGCTGGTAGGTGCTCTGTTGCGCGAATGAGGGCGTGCCCGAGGTGACGTTGCCGATCTCGAACCAGCGGATGCCCGCGACCCCGTTCGAGGCGACGGTCATGTTTCCCACGAGAGCCTCGTGCCCGTCGCCGAAGCGGCGATATGCGGAGCGGAACATCTCGCGGTCGCCGATGGCGTCGAGCTGGGAGTTGGTGCCGCGCTGAGGCACGCAGTTCCGCGTCGCCGGGCAGACCTCCGTATAGGAAGCCGGCGTCAGATCGGCGGCCTTCGTGAACGACGAGTCGGCCGGCATGCCGAAGTCCACGTGGAAGCGCCACAGCGGCCACTTCGAGCCCCCGCCGACCATCAGGAAGGGGTTGGGCGCCCCGGCCGGCGGCGGGTTCGACCCGTCGAGGTCGGCCGGCAGGAACGAGTCGCTGCCGCCTTTGAAGAACGACGTGTCCCGCGAGGTGACGAACGTCACGGTGGAATCGCCGGCCAGCATCGCGGCCCGGTCGAAGGCAAACGGCTGCGGGCCGAGGTACGCCGTGCCGGCCGAGTTGAAGACGTTGATGCTCATGTAGTAGGCGTCCGGCCACACCCCGAGGTGCGGATAGTCGAAGAAATCCGACCCGAGGTGGAAGGCATACCGGTTGTACGTGCCGGTGGCGTCGTCGCCGGTAGAGACGGCGATGCACTCGTCCGTGGGCACGGGGTAGCCGGCGAACTGGCTGATCAGCCAGCGGTCGGCGAGCTGGTCGTAGACGACCACGGGATCGCCGAGGCCGAGGTTCTCGCAGGCGCCGCCGAGCCCCTGCCAGAGGGTGGCGATCGCCTCGGGGCCGAGCAGCGAGGCGCCGGTCTTCTTGTCGAAGACCTCGAAGCTCATGTTGACGATCTGGACGTACTGCGTCTTGCCCGCCTCGCCGTTCGTATCCGGGGGCGACCATCCCCCGCCGCCCGCGAACGTGATTCCATCGAAGCTCGCGCTCGGAGAAGGCATTGCGTCGGGGAAGAGCGTGCGCTGGACGACGTGGTCGGGCTCGTCCTCGTGCACCGAGACCGGACGCGGGTTCGGGCTTGCCTCCAGCTCCCGCTCGACCCTGAGTGGGGCCGGCGCCATGTGACGAAGAGCCGGGGAGACGTCGCTCCTGTAGGAGTGCCCGACGATCACGCCCGATGCCGGACCGCCGGTTGCGGCGGGCGCCCGGCCCACCGGGCCCAGCGGAGCCGGCCCGCCGAAGGGTGTGGAGGCTCCCCCGGCCAGGACGACGCCCACTTCGACCATGACCGCGAGGACGATCGCGGCGAGGACGACCGTCGTCCTGCGCCTGTGCCCAGGCGCACTCGCAAGAACTCGCAAGACGCGGCCCGCTTTCCGCAATGGACCCTCCCCTACTCTCGAGCGACCGCCCTCCTTATTGACCGTAACAGCGTCGAGTCCCGCCTACAAGAGCCGGAAGTCCTGACCTCGATTGTGTCTTTGGCGCCGGATCGCGGCGGTCTATTCGGACAGCCGGCCGATCAGGACGCAGGCGTTGTGGCCGCCGAGGCCCATCGCATTCGAGAGCGCCACCTCGACCTGGGTCTCGCGCGCCTCGTTTGGGACGTAGTCGAGGTCACAGACCGGATCCGGGTTGCGGTAGTTGATCGTCGGCGGGAGCACGCCGTCGTGGACGGCGCGCACGCACATCATCGCCTCGATCGCTCCCGCCGCCCCGAAGCAGTGGCCCATCACCGACTTCGTCGAGGAGACGGCGAGCTCGTAAGCGTGCTCGCCGAAGACGTCCTTGATCGCCTTCGTCTCTGCCGCGTCCCCGAGCGGCGTCGAGGTTCCGTGCGCGTTGATGTAGCCGACCTGGTCGGGCTCGACGCCGGCGCGCTCCATGGCCGCGCGCATCATGTCCGCGACCCCGACCGCCTCCGGCTCGGGCGCGGCCATGTGGTAGGCGTCGTTGGACGCGCCGTAGCCGAGCACCTCCGCGTAGATCCTCGCGCCGCGGGCGCGCGCCGACTCGAGCTCCTCGAGCACGAGCACGCAGGCGCCCTCGCCCATCACGAAGCCGGCGCGGGTCGCGTCGAACGGACGCGACGCGTGCGGCGGGTTCTCCTCCTCGGCGGCGAGGCCGCGCATCGCGCAGAAGCCGGCCAGGATCAGCGGGTGCATGCAGGCCTCGGTGCCGCCCGCCAGGATCGCGTCGGCGTCGCCGCGGCGGATCGTCTCGGCGCCCTCACCCACCGCGTGCGACCCGGTCGCGCAGGCCGAGACCGGCGCGTAGTTCGGGCCGCGGATTCCGAGCGAGATGGCGATCTGGCCGCTGGCCGAGTCGACGAGCACGCTCGGGATGAAGTACGGCGAGACGCGGTCGGCGCCGCGCTCGCGCAGCGTGTCGGCCTGGTCGACGATCCCGATCAGCCCGCCGATCGCCGAGCCGACGACGATCCCGACCCGCATCGGGTCGTAGCCGTTCAGGCCCGCGTCTGCGACCGCCTCCTTCGCGGCGCCGAGCGCGAGCTGGACGTTGCGGTCGAGCCGGCGCAGCTCCTTCGGCGGCGCGAGGCCCGTCGGGTCGAAGCCCTTGACCTCGGCGGCGATCCGAACCGGAAAGCCGTCGGCGTCGAAGGAGCGGATCCAGTCGATCCCGCTCTCGCCGGCGACCGCGGCGCGCCAGGTCTCCGGGGCGGTGTTCCCGACCGGCGTGATCGCTCCCAGTCCGGTGACGGCAACGCGGCGCATCGGGAGAGCTTAGAACGACCCGGCCTAGTGGCCGCGGCTGACCTTGAGGTTGACCTTGGCGCCCTTCTTCAGGCGCTTGCCCCGCCGCGGGCTCTGGCCCACGACGATGTTCTTCTTCTTCCGCGATGCGACCCTAGTGACCGCGCCAACCCGGCAGTGGGCCCGTGTGATCACGGTCTTCGCCTTCGCGAGAGGCTTCCCGAGCACGTTCGGCACGCCGCACTTGAGTGATCCCCCAAAGCCGATCACGCCGACCGGCGTGTGGCTATCGATCGTCGTCCCGTCGCCGAGCTGGCCGCTGGCGTTCTCGCCCCAGCACTTGACCGCACCCGCACTCGTGAGCGCGCAGCTGTGCAGGTAGCCGGCGGCGATCGCGGCCACGCCGCTGGCAAGGCCGGTGACCGCGACCGGGGCGTGGCGCTCGGTCGTCGTCCCGTCGCCGAGCTGGCCCCAGCCGTTCGAGCCCCAGCACTTGACCCCGCCGGCGCTCGTGAGCGCGCAGGTGTGGACGCCGCCGGCGGCGATCGCGGCCACGCCGCTTGCGAGGCCGGAGACGGCGACCGGCGTGTAGCGGTCGGTCGTCGTCCCGTCGCCAAGCTGCCCGCCGCCGTTGTAGCCCCAGCACACGACCCCGCCCGCGCTCGTGAGCGCGCAGCTGTGCAAGCCGCCGGCGGCGATCGCGGCCACGCCGCTTGCGAGGCCGGAGACGGCGACCGGGGTCAGGCGCCAGATCGTCCTTGTCCCGTCGCCGAGCTGACCGTATGCGTTGTAGCCCCAGCACACGACCCCGCCTGCACTCGTGAGCGCGCAGGTGTGGTCGAAGCCGGCGGCAATTGCCACCACGCCGCTTGCGAGGCCGGAGACGGCGACCGGGGTGTGGCGGTCGGTCGTCGTTCCGTCGCCGAGTTGGCCGAACTCGTTGTCCCCCCAGCACTTGACCCCTCCTGCGCTCGTGAGCGCGCAGGTGTGGTATCCGCCGGCGGCGGTCGCGGCCACGCCGCTTGCGAGGCCGGAGACGGCGACCGGGATGGGGCTAGAGCAGTGCACGTCCCCACAGCCTTGTTGGCCGTTGCCAAGCTGGCCGTGGTCGTTCCAGCCCCAGCATTTGACTCCACCCGCGCTCGTGAGCGCGCATGTGTGGTAGCCGCCTGCGGCGATCGCGGCCACGCCGCCTGCGAGGCCGGAGACGGCGGACGGCTGGTTGTAGCCCCAGCACACGGCCCCGCCCCCGGCCGTGAGCGCGCAGGTGTGCCAGGCGCCGGCGGCGATCGCCGTTGCCCTCGCGCTTCCGACTCCCGAGCGGTGCGCAGAGGCCTTCCCCGCGCCCGCGAACCCGATCACCGCGGCCACCCCGAGCAGGCCGAGAGCAAAAGCACGCAAGCAGAAGCGAGTTGGACTCCTCATCGAAATCGTCTGAACTCTACGTTCGCAATCGCTTCTGTACATCTCTCCGGTGGGAGCCGTCAGGCGGAGCGGTAGCGTTGCCCCCACCGATGCCGCCAAAGAAGCTGCCCTTTCCGCCGATGGAGGCCGAGCTCGTGGACGAGCTCCCCCAAGGCGACGGCTGGCAGTACGAGCCCAAGTGGGACGGGTTTCGCGGCGTGCTCGAGAATCTCGGAGGCGGTCTGCGCCTCTGGAGCCGCAACGCGCGGCCGCTCATGCGGTACTTCCCGGAGCTCGAGGAGCTCGGCGCGATCCTGTCGCCGGAGTCCGCGCTCGACGGCGAGATCGTGATCGTCCAGAAGGGACGGCTCGACTTCGACGCGCTCCAGCTCCGGCTCCACCCGGCGGAGAGCAGGGTCCGGAAGCTCTCGGCGGAGATCCCGGCCGAGTACATCGCATTCGACCTCCTCCTCTGGAAGGGCTCACCGGTCCACGAGCTGCCGCTCGAGAAGCGCCGCCGCGAGCTCGAGCGCAAGGCGAAGCGGTTCCAGCTCTCGCCGGCCACGCGCGACCGCAAGCAGGCCGAGAGGTGGCTCCCCCGGGTGGACAAGGCCGGCCTCGACGGCGTGATCGCGAAGCGGCTCGGCCTCCCCTACCTCCCCGGCTCGCGCGACGGCGTGGTCAAGGTGAAGCCATACCGGACGGCCGACTGCGTGATCGTCGGCTTCCGCTGGAGCGAGAAGGCGGAGGGCCGGATCTCGACGCTTCTGCTCGGGCTCTACGGCGACGACGGCGAGCTCGACTTCGTCGGACACTGCTCCGGGTTCCCCGCGCCCGTGCGCCGCGAGCTCGAGGAGAAGCTGCCGAAGCTGCGCCAGAAGAGCATGGTCAGCGACAAGCGGATCCCCGGCGGTCAGAGCCGCTGGTCGCGCGGGAAGGAGCTCGACTGGAATCCCGTCCGCCCGAAGCTCGTCTGCGAGGTGCGCTACGACAAGCTCGAGCGCAACCGCTTCCGGCACGGCACGAGGTTCATCCGCTTCCGCCCGGACAAGGACCCGGAGGCTTGCACCTGGCGCGAGGTCAGGCCCCCGCGCCGCGCGAGCGACCTGACCGTGCCGAAGCTCCTCGCCGGTCGCTGACCCAGCGGCGGGAGCTTCTTCTTCGAGTCGCGACCCTCTCCGGGTCGGCAGGCTCGAGGCCGAGCTGCTCGAAGCGCGGGATCAGGCTCGACTTGCGGCGCCACATCCCCGCCGTCAGGTCGCCCACCTTGTCGAGCCGCTTCCTCATCGTCTTCAGCGTGAACCGGGTCGGGTCCGAGCGCGCCACCTCCTCCCAGCGCAGCGGCGCCGAGACGCGCGCATCCGGTGTCGGCCGGACCGAGTACGCGCACGCGATCGTCCGGTCGCGGGCGTTCTGGCCGAAGTCGACGAAGACGCCGCTGCGGTCCGCGACCTTCCAGGTCGTCGTGGCCACGTCCTGGTCGCCGACCCGCCGCTCGACCTCCTGCGCGAGCGCCTTCGCGAAGCGGCGAACCTCCGGGAACGGAAGCTCGGGCCTGATCGGCGCGAGGACGTGCAGGCCGGTCGCACCCGAAGTCTTCGGGTAGGACGCGAGCCCGAGCTCGTCCATCACGTCCTTCACGACGAGCGCAATCTCGCGGACGAACTCCCACGGGTTCCCCTCGCTCGGGTCGAGGTCGATCAGCAGGTAGTCGGGCCGCTCGATGTCGTCCACGCGCGAATGCCAGGTGTGAAGCTCGATGCAGCCGAGGTTGACCACCCAGGCGAGCGCGGCGGGGTTGTCGACGACCGCGAAGACCGTCGAGTGGCCGCTGGGGAACTGCACGAACTGCTCGCCAACGAAGTCCGGGTGCGGCGGCACGCGCTTCTGGTGGAAGAACTCGCCGTCGACGCCGTTCGGGTAGCGCTTCATGTGGAACGGCCGTCGTCGGACGTGGTTGATGACGCTTCCGGCTACGTCGACGTAGTAGTCGACCAGGTCGCCCTTCGTGAGCCCGGGCTCGGGGAAGAAGACCTTCGTCGGGTTCGAGACCGCGACTTCCCGCCGGCCGATGCGCACGCGGGGAGTATCGAGAAAACGGCCCCCGGAAACGACGAAGCTCGCCTCGTTGCCGCTGAAGCGAGCTACGCCAGTGCCGGGATCTGAGAGGGGAGAGCCGGCAGGCTCAGCATGTGCAGAAACGTTCGTGCGGCCATGCCCCGGAAGGGTGATCGGGGCCGACCGCGCTTGGCCCGGCGCTGCGGAGGAGGCTGCCGGGGAGTCGGCTATCCTGTGCCGGTCCGGAGAAGTGGCCGAGTGGCTGAAGGCGGCGCCCTGCTAAGGCGTTAGGTGGGGAGAATCCCTGCCTCGAGGGTTCGAATCCCTCCTTCTCCGCCTCGCTTTCCTGGGCGGCGGCCTACGGCCGGCGGAGCCCGCCTCCGGGCCGCCTCGCGTTCCTGGCCCGGCTCCGGCCAAGAGGCCGTGCAGCAGCACTGTCCTCTCGGCCTACGCCGACCCAGCAACGCGCCAGGAAACCGAGGAGGGGTTTGGGAGCGCGGTACCCTGTCTCCGCACATCGCTGGAGGGGTGGCAGAGCGGTCGAATGCGGCGGTCTCGAAAACCGTTTCGGGCCGTTAGGTCCGACGAGGGTTCAAATCCCTCCCCCTCCGCCTCGGCTCGGGGGAACTCCGGTTCCCCCGTGAGCCCTCTCCTCGTTCCTGCCGCGGTACCCTGCTCCCGCCTGGAGAGGTGTCCGAGCGGTCTAAGGAGCGCGACTGGAAATCGCGTACGGGCCGAAAGGTCCGTCGCGGGTTCAAATCCCGCCCTCTCCGCTGGTTCAAAAGGGCCCGGGCGACCGGGCCCTTTCGGCTCAGGAGACCGTGACCGACTCGCTCACGCCCTGCTGCTGCTGGCCCGGGAGCGAGCTGAAGAAGATGTAGTCGCCCTTGCGGAGCTCGATCACGAGGCTCGCGCTCTCGCCGGGCTTGATCGTCGCGGTCGCTTTCTTCTTCCCGCCCGGCCCCTGCACGGTCAGGTTGTGCGGGATCTGGCCGTAGTTCGTGACCTCGAGCGTGTAGACGCCCGGCGAGACGGTCGTCTTCGGCACCTCGATCGCGTAGTCGGTCTCGCCGACTGCGATCTTCTCCCTCGCGGCTTCGGTCTCGGCCTTCGTCTTGCCACCGAAGACGAGAACGGCGGAGATCATCGCGACGAAGAGCAGCCCGCTCACGACCACGAAGGCCGGGAGGCGCTTGCCGGGAAAGTCGGGCCGGCTGCGCGGCACGACCAGCGCGACGATCAGCGAGAACCCGACGAGCACGGCGGCCGTCAGCCCGAGCCCGAGCTTGGCGTCGGTTGTCAGCGCCGCCAGGAGCACGGCGGCAACCTACCACCTTGTGAGTTCGGATCTAGCCGGCGGTCTCGGCCTCGGGCCGGCGCGCGCGCAGGTAAGCGAACTCGTAGACGAGCGCCGCGAGCGCGCCGCCGACCAGCGGCCCGATGTACCAGACCCACCAGTTGCTCCAGGCGTTCTGCACGAGCTCGGGCCCGAACGCGCGGGCCGGGTTCATCGCGGCGCCCGTGAAGGGGCCGCCCATGAGGATGTCGAGCGAGATCGTGAAGCCGATCGCAAGGCCCGCGACCAGCTGGAAGGCACCCCTCGGGTCGGCCGCGCACGCGAAGACGACCCAGACGAGGAAGAACGTGAGGATGCCCTCGATCACGATCCCTTGCCCGCTGCTGATGCCGGGCCCGAGCGCGGGCACGCCGAGCTGGACGGCGTTGACCTCGAGCTGCGGCAGGAGCCAGCTCAGGAGCAGCGCGGCGGCGACGGCGCCCGCGAACTGCGCCGCCCAGTAGACGCACGCGAGGGCGGGCTTGATCCTGCGCGTGACGAGGAACCCGAACGTGATCGCCGGGTTGAAGTGTCCGCCCGAGATGTGCCCGACCGCCGAGGCCATCACGCCGATCGCCAGACCGTGGGCGAGCGCGATCGCGACGAGGTTGTGGCCCTGCGTGGCGATGATCGAGCCGGCTCCGGCGAAGATCAGCGCAAACGCGCCGACGAACTCCGCGATTGCCTTCCCCGGCACGTCCGAGCGCATGGCAGAACGCTAGAACCCGGGTCGGATGGACTCCTTCGAGGGATAGGGCGAACGCCAGGTCCGGCCGACGTTTACCTCGGCGTATCAAACTGCGGACGAAAGGCAGGCGGCCATGCCTACGAACCTCCTCAAGCGCAAGCTCCGGAACTTCCCGGTTGCGAACTTGAGCCAGCGCATCGCTTCGGCGAGCTGAGCTTCTTCCGAGATTCACTCTGAGCCGGCCGGTCCGAACCGGTCGGCAGCCTGCCCCGAGAGCGCGGCAGGTCCTTGCCGGGCCCGCCCGGATCCACTAGGTTCCTCCCTCCGCGTGGACGAGAGCCGACGCAGCGAGCAGGTCACCCCCGAGCCGTCCGAGTACGCCGCTCTCGGCGAGCGAGTCGCGGGAATCCTCGAGGCCGCCGAGCAGACGGCCGAGGAGATCCGCCGAGACGCGCGCCACGAGGCCTCGGAGCTCGAGCGCCACGCGGCGATCGAGGCGGAGCGTCAGAACGCCGAGCTGACCAAGGACGCCCGCGCCAGCCGGACCGAGGCCGAGGAGTACGCGCGCGACATGCGACAGGCCGTCGAGGCGTACGCGAAGCAGCACCGTCGGCAGGCGGAGGACGAGGCACGAGAGGTCCTGGCCGATGCCGAGATCAAGGCGAATGCGATGCGCGACAAGACGGAGAAGAAGGTACGGGAGGCCGAAGGCGAGCTCCGACGCCGGCAGGAGCAGCTGCGAACGGAAGTGCGGGCGCTCGAGCAGCGCAGGCTCGAGGCGATCGAGCACCTGCGAGAGATCGCGGCTCTCCTCGAAGACGTGCTCTCGTCGCCACGGCGCGAGGAACGGCTCGTCCGCGACCTCCAGCCGACGCACGAGACCACGCCGCCCGTCGACTGACGGCTAGCGTCCGGCCGTGGCGCTCCACCTCGGCCTGATCCTTCCGAACTACGGCGACCGCCTTGGGGCCGGGCGGCTCGCGTCGGTCGCCGTGGCCGCGGAGGAGTCCGGCTTCGACTCCGGCTGGGCGACCGACCACCTGATCGTCCCGGACGAGCACGCGCCGGTCTACGGGTCGATCGCCGAGCCGCTCGTCTCGCTCGGGTTCCTGGCGGGTCGCACCGAGCGGCTGGAGCTCGGCGTCTCGGCGCTGATCGTCCCGGCGCGGCAGCCGCTCGTGGTGCTCAAGGAGCTCACGACGCTCGACCTCCTCTCCGGCGGGCGCATCGTGACCGCGGTCGCCGCCGGCTGGATGGAGGGCGAGTTCGAGACACTGCAGGCGCCGTTCGAGCAGCGGGGCCAGCTCCTGGACGAGTGGCTCGACCTCGCCGCGTCGGTCTTCGAGCAGATGCCGGGGCGCGTTCACTTCGAAGGGAAGCTGCTCTCCGTGGACGGCTGGCTGGCCCCCGCGCTCGTGCGCCCGGGCGGGCCGGAACTCTGGATCGCGGGTGTCTCGAAGGCGACGCTCCGCCGCGCGGCGAAGACCGGGGTGTGGCACCCGGTGGCGCTCCCGCCGGACGAGCTGGGGGCGATGGCGACCCGGTTCCGCGAGCGGCGCCCCGACGGTCGTGTGATCCTCCGGATCAACGTCCACTTCGCAGACGAGCCAGAGAACGGGTCCGACGAACGCGGTCGCCATGCGATCGCGGGACCACCCGAGTGGATCGCCGAGCGCCTCGCCGAGTACGTCCAGGCCGGCTGCAACGGCTTCGTCCTGAACCTCGACTACGACGAGGACGGCCTCGAGGAGCGGACTCGCCGCTTCGGCGAGGAGGTCGCGCCTCTCCTACGGCGCTAGCGGAAGAGCTCGCGCCGGACGGCGGCGCGGAAGACGGGCGCCAGCTCAAGTCCGTACGTGCGTGAGATGTGGCCCTGGTCGATCCAGGCGATGGTCTGGTTCACGACCAGCGGACAGAGGACGGTGGCCTTCGAGCCCCGCCCGCAGAACCAGCCGTCGGTGTTCACGAAGCCGACCTTCCGCTTCACCGCGGCCGCCGTGACCGCCGCATCGGTTCGCAGCTCGCGGGCGGTCGCCCTGGACGTGCACGTGTTCATGGTCGCGCCGGAGGAGAGCAGGCAGTCCGTGGGATCACGGCGCTGGTGCGGCGAGTCCCCGAGCACGACCACGCTGTCCGAGAACCGCTTCGTGGCGGAGATCAGGCCCGCGACCCCGTTGACCGAAGCCGCGGGATGGTGACTGTCCGCCCAGCTCCCCACCACGAGGGACAGCTCCGGGTGGATCGCCGCCGCCTGCCGGACCGCCCAGCGGTACCACTTGCCGCAGGCGACGCCCTTGTGAAGCCAGGAGCTCGGGACGCACCCGAGCTTGACAAGGGGGACGACGAGCCAGCTGTCGCGCTTGGCGAACCGCAGGATAGTCGGCATCCACATCTGCGCGTGCGAATCGCCGAACACGACGATCGTCTTGGCTGCACCCGTGTCGCCGAGGCGGCAGGAGCTCGACGTCCGGTTGTGGCCGGCCGAGCACCCGCTCGGGAATGTGTAGAAGTCCTGTCGCAGGCTCCCGACGGGCGGCGTGAGCGGGGACGGGATCGGGGCTCCGCGCTGGGCCGCCTTCACGGCGACAGCGACGGCCGGGAGCGGCTTCCAGGACGCGCGCGCGGGGACCGTCGTGCTCACGAGCGATGCCGGGCGAACGGCTGCCGAAGCGGCGGCGATCCGTGCTGCCGTGTCGTGGAGCGACCCGAGGATCGGCACCGCGACCGCCAGCACGACCGCTGCCGAGGCGGGCCAGAGCAGGGCGCCTCTCGGCGTTCGGAATCTCATGTGGCGGATCGGGTTCTCGATGACGGCATAGCTGAGCATCGACAGGAGGAAGGCTCCAGCTAGCAGCACGACCCTGACCCCGGTGGAGAGCTCGTGCCCAGCGTACTCGGTGGCGATGACGAGCACGGGCCAGTGCCAAAGGTAGAGCGCGTACGACCTGTCGCCCACGTACCGGAGAGGCGGAAGCGAGAGAACGCCGCTCGCCGCACCCCGGGGCATGCGCTGCCGGATGCCCGCGGCGATCACGAGCGCCGCGCCCACCGTGGGTAGCATCGCTGCGTAGCCGGGAAAGGCCGTCGACGAGGAGAACGCCACCGCCGCGACGAGGATGCACGCAAGCCCCGCCCATCCGGAGACGACCTGGAGCCGCGACGGCAAGCGCGACAGCCGCGCCGCGGCGATCGCGAGGGCAGCGCCGAGCGCCAGCTCCCACGCGCGCGTGAGAGTCGAGTAGTACGCGGTAGCCGGTGACGACCCGGTGGAGCGAATCGACCACAGGAGGGACACGAGCCCGCCGGCCGCGACGACGATCAGCGCCCGCCGGAGCGCGGCCGCCTCGAGGCTCCCTCTTCGCCGTAGGCGCGACGCCCCGAGGGCCCCGAACAGGACCAGCGACAGAACAGCCGGCCAGACGAGGTAGAACTGCTCCTCGACCGAGAGCGTCCAGAACTGCTGCACGGGTGACGGCGGCTGCATCTGGGCGAAGTAGTCGCTTCCCGTCTGGGCGAAGTGGACGTTCGCCGTGAAGAACGCTGCCCAGACACTGTCGACGACCGCCTCGCGTGCGCGAACGAAGTTCAGGAGCTGGTACGCCACGATGTCGGTCACCACCAGCGTCAGGACAGCCGCCGGAAGGATGCGCCGCGCCCGGCGGACATAGAAGTCGCCGAGGGAGACGCGGCCTTGCTCGGCGGCGCGCGAGAGCAGGAGCCCCGTGATCAGGAAGCCCGAGAGGACGAAGAACACGTCGACGCCCACGTAGCCGCCGCTGAGCACGCGCAACCCTGAGTGGTCGAGCACGACCAGGAGCACGGCGACCGCGCGAAGGCCTTGGAGATCGTCTCTGTGCACGAAGGTCGGAATGGGACCTCCTTCAGTGGGTCTCATCGTGAGGCTCTGCACGTCTTGTCGCAACCGGCTCTAACACGCCGCTAACGAACGTTCATCGGGAAAAGCCGCATGTGACATTCGGCTCGACCAGTGCTGAGCGCCGGCGTGGCGTCCTAGAATCGCCCGTCGTGCACTTCGTCCTCGGCAACCGTCTCATGGTCGAGGTCGGAGCCGAGGGGTGCACCTCGTCACGATGGCCGACCACCTCGCAGGGCCAGGCGCGCACCGTCTTCCACCGAGCGCTCGAGCACGAGAACCTGCTCGTCGCCTAGGCGACGGCCAAGGAGATCGGCCGGATCAGCCTCGCCGAGGCGCTCGAACTGACGGTGCTGATCGCGGATTACGTCACGCCCAGGTGCTATGCGCCGTACGCTTCGGCGATGCTCAGGTCGCTGCGAGCAAGGTTCGCCAGGCGAATGTTGCGTCTGAGCCTCTTAGCCGTCGCCGCAGAGCAGCAACGGGCGCCGGTGCCCGACCTCACCTCCGCCGTCCGCGTCGATTTCGATTTCGGAGCTCTCTACTTGCCCGCGGAGAACCAGGTCATCCTGCCGATTGTCCAGAACGAGGGCGAAGGGTTTCGTCGTCAGCCGCTGAGGGACCAGCGGCCGCTGGCCGCCCAGTGGTGCACCGTGTAGGCGCTCGGAAAGTCTTCATGGCGACGATGCGGTTCGTCCCAGGCGTACGGATAGAAGACCGCCGGCTCCAAGATCCGCACGTCTGGATGGTCCTTCACGAGCTGCGTCAAGAAATACGGGCCGGTGGCATCAGCCGAGTTCGCGCCGAGGCCGACCGTGTTTCGGGCCTCCGCGGAGGCGTCTTCGAAGAGCGGGTGCCCCAGCGTGGCCGCCAGCACGGCCGTCCCCACGCGACCCGGCTTCTCGTAACCGAGCACGGCCTGCTCGCCTTGGAGCAGCGGCTCGATCGACCGCAGGCATTCGACATCGGTGTCGACGTAGACACCGCCGAGGCGACGGAGGACCTCGAACCGAACGAGGTCTGAGAGCTCGGCGTGGTGTCGAGCTCTCGCGGCCGCCTCGCGAGGAACCAGCCTCCTTACGTGCCGATCGCGCCAGAGGCGCAACCTCCATCCGGGATGGTGCCGCCGCCACGTCTCGCCGTAATGAACGAGCTCTGTCGGCATCGGGCTGCGCCCGAGCCAAACCCGGTGGATGACATGCGGGATTTCAGCAGTCGGCGTCCGGCGGCTGCCCAGACGCGAGATGAGACGTCGTCCGGGTCGCGGCAAGTGATTCTTCCCAACCTTGGTCGGCTTCGGCACTGCGCGCTCTGGCTGGAGCTCGGTCACCGTCACCCGAATACGGCGGGGAGAGTCAAACCAACGAACGTATTCGTGGACGAGGTCGGCCTCGAGGAGGAAAGTGCCCTCGACGGCGGGTGCCTCAACGATGACGGGCACGACAACGCTCTCGCCCGGACGCACCGAAGATGGGAAGCTCGTGCGGTGACCTTCGGGCTCGAACACCGTCTCGTTGAGATCTAGCCAGCGGTACGCGCAGCGAATCTCGGGGCCCGCGTCAACGTCCCACGGCCAGGTCTCCGAACCCTGGTTCGTCACGCGAAAGTGAATTTCCCGCACCTCGCCGACTGTCATCCGCGGCTCGGGCTCGAGCGGCTCTAGCTTCACCGCGTATGCGTCGGCCGCGACGATGCGTCCTGCCCAGTCGCGGTCGGTCTCCGCGAGCGGCGTGACGGAAACGTCCGCCAGCGGAGCCCGAGGCGCCGTTCCTGCGGCGAGGACCGCTCTGATCGCGGCTGCATCCTCGGGCGGCACCTGAACGGGCTTGCGGTATGCATGCAACTCCGGCAAATAGAAACGCCGGTTGAGCGACCCACCCCCGGGTGCCTCCAGCCCGGGGCGCATCACCTCGTACCTGATCGCTCTCGAACGGCGTGCCTGGACGTCGTCGAGGAGGCATGTGAGGTGGTAGAGCGGCTCCTCAACGTAAGCCGCCGGCAGGGATTGCTCAGGGCCCGTGTGTGGCAGACCTCGGAACCGAAGCGTGCCGTCGTTGCGGACAAGTCGGTTCTGGTAGTCCGGCCACCAAGGGGTTTCTTCGAGCCAGTGGCCCGGATCGAGATAGAGCCAGCGCCGTGGAAACCAGTACTGCTGGGCGCGCCGCTCCGTCGTGACTTCACCAAGCCGCCTCACCAGGGCCGGGCTGGGAACCTCGTCTCCATCGATTCGGAAGATCCACTCGCACGAGCACTGCGCGTGCAGCCAGGCGAGGTGCCGCTCGACCTGCGTGACAGCGATGCGAAGAACCCGGTCGGCGGCTGCAGCGTACTGCTCAAGCCGGTCGTGATCGGCGCGCGAATCGGCGGCGACCACGATCTCGTCCGCTACCGGCCGAAGCGACCGGAGCATTGCCGCCACGCGCGGGCCTGAATCGCCCGTCAAGCAGCACACCGACAGGGACACTTTCGAGAAGACTAGGACAAGAAGCGACGCGTCGTGCGCCCCGAAGGCTCCCGCGCGACGAGAACCGCAGCCTTAGCAGCCATCTCGACACACAGGTCCTCCAGCACCACGGCACCCATCCGGCCTGTCTCGGTGCCGTCGTGAGCGAGCGCTTCGGCACGGTCT
The DNA here is from genome assembly GCA_963716865.1 of uncultured Actinomycetes bacterium. Classification (GTDB taxonomy): domain Bacteria; phylum Actinomycetota; class Thermoleophilia; order Gaiellales; family Gaiellaceae; genus AC-32. The sequence continues at coordinate 520,229 of CAVQUF010000004.1, forward strand.
AGGAACTGACGCGCAACGATGAGGGCCTTGATCTGTCGCTCGTCCATCGCCGAAGTCTGACGCGCCGCTGCCGACGAGGCGTTTCCAAAACGGTCTCCAAGCGACCATCCTGCACGACTCGCAAAACGCCCGGCATTGAGAGACCCGCCGTTTCCAGCGGGTTTCTCAGTGGGCGCGGCTGGGATCGAACCAGCGACCTCCCGCGTGTGAAGCGGGCGCTCTCCCGCTGAGCTACGCGCCCGGGGCCTCGGAGGATACCGCCGCTGCCGCGGGCTTTGCCCGTGGCGGCTAGCAACGGATCCTCGGACGAATCCCCTTATCGAAATGCAGTCGTCATGGCTCGCGGAGCGAGCCGGACTTCATTTCGCCACTCTCGCGGTCGAGGAGCTCGCGGGCGCGGTCGCGGGCCTCCTCGTCGTGCGTGCGCCAGAGGCGCTCGACCAGGGCGCGGACGACCTCGCGGATGCCGACCATCCCGAGCAGGTTCTCGCCCTCGAGCACGGGCAGGTGGCGGATCTTGCGCTCGCCCATCAGGCGGGCCGCGTCGAGGATGTCGTCGTCGGGAGCGAGCGTCACGAGCTGCCGGGTCATCACGTCCCCGACGTGGATCTCGGCGAAGTCAGACCCCTCGCTCGCGAGGCGGAGCACGTCGCGCTCGGTGAAGATCCCGACCAGTCGCTCCCCGTCGCAGACGGCCACCGAGCCGACGGTCTCCTCGATCATCCGCGCGATCGCGATCCGGACCGAGTCGTCCGGCGAGACGGTCACCACCCTGAACGCCATCACGTCTGCCACAGCCACTGCCTAGAGTCTAATGGCACTAAGGCGCTCGCTCGCGACGCCGACCCGGGGAGGGCGTGCCGGCTTTGCCGGTACGCCCGTTCAAATCGTGGTTGGTAGCATCGCCGGCCTCGGGCCGGGACCCGAGCGGTGGGAGCTTGTGAACCGCGTCAGATCCGGAAGGAAGCAGCGCTAAGCAATCCCTCCTAGGCGCGCGGTGCGCCCGGCCCGGGATGATCGTGCCGCTTCGATAAGCTCGCCGGGTGGCCGCCCTGTACCGCAAGTACCGCCCCCAGGACTTCGCCGAGGTGGTCGGCCAGGAGGCGGTGGTGCGGACGCTCCAGAACGCGATCTCGCACGAGCAGATTCGCCAGGCGTACCTGTTCGCAGGCCCGCGGGGGACCGGAAAGACGTCGCTGGCACGGATCCTCGCCAAGGCGCTGAACTGCGAGCAGGGGCCGACGCCGACCCCGGACAAGACCTGCCACGCGTGCCGCGCGATCGCCGAGGGAACCTCGCTCGACGTGGTCGAGATGGACGCCGCCTCGCAGCGAGGGATCGATGACATCCGCGAGATCCGGGAGCGCGTCGTCCTGCAGCCGGTCGAGGGCCGTTACAAGGTCTACATCCTCGACGAGGCGCACCAGCTCACCGACGCCGCCTGGAACGCGCTCTTGAAGCTGATCGAGGAGCCTCCGCCCCACCTCGTCTTCGTCTTCTGCACGACCGACCTGGCGAAGGTGCTGCCGACCGTTCGCTCGCGCTGCCAGACGTTTTCCTTCGCGCGACCACGGCTGCCGGAGCTCGTCACGGTCCTGCGCCGGGATTGCGAGGGCGAGGGGATCGAAGCGCCCGATGCGGCCCTGGCCTTGATCGCCAGGAGCGCCCGCGGCTCCTTCCGCGACGCAGAGTCGACGCTCGACCAGCTCGCAGCGGCGACGGAGAAGCAGGTCACGGTGCAGGCCGTCCTGCAGCTGCTCGGCGCGGTCGAGGAGGAGGCGCTTTTCCGGCTCTGCGACCTCGTCGTCGACCGCGACACGGCCGGCGCGCTGACGTTCATCGAGGAGCTCTCCGAGCAGGGGCAGGACCTCGGGCGGCTCGTCACCGACCTGCTCGAGCACCTGCGTCACCTGATGCTCGTCCAGCACCTCGGCGAGGCTCCCGACTCGCTGCCGGTCACCGACGAGACGCGCGACCGACTGCGGGAACAGGCGAACCAGCTCGGCGAGGCGACGGTCCTGCGGCTGTGCGACCTGCTCGCGGTCGCGGTCGAGGACCTGCGCCAGGGCGGCGACCCGCGGCTTCCGCTGGAGCTCGCGTTCGTGAAGGTGACGCGCCCAGCAGCCGACCTGTCGCGCGAATCGACGGCCTACCGGCTGGAGCAGCTCGAGCGAGGTGTCCATTCGAGCCATGACCCGGGGACAGTCCCCGGGCCGCGGCCGGAAGAGCCGGGTCGGGAGGCCGAGGCCGAGGCCGAGCCGGAGCCGCCGCCGACAGGCCTGCCGTCGCTGGAGCTCGAACAGCTGCAGGAGGCCTGGCAGCGGACGATCCTGCCCGCGGTCGAAGAGAAGTCGATCCCGACCGCTTCGGTTCTCCGTGAGGCGCACCCGAAAGGGCTCGCCGGCGACACGCTGACGGTCGAGTTCCCGCGCGAGGCCTCGTTCCACCGCCAGCTCGCCGAGGAGCCGAAGAACGCGACGCTGCTCGCCGAGGCGCTCTACGAGGTGACCGGCCGCCACCTCGATCTCGCGTTCGAGGTCGGCGAGAACGGAGGCGAGAGCGAGCCCGAGCCGGACGAGCCGGCGGGAGAGGAAGCGATTGTCGAGCTGATGAAGGGAACCCTCGACGCGCGGGAGGTGACGGACCCGGACCAATGACGATGGACATGAACAAGATGCTCGAGCAGCTCCAGCAGATGCAGGCGCAGATGCAGCAGGCCCAGGAGGAGCTCAAGGACGAGACGGTCCAGGCCACCGCGGGCGGCGGGATGGTCACCGTCACCGCGACGGGCGCCGGCGAGATCCGCGAGATCAAGATCGACCCGAAGGCGATCGACCCGAACGACCCGGAGCTGCTCGCGGACATGGTCGTCGCGGCGGTGAACGAGGCCCTCCGCTCCGCGCAGAGCCTGGTCGAGGCGAAGCTCGGCCCCGCGCTCGGCGGCCTCCACGGACTCGGCCTCCCAGGGCTCTGAGATGACCGAGATCTACGACCAGCTGCGCGCCGCTCCCGCCTTCGCCGGGGTTTCCGACGAGGCGCTGACGCGCCTGGCCGGCGTCGCGACCGAGGCCGAGTTCCCGGCCGGGCACGTCCTGATCGAGTACGACACGCCGGCCGCCGGGCTCTACCTGATCCTCGAGGGCCGGGTCGCCGTCCACGCCCCCACGGCACAGCTCGAGCGCGGGCCCGGCGAGGTCGTCGGCGAGCGGGCGCTCGCGATCGGCGGGACGCGCGGCGGCCGGGTCAGCGCGATCACCTCGGTGCTGTGCCTCGGCATTGCCCGCGAGCACGTGGACGAGGACCTCGCCGCACGGCTGCTCGAGCAGTACCCCGAGGCCTGACGGCCGGGGCGCGCAGGCACAATTCGTCCATGTTCAGCCCGTCCGTGGACAACCTCGTCGCGCAGCTGACGCGGCTTCCGAGTGTCGGCCAGCGAACGGCGCAGCGGCTCGCGTTCCACCTGCTGCGCGTGCCGAAGGACGAGGCGCTCGCGCTTGCGGCGGCGATCGCCGAGGTCAAGGAGCGCGTCCGCTTCTGCCGCGAGTGCGGGAACCTGACCGAGGAGGAGACCTGCGAGATCTGCCGTGACGCGCGCCGCGACCACACGCTCGTCTGCGTCGTCGAGCAGCCGGCCGACCTGATCTCGCTCGAGCGCACGCACGAGTACCGCGGCCTCTACCACGTGCTCGGCGGCGCGCTCTCGCCGCTCGACGGCGTCGAGCCGGAGCACCTGCGGATCGACGAGCTGCTCGGCCGCGTCGAGCGCAACGGCGTCGAGGAGGTCGTGCTCGCGACGAACCCGAACATGACGGGCGAGGCGACCGCGGCGTACCTGGCCGACCGCCTGCGCGGCCGCGTCCGCGTGACCCGCCTCGCGAGCGGGCTCCCGGTCGGCGCCGATCTCGAGTACGCGGACGAGGTGACGCTCGGCAGGGCGCTCTCCGGCCGCCGCGAAATGTAGAGCCGCAGGGCCCTTCCCTAGACTTCCAGCCGTGCGAACCACCACCGAATTCGAGGCGCTTCCCGCCGTCGAGGGCGCGGAGCCGCGACTCGGGACGCTCGTGATGAAGTTCGGCGGCACCTCCGTCGCCGACCCGGCCAAGATCAAGGACGTCGCGCGCCGCCTCGTCGCCGCCCGCGGCGCGGGCAACCGCGTGGTGGCCGTGCTCTCGGCGATGGGCGACTCGACCGACGATCTCGTCCGCCTCGCCCACGAGGTCTCGCCTCAGCCCAAGCCACGCGAGCTCGACATGCTGATCTCGGTCGGCGAGCGGATCTCGTGCGCGCTCGCGGCGATGGCGATCCACGATCTCGGCGCCGAGGCGATCTCGCTCACGGGCTCGCAGGCAGGGATCGTGACCGACACGGTCCACGGCCGCGCGAAGATCGTCGACGTCCGCGCCCGCCGGATCCACGAGGCGCTCGACCAGGACCGGATCGTGCTCGTGGCCGGCTTCCAGGGCGTCTCCACCGACCTCGACATCACCACGCTCGGCCGCGGAGGCTCGGACACGACTGCCGTCGCGCTCGCGGCCGCGCTCGGCGCCGAGGTCTGCGAGATCTACACGGACGTCGAGGGCGTCTTCACCGCCGACCCCCGGCTCGTGCCCGAGGCGCGCAAGCTGCACGCCGTCAGCTACGAGGAGATGCTCGAGCTCGCGGCCTCCGGCGCAAAGGTCCTGCAGGTACGCTCGGTCGAGGTCGCGCGCAACCACTCGGTCAAGCTGCACGTCCGCTCGACGTTCTCGACTGCGGACGGCACCTGGATTCGCGAGGAGGACGAACGGATGCTCGAGAAGGCGCTGATCTCCGGAGTCACGCACAACTTCGACGAGACGCTGTACCGCGTCGAGGGGACGACGCCGGCGCGCCTGTTCGCGGCGCTGGCGGAAGCCGGCGTCAACGTGGACACGATCGTCCGCACGGGGCCGGAGATCGTCTTCTCGGCTCCCGCGGACGACCACGACGCCGCGACCGGCGTGCTCGACGACCTCGGCGCGCACTGGAGCTCGCGGGACGACCTCGGCAAGGTGAGCGTGATCGGCGCGGGCATGAAGAGCCACCCGGGCGTGGCCGCGAAGGCGTTCGAGACGCTCGCGGACGCGGGCATCGAGCCGGAGGTCGTGACCACGTCGCCGATCAAGATCGCGTGCCACGTGCGGAGCGACGAGGTCGAGACCGCGGTCGTCGTCCTGCACCGGGCCTTCGAGCTCGACGCGCCGGAGGCCGAGCGCGCCCATGCCTAGGACAGCAGTCGTCGGCGCGACCGGCGCGGTCGGGCGCGTGACCGTCGACCTCCTCCTCGAGCGCGGCTTCGACGACCTGCACCTGTTCGCGTCGGCGCGCTCGGCCGGGAGCGAGGTTCGCGGGCTGCGGGTCGAGGAGGCGACTCCGGAGAGGCTCACGGGCTTCGACGTCTGCTTCTTCTCGGTCGGCTCGACCGCGAGCCGCGAGCTCGTCCCGCACGCCGTGCGCGGCGGCGCGCTCTGCGTGGACAAGTCCGAGGCCTTCCGCCTCGAGCCCGGCGTGCCGCTCGTCGTGCCGGAGGTGAACGGCGAGCGCGCGCTCGAGCACGACGGCCTGATCGCCAATCCGAACTGCTCGACCATCCCGCTGACGCTCGTGCTCGAGCCCCTACGCGGCGCGGCGGGGCTCCGGTCGGTGCGCGTCGCGACCTACCAGTCGGTCTCGGGCAAGGGCGCGCAGCGGCTGCAGCAGCTGCTCGACGAGCCGCAGTCCGAGCACGACCTGTCCACCGACTGGCGCCACGACGGCGAGGAGTTCGACGAGGAGATGAAGATCCGCGAGGAGACGCGCAAGATCCTGGAGCTGCCCGACCTGCCCGTCACCGCGACCTGCGTCCGCGTCCCCGTTCCGGTCGGGCACGCGGAGTCGATCTGGATCGAGACGGAAGAGCCCCTAGCGCCGGAGCGTGCGCGCGAGCTGCTGGCCGCGGCGCCCTCGGTGCGGGTCGTGGATTTCCCCACGCCCGGTCAGGCGGCCGGCGGCGACGAGGCGCTCGTCGGCCGCATCCGCCGCGACCCGGCCGCCGAGAACGGGCTCTCGCTCTTCCTCGCCTGCGACAACCTCCGCAAGGGCGCCGCCCTCAACGGCATCCAGATCGCCGAGCTCGTCCTCTCGCGCCGCGCAGTCGCCGCCTGAGCCTCACTCCGGCCGGTGGCACACCGCCTCGATGTTGTTGCCCGCGGCGTCGTGGACGAAGGCGGCGTAGTAGTTGTCGTGGTAGTGGGGCCGTAGGCCCGGCGCACCGTTGTCCTTCCCGCCCGCCGCGACCGCCGCCTCGTAGAAGGCGTCCACCGTGGCGTGGTCGGCCGCGCTGAACGCGACGTGGGTCGCGCCCCGCTCGCCGCTCGACCCGATCCAGAAGTCGGGAACCCCCTCGCCGGTGCCGAAGCCCGCAGCGATGCCCTCGAACTCCATCTGCACCGAGTACCCGAGCGGCGCGAGCGCCTTCTCGTAGAAGCCCTTCGCCTGCGCAAGGTCGCTGACGTTCGCTGTGACGTGGTCGATCATCCGTTTCTCCCTTCAGCCGGTGGCCCTCCGGAATCTTCTCAAGTCGGCGCCCGGAAATCCCGATAACCCGGTTGGGATGCGGCCCGCACGACTCGACCACACCTTTTTCGAAGACGAGCCCCGCTCGCGGCTCGGCGCGCTGCTGCTGCGCAAGGGCCTGGTCGCGAACGAGGAGCTCGACCGGGCACTCGCCGAGCGCGAGGAGGGCGAGCTGCTGGGCGAGGCGCTCGTCAGGCTGCGCATCTGCTTCGAGAACGACATCGCCCGGGCACTCGCCGATCAGGCCAACGTGGAGTTCGTGGACATCGGCATCACCTCGTTCGACCCGCGGGCGGTCACCCTGCTGCCCCACCAGGAGGCCAAGAAGCTGCGCGCGATCCCGCTTCGCCTCCATCCGGACGGCGAGGTCTCGGTGGCCGTCATCGATCCCACCGACGACACGGTCCTGCCCCGGCTGAAGCTCGCGACCGGCCGCCCGATCCGCCTGGTCGTGACCACGCCCTCGGCGCTCCGCGCCGCCTGGTCGACTGCCTACTAGCGTTCGCGCCGAGTTCTGACCGTTCGACCGGTCATTTCCGACTAGGGCCGCGGAGCCGGGACGGGCTCCGGCAGGAACGCGTCCTTGAGCCGCCGCCACAGCCTGACGCGCCTGCTCTCGAGCACGCGGACAAGCCCGCCGAGCTCCAGCCTCGCAAGCTCGACCGGCCCGGCAGCGCGCACGGTCTGGAAACCGAAGTCGGCGAGGAAGTCGTGCGGGAAGACCGTGCGGTGGACGAGGAAGCGCTCGTGGTCCGACTCGCCCTCCCCGTAGCGGTACGCGAACGCCTCCAGCGCGGCCGCGCCCCTGTCCTTCGCCTCGCCGATCGCGGCCAGGAAGAGCGACTGCAGCACCCACGGGCTCGTGCGGTCGATCAGGTAGGCGCAGGTGACGAGCACCGCGTCGTCCGAGGGCGGCCCGGCCGGGAGCTCGGCCGCGCGCGGGTAGAGGCCGGCCGGCCCGTACTGCATCGAGCCGAGCACGCGCCCGTCGTCGTCGTAGTAGACGGTTCCCCAGGCGCCGAACTCCGTCTCTGCCTTCTCGATCCAGCGCGTCTTGTCGACGCTTCGCCCCGCGGTGCGCGACTGCCACCAGATGCACTCGTGGCAGACGGGCGCGACCTGCCCCAGAGTGGCACCGGTCAACCCGGTGACGCGAGTCTTCACGGAGGTCCGATCGCGTCTACGACGACGTTCACCGCCTCGGGACGGGCACCCGCCATCCGCTCCAGGTAGTCGGCCACGCGCCGCTGCACCTCGCGGCCGACCAGCCTCGGCCGACGCGCCCCACTCGAGCTCCAGGTGCAGCTCGACCGCGGCGCGGCCGTCCGCCTCCTCGATGCGCACCGCACCGTGGCGGGGCATGCGCTTCCCGACCAGCCCCCGAACGCCGTCGACCTCCAGGGCGGCGTCGGCCGCGTAGCTGGCAAGCACGTCGGAGGCGACGCTCGCGGTGCCTTCCATCAGCCCGATTCTAGGATCAGCTCGGTCGCCTCGGGCCGCGCGAGGAAGCGGAAGGGGACGAACGTCGTGCCGAGGCCGGCGGACAGGTGCAGCGTGCCCGTGGGCCTGCGGTAGAGGCCGCGGATGTACGTCCAGCGGATGTGCGCCAGGCGCAGACGGCCGCCCGGCCAGGGGACGCAGATCTGCCCCCCGTGCAGGTGCCCGGCGAGCACGAGGTCGAATGCGCCCGCGGGAATACGGTCGATCACGTCCGGGAAGTGGCAGAGGAGGATCCGCAGATCGGCATCGGGGTCGACGAGCCGCTCGGGCCGGGCGAGCCGCCGGCGATACGAGCGCGGGTCGACGCCGACGATCTGCACCCGCTTCCCGCGCAGCTCGATCGTGCGCGAGTCGTCGGTGAGCAGCGTCGCCGGCTCGAGGTCGACCAGGTCCGCCGGGTGCGAGAACGGATCGCGGGTCAACGCGAAGTCGTGGTTGCCGAGCACGGCATAGCAGCGCGGCAGCCGGGCGAGCAGCTCGCGCAGCCGCGCCTCGCCCCCGCGACGGGAGAGAAGGTCGCCGCTGATCAGCGTCAGGTCGGGTTGCCGCGCGTCGACCCAGTCCACTGCGCGCTCGACGGCCACGCCTCCGCGAGACGGAAAGCCGAGGTGGAAGTCGGAGAGGTGCGCGATCCGAAGCCCTTCCAGCTCCGGCGGAAGCCCCGGCAACGGGCACACCAGGGTCTGAAGCTGCACCCACCCCGCCTCGAAATGGCCCCACGCCAGCCCGGCCGCCGCGGCGGCTCCTGCCAGGCGGATGCGCTTCAGGTCAGGCCTCGAGCTTCTCGATCACGGGCCCGACCGAGACCACGTGGCGCTTGAACTTCAGCTCTGACTCCTCGAGCCCCGCGGCGACCCCGATCAGCTGCGACAGGTGCAGGATCGGCATCGCGAAGTCTTTGCCGGTCGACTTGCGCAGCTTGAGCTGCCAGGCGTCGAGCGAGAGGTGGCACAGCGGGCACGGCGTGACCATCGCGTCGGCGCCGGCCTCCGTCGCCTGCTCGATCGGCTGGATCAGCTCGCCGAGCGCGACCTCCTCTCGCGCCTGGATGATCGGGAAGCCGCAGCACTTGATCTTCGCCGGGTAGTCCACCGGCTCGCCGCCACAGGCCTCGATGATCGCCTCGAGCGACCACGGCTTGTCCGGGTCCTCGAAGCCGAGGATCTTCGACGGCCGCAGGATCTGGCAGCCGTAGAACGGCGCGACGCGGAGCCCCTTCAGGCCCTTGTGCGCAACCTCCTTGAGCCGCTCGTAGCCGTCGCCCTCGGCGATCAGCCAGAGCAGGTGCTTGACCTCGACCGCGCCCGAGTACGGCGGCGCGCCGACGGTCTCGAGGTTCACGTTCACGCGGGCGAGCAGGTCGGGATCGTTCTGCAGCTGGAAGTTCGCCTGCCGCAGGTTGAGCGTGCAGACGTTGCAGATCGTCAGCAGCGTGTCGCAGCCGGTCTCCTCCGCGTACGCGAGGATGCGTGCGTTCAGGTGCAGGTAGTAGTCCGGCTCGGCCTCGTGGATGTCTCCCGCGCCGCAGCAGGTGACCGACTCCAGCTCCACCAGCTCGAGCCCGACCTTCGGCGCGAGCGCCTTCGTCGAGCTGTTCAGCTCCTTCGCGGAGAGCGCCGCGAGGCACCCCGTGTAGTACGCGACCCTCCTCACTGCTCTTCCTCCCGTTCCTCCGACTCCTGCTGGAACTCGATCCGGCTGAGGGCGTGCTCGCCCTGGACGATCCCGAGCGCGCCCTCGCGGCCCTGCTCCTTGACGAGCTCGCGCAGCTGACGGGCCTCCTTCACGTCCTTCGCGACGTGCGGCGGGAACGGGAAGGGGACCTTGCCGTGCCTGGCGAGCCTGAGCGCGAACCGGGTCTGCTTGATCGCCTCGAGCAGTCCCTGCGTCTTCGGGACGAGCTCGGTCTCGCGCAACCAGCCCGTCGTCTCGGCCGAGCGGACGAACCACTTCGCGTGCTTCGCGCCCATGTCGTGGTCGATCCCCTGCTTGACCGACTCGGCGCCGAGCTTGGCGATCGCGTCGCGCGGGTCGACGCCCTTCGGGCAGCGCTCGTTGCAGAAGTAGCAGCGCGTGCAGTCCCAGATCCCGTGCTCCTCGTTGAGCTCGTTCAGCCGCTCGACGTCCGCCTGGTCGCGCGCGTCGCCGACGAAGCGGAAGCCCTTCGCGAGCGCCGCGGGCCCGAGGAACTCCGGGTCGGACTCCATCGAGTTGCACTCCGAGACGCAGCAGCCGCACATGATGCAAAGGGCTTCTTTGTGGATTGCGTTCATCTCCTGCTGGGAGACGATCCGCTCCTTCTCGGCGACCTCGTCGTAGCCTGGGTCGAGCCAGGGCTTGACGGCGCGGATCTTGCCCCAGAACGGCGCCATGTCCACGACGAGGTCCTTGAGCACCGGCATGTTCCCCATCGCGGAGATGACGGGCACGTGCCCGGCGTCGGCGATCGGCTTCATCCGCTCCTTGCAGGCGAGCACCGCGCGCCCGTCCATCCGCATCCCGCAGGAGCCGCAGATCATCATGCGGCAGCTCTTCCGATAGGCGAGCGTGCCGTCGTGCTTGTCCTTGATCAGGTCGAGCACGTCGAGCAGGCAGGCCCACTCGGGAGCGTCCACCTCGTACTCCCGCAGCGCTCGCTCGCCCGTCTCCGGGTCGAAACGCCAGATCTTGAGGGCGACGTCCATCAGCCTCCTTGGAACGCGTTCATGAAGTCCACCACCGAGTTGCTCGGCGGCGGCGTGATCGTCACGGGCGAGCCGAAGTCGTGTAGCTCCATCGTGACCTTCGGCGCACGGGCGCCCGACGTGGCGGGTCGGTACGCAACCTTCCGGACGTAGCCGTTCCCGTCCACCCAGACCTCGACCGGCTGCTTCGTCGACCCGCTCGCCTTGAGCGCGCTGCGGAGCGACTGGCGCACGCTGCCGCTTGCCTCGGCCGCAGCTCGCTCGAGGTCGACGGTCACCTTGTAGTGCGTGGTGTCGACACCCTGGACCGACTCGCGGCCGAGCTTCTTCGCCTCGCCCGACCCGCGCAGGTAGGCCAGCGCGCTCGCGGGATTCGGGCTCGTGCTCTGCAGGCCGCCGAGGTCGATGCCACGCTGCTGCGCGATCCGCCCGAGGTCGAGCTTGAACCACTGCTTCCCGGGAGGCAGGCCGAGCTGCGAGATCGCCGTGGAGTGCATGTAGAGCACGTTTCCGGTGCTGACCGTGTCGACGGTGAACTCCTTGCCGTTCGCGGTGACCGTCATCTTCAGGTGGCCGGAGGCGTCCTTGCCGGTGTTGAAGACGCCGCTGCCGCTGCCGCGCGCGCCGGCGCCCGAGATCGTGAAGTTGGCCTTGAAGCTCCCGACGCTGGAGGTCTTCTCGGCGGCCGACGCGATCTGGTCGCCTCCGCCGCCACCGCCGCCACCGCCGCAGCCGGCGAGCACGACCGCAGGGGCCAGCATCACGACGGCCCCGCCCGACCACCGCATCAGTACGTCCTCTCCATCGGCTGCCACCTTGTCATGGTCACCGGCTTCCAGTTGAGCTTCGGCGCGCCGTCCCGCCACGTGACGATCGTGTGGCGGAGGAAGTTCTCGTCGTCGCGGTCGGGGAAGTCGTACGGCCGGGCGTGGGCGCCGCGGCTCTCCTTGCGCTCGATCCCGGCCACGACCATGCAGTCTGCGAGCTCGAGCAGGAAGCCGAGCTCCAGCGCCTGCGTGAGGTCGTTGTTGAACACCTGGCCCTTGTCCTCGACCACCACGCGCTCGAAGCGCTCGCGCAGCGAGGCGACGATCTCGCCCTGCTCTCGCATCTGCTCCTCGCGCCTGAAGACGCCGAAGTTCACGTGCATCGTCTCGGCGAGCTCGTTGCGGATCGACCAGGGTCGCTCGCCCTCCTTGCGGTCGAGCAGCTCGCGCAGCTCCCGCTCGGTGTCGGTCTCGAACGACTCCGGGACCTCGACGGTCGTGTGCGAGAGCGCGTACTCGGCCGCGTGCGCGCCGGAGCGCTTGCCGAACGTGATCGTCTCCATCAGCGCGTTGCCGCCGAGCCGGTTTGCGCCGTGGACGGAGACGCACGCGCACTCACCGGCGGCGTAGAGGCCCTCCAGCGACGTCCGCCCCCAGACGTCCGTGTCCACGCCGCCCATGTGGTAGTGGGCGCCGGGCCGGACCGGGATCGGCTCGTAGATCGGATCCACGCCCGCGAAGACCATCGACAGCTCGCGCGTCCCGTGCAGGCGCTCGAGGATCTTCTCGGCGCCGAGATGGCGAAGGTCGAGCAGGACGTTGCCGTCCACCCCCCGGCCCTCGTCGATCTCGGTCTGCTCGGCGCGCGAGATGACGTCCCGAGAGGCGAGCTCCATCGCGTTCGGCGCGTACCGCTCGAGGAAGCGCTTCCCCTCCGAGTTGAGCAGGTAGGCCCCCTCGCCGCGGCAGCCCTCGGTGATCAGCACTCCGGTGGGCGCGAGCGTGGTCGGGTGGAACTGCATCATCTCCATGTCCTCGAGCGCGACCCCGACGCGGAGCGCCTGGGCCATCCCGTCGCCCGTGCACGCGTAGGCGTTGGTCGTCCCCGTGTAGAGCCGCCCGGCGCCGCCGGTGGCGAGGATGACCGTCTTGGCGCCGATCGAGGCGAGGCCGCCGTCGAGCAGGTTCCACGCGATCACCCCCTGGCACCGGTCCTGGTGCTCGACCAGCTTCCAGACGAAGAACTCCTCGTAGACCTTCAGGTCGCGCTTCAGCACCTGCTCGTAGAGCACGTGCACGAGGACGTGGCCGGTGATGTCGGCCGCGTAGGCGGTACGGGGCTCGCCGGCGGCGCCGAACGGCCGCTGCGCAATCCGCCCGTCCTCGGTGCGCGAGAAGACGGCGCCCCAGTTCTCGAGCTGGTAGACGTCGTCGGGCGCCTCGTTGCAGAGGATCTCGATCGCGTCCTGGTCGCCGAGGTAGTCCGAGCCCTTGACGGTGTCGAATGCGTGCTTCTCGGGGTCGTCCTCGGACGCGTTCCCGAGCGCCGCGTTGATGCCGCCCTCGGCCGCGCCGGAGTGGCTGCGAACCGGGTGGATCTTGGAGATGAGGGCCACGTCGGCCCCGGCGTCGTGCGCTTCGATAGCCGCCCGCATTCCGGCGCAGCCGGCACCGACGACGAGCACGTCGTGCATCGCTTCCACTGCGTACGGACGCTATCGGAACGCCGGGCCTCGTTGCGCGGTTCGTTTCGGAGGCACCGGGGTAGACTCCGTCCGTGGCCAAGATGCTGTTTCGGCTGCCGGACGCGGCCGCCGTCGTCGTCAACCCGACCCCGCAGGAGCTCAAGGAGCTCGCGGCGCGCATGCCGAACGCGCAGTGGACGCGCTACGGGAGCCTGAACGTCCAGACCGAGGTCGTCAGCCGCTCCAAGGGCTCGACGTTCATCGTCACCGACGAGCCCGACGGCCAGAACCAGGCGATCTCGCGCGACGAAGGCGAGCGCTGGGCCCGGCGCCAGGACGAGTACATCGCGGAGCAGGAGATGGTCGTGGTCGACGGCTACATCGGGAACGACCCCGAGTTCGGCACGCCAGCCCGCCTCTACATCGAGGCCGCCAACGCGAACATCGCGGGCATGCAGCAGCAGCTCTACTTCTCGCCGGCCGAAGAGGAGATCGAGCCCGAGCTGACCGTCATCTACACGCCGAATCTGAAGGCCGAGGGCTACCCCGACGACCGCCTGATCTCGGTCGACCTCGAGCAGGGCGTGACGCGCGTCTTCAACTCGGACTACTTCGGCGAGTCGAAGAAGGGCGGCCTGCGGATGTGGAACAAGCTCGTCTACGACCGCGGCGGGATCCCGCTGCACGCGGGCTGCAAGATCATCCCCACGGAGCGCGGCAAGCGCGTGGGCCTGATCGTCGGGCTCTCGGGCACGGGCAAGACGACGACCACGTTCACGCGCCAGAACGGCTCGCTGCCGGTACAGGACGACTTCGTCGCCTGGATGCCGAACGGCCGCGTCTACGCGACCGAGAACGGCTGCTTCGCGAAGACGTTCGGCCTCAACCCCGAGGACGAGCCGACCATCTACGGCGCCGTGACCCAGCCCGACTCGTACCTCGAGAACGTCTCCCAGCACGGCGACGAGCCGGACTTCTACGACACGAACTACACCTCGAACGGCCGCGCGACGTTCCCGTTCCCGGTGATCGAGGCCGCGTCCGCCGACGAGATCGAGGAGGCGCACTTCCTCCTCGTCCTGAACAAGAACGAGAACATCGTCCCGGCGGTTGCGAAGCTCGAGGGGCCGCAGGCGGCGGCCTTCTTCATGCTCGGCGAGACGACCGGCACGAGCGCGGGCGGCGCCGACGAGGCCGGCAAGTTCCTGCGCGTGCCCGGCACGAACCCGTTCTTCCCGATGCCGCACGACCTCCAGGGCAACCGCTTCCTCGAGCTGCTCGCAGAGCACCCGCTCGAGGTGTACGTGATGAACACCGGGCGCGTCGGGGGCCCCGAGGACGACGAGCGCTCGCTCAAGGTGCGGATCAAGCATTCCTCGGCGATCGTCAAGGGGATCGCGGAGGACACGATCGAGTGGGAGCGGGACCCGGACTTCGGCTACCTCGTCGCGTCCGCGGTGCCGGGGATCGACGACCACGGGGTTCTCCAGCCGCGGAAGCTCTACGAGGAGCAGGGCCGCGGCGACGAGTACCGCGTGCTCGTCGAGCGCTTCAAGGCCGAGCGGGCCGAGTTCCTGCGCGGCTTCTCGAGCCTGAGCGACGAGATCGTCGCGGCCGTCTCCTAGCCCCGGTTTCCGAGGTTTCCGAAGTCCGTCAGGGCACGCGCTCGACCGCGAACAGGCGCCACTCGCCGGGGACGCCCTTGAGCTCGGCCGTGCCGCGCTCGCTGAACTCGATCCCGGCTCCGGCCACGAGATCCTTCACGGTCGAGGAGACCAGCACCTCGCCCGCGCCCGCCTCGCTCGCCACGCGCGCGCCGATGTGGACGGCGATCCCGCCGACCTTGCCGTCGATCACCTCGCACTCGCCCGTGTGCAGGCCCGCGCGGATGTCGATCCCGAGATCCTTGACGGACGAGGCGATCTCGCTCGCGCAGCGGATAGCCCGTGCCGGTCCGTCGAAGCTCGCGAAGAACCCGTCGCCCGCTGTATCGAGCTCGCGTCCGCGGAAGCGCGTCAGCTCGCCGCGAATCAGGCCGTGGTGCTGCGTCAACACCTCGCGCCAGCCGCGATCGCCGAGCTCCACGGCCTTCGCGGTCGAGCCGACGATGTCGGTGAAGAGGATCGTCGCGAGCACGCGCTCGGGTTCCGCCTCCAGGGCTTTCCGCTGCTCCCAGGCGGGCTCGAGGAACGCCTCGATCTCGTCCAGAGCGGCGGGCGTATTGCCGGCCGCGATTGCGTGCTCGCTTCCCGGGAGCTCGACGTGCTTCGCCTCACGGATGTGCTCGGCGAGGTAGCGCGAGCCTCCGGAGATGTACGGATCGTCGCCACTCCGGTAGAGGACCATGGTCGGCACGCGGATCGCGCCTAGCACGGCGCGGATGTCGACGTCGCGATTCATCCGCACGAGCGCAGCGACCGCGCCGGGGCTCGCGCTCTGGCGAAGCAACGTCGCAAACGCGGCTTGCTCGTCCGCGCTCGAGTCCGGAAAGATCTCCTCGGCCGTCTTTCGAACGTAGGCAGGAGTTCCCCACTCGCGCATCTCTTCGAGCTCGGCCTGATGTTCCTCGTCGGTCACTCCCCACGGATAGTCGGATGCCTTTCGGTCGCAGGCGTAGGTCCCGAAGAGGACGAGCGCCCAGCAGCGCTCGGGGTAGGTCGCAGCGAACAGCGCGCACATCGGGCCGCCTTCAGAGGCTCCGAGGATCGCCGCCTGCTCCGAGCCGGCCGCGTCCATCACGGCGCGGATGTCGTCCATCCGGGTCTCGAGGGTCGGAACGCCTTCGACCCGGTCGGACATGCCTGTTCCGCGCTTGTCGAGACGGATCAGGCGCGAGAAGGACGAGAGCCGCTCGACCAGCCTGACGTAGGAGGGCACCTGCCACGCAAGCTCGACGTGCGAGACGAACGCCGGCGCATAGACGAGGTCGAACGGACCCTCGCCGGTGACCTGGTAGGCGATGTGGACGTCCCCGCTCAGCGCATAGCGGGTCTCGGGAGCCTGCATGGCCGCACGCTAACCCTTCGGCGCGGGAATCGCGACGGTCGCGGCGAACCGTCACGCATGAGGGACGAGATCGAACGCTTTCTCGCGAGCCCGGCGCTCGCCGACTCGACGCGGCGCGCCTACCGAGTGGACGTGGAGGAGTTCGCCCGCTGGCTCGAGCGGCGCGGGACGCGGCTGGAGGACATCGACGTGCGGGCGCTCGCGGACTACGCGGCCGAGCTCGGACGCGCGCGGCCTCGCAAGCTCGCGCCGGCCACGATCGGGCGGAAGCTCGCCGCGGTGCGCGCGTTCCTGCGGCACGCTCTCGGCGCCGAGCGCGTTCCGGACGCTTCGTTCGCCCCGCGGCGCCCCCGGCGCCTGCCGGATGCGCCGCGCCCGTCGGAGGTCGACGTCGAGCTCGACGCGCTCGAGGGCACGACGCCCCTGGCGATCCGCAACCGCGCGCTCGTCGAGCTCGTCTACTCGGCCGGCCTGCGCTCGCAGGAGGCTGTCGACCTCGACCTGGCGGACGTCGACTTCGAGCAGGAGCTCGTCCACGTCCGCGGCAAGGGCGGCAAGGAGCGCGTCGTCCCGCTCGGCGAGGAGGCCTCGCACCGGCTCGCGCTCTACCTCCGGGGTGCGCGCCCGCAGCTGGCCCGCGGCGCCGAGAACGCGCTCTTCCTCTCAGCGCGCGGGCGCCGGCTCGACACGAGCACGCTCCGCCGGCTCCTCCCCCACCCGCATCGCCTGCGGCACGCCTTCGCGACCCACCTGCTCGAGGGCGGGGCCGACCTCCGCACGATCCAGGAGCTGCTCGGCCACAGCTCGCTGTCGACGACGCAGATGTACAGCCACGTCGACGCGAGGCGTCTCCGCAAGGTGTACGACAAGGCGCACCCTCGGTCCTGACACGCCTCACATTATGTGATATTTTTATCACGTAATGGACGACGCCCAGGTGTGGAAGGCACTCGGTTCGCCCCACCGGCGGGCTCTGCTCGACGCGCTCCGCGCCGGCCCGATGACGACGACCGCGCTGTGCGAGGTGCTGCCGCAGCTCTCGCGCTACGCGGTCATGCAGCACCTCGCGGTGCTGGAGCGGGCCGGCGTGGTGCTCGTCCGACGAGAAGGCCGAGAGCGCTGGAACGAGCTCAACGCCGTCCCGATCCAGCGCGAGCTCGAGCGGTGGCTGAACAGCTTCCAGCAGGCGACCGCGTCGCAGCTGCTGGCGTTCGAGCGTCACCTGCAGGCGTCCGCACCGAAGGAGAAGGAGGAGTGATGCATCCCGATTCGGCACATCGCGTTCACCAACGAGCTGAGCTTCGCCCGCCCGCGCGAGGAGGTGTTCGAAGCGTTCCTCGAAAGCGACAAGTGGTTCCAGATCAGCTACGGCGGCAAGCGGGTCAGGCGCATCGTCAACGATCGCCGCGTCGGCGGCCAGATCTACGAGGACTGGGGCGACGGCACCGGCAAGCTGTACGGGACGATCGGGTGGTGGGACCCGCCCGCCGGCTACTCGCAGACGAGCCACATGCTCGGTCAGGGGATCACGCTGGCCCACTTGTACGAGTTCGAGGACGCGGGCGAGAAGACGGTTCTCCGCCACGAGTTCAGCGCGTTCGGCCCGATCTCCGACGAGATGGCAGAGGGCATCAACAGCCACGGATCGCTCGAGAGCTTCGAGGCCCAGCTCCGCTCCTGGATCGAGGAGGGCACGGTCATCCCCCCACCGGACCTCGGCTAGCCGCGGGATCCTCACTTAGCAACAGACTGTTACTAAGTCAGGCGTCGCGGGTCGGAAATCGGCAGGCCTCTGCGGCTTCGGGGCGAACGAAGAAGGTCCGATGGCCAAGCCACGGCCCGCTCAGGCTGCCCCCGATCCCGAGGTCGAGGGGTTTCTCGCGCTGCTCGCCTCCCAGCGGGCCGAGAAGACCGTGGACGCCTACCGCCGCGACCTACGCGCGCTCGGGGACTGGCTCGGCGGCCCGCCCTCGAGCGCGACCGGCGACGACCTCGAGCGCTGGCTCGCGGAGCTGCGGGCGGCCGGCCTCTCCCCCGCGACGATCGCGCGGCGGGTTGCGGCCGTGCGCTCGTTCTTCCGCCACCTGATCCTGCTCGGCGTCCGCACCGACAGCCCGGCGGCCGCGCTCGAGCTTCCGCGGCGCCGTCGGCGCCTGCCGCGCACGCTCTCGCCCGCAGAGGCCCAGCGCCTGATCGAGGCAGCCCCCGGAACGACCCCGCGCTCGCTGCGCGACCGGGCGCTCGTCGAGCTCCTCTACGGCGCCGGGCTACGGGTGAGCGAGGCGGTCGGGCTCGGCAAGACCGACGTCGACCTCGAGCGGCGCCTCGTGCGCTGCATCGGCAAGGGGAACAAGGAGCGGGTCGTGCCGGTCGGCCGCCACGCAACGGACGCTCTCCGCCGCTACCTCGCGCACGGCCGTCCGTTTCTCGACCGCCGGCATCGCCCGGACCTGTTCCTCAACGCTCAGGGCGGTCCGCTCACGCGCGCGGGCGCGTTCCTGATCCTTCGCAAGCTGGCCGAGCGCGCGGGGCTCGAGCCCGAGCGCGTACACCCGCACCTCCTCCGCCACTCGTTCGCCACCCACCTGCTGGAGGGCGGCGCGGACCTGCGCAGCGTGCAGGAGATGCTCGGCCACGCCGACCTCGGAACGACAGAGCTGTACACGCACGTCAGCGACCGCCGCCGCCGCGACGTCTACTTCCGCAGCCACCCGCACGCAAAACGCCGCTAGCGGACGTTCGCGCGCTTCTGAAGCGCCGTGGCGACCTTCGAGGCGGTCTCGCGCAGGTCGCGGTCCTGGTCCTCTTCCTCGGCGATCCCCTGGAGGAGGACGATCGTGTCGCGCTGGGGCGAGCCGTTGCGCAGGCAGAGGATCGCGAGGCGCCGGACGGCCGCGTTGTCGTCGGCGTTGGCGAGCGTGTGCAGGAGCGGCCGCGCCGCGTTGACCTCGCGCGGGGCATCCCGCGAGAGGAGCTCCAGCGAGAGCAGCGCCGAGCCGCGACAGGCCGGGCTCTCGTCCTCCAGCCCTCGCCGCAGGAGCTCTGCCTTCTGGCGGAAGCGGAGCTGCCCGATCGCGCGGTAGGCCACGACCCGCTCCCGGTAGTCGTCCGAGCGCGCCGCCAGCTCGAGCTCCTCGTCCCAGTCGCGCCGGAGGTCGGCGAGCTCCCGCTCCTTGCCCTGCTTCGCCAGCTCGTCCGCGAGGGCGGCTGCCTCGGCGAGCGTCACACCGAGGCGAGCGATCGTTCAGCGGGGCCGACGTACTCGGCGGACGGCCGGAAGAGCCTCCCGGTGCGCTTCTGCTCGAGGATGTGCGCCGACCAGCCCGCCACGCGCGAGCACGCGAACATCGCCGGCGCCAGCCCGGGCGGGATCTCGGCGACGTCGAGCACGATCGCCGAGTAGTACTCGACGTTCGTCGCCAGCACACGCTCGGGGTGGCGCTTCTGCAGCGCCTCGAGCGCGACCCGCTCGAGCTCCTCGGCCACGTCCACGTTCGGAGAGCCGAGCTCCTTCGCCGTACGCTTCAGGATCCGCGAGCGGGGGTCCTCGGCGCGGTAGATGCGGTGGCCAAAGCCCATGATCCGACCGCCGCTCTCGAGCAGGTCGTCGACGTACTTCTCGGCGTCGCCGGCCGCCGCGACCTCCTCGAGCATCGGCATCACGTACGCGGGCGCGCCGCCGTGCAGCGGTCCCGAGAGCGCGCCGACCGCCGACGAGAGGGACGCCCCGCAGTCGGCGCCGGTCGAGGCGACGATCCGGGCGGTGAACGTCGAGGCGTTCAGGCCGTGCTCGGCCGTGCAGATCCAGTAGGTGTCGATCGCGGTCGCATGCCGGGGGTCCGCCTCGCCGCGCCAGCGCAGCAGAAACTTCTCCGCCGCCGTCTGGCCCTGCGCGACCACGTCGTCCGGGACCGGCTCCTCGTGGCCGTCCGCGACCCGCGCGGAGCGCGCCACGATCGACATCATCTGCGCGGAGAGGCGGCCCAGGTCCTCGCGGGCCTGCTCGTCCGAGATCTCGTTCAGCTTGCCGAGCTTCCACACGCCGGAGAGTCGCGCGGTCTCCGCCTGCAGGTCCGACGGCGCGCTCCCGGTGAGGGCCACGGGCTCGTAGGGCTCCGGATCCGGCATGGCCGAGTTGATGTCGTCGTCGACGAGCAGGCCCCAGACCTTCTCGTAGGGAACCTTGCCGACGAGCTCCTCGATGTCGATCCCCCGGTAGCGGAGCGAGCCACCCTCGCGGTCAGGCTCGGCGATCTCCGTCTGGACGGCGACGACCCCCTCGAGCCCAGGCTTGAAATCGTTCACGGCGGGAAATGTATAGACCTCCGCTAGAGTCAGGCGCCGTGGCTCATGAGGTAACGCTGATCCCCGGCGACGGCACCGGGCCCGAGTTGACCGAGGCCACGCGCCGGGTTCTCGAGGCAACCGGCGTCGAGTTCGACTGGGACGTCCAGGACGCCGGCGCCGACGTGATGGACCGGTTTGCCGGAAACCCGCTGCCCGACCACGTCCTCGACTCGATCGTTCGCACCGGAGTGGCTCTCAAGGGGCCGATCACGACCCCGGTCGGCGGCGGCTTCCGCTCCGTCAACGTCACGCTGCGCAAGGCGCTCGACCTCTACGGGCAGGTCCGTCCGTGCAAGAGCTACCCCGGCGTCCGCTCGCGCTACGAGAACGTCGACCTGATCATCGTCCGCGAGGCGACCGAGGACCTGTACGCCGGGATCGAGTACGAGGAGGGCTCGGCGGAGGCGATCGAGCTGGCGAACTGGGTCGAGGCCAGAGGAGGCCTCGTCCCGCCGGGCTCGGGGATCTCGATCAAGCCGCTCTCGATCGACGGCACGCGCCGGATCGCCGAATTCGCGTTCGACCACGCGCGGCGGAACGGCCGCCGCAAGGTGACGGCCGTGCACAAGGCGAACATCATGAAGTTCTCGGACGGCCTCTTTCTCAGGGTCGCGCGCGAGGTCGCCGAGGAGAACACCGACCTCGAGTTCGAGGACCGGATCGTCGACAACCTCTGCATGCAGCTCGTCCAGCGGCCGGAGGAGTACGACGTGCTCCTGCTCCCGAACCTCTACGGCGACATCGTTTCGGACCTCGCCGCAGGGCTGATCGGCGGGCTCGGCCTCGCGCCCGGCGCCAACTTCGGCACGCACGCCGCCGTCTTCGAGCCGACACACGGCTCGGCGCCCAAGTACGCGGGCCAGAACAAGGTCAACCCGATGGCGATGATGCTCTCGGGGATGCTCATGCTCCGACACCTCGACGAGCGGGAAGCCGCCGACCGCCTCGAGGAGGCGATCGCCGGGGTGATCAGCGAGGGCAGAAGCGTTACCTACGACATGAAGCCGACCCGCGACGACCCGACCGCAGTCGGCACCAGCGAGGTCGCGGACGCGATCATCGACGCGATGGGAGCGTGGGTGTGAGCCGCCGCAAGGTGACCGTCGTGGGCGCGGGCAACGTCGGCGCGACGTGCGCACAGGTGCTCGCGACGCGCGACTACGCCGACGTCGTCCTCGTCGACATCGTGGAGAACCTGCCCCAGGGCAAGGCGCTTGACGTCAACCAGATGGGCGCCGTCCTCGGGTACGAGCCGAACGTGGTCGGATCGAACGGCTACGAGGACACAGCCGGCTCGGACGTGGTCGTGATCACGGCCGGCGTGCCGCGAAAGCCTGGCATGAGCCGCGACGACCTCGTCGCGACGAACGAGAAGATCGTGGGGTCGGTGACCGATCAAGTCGCGTCGCAGTCGCCCGAAGCCGTGCTGATCGTCGTCTCAAATCCGCTCGACGCCATGTGTCACGTCGCCAAGAACGTCTCGACGTGGCCGAAGGAACGGGTCTTCGGGATGGCCGGGATCCTCGACACGGCGCGCTTCTCGACCTTCATTGCCTGGGAGACCGGATCGTCGGTCAAGGACGTGACCGCGATGGTGCTGGGCGGCCACGGCGACCAGATGGTGCCGGTCGTGTCGGCGACGACGGTCGGCGGGATCCCACTGCGGAAGCTCGTGCCGGAGGATCGGATCGCCGCGATGGTCGAGCGCACTGCGAAGGGTGGCGGCGAGATCGTCGAGCTGCTGGGCACATCGGCTTGGTACGCGCCAGGCGCGGCCGCCGCGCAGATGGTCGACGCGGTGATGCTCGACGAGCACCGTGTCCTGCCCTGCACCGCTTACCTCGAGGGCGAGTACGGGATCGACGGGCTCTACATGGGCGTGCCCGTGAAGCTCGGCGCCGACGGGATCGAGCAGATCGTCGAGCTCGACCTGAGCGACGACGAGCGCTCGGCGCTCGAAACGTCGGCCGCCGCCGTGCAAGAGGTCGTCGGCGTGCTCGGCAGCGCCGCGTAGTCGGGTGTGGACGGATCGACACCGATCCGGCACAGGCCCGGCACAGACCTGCGGCAAAGTGAGCGGTACGCTCTCAGCGGGCGGCGGGTGGACTCTCCTCCCCACCCGGGTGGGGACGCGCGCGTGAACATTCAACGGACGGCGAGCGAGGTTCGGAGGACATGGAGCTCAGGCTAGAAGCCTGCACCGCAATCGTCTGCGGCGCGTCCTCGGGCATGGGGCTCGCGATCGCCGAGGCCCTCGCCGCCGAGGGCGCAAACGTGGCGATGTTCGCGCGCCGGCGAGAGCTGCTCGAGCGTGAGGCTGAACGGCTCGGCGCCCTCGCCGTTCGCGGCGACCTCACGAACCCAGCCGACCTGACGCGCCTCGTCGACCGCACGATCGAGGCCTTTGGCGGGCTCGACATCCTCGTCAACAACGGCGGCGGCCCGCCGCGAAGGCCCGCGACCGGCCTCCGCGACGAGCAGGTCGAGCAGGCCGTCGAGCTGCTGCTGCTCTCGGCCGTCCGCCTGACCGGACTCTGCCTCCCCCACCTCGAGGGCAGCGGGCGCGGGCGCGTGATCAACATCACGTCAAGCTCGGTGCGCGAGCCAATCGACAACCTCGCGCTCTCCAACACCGTCCGCCCGGGCGTGATCGGCTGGGCGAAGACGCTCGCCCGAGAGGTCGGCCCGAAGAAGATCACCGTGAACTCGATCGCGCCCGGCCAGATCGAGACCGAGCGGCTCTCGGAGGTCTACGACGGCGAGCCTCCGCCCGAGGCCCTAGAGCGCATCCCGCTGCGACGCTTCGGCACACCGCGCGAGGTGGCGCAGGTCGTTTGCTTCCTCGCGTCGGATGCCGCCAGCTACGTGACCGGCACCGTGATCCCGGTCGACGGCGGGCTGACGCGGGGCCTGCTTTGACGAACGCCGAGCCGCCAGCCCCATCCTCGCGGCTGAGATGGTTCTCGCCCACCCGGCTCGCCGCGCTGGGGCTGATCATCCTCGTGTCGGTGCTGCTCGTGCTCTGGATCGCGCCGGCCCACGGCTACCAGATCCAGTTCGTCGATCGCGCCCACCCGGTCGCGCCCCTCGTCGGCCTCAGAGGAGAGCGGCCGTCCCGCAGCAAGGGCGCGATCTACTTCGTCGACGTTCCCTACCGCCCGGCCAGACTGATCGAGCGGCTTCTCCCCTGGGCCCGGCCGGACGGCTCCTCGCTCGTCACCGCTCCGGACATCAGCTCCTCGCTGGACCAGCGACTCGGGCTGCAGGAGATGTCCGACTCGCAGAAGATCGCGCCCTACGTCGCCCTCAAGCTCCTGGGATACAAGGTGAGCGCGCGGAGCGGAGGGGTGACCGTCCTCGCAGTCGAGCCTCACACGCCCGCTGCGAAGGTGATCGAGCCGGGGGACGTGATCATCTCGGTCAACGGCCGGGCCGTGAGGACGATTGCCGAGCTGCGCGGGCTGCTCTCGAGCAAACACCCCGGCGACCGCGTCACGATCCGCTATCGCCGGGACGGGAGGGCCAGGACGGCAACGCTGACGACCGCGGCGGACCCCACCAACCCCAAGCGCGCGATCATCGGCGTGACTGCGCTGGACGACCTCCAGGTCAAGCTGCCGTTTCCGGTCCGGATCGACACCGGAAACATCGGTGGCCCCTCGGCGGGGCTCGCGTTCGCCCTCGACATCCTCCAGGAGCTCGGCCGTGACGTCGCCCACGGGCGCAAGGTCGCAGCGACCGGCGAGCTCGCTCTCAACGGCCAGGTCCTTCCGATCGGCGGCGTGAAGCAAAAGACGCTCGGCGCGCGCAGGGCGGGTGTGGATGTCTTCCTTGTGCCTGCCGGGGAGAACGCACAGGAGGCGAGACGCTACGCGGACGGGCTCCGCATCATCCCTGTGGAAAACCTTCCACAGGCGTTGCGCGCGTTGGCAACCCTCGGCCCGAAAGCGTGAAGAACAGGCAGTTTTTGGCTCCCCTGAAACCGCCGGAAATTGCATTGTTTTCTCCACAGGCAAGCCTTGCAACTGATCCCGGGACGCCTATAGTCCTGCCTTGTCCAAGGGGAGCTTGTAAGGGAGCGGGGACGAAGATCAGCAAGAACATCAAACCAACCTGCGAGGATTGCTACTTCCGCCGATCGGGCTTGTGCGCCCTCTCGCCCGAAGAGCCGTGCCCGACGTTCCGCCTCCACAGCCGCGGCTCGCTCGCCCCGCCGCGCCAGCCCCGGCTGATCCCCCGGCCGCTTACGGGTAACTCGCAGGCCGCGGCCTAGACGCCGGCTGATCACGGTTTAGGCTTGGGCCGTGCCCGAGTTCGATGACGGCCACGAGGAACACGCGCCGCAGCAGGAGCGACCTCACGACGAGACGACGCGCGAGACGGCGCCCGCGGAGCGGCGGGTTCACGAGTCGCGCCTCTACTTCAAGCTCGTGCTCCTGCTGGCGGGGATCGCGTACGTGATCGCCTTCGCGCTCCAGAACAACGACCAGGTCGACGTCGACTTCGTGTTTGCCACCACGGAGATCTCGCTGACCTGGGTGATCCTGATCTGCCTCGCGATCGGGCTGCTCGGCGGGGTGCTCCTATCCCAGCTCTACCGCCGCCGGCGACGCGGCCACTAGCTGCCCGAGCCGGCGGACGCCTTCCGCGATCTCGGCCGGCGAGACGAAGCTGAACGCAAGGCGCGCCGTATTCGGAGCGCCTCCGAAGTCCGGGCCCGGGACGAAGGTGACGCCCGCCTCACCCGCGCGTGCGAGCAGGTCGGTCGTGTCGATCTCCTCCGGAAGCTCGAGCCAGAGGAAGTAGCCGCCCTCGGGCCGGCTCCAGGAGGCCCGCCCGCCGAGCTCCTGCCCGAGGGCGTCGAGCATCGAGTCGCGTCGCTCCCGCAGGAGCCCGCAGACGCGCTCGAGGTTCGGCTCGAGGAGTCCGCGGCGCAGGAACTCGTGCAGCGTCGCCTGCGCCACAAGCGCGGGAGTGATGTAGGTCGAGGCGACCAGCGGCTCGAGCTCGCCGGCGAGCTCCGCCGGAACGAGCACGTAGCCGACCCGAAGCCCGGGCGCGACCGTCTTTGAGAACGACGAGCCGTACATGACGTGCTCGCCTCCCTCGAGCTCGAACAGGCTCGGGAGCGGTTCGCCCTCGAAGCGGACGAGGCCGTACGGGTCGTCCTCGAGCACCCGCAGCGACCGGTCGCGGATGAGCCGAGCGAGCTGCTCCCGCCGCGCCGCCGAGAGGGTCACTCCGGCCGGGTTCTGAAAGGTCGGGATCGTGTAGAGAAGGGAGGGCGGCGGCCCACTCGCCAACACCTGCTCGAGCTCGTCGACGTCGAGCCCGTCCTCGTCGATGCCGACCTCGGCGAACTCGCGACGTTCCGCCGCGAGGATCTTGCGCGGCCGGTCGTAGGTCGGCCGCTCCACGATCACCCGCCCCTCGCCGAGCGAGGAGAGCAGCAGATGGAACGCCTGCAGAGAGCCGTTCGTGACGAGGACCCGCCCTGGCTCGACGCCGTGCCGCTCGGCGATCCACTCGCGGAGCGGCTCGTAGCCGAGGGTGCTGCCGTACGAGAGGATCGTCCTGCCGTCGAGACGGAGCGCGGCTGCGGCGCAGTCCGCGAGCTCCTCGACCGGCAGGCACTCCGGGGCCGGGATCCCGCGGGCGAGAGAGATCGTCACGCGATCGAGTCTAGAGGAGGGCGCGGCCCGTGCCGAAGTACACGGTGTGCGGATCCCGCTCGCCCTCCTGGCCGCTCTCGTGCTGGTCCCGCAAGCCTCCGCCGCGAGGACGATTCTGGTTCGGTTCGCCGACCCGGCAGGCTCGCAGGCGAAGGTCGCGTCTCTCGGCGACGACGTCGTCCGCCAGACGGCGGCCCGCGTCGCGGTCGTCCGGATCGCCCCGGGCGAGAGCGAGGCGCACGCGCTGGCCGCCTACAACGCGCGCCGCGACGTCCTCTACGCGGAGCCGAACGGCTTCCGGCGCGCGTTCGCGCTCAACGCGCCGAACGACCCCGGATACGGCTCGCAGTGGGCGCTGCCCGCGATCTCGGCCCTGGCCGGCTGGAGCCTCTTCCCCGACAGCTTCTCGCCGGCGCCGGGCGCGAGAGTCGGCATCGTGGACACCGGAGTCGACGCGAGCCACGAGGACATCGCGCCGAACATCACCTCGTCCGGAGCCACCTGCGTCGGCAACTGCGTGTCGGGCAACCCGACGGACATCGACGGCCACGGGACGCACGTCGCCGGGATCGCCGCCGCGGCCGCGAACAACGGCGTCGGAATCGCAGGCCTCTCCTTCTCGTCGCCGATCGTCGCCGTCCGGGTCTTCCACAATGACCCGACCGACGGCCTGATCGCGTCCGACGCGGACGTCGCCGACGGGATCGTCTGGGCCGAGCAGCACGGCGCGCGAGTGATCAACCTGAGCCTCGGCGCCCCTGCCTACTCGCAGACGATCTGCAGCACCATCGCGACCGCGATCAACACGTACCACGTCGTCGTGGTCGCGGCCGCGGGCAACTCGAGCTCGTCGGTCGCGACGTATCCCGCCTCCTGCCCGGGCGTGATTGGAGTCGCGGCCACGAACTCGAGCAACGCGGCGGCGTCGTTCTCCAACTACGGCGCGCCGAACGTCTTCGTCTCGGCGCCCGGCGTCTCCATCGTCTCGACCTACCCGGGCAACTCCTACGCGTACATGGACGGGACCTCGATGGCCTCGCCCTACGTGACCGGGCTCGCGGCGCTCCTGCTCGGAGGGCACCCCTCGGCCTCGGTCAGCTCCATCCGGCAGATCCTGGCCAAGACCTCCGACAAGATCGGCGGCGTGAGCTACGGGGCTGACCCGTACGCGACCTGCCCGGGCTGTACGTGGGACCCGCACTTCGGCTACGGCCGGATCGACGTCCAGGCGGCTCTCGCGGCCGCGGTCCCGCCTCCCCAGGCGCCTCCGCCTCCTCCGCCCCCACCGCCACCGCTGACGCTCGACGCTCAGGCCCCCGCGGCCCACGCCTACGCCGCTCACGGCCGGCGCAGGCAGCTGGTGCGGCTTCGCTACCGGGTCTCGGACAACCGCGGGCAGACTGCGGAGCGGATCACCGTCTTCCGCAAGACGAAGAAGCTGAGCGTGTACAAGCGCCGGCTCCGCACGACGCTGCCCCAGATCGCGTACTCCGTCATCTGGCACGCGCCCAGAAAGGCCGGGAAATACCGCTTCTGCGTCCGCGCAACCGACGCGGCGGGGAACCACAGCAAGACGGCCTGCGCCGGGATCAGGGTTCGCTGAGCGAGCTCCGGCTGTCCACGAAGCGCCACGTGCGCCCGCCGTCGGTCGTGCGGTAGACGCCGTACGGAGCCACGCCGACGTAGCCGACGCGCGGTGTGACGAAGGTCAGCGAGCCACCGACGAGCCGTCGCGGCGAGAACCTGATCGCAATCCAGCTGCGACCTCCATCCGCCGTCCGCAGGAGGTGGGCGTTGTCGCACGGAGGCAGTTTCGCCGGGCTGCCCGAGAACCTGACGCACGTGTCGCCCTGGAGCCACCAGTGCCGGGCGTCGAGGACGGCGACGGCGTCGAACCTCAGGCGCGGCGTGACGCGTACCGACTGCCAGGTGCGGCCGCCGTCACTCGTTCGCAAGAGGCCAAAATCGCCAACTAGCAGCCCCTCTCGCTGGGAGAAGAAGGCGGCGCCCTGAAGGTCTTTCGTCCGGCTTTGGACCGCGCGCCACGACTTGCCGCCATCCTCGGTGCGGAAGAGATGACCCGAAACGTCGACGACGTACCCCACGCGTGATGTCGGAAGGCTCAGCGTTGCGGCGTCGATTCCGGACGGAGTCGGTATGCGGCTCCATTGCCGACCGTCGTCGGTCGAGCGCACCAGAAACGAGCGCCAGGTTCCGTTCGGCCGCCTTCGTACTCCGATCGCCCAAACGATGCGCGGGCCGACGCGAGCGAGGCTTGTGTCCTCCACGTGAAGGCCCGAAACACGCGACCACGTAGCGCCACCGTCGTGAGTGGCAACGATCCCACCGGGCGCGAGGAGCCTGCCCGCGGCAATTCCGATTCCGCGAGAGGGTGACGAGAACGAGATCGACCCGGTCGGCGGCCCCGGCCCGAGCGGGTAGACGCGACGCCAGTGCAGGCCGGAGTCGTCGGAGCGGATGAGGCTGCCGTCCTGAACGGTCAGCGCGTACACGGTCCGCACCGGGCCCAGGAGGTCGAGGCGATCGGGTACAGGTCGTCGGTGAAGAGCGTCCCCGCCCAGCGCCGGCCGCCATCCAAGGTCAGCGCGATCCCGGCGCGGTCCGAGACCAGGAGCCCGGTCTGCGCGTCGCGGAAGTCGAGCCAGCTCGCGTAGCCACCAAGCGAGAGGTTGCCTCGGCACTTTGGCCCGAACACGTGGACACAGGCGCGGCGACGCCAGGTCTGGCCTCCGTGGGCCGTCACGTAGAGGTCCTTCTCCTGCTCGATCGTCGCCCCCTGCCCACCGCAGATCAGGAAGCCCTTGGACTGGTCGACGAAGCTGAACCCGCCGAGACCGAAGCCGCACTGAAACGCCATCGGGCTCCACGAGGTGCCTCCGTCCACGGTGCGGTAGACGCGATCGCCGAAAGCCGAGGCCCAGCCGCGCTCGCGGTCGACGAACTGGATCGCGCCCCGAAAAGGGCCGCCGTCAGGGTGCCCGACGAACGAGTGGAGCAAGCGCCAGGAACGGCCGCCGTTGCGCGTCGCGACGACTCGACCCCGTGTGGTGAGCGCGAAACCCTCCGACGCCGAGACGAACGAGAGCGAGGCGAGCTTCGGGCCTCTCGCCACGACCGTCCATGTGCGTCCTCCGTCGGCAGTGCGCCGGAGGTCGCCTCCGCGCGTCGCCATGAAACCGCGCGCCGGCGTCAGGAAGTCGATCGCCACCCCGACCACTCGGTCGAGGCGTCGCTGGTCCGGTCCCACGACGCTGCCCTTGATCGTTTGCTCGGGCGCGATCCGCTTCAGCTCGAAGTGCGAGCCGCAACCCGCGAGCAGAGGCACGCAGATCAAGAGGAGAAATGACCGCTTCGTAGCGGCAAAAAGCCTACGCCCGGGCGCCGGCGGCCGCGACCGCGAGATCGGCGACCTCCGTCGGCGTCGTGCCGACCTGGACGCCGCGTTGCTCGAGGGCTTCCTTCTTCGCCTGGGCGGTGCCGGACGAGCCGGAGATGATCGCTCCCGCGTGCCCCATCGTCTTTCCGGGCGGCGCCGTGAAGCCGGCGATGTAGGCGATCACGGGCTTCGTCACGCTCGCTTCGATGAACGCGGCCGCCTTCTCCTCCTCGTCGCCGCCGATCTCGCCCACGAGCACGATCAGCTCGGTCTCGTCGTCGGCCTCGAAGCGCTCGAGGATGTCGATGAACGACGAGCCGACAACCGGATCGCCGCCGATGCCGACGATCGTCGAGTTGCCGAGCCCGCGCTGGGTCAGCTCATGGCCGATCTGGTAGGTCAGCGTCCCCGAACGCGAGACGACGCCGACCGCGCCCTCGCGGAAGATCTCGGCCGGGATGATCCCGACGTTCGCCTTCCCCGGCGAGAGCGCGCCGGGACAGTTCGGGCCGAGCATCGTGACCCCGAGCGGGCGGATGTAGTTGTAGATCCGGAGCATGTCGTGCGCGGGAAGCCCCTCGGCGATGCAGATCACGGTGCCGATCCCGGCGTCCACCGCCTCGTAGATCGCATCGCCCGCGAACCTGGCCGGGACGAAGACCATCGTCGTGTTCGCGCCCGCCTCGGCGACCGCCTCGGCGACGGTGTCGAACACCGGGACGCCCTCGACGTTCTGCCCGCCTTTGCCGGGGGTGACCCCGGCGACGACGTGGGTCCCGTAGTCGCGGTTGCGGAGCCCGTGGAAGCGGCCCTCCCGCCCGGTCAGGCCCTGGACGACGAGGCGCGTGTCCTTGTCGACGACGATCGCCACTAGCCCGCCTTCCTCGCCTTGAAGATGCCGCGGTCGAGGCTCAGGTAGCCGTCCTCGATGCGGTCCGCGAGGAGCTGTCGCACCCTCGCGGCCTCCTCGCCGATGCAGCCGGCCCGCTCGAGCCAGGGCTCGAGCTCCACCCGCTTGGGCTCGCGCTCGAAGGCCTCGACCTCGAGCCCGGCCTCGGCAAAGAGCTTCCGCCATTCGTCTTCCGAGTAGTTCCGCACGTGCGTCGGGTCGCGCAGGCGGTCGGCCTCCTCCCCGTCCTCGCCGAGGAACAGATTGTCGGCGACCAGCACCAGGTCACTGCTCACGCGCGAGAACTCGCGCAGCGCGGCGGCGGGATCGTCGAAGTGGTGGGCCGCGACGCGGCACGCGACGGCGTCGAAGCTGCCGTCGGCGAACGGGAGGTCCTCCGCGCGGCAGATCACGTCCGGCCGCATTCCCGGCGCCGGGTCGCACGTGACGACCTCGCAGCCGGCCTCGCGGAGCCGCCGCGCGACGTGACCACCGCCGCTCGCGACGTCGAGGACTGTTCCGCCCGCCGCCCACTCCGCGAACAGCTCGAGGTCGCGGCCCTGCCTGTGCGCCTCGCTCTCACGATAGGCCTCCGCGCGCTCCGACCAGGCGTCCGTGCTCACGCGACCTTCGCCAGCTCCACCGCGCGGCGCGCGCCATCGAGCATCGTCGGCTCCACGTGCAGGTTGGGCGGCGCCGCCTCGGCGAGGATCGCGCGGCCCTCCTCGGCGTTCGTGCCGTCGAAGCGGACGACGATCGGGTGCTCGATCGTGATCCGAGAGAGCGCCTGCAGGATCCCCCGCGCCACCTCGTCGCAGCGGGTGATCCCGGCGAAGATGTTGAACAGGATCGAGCGCACCTGCGGGTCGGCGGTGATCACCTCGAGCGCGTCCACGACGCCTTCCGCGTCGCCGCCGCCGCCGAGGTCGCAGAAGTTCGCGGGCCGGCCGCCGACGAGCGCGATCACGTCGAGCGTGGACATGACGAGCCCGGCGCCGTTCCCGAGGATGCCGACGTCGCCGTCGAGCTTGACGTAGGTCACGCCCTTCTCGCGGGCAGCCCGCTCCTCGGGCGGGTACGCGCCCGGGTCCCGCATCTCGGCGATCTCCGGGTGCTTGTAGAGCGCGTTGTCGTCGACCGTGAACTTCGAGTCGAGCGCGCGCACCTCGCCGTCCGGCGTCACGATGAGCGGGTTGATCTCGCAGAGCATCGCGTCGGTCTCGACGAAGCAGCGATAGAGCTTCTCGACGAAGGAAGCGATCTGCTTCTGCTCGTCGGGATCGGCGATCCCGGCGCCGTAGATCAGACGGCGCGCCTGGTAGGGCTGGAACCCCTCGAGCGGGCTCACGTGCAGCCGCGCGAGCGCCTCGGGCTTCTCGGCCGCGACCTCCTCGATCTCGACCCCGCCCTCGGTCGTGAGCATGAACAGCGTCTTCTTCTCGCCGCGGTCGAACGTGACCGAAAGGTAATACTCCCTGGCGATCTCCGAGGCGCGCTCGATCCAGACCTTGCGCACGACGTGGCCGTTGATGTCGAGGCCGAGGATCTGCTCAGCACCGCGCTCGGCCGCGTCCGGGTCGTCGGCCAGCACGATCCCGCCGGCCTTGCCGCGCCCGCCGGTCAGCACCTGCGCCTTGACGACGACCGGCCCACCTAGCTCCTCCGCGGCCTTGCGCGCTTCGGCCGGAGTCGTGGCCAGCCTGCCCTCCGAGACGGGAATCCCGAAGCGGGCGAAGAGCTCCTTCCCCTGGTACTCGTAGAGGTCCATCGGCGCGCGAGTCTAGCGAGGTAGTCTCAGCGCCCGTGGACGCGATCGTCGCGGAGCGGCTCGTGAAGCGCTACCGGGACGTGCAGGCACTCGACGGCGTCTCCTTCCGCGTGCGCGCCGGGGAGGTCTTCGGCCTGCTCGGCCCGAACGGCGCCGGAAAGTCGACCACCGTCAAGGTGCTGACGACGCTGACCACTCCCGACGGCGGCAGCGCGGAGGTCGCGGGCCACGACGTGGTGCGCGAGCCCAACGCGGTGCGGCACTCGATCGGCTACGTGCCGCAGAGCTCGGGTGTCGACCGCGACGCGACCGGACGCGAGAACCTGATGCTCCAGGGCCGGGTGCAGGGGATGTCCGGCAAGAGGCTGCGTGACCGCGTTCAGCACCTGCTCGAGCAGCTCGGCATCGCGGACGCCGCCGACCGGGTCGTGCGCGGCTACTCGGGCGGGATGAAGCGACGGCTCGACGTCGGGCTCGGGCTCGTCCACGGGCCGCAGGTGCTCTTTCTCGACGAGCCGACGACCGGGCTCGACCCGGAGGCGCGGGCGGCGATGTGGGACGAGCTCGCGGTGCTCGCGCGCGAGGAGCTGCTCACGATCCTGCTGACCACCCACTACCTCGAGGAGGCGGACGTCCTCACCGACCGGCTCGCGATCGTCAGCCGCGGCCGCGTGGTGATCGAGGGGACGGCCGAGGAGCTGAAAGAGGGCCTGCAGGGCGAGGCCGTGGTGGTCGAGCTCGCGGACGGCGCCGTCGACGACGCCCTCGCGGTGTTGCGGGCGCTCGAGGAGGTCGTCGAGGTCAGCGCCGACGGGCAGCTGCTACGGAGCCAGGTCGACGACGGAGCCCACGCGGTGCCGCCGATCCTGGCCGCGCTCGAGGCGAAGGGGATCGCAGTCGAGGCGGTGACGATGCACCGTCCGTCCCTCGACGACGTCTACCTCCACTACACCGGGCGCGACTTCCGCGCCGAGGACGAGGCGGGCGGCCTCGAGGAGGCCGAGTGAAGGCGGTCGTGCACACCTGGTTCATGGTCGGTCGGCAGGCGCGCAACCTGATGCGCGAGCCGATCTGGGTCGTGCTGCTGCTCGTCCAGCCGATGATCTGGCTGCTGCTCTACGGGCAGCTCTTCAAGCGCGTCACCCACCTTCCGGGCGGCGGCTTCGGGACGACCTCATACATCGAGTTCCTCGCACCGGCGATCGTGATCATGAACGCGTTCTTCGGGGCGACCTGGAGCGGGATGGCGATGGTCAGCGACCTCGACCGGGACGTGATCCCGCGCTTCCTCGCGACGCCGGTCAGCCGGGTCTCGCTCGTCGTCTCCCAGATCGTGCGCTCGGCGCTGACCGCGCTGATCCAGGGGATCATCATCCTGGTCGTCTCGCTCGGGCTCGGCGTGCGCGTCCACGCCGGCGTGCTGGGCTGGGTCGTCGTGCTGCTCGCCGCGATGCTGATGAACAGCGCGTTCGCCGGGATCTCACAGGGGCTCGCGCTGCTGACGCGGAAGGAGGCGACGATGATCGCGATCGCCAACTTCATCGGGCTGCCGCTCTTCTTCCTCTCCTCGACGCTGATCGCGTTCCGGCAGATGCCGTCCTGGATGCAGCAGCTCGGGAAGTTCAACCCGGTCAACTGGGGCGTCGTCGCCTCGCGGAGCGTCGTCCTGCCCGCGACCGACTGGAGCTCCGTCGGCGTCCACCTGGCGCTGCTCGCCGGGTTGACCGTGGCGACGGCGTCCTTCGCCACCTGGACGTTCCGGGTCTACCAGCGCCAGCTGTAGCCGGCCGGCGGCCGGGCTACGCGCCGTCCTGCGCGACGACGCAGATGACCTGCCCGGTGGTGACCGCCTGGCCGGGAGTGACCGAGAGCTCGGTCACCGTCCCCGCGCGCGGCGCGGTGATCTCGTTCTCCATCTTCATCGCGGCCACGACGCAGATCACCTGCCCCGCCCCCACCTCGTCTCCGTCCGCGACGTCCACCGTGAGGACGGTGCCCTGCATCGGCGTGATCACAGCGTCCTTGGCGGCGCTCGCGACGCCCTCGGCGGCCCGTTGGTGTCGGCGCCGCGCCAGCTCGACGTGAGGCGGCTCGGGTACGAGCGCGCTGACCTCGAAGCGGCGACCGCCCAGCTCGACCGTCGAGACGCGCCCCCTGAGCCTGCCGTCCGAGGCCGCCGGTACATTTGTTGTCATATGCGACAACTCGTCCGCCTGCTCCGCAAGCTCCGGCGACTCCACAACGCCGACGCACGTCTCCCCGGCCACGAAACAGGGCCGCTCGAGCAGCGCGCGGTGAAAGCCGATCAGGGTTGTGATCCCGCCGATCTCGAACTCGCCGAGAGCGCGAAGCATCCGCCTACGCGCGTGCTCGCGGTCGACCCCGTGCACGATCAGCTTCGCGATCAGCGGGTCGTAGAGCGCCGGGACCTCCGACCCCGCGGCCACCCCGGAATCGACCCTCACGCCGGGCCCGGCCGGCTCGCGGTAGCTCGTGATCCGCCCGGGGCTCGGCAGGAACCCGCTGGAAGGATCCTCGGCGTTGATCCGGCACTCGATCGCGTGCCCGGTGAGCCGGACGTCCTCCTGGCGCAGCCATAGCGGCTCTCCGGCCGCGATCAGGACCTGCTCCCGGACGAGATCGAGGCCGGTGGCCATCTCTGTCACGGTGTGCTCGACCTGGATGCGGGTGTTCATCTCGAGGAAGAAGTACTCGCCCTCGCGCGAGAGGAGGCCCTCGACCGTGCCAGCGCTCCGGTAGCGGACGGCCCGGGCTGCCTCGACTGCGATCGCGCCGATGCGCTCACGGAGCTCGTCGTCGACCGCCGGCGAGGGCGTCTCCTCGACGAGCTTCTGGTGCCGTCGCTGGATCGTGCAGTCGCGCTCCCCGAGGTGGATCACGTTCCCGTGGGTGTCCGCGAGCACCTGAACCTCGACGTGGCGGGGATCCTCGAGGTAGCGCTCGACGTAGACCGACGGGTCCGAGAAGTACGCCTCGCCCTCGCGGCGGGCGGACTCGAGGGCGCGCTCGGCCTCGTCGGGCCCCTGCACCACCTTGAACCCCTTGCCTCCGCCGCCGGCCGCGGCCTTGATCGCGAGCGGCCAGCCGAGCTCTTCGCCGAGTTTCACGACCTCGTCGGGCGAGGTCACCGGCTCGGTCGTCCCGGGAACAACCGGCACGCCGACGGCCTGCATCTGCTCGCGGGCTGCGGTCTTCGACCCCATGGTCTCGATCGCGTCCCCAGGCGGGCCGATCCAGACGAGACCGGCGCGCGAGACCGCGCGGGCGAAGGAGGCGTTCTCGGCGAGGAACCCGTATCCGGGGTGGATCGCCTCGGCCCCGGCGATGGCCGCGGCCTCGAGGATCCGCTCGGGGTCGAGGTAGCTCTCGGCCGCCGGCCCGGGGCCGATCAGGAACGCCTCGTCGGCCGCGGCGACGTGGAGCGAGCCTCGGTCGGCCTCGGAGTAGACGGCGACCGCGCCGATCCCGAGCTCGCGCAGCGTCCGGAAGATGCGAACCGCGATCTCGCCACGGTTCGCCACGAGGATTTTCGAGAACGGCGCCACGGCCCGTATTCTGCTGCCCATGGGCCTGGCCGACCAACTCACGCTCGTGCGGGTGGCCGCGGTGCCCGTCGTCGTCCTGCTCTACGTCTGGGACTTCCCCAACCACAACTGGTGGGCGACCGTGGTCTTCATCGTCGCGATGACGACGGACTTCTTCGACGGACGAATCGCCCGCAGTCGCGGGCGCTCGTCGCCGTTCGGGTCGCTGCTCGACCCGGTCGCGGACAAGGTGCTCGTGATGTCGGTGCTGATCGTGCTCGTCGGCGAGGGTGTATTCCCCGGCTGGATGGTCGCCGCGATCGTGGCACGCGAGTTCCTCGTCTCCGGCCTGCGGCTCGCCGCGCTCGAGCGCGGAGTGGTCATGGAGGCGCGCGACCTCGGGAAGCTCAAGACCTGGTCGCAGGCGACGGCCGCGGCGATCGGCGGATTCGCCGCCGCGGGCGCCTGGGACGACACCGTAGCCTGGTGGGCGCTGCTCGTCTCGCTCGTGCTGACCTGGGCGTCGGGACTCGACTACGCGCGGATGGCGCCCGGGCTCCTACGCCGCCGCGCGGTCGCGCGCTAGCCGGCTGCCCCCGCCTCGGCGCCGTCGTCGTCGAGGTTCTCGCGGATCCCCTCCTCCCGCCAGGCGCTGCGATAGGCGGCCGGCCGACGATCGCCCGCAAGCAGGCGCTCGAGAGCGGCCAGGATCGCCGCGCGCTCCTCGGGGCTCGGATCAGGCTTGATCTGGGCTCCCACGCCCTGAGAGTAGGACACTAAAGCCCTCCGCGCGCGACGACGATACGAACCGGGGAGATGAGCCGCCTTCTCGCCCTCACCGCCTGCTGCGCCCTGCTCGCCGTCCCGTCTGCCGTCGCCGCGACCATCGGCGTCGACGCGGGCGGCGCCGGTTTGCGCACGGAGGGCGTCGCGCCCCCGACGAAGTCGTGGGCCCAGGCCCAGATCCGCGCCGTCGTCGCGCACGGATTGATGGCGAAGACGGTGGCGGCGTTCCGCCCGAACGACACGCTGACCCAGGGCGAGCTGTCCACGCTCGTCTCGGGGCTGACGAAGCAACCCACCAAGGCGGTAGCGAACCCCTCCGCGCGTGTGACGATCGCCCAGCTGGACGCGCGCCTCGTCAGAACGATCCAGCTC
Organism: uncultured Actinomycetes bacterium; assembly: GCA_963716865.1. Taxonomy (GTDB): domain Bacteria; phylum Actinomycetota; class Thermoleophilia; order Gaiellales; family Gaiellaceae; genus AC-32. The sequence goes on from CAVQUF010000004.1 coordinate 557,220, forward strand.
GCCGACGCCGCCAACACCTTCCTGGCCGAAGCGCGCAGCGCCGGCCTGAGCGTCCCCGCGCGCTTCGGCAACGAAACGGTCGCGCGACTCCTCGGCCTGCGCATCAACCACCCGGCCAAGGTCGACGACCTCGAGCTCCGGCCTAGCGATCCGGCGACGCGCGCGGAGACCGCGTACTCGGTCGCGAAGATCCTGAGCTTCGGCGGGTGGGAGCAGCAGTACGTCGAGGACGCGGCCGCGACGTTCGTGCTCCCGCCGCTCACCGCCTGGCAGACCAAGGTTCTCAACACCGCGGTGCGCTTCATCGGCTTCCCCTACGTGTGGGGCGGCACCAGCGAGAAGGCCGAGGCGCCGTTCGGAGTCCAGGCCCGCGGCGGCTTCGACTGCTCGGGCTTTGTCTGGCGTGTCTACAAGCTCCAGAAGTACCCGGGCGGCGCCGCGCTGAGCGCGACGATCAAGGGCCGGACGACGTACACGATGAGCGGCGAGGTGCCGCGCTCGAAGCGGATCCCGTTCGCGAAGCTGGCACCCGGCGACCTCCTGTTCTTCGGCCCGAACGGCCCGCGCTCGAAACCGGCCTCCATCGGCCACACGGGGATCTACCTCGGCAGCGGCTGGCTGATCCACTCGTCCGGCCAGGGCGTCGCGGTCGTTCCGCTTACCGGCTGGTACAAGCAGACGTTCGCCTGGGGGCGACGGCCGCTCGCCGAAGCCGGCCTGGCCTAGAGCCGAGGAAAACCCGAACTCACCCTTCCGGGGGATTGCCGCAGGTTCTCAGGAATTCGACAATCGGCGGCGTCATGTTTCGTGTAGTGGGGAGGTGGACGATGCTTCAGTGGCGTCCTCGGCTCGTTGTTCTCGTAGCCGTCATCGCGCTGATCGTGATCGCCGTTCTTGGTGCCGAGCTCGAGCTCGGCGACCTCGGTGACACGCTGCAAAACCTCTACTGGTAGGGGAGTAGTGACGAAAGCCGCCGCTCCCCCGCCGCGACTCCTCGCGGTCGTCGTGCCCGTGTGCGTGGCGGGCTTCGGGGTCACGATCGCAGCAGCGTTCTCGTTCGCCGTCACGCCGCACATGACGGCGACGATGCTCGGGCTCGCGGCACTGCTGGCCGCGTCCACTCTGGCGGACCGCTTCCCGGTCCCCATCGAAGGCGCAGACACCGGCGGCGTCTCGCTCTCGTTCGTCTTCGGCGTCGCCTCGATCGTCCTCTTCGGCTGGGCGGCCGGCCTGCTCGTCGTCGTCCTCGCGCCCGCGGCGACGCAGCTCCTCGAGCACCGGCCCCGGATCCGGATCGCCTATAACGTCTCGGTGCTCGCGCTCGCGGCGACCGCGGCGGGCGCCCTCTCGGCCCCGCTCGACGGCGAGGCCGGCGCAAGCGGAGTCCTCGCGCGAGTTGGGGCCGCCGCGTCGGCCCAGTACGCGGTCAACCTGATCCTGATCACCGCCGTTGTCGCGGTCAGCTCGCATCGGTCGTTCTTCTCGCTGGCCCGGACGAACGTCCGCTGGACGATCGTCCCCTTCTCGCTGATGGCCTCGGCCGCGTTGATGCTCGTCGTGCTCTGGCAGCGCTCGCCCTTCCTCTCGGTGGCCCTGGTCGGTCCGCTGCTCGCGATCCAGCTCTACCAGCGCGCGATCGTCCGCGCTCTGCGCGCCATGCGGCTCGCGCTGACCGATCCGCTCACGGGCCTGGGCAATCACCGGCACTTCCACGAGCGCCTGGAGCGGGAGCTGGCTTCCGCGCACGAGCGGCAGCTTCCGCTGACGCTCTGCTTCGTGGACGTCGACGACTTCAAGCGGATCAACGACCGTTTCGGCCATCCCGCCGGCGACCGCGTCCTCTCGCAGCTCGCGGCGCGGCTCCGCCAGACGGGCGAGGCCTTCCGCCTGGGCGGCGACGAGTTCGCGCTGCTCCTGCCCGGCTACGACGAGTCAGCCGCGCTCACTGCGGCCTCGTCTGTGGTGGAGAGAATCAGCGCGCTGGAGCTCGACCAGGTTGGCTGCGTCACGGTGAGCGCGGGCGTCGCGATCTCGCCGCAGCATGCAGCCGAGCGGGACGAGCTGATCCGCCTTGCAGACAGCGCCCTCTACTGGGCAAAGGAATACGGCAAGAACCGCGTCCGCTCGTACCGGCCCGATGTGATCGAGCTTGCCGAGTTGAAGCGCCTCGCCGGGGGGCCCGATCGGGCGGCGCGCTTCCGTGCGGCCGCGAGCCTCGCCCGCGCCGTAGACGCACGCGACGTCTACACGGGAAGCCATTCCCAGCGCGTGGCGGAGCTCGCCGCCCGCACAGCACGCCGGCTGGGCCTGGACGAGCAGGATGTCGAGCTGACCCGGCTCGCCGCCAGCCTGCACGACCTCGGCAAGCTGGCGATTCCCGAGGAGATCCTCCGCAAGCCGGGCCCGCTGACCGAGCCCGAGCGGATCGTGCTCGAGCGGCATCCACAGATCGGCTTCCGGATGCTCGAGAGTCTCGGCGTCGATCCGGTCGCCGAGTGGGTCCTGCACCACCACGAGCGTTGGGACGGGACCGGGTACCCGGACGGCCTGCCCGGGCGCCAGATTCCTCTGGGTGCTCGAATCATCTTCGTTGCCGACGCCTACGACGCCATGACATCCGAGCGGATCTACCGCAGACGGGTTCCTCCGGGAGAGGCGATTGCCGAGCTCGACCGCTGCGCCGGCTCGCAGTTCGATCCCGAGATCGTGACGGCACTCGCAGAGGAACTGGGGCTCGACGCCACGCCGGCGGAACCGGCGGCCGCGCTGGCGTCCTGAGCGCTCGGGGCGGGCTGCTGCGGCGGCGCCCGCCCCGCTGCGCACCACCTGCCGGTTGTCACGCTCTCGGCGCGATCACGTCACACACGCGTGCGTAGTTCGTCGATACGCTCGCCTCGGGGAGGAGGCTGGGTGCGCCTTAAACAGGGGCGCCGGCCGCATCGGCGCGTAGGAGGCTCAGAGCGGGATGTTGCCGTGCTTGCGCGGCGGGCGGCGCTCACGCTTGGTCAGCGCGGTCTCGAGCGCGTCTGCCAGCACGGGCCGCGTCCGCCTCGGCTCGATCACGTCGTCCACGTACCCCCGCTCCGCGGCGACGTATGGGTTGGCGAAGCGCTCGCGGTAGTGGCCGATCAGCTCCGCGCGCCGGGCTTCCGGGTCGGCGGCGCCCTCCAGCTCGTGGCGGAAGACGATGTTGACGGCGCCCTCGGGGCCCATCACCGCGACCTCGGCTGTCGGCCAGGCGAAGTTGAAGTCGGCGCGGATGTGCTTCGAGCTCATGACGTCGTAGGCGCCGCCGTACGCCTTGCGCGTGATCACGGCCAGCTTCGGCACGGTCGCCTCCGCGTACGCGTAGAGCAGCTGCGCCCCGTGCCGGATGATTCCGCCCCACTCCTGCGCCGTGCCCGGCAGAAATCCGGGGACGTCCACGAACGTGACGAGCGGGATATTGAACGCGTCGCACGTACGGACGAAGCGCGCGCCCTTGGAGGAGGAGTCGATGTCGAGCACCCCGGCGAGCGAGCGCGGCTGGTTCCCCACGACGCCGACCGGGTGGCCGTTCAGCCGCGCGAGCCCGCAGACGAGGTTCTCGGCCCAGCGCTCGTGCACCTCGAGGAACTCGCCGTCGTCGACGACGTGCCGGATGACCTCTTTCATGTCGTAGGGCTTGGCCGGGTCGTCCGGGACCAGCGTGTCGAGCTCTGCGTCCTCGCGGGTCGGCGGATCCGACGGCTCTGCGTAGGGAGGCGGGCCGACGTTGTTCTGCGGCAGGAAGGAGACCAGGTAGCGCGCGTCCTCGAGGCAGGCTTCCTCGCTCGGCGCGATCAGGTGCGCCACGCCTGACTTGGCCGCGTGCGTGGCCGCGCCGCCCAGCTCCTCGAACGTCACCTCCTCCCCCGTGACCGTCTTCACCACGTCAGGCCCGGTGATGAACATGTACGAGCTGCCCTCGACCATCAGCACGAAATCGGTCATCGCCGGCGAGTAGACGGCGCCGCCCGCACAGGGGCCCATGATCAGGCTCACCTGCGGGATCACGCCCGAGCACTGGACATTCCGCCAGAAGATCTCGGCATACCCGGCGAGCGAGACCACGCCCTCCTGGATGCGTGCGCCCCCGGAGTCGTTGATGCCGATCACCGGGCACCCGTAGCGGGCGGCCATGTCCATGACCTTGCAGACCTTCTCGGCGAAGACCTCCGAGAGGCTCCCGCCGAAGACGGTGAAGTCCTGGGAGAAGACGAAGACCTTGCGCCCGATGATCGTCCCGTAGCCGGTGACGACGGCATCGCCGTACGGCCTCCGGTCGCGCATGTCGAACTCGACCTCCCGGTGGCGGACGTAGCGGTCGAGCTCGACGAACGAGCCCGCGTCGAGGAGCTTCTCGGCTCGCTCGCGCGCGAGCAGCTTCCCCTCTTCGCGCCGCCGCTTGACCGCCCGCTCGCTCCCGGCGTGGCGCGCCTCCTCGCGCAGCTCCTGAAGCCGCTCGATCTTCCCCGCGGTCGTCTCAGAGCGGTCGTCCGTCGTGGCCACGGAATGAGCCTATAGCCGCCGATACTCGTTTGGGGGAAGCGCATCGGAACGGGCTAGCCGATGGTGAAAAGCGATTCGGCCCTCACGGGCACTGCGGACGAAGACATGCGGCAAACCTACGTCGACCTACCCAGGCGGCTTCCCTCCACGCGCGCGCTCCGGCGTTCACGTTCTCGCGCGCTTCCGATGCTGCTCGCGCTGCCGTTGGTGTCGGTGCTGTGGGTGACACTCGGGCTGCCGATCCTCACGGACGTCACCTCGGCCTCTGCGAGCGACCGCCGCCCACGCGACGTCGTCTTCGACGCGGCAGGCTCGCCCAGAGGTGGTAGCCGGGGCGCCGACGCGTCTGAGACCGTTGCGCTCGCGAGCTTCGCGCCCACGGTCGTCCGCTCGGTCGAGGCAGTCCGGCGCGCGGCACGGGCGCACGGGCGGCACGCTCTTGCTCACGGCCGGCGGCCCAGACACCACTCCCCCCGGCGCGGCTCGAGCCCGCGCCTTCCCGAGAAGCCGCTGACCCCGGCGATCGCGTCTCCCACGGCGACGCCGACCCCGACACCGTCCACCACGCCTCCTCCCCCGCCGCCTCCCACTGCGCCTGCTCCTCCTCCACCTCCTCCACCTCCCCCGCCTCCACCTCCCCCGCCTCCACCACCGCCTCCGCCTCCACCCCCACCGCCTCCTCCGCCACCACCGGTTCCGCCTCCCCCCGCGCCGCCGGCGGTCCAGATCAGCAACCAGGCCGACGGCGCCACCGTCCCGTCGGGCTCCCAGCTGGGGTTCACGGTCACGCTCACCAATACGGGCGGCAGCACGGCGAACGGCCTGTCTCTCTCGGATGCGCTCCCGAGCGGCACCGGGATCGACTGGTCGGTCGACGCGAACGACAGCGACGCGGGCTGGTCGGTGAGCGGCCTGCCGCCGACGCAGACCCTCGTCTACAGCCCGACGACTCTCGCAGCCGGCACGAGCACGACCGTCCACGTCGTCAGCGACACCGACGACCCGTCGTGCGGCAGCTACGACAACAGCGCCTCGTTCTCCAGCACCGACGGAGGCAGCGGCACGGCGGCCGCGAGCTCGACCGTCGACTGCGCGCCTCCGCCCCCACCCCCGCCCCCGCCTCCCCCGCCACCCGGCAGCTACGCGGCCACCGTCCTCGCGGACAACCCCATCGCCTTCTGGCGGCTCGGCGAGACGAGCGGGACGATCGCCGCGGACTCGAGCGGCCACAACCGCAACGGCACGTACCTGAACGGCGTGACGCTCGGGATCCCCGGCGCCCTCACCGGCGATCTCAACCCGGCGGCCCGCTTCGACGGCGTCAACGACTGCGTCCGGATCTCCGACGACTCCGCGCTGCGCCTGAACGGCTCCTGGAGCATCGAGTTCTGGGCGAAGCAGCGATCGTTCGTCCACAGCCGTCCCGGCATCCTCTACAAGGGCTCGAGCTGGGGCTCGAGCAGCTACAACATCTCGGCCGACTCGAACGGGACGCTCAGGCTGAACCGGAACAACCTCTCGATCGGGTCCGGCGCCGGCGCGCTGACCTCGGCGTTCCGCTACTTCGTCGTCACCTACGGCGGAGGCAAGGTGCGCTGGTACGTGAACGGCGCGTTGAAGACGACCACCTCCGCGAACTTCCCGACCAACAACGGCACGCGCTCACTCCGGATCGGGCGAGGCTACGACTACGGGAAGAACGACGTGGACGAGGTCGCCCTCTACGCGAGCGCCCTGGGCGCCGCGCAGATCGCAGCGCACTACGGCGCGGGCAGCTAAGCCGGTCCCGAGCACGAGCAGCGCTCACCTCGACGGGATCAAGATCGGTGCCGCCGAGGCCGATAACGACCCCATGAGCTCTGCGGCTCCAGCAGCCTCCCCTGCCGAGCGGCAGGCGCCACCGCGCCGGCGCAACCCGAAGCCCTCGATTACGCGCCGATCGGGCTTCCAGCTCCTGGCCGCCCTCCTCGTCGTAGCCGGTATCCCCGTGATCGCGACGGTCCGGATCCTCGACGCGAACGCGCTCCGCAACGAACGGGCGCACGCCGACGCTGCGCTGCAGTTCCAGCTTCAGAGCGCGACCAACGAGCTGCGCGTGGTCTCAGACAACGCGTCCACGCACGCCGGCAATCTCTCCAACTCGTACCCCCTCCAGCGCGCGTTCCTGACCAACGACCGCAAGACGATCCGGCGCATCGCGCGCGAGCACCGCGGGTTCGCCTTCTACCTGCACGGCAAGCGCATCGCCGGCCCGGCGTCCAAGGGCGCGCTGACCCGGCCGGTGTCCCTCACGCTCGACGGGGCTGGGGTCGGCCAGGTCGTGGAGCCGATTCCGTTCGACCGGCGACTCGCGAGGAACCTTCACGCGCTCTCTCCTCACGCCAAGGGCGACCGGCTGCTGTTCGTGCGCGGAGGAGCCGTCCTCGGCTCCGGCGCGCGCGTGTCCGCGGACGGGCGGACGATCACGGTCGCCGGCAAGCGCTACCGGGGCCTCTTTGCCCCGATCTCGAACGGCGGGGGCACACGGCTGCTGGGACTGAGGCCGATGGCTGCGATCGTCACGGCAGCCGAGCCGTACCGGCAGCGCGTCCTCATCGCGGCGGTCGGGAGCTTCGCCCTCCTCGTGCTGGTCGGGCTCCTGTTCGGCGGCCCGATCGTGCGCACGCTCGGCGACTTCAGGCGCATCGCCTCCCAGGCGGCGACCGACTCGCTCACGGGGCTCGGCAACCGCTGGACGTTCGACGAGGAGCTGGCGCTCGAGTGGCGCCGCGCGGAGCGCGTCGGCGACCCGCTTGCGCTGATCCTCGCCGACATCGACGACTTCAAGGCGATCAACGACAGCTACGGCCACCAGGTGGGCGACGAGGTCCTGCGTGCGGTGGGACGCGTCCTCTCGGCGAGCGTCCGCCAGGTCGACCTGGCCGCCCGGTACGGCGGCGAGGAGTTCGCCGTCATCGTCCCGGAGACCGACCTCGAAGGCGCCGTCCAGCTCGCCGAGCGGCTCCGCGTCGCGCTCGAGAACGAGCAGGTGGCGCTCCCGGACGGCAGCCACGTCACCGTGACCGCGAGCTTCGGCGCGGCGGTCAAGGGGGACCTGCCCCGCGCCGAGGAGCTCGTGGCCGCGGCCGACGAGACGCTGTACGAGGCGAAGCGGGCGGGAAAGAACCGCGTCGCCCCCGCACCGTCGCAGGATGCCGCCGACGAAGCGGGCGAGCCGGCCGAGCGCCGGCGGCGCCGCGTTCCTGGCAAGCGCTAGCCCAGGCTAGGGTTTGCCTGCATGCGCGTCTCGGCGAAGGTCGACTATGCCGTGCGGGCGGGCGCGGAGCTCGCAGCCGCGGCAGGCGAGGGCCCGGTCAAGGGCGAGCGAATCGCGCAGTCACAGCAGATCCCGCTCAAGTTCCTCGAGAACATCCTGCTCGAGCTCAAGCACTCGGGCCTCGTCCAGAGCCAGCGCGGCGCCGAAGGCGGCTACTGGCTCGCCCAGCCCCCGGAGGAGATCTCGCTCGCGGACGTGATCCGGGCAGTCGAGGGGCCGATCGCCAACGTGCGCGGACTGCGCCCCGAGCAGGTCGAATACGGCGGCGCAGCCGAGGAGCTGCGAGGGGTCTGGATCGCGGTGCGGGCGAACCTGCGCGCCGTGCTCGAGAAGGTCACGCTCGCGGACGTCGCCGCCGGACGGCTTCCGGACGAGGTCGCGCAGATCGCAGCCGACCCCGAAGCCTGGCTGCCGCACTAGATGGAACGGACCACCCCCGAGCGCCGGCGGCTGCGGAAGATGTTCGAGCAGGTGCCGGAGCTCTACGACCGCGCCCGGCCCGCGTATCCGGCCGAGCTCTTCGACGATCTGGTCGAGCTCGCCGGACTCCAGGACGGCGGCCGGGTCCTCGAGCTCGGCAGCGGCACGGGCAAGGCGACGCTCCCGCTGGCCGAGCGCGGCCTCGAGATCGTCGGCCTCGAGCTGGGCGAAGGCCTGGCCGCGGTGGCGCGCAGGAAGCTCGCCGAGTTCGAGAACGTCGAGATCGTCAACGGCACTTTCGAGACCTGGGAGACGAGCGCCCGCTTCGATGCCGTCGTCGCGTTCACGTCCTTCCATTGGATCGACCCCGAGGTCAGGTTCGAGAAGCCGGCGCGGCTCCTCCGCGACGACGGGGCGCTCGCGGTCGCGGCGAGCAAGCACGTGCTCCCGGAGGGCGGCGACCCGTTCTGGGCCGAGGTGCAGGAGGACTACGACGCCGTCGTCCCGAGCGGCGGGAACCGGCCCCCGCCGCTTCCGGGCGAGGTCTCCGACGCCGGCACGACGATCGAGGCGAGCGGCCGCTTCCGCAACGTCGCCGCCCGCCGGTACCTCCGGGAGATCAGCTACACGGCGGACGAGTACGTCGCCCTCCTGGACACGTACTCGGGCCACCGGTCGATTCCTGAGGCCCGGCGGCTGGAGCTCTACGAGCGGATCCGCGCCCGGATCGGCGACGGCACGGTTCGCAAGGGCTACCTGTTCATGCTGAACGTGGCCCGCCGGAGCGGCTGAACGTCGTCTCGCGGCTCGGCCGGACGTAGACGATCTGGCCGCGCGCGAGCTCGAGCTGCTCGGCCTCCTCCTGGGTCAGCTGCGCGAGCAGGTGCTGCCCGTCGTCGCGCACGAGCTCGACCCGGACCTCGAAGCCGAGATGCACCACGCGCTCGACCATCGCCTCGAACGAGCCCTCGTCCGGCTCGAGCCGCAGGTCCACGTCGTGGGGGCGGACGAACGTCTCGCCGAGGCGGTTCACCGGCCCGACGAAGCCCATCACGAACTCGTTCGCGGGCGAGTCGTAGAGCTCGCGCGGCGAGCCGATCTGCTCGATGCGACCCTCGTTCAGGACGACGACCTGGCCGGCGACCTCCATCGCCTCCTCCTGGTCGTGCGTGACGATGATCGTCGTCACGTGCACCTCGTCGTGCAGGCGCCGCAGCCAGGTTCGGAGCTCCTTGCGCACGCGCGCGTCGAGCGCGCCGAACGGCTCATCCAGCAGGAGCACGCTGGGCTCGACCGCGAGCGCCCGAGCCAGTGCCATTCGCTGCCGCTGGCCGCCGGAGAGCTGGGCCGGGTAGCGCTTCGCGAGCCCCTCGAGCTGGACGAGCTCCAGCAGCTCGTGGACGCGCTTCTCGATCTCGGCGCGCGGCCGCTTGCGAATGGTCAGCCCGAACGCGACGTTGTCCCGGACGGTCATGTGCTTGAACGCGGCGTAGTGCTGGAAGACCATCCCCACGCCGCGCGCGCGCGCGGGCCGGTCGGTCACGTCGTCCGTCCCGATCAGCACCTGGCCCGCCTCCGGCTCCTCCAGCCCCGCGATCACGCGCAGCAGCGTCGACTTGCCGCTCCCGCTCGGGCCGAGCAGGGCGGTCAGCGACCCTTCCGGAATCGTGACGGAGACGTCCTGGAGCGCCGTGAAGCCGTTGAAGCGCTTCGTGACCTCGATCACCGTGATGCCGCTCATCTAGCCGGACTCCTCCCTCGGGTGAACGGCGCGGAGCGCGACTACCGTACCGATCGCGATCAGCGCGAGCACGACCGACGAGGCGTACGCGCCCGCCGTGTCGAAGTTCTCGTACTGGCCCTGGATGTAGAGCGGAAGCGTCTCCGTCTTGCCGACGATGCGGCCGGAGACGACAGCGACCGCACCGAACTCGCCGATCGCACGCGCGGTCGTGAGCACGACGCCGTAGGCGACGGCCCAGCGGATCGCCGGCAGCGTGATCCGGCGGAAGACCTGGAACGGCGAGGCGCCGAGCGTCTCGGCGGCTTGCTCCTGGTCGGTGCCGATCTCGCGCAGCACCGGCACGACCTCGCGCACGACGAACGGCAGCGTGATGAACATCGTCGCCAGCACCATCCCCGGGACGGCGAACAGGATCCGGATCCCGTGGTCGGCGAGGCCGCCGAGCCAGCCTCCGCGGCCGTAGAGCAGGAACAGCGCCAGGCCGACGACGACGGGCGAGAGCGCGAGCGGGAGGTCCACGATCGCGTTCACCAGCCCTCGCCCCGGGAAGCGCGTGCGCACGAGCGCGAGCGCGAGGATGACCCCGAACACCGTGTTCGCGGGCACGGCGATGGCGGCGATCAGGAGCGTCAGCTCCAGCGCGTGCAGGGCCTGGTGCGTCGTGACCGCGTCCCAGGCGTGGCCGAATCCGTGCTCGAACGCGCGGTAGAAGATCAGACCCACCGGCAGCAGCAGGAGCACCGTGAGATAGCCAAGGACTCCGAACCGCAAGAGGTACCTAGACATGTCGGTTTCCGGGTTCCAGCGCGTCGACCGGTCGGTTCAGACGGTCGCATGGGAAACCCATGCGACCTGAGGGTCGGCACCGCAAGCGGAGCCTAGACATAGTCGTGCCGTGTCCTCCAGCGGCGGAGCGCGCCGATCGCGAGCAGAACGCCAAGCGAGATCAGCAACAGGAGCACCGAGACGGCGGCCGCGCCGGTCCCGTTCCCGGACTGCAGCTGGCCGAAGATGTAGACGGCGGACACCTCGGTCTTGAACGGCAGGTTGCCGGAGATCAGCACGACGGCGCCGAACTCGCCGACCGCGCGCGCGAATGAGAGCGCGACCCCCGAGAGGACGGCCGGCAGGAGATTCGGGAAAATGATGCGCCGGAAGACCGCGACCGGGCCGGCGCCGAGCGAGGCGGCCGCCTCCTCCATCTCTGTGTCGAGCTCGAGGAGCACCGGCTGAACGGCGCGCACGACGAACGGAAGCGTCACGAACAGGCAGGCGGCCAGGATGGCCGTCCGCGTGAACGCGATGTCGATCCCGAACGGACTGCTTGGTCCGTAGAGGGCGAGCAGCGTCAGCCCGGCGACGATCGTGGGCAGGGCGAAGGGGAGATCGAGCACGGCGTCGACGACGCCCTTCCCGCGGAAGCGGTCGCGGACGAGCACCCACGCCATGGCCGTGCCCGTGACCGCGTTGACGAGCGCGCACAGGCCGGCGACCCCGAGCGAGAGCTTCAGCGCCGCGACCGCCTCGGGCCGCGTCACCTGGTCCCAGAACTCGCCAGCCCCGCCGGCGCGCGAGGCCCAGATCAGCGCCGCGAGCGGCAGCAGGACGACGACGCTCAGGTAGCCGAGCGCGACCCCCCTGGCAAGGGCGCTGCCGCCGCGGTGGAGGACCGCGGCGGCCGGCTGCTCGACGACGGCCGCGCTACTGGCCAATCGACCTCTCGATCTTGGCCATGATTCCCTTGTTCGGGTCGAAGAAGCGGCGGTTCACCTTCGCCCACCCGTTGAGCCCGTAGCGCTTCGAGCTGATCGTGAAGAGGCCGGGCGGCTTGTAGAAGTGGTACTTCCTCGCGACGCTCTTGACGACCGGCCGGTAGCCCTGGTCGGCGAACGCTTTCTGCGCGGTCGCGGACCAGAGGTACTTGTAGAACGCCTTGGCGGCCGGGTTGCTCTGTCCCGACTTCGTCAGCGCAACGGGCGTCTCGATCAGCATCGTCGCCTTCGGCGTGTGGTACTCCGTGTGGACGCCCTTCCTCTCCGCGAAGACCGCCTCGTTCTCGTACGTGAGCAGGACATCGCCCTTGCCCTGGGCGAAGACCGTGGTCGCGGCGCGCGCGCTGTCCGGCTGAGCCGGGACGTGCTTGAAGAGCTTGTAGAGGTACTTGATCGCCTGCTTGTCGGTCTTGCCCGAGCGGCGCAGCGCGCCGTACGCGGCCATCACGTTCCAGCGCGCGCCGCCCGAGGTGAACGGGTTCGGGGTGATCACCTCGACGCCGGACTTGACGAGGTCGCCCCAGCCCCTGATGTGCTTCGGGTTGCCGTCGCGGACCACGAAGACCACCACCGAGTCCGAGACGATCCCGCGGTACTTGTTGCCGTTCCACTTCTTGGGAACGAGCTTCTTCTGCACGAGCAGGTTGATGTCCGGGTCGAGCGAGAGCGCGGCGATGTCCGCCGGCTGGCCGGCCGCGATCGCCCGAGCCTGGTCGCCCGAGGCGCCATACGACTGGGAGAAGCTGACCCCGCTCCCGGCTGCGGTCTTCCCGAAGGCCGAGATGATCTTCCCGTACGCGTCCTTGGGAGTCGAGTAGGCGACGAGGTTGACCGATCCGCCGTTCGATGCCCCGCTTGCCGAGCCGGCTGCGAGAGCGACCCCGACCAAAGCAATCCAAATGACTCTCATTCCGACTCCTTATTTTACGAGTTTGTCCACCGAAGTCCTGGAGAATAGAGGCAGACCCGGACGCACGTCAAGTGGGAAGTGCTCGCCCGGTCTAGAGTTGGCCCCCGTGGAGCCGCTCGACCGCTCGACCATCTGGCCGTACGACGCCGGCGAGCCCGGCCCGTTCAGCTACCAGCGCTTCGCCCACCCGACCGGGGTCGCGGCGGAGCGGGCGCTCGGTCAGCTCGAGGGCGGCGAGGCGCTGCTCTTCCCCTCCGGGACCGGCGCGATCACTTCGCTCGTCCTGGCGCTCCTCGAGCCCGGGCAGACCGTCGCGCTCGCCGGGGGAGCGTACTTCGGGACCGGACGCCTGCTCGCAGGGCTCGGGAAATGGGGCCTGCGCCACGTCGAGTTCGACCAGACGGGCCCGCCTCCGGACGGCGCCGACCTCGTCGTGCTCGAGGCCCCCTCGAATCCGTTCCTGACCATGCCGGATCTCGAGGCCGCGGCCGCACACCCGGCGCCGGTCGTGGTGGACTCGACCGCCTCGACGCCCGTCTACCTGCGCCCGCTCGAGCACGGCGCCGACTTCGCCGTGCACAGCGCGACCAAGTACCTCGGCGGCCACCACGACGTCCTCCTCGGCGCGGTCGTCTGCCGCTCGGCCGAGGACGCCGAGCGCCTGCGCGCGTCTCGCACCCTCACGGGGATCGTCGCGGCGCCGGACCCGTGCTGGCTGCTGCTCCGGAGCCTCAAGACGCTCTCCGTGCGCATGGAGCGGATCACCTCGACCGCGCGGGAGCTCGCAGAGCGCCTGGGCGCGCACCCGGCGGTCGAGATCGTCCGCTACCCGGGCTTCGGCGGGCTGCTCTCGTTCGACGTCGCAGGCGCGGACGAGGCGAAGAAGGTCGAGACCTCGCTGCGCCTGATCGCGAACGCGACCAGCCTCGGCGGCGTCGACTCCGTGCTCGAGAGCCGCGCGCGCTGGGAGGGCGATCGCGTTCCGCCCGGCCTGCTCCGCCTGAGCGTCGGCCTCGAGGACGCGGATGCCCTGTGGGCCGACCTCGAGCAGGCGCTCGCGTGAGCGACGAGAAGACGGTCGTGTTCTTCCCGGAAGGCGCGTTCGGCCCGACGAACAACTGCGTCGGCATCGGCAAGGTGCTGCTCGAGCGCGGCGCCCGTGTCGTCTTCGTCGTCGAGGAGTCGTTTGCCGGCACGCTCGAGGCGCAGGGATTCGACGAGGCGCTGATGAGGCTCAAGCCCCCGCCTGAGGTCGAGGAGGCGCCCGGGCAGTTCTGGAAGGACTTCGTCCGCGACACGGCGCCGGAGTTCCGCAAGCCGACGATCGAACAGCTCGAGACGTTCATCCTCCCGGTCTGGCAGGAGCTCGTCGACGGAGCCCGCTACGCGGACGGGCGGCTCGAGGAGATCTTCGGCGAGCTCGAGCCGGACGTGATCGTCCAGGACAACGTCGTCTCGTTCCCGGCCGTGCCTGCCTCGGGTCGCCCCTGGGTGCGGATCGTCTCGTGCAACCCGCTCGAGCTGAAGGACCCGGCGCTGCCGCCGACGTTCTCGGGCTATCCGACCACCGACCCAGCAGGCTGGGAGGAGTTCCGGCGCCGCTACCGCGAGCTGCACGAGCCGCTGCAGACGGAGTTCTCCGCGTTCTGCGAGGAGCGCGGAGCGCCGGCGCTGCCCGGGGTCGAGTTCATCCACGAGTCCCCGTTCCTCAACTTCCACCTCTATCCGGCGGAGGCCGACTACGCGCGCTCGGAGCCGCTCGGCCCGACCTGGCACCGGCTCGACTCCTGCGTTCGCGGCGTCGACGAGGATTTCGAACCGCCGCCGGGAGACGGCGCGCTCGTCTACGTCAGCCTCGGGAGCCTCGGCTCGGCCGACGTCGACCTGATGAACCGCCTCGTCGCGGCCCTCGCCGAGACGCCGCACCGCTACGTGGTCAGCAAGGGCCCGCAGCACGAGCTGATCGAGCTGGCCCCGAACATGACCGGCGCCGAGTTCCTGCCGCAGCCGGCCATCCTCCCCCACGTCGACCTCGTGATCACCCACGGCGGCAACAACACGGTCACAGAGTCGATCCACTTCGGCAAGCCGGCGATCGTCCTGCCGCTGTTCTGGGACCAGTACGACAACGCCCAGCGCGTCGAGGAGGTCGGCTTCGGCGTGCGCCTGCCGACCTACGAGTTCGAGGACGAGGAGCTGCACGGCGCGATCGACCGCCTCCTCGTGGCCGACAACCCGCGCCTCCGTGAAGCCTCCGAGCGCCTGCGGGCCCACCCCGGGACGATGGCCGCCGCGGACCTGATCGAAGGCGTCGTCCGGGCCTGAGAGAGGGTGCGGCGGCGCGCAGCCCGATGCGCGCCGCCGCAGGTCAGGGTCAGTTCGGCGTGATCGAGCCGAACAGGCCGTTGTTCTCGTCGTTCGGGCCGGCCGTGAAGAACAGCGTGCTGGACGGTCCGGCGGCGGAGTCGTTCCCGAACCGGAGCGCCCACAGCCCGTCGATCACGATGGGCTTCCCGTAGCTGTCCCGCAGCGTGCCGCGGAACTTGAAGCCGTTGAAGTGATGGTGGCCGTGGTGCGAGTGGTGCTTGCGCGAGTCGAAGTGCCGGTCGGAGCGCTCTTCGTAGGCGTGGATCTTGCCGTTGCCGAAGTTTCCGACGAGCAGGTCGCCGGCGAAGCGCCCGAAGCTGTCCGGAGCGACCGCGAGCCCCCACGGCGCGTTCAGGTGGCCGCGTGACGCGACCCGCTGGAGCAGGTGCCCCTTGAGGTCGTAGGCATCGACGAAGCCACGCCCCGGGCCGGCGAGCTCGTCCTCGGCGTCAGCGTCCTGCTTCGCGTAGGCGACGAAGACGCGGTCGCCGATCACCTGCACGTTGAACGGCGCGTAGTGCCGCGGCAGGAACGGATCGCGGAAGCCGCCGGGCTTCAGGTCGAAGCTGCCGTCGAAGACGTCGATCCGCGCGTTGTGGAAGTCGGCCGCATAGAGCCGCGGCCCGGCCTTGGTGTCGGCGATCGTCAGGCCCTTGTAGATCGCCCCCTTGTCGGAGCGGTCCTTGACCACGACCGCGGTCGTGCCCTGGGCCGGGTTCCAGCCGCGGACGATCCCGTCCTCGCCGTCGAACAGGAACAGGGCCTTGCCCCCGGTCGGGAGCAGAAAGCCTGCGGTCGGATTGAACGTGGTTCCGGTCGGCCCGCCCGGGACGTCGACGACCAGGGCGCGCGGCGTCCCGTCGCCGTTGTAGAGGGTCGACTTGCCGGTGCCGTTGTCCGACACCCACCACGGGGTGGTCGGCCCGGCGGTCAGGCCCCAGGCGTTGACGAGATTTCCGTCCGTGTGCGGCGCCACGCCCGGCTGGTCGGACACCAGCGGCGTGACGGTGTACGAGTTGCGCTCGTGCCGGGAGGCGGCACCGAGCGGCGAGGCCACGAACAGCGCGGCCCCCAGTACCAGGGCCAGCACGAGCCACATGCTCGGCCGGCGGACAAAATGATGCTCTCCCATTACCACACTCCTCTCTCGAGGCCCCGTATGTCTACGGGCGGAGAGGGCAGGCGGTTTCCGAGAAGGAGCCGGAGGTGGGATTCGAACCCACGGCCCACGCCTTACAAGGGCGTTGCTCTGACCACTGAGCTACTCCGGCCGACTCGTGCAGCGTAGCTTTCCCCCGAGATGCCGAGCAGTTCACGTCCGACGGGTTGTTTACCGTTCAGTAAACATTGGCACATCCCAAGGCCGTAGGAGATCGAAGCACTATCGCGATAATGCTCGCCCTTCAGATGCTCGGTGTTCGCTTCCTCATTCCCTTTGGAGAGAACACTCGTTACGACTTGGTCATCGACGAAGGCGGGCGCCTGGGCCGCGTGCAGTGCAAGACCGGGAGACTCCGTGACGGTGCGATCCGATTTGCGACGTGTAGCGCCTACGGCCACCACCGCGAGCCTCCGCAGGCGCGTCGCGACTATCGCGGCGAGGTGGACTACTTCGCTGTTTACTGCGCCGAGACGGGCGGGGTGTATCTCGTGCCCATTGCCGATGTCCCAACGACTACACAAGGATGTCTTCGATTCACGCCGCCACGCAACAACCAGCGGCGGCGCATTCGAGCCGCGGACAGGTACGAGATCGCGCGTGTAGTGGTGACCTGTTCGACCTAGCTCATTGCAAGACCTGGCGCGACTGCTGGTGCGCCAGAACCTTGCGCTTCACGCGTTGCAGCGCGTTGTCGATCGTCTTCGTGTCGCAGCCAAGGAGGTCGGCCATCTCCTCGTACGACTCGCCCTCGAGGTAGAGCTTGAGCGCGTCGGCCTCGAGCCTCGAGAGGCCGGTCCCGAGCGTGAAGACGAGGCTCTGCAGCTCCTCGGTCGAGATCACGCAGACCGACGGGTCGTCCACCGACGGACCCGGCAGCGCGTCGCCGAGCGTGCAGTCGGCCTCGGACTCCTGGCCGGCCGGCGTGTGGCTGAACGAGACGTACGTGTTGAGCGGCGCGTGCTTGAAGCGCGTCGCGGTCTTGATCGCGGTGATGATCTGCCGCGTCACGCAGAGCTCCGCGAAGCTGCGGAACGAGGCCTTCTCGGGGCTGAAGTCGCGCACCGCCTTGTAGAGGCCGATCAGGCCTTCCTGGATCAGGTCCTCGGAGTCGCCGCCGGCGAGGAAGTACGAGCTCGCCTTGAGGCGCACGAAGCCGTGGTAGCGGCGGATCAGCTCGTCGAGCGCCTTGTTGTCGCCGTTCCGGGCGCGCATGACGAGCTGGAGATCTTCGAGCTCCCGCTGGCGCTTTTGCGGGCTGTGGAGTGCTTGAGCAGGTCGAGCGGCCACACTGCTCCTCCCTCGCTGACGGCAGGCAGGCGAGCTCCGCAAGCCTCACCCTTAGGTTGAGGATCAAGATAGCAAGGTCCCAACAACGTTTCAAGACCTTGCGCTCTGTTTTCTTTAACCGGACCCTTTGCCTCGACGCAGCTCTTCAAGGCGTTTTCGCGTTTCTTCGTCCACGCGATCGCCCACGCGGTAGCGGCTCGTCTCGCCGTGCGTCGGCTCGTCGAGGTCGCCGAGGAACGTCTTCGAGCTGCGCTTCTGCACCTCCTGCCCGGAGGTTCCCCGGATGGCCGCGTCCGACGAGACGAGGCAGACCGTCTCCTTGCCGCGGTTCTCGGCGGCGAGGCGCTCGAGCAAAGCGTCCGCGTGCGGCGCGTAGCGCACCTCGAGCGGGCCGTGTGTCCGCTCCTCGCCGACGCCGTCGAAGACGACCACTCCGCGCGCGCCCTGGAGGGCGACGAAGCTCGCGAGCCGGTCCGCGAGCTCCCGGGGGTCGTCGAACGTCCCCGCGTGCAGCAGGTTGTAGCCGTCGAAGAGGTAGAGCGTCGGCTCAGCCACCGCGCTGCCGTTTCGCCTCGTAGAGCAGGAGCGCGGCCGCGACGCTCACGTTCAGCGACCCGACGCGGCCCTCGAGCGGGATCGCGACCGCGTCGTCGCAGGTGCGGCGGACGAGCGGGCGCAGGCCCCTTCCCTCGGCGCCGAAGACGAGCGCGATCCCGCCGGAGAGGTCAGCCTCCCACATCGTCTTCTCCGCGTCGCCGTCGGCGGCCCACACCCAGAGCTCCTGCCCTTTCACCTCGCTCAGGTAGCGCGCGAGGTTCTTGACGACCGCGACCGGAAGGTGCTCGACCGCGCCGGCCGACGCGCGGCAGACGGCAGGCGTGACCCGCGCCGAGTTGTGCGCGGGGAGGACGACGCCCGATGCGCCCGCGCCCTCGGCGCTGCGGACGACCGCGCCGAGGTTGCGCGGGTCGGTGACGGAGTCGAGCACGGCAAGCAGCGGTGCCGGGCCGTCCGCCAGCTCGTGCGCGTCCGCGTAGCGGAACGGCTCGACCCGCGCGAGCACTCCCTGGTGGTCGCTCGTGCCGGCCTCGGCGTTCAGGTCGCGCTCCGGCTTGCGCTGGACGCGCACCCCCGCCTCGCCCAGCCACGGCTCAGCCCTGAGCGCGCGCTCGGTCGCCCAGAGCTCGAGCACCTCCCGCGGCCCGCGCACGGTCTCGTGAACCGGGCGGCGCCCGTAGACGAGCTCCGCGCTCATCGCTTCGGCACGAGCTGGAAGCCGGGCTCGGCCTCGACGTCCCGGACGACCCAGCCCGCGTCCTCGATCTCGCCGCGCAGACGGTCGGCCTCGTCGAACTGGCGCCGCTCCCGCGCCTCCGCACGCCGGCGCGCGAGCTCCTCCAGCTCGGCCGGCGCGGCCTCGCTTTCGGCCAGCGACTCGAGCCCGAAGACCTCGAGGCCCCGCCGCAGAAGCTCGTGGTCGCGCCACCCGTGCATGGCCGCCAGCGCCTCGGGGGTGTTGAAGTCGTCGTCGAGTGCGCCGGCGAACGGCTCCCAGTCGCCGACGGGCTCGGACTCGGCGCGGAAGACGTTGCGGAAGCTCTCGGCCTGCGCCGCCGCCTGCTCGAGCACCTCGTCCGAGTAGTCGAGCGGCTTGCGCCAGTGGCCGCCGAGGAAGTACACGAGCAGCGTCTCGCGGCCCCACGTTTCGAGCGCGTCCCGCAGCGAGACGATGTTGCCGAGCGACTTCGACATCTTCTCGCCCGCGAGGCGCAGCATGCCGTTGTGCATCCACATCCGCGCGAACTCGCGCCCGGCAGCCCGCGACTGCGCGATCTCGTTCTCGTGGTGGGGAAAGACGAGGTCGAGCCCGCCGCCGTGGATCTCGAACGCAGGCCCGAAGACGAGTTCGGCCATCGCCGAGCACTCGATGTGCCAGCCCGGCCTCCCGAGGCCCCACGGCGACTCCCACCACGTGTCCTCGCCCTCCTTGTGGCCCTTCCAGAGGGCGAAGTCGCGCGGGTCCTCCTTCAGCTCGCTCGGTTCTTCCTCCTCGGACGGGTTCCTGACGGCGTCCTCGTCGCCGTGCCGGCCCGAGAGCTTCCCGTAGTCGGCGAAGCTGGAGACGCGGAAGTAGACGTCGCCGCCTGAGGCGTACGCGTGGCCGGAGTCGACCAGCTCCTCGATCAGCGCGACGATCTGCGGGATCGTCTCGGTCGCCTTCGGCTCGTGGTCGGGGCGGCCGAGGCCGAGGTCGCTCGTGTCCTCGACGTACCAGCCGCTCGCCTGCTCGGCCAGCTCGGCGCTGTGCCCAGGAGCCGCCAGGTAGATCTTGTCGTTGATGTCGGTGATGTTCTCGACCAGCGTGACGTCGTAGCCGGTGCGCTCGAGCCAGCGCGCGAGCCACATAGAGATGACGAAGGGCCGCGCGTTGCCGACGTGGATCCGCTGGTAGACGGTCGGGCCGCAGAAGTACATCCGCACGGGCCCGGGCGGAGCGGGCAGCTCCTGCAGCGAGCGCGTGGCGGTGTCATAGAGCCGCATCGATCCTCCGCAGCGTTTCCTCGCGCGGGAGGGCGGCGACGACCGTCCAGAGCTCGGGCCCGCGGTCCGCGCCGGTGAGCGCCACCCGGAGCGCGTGCAGGTCGCCGCCGACCGCCTTCAGCTCGCGGACGAGCTCTTTCGGGTCGGCGTTGCCGTTCGCGCGCTCGAGCAGCTCCCGGAAGCGCTCGAGCGTCTCGGGCGAGGCGCCGCGGGCTGGGGCTGGCGGCTGGACGATCGTCTCCGCAAAGTCGCGCGCCTCGTTCAGATTCCTCGCGCCGCGAAGCGCAGGGACGAGCTCGAGCGGGGCCCCGGCGCGCTCGGCCAGCTCCGCGTCCGGCATTTCCGCGATCGCCTCGATCGCCAGGCGCCGGATCCGGGGCAGGTCGTAGCGCACGTCGTGCTTCGGCAGGCCGAGCTCATCGAGGTAGCGATGCACGGCCTCGGCGGGGATCCCGGCCTCCCTCAGCGAGGCGACGGTCGCACCCTCGGCCCGTTTGGAGAGCTTCTTCCCGTCCTCGCCGAGGATCAGCCCGTGGTGGACGAACTCGGGCGGCTTCGCGCCGAGCGCCTCGAACAGCCGCCGGTGGATGTCCTCGTTGGGGCGGTGGTCGTTCCCACGAACGACGTGCGTGATTCCGAAGTCGACGTCGTCGACGACGCTTGCGAGGTGGTAGGTCGGGGTCCCGTCCTCGCGGACAAGCGTGATCCCGTCGAAGCGCTCGCCGAGCGGCGCGCCGGCCTCGAGATGGCGCTCACGCCGCTCGCTCTGGCGCACCGGGCCCTCGTCCCACTCGAGCCCGAGCCACTCCAGGTCGGCGAGCAGCTCCTCCTCCCCGCCGGGCACATTGCGGGCCGGATCGGTGTCGTCGATCCGCAGCAGCAGCCAGTCGCCGAAGCCGCGGTTGGCAACCGCGCTGAGCGCGTTTCCGACGTGAAGCGTGCCCGTCGGGCTGGGAGCGAAGCGCACCCTCTTCATCGCGCCGCCAGTCTAGGCGTCCCACCCACTTAGTAACAGTCTGTTACTTGGAGGGTTCGGGACGGCGATTCGACGCGCCGAGGAACGCGCCGAGATTGGCCAGCGCCTCGTCGAGGCGCGAGGTGTCGCCCCAGGCGCCCAGCACCTCGAGCGTCCGCGTCTTGCGGTCGAAGCGCGGCTCGGCCCGGCCGACGAGCCGGTCGCCGACCAGGATCGGGAGGACGTAGTAGCCGTACTCGCGTTTCGCCGGCGGCACGTACATCTCGAGGCGGTAGTGGAAACCGAACAGCGCCTCGGCGCGGTCCCGGTCGTGCACGAGCCGGTCGAAGGGCGAGAGCAGCGTGACGCGGTCCGGGACCGGCCCGTCGGCCGCGTCGGGATGGACGCGCCATTCGCCCTTCACGAGCCGCACGCCGAGCGAGCGGAACCGCTGCTCGTCGAGCCGCCGCTCCGCCTCGCGCAGCGGCACCATGTCGGTCTCCGGCCACCAGTCGGAGGCGAGGCCCCAGAGACGCTGCCCGTTCCGCCTGCCGACGACGGCGATCTCGCCGTACGACTCGAGTGACTCGAGCATCCATCCGACCTGACGGCTCCCCCACCAGCGGTGCTTCTCCCCGATGCCCCCGGTCTTGTCCTCGAGCTCGCGCGAGAGCAGCGGTCCGCGCCGCCCGAGCTCGCGCAGGACGTAGCGGCGGAAGCCGGCGTTCTCGCGCAGGAAGTCGCGCCGCCAGCGCTGCCACTTGTACCTCGTCGCACGGCGGTTCGCGCGCATCCGAGCCCGGAGCAGCGGCAGCGTCTCGATCGGCCAGACGAAGGCGTTCCATTCGATCAGCCTCTTCTCCTCCCGGAGCAAGCGGTCGAGCTCGGCGCGGTCGTACGAGCTGTCGAGCCGGCTCCAGAGAACGAGGTGCTGCGGCGGCGCGACGGTCGAGATCGGGTCGAGCTGGAGGAACCCGAGCGTCCGAACCGTCTCGAGCACGCCGCGAGCCGAGCCGTCGAGCAGCTGCGCCCGCACGGCGATACGCCTCGCCTCGTCGGCGCTGACGGTCAGCGTCACGAGGCGAACCGTATCGAGCCGCATTCCGGTTGCCGAACCTTTTCCGAGCCCGAACCCGGGCCTGGTCCAGCCTGGGTCGCCCTTAACTCCGTCCGCGCTAGAACTGAGGTGAGATGACCGGCAATCCGCAAACAACGAGCCGCCGCCAGGCCTTCGCCCTCGCGGCAGCGCTCACGCTGACGGTGCTCACAGGCGGCGCGGCTCTCACCGGCCTGCAGCACGGTGTCTCGCATGCGCCCTCGGGCGCACCCGTGGTCCAGCTCGCGCAGGCTCCGGCCCCCGCGCCGGCGCACGGGGAGGAGTCCGACTAGTGCGCCGCGTCTGGGCAGCTGTCGCCGCCAGCTGGGCGCTGCTCGCGATCGTCGCGGTGCTCGCGTGGTCGCACCCGCCTACCCAGCCGCCGTCGGGACGCGGCACCGTCGTCGTGATCAAGGGCAAGAACGGCAAGGCCGTCGTCCTGCCGAGCGGCCTCGCGACGCACACCACGACGCACAGCTCGCCGCCGGCGGGTGGCCCGTGAGCGCTGGCGGGAGCGTTCCCGCGATCTGGCTGGTCGCACGGGCCTCCGGCCTCGTTGCCTTCGGCTTCCTCACCCTCTCGGTCTGGCTCGGGCTCGCGATGAGCACGCGTCTGCTCGGCCCGCGCCGGCAGAAGGCGCTCTTCGCCTGGCACCGCACGCTCGTCTGGACAGCGCTCTGGATGGTCGGACTGCACGCGCTGTCGGTCTTGCTCGACCCGGTGCTCCACTTCGGCCTTCCTGCGGTGCTCGTCCCGTTCGCCGCACCCTGGAGGCCGATCGGGGTCGCCGCGGGTGTCATGGGTGGGTGGTTGACGCTGGTGCTGGCCCTCTCGTTCCGTGCGAAGCGGTGGATCGGACACCGCGGGTGGCGGCTGCTCCACTACGCGAGCTTCGCCGCCTTCGTGCTCTTCCTGGGCCACGCGCTGGCGGTCGGCACCGACCTCAAAGGGCTTCGCGGGCTCGTCCTCGTGGCGATCGCGGCCGGCCCCGTGATCTGGCTCGGGCTGGCACGAATCCTCCTGCCGCGCGCCGCGGCGCGCGCGGCACCGGCCGTCGCAGCCGCCTAACGGGCGCGGTAGGCGAGCGCGGCCGCGAGCACGGGATCCTTACCCCTGAAGAACGAGGTCGAGCTCACCGGCACCGCCACCTTCGGCTCGATCGCGACCCGCTGGTCGCCGGCGAAGCTCTTCTGCCAGTAGATCGCGGCGATGTTCACCCTGAGCCCTGCCGTCGGCAGGTCGACCGTCTGCGCGTCGCCGTAGAGGTTCGGGCTTCCGCCCGAGGTCTCGCCGATGAACGTCACGCGCGTCCTGCGCTCGAGCTCCGTGATGAAGTTCTGGGCCGCCGAGAACGTGCTGCGCCCGATCAGGACGACGAGCCTGCCCTTCCGGTTGACCGACTTCGCGCGCAGCGCGCGGAGCAGCGGGACATAGGTGTGGTTGTCGCCGCCGGGATTCAGCCGCACGTCGACGATCACGCGCCGGACCTTGCGCTTCTTCGCGAGCCGCGACACCTTCTTCGCCGCGGCGCCGGTCCACGGGAGCGTGCGGTTGTACCCGACGTAGACGACGCGGCCGCGGTCGAGCGTGGTGACATAGAGGTCCTGGCCGCGGCGGCGGAGGTAGAGCGGTGCCGGCCGGCGCGGAAGCGCGTACACGAAGGTCGGGAACTCCGGCCTCATCAGGCTGAGGTACTGCGCCGCGGTGACAGGCGCAAGCGTCACGTCCTGCGCGGCCTGCCCGGGCTTCTGGAGTGTGAAGCGCGCGGGCCCGACCCCTGGGCGGAGGCCGAGCCCGTGCAGCACCTCGGCGGTCAACATGAAGCTCATGAAGCGGTCCGTGCGCGTTGCCTCGTTGTCGCGCGGGACGAGCGGCCGGACTTTCTGCTCGAGCTCGCCCGCGGGAATGCCGTCCAGCGCCAGCACCCGGGAGCCGACCAGGCCGCGGTTCCACGGTGCCGAAACGATGAACAGCCCGTCGCTGAACTTGTAGAGGAAGAGGGGAAAGAGGTGGAGCACCCGCCGGTGGGCGGAGTCCAGCGGGAAGATCCCGGAGTGGCCGTCGCGCACACCGAGCAGCGTCGTGAAGCGCATCAGCCCGACGAGGAGCTGATCCTGGCTCAGCGACGGGGCCTTCGCTGCGAGATCGTCGGCGGCGGCCTGGAAGACCGGCTCGGGGGTCGCGTGGAACGGGTTCGGGTGGATCGAGCGGATCAGGGACATCAGGTAGCGGACGTCGGACCCTGCGTCCGTCCGCGCCGGAGTGGCCGTGCCGGCCGAGCCTGCGAGCCCGGCGAGAGCCGCCGCAACGGCGATGAGCGCTACCCGCGTCATCCGGCCTTGATTTTAGCATTACTAAAAAAACTGTGACTATGCTTACACGAGGATGGCACTGACGGAGGCCGGCGAGGTTCGCATCGGCGCCCGCCTCCGTGCGGCGCGCCTGGAGCGGGGCCTGACGATGAGCGAGGTCGCGGAGCGGGCCGGCCTGACCGCCGGGTTCATCAGCCAGCTCGAGCGGGACCTGACATCCGCGTCGCTCTCGTCCCTATACCGGATTTGCGCGGTGCTGGGGATCCGGGTCGGGAACCTGATCGACGACGTGCCCTCGGGCAGGCTGATCCGCCGCGAGGAGCAGGCGCGGCGCTCGTTGGCGATGGGCGACGCCGAGCACCTTCTCCTGAGCTCTCGCGAGGAGCGGCGGTTCCACGTCACCGAGTCGCACATCCCGCCCGGCGGCAGCGCCGGCCGCGAGCCCTACACGCTGCCGGCCGACGTGGAGCTCGTCTACGTCCTCCGCGGCTCGCTGGAGCTCCGCGTGGGCGACGAGACGCACGTGCTCAAGGAGGGCGACACGTTCACCTACTCGCCCCGCGACCCGCACACGTGGCGCAACCCGTCCGACTCGGACGAGGCCGTCGTCCTCTGGACGGCGCTCCCGAACCCGTACTCGGCCTAGCGTTCGAGGAAGGCGAGGACGCGCGACCAGGCGTCCTCCGAGGCGTCGGCGAACTCCTCGTGCTTCCGGTCGAAGAAGCTGTGCGGCGCGCCCTCGTACACGACGAGCTCATGCTCGACGCCGGCCTCCGTCATCGCCTCGTCGAAGGCCGCGTTGAGCTCGGCGGTGATGTTCTGGTCGTCGCCGGCCTGGAGCGCGAGGATCGGTGCCGCAAGCTCGGCGGCGCGCTGCGTCGGGCCGGGGACGCCGTCGCGCTCCGCGGGCATGCCGTAGAACCCGACCGCGCCGGCGATTCCGTGGCCGCTCGCGGCGGCGAGCCAGGAGTTGCGGCCTCCGAAGCAGAAGCCGACCGTGAAGATCCGCTCGCAGCCGAGGCCGCGCAGGTGCTCGGCCGCGGCGCCGACGTCGGCCTGGATGCCCTCCGGAGTCGTCTCGGCCACATGCTCCCTGTACGGGAACTCGTCGTCGCGCTTGCTCACGCCCGCCGTGCGGCCGAAGTAGTCGAACGCGATCGCCGTGTACCCGCGCTCGGCGAAGCGCAGGGCGAGCTCCTCGTAGAAGCGGTAGAGGCCGCGGACGTCCGGAAGGATCACGACCCCGGTGCCCGACGGCTCGTCGGAAGTCGCTACGAAGGCGGCGAAGCGGTTCCCGTCTGCTGCCTCGAGCTCGAGGTCGTCGTGCGAGACCGCGGCTCCCGAGATGACCGGGATCGGCGGGAGGGAGTCGAGCTCGAAGCACATGGTCCGAGGGGCAGTCTAGGGTCCCGCGGGTGAGCGAGGCGCTGCTCTCCTGGTTCGCCGAGAACGGGCGCGACCTTCCGTGGCGCCGGACGCGCGACCCCTACGCGATCCTCGTCTCCGAGGTGATGCTCCAGCAGACGCAGGCGGCGCGCGTGGTTCCGCACTACGTCGCCTGGCTGGATCGGTGGCCGACCGTCGAGGCGCTCGCGGGCGCGTCGACCGCGGAGGTGATCCGCGCGTGGCAGGGCCTCGGCTACAACCGGCGCGCGCTCAACCTGCAGCGCGCCGCCCGGGAGATCGCGGCGAACGGCTGGCCGGATGACCTGCGGACACTCCCCGGAGTGGGCCGCTACACGGCGGACGCCGTCGCGTGCTTCGCGCTCGGACGGCCGGTGCTGCCCGTGGACGTGAACGTCGGTCGGGTTCTCGAGCGGACGGGCATGAGCTTCGACCCCCACTGCGCGCAGGCGCTGATGGACCTCGGAGCGACCGTCTGCATCGCGCGCGTGCCGCGCTGCGGCGAGTGCCCGCTCTCCGCCGCGTGCCCGTCGCGGGGGCGCCGCTTCGAACCGCTCCGCAAGCAAGGCGCGTTCGAAGGCTCGTTCCGCCAGCGCCGCGCACGGACCCTGCGGATCGTCTCCGAAGGCCCGCAGCCGGTGGCCGAGCTCGACACCGAGGCCGTTGCGGCCCTGGAGCGCGACGAGCTGGTCCGCGTCGAGGGCGAGCTCGTCAGCCTGCCGGGCTGAGCAGCGCGACGGCAACCGCGGCGAGGCCCTCGCCGCGGCCGGTGAAGCCGAGGCCGTCCGTGGTCGTGGCCCGCACCGTCACCAGCCCGGGCTCGACACCGAGAGCCTCCGCCAGCCGCGCCTGCATCGCCCCGCGCACGGGCGCGATCCGCGGCTCCTCGCCCACGAGCACGCAGTCGCCGTTCGCGAGCTCCCAGCCGGCCTCGCGGACCTGCGCGTAGGCCCGAGTGAGGAGGTCGAGCGACGACGCTCCCTTCCACTCGGCCGCATCCGAGGGGAAGAGGGAGCCGATGTCGCCGAGGCCGGCCGCGCCGAGGACAGCGTCGATCAGCGCGTGCGCGATCACGTCGCCGTCCGAGTGGCCGGCGAGCCCGCGCGCGGACTCCACCTCCACGCCGCCCAGCACGAGCGGCACGCCCTCGGCGAGCGCGTGCGCGTCGACTCCGATCCCGACCCTCATCCCAAGAGTTCCTGCCGCCGCTCACGCCGGTCGAAGACCGTGACCGTCTCGTAGCCGGCCTCCCGCGCGAGCGCGACGGCCCGGTCGAGGTCACGCCCGACGTGCGCCGGCTGGTGCGCGTCCGAGGCCAGCGTGATCGGCACGCCGCGCTCGCAGCAGGCCGCGAGCAGCTCCGGGTCGGGATAGAGCTCGCCGACCGGCTTGTAGAGGCCGGCCGTGGAGACCTCGACGCAGACGCCGGCCGCCTCGATCGCGTCGGCGGTCTCGATGTGCAGGTAGTGCGCCTCCTCGTCGGTGGCCCGCATCCCGAAGAACTTGATCAGATCCGGGTGCGAGAGGCAGTCGAAGAGGCCGCTGCGGGCCGCGTCGCGCAGCCAGACGAAATAGCGGCGCCACGCCTCGCCGACCGGAATGCGGTGCACGAGGCCCGGCTCCTGGTCGACCGGGAACCCGTCCACGAAGTGGACCGAGCCGAGCAGGTAGTCCCACGGATACGGCTCGAGCAGGTCGGCGAGCTCGCGCTCGATGCCGGGGAAGAAGTCGACCTCGAGCCCGAGCTTGACCGGGAGGCCGCGCCTCTTCGCCTCTTCGACCGCACCTACGTAGCCGTCGAGGTCGTCCGTGCAGCGCTCCCGCATCCACTCCAGCTGCCACAGCTCCTTGCTCTCGCGGAACTTGAAGATGTGCTCGGTGAACCCGATCTCGTCGACTCCGGCTATGCGCGCCTGCGCGACGTACTCCTCCGCGTAGTCCGCCGAGTAGGACCCCACCGGACCACTTTCCGGCTTGCGCAGATGCATGTGGTAGTCGACGATCACGCGCCGAGCCAGCTCTCGACGAGCGCGAGGTCGTCCGCGTCCGTGATCTTCAGCAGGCGGCGGTCGCCCTCGACGACCTTGACCCGCCCGCCGCGAGCCTCGACCAGCGACGCGCAGTCGCTCGCGCTCGACACGTCGCCTGCCAACGCCTCGCGCAGCACCGGGGCGACGAACGCCTGGGGCGTCTGCGCGACGACGAGCTCGCTTCGGGAGAGCGTCTCGGCCACCCGGTCGCCGTCGACCCGTTTGACCGTGTCGGGCACCGGCAGCGCGGGGACTGCTCCGTCCCAGCCCTCGGAGAGCGGCGCCAGGACGCGCTCGATCACGTCCTCCGGAACGAGCGGGCGAGCAGCGTCGTGCACGAGCACGACCGCCGCGTCGCCCGGCACCTCCTCCAGAGCGAGCCGAACCGACTCGGAACGGGTCTCGCCGCCCGTCACCACCGAGCTGACCTTGGTTGCGGCGATCTCCTCCGCGACGAGGATCGACGGCTCCTCCCACTCGGGAGGCGCCGCGATCACGATCCACTCGATCCAGTCCGAGCCCTCCAGCCGCTCGAGGCTCTCGGCCAGCAGCGGGCGCCCGCCCAGGCGGGCAAACGCCTTCGGCCGGTCCGACCCGAGCCGCTCGCCGCGACCCGCAGCAGCGAGAACGGCCCAGGCGGACACGTGCCCGTTACGCGGTCGCGGGGACCTTGGCTGCGCTCTTCTTCTTCTTGCCGCCGCGCGCGAGGACGCCGTCCAGCCATTCGGCCGCCTCGTCCTCGTCCATGTCCTTCGCGTACATCAGCTCGCTGGCGAGGATCTTCTTCGCCTTGACGAACATCTGCTTCTCGCCGGTGGAAAGACCCTTCTCGTGGTCGCGGAGCGCCAGGTTCCGCACGACCTCGGCGAGCTCGAAGATGTCGCCGGTCTTCATCTTGTCGCGGTTGTGCTTGAACCGCCTGTTCCAGTTCTTCGGCATCGTGGTGCCGTTTCCGGTCAGCGCCTTCAGTACCTTCGAGACCATCTGCTCGTCGATCACCTTGCGGAGGCCGACGCGCTCGGAGTTGTCGCTCGGAACATTGACCGTCATGTCGTTGTGCAGGATCTTGATCGTCAGGTACTCGCGCTTCTCCCCAAGCACCTCGCGAGTCTCCTTCTTGACGACCGTGCCAGCCCCGTGGTGGGGGTACACCACCTTGTCGCCGACCTTGTACAACGCCTGACCCTCCCCTTTCGCAGTTGATATTCGCAACGAACGCCGGCGGTTGTGGAGCTCCGCCGGCGAACCCCGGAAGTATAGCGAAAATCGCTGGAAAACGCCAACTTTTCGCCTCATCCACGCAGGGTGCAGGGATTTTGTCTAAATCTGCAGATACCGGTCGACGAGGTTGTGCTCCTGCAGTCTGCGCAGGCCCTCGCGGATCTCTCTCGCGCGCACGGTCCCGACGCCCTCTACGGCCTCCAGCTCGCGCTGCGAGGCCCGCACGATGCCCTCGAGGCCGGCCAGATTGGACACGACCCTCCTGACCACGGAGTCCGGCAGCCGCGGGATGTGCGAGAGCACCCGGTAGCCGCGGGGCGAGACCGCGTGGTCTAGCGGGTTGACCGTGGCCGGGTAGCCCAGCACGGCCAGGAGCTCGAACTCGAGCAGCTGGTCGTACGGCAGCGCGGCGAGCGCCTCAAGCGACTCCCGCGTGCGCTCGGCGCCGCCGTCGGCGTGGTAGTCGTAGACGAGCGCCGCCTTCTCGTCCGGGACGTCGGCCACGAGCTCCTCGAGCTGCATGCGGATCAGGCGCGCCTCCTCGCCCAGCTCGACGCAGGCCCGCTCGATCTCCTCGGCCATCCGCGTGGTCAACTCCGCGCGCTGGACCGTGACGAGGACGTCATCGAGCATGACCGCGTTCTGGAACTCGAGCGCGGTGAGCCGCGTCAGGACCTGCTCGAGCCGCGCGCGGTAGGTCTCGAGCGTCGCGAGCGCCTGGTTCGTCTTCGCGAGCACGTCCGCGATCGGCTCCAGCTGGTATCGCGTCTGCCCGACGAAGACGGTAACCGTCTCGCGCTGCTGCGAGATCGAGATCACGAGCGCGTCCGTCTGCTTGGCGACGCGCTCGGCGGTGCGGTGCCGGGTGCCCGTCTCGGCCGACGGGATGGTCGGATCCGGCATCAGCTGCACGTTTGCCCACGCGAGCTTCGTCACCGACGAGTTGACGATGATCGCCCCGTCCATCTTGGCCAGCTCGTAGAGCAGCTGGGGCCTGAACGGCTCGTCGAGCTGCATCCCGCCCGAAAAGAGGAACGAGAGCTCGCTCGGCTCGCCGATCACGATCAGCGCGCCCTCGCGCGAGCGGATGATGTCGTCGATCGCCTGCCGCAGCTCCATGCCCGGCGCGATCCGCCCGACGGCGGCGAGCAGCCTGTGGTCGAGGCGCGGGTCTTCCTGCGTCGGCTGCCGGACGGGGCCGAGCCGCCCCTGAGTCCGCCTGCCGGCCCTATCCTCCCTCGGCTCGTTCTGCATCGATCGCCGCCCCCGTCGCCTGCCTGAGTGTCTCGGCCTCGAGGATGCGTAGTTTGCCACGGGCCTTCGTGCCGGCCGGCGCGACAGCGGCGGTCAGGCCCAGCTTGGCGCACTCCTCGAGCCTGCGGTCGGCCTGCGTCGCCGGACGGAGCCGTCCCGTGAGGCCGACCTCGCCGAACGAGGCAATGCCGTGCTTCAACGGCGCACCCTTGGCCGCGGACGCGATCGCCAGCGCGATCGCGAGATCGGCGCCCGGCTCGTCGATCCGGACTCCGCCGGCGACGTTGACGAACACGTCCGCCTGACCGAGCGCGATCCCGGCGTGGCGCGAGAGGACGGCGACGATCATCGCCAGCCGCTTCGGGTCGACCCCGGTGCCGACGCGGCGCGGCATCGCGAGGTCGGTAGGCGAGACGAGCGATTGGATCTCGAGCAGCAGGGGCCGCGTGCCCTCGAGCGCGCAGGCGACGGCTGCGCCGACCTCGCCCTCGACGGTGCGGCCGAAGAGCTCGGATGGCTCGGGGACGCCGACGAGGCCGGTCCCGGTCATCTCGAAGACCGCGAGCTCGTTCGTCGAGCCGAAGCGGTTCTTCGCCGCGCGCAGGACGCGGTGCTCGTGGTAGCGGTCCCCCTCGAACTGGAGCACGCAGTCGACGAGGTGCTCGAGCACTCGTGGGCCGGCGACGGCGCCATCCTTGGTCACGTGCCCGACGAGGAAGACCGCGACCCCGGCCTCCTTCGCGACCCGCAGCAGCCTCGAGGCGGCCTCGCGAACCTGCGCGACCGAGCCTGGCGCGGAGCCGAGCTCGGCCGAGTAGAGCGTCTGGACGGAGTCGATCACGCAGACGTCGGGCCGTTCCTGGTCGAGCGTCGCGCACACTGCGTCGAGCTCGGTCTCGGCGAGGATCTCGACGCCCTCGGCCCCGCCGAGCCGGGCCGCGCGGAGCTTGACCTGGGCGGCCGACTCCTCGCCCGTGACGAGCAACGCGCGGTGGGAACCGCTCACTGCCTGGAGCACGGACAGGAGGAGCGTCGACTTCCCTACTCCGGGCTCGCCGCCCACGAGTACGAGCGAGGCCGGGACGAGCCCGCCGCCGAGAACGCGGTCGAGCTCGGGCACCCCGGTCGCGATCCGCTTGCCGTCCTCGGCCTCGACGTCGACGAGGCGCATGGGCGGCCTCGCCGAAGCCGTTGTCCGGCTAGCGGCCTTTGCCTCCTCGACGAGCGTCCCGAACTCGCCGCAGGCAGGGCACTTCCCGAACCAGCGCCCGGCTGCGTAGCCGCACTCGGAGCACGCGTACTGAACGGCTGTCTTGGCCACGGGGCCAATCTACGCGCGGCCCCGGACGCGTCGTGTGCCGATTCCGTGTCACCCGGCGAGCTCGGGCTCGGGCGGCGGCGCGCGGCGGCCGACCGACGCGATCACGAGCCCGAGCAGGATCCCGGCGGCGCCCAGGAGCTGCAGCCCCGACGGCGACTCGCTCAGGATCAGCGCCGCGAGCAGCACCGAGCAGACGGGCTGGAACGTGAGGGAGACGGAGGTCACGACGGCCGGCAGGCGCGGGAGCGAGATCGCGATCAGGAGCCAGCCGAGCACCTGCGAGCTGAGCGCCAGCAGGATCAGCCAGCCCTGCGCCGCGAGGCTCGGCGTGAAGTCGAGGTCGCCTAGCGCGAGGCCGATCACCATGCAGCAGAACGCGGACGAGAGCGTCGCGTCGAAGAGCGGCCCGCCGGGACCGATCACCCCACGGCCGCCCTGGCGGAGGGCGAGCAGGAAGCCCGAGTACGCGACTCCCGTCAGCACGCCGAGCACGGCGCCGAGCTGCGGGTTCGCTCCGTACGCGCCAGCCTCGAGCACACCCGAGATGAGCACGATCCCGACGGCGACGATCGGGATGGCCGCGAGCGAGCCGTTGCTCGGCCGCTCCCGGAGCAGCACCCAGGCGAGGAGGCCGACCAGGACGACCTGGATGTTCCCGAGCACGGTCGCGAGCCCGGCCCCGACCTGGTCGACGGCGTTGTGCCAGAGGATCAGGTCGGCGGCGAAGAAGACGCCGGCGATCCAGGCATAGATCCGCGACTGGATCGGCCGTGGCCCCCAGCGCCGCTCCTCGTAGACCGAGGCGACGTAGAGGAGCGGCAGCGCCCAGACGCAGCGGTAGAAGGCTCCCGTCGACGGCGAGACGTGCGAGAGGCGGTAGAGGATCCCCGAGAACGCGATCGCAACCGCGCCGACGAGCACCGTGAGCGCCGGGCGGCGCGCGAGCAGCGAGAGTCGCACGCCCTCCTTCTACCCGAACGGCGGGGCCGTGGGCAGCGACCGCTCCTCGAAGTTGCCCCCGCGCTCGACCTGCTCGAGGATCATGCGGTCGGTCAGCCACTCGACCGGTGCGCGGTCGTCCGTCAGCGGCCTGCCCTGCGGCCGGACTCGCGCGAGGCGGCTGCGGAAGAGCGGCAGCAGGCGCGCGATCACTCCGGGGGCGCGCGTGGCTCGGCGCTCCAGCTCGGCGCGCGTGACCGGCTCGCGCGGCGCGAAGAGGACGTCGTTGAAGCGGAGCGCGCGCCAGCGCCAGGCCTGCGGGAAGGCGGTCGAGAGCGTCGTTCCGATCGCGTCCGAGAGCCGGCGGTCGTGCGGCGTCGCCGCCACGTTCAGCGCGATCGCGCCGCCCGGCCGCAGGTGCTTCCGGGCCAGCGCGAAGAACTCCTCGGTCGCCAGGTAGAAGGGCACGTACGGCTGCCGGTAGGCATCGACGACGATCAGGTCGTACCGCTTCTTCGTCAGCTCCAGGAACGGCCGCCCGTCCGCGGCGATCAGGTGCATCCGCGGGTTGTCGCCGGCTCCGAAGTACCGGCGGGCGACCTCGTTGAGCTTCGGGTCGAGCTCGACCCCGTCGATCGCGACGCCGGGGTAGAAGCGGCCGTACGCACGGCCGATCGTCCCCCCCGCGTTCCCGATCACGAGCATGCTGCGCGGCTCCCGCGCGAGGAGCGGCGGCAGCATCAGGAAGAGATCCCAGTACCCGCCGGTGAGCACGCTGTCCGCCCGCCACTCCGAGTGGGTGACGACACCCTCGTTCAGCTCGAGGTCACGGCCGCCCTCGCCGTCGGACACCACGCGGATGTACTGGTAGGCGGACTCGGTCTGGTAGACGGCGCTCTTGATCGACGGCGGCGGGATGAGGAGGAGGAGCGCAGCAGCCGCCGGCACGAAGAGCCAGCGGCGCGGGAGCAGCAGCGCCGCCGCGAGCGCGACACAGGCCGCAGTTCCCATGAGCGTGCGCTGGGTCCCCGCCCACGGGATCAGCACGAGCGCCGCGATAAACGTCCCGAGGAGGCTCCCGGCGGTGGAGAGCGCGTAGAGCCGTCCGGCGACCTTCCCGGCCTCGTCGACGCTGGAAAGCGCGAGGCGGACGAGGAACGGGGCCGCCGCCCCGAGCGCCGTCACCGGCACCAGGAAGAGCGCGAGCGCGGCGAAGAACGACCCCGCCACCGCGCCCACCGAGATCACGTCGAACCCGTGCAGCGCCCAGCGCAGGAACGGCCGGGCCGCAAACGGCGTGGCCGCCAGCGCGATCGCCGCGACGAGCAGGATCCCCCCGAGCACCCGCGCCTCTGGCCGCCGGTCGGCCAGCCGGCCGCCGAGCCAGTAGCCGAGCGCGAGGTACCCGAGCGTCAGTCCGATGATGTTGGCCCAGACGAACGTCGAGGCGCCGAAGTAGGGCGCCAGCAGCCGTGAGGCGCTGATCTCGGTCGCGAGCGTCGCGCCCCCGACCAGAAAGGCGACGACCCCCAGACGGAGGCCGTCACGGGCCAACTCCCTAGCCCTCGCCCTCCGGCTCGTCAGGCTCGTCGGCGGAGTCCGACGGCTCGTCAGGCGGGACGGTCACCTTCTCGGGCGTGATCTCGCCCGGGATGATCGTGATGTCGACCTCATCGTCGTTCTTGCGGTCGACGAGGATGGTCGAGCCGGGCTCGAACTCGCGGCCGAGGACGAAGTCGGCCAGCGGATCCTCGATGAAACGCTGGATCGCACGCCGCAGCGGCCTCGCGCCCATCGTCGGGTCATAGCCCTTCTCGACGAGCAGCTCCTTCGCGCTCTCCGTGAGCTCGATCGCGGCCTCGTGCTGGCCCATCTGGTCGCGCAGCCGCTTCATCATCAGCTCGACGATCACCATGATCTCTTCCTTCGTCAGCTTGTGGAAGACGATCACCTCGTCGATCCGGTTCAGGAGCTCGGGCCGGAAGACCTTCTTGAGCTCGCCCATGATCCGGTCCTTCATCTCCTCGTACGAGAGGCCGGAGTCGTCGCCGACCGAGAACCCGAGCGTCTGGTTCTTCGAGATCGTCGAGGCGCCGATGTTCGAGGTCATGATCACGATCGTGTTGCGGAAGTCGACCTTGCGCCCCTGGGCGTCGGTCAGCTTCCCGTCCTCGAGGATCTGGAGCAGGATGTTGAAGACGTCCGGGTGGGCCTTCTCGATCTCGTCGAGGAGGACGACCGAGTACGGCTTGCGGCGGACGGCCTCCGTCAGTTGGCCGCCCTCGTCGTAGCCGATGTAGCCCGGGGGTGAGCCGACGAGCCGGGATACGGAGTGCTTCTCCATGTACTCCGACATGTCCACCTGGATCATCGCGTCCTCGTCGCCGAACAGGAACTCGGCCAGCGTGCGAGCGAGCTCCGTCTTCCCCACGCCCGACGGGCCGAGGAAGATGAACGAGCCGGTCGGCCGCTTCGGGTCCTTGATCCCGGCGCGGGCGCGGCGGATCGACTTGGAGACGGCGACGATCGCCTCCTCCTGGCCGATCACGCGCTTGTGCAGCTCGTCCTCCATCCGGATCAGCTTCTGCGACTCGGCCTCGGTGAGCTTGAAGACCGGGATCCCCGTCCACATCGAGACGATGTCGGCGATCTCCTCCTCGCCGATCTCCGGCTGCTCGGCGCCGCCCTCCTCGGCGCGCCAGTTGTCCTCGAGCTCGCGCTTCTTCTGCGACAGCTTGCGCTCCTTGTCGCGCAGCGAGGCTGCCTTCTCGAACTCCTGCGCCTCGATCGAGGCCTCCTTGTCCTTGCGCACCTTCTCGATCTCGTCCTCCAGCTCGCGGTAGCGCGGCGGGGCGGTCATGGTGCGGATGCGCATCCGGGACGCGGCCTCGTCGATCAGGTCGATCGCCTTGTCGGGGAGGTGCCGGTCCTGGATGTACCGGTCGGACAGGATCGCGGCGGCCTCCAGCGCGTCGTCGGAGATCTTGCAGCGGTGGTGCGCCTCGTAGCGGTCGCGCAGGCCGCGCAGGATCTGGACCGTGTCGTCGACCGTCGGCTCCTCGACACGGATCTGCTGGAAGCGCCGCTCGAGCGCGGCGTCCCGCTCGAGGTACTTGCGATACTCGTCGAGCGTCGTCGCGCCGATGGTCTGCAGCTCGCCGCGCGCGAGGGCCGGCTTCAGGATCGAGGCCGCGTCGATCGCGCCCTCGGCGGCGCCGGCGCCGACCAGATTGTGGAGCTCGTCGATGAAGAGGACGATGTCCCCGCGCTGGGTGATCTCCTTCATCACCTTCTTCAGGCGCTCCTCGAACTCGCCCCGGTACTTCGAGCCGGCGACGAGCGCGGCCAGGTCGAGGCTGTAGATCTGCTTGCCCTTGAGCAGCTCGGGAACCTGGTTCGCGGCGATCCGCTGGGCGAGGCCCTCGACGACGGCCGTCTTGCCGACGCCCGGCTCGCCGATCAGCACAGGGTTGTTCTTCGTGCGCCGGGAGAGGATCTGCATGATCCGCTCGATCTCCATCTGGCGGCCAACGACCGGGTCCAGCTTGCCCTCTGCCGCCTGCTTGGTGAAGTTGCGGCCGAACTGGTCGAGCAGCTTCGAGCTCTTCGACTTCTCGCCGGGAGCGCCGCCCGCGCCCTGCTGCCGCCGGCCGGGGCCGGAGAGCATGCGGATGATCTCGTTGCGGATCTTCTCGGCGTCCGCGTCGAAGTCGAGCAGGATCCGGGCCGCGACGCCCTCGTTCTCGCGCACGAGCCCGAGCAGGATGTGCTCGGTGCCGATGTAGTTGTGGCCGAGCGAGAGCGCCTCGCGCAGCGCCAGCTCGAGCACCTTCTTCGCGCGCGGGGTGAACGGGATCTGGCCGGTCGTGACCTCGTCGCCCTGGCCGACGATGCGGGCCACCTGGGCGCGCACCTCCTCGACGGTGATGTCGAGCGACTCGAGCACGCGCGCCGCGAGCCCCTCCTCCTCGCGCAGGAGCCCGAGCAGGATGTGCTCGGTGCCGATGTAGTTGTGCTTGAGCGCCCTCGCCTCGTCCTGGGCGAGAACGACGACCTGACGGGCTCTCTCCGTGAACCGCTCGAACAACGTTCCTTCTTTCCCCCGTGGCCCGGGAAATTCGTTGAGGGACCTATCGTAGCGAAGGGGTCGGGGGCTGGTGCATCCCCCGCTCGGACGTTTGTCAGACGTTTCTTTTTGCCTCCAGATGGAGTTCAATGCGCATGTAAGCGGGGATTGGGGGAGAGATGGGGAGACGACTTCCGCCGCTGCTGTTGTTCGTCGCCGGCTATCTGGCTATGGCGTCGCTCGCGCCGCTCGTGTCGCTGGCACCCGCGCTGCTGAGCTTTTTCGCCGGCGTGCTCCTGCTGATCCGGGGGCAGGACGAGGCGGTGCCTCAGAACATCAAGTGAGCCGGGGCCGCCCCGGGCGGCGGGGCGGCCGGCTCGACAAACGAACCTGCTAGAGGGCCGGGGCCTCGTACAGCGAGTTCTCCGACTGCAGACGCTCGAGCTTCAGCCCGAGCTCGGTGTGGAGGCACTTCATCGCCGCGTAGTCGTTGACGGCGAAGTCACTCAGGTCCGCACCTCCCGGGACGGCGCAGGTGACCGGCTCGTGCTCGCCCTGGATGGTGATGCTCTCCGCGGTGAGGTCGATGATCATCCCCGACGCCAGAACGTACGCCGGCGGCGGAAGCAGCGGCGGCGGAGGCGGAGGCTTCCTGTTGATCGCCTTCAGCGTCCACACGCCCTCGACCTTCATGCACTTCATGAGCACCATGTCGCCCACGACGAACTCGGAGATGTTGACGCTCTCCGGGACCGAGCACCAGACGGGATCGCCGTCGCCTTGCACGGTGATGCCGCCCTCGGCGAAGTCCAGGATGTGGCCGGCAGCCATCAGGTACTCGGTGCCGGCATCCTTCTTCTTCAGCGCCAGAAGCACCGGATGGCCGTCGCCGTACCGGCACGACATGAAGACGTGTTGGCCGGTCTCGAAGCCGGTGAGGTCGAAGCCGTCGGGCACGGCGCAGCGCACGGGCTCGTCCTTGCCCTCGACCTTGACACCGACCGAGTCGTCCGACAGTGCCGCCAGGACACCCACGACCGAGAACTCATGGTCCGGATTGTTCATGTGGACGTCGCCTTCGTTGTCGTCGTCATCGCCAGGCGAGCTCTCGTTCTCGGCCTTGACGAGCGTGAAGCTGTTGTCCTCCTCGACCGTGACCTCGAGCGCGATCTCGTCGCCGGGCTGGAAGTCGGGCACGAGCATCCCGTCGGGGACATGCACGAAGACGCGGCCCTTGTGGACGACGGCGAGCTCGATCGTGCCGTCGTCGCCCGTGCCGAGGTAGATGCCCTCGAGCACGAGCTCGTCGGAGTGGCCGACCTTCTTCACGTGGTCGCGGCGGGTCTCGAGCGAGCCGCCCTTGCAGACGCCGTCACCGTCGAGGTCGTCGCCGGGTTTGAAGTCCGACGCTCCGTCGGCGGCCGCGGTCTTGCCGCCGCGGACGCGCAGCGAGAAGACGCTGTGGCCCGCCGAGAGGACGAGTCGTGCGCCCTTCACGGCGACCACGGTCCCGCGGAAGTGGACGCGCCTCGACTTGCCGAGCATCCGGACCTTGCTGGCGGCGTACGTTCCGTCCGGGAGCGCCGCGGCCTTGACCGCGACCAGCCGTCCGACGCGGACGCGCTTGAACGCTGCGCGCGCGCGAACCGTCCTCACGACCCCGTTTCGAGAGGCGGTCACGAGGGACTTGCGCGCGGAATCCTTGGCGATCACGACGCCACGGAACGTCGCGGCCATCGACGTCGCGGGCAGCGCGAACGCGATTGCTGCGACAACGGCGGCGGCCAGCAGAAAGGCTCTCTTCACTTGGTTGTCTCCTTCCGACCGACAAGCCGGCCGGAGACCTTCGCCCCGGGCCGGCTCGACGGATCGTTCTCAGACGTCGGCGGTCGGGCGGCAACCGCACTCCTGCTCCTCTGTTCCATCGGCCGCCGAGGGTTACGGCTTGCGGAAAGTCCCTCCCTCGGACCACCGCAATCGAGGGATGGTTAAGCCAAGGCGTTCGCTCGCGAACGCCGACCAGGAGAGGCCGTGCCGGCTTTGCCGGTGCGGCCGTTCAGCTACTCGGCCTGGGCGAAGTAGCGGCGGACGGCCATGAGCGTCAGCAGCAGGATCTTGACGTCGAGCCAGAGCGACCAGTTCTCGATGTAGTAGTTGTCCCACTCGACCCGGTCGCTGAGCGACGTTCTGCCGCGCAGCCCGTGCACCTGGGCCCAGCCCGTGATCCCGGACTTGACGCGGTGCCGGTCGCCGTACCGGTGGACGTTGCGCTCGAAGAGGCGCACGAAGTCGGGCCGCTCGGGCCGGGGCCCGATCAGGCTCATCTCGCCCCTGAGCACGTTCAGGAGCTGAGGCAGCTCGTCCAGCGACGTACGGCGAATGAACGTGCCGAAGCTCGTCCGCCGGTCGTCGCCCTCGATCCCGCCGGGCGCGGTGTCCGCCGGCAGGTCGGGCAGCACGACCTGCTCCGTGGTGGTGCGCATGGAGCGGAACTTGAGCATCTGGAAGTGCCGGCCGTCGCGGCCGATGCGCGGCTGGCGGAAGAAGATCGGCCGCCCCACGGAACGGAGCGTCCCGAGCGAGAGGACGATGAAGACCGGCGCGCCGACGACGAGGATCGTCGCCGCGACGATCCGGTCGGCAAGGTGCTTGAGCGCGAACTGCCAGCCCTTCGGGTTCGTCCTGCGGGCCGTGAGCAGCGGCAGGCCGCCGATGTGCTCGACCGTGAGGCGCTCCGTCACGCTCTCGAACAGGCGCGGGACGAGCGATACCTCGATGCCGAGCTCCTGGCAGCGCTTGACCTCGCGCAGGAGGACCTCGCTCGGAGCGGTCGAGAACGTGATCACGACGTGCTCGACGCCGTGCTGCTCGACCACCCGCTCGAGATCCCAGCTCGCGCCGACCACCGGGACGGGCAGGCCATTCTCGTCGAGAGGCTCCTTGTCGAGGAAGCCGATCGGGCGCAGGCCGAACTCGGGGTGCTCGATCAGACGACGCGCGGTCAGACGGCCGATCCGGCCGGCCCCGACGATCAGGGTCGGCTTCGCCAGCTCGCCGTCGCGGCGCGCCTTGACCCGCGACCAGTCGAGCGCGACCCTGCCGGCAGCGAGGTAGACGGCGCTGAAGGCCCAGAGGCGAAGAGCCTGCGCCGCGAGATCGTCGACGTCGCCCGGGAGGAGAATGCGGAGGGTGACGACCGCCATCGTGGCGAGGACCGTCGCCGCGAGAACGGCCCGCACGTCGTCGAGGGCCTGCACGCGGACGCGCCACGAGTACATGCCCCGCATGCGGAGACCGAGGAGCACGAGGGCGCTGTAGACGACGAGCCAGACCGGCGAGATCCGGAGGATGCCCGCGTCGCCCGAGCCGAGCTGCGCCGCAATGCAGGCGGCGGCAAGCATGGCCGCGTCCAGGGCGAGCGTGCCGCGAGCCCCGCCGAGGCCGCGGGCGCGCCGCCGCGCGAGCGCGCCTGTCCCCTCGAGCCCGATCGGCTCGAGAGCAGGAAGCGCCTGCAACTCGGTCAGGGGTCGCGTCGCCATGTCGCCGCCTTGGGCCGCAGCGTCCAGTCGGAGCTAGACCGCGTGCCCTACGACTTCGTCCGTCCGAGCCTGCGCAGCCCGGTGCCTGCGACGAGCAGAAGCGCGCCGCCCGCGGTCAACAGCGCGAGGTCGAGACCCGTGAACGGGAGCCCGCCCTTCGACTTGACCGTCTGAGCGCCGAGCGCCTTCTCGACGGCTCCCTGCACGCCGACATGCGGATAGCCCTGGAGCGCTGCGTCCCGCTGCGCCCGCATCAGGTCGCTGCGCGAATACGTCTGATCGAGCCGGCCGTTGTCGGCATAGTCCTTGTAGATCTGCTGCGGAGTCGCCGCGAGCGCCGCTGGAGCTGCGCCCAGCGATACGACAGCGCACACGCTTGCCGCCCAGATCAAGAATCGACGCCTCATCCTTGGTCTCCCTTCCCTCCTGCTCAAGGCACTTGGCCGTTGAGCCTACACCGTGCGCAGCCCGGCGCTGCCCACACCACCCTCGTTCGGCAGGAGGTCCCCCCGCCTAGCCGACTCGACGTTCCCCTCGTCCCGCATCGAACCGTAGTCCGGCTCGCGCCTGTACGCAAGGGCAAATCGATCCGGCATTCCCCGCCCGAAGCGGCTCGTAGAGTGCATCGCAGTGGTGTTCGACGCCGGAACCGCGGCGCGCGTGCTGCCGACCGCGGCGCTCGCCGCGGCTGCGTGGGCGCTCGCCTGGATCGCGACCGGAAGCACCAGCAGCGCCGACTGGCTGCCCTACGCGTTCCTGGGCGCGCTGCTGCTCGCAGTGGTGCTGCTGAGCGGCGCGGCCCGCCCTGACCGCACCGAACTGGTCGCCGTCGGCGCCCTCGTGGCCCTCGCAGGGTGGGAGTCCGTCTCGATCGCGTGGTCGGCGGTGCCGCCGCTCGCCCGCGACGAGGCGCTCCTGACGCTCTTCTACGCGATCGCGTTCGTGGTGCCGCTCGTGACCCTCCGCACCGCCGGCGACCGCCTGCTCGCGACGACCTCCGTCGCGGCCGTCGCGGGGGTTCTCGCGCTCGGGGCCGGAGTCGTGCTCCGCTTCGGCTCCGACCAGGTCGACCACTTCTACTCGGGCCGGCTCTCCTTCCCGATCTCGTACCCGAACGCCCAGGCGGCCGTCTTCCTGATCGGCTTCTGGCCCGCGGTCGTGCTCGCTGCGCAGAGGGCCCGCTCGCCCGTGGTGCGGATGCTCGCGGTTGCCGCCGCGACCGCGATCGCGTCCGGCTGGCTGACCGCGCAGAGCAAGGGCGGAATCCTGGCGATCGCGGCCTCGGCGGCCCTCGTGTTCGGGCTCTCGCCGCTCAGGCTCCGCCTGCTCCCGCCGACGCTGCTCGCGGCCGGCCTCACCTTCGCGGCCTACCGGCCGCTGACCGCGCCCTTCCGGTCGGGGAGCGTCGAGGATGTGAAGCGCGCGGGCTCGGCGATCATCCTCCTGACCCTGCTCGGCGCGCTGCTCGGTCTGGCATACGCGCTAGCGGACCGGCGGCTCGAGCTCGGCCCGCGCCGGGTGCGGGCGGCGGGACGCGCCACGCTCGGGCTCCTCTGCGCCGGGCTCGTCGCCGCTGTCGTCGTCTTCTTCGCGGCCGTCTACCACGCGGGCTGGTTCGGCGACGAGTGGCGCGCGTTCAAGAACGCCCCGACCTCGTCGAGCTCCTCGAGCCACCTGCTTCAGCTCGGGTCGTACCGCTACGACATCTGGCGCGTGGCCCTCCACGAGGCCGCGCACCATCCGCTCGCCGGGATCGGATCGCGTGGATTCGGGCCTGCGTACCTCCAGCTGCGGCACAGCCCGGATACGCCGGCCCGGGCGCACTCGGTCGAGCTGGACGCCCTGAGTGAGCTCGGCGTGGTGGGCTTCGCGCTCCTCGTCTGCGCGCTCGCCCTGCCCTTCCTGCGCGTCGTCTCGCGTGCGCGCGCGCGGGATCCCGCTGCGACCGCGGCCTTCGGCGGCGCCGCGTACTGGCTCGTTCACGCCTCGGTGGACTGGATCTGGACCGTCCCCGCCTGCGGCCTCCCGTTCTTCCTGCTGCTCGGAGCCGGCGGGTCCGGCGGCGATCGGCGCCTGCTCGCGAGGAAGGAGGCGATCGCGGCGGCCGTTGCCACCGTTCTCGTGGCACTCGTCGCGTTCGTGCCGCCCTGGCTCTCCGCCAGGCTCGCCGCGCGCGACCAGTTCCACTGGGCCAAGCGGCTCGACCCGCTCTCGGTCGGCCCGTACGTCGCGGAGGCCGCGAGCGCGGGCTCGCCGCAGGCCTCGGCGGCGATTCTCGAAGAGGCCGTGCGGAAGGAGCCGCGCGTCGTCGAATGGCGCTTCGACCTGGCGCAGGCGTACATCAGCGCGCGAGAGCTCCAGCGTGCGAGGGCAGCGTTGCTCGAGGCTCAGAGGCTCGACCCGCGCGAGCCGCGGATCGCCGACGAGCTGAGGCGCCTCCCCGCGGGCTAGCCGCGCGGGTGGTTGCGCCTGCCGAAGCGCCCGTTACGCTGCGTGCGTGGCTGGAAAGGCGCTCATCACCGGAGGCGCGGGCTTCATCGGCTCTCACCTGTCCGAGCGCCTGCTAGCTGAGGGCTGGGAGGTGTTCGTCCTGGACGACGTCTCGACGGGCTCGCTCCAGAACATCGAGCACCTCCGCGACCGCGACGACTTCCATCTCGTGGTCGACTCGGTCCTCTCGCCGTCGGTCGTCAGCGAGGTCGTGCACAAGTGCGACGTGGTCTTCCACCTCGCCGCGGCCGTCGGCGTCCGCCTGATCGTCGAGCAGCCGGTCCACACGATGGTCACGAACGTCCAGGGGACCGAGACCGTGCTCGGCTACTGCAGCGAGTTCGGCAAGCGCGTCCTGATCGCCTCCAGCTCGGAGGTGTACGGCGACCACCGCGAACAGCGGCCCCTGGCCGAGGACGACCGGAGGGTCTACGGGCCGACGACCGAGAAGCGCTGGCTCTACGCCGACTCGAAAGCGATGGACGAGCACCTGGCGCTCTCGTACCACCTCGAGCGCGGGCTCGACGCGGTCATCGCGAGGCTCTTCAACACGGTCGGGCCGAGGCAGAGCGGCCAGTACGGGATGGTGATCCCGCGCTTCGTCGAGCGGGCGCTCTCCCGCGGGCCGCTCGAGGTCCACGGCGACGGCACGCAGACGCGCTCGTTCTGCCACGTGGCCGACACCGTGCGCGCGCTCAGCGGGCTGATGGACGCGAGCGACATCTCCGGCGACATCTTCAACGTCGGCTCCTCGGAGCGCGTTCGCATCATCGACCTGGCCGAGCGCGTGAAGCAGGCCACGGGCAGCGACTCGGAGATCACATTCGTGCCGTACGACCGCGTGTACGGCCAGGGGATCGAGGACACGCTTCACCGCGAGCCGGCGACGGGGAAGATCCGCGAGGCGATCGGCTGGACGCCGGAACGCGATCTCGACGCGATCCTCCGAGACGTGATCGAGCACATGCGCGCGGCCGGGCAGCTCGAGCGGGCCTGACGCGGGCCCCGGGGCCGTGCCGGGTACGGAGGAGTCGGAAGCCGCACGCGCCACCACCGGCCGCTCGGTGCTCTCGGGAGGCCTCTGGTACGTCACCAGCTACACGGTCCCGCAGGCCTACACGCTGATCATCTCGATCTTC
This sequence comes from uncultured Actinomycetes bacterium, assembly GCA_963716865.1. Lineage (GTDB taxonomy): Bacteria > Actinomycetota > Thermoleophilia > Gaiellales > Gaiellaceae > AC-32. The sequence continues at coordinate 601,035 of CAVQUF010000004.1, forward strand.
GCCGCCCGGTTCCTCGGACCGGACGGCATGGGTCGCCAGAGCTTCATCGCGTTCGTCTCGATCACCCTCACAGCCCTGCTCTCGAGCGCGATGTACGTCGCCGTCATGCGCTACATCGGCGAGACCACCGGGCGCGGGCGGAGCGAGCTTCTGCCGCGGCTGCTCTGGTTTGCGTGGTGCGTCGAGGGCGCCGCGGCCCTGCTCGGGGGCGCGCTGCTGGCCGGGGCCGCGCTGCTCGGCGCCACTCCGGAGGGAGCCTGGGCGTTCGCCGCGGTCGTCACCGCGACGGCCGTGCTGCACACCGTCCCGACCGCCGTCCTGATCGGGCTGCAGCGCTTCCGCCAGGCGGCGACCGTCGGCCTAGTGACGGGCGCCGTCGGGACACCGGCGGTCGCGATCGTCCTCTGGCTGGGCGGCGGGATCACGGGGATGTTCGCCACCGAGGCGGTGATCGGCGTCCTCAACCTGCTCTGGACCGGGACGCTCGCGCGGCGGAGCCTCGGCGAGGTCGAGCGCCGCGCGGAGGCGGCGCCGAACGCCGTCGACCAGCGCGTGCTCAGACAGCGGGTTGTCCGCTTCGCCGTGCTCTCGTCGCTCGGCCTCTTCCTCGAGCTGGTGGTCGGCACGCGGATCGAGTTCTTCTTCCTCAACCACTACTCGAGTGACGCCCAGATCGCGTTCTACTCGATCGCGTTCTCGGCGGTGGCTGCGCTGAGCCTGATCCCGGGCGCGCTCGCCGGCTCGACGACCCCGGCCTTCGCGACGCTCTTCGGGGCGGGGGCGCTCGACCGGATCCACAGCGGCTACTCGCGCTCGCTGCGGCTCCTGCTGATCGTGGCCCTGCCGCTCACGGCCGCGGCGCTCAGCCTCGGGCCCGAGCTGATCAACGTCGTCTACGGGCGCGACTACGAGGGCGCCGGGACCCCGGTGCGGATCCTGCTGCTGGTCTTTCCGGTCGTCGCCCTCTCGTCGCTGGCGAACGCGCTGCTCGCGGGGCTCGGGCGCATCCGCGTGCCGCTGATCGCCAACGCGGTTGCGGCTGCGATCGACGTCGGCCTCGCCCTGGCGCTCGTGCCGTCGCTGGACGCGAGCGGCGCGGCGATCGCGAACGCGGCGGGAGGCGCCGTCTACTCGCTCGTCGTGCTGGCCGCCTCCCAGCGGATCGCCGCACCGGTGACCTGGCGGGTCGGAGCGCTCGTCCGCAACGTCGTCGCGGCGGCCGCCGGAGGGCTCGCGGCGTGGGGCCTGCTGGAGTGGCTCGGCGGCGTCGCCGGGCTCGTCGCTGGCGCGGTCGCGATGACCGCCGTCTACGGCCTCCTGGCCGTCCTCCTGCGCGTGCTCCCGGGCGACGACGCGGCCTGGCTCGAGGAGACGGTCCCACAGCCGTTCGTGCGCCGCATCTGCCGGCTCTGCGCCGGCGCCTAGCCGGCTGCGCGCCGCTTCGCCGCGAGGACCGAGGCGCGGCCGCGCAGGCCGCGGGCGATTCCGACCGTCTCGAGTCCAGGGTCGTCGTCGGCGAAGCGCCGCTTGTAGCTCTGCGGCCCCGGGCCGAGCCAGAAGGCTCGCGCGCCCTCGGCGAACGCCTCGCGCAGCGAGCGGGCGAAGACCAGCGACCCGACGGAGGCGTCCTCGAATTCGGGGTCGCGGCCGTGCTGGTACGACCACTCGGCCTCGCCGAAGCGGATGCCGTAGTTCGCCGCGACCGGCCGCCCGTCAACCTCGAGCAGGCGCAGGCGCACCCAGCCGCGCGCGAACGCCGCCGCGACGAAGGCGCGATGAAAGCGCTCCTCGCCGGCAAAGAACGGGGACGCGTCCGCGCCCCAGCGGGCGCGGTGCAGCGCGAACAGCGCGTCCAGGGCCGGCTCGAGCTCCTCCGCCGCCGCGACGGTCCGGTAGCGGAGACCGGGCAGCCTGCTCTCCTTCTGCCGCAGCTCCTTGCGCAGGCTGCGGCTCCGCGACCCGAGGTACGCCTCCCAGCTGGTCCACGGGCCACGGGCCACGGGGCTGCTCTCGCGGCCGACGAGCTTCGCCCCGAGCCGCTCGTCCCAGCCGCCGCCGGGGAGGCTCTCGCCGACGAAGACATCCCACTCGTCCCGTGTCTCCTCGAGCGCCAGGCGTAGCGCTGCCGCGCCGAGCTCTCGATTCTCGGGCGCACAGACCGGACCCAGCTCGTTCGCGGCCCCGTACCCCAGGAAGCGCGCCTTGCGGACGTAGCGGCCCTCGACGACGACGAGCGGCAGGATCGCGACCGCGGCCCGGTTCTGGCGCGCGGCGAAGAGGAGCTTCCGGCACCCGTGCGCAGCGTGCTCGAGCCAGGCCTCCGACCACTCGACGGTGGCGAATGGACTCCTCGAGGCGGCCGCCAGCTCCTCCCACTCCGCCCGGGCCTCGGCGACGCCGGCGAACGGCTCGAGGGTGAGCGTCGCGAGGGTCATCGCGTACGAGCTTAGAAGCGCCCCTGGATGCGGCGGCCGCGGACGCGGGCATGATCTGGCCCATGGCCAGGGTGGAGCTCGAGGGCGACGTGACCGTGGTCTCCCCTCACCTCGACGACGCGGCGCTGTCGCTCGGCGCGGCGATCTCCCGGGCGACGCGCACGGGCGCCCGGGTCACGATCCTGACCGTGCTCGCGGGTGACCCGGCCTCGACCGAGCCGGCCGGCGAGTGGGACCGAAGCTCCGGGTTCGCAACGGCCGGCGAGGCAGCGCGCGCGCGGCGCGAGGAGGACGCCCTCGCCTGCGCGCGCCTCGGCGCGCGGCCGGCCTGGCTTTCGTACGGCGACGATCAGTACGAGCGCGGCGCGGCCGATTCCGAGATCCGCGCGGCCGTCGTCGAGTCGGCCGGGTCGGCGCTCGTGCTCCTCCCCGGCTTCCCGCTCTCCCACGACGACCACCGCTGGGTGCACGACCTCCTCGCCGGCGCGTTCGAGCCGGATCGCCTCGGCCTCTACGCGGAGCAGCCCTATGCGGCGTTCGACGGCGGCCCGGCCCCCGAGCCCTGGGCCCGGCTGAGGGCCGGGCTCGGCGACCGCTGGCGGAAGCTCGCCGCGTGCCGCGCCTACGCCTCCCAGCACGCGCCGCTGGGCAGGATCACGTGGCCGATCCTCCGCTACGAGCTGCGGCAGGGCGGCGAGTCGGCGCTCCTGCCCTAGCCTCGCTCGAGCACCCAGAGGGCGTCGGGCACAGCGGCATGAGCCTCGATCGCCGCGTTCGAGTCGAGCGACTGCGCGAGCCCCGGCTCAGGGTTCACGTAGAGGTGCAGCACGCGGCCGCCGTCGACCGCGTAGCGCAGGTGCGCGCGCTCGCCGATCGTCCCGGGCAGCGGTCTCGGCTTCGTCCCACCGAGCTTCGACCCCACCTCGTCCGGAAGCCGCCCGAGCGCGGCGGGCGGCGAGTCCGCCTTCACGGGCGAGACCAGGCCAGCCAGGAAGCTTCGGAACGTCGCGAGCACCTCGCGGCGGCGGCGGGAGTTGCGCGCGCGAACCGAGCGGCCGAGCTCCTGCGCGATCGTGTAGAGGTACTTCCCGGAGAGGAGCGGGGCGCGGCGGAGGACGACGCCCATCCCGACCCCGTAGACGTTGCGGGCGCTGACCTCGTCCTGGAGGCCCCGGCTCGGGTGGTAGACGGTCATCTCCGGCGTGTAGACGAGCCGCCGGCCCTGGCCCAGGAGGCGCAGCACGAGCTCGGTCTCCTCGGCGGAGCCGACGGGCGCGCCGGCCCCGAACCGCGGGTCGAACCCGCCCGCGCCCACGAGCGTGTCGCGCGGGAAGGCCATGTTCCCGCCGGTGCCCACGAGCCACGGCGGCGTGCGCGTGCCCCGGTGGACGACGCGCTCGCGGGTCGGGCAGAAGTACGGATAGTCGGCCGGGTCGGTCGACAGAACGGGGCCGAACGCGCCGCCCGGGGCCTCCTCCGGGGCGACCGCGAACTCGGCGAGCGCGCCGGCGACCCATGTCTCGACGATCAGCTCGTCGTCGTCCAGGAAGCCGACGAGCCGGCTCCGGAGCTCCGCGACGCCGCGGTTGCGCGCGTACGAGATCCCGAGCGGGAACACGTGGAGCACACGCACGCACGCGGGCGGAGGATCGGCGCCCTGCCAGACGACGAGCGTCTCGACGTGCCGTCCGGCGGCCTTCGCGGAAGCTGCGATCGAGTCGAGGGTCGCGGCCAGGGGCTTCTCGCCGAGCGTGCACACGACGACCGCCAGCTCCGGCGCGGCGGAATCGTCGGGCCCGCCTGCCCTGTCCAAGGCATCCAAGAGACTTCCGGCTCAGTATGGGCAAGGATTCGGCGATGCGCGCCCTGCTCGTCCTGACCCAGCCGCCGCTGGCCGAAGGGGGTGCTCCCGGCAAGACCGCGATCGGATTGCTGCGCGGCCTCCTGAGGCACGGCGTCGAGGTGCGCGCGGTCGCCGCCCGCCGGCACTTCTCCGTCGCCGGGGAGGTGCCCGCCGACCTACCGGTCGAGGTCGTGGACGTCGAGCCTCCCGGCCCCTGGCGCGCGCGCCTGCAGCGCGTCCGGCGACCGGTGGGCGAGCTGGCCGGCGGGCCGTTCGCAGCCGCGGTGCAGGAGGCGGCCCGCGACGCCGACGTCGTCCACCTCGAAGAGACGGAGACAGCGTGGTGCGACGAGGGAGTCTCGACGCCGTCGCTCGTCCACGTCCACTACCTCGCGCATGGCGATCGGAGCCTCGGCCCCCCGTGGCGGAGGCAGTTCCGCGAGGTGCTCGACCGGTCGCGCGCCGAGCGCGCAGCGGTCCGGGGGCACCGGTACCTCGTCGCCAGCTCGCCGCTCGTCGCCGACGCGCTGAGGAAGGTCGCGCCGAAGGCAGAGGTCGTGGTGGCGCCGCTGTCGCTCGATCCTGCCCTCTACGAGCCCGCGCGGCTCGACGGGCCGCCGACGGCCGGGCTGATCGGCACGGCGGGATGGGCGCCGACCGCGCAGGCGATGCGGACGCTGCTCGAGGACGTCTGGCCGCTCGTCCGCCGGAACGTGCCGGGCGCGCGGCTCGTGCTCGCGGGCCGCGGTACCGACCGGCTCGGGCTCTCCCCCGGGCCGGACGTCGAGCTCGCGGGAGAGGTCGCCTCGGCCCGGGACCTCTTCCAGCGCCTCTCGGTGCTCCTCTTCCCGCTCGAGCGCGGCAGCGGGGTGAAGGTCAAGGTGCTGGAGTCGCTCGCGAGCGGCGTCCCGGTCGTGACGACACCCGCCGGCGCAGAGGGGATCGGCCCGTCGGCCGGCGTCTCCATCGAAACGGAGCCTGAAGCGCTTGCTGCGGCCGCGGCCGATCTCCTCGCGAGCGAGGACGTGCGGCGGGAGCGAGGAGCCGCGGCCCGGGCCGAGTTCGAGCGGCGCTTCACGCCGGGCCCCGCCACGGAGCCCCTCATCGAGCTGTACCGCCGGATGACGGGCTAGCGGAGCCGGTGCCGAAGGTGCTTCACGCGCGCGCGGGACGCGTGTCGGCGTAGCGCGTGCGCTCGCTTCATCGGCCGGGTGAGGAACGCGGCCCTGCCCTGACCCGCCGAACGGAGGATCGCCCCGCTCGTAGGGCCGAGCGTGACCGAGGTCGTGGGCGTCCCGTCGCCGCGCAGGTACGGCCGCCCGAGTCTCACCGTCACGGTCGAGGAGCTCGGGTTCACGAGCACCGTCCCGCCGGAGAAGTTCCTGCGCCAAGCGGCGCCGACCTGGAACCTGGCCCCCACGGGAGCGCCCACGTCCGCCGTCCATGAAGACGAGTACGGGTCCTGCGCCTCCGGGTTCGTGAGCTCGAAGACCAGCGCCCCGCCGTACGCGGGCTGGTCGAAGAGGAGGAAGTTCGCCCGCGCCCAGGTCATCGTCCTGGTGTCGCCCTTCGGCGCGTATGTGATCCCGAGGAAGATCTTGCCCGCCTTCTCCGTGAGCGCCTGGAACTGCTGCCGATAGGCCCAGTCGTTGCCGGCGAGCAATCCCGAGCTCGTCGTCCCCCACTTGCTGTAGTACTCCTGCGCGGCGCCGGAGGTGAACCGGAGCCAGTCGCTCCAGGTGGCCTGGGCGTCGTAGTCGGCGGCCCACGGCGTGGCGAGGTTGGGAACGACGAGGAAGCCGGCCGAGACGAGGGCGGGCCCGACCTTCGCGAGCATGCTCCGTGTCGCCGCCCGCCAGGAGGCGGAGGTCGGGTAGCGGGCGATCGTGCGGCCGTCGAGGTGCCAGCCCATGTCGGCGTTCGTGTCGTCCATGAAGACGCCGTCCCAGCCGCCCGCGCGGAGGTCGGCGCGGACGTTCGAGAGCCACGCCGACTGGTAGCCCGGGTTGCCGACGTCCATCATCCAGGCGTCCGGGTAGTAGGACGAGTCGAGCCGGTTCCCCGACCGGTCGGCGAGGAACCAATCCGGGTGGTCGGCGTTCGCCACGCAGTAGCCCACGCCGGCCGCGAGATGCGGCAGGTCGCCGCCGGAGCAGCCGGTCGAGACCGTGAAGGAGAAGTCCTTGTAGACGAGGGCCTTGAGGCCCGGGTTGTGCGCCTTCAGCGCCGGGATCAGCGGCGCGTCCCACGAGTTCAGGATCACGTAGCGATAGCGCGAGAGGTTCCCGCCCGCGTGCGCGCAGCCCGTGCAGATGCGCAGCGCGGCGATGCTCGCCTGGGCCGGCCCGGAAGCCCCGGCGACCGGGTCGCGGCCGGTGCCCGGGAGCATGAGCACGGCAAAGGCAGCGGCGAGGATGACAACGCGGCGGGAACGAGCAACGCCGTCCACGCCGCTTGCATCGTCCGGCTATGTAGAGAGGCCGTCCCTCGATCGAGGCATCAAGCGAGGAGCTCGTCGTAGAGGGCCACGGTCCGCTCGACCATCCGCTCCAGCGACAGCCTCGCCTCGGCGACGCGGCGCCCTTCGGCGCCCAGTTCGGCCGCCCTCTCGGGGTCGGCGAGGACGTTCTCCAGCGCGGCCGCGAGCGCCTCCGCGTTCCCGTGCGCGCCGAGCGCCCCCGTGCGGCCCGGCTCGACGAGCTCCGCGACACCGCCGGCCTCGGTCGCGGCCACCGGGACGCCCGCGGCCATCGCCTCGACGATCGCCAGCGGACAGCCCTCGTAGTCGCTCGCGAGCAGCGCGCACTCCGCTTCGGCAAGCAGCTCGGGGACGTCCTCCCGGTAGCCAAGGAACCGGACGGCCTCTCCTACCCCGAGCTCCGCGGCAAGCCTCTCCGCGTCGGGCCGGAGCGGTCCGTCGCCGACCACGTGCAGCTCGGCCTGGGGCACCTTCGCGCGGACGCCCGCCAGGGCGCGAACGGCGAGGTCCGGACGCTTCGGCGGGGCCAGCCGCCCGACCATCAGGATCCTTCCGCGCACCGGAGCGCGCGGCAGCGTGAACCGCTCGAGCGGAACGCCGTTCGGGATCACGCGGTACTGCTCGGGCCGGCCGACGCCCGCCTCGAGCCCCGCATCGCGCTCGTCGCCGGAGAGCGCCACGATCGCGCGGCACCAGTGGGCCGCGAGGCGCTCGAGCCCGACGTAGAGCTGCGCCTCGGCGCCGTCGGCCGCCCAGAACGACCAGCCGTGCGGCGTGAACACGCAGGCGCGCCGCTTGCCGCGTCCGAACGCCGCGAGGCGGCCGAGGAAGCCCGCCTTCGAGGAGTGGACGTGGACGAGCTCCGCGCGCCCGGCCAGGCGGTGCAGCGCCCGCCAGGAGCGCGCGTCGCCCGGAGCCGGACGGCGGTGCGCCTGGATCTCGTGCAGCTCGATCCCCGGCCTCCCCTCGAGCCTCGCCCACGTCGTGGAGCTGCGCGGGCAGGCGACGTCGACCGCGAACCGGCCCGACGGAAGCGCGCCGACGAGCGCGACGACATGGCTCGCCACACCGCCGTCCAGCGGCTGCGCGGCGACCAAAAGCCGGCGTGGAGAACTCAAGAAACCAAGGGTATTGTTCGATAAGCCCGAAACGAGGTGGCTGCGACCCACTCGGTGCGACCGACCCTGAAATCGTGACTCTCAACGAACTCTTGCGGGTGTTCTGGCAGCGGAGGCTGCTGATCATCATCGTCGCGCTCGCCGTGGTCATTCCGGCCTACGTGGCGACGACGATCGTCCCTCGCCAGTACGAGTCCACCGCGACGCTCACGCTCACGCCCGTCGGCCAGAACAACGAGCTGGTCCTGTTCAGCATCCTCGACGTCGTCGTCCCGTCCTACGCCGAGGCGGCCACGTCGACCACGACGCTCGAGCGCGCGCGCGAGCTGGTCGGCCGGCCCCTCGCGGACGTCACGGTGCAGACGTTCAAGGGCACGGGGATCATCAAGATCAAGGCGCGCAGCACCCACCCGAGGCTCGCGCAGCTGAGCGCGGGCGCGGCCGCCCGGGCGCTGCTCGAGCAGGCCAGGAACGGCGCGATCCGGGTCAAGTCGCTCAAGCTGACCGAGATCAACCCGCCGGCTCTGCCGACCTCGCCCGTCTTCCCGCGGACGAAGCTGACGCTCTTCGTCGCCGCGCTGCTCGGGCTGGGGCTCGGGCTCGCCGCGGCGCTCCTGCGCGAGGTCCTGACGACGAAGATCGAGACCGCCGAGGACCTGGCGAAGATCACGGGCGCCCCGGTCTACGCCGAGATCCCGTCCGAGACGGCGATCCTGAAGATGCACTCCGCCGAGGACCTCGCCACCCTCCCGCGCCTGCGCATGGTGGCCGAGGCAATGCGCGACCTGCGCACGAACCTCCTCTTCACGGACGACACCATCCGCTCGATCGTCGTCACGAGCCCGGACGGAAGCCACGGCAAGACGACCGTCGCCTTCGGCCTGGCCGCCACCCTGGCGCGGTCCGGCACGCGCACGCTGCTGATCGACGCCGACCTGCGCCGAGGCCGGATCGACGAGCTGCTGGGCCTCCCCGCCTCGCCCGGGCTGATCGACGTGCTCTACGACGAGGTGCCGCTCGAGCAGGCGCTGCGGACGACCCCGGACGGGCTCGACGTCCTCGTCGGCGGCCGCCGCTCCGCGGATCCCGGCGAGCTGCTGACGGGCGCGTTTCCCCGGCTGCTCGGCGAGCTCGAGCGCGACTACGACGCGATCGTCATCGACTCGACTCCGCTGATCCCGATCAGCGACGCCCGCATCGTCGCCCGCCACGCCGACGCCACGCTGCTCGTCGCGAAGGCCGGCCATGCGCTGCGCCGCCACGTGCGCACCGCCGTCGAGCGGCTCGACCTGATCTCCGTGAAGCTCACGGCGGCCGTGCTCAACCACTCGGACTCGGTCAGCAGCTCGAGCTACTACGTCCGGCCGAGCGACGAGGACGAGGCCGAGAAGCTCCGCGCACGGCGAGTGCGCGAGAGTCGCGGCGCCGCCCGCCGCTGAGCCAGTGCTGGACGGACGCGCCGAGGCAGTTGCCGGGCGACTTCGCACGGATCGCCTCGAGGTGCTCGGCCTGCTGGGCCTCTCGCTGCTCGCCGGCCTGCTCGCGGTCGGGGCGGTCGAGCGCCCGTCCGTCGCGCTTCTGCTCGTCCTCTTCGGCGCGGTCTCGGTCGTCTTCCTGCTCCGGACCGACCTGGCGATCCTGCTCGTCGTCGCGACGGCCCCGATCGAGGGCCTCTGGGAGACCGGCCCGCACGGCATCAGCCTGACCAAGCTCGCCGGCGCGTTCTGCATCGCGAGCTTCGCCCTGACCGTCGTCCGCCAGAACCGGGTGATCGTCTTCGAGCGCGGGCAGGTGCTCGTCCTGGGGATCCTCACGCTGGCGCTGTTCTCGACCCTCCAGGCCTACGAGAGCTCGGCCGCGGTCACCACCGCGACGCGCTACGCGAGCTTCGCGGCCGTCTACGTCATCATCACGCAGTTCGGGCAGGACCCGGTGCTCCAGCGGCGGATCGCGTGGACGCTGACGGCGAGCTGCTCGGTCGCGGCCGCGCTCGGGTTGAACGAGTACCTGTCGGGCCGGGAGGTGCTGGCGACGCTGCCGAACGGGAACCAGAACGACTTCGCGTTCATGCTCGCCACCTCGCTCCCGTTCATGTTCGTGCTCCTGGGCGGCCCGAAGCTGCTGCGGCCGATCGTGCTCGCGGCGATCGGGCTGGTGTCGGCGGCGATCCTGCTCAGCTTCTCGCGCGGCGCGCTCCTCGGGCTCGCCGCCGGGTTCATCGTGTTCGTGATCACCGACCGCCGGCGCGTGAAGGTCACCCTGACCGCGGGCGCGCTCGCGGCGATCGGGGCGCTGCTCGTCATCCACAACAACCCGCAACGCTTCCAGGAGGCGCTGCTGCTCAAGCAGCAGATCGCGCGCGAGAACGAGACCACGAGGCTGGAGGCCTGGGGAGCCGCGGCCCGGCTGGCGACCGACCATCCGCTGCTCGGCGTCGGCCCCGGCAACTTCCAGTTCTTCTACAACAAGCTGACCGGGCGCCCGGTGGGCACGCTCACGCTGACCGTCGCCCACAACGCGCTGCTCGACGTCGCGGCTGAGCTCGGGATCGTCGCGATGTGCCTGCTCGCGCTCTACCTGCTGCTCTCGTTCACGCGCCTGACGGCGGAGCTGCGCCTCGGCTACGGCGACCCCGCGTTCGTCCAGGCGTTACGGATCTCCCTGACGATCGCCGTCGTGAGCGCGATGTTCCTCTCGGAGCAGTACTTCCTGCCGTTCTGGCTGGTCGGCGGCCTGGCGGGCGCGATCTGGGTCGACGGGCAGCGCCGCGCGGAGGAACGCGCGACGCCCGCGCCCGGGGCCGGATGAGGGTCGTCTACGTCTCGACGATCGAGCACGGCGGGCCCATCACGCACCTGAGACAGCTCGCGCCGCGGGTCGCCGAGGCGGGCGTGGACGTGCGCGTGCTCTGCGCGAGCGAGGCGGTCGCCTCCAGCTTCCGGGACCTGGGCGTGACCGCGGAGGCGGTGCCGATGGGGCACAAGCTCGACCTCCCCGGCGCCGCCGCGCTCTGGCCTCGCGTGGAGGGCGCCGACGTCGTCCACACGCAGGACCGCCGGGCCGGGCTCTTCGGTCGTCTCGCGGGCCGGCTCCGGCGCGCTCGGGTCGTCCACACGCTGCACGGCATGCCCGAGGAGATCGCGGCGAGGATCGGGCGGGACGATGCCCCCGACCCGCCCGGGGTCTCGCGCGCCCGGCTGGAGTGGCTCCTGCACGGCTACCTGCCGATCGAGGCGGGGCTGGCCCGGCTCGGCCACGTCGTGGCCCCGTCGCAGGCGATGGTCGACTTCATGCTCGCCCACGGCTTCCCGGCCTCGCGCGTGCATGTGGTCCCTTACGGCGTCGAGGCCGGGCCCAACGGGTCGGTCGTCGAGAAGGACGGGGACGTCCTCGTCGCGGGCGTGGCGGCAAACCTCGAGTACTGGAAGGGCATCGACGTCCTGATCGACGCCGCCAGCCTCGTCCAGGCGCCGCTCCGGCTCGAGCTCTACGGGGTGGGCTCGCTGCAGGAGGAGCTGGAGCAGCAGGCGCGGTATGCCGGCGTCGACGCGCGCTTCCACGGCTTCGTCCCCGATCTACGCGAGCGCCTGGCGGCGCTCGACGTCCTCGTGCAGCCCTCGCGGGCGGACAACTTGCCGCTCGCCGTCCTCGAGGCGATGGCCGCGGGCCTGCCGGTGGTCGGGACGCGGGTCGGCGGCATCCCGGAGCTCGTCGTGGACGGCGAGACGGGAGTCCTGGTCGAGCCGGAGGACCCGCCCGCGCTCGCGGAGGCGCTCGACTCGCTGGCCGCGAGCCCCGAGCTGCGCCGCGAGCTCGGCCGCGCCGGGCGAGCCCGCGGGATCGAGCACTTCTCGCCGGAAGGGACCGCGCGGCGGATGGTCGCGTTCTACGAGGAGCTGTGCGCATCCTCCACGTGATCCAGGAGCTCGGGACCGGCGGCGCGGAGCGCATCCTCGTCTCGGCCTACCGGGGAGCACGCGAGGCCGGGCACGAGGTGTTCGTCGCAGCCGCTCCCGGCCCGCTCACCGCCGAGCTCGACACAGAGCCGTACCCGCTGCCGATGGTGCAGCGCCGGCCCTGGCGCGTGCCCGGGGCGGCCGCGGCCGTGCGGCGGGCGGTGCGCTCGTCGAGGCCGGACGTGGTCCACGCCCACAACCCGGTGATCGCGGTCGCCGCCGGGCTGGCAACGCGCCGCGGGCGGCGCCCACCGGGCCTGGTCAGCCTCCACGGCTCCTCCGAGAGCGAATGGAAGGGAACCGTGAGGCTCGTGCGCGCCTCTGGCCTCGCCCCGGTCGCGTGCGGGCCAGGCGTCGCCGCGGCGCTCGAGCAGCACGGCTGCGTCCCGGTTGCCACGGTGCCGAATGCGGTCGGGCCCGCCCCTCCGCCGGCCGACCGCGGCGAGCTCGAGCGAGAATGGGGCCTCGCGGCCGGAACGAGGCTCGTGCTGGCGGTCGGACGGCTCGTCGAGCAGAAGAACCACGCGCTTGCCATCCAGGCACTGGCGGAAGTTCCCGACACGACTCTCGTGGTCGTCGGCAAAGGCCTGTTCCGGCCCAACCTCGAGCAGGCCGCCGCCGAGAGCGGCGTCGCGGACCGCGTCGTGTTCGCCGGTGCCCGCCCAGACGCCCGCGCGCTGATGGGCGCCGCGGACGCGGTCGTCCTCCCCTCGCGCTGGGAGGGCCTTCCGCTCACCGCCCTCGAGGCGCTGGCGTCCGGCACGCCGCTCGTGGCGACCGACATCCAGGGCGTGCGCGAGCTGGTCGTCGACGGGCGCGAGGCCCTGCTCGTCCCCCAGGAGCCAGGAGCGCTCGCCGCCGCGCTGCGCCGCGTCCTCGACGACCCCGACCTGGCCGCCCGGCTCGCCGAGGCCGGCCGCCGGGTGGAAGGCGCCGGGTCGGTCGACGCGCTCGTCGCGGGCTTCCTCCGCCTCTACGAGGGACTCCGATGACGCCGCGCGTCTCCGTCGTGATCCCCGCCTACGACGCCGAGACGACGGTCGGCGGGGCGATCTCGTCGGCTCTCTGGCAGACCTACCGCGACCTCGAGGTAATCGTCGTCGACGACGGCTCCCGGGATTCGACCGGGGCGATCGCGGCCTCGTTCCCGGAACCCGTCCGGGTCGTGCGGCAGGAGAACGCGGGCGTCGCCGCCGCGCGCAACCGCGGCCTGGCCGAGGCGCGCGGCGAGCTGATCGCCTTCTGCGACGCGGACGACATCCTGCTGCCGCGGCACGTCGAGGCGCTCGTCGCCGTCTACGACGGCAGCGGCGGGATTGCGACCTCGAACTGCTACTGGCTCTTCCCCGGCGGAATCCATCCGTCGCGCGTGCGCTACAAGGGCCGCTTCCCGCGCCCGGAGCGCCAGCGGCTCGCGATCCTGGAGCAGAACTTCGTCTCGACGATGTCGCTCTTCCCGAAGGCGCTCGCCGAGGAGGTCGGGCCGTTCGACGAGGGGCTGCAGGTCGCCGAGGACTGGGACTTCTGGCTGCGCGCGGTCTACGCGGGCCACGCGGTTGCGCTCCAGCCGGAGCCGCTCGCGCTCTACCGCTGGGGCACGACGAGCCTCTCCGCCGAGCCGGCCCGGATGGACGAGCACGCAGAGGCCGTCCTCCGCAACGCCGCCGCCCGCACGGACCTGACCGGCGAGGAGCGCGCCTACCTCGAGAAGCGGCTCGGCGGCCCCGGGCCGGCGCAGCTCGGGCGGCGCGGCGACGACGCCCTGCGGGCGGGCCGGTACCGCGAGGCCGCGACCAGCTATCGCGAGGCGGCCGCCCTGTGCCCGAGCGAGCCCGCGCTGGTCTGGAAGGCCCGCGTCATGCGCCTCGCGCCGCGGCTCGTCGGCCCGCTCGTTCGCTCGCGGCAGCGGAGGATCGAGCGGGCGGTCGGCTTCGAGAAGGGTCACGTCCGCTGAGCGAAGCCGAGCTGAGCGTCGCGTTCGTCTGCACCGGGAACCGCTTCCGCAGCCCGATCGCGGAGGCGCTCTTCGTGCGGGAAACGGAGGGCCTTCCGGTCCGGACGGCCTCGTTGGGGACGCTCGACCTCGGCCCACGGCCGGCCATGCCCGAGGCGGTGATGCTCGCCGAGGGTCTCGGCCTCGATCTCTCCCACCATCGCGCACGCAACCTCTCCGACGCCGACCTCGCGGACTTCGACCTCGTGCTCGGCTTCGAGCGCAGGCACGTCCTCGCCGCGGTCGTCGACGCCGACGCGCGGATCGAGCAGACGTTCACGCTCCCGGACTTCGTGGGCCGGCTCGCCACGATCCCGGGGCCGCCGCTGCCCAGCGACCGAGTCGAGCGGGCGCTGGTGCGGATCCGGCACGCGCACGCCCAGCGGCCGCCGGGGTTCCGCAACGCGCCGATGGAGGAGCTGCGCGACCCGCTCGGCCTCCCGGCCTCGGCCCAGCGCGAGACGGCCCAGGAGCTGGAGCACCTCGTCTCGGAGCTCAGCGGGCTCCTGCTCGCCTAGCCCTCCTCGCCTCCCAGCGGTCGAGCGTCTCCGCCGCGGTGCCGGCCCGGCCGCCCTGCTCTTCGATCCACGCGAGCAGACGCGTGTAGAGCCGGTCGTAGCCCCTGGAGAGCCGCGGATGGTGCGAGGGCGGGTGCCAGAGGATCGCGACGGCACCGCCGTGCTCGGCGACGGGCTCTAGTGTCGCGACCGCGACCCCGAAGGCCGTCGCGGCGTCGAGCCCGAGGTAGCGCTCCTCCGCGAGGGTCGCGTCCATCAGGGCGAGCGGCAGCTCCCACCCGCCCGGTTCGCGCCGCTCGGGGTCCCAGAGCCGGTACGGGTACGGCGTTCCCGCGCGCAGCCCGGGAAGCGAGGCCCAGCCGATGCTGGAGTCGTAGCGGAGCCCGGCCTGCCGCAGCTCGCCCGCGAGCCGGTCCGGGTCGCTGCGCAGGTAGTGGTGGCGCAGGCCCTGCGGATGGTCGAGAGGCGCGGCCTCGCGGGCGATCGCCCCCGGCCGCTCCCGGGCGCGGTACGACACGTGGAGGCCGATCTCGAAGCCCGCGGCGGCGGTCGCCTCGAGCGCCTCCGCGAGCGCCGGCCGGTACCGCTCGGGGTAGCCGTCGTGCGGGTCGTCCTGCCGGGTGAGGAAGAAGCACGTCGACCGCGGCCCGGCCTCCATCATCTCCGCCAGCGGAAAGGACGGGTCGCGTCCGGTCGCCGCGGCGCGCAGGAACGCCGACCCCTCGCGCAGCCGGTCGCCCGAGCGCTGGACGACCCCGCCCGCGAGCCTGCGCAGCCCCGTCCCAAAACCGCCCCCGCCGAGCAGGTCGACGTCGTGGGTCAGCGCGACGAGGAAGCGCGCCCCGTCCGCGTAGCCGCGCCGCTCCTGCCCCAGGCGCTTCCCGAGCGCGGCCGCGAGCTCGGCCACGCGCGGGCCGGGCGGATCGCTCGGCGGCAGCGGCCGGCCGTGCTCGTCCTGCTCGGCCCCGCGTTCGCCTGCGAGCGTGAGCAGCCCGAAGACCTCGTCGAGATCGGCCTGCCTCGCGGGCGCCGACTCGTCGAACGGCAGCCCGAGCGCGTCGAGCAGCGCGTCGAGCGCATACCGCCGCTCGGGCTCCACTTAGTGCCCCTACCTCGGCCGCAGCGCCGGAAAGAGGATCACGTCGCGGATCGTCTCGCTCCCGGTCAGCACCATCGCCAGCCGGTCGATGCCGACGCCGCAGCCTCCGGTCGGCGGCATCCCGTACGAGAGCGCCTCGACGAAATCGGGATCGCCGGGCTCGGACTCCTCCGCCCCGGCCGCCCGCTCGTCCTCCTGCATCGCGAACCGCTGCGCCTGCTCCTCGCTGTCGTTCAGCTCGCTGAACGCGTTCGCGAACTCCATGCCGGCCACGACGCACTCAAACCGCTCCACGAGCGTCTCGTCCTGGTCGGTCGTGCGCGCGAACGGAGACAGCTCGATCGGCCAGTCGTAGACGATCGTCGGCTGGATCAGCTCCGGCTCGACGAAATGCGAGTACGCGTGGTCCACGAGCTGCGACCACGATCCGTCGCGCGACGCGTCGACCCCTGCGTCGGCGAGCTTCTCCCGCAGCTCGTCCTCGTCGCGCGACCAGACGCCCTTCTCCTCGAGCGCCTCGACGAAGCTCAGGCGATGCCACGGCGGCGCCAGCTCGACCTCGTGGCCCCGGAACGTCACCTTCGTCGTGCCGATGGCCCCGGTCGCCGCGCGCTCGACCAGCGCCTCCGTCCGCACCATCGTGTCGCGATAGTCGGCGTACGCCTCGTACCACTCGACCTGCGTGAACTCCGGCGAGTGCTTGTACGAGACGCTCTCGTTGCGGAAGTCCTTCGAGAGCTCGTAGACCTTCTCGAGGCCGCCGACGATCAGGCGCTTCAGGTACAGCTCGTCGGCGATCCGCAGGTAGAGGTCGGCGTCGAGCTCGTTCGAGTGCGTGACGAACGGCTCGGCGAAGCCGCCGCCGTAGAGCGGCTGCAGGATCGGCGTCTCCACCTCGATGAAGCCCTCGCTGTCGAGGTAGGCGCGCACCTCCGAGACGATTTGCGTCCGAGTCAGCGCCAGCCGCCGCGAGTCCTCGTTCATCAGCAGGTCGAGGTAGCGCTGGCGGTAGCGGGTCTCGACGTCTGTGAGCCCGTGGAACGTGTCCGGGAGCGGCCGGCGGATCTTTGCGAGCAGTTGGATCTCCGAGGTCACGAGCGACGGCTCGCCGCGCCTAGACCGGCCTGGCTTGCCCGTGGCGCCGACGAGGTCGCCGAGGTCGAGGTCGACCTCCTGCTCCACGATCAGCTGAATCCGCCCGGAGCGGTCGACCAGGTCGAGGAAGCTGAGCTTCCCCATCTCCCGGCGCCCCATCACACGCCCAGCGACGCGGTGCGCGGTATCGAGCGTCTCGCCAGGCTCGGCCGTCTCGGCCTCGGCGCGAACGGCAGCAATCTCTTCCCGGTCCGGAAACCGCTTCGGCAACATCCGCGCGAGTCTAGTGCCGCAAGCCCTGGATCAGGAGCGGTCGCCCACTGCAGCGCGAATCGCGTCGGCATCGGCGCCGAGGCCGCGCAGGATCTCGGATGCAATGCCCTCGTCCTCCCGCGCAATGGCGAGCAGGATGTGCTCGGGCGCGGCCCCGTCCTGCCCGAGGCTCTCAGCCTCCTGCACGGTCATTTCGAGCACCTTCTTGGACCGCGGCGTGAAGGGGATCTGACCGATCGGGACGTCCCCGCGCCCGACGATCCGCGCGACTTGCGTGTGGACATCCTCGTAACGAACTCGCAGCGATTCCAGCGCGTCCCGCGCGACACCTGGCTCCCGCAGCAGCCCGAGCAGGAAGTGCTCCGTGCCGATGTAGTCGTGGCCGAGCGCTCGCGCCTCGTGCTGTGCGAGGCGCACGACCTCTCGAGCAGGTCCTTGAAAGCGCTCGAACACGAAGCGAGCCTAACGCTCCGCCGCGGAGGCGGGCTTTGCTCGCCTCCGCTCCGAAACCCCGTTCGACAGCAGTCTCCGCGTAAAGTCGTCATGGTGCGCGCGAAGCGCGCGCCGGACTTTACGCGGCCTTGATCTCGAGGATCTTGAACTTCATCGAGCCGCGCGGAGCGACGACCTCGACGGTTTCCCCCTTCTTCTTGCCGATGATCGCCTTGCCGACGGGCGACTCGTTCGAGAGCTTGTTCTCGGCCGGGTTCGCCTCGGCAGAGCCGACGATCCGGTACTCGACCGTCTGCTTCGCGGAGATGTCGCGAAGCCGGACCTTCGAGCCGACCGAGACGACGTCCTTGGCGACGTCCTTCTTGGTGATCACGCGAGCGTTGCGGAGCCGCTCCTCGAGCGTGGCGATGCGGTGCTCGAGCAGCGCCTGCTCGTTCTTCGCGTCGTCGTACTCCGCGTTCTCGGCGATGTCGCCGAACTCGCGTGCGGTCTTGATCCGGTCGGCGACCTCGCGGCGCTTGTCGGTCGAGAGGTACTCGATCTCCTGCTTGAGCTTCTCGTAGCCTTCCGGAGTGAGGATGACGTCCTTCACTGGGCCTCCTGAAAGAAAAACGCGCGGCGCAGGGGCGCCGTCGCGGGCGGGGATGTTACCTGCGGGGGCGGACGGACGTCAACCCCTCGTCCGGATACTATTTTCCGCTCTGTGCAGGTAGATCTACGCAGCCCCTGGTGGATCCGGGACGTCGAGATCCCGACGCGTCTCGTGCTCGCCCCGATGGCGGGCGTGAGCGTCCAGGCCTTCCGGCGGCAGGGCCGGCGCTTCGGCGCGGGGCTCGTCTGCTCGGAGATGGTCAGCTGCGCAGGGCTCCAGCACGGCAACGAGCGCACGCTCGGCTACCTGCGGATCGCCTCGGACGAGCGACCGCTCGCGGTTCAGATCTTCGGCTCCGAGCCCGGCGTGATGGCGGAGGCGGCGCGGATGGTCGAGGACGCGGGCGCCGACCTCGTCGACGTCAACTTCGGCTGCCCGGTGAGGAAGGTGACGAGGACCGGTGCGGGCGCGACCCTGCTCGAGGAGCCCGGGCGGGCCTGCGCGGTCGTCTCGGCGGTGGCGGACGCGGTCTCCGTGCCGGTGACCGTGAAGATGCGGCGCGGCCTCGAGGACGGCTCAAGCGCCTGTCTCGAACTGGGACCGCGGCTCGTAGAGGCGGGCGCCGAGTCCCTGACGCTGCACCCACGCTCGGCCCGCCAGATGTACACGGGCGAGGCCGACCACTCGCTGACGGCCGAGCTGGTCTCGCTCGTGGACGTGCCGGTGATCGCCTCCGGGGACGTCACCTCGCGCGCGCGTGCGCAGGCGCTCCTGGCGACGACCGGGGCTGCGGCGGTGATGGTCGGGCGGGCGGCGCAGGGCAACCCCTGGGCGCTGCGCGAGATCGTGGACGCCGAGGCGGCCGAGCCCACGCGCGAGGAGGTCGTCGCGGAGCTGATCCTGTTCATGCGGGAGACGGTCCGAGAGCTGGGCGAGCAGCGCGCGACGAGCTTCCTGAAGAAGTTCTACGGCTGGTATCTCGGCCGCGGGCGCTTCCCGAGGCCGTTCAAGCAGGAGCTCGTCCAGCTCGCGACGCTGGACGAGGTCGAGGCGCGGCTGTTCGCGGCTGCACCCGGAGCGGCCGAGGTGCTCCAGCGGCTCGAGGACGAGCTGCCCGACGGCGAGGACGACGTAGTTCTCGACCTCCCCATCTCGATCTACGGCGGTGGCTGATCGCGCCCGTGAGTGCTGGCGAAACCGCCCACGAGCCCTGCGACCTCGACGGGCGCAGAGGACACGAGGTCGTGGATGCCGCCGGGGAGCGACTCGACGCGCGCCTCTGGAAGGGCTGAGCGGAAGCGGGCGATTGCCGCACCCGCGGTAGGCTCAGACTCCGGCGCCGCCACCAATAGAACCGGGACGTTCGCGGCGGCGATGAGCGGGTACGTCTCGGTCACCGGTTCCAAGCGGCCCCCGTGCTTGATCGCGGCAAGGATCTCGGGCTCGAGAATCGGGGCGACTTTCCCGTCGGCTTCTCGCATCATCGCCCGGTGTGCCTCGGCCAGAGCGGGCGTCCATCGTCTCAGCGAGTCGCGCTCGAAGGCGAAATACGCATCCCAGCTCGCGAAGGAGTCCTCATCGGTCTCCTGATGCGCCTCTGCGATACAGGCCTCTAGGTCGACCCTGGCGTCCCCGTTGGTCAGGCTGCGCGAATTGAAGTACCCGCCCTCGATCAGGACAAGGCTCGCGGTGCGGTCAGGGAAGCGGGCAGCGAAGGAGCACGCCACGCGACCACCCCAGGAGAAGCCGACGAAGGCAGCGCGGGCCACACCGAGCTCGGAAAGCAAGCTCAGGCCGACCTCGGCCAGCACCGAAGGGCGATAGGAGCCGGAGGGCAGCGCCGGGGAGCGCCCGTGGCCCGGTGCGTCTGGTGCGATCACGCGCAACCCGTGCTCCCTCGTCAGCACCGGCGCGATCTCATTCGCGTGGAGCCCGCAGCCTCCCAGACCATCCCAGTAGAGCAGCGCTGCGGCGTCGGCATCGCCCCACTCGCGGACGAACAGCGGGCCGCCGCGAAGGTCGACCGTGAAGGCGTTCAGCCGGAGTTCCGTTCCCAGACGAGCCGGAGGCCTTCGAGCGTCAGGAACGGGTCGGTCCGCTCGAGCGTCCGGGCGTGCGGGACGATCAGGTCGGCGAGGCCGCCCGTCGCCACCGTGGGCGCCTCGACGCCGAGCTCGCCGCGGATGGCCTCCACGATTCCGTCCACCTGCCCGGCGAAGCCGTAGACGAGCCCGGACTGAAGGCTCGCCGCCGTGTTCTTGGCGATCACCGTCGGCGGCTCGACGAAGTCGACGGTGAAGAGTCGCGCCGCGCGCGCCGAGAGCGCCTGCATCGAGACCTCGATCCCCGGCGCGATCACGCCGCCGACGTACTCGCCTTCCGGCGAGACGACGTCGAAGTTCGTCGTCGTGCCGAAGTCGACCACGATGCATGGCGCGCCGTACCGCTCGCGCGCGCCGACCGCGTTCGCGATCCGGTCGGGCCCCACCTCGCGTGGGTCGTCGTAGCGCACCGGGATCCCCGTGCGCGTCCCCGGGCCGAGCACGAGCAGCTCCACGCCAGCGCGCCCGGCCAGCTCCTCGTAGGACCGCAGGAGCGACGGCACGGTGCTCGAGAGCGCCACCCCCTCGACCGAGACCAGGTCGACGAGGCCGCGCAGGAGCAGCCCGATCTCGTCGCCGGTCCGCTCCGACTCGCTGGCGACGCGCCAGTGCTCGCGCAGCTCTTCGCCGTCGAACAGCCCGATGACGGTCTGCGTGTTCCCGACGTCGATCGCCAGGAGCGCCATGCGGGCGAGCCTACTGGAGCCGGCGCTAGAGCTCGTCGTCCGACGAGAGCGATTCCCCGATCCGCTCAGCGAGCGCCTCGGGGGTCAGCGTCGGCTCGTCCCCGTCGCCGCGCAGCTCCTCGACGGTGACGTCGCTCGAGGTGTAGACCTCGGTCCGCGGGATGATCCGCGTCGGGCGGTTCTTGTCCCACACCCAGACGTCCTCCATCTTCAGGTGGAAGAACGGGTAGCTCTGCTGCGGGACGTACTGGAGGTCGAGCCGGTTGCAGAGGTACGTCGCGTCCTGCGTCAGCACGCAGTAGCGGAAGAGGCCGAAGACCGCCGTGTACTCCTTCTTGAGCGTCAGCTCGAGCTCGGCCTCGAACTCGTCGAGCTCGTCGAGGTGCGACATGCGCAGATCATAGCCCCGCCAACAAGGCCTGGACCGGCCCGTGCCCGGGGATCTCGAGGGCGGGGTCGAGCTCCGCGAGCGGCTCGAGCGCGAAGCGCCGCTCGGCCAGGCGTGGATGGGGCACGGTCAGGCCCGGCTCGTCGATCGTCTCGCCCCCGTAAAGAAGGAGGTCGAGGTCGATCGTGCGCGGGCCGAAGCGCGGCCCTTCGTCCCTCACGCGGCCGAGCCGCTGCTCGATCGCAAGCAGCCGCTCGAGCAGCTCCTGCGGTGGGAGCGAGGTCTCGAGAGCGGCCGCGCCGTTCAGGAAGTCGGGCTGGTCGAGGTAGCCGACCGGCGCGGTCTCACGCAGGGTCGAGACTGCGACGAGCTCGATCCCGTCCTCGGCCTCGAGGAGCGTGAGCGCGGCCTCGATCTGGCGTTCAGGATCGGCGAGGTTGGAGCCGATTCCGACGTACGCGATGGTCACAGCCTCGATTCTCGCCGGTTGCCGGCAGCGACTGCGGGCCGCCGGTACCGTGTGCGCGAACGTGCGCCGTCTCGCGGTCATAGGGGTCCTGCTTTTCGCGTGCGCCGGCCCGGCTCGCGCCGCGCTTCCCGTCCATACGGGCCACGCGATCCTGCCCGCCTCGCCCGCTGCCTCGGGCTCGTCGCGGAGCCTCCGCGCCTACCCGAACACGCTCGTCGAGCTCGGCCACGTCGGCAACGGCGGCGCCGAGTTCGCGCTGCGCCAGGCCGGCGGAGTGCAGATCGCGCCCGAGATCGCGCTCTGGCGGGTCCCGAGCGCCGCGGCCGCACGGCTCCTGCCGGCGCTGCGCGCGACGGGCCTCGTCCGCTCGGTCACGCCGGACGTGCCGCTTCGGTCCGCGTCCTCGTCGGTGCTCGCGACCGCGCTCACTCCCCACTTCGACATGGAGTGGTGGATCCCGCACGTCGGCGCCGACCGCTGGACGCCGCCCGGCCCGGGGGTCCCGCTGACGATGATCGACTCGGGCGTCGACGCGTCGAACCCGGAGTTTCTCAACCGGCCGGACACGACCTACCTGAACCCGCAGACCTTCTCGTCCACCGAGGAGGAGCTGCACGGGACCGCGACCGCGTCGGTCGCCGCCGCGCAGGGCGCGGCCATCACCGGCATCTACCCGAAGGCGAAGCTCCAGCTCTGGGACGCGAGCCCTGCGGGCGAGCTGACCGTGAGCGACGAGATCGCCGGCCTCTCCGACGCGGTCAGGCACGGGCGCTCGGTGATCAACCTCAGCCTCGGCGGCTTCGACCGGCTCCCGGTCGAGGAGCACGCGATCCTGGCCGCGTTCGGCGCCGGCTCGCTCGTCGTCGCCTCCGCCGGGAACGACCGGCAGGAGGGCAGCCCGCTCTCGTATCCGGCGTCGTTTGCGCACGTGCTCACGGTCGGCGCCACCGACGAGAGCGACGCAGTGGCCGACTTCTCGAGCGCCTCGTCGCACATGGACCTCGCCGCCCCCGGCCAGGACATGTGGGTCGCCGTTCCCAGCATCTGGGCTCCGCAAGGCGCGATGGACCCGTACGACGAGTACGACGGGACGAGCTTCTCGGCGCCGCTCGTCTCCGGCGCGTCCGCCGCCGTCTGGACGCTCCGCCCGAAGCTGACGAACACCCAGCTGTTCGAGGTGCTGCGCCGCTCGGCCCACCACCTCAGCAAGCGGGGCTGGAACAGGAACACGGGCTACGGCATCCTCGACGCCCCCGCGGCGGTGACGCGCAAGGCGCCCGCGGCCGACCCGCAGGAGCCGAACGAGGACGTCTACCTCGTCAAGCCGAACGGCCTCTTCCGCGCCGGGCATCCTCCGCTGACGGCCCCGGCCCGACCGACCCGCGCCCTGCGCGCCCACGTCGAGCAGGACGACGATCCCGAGGACGTCTACCGCGCCTACCTCCCCGCGAAGGGACAGATCGTCGTGACCGTCAAGACGGGCGCGAACGTGAACCTCGAGGTCTGGGGCAGGCGCACGACCACGGTCTTCGAGCGCGGCGCGGCCGCGAAGCGCGACCTGCTCGCCTCCTCGACACGCGCAGGATCGAGGACCGAGCGTGTCGTCGTCCGCGGCCGAGGGCTCGGCCAGTACGTCTACCTCGACGTCTTCCTGGCGAAGACGGCGCGCGAGACCGGCTACACGATCAGGGTCGGGACCGCTCGACGCTAGCGGCCGTGTGCTCGACCGGCAGGACCAGTCGCACCTGCGGCTTGCGCACTCGCACTCGGACGCGCCCGGCCGGAAACCGCTCGAGCAGCGCGTCGGCGACGGCGGCGGCTATCGACTCGAGCAGGCGGAACTGACGGCCGTCCGAGATCTCGCGCACGACAGCGGCGACCTCGCGGTAGTCCACGGTCTCCTCGATCCGGTCGGCGGTGGGCTCCGCCAGCTCGAGCTCGACGTCGTAGACGAACGGCTGCTCCCGCGCGCGCTCCTCCTCCTCGACCCCGTGGCGGCCCTGAACCTCCAGGCCCGCGACCTCGACGACGACGGTC
Source organism: uncultured Actinomycetes bacterium (assembly GCA_963716865.1). GTDB lineage: Bacteria > Actinomycetota > Thermoleophilia > Gaiellales > Gaiellaceae > AC-32. The sequence goes on from CAVQUF010000004.1 coordinate 624,571, forward strand.
ATCCGAGCGCGGCGGTCGCCGCGGTCAGCGCCTCGACGTGCTCGCGGACGTCGTGGACGCGCAGGACCGTCGCGCCGCGCTCGTAGGCGGCGACCGCAGCCCCCACGCTGGCCGCGATCGAGCCGGTGGTCGCGTCCGGGTCGCCGAGCAGCTTGCCGAGCGAGCTCTTGCGCGAGAACCCGACCACGACAGGCCGGCCGAGGGCCGTCAGCTCGTCCAGCCGCCGGATCAGCTCGAAGTTGTGCTCGACCGACTTGCCGAAGCCGATTCCGGGGTCGAGGCACACGCGCTCCTCCGCGATCCCGGCCCCGACGGCGAACGCCAGCCGCTCCTCGAGGAACGCTGCGACCTCGGCGACCACGTCGTCGTAGCGGGGGTCGGCCTGCATCGTCCTCGGCTCGCCGCGCATGTGCATCAGGCAGAGGAACGCGCCCGAGTCGGCGACGACGCCGGCGAGCCCGGGGTCTCCGCGCAGCGCGGTCACGTCGTTGACGAGCTCGGCGCCGAGGGCGATCGCCTGCCGCGCAACCTCCGCCTTCGAGGTGTCGATCGAGACCGGCACCTCGCCCGCGAGCCCCTCGAGCACGGGAACGACGCGGCGCAGCTCCTCGGCGGCGTCGACGCCCTCCGACCCCGGGCGCGTGGACTCGCCGCCCACGTCCACGATCGCCGCGCCTTCCGCGGCCATGCGCCGCGCAGAGGCGATCGCGACGGCGGGATCGAGGTTGACCCCGCCGTCGGAGAACGAGTCGGGCGTGACGTTGACCACGCCCATGACGCTGGGCCTGGGAAACCGGTCCTCGACGCCGCTCATCCCCGCAAGTTTCCCAGGAGATGCGCTGTCGACGTGGTGAAGCTCTATGCGGTTGCTGCGGCGTCTGCCGGAGCCGGAGCGGGCTCCTTCGACTCCCAGTAGCCGTTGAGGGCGCCCTGCACCTTCACCCACCACACGATCGCCCCGACGATCGGGATGAGGTGCCAGAGGCCCGTCCAGCCGGAGACGGTCGGCTCGCGGCCGTCCGACTCGTACATCTTCCCGACCTCGCTCCCGGCGAGGAACGGGATCGCGATTCCGACGATGACCGCGATCAGCAGCGCGATCCCGCCCCCGATTCCGCGCTTGGTGTGCTGGTGCAGCTCGTCGAAGGTCACGAACGACCAGTACAGGCCGTAGATACCGAACGTGATGATGAAGATGAGGATTCCGAAGCCGATCCCGCGCGGCCTCCCTAGCGGTCCATCGTTGCTCACAGCGTCTCCTCTCGCGTCGACAATCGCCCGACTCAACCACGCGTCGCGCGGGCTGTCAATCTGACCGTCGCCGCGCGACGGCTCCGGGTAGCGTGGGACACATGGACGAAGGCAGGGCACGCCGCGGGGAGGCGTGGCGGTTCGTGCGCGCGGCCGCCCGCTCGCAGAGCGGCGGGGTGACGGGGGCCGTGGCATCGGGGCTGCTCTGGCAGCTCGGGGCCGTCGCCGCGCCGCTGATCGTCGGCACCGCGATCGACCACGGGATCGTCAAGAGCGACCGCCACACGCTGCTGCTGTGGCTACTGGCGCTGCTCGGCCTCGGCCTGCTCGAGGTGAGCGCCGGCGGCATGCGTCACATCTACGCGATCCGCAACCGCTCCCGGTCGGATGCCCAGGTGCGGGACGCGATCTTCGCGCACGCCCTGCGGCTCGACGCCTCGTACCACGATCGCGTCGGCCCGGGCGAGCTGCTGAGCCGGGCCTCGTCCGACTCGCTCCACGTGGCGCGCATGATGGACGCGATCGGGCACACGATCGGCTACGCGCTCACCGTCGTCGCGGTCGCCGCTGTGATGCTCGTGCTCGACGTCCGGCTCGCACTCGTGGTGCTGATCCCGCTCCCGTTCGTCAGCCTCGGCGCGTGGCTCTACTCGCGCCGCTACGACGCGGGGACGCGGCAGCTGCAGGAGTCCTGGGCGCAGGCTTCGACGCTCGTCGAGGAGACGGTCAGCGGGATCCGCGTCGTGAAGGGGCTTGGCGCGGGCGACGCGCTCTCGGCCCGCTTCCGACGGCGCAGCAACGAGGTCTACGACCGCGCGCTCGCCCTCGCCCGCCTCGACGCGGTCTTCAACCCGGTGCTCGAGATGCTGCCGCTGCTCGGCATCGCGGCGGTGCTGTGGATCGGCGGCCGGCAGGTGATCGACGGCACGCTGCAGCTCGGCACGTTCGTCGCGTTCAACGCCTACGTCGTCATGCTCGTCTGGCCGCTGCGGGTGCTCGGCCAGCGCGTGACGACCCTCCAGAAGGCGCTCGCCGCGAGCGGTCGGATCACGGAGGTACTCGAGGCCGAGCCGCGGCTGCGCGACCCGCGCCACCCGGAGACGCTCGAGCGCCCGGTGCGCGGCGACGTGCGCCTCGAGGACGTGCGGTTCGGCCACGAGGGCGACCACGCGGTGCTCGACGGGCTCGATCTGCACGTGGCTCCAGGCGAGTCGCTCGCCCTCGTCGGCGCGACCGGCTCTGGCAAGAGCACGGTCGCCGGGCTGCTCGCGCGACTCTACGACCCGGAGGACGGGCGCGTCCTGCTCGACGGCCACGACCTCAAGGCGCTGCGGATCGTCGACGTGCGCAGCGCCGTCGCGCTCGTGTTCGAGGAGACGTTCCTGTTCAGCGAGAGCGTGCGCGAGAACATCCGGCTCGGGCGGCCGGACGCCGGCGACACCGCGGTCGAGCGCGCGGCGTCGCTCGCGGGCGCAGCCGAGTTCATCGACAAGCTCCCGGGCGGCTACGACACAATTCTCGGCGAGCGCGGGTTCTCGCTCTCCGGCGGCCAGCGCCAGCGGATCGCGATCGCACGGGCGATCCTGGCCGACCCCGCGGTGCTCGTCCTCGACGACGCCACCTCCGCGGTCGACGCGACCAAGGAGCACGAGATCCGCGCCGCGCTCGCAGAGGTGATGCGCGGGCGCACCACGCTCGTGATCGCCCACCGCCCGGCGACGATCGCGCTCGCCGACCGCGTGGCCGTGCTCGAGGGCGGACGCATCGTCGAGGAGGCGACGCACGCGGAGCTCCTGCGGAGGTCGGCGCGCTATCGGACGCTGCTGGCGCTGGAGGTCGAGGCTGCGTGAGACGACGCTTGCGTCGTCTCCTTCAGGCCGGGCGGGCCCTGCCCGTCCGGCCGTCTGCAATGACCGGTCGACACGCCGCCCGTACGGACAGAGAACGATGATCGAGAAGGCGACGACCCGGGAGGTCTGGCGCGAGACGCGACACCTGACGCGCGACGTCCAGCTGCGCTACGCCGGCGCGGCCGTCGCCGTGGTCGTCTCGACGCTGATCACGCTCGCCGGCCCCGCGCTCGTCCGCTACGCGATCGACGACGGGATCACGAAGCACGACCTGCACGTGCTCGACGTCGCCACGATCGCGATCGTCGTCCTCGCGGTCGCGAAGCCGTTCGTCGTCCGCGCGCAGACGCTGCTCGCGGCGACCGGCGGTGAGCGCTACCTCGCCTCGCTGCGGACGGCCGCGTTCGACAAGCTGCAGGCACTCCCGCTCGGCTTCTTCGAGCAGGAGCGCACCGGAGTGCTCGTCTCGCGCCTGACCTCGGACGTGCAGGCCCTCGACGAGTTCCTGCGCGAGGCCCTGGTCGAGGTCGTCGGCAGCGGCCTCCAGATCGTGCTCACGGCCGTCGTGCTCGTGTTCCTCTCGCCGAAGCTGGCGGCGGTCTCGCTCATCGCCCTGCCGATCCTGCTCGCCTCCAGCTGGGCCTTCCACCACAGCGCGGGCGAGGCCTACCACGCGATTCGCGACCGGGTGGCCGACACGATGACCGTGCTCCAGGAGGGCCTCTCCGGCGTCCGGGTCGTGCAGTCGTTCCGGCGCGAGCAGCAGACGATGGAGACGTACGAGCCCCACAGCGAGGCGCAGATCCGGGCGTGGCGGCGCGCCTCGTTCGTGAACATCCGCCTGTTCACGATGATCCCGATGGCCCAGACGCTCGCGCTCGTGACGGTGCTGCTCGTCGCGGCGACGATGTACGACCACGGCGAGATCTCGACCGGGACGATCGCGGCGTACCTGCTCTACCTGGTGCAGCTGTTCGACCCGATCGCGCGGTTCAGCGAGTGGCTCGGCGAGTTCCGTCAGGGCCTCGCGGCGCTCGGCAAGATCGTCGGCCTGATGCGGACCGAGAGCGCGGTCGCCGAGCGCCCGGGCGCGGTCGAGCTCCCCGCGTCGGGAGCGGTCGAGCTGCACGACGTCACGTTCGGCTACGCGGGCGGCCCACCGGTCGTGCGCGGAGTCTCGCTACGGCTCGAGATCGGGGAGCAGGTGGCGCTGGTCGGCGTCACCGGGGCAGGCAAGTCCACGCTCGCGAAGCTCCTGACCCGCCAGTACGACCCTCAGCACGGCTCGATCTCCCTCGGCGGGGTCGACCTGCGCGACGGGAAGCTCGAGTCGCTTCGCCGCCGGATCGTGATGCTGCCGCAGGAGGGCCACCTCTTCAGCGGCACGATCGCGGACAACGTCCGGCTTGCCCAACCCGAGGCCTCGGACGCGCAGGTCGAGCGCGCGCTGGAGGAGATCGGCGCCCTCGCGCGGTTCGAGTCGCTCCCGGACGGGATCCGAACCGACGTCCAGACCCGCGGCGTCAGGCTCTCGGCCGGCGAGCGGCAGCTCGTGGGGATCGCACGCGTCGCGCTCGCGCACCCCGCGGTGATCGTCCTCGACGAGGCGACCTCGAGTCTCGATCCCGCAACCGAGGCAGCGGTCGAGCAGGCTCTGGCCGCGGTCGCCGCCGGACGGACGGTGATCATCATCGCCCACCGCCTCTCCACAGCGGAGCGCGCCGACCGCGTGGTCGTGATGGACCACGGCCGCGTGGTCGAGGTCGCCTCCCACGACGACCTGGTCGAGCAGGGCGAGCGCTACGCGCGCCTGTGGGCCTCCTGGCAAGCCGGCATAGCCGCCGGCACGACCTAGAGGCTCCACGGGTTCCACACGCGCGGCAAGGCGGCTCGCCTACGCCAGTGCGGGAATGTCACCCGAGCTTCTCTCCTCCTGGGACAGGCCTACACTCCCTCGATGCGCACTATCCGCGCGTTTGTGAACCGTCTGCGAGGGCGTGACAGCTGCATGTTTTGCGGACGGCACCTGGCAGAAGGCGGGGGAACGTGTCGGTGCGGGGCTACTTCGTCCGGTTGGATGTCGATTCAGCCGGTCACCGACGAAGAGTTGCAGAAGGCGCGGAAGGGCTGGGCTAAGCCCTCCTAGTTGGTCATGCCTCGAGCGAGGGTTACGTCGCCCTCGAGCAGCGTGCAGGCTGCCGCGGTCGTCACGACCTCCGCGAACTCGTCCTGGAGGTTGATGCCGGTCATGCGCGCGATCTCGGCAGCCGGCACCACCTCGCCATCCGGCGCGGCGATGTCGAACGTGTGGGTCGCGTCGAGGACGAACCACACGTCGTACCCAAGGTCGGAGCCGATGCGAGCGGTCGTCTCACAGCAAAAGTTCGTCTGAATCCCGCACACCGCGATCGCGCCGATCTCGCGCTCGCGCAGCCATGCGTCGAGATCGACATCTCCGTGAAACGACGAGTGCACTGTCTTGACAATGCGCAGATCGGGCTCGCCGGCGACGGCCTCTTTCAGCTCGAACCCGGCCGTGCCGCGCTCGAGCGGTCCACCCCGCCAATCGTGCTGAACGACCACGATCGGGTCGCCGCGCCGGCGCCACGCCGCAATCAGCTTGGCGACGTTCTCCTCGGCATGGGAATTGTCGCGGGGTCCGAGCGCTGGATCCTCGAAGCCGCGCTGAACGTCGACCACCAGCAGCGCACGCTGCCCGATCATGCGTCTGACCCTACCAAGGTCGCGGTTCTTGGCTTGTATTAGCGGAGGGATGGCGTGGCCCGCCCGCGCTCTGGCTCCAGTGGTCTGAGTGACGACCTGAGAGCCCGGGCGCGAGCATGGGTCGAGCGCTCGTGTTCGGAGCAAGGTCAGGCAGCTCTTGCAGACGGGTATGGCACAACTTGACGTCAGCGCGGCGAGCGCCTGCTCCGCGCCAGCGTCCTCCCACGCCCCGGGCGCATCGCTGAGATGATCGACCCGCCTTCGTCCGCACGGGAGGCCTGCCGCGACCGAGTCCGTGGAGGACAGCCACACGCCGGATGGGTCAGCACGCTTGCACGATTCCGGGAGCCTTCGGGAGGAAGACGATCCTCTTGCTCAACCGATGCGGATCAGCTTCTTGTTGACGAACTCGTCGGCGCCGTAGCGGCCGAGCTCGCGTCCGAAGCCGGAGCGTTTCGTGCCGCCGAACGGCAGCTCAGCTCCGTCCGCGCCGACGATGTTCACGTAGACCATGCCGGCGTCGATCCGGTCCGCAACGCGCTCGGCCTGCTCTGGGTCGTTCGTCATCACGTACGAGCCGAGTCCGAACGGCGTGTCGTTTGCGAGCGCGACCGCCTCCTCCTCCGACGGCACGCGATAGACCTGTGCGACGGGGCCGAACAGCTCCTCGCGGTAGATGTCGTTCTCCGGAGTGATGTCCGTCAGCACCGTCGGCTCGAAGTAGTTGCCGTTGCGCTTGCCGCCGGCGACGACCGTCGCGCCCTGCTCGACCGCGCGCTGGACCTGATCCTCGAGGCGGTCGGCCGCAACCTGAGAGGACAGCGGCCCGCATTCCGTCTCGCGCTCGCGGGGATCGCCCTGCTTCACGGCGGTGAGCGCGACCGTGAACTTCTCGAGGAACGGCTCGTAGAGCTCGTCGATCACGATCAGCCGTTTCGCGGCGTTGCACGACTGGCCCGCGTTGTCGATCCGCGCGGCGACGGCGTCCTCGACCGTCTTGTCGAGGTTGTCGGTGCCGAGGACGATGAACGGGTCGGAGCCGCCCATCTCCAGCACGACCTTCTTCAGATGCCGGCCGGCGATCTCCGCGACGGCGGCGCCGGCGCGCTCGGAGCCGGTGACGGAGACGCCGCGGACGCGCGGATCGGCGATCACCCACTCGATCTGCTCGTTCGTGGCGTAGATGTTCACGTAGGCGCCGTCGGGGAAGCCGGCGTCGCTGAACATCTGCGCCATCGCCTCGGCCGACTGCGGGCACTGGGGCGCGTGCTTCAAGAGGACGGTATTGCCGATGATCAGGTTCGGCGCCGCGAAGCGTGCGACCTGGTAGTAGGGGAAGTTCCACGGCATGATCCCCAGCAGCACGCCCAGCGAGCTGCGACGCACGACGGCCGACCCCTGACCCGCGAGGAGCTCGATCGGCTCGTCCGCCATCAGGGCTTCCGCATTGTCGGCGTAGAACTCGTAGATCGACGCGCAGAAGTCGACCTCGCCCCGCGCCTGACCGACCGGCTTGCCCATCTCGGCGACGATGATCTCCGCGAGTTCCTTTCGCCGTTCCGAGTACAGCTCGCCGACGCGCCGCACAAGCGAGGCGCGATCGGCGACAGTCGCAGCTTTGGACCATTCCCGGTGCGCCCGGTCGGCGCGGCCGATCGCGTCCCGCAGCTCGTCGTCGGTGATCGTCGGGTACTCCTTGACCGTTTCGCCGGTCGCGGGGTCGACAACTGCGTACATGCTCGTCACTTCGCTCCTCCGTCGGTCGGACTCAGGCGACTCTAATGCGTTCGAGTCGGCACCACACTCTGGCATGGGCAAGTGTCCTCTCACCAGAGACTGCCTCCGGCCTGTGCCTTCGCCAAGCCGCCGCGGCGGCGGGCCTTGCCCGGCACCGCTCGCACACGCACGCCGTCAGCGTTCCACGACGGAAGTCGTCATGGCTCGCGCGAAGCGCGGGCCGGACTTCCGTCGGCTAGAGCCGGACTTACGTCGTACTACCCTCGGGCGGCGGCTGCATCGTCGCGCCGGGGAACGGCACCGGGCGCGGCTTCGGCTGCGGGCGCTTCTTCGGCTCCTCGGTCGGTGCTGCGTCCGGCGCGGCCGGAAGCTCCTCCGGGAAGACCTCCTCGGCGGACTCGCCGGCCAGGAGCCGCTCGAACTGGTCCTTGTCGATCGTCTCCCGCTCGATCAGGATCGCCGAGAGCCGGTGCAGGTCCTCCATGTGCTCTTTGAGCGTCTTGACGGCGAGGTCGTGCGCCTCCTCGATCACGCGCCGGATCTCGTCGTCGATCTCGCGCGCGATCTCCTCGGAGTAGTCGGGCTCGGCGCCCATCTCGCGGCCGAGGAACGGGAGGTCGTGGTTCCGGCCGAGCACGCGCGGGCCGAGCTTCTCGCTCATGCCGTAGCGCATGATCATCTGCTTCGCCGTCGACGTGACCTTCTCGAGATCGTTCGCCGCGCCGGTCGTGACCTCGTGGAAGACGAGCTCCTCGGCAGCGCGGCCGCCGAGCGTCATGGCCAGCTGCTCCATCAGCGCGGTCTTGGTCGTCAGGTAGCGGTCCTCGCGCGGCAGCGAGATCGTGTACCCGAGCGCCTGGCCGCGGCTGATGACCGAGATCTTGTGGACGTCGTCCGTGTGCTCGAGGAAGTAGCCGACGATCGCGTGGCCGAGCTCGTGGTAGGCCGTGATCTTGCGCTCCTCCTCGGAGAGCAGGCGCGTCTTCTTCTCCGGGCCGGCGATGACCCGCATGATCCCCTCCTCGAGCTCCTCCTGCTGGATCGTCTTCTTGCCGCGGCGCGCCGCGAGCAGCGCAGCCTCGTTGACGAGGTTCGCGAGGTCGGCGCCGGTGAAGCCGGGTGTGCCGGCGGCCAGCGTGTCGAGGTCGATCTCCGGCGCGATCGGCTTGCCTTTCGCGTGGACCTCGAGGATCTTCCGCCGGCCGACCCGGTCGGGCCTGTCGACGACGATCTGACGGTCGAAGCGGCCCGGGCGCAGCAGCGCGGGATCGAGGATGTCGGGCCGGTTCGTGGCCGCGATCAGGATGATGTTGTCCTTCAGCTCGAAGCCGTCCATCTCGACGAGCAGCTGGTTGAGCGTCTGCTCGCGCTCGTCGTGGCCTCCACCGAGCCCGGCGCCGCGATGGCGGCCGACGGCGTCGATCTCGTCCATGAAGACGATGCACGGCGAGGCCTGCTTGGCCTGCTCGAAGAGGTCGCGGACACGCGATGCACCGACGCCGACGAACATCTCGACGAAGTCGGAGCCCGAGATCGAGAAGAACGGCACCCCGGCCTCGCCGGCGACCGCGCGCGCGAGCAGCGTCTTGCCCGTGCCGGGCGGCCCGTAGAGGAGAACGCCCTTGGGGATGCGCGCGCCGAGCGCCTGGAACTTCTTCGGGTTCTCGAGGAACTCCTTGATCTCCTGGAGCTCCTCCACCGCCTCGTCCACCCCCGCGACGTCCTTGAAGCCGATCTTCGGCGAGTCCGGCGCCATCCGTTTGGCGCGGCTCTTGCCGAAGCTCATCACCTTCGATCCTCCGCCCTGCACCTGGTTCATGAGGAAGATCCAGAAGGCGATCAGGATCACGAACGGCAGGATCGAGACGAGCATCCCGATCCACGAGAACGTGCCCGTCCCCTTGGAGTCGAACTTGACGTTGTGTGCCTGGAGCGTGTCCGTGATCTGGGGCACGGACTGGTCGGCGGGGTAGTGGACCGTCGCCTTCTTGTCGGCCAGGCTGGGGATCGTGAAGCTGATCGACCGCTTGCTCGGGGTGAACTCGACGCTGCCGAGGTTCCCCGCCTGGGCGTAGGTGAGGAACTCGGAGTACGTGACCTTCGTGGCGCCCTTCCCGTGCTGGATCAGCGTCTGGCTCGCCAGGTAGACGAGCAGCACGATCACGAAGAGTGGGAATAGCGCTGAGCGGAAGAAGCGATTCACTGGCCCTCTATCGGCAAAGGGTACCAGGGCACATGAACCCTACTTCCGGCCCGGTCGGGCCTTCGCTCCTGTCCGACTACGGCTTCTAGAGCCCGGCGCCGCTCAGCTCGGGGCTGAGGACGGCGACGTACGGGAGGTTCCGGTAGCGCTCGGCGAAATCGAGCCCGTAGCCGACGACGAACGCGTCCGGGATCTCGAACCCGACGTAGCGGACGGGCACGTCGATCTGGCGGCGTGCGGGCTTCGTCAGGAGCGCGCAGACCTCGAGCGTCGCGGGCTCGCGCGACTCGAGGTTGCGCATCAGGTACGACAGCGTCAGGCCGGAGTCGATGATGTCCTCGACGACGAGCACGTCCCGCCCCTCGATGTTGATGTCGAGGTCCTTGAGGATGCGGACAATGCCCGAGGAGTCGGTCGAGTCGCCGTAGCTCGAGATCGCCATGAAGTCGACCTCGCAGGGGATGGTGAGGTGGCGCATCAGGTCGGCCATGAAGAAGACCGCGCCTTTGAGCACGCCGATCAGGAGCAGGTCGCGGCCCCGGTAGTCGGCGGAGACCTCGGCGCCGAGCTCGGCGACGCGGGTGCGAAGGGCGTCCTCGTCGACGAGGATCTCGCCGATCCCCTGCTCGAGCTCCACGCTAGGAATCTCGGTCACGCGCCTCTTTTCGTGCGCGGATGCCCGGCGCGTCCACGATCCCCGGCACGGCGACGACCTCCTGGCCGCGCACGACGAGCGGCCACGCCTCGCGCTCGGATCGGGGGATCTTGGCGTCGACGAACACGTCCTGAACCTTCTTGTGGCGCCCCGCGAGCCGGTCGCCGGGCCGCCAGCTTCGTACCTTAAGGCCTGAGAGCTCGGATTCAATCCGCCATCGACCCCAGCGGACGCTCCCTTCGAGGGCGACCGGCGTCTGCTCGAGCCAGACGCGGTCGTATTCGCGCACCGCGGTGAGGCCGTTCCCGAGGTCGACGCGCTTCGAGCCGGCGCGCGCGGCGAGGAGCCCGTCGAGCTTCGACGGGCGCCGCTCGGCCAGCCGGAGCAGGTTGCGCTCGGCCGCCGGGTGGAGGCGCCGCAGAAGCGGCAGGATCTCGTCGCGGATGAGGCCTCGCGTCGTGTCGGGGTTGGAGCTGTCGCTGCGGAACCCGAGCCCCTCGGCGCAACAGTAGGCCTCGGTCTCCTCGCGCCAGAGCGGCAGCAGGGGCCGCACGACGCCGTCCTCGCGCTTCGGCTTGATCGCCTTCGTGGCGCCGCTCGCCACCAGCCTGTAGAGGACGGTCTCGACCTGGTCGGACGCCGTGTGCCCGGTTGCCCGGAGGCGATCGCGGGCGAACGAGTAGCGCAGCTCGCGGAGCGCGTCCTCCGTGGGCCTCGCGGGCGGGGGCGCTTCGACGATCTCCGCACCGAGGACGTCGCGGCAGAAGCGGGCGTCCCCGTCCGACTCCGCACCGCGGAGCCCGTGGTCGACGTGGAGGGCGTCAACCCGGTAGCCGAGCGCGCCGAGGACGTGCCAGAGGCAGGTCGAGTCCGGCCCTCCGGAGACGAGCGCGGTCACGGCGCCGCCGGGCTCGATCAGCTCGTGGCGGCGGATGTGCTGCTCGACGCGTCGGCGCAGCGCGTCGCTGTCCACGGCACCCGTCCCGGGCTTCGTGCTCATGCGAACAGTCTTGCAGCCGTGGAAGAGGAGTCACGCTTCCGTCACGAAGGCGTGACCCACGCGTGCGCAGTCCCTGGTTACGCTCTCCGCGGGGAGGAGGCCGGGCGCGCCGTACTACGGGGACCGTCGAGGAGCGGCGCCGGGAGAACGCGCCGGAGCCGAAGGATCACAGCAGCTGGCTGAGGTCGCAGCCGCGGGCGGACAGCGCGGGCTGGGCGTTCTCCAGCACCCCGTGCGCGTAGTTCGCCAGTCCGTAGGCGCGATACATGTGCGGGCCGGCGTTGCCGTGCCGCTCCTGGATCTGCACCGCCTTCGCGTACTCGACCAGCATGCCGACGATCAGCCGCTGCGTCTGCCGGAGTGACGGGTCGGTGGGGCCCATCCCCTGGACCGTCTTCGCCGCTCGCCGAGCCTCCGTCACGACCTCGCTCGGGTTCGCGTCGCCGCTCTGGTACTGGTCGGCCCAGAGCCCGAGCGCAGTCATGTTCGTCCGCGCCTCCTGGATGAACTGACGGTCGGTCGCCGAGCAGGTGTGGGCGACTGCCGCTGCAGGCTTGGCCCGCCCGTTGGCAACGAGCGCAAGCGCAAGCGTGAGCATGGCGAGAAGGCCAGCCGCAGTGAGGCCGAGACGCCGCACGGTCAAATTCTCGGCAGGAAACGGGTTCGCGGTCTCCCCCGAACCGGGGTTTTGCTCAGAAGATGAGCGACCGGTACGAGACCGTCCGCTGCATGCCGATCGCCTCGTAGACCCGGATCGCGGGCGCGTTCTCGGCGCGCACGAAGAGGCAGACCCTCGGCACTCGCTCGAGCAGGAACCGGCACAGGTCCCGCATCCCGCGCTTCGCGTACCCGTGGCCTCGCGCGGCGGGGTCGACCCACACCTGCTGGAGCTGCACCGCGGAGGGCGTCCACGCCGACGCCTCGGCCTTGAACAGGATCGTCCCCCCGTCGGTCCACAGCCAGGAGCGGCCGTCTTCGATCTGCGCTCGCGTCCGCCAGCGAAAGCTCTCGGGGTCGTTCGCGAGGGGGTCGATCCCGATCTCCTCCCGGTGCGCCGCCGCGCAGGCCGGCACGAGCAGCTCGAGGTCATCCTGCGTCGCCGGCCGGAGCCCCGTCTCGCCCGGCTCCGGGCCGGTCCCGAGGACGTAGACCGGCTGTCCGGGCCGGTCTTCCCGGGGCGTGGGCAGTCGGTCTCGCACGGCCTCCCAGAGCTCCGTCACGGCGCCCTCCTCGCCGATCACCATCTGGGTGCGCCCGGCGGCCGCGACGTCCGCGAACGCGGCGCACCCGCTTCCTGAGGGGAAGACGTTCGAGCCCACGTGGCACAACGCCTCGAGGTGCCCCTGGCCGTCCACGGCGGTGAAGCGCCCGAGGCCGCGCCGGGCGATGTCCTCGAGGAAGACGCGCTCGACGGGATCCTCCGCACAGAATGCGAGGACCTCGTCCAGCCGGGGCTGCTTCAGCGTGGGCATCGGCTCGGGAAACTCTAGGCTTTCCCCGTGCCGATCCACGTCCGCGCCGACCCGGGTGACTACGGCGAAGCCTGTCTGCTCCCCGGCGACCCGCTCCGCGCCAGGTACATCGCAGAGACGTACCTCGACAACGTCGTCCAGCGGAACGCGGAGCGGGGCATGCTCGGCTACTCGGGCGAGTACGAAGGCTCGCCCGTCTCCGTGCAGGCGACCGGGATGGGTTGCCCGTCGGCCGCGATCGTGATGGAGGAACTCATCCAGCTGGGCGTGAAGCGCTTCCTGCGCGTCGGCACCTGCGGCGGGCTCCAGCACGACCTGCAGCACGGAGACCTGATCGTGGCGGTCTCCGCAGTGGCCGCCGACGGCACCGCACGCCACTACGTCGGCGGGGAGCCGCATACGCCGACCGCCGACTGGGAGCTCGTCCACGGAGCCGTCCATGCGGCCAAGGAGCTCGGCCAGCCGGTGCGGGTCGGAGCGGTCGCCTCGAGCGACACGTTCTACGACCCCGATCCCGAGCGGCACAGGCGCTGGTCGGAGCGCGGCGTGCTCGGAGTCGAGATGGAGGCGGCCGTGCTGTTCACGATCGGGGCGCTACGCGGCGTGCACGCGGGCTGCCTCCTCACGGTGAGCGACATCGTGATCGGCGAGGAGTTCACGCGGATCTCCGACGACGAGCTGCGGGCGGCCGTCGACCGCATGACCCGTGTCGCGCTGGCGACCGTCACACACTGACGTTGTCGGCCTCCAGTTCATACGTGTCGACCGGCCATTTCAGACGGGCGCCCGAGCAAAGCCCGCGCGCCCTGAGACCGGCACTGCAAGCGGTGCCTCATTAGCCATTAGCCAAACCGTCTTCCTGGTCAACCCGGCGGCCGACAACGGGTCGACGGGGCGCCGCTGGCCGGAGCTGGCGCACAGGGCCGCGGCGCTCGGCCTGAACGGGGACGCACTCGTCTCGGAGCGGCCCGGACAGCTCGGGGAGCTAGCGGGGCAGGCCGTCGACCGCGGCGCCACCCTGCTCGTCGCGGTCGGCGGCGACGGCACCGTCAACGAGGTCGTCCAGGGGCTCGCAGGCCGGGACGGGGTCGAGCTGGCGGTGATCCCGCGGGGGACGGGCTGGGACTTCGTCCGCACGTACAAGATCCCGAAGCGGTTCGACCAGGCCGTCGCGGTCGCCCGCGAGGGGCGAACGCGGACGATCGACCTCGGCCGCGCCCGCTACCGCGCGTGGCAGGGCGGCGAGGCCGAGTCGTACTTCGCAAACATCGCAAGCGCCGGGATGAGCGGCGCGATCGCGAAGCGCGCGAACGACACCACGAAGGCGCTCGGCGGCAAGGCCTCCTACCTCTGGGCGACGTTCGCGGTGTTCGCCCGGTGGCGTAACGGCGAGGTCCGCGTGACGGTCGACGGCGAGCGCCGCACGGGCCGGATGCACGACGTCGTCGTCGCGAACGGCCGCTACTTCGGCGGCGGGATGATGATCTGCCCGGAAGCCGAGCCGGACGACGGGCTCTTCGACGTCCTCCTGATCGGCGACCTGACGAAGCGCGACCTGCTCCTCACGCTCCCCAAGACCTACCGCGGCCGCCACCTGCCGCACCCCAAGGCAGAGGTGCTGCGGGGCGCCTCGGTCGAGATCAACGCGCCCGAGCCGCTCCCGGTCGAGCTGGACGGCGAGCAGCCCGGCACGACGCCGGTCCGCTTCGAGGTGGCCGCACAGGCGCTCCGCCTGCGCGTCCCCGGCTAGCTGCTCCCGCTCGGCTTCGCCTTCGGCTTGGGCTTGGGCTTCGCCTTCGGCCTGGTCGTCGTCGCCTTTCTTCCGCCGCCCTGGCCGGTGAGCTTCGCGACCCTGCGCTCGAGGGCTGCGACGCGCTTCTCGAGCTCATCGATCCCGCGCACCTTCTTCTGGAGGTCGTCGACGCGCTCCCTGAGCTCCTTGGCCATCTCGACCACCCGCTGGGTCGCGGGCAGCTCGGCGATCTTCCCGACAACGTCCTCGCCGCGGTCGGTCAGCAACCCTATGAGGTCCTGCTTGAGATCCTGTTTGCGCTCGGCCACTCGTCTCCGCCTTTCGTCGGCCCGGACCCTACTAGACGCTCGCTCCAGGCTAGCGGCGACGGCCGCGCGCCGCGTCGTCACGCATGCGCCGACGGCTCACGGAGCGATCGTGACCGGGGTGCCGGCCGGTGTCGAGGCGAACAGCCGTCTCAGCACACGGTTGCGGACGCGGATGCAGCCGTTCGAGGCCGCGCGGCCGATCGACGAGGGCTCGTTCGTGCCGTGGATCGCGACGGGCCCGCCCTGGGCCCAGTGCGTGAGGACGTTGGAGAACGCGGAGATCCCGAGCGCGGCGGGGCCGTACGGGCCAGACGGATTCGCCGGGACGAGCCGCTGGTTGACGTAGTAGCTCCCGGTCGGGGTGGGCGTCGCCCGCGAGCCGACCGCGACGACGGTTCGCAGGACGGGCCGCCCGTCGCGGAAGAGCGTGAGCCGCCGGGCCGAGACGTCGACCCGGATCCGGGTCCGGACCCGGCCGAGGCCGACTGCACTCGCCCGGACGAACCCCGTGACGCCGTTCGGCCGAAGGGGTAGCTGGACGCGGTACCAGGCCGGGCTGCAGTCTCGGCGACGCACGGAGGCGAGCACGCGGAAGATCGTCGGGAACTCGTTCCGGTTCAGGCGCCGGAAGCTCGCGAACGGCCTTCGCCCCGGGCGGCGGTAGGCGCGCGCATGCCTGCGGACGATGGCGGCCACGGCGATCCGGCCGGAGCCGACCGGCGCGGCCGACCCGCTCCGGCAGTGCGCGCCCGGGGCCGTCGCTGAGCGCCCGCCGCCAAACCCGCCGTGCGCGGTCGCGCAGGAGGCGGCGAGGAGACATGCCGCCGGCAACGAAACGAAGAAGAGGAGACGCCGGTGTCGCATCCCGACGAGACTAAACGGTCGCGCCAGCAAAGCCGGCACGACCTCCCCTGGTCGGCGTCGCAAGCGAGCGCCTTGCGCACGACCCGGCCGGGGTTACCAGATCGGCACAACTTCCTCACCCTTTTTGGCGTCGTAGCTTCCGAATCGATCACTACCCTGAAATCGAGGACGATGTCCCAGCTCTTCTCACACCGGCGCTCCCGCCCCCACAAGCACAACCCCGCCCTCACCTACGCGATGGTGCAGCGGCTCGGGGTCCCGTACGAGGTCGAGCGAACCGTGTGCACGAAGTGCCGGCAGGTGCTCGACGAGCGCCCGCTCAAGCGCGCCGCGGCATAAAGACGGCCGCACCGACAGAGCCGGTACGGCCTCTTTTGGTCGGCGTCGCAAGCGAGACATAAAGACGGCCGCACCGGCAGAGCCGGTACGGCCTCTTTTGGTCGGCGTCGCAAGCGAGCGCCTTAGCCGCGCAGCTCGGCCACAACCTCCGGAAGCACCTCGCCCGCGCTGCCGTCGACGCGCAGCGATGCCTGCCCGTCGAAGGCGGTCGGGCCGCGGTTGACAATCGCGAGCTCGCCGCCCGCGCGGATCGTCTCGAGCGGCAGGCCCGCGACCGGATAGACCTCGAGCGCCGAGCCGACGACGAGGAGCACGCCGGCGCCTCGCGCGAGCTCGTACGCGCGGTCCATGGCCGCCGCCGGCAGGAGCTCGCCGAAGAAGACGACGTCCGGTTTCAGGATGTCGCCGCAGGACGGGCACGCGGGCGCGTCGGCCTCGGCAAGCAGGTCGAGCACGCGTGCCAGCGCGTAGCTCTCGCCGCAGCCGGGGCAGGTCGAGGTTCGGATCGAGCCGTGCACCTCGACGACTTCCCGGCTCCCGGCGCGCTCGTGCAGGAGGTCGATGTTCTGCGTCACGACCGCCTGGACGAAGCCGAGCCGCTCGAGCTCGGCGAGCGCCAGGTGAGCGGCGTTCGGCTCGGCCTCGATGAGCATCGCCACGCGCGGCTTGTAGAAGCTCCACACCTTGACCGGGTCGCGGCGGAACGCGTCGATCGAGCCGTACTCGAGCGGGTCGAAGCTCGCCCAGAGGCCGGTCGGCGAGCGGAAGTCGGGGATGCCGCTCTCTGTGCTGACGCCCGCCCCCGTCAGGACGACGCAGGGCTGCCGCTGCCGGATCAGCTCGGCGAGCTCCACGCTCAGCCCCTCCCCGCGTGATCCGCCAGCGCCTCGCGAATCAGCAGACGGGCGGTCGCGGCGAACACCGGGTTCGTGTCCACGTAGTAGGGAAGCGCGATCAGGCCGATCGAGAGCGCCCAGCCCCGCCCGCGCGCCCAGGTCGCGTCGTCGACGTCCAGGGCTGCCCGGAAGACCTCTCTCGCATCGGCCGGCAGCGCTCCCCAGGCGGCCACCATGTCGCACGCAGGGTCGCCGACGCCCACGCTGCCCCAGTCGATCACGCCCGTCAGGCGCCCTTCGCGGACGAGCAGGTTGCCGGGCAGCAGATCGCCGTGGATCCAGACCGGCGGCCCGTCCCACTGCGGCGCCGCGAGCGCCGCCTCCCAGGCAGCGGTCGCGGCGGCGCCGTCGATCAGCCCGTCGAGCTGGAGGAGCGCGGCGCGGGCCTGCTCGTCCTGCACCTCCGCCAGCGGCGCGCCACGGCGGGACGGCGGTCCTCCGGCGATCTCGACGCCGCGCAGCGCCTCGACGAACGCGGCCAGGCTCAGGGCCAGCGACTCCGCGTCAGAGCCGCCGTCACCGTCCGGATGCTCGCCCTCGAGCCACGGGTAGATCCCCCACTCCCACGGGAACCCCTCGGCAGGCGCACCCCTCGCGATCGGCACCGGGACCGGCACCGGGAGCAGCGGCGCCAGTCTGGGCAGCCACGCGAAGTCCTTCGCCACGCCGCCTGCTCCCCAGTCCATCCGGGGCAGCCGCACGACCATCTCGTCCCCGAGCCGGTAGAGCGCGTTGACCGTGCCGCTCGAGGGCACGTGCTCGACGGGAAGGTCCCGCCAGCGCGGAAACTGCACGCCCACCAGCCGCCGCACCAGCGCGGCGTCCGTCGGGAGCTCGTTCTCGTGCATCGTCAACGCGATCAGCGGCGATTGTAGGAAGCTATTCGCCGTGGACTTCCGCTTCCAGACCGAGGTGCGCGTGCGCTTCGCGGAGACCGACGCCCAGGGCATCGCGCACAACGCCGTCTACCTCGTCTGGTTCGAGATGGCGCGTATCGACTACCTGGCCCGCTTCCGCGGCGGCTACCCGGGGCTGCGAGCGGATGGGGTCGAGGCGCTGACGGTCGAGGCGCACGTCCGCTACCTCCTTCCCGCCCGCTTCGACGAGCGCCTGACGGTCCGCTGCGCCTGCGGCGAGCTTCGCGGCGCCCGCTTCCGCTTCGACTACGCGGTCGAGCGCGACGGCGAGGCGGTCGCGGACGGGTGGACGCGTCACGCCTGCGTCGACGCGGGCACGCACCGGCCGACGCGTGTACCGGCCTGGCTGGCCGAGGAGATCGCTAGCGCGGAGAGCTGACGCGCCCGGTCGGCCCGCTGGGCCCGCTCGGGCCGCTCGGCCCCTTTTTCGGCGGCGGCTGCTTCGCCCTCGGCTTCGTCCCCACGCGGACGACGCGCGGCTCGCCGCGGTACGACGAGTACCACGTGTTGTCGTAGAGCAGGCTCCCCGACGGCGCGTAGACCAGCCGGCGCACGCTCGTCGACCGCGAGGGCTCGCCGCTCTCGTCGACGACGGTCACGCCCTTGTAGAGCGTCGCGTCGAGGATCTTCTTGACCGGCGGCGGCCCGGTCTCGACCAGCGGGCGCGTCTGGCTGACCACGCGACGGTGGATCGGTGCGCCGTAGAGGTCCACGACGAGCGAGGACGACCCGACGAACGTCCTGAGCAGCAGCCAGTGCGCCGTGTCGTTGACGAAGCGCAGGTCGACGTCCGGGTAGTCGACCGTCGCGTCGCGCCCCTGCGGGTAGTGGCTGATGTAGAGCGCGTGGTTCGTCCGGTCGGTGATCTTCAGACCGGCCTCGTACGCGGCGTTGAAGACGGTCGTCGAGACCTGGCAGACGCCGCCGCCGAGGCCGGTCGTCACCTCGCCGTTGATGATCACCGGTGCCTCGAGGAAGCCCTTGTCGGCCGTACGCGCCCCGGTCGCGTGGTTGAAGGAGAACGTCGCTCCCGGCGCGATCACCTTCCCGTCGATCAGGCGCGCGACGAGCTGGACGTTGTGGATCCGGTTCGGGTCGCCCCCATAGATCGTCTCGTAGCGGCTGACGCGCGTCGTGATGCCCATCGCCTGCGCCTGGGCGGTCGAGCGGTTGGCGGCCTGCGAGATCACCATCACGCGCGCGCTCCGGCGGGCGGGCGAGAGCGCGGCCGAGAGGATGTGCTTGCGCGTGGCCGGCACGTCGACCACGCGCCCGGGCCGGGACGGGACGACGGCCACGCCGCCGCTCTCGAGCACGCGGAACGTGGCGTCACGCGGAGGCCGCCCGACCCCGTGGCCGAGCCGCTTGAAGTACCCGGTCGCGGCCGTCCCGCCGATCGCGAGCGTGTGGGCGCCGCCGTGAGGGAGCGCGAGCAGCGTCGCGAGCTGCCCGGGCGGAAGCCACCAGGACGAGCGGCCGAGGCTCATCTTGATCGGGCGGGAGAGCGCGGTCCGCACCTGGGAGACCACCGGTCCGAGGTCGGCTGCGGTCGCCTTCGGGCGATCGACCTCGACCGGGAGCGCGACGGGCTGCCCGCGCTCGAGGCCGGCGAGCGCCTGCGCGATCGCCATTCCCGCCATCTTGCTGTCGAGCGCGCGGCCGATGTGCCCGGGGACGACGGAGGGTTGCAGCCCCTGCAGGACGATCGCGGCGTCGCGGTGCGGGGTGCCGACGGCGCGGCTCATACGCGCCACCTCGTACCGCAGCGCCCGCTGCCACACGCGCGTCGGCGGCGACACGTCCGCGCCGAAGAACCGGATGCCCACGCGCCGCAGCCCGCGAAGCGGCGGGACGCCCTCGCCCTGCTGCTGCGCGAGCTTGACCGCGGCGGCCCAGTCGGCCTCGACGCCGAGGTCCGCCGCGCGGAGACGCCAGGTGTGGCCCTCGGCAGTGAAGACGACCGGGATGTCCGCGACCGCGCGGGCACGTGCCTGGAGCCTTGCCGTCGCCTCGTCCGCGGTCAGCCCTCCGACGCTCACGCCCGCGACCTGGACACCGCCCGCGATCCGGTCAGGGGAGCCGGAAAACGCCAGGCCGAGTAGTACCCCGACGAGGACGACGACAGCTATGAGCGCGAGCAGACGCTGAACGAGCAACCGGCGAGACCTGGCGCGCCGGCTGCTCCGCATCCGGACGGCGCTAGAACCTGCTTCCACCCGCAAGCCGTGCAGTCTAGCGGCGCCGGCCGCGCTCCACGCCGGTTTCCAGGCCCCGGAGGTAGGTCGCGATCACCTGGCGTTGGATCTCCGAGGTCCCCTCGACGATCTGGAAGACCTTCGCGTCGCGCATCCACTTCTCGACCGGGTGGTCGCGCATGATCCCGGCGCCGCCCAGCACCTGCACCGCGTCGGTCGTCACCCGCATCGCAATGTCGGCCGCGAATGCCTTCGCGTACGACCCGAACAGGCCGGCGTCCTCGCCCCGGTCCACCGCCTCGCAGGCGCGCCAGACGAGCAGGCGCGCCGCCTCGATCTCCATCGCTGCATCCGCGAGCTTGAACGAGACGCCCTGGCGCGCGAGCAGCGGGCGTCCGAAGGCCTCGCGCCCGCGCGCGTACTCGACCGCATACTCGAACGCGGCCCGTGCGAGGCCCACCGCGGCCGCGGCCACCTGGGGCCGCGAGGCGGCGAAGAAGTCGAGTGCGATCTCGAGCCCCTGTCCCTCCTCGCCTAGCAGCCGGTCGGCCGGGATGCGCGCCTCGTCCATCAGCACGGAGCCGGTGTACGACGCGCGCAGGCCGAGCTTCCGCTCCTCGCGGCCGGCCGTGACGCCAGAATCGTCCTTCTCGAGCAGAAACGCGGTGAGCGCCCCGTCGAGCTTGACGAACACCAGCGTGAGGTCGGCGACGCCGCCGTTCGTGACGTAGCACTTCTCTCCGCCGAGGACGTAGCCGCCCTCGTCGCGGCGGGCCTCGGCGCGGATCGCGCCGAGATCGGAGCCGGCGTGCGGCTCGGTGAACGCGATCGCGGCGGTCGTGCCTTCCTTCGACGCAAGTAAGGGCAGGTAGCGGCCGCGCTGCTCGTCGCTGCCGAACGAGAGCAGCGGTCGGACCGGGAACATCGTCGCCTGGATCCCGCCGGCCAGGCCCGCGCAGCCCCACGAGAGCTCCTCGGCGATGAGGGCCGACGTGACCGCGTCGACGCCGCCGCCCCCGTATTCCTCCGGGATTGCGTAGGAGGTCAGGCCGAGCGCCGCAGCCTGCGCGAGGAGCCCGGGCGGGAACTCCTCCCGCTCGTCCCACTCGGCCGCGATCGGGCGCAGCTCACGCTCGGCGAACTCGTGCGCGAGCCGCTGCAGCTCGCGCTGCTCGTCCGTGGGCTGGAACGAGATGGCGCCTGTCACGCGGCGGAGCCTACGCCTGGCAATCCGCGCTCGATAAAGCTACGCTTGGTAGCACCATGCTGGATGTCAGGATCGACCGGGCGGAATCGCTCCAGCTGCACGAGCAGGTCGCGGCCGAGATCCGCCGGGCGATCGCGGACGGAGAGGCAGGGCCGGGCGAGCGTCTCCCGCCGGCGCGGGACCTCGCAGCGGTGCTCGGCGTGAACACCAACACCGTCCTGCGCGCCCTGCGCATCCTGCGGGACGAAGGGCTGCTCGAGTTCCGCCGCGGGCGAGGCGTGACCGTCGCCGGAACGCCGCAGCAGGGCGCCGTGCTCGCCCGCACGAAGGAGCTCGTACAGTTCGCGCGCAAGCACGGCTACCGCCGTGAGGAGCTGATCGAGATGATCGAGACGTTGGGCTAGAACGTGAAGAGCTCGATCCCGCCGCTGACCTCGAGCGCGACGCCCGTCACGTAGGCAGCCAGGTCGGAGCAGAGGAACGCGATCGCGTTTGCGACCTCCTGCGGCTCGCCGACCCTCCGCAGCGCCGTCCTCCGCACCATCCGCTCGTTCATCTCGGGGTTTCCGAAGCCGAACGCCTCGGTGCCGATGATGCCCGGCACGATCGCGTTGGCCGTGATCCCGTGCCGCGCGCCCTCCAGAGCAAGCGTCTTCGTCAGCCCGATCACGCCGGCCTTGGTCGTCGCGTAGCTCGCCTGGCCGAACCCGCCGAGCGTGCCGGCCACGGACGCCATCGTCACGATGCGCCCCCACCCCCGCTCGACCATCCCCGGCCAGACCGTCTGCGCGCAGTTGAAGACGCCGGTCAGGTTGACCCGCAGGTCGCGCTCCCAGAGCTCCGGCGACTGCTGCTCGAGCCGCGCGACGTGGTCGAGCGTCGCCGCGTTCGCGACCAGGATGTCGACCGCACCGAGCTCCTCGGTCGCGCGCGCGACGGTCGCCTCGACCTGCTCGCGCTCCGTCACGTCGCAGCGGACCGCAAGCGCCCGCCGCCCGAGCGCGCGGATCTCCTCGGCCGTCTGCTCGGTGTAGACGAGCCCCTGCGCCCGAGCCGCCTGTGCCAGCACGCCGTACCGCTCCGCCTCCGTGCCCGCGTCGGACTCGACCTGGATGTCCGCGATCACGACGTCCGCTCCGGCGCGCGCGAGCGTCAGCGCGTCGGCTCGCCCAAGTCCCCTCGAACCCCCGGTGACGAGCGCAACCCGTCCCGAGAGGTCGATCTCAATCGTCACGAGGGACCTAGTCTCCGCGTGGTAGGAAGATCTCGCTGCGATGACGAGCCGCTGGATCTGCGAGGTGCCTTCGTAGATCTGGAACAGCTTCGCGTCGCGCATCAGCTTCTCGACCGGGAACTCCTTGATGTAGCCGTAGCCGCCGAAGATCTGGACGGCGTCGGTCGTGACCTTCATCGCGGTGTCGGCCGCGAACCGCTTCGCGTACGACGACTCGAGCGTCGCTCGCTTCCCCTGGTCGAGCAGCCACGCCGCCTGCCAGCAGAGCAGCCGCGCCGCCTCGATCTCGGCCGCCATGTCCGCGATCAGGAAGTTGACGCCCTGGTTCATCGCGATCGGTTGGCCGAACTGGACACGCTCGCGCGAGTACGCGACCGCGTGCTCGAAGGCGGCCCGCGCGACGCCGACCGCGCCGGACGCTGTCCCCGGCCGCGTGCTGTCGAGCGTCCGCATCGCGAGCTTGAAGCCCTCCCCTTCCTCGCCGAGCCGGTTCGCCGCGGGCACGCGAACGTCCTGGAACGCGACCGCGGAGGTGTCCGTCGCCCGCTGGCCCATCTTGTCCAGGTGCTTCTCGACCGTCACGCCGGGCGTGTCGGTCGGGACGACGAAGGCCGTGAGGCCGCGATGGCCGGCTTCCCGGTCGGTCGAGGCGAACACGACCAGCCACGATGCGTGACCGGCGTTCGTGATGAACATCTTCGAGCCGTTCAGGACGTAGTCGTCGCCGTCGCGAACGGCGGTCGTCTGGATCGCGGAGACGTCGGAGCCCGCGCCCGGCTCGGTCAGCGCGAACGCACAGAGGATCGGCTCCTCGAGCAGCGGCGGCAGCCAGTCGCGCTTCTGCTCGTCGGTGCCGGCGAGCAGGACGGGCAGCGCGCCGAGAACGTTGCCGATGATCGAGGTTCCGATCCCGGAGCACCCCCAGCAGAGCTCCTCGCCGATCAGCGCGCCCTCGATCGCCCCGAGGCCCGCGCCGCCGAGCTCCTCGGGGATGTGCGGGTTCATCAGCCCGACCTCGTGCGCCTTCGAGATCACGTCGGCCGGGTGCGTCTGGTGCTCGTCGTACTCCGCCGACTTCGGCCGGATCTCGCTGCTCGGCGAACTCGTGCGCTAGCTCGCGCAGGGAACGCTGTTCCTCGGTCAGCGCAAAGGAGATGCCGGTGCCGATTGCCTCTGCGGTAGCCACGTTCGCCTCGCTGATTGACTGATCAGTCAAATCGTAGCGTCGGCCTCGCCCCACCGGAACCCCACGGCGGCCGGGGCCGGCTCGAGCGGGCTCCCCTGGAGGCCGGGGAGCGGCTCGGGCTCGTTGTAGGCGCGCGGCGCGACGTCGTTCGGCGCGTCGGCGTGGAAGAGCGACGCGAGGTACTGGATCTGGCCGCGCCCCGGCCCGAGCTCGAACATCCCGCCGCCGTAGAGGCCGATGCCGCGCTCCTCGCAGAGGTCGCGGAAGGCGAGCAGCTCCCGCAGGTGGCCGAAGCGGGACGGCTTGGAGTTGAGCGTGCGCGGCGGGAACGGCAGCTGCTCCACGTCCTCGACCGAGTGGATCGGCGCGTCCCAGGTGACACGCTCGCGGTGCGGCTCGAGCACGAGGTCGGTCTCGGCGGTGAGCGCGGGATCTTCGATGAACGCGTCGGGGAAGCCCTCGGCCACACGCCGGTAGAGGTCGAGGTCGGGCGGAGGGTCGCCCTCGGACCGGTAGTACGCCTTGAGGTCGACCGTGACCACGGCGCCTGTCGTGGCGAGCTCGGCGATCAGCTCGTCGCTCCAGTCGCTCGCGGGGTCGAGCTTGAAACGGAGATCAGAGTCGAGCTCGAGCCAGCGGCGGATCACCTCGGCACTCGGCGGGTCGCCGAGGCCGGGTGAGACGACGAAGCCGACGGGCCGCGGCTCGCGTCCGGTGAACTCGGCCAGCGAGACGCCTGCCTGCCTGAGTGCCAGGTCGAGGGCGGCGCTCTCGTAGGCCCAGCGGCGGTGCGGGTCGGGCATCTCGAGGGTGTCCGAGAAGCCGTCGAGCGTCCACGCGCCCGCGAGCGGGAGGACCGCGCCGGCGGCCTGCTCGCGGTCGTGGTGCTCCGCGTACCAGGTGACGTCCTCGCCGACCCCCTCCTCCCCGCCGCCGCGCAGGTGCACGACGGTCGTGACGCGCGTGAAGCCACGCGTGACCGGCCGCTCCAGCCGCTCGAGCTCGTACGAGTCGACTTCGAGGGGAAGCTCGGCGAAGCGCTTCCATAGACTCTCTGCCATGGAGTTCGACCTTACCGATGAACAGCGCCTGATTCAGGAGACAGTGCGCTCGTTCGTCGACGAGCGCGTCCTTCCGAACGCGATCGAGAACGACATCGAGCACCGTCTCGACCTCGGCGTGATCGAGGGAATGGCCGAGCTCGGGCTGCTCGGAGTCGTGATCCCGGAGGAGTACGGCGGCGCCGGTCTCGACTTCGTCGCCGAGGCGCTCGTCTGCGAGGAGATCGAGCGCGGCGAGGCCGCCTTCCGGACGCTGATCTCGGTGCACGTGGGGCTGAACTCGCTGGCGCTGCTTCAGTACGCGAGCGAGGAGCAGAAGCAGCGCTACCTCGCGCCGCAGGCCCGGGGCGAAAGGCTCGCCTGCTTCGGGCTGACCGAGCCGGGCGCGGGCTCGGACGTCGCCTCGATGCGCACGACGGCCCGCCGCGAGGGCGACACGTACGTCCTCAACGGCCAGAAGAACTGGATCTCGTACGCGACCGTCGCCGACCACCAGCTCGTGATCGCGAAGACCGACCCCGCGGCGAAGCACAAGGGGATGTCGGCGTTCATCGTCGAGCGCTCGTGGCCGGGCGTCTCCACGCGGGAGACGGAGAACAAGCTCGGCGTCTGGGCCGGCTCGACCGGCGAGCTCTTCTTCGAGAACGTGGAGGTACCGGCTGACAACCTGGTCGGCGAGGAGGGCCAGGGGTTCGAGATCGCGATGTACGGGCTCGACCAGGGGCGGTTCACGGTCGCAGCCGGTGCCTGCGGCGTGATCCGCGCGTGTCTCGAGCGGTCGGTCGAGTACGCGCGCGAGCGGGAGACGTTCGGGCAGGCGATCGGCCGCTACCAGTTCGTGCAGGACATGATCGCGGAGATGGTTCTCGGGTACGAGACGTCGAAGCTGCTCGTCATGCAGGCGGCCTGGATGAAGAACGAGGGCCGGCGCAACACGCGGGAGACGTCTCTGGCCAAGTGGCATGCGACCGAGTCGGCCTTCCGCGCGGCGCATCTCGCGATCCAGGTGCACGGGGCGTACGGGTACTCGTCGGAGTACGGGATCGAGCGCTACTTCCGGAACGCGCGAGCGCCGATCATCTACGAGGGGACGACGCAGATCCACAAGCTGATGCAGGCCGAGCACGCGCTCGGCTACCGGCAGCTGAACGGACGAGACGGGGCCGTGTCGCCGCTGTGCTCCTGGGCGCCGGCGCTCGCTTCCGTCCACCGCCAAGACGCGGTCGCGACCAGCGGCTGACGAACCCTCGAGCGTCCTCTTGGGCCATGTCCGAGGGACTGTCCCCCGGACATGGCTGAAACAGCCGGTCCGCTCACCGAACTGCGCGAAAGAGGCCGCCCGACCAGGGCCACTCCCCGGCGCTGGCGCAAAGCCCCGCGTCGACCGGGTTGTCGAGGACGTACCTGCAGGCGTTCTCCCAATGCTTCTCGGAATCGAGCACGCGCGCGGAGAACCGGTTCTCGAAGAGATGACCGCTTCGCTCGTAGCGCCGGTTGAATCGCTGCGCGTACAGCCCGTTCAGCCGGTGCATTGCTCTTGACAGCGCCGGCTGCGTGGCCGCGGCCACGATGTGGAAGTGGGTGGTCATGAGACACCAGGCGTCGAACCGCAGCGCGAAGCGTTCTCCCGCCCTGATCAGCAGCTCGCGAAACGCAGCGCGGTCGAAGTCGTCACGGAAGATCTCCGAATTCGCCACGCCACGGCTCGTCACGTGGAAGAGCCCGTCGGGTAGGTCGCCTCTCCGTCCGCGCGGCACGATCCTGCGAATGTAGTTCGCCTGCCGAGATCTGCGGTCGCTTTGGAACCGGATCACTGCAACGAGGGCACACCTTCTTGGCAAGTGGCCGTTTCGGCCGTGTCCGAGGGACTGTCCCTCGGACACGGCCGGAAGGGCCGGTGCGGCCCGCCTCTCGGCGGGGTCAGACCACCGGCGTCTCGACCTCCACCTGCGGCTCGATCTCCATGAGCCGGACGAGGAGCGGGATCGCCGCCAGGATCATCACGCCGCAGATCGGCCACAACACCTGGTAGCCCTCTGTGGCGGGGAAGTGCGGTCGCGCCAGGTCGATCGAGAGCCCGGCGAGCGGCGCCCCAACCAGGATGCCGATCCCCTTCGTCGTCGTCGCGAGCCCCGAGGCAGCGCCGCGATGCTCCTCGGGCACGATCTTGTAGAGGAGCCCCCACGCCAGGGTCATCACCGTCCCGCCCGCGATCGACACCGGCATGATCAGCGCGAAGAACCAGTCGTGCCAGTGGGACGCGAGCCCGGCGACCATGAATCCGCCGCCGTATACGAATGACGCGAAGAAGCTCACGCGCGCGAGCCCGAAGCGGTCGCCCAGACGCCCCGCCGCCATGGCCGCGATCACGTAGCCCACCGCCACGGCTCCCAGAACCGCCGACGACATCACCTTCGACTGGTTGAGCCCCTCGATGACGTACAGCACGACGAACGTGCGCGCTGCGGCGAACGCCCCTTCCCAGAGCGAGTTCGCGATCAGGAAGCGCCGCACATCGCCGTTCTCCCGGAAGATGTGCCAGCTACGCCTGACGTAGGCGGAGACGCCCTCGAAGACCCGGCCGTGGCCACCGTCCTCGCGCACGAGCCGGACGGTCAGCCCGCAGGCGAGCGTCGTCAGCACCGCCGCGAGCAGGAACGGCGCCGGGCGCCAGACCTTGAAGAGGAGCCCGCCGCCGACGAGCGCGGCGCCGATCGCGATCCCGCGCAAGATGTGCTGAACGCCCTGGGAGCGTGCGAACACCGCCGGCGGCAGCACGTCCGGGTAGAGCCCGCGGTAGGGCGGCTCGTACACGTAGTAGGCGAAGAAGAACCCGAGGACGATCACGACCGTCGTCCAGAGGTTCGGCATGAACGGCATCAGCAACAGGCAGAAGCCCATCGGGCCGAGCGCGACGAGCATGAACGGCCGGCGCCGGCCCATCGGCGTGTGGAACGTGTCGCTCCACGGGCCGATCACGGGCGAGATCAGGAGCGCGAAGATCCCCTCCGCGCCGAGGATCACGCCGATCAACCCGCCGGACTCGGTGAAGCGGCTGAGCAGCGGGGGCAGGTACGCCGCGGTCGTCGTCAGCGAGAACGCGAGGCCAAATGCTCCCAGCCCGAGCGTCCACAGGAGCCGGCGCCTGACGGGCGGCCCGGCCACGAGCGCCTCGGACGTCTGCGTAGCCGCCATCTAAGCGATGTCCCCGACGCGGGCGGCGTGATAGCCCTTCCGCGCGAACACCCGCACCGCCGCGTCGAGGAGCAGCCGGCGCTTGTCCCCCTGGTTCGAGCGGTCCGGCAAGGCCGACTGAGTGTAGTAGCTTCGACGGAAGTGGAACCCCTGGCCGGCCACCTCGTCGTCGACCTCTCGCGCTACCTTCCGGGCCCGTTCGCAAGCCGCGAGCTGCAGCGCCTCGGGGCGCGCGTCGTGCGGCTCGAGGCGCCAGGCGGAGACCCGCTGCGCGAGCTCGCGCCGGCCTGGCACGAGGCCCTGAACGAGGGCAAGGAATCGGTCGAGATCGACCTCAAGCTAGACGCGGAGCGGGGCCGCGCCCTGTGCGCGCAGGCGGACGTCGTGCTCGAGAGCTTCCGGCCCGGCGTCGTCGAGCGCCTCGGCGTCGGCCCCGGCGACCTGCCCGAGACCGTCGTCTACTGCTCCTTCACAGGCTTCGGCGCCGACGACCCGCGTGCCGGCCACGACCTCAACTACCTCGGCTGGGCCGGACTGCTCGAGGACACCGCGCCCGCGCTGCCGCCGATCCAGATCGCCGACCTCGCGGCCGGCGGCCTCGCAGCGGTCGCGGAGATCCTGGCGGCCCTCCTCGAGCGAGCGCGCACGGGCAAGGGGCAGCGGATCACGGTCTCCCTGACCCACGGCTCTCACCGGCTCGCGACACACCGCCTCGGCGGCGAGCCGATCCCGCGCCTGCTCACAGGCGGGCTCGCGTGCTACCGGATCTACCGCACCGCCGACGGCCGCTACCTGACCGTCGCGGCGCTCGAGCCGACGTTCTTTCACCGCCTGTGCGAGCTGATCGGCCGGCCGGAGCTGGTCGAGCGCCAGTGGAGCTCCGACCAGGAGCCGCTGGCCGAGGAGCTCGCAGAAACGTTCGCGACGAAGCCGCTCGCCGCCTGGCTCGAGCTGTTCGACGGCGAGGACGTGAGCGTCGGCCCCGTGGCGACGCTCGAGGAAGCGGCGGCTCAGCTGGGCCGAAGCCCGAGCGCCGCCGGCAGCGCGTAGAGATCCGGGAGGCGGTCGGGGAGCTCCGGGTAGCGGCCGTCTCGGTCGAGCAGGAACGCGACCTCGATCCCGGCGGCCCGGGCGCCGTCGATGTCGTCCTCGGGCGAGTCGCCGACCATCGACGCGTCGGCCGGCCCAACCTCGAGCCGCTGCAGCACCTCCTGGAAAATCGCCGGGTGCGGCTTCGTGCGGCCGAACACGCCGGAGCCGAGCGCCGCGTCGACGTCCAGCCGGTGGTGCGCGACGAACTCCTCGAGGTTCCGCCCCGTGTTCGAGACGAGCCCGAGCTTGAGCCCGCGCGCCCGCAGGTCCGCGAGCACCGGTAGCGCGTCTTCGTAGAGCTCGAAGTGCTCGGCGTGCTCCCAGGCCCTCGTCATCGCCACGGCGCATCCGTAAGCGGAGTCTGCGTCGCCGCCCATTCCGCGGATGATCCGCTCGGTGAACGCAACCCAGATCTCCTCGTCGTGCTCGAGCTCGGGGTGGCGCCTGATTCCCTCGACCGCCTTCTGGCGCGCCTCGCCGTAGCGGGCCGGGTCGAGGTCGAGGCCGAAGCGCGCACCGAGCCGCCGGTAGCCCTCGGGCCCGAGCTCAGGGCCCGGGCGGGCGATCGTGAAGTCGACGTCGAAGAGCACTGCCTCGAGCATCAGCCCGCCTCCACGAGCCAGCGGGCGACGTCGAGGTGGTACGCGTGGCGCCCGCCGCCGGACCACGCGAGCGTCTGCGCCAGCGCCCAGCCGCTGGCGCGCTCGCGGTTGAGGCCGAGCTCGGAGCTGAGCCGATCGAGCCGGTGGAGCACGTCGAGTCGGGTCGCCCCCAGCTCGCTGGAGCGCACGATGGGCGCAAGCCCGAACTCGCGTTCGCCCGCTAGCGGTTTCGGGTCGATCACGAGCCAGGGCTCGCGCTGCGCGGCGAGCACGTTGCCGCCGTGCAAGTCCTGGTGTAGCAACACCTGGTCACCCTGCGCCGGGGCAAGGTCGCGCAGCGCCGCCAGCGCCGCGTCGAGGAGCCGTCGCTCGTATGACCTTCCGTTCGCTTCCCATTCCGCAGGAAGGTTCTCGGCCCACCACGCTGCCTCCTCAGCAAGCGGCCGGAACGGCGGCCCCGCCGGCTTCCAGAGGCGCGGTAGCAGCTCGACGAAGACGCCGAGAGCCTCGTCCCGGCCCGCAGAGGAGAGCGGCGTCCCGGGCACGCAGCGCTCGAGCAGCAGCGCGTGCCGCTCGGGATCGTGCGCGAGCAGCCGGACCGCTCCGCCGCCGTCCCAGAGCTCGAGCGCGGCCGCCTCGTACTCGCTCTCCCGGTGCGAGTCCTGCACCTTGAGCACCGCTTCCTCGCCGGCGGCCGTGACCGCCGCCTGCACTACCACGGACGCAAAACCGCCCTCGAAGGGCTCGCCGAGCGTCAAGCCCCAGCGCTCGATCAGGCCGGCGTCGGCCAGCGGTACGCGTCCGCCTGACGGTTCCTCAGCGAGGGCAGCTTCTCGCGCACCTCGCGCAGCCGCGCGCGGTCGAGCTCGGCCCAGATGACCGTCTCCTCGTCCGGCGCCTGGGCGAGCACGATCCCCCACGGGTCGACGATCAGCGAGCGCCCGTAGGCGGGCTTGCGCGGAAGCGTCTCGCCGACCTGCGCCGGCGCCGCCACGTAGAACTGGTTCTCGATCGCCCGCGCCTGTATGAGCACGTGCCAGTGGTCCTTACCGGTCGGCGTCGTGAAGTGCGCGGGAACCGTGACGAGCTCCGCGCCCTCGAGCGCGAGGATCCGGTACAGCTCCGGGAAGCGCACGTCGTAGCAGACCGTCAGCCCGATCGGCCAGCCCTCGCCGCGCACGACGACCGGCTCGTCGCCGGGCTCCTCGGCCTCCGACTCGCGGTAGACGTGGCCGCCGACCTCGACGTCGAAGAGGTGGATCTTGCGGTAGACGCCGAGCAGCTCGCCGTCGGGGCCGAACGCGAGCGACGTGTTCGAGAGCTTCTCGCGCCCCTCGCGCCGTTCCGAGATCGAGCCGCCGACGAGCGTAATCCCGTGATCTCGCGCCCAGCCCGCCATCGCCGTCACCGACTCGCCGCCCTCGAGCGGCTCCGCGGCCGCGTGGAGAACCTCCGGAGAGCCGATCGCGTTCCACTTCTCCGGGAGGGCCACGACGTCCGCGCCGGCCGCGGCCGCGCGGGCGACCAGCCGCTCCGCCTTCTCGAGATTCGCCGCCTTGTCGGGGCCGCTGGTGAGCTGGACGCAGGCGACGCGCAGGAGGTCTGACACGGCAGCAGGATAGCTTTCGCGCATGGACGCGACCGCCGCCGCGCCCTCACGCGCCCGCGTGCTGCAAGCCTTCCGCAGCCGCAACTTTCGCCTGCTTTGGACCGGCCAGGCGATCTCGCTGCTCGGCGATACGGCGTTCATCGTCGCCCTGGGCTGGCGGACCTTCACGCTCACGGGCTCGGCCCGCTCGCTGAGTCTCGTGCTGATGCTGCAGGGCGTCGGCCTGCTCTCGACTGTGCTCGTCGGCGGCGCGCTCGCCGACCGCTACGACCGCCGCACACTGATGCTGGTCTCCGACGCGGCCCGGTTCGTGATCATCGGGACGCTCGCCGTCGTCGACGCCATGGGACACCTGAGCCTCGGGTCGCTGCTCGCGATCGGCTTCGTCGAGGGCCTGGCGACCGGGTTCTTCACGCCCGCGCTCGGCGGAATGATCCCGCTCGTGGTCGACGAGCCGGTGCTCGGCTCGGCGAACGCGCTGCTCGGGATGGCCCGCCAGGGGAGCCTCCTGATCGGCCCGGCGGTCGCGTCGCTCCTCTACGGCTTCGCGGGCTCGACGGTCGTCTTTGCCTTCAACGCCGTCTCGTACCTTGCCTCCTTCGCCTTCGTCTACGCGACCCGGCCGAGAAGCGCCAAGCGGTCGCCGGCCGAAGGAACCTTCAAGGAGATCGGCGCCGGGATCCGCTACGTCGGGGGCATTCCCTGGCTGTGGGTCACGATCACCCTGTTCGCCTTCGTACTGATGTTCCAGTGGGCGCCGATCCAGGTGCTGACGCCGAAGCTGATGCGCGAGCACTTCCATCTCGGGGTCGGCGCGTACGGCCTCGTCTTCTCGCTGCTCGGCGCCGGGATGCTCGTCGGCACCGCCGTCTTCGGCCAGGTGAACCCGCAGCGGCGGCGAGGGCTGATCTCGTACCTGATCTGGATCGTGAACAGCGCCCTCGTGATCGTCTTCGCGCTCTCGCCCTGGTACCCGCTCGCCGCCGCGACGGCGTTCGCGCGCGGCATCTGCATCGGGTTCGCACTCACCGTCTGGGAGACGATGCTGATGGAGCTCGTGCCGCAGCACATGCTCTCGCGCGTCGTCAGCCTCGACTGGTTCGGCGCGCTCGGGCTGACGCCGTTCGGGCTGGTGCTCGCCGGTGCACTGGCGCCGCTTGCCGCGCCCGGGACGATCATTGCGCTCGGCGCCTGCATCTCGATCTGCTTCATGGCGGCCGGGCTACTCTCACGCCAGATCCGCACGATCGACTGATGAGCCCGCTCTACTGGAAGCCGAAGTACGGCACGCGCTCGAGCCGCCACAAGGCCTGGGTGCGCCAGCAGACGCGCCGCGACGAGGCGCTGAAGAACGAGCCGACCGTCTCCCTCCGCGAGCGCCTGCGGCGGCTGTTCAGGCGCTAACCTGTGCCTGCTCGGGGTGTGGCGCAGCCTGGTAGCGCGCTCCGTTCGGGTCGGAGAGGTCCCCAGTTCAAATCTGGGCACCCCGATCGACGTCGTGGGGGAACCCCTGGTTCCCCCACGCAACCCCCTCCTTGCGAACGTTCGCGCGACTCGACAGTTTCAGGAGCCGCCGCTCGGGGTCTTGCTGGCACCGGGTTGACCCAGCTGCACCCACCGCTCAGCGGTGGGTGCTTTGCGTCCGTCGGGTTGCGCGACTATTCTTCGGAGCGAATGAGCGGCTCGGGGAGGCAGGACCCCTGATTCCTGCCCCACAGAGGAGAAGCAGTGAGCAGCCCGTCTGCGCGGAGCGCGAGGCGGGCTTTTTCATGCCCGGAGAGGAGCGAGATGGCGAACCACCTGACGCCTGAGGAGCTGTCCAAGGAGCTCGGGATCGACCGCAACGAAGTGATCCGGGTCTGCGTCGAAGAGGGGATCCCGATCTACCAGGGCAAGATCGACAAGACGCTCTTCCAGGCGCAGCTCGAGGCGCTAGGCGCCCTGCCGCCCGCGCATTAGGACGGCCCGCACCGGTCGCAAGCGAGCGCCTGGTAGACGACCGCACCGGCAAAGGCGGCACGGCCTCTTTGGTCGGCGTCGCAAGCGAGCGCATTAAGACGGCCGCGCCGGCAAAGCCGGCACGGCCTCTCTGGTCGGCGTCGCAAGCGAGCGCCTTCGAGAGAGCTACTTCCGGGCTGCTGCGCGCTTCTTGGGCGCAGCCTTCTTGCGGGCGGCCGGCTTGGCCCCGTCGCCCGAGCCTCGCTTCGAAGCCGCCACGCTCTTCTTCAGCGCATCCATCAGGTCGATGACCGGCGCATCGGCGACCGGCTCCGGCACCGCGATCTCCTCGCCCTTGAGCTTGGCCTCGAGCAGCTCGCGGAGGTTCTGCCGGTACTCGCTGTGGAGCTCCTCGGGCTCCCACGTGCCAACAAGGCTGTCGATGAGCTGTCGCGCCAGGTCGAGCTCCGGCTCCTTGACGTCGATCGCCTCGACCGCCTCGTCGATCTCTGCCTGCGAGCGGACGTCCTCGGCGAGGAAGAGCGTCTCGAGCACGAGCGCCTCGCCCTTCGGCCGGATCAGGCAGAAGTTCTCGTTGCCGCGGATCACCATGCGACCGATCGCGGCCATGCCCGTCTCCTTCATCGCGTTCAGGAGCAGGACGTAGGGCCGGCGCTGCGCCTCGGCGCTCGAGGGCGCCAGGAAGTACGTGCGGTCGAAGAAGAGCGGGTCGACCTGCTCCAGCGGCACGAAGCGCGAGATCGCGATCGCCCGCGAGGTGTCGTGCTCGGCGATCGCCTCGAGATCGGCGTCCTCGACGATCACGAACTGCCCCTTCGACACCTCCCAGCCCTTGACGATCTCGTCCGCCGAGACCTCCCGCTCGTGCACCGGGCACCAGCGCTTCTGCTTGATCGGCGTCTTGCATTCGCGGTGGAGCGTGCGGAAGGACACGTCCGACGCGCGGGCCTTCGGCGCCGTCGCCGGCGCGAGGCCGACGGGGATCGTGACCAGGCCGAAGCTGAGTGATCCGTTCCAGATAGTTCGCATCAGGGCTGTGGATAAGTCTAGTGGGACCGGCCAAATTCGCCGCGGCGCCGCGCTTCCCTCCTTCCGCACGGGGAACCGGCGCTCTAAGCTGAAGACCTGGGCGAGACCACTGCAACGGCACCGGTGAGGCCGGGCGAGCAGGCCGGCCGAAGGCGGACGATCGGCCGGCTGTGGCGTGACGGTGTCGCCGCCGGCCGGACGAACCCCGCCTACCTCGTCGAAGGGCCGGACGGCTGGGCCGAAGTTTCGTGGGAGGAAGCGGCCGTCGCGGTGGACGAGCTAGCGAACGGGCTGCTCGCGCTGGGCGTCCGCAAGGGCGACTCGTTCGGGATCCTCGCGCAGACCACGCTCGAGTGGGCGCTGTTCGACTACGCGCTCGGGCTGATCGGCGCAGTCGGCGCCGCCATCTACGCGAACAGCGCGCCGAAGGACTGCCGCTACATCCTCGAGCACTCGGATGCGGTCGGCGTCCTCGTCGAGGACGAGGAGCAGCGGGCGAAGATCTCCGATCTCGGCCTCGGCCACGTGATCTCGTTCGCGGAACTGGACGAGCTCCGGGCCCGCGGCCGGGCCTTCGCGGCCGAGCATCCGGGCGCGCTCGGCGAGGCCGAGGCAGCTGTCGGCGAGGAGGAGCCCTTCACGTTCATCTACACCTCGGGCACGACCGGGCCGCCGAAGGCCTGCACGATCCGGCACCGGAACTACTTCGAGATGTGCACGGCCGTAGACGGGATCGAGGGCTTTGCGATCGCGGACGACGTGATGCTGCTGTACCTGCCGCTGGCCCACAACTTCGGCCGGCTGATGCACCTGCTCGGGGCGCACACCGGCTACACGACCGCCTTCTGCCCCGATCCGCTCCGGGTCCCGGAGGCGCTGCCGGAAGTGCGCCCGACGCTGCTCCCGAGCGTCCCGCGGCTCTACGAGAAGGTGCACACGGCCGTGCTGGCCCAGTTCGCAGAGGTGCACGGCGCGCGGCGGCGCATCCTCGACTGGGCGCTCGGCGTGGGCCGAGAGGCGAGCGCGCTGCGTCAGGAGGGCCGCGCGCTGCCGCGAGGGCTCGCGCTCCGTCACCGGATCGCCGACCAGCTCGTCTACCGGAAGATCAAGGACCGGCTCGGCGGCCGGCTCCGCGTCGGGATCTCCGGAGGCGCCCCGCTCGCGCCGGAGATCGCTGAGCTCCTCCACGCGCTCGACATCCTGATCCTCGAGGGCTGGGGCCTGACCGAATGTACGACAGCCGCCTCGGTGAACCGTCCGGACCGTTTTCGCTTCGGCAGCGTCGGCCCCGCGCTGCCCGGGTTCGAGGTGCGTACGGACGCAGACGGCGAGCTTCTCATCCGCAGCGAGACCGTCTTCGCCGGCTACTACAAGGACGAGGAGGCTACGCGCCAGGTGCTCGACCAGGACGGCTGGCTCCGCTCCGGCGACCTCGGGACGATCGACGACGACGGGTTCATCCACATCACCGACCGCAAGAAGGACATCATCGTCACCGCGGGCGGCAAGAACGTCGCGCCGCAGAACCTGGAGAACGCGCTCAAGACCGCCCCGCTCGTCTCGCAGGCGCTCGTCGTCGGCGACCGCCGGCCCTGCGTGGCCGCGCTGATCACGGTCGATCCGGCCGTGGCCGAGGGACTGTCCCCGGGACAGGTCCAGGAGCGCGTGCAGGGAATCGTGGACGACGTGAACGCCGGGCTCTCACGGTTCGAGCAGATCAAGCGCTTCGCCGTCCTCCCGCGCGACTTCAGCGCAGACGAGGGCGAGGTGACGCCGACGATGAAGCTGAAACGCCGCGTGTGCGCCGAGCACTTCGCGCGCGAGATCGACGAGCTGTACGCCTCCTAGAGGCGGCGGGCGCCGACGTAGGTCGACGCGTACCAGCCGCTGAGGCTGGAGATCTTGACGACATCGCCGGTGTGCGGGGCGTGGATGAAGTTGCCGCCGCCGATGTAGAGGCCGACGTGACCGAGGCCGTCGAAGAAGACGAGGTCGCCCGGCTGGAGGTCGCCAGGGGAAACCGCCGAACCCATCCCGTACTGGGCGGCCGCGTTGTGCGGGAGCGAGACGCCGACCTGCCCGTAGACGTACATCGTGAAGCCGGAGCAGTCGAATCCCGACGGTGAGGCCCCGCCCCACACGTACGGCGTTCCCAGGTAGTGCATCGCGATTCCCACGACGCCGCCGTGCGTCGACGGCGGCGCGCTCACAGCCGGTCCCGCGCCTATCGCCTGGGTGATCCCCTGCCCGAGGGTGACGAGCGGCTGCGAGGCGACCTGCTGCTCCGCCTGGCGCTGAAGTGCTGCCTGCCGCGCGCGCTCCTCGGCCTGGAGGTGCGCGATCTCCCCGTGGATCGAGCCCAGCAGCGCGCGACGCTGGCCGAGCTGGCTCTGAACCGACGCCCTGGCCGCCGCCCGCTGCGCCACCACCGTCGCCTGCGCGGCGTGCGCGTGCTTGAGCTCGTGCTGCCGGTGCTGGATCTCGCGACGCAGGGACACCACCTGCCGGAGCACGAGCGCGTCCTGCTGGGACACGCGGTCGGCCGCGTCCATCCGGCTGAGCATGTCGTCGAGGCTCGACGAGCCGAGCAGCACCGCCAGCGTCGAGTCCTGGCCCTCCGAGGCGTAGAGGTCGACCAGGCGCGAGGAGAGCTGGCGCTGCGCGTTCTTGAGGCTCCGCTTCGCGACAACGAGGTTGCGGCTGTTCATCGACTCGTCGTGCTTGATGCGCGCGAGCCTGATGTTGGCGAGGTCGTAGGCCTCGACTGCGCGCTCCAGGCTCACGTCGAGCTGTTGGATCTGGCCGAGCACACTCCGGGCCTCGGCCTGCTTCGACGCGACCGAATCAGCCGACGCTGGAACAGCGGTCGCTGCTACGAACGCTGTAAATGCGATGACTAGTGCCGGCGCCTTTCGTCTGGTCGAGCGGAAGCCCACCAAGATGCTCGACAGGCGCCCTCCAGAGAGGGGCCGGTTCGTCACAAGCACGGCACCCTACCAAGCGGACCGGACGGTCGCAAATGGCTGGAAAGTGACAAAAGACTCACAATCACCGGGTTCGGGCGTTCCGCACAAAGTCCTGTGTTACGGTGCCGCTTCGTGCGGCGAGAGACGCGCACGCGGCGGGTCTGGCCGGCACTCGCTGCGCTCCTGGTGCTCTGCGGCCTCGTCCCCTCGAGGGTGGCAGCAGACTCGTCGACGACCCTTCACACGCGCGCCTCGCGGCTCCAGCAGGCGAACGTCGATCTGTCGGCCCGCGCGCACGGCGCGATCCTCGACGTCTATGCGCTGGACTCGCAGCTCGCCCGCGGCCGCGCCCGCGTCGTCGACCTCCGGCTCCGGATCGCACAGGTGCGAGCGGCTCGAACGGAGGCCGTACACGGGCTCGCGGTCGCGCATCGCTCTCTCGCGGCCGCCCAGCGCGCACTCGCGCTGCGCCTGCAGGAGATCTACGAGCAGGGCGGCGACGACTCGATCCAGGTAGTGCTTGGCGCCAGCTCTGTCGAAGAGGCCCTGAACAGCCTCGACGCACTCGACCGCGTGGCCGATTCCGACCGGCTCGTGATCGAGCAGACCCGGCGGGCGCGGGACCGCTACCGGGCCGAGGCGCGGGCCCTGGCCTCACGCGAACGGACGCTGACCTCTCTCGCAGAGGACGCGGCCGCCGAGACGCGCGGGATCGAGCAGGCCCGGGCCGAGCGGGCCGCCTATCTCGCGAAGCTCATGGCCACGCGCCGGCTGAACGCCGCCGCGCTCTCGGCCCTCGAGCGCAAGGCGCAGGAGATCCAGACACAGGCGAGGCAGCTCACCGAGATTTCGACGCCCGGTGGGACCGGCGGCTCGTCCCACGGAATGTTGACCGTGAGCGCGACCGCCTACTCCCTCCCGGGCCACACGTCGTCGGGAGCGCCAGTCGGCTGGGGCGTCGTCGCCGTTGATCCCGGCGTGATCCCGCTCGGGACGCGGATGACCATCCCCGGCTACGGCGAGGGGATCGCCGCGGACACAGGCGCCGCGGTGGTCGGGAACTCGATCGACGTCTGGTTCCCGACGCTGCGCCAGGCGCAGGCATGGGGCAGCCGCACGGTCACGATCACGCTGCACGGCTAGACGATCTCGCCGCCGCTAGACTCCGGCGCGAAAGGGGGTCATGAGCGAGATCGCAGAGTCCAGCGCTGGGGAAGCGTCGAGCGTGCGCGTGCTGCTCGTCGACGACCACGACCTGTTTCGGACCGGTCTCCGGAACCTGCTCGAAGAACGGGGAGTACAGGTCGCGGGCGAGGCGGCCGACGGCGACGGGGCGGTCCGGCTCGTGCGCGAGCTCGCCCCGGACGTCGTGATCATGGACCTGAACATGCCCGGCATCTCGGGTGTCGACGCGATCAAGCAGATCGCGGCAACTGCTCCGCTCACGCGCGTTCTCGTTCTGACGATCTCCGACCAGGACGAGGACGTCCTCCACGCGATCCTCGCGGGCGCCTGCGGCTACCTGCTCAAGGACTCTTCGGTGGACGAGCTGATCCGCGGAATCGAGGCGGCGGCGGTCGGCGAGTCGCTCGTCTCGCCGGCGATCGCCGGCAAGGTGCTTCAGCAGGTTCGCGCCACGGCGGCCTCGCCGGAGGCCGCGGAGACAGTACAGGCGGAGCTGTCGCAGCGCGAGCTCGACGTCCTCAAGCTGATCGCTGCGGGCAACGACAACGCGATGATCGCCGCGGAGCTGCACATCAGCCCGAAGACGGTCAAGAACCACATCTCGAACATCCTGATGAAGCTCCAGATCGAGAACCGCATCCAGGCCGCGGTCTACGCGGTCCGAAGCGGGATCGTCTGAGGCGTCGCCTCGTGGTGCGGGCGCCGGCTAGTCGGACGAGTCGGCGCCGCGCACGTGGGTCGCGCGGGCGCGGAGCCGTGAGAGCGTGCCGCGCAGCCGCTCCAGCTCCGTCCGGGCGCGCGAGATCCGACGCGAGACCTGGACGAGCTCCTGCGCCTTCTGCTCCTGATTGCCCTCGTTGAGCTCGCCCGCCAGCTCCGACATCCGCCGCTCGAGCCGGATCTGCTCCGCTTCGAGCGAGAGCGCGTGGGCGTAGCCGTCGGTCAGGGTGCGCTCGAGCCGGGCCAGGGTGTCCGGCTCCTCGGATGCCGACGGCTCGGCGAGGAGCTCGTCGATCTCGTGCAGCAGGGCTGGAATCGCGTCGTGTGCCACAGAGCCTCGGGCGGATTATTTGCAGGCTTCCGACAACTCGACAAGGGCCGCTCGGCCTATCCGGGCGCGCGGTCAGGCCCACACTTGACGCTCGGGTCGATCCTCCGAACAATGCAGCCGGTGGGACGCCGCCGTCTCCCGATCGTTCTTTTCGCCGCGCTCGTCCTCGCCGCTCCGGCGGGCGCTGACACCTCGCCGATGGCGAAGCGGCTGGCGGTCGCGCTCGCGGTCCCGCACGTCTCTCGCACGCGAACGGCGGCGCTCGTCTTCGACCTCCAGACGGGCACGACCGTCTTCTCGAGGCACGGGACGCTCTCGCTCGCGCCGGCCTCGAACGAGAAGCTCGCGGTCACCTACGCCGCACTGGTCGGGCTCGGCCCGGAGTTCCGCATCGAGACGGACGTGGTCGGCCACGGCGAGCAGGACGGCAACGTCTGGCGCGGCAGCCTCCTGCTCGTCGGCCACGGCGATCCGACGCTCTCGTCCAGAGGGCTGGCTGCGCTCGCGCGGCAGGTGCGGGCAGCGGGCATCGTGCGCGTGACCGGGGCGGTCTTCGGGGACGAGTCGTTCTTCGACGCGCGACGGACGGCGCCCGGCTGGAAGTCGTGGTTCTACGTGAACGAGTCGCCGCCGCTCTCGGCGCTGACCGTCGACCGCGCGGTCTACCGCGGGCGGACTTCGCGCAGACCCGTGCTGTCGGCGGCGCTTGCGTTCCGAGATGCGCTGCGCACGGCGGGCGTGACGGTCGTGGGCGGAGCGGGCATCGGGGTCAACCGGGGCGACGAGCTGCCCCTGGCGTCGATCGAGTCCGCGCCCCTCGCCTCGATTCTGCGCTCGATGGACCGGGCGAGCGACAACTTCACCGCCGAGTTGCTGCTGAAGCAGCTCGGAACGCTCGTGGTCACCCCGGGAACGACCGCCGCCGGAGCGGCCTACGTCAGGAGCACGCTGGCCGACGCGGGCGTGCCGCTGGCCGGGGTGCGGATTGCCGACGGCTCCGGCCTCTCGCTGCTCGATCGCGTCACCGCCCGCGAGATCGCCGCCATCCTGCAGGCCGCCTGGAACGATCCCGACATGCGGCCCTCCTTCGTCGCCGCGCTCCCGGTCGCCGGCGTGAACGGGACGCTCTCGAAACGGATGCGCCGGCCGCCGGCCCGCGGCCACGTCCTTGCGAAGACCGGGACGACCGCGAACGCATCGGCACTGTCCGGCTACGTCAGGGGGCGGTACGTCTTCTCGGTGTTGCAGAACGGAAACCCGGTCTCGGCGCTCTGGAGCCGGCGAGCGCAGGACCGGTTCGCGACGGTCCTAGCCGTGCAGTAGTTTCTTCAGCGCCGCCTCGTCGAGCACCGGGACGCCGAGCTTCTCGGCCTTGGCGAGCTTCGAGCCGGGGCTCTCCCCGGCGATCACGCCGGCCGTCTTCTTCGAGACCGAGTCGCCCACCTTGGCGCCCTTGGCTTCCAGCGCCTGGCGCGCCTCGTCGCGGCTGAAGCCCTCGAGGGTCCCGGTGATCACGTAGGTCGAGCCGGTGAGCGGCCCTTCGACCGGCCGCTCCTCGGGACCGGCCTCGAAGCGCAGGCCGAGCGCTTTCAGCTCCTCGACGAGCCGGAGGTTGTCCCTGTCGCGGAACCACTCGGCGATCGCCTCGGCGCGCTCGGGCCCGATTCCCTCGACCTCCAGGATCTCCTCCTGCGAGGCGGCCGCCAGCCGATCGACCCCGCCGAAATGGCGGGAGAGATTCTGCGCCGTCACCCAGCCGACGTCCGGGATGTTGAGCCCGAAGAGGACGCGGCTGAACGGGACCTGCTTCGACGCCTCGATCGCCCCGATGACGTTCGACGCGCTCTTCTCCTGGAAGCCGTCGAGCTCGAGGAGCTGCTCCTTCGTGAGCCGGTACAGGTCCGGCAGGGAGCGGAGGAGCCCGAGGTCCCACAGCCGGCGCACGAGCTGCTCGCCGACGCCGTCGATGTCGGCCGCTGCCATCACCCAGTTGATGAGCGTCTCGAGCCCGCGCGAGGGGCACGCTCGGTTCGGGCAGCGGTGCATCGCCTCGCCCTCGGGCTTGATCACGTTCTCCCCGCAAAGCGGGCACTTTTTCGGCATGCGGAACGGCTTCGTCCCCTTCGCGTGAGGTCCGGCAGGACCGACGATCTGAGGGATCACGTCGCCGGCCCGCTGGACGATCACCCGGTCGCCCTCGCGGATGTTCTTGCGGTTGATGTCCTCCTCGTTGTGGAGCGTCGCCCTCGAAACGGTGACTCCCCCCACCTCGACCGGCTCGAGCATCGCCCACGGGTTGAGGACACCGGTCCGCCCCACGCGGATCGCGATCTTGAGCAGCTTCGTCCGCGCGGTCATCGGCGCCCACTTGAACGCGCGCGCCCAGCGCGGCCGCTGGTGGAGCGCGCCCAGGACCGACTGCTGCTCGAGCGAGTCGACCTTGATCACGATCCCGTCGATCTCGTAGTCGAGCTCGGTCCGGCGCCGCTCCCACTCGTCGCAGCGCTTCGCAACCTCCTCGATCGTGTCGAGCCGCTCGGTGAACGGGTTCGTGCGGAAGCCGTGCTCGCGCAGCCACTCGAGCGTCTCGGAGTGCGAGTCGAGCTGCAGCCCCTCGGCCGCGCCGAGCCCGTAGACCCAGACGGCGAGCGGGCGCGAGGCCGTGATCGAGGAGTCCTTCTGGCGCAGCGAGCCGGCCGCCGCGTTACGCGGGTTCGGCGCGATCTTCTGGCCGAGCTCGGCGACCCGCTCGTTGAGCTCGCGGAAGCCGGACAGCGGCAGATAGACCTCGCCACGCACCTCCGCGATCGAAGGCAGGGCGTCGCCGCGCATCTTCAACGGCACGGACGGGATCGTCCGCAGGTTCACCGTGACGTCCTCGCCCTGGAGGCCGTCGCCGCGCGTCGCGCCGCGGGCGAGAAGCCCGTTCTCGTAGGTGAGGTTGATCGCGAGGCCGTCGATCTTCGGCTCGATCACGTACGCCACCGGTTCGTCGGAGTCGAGCCGCTTGCGCACGTCCTCCGCCCACTTGAACAGGCCCTCGTCGTCGGTCACCTTCTCGAGCGAGCCCATGGGCGTCAGGTGCCGGACCTTCTGGAACCGGTCGCTCGGGGGCGCCCCGACGCGCTGCGTCGGAGATTCGGGGATGATCAGCTCGGGGTGCTCCTGCTCGAGCTCCCTTAGCTCGTCGAAGAGCCTGTCGAACTCGGCGTCCGGGATCTCCGGCTCGTCGAGCACGTGGTAGAGGTAGAGGTGGTGGTCGACCTGTCCGCGCAGGTCGTCGAGCTGCTTCTGGACGCCCTTCTGAGTGCGTGTCGCCATCTAGCCGATCCTACCGAGCGCCTAACCGGTTCTAGTACCGCACCGAGACGAGGTAGAGGCCCCAGGGCGGGGCCGTCTTGCCGGCCTCGCTTCGAGGGCGCGGCTCGAGCAACGCCGCCAGCTCCTCGGGCGAGCGCTCGAGCATCGTCCCGACGAGCGTGCGCACCATGTGGCGCAGGAACGAGTTGGCCGTGATCTCGAACTCGAGGGCCTCGCCGCGGCGGTACCACGCGGCGAACTCGACGGCCCGCACGAAGACACGGTGCTGCGTTCCGGTCGGCGTGAACGCGCGAAAGTCGTGCTTGCCGCGCAGGAGATCCGCCGACTCGGCCAGGCGCTCCTCGTCGACGGCGTGGGGGTACCACCATCCCCGGCGGGCCTCGAAGGGCGATCGGGCCTCCCGTCGGTAGATGCGGTAGCGGTAGCTCCGCGCCTGCGCGGAGTGGCGCGCGTGGAAATCGGGAGCGGCCTCCTCCGCCTCGAGCACGGCGACGTCGGCCGGAAGCTCCGCGTTCAGCGCCTCCCGCACGCGGTCGCCCGGCGGCCCGCCCTCCACCTGCACCGAGGCCACGTTCGCCAGCGCGTGCACGCCCGTGTCCGTCCGGCCAGCGACCGTCAGCTCCGACCAGCTGGGGAAGACACCCTCGAGCGCCTCGCGGAGCACCCCTTCGACCGTGCGCAGCCCGGGCTGCGCAGCCCAGCCCCGGAACGCGGTGCCGTCGTACTCGAGCGTTAGCCTCAGGCGCACGTCAGGAGTCCCTGGCAGGGTTTGTAAGGTGTGCCTTATGCTCTACGCGTTTGCGACTTGACTGATATACTCTACTCGTGACCACGAACCAGCAGTTTCTCCTGCAGCGTGTCCAGCCCGCGCTCACGGGCCTGATCGACGGGTCGCTCTCCACGATCGCCCCGATCTTCGCAGTCGCGATCTACACGCACGAGCCGCACGTCGCGTTCATCGCCGGCACTGCGACTGCGATCGCCGCCGGGATCAGCATGGCGTACTCGGAGGGGCTCTCGGACACCGGCGAGCTGACCGGCCGCGGGAACCCCATCGTCCGGGGCGCGATCACCGGCTTCTGCACCTTCCTCGGCGGGATCCTGCACACGCTCCCGTTCCTGATCCCGAACTACCACGTCGCGCTGGTTGTCGCGACGGTGGTCGTCGCGTCCGAGCTGGTCGTCCTCGCCTGGCTGCGATGGCGGTTCTTCCGGACGAGCTTCGTCGGCTCGCTCGGCTACGTGACCCTGGCGGGCCTGGTGATCGTCGCAGTCTCCGCCGCGCTGGGCGTCAGCGGCTAGTTTCGGCGGGCTCGGGCTCGGGTTCCGCGTCCGCCTCGGGCTCTGCCTCGGCCTCCGGCTCAGTCTCGGGCTCGATTTCCTCTTCCGCCTCGGGCTCGGGCTCCGGCTCGCGCTCATTCGCCGGGCGCGGCGGGGGCGCCGCGACGTCAGGTGGCACGTAGTCGACGAGCTCGAGGTAGACCATCTCGGCGGCGTCGCCCTGGCGCGGGCCGAGCCGGACGATGCGGGAGTAACCGCCGGGCCGATCGGCGAAGCGCGGGCCGACGTCGCTGAAGAGCTTGTGCACGACGTCCTGCGA
Organism: uncultured Actinomycetes bacterium; assembly: GCA_963716865.1. Taxonomy (GTDB): domain Bacteria; phylum Actinomycetota; class Thermoleophilia; order Gaiellales; family Gaiellaceae; genus AC-32. The sequence goes on from CAVQUF010000004.1 coordinate 669,032, forward strand.
GCGGAGGAACTTGAGCGCCTGCCGGCGGGCCGGCACACCTCCCCGGCGCCCGAGCGTGATCATCTGCTCGGCGACGGGCCTGACCTCCTTGGCCTTGGCGACCGTCGTCCTGATCCGGCCGTGCTCGATGAGCGCACCGGTCAGGTTCGCGTAGAGCGCCTTGCGGTGCGAGGCGTCGCGACCGAGCTTGCGTCCGGACCGGTGGTGCCTCATGGCCTCTAGACCGAAGGCCCTTCCTCGCCGCGCAGGGTCAGGCCGTGAGTCGCGAGCGTCTCCTTGACCTCTTCGATCGACTTCTTGCCGAAGTTCGGGATCGCGGCGAGCTCGTTCTCGGTCTTCGTCACGAGGTCGCCGATCGTCTCGATCCCTACGCGCTTGAGGCAGTTGTACGAACGAACGCCGAGCTCGAGCTCCTCGATGGGGTAGTTCTCCATCCCGTGCGCGAGAGCCGGCTCCGCCTGCGCCTCCGCAGCCGCGCCTGCCTCGCCGAATCCCTCCCACCGCTCGGAGTCGGTGAAGATCGCGAGCTGGCGCATGAGAATCTCGGCCGCCTGGCCGATCGACTCGCGTGGGTCGATCGAGCCGTCGGTGGTGACCTCGATGCGCAGCTTGTCGTAGTCCGTCCGCTGGCCGACGCGAGCGGCCTCGACGTCGTACGACACGCGCCTGACCGGCGAGAAGATCGAGTCGATCGGAATGACGCCGATCGTGTGCTCGGGCCCGCGGTTCAGCTCGGCCGGGACGTAGCCGCGGCCGCGGCCGATCGTGAGCGTCACCTCGAGCTTGCCCTTGTCGGAGAGGTGGGCGATCTCGAGGTCCGGGTTGAGAATCTCCAGCTCCGCCGGCGCCTCGATGTCCGAGGCCTTGACCGCGCCTGCGCCCTTCTTCGACAGGCGCACCTCGATCTCGGGCGAGTCGCCGTGCAGCCGGCAGATCAGGTTCTTGAAGGTGAGCAGGATGTCGGTCACGTCCTCGCGAACGCCCGGGAGAGTGGTGAACTCGTGCGCGACGCCCTCGATCTTGACCGAGGTGACTGCGGCGCCCTCGAGCGACGAGAGCAGCACGCGGCGAAGCGAGTTCCCGAACGTGTAGCCGAAGCCGCGGTCGAGCGGCTCGATCACGAAGACCCCGCGGTTCTCGTCCACTTCCTCGTGGACGATCCGGGGGATCTGGAACTCCATCAAGCTAGTTCTGACTGCCATTCGTTCCCTTCCTTATTTGCTGTAGAGCTCGACGATGAGCGATTCCTGGACCGGAGTGTCGATCTCCGCGCGCTCCGGCCACTTGAGCACCTTGCCGGTAAGGCCGTCGTGGTCGGCCTGCAGCCACGGCGTGACCGAGGCCGTCAGGTCGGTCGCGTCCCGGACGACCTGCTCGGCGGGACTGCCCGGCCTGAGCATGATCACGTCGTCGGGGCGCACCTGGTAGCTGGGGATGTTGACCCGCCGGCCGTTGACCTGGAAGTGCCCGTGCCGGACGAGCTGCCGGGCCTGGGCGCGCGAGGCGGCGAAGCCGAGCCGGTACACGACGTTGTCGAGACGCATCTCGAGCAGCCGCAGCAAGGCCTCGCCGGTGATCCCCGAAGCCTTGTCGGCCTTCGCGTAGTACGTGCGGAATTGCTTCTCGAGCAGGCCGTAGAAGCGGCGCGCCTTCTGCTTCTCGCGCAGCTGGACCAGGTACTCCGACTGCTTGATCCGGCCGCGCCCGTGCTCGCCCGGCGGGTAGCTGCGGCGCTCGATCGCGCACTTCTCGGTCAGACAGCGCTCGCCCTTGAGGAAGAGCTTCATGCCCTCGCGGCGGCACTGCTTGCACTTCGGCGAGCGATCCCTGGCCACTAGACCCTCCGCCTCTTCTTCGGCCGCACGCCGTTGTGGGCCTGCGGGGTGACGTCCTTCACGCCGAGGATCTCGAGGCCGGCCGCCTGCAGCGACCGGATCGCCGTCTCCCGGCCGGCGCCCGGGCCCTTGACGAAGACCTCCACCTTCTGCAGCCCGTGCTCCATCCCCTTCCGGGCGCAGGCATCGGCGGTCACCTGAGCGGCGAACGGCGTCGACTTGCGCGAGCCCTTGAAGCCGGCCGAGCCGGCGGACTCCCACGCGATCACGTTGCCCTCGTTGTCGGTGAGGGAGACGATCGTGTTGTTGAACGACGTCTTGATGTGCGCCTGGCCGACCGCGATGTTCTTGCGCACGCGGCGGCGGGCGCGACCACGGGTCGCTTGTCTGCGGGGCGGAGCCATTAGGTCTTCTGAGCCGCCTTCTTGCCCCGGCCGACGGTCTTCTTCGGGCCCTTGCGCGTGCGCGCGTTCGTCTTGGTGCGCTGCCCGTTGACGGGCAGGCCGCGGCGGTGGTGGACCCCGCGGTAGGCGCCGATCTCCTGCAGGCGCTTGATCGCCTGCGTGCGCTCGCGCCGGAGGTCACCCTCGACCTGGAGGTTGCCGTCGATGAACTCGCGCAGCTTCGTGACCTCCTCGTCGGTCAGGTCCTTGACCTTCTCGTCCGGCGAGAGGCCCGTCTCGACGCAGATCCTCTTCGCGGTCGACTGGCCGATCCCGTAGATGTAGGTCAGCCCGATCTCGAGCCGCTTCTGGTTGGGGATGTTGACTCCTGCGATGCGCGCCATGCCGCTCCTAGCCTTGCCGCTGCTTGTGTCGCGGGTTGGTGCAGATGACCATGGTCTTGCCGTGCCGCTTGATCACGCGGCAGCGCTCGCACATGGGCTTGACTGAGGCTCTGACTTTCATCGGTGTCGGTACGTGATCCTTCCGCGCGTAAGGTCGTAGGGGGACAGTTCCACCTTCACCCTGTCGCCAGGGAGGATGCGGATGTAGTGCTTGCGCATCTTCCCGGAGATCGTGGCGAGGACGTTCGTGTCCAGGTCGTCGATGTGCACCCGGAACATGGTGCTCGGGAGCGCCTCGACGATCTCGCCCTCGACCTCGATTTTCTCTTCCTTTTCGGCCATCTACCTCACAGAAACCGCGCTCCTCGAGCGCGGCTGGGGACATCGAAAAACACGGCTCGCGCCGCGCCCCGAGATGGTAGCAAACAAGCCGAAATCGCCGGAGCGGCCTAGATCAGCCAGCGCCCGTCTTCCTGGACGAGCTCGCCGTCGAGCTCGATCCGCCCCCCGCCGCGCAGGTCCTTGACGATGTCCCAGTGGATCTGGCTCACGTTCGTGCCCCCCACGTCCGGCAGCCCGTTGCCGAGCGCGAGGTGGATCGTGCCGTCGATCTTCTCGTCGAAGAGCGTGTTCTTCATGTGGTTCGTGATGCGGGGATTGCAGCCGATCCCGAGCTCGCCGAGCCGCCTGGCGCCCTCGTCCCGGTCGAGCGTCTCGATCAGGTAGTCCTCATGGCGCTCCGCCGAGGCGTCGACTACGAGGCCCCCCTCGAAGCGGAGCCGGATCCCCGCCACCTCGCGACCGAAATAGACCGCGGGGAACTCGGTGAACGCGATCGTCCCCGAGGCCGAGTCCTCGATCGGCGAGTAGAAGAACTCCCCGCCGGGCATGTTCGCCCCGCCCGCGTCGACTTCGCCCTTGCGCCCGGCGAGGCTGAGCGTGAGGTCGGTCTCGCTGGCGACGATCCGCACCTCCTCGGCCTCGTCGAAGCGCGCGGCGTAGCGGCTCATGCGCTCGCCCTCGGCGGCCCAGTCCAGCAGGCAGGCGCCGTAGAGGAAGTCCTCGAACTCCGTGACCGACATGCCGGCGTCCTGGGCGAGAGCGGCAGTCGGGTACTGGCAGCCGACCCACTTCATATCGAACGTGAACGCCCGCTCCATGTGCGGCCGGAACCCCGCCTGGTAGCGCCCGAGTCGCTCCGGATCGAGCCCCGCGAGCTCTCGCGTGTTCTCCGGCGCCTCGATCCCGACCCAGGCGTCCGCCTCGTGGAAGGGATGCATCTCGACAGGCGCGGGGTTGTCGAGCAGCTCCTCCGGCGCCTCCTGGGCCCAGGGCATGTTGATGCCCGAGCCGGTGAAGCTGAGCCGCTGGATTGCGTAGGCGCCCCTCCGGCCGAGCTCGCGGCAGACCGCCTCGACCAGCGGCCGGGCGAGCATGCCGCCCGACACCATGACCTGCCAGCCGGGCTGCACGTCGAGGCACTGCCCGACTAGAAGCTTGGCGTAGGCGTCGATCCGCGGGTCCTGATTCACGTGCCAACCTTCTCACGGAGAGCGTGTCGACAGGTCAGTTCAGACGGCCGCGCGAGCCGAGCTCGCCCGTCCTGAAAGAGACGACGCAAGCGTCGTCTCAGGTCCCAACCGCCGTTCTCGCCCCGGTGAGGATTCGCGGCCCGTCTTCAGTGATCGCGACCGTGTGCTCGAAATGGGCCGAGAGCGAGCCGTCGGCGGTCGAGATCGACCAGTCGTCGTCGTGGACGACGACGTCGGGCCCGCCGGCCGTGATCATGGGCTCGATCGCGAAGGTCATGCCGGGCGAGAGTAACGGCCCGCGCCCCGGCGCGCCGTAGTTCGGGATCTGCGGCTCCTCGTGCATAGAGCGGCCGACGCCGTGCCCGACGAGGCTGCGCACGACCGAGAAGCCGTTCGCCTCGGTCGCGGTCTCGATGGCGTGCGAGATGTCCGAGAGCCGGTTTCCGGCCCTGCACTGCTCGATTCCCGCGGCCAGCGCGCTCTTGCACCCCTCGACCAGCCGCTCCGCGTCGGCGGAGATCCCGCCGATCGCGAACGTGTAGGCCGAGTCCGCGACGAAGCCGTCGAGCGTGACGCCGACGTCCACGGCGAGGATGTCGCCCTCTTCGAGCGCGTACGCGCCCGGGATCCCGTGCACGACCATGTCGTTCGGCGAGGTGCAGATCGCGGCCGGATAGCCCCGGTAGCCCTTGAACGTAGGCACGCCGTCCTGAGAGCGGATGAACTCGTCCGCGATCGTGTCGAGCTCCGCGGTCGTGACGCCCGCGCGGGCGCGCTCGCCGAGCAGGGCGAGCACGTCGGCGACCACGACCCCGGCGCGGGCCATCCGCTCGATCTCCTCGGCGGACTTGCGGATGATCACCTGACGGCCACCTGCTCGAGAGCCCGCTGGATCTCGGCGAAGACCTCCTGGACCGGGCGGTCCGCGGGCACGCCGACGAGGTTGCCGCGGACGCGGTAGTACTCGACGAGCGGCTCGGTCTGCTCGTGGTAGAGCCGGAGCCGGGTACGGATCGCATCGGGCGTGTCGTCGAGCCGGCCCTCCTCTGCGGCGCGGCGCTGCAGCCGCTCGACGCAGACCTCCTCCGGAAGCTGGAACTCGAACACGACGCTGAGCGGGCGCTCGATCTCCTCCAGGTTCGCGTCGAGCGCCTGGGCCTGGACGGCCGTGCGCGGGAAGCCGTCGAGCACGAAGCCACCGCGCGTGTCCTCGCGGCCGAGCCGCTCTCGGATGACGCCGATCATGATCTCGTCCGGGACGAGCTGCCCCGCGTTCAGGAGCGGCTCTGCCTTTCGCCCCAGCTCGGTGCCCTCCGCGATCGCCCCCCGCAGCATGTCGCCGGTCGCGATGTGCGGCACGTCGTACTCGGCGGAGAGCAGCTTGCCCTGCGTTCCCTTGCCCGCCCCTTGCGGGCCCAGCAGCAGGATGTTCAAGGCCGGCCGCGCGGCAGCCCCCGAGAAGCCCGCCGAGACGGCTATTTCAGGAAGCCTTCGTAGGAGCGCATCATCATCTGCGACTCCATCTGGCGCATGGTGTCGAGGGCGACGCCGACCACGATCAGCACCGAGGTGCCCCCGAGGGCACGCGAGTTCGCCTGCGAGAAGCCGCCGTAGCGGATGAAGATGCTCGGGAGGATCGCAACGGTCGCGAGGTAGATCGAGCCGGGCAGCGTGAGCCGCGTGAGCACGCGGTCGAAGTACTGCGCGGTTGGGGGCCCGGGTCTGATCCCGGGCACGTAGCCGCCGTACTTGCGCAGGTTGTCCGCCTGGTCGACCGGGTTGAACTGGACCGCCGTGTAGAAGTAGGTGAAGATGATGATCAGCGACGCTTCCAGTAGGAGATAGGAGAGGCTCGACGGCTGGAAGTGGCGGTTGACGAAGCCCTGCGTCTGCGGGAAGTACTGCCCGATCGTCGGCGGGAAGGCCATCACCGCGGCCGCGAAGATGATCGGGATCACGCCGGCCATGTTCACGCGCAGCGGCATGTAGGTCGTACCGCCGGTCGTCATGCGGCGCCCCACCATCCGCTTCGCGTACTGGATCGGGATCCGCCGCTGGCCCTCCTGCATGAACACGACCGCGACGACGATCCCGAGCGCGATCAGCGGGAAGAACAGCTTCTCCATCGGGCCGCCGTTGTACCAGGCGGTGATGCCCGCAGGCGCGGACGTGAGGATCGAGGCGAAGATCAGCAGCGAGATCCCGTTTCCGATCCCGCGCTTCGTGATCAGCTCGCCCATCCACATCAGCAGCGTCGTGCCGGCGGTCAGCGTGACCACGATCAGGACGAACCGCCCCGAGGTGACGCTGACGTTGAGCGCGCCCTGCCGCTGGAAGAGGTACGCGTAGCCCGTCGACTGGGCCGCCGCCAGCACGACGGTCAGGTAACGCGTGTACTGGTTGATCTTCGCGTAGCCTGCCTCGCCCTCCTTCTGGAGCGCCTCCAGGCTGGGGATCACGACCGTCAGGAGCTGGAGGATGATCGACGCCGTGACGTAGGGCATGATCCCGAGCGCGAACAGCGAGAACTGCGAGAGCGCGCCGCCCGAGAAGATGTTGAGCAGGCCCAGGATCGTGCCGCCCTGGCCGTTGAAGTAGTTCTTGATCGACTGGGAGTCGACGCCAGGCGCCGGGATCCAGGCGCCGAAGCGGTAGAGGGCGAGGATCAGCGCCGTGAAGAGGACGCGCTTCCGGAGCTCCGGGACGCGCCAGGCGTTGGCGAGCCACGAGAACACCTAGCTCTCCGCCTCCTCCGAGGACTCCTCGGGCTCGACGGCCGACTCCTCCGGCTCGGGAGCCTCGTCCTCGGCCGTGTCCTCGGGCTCGGGCTCTGCCGGCCGCGCCGAGGCAGGCTTCCGCTTGGGCAGGCGCACCTTCGGCTCCCGGAGGAGCGTGATCGTGCCGCCCGCGGCCTCGATCTTCTCGCGCGCGCTCGCGGAGACCGCGTGCGCGGTGACGCTCAGCTTCTTGGTCAGCTCGCCCTGGCCGAGGATCTTGACGTCGATCTTCGTGTTCTTGAGCACGCCCCTCTCGACGAGCGACTCGGGAGTGACCTCGCCGCCCGCGTCGAAGCGCGCCTCGAGCGTCGCCACGTTCACCGGCGCCGTCGAGGTGCGGTGCGGGCCCATCGGCATCGCGTCCTTCGAGTACGAGCCGCGCTGCTTTCCGAGCCGCATGTAGATCGGGTTCTGGCCGCCCTCGAAGCCGGGCCGCATCTTGTGCGAGCCGGAGCGCGACTTCTGGCCCTTGATCCCGCGGCCGGAGTAGCGCCCCTTGCCCGAGCCGAGGCCCCGGCCCACGCGCTTGCGCGGCCGCCGAGGGTCGGCAGGGTGGATGTTCGAGAGGTTGAGGTCGTCCACGCTACGCGTCCTGAGCTCCGTCCACCCGCACCAGGTGGTTGACCTTTCTGAGCATACCCGCGAGCTGCGGGCTCTCCGCGTGCTCCGCCGTGCGGCCGATCTTGCCGAGGCCGAGCGCGCGGAGCGTGCCGCGGTGGCGCCGGCTCTGGCCGATCGCGCTACGCGTCTGGGTGATCTTCAGCTTCGCCATCGCTCTCCTGTTGCGCCTCGGCCGCGGCGGGCGGCTCGGGCTCCTCGGCCGGCTTCGCGGGGATCGGCAGGACCTGGCTGATCGTCAGACCGCGCGAAGCGGCGACCTCGTCCGGGCGGCGCAGCCGCTGAAGCCCGTTCACGGTCGCCTTCAGCATGTTGATCGGGTTCGTCGTGCCGAGGCTCTTTGCGAGGATGTCGCGGACGCCGGCCAGCTCGAGCACCGCACGGACGCCGCCGCCGGCGATCACGCCGGTTCCCTCGCTCGCCGGCCGCAGCAGCACTCGGGCCGCGCCGAACTCGCCGAGGATCTCGTGCGTGATGGTCGTGCCGTGGCGCGGGACGCTGAACAGGTTCTTCTTCGCGTCGTCCACGGCCTTCGAGATCGCGAGCGGCACCTCGCGGGCCTTCCCGTAGCCGAGGCCGACGCGCTCGACCTCGTCGCCGATCACGACGAGCGCCGTGAACGAGAACCGCCGGCCGCCCTTGACCACCTTGGCGACGCGGTTGATCTCGACGACGCGCTCCTTGAGCTCCCTCGTCTCCTGCTGGTCAACTGCCATCTAGAACTCGAGCCCTCCTTCTCGTGCCGCTTCGGCCAGCGCCTTCACCCGGCCGTGGTAGAGATAGCCGCCGCGGTCGAACACGACGGCGCCGACCCCTGCGTCCTTCGCCCGCTGCGCCAGCAGCTTGCCGACCTCGGCCGCCTGGTCGCTCTTCGTTCCTTTGAACGGGCGCTTGAGGTGCAGCCAGCTGGCGGCGGCGAGTGTCCGGCCCTCGAGGTCGTCGACGAGCTGGGCCTCGATCCCGCGGTTGGAGCGGAACACGACCAGGCGGGGCCGCTCGGCGGTGCCGGACACCTTGCTGCGCACGCGCTTGTGGCGCCGCGCCCGGGCTTCGCGAACCGTGAGCGTGGTCATGCTCGCTTGCCCACTTTCCGGCGCACGTACTCGCCCTCGTAGCGGATGCCCTTGCCCTTGTACGGCTCGGGTGGGCGCACCTTGCGCACGTCGGCCGCCGTGTGCCCCACCTGCTGCTTGTCGATCCCCTTCACGATCACCTCGGTCTGGCTCGGCACCTCGAACGTGATCCCCGCCGGCGCCTCGACGACGACCGAGTGCGAATAGCCGACGCTCAGCTCGAGGTCGGCGCCGCGCAGCGACGCCCGGTAGCCGACACCCTGGATCTCGAGCCGCTTCTGGAAGCCGCTCGTGACCCCCTCGACCATGTTCGCGATCAGCGTGCGGGTGAGCCCGTGGAGCGCGCGGTCCTCGCCGCGGTCACTCGGGCGCGTGACGACGACCGAGCCGTCCTGCTGCTCGACGTTCATCCGCGCGGGCACGTGCTGGCTCAGCTCGCCGAGCGGGCCGTTCACCATCACGTGGCCGGGCGAGATCGACACCGACACGCCGGCCGGGAGCTCGATGGGCTGTCTACCGATTCGACTCATCGCTCACCAGACGAAGCAGACGACCTCGCCGCCGACGCCGCGCTCGGCCGCCGTGCGGCTCGTGATCAGGCCGCCCGAGGTGGACAGGATCGCCGTGCCCATGCCGCCGAGCACGCGCGGGAGCCGGTCCTTGCGCGCGTACACGCGGCGGCCGGGCTTCGAGACCCGCTTGAGGTCGGTGATCACGCGCTCGCGGTTGCGGCCGAACTTGAGCTCGACCACGAGCGTGTCGTAGGGCGTGTCTTCCCGCCGCTCGACGTGGTAGTCGCGGATGTAGCCCTCCTCCTTGAGCAGGCGGGCGATCTCCGCCTTCAGGCGCGAGCTCGGCATCTCGGCGCTCTCGTGGAGCGCGCGGTTCGCGTTGCGGATTCTCGTGAGCATGTCTGCGATCGGATCAGTGTGCACGCTACGCGTCCTTGTCTCCACAATCCGTCATTCCAGCCTCCACTTACCAGCTCGACTTCGTCATGCCCGGGATCACGCCCTCGTGTGCCAGCTCGCGCAGGCAGATCCGGCAGAGCCCGAACTTCTTGTAGACGGCGCGGGGGCGGCCGCAGCGGTTGCACCGCGAATAGGCGCGGGTCTTGAACCGCGGCTTCCTGCGCGACTTCTCGATCAAAGCCTTTCGTGCCATTCCTTATGCCTCTCCTTCGCCGCGTTGCTGGGCGAACGGCATGCCGAGCCCGCGCAGGAGGGCGAGGCCCTGCTCGTCGTTCGGCGCCGTGGTCGTGATCGTGACGTCCAACCCTCGGATGCTCGCGATCTGGTCGTAGTCGATCTCGGGGAAGATGATCTGCTCGCGGATCCCGAGCGAGAAGTTGCCGCGCCCGTCGAACGAGCCGGGGTCGAGCCCGCGGAAGTCGCGGATGCGCGGCAGCGCGATCGAGACGAGGCGGTCGAGGAAGTCCCACATGCGGGACCCGCGCAGCGTCACCCGCGCGCCGACCGGCATCCCCTCGCGCACCTTGAAGCTGGCGATCGACTTGCGGGCCCGGCGCACCTGCGCGCGCTGGCCCGCGATCGTCGTGAGCTCCTCGATCGCCCCGTCGAGCGCCTTGGCCTCGGTCTTCGCCTCGCCGACGCCCATGTTGAGCGTGATCTTCTGCACGCGCGGGACCTGCATCACGGTGCTCAGGCCTAGCTCGTCCTTGAGGCGCACCCGCAGCTCCCGCTCGTAGGCGGCCTTCATGCGGGGCTCGTAGCCGTTGCCGTTGCTTTCGCTCCTACGTGGCCGACTCATTTATCGATCTCCTGGAGGCAGTCGGCCCGCTTGCACACGCGAACGTGAACCTCGCGGCCCTTGACCTCCTTGGTCGTCATCCCGATCCGGGTCGGGCGGCTGCAGGTCGGGCAGACGAGCATCACGTTCGAGACCGGGACCGCCGAGGCCTTCTCGATCACGCCGCCGGGCGTCATCTGCGCGCCGCCCATCCGGCTCGCGTCGGCGAGCGGCCTCGGGCGCGTGTGGCGCTTGACCACGTTCAGGTTCTCGACGATCACGCGCTTCTCGCGCGGCCGGGCCTCGATCACGCGGCCCTGCTTCCCGCGGTCCTTGCCGGCCAGCATCTGAACGAGGTCGCCTTTGTGGACTTTCATTTTGGAACTCATCAGAGAACCTCCGGGGCGAGGCTGACGATCTTCATGAAGTTCTTCTCGCGCAGCTCGCGCGCGACGGGGCCGAAGATGCGGGTGCCGCGCGGGTTGCGGGCGCTGTCGATCAGCACCGCCGCGTTCTCGTCGAACGCGATCGAGGTGCCGTCGTTGCGGCCGAACGGCTTGCGGGTGCGGACGACCACGGCCTGGACGACCTCGCCCTTCTTGACGGCGCCCTGGGGGCTCGCGGTCTTGACGGTCGCCGTGATCACGTCGCCGACCCGCGCGTAGCGTCTGTGCGAGCCGCCCTTGACGCGGATGCAGAGGATCTCGCGCGCGCCCGTGTTGTCGGCCACGCGCAGGCGGGATTCCTGCTGGATCACGGGTGATCCTTCCGGTGACGGTTTCGCGTCTGTGGCGGGGTCACTTCGCCTCCTCGAGCACCTCGGCAAGGCGCCAGCTCTTCGTCTTGGAGAGCGGCCGCGTCTCGACGATCCGCACGAGGTCGCCGACCTTGGCGGTGTTCTGCTCGTCGTGGGCGTGGAACTTGTTCGAGCGACGGACGACCTTCTTGTACTTCCGGTGCGCCTTCACGGTGTCGACCTTGACCACGATCGTCTTGTCCATCGCGCTCGAGACGACGACGCCCCGGCGCTCCTGACTGCGGCCGCGCTCGTGTTCAGGCTTGGGCAGCCGCACGATCGCGCGGCGCTCGGCCGGGCGCTCTCGCTTGGGCTTCGAATGCTTGTGGCGCTGCGATCGTGGAACGCGCTTGCGCTTCGGCTTCCGGGCCGGCTGCGCGGGCGCTGCCTCCACCTCGGCCTCGGCTTCGGGCTCGGCCGGCTCTTCGGCGGTCTCGGCCGCGGGCTCCTCGGGCTGCACCTCGGCCTCGGGCTCTTCCTCCGCCACGGGCTCCGGAGCAGCCTCCTCGGCGGCAGGCTCCTCCTCGGACTCGGGCTCTGCCTTCTCGGCAGGGGCCTCCTCGGCCTCCGCCTCGGGCGCCGCCTCCTCGGCGGCGAGCGGAGTTTCCTCGGCCACCGGAGTCTCCTCGGCCACGGCCTCGGGAGCCTCGTCCGTCGTCTTCTTCCTCGTCGTCTTCTTCTTCTCGTCAGCCATGGCTCTCTCTCGTCAGTCCCGCCTCGCGGTCGTTGCGGATGGTCAGGATGCGCGCGATCTCGCGCTTGGCGAGCTTCAGGCGCGCGGTGTTCTCGAGCGCACCCGTGGCGCCCTGGAAGCGCAGATTGAACAGCTCCTGACGCGTCTCGGCCAGCTTGTGCTCGAGCTCCTCGTCGGTCAGCTCCCGAAGCTCTCTAGCTCGCAAAGAGATCCGCCTCCCTTTTCACGATCCTCGTCTTGATCGGCAGCTTCCGGCCGGCCAGGCGCAGCGCTTCCTTGGCCAGGCGCTCATCCACGCCCGCGAGCTCGAACATGACCCGCCCGGGCTTGACCACGGCGACCCAGTGCTCGGGCGCTCCCTTGCCGGAGCCCATCCGCGTCTCCGCCGGCTTCTGCGTGACCGGCTTGTCCGGGAAGACGTTGATCCAGACCTTCCCGCCTCGGCGGATCTTGCGGGTCATCGCGATCCGGGCGGCCTCGATCTGCCGGTTCGTGACCCAGCCGGGCTCCAGTGCCTTGAGGCCGTAGTCACCCGCCTGGACCACCGTCTGGCCCTTGGCCTTGCCCCTGCGGCGGCCGCGCTGGTACTTACGGTACTTCGTCTTCTTCGGGAGCAGCACTTACGAACGCTTCTTCCTGGTCGGCTTCTCGGTGGGCTCTGTGGGCTCTGTGGTCTCTGTGGTCTCTGTCGTCTCGGTGTTCTCGGGCGCGGGCGCCTGCTGCTCTGCGGGCTGCGCCTCTGCGGCGACGTCCGGAGTCTCGGCCGGCGGGGCCTCGGTTACGGCGTCTGCGGGCGGCGTCGGGGTCTCGGCCTCTGCGCGCCCGCGTCCGCGTGCGCCGCCCGGCCTCCGCGGGCCGCCCTGGCCGCGACGACGCTGGCGCACCGGCCCGAGCCCCTCGCGGTCGGGCCCGCGGCCACGTCCGCCTTCGCGCGATGCGCCGAGGCCCTCTACGGCGCCGCCGCGGCGGCGCGCCTGGTCCTGGTCCCCGAGCCGCGAGTCGCGCTGCGTGACGCCCTCGTAGCCCTCGGGCATGATCTCGCCCTTGTTGATCCAGACCTTCACGCCGATCCGGCCCGCGGTCGTCTTCGCCTCGGCGAACCCGTAGTCGATGTCGGCGCGGATGGTGTGCAGCGGGACGCGGCCCTCGGAGTACATCTCCGAGCGACTCATCTCGCCGCCGCCGAGCCGGCCCCCGCAGACCACCTTGACGCCGTGCGCCCCGGAGCGAATCGCCGACGCGAGCGAGCGCTTCATCGCGCGTCGGAAGCTGACGCGGTTCTCGAGCTGCTCGGCGATGGACTGCGCGACCAGCTTCGCGTCGAGCTCCGGCCGCTTGATCTCGTTGATGTTGACGTGCACGGCCTTGTTCGTCATGCCGTGGATCTCCTTGCGGAGCGCATCCACCTCCACGCCCGACTTGCCGATCACGATCCCCGGGCGAGCGGTGTAGATGTCGATCGTGATCCGCTGAGCGTCCTTGCGGATGAGGATGTCGGACAGGCCCGCGTGCGAGAGCTTGCCGAGGATGTGCTCGCGGATCTTGATGTCCTCGAGCAGATACGCGGCGAACTCCTTCGTCCCCGTGTACCAGTTCGACTTCCAGTCGTGGATGACGCCCACGCGCATCCCGCCGGGATGAACCTTCTGACCCATTACTTCCTCCTTGAAGGCTTCGCCTTCGCGGAGGACTCCTTCTCCGCTTTCGGCTTGGGCTTCGGCTTGGCGGCCGCCTTGGGCCGACTAGAGCGGCTCGGTTTCTCTTCCTCCTCCACCGGCGGAGCCGGCGGAGGCGTCTCCGGTTCCTGAGGGGCTTCCAGCTGAGAAAGCGTCACCGTGATGTGGCAGGTCGGCTTGCGGATGCGCACGGCGCGGCCTCGCGCGCGGGCGCGCCAGCGCTTGAGCACCGGCCCCTCGTCCACCGTCGCCGCGGAGACGAAGAGGTCGTCGCCCGCGAGGTTGTGGTTGGCCTCGGCGTTCGCGACCGCGGAGCGCAGCACCTTCTCGAGCTCGCGCGCGGCGGCGCGCGGCGTGAACGCGAGCACCGTTCGCGCCTCCGGGACGGTCCGGCCGCGAATGTGCTCGGCGACGAGCCGCGCCTTGCGCGGCGACATCCGCACCCACTTCGCCACGGCCCGCACCTCCTGTTGCTCGGCCGTCGCCATCAGGTCCTCTTCACCTCGGTCTTGCGGTCGCCGGAATGCGCGCGGAACGTGCGCGTCGGCGCGAACTCGCCGAGCTTGTGCCCGACCATCTGCTCGGTCACGAACACGGGCACGTGCTTGCGCCCGTCGTGGACCGCGATCGTGTGGCCGACCATCTCGGGGAAGACCGTCGACGCGCGTGACCAGGTCCGGATCATCTGCTTGCCTCCGGACTCGTTCATCGCCTGGATCCGGCTCAGCAGCCGCTCCTCCACGAACGGTCCCTTCTTGCTCGACCTGGACACTTAGCGCTTCTCCTTCCCGCGGCGCCGGCCGCGGACGATCAGCTTGTCGGACTCCTTGTGCTTGCGGCGCGTGCGCTTGCCGAGCGTCGGCACGCCCCAGGGCGTCACCGGGTGGCGGCCGCCCTTCGACTTGCCCTCGCCGCCGCCGTGCGGGTGGTCGACCGGGTTCATCGCCGAGCCGCGAACGGTCGGACGCTTGCCGCGCCAGCGGCTACGGCCCGCCTTGCCTCCGGTGATGTTCTCGTGGTCGACGTTGCCGACCTGGCCGATCGTCGCCCGGCAGGTGAGCGGAACGCGGCGGAGCTCGCCCGACGGCAGACGCACGACGCCCTGGCCCTCGTCCTTCGCGACGAGCTGGACGCCCGAGCCGGCGCTGCGCGCGAGCTGGCCGCCCCTTCCAGGCTTGAGCTCGACGTTGTGGACGAGCGTGCCGGTGGGGATGTTCGCGAGCGGGAGCGCGTTCCCGGGCTTGATGTCCGCCTCGGGCCCCGACTCGACGCTCGCGCCGACCTGCAGCCGTGCGGGAGCGAGGATGTAGGCCTTCGCGCCGTCGACGTAGTGCAGCAGCGCGATCCGGGCGGAGCGATTCGGGTCGTACTCGATCGCCGCGACCTTGGCCGGGACTCCGTCCTTGACGCGCTTGAAGTCGATCACGCGGTAGCGGCGCTTGTGCCCGCCGCCCTGGTGGCGCCGCGTGATCCGCCCGTGCTTGTTGCGACCGCCGGTCTTCTTCAGCGGCTCGAGCAGGCTCTTCTCCGGCTCGCTCTTCGTCACCTCGTCGAAGGCCGACACGGACATGAAGCGCCTGCCGGGAGAGGTCGGCTTGTACTTCCGCAGCGCCATCAGTGGTTCTCCTGGTGACGGTTTCGCGCCTCTGGTGTGCGAGGCGCAAGCAGCGCGAGGACGCAGGGAGCGTCCATGCTGCGAGGCATGGGCGCGACTGAGGACGCGTCGATGCGCCGCGCTTCGCGCGCCAGAGGTGCACTAACTGTTGCCAGGAGGACCACTAAGCCTGCGCCCCTTCGAAGATCTCGATCGACTCGCCCTGGCGGATCTGCACGATCGCCTTCTTCCAGCCGGGCCGCTTGCCGCGCACGAGGCCGCGGCGCTTGGGCTTGGGCTGCACCTTGAGGATGTTCACGCGCTCGACATGGACGCCGAAGAGCTCCTCGACGGCCTGGCGCACCTGCGTCTTGTGCGCGTCCGGGTGGACGCGGAACGAGTACTTGCGCTCCTCGATCAGCTCGTAGCCCTTCTCGGTCACGACGGGGGCGAGCAGGACCTGGTTCGGATGGAGGCTCACGAAGCCCTCCCCTGAACCTGCTCGAGCGCCGGCTCGCTGATCAGCAGCGCCCGCGCCCAGAGGACATGCCTCACCTCGAGGTCGCTCGGCACGGTGACCGCGACGCGGTCGAGGTTGCGGAACGACTTGATCAGGCTCTCCTCCTCGGGCTGCGCGACGAGGAGGACCGGGAGCTCCTTCGCCCACGCGACGACGAGCTCCGCGGCCGCCTTCGTGGACGGCTCCTCGAACCCGCCGGGGTCGAGCACGCCGAGCGTCCCCGCCTGGGCGTGCGCCGAGAGCGCGCCCCTGAGCGCCGCGCGCCGGGCCTTGCGGTTCACCTTGACCTCGAAGTTGCGGCCGGTCGGCGGGAAGGCCATGCCCCCGCCGGTCCAGTGCGGCGCGCGGATCGAGCCCGCGCGCGCCCGGCCCGTGCCCTTCTGGCGCCACGGCTTCGAGCGGCCGCCCGCGACGAGGCCGCGGCTCTTGCCGCCGCGCGTCGCTGACCGGGCCGCGTTCTGCTCCGCGCGCACGGTCTCGTGCAGGAGGTGCGGCTTGACGTCCACGCCGAACACCTCCGCCTCGAGCGTGAGGCTCTTGGCCGACTTCCCGGCCCGGTCGAGCACCGGGACCTTCAAGGCGCCGCTTGCGGTGCCGCTCTCAGGACGCGCGGGCTTCGCCCGTGCGTCCGTCTGCGCTGACCGGTCGGATCGCTTGGGTTCGGTGCCAGACGTCCTAGGCGCCACGGTTCTTGTCCTCTCTCACTTCGACGAAGCCGTTGCGCGGCCCGGGCACTGCGCCCTTGACGAGCAGCAGGTTCCGCTCCGGATCCACCTCGTGCACGGTCAGCCCGAGCTGGGTGACGCGCTTGCCGCCCATCCGCCCCGCCATGCGCATGCCCTTGAAGACGCGGGACGGCGTGGCGGAGGCGCCGATCGAGCCCCGCTGACGGATGTTGTGCGAACCGTGCGTCTTCGGCCCTCGGCTGAAGTTGTGGCGCTTGATCGTGCCGGCGAAGCCCTTGCCGATGCCGATGCCCGACACCTTCACCCGCTCGCCGGGCTCGAAGGCCTCCACCGTCACCGACTCGCCCTCGGCGAGCTCGCTCGGGCCGCGGAACTCGACGAGCCTCGCGTGCGGGCCGGCCTTGCCGAGCTGGCCGAGGCGAGCCTTGGTCACCTTCCAGTCGGCCACCGGGCCGAACGCGAGCTGGACGGCCTCGTAGCCGTCCGACTCGACCGTCTTCACCCTGACGACCGGGCACGGGCCCGCCTCGATCACCGTCACCGGCGTCACCTTGCCGGTCTCTGGGTCGAAGAGCTGGGTCATGCCCAGCTTCTTGCCGACGATGCCCTTCATCAGAGCTTGATCTCGATGTCGACCCCGGCCGGGAGGTCGAGCCGCATCAGCGAGTCGACCGTCTTCGGCGTCGGGGAGTGGATGTCGATCAGGCGCTTGTGCGTGCGCACTTCGAAGTGCTCGCGCGAGTCCTTGTCCTTGAACGGGCTGCGGATCACGCAGTAGACGTTCTTCTCGGTGGGCAGGGGCACCGGGCCCGTGATCGTCGCGCCGGACCGGGTCGCGTTCTCGACGATCGACGCGGCCGCCTTGTCCAGGGTCTGGTGGTCGTAGCCCTTGAGGCGGATGCGGATCTTCTGCTGTGCCATTCCGGCGCGTCCCTCTCGTTTCCCGTTAGGTGGTGATCTCCGTCACCACACCGGCGCCGACCGTGCGGCCGCCCTCGCGGATCGCGAAGCGCAGGCCCTGGTCCATGGCGATCGGCTGGCCGAGATCGATGTCCATGTTCGTGTTGTCGCCCGGCATGACCATCTCCTGGCCGTCCGGGAGCTTGATCGAGCCGGTCACGTCCGTCGTGCGGAAGTAGAACTGCGGCCGGTAGCCGTTGAAGAACGGCGTGTGGCGGCCGCCCTCCTCCTTCGAGAGCACGTAGACCTCGGCCTTGAACACCGTGTGCGGCGTGATCGAGCCCGGCTTGGCCAGCACCTGCCCGCGCTCGACCTCCTCGCGCTTGGTGCCGCGCAGGAGCGCGCCCGCGTTGTCGCCGGCCTGGGCGTAGTCGAGCGTCTTGTTGAACATCTCGAGCCCGGTGACGACGGTCTTCTCGATCTCCGGGTGGATGCCCACGATCTCGACCTCGTTGCCGGACTCGATCTTGCCCTGCTCGATCCGGCCGGTGACGACCGTTCCGCGGCCGGTGATCGTGAAGACGTCCTCGATCGGCATCAGGAAGGGCTTGTCGATGTCCCGCTGCGGCTCGGGGATGTAGTCGTCCACGGCCTGCATCAGCTCGAGGATCTTCTTCGCGTTCTCCTCGTCGCCCTCGAGCGCCTTCAGCGCCGAGCCGGTGACGATCGGGATGTCGTCGCCGGGGAACTCGTAGTTGGTGAGCAGCTCGCGGACCTCCATCTCGACGAGCTCGAGCAGCTCCGGGTCGTCGACCATGTCGGCCTTGTTCAGGAAGACCACGATGTAGGGAACCTCGACCTGCCGCGCGAGCAGGATGTGCTCGCGGGTCTGCGGCATCGGGCCGTCGGCAGCCGAGACGACGAGGATCGCGCCGTCCATCTGGGCGGCGCCCGTGATCATGTTCTTGATGTAGTCGGCGTGCCCGGGGCAGTCGACGTGCGCGTAGTGCCGGTTCGCCGTCTCGTACTCGACATGCGAGGTGTTGATCGTGATGCCTCGCTGCCGCTCCTCGGGCGCGTTGTCGATCGAGTCGAAATCGCGCGCGGCGGTGTTCGTCCCCTGCTCCGAGAGCACCTTCGTGATCGCGGCCGTCAGGGTCGTCTTCCCGTGGTCGATGTGACCGATGGTGCCGACGTTGAGATGCGGCTTGTCGCGCTCGAACTTCTGCTTACCCATAACTCTGCGTCTCCTTGCCGGTTGGTTGCGGTGCCATAAGCGCTAGCTCTGCGAGTCGACGAGCTCGCTGGCGATCGACTGCGGCACTTCCTCGTACCGGTCGAACTGCATCGTGAACGTGGCCCGCCCCTGCGTCGTCGAGCGCAGGTCGGTCGCGTAACCAAACATCGTCGCGAGCGGCACGTGGGCCTTGATCGCCTGCGCGTTGCCGTGCGCAGGCTCGAGGCCCTCGACGCGCCCACGGCGCGAGTTGAGGTCGCCCATCACGTCACCGAGGTAGTCCTCCGGGGTCACGACCTCGACGGCCATGACCGGCTCGAGCAGCTTCGGCTTCGAGCGCTTCATGGCCTCCTTGAACGCCATCGAGCCGGCGACCTTGAACGCAATCTCGCTCGAGTCGACCTCGTGGAACGAGCCGTCGACGAGCTCGATCCGGACGTCGACGACGGGATAGCCGGCGAGGATGCCCGACTCCATCGCCTCCTGGATGCCGAGGTCGACCGCCGGGATGTACTCGCGCGGGACCTTGCCGCCGACGATCCGGTCGAGGAACTCGTAGCCGTCGCCTGGGTCGGTCGGCTCGGCGTTGATCACCGCGTGGCCGTACTGGCCGCGGCCGCCGGTCTGGCGGACGAACCTGCCCTCGATCTTCTCGACGGGCCGCCCGAAGGTCTCGCGGTAGGCGACCTGCGGCCGTCCGACGTTGGCGTCCACCGAGAACTCGCGCAGGAGGCGGTCGACGATGATCTCGAGGTGGAGCTCGCCCATGCCCGAGATCAGCGTCTGCCCGGTCTCGTCGTCGGTGCGGACGCGGAAGGTGGGATCCTCCTCAGACAGCCGTTGGAGGCCCGACGACAGCTTGTCCTGGTCGGCCTTCGTCTTCGGCTCGATCGCGACGGCGATCACGGGATCCGGAAAGTCCATCGACTCGAGCCGGATCGGGGCGGTGTCGACGGCGAGGGTCTCGCCGGTCGTCGAGTTCTTCAGCCCGACCGCGGCGGCGATCTCGCCCGCGCCGATCTCCTCGCGCTCCTCGCGGTGGTTCGCGTGCATCTGGAGGATGCGCCCGACCCGCTCGGTCTTACCGGTGGTGGTGTTGAGGACGCGCTCCCCGGCCTTGACCTGGCCCGAGTAGACGCGGAAGTACGTCAGCTTGCCGACGTACGGGTCGGACATGACCTTGAAGACGAGCGCCGAGAACGGCTCGTCCAGCGCCGGACGGCGCGAGAGCTCGTGCTCGGTGCGCGGGTCGATCCCGTGCACGGGCGGAACGTCGACCGGGCTCGGCAGGTATTCGATGACGGCGTCGAGCAGTGGCTGGACGCCCTTGTTCTTGAATGCCGAGCCGGCGAGCACCGGCGTGACCGAGATGTCGAGCGTCGCCGCGCGGAGCGCCCGCCTCAGCATCTCCGGCGTGACCGAGTCCTCGTCCGTCAGGAACGTCTCCATCAGCTCGTCGTCGTGGTCGGCGACGGCGTCGATCAGCTGGTGGTGGTACTCCTGGGCCTGCTCGACGAGCTCGGACGGGATCTCGCCCGTGTCCATCTTCGTGCCGAGGTCGTCGGCCCACGTCGTCGCGCGCATCTCGATCAGGTCGACGACGCCGCGGAAGTGCTCCTCCTGGCCGATCGGCAGCTGCACCGGCACCGGACGCGCGCCGAGGCGGTCGGTCATCGACTGGACGGCGCCGAAGAAGTCCGCGCCGGTCCGGTCCATCTTGTTGATGAAGGCGATGCGCGGCACGCGGTAGCGGTCGGCCTGCCGCCAGACCGTCTCGGACTGCGGCTCGACGCCGGCGACGGAGTCGAAGACCGCGATCGCGCCGTCGAGCACGCGCAGGCTTCGCTCGACCTCCACCGTAAAGTCCACGTGTCCGGGCGTATCGATAATGTTGATACGAAAATCGCGCCACGAGGCCGTCGTCGCAGCAGAGGTGATCGTGATGCCGCGCTCCTGCTCCTGCGCCATCCAGTCCATGACCGCAGCGCCCTCGTGCACCTCGCCCATCTTGTGGGTGCGCCCCGTGTAGTAGAGGATCCGCTCGGTCGTGGTGGTCTTGCCCGCGTCGATATGGGCCATGATTCCGATGTTGCGGACCCGCTCCAGCCCGACCGCGCTCTGTGTCTTCTCGTCCACGGCCGTCACGGTCACCACCGGTAGTGCGCGAAGGCCTTGTTCGCCTGCGCCATGCGGTAGAGGTCGTCCTTGCGCTTGAAGGCTCCGCCCTGCTGGTTGAGGGCGTCGAGGATCTCGCCGGCGAGCTTCTCGTCCATGTGCTTCTCGCGCCGGTCGCGCGCAAACTGGACGATCCAGCGCACCGCAAGCGTCCGCGCGCGGCGCTGCGGCACCTCGACCGGCACCTGGTAGTTCGCGCCGCCCACGCGCCTGGGCCGAACCTCCAGCACCGGCGTCACGGTCTTGATCGCCTGCTCGAGCACCTCGACGGGCGGCTTGCCCGTCTGCTCGCCGATCCGGTCCAGCGCGCCGTAGACGATCGCCTCGGCGGTCGACTTCTTGCCGCGCGTCATCACCTTGTTGATCACCTGCGTGACCAGTGGGGACGCGTGGACGGAATCCGGCTCGAGCGGCCGGGGCTGCACCTTGGCGCGCCGAGGCACTACGAGCCCCGCTTCGCGCCGTACTTGGAGCGTGCCTGGCGCCGATCGCCGACGCCGGCCGTGTCGAGCCCGCCGCGGATCACCTTGTAGCGGTAGCCCGGCAGGTCCTTCACGCGGCCGCCTCGGATGAGGACGACCGAGTGCTCCTGGAGGTTGTGCCCCTCGCCCGGGATGTAGGCGCCGACCTCCATCCCGTTCGTCAGCCGTACGCGGGCAACCTTGCGGAGAGCCGAGTTCGGCTTCTTCGGCGTCTGCGTCATCACGCGCGTGCAGACGCCCCGCTTCTGCGGTGCACCGCGGAGGGCAGGGGTCTTCACCTTCGCCTTGGAGGCGACCCTGCCTTTCCGGACCAGCTGATTTACGGTGGGCATCTACTCCATTCCTCTGGGCATTTACACAGCAAAGGCTGGCGGGGGGCTGGGCCCCTGCCAACCGGAGGACGATGGTAGCGAAGCTCTGCGCGACCGTCAAACGCGGAAACGCGCATGGCTGCGCGGAATCGAGGCCGTCCGCCGCCGCTCGCCGCACTCGCCGGGCCGGTGCGCAATAGTGTTTTCAAGCCATAGCCTGCGCCCCCCAGCCGAACTACAGTGAGAACGCCCGGACGTCCAGCACCGGACGCCGGGTCGGGGAGCGGTCTGGACGAGGGAGAGGATGGTCGAGGGGGCGCTGACGACTACCACCGTGCTCGTCGCGGTCGGCGCGGCGCTGCTGGCGCTCGCCGTGGTCGCGATCGTGCTGCTCGTGCTCGTCCGGCGGTCCACCCGCGCGAGCGAGGCCCGACTCATGGAGCTGACTGCCGAGATGAACGGGCGGATGAAGGAGATGATCCGCGAGCTCTCCGACTCGCTCGAGCTGGCCAGGGAGGAGGGTCGCCGGAACCGGTACCTGGCCGAGCTCGCCGGCTCGATCGACCTCGACGAGGTGCTTGCGCGCACGCTGGAGGCGGCAGGCACGATCCCGGGGGTCGACGCCGCTCTCGTCTCGGTCGGAAGCGAGGACGACAGGCCGGCCGTGCTCACCCGCGGGCTTTCCGCCGAGGAGGCCTCGCGCAAGGTGATCTCCGGCCCCCCCGACGGGCACGAGGCACGCGCGATCTCGCTCGCGTACCAGTACCCGGCCTCGGCCGAGGGGAGCGAGGGCCTGATCCACTCGGGGCTCGCGGTTCCGGTGCCGGGAGACACCGGCCCGATCGGCTTCCTCGCCGTCTACACACGCTCGCCCAAGCGCCGTTTCGCCGAGGCGGCGATACGCGAGCTCGAGGAGCTCTCGCAGCGCGCGGGCCCGGCGATCGAGAACGCGCGCCGCTTCCGCGAGGCCCGGCAACTCGCGGACCTCGACGCCCTGACCGGCCTTCACAACCGCCGCTACTTCTACGAGACGCTGGCGCGGGAGGTCGCTCGCGCCCGCCGGTACGGGCGGCAGCTCGCGCTGATCGTCTTCGACCTCGACGACTTCAAGGCGATCAACGACCGGATCGGGCACCTCGCGGGCGACGCCGTCCTCGCGGAGACGGCCGAGCGCGTCCGCGCCGTCGTGCGCAGCGCCGACATCGCCTGCCGCGTCGGCGGCGACGAGTTCGCGGTCATCCTGCCCGAGTCCTCGACGGCGGACGCCGACCAGCTCTACGACCGGCTGCTCGGCGTCATCTCGTCGCACCCGGTCGGCCGGGCAGGCCAGCTGTCCGTCTCCGCCGGGATCGCCGAGTTGCGCGAGGAGGACGCTCCGACGACGTTCTTCGAGCGCGCGGACGAGGCGCTCTACCGGGCAAAGGAGCACGGCAAGGCGCAGGTCGTCGCGCACGGCGCGCTGCTCGACGCCGAGTAGCGATCGCGTTACTGGGCGGCCAGGAAGGGGAGGTAGTCCGTCAGCGGGACGACACCCGGCGTGGGCTGCACGTCCCTGCGGCAGAGGGTGATCATGTTGTAGTCGCGCTCGCGCGCGAGCAGCCAGCCCTCGTAGGCGTGGTCGCGGGCGAGCGACTTCAGCGCCGCGACGACGGCGGGCCGCGCCAGCCCGGGCGGGATTCCGCCGAGCGGGACGGCCGGCTGGAGCGCGCGCACTTCGACCGGGCCGAGCATCGTTCGGATCGTGACCCAGCCGCTGGAGCGCAGCCGGAAGAGCTGAGGCGGAGCGTTCGAGGCAAGCGCGAAGCCGCGCGTCCGGTTGCCGAGCCACGGCGCCGGTGTCTTCGTCTCGACGAACCTGACCTGCGTGTCCGCGTACATCTGGTAGTAGCTCTGCACGTCGGCGCCCGAAGGCCGCGAGGCGGGCATCCGCCGCTCGATCATCGCCCGGCGCAGCTCGTCGGCGATCACACCGCGGGCGACGGCGGGGGTGGCGTGGGCCCGCGCGAGGGCGGCCCGGTAGGCGCCGTGGCTGCCGAACCGCGAGACGACCACGGCCCGCTCGGCCTGGGCAACCTGAGTCGACTTGAGCTTCTGGTAGAAGCTCGCGATCACCCGCGCATAGGCGGCGGTGAACGCTACGTCTACGTCGCCGGTCACCGGCGTGAGGCCGCGGATCACCTTCGCGTCTACGAGCTTGCCGTTGACCTTGCAGCGCGCGCCGGGCGGGAAGACGAGCTGGCCCTGGGTCCGCGAGGTGTTGAACCTCGGCCCGGCGACCTTCGGCCCGTCGCACAGCTTCGGGTTGCGGGTCCAGAGGTAGACGCACGCGGCGAGCGGTTTCTGTGGGTCGTCCTCGGGCGAGTTCTTTCCGAAGACAGCCCAGCCCCACGACCAGACCGAGCGCAGGCCGAGTTCCTTGGCGACCTGCCTGGCTGCGAGCGCCTGGAGCTTCGTCACCTCGAGCCAGGCGCCGAGCTTGGCGTGCTCCCGGCCACCGGAGCCGGGTGTCGTGTGGAAGCCGAGCATGA
This sequence comes from uncultured Actinomycetes bacterium, assembly GCA_963716865.1. Classification (GTDB taxonomy): domain Bacteria; phylum Actinomycetota; class Thermoleophilia; order Gaiellales; family Gaiellaceae; genus AC-32. Next base: position 693,002 of record CAVQUF010000004.1, read on the forward strand.
TCCCGAGCTGGCGCGTCGGGATGCCGAGCGCCGCGTACGGCGCGACGCGCTTGCGGAACAGCGCGCGCAGCGTCCGGCTGCCGGCGAGCGGCCCCTCCTTCGCCAGCCTCGGCGCCGCGAAGTACGACTCGCTGACGATGTCGGCGTAGGCCGCGACCTGCCGCCACCAGTCGGCGGCCACGTCTCCCATGTACGGGTTCGTGGGCACGAGCAGCACGGGCCGCGCCCCGCGGGCGGAGAGCGTCTGGAGGTAGAGCAGCACGTTGCGCCGGTACTGCGCGTTCGTCGCGCTCCACGGCGTGATCAGGCTGGCGCCGTTGAGCTCGTTCTCGGCGATCATCGGGTGCGCGCACCCGAGCGACATCGACGCGACGTCGTACATCCTGTTCGCGCGATCGACCACGAGGGCCGGGTCGAACGGCTCGAGCGGCGTGCCGACCCGCCGGATGAAGTGCATGTCCCAGTAGACGGTCTTCGCGCCGTAGCTCCGCAGGAGCTGTGGGTAGATGAAGTTCGAGGCGGCCCCGATCACGCCGGGCCGCGCGAAGACCTGCCAGAACGGGACCGAGCCGTCGGCGAAGTCGATCCAGAGCGTTCCCCTGTTCGGGATCCCGCAGGTCTCCGCAGCCGCCGCCCTGTGGGGCGCAACCCCGAACGCCGCGAAGGCGGCGAGTGCGATGAGGACGAGCCGCTTCAAAACCCCGCCCAATGTGTAGCAGCTACGGCGACCAGGCGCAGGCCCGGCGCGGGTGTCCCCGCCGGGCCCGGCGCTGGTTTCGCTTATTCGTCGAGCGGCTTGTCGACCTCGGGCACTTCCCCGGCCTCGGTCGACGGGCGCTTGGCTTCGCCGTCGGCCTCTCCGTTCCCCTCGGTGAAGTCGAGGCCCAGGCTCGCGAGGTCGAGCCCCTCGGCGCCGTCGGAGTCGATCTCCTGCAGCGCGGCGAGCAGCGCCTCGTGCTCGTAGGTCTCCTTCGGCACCTTCTCGGAGGGGCCGATCTCGATCGTGCGGTAGCGCTTGAGCCCGGTTGCGGCCGGGATCAACTTGCCGATGATCACGTTCTCCTTGAGACCGAGCAGCCGGTCGACCTTGCCCTCGATCGAGGCGTCGGTCAGCACCTTGGTCGTCTCCTGGAAGGAGGCGGCCGAGAGGAACGACTCTGTCGCGAGCGAGGCCTTCGTGATCCCGAGGATCAGCGGCTCGAACGTCGCCTGCTCCTTCTTCTTGCCCTTTTCCTTCTTCACGCGCGCGTTCTCGCGCTCGAGCACGACGCGGTCGACGAGCTGGCCCGGCAGGAGGTCGGTGTCGCCGGCGTTCTCGACGCGCACCTTCTTCAGCATCTGCCGCACGATCAGCTCGATGTGCTTGTCGTGGATGTCGACGCCCTGTGACTTGTAGACGCGCTGGACCTCGGAGACGAGGTACAGCTCGGTCGACGTCGAGCCCTTCAGGCGCAGCAGGTCGGACGGGTTGAGCGAGCCCTCGTGCAGCGCGTCGCCCGGCTCGATCGTCTGGCCGTCCTCGACGAGCACGCGCGTGCGGCGGGGGAGCTGGTAGGCGACCGGCTCCAGGACCTCGCCCTCCTCGTCCGTCTCCTCGGTGAGGATGGTCAGCTTCGGGCCGCGCTCGCTGTCCTCGACCCGGATGGTGCCGCCGACCTCGGCGAGCTTGGCCGCGCCCTTCGGATTGCGGGCCTCGAAGATCTCGACCACGCGCGGGAGGCCGTGCGTGATGTCCGCGCCGGCTACGCCGCCCGTGTGGAACGTCCGCATCGTCAGCTGCGTGCCGGGCTCGCCGATCGACTGCGCGGCGATGATCCCCACGGCGTCGCCGATCTCGCACATCCCGCCGGTGGCGAGGAAGATGCCGTAGCACGCCTGGCACACGCCGAACTCGCTGCGGCACTTGAGCACCGAGCGCACCGAGATCGTCGCCTCCTCCTCCGACTCTGTGAACGCCTCCTCGATCTCCGCGAGGAGCTGGTTCGTCACGATCGCGCCCTTCTCGCCGACCACCGTCTTGCCAGGCTTGCCGCTTGCGAGCGGCCGCCGGACGTCGTCGGCGAGGACGCGCCCGAGGATGCTCTTGTTGACGCCCTCCGGCACGTACAGCGGGAGCTCGATCGAGTCCTTCGTCTTGCAGTCCGGCTCGCGGATGATCACGTCCTGCGAGACGTCGACAAGGCGCCGCGTCAGGTAGCCCGAGTCGGCCGTCCGCAGCGCGGTGTCGGCCAGGCCCTTGCGGGCGCCGTGTGTCGAGATGAAGTACTCGAGCACCGAGAGGCCCTCCATGAAGTTGGCCTTGATCGGGCGCTCGATGATCTCGCCCTTCGGATTCGCCATCAGGCCGCGCATCCCGGCCAGCTGGCGGATCTGCTTGAAGGACCCGCGGGCGCCGGAGTTGGCCATCATGTAGATCGGGTTGAGCTCGTAGAGCGTCTTCTCCATGGCCTCGGCGACGTCTTCGGTGGCCTCCGTCCAGAGGTTGACGATCTGCTCGTGGCGCTCCTCCTCGGTGATGAGGCCGCGCTCGTAGAGCCCCTCGACGTTCGTCACCTTCTCCTCGTACTCGGCGAGGAGTTTGTCCTTCTCCTGCGGGATGATGATGTCGTTCTTCGAGATCGTGATCCCGGCCTTGGTCGCGTAGTGGAAGCCGAGGGTCTTGATCTTGTCGAGCACGCCCGCGATCACGTGCGCCCCGTACCGCTCGGCGAGATCGGAGATGAACACGTCCATCTCCTTCTTCGTGAGCGTGCGGTTGAGGTACGGCAGGTCGGCGAGGTCCTCTTCCTTGGATTCCTGCAGCGAGCGCTCGACCTCCGCGTTGAAGATCACGCGCCCGGGCGTGGTCAGGATCAGCTCCTCCCGGCGGCGGTACTCGATCGGCTGCTGGATTCCCACCTGGCCGTCCTCGACCGACAGCTCGACGTCCACCTCGGACGCGAAGCGCTTCGGCCTCGGATCGAGCTCCTCGGCGGTGCTTTCGCCGAGGTCGGCCTCGGAATAGGTCATGTAGTAGCCGCCCAGGACCATGTCCTGCGTCGGCGTGGCCAGCGGCCGGCCGTTCGCCGGGGAAAGGATGTTGTTCGACGACAGCATCAGGATGCGCGCCTCGGCCTGCGCCTCCGAGGAGAGCGGCAGGTGGACGGCCATCTGGTCGCCGTCGAAGTCGGCGTTGAACGCGTGGCAGACGAGCGGGTGCACTTGGATCGCCTTGCCCTCGACGAGCACCGGCTCGAATGCCTGGATGCCGAGACGGTGCAGCGTCGGTGCGCGGTTCAGCAGCACCGGGTGCTCCGCGATCACCTCCTCGAGCACGTCCCAGACCTCCGGGACCATCGAGTCGACGTGCTTCTTGGCCGCCTTGATGTTCTGGACGGCCTTGCGCTCGACGAGCCTGCTCATGATGAACGGCTTGAAGAGCTCCAGCGCCATCAGCTTCGGCAGCCCGCACTGGTGCAGCCTCAGGTTCGGCCCGGCGACGATCACCGAGCGCCCCGAGTAGTCGACGCGCTTGCCGAGCAGGTTCTGGCGGAAGCGACCCTGCTTGCCCTTGAGCATGTCGGAGAGCGACTTCAGCGCCCGGTTGCCCGGGCCTGTGACCGCGCGGCCGCGGCGGCCGTTGTCGAACAGCGCGTCGACAGCCTCCTGCAGCATCCGCTTCTCGTTGTTGACGATGATCTCGGGCGCGCCCAGGTCGAGCAGCCGCTTGAGGCGGTTGTTCCGGTTGATCACGCGCCGGTACAGATCGTTCAGGTCGGAGGTCGCGAAGCGGCCGCCGTCGAGCTGGACCATCGGCCGCAGCTCCGGCGGGATCACCGGGATGGCCTCGAGGACCATCCACTCGGGCTTGTTCTCCGACGTGATGAACGCGTTGACGACCTTCAGGCGCTTGATCGCGCGCTGCTGCTTCTGGCCCTTCGAGTCACGGATCGTCTCGCGGAGCGACTTGGCCTCCGCCTTCAGGTCGAGGTCCTTCAGCAGCTCGCGGATCGACTCCGCGCCCATGCCGCCCTGGAAGTAGACGCCGAAGCCGTACGGCGAGCCGAAGCGGTCCTTGAGCTCGCGGAAGATCTGCTCGTCGTTGACGATCTTCTGCGGCTCGAGCTCCTTGAACAGCAGCCAGGTCTCCTCGAGCCTGCGGATCGAGTCGACCGCGGCCTCCTTGGCGTCCTCCTTGCGGGTCTCGATGTCCTGGTACGCCTCGCGCACCTTCACGAGCCACTGGACGATCGAGTCGAGGTCCTCCTTGGCGATCTTTCCGTCGGTGCGCAGGCAGAGGTCGTTCGTCAGCTCGCGGATGTCATCGGCGGTCGCGGCGGGATCGGCCTGCTCGAGCACGTCGCGCAGGAGCCCCTTGCCGAGGTCGCGCGCCTTCTCGAGCTGCTTCTCGTCGACGCCGGTGACGAGCTCGGCGTCCTCGTCGGCGAGCTTCCCCTTCTTGGTGAGGAGGCCGTCGAGGATCCGGTTGATGTGCTTCGTGACCGCACCCTTCTTCGAGCCGGTCGCCTTCGCGAACTCCTTCGTGAGCGGGGCGATCGCCTCGCGGATCTGGATCGCGGTGCCGGCCACGGTCTCGAGCTCCTTGGGCGCGAGCCGCCTGTCGTCGCGGATCGCCGAGTTGCGGACCAGCTCGCGGATCTTCTTCGAGTCCTCCGTGGTGATCTGCGGAGCGACCTCGAGGAACATGCCGCCCACGAGCTCGCGCACCTCCTCGAGCGACGGAACGGCCTGCTCCTCGGCCCAGTTGGAGAGGCCGCGGGCCCAGAAGTCGTCGTCCTCGTCGAAGTTGCGCTCCGTGCCCTTCGTGAAGTAGTTGCGCCGCCGCTTGAGCCGGTCCTCGAGCGCGGCCAGATTCTCGTCGCGGTCGACGTAGATCTGCTCCGACTCGGCCTTGACCTTGTCCTCGAGATCGTTCAGGTCCTTCTGCCGCGCCTCGACGTCGACCGAGGTCACGATCGAGGCTGCGAAGTAGAGGACCTTCTCGAGCTCGCGCGGGGCGATGTCGAGCAGGTAGCCGATGCGGCTCGGGACGCCCTTGAAGAACCAGATGTGGGAGACGGGCGCCGCCAGGTCGATGTGGCCCATGCGCTCGCGGCGCACCTTCTGGCGCGTCACCTCGACGCCGCAGCGCTCGCAGATGATGCCCTTGTAGCGGACGCGCTTGTACTTGCCGCAGTAGCACTCCCAGTCCTTGGTCGGGCCGAAGATGCGCTCGCAGAAGAGCCCGTCGCGCTCGGGCTTGAGCGTCCGGTAGTTGATCGTCTCGGGCTTCGTCACCTCGCCCGAAGACCAGTCGCGAATCTGCTTGGACGACGCCAGTCCGATGCGGATCGCGTCGAATTCATTGATGTCGATCAAAGAAGCTCCTTCTTCGTTGCGCACCTAGACGGAACTTGGCCCCGCGCACAGCTATCGCTTTGAGGATCGCGGCCTACCCTGCACGCTCCTGTGGTCCGACCGCCAACGTTCACTCCTCAGCCTCTACGTCCGCCATGTCCTCTGACAGTGGGCCGGCCTGGGCTTCTGCCTCTTCCTTCGCTTCCTCCGCCGGAGCGACTTCGACGTCGGTCACGTCGCCGAGCACCTCGTCCGCCGGGAGGTTCACTTCCTGCCCGGTCTCCTCGGCGCGCTCCTGGCCCTCCTCGGCCTCCTCGGCCGTCGGCGGCCGTGCGGCGGCGCGCAGCGAGCCCGGCGAGAGGTCGATCCCGAGCTCCTCGGCCGCCCGCAGCAGCTCGTCGTCCTCCTCGCGCACCTCGACCTTCTCGCCCTCGTCCGACAGCACGTGCACGTCGAGCGCGAGCGACTGCATCTCCTTCAGCAGCACCTTGAAGGACTCCGGAATGGAGGGCTCCGCGATGTTCTCGCCCTTGACGATCGCCTCGTAGGCCTTGACGCGGCCGACGGTGTCGTCGGACTTGATCGTGAGCATCTCCTGCAGCGTGTACGCCGCGCCGTAGGCCTCCAGGGCCCAGACCTCCATCTCGCCGAAGCGCTGGCCGCCGAACTGGGCCTTGCCGCCCAGCGGCTGCTGCGTGACCAGCGAGTACGGGCCCGTCGAGCGGGCGTGGATCTTGTCGTCGACGAGGTGGAGCAGCTTCAGGATGTACATGAAGCCGACGGTGATCTTCTGCTCGAAGGCCTGGCCGGTGCGGCCGTCGAAGAGCCGCAGCTTCCCGGAGCAGCGTCGGCCGGCCGGCCGCTTCGGGTCGACCAGGAACGTGATCGGCGAGTCCGGGTTCTGCCTCGTCCACTCGATCAGCGCCTCGTCCACGTCCGCCTCGCTGGCGCCGTCGAACACCGGCGTCGCAATCGGCGACGCGTCGCCGTTCGCCGACTCGCCGTTCTCGTGGAAGACACCGTGCGCCGCGGCCCAGCCGAGGTGCGTTTCGAGGATCTGGCCGATGTTCATCCGGCTCGGCACGCCGAGCGGGTTGAGCACGACGTCCACGGGCCGCCCGTCCTCGAGGAACGGCATGTCCTCCTCGGGCACGATCTTCGCGATCACGCCCTTGTTGCCGTGCCGGCCGGCGAGCTTGTCGCCTTCGGCGATCTTGCGCTTCTTCGCCACGTAGACGCGCACGAGCTCGTTGACGCCCGGGGAGAGGTCGTCCCCCGCGTCGCGGGAGAACGTCTTGACGTCGATCACCTTGCCGCCCTCGCCGTGCGGGACCTTCAGGGAGGTGTCGCGCACCTCGCGCGCCTTCTCCTTGAAGATCGCGCGGATCAGCTTCTCCTCGGCCGTCAGCTCGGTCTCGCCCTTCGGCGTGACCTTGCCGACGAGCAAGTCTCCGGAGCCGACCTCGGCGCCGATGCGGACGATGCCGCGCTCGTCGAGGTCCTTGAGCGACTCCTCCGAGCGGTTCGGGATGTCGCGCGTGATCTCCTCGTCGCCGAGCTTGGTCGCCCGTGCGTCGATCTCGTACTCGTGGATGTGGATAGACGAGAGGACGTCCTCCTTCACGAGCCGCTCCGAGATCACGATCGCGTCCTCGAAGTTGTAGCCCTCCCAGGGCATGAACGCGACCAGCATGTTCGCGCCGAGCGCGAGCTCGCCCATGTCGGTCGAGCTGCCGTCCGCCAGCACCTGGCCGGTCCGGACGCGGTCGTGCAGGCCGACGATCGGCTTCTGGTGGATCAGCGTGCCCTGGTTCGACCGCATGAACTTCGTCATCGGGTACTCATGCTTGCCGTCCTTCGTCTCGACGACGATCCGCTCGGCGTCGACATCGACGACCGCCCCGCCCTCCTCGGCGACCACGACGTCGCCCGTGTCGGTGGCGGCGCGGAACTCGAGCCCCGTGCCGACGAGCGGCGACTGCGTGATCATCAGCGGCACCGCCTGCCGCTGCATGTTCGCGCCCATCAGCGCGCGGTTCGCGTCGTTGTGCTCGAGGAACGGGATCAGCGCCGTCGCGACCGAGACGATCTGTGCGGGAGCGACGTCCATGAAGTCGACGTCCTTCGGGCGCGCCGTGACGGCCTCGCCCTCGCGCGAGCGGCAGAGAACCTGGTCGTCGAGGAACCGCCCGGTCTTCTCGTCGACCGGCGCGCTCGCCTGGGCGATCGTGTACTGCGCCTCCTCGGCGGCGTCCAGATAGACGATCTCGTCGGTCACCTTGCCGTTCGTGACCTTCCGGTACGGCGTCTGCACGAAGCCGAACTCCGAGACGGTCGCGAACGACGCGAGCGAGCCGATCAGGCCGATGTTCGGTCCCTCGGGGGTCTCGATCGGGCACATGCGGCCGTAGTGCGTCGGGTGCACGTCGCGCACCTCGATCGGCGCGCGCTCGCGCGTCAGCCCGCCGGCGCCGAGCGCCGAGAGCCGCCGCCGGTGCGTGAGCCCCGCGAGCGAGTTCGTCTGGTCCATGAACTGCGACAGCTGCGAGGAGCCGAAGAACTCCTTCAGCGCCGCAACCACGGGCCGGATGTTGATGATCGTCTGCGGCGTGATCGTGTCCACGTCCTCGGTGGTCATCCGCTCGCGGACGACGCGCTCCATCCGGTAGAGGCCGACCCGGAACGCCTCCTGGATCAGCTCGCCGACCGTGCGCAGGCGCCGGTTGCCGAAGTGCTCGTACTCGTCCAGCTCGCCGCGGATCGGATCGCGCGAGAGCACGATCGCGTCGGCCGCGTAGTCCTTCGACTCGGGATCCACGCCGAGAAGGTCTGGAAGCTCCACGAGCTTGCTGACGAGCGCGATGATGTCCTGCGTCGTCAGCACGCGGATGCCGTCGGGCACGTCGCTCCCGAGCCGCTGGTTCAGCTTGTAGCGGCCGACCTTCGTCAGGTCGTAGCGCTTGGGATCGAAGAACAGCGCCCGCAGGAGGTTGCGCGCGTTGTCGAGCGTCGGCGGCTCACCGGGCCGCTGCTTCTTGAAGACCTCGATCAGGGCCTCGTCCTCGTTGGTCGAGGGATCCTTCTCGAGCGTGTTGACGATGTAGACCGAGTTCCCGAACAGCTTCAGGATCGCTTCGTTCGAGCTCGTGTCGAGCTTGAAGCCGGTGGACGGGTCCTCCTCCGGGAGGGCGCGCAGGAGCGTCGTGATCGGGAGCTTCCGCTTCCGGTCGATGCGCGCATAGACGACGCCCTTCTTGTCGATCTCGAGCTCGAGCCAGGAGCCGCGCGAGGGCATCAGGTTCGCCGTGAAGACCTGCTTGGCAGGATCCTTCGGCTCCATCAGGTACGCGCCGGGGCTGCGGACGAGCTGCGTGACGATCACGCGCTCGGTGCCGTTGATGATGAACGTGCCCCATTCGGTCATCATCGGGAAGTCCCCCATGAAGACCGTCTGCTCCCTGATCTCGCCCGTCTCCGTGTTCACGAAGCGGACCGTCATGGAGAGCGGTGCCTGGTACGTCAGATCCTTCTCACGGCACTCCTGAATGGTGACCGGGGGGTCACCGAACAGGTACTCGCCGAACTCCACGGCAAGCGTGCCCGTGTAGTCCTCGATCGGCGAGATGTCGTCGATCGTCTCGCGCAGGCCCTCTTCCAGGAACCAGTGGAAGGATGCCTTCTGGATATCGATCAGGTTGGGAAGGTCGAGAACGTGCTTGAGGCGTGAAAAACTCTTGCGCACGCGTGGCGCAGCGACCTTGGTCGTCAAGTCTGAGTGCCTCCCTTAGCGGCTATGAGGTGAACGGTGAATGCGGACAGGCGAACGTCGGCGCGGAACCGCCAAATATACCGAAAGAGGTGGACGCTGCGCAAGGCCGAGCAGCTGGGATGGCGCCCGGCGGGGATTCCACTATAGACGCTCTCCCCGCAGGGCGCCAGATCGTGTCCAAAAACGGCGAAGGCGCCCTTCCAGGCGCCCTCGTCGTCTCCGCTTCTAGCCGAGAGGTGCTACGACTGGGCCGCCTTCGCCGGATGGGCGAGAACCCTCCGGGCCGTGAGGTCCGGCATCGCACCGTTCTTCAGATCGGCTCGGCAGACCTTCGCCGTGACGAGCAGCCGGTCGTTCGGCGCGAGGGCGCCGAGGTTGTGCGCACCGCCCCGGTTGACGCGAGTCTTGGCGTCAACCGCGAGCGTGGCTGACCCGGCCTTCTTGTACGCGCGGCCGAACCGGTTCGAGTGCTTCACGGTCATCACGAACGACGTGTCGCCGTCGGCCGGGTCGACGTCGGGCCCGAGGAAGCCCTTGAGCATGACCGCGACGCGCGCCTTGCACGCATGGCCGCTCTTCGGGCCTTTGCCGGGATGATCCTTCGCGACGGCCGCAGAGACGGCGACCAGCGAGGCGACCAGGGCGAGAATCAGGAACTTGAGACGCATTCGAAACCTCCGCGAGGAGAAGGAAGTAGTCAACTGATTGGGATTGTCGGCCCGAATTTCCCGTTTGTCCCCGCGAATCCCTTGAATGCGTTAGAAACCCTTACTTCGGGGTCAAGAACCTTACGCTCCGCTTACAGATGCGAAACGGGGCCGCGTCCAAGCGGCCCCGTTCGAGATTCGGCTCTACGCGTGCTTACTTCAGCTCGACTCCGGCGCCGGCCTCTTCGAGCTGCGCCTTGACCTGATCGGCCTCCTCCTGGGCGACGCCCTCCTTCACGGGGTTCGGCGCCCCGTCGACGAGGTCCTTCGCCTCCTTCAGGCCGAGGCCGGTGACCGCGCGGACGACCTTGATCACCTGGATCTTCTTGTCGCCGGCGCTCGTCAGCACGACGTCGAAGGCGGTCTTCTCCTCCTCGGCGGCGGCGCCGTCGCCCCCAGGAGCCGCACCCGGTGCGGCGACCGCGACCGGCACGGCCGCGCTCACGCCCCACTCCTCCTCGAGCTTGGTCTTGAGCTCGACGAGCTCGAGGACGCTCATGCTCCCCAGCTGCTCGACGAGCTTGTCGGTATCAGTCTTCGCCACTCTGGGCCTCCTCTTCCTCTTCTTCTTCGTCTTCTGGTCTAGACATTTCGGAGTCAGCGTGCAGGCCTGCGCCGGAGGCGGAGGGCTCTGCGCGGGTTTCGTTCTCGAGCCGGCGGATGCGCGCGTCGACGACGCCGACGAGATCCCGCAGCGGGGCGGTGAAAAGCCCGACGACGGTCGTCAGCGGCGCGAGCACCGCGCCCGCGAGCTGGGCCCGCAGCACCTCCGCGGACGGCAGCGTCGCCAGCCGCTTGATCTCGTCGTCCCCGACGACAACGCCGTCGAGCAGGCCGCCGCGCAGCACGAGCACCTCGTGCGCCCTGGCGGTGTCGTTCAGCACCTTCGCGACCGCGGCGGGATCGCCGTCGGCGTCCAGGAACGCAATTGCGGTGGGCCCGTCGATCAGCTCGAGCACCTCCTCGGTGCCCGCGGCCTTTGCCGCGAGCTTCGTGAGGGTGTTCTTCACCACCGTGAAGCGGGCGCCGGCCTCGAGCAGGCGGGCGCGCAGCTCCTCGATCTCGGGCATCGAGAGCCCGCGGTAGTCGGCAACAATGAGCGTGCTCGTCGAGCGCAGCCGCTCGGCAAGCTCCGCGACCACCCGTTCCTTGTCGGCTCTCAGCATCGAATCACTCTCCTGACGAAACGAGCCCGCGCAGAGGCGGGCTCGGAGAGGCGTGCTGCCTTCCTTGCTCCACCTCGGCTGGACCTCTGCCTGACGGCTGCCAGCTGTCTCGGGCGTCGCGTTCTTACACCGTTGCTTCTGCTGGTGCTCCTTCCAGTTCCTCTGTAAGCCCATGGGTCCTCGCCGGATCGACGTGGATGCCCGGGCCCATGGTGCTCGTCAGTGTAACGGTCTTGATGTAGCGCCCTTTGGCCGCGGCCGGCTTGGCCCGGACGATCTCCTCGATCAGCGTCGAGTAGTTCTCCAGCAGCTGGCGCTCGTCGAAGCTCTTCTTGCCGATCGCGACGTGCACGTTGGCGCCGCGGTCGGTGCGGTACTCGAGCTTGCCGGCCTTTGCCTCGCGCACGGCCTTGCCCACGTCCATCGTGACCGTGCCGGTCTTCGGGTTCGGCATCTTCCCGCGCGGGCCGAGGATGCGGCCGAGCTTGCCGACGACGCTCATCTGGTCGGGGGTCGCGATCGCGACATCGAAGTCGTCGAAGCCCTCCTCGACCTTCCCGGCCAGGTCATTGGTGCCGACCACGTCCGCGCCGGCCTCCTCCGCCTCCCGGGCCTTCTCGCCCTCGGCGAAGACCGCCACACGCGACTCGCGGCCGGTGCCGTGCGGAAGCATCAGCGTCCCGCGCAGCTGCTCCTCGGCGTGGCGGACGTTGAGCCCGAGGTTGAAGTGCGCCTCGACGGTCTCGTCGAACTTCGCCGCGGGGAAGCTCTTCAGCAGCCGGATCGCGTCGGCGGGCGAGTAGAGCTGCTCGCGGTCGATCTGTGAGCGTGAGGTGCGGTAGTTCTTGCCGTGCCCGCTCACGGCGCTCCCTTTGCCGGCGCGACGTATCGACCGGTCACTTCAGACGGCCGCACGGGCAAAGCCCGCGCGCCCTGATTGCGACATCGCAAGCGACGTCTCACAGCTCCGTCTCCACTCCCATCGAGCGGGCGGTTCCCGCGACGACCTTCATCGCCTGCTCGATGTCTCGCGCGTTGAGGTCCGGCATCTTCGCCTCGGCGATCTGCCGCACCTGGTCGCGCGTCAGGCGCCCGACCTTCTCGCGGTTCGGCTCCCCGGAGCCCTTCTCGAGCCGCAGCGCCTCCTTGATCAGGACGGCTGCCGGGGGCGTCTTCGTGATGAAGTCGAAGGAACGGTCCTCGTAGACCGTGATCTCGACGGGGATGATGCGCCCGTTCTCCTGCGCGGTCTGGGCGTTGAACGCCTTGCAGAACTCCATGATGTTGACCCCGTGCTGGCCGAGAGCAGGACCGACCGGCGGCGCCGGATTCGCCTGCCCGCCCGGGATCTGGAGCTTGATCAGCGTGAGAACTTTCTTCGCCATGGCTAGTCGATCTTCTTGACCTGGTCGAAGCCGAGCTCGACGGGAACCTGGCGCTCGAAGATGTCAACGAGCACCTTCAGCTTCTGCTGGTCGGGGTTGACGTCGACGATCTCGCCGTCGAAGTCGGACAGCGGGCCGGAGGTTACCTTCACGGACTCGCCCAGCGAGAACTCGACCTGGGCCCGCGGCCGCTCGCCGGTGGCGGCGCCCGTGCGGAGGATGCGGTCGACCTCGCCCTGCGAGAGCGGGACGGGCTTCGACCCGGCGCCGACGAAGCCGGTCACGCCCGGGGTGTTCTTCACGACCATCCAGGCGTCGTCGTTCAGATCCATGTTCACGAGCACGTAGCCCGGCAGGATCCGCTTCTCGGTCTGCACCTTCTGCCCGTCGCGGGTCTCGACCACCTGCTCGGTCGGGACGACGACGCGGCGGAAGCGCAGCTGTTGGCTCATCGAGTCGATCCGGTGCTCGAGGTTGGCCTTCACCTTGTTCTCGTGCCCGGAGTAAGTGTTGATCGCGTACCAGCGGAACATGGGCCTACCTCAGGAGGACGTGTTGGACGAAGCGCCGGAAGATCTCGTCGGCGAGGAACAGGTAGACCCCGACGACAAAGCAGGCGATCAGGACGACGGCGGTGCCCTGGACCAGCTGCTGCTGGCCGGGCCACTCGACCTTCTTCAGCTCGGCCCAGGACTCCCCGATGAACCGGATGATCCGGCCGAAGAAGCCCGGCTCCCGCCCCGCGCCGTCCTGAGCGGCGGCGGGCTCGACGGCCGGCCTGACGGCCGGGCGGGAGGGCGCGCGCTCGAGAGCCTCCTGGCTCTGGGTCTGCGCGGCGCGGCGGGCGCGACGCTCGGAACGGGTCTGGCGGGCCATGCCTAGCGCGTCTCCCGGTGCAGGGTGTGGCGGCCGCACCAGCGGCAGTACTTGCGGAACTCCACCCGGTCGGGCGAGTTTCGCTTCGACTTCTCGGTCTGGTAATTGCGCCGCTTGCACTCCGTGCAGGCGAGCGTGATCCCAACTCTGACTCCGGTTGCCATGTCCTGTTCTCTTTTTCCGAGTACGCGGAAGGTAGCGGCGGGAGGACTCGAACCTCCGACACGCGGATTATGATTCCGCTGCTCTAACCAACTGAGCTACGCCGCCCCGCGCGGCTGAGTGTAGCAATCCCCTTTCGACGCTAGGCTCCGGCCGTGGCCCTCGTCACGGTAGTCGGTCCTCGTTGATGCGGATCCGCGAGTGCAACTGGATGCAGGTCGAGGAGTACCTCGAGCGCGACGACCGGATCGTCGTGCCGCTCGGGTCGACGGAGCAGCACGGATACCTCTCGCTCGAGACCGACAACGTCCTCGCCGAGCGCGTCTCCGCGGAGGCCGCCGAGCCGCTGGGCGTGCTCGTGCTCCCCGTGCTGCCGTTCGGGTTGACGCCGGCGTTCGCGGCGTTTCCGGGGAGCCCGTCGCTGCGCCTCGAGACGTTCGTCTCCGTGCTGCGCGACCTGCTCGACTCGCTCCGCGGGCAGGGCTTCCGACGCTTCCTGCTCGTGAACGGGCACGGAGGCAACCTTCCGGGCGGCGCGCTCGCGCGAGAGTGGACGACCGATCACCCCGATGCGCAGGCGATCTTCCACAGCTGGTGGTCGAGCCCGCGCGTGCAGGGGGCCGCGCGCAAGATCGATCCGGTGCCGAGCCACGCGAACTGGTTCGAGAACTTCCCGTGGACGCGGCTCGAGGGGGTCGAGCTCCCCGACGGCGGCAAGCCGCCGCTCGACCAGGCGGCGTACCTCGCGGCCGGGCCGGCCGAGGTGCGCGATCTGCTCGGGGACGGCGTCTTCGGCGGGACCTACGCGCTTCCGGACGAGCAGGTGGCGGCAGTCTGGCGCGTCGGCGTCGAGGAGGTTCGCGAGCTCTTGGAGAGCGGCTGGCGATGAGACGCCGCTTGCGGCGTCTCTTTCAGGCCGAGTGGGCTCTGCCCGCTCGGCCGTCGGAACTGACCGGTCGACACGCCGTCCGCCGGGGAAGCGGACCGTGAACAACCCCGTAGCGGTGTTCAATGAGTGGCTCGTGGAGGCCCGTGAGGCGGGCGTCGAAGTGCCCGAGGCGATGACGGTGGCGACGGCCGACGCTTCCGGCCGGCCCTCGGCGCGGATGCTCCTGCTGAAGGGCGCGGACGAGCGCGGCTTCACGTTCTTCACCGGCTACGAGAGCCGAAAAGGCCGAGAGCTGGACGAGAACCCGCGGGCGGCGCTCGTCTTCTACTGGCGCGAGCTCGGACGGCAGGTGCGCGTCGAAGGGACGGTGCGACGACTCTCCGCCGAGGAGTCGGACGCGTACTGGGCGACGCGCCCGGCCCGCAGCAGGGCCGCGGCCGCGGTCTCGCGCCAGAGCGAGCCACTCGAGAGCCTCGAGGAGCTCGAGGCCGAGGCGGAACGCCTCCTGGCAGAGCACGCCGACGAGGTCCCGCGGCCGGATCGCTGGGGCGGCTACCTGCTCGAGCCGGATGCGATCGAGCTCTGGCAGCACCGCGACGACCGCCTGCACGACCGAATCAGGTACACACGCGCGCGCGAGGGCTGGCGCGCCGAGCGCCTCGCTCCCTAGCCGCTCCGACCGGCGAGGTGGTTCACCGGCCCGCCAGCACAGCCGCTTCATCCGTTCCCACGACCCGACCGTCGCGCATCGCGATCCGCCGCGGTGCGCGGGAGGCGAGCTCCGCATCGTGGGTGGCGACGACGATCGTCGTCCCGCGACGAACGGCCAGCGTTGTCAGGAGCTCGATGATCTCGCCTCCCGTGCCCGAGTCCAGGTTCCCGGTTGGCTCGTCGGCCAGGACGACGCGCGGATCGCCGACGAGCGCCCGCGCGATCGCGACCCGCTGCTGCTCGCCGCCCGACAGCTGAGCGGGAACGTGAGACCCCCGGTCGCCGAGGCCGACCTCGTCGAGCAGCGCCGCTGCGCGCCGCCGTAAGTCCGTGTCATTCAGGTTCTTCGGGGCGAGCGCAGCCTCCACGTTCTGTAGCGACGTCAGCGTCGAGATCAGGTTGAACTGCTGGAAGACGAAGCCGAAGGCGTCCAGACGGAGCATGGCCAGCTCGCGGTCGGGCAGTTCGGCCAGATCGCGGCCCTCGAAGGCGACCGAGCCTTCGCTCGGCCGGTCGAGCGCCCCGAGCAGTTGCAGCAGCGTCGTCTTGCCGGAGCCGCTCGGCCCCTCCAGCGCGACGATCTCCCCGGCCGCGATCTCCAGGGTGATGCCGTCGAGGGCGCGGATGGTCTGGTCGCCGCGGCGGAAGAAGCGGGCGACCTCGCGGAGCTCGTAGAGCAGGTCTGTCATTCGAACTGCCTCAGCGCGTCGGCCGGGCGAAGTCGAGCCGCGCGCAGCGCGCCGGCCGCGCCGGCAAGAGCACCGCCGAACAGCGCGAGCGCCAGGCCGGCAAGGAGAATCGAGGGCCCGATCGGCGCCGAAAGAGACACCGATCTCGTCGCGCCGATCGAGGCGGTTCCGAGCCCGAACAGCGCGCCGCCTCCGGTGGCCGGCGAGCTGGCGGACAGGGTCGGGCCGAATCCGCTGACGATCGCAGCGAGCAGGACTCCGAGCACGATCCCGACGAGGCCACCCACGAGTCCCTGGGCCAGCGCCTCGCCGACGACCTGACGGACGACCAGTCGCTGCGTCCAGCCGAGCGCCTTCAGGGTCCCGAGCTCGCGCACGCGCTTGCCGACCGACGAGAGCGTCAGCAGGGCGGCAAGCAGGAACGCGGCGCAGGCGGCCACGATCGAGAGAGCGAGACCGAGGCCGTGCGAGAGGTTCGAGGCGTCGACCAGCGATCCGCTGATCCGGTCGGCGATCTGCTTGGCGCTCGCAACCTGCGCACCGGGCAGGGCGCGCCGCACCTCACGCTGGACGCTGCTCACGGACGATCCACTTGCCGCGCGGACCAGGACGACGTTTGCCTGCCCGCTCAGATTGGCGAGCTGCTGAAGCCGCGCCAGCGGCACGTAGACATCCGCCGACTGGCCTCCGAGCGGCGGCTGGACGAGGCCGACCACGCGGAAGGTCGTCCGGTTGAGATTCAGCGCGGAGCCGACGTTGAGCTTGTGAGTGCGCGCGTAGCTCGTCGAGATCAGCGCCTCTTGCCCTCCGGCGCGGCCGAGATAGCGGCCCTTCGTCACCTGCGCCGGGGTCACGAGCGCGATCTGTGGCTGCGTCGTGTCCACGCCGCCGATCGTGTACGGCTCGGTGGTGATGTTCGTCTGGGGCGGGTCCAGCACCTGGCGCAGGGTCTGACGCGGGGTGCGGAAGGTCGCCCGGAAGCGCTGGAAGCGCTGGGGCAGGCACTTTCGGAACGCGCCTCCGCCGAACCCGAAGCCTCCACCCTGCCCGAACGGGCCACCTCCGCCGCCGTTCCCGAAACCACCGCCGTTCCCTCCTTGGGAGCCGGAGCCGCCGTTCGATGCCCGTGCCGTGGCGAAGCACTTCTGGATCGCGGCCAGCTCGGCAGCAGACGGCGGCTTGAGGTTCCTCTGCACGTTGAACCGCTGGCCGCCGGTGCGGAACTGCGCGACGATCTTCGGGACGATCCCCTGCTGGTGCTCCGCGAGCAGGAGCAGGCCGGTCGAGGTCGCCGCGACTCCCGAGAGCGAGGCCACCTGTTGCTGCGCCTGGCCCGCTGAGAAGGTGAGCTGCGTCCCGGGCAGGAAGAAGTCGTGCACGAAGTGCTGCCCCGGCTTGCCGAGCTTGGACAGATCGGTCAGGACCGATCGGTTCGACGCGAGGAGCTGACGGTCGGCACCGAATCCCCCGGGCCCATTCTCGGTCGCGGTCGCGCGCGTGACGGTCAGGTCGGTGCCGATGGTCGAGAGCGGATCGAGCGCCGTCTTCTGCGCCCGGTCGAGACCGCGCGTAAGGGCGCTGATCGCGATCACGAGCGAGACGCCGATCGCGAGCCCGAGCACCGTCATGATCGTCCGACCCTTGCGGCGGACGAGCTCGCTCTGCAGATAGCGGAGGTAGAACACCCCACTCGAAATGGAAGCAGTACGAGCTAAGACGCTCCTAAGAGCCGCCGCGGCCCCGGGCGAGCTACTTCACGAGCGAGAGCAGCTTGAACATCGGCAGGTACATCGAGATGATGATCACGCCGACCATCGCGCCGACGCCGATCATCATCAGCGGCTCGATGATCGCCGTCAGCGACGAGATCGCGGCGTCGACCTCGTCCTCGTAGAAGTCCGCGATCTTCGAGAGCATCTTCTCGAGCTCTCCCGTCTCCTCGCCGATCTTCACCATCTGGCTGACCATCGGCGGGAAGACCGGGTTCTCGATCAGAGGCTGGGCGATGGGCACGCCCTCGTGCACCTTCTGGCGAACGCCGGCAAGCGCCTCCTCGACGACCCAGTTGCCCGCGGTCTGGCCCGTGATCTCGAGCGCCTTGATGATGTCCACGCCGGCGGCGACGAGCGTCGAGAGCGTGCGCGAGAAACGCGCCATCGTCACCTTGAGCACGACGTCGCCGATCTTCATCGGGATCTTCAGCTTCGTGCGGTCCCAGAGCTGGCGGCCCGGCTCGGTCCGCTTCGCGCGGCGGACGCCCCAGATCGCGAGGCCGATCGCCGGGAAGATGATGTACCAGTGGTGGCGCAGCTGGTCGGAGGCGTTGACCACCCACTGCGTCAGCGTCGGGAGCTGCCCGTTGAGCTGGGCGAAGATCTTCACGAAGACCGGCACCAGGAACATCAGCAGGCCGATCAGGACGAGGGTGGCGAAGATCAGCACCATCGTCGGGTACATCATCGCCCCCTTCACGCGGCGCTTGATCTGCGTCTCCTTCTCGATCTGGTACGCGACCCGGTCGAGCACCTGGTCGAGGATTCCCGCGGCCTCGCCGGCCTCGACCATCGCGACGTAGAGGCGGGTGAAGATCTTCGGGTGACGTCCGAGCGCCTGCGAGAGCAGAAGGCCTCCCTCGACGTCGGCCCGGATCTCGCGGATCACCTGCGCGAAGTACGCGTCGTCTGTCTGCTCCTCGAGGATGACGAGCGAGCTGACGACGTTCAGGCCCGCCTCGATCATGGTCGCGAACTGGCGGGAGAAGATCTGGAGCGTCTTCGGCTTGATCTTCTTGAAGACCGTGCGGACGCCCTCCTCGCCGCTCGCGGACATCTCCTCGATGCGGTCGGGGAGCAGGCCGCGGATGCGCAGCTGCTCGCGGGCAGCGCCGACGTCCGGCGCGTGAACCTCGCCGGTCAGCTCGACACCATCCACGTTGATGGCGCTGTAGGCGTACGCCGCCATACCCAGATGCGTATCGGCAGGGGGATGCGCCCCCTTGAGTGACACGAGCGCCCTGCCGATAGGGGAAACGTGCGCCTGCGGCTTCGTAGCGAAAGCGGCTTCGGCCTGATCGAGCTACTGATGGCGATCGTGCTGCTGAACATCGGCATCCTCGCGATCGTCGCCGCGTTCAACAGCGGAATCGTGTCCCTGAACCGGGCCAGCCGGATCTCGACCGGCGCCGCGCTCGCGGACGCCCAGATGGAGCTATACCGCGCGAACACGTACGGCTCGATCGGGCTCGCCTCGTCGACGATCCCCAGCACGGCGCCGTACACGACCGACGCGGCCTATTCGGCCAGCCAGGTGACGGTGACGTGCAGCGGCTCGCCGGTTCCGAACGAGTGCAACGCGAGCCGGTCCGTCGTCGGCCCCGACCGCAAGAAGTACCGCGTCGACACGTACATCGTCCTCTCCACGGCCTCGACCACGCCGCCGACTCCGACGGGCGGCCGTCAGCTGAAGATCGTCACCGTGGTCGTCCGTGACGGGAACAACCTCAACGCGCGGCCCTACGCGCGCGAGGCCTCGACGTTCGATGCCTCGACGGGCGACATCACGTTGAGCCCGTAGCGGGCTCGACGGCGCCGGCTAGCTGACCGAGACCAGCCGCAGCACGTAGCGCGTGCCGTCGGCGGTGTTCATCAGGGTCAGCGGCACGCCCTTCTTCAGCGTGACCGTCTGCTTCTTGCCCTCGAGCGAGCCGCCGGCGATCCCGATTTTCGCGGTGGTCTTCGTGAGCGAGTCGAGCACGAAGGTCGGACTCGAGGCCGGGAACGTGCCGCCCACCTTGACCTCCTCGGAATCTCCGTTCACCGAGATCACGGCCGTGGTGGCGCTGGCGGGCGCCGGTGCCGGCGTGGTCGTGGCTCCTCCACCCTGCGAGGGGCTCGGCGAGGGCGTGGTCGAGGTGCCGGTGGTCGGCTTCGTCGAGCCGGCCGAGGCGCAGGCCGCCGAGGCGTCTGACGGGCTCGAGTTGGAGGCGCAGGCCACGTTGACCTGCTGCGCGAAGGGGTCCTTGGTCCGGAACCGGCTGAACGCGAGGAGCTGGCCGGAGTTGGCCGAGGACACGGCGTTCGGGTCGCTGAGGCCACCAGCCGTGACGCCGGTGCCCGTGGGGGTGGCGTTTCCCCCGCCGAGCGAGGGCACTGCGATCGCCCCCGTGACGCCGGTGGCGACCGGCGCCGGCGCCGGCGCGGAGGACGCGTTCGCGTTGGACTGGTGCAGCATCTTCATCGTCCGCGGGACCTGGAACGCGAGCACGCCGAGCAGGAGAACGCCGCCGACCGCGGCGATGATCTTCTGGCGCTTGGCCTTGGCTTTCGGGTCGAACGACTTCGCCATGTCCTAGCTCCCACCAGGTGCCGCGGACGCGCTCGCGGGCGGCGCCGTCGGCGTGGTCGTCGGAGTGGTCGTGGTGGGGGTCGTCGTCGAGCCGGTGGGGCCCGTAGCCCCGGTGGCGCCCGTCGTGCCGGTCGAGGGCGCGGGGACGGTCGGGACGCTGCCGGTCCCGAACACGAACGCGTCGATCGTCAGCTGGGCCTGGATCTGCGGGAAACCGGGCGGCGGAGGCGCCTCGGCGAACGAGATCGTGTCGATCGTGAACAGCCGCCCGGTCGCGTCGAGCGCGCCGTGGCGCACGTCCACGAGGTTGCGGAGGCGATAGAGGAAGTCGGCGAGCTCGTAGAACGTCCCCTGGAACTCGACCGTGATCGGGATCGCCACGTAGCCGCTGAGCGGGACCGCGGTCGCGGAGGGCGTGATCTGCTCGAACGTGATCCCGCTCGCCTGCGCGACCTGGTTCAGCTCGAGCAGGATCCCCGCCATGTCGGTCTGGTCGGGCATCGCCTTGGTCAGGCGGAAGACGTCGGCGATCCTGATCTGGGCGCCCGTCTTCGCCTGGAGGGTCAGCGCCCGTGCGGCGTCGATCGCGGAGTTCGTGTCGACGATCTGCTTGTCGAGGTCGGCCGCCTTCGAGCGCTGCGGGCCGATCACGAGGAAGTAGCCCGCCGCGGCGGCGAGAACGAAGCCGACCGCGATCAGCGCGATCACCACCGACTGCGGGAGCTGGCGCTTCACGAGCCCGCCCCCGGGCTGCGGACGTCGGCGGCGATCGTGAAGTGCACGACCTGGGCGCCTCCGACCTTGGACAGCTGGCTCTGCTGGAGCTGGACGTTGGTGAGGTCCGGGATCACGGCGAGCCGGCTGAGGAGCCGGGCGACCGCGGCCTGCGAGTACGTGTAGCCGTCGAGCGTCAGCCCGGTCGCCGCGACCGCCCCGGTCGGGGCGGCGGCCGTGGCTGCGACGGACGAGGACACCGGCGCCTTCGCCGAGACGGTCGTCAGCCAGACGTCGTCGGGGAGCACGAGCGACAGCTCGCGGAAGACGCGGTCCCAGGCGACGCGGTGGGAGAGCGCGGTGTTGAGGGCGGTGACGCGCGTGTTTCTCTCCGCAGCCAGCGCCGTCGCGGTCTGGACCTTGGACACGTCCGGAGTCGGGATGGCGGCGAGCTCGGCCTTGAGCCCGTTCAGGTCGGCCTGGCGGGACTTCACCTTGCCGCTCGCGTTGAGGAACAGGGCGGCGAGCGCGACGGTCAGCAGGAGCGCCGCGATGACCGGGACGAGGACGATCCACTGCTTCTTCTGCTTGCCGGTGCGCTTTGCGTCGTCTCGCGGGAGGAGGTTGATCGCGCGCATCAGTGCCCCGTCCTGTAACGCCGTCGAACCTCTGGGTCGCGAGCACCAAGCCAGAGTTCGTACTTGCCCGCGGCAAGGCTGGACTGCCTTGCCAAGGGCAAGGGTGGGCTCTGGCGCCGGGTGATCGCGGGCCAGAAGCCGATATGTGTCGCTGGACGGGGCACCTAGTCCTCGATCGCCAGGCCGATTGCGACCGCCAGCGAGCCGAGCTGCTCGGTCTCGCGCACCTTGCGGCCCAGCTGCACCCGCCCGAGCGGATCGCCGACCGTCACGCGGACCCCGATCAGCTTCTGGAGCTCCTCGGCGAGGCCGGCGAGGTGCGCCGTGCCGCCCGTGATCACAATCTCTCCGATGCCCAGGGATCCGGGCTGGTTCTGGTAGAACTGGAGCGAGGAGACGAGCTCCCGCGCGAAGGTCTGCAGCTGGCGGCTCACGGCCTCGCGTGCCGCCTGCGCCTGCTCGGCGGTCAGGCCCTCGGGGACGTTGTCGGTGACGAGCGACAGCTCGCGCTTGAAAGGCTCCGCCTCGGAGGGCGCGGTGTCGATCTCCCGCGCGATCGCGACGTCCAGGGTGCCGCCGCCCCAGTCGAGCACGCGCGTGAACTCGCACACGCGGCCGTCGGAGACGGCAAACGTCGAGCGGTCGCGGCCGATCGCGACGACGACGATGGCGGCGTCCGCCGGCCCGTCGTCTCCTGAGCGCGGCTCCGCGAGCGCACGCAGGAGCGCGAATGCCTCGAGGTCGATCCCCACGAGCCGGATGCCGGCCTTCTTGCAGGCCGTGACGTAGCGGTCGATCAGCTCGCGGTAGGCGACCACGAGCAGGACGCGGACGATCCTGGTGCCGTCGGCGTCCACGCGCTCGCCCAGCACGTGGTAGTCGAGCACGGCCTCCTCGATCGGGATCGGGAGGACCTCCTGGGCGCGGAACCGGATCGCGTTCTCGAGCTGGCGCGGGTCCTCGATCCCGGCGACCTCGAAGATCCTGACGCCGATGCGGTTGTTGGCGATGCCGAGTCGCACGCCCTGGCGGGGCAGATTGTGCTTCTTGAAGAAGGCCCGGAGCGCGTCCGCGAGCAGATCCGGCTCGCGCAGCTCTCCGCCGACCACGAGCTGTTGGCCGATGTCCTCCCGCGCGACCTGGACGAGCTCGGGGACGCCGTTGTTGACGACCCGAGCGGCCGCGATCTGCGAGCCGCCGATCTTCAGGCCGACGAGGCGCTTGACGCGCTTGTGCCCGGAGGACGCGCCGCGGGAGCGGCGCTTCCGGCCGCTCCTGGACGCCTTCTCGTCGGGCCCTTCGTCCTCCTCGAGCAGCGGCTGCTTGTTCGGCTTGCGCTTGAACGAGAACTCCTTCTTCAGGAGCGAGGTCTTCGCGGGCTTCGGGGCGTGCACGACCTGCGTGGCCGGCTGCGGGGCAGCCTCGGGGGTCGGAGCCTCTGGGGCCGGAACCTCGGAGGTCGGCGCCTCGGAGGTCGGAGCCTCGGAGATCGGCGCCTCGGAGGTCGGAGCCTCGGAAGCGGCGGCCGGCCCGGCCTCGGTGGCCGGCGTCGCCGCCGGCTGCTCATCCGCCGCAGGCTCGGGCTGGGGATCCGGCTCCGGAGCGGGATCCGCGTCCTTCTTGCCGCGCAGGTTGGAGAGCTTGATCTCCTTGTTCCAGTCGACCACGGCTAGGCCTCCGCGATCCGCAGGCTCGGGGCCGGCGCCGTCTCGTTGTCGCCGACGGGGAAGCCCGCGCGCTCGAGAAGCCCGAGCAGCTGCTCGGGCCGGCTCGAGCGGCCAAGGGCGACGTCGATCGTGATCACGCCGCGCTGCGTCAGCTCGGCGAGCGACTGCTCCATCGTCTGCATGCCCTTGCCGGTGCCGGTCTGCATGACGGAGTAGACCTGCTCGACCTTCGCCTGGCGGATCAGGTTCCGGACGGCGTCGTCGGGGAACAGCACCTCGAGCGCCGCCACGCGGCCGGAGCCGTCGGCGGTCGGCAGCAGCGCCTGCGTGACGATGCCCTCGAGCGTGGCCGCGAGCTGGATCCGAACCTGGTCCTGCTGCGCCGCGGGGAACGCGTCGATGACGCGGTCGATCGTGCCGGGCGCGCTCTGCGTGTGAAGAGTCGCGAAGACGAGGTGGCCGGTCTCGGCGGCGGTCAGCGCAGTCCCGATCGTCTCGAGGTCGCGCATCTCGCCGAGGAGGATCACGTCGGGGTCCTGGCGGAGGGCCGCGCGCAGCGCGCTGGCGAAGTCGGTCGCGTCCACGCCGATCTCGCGCTGGTTGACGACGCAGCGCTTGTGCCGGTGCACGAACTCGATCGGGTCCTCGATCGTGAGGATGTGCTCTGCGCGCTTGCGGTTGATCTCGTCGATCAGGGCAGCGAGAGTCGTGGACTTGCCTGAGCCGGTCGGGCCGGTGACGAGCACGAGCCCGCGGGGCTTGTCGGTGAACGCGTGCAGGCTCGCGGGGATCCCGAGCTCCTCGAGGGTCTTGATCTCGGTGGGGATCAGGCGGAAGGCAGCGCCGAGCGTCTCGCGCTGCCAGTACACGTTCACGCGGAAGCGCGCGAGGCCCGGGATCGCGTGCGCGAAGTCGATCTGGCGGTCGATCTCGAGGTGCTTCTGCTGCTCGGTCGAGAGGATGCGGTAGAGGAGCTGCTGCGTCGTCTCGCCGGTCAGCGGCTCGATGTCCTGGAGCGGCTCGAGGTGGCCGCGGACGCGGACGACAGGATGGGCGCCCACCGTGACGTGCAGATCGGACGCATTTCGCGCCACCATCTGCTCGAGCAGATCGTCGATGGAGTACAGGTCCGCAGGCATAGCCCTCCGCGCGAGCTATCGGCACTGCCTACCCCATTCTTGAGAGCGCGTTCCCGGCCGCGAGCCGGGCCTCGAGCTTCACCCCATCGAGGGAGGATGTGCCGGCGCGGTCCGGCCGATACCTGCGGCGAGCCATCTGCGCACCCCTATCAGGAGGACCACGCATGCTTTCCAGGCTTACGAACCGACTCGGCCACGTGCGGCGCGACGAGGGTTTCACCCTCATCGAGCTTCTGGTCGTGATCATCATCCTCGGGATCCTGCTTGCCATCGCGATCCCGTCGTACCTCAGCTTCCGCACCCGGGCAAACAAGTCGGCCGCGCAGGCGAACGTCCGCGCCGCCGTCCCCGGCATGGAGGCGTTCAACGCCGACCACTCCACGGGCTACGTGGGGGTCACGCTGACCAAGCTGCAGCAGTCGTATGACGCCGGGATCAAGAACATCAAGATCTCGGTCGCGACGGCCGGCGGCTACTGCATCCGCAACACCGTCCCCGGCACGGCGACGTACCACAAGTCGGGCCCGTCGGGCGACATCAAGTCCGGTACCTGCTAGGCGCGAGCCGAGCACCACGGGTATTGCGCAAGGGCGCGGGAAACCGCGCCCTTGCCCTTTCGGGGGTACTGAGGCCCGGGCCGACGACCGATAACCGACGAGCCACCGTTTGCACGACGAAGCCGAAGGAGCATCTTCCGATGACGAACACGCGGCAACGCCTCACACGCGACGAGCGGGGCTTCACGCTGATCGAGCTCCTCGTCGTGATCATCATCCTCGGGATCCTGCTCGCCATCGCGATCCCCTCGTACCTCACCTTCCGGGGCCGGGCCAACAACGCGGCGGCCCAGGCGAACGTCCGCGCCGCAGTGCCTGGCATGGAGGCGTACAACACCGACCACGCGACGGGCTACGTGGGCGCGAACCTCGCGAAGCTCCAGGGGAGCTACGACGCCGGCATCAAGAACATCACGGTGCGGGCCGCGACCCTGGGCGGGTACTGCATCCAGAACACGGTCCCCGGCACGGCGACCTACCACAAGTCGGGCCCGTCGGGCGACATCAAGTCGGGCGCCTGCTAGCGAACGCTTGCCGTCAAGGCGAGGGCGCGCGATGCCGATAGGAACACCGTGAGTCAGCGGGTTCGCATCCTTGCCGTGGCCGCGTTCGTGGCTCTGCTCGCGCTGTGCGGAGGCTTTCTCCTGCTGAGCGGCGGCCAAGGCTCGACGGGCGCGACCGTGAAGCAGATCAAGCCTCTGCACCCGGTCAAGCGGCACGTGCGCTCGACCGCCAAGGTGACGCCGAAGAAGGCGGCCGTCGTGCACAAGAAGCAGAAGGCGCGCCCGGTCAACGCGAAGAAGCGGAAGGTCGTGACGCCGGCCGTGATCGACGGGATGCCCGGCACGCTGGCGCTGGCCCTGCAGAGGTACGAGGTCGTGGTCGTCGCGCTCTACGCACCGCGCTCGTCGGTGGACGCGATCGCGATGGCCGAGGCGCGGCAGGGCGCGGCCCAGGCGGGCGCAGGCTTCGTGGCGCTGAACGTCACCAACGAGAAGATCGCTGCGCCGCTGACCTCGCTCCTGACCACCGGCGCAAGCGCGGCCGACCGGGTGCTCGACGACCCGGCCGTGCTCGTCTTCCAGCGCCCCAGGACGCTCTTCGTCCGCCTCAGCGGCTACACCGACCGCGACACCGTCGCCCAGGCCGCGATCAACGCGGCCGCGGGCCCCGCGCAGTCGTGAGCACTCCCGAGCCGCAGGGACACGCCCTCGAGCTCTTCGTCCGGCACGCGCGCAAGGACGGCCGCTCGGTGGCGGTCCTGCGGGCGGTCGACCACGGCGCCTCCTGCATCGTCGAGGCGGAGGTCTTCCCGATCGGCGTCGCGAGCTCCGAGCCGACACGGCCGGGCCCCTACACGTTCGCGAACGCCCGCGAGGCCACGGCCTTCGTGACCGAGGCGGTCGAGGCCCTCATGTACCTCGGCTGCGACATCCAAGCCGCCTGACGCTCCTCGCCGGCGGCACAGAGTCCGGCGGAGCCGGCCTCCGCGCCACCTCGCGTCCCTGCCGGCACGAGCCTCTCCGAGTCCGTGCAAGAGCACTGTCCTCTCCGGGCTCGCACCGTCAGGAACGCGCGAGGAACGTCAGAACGTGAGCGAGATCCGCTTCTGACGACGTGCGCCCGGCGGCCTGTTAGGTCGTGACGCGGGCGAGCTCTTCGACCGAGGTGAGGCCCGCGGCGACCTTGCCGAGGCCGTCGTCCCAGAGCGTCCTCATGCCCTCGCCGATCGCGGCCCGGTCGAGCTCCTCGCGGTTCGCGTTGTTCGCAGCGAGGGTCTCCAGCGTTCTCGCTCATCACGAGCAGCTGGAAGATGCCGACCCGGCCCTTGTAGCCGGTCTGACCGCAGCGAGGGCAGCCCTTCTTGCGGTAGAAGACGACGCCGTCCGCGGCGGCCGCGACCTCGGGCGAGATGCGCGCGCTGATCAGGTCATCCGTCGTGGGCGAGTACATCTCGCAGCAGTGCGAGCAGAGCTTGCGCGCAAGGCGCTGGGCGAGCACTGCCGACACCGCCGAGCCGGTCAGGAACGGCTCCACCCCCATCTCGGCGAGCCGCGAGATCGCGCCCGGGGCGTCGTTCGTGTGCATCGTCGAGAGCACGAGGTGGCCCGTGAGTGCCGCCTCGATCGAGATCTTGGCGGTCTCGCCGTCGCGGATCTCGCCGACCATGACGACGTCGGGATCGGAGCGGAGGATCGACCGCAGCGCCGCGGCGAACGTGAGGCCGGCGCGCGTGTTGATCTGCACCTGGTTGACGCCGCCGAGCCGGTACTCGACCGGGTCCTCGACCGTGATGATGTTGATCTCGGGCCGGTTGATCTCCGTCAGCGCCGCGTAGAGCGTGGTCGACTTACCCGAGCCCGTCGGACCGGTGACGAGGATCGCGCCGGTCGGGCGGCGGATGATCTTCTCGAGCTTCTCGCGCATGTCCTCGGACAGGCCCAGCTCGGTCAGCGTGGGCGCCTGCTTCGACTTGTCGAGCAGACGCATGACGACCGACTCGCCCTCGACCGTCGGCAGGGTCGCGACGCGGATGTCGAGCATGCGCCCGGCCGCGGCGGTGTTCAGCGAGATGCGGCCGTCCTGCGGCTTTCGCCGCTCGGCGATGTCGAGCTTCGCGAGCACCTTCAGGCGCGTGGTGACCCCGGCCATCATCCGCTTCGGGATCCGCTGAACTTCGTGGAGGACGCCGTCGATGCGCAGCCGCACCGCGAGCGTGTCCTCCTGCGGCTCGAAATGGATGTCGCTGGCCCCGTCCTCGGCGGCCTGGAAGATGATCGAGTTGACGAGGCGGACGAGCGGTGCCTCCGAGATGCCGTCGTCGACCTCGAGGTCGTCGTCCTCCTCCTGCTCCTCCTCGAGGAACTGGTCCTCCTCGATGACGGAGCGCGCGCCGAACGCCTCGGAGGCCCGCGAGAGGCGGCGCAGCTCGTTCGCGATCTCCTCGCGGGAGGCGACCGCGAGCTCGAGCTGGAACTTCGTCCCGAGCTGCAGCTCGTCGATCGTCTGGACGTTGCTCGGGTCCGCGACGGCGACCCGGAGGATGTTGCCCTCGAGTGCGTAGGGCACCGCGCTGACGCGCTCGAGCACGTGGAGCGGGCAGCTCCCCGACCGCGTTCAGGGTGGACGCCGACGACCGGCAGCTCGACGAACGGCAGGTGGAAGCGGCTGGCGAGCGTCCGGGCGATGCCGTCGGAGGACGCGACGCCCTCTTCGAGCACGGCCTGCGCGAAGGAGCCGCCCTGCTTCACCCGTCCGCGGACGAGCGCGATCTTGTCGGCCGGGATGAGCCCGGTCGTCTCGATCAGGTCCGCGACGAGCTCGGCGAGCGCGTTGACCGGGAAGGGTGCGGGCAGGCCGGACTCGCCGGCAGCCTGTTCCTGGCCGGCCTGGCCGGAGGTGCGCAGCTTCGGAAGATCCATACCTCGAACGAGGTATCGGCAGAACCGGCTCGAAAAGCTGAGTTGGCGAGGCCGCTAGAAGGTGCCCAGATACGCGTCGAAGATCGCCTGGCCCGCGAAGAGCGCCACGATCGCGCCGAGGGCCAGGAACGGGGCGAACGGAATGCCCATCTTGCGCGCTGCCGCGCCGTGGCGGGCGAGCAGGTAGATGCTGGGGACGAGAGCGGCGACCATGCCCACCATCAGGCCGACCCCGACGAGACGGCCGAGCATCGCGCCCAGCAGGAGCGCCAGCTTGACGTCGCCCATGCCCATTCCGGCCGGGTAGGCAAGCGCCGCCACGAAGAGGAAGCCGGAGGCGCCCAGGGCGCCGAGCAGCCACTCCGCGCTCGGATGGATCGCCGTCTGCGCCAGGAGCACGACCCCGGCCGCGGGCAGGACGATCCGGTTCGGCACGATCCGGTGCGTGAGGTCGGTCGCCGTGACCGCGACGAGGACTGCGCAGAAGAAGGAGGCGACGACGGCCTCCGCGGTCAGGCCGAAGACGACGAAGCAGGCCGCGACCAGGCCGGCCGTCGCGAGCTCGACCGCCGGGTAGAGCGGGCTGATGCGGACGCCGCACGAGCGGCACCGCCCGCGCAGCGCGAGGTACGAGATCACCGGCACGTTGTCGTACCAGGCCAGCTCCGTCCCGCAGCTCATGCAGGCCGAGCGCGGCCGGACGACCGAGCGGCGCTGCGGAACGCGCGCCGCGACGACGTTCACGAAGCTGCCGAGCGCGAGGGCCGGCCAGAACGCGAGCATCCCGAGAGCTACGTCCACGTGCGCCTTATCGGCGTTCCGGCGGCGGGGGTTGAGGCGGGCCTACTGACGGATGCTGTTGCGAAGCACGATGTCGTCGATCAGCTCGTAGTTCTCGACCGTCTTCGAGGGCTTCATGTTCACGGGGAAGTCCACGTGCAGCTTCGCCAGCGAGGTGGCGGTTTGCGCGGTGTAGTTGAAGACCGAGCCCGTGGTCAGGAAGTCGGCGTACTTCGTGCCGCCCGAGCAGGTCGAGCCGACGACGCGGTAGAGCCCGAAGCGGTTCGTGCCGCCCGTTCGCGTGCACCAGGTGACCGACGCGCTGCCCTGGGGCGTGCAGCTCGGCGCCAGCGTCAGCGTCACCGAAGTCGAGGCCCCGACCGGAGTGGCGACGCCGGCGCAGTGCACCTCACGGCGGATCTTGTCGAGCGCGAGGCGGGCCGTGAGCTGCGCCTGGAAGCGGTTGTTCATGTCGGTCTCGGAGTTCGAGGCCGAGACGAAGACCGTGGTCAGGCTCGTGATGACGACGCCGAGCACCACCATCACGGTGATCATCTCGACCAGCGTGTAGCCGCGCTCGCCGCGCAGGCGCCGCTGCAGCCGTCGGATCATTTCGCCTCTCGCCGGACGCGCTTGAGCGCGGCCCGGGCGACCAACTCGCTCCGGTGGCCGATGCCCCAGGAGCGCTCGAGCTTCCGGTCGACGGCGATCAGCGTCGTCAGCGCCTGGGCGCCGTGCCACCAGCCGAACCTGGCGCCGTCCACGATCCACGCGTGCTGGTAGAGCCAGTGCTGGACGTTCTTCTTTGTCGCCTTGGGGTTGGTCGCCGCCCAGGCCGCCAGCTGGTCTGCCCGCGCGGGGAGGCTGATCTCCTTCAGCGGCTCCTTGGGCGCGCCGGCGACGACGAACGCCGGTGGGCGTGCCGCTGGAGTGGCCCGCTTCTTGACCGGCTTCGTCGCGACGGGCTTCTTCTTCGGTGCAGCCACGGCCGGCTTCGGCGCGGCGGCCGGCGCCTTCCGGACGACAGGCCTCGGCACCCCGGCGAGAACGATGCGGGTCCCGGTGTAGCTCGCGGTGTCCTCGGGCGCGCCCTTCTGGGCGTACTGGCCCTTCTCGAGGTGGAGCACGATCGTCGGCGCCCCGGTGTTGACGACTCGCGTGCCCGCGGCCGGCGACTGCCCGGCCACGCGGTTCGCGGCGTAGCCGTGGACCGGCCCCGCAACGCGCCAGGCGAAGCCTGCGTCCTCGAGCATGCCCTTCGCGAACACGAACGCCTGCCCGCTCACTGACGGGACGACGAGCGGCGGCGCGGGCGCGGGCGCCACAGTCTTCGGGGTCGAGGGCCCGATGATCTGCCGGTCGGCAGCAAGCGTGAACGCCGCTGTCGCCAGCATCCACACGAGGACAACAACGACCGCACGGGGCAATAGCGCGGCAAGCCGGACCGCCATGGTCAACCCTTCGGCAGGCTTGCAAGGGCTAGTCATCCCCCTACCGGGTGAATAGGACGACTGGGCCGCTCGGCGCGGCTGTCTGGGTCGGGACGACCGCGAAGACCGCGCCGCTCGAGACGGTGTCAGTGGGGCCGCCATCCTGCCAGCGGAACGCGGTGCCGGCGAAACCCTGGAACCACGGCTGGAGCTGCGGGTAGCTGGTCGGGGGATCGAGCTGGAGATGGAGGTGCGGGCCCGTCGCGTGGCCGGTCATGCCGACGAGACCGACCTGCGCGCCGGCCGAGAGGACGGCGTCGGCGGTGACGGTCGGGTCGAGGTAGGAGAGATGGCAGTAGGTCCACGTCTGGCCGTCGGCGGTTCGCATCGTCAGACCGATCCCGCAGCGGCCGTCCGGGTACTGCCAGGCGCGCAGGACGACCGCGTTCGCGAGCGCGTACACCGGCGACCCCATCGGCGCGGCGATGTCCGCGGCCGGGTAGTCGTGGTGATGGTGCGAGACCGAGACGACGGAGGGGCCGCCGCCGACCGGGAAGACGTAGGTGCCGTCGTAGGCGGGCGCGGCCAGCATCGTCCCGGCCGCGGGCATGAACGAGGCGGCCAGCGAGCGGTCGTGCGCCGAGTCGAGCTGCTGCTGCTTCTGCTGGAGGGTCGCGCGGAAGCCGGCCACCCTCGCCTGGGCGGCGGCGCGCAGGACGCCGGTCTGCACGGCCTTCCGCTCGAGCGCGAGCCGGTCGGAGAGCACACCCGCCGCCTCGAGCCTGCGCCTGAGGCCGTGCTCGCGCGCCCACAGGACGCGCACCCGCCCCTCGGCTCTCACGACCTTGCGGTTTGCCCGGACGACCGCGGCGCGTGCGTGGCCGAGCGAGACCTGCAGGCGGTCGAGGCTGAACGTCGCGTCCACCCCGCTCGACCCGAACAGCTGCGCGAGCTGCAGCACCTCGTCCACGTACCACTGGGCGTGGTTGTAGGAAAAGACGGCGGAGGCGATATCCGAGGCCCCGCCCGAGGCCGCGAGGTAGCGGGCCGCAGCGGTGACCGCGTCCTGGGCGTTCCACGGGTCGGCGACGCCGTCACCGTTGGCGTCCACCCCCCAGCGCTCCCAGGTCGAAGGCATGAACTGCATCCAGCCGATCGCGCCCGCCGAGCTCGGCCCCATGTTGCGACCGAAGTTCGACTCGACCTTGTTGATCGCCGCGAGCACCTGCCAGGGAATCCCGTAGCTCGCCCCCGCGCGCTGCCACAGCGCGACCAGCTGCGGGTAGCTCAGCTGCTCCGCGAAGCGAGGTCGCGTGCGCGAGAAGGAGATCGTCCCCGGGGCGTTCGGGGCGGACGCGCTCGGCGGAGGCATGCTGGCACCCACCTGCGTGGGAACGACCCGGAAGACGTCTGCCCTCGCCGCGCCCGCGAGCACGAGCGCGAGCGAGAAGGCCGCAGCAAGCCGTTTCATCCGTCCTGGGAGCCTGCGATCCGCAGCTCGGGCATCCGGATTTCCTCCGGCTCCTCGTCCTCCTGAGCCAGCTCGGACAGCCGTTGGTCGTGCTTGATCCCGGCCGCCTGGCGCATCAGCGCGTGGTCGAGCGCGACCAGGAAGTCGTGGCGGTTCGTGGCGGCGTTCGCGGCCACCTCGCGGTCGATCTGGTTCTCGAGGACGAGCTCGATCAGCGCGTCGCTGAACGTCTGCATGTCGAAGAACTCGCCCTCGGAGATCGCGTCGGAAACCTCCTCCGACCTCGCCTCGCGGACGAGGTCGGCGATGCGCGAGTTCATCACCATGACCTCGACGGCCGCGACGCGGCCGCCCCCGTCGCGAGGCAGGAGCCGCTGGCTCACGATCCCGCGGAGGACGCCTGCCAGGATCGAGCGGATCTGCTGGTGCTTGACCGCGGGGAAGAACTCGATCAGCCGGTTGATCGTCTCGGACGCGTCGATCGTGTGCATCGTCGAGAAGACGAGGTGGCCCGACTCGGCGGCCTTGAGCGCGGTCTCGGCCGTCTCGGCATCGCGCAGCTCGCCGATCAGGATCACGTCGGGGTCCTGCCGCAGGACGCGGCGGACGGCGGCGAGGAACGACTCCGTGTCGAGGCCGATCTCGCGCTGGTTGACGATGCAGCCGCGGTCGGCGTGCATGATCTCGATCGGGTCCTCGATCGTGACGATGTGCAGGCGCCTCGTCCGGTTGATGTGGTCGAGGATCGTCGCCAGGGTCGTCGTCTTGCCCGACCCGGTGGCGCCCGTGCAGAGGACGAGCCCGCGCTGCTCCTCGGCGAGGCGCCGCACGCCCTTCGGCAGCCCGAGGACCTCGAAGCTCGGCACCTCCTTCGGGATCACGCGGAACGCGAGCGAGATCGCCCCTCGCTGGCGGAAGGCGTTGACGCGGAAGCGCGGCAGCTGCGGAGCCGTGTAGGCGATGTCGAGGTCGCCCGTCTCGTAGAAGGAGGACAGCTTCGCGGGGGCCAGCTCGGCGATCTGGTTGACGGCCTCTTCGAGATCCGCGTCGGTCAGCGCCTGGTGGTCCGGCAGCACGCCGAGCTCGCCGTCGCGCCGGAGCACCGGCGGCTGGCCGATCTTCAGGTGGATATCGCTCGCGCCGAGCTCAACGGCACGCGTCAGCATGGCGTTCAGGTCCACGAAGGTGCTGATCGGCACCCGCCGCGCGCTGCTTGAGGGCGCGGTACCTCGTGCGGCTCAGCTGCGGCCGAGCGTCTCGACGAGGCGGAGCGGGGCGCGCACGAGGCCCCGCGCCTCGCCCGGATGCGTCAGGTCGCCGCGCAGGAACGCGGCCGTGAACCCCCAGACGAGCGGCAGCCGCGCGACGCCGTAGACCACGCGGGGGAACCGCTCGAGCGCGAGCTTCGCCTTCCACGACGCGGCCAGCGTGCGCGCGAGGGCCCGGTCGAGCCGCGGCCCGTACTCCTCGAGGCCGTCGGCGCGTCCTTCGAGCAAATCGAGCGCCGTCTCCGAGGCGAGGCGGGCGCTGACGAGCGCCTCGTAGATCCCGTCCCCGGAGAGCGGGTCGACGAGCCCGGCCGCATCGCCGACGAGCAGCACGCGCCCGCTGCCGGCCGGGTCGCCGGGCCGGCGCATCGGGAGGCGGTAGCCGCGCAACGCCTCCATGCGTCCGGCCGGAAGCTCGTACTCGGCGCACGCGCGGTCGAGGTGCTCCCGCAGGCGCGGGCCCTCCGACTCCCAGCCGCCGACGCCCACGTTGACGTGGTCGCCCTTCGGGAAGACCCACGCGTAGCCGCCGGGGACAGCGCCGAGCTCGACGACGGCGCGGCCTCGCCAGCGCTCCTCGCGCGCGTGTACATAAGAGACGTTTCCCTCGAGGGCGACCCCGAAGCGGCGCGACGCCTGCCCAACGGCACGGGCGGTGAGGCCGTTGACCCCGTCGGCCCCGATCACGACCGGCGCCCGGGCCGCGGTTCCGTCGAAGCGGACGGTCGCGCCTTCGTCGTCCAGCTCGAGCGCTGTCGCCCGCCGGCCGTCGCGGAAGTCGGCGCCCGCGGCCGCGGCCTGCTCGGCGAGGTGCGCGTCGAGCCGCCTCCGCTGCGTCATCAGGACGAGCGGCCCCTCCCCGCCCCGCTCGAACCGCTTCCCGTAGCGGAGACCGAGCTCGAAGCGGTCGACCCTGTCCTCGACCACCGGCTCCACGGAGACCGGCAGCTGCCGCACCGCGCGGTAGGTCAGCCCGCCTCCGCAGGGCTTGTCGCGCGGGAAACGCTCGCGGTCGAGCAGGAGCACCCGCGCGCCCGCCTTCGAAAGGCGGTAGGCGGCCGTCGAGCCGGCCGGGCCGGCCCCGACGACGATCGTGTCGAACCGCTCCACCTGGGCAATCGTACGGGTGTTGAAGAGCTTGAAGGCCGCCAGTAGAGTCGTCCGACCAGACGAGAGGAGTGTCATGGCGTCCAGCACCAACCTGAGCTCGGCCGATATCGAGAGCTTCGCCGCCGGCCTTCACGGCAGCGTCGTCCGTCCCGAGGACTCGAGCTACGACGAGGTACGAGCCCTCTACAACGCAATGATCGACAAGCGCCCGGCGCTGATCGCACGCTGCGCAGACGCGGACGACGTCGTGTCGGCGGTCAACTTCGGCCGCGAGCAGGGGCTGGACATCGCAATTCGATGCGGCGGTCACAACGGCCCTGGGCTCGGCAGCGTCGACGACGGGCTGATGATCGATCTCTCAGGCCTGAGGCGCGTCGAGGTCGACCCGGACGCGCGCACGGCGAAGGTTGGCGGCGGTTCGCTGTTCCAGGACATCGACGGGGCGACGCACGAGCACGGCATGGCGACCCCGGGCGGGATCATCTCCACCACCGGCGCCGGGGGGCTGATCCTCGGCGGCGGCATGGGCCACCTGTCGCGGAAGTGCGGGCTCTCGATCGACAACATCCTGGGCGCCCAGGTGGTGCTCGCCGACGGCAGCGTGGTCGCCGCCGACGAGAGCACGAACGACGACCTCTTCTGGGCGATCAAGGGCGGCGGCGGGAACTTCGGAGTCGTGACCGAGCTGACCATGCAGCTCCACCCCGTGGCCACCGTCGTGGCCGGCCCGATGCTCTGGCCGCTCGACCGCTCTGCCGACATCCTCAGCTGGTACCGGGAGTTCATCCTGAATGCGCCGGAGGACCTGAGCGGCTTCTTCGCGTTCCTCACCGTTCCGCCCGCACCGCCCTTCCCGGAGGAGCTGCACATGCGGAAGGTCTGCGGTGTCGTCTGGTGCTGGACCGGCCCGGAAGACGGTGCAGAAGCTGCACTGGCCGAGGCACGGTCTCAGCCGGAGCTCCTGCTCGACGGCGTCCAGCCCATGCCCTTGCCCATGTTGCAGAGCGCGTTCGACGAGCTCTACGCGGCGGGCGACCAGTGGTACTGGCGGGCCGACTTCGTGGAGGAGATCCCGGACGCCGCGATCGAGCGTCACGTCGAGTTCGCCGAGAAGCTGCCGAGCTGGAAGTCGACGATGCACATGTACCCGATCGACGGCGCCGTGCACCGGCCGGGCCCGAACGACACGCCCTGGGGGTATCGCAACGCCAACTGGGGGATGGTCATGGTCGGCGTCGACCCCGATCCGGCGAACGCGAGCGACATCACGGCGTGGACGAAGGACTACTGGGAGGCGCTACATCCGTATTCGGCCGGCGGCGCGTATGTGAACATGATGATGGAGGAGGGGCAGGAGCGCGTGCAGGCGGCGTACGGCGAGAACTACGACCGGCTCGCCAAGATCAAGGCCGCATACGATCCTGGCAACGTCTTCCACGTCAACCAGAACATCCGGCCCGCAGCCTGAAAGGAGCTTGACCCGGTTTCCGTGGCCGGCAGTTCGCCCTTCTTCAGCCGTTTGCCAACCTTCTGCGAGGCGGGGATCGCGATGTCCTCCGCGACGTAGATCGGTTGGCTTTGCAGACGCTACGGGTACTGAAACCCGTGCTGGACCCACCCGGAATCGCCCGCACTTTGCGGTCTTATTGGCGCGACTCGGGCTCGACGCTCGTCGCGCTCGAGGCCGGGGAGTAGGGTCGAGGAGTGGCGTCCGAGGCGAAGGTGCGGGCGCGCACGTAGATAGCCACCGATCTTCTGACTCCCCGCTAGGAGAACACCGCAGGAGGTCGCGCCTCGGGCGTTCACTTTCTCTTTCTCGGCGATCAGGCCGCCTCGCGGGCAAGGTGGCCAGGGCCGCAAGTGGGGGCGGGAGGATTCGAACCTCCGTAGGCTGAGCCGACGGGTTTACAGCCCGTTCCCTTTGGCCACTCGGGCACACCCCCGGGGCGGCCATTGTAGCGGCGCCCTCTCGAGACGAGCCCCTCCAAAGGCCCTTCGGAGGCCGATCTAAGAACTGCGACACGCGAGCTCGATCCACGTTACCGTGGGATTCCATGACCTCGGGGTCGCCCGTAGAGGTCCGGGAGCCGATCAGTCCTGAGCTGGTGCTCGTTGCGCCTCCCGACGAAGCGCGCGTCGCGCGCGATCGTCTTCCCGACCCGGCTCTGGCGGCGAGGCGCCGCCTCCAGGAGTACCTCACGTTCCCGAGCGGCGTCGTCACGATCCCGACCGGAGCGGTCGCGATCCCGGCGCCGCGGAAGCGGTCGCGAGGACGGTCGTCGGCCCGGTGGCTCGGCGCGGCGGCCGCGCTGCTGCTGACACTGGGCGCGCTCGCCGCGGGCGTCTGGTACGCGCTGATCAAGACCGACCGGAGCGCCGCGGCCCAGTGGCGCACGCTGAGCGGGGACGGGAACAACGTCGACCACCCGGGCTGGGGCGCCGAGGACAAGCCCTACCGGCGCGTCGCCGGGGTCTCGTACACGGATGGGATCAAGAAGATGGTCCCCCTGCCGCCGGCGCGCTACATCAGCAACCGGGTCTTCAACGACGACGGCCAGAACCTCTTCTCCGAGAACGACGTCTCGCAGTGGGGCTGGGTCTGGGGTCAGTTCCTCGACCACACGTTCGGCCTCCGGAATGAGAAGCCCGGCGAGAAGGCGCCGATCCCGTTCGACTCGAAAGACCCCCTCGAGCGGTTCAGGAACGACCTCGGCGCGATCGACTTCTCCCGCACGCCCGCCGCGCCCGGCACCGGCGTGATGACGCCGAGGCAGGAGATCAACACCGTCCCGAGCTTCATCGACGCCTTCGCCCTCTACGGCGGTTCCGACAAGCGGCTCGAGTGGCTCCGGAACGGGCCCGTGGACGGGAGCATGGCGGACAACGCCGCCACGCTGATGCTGCCGGGCGGCTACCTCCCGCTTACGAGCGCGCGCGGCAATGTCGCCGGCGCGCCCGCGATGGACCTGATGGGCGCGCTCACGGGGCACCGGGCGAACGCCGTCGTGTCCGGCGACGTCCGCGCGAACGAGAACATCGGGCTCACCGCGACCCACACGCTGTTCGCGCGGGAGCACAACCGGATCGTGTCGCACCTACCGGTCTCGCTCTCGGCGGAGGAGCGGTTCCAGATCGCCCGCCGCGTCGTCGGGGCGGAGCAGCAGTACATCACCTACACGCAGTTCCTCCCGGCGCTGGGAGTCCGCCTCTCGCCCTACCGCGGCTACGACCCGAACGTCGACCCTGCGATCACGAACGAGTTCGCCACCGTCGGCTACCGCGTCCACAGCATGGTCCACGGCGAGTTCGAGCCCACGGTGCCCAAGGGCACCTACTCGCCGGCGCAGCTCAAGGCCTTCGAGCGAGAGGGCGTCGAAATCGAGCGCAAGGGACAGAGCGTCACCCTGGTGATCCCGCTCGAGCTCGCGTTCGGCAACCCCGGCCTCCTCCGGTCCGTCGGCCTCGGCCCACTGCTCAAGGGGCTCGGCAACGAGCGGCAGTACAAGAACGACGAGCAGATCGACGAGTCGATGCGCAGCGTCCTCTTCCAGATCCCCAAGCCCGGCAATCCCGACCCTGCCAGCTGCGGCACGCCGACGATCAAGCCGGGCTGCTTCGCGGACGTCCAGGACCTGGGCGCGATCGACATCGAGCGCGGGCGCGACCACGGCATCCCGTCGTACAACAAGCTCCGGGTCGCGTACGGCCTCGCCCCGCAGAGCTCGTACACGGCCATCACCGGCGAGAAGACCTCGAGCTTCCCGCGCAGCCCCAAGATCAACCGCCGCGACCCGATCGACGACCCGAGCATCCTCGACTTCACGGCGCTGAGGGACGCCCACGGCAAGAAGATCCCGCTGGGGAGCGACGAGGCCGGCGAGGACGCCACGGTCGGGGTCCGCCGCTCGACCCTCGCCGCGCGGCTGAAGGGGATCTACGGGGCCGGGAACGTGGACAGGGTGGACGCGTTCGTCGGGATGCTCTCCGAGCCGCACGTCCGCGGGACGGAGTTCGGCCCGCTCCAGCTCGCGATGTGGAAGAAGCAGTTCGAGGCGCTGCGCGACGGAGACCGGTTCTTCTACCGCAACGACCCGATGCTCGACAGCATCCGGAAGAAGTACGGGATCGACTACCGGCACACGCTCGCGCAGATCATCCGCCTGAACACGGGCGAGAAGACGCGGGCCGACGTGTTCAGGGCGCCGCTGGACTGAGCGGGGGCTACGTGCCGGGCTGGGCGACAGCCGGGATGGCGTGATTCGCGACGAAGATGCCCCGCGGGTCGTACTTCGCCTTGATCGCCTGCAGCCGGTCGTAGCTCTGCTCGGGGAAGATCGATCGCGGGTCGACGCGCGACTCCGTGAAGTTGAGGTACCGCCTCCCGCTGTCCCACGGAGCGAGCTCCCTGATCAGATGCTCGGCCTGATGCTCGACCGCGGCCTTCATCGCCGCGTCCGCGGCCAGGCCGAACGTGAACATGATGAACGGCTGGTCGATCGTGGGGATACACCCGTGGTCGGGCGAGTCGGTGCGGAGGGCGCCGCCCAGGTGCCGCAGCTCGGCATGCAGGAGGGGCGAGTCCGACGAAGTTCTCGACCATCGTGTCGATCGTCTCGGGCGTGCAGTCGTCGAGCAGGATCCCGTCGCCCGCGTACGGGAGCGGGAAGTCGGGATCCATGTTGACGAGGCTCAGGTCGCTGGTCGGCATCATGGCCACGGTGTCGATCTCGGGCTCGAGGTCCCGGAACGGCTGGACGAGCGCCGCGCCGGCCTCCTCCGACCCGATGAAGGCCGGCTCGACGAGCACGAACGACCGGCCCCGAACGTGCTCGGGCAGGAACGGGACGTCGGGTAGCTGCAGCATCCTGCCGATCGACTCGCACTCGTCGGGGACGGTGTCGACCCACTCGCGCCAGACGTTCAGGATCTCGGTGGCGCGCTCGATCGGCCAGAAGAAGCACCCCGCGTACATCTCCGGGATCGGATAGAGCGCGAACTCGATCGCGGTGACGGCGCCGAAGTTGCCCCCTCCCCCTCGCACGGCCCAGAACAGGTCGGGCTCGTGGTCAGCATCCGCGCGGACGTGCCGCCCGTCGGCCGTGACCAGCTCGACCGCGAGCACGCTGTTCGCGGCCAGCCCGTACCTGCGGATCATCCAGCTGAACCCGCCGCCGAGCGTGTAGCCCACGATGCCGACGTCGGGCGAGGTTCCGCACAGGTAGCAGAGGCCGTGCTCGCCGGCTGCCTGCGACACGGGCCTGGCGAGGACGCCGGCCTCGGCGCGCGCGCGGCGGGCCTGCGCGTCGATCTCGAGGGCCCTCATGCGCTCGGTCTTCAGCAGCAGTGCATCCGTGGTCCAGTCGATCGGGCCGGCGTTGTGGCCGCCCGCGTTGAACGCGATCCGGAGATCGTTCCCGGCCGCGAAGCCGACGATCGCGACCACGTCGTCGGCCGACTCCGGGTAGACGACAGCGACCGGGCCCTGGTCGACGGCCAGATTCCACGACAGCCGAGCCGTGTCCCAGCTCTCGTCGCCGGGCAGCACGACATCGCCGGAGAGGTCGCGCCCCAGCGCGCGAAGACCCGTTGCCGCATCGCCCGCCGCCATCGCCCGGGGAACCCTAACGCGGGAGTCGCGAACCAGGCCCGAGAGCGGCTACTCTGGGCGCTCCCGCCCTCTTAGCTCAGTTGGTAGAGCACCTCCATGGTAAGGAGGGGGTCGACGGTTCGAGTCCGTCAGAGGGCTCTCCGAGACCATCTATGGCTCGAGCGGCCGCTCGTTCCAGAGGCGGATCGCCGCCGTCTCGCGTTCGTAGCCGAGGATGCTGATCGTGCCCGGATCCAGGATGAACAGGCGTCCATCCGCGGCGGGCAACCCCAGCCAGCGCGCGGTCAGCACGCGGAGGAAGTGGCCGTGGCCGAAGACGGCGACATCCCCGGTCATCTCGCGCAGATCGGCGACCATCCCGTCGGCGCGCGCTTCGACCTGGTTGATCGTCTCTCCGCCCGGGACAACGTCGTTCCAGATCGTCCATCCGGGACGCGTGGTCCGGATCTCGGGTGTCGTCAGCCCCTCGTAGTCGCCGTAGTCCCACTCCGCCAGCTCGGGCCGTCGCTCCGCGGCCTCGCCGAGGCCGGCCAGACGGCACGTGTCCGCAGCACGGGTCAACGGGCTCGTCAGGACACGCGAGAAGCGCCTGCCCCGCAACGCGCTCCCGATCGCCTCCGCCTGCCTCCGGCCGCGCGCGCTGAGCGGGACGTCTGTCCGCCCGGTGTGCCTGCCCGTGCGGCTCCACTCGGTCTCGCCGTGACGGACCAGCACGATCTCGTTCCGAGTCGCGGCCATGTCACGGGGTTTGTAGCTCAAGTCCGGAGGAAGGCGCGCGCGCTTGCCCGGCTCCGCCCGATAAGGCACCCTTGAGCGCATGACGCTGCCGGAAAATGCCCGTCGCCTGGTCGAATCGGGCTCGCTCGCCCACCTCGTCACGCTCAACCCCGACGGCTCGCCGCAGGTGACCTGTGTTTGGGTTGGGCTGGACCAGGACGAGATCGTCTCCGGACATCTCGCAGCCGGCCAGCGGAAGCTTCAGAACGTGGCCCGCGATCCCCGCGTTGCCCTTTCCATCGAAGGCACCGAGGTCCAGCCTCCTGGCCTGAAGCAGTATCTGGTCATCCACGGGCGAGCGCGGCTGGATGAGGGCGGTGCGCCGGAGCTGTTGCAGCGGCTCGCCCACGTCTACCTCGGTCCCGACGTCAAGTTCCCGCCCATGGACAACCCGCCTGCCGGCCGCGTCATGCGCATCACGGTCGACCGGATCGGCGGCGTCGGTCCGTGGGCCGCCTAGGTCCGACGCCAGGCGCTCATCTGCCGCAGTTCGACGGTCGCCGTCCGAACTCCGTCGCACCCCGTTCGGACGCCGCCGCAGGCTTGCTGAGAGTTCGCCAGGAGCGGAGGTACGGGGTCGGATCGACCGCACCGTCGTAGCCGAGGCCCAGCAGAGACGCGGGATGGATCTCAAAGTGCAAGTGCGGCGGCGTGGGCTCGGCGTCACCGCTGTTGCCCACGAACCCGATCACCTCGCCGGCGTGAACCCGGCGACCGTCACGGGCGCGCCACGAGTAGCCGTCGAGGTGCGCGTAGTAGAACTCGTTCCCGGCGCGGTCGCGGAACCACAGGCGGCGGCCGCCGAGACGCTGCCACCCGACCGAGAAGATCACGCCGTCGGCGACCGCGAGCACGGGCGTGCGTCTGGGCGCGAAGAGGTCGTCCCCGTGGTGCCACGAGACGTCGGCACGAGGGGCGCCGAACGTGTCGACGAACGAGACCTCTCTCGCCAGCGGGAAGACGTAGGCATCAGCGTTCAGCGGTGGAGTCGCTCTCAGCGGCGAGGCCAGACGCACGGTCCGCGTCGGCGCGACCATGGACGAAAGCGCGCGGTCGATGCGATCCGGGAGCGCAGAGAAGCTCCCCACGAGCGTTCCGCAGCTCGTCTCGCGCAGAGGCAGTGCGGGCGTGTGCCATGCGAGCCGTCGTCCGCGGAGCCTCACCGCGAACAGGCGTGGTCGCGCCAGAGCCCGCGTAGGCGCTCGCGAACGAGCATGCAACCGCCACGACGCCCAGCGCCGACACCCGTGCGAGCGTGCCGCCCATCTCTGCCTTGCGCCTCGGCGTGATCGGAGAGGTCCACGGCCGACCGATGCGTCCCCTCACGTCGGGGATCGTGCCAGATCGGGGGCTCAAGCCCGGTCGTTCGGGCGCCGATGGGCCGCCCAGGAGCATGAACCTCCGCGGCCTCCTTCTCATCAGCGTTGCCTCGCTCGCCTTCGCCGCGCCCGCGGCGGCCAGCGGTCCGGTGTTCGTCGTCGTCCCGAATGCGCCCGATACAGGCATGGACGCGCCTCTCACGCAGTCGGCCGAGTCAGACGTCAGCCTGCAGGACGAGCTGACATCCGACCGGGATGCGCTCGCCCGTGCGCGCGCAACCCGGCGGCGTGCGATGACGGCACTTGCTCAGGCCCAAACGACCGCCGCAACCGCTCCGCTGCTCTCGGACCAGCTCGACGCCGGGCGAAGGGCCGCACAACTCCAGCTCGAGGCCGACAACGCGGCGCTGCGCGGGAGCCAGCTCCGGCAACAGATCGACACGCTCGAGATCGCGCTCCAGCCGGCCGCGCCATGGACGTTCGATCCGCTCGCGCCCACATCCGCCTTCGCCGGAGCGGGCGGCGAGGCGGTCTCGATCGCCGAGCAGTACCTCGGCGTCCCCTACCGATGGGGCGGTGCCGACCCTCTCGGCGGCTTCGACTGCTCCGGACTGACGATGTACGTCTACGCCCAGCTCGGGATCCCGCTCCCGCACTACGCAGCCGACCAGTGGAACGACCTCCCCCACGTCGACGCGTCGCGGCTGGAGCCCGGCGACCTCGTCTTCTTCGAGCCGGGCTGGAACGGCCCCGGCCACGTCGGCATCTTCACCGGCGGCGACAGTTTCATCGAGGCGCCGCACCGAGGCGACGTCGTCAAGATCGCGAGCCTGTCACAGGAGGC
Organism: uncultured Actinomycetes bacterium; assembly: GCA_963716865.1. GTDB lineage: Bacteria > Actinomycetota > Thermoleophilia > Gaiellales > Gaiellaceae > AC-32. The sequence continues at coordinate 735,781 of CAVQUF010000004.1, forward strand.
GGCATCGCTCGGCTTCGTCGGCGCAGCGCGCCCGATCGCAACCGCCGACCCCACCGAGGCGAACCTCCTCTGGTGATCGGCGTTGCCCTGGTAGCTCAGGCCTGAAGACGGCGCGGCGGGACGCGCCGCTCTGCCGCCGCATGCGAAGGTGAGCGCCGATGAACGAGCGCTTCAGCGACGAGCTCGAGCGCTGGCTCCGCAGCGACGCGCCAAAGACGCTCGGGGGGATCACCGCCGTGTTCGCTGAGAAGAGCTTCGCGGTCGCGATCCTGCTCCTGATGTTCGTGCCGGCCCTGCCGCTGCCGACGGGCGGGGTCTCGCACGTGTTCGAGCTGATCACCGTCGTGCTCGCCGCGCAGATGGTCTTTGGGCGGCGAACGGTCTGGCTCCCCGAGCGATGGAAGGGCCGTCAGCTCGGCGGGGCGACGACGGAGAAGGCGATCCCGTTCATCGTCCGGCGGATCCGCCAGGTCGAGCGGTTCTCGCGGCCGCGGGCCGCATGGCTGTTCAGGCAGCGCTGGGTCGCCCGGCTCCTCGGCCTGGTGCTGATCGTCTTCGCGGTCGGCGCGGCGATCGCCCCGCCGTTCTCGGGGCTGGACACGTTTCCCGCCCTGGGCGCGGTCGGCGTCGCGCTCGCGATCATCCTCGAGGACGCCGTCGTCCTCGCACTAGGCCTCGTCATCGGGACAGGCGGAGTCGTCCTCATCTTCACCATCGGTGCGGCGCTCGTCCGCCTGCTGGAGCGCCTGGTCTGACCGACCAGCCGGCGTAGGCGGCCTTGGCGGCATGCGTGACGCCGGGACGGGCCGATCAGATCGCCTGGTCACGGGCGTCAAGCACCGAACGGTGCCGGGCAGGCCGTGATCTTCGGGATCGAGAAGCGCGCGATCGTCCCGAACCGGGGCGCCGGCTTGCAGGCCTGCGCGACCCCCGCGTCGCAGGCCACCGAGAGGAAGATGAAGGCGTCCTCGGGCGAGAACCCGTGCTCGTCCACGAGCATGCGCGCCGCCTCCTCCGAGACGAGCTGGAGCGCCTCGTCGAAGTCGTCCGCGGTCGCGTGCGGAATCCAGCGGTCGGCGAGATCCGTCACCGGCCAGGTCGCCTGCTTGCCCTTCAGGAGGTCGAAGCGGACGTCGACCTCACCCGCGATCTCGACGCCCGTGAAGCAGATCTCCCCGTCGCCCATCGAGGCGTGCATGTCTCCGACGGCGAACATCCCGCCCGGCTGGCGCACCGGGAAGTAGATGCGCGCACCCTTGCCGTGCAGGTGGTCGTCGAGGTTGCCGCCGTGGCGTCCGGCCAGACCGTTCGAGAGCGTCTCAGCGTCGGTCGCGACGCCGACTACGCCCACCATCGGCCGCGCCGGGAATGAGATCCGGTCGTTCATCCGGATCTCACCGTCACGCACCTCGAACATCCGCGTGAGCGGCGCCTGCACCTGCTCGATCAGCTGGCCGAAACCGGGAATCAGCGTGGCCACGCCCCACTCGATCGGCCGCACGTCGAGGATCTCGGCCACGAGCGAGTCGCCCGGCTCGGCGCCGACCACGGCCACGGGGCCGGTCGCGCCGTTGATCCGCTCGAGGTTGATGTCGGTGACCAGGTCGCCCTCGCTCCGGATCTGGCCCGTGAAGCAGTCGTTCGTCTCGAAGGTGACGGTCTCGCCCGGCCGGACCTCGAGCACCGGGTCGAGATCCGGCCCGAACGACCAGATCACCTGGTCGCGCGAGAGGCGGTGGGCGGCAGCGACCGCCATCTACGATCCTCCCTCCGTCGGTTCCTCGGCGAAGACGGGAGTCTCTCCGATTGCCGAGGCTTCACGCAACAGGCTTTCCGATGCCGCGAAACACGGCCGCGGCGTCTGAGTCAGACCGCCGACGCAATCTGCGCAGCGACACTTCGCCAGCTCCAGAGCTCCACCGCCGCCGCGCGGGCTGCGGCCCGGATCGCGCTGCGGTCCCCTGGGGCGAGCGCGAGAATCGCCGCAAGTCGGTCCCGCAGCGCCTCGACGTTCTCGTTGGGAAAGCGCACGAGACCCTGCAGTCCCGGCGGATAGCTCTCCTCGAGCCCATCGGCGACGGACGCAAGGCCGGAGTGGTCCGCGACGACGGGCGGGCACCCGGCCGCGGCCGATTCCGCCGCGACCATGCCGAAGGCCTCTGGAAAGATCGACGGGACCGCGGACACGTCCGCCAGCGCCAGCAGGTGCACGAGGTGCCGGTGCTCGAGCGGCCCGGCGAAGAGGACGTCGAGCCCTTCGGACAGCCGCTCGAGCTCGGCGCGGTAGTCGCCGAAGCCAACGATCACCGCGCGGGCGTCGAGGCCGCGCAGGGCCTCGAGCAGGACGTGGACGCCCTTGTTGCGGATCAGCTTGCCGAAGTAGACGACCGTCGGCCGGTCGCCCGCGAGGAACGCAGCGAGCCGGTCGGCGTTGCCCTCGTCGGGCAGCCGCTCGTCCGCGTTGCCGGGGTTCGGCGGGTCCTTGCGCGCCTCGGTCACCAGCGCCTCCAGCGCCTCCTCCCTGGCCTGCGGCTTCCAGAGCTCGACGTCGACCCCGGGCGGGATCGTGTTGACGCGATCGACCGTGCCGCAGATCTCGGCCAGGACCTCGCGGATGTGCTCCGAGCCGACGATCACCGACGCCGCGCCGGCGAGCGCCTCCCCGCCCCAGCTCGACAGCTCGTCGTTCCCGCGCATCGAGTACTCGAGCTCGGAGCCGTGCGCCTTGACCACGTACCGCAAGCCGCTGCCCGCGCCGACCGGCCCGCCGAGGAGCACGTGGTTGGCGAACACGAGGTCGGCCGGCCCGTGGGCACGCAGCGCCGCCGCGTTCGCCTCGACCCACGCGTCGAGCTCCGCGCGCGTGCAGTCCTGCACCCGCTTGACGGTGTAGCCGGCGTACTCGTCGAGCACGAACACCGGCAGAAGGCCGTGCACGTCCGGCCGCACCGTCGCGGCGCCCCCGAGGTCGAAGCGCGACGGGTCCGGATCCTGCGAGAAGACGGTCACCTCGTGGCCCGCGAGGCTCCACTCCCGGGAGAGCTGGCACGCGTAGATGTTCGAGCCTGTCCCCGAGAGCAGGTAGCCGTGCCAGACGAAGATCCTCATCGCACGCGGCGAGCCTAGTGATCCTGGGCCGCGACGGCCCGGGCGCCCTCCCCGCGGGGAGCCTCACGCGCCGGCTGCCCAGAGGTAGTGCGCCGCGTACGCGCGCCAGGGCCGCCAGCGCTCCGAGCGCTGCGCGAGGGCCCCGGCGCTGGTGGGCAGGCCGATCCTGCCCGCCGCGCGACGCAGCCCGAGGTCGCCGGCCGGAAACGCGTCCGGGTCTCCGAGAGCGCGGAGCGAGATGTACGTCGCCGTCCAGGGGCCCACGCCCCTGATCTCGAGCAGCCGCCGGTGCACCTCGACGCGGTCGGCGCCGTCGTCCAGCACGATGTCGCCGCTCGCGAGGAGACGGGCCAGCTCCCGCAGCGTCTCGCGCCGCGAGCGGGGCATCCCGACCTCCTCGAGATCGGCCGAGGCCAGGGCTTCCGGCGCAGGGAACGCATGCGTGACCGGGCCGTCCGGCCTGTCGAGCGGCTCTCCACACGCGGCGACCAGGCGGGCGGCGGTCGTGCGCGCCGCCGCAACCGAGACCTGCTGGCCGAGCACCGCGCGAATCGCGCTCTCGGCTCCATCGACCGCTCCCGGCGCCCGGAGGCCGCGGTTCGCGGCGACGAGAGGCGACAGGGCCTCGTCCTGCTCGAGCACGGCCGAGTACCCCTGCGGATCGGCGTCGAGGTCGAGCAGCCTCCGGCAGCGGTGGACGGCTGCGGCAAGATCGGCGAGGCCGACGAGCCTGAACACGGCGCGCACGTGGTCCTCCCGTGGCTCGAGCTTGACGACGCCAGGCCCGCTCGGCAGGCGCAGCGCCCGCCGGTACGAGCCGTTGCCCGCCTCCTCGACCCCGTCCACCGCGCGGGCGGCCAGCCAGCGCAGGACGCCGCGGCCGTCGTACGGCTGCCGGACGGGGAGGCGAAGCGCAAAGCGACCCGGCTCGGAGGCAGGGCCGCGCCGGCGCGCGCGCCGAAGCTCCGACGGCGTCGCGTCGAAGACCTGCCGGATCGTGTCGTTGAACTGCCTGACGCTCGAGAAGCCGGCGGCGAACGCAACCTCGGCGAACGGAAGCGTCGTCGTCTCGGCGAGGACCCGCGCCGTCTGCGCCCGCTGCGAGCGTGCCAGCGCGAGCGGCGGCGCGCCCACGCTGTCGACCAGCAACCTGTGGAGATGCCGCTCGCTGACGGCGAGCGCGCCCGCGAGCCCGGCGACGCCCACCCGGTCGACCGCGCCGTCCGCGATCAGCCGCATCGCGCGCCCGACGAGATCTGCCCGCGTGTCCCATTCGGGCGAGCCGGGAACCGCGTCCGGGCGGCAGCGCTTGCACGCGCGGAGTCCCGCCAGCTGCGCGGCCGCCGCCGTGCGGTAGAACGTGACGTTCTGCGGCTTGGGGCAGACCGGAGACGGGCAGCTCGGACGGCAGTAGATCCCGGTCGTGCGCACGCCGACGATGAACCAGCCGTCGAAGCGCGCATCGCGGCTCTCGATCGCCCGGTAGCACTGGTCGAAGTCGAGCTCCATCGCGCTCACGCGTCGATCATGCCCGCCGCGACCGGGCTCGCGCTAGCGGAAATCGGACAGCTGGGTCCGGCGGCTTACGCGAACTCGATCACGCTGCGGATGCCGTCCTGGGCCTCCATCAGCTCGAACGCGTGGTTGACGTCGTCCAGCCCGATCCGGTGGGACACGAACGGCGCGACGTCGATCTCCCCGGCCAGCGCGCGCTCGACGAACCGCGGCACCTGGTCGCGCCCCTTGCAGCCGCCGAATGACGAGCCCGCGACCCGCCGGCCGGTGATGAGGAAGCGCGGGACGACCTCGAGCACCTCGCCCTTGCCTGCGACGCCGGCGACAGTGCAGAGCCCCCAGCCCATGCGCGCGGACTCGACGGCCTGGCGCATCACGCTCACGTTCCCGGTCGCCTCGAACGTGTAGTCGGCGCCGAAGCCGCCGGTCATCTCGACGATCTCGTCCACGACCCCGGGGCCGCCGGCGAGCGTGTCGGTCGCGCCCTGGCCTCTCGCCAGCTCGAGCCGCTCGGGCGAGAGGTCGACGCAGACGATGCGCTCGGCCCCCTGCAGGCGGCAGCCCGCGACCGCGCCGAGGCCGACCATCCCGGCTCCGAAGACGACACACGTCGAGCCGGCCTCCACGTTCGCGGTGTTGATCGCCGCGCCGAGGCCGGTCGAGAGGCCGCACGCGAACAGGCACGCGTGCTCCGGCGGCGCCTCCGAACTCACCTTCGCGAGCGCGATCTCGGGCATCACCGTGTACTCGGCGAACGTGGACGTCCCCATGAAGTGCCTGATCGGCTCGCCGTCCCGGCCGAGGCGCGTCGTGCCGTCCGGGAGGTGCCCCTGGTTCTGCTGCTCGCGGATCGCGAGGCAGAGATTCGTCCGGTCGCTCAGACAGTGGACGCACTTCCGGCACTGGGGCGAGAAGAGCGTCACAACGTGGTCGCCCGGGGTGACCGAGGTCACGTCCGGTCCGACCTGCTCGACGACGCCCGCGCCCTCGTGGCCGAGCACGGTCGGCGAGTACCCGGACGGGTCGGCGCCCGAAGCCGTGAACAGGTCGGTGTGGCAGACCCCGCAGGCGGTGAGGCGGACCAGCGCCTCGCCCGCCTTCGGCTCCGCGAGGTCGACCTCCTGCACGACCAGCGGCTGCCCGAACTCCTCGAGGACGGCGGCCTGGATGCGCACGCGCGAAGCCTACGGCGCTCAGCCGAGCAGCGTCTGGCCGACGTAGCCGCCGCGCCGCGTCCCGGGCGGGACCGCGAAGAGGCCGCTGCCGGTGTGCACGATGTACTCGTTCAGCGCGTCCATGCTCCCGAGCCGTCGCTGCAGCTCGACGAACGCGGCCGGGTCCCGCTGGAAGCTGATGAAGAACAGGCCGGCGTCGAGCTGGCCGAGCCGCTCGTCCATGCCGTCGGTGAACGAGTAGCCGCGACGAAGGATCCTGATGCCGCCGTTCGTCGAGGGCGCCACCAGCCGGATGTGCGCATCCGCGGGGATCCGCTTCGACGAGAGGTCTACCGTGTCGAACTCGCGCTTCTCGCCGAGCGGAGCGCCGCTCTCCTTGACGCGGCCGATCGTGTCCTCCTGGTCGAAGAGCGCGGCGCGGTCCCAGACCTCGATCAGCATCCGGATCCGCCGCGCGACGAGGTACGTGCCGCCCCGCAGCCAGCCGGGCCCGTCGGCCCAGACGTGCCGGTCCAGTGCGTCCCGGTCCTCGAGCTTGATGTTGTTCGTCCCGTCCTTGAAGCCCATCAGGTTGCGCGGCGTCACCTGCGAGCGGCTCGTCGTCGACGTGCGGCCGAAGCCGAGCTGCGACCAGCGCATCACCACGTTGCCGCGGCCGACGCGAGCGAGGTTCCTCACCGCGTGGAACACGACCTGGGGATCGTCCGCGCAGGCCTGGACGCAGAGGTCGCCGCCGGAGCGGTCCGGCTCGAGCTCGTCCCCCGGCAGCGGCGGGAGCTCCGCGAGCGCCGCCGGCCTACGCGGCGCGAGGCCGAAGCGGTCGTCGAACAGGCTCGGCCCGAAGCCGAACGTGACGGTCAGCTGCGACGGAGCCAGGCCGAGCGCCTCGCCGGTGTCGACCGGCGGTGCGGCCGGGACGTCCACCTCTCCGACGAGGTCGCCTGCGGTCATTCGCCGCGCTGCCTCCGTCCAGGCGCGCAGCAGGTCTCGCAGGTCCTCACGCCGGCCGGCCGTGACGTCGAACGCCGCGAAGTGCAGCCGGTCCTGGGCGGCCGTCGCGATCCCGGCCTGGTGGGGGCCGTCGAACGGAACCTGGCCCGAGCCGGACGAGTCGCCGAGCGCGCGCTCGAGCTCGACGCCGCCGAGCGCGATCCCCGCTCCCACGGCTCCCGCCCCCGCGATCAGGCCCCGCCGCGTCAGCCTGGGCGTGCCCACCTAGCCCGTGACGACGATGGAGCCGACCTGCGAGAGCGGCTCGGCCAGGGCGTCGATCGCCTGGCTCAGCTTGCGCGTGTCCGCGGCGGTCAGCGCGGTGTACGTGACGAACCCGGCTCCGCGCCGGTACGGCGCGAGCGCGCGGTGGACGGCGTCGAAGCGGCGGTCGATCCGGGTGGCGAGTGCCGGCTTCTTCGCTGCGACGATGCCGCGGACGGACTCGTAGGCGGCCTGCGAGCCGTCGACGTTCGCCTCGAAGTCGTCGAGGTCGGTGTGCGAGTAGCGCTCCTCCTCGCCCGTGATCTTCGACTTCGAGACCTCGCCGAGCAGCTCCACCGAGCCGTTCGCGATCTGCGCCGGCTCGAGCTTCACTCGCCGAACGTGCCGCTGCAGGTCGCGAACGTCGACCTGCAGGCGTTCGGCGAGTGAGCCGAGCCCTCTGGTCGTCCCCTTGATCCAGAGCGTCTTCTCCATCGGGTGGAACCCCGTCCATCGAGCGGCCGGCACGTCGCCTGCACGCGCGTCGATCGCCGGGTCGAGCGAGCCGAAGCTCTCGGCGACCGGCTCGATCCGCTCGTACCTGATGCGCGCCGGGACGTACAGGCGCTTCGCGTCGGCCAGGCGGCCCGCCCGGACCGCGTCCGTGAACGCGCGGGTGCGCGCAACCAGCGCGGCCGTCTGCGCTTCCAGATACGTGCGGTAGCGGGCGACGCCGGCGACTGCGGCCTTCGAGGGACCGGCGGCCACCGAGCCTCCGGCGACGACGAACGGCCAGCGCTCCTGGTCTGCGCCGGGGCAGTACGTCTGGAACGAGCCTTCGTGGAGCGTGACCGAGAAGCTGCCCGAGAGACCGGGCGGCACGCCCTCCGCCTCGCCGAGGACCTTGTTGCCGGACTGCAGCTCGACCTCGCTCACCTTGTCCGCGCCGTCATTCGTCACGGAAAACGTGGCCGGCCCCGCAGGAACCCTCGACGGCTTCGCCTTGCAGCCCGCGGACGTGATCGTGACCGAGATCTTGCGCGGGCCGGAAGACGATCCGGTGCCGCCGGTCTGGCCCGAGCCGGCGCATCCGGCCAGGAGCAGAAGGGCCGCGAGGCCCCCGCCGACCCCGAGCGCCTTGCTCATCCGCGCTGCAACGCGGCAAGCGCGGCCAGCTCGGAGGCTTCCGCGCGGGGCCGCTTCCGCTGGGGCCACAGCACGAGCAGCAGCATCGGCACCGCGTAGAGCAGGTAGCCGGCCAGCTCGCCGACGGTCGGCCGCGGCTGCAGCCCGAGCATCCCGGTGAGGAGAGCCGAGCGAACGCTTCCCGGGGCGACGAGCCACTCCAGGTTGAGCGCCTGCGTCTGCAGCGAGCTCCACCAGCCGGCCTCGTGGGCGGTGTGGATCGCCGTCGAGACGAGCCCCGCCGCGATCAGCACGAGCACGACGCCGGTGACCCGGAAGAAGCGCCGGAGGTCGATGTGAACGCCGCCGCGGTAGATCCCGTAGCCGATGAGGACGGCCACCAGAATCCCGAGCAGCGCTCCGGCGCTTGCAGCGAGCGGGCTCGTCGAGGCGTCGAACGCCGCGAGCAGGAACACGGCCGTCTCGAACCCCTCGCGGATGACGGCCAGGAACGCCATCATCACGAGCGCGAAGGCCGAGCCGCGCAGCAGGGCGCTTCCCGCCTCGCTCTCGAGATGCTGCTTGAGCCCCCGCGCGTGGCGACGCATCCAGAGGATCATCCAGGTGACCATCGCCACGGCGATCAGGGCGACGACGGTCTCGAGCCCCTCCTGCTGGGCGTGCGGCAGGTCGCGGCTGACGACCTCGAGCGTGACCGCCACCGCGACGCAGATCGCGACTGCGAGCCCGACGCCCAGCCACATCCAGGCGAGCGCGTCACGACGACCGCGGCTTTGCAGGAACGCGGCGACGATGCCGACGATCAGCGCGGCCTCGACGCCTTCCCGGAGGCCGATGACGAACGTCGGAAGCACTGGCTAGCGAGTCGGGGTGGCCGCACGCATCTTGTAAGGCTCACCTTACAAGACCGCCCGAGAGCCTGCGCGTTGACGGGCCGGGCCGAGAGGGTCTACCGTCGCACCTGCAAGGGCGCCAGCTGGCGTGCAGGCGCCGGAAGCAACGAAAGGGGAGAGATGAGGAGCAGGCTCTTGACGGGGCTCGTCGCCGCGTTCGTGTTCGGCGTCGCTGTCCCGACGGCCTCGGCGACCGGTTTCGGGCATCTGCAGCCCGGCGTCCCCGAGGCCAACCTGAAGGAACACGTGCGCGTCAACGTGGTGTTCGTCGGCTTCTCGCCGAGCCAGGTCGGTCAGCAGGCGTTCAAGGCCGGCCTGCCGAAGGAGTACGAGCCGGTCGTGCGATCGCGGCTGTTCTATGGCAACACCGAGAAGCTCGGGATCGACTACCGCTACGACTACTCGGTGACGTACACGAACGCCGCCTGGGAGAACGCCTTCTTCAAGGCGCTCAAGGGGCTTGCCCAGCCCGCGCCGCGCACCGACTTCCAGGAGGCGTACAACGAGCAGGACGGGACGCGCGACGTCGGCCAGAACAACTTCATCGACGCGCCCACCGTCGAGAAGTGGCTGATCGACCACGCGCCGTCCGGAGTCAACACGCGCAAGGACACGATCTTCTTCGTCAACTGGTGGGGCCGGCAGGACTTCATCGACCACGTCTACACGAAGTTCGGCGAGCCCGACCCGGACACGGGCAACGACTTCGGCGTCGTCCGGGCGAGCCGCAAGATCATCGCCTGGGGCGGCACCACCCCCGACGACGAGGAGACGGGCCTCGGCAACAAGCGGGGCGTAAACCGCGTCTGGTTCTTCGACCTATCGGCCGGGCCTGAGGCCTGGGGGAGCAACTACGACATCACCGACGAGGACCTCGACGGTGACGGCGAGCCTGACTACCGGATCCCCGTCGCCTGGGAGTACGCGGCGAACGGTTACCGCTCGCCCTCGATGCTCGCCAGCGACCTCGCGCTGCTGGCGCGCTACGGGGCGATCAACCTGCTGTTCACCTCGTCGCCGCTGTATCCGCCCTACCTGACGCCGCAGCTGCTGCCGAAGGCGCTCAACCTAGACCTCAACACGTACGAGGCGTGGCCGGGCGTCGACGCGAGCGGTCTCTACCAGAAGCCGGACTACCTCGTGAACGAGGAGAACGAGCTGTTTCCGACGCCGATGTTCGCGGACACGGAGGACCTGAAGCTGAAGGGCAAGGCGGAGGACTGCTACGTGCTCTGGGTGGACGATGTCCCCTGCTACAAGAACCGCCCGCAGTATCCGGCGTTCGCGAACCTGTTCCTCTACGCGGCGCTGAACATCGACGACTTCCTCGACCAGAAGGTCGGCAAGAGCAGCCACAGCCGGCTCTACGAGGCGCCGGTCTTCAACTACGCGACGACCGACGACATCGCCGCTCCGGGGCTGCTCGGGTACGCGGACGACAACTACGTGGACGGGGCGCAGAGCTTCGTGTTCGGCTTCATCTCGCCGGGCGTCGTCGACGCGGGCTACGGCCTGACGACGACCGAGATCCACGAGCTCGGCCACCACTTCGGGATGAGCCACCCGCACGACGGCTTCGACTCGGAGACGGGCGTCGACTACGAGCCCACCGGCCCGTACTACTTCGCCTGGGCGACTGACGAGAACAACTCGATGATGAGCTACATCGACCTGAACTGGGACTTCAGCCAGTTCGACCGCGACAACGCGGCGCGCCACCAGGCCGCCGGCTACATCCTCAACGCGAACGTGATCGCCGGCCGGATCCTCGCGAGCAAGCACGCGGGCAACGCGGCCTCCTACCTCGCCGCGGCCGACGCTGCGGTCGCGAAGGCGGAGAAGTCGATGGCCGATCACGACTACACGGCGACGTGGTACGCGGCACGCGACGCCTACGACCTCGTCCTGGCAGGCGCCGACCGCGCGGACGTCCGCGTCGAGGCGAGCCACGACGGCTGGACCGTCCTGCCGAAGGTGAAGAGCAAGCCGGGCCTCCGCTACGCGGCGTACGACCGCATCGGCGCCGGCACGCACCGCTCTCTGCCCTGATCCGACGCGACACGGCACAGTGGGCCCACGCGGCCCTCTGTGCCCTTGCGTTATACTGAACTTAATGGTTCAGTATCAGCAGATCGACCGGACCTTCACCGCGCTCGCAGATCCCACGCGCAGGGGCGTGCTCGAGCGGCTCGGCCGCGGCAACGCCACGATCACGGAGCTCGCCGAGCCGTTCGGGATCACGCTCACGGGGATGAAGAAGCACGTGCGGGTGCTCGAGGACGCGGGGCTCGTCACCACCGAGAAGGTGGGCCGGGCCCGCCGCTGCAGTCTCGGCCCGCGGCGCCTCGACGACGTGCAGGAATGGATCGAGCTGCACCGGCGGATGCTGGACGAGCGCCTCGACCGGCTCGGGGAGCTACTCGAACGCACGACGAAAGGAGACGCATGACCACCGACCAGCAGCATCGCGCGACCACGATCACGACGCCCAGCGACCTCGAGATCCGTGTCGAGCGCGTGTTCGACGCGCCGCGCGACCGGGTGTACGCGGTCTTCCACGACCCGGCCCTGATCCCCGAGTGGTGGGGTGACACGACGAGCGTGGACGTGATGGACGTCGAGCCCGGAGGGAGCTGGCGCTTCGTCGTCCGCCAGCAGGACGGCGACGAGACGGCCTTCCGCGGCACGTTCAAGGAGCTCGACCCGCCCGAGCTGTCCGTGCGGACGTTCGAGTGGGAGGGCATGCCCGGGCACGTCCTGCTCGAGACCACCGTGTTCGAGGATCTCGGCGGGAGCACGAAGGTCACGACGACGATGCTCTTCGACACCACCGAGGAGCGCGACGGCATGCGCGCCTCGGGCATGGAGCGCGGCGTCAGCGAGACGTACGCGCGGCTCGACGAGCTCTTCGCCAGGCTCGCCGCGAGCTGACCGCTTCGAGCGAGGGGAGCCGGCGTGCCCGCGCCGGCTCCCCTCGCAGGTCGTGGCTCTCGTTCGGTGCCGTCCTCGGTCCGGAGGCGCCGCTGATCACGCTCGGGGCCTCGAGAGCGCCTAGCGCGGCTACCTGCCGACGTGCACGAAGACGATCTCGCTCGCGGAGCGGGTTGTCCGACTCTGGAAGCCGCAGCGCGAGTCGATGTTCCCCTCGATCGTCTTGAAGCTCGACTTCGTCCCCGACACGAACATGCCGACGTGGTCTCGCAGAACTAGACCGCGAATCACCCCATCTAGGGTCGCGACAGGGCGCAATCCGCGACGACAGTAAAGGCATAGGAAGGTCTCCCGTGACTTTCCGCAGACTTGGAACAGGAGCGGATTGATGTCCAAACTGAGGACGCTCCTGCGGCAGAACGACGAAAGCGGTCAGGCCATCGTGATGCTGGCCATGACCTGCGTCGTGCTCCTCGGAGCGGCGGCGCTCGTAATCGACGTCGGCAAGGCCTACGTGGTCAAGCGCCACCTCCAGGCCTCCGTCGACGCAGCAGCTCTGGCCGGGGCCCAGTCGCTGCCCGACCCGGCGGCCGCCGTCGCTGCTGCCCAGAGCTACAGCGGTGCTGCCGGGGCCAAGAACAACGAGCCCAGGCTTCCGGGGGTCACCGTGTCGGCGGTGACGAAGTGCCTCTCCACCACCTCGTGCAACCCCGTGAACGCGCTCGTCGTGGACGAGACCACCACCAGCCCGACGATCTTCGCGAGGGTGCTCGGGATCAACTCGTTCACGATCCACGCGAGGGCGACGGCGCTCATGTCCGCGGGCGTGCCAGCGCCTGCGCACGTGATGATCGTCGTCGACCGCACCGGTTCGATGAACAACTCGTGCACGGCCGGCGGCACGAAGATGACCTGTCTGAGAAACGGGATCAAGGCGTTCCTGGGCGGCATGGACCCCGCGTATAACCAGGTCGGGCTGATGGCGTTTCCACCGGGCACCGGGAGCGTCTGCTCGTTCAGCCCGAAGACGACGGACGGGCCGACCACGGACTACGACGCGCATCCGAACGGCTATCTCGCCGTCGGGCTCTCGAACGACTACAAGGCGAACGCGACCGCGCCGCTCGACCCGAGCTCCGCGCTCGTGTCCGCCGTCAACTGCATCAAGGCCGGCGGCACGACCGCGACGGCGACGGCGATCGACAAGGCCCAGCAGGCACTGGCCGCGGCACACGATCCGAAGGCGAAGGACGTGATCATCTTCCTCACGGACGGTGAGTCGAACTACGGGCCGTGCACCGACACCAACGGCGACCAGGTCTGCGAGAACAACTCCTCGCCCTATCGCTCGCAGCCGTGCCACCAGGCCGTCAGCTCGGCGGGCGTCGCGAAGGCCGCGGGCACGTCGATCTACACGATCGCCTACAGCACGACGGGCCTGACGTGCTACGGCTGGAAGTCGTCCGGCACCGGAAGCGACGGCCAGTCGTGCAACAAGAAGAACGGCTTTCAGTTCAATTGCACCGAGATCCCGTCGATCACGGCAGTCACCGAGGTCCAGAACATGGCGAGTGACTCGACCCAGTTCTTCAACGAGCCGAGCCCGACCTCCCTGACGGCGGCCTTCACGAGCATCGCCGAGGACCTGACGGGGCCACGCCTCGTAGACGACGACTACACGGGCTGACGGCTAGCGCCTAGGTTTGACCGGAGACCCCCTCGGAGCCGAGGGGGTTTCCGTCAGGCGGTCTGCGACTTCACGTGCTCGACGTACCCGCGCACGTCTGCGGCCGGCTCCGCGTAGGCGTCGCCGAGCGCTTCCTCCATGCGTGACAGGTAGTCCGTGGCCCAGCCCGGGAAGTCGTAGTCGATCGCGCGCAGGAACTCGAGCGTCGCGGCCCAGCGCATGTCGGCGATCGACGGGTTGTCCCCGCCGACGAACGACCGCCCGTCGAGGAACCACGCGTGGAAGGCCTCCAGCGGCCCGGCGAGCGCGGCCTCGGCGTCCTGCTGCGCCTTGGCCTTCATGTCGTCGCCGGCCTCCGAGGTCGCCGTCTCGCCCGGGTACTGCGGGAAGCCGAGCGCGGGGTAGGTGGCGCGCGTGAGCAGCGGGTAGAACGTCCCGATCAGGTAGAACATCGCGCTGTCCACCATCGCGCGCTCGCCCGGGTCGGTCGGGTAGAAGCGGTCGAGCCGGTGCTTGTTGCAGAGGTACTGCATGATCGCGCAGCTCTCCCAGAGCGACCCCCTCGGCAGGCCGCTCTCCTCGAGCAGCGGCGTCAGGTCGGCCGGATCTTTGGACAGGAACTCCGGGGTGGACTTCTTGCCCCACACGTCCAGCTCCTCGAAGTCGAGCCCTGCGGCCCGGACGAAGACGCGAGCCGTCATGTTGTTGACGCTCGGCTTCAGGATGCTCAGCGTGTTCTCAGCCATCGCTCCTCCCCGTCTCTAGCTCGGTTGTTCGGCAAGCGCCTTCGAGAAGTAGTCCAGCGCCGTCTTCGTCTTCGTCTGCTGCTCGCCCGAGATGTCGACGCCCCGGTCGCGCAGGAAGGCCTTGACCCCGAGCGAGACGCGCAGCGCGTCCGGTGGCGCGCACTTCGTCGAGAGCTCGAGGATGCGCGAGTTGTCCGGGTAGTTCCAGAGCTCGGCGACGAGCTTCTGGTCGTAGTCCTTCGGCTTGAACTTCAGCTTCAAGACCAGGATCGGCCCGAGCGTCGTGAGGTCGTCGAGCGCGATCCCCTCGGGAGCGTGCTCCTCGTAGAATGCGCGCTGCTCCTTGGTGAAGAGCTTGCGGGACGGCCTCTTGCCCAGAACGACCTTCCATGACGTCGGCGTTGTCGGCGGGCGCCTTCAGCGAAGCCGAGCACACGTAGCCGCCGGGCATCGCGTCGACCTCGACCCCGAGGCTCGGTGATTGCCGGATCTCGTCCGGGAGCTCGCTCGGGACGACAGGCCGCAGCTTGACGACCGAGTCGCCTTCCTTTCGCTGAACCCGCCGGGCCCGCACGACCACGCCGTTCTTGTTCAGCGCGAGGTCAGCCGTGTCGAAGAAATAGACCTGTCGGATCTCGGCGTCGAGCGGATCTATTCCCAGCGCCACGGCCGTCGAGCGCTGGTCAGACTCCGGCACGGTGAGCTTGAGCTCGACACTGTCGGCGCCCTCGATCAGCGAGAACATCCGCTCGAGGTCTTCGTCCAGAAGCGGCTTCTTGGGTGTGGTTGTCGTAGTCATGGGCCGATCCTACCGCCCTGTCGTGGGCAGGCCCTCCAGTGCCAGGCGCTCGTTCGAGTATCGCTCGTCGTCGGTCAGCTCGCGCGCGAACCAGGGTGGCGGCTCGAAGGCGCGCGCGGTCTCGGCGTCGGCGAACTCGATCTCGGCGGTGACCAGCCCGGCGAGCGGAGGGTGGTAGACGTCGATCTCTACGGTCCCGCCCTCGACGGCGGTGGTGCGACGCGTCTTCTGGAGGCGCCTGCCCACTGTGAGCGGCCAGAGTTCCTCGAACGACTCCGGGGCCAGCGGTACCTCCACCTCCTCGCGCTCGAGCCCGCGGCCGCGCTTGACCGTGATCAGGTGGTTATCCCCCCGCCGGCGCAGCCGAACCTGGTCGTCGCCGATGGCCAGGTACCCCTGCGCGATCTCCTCCTCGGAGTCGATCACGAGCCCGACGGCACCTGATCGACGAGGAACTTCCGCTCGATCTCGAGCGCCACCCGAACCTAGCGCTCGACCAGCGTCGACTTGTACTCGCTGCGGCCCAGGCTTCCCCACGGCACGAGCTCGATCTGCGTCTGGACGACTAGCACGGCGCGGAGCTTCGCACCGATCGAGTCCGCGAGCGTCGCGTCCTCCTCCTTTCCCTGGGCAAGCTCGACTGACACGGGTAGTGGCGGCTCCTGCTTGACACCCGGCGACCGCGGCCTGACGAGGATGTGACCGCTGACCTCGGGCGCGAAGGCGCTGACTACCTCGCGAACGGCCGCCGGGAAGACGTTCACCCCGCGCACGATCAGCATGTCGTCGGTCCGCCCGAGGCACCGAACCCGCGGGGCCGTCCGGCCACACGCGCAGGGGCTCGTGCCGACCTCGACGTGGTCGCGCGTGCGGAAGCGCAGCAGTGGCGCCGCTCGGTGCTGGAGATGCGTCAGGACGAGCTCGCCCGTGGCGCCGTCCTCGAGCTCGAGCGCCGCCTCGGTCTCGGGGTCGATCAGCTCCGCGTGGACGAAGCCGCGCGCGCCGAGGTGCATGCCGTCCTGCTCCTCGCACTCGCCCCAGAGCGAGACGCCGATGTCGCCGATGCCCATCGCCTCGGTCACCTTCGCGCCCCAGCCCTCCTCGAGCCTCGCGCGGAAGACGGGCTCGCCGCCGCCAGGCTCGCCCGCGACGAGGACCCGTTCGACGCCCGACCCCGGGAGGTCGATCTCCCGGTCGGCAGCCCATTCGACGAGGTGAGCGGCGTACGAGGGCGTGAGCACCACGGCCTCGGGACGAAGCAGCTCGACGGCCGCCATCAGGCGCTCGGTGTTGCCGATCCCGACGGGGATGTGGCAGAGGCCGATCCGCTCGAAAGACGCGAGCGCGGCGCCGGCCACAAACGGTCCCGCCGTGTACGTCGAGACGATGCGCTGGCCGGGCGCGATCCCGGAGGCCGCGTAGCTGCGGGCGGAGGCGGTCACCCAGTTGTCGAGATCGCCCGCAGTGAGTGGGACGTAGCTGGGAGTGCCGGTGGTTCCGCTCGTCGAGTAGATCCGGACGATCTCGGCGGGATCAGCGCAGAGGTGCGCTCCGATCGGGTGCTCGGGCGTGCAGGTTGCGCGAAGCTCGGACTTGTCGGTCAGCGGCAGCTGCGCGATGTCCGCGAGCCCGCCCGATTGGTCGACATCCGCGAGCTTGTCGCGGTAGAAGGCCGAGCGCTCGAGCAGGTAGCCGAGCTGGGAGCGATAGCTCTCGTCGTCGAGGGCGAGCTGCTCGTCCCAGGGGCGGGTCTCGACCGCGGGCTCGAGCATCAGCCTGCGGGGGGTTTGTACTCGACCGCGTCCTCGGCTGCAGCGGCGAGCCGGAACCCGATCGGGTGCTCCTGCTCCTCGGCCAGGTGCGCGAGGAGGCCGGCCGTGCGCGCGAGAATCGGGACCGCCTTGGCCGCAGCGCGAGGGAAGCCGAGGTCGAGCAGCACGGCCGCGATCGGCATCGAGACGTTCATCGTCAGCGGCTTGCCCCAGGCCTCGGCGACCGCGTCCCGGAAGCGGCGCGCCCGCTCGACGTGCGCCCCGCTGACCCCGCGCTCGTCGGCCAGCTCGAGGATCCGCTCGGCGCGGGGGTCGACCGGCTTGTGGACGGGATGCCCGAAGCCCGGCACCTTCCCGCCCGCATCCCGAATCGCGCGGACGATGTCCAGCGGGTTCTCCTCTGAGACAAGCAGCCGGGCGCACTCCTCGGAGGTGCCGAGCACGACCGGACCGGCGCCCAGGATCCCCGCGGCGACCGCGCCCTGCAGGGACTCGGGGTCGGCCGCGAGCGTCATCCGGGAGGCGACGTTCGTCGGCATCATCCCGTGCTCGGCGATCGAGACGAGCAGCAGGTCGAGGAAGAAGCGCTGCTCCTCGGTCGGCTCCTGTGCGGTGAGCAGCAGGTGGAAATACTCGGTGAAGGTCAGCCGACCCATCAGGTCGCCGGTGAGATCGCGCCCGCGCACCTCGACGCGGTCCGGGTAGGCCTGGCTGATGCGGGTGACCGGGCGGTCGCTCAGAGCCCGAGATCCTCGCGGACGAGCTGCGCTCCGGCAACCATCGCCTCGAGCTTGCGGAAGGCGAGCTCGCGCGAGAGGTACTTCATGCCGCAGTCGGGCGCCACGACGAGCCGCTCGGGAGGAACGACGGCGAGCGCGGCACGGATCCGGCCGGCGACGACCTCCGGGGTCTCGGCCTCGCCCGAGCCCAGGTCGAGCACGCCGAGCAGGATCGTCTTGCTCGGCAGGTCGCGCAGCACCTCCGGGTCGAGCCCTGGCTGTGCGGCCTCGAGCGAGACGTGCGTCGCGCTGCAGCCGTCGAGCTCGCTCAGGAACGGGTAGCCGGTGAGGCGGTCGTGGACGATCGCCGCGTAGCCGAAGCACGTGTGCAGGACCGTGTCGCCCTCGATCCCCTCGAGCGCCCGGTCGATCGCCTCGACCGCGTACTCCCGAGCCGGCTCGGGCCGTGCCTGGAGGTACGGCTCGTCGATCTGGACGATGTCGGCCCCGGCCGCCTTCAGGTCGTGGAGCTCCTCGTTGACCGCCTCCGCGTAGGCCAGCGCGAGGCTCCGCTCGTCGTCGTAGTGGTCGTTCTGGGCCTGCTGGGTCATCGTGAACGGCCCGGGAACGGTGATCTTGATCCGGCGGTCGGTGAGCGAGCGCAGGAACTCGACGTCGCCGACCTCGACCGGGCGCGTGCGGCGAATCGGGCCTACCACCTTCGGGACCGGGTTCTCGTGACCCGTGCGATCGAGGGCGACGCCCGGGTTGTCCAGGTCGACGCCGTCGAGCGCGGTCGCGAAGCGGTTGGAGTAGCTCTCGCGCCGCATCTCGCCGTCGGTGATCACGTCGACGCCGGCCCGTTCCATGTCGGCGACCGCGAGCCGGGTCGCATCGTCCTGGGCTTCCTCGAGCAGCGGCTCCGGCACGCGCCAGAGCTCACGCGCGCGCACGCGAGGCGGCAGTCGGTCCGAGAGCCGCTCCCGGTCGATCAGCCAGTCCGGCTGCGGGTAGCTCCCGACAACCGTGGTGAGGAGCGCTTCCGTCAGCTGAGCGCCTGCTCCAGCGCGCGCCGTGTGAGCACGCGCGCGAGGTGCTGCCGGAACTCCGCGCTCGCTGCGGGGTCGCTCGGCGGGCTCGTTCCCTCGGCGGCACGCTCGGCCGCGCTGGCCGGATCGGAGCCGGAGGCGAGTGCCTCCTCGACGCCGTGCGCACGAACCGGCGTCGGCCCCATGTTCGTCAGCGCGACGCGCGCCGAGCCGTTCGAGCCGACGGCTGCGACGCCGACCGTCGCCCAGTCCTGCGCGCGGCGGTGGAACTTGACGTACGTGCCCTCGGCCTTCGGCACGCGGATCTCGGTGAGCACCTCCTGGGGCCCGAGCGCCGTCTCGAGGAAGCCCTGGAAGAACTCGCCGGCCGCGATCGTCCGCTCGCCCTTCGGTCCGCGTGCGACGAGCTCGGCCTCGAGCGCGACGAGCACCGCCGGCAGGTCGGCGGCGGGGTCGCCGTGCGCGACCGAGCCGCCGATCGTTCCCACGTGGCGGACCTGCGGATCGCCGATCCCGGCCGCCGTCGTGGCGACGAGCGGGCTCACCTTGCCGAGCAGGGCGTCGTTCGCGACGTCGTGGTGGCGCGTGAGCGCGCCGATCGCGATCCGGTCACCGTCCTCGCGCACGTAGCTCAGGTCGGACAGGCGGCCGATGTCTACGAGCAGCGCCGGCTGCGCGAACCGGAGCTTCATCAGCGGCAGGAGCGAGTGACCGCCTGCGAGCAGCTTGGCGTCGTCGTTCGAGCCGAGCAGCTCGATCGCCTGGTCGACCGACTCCGCAACCTCGTAGTCGAACCTGGCCGGGATCATGACTTTGCCTCCTGGATCGCCCGCCAGACTCGTTCGGGGCTGGCGGGCATGTCGATGTCGGTGACGCCGAGCGGGGCCAGCGCGTCGAGCACCGCGTTGATCACGGCCGGCGTCGAGGCGATCGTGCCCGTCTCGCCGACGCCCTTGGCACCGAGCGGGTGGTTGGGGCTCTCCGTGGTCGTGCGGTCGACCTCGAACATCGGCAGCTCCGCGGCCGAGGGGACCAGGTAGTTGACGAGCGAGCCGGTGAGCAGGTTCCCGCCCTCGTCGTAGACGGCCTCCTCCCAGAGCGCCTGGGCGACGCCCTGGGCGATGCCGCCCTGGACCTGCCCGTCGACGACCTGCGGGTTGATGACGGTGCCCACGTCGTCGACCGCGACGTAGCGGACGAGGTCGGCGGCGCCCGTCTCGGTGTCCACCTCCACGACCGCGATGTGCGTTCCCGCGGGCCAGCTGAACTGGGACGGGTCGTAGACGGCGGTCTCCTCGAGCGCGGGCTCGAGCCCCTCGGGCAGGTCGTGTGCGTGCCAGGCGGCGAACGCGGACTCCTTCACGGTCATCGTGCGGTCGGTCCCCTTCACGCGGAACGTGCCGCCGTCGTACTCGAGGTCGTCCTCGGCCACCTCGAGCGTATGGGCGACGATCTTCTGCGACTTGGCGACCACCTTGTCCGTCGCGTGACAGAGCGCGGCCATGCCGATCGCGAGGCTGCGGCTGCCGTAGGTGTCCATTCCGAGCGGCACGATCGACGTGTCGCCGTGCAGCACCTCGACGTCGTCATAGTCGACGCCGAGCCGCTCGGACACCACCTGCGCCCAGGTCGTGTCGTGACTCTGGCCGTGCGGGGTCGTCCCGGTCAGCACCTGCACCGTGCCGGTCGGCAGGCAGCGGATCGTCGCCGCCTCCCAGCCGCCGGCCACGTACTTGAGGGCACCGAGGATGCGGGACGGCGCGAGCCCGCACATCTCGACGTAGGTCGAGAGGCCGACGCCGAGCTGCTTTGCGTCCCCGCGCTCTCGCCGCTCGGCCTGCTCGCGGCGGAGCCCTTCGTAGTCGAGGATCTCGAGCGCGCGGTCGAGTGCCGCGTCGTAGTCGCCGGAGTCGATCGTCAGGCCGGACGCGAGCGCGGCCGGGAACTCCGTGATGAAGTTGAGCCGCCGGAGCTCGACCGGATCCATCTCGAGCTTGCGCGCCAGCGCATCGACGGCCCGCTCGATCGCGTAGGTCGCCTCGGGCCGGCCGGCGCCGCGGTACGCGTCCGTCGGCGTCTGGTTGGTGAACACGCCCGAGCACTCGAAGTCGTAGCCCTTGATGTCGTAGGCGCCGCCGTAGACCCAAGCGCCGAGCAGCGGCGTGCCGGGGGTGATGATCATCAGGTACGCGCCCATCGAGACCGTGAGGCGGACCCGAACCGCGGTGATCTTCCCCTCCGAGGTCGCCGCGAGCGAGATCTCCTGGATCATGTCGCGCCCGTGATGGGTCGCGAGCGCGTTCTCCGAGCGGCCCTCGATCCACTTGACCGGCAACCCGAGCCGCTTCGCGAGCACAATCCCGAGCGCCTCCTCCGGATAGACCTGGAGCTTCGAGCCGAAACCGCCGCCGACGTCCGGGGCGATCACGCGCAGCTTCGACTCCGGCACGCCGGTCGCGAGCGCGAGCGTCACGCGCGCGATGTGCGGGATCTGCGTCGATGAGATGAGCGTGATCTCGCCCGTAGCGGGGAGCGGCTGCGCGAGCACGCCGCGCGGCTCCATCGGGTTCGGGATCAGGCGTTGCTGGCGGTAGCGCTCCTTGACGGTCACGTCCGCCTCCGCGAAGAGCTTGTCGACGTCCTCGCCGCCCTTCAGCGGCCACGTGTAGCAGTGGTTCGTCCCGAACTCCTCGTGGACGAGCGGGGCGCCGTCGGCAAGCGCCGCCTCTATGTCGGTCACGGCCGGGAGCGGCTCGTAGTCGACCTCGACCAGCTCGGCCGCGTCCGCGGCGAGCGCTCGGCTCTCGGCGATGACGACGGCGACTCCGTCTCCTGCATACCGCGCCTCGGTCGTCGCGAGCGGGAAATGGGACGGGTTGTTGATGTCGTCGGTCACGGGCCAGGCCATCGGCAGCGGCGCCGCCCAGTCGGCCTCGAGCTCGGCGCCCGAGAACGCGGCGACGACACCCTCGGCGGCCTTCGCCTTCGTGAGGTCGACGCCGGCAATACGCGCGTGGGCGTGCGGGCTCCGGACGAGCGCCATCCACACCATCCCGGGCACCGTCAGGTTGTCGACGAAGCGGCCCTGGCCGGTCAGCAGCCGCGCGTCTTCCTTCCGCGGCGCTGAAGCGCCGATCCCTGTCTTTTGCTCGGTGACAGCCATCGCAGCTCCTCTAGACGGCGGCCGCGTGCTGGACGGCCTTGACGATGTTGACGTAGCCCGTGCAACGGCAGAGGTTGCCTTCGAGCGCCGTCCGGATCTCGTCCTCGCTGGGATCGGAGTTCTCGCGGAGCAGGCTGACGGTGGCCATCACCATCCCGGGCGTGCAGTAGCCGCACTGGAGCCCGTGCTGCTCGTGGAAGGCCTGCTGCACCGGATGCAGCTGCCCGTTCTCGGCGAGCCCTTCGATCGTCGTCACCTCGCGCCCGTCTGCCTGGACGGCGAGCAGCGTGCACGACTTGACCGACTCGCCTTCGAGCAGGACGGTGCACGCGCCGCACGAGGTCGTGTCGCAGGCGACGTTGGTCCCGGTCAGGCCGAGCCGCTCGCGAAGGACGTAGACGAGCAGCTCGCGCGGCTCGACCGCCAGCTCGTGCCGGGCACCGTTGACGGTGATCGCGATCTCTCTCATTCCTTCCTCCCCTCTCGGCGGAAGATGCCGGTGATCTGGCGCCAGATCGCGGCGAGCCCGAGCCTGAGGCCTCCGACCGGCTTGGCCTGCGCGGCGACCACGGCCTCGGCCTCCTCGGGCGGCGCGACGAGCTGGGCCTGGAGGCAGTCCGCGAAGCGCTGGACCATCTGCTGCGAGACGTCCTCGACGATCCCGCGCCCGTACTGCGCGACCGCCCCGGTGAGCATCAGGTCGGTGGCGACGTCGACGCGCGTCCCTCCGTCGAGCTGGGAGAGCGAGGACTCGATCGTGGCCTGCGCCGCGCCTCGACCGCGCGACTCGCGCGCCTTGGCCGAGAGCTTCGCCTTCCGCGCGGCCTCGTCCGTCTCCTCGCGCTTGACGTCGGTGTCGAACGTGAGTGAGATCGGCCCGAGCTTCACGTTCATCTTCGCCTTCCAGTTGGAGTCGTCGACGGTCTCCGTGAGCGTCGCGCCCGGCATGCACGGGATCACGCGCGGGACGTCCATCAGCAGGTCCCACGCCTTCTCGGGCGCGACGGGGACCTCGAACGAGCTCTCGATCTTCAGGGCGTCACCGCCTCCGCGCGGCTCTCCTTCGGCGCGCGCAGGACCTCGATCAGCTGCGCCGCAACCGCGACCGCGACCTCCTGCGGCGTGCGCGCGCCGATGCGCAGGCCGATCGGCGCGTGGATGCGGGCGAGGTCCTCGTCGCTCACGCCCTCGGCGCGGAGCAGCTCGACGCGCTGCTCGGTCGTGCGCCTGCTCCCCATCGCGCCGATGTAGCCGGCGTTCGTCGCCAGCGCCTCCTTCAGCGCGGGAATGTCGAACTTGTGGTCGTGCGTGAGCACGCAGATCGCGGTGCGCTCGTCCACGGGAGAGCGCTCGAGGAAGCGGTCGGGCCACTCGACGACGAGCTCGTCCGCGTGCGGGAAGCGCTCGCGCGTGACGAACTTCGCCCGCGCGTCGCACACGGTGACGCGGTAGCCGAGGAAGCGCCCGATCTCCGCGACCGCCGCGGCGTGGTCGACCGCCCCGAAGACGTACATGTTCGGCCGCGGGGCGAACGAGTCCACGAACACCTCGTCGTCGCCCACGCGCACGAGCGAGGTCTCGCCCGCCGCGAGCAGCTCCTGCGCAACGCGGCCGCCCTCGTCGTTCACCTCGTCGTCGGCGAAGACGAGCCGCTCGGCGCCCGCGTTCGGGCCCGAGACGGGCACGACCCGCGCGACAGGCCGCTCCTCCTCGATCGCCTTCGCAAGCGGGTCGATGAGGGCCGGGTCGAGGGAGTCGACGAAGATGTGAACCGTCCCGCCGCAGGGCAGGCCTACCTCGAAGGCCTCCTCGTCCGCGATCCCGTAGGTGCGCAAGCGGGCGCCGCCGCCGGCGAGCACCTCACGCGCCTCCTCGAACACCGCGGGCTCGACGCAGCCGCCGGTCACGGAGCCGGCAACGTCGCCGCTCTCCGAGACGGCGAGCATGGCCCCGGGGTCGCGCGGCGCGGAGCGCTCGGTCGAGACGACGGTCGCGGTCGCGACCTTCGTGCCCGCGGCCTTCCAGCGCACGAGCGTCTCGAGAATCTCCCTCACAGAGTCGCCTCGACGTACCGCGCGGCGTCCTGCTCGAACCGGCTGCGGCACCCGTAGCCGCAGAAGTAGTAGGTGACCCCCTCGTGAACGGCGGTCTCGGTCGCTCCCGCGATCGAGACGGTCATGCCGCAGACCGGATCGACGGCGACGGCCTCCTCGACGAGCTGGGCGGGCGAAACCGGCCCCGTGTGGCGCCAGGCGACCAGCTCGGCCAGGATCGCGACCGCGATCTCCTCCTGGCTCGACGGCCCGAGATCGAGCCCGGCCGGACAGCGGACCCTGGCCAGCGCCTCCTCGTCGAGCCCTCGAGCTCGCAGCTCGGAGAGAACGGCCGACCCGCGCTTCGAGCTCGCCACGAGGCCGACGTAGCCGGCGCCGCCTGCGAGCGCGGCCTGGAGCGCCTCCTCGTCCCCCTGGCCCATCGAGGCGACGACGACGGCGTCCGCCTGCGGCTCGAGCTGCTCCGCGACCCGCCAGCCGAGCGTGCGCGCCAGCTCGGCGAGCGTGCGCGCGGCAGGGCTCTCGCCGATCACGGCGAGCAGCGGTGCGGGCAGGCGCGGCTCCACTAGCAGCTCGATCGTCCCTTCGGACGCGCAACCGCCCTCGACCCGGACGACCCGTGACTGGCCGTCGGCGAGCGCGAGAAGGCCCTCGCGGACGACGGTCGACTCCGTGCATGCGCCTCCGACCCAGCCAAGCAGCTCGCCCTCCGGGGTGACGATCGCATGGTCGCCGCGCCGCGCCGATGCCGGTCGCTCGACGTCGACGACGGTCGCGAGCGCAAACGGCCTACCCTCTGCGGCAAGCCGCCCGGCCTCGACGAGGACGTTCATTCCGCGAGGCCCGCCTCCTGCAGCGCCGCCCAGACCTTGTCGGAGGTGACGGGCATCTCCAGGTTCCGGACGCCCGCGTGGGCGAGCGCGTCCACCACGGCGTTCACGAACGCGGCCGGCGAGCCGACGGTCGCGGACTCGCCGACGCCCTTGGCACCGATCGGATGGTGCGGCGACGGCGTGACCGTCTCGCCGAGCTCGAACGACGGCGTCTCCCAGGCGGTCGGGAGCAGGTAGTCCATGAAGTTGGAGCCGATGCAGTTGCCCTCGTCGTCGAACGTGATCAGCTCCATCGCCGCGATCGCGAAGCCCTCCGTGAGCCCGCCCATGATCTGGCCCTCGACGATCATCGGGTTGATCCGCACGCCACAGTCGTCGACGGCGACGACCCGGCGAACCTTCCACGCGCCGGTGCCGCGGTCGATCTCGACGACCACCGCGTACGTCCCGAACGGGTACGTCATGTTCGGCGGGTCGTAGTAGTAGACGCCCTCGAGCCCGTCCTCCATCCCGTCGGGGACGTTCGTGTAGGCGGCGAAGGCGATGTCCTGGATGGTCGTGGACTTGTCGGGCGCGCCCTTGACGCTGAAGCGGCCCTTCTCCCACTCGAGGTCGTCCTCGGACGCCTCCAGCAGGTGGGCGGCGATCTTCTGCGCCTTGGCGCGGATCCGTCGCGAGACCATCGCGGTGGCCGCGCCGGAGACCGGCGTCGAGCGGCTGGCGTACGTGCCGAGCCCGTACGGCGTGTTGTCGGTGTCGCCTTCCTGCACCTCGACGTCTTCCGGCTGGAGCCCGAGCTCCTCGGCGACGATCTGCGCGAACGTCGTCTCGTGGCCCTGGCCCTGCGACTTGACGCTCAGCTTGAGCACGGCCTTGCCGGTCGGGTGGATGCGGAGCTCTGCGCCGTCGTTCATGCGCAGGCCGGCGATCTGGAATTCGGAGCCCTTGCCCGCGCCGACGACCTCCGTGAAAGAGGCGACGCCGATGCCGATCAGCCTGCCTTCCTTGCGGGCCTCCTCCTGCTCCTTGCGCAGGTCGGCGTAGCCGAGCTTCTCGAGCGCGAGGTCCATCGCCGCCTCGTAGTCGCCCGAGTCGTACTCGAAGCCGGTCGCCGACTTGTACGGGAACTGGTCGGGCTTGATGAAGTTCGTGCGCCGGAACTCGACCGGGTCGACCCCGAGCTCGTAGGCCGCCGTCTGCACGAGGCGCTCGATCAGGTACGAGGCCTCCGTCACGCGGAACGAGCAGCGGTAGGCGACTCCGCCCGGCGCCTTGTTCGTGTACGCGCCGTCCGTCTCGACGTGGGCCGCAGGGATGTCGTACGAGCCGGTGACGATGTGGAAGAGCCCCGCCTTGCAGCTCGTCGGCTGGGCGTCCGCGAAGAACGCGCCGTTGTCCGACAGGAGCTTCACCCGCAGGCCGGTCATCTTCCCGTCCTTGATCGCGAGCTCCCCGTGCATGTGGTAATCGCGGGCGAAGCCGGTC
The DNA here is from genome assembly GCA_963716865.1 of uncultured Actinomycetes bacterium. GTDB lineage: Bacteria > Actinomycetota > Thermoleophilia > Gaiellales > Gaiellaceae > AC-32. The sequence goes on from CAVQUF010000004.1 coordinate 762,050, forward strand.
GAGATCAGGTTCCCGGTGCGGTCCTCGGACCACTTCACCGGCCGCCCGATCAGCAAGGACGCGGCCGTGGCAACGACGTACCCGGGGTAGATCGGCACCTTGTTGCCGAAGCCGCCGCCGATGTCCGGGGAGATGATCCGGATCTTGTGCTCGGGCAGGCCGGCCACGAGCGCGAACAGGGTCCGGTGCACGTGCGGCGCCTGCGAGGTCATGTAGATCGTCGCCTTGCCGGTCGCGGGGTTGACGTCCGCGACGCAGCCACAGCACTCGAGCGGGGACGGGTGGCAGCGCGGGTAGAACGTGTCGAGGTCGACAACCTTGTCGGCGTCGGCGAACGCCTTGTCGGTCGCGTCCTTGTCGCCGGCCTCCCAGTGGTAGATGGCGTTGTCGGTCTGGCCTTCCTTCTCGTCGCGGATGACCGGCGCGTCGGCCTCGAGCGCCTGCTGCGGGGTCGTGACGGCGGTGAGCGGCTCGTAGTCGACCTGGATCAGCTCGAGCGCGTCCTTCGCGATATACGCCGTCTCGGCGACGACCGCGGCGACCTCCTGGCCCTGGAAGCGGACCTTGTCGGTGGCGAGCACGGCCTGCGTATCGCCGGAGAGGGTCGGCATCCAGGCGAGGTTGTGCTGGGCCATCAGCTCGCCGGTCACGACCGCGATCACCCCGGGCAGCGCCTCGGCCGCGGAGGTGTCGATGGACGTGATCCGGGCGTGTGCGTACGGGCTGCGGAGGAGCTCGAGGTGGAGCATCCCCGGCAGGACGACGTCGTCCACGTAGTTACCCCGGCCGCGGATGAAACGCTCGTCCTCCTGGCGCTTGACCGAGTGGCCGACGCCGCGGATCTCTTCTTCGGTTGTCGCCATCTCTACCTCCCCGCCAGCGTTTGGGCGGCGTGCTCGACCGCCTTGACGATGTTCATGTAGCCGGTGCAGCGGCAGACGTTGCCGGAGAGCGCCCAGCGGATCTCCTCCTCCGACGGGCTCGGGTTCTTCTCGAGCAGCGCCGTCGCCGTCAGCATCATCCCGGGCGTGCAGAAGCCGCACTGGAGCCCATGCTCCTCGCGGAACGCCTCCTGGATTGGGTGCAGCCCTTCCGCGGTCTCGAGGCCTTCGACGGTCTTGATCTCGTGGCCGTCCGCCTGGACCGCGAACTGGGTGCACGACTTGACCGGCACGCCGTCCACGAGCACCGTGCAGGCACCGCAGCTCGTCGTGTCGCAGCCGATGTGCGTCCCGGTCAGGCCGAAGGTCTCGCGCAGGAGGTGGACGAGCAGGAGACGCGTCTCCACGATCGCCGAGCGCTCCTGGCCGTTGACCGTGACCGTGATCGGGCGGTTGATCACGCCCTCGCGGGCGGCGATGACCTCCGTCATTTGCTCCCTCCTTCGGCCGCGGCCCGGAGGCCTCGCTCGGTGAAGACACGGACGACGTTTCGCTTGTACTCGTCGCTGCCGCGCATGTCGGTGCGCGGCTGGGCGGCCTCGGCCGCGAGACGCGCGGCCTCGCCGATCGCCTCGTCGTCGAGCGCCTTGCCGGCGAGCGCCTCCTCGGCGGCGGTGGCCGCGAGGTTCGTCGGGCCGACGCCTGTCAGGGCGATCCCCGCACGCCCGACCGAGCCGTTCGAGAACGAGACGTGGACGGCGACGCCGACCGTGGCGAAATCGCCCACCTTCCGCTCGAGCTTGAGGTAGGTGCCGCCCGCCTTCGAGCCGGGATCCGGGACCCGGATCTCGGTCAGGATCTCCGAGGGCTCGAGCTTCGTCGTGAACGGCCCGTCGAAGAACTCGGCGACCGGGATCGTGCGCTCGCCGCTCGGGCCGCGCGCGACGACCTCGGCACCGACCGCGAGCATGACCGAGCCCCAGTCGCCCTGCGGGTCGGCGTGCGCGAGCGAGCCGCCGACCGTGCCGCGGTTGCGGACGATCGGGTCCGAGATCTGCGGGGCCGCGTCGCCCAGAGCGCCGAAGCGCCCCTTCAGCAGCTCGGATCCCTCGCACGTCGAGTGCCTGACGAGCGCGCCGATCTTGAGGCCGCCGCCCTCCTCCGAGAGCCCGTCGAGCCCCTCGATGCCGTTGACGTCGACGAGTGCCTTCGGCGAGGCGAAGCGAAGCTTCATCAGCGGGATCAGGCTCTGCCCGCCGGCGAGAATTTTGGCCTCGTCGCCGAAGCGCTCCAGGATCTCGCCTGCCTCCTCGAGCGTCGTCGGCGCGAAGTACTCGAAGCTGGCGGGGTACATCGGCTACCTCCTTGGTCCGCCGCAGCTGGTGCCGTGACGAGGATACGCCCCCGGAGGGGTCCTCCGCTGCATCGTCGTTCCCTACGATGTCTCACATGCGCCCGGATTCCGTGAACGAGGTCGAGCGTGCGCTCGCGGACGAGTCGTACCTCCCCGACCGCGGGCTCGCGACGGCGATCTTCCTCGCGCTCACGATGGGCCGCCCGCTCCTGCTCGAGGGCGAGGCCGGCGTCGGGAAGACCGAGGTCGGCAAGACGCTGGCCCGGATCCTCGACGCCGAGCTGATCCGACTCCAGTGCTACGAGGGGATCGACGCGGCGCAGGCGCTCTACGAGTGGGACTACTCGCGCCAGCTGCTCTACGCCCGCGCCCTCCAGGCAGGCGAGCTCGACCAGCAGGAGCGCGTCTCGGAGCTCTACGGGCCCGACTTCCTGCTCGAGCGCCCGCTCCTGCGCGCGATCCGCGGCGGGGCCGGGGCCGTGCTCCTGATCGACGAGCTCGACCGCGCGGACGACGAGTTCGAGGCGTTCCTGCTGGAGGTGCTCTCCGAGTACGCGGTCACCGTCCCCGAGCTCGGCACGATCTCCGCGTCCGAGCCGCCGGCCGTGATCATCACCTCGAACCGCACGCGTGAGCTGCACGACGCGCTCAAGCGGCGCTGCCTCTACCACTGGATCGACTTCCCGGAGCTCGAGCGCGAGGTCGAGATCGTCCGCCTGCGCGTGCCCGGCGTCTCGGAGCCGCTGGCCCGGTCGGTGGCCGAGACTGTCGGGCGGCTGAGGGAGCTCGACCTCGTGAAGCTGCCCGGGGTCGCGGAGGCGATCGACTGGGCGCAGGCGCTCTCGCTCCTCGGCGCCTCGTCGGCCGAGGGCGCTCCGGCCCGCGAGACGATCGGGTGGGCGGTCAAGAACCGCGACGACCTGCGCCGCGTCGAGGCCGAGCTGCCCGAGCTCGCCCCGTGAGACGACGCTTGCGTCGTCTCACTCAGGCCGGGCGGGCTTCGCCTGTCCGGCCGTCTGAACTGACCGGTCGACGCTTTCTCCGTCAGAAGGTTGGCCAATGACCGACGCCTCCGCGACGCTGACCCGCTTCGGACGGGCCCTGCGCGACGAGGGGCTGCCCGTCGGCACCGGCCGGATCGCCGACTTCTGCCGCGCGGCGGCTGCGCTCTCGCCGGACGACCTCTACTGGGCCGGCCGCTCCACGCTCGTCGGGCGCCCGCAGGACGTCCCCGTGTACGACCGCGTCTTCACGACCTTCTTCGGCGAGGTCGAGCCCGGGACCCGGACGCTCGTGCGCGTCACCGCGCCCGCGCAGGAGGTGGACCTCGGGCTCGCGAGCCCGGTCGAGCTGCTCCGGGAGAAGAGCTTCGCCCAGTGCTCGCCGGAGGAGCTCGCTCAGCTCGCCGCGCTGATGGGAGACGTGCCGTTCAGGCTCCCGCCGCGCCGCGCCCGCCGCACGCAGGCGGCCCGACGCGGCGCTCCCGACCTGCGCCGGACGCTGAGGCGCTCGTTCCGGACCGGCGGCGAGCCGGTCGAGCGCGCGTGGAGGACGCGGCGGCGCCGTCCTCGCAGGCTCGTCCTCGTGCTCGACGTGTCCGGCTCGATGGCCGACTACTCGCGGGCGCTGCTGATGTTCTCGCACGCCGTGCTGCGCACGGACCGGCGCTTCGAGGCGTTCTGCTTCGGGACGCGGCTGACCAGGCTGACCAGGGCGCTCGCGACCGCCGACCTCGACGAGGCGCTCCGCCGTGCGGCCGCCGAGGTGGTCGACTGGAACGGCGGCACGCGGATCGGCGATTCGCTCAAGCGCTTCCTCGACGAGTACGGGCACCGGGGCCTCGCCCGCGGCGCGAACGTCGTGATCCTCTCGGACGGCCTCGAGGTCGGCGACCCCGACCTCCTGGCCGAGCAGATGGCCCGGCTCTCACGCCTCGCGCACCAGACGTTCTGGCTCAACCCGCTCAAGGAGGACCCGGCCTACGCGCCGCTCGCGCGCGGGATGCAGGCCGCGCTCCCGTACGTGGACGTCTTCGCGAGCGGGCACAACCTCGCAAGCCTCGAGGCGGTCGCGACGGCGCTCGCCCGCCCGCAGTAGCCTCACCCCGTGGAGGTCAGGCGACTCGGCCGCACCGAGCTGGAGGTGTCGCGGATCGGGCTCGGCTGCGGGAACTTCGGCGGGGTCGGCTCCGCCCCGGAGCTCTTCGGCCGCGGCGAGACCGAGGAGGAGGCGTTCGCGCTGATCGACGCCGCCGTCGGGGCCGGGGTCACCTTCCTCGATACTGCGGCGTCGTACGGCGGCGGGCGCAGCGAGAGCTGGGTCGGGCGCTGGCGCGCCGAGCGCGGCGCCGACGTCCTGCTCAGCACGAAGGTCTACTGGTCGGTCGCCGGCGACCCGAACGACCGGGGCCTCTCGCGCGAGCGGATCCTGCGAGAGGCCGAGGGCAGCCTCGAGCGGCTGCAGGCCGAGCGGATCGACATGTACCTGACGCACGAGCCCGACCCGGAGACGCCGATGGAAGAGACGCTCGGCGCACTGGACGAGCTCGTCCGGTCGGCGAAGGTGCGGGCGATCGGGGCGAGCAACCTCGACGGGGAGCAGCTGGAGGAGGCGCTCGAGGTGAGCGCGCGCCTCGGCCTGGTCCGCTTCGAGTGGGTGCAGAACGAGTACAGCCTGCTCGCGCGCGGCCCGGAGGAGGACGTGCTGCCGATCTGCGCGCGGGAGGGGCTCGGGTTCACGCCGTTCAGCCCGCTCGCCGGCGGCTGGCTGACCGGCAAGTACCGGCGCGGCGAGCCGTACCCGGCCGACTCGCGGATGACGCTGCGCCCGGAGCCCTACTCGGAGCTCGAGACCGACCGCACGTTCGGCGCGCTCGAGGCGTTCGAAGCTGCGGCGGCGGACAGAGGCGTCACCCCGGCCACGCTCGCGATCGCGTGGGTGCTGGGCCACCCGCAGGTCACGTCGATCGTCGTCGGCCCCCGCCGGCCCGAGCAGCTAGAGCCGGCGCTCGCGGCGCTCGAGCTGCCCCTCTCCCTGCAGGAACGCGACGAGTTGGCCAAGCTCTTCGCCTGATGCAGTTGCTCGTCCTCTCCCACGACGACGTCAAGCGCCTGCTGCCGATGGGCGAGTGCATCGAGCTGATGGCCAGGACGCTCGCCGACTTCGCGCGCGGGCGGATGTGGCAGCCGCTGCGCTTCGTCGTCCGGCCGCCCGAGGAGGCGAGCCTGCTCGGCCTGATGCCGGCGCACCGCTCCGAGCCGGGGGCGTCGTACGGCCTCAAGGCGGTCTGCATCTTCCCCGGGAACCCGGCGAAGGGCCTCGACGCGCACCAGGGCGGCGTGCTCCTGTTCGACGGCGAGACCGGGCAGCTCCGCGCCCTGCTCGACGGCTCGGCCGTGACGGCGGTGCGCACCGCCGCGGTGTCGGCCGTCGCGACCCGCGCCCTGGCCCGGCCGGACGCGCGCGAGCTCGCGATCCTCGGCGCCGGCGTCCAGGCTCGCTCGCACCTCGAGGCGATGGCCGAGCTCGGGCGCTTCGAGCGGGCACGCGTGTGGAGCCGCACCCCCGAGGCGGTCGAGGCGTTCGTCGCCGAGGCGAAGGCGCCGTTCCCGGTCGAGGCCGCCGGGAGCGCCGAGGAGGCCGTGCGCGGCGCGGACGTGGTCGTGACCGCCACCTCCGCCCGCGAGCCGATCGTCTCCCGCGAGTGGCTGGCGCCCGGCACGCACGTCAACGCCGTGGGCTCGTCGATCTCGGCGACGCGCGAGCTGGACACCGAGACGATGGCCGCCGCGGCGCTGTTCGCCGACGCGCGCGAGTCGATGGTGAACGAGTCCGGCGACTACCTGATGGCCGGGCTCGGCCCCGAGCACATCCGGGCGGAGCTCGGCGAGGTGCTGATCGGCTCGGCCGAGGGGCGCCGCTCCGACGAGGAGCTGACCGTCTTCAAGTCGCTCGGCCTCGCGGTCGAGGACCTGGCCGCGGCGGAGCACGTCTACGCCCGCGCACAGGCCGAGGGCGTCGGGACCTCGGTGCCGTTCTGATCCCGCTCGAGGAGATCCGGGCCGCGCAGGAGCGCCTGTCCGGCCGCGTCCTGCGCACGCCGCTCGTCCGCCTCCAGCACCCGGGCGAGATCTACCTCAAGCTCGAGAACCTGCAGCCGATCGGCTCGTTCAAGCTCCGCGGCGCGCTGAACGCCGTCCTCCAGATCCCGCGCGAGGAGCTGCAGGCCGGAGTCGTGACCGCGAGCGCCGGGAACATGGGCCAGGGCGTCGCGTGGGCCGCGCGGGAGCTGGAGATCCCGTGCACGGTGGTCGTCCCGGACCATGCGTCCGAGACGAAGCTGGCCGCGATCGAGCGCCTCGGCGGCCGCACGGTCAAGGTCACGCACGAGCGCTGGTGGGAGGCGATCTCGACCTCGAGCTACCCCGACGCCGAAGGTGTCTTCGTCCACCCGGTCCAGGACGAGCGGGTGATGGCGGGCAACGGCACGATCGGGCTCGAGCTCCTCGAGGACCTGCCCGACCCGGACGTCGTGCTCGTGCCGTTCGGCGGCGGCGGGCTGAGCGTGGGAATCGCGAGCGCGGTCAAGCAGCTCCGCCCGGAGACGCGCGTGTACGCCGTCGAGCCGGAGACGGGTGCGCCCCTGACCTCGTCGCTGGCCGCAGGCGAGCCTCGCACCGTCGAGTACCGGGCGTCGTTCGTTGACGGGTCCGGCGCCCCGGCCGTGCTCCCGGCGATGTGGCCACGCGCCCAGGAAGCGCTCGACGGCGCGTTCGCCGAGTCGATCGACGAGACCGCCGCAGCCGTGCGCCTCCTCGCCGAGCGGGCCCGCGTGGTCGCCGAAGGTGCCGGGGCGCTCGCCCTCGCGGCCGCTCTTGCCGGCCACGGCGGCTCCGGAAAGGTCGTGTGCATCGTCTCCGGCGGGAACATCGACGCCTCCAGGCTGGCGACGATCCTCGGCGGCGAAACGCCGCAGTAGACCGCTGCATAGAATGCCCGGATGCCGGATCACACTGTGGCGGAATCGGCACTCGAAGCGACCCGCGCCGAGGGCGACACGGCCTCGAGGGCGGTCGCGATCGACACCGGCCTCGGGTCGGAGCTCCTGGAGCTGCACCTCGCCCGCTACGACGTCGGCCGCTCGCAGCCGCGAACGCTCGAAGGCGTCCAGGAGGTCATGTACGCCGTGGCCGGGCGCGGCACGCTCGTCGTCGACGGCGAGTCGAGCGACCTCGAGCCGGGCACCGGCGCCTACGTCGTCGCCGGCGAGACGTACGAGGTCGAGAACCCGGGGCCAGAGACGTTGCTCGTCGTTTCTGCCGTGGCACCTCAGGCCGAGGCCGCTCCGATCACGGGGCGGCGCATCGTCCGCTACGACGACCAGCCCGCGCTGCCGGCCAGCGGAGACCGCGAGTTCCGCTACCTCGTCACGCACGAGGTCGGGTGCACGGAGCTGACCCAGTTCTTCGGCATCATCGCTCCCGGGCGGGCTCCGGATCACAGCCACGTCTACGACGAGGTGATCTACGTCCTCGAGGGCGAGGGGATGCTGCACATCGCCGACTCGCACGAGCAGGTCGAGGCAGGCACGTGCATCCACCTGCCGCCGCTAGTGGAGCACTCGCTCGAGAACAGCGGCGGGACCCCGATGCGGATCGTGGCCGTCTTCCATCCGGCGGGCGACCCCGCGTCGCGCGCGTACGAGGCAAACGAATAGGGGGAATTGGAGTCTCATCACCGTGCAAGTAATCAATAGGGAGGGCAAGATGAAGAAACTCGTAGTCGCCGCGATCTTCGCGGCAGGGGTGGCCGCCCTGACAACGGCCGCCTTTGGCTCGAGCAAGTCTCCGAGCCGGGCAGCGTCGGCCGCCTCGGTCTCGTCGGCGGCCGTCAAGTGCGGCTCAACACGCACTATCGGCCTGGCGGCCCCGTACACGGGCGGAGCTGCGGCCATCGGGAACCAGCAGGTGCGCTGGGCGAACTACTTCGTCAAGCGCTGGAACAAGCAGAAGGCGAACAAGCACAGGAAGATCAAGGTCGTGCCCGGCGACACACAGCTCGGGGGCGACACGGCGGTTGCCGTCAGGGTGGCACAGTCGTTCAGATCCAACTCCAAACTGCTCGGAGTTGTCGGCCCGGCCGGCAGCCAGGAAGTCGTGGCGTCGACCAGTACGTACAAAGGCGGGGGCCTCGGGTTCGTCTCCGGATCGGCGACCCGCACCACGCTCACGGACGGCCACACGGACGGCAACCGCCGCGGGTACTTCTTCCGCACCGTGCCGAGCGACGCGGCGCAGGGCCCGGCGGTCGCCAACTGGATGACCAAGAAGCTGAAGTGGAAGCGGGTCTACATCATCGACGACCAGGAAACGTACTCGCAGGGCCTGGCCGACGGGGTGCAGAAGATCCTCAAGAACCGTGGGGTGACGACTCTCCGCGACTCGATCAGCCAGCAGGCGTCGGACTTCTCGTCGACGATCGCCAAGATCCCGGGCAACTACCAGGGGATCTACATCCCGTGGCAGCTTGCCCCGCAGGCGCAGGCGTTCGGCCAGCAGCTGAAGTCGGCCGGCAAGGGCAACATCAAGCTGTTCGGCTCGGACGGCCTGTTCGCCCCTGGCACCTGGAAGATCACGGGCTCGTACGATTCGTCCTTCCCGTACGACCCGAAGAGTCCGATCGTCAAGGCCTACATCAAGGCGCACCACGGCAACGGCGAGTTCTTCGGGCTCCCGTCGTACGTGGCGGCGCAGGTCGTCGTGGGTGCCGTCACCAAGGCATGCTCCGACGGCAAGGCAACGCGCACCGAGGTGCGCAAGGACATCGCGAAGACGAAGCTGAAGAGCACGATCCTCGGCTTCCCGGTCTCGTTCGCGAAGACCGGCGAGATGCACACTCCGGCTGGGTACGGGATCTACCAGATCCAGTCGAACGGCTCGTTCAAGCGAATCGGCTAGGCAACACCAGCTGAATCGAACGACACGTGCGGCCCATCCTCGGATGGGCCGCACGTGTCTTCTGAGAAAGTAGGCGCCTCGTGAGCTCGGCAACCCGCCAGCAGCTGACCAGTCTCTGGGGCCTCGCGCTGCTGCTTGCCGCCTGGACGGTCTACGCGGTCTACTTCTCACCCAGCACCGGCTGGACGTTCTACTTCCAGCTGACGGTGAACGGGATCATCCTCGGGAGCATCTACGCGCTGATCGCGCTGGGCTACTCGATGGTCTACGGGATCCTCAAGCTGCTCAACTTCGCGCACGGCGACGTCTACATGATCGGCGCGTTCATCGGCTTCGGCGTCCTGACGCTCCTGGGCGGCCCGCTCAACCCGGCGATCCCGGTCGCGCTGCTCGTCCTCTGCATGTTCGTGGTGGCGATGCTCGGCTCGGGCTTTCTCGGGCTGGCGATCGAGCGTTTCGCCTACCGGCCGTTACGCGACGCCCCCCGCATCGCGCCTCTGATCTCGGCGCTCGGCGTGGCCTTCTTCCTCGAGAACTCGGCGCTGCTCCTGTTCGGCGCCGAGTACCGCAACTACGACGGGTACGACCTGATCAGCTACAACGGGATCCATCTCGGCGGCTCGACCGGCGTGTTCATCTCGTACCTCGGCGTGATGGTCATATCCGGAGCCGTGCTGCTGATGGTGGCCCTGCTCGCGCTCGTGCGCTGGACGAAGTTCGGGAAGGCGATGCGCGCGGTCTCGTTCGACCGCGAGGCGGCGGCGATGATGGGCATCGACCCCGACCGGGTGATCGCAACCACGTTCTTCGTCGGCTCGGCGCTCGCCGGCGCGGCAGGCGTGATGTTCGGGTTGCTCTTCAGCCAGATCTACCACCTGATGGGGTTCCTCGCGGGCCTCAAGGGCTTCACCGCCGCGGTGGTCGGCGGCATCGGCAGCATCCCCGGCGCGATGCTCGGCGGAATCCTCGTGGGCCTGGTCGAGTCCTGGGCGAGGGGCTACCTGAACGGCAATGTCGCCGACCTCGTCGTGTTCGGGATCCTGATCGGGATCATGCTCATCCGACCCACCGGGCTGCTGGGTACCCCGGCGTTGCAGAAGGTCTGAGAGATGGCCGAGACGCCACCGCCCACACCTACACCTGACGACGAGGCGCCGAACACGACCCAGATCGGCGTCGACACGTGGGTTGCCCAGGCGGACGAGCGGACCGCAGGCCGCTCCGGCGCGCTCGGCCGGATCCAGCACCTCTGGAGGATGCTGCCGCCGGCGGGGAAGCTCGCGCTGCTGACGCCCGCGATCCTCGTCCCGTTCCTCCCCTTTGTCAGCCAGGGGAACCTCTTCAACTACGGCCTCTTCATCCTGATCTATGCCCTTCTAGCGCTCGGGTTGAACGTCGTCGTCGGCTTCGCGGGGCTCCTCGACCTCGGCTACGTCGCCTTCTTCGGCTTCGGCGCGTACACCTACGCCTTCCTGTCGGGCACCCACCACGAGAAGGGGCACGTCTACACGCACCACTGGGCCGCGCAGTACTCGATCCTGACGGCCGTCCTGATCTGCGCCCTGCTCGGGCTCTTCCTCGGGTCCTCGTCGCGACGGCTGCTGGGCGACTACCTGGCGATCGTGACGCTCTTCTTCGGCCAGGCCTTCGTCATCTTCACGAACACCGCCGACCCGTACGGGCTCACGAACGGCTCGAACGGGCTCGCGAACATCGACCCGCTCACGTTCAGGGCGTTCGGCCTCGACCTGACGATCTCCACCACAAAGGGCTACTACTGGTTCCTGCTCGGCTGCGTGATCGTCGTCATGATCGTGCTCCACCTGGTCAGCGAGTCGCGCACCGGGCGGGCCTGGAAGGCCTCCCGCGAGGACCCTCTCGCCGCGGAGCTGATGGGGATGCCGGTCAACCGGCTGAAGATCATGGCGTTCAGCTTCGGCGCCGCGATCGCAGGCCTCGCGGGAAGCGTCTTCGCCGCGGCGCAGACCGGGGCCTTTCCGCAGAACTTCGGCACGCAGGTGCTGATCCTCATCTACGCGGTCGTGATTCTCGGCGGCACGGGAAGCCTGACCGGGATGATCGTCGGGGCGATCGCGATCATCGCCTCGAACCAGGTGCTGGACTCGACCTCGCCGCCGAACAACGCCCGTGTCCTCTTCTACGCGGCGCTGATCGCCACGGTGTACTTCACGATGAAGTCGTCCTGGCCGCGGGTGATCGCCGCCTTCGCCGCCACCGCCGCGTTCGGCTTCGCGGTGCACGCGATCGTGAGCGAGGTCTGGTCCCGGGGCACGAGCGGCCAGGTCACGTCCGGCGGCTTCCTCACGGGCGTGATCCGGAACTGGGTCCTGCTCCCGACCAACCCATCGCGGCTCGCCGTCTACGGCTACCTGCTGATGATCGTCTGCATCGTCGCGCTGGTCCAACTCAAGGGCTGGTGGCGGCTGGTCGTGCTCGTGCCGACGCTCTACCTGACCGCGTTCGTCTGGGAGAACCTCCTGATCCAGCAGCCCGCAGTTACGCGGTACGTGCTGTTCGGCGCAATGCTGATCGCCGTCATGACGATCAGGCCGGAAGGTCTCTTCGGGCAGAAGAAGGTGGAGGTCATCTGATGGCGGCACGGATGCTCGAGCTGCAAGGGCGTCTCGAAGGCGTTCGGCGGTCTCCAGGTGATCTCGGACCTCGACTTCCACGTCGACGACACGAGATCGTCAGCGTGATCGGGCCGAACGGCGCCGGCAAGACGACGCTCTTCAACCTCGTCACCGGCGTGTACGAGCTCGACGCGGGCGACATCGTGTTCGAGGGCGAGCCGATCACCGGCCTCGCGCCCTACAAGATCACCCGCAAGGGCATCGCCCGCACGTTCCAGACGCTGCGGCTCTTCCTGAACATGACCGTCAAGGAGAACGTGATGGCTGCCGCCTACGGGCACACGCGCGCGGGCGTCGTGCGCTCGGTGCTGCGCACGCCCGGGATGCGCCGCGAGGAGAAGGCGATCTCGGCGCTGGCCGAGGAGAAGCTCGGGTTCTTCGGCGAGCGGCTGATGGGCTACCGCTGGAACCAGCCGGCGTACTCGCTCTCGTACGCGAACCGCCGCCGCCTCGAGATCGCACGCGCGATGGCGACGAACGCGCGACTGCTCCTGCTCGACGAGCCGGCCGCCGGGATGAACCCGGTCGAGACGCACGAGATCACGGAGCTGATCGAGAAGCTGCGCACGGACGGCGGCTACACGATCCTCGTGATCGAGCACGACATGCACGTCGTCGAGGGAATCTCCGACCGGGTGGTGGCGCTCGACCACGGCGTCAAGATCGCCGAGGGATCGTTCGAGGAGGTCGCGACCGACGAGCTCGTCGTGGAGGCCTACCTCGGCCGCGGGGCGGAGGGCGACTGATGGCGCTGCTCAAGCTCAGCGGCATCGACACCTACTACGGCCCGATCCACATCCTCCAGCAGCTCGAGCTCGAGATCGAGAAGGGCGAGCTCGTGTGCCTGCTGGGCGGCAACGCCTCCGGCAAGTCGACCACGCTGAAGACGATCCTCGGGCTCGTCAAGCCGAAGGCCGGCACGGTCGAGTTCGACGGAGAGGACGTGACCGGCCAGACGACGAGCTACCGGATCGGCAAGGGCATGGCGATCGTGCCCGAGAACCGACGCCTGTTCGGGCCGATGACCGTGCTCGAGAACCTCGAGATGGGCGGCTACCTCCACGGCGGCGGGACGAAGGAGGACCTCGATCGCGTCTACACCCTCTTCCCGCTCCTCCACGAGCGCCGCCGCCAGCTCGCGGGGACGCTCTCGGGCGGCGAGCAGCAGATGGTGGCGATGGGCCGCGCGCTGATGTCGCGGCCGAAGCTGCTGCTGATGGACGAGCCGTCGATGGGCCTGGCGCCGATCCTGGTCGAGCGGAACTTCGAGATCATCCAGCAGGTGCACCAGTCCGGCGTCTCGATCCTGGTCGTCGAGCAGAACGCCAACGTCTCCCTCTCGATCGCCGACCGCGGCTACGTGCTCCAGACCGGGCGCGTCGTCCTTTCGGGCGCGGCCTCGTCGCTGATCCAGCACGAGGACCTGAGGAAGGCCTACCTTGGCCGTTAGTCTCGAGACGCTGCCCGGCAGGATCCGGCACCGGTTCCCGGTCTTCGAGCAGCGGGTCTACATCAACAGCTGCTCGCAGGGAGCGCTCTCGGACTCGGTGCGCGACGCGTACCGACGCTACCTCGACGACTGGGACGAGCACGGCGCGCCCTGGGAGTACTGGGTCGGCCGGCTCGAGGCCGCGCGCACGAGCATTGCCGGCCTGATCAACGCGGCCGAGGACGAGGTCGCAGTGACGACGTCGCTCTCGGCAGGCGTCAGCTCACTCGCGAGCGGCCTCCGCTTCGACCAGGGCCGCGACAAGGTCGTCATCAGCAACTTCGAGTTTCCGACGATCGGCCAGATCTGGCACGCGCAGGAGCGGCGAGGCGTGCGGATCGAGCACGTGCCCGCGGAGGCGGACGGGACGATCCCGCTCGAGCGCTTCGACGCGGCAATCGACGAGCAGACGGCGCTGGTCGCCGTCACCCACGTCTGCTTTCGCAACGGGAGCCGCCTCGACGTCGAGGCCGTCGCCCGGCTCGCGCACGAGCGCGGCGCGCTCGTTCTGGTCGACGCGTTCCAGACGGTCGGCTCGCTGCCGGTGGACGTCCGCGCCCTGGACTGCGACTTCCTCGCGGCCGGCGTGCTCAAGTACCTGCTCGGCTCGGCCGGGCTCGCGTTCCTCTACTGCCGCCGCGAGCTCGTCGAGGGGATCGAGCCGACCGCGACCGGCTGGTTCGCCGACCAGAACATCTTCGAGATGGACATCCACGACTACTCGCCGGCGCCCACTGCCCGCCGGTTCGAGGCGGGCACGCCGCCGATCCCGCCCATCTACGCCGCGATCGCCGGGATCGAGCTGATGCAGGAGATCGGGATCGCCGAGACCGAGCAGCACGTGCGCGAGCTGAACGCGCTCCTCCACGACGGCCTTGACGAGCTCGGCGCGCGGGTGGTGACGCCGCGCGAGCCCGAGCGCAGCGGAGCGCTCCTCTGCGTCCACTCCGGCGACGTCGACGAGCTCGTCGCCGCGCTCGCGGCGGAGGGCATCGTCACGTCCTCCCGCGACGACAACCTCCGGCTCTCGGCCCACTGCTACAACACGGCCCACGACGTGCGAGCCGTCCTGGACGTGCTGAGCCGAAATCGCCCGCTGCTCTCTCAGCAGCCGCCGGGCTAGCATCGCGCCGTGCACAGGCTTCCGCTCGGCTGGGCCACCGAGGTCGCAGTGCTCGAGCAGAGCGGATCGACCGTCGAGGATCGCGGCGACCACCTGGTAGTCCGCACGCCGGACATTCCCACATTCCACTGGGGTAACTGCCTTCTGGTGACCGATCCCGGCGCCGCTGGCGACGCTCAGCGGTGGGTCCAGGCATTTCAGAGTGCTTTCCCGTCTGCGACGTGGGTCGCGATCGGTCTGATCAGGATGCCTGGCGACGTGGCAGGGTGGGCCGAGCACGGCCTGGAGCTCGAGCTGAACGATGTGCTGGCGACGGGAACCCGGCCGCGCGAGGCAGCGCTGGCGGCGGGGTATGCCGTGCGGCGCCTGTTCGGTGACGACTGGGAGCAGGTCGTCGAGCTGGACCTGGCGGAGAACGATCGAACGGCCGAGTGGGAACCGGCGTCCTACGAGCCCTTCACGCGAGCACGAATGCAATCGCATCGCGCAATGTCCGAGCGCGACATTGCCGCGTTCTTCGGGGCGTTCGCCGACAACGTGCTCGTCGCCAACCTCGGCGTCGTGCGGTGTGCGACAACGGCGAGGTATCAGAACGTCGGAACCGATGCCCGGCACCGGCGCCGCGGGTTGGCCTCCCACCTGCTCGGGGTCGCGGCACGTTGGGCCGCCGATCACGGCTGCGACCGCTGGGTCATCGTCACCGAAGCCACCAATCCAGCCGGGCGCGTCTATCGCAAAGCAGGCTTCGAACTGGACACCGCGACCGTCCAGGCGTACCGACGCCTTCGCGCGCGCTGAAGAGGTCTCTGAAGGCCAGACCGGAGGCCTCGTTCATCCGCTCATTTCGGCGTTCGGAAGCGCCGATCGTCCGAGCGGGCGATCGCGAACTAGGGGCCCGACCAGCAACACGCGCGCTGCTCGCCCCGGCCTAGCCCTTCGACGGTACGGCGCCTGCGTAGGTGCCGAGGAGTCGCGTGAAGGTCGCGTGCAGGCTCAGCTCGGCGAGCGCGTCGACCATCTCGGGCACCTGGGCGGGCGCCTGGACGTCGGCGTAGAAGACATACTCCCACGGGCGACCCGCGCGCGGCCGCGACTCGAGCTTGGTCAGGTTGAGGTGCCGCTCAGCGAACGAGCCGAGGCAGCGGTAGAGCGAGCCGGCGACATGGCCCACGCCGAAGACGAGCGACAACTTGTCGGGCTCGGCCAGCGGCGCCGGATCACGCGAGAGCGCCCCGAAGCGCGTGTAGTTATCCGGATAGGTCTGGATCCGCTCGGCGAGCACCTCCAGCCCGTACAGCTCGCCCGCTCGCCGGGATGCGATCGCCGCCGTCCCCTCGAGCCGCTCCTCGGCGATCTGCTTCGCGGCGCCGGCGGTGTTGTACTCGGCCCGAACGGTCACGTCGAGAGCGCTCAGGAACTCCTCGCACTGCGCGATCGCCTGCGGATGCGAGACAACCTTGTCGAGGGTGTCGATGGTCGAGCCCGGAAGCGCGAGCAGCGAGTGGTCGACGCGCACGACCGTCTCGCCGACGAGGTGGAGCCCGTGGCGCAGGAAGAGGTCGTAGGTCTCGTTGATGCTCCCCGCCTGTGAGTTGTCCATCGGCACGAGCCCCAGCGCGGTGCGGCCGACCTCGACCGACTCGAACACGGTGCGGATCGACGGCTGCGGCCGGTGCTCCGCCCCGGGGAAGAGCGCGATCGCACCCTGCTCGGAGTAGGCGCCGGGCTCGCCTTGGTAGGCAACGATCTCCATCGCCTCTGCTACGCGCTCTCCGGCTCGTAGATCCGCGACGGCAGGCCCGAAAGCGGAACGCCGCCGTCCGGGCCGACGAGCCAGGTCTCCTGCATGTAGAGGCAGTCCCGGCCGTTCTCGGCGATCCCGTGCGGGTGCATCGAGAAGACCATGTTCTCCTGCAGCTCGGTCTCGACGCCCTCGCCGATCTTGGGGAACTCGATCATCGTCATGCCGATCGAGTGGCCCGTGACGTGGCCGAGGTGGTAGCCGCGGTCGGTGAAGCCCTTCGAGACCGCGCGGTGGGCGTCGTGCGCGGTCGCGCCGGGCCGCAGCGCGGTCTTCGCCGCCTCGAAGTACTCGTCGTAGGCCTCGTTCAGGCGCTGCACCTCGTCGTTCGGCGTCCCGATCGCGCGCGAGACCTCGACCCAGTGCCCGCCGGGGCCCGCGATCTCGAGCGACGGGATGCAGAACTCGCCGAGAACCGTCTCCGACCGGGCGATCGCGAACTCGGCGCCGACGAGGACCATGTTCATCGTCAGCCGCCCGCAGCCCTGCTCGACGAAGAGCTTCTCGGCGGGCGCGAGCACCTCGGCCGCGGTGCGGCCGGGCTCGAACGCCGCGAGGAACGCGTGGAAGCCCTCGGTGTTGATGCGCACGCTTTCGCGCACGGCCTCGAGCTCCTCCTCGCTCTTGACGGCGCGGGCATGGTCGAACGCGACGTCCCAGTTGACGAGCTCCAGGCCCTCGAGCGCCGCGTAGTCCCGGACCGACATGACGTAGTCAAGGCCGTAGACGCCAATCCGCTGCCCGCGCAGCCGCTCCGCGAGCCAGTCGCCGGGCCTCTCCGCGAAGACCTGCTCCTCGATCCAGCTCGTGCCGTGCTCGCCGACGTAGCGCGCCTCGGCCGGGAAGACGATCGCCGGCTCGCCCTCGCGCGGCAGCAGCACGTACGCGTAGCGGTGGACGATCTGGAAGCCGGAGAGGTACATGACCGCGCCCTCGAAGCCCGTGTACTCGTTCCCGCAGACGAGCGCCGCGTCGAGCCCGTCCCGCTCGAGCGCCGCGCGCACGCTCGCGTAGCGGCGTTCGACCTCGGCCGCACTCACCACGACTGCTCCACCCCGTGCACGAGCGCGAGTATCGCCGCGTTGAGCGGGGTCGGCACGCTGAAGTCGCGCCCGAAGCTGACGATGCCGCCGTTCAGGTAGTCGATCTCCGTCTCGCGCCGCGCCTCGACGTCCTGCAGCATGCTCGCCTTGTGGTCGTAGGCGACCTCGGGCTTCGCGGCGTGGTCGATCAGATCCTCCGGGTCCGCCTCGAGCTCGATCCCCTGCACGTCAGCGACCGCCTTGCCCTCGTCCACGAGGCCGGAGACCATCGCCCGCAGGGCCGGGTCCTCGCAGACGCGCCCGTGCGTGAGGCCCGTGAGCGCCCCGACCGGGTTCGTGGCGGCGTTGAAGATCACCTTGAGCCACTGGGGCCCGCGTGCGTCGGCGACCGCGTGTGTGGGCAGCCCCGCGCGCGTACACGCGTCGGCGAGGCGCTGGACGTCCTCCATCGGCGCCGGGCTCGGCTCGAAGGGGCCGATCGTCGTGTCGCCCTTGACGTCCCACTGCACGTGGCCCGGCTCGACGAGGCGCCCAGCCGGGAACGTCGTGCCGCGGATCACGCGCGCCACGTGTCGCGCGAGCACCTCCTCGTTGCCGATCCCGTTCTGGACCGAGCACACCGAGCCCTCTGCGAAGACGTGCGCGGTTGCGGCGATCGCGGGCTCGGTGTGCATCGACTTCGTCGCAACGATGCCGAGCTCGCAGGGAGGCAGCTCACCCGCGTCCGAGGTCGCGTGCAGGCGACCGACGACCTCGCCCGCGCCGGACAGCCGAAGCCCGCTTTCGTCGATCGCGTCCACGTGCTCGCGCGCGAGGTCGTAGGCCCACACCTCGACGTCCTCGAGCTGCGCGAGGTTCGCGGCGAAGATCGACCCGACCGCACCGCAGCCGACGATGCAGACCTTCATTTGCGCCTCCAGGAGCGCGGCAGCCGGAACTCGCGCCCTCCGGTGATGCCCGACGGCCGAAGGATCAGGACGAGCGCCATGATCGCGGCCAGGCAGACGAGCCTCGAGCCCTGCGGCAGGTCGAGCGTGAACCCGACGTGTACGCCGTCCTCCGCCTGGCTCAGGAACGAGTCGAGCCCGCTGATCGCGAGCGCGCCGACCACCGCTCCCCAGAGGCTGGTCATGCCGCCGACGACGAGCATCGCGAGCGTGATGAACGTCAGCTCGAGGTAGACCTCCTCGGTCGTGATCGAGCCGAGCTGGTGCACGAGCAGGGCACCGGCGAACCCGGCGAGCGCCCCCGAGAGCGTGAACGCCCAGAGCCGCTGCAGGTGGACGTGCACGCCCACCCCTCGCGCGGCGGCCGCGTCCTCGCGCGAGGCGCGGAGCTGCCGCCCGAGGCGGCTTCGCTGGTACGCGAACGCGACCGCGATCACGACGAGCGCTCCGATCGTCCCCTGGCCCGGCCCCGTCGACTCGGGCACCAGCGAGAGCGTGGTCGCGCCGGGGCCGATCTTGTCCCACTCGCGCAGGATGTTGTGCGTGATCTCGAGCACGGCGAGCGTCGCGATGCCGGCGGCGAGCCCGCTGAGGCGCATCAGCGGGAGGCCGACCGCGAAGGCGAACAGGCCCCCGAGCACGGCAGCAAGCAGGAGCGACGGGACGTCGCCGATCGAGTGGTCGCGGAGCAGCGGGAAGAGCGTCGTCAGCACTCCCTTCTTCGAGTCGAGCGGCACCGTCATCACGCCCGCGGCGAACGCGCCGATCGCGACGAAGCTGATCTGCCCGAAGGAGATCACGCCCGAGTTGCCGACGAAGACGTAGATCGCGACCACGATCGCGACCGACACGAGCGCGTTGAGGAAGTAGACCTGGTTCGACGGCGACGCGGTCGTGGAGACGAGCCCGACCGCGACGACGAGCAGCATCGGCGCGGCCAGCTCGACGAGCGCGTCGACCTGCCGGCTCATACCCGTTCGACCGCGGCGCGCCTGCCCCAGGCGAACAACCCCGCCGGCCGCAGCAGCAGGACGAGGATGACGAGCGCGAACACGACCGAGGGCAGGTAGACGGTCTTGTCGGTCGGCAGAGCGCTGTTGATCACGCCGGACGCGAAGCCGATCGTGAACCCGCCGAGCGTCGCCGTCCAGAGCCTGTCGATCCCGCCGACGACGACGCCGACGAGGACGACGATCGTGTCCCGCAGGGCGAAGTCCGGCGTGACGAACGGCAGCTGCACGGTCATCATCACCGCGACGGCGGCCGCGATCAGCCCGGAGAGGAAGACGGCGAACGCGATCACGCGGTTCGCGCGCACGCCGACCAGCCGGGCCGTGCGGAAGTCGCTCGCCGCCGCCCGCGTGTGCAGGCCGATGGTCGTGCGCATGAGCAGCAGCGCGAGCAGCGCCAGCGCACCGGCCGCGACCGCGATCGAGACGAGCGTGATCTTCCGGATGTCGACGCCGCCGACCGTGATCGGCTGAGCCAGCGAGGTGAGCGAGGGCGCGACCTCGCCGAGCTGGCCGTTGCGGAGGTCGACGATCAGCGCGATCGCCTGGAGCAGGAACGCGATCGCGAAGGTCGTGACGAGCATCACCGCCGGCGACTGCCCCCTCAGCGGCCTGAAGACGACGAGGTCCATCGCGAGCGAGAGCGCGACGACCACGGCGAAGCAGGCAGCGATGCTCCACCCGATCGACCAGCTCGCGGTGAAGGCGAGCGTGTAGGCGCCCGCCATCACGAGCTGGCCGTAGGCGAAGTTGACGAGCCGGAGCACGCCGAAGACGAGCCCGATGCCGACGGCCATCAGCGCGTAGATCGCCCCGAGCCCGACCGCGTCGGAGAGCGTCTGGAAGCTGAGGGTCGCGAGCGTCACGAGGCGAGGTAGGCGGAGACGATCTTGTCGGTGTCGTGCACGTCCGCGGGAGTCAGCTGCAGGCGCAGCTCGCCGCCGACGAGCACGTGCGTCCGGTCGGCAAGGGCGACGGTGTGCAGGGCCCGCTGCTCGACGAGCAGGATCGTGACCCCGCGCTCCCGGATCCCGCGCAGCGCCTCGAAGACGCTGTCGACGGCGAGCGGCGCGAGGCCCAGCGACGGCTCGTCGAGCAGCAGCACCTCCGGCTCGGCGACGAGCGCGCGGCCGATCGCGAGCTGCTGCTGCTGGCCGCCGGACAGCACGCCCTGCCTGGCGGCGGCGGTACTCCTTGAGGATCGGGAAAGAGGTCGTAGGCGTGGTCGAGGCCGCCGTTGCGCGTCCGGTTGGCGGCGAGCCCCAGCTTGAGGTTCTCCTCCACCGTGAACTCGGCGAAGATCCGCCGCCCCTCGGGAACGAGCGACACCCCGGCGTGCGCGATCGACTCCGGGCTGCGCTTGCAGATCGAGCGCCCGTCAAGCCGGATGTCGCCCGAGTAGGCGGGCACCGCGCCCATGATCGCGTGGAGCGTCGTGGACTTGCCCGCGCCGTTCGGCCCGATCAGCCCGACGATCTCGCCCTTGTCCACGCTGAGCGTCAGGTCGCGCACCGCGGCCACGGTGCCGTAGCGCACCTCGAGGCGGTCGAGCGCGAGGGCCGGCTCAGCCATCGTCGGTGTGGACCGCCGTCTCGCCGAGGTACGCCGCTGCGACGTCGAGGTTGCCGCGGATCTCCTGCGGCGTCCCCGCGGCAAGCGTCCGGCCCTGGTCGAGCACGTGGATCCGGTCGCAGACGCCCATCACGAGCGCCATGTTGTGGTCGATCAGGAGCACCCCGGCCCCGAGCTCGTCGCGGAGCATGCGCACGACCCGGGCGAACTCGGGCACCTCGGTCTCGGGCAGGCCGGCGGCGGGCTCGTCCAGGAGCACGAAGCTGGGCGTCATCGCCAGCACCCGGGCTACCCCGAGCCGCCTCTCGTCGCCGTGGGCGAGCGTGTCCGCGCGGCGCTCCGCCTGATCGTCGAGCCCGAGCAGCTCGAGCAGCCGGTCGCTCCGCCGCCGCGCCTCCCGCGGACCGGCGCCGACGCCGAGTGCCGCCACCTCGACGTTCTCGCGCACGGAGAGGCTGCCGAACGAGCGGCTGTGCTGGAAGCTGCGCGCGAGACCGGCCCGTGCGCGCCGGTGCGAGCTCCAGCCCGTGATCTCCCGACCGCCGAGCTCGACCGCTCCTTCGTCCGGGCGGTCGAACCCGCTGAGCACGTTGACGAGCGTGGACTTCCCGGCGCCGTTCGGGCCGATCAGGCCGACGACCTCGTGCCCGCGCAGCTCGAGCGTCACCTCGCTGAGCGCGTGCACGCCCTCGAAGGACCGCGAGACGGAGGAGGCCCGCAGGGTCTCGGGCCTCCTCTCCGTTCTCTCAGCGAGCGCGGTCTCGGGCACGCGCGCGCAACGTTAGAGCTTCGGGACGACCTTCGCCGTCACCAGGCCGACGCGCTTGGCCTTGTTGTCCTGGATCTTGATCACGCGGTACTGCCGCCCGAAGACCGTGTGCAGCTTCGCCGAGAAGCTGACCCGGCTGCCGAGCACCGACACGTGCTTGAACTTCTGCATCTGCGCCGCGAGAGCAGCGCCCTTGAGCGAGCCATGTGCCCGCCTGATCGCGGTGGCGACGCCGTCGACCGCATCGGCACCACCGAGGAACCCGCCTGTGCCCGGCTGGGCTCCCGCGGCCGTCATCGAGGCGATCATCTTGCGCACCGCCGCGCTCGGATCGTCACCGAACACGGAGGCGAACGTGACGAAGTAGTAGTTCGTCACCTTCGGGTTGGGCGTGTTCCAGTACGTGCCGTCGCCGGCCCACGAGTTGAGGATCGGCGTGTTGTTGTGGAGGGATCGGAAGCCCGAGACGAACGCGGGCAGCTCCCCGAACGCGGTCGACGTCACATAGACGGCCGCCTTGTGCGAGTTCAGCTGGCTGACCGCGTTGCCGACGTTGTTCGAGCCGGTCGCGTAGGTCTCTCGGTCGACGACCTTGCCGCCGAGCTGGCGGAAGCGCTTGTCGAAGGCCTGGACGACGTTCTTGAAGTAGACGAGCGCCTGGTTGGTCGCGAGCCCGGCCGTCTTCCAGCCGCGCCGGTGCGCGTACTCGGCCATCGCCGAGCCCTCGTCCTGCGCGACGTTGCCGAAGCTGAAGGCGAGCTTGCCCTTCGCGCCGAATTTCTTCGGGCCCATCTGGTCGGTGCCGATGCACGGCGCGACGGCGAGCTTCCCGCGCCGGATCGCCGCCTGGACGACCGGCGCCGCGTAGTCGACGTCGCACGTCGTGAAGATGACGTTGGCGCCCTGCCCGAGCAGGTTCAGCGCACACGACTTCGCCTTCACCGGATCGTTGTTCTGTGTGTCGCAGGTCTTGATCACGAACTTGTGGCCGGCGGCCCCGCCCTTCGCGTTGATCTGCTTGGCGCGGATCCTCGCCGCGGCGAGCGCCGGGTTGTCGAACGGGGACATGTTCCCGCTCTTGTCGTACGCCCAGCCGATGACGACGGGCTTCTTCGCTGCCGGAGCGGCATGGCTGCCGGTGGTGGCGGCGAGAGCGGCGATCGCCACGGTAGCCCCGAGGAGCGTCACTGCAAGCAGCACTCCCCACCTAGTCGCACGTCTCACTACACCCTCCCTCGTTTCGTTGGCAAAACCAAAAATCAGGTCCGAACGGGGAATTCTATGCGTGCCGACCCGGGCGTCAATCCGGCGCCCAGGACGCCTCGCGCGCCCGAACGAGCCGGAAGAGCGCCGTGTGGAGCGGCACCGGCACGGCAAGCCGCCCGGCCTCCCGGACCAGCGCCCCGGTGATGTGCTCGATCTCGGTGGGGCGTCGCGCCTCGACGTCCTCGAGCATCGACGGGTAGTGCCGGCTCCCGCGACGGGTGGCGAGGACGTTCATCTCCCACGGATCCTCGTGCAGCTCCACGCCAGCCGCCTCCGCCACCTGCTTGCCCTCCTCGACGAGGCCGAAGACGAGATGGCCCAGGTCACCCGGCTGCTCGCGCGCCGCGTAGTGCCAGTCGTGCGGCAGCCCGGTGAGCGCGGCGACGGCGTTGACGGTCGCGTTGAAGATCAGCTTCGACCACTGCGCAGGCCTCAGGTCGCGGAACGGCTGCGCCTTCAGGCCGGAGGCGACGATCAGCGTCGCGACCTCCTCGACGAGCTCGTACGGTGTGTCCCCGTACGGGCCGAGCCAGGTCTCGGTGTCGAGGATGTACTCGACGTTCGTGTCCTCGTGGCGCGTCCCGCTCATGAACGTGACCGCCGAGATGACGCGCCGGCCCGGGAACGCGGCCTCGGCGCCGAGGCCGTTCTGGACCGTCATCACCGCGGCGTCCGGCCAGTGGCCCTCCAGACGCGCGGCCGCGGCCTCGAGCTCGGTCGTCTTCGTGGCCACGATCGCCAGCTCGGGCTCCGGGAGCTCCGCTGGGTCGGTGGCCGCACGCAACGGGACGGTGAAGTCGTGCCGGCCCGAGATGCGCAGGCCGTGCTCGTTCAGCGCCCGGGCATGCTCCTCCCGCCGGCAGAGCACCGAGACCTCGCCGACGCGCGCGAGGTGGCCGGCGAAGAGGCTGCCGATGACCCCGCCGCCGACTATGCAGACGCGCTCGATACCGTCCTCCGCAGTGCCTCGATTCCGCGCGCCGCGAGTTCCCGCGGGTCCTCCTTCCAGAGCGAGCCGGGCAGCTCCGGGTCGGAGAAGATCTCGAGGTCGTACAGACCGTCCCAGCGCAGCGCGTCGAGGATCGGCCCGAAGTCGACGATCCCGTCTCCGGGCAGCACGCGGTCGTTCGTGTTGCGCGTCGGGTCGCGGCGGTCGGCGAGGTGCACGCCGATGATCCGGTCGCGGTGGCGCTCGATCTCCTCGAGCGGCTCGCCGTAGAGCTGCCACGAGTCGTAGATCAGGCCGATGTCCGCTCCGGACTCGTCGATCAACGCGGCGGCCTCGCCGAGCGAGCTGACGCTCGTCCAGAAGCGCGCGAACTCGCGCTGGGCCGGCTCGAGCGCGACGCGGACGCCGTGGGCGGCTCCTGCGGCGGCGATCGAGCGGAGCCCCTCGACGAGCGTGTCCCGGTCTTCGCCCGGGCCGGTGAGGAAGAGGACACAGGACGGCTCGAACGGGGCGAGGCGGGCGACGGCGGAACAGATGGCCTCGACCCGCTCGGCCGGGTCGGCGGGCCCCTCCATCAGGGGCAGTGGCAGGATCGACGGCACCTCTGGCACGGCCGCCGCGCCCTCCAGGCCGCTCGCCCGAAACTGCTCGAACGAGTCGCCGTCGAGCTTCATCTCCCAGATCCCGATCCCGTCCGCGCCGACCGCGCGGTAGGCGTCGAGGTCGTCGGCGAACGACTGGGTCACGGTCGTTATCTCCGAGATCGAGAGCTTCACCGGCCGAAGCGCTCCTTCAGGCGCGCGAGCGGCCCGGGCTCGAGCAGCTGCTTCGCGACCATCGTGCCCGAGCCTGCGCCGAGGCCCGGCCCGGGGTGGGTGCTGGCGCCGATCTGCCAGAGGTCCTTCACCGGCGTCGCGTGCCCCGGGCTCGCCGGAAACGGCCGCCAGAGCAGGTTCTGGTCGAGGGCGAGCGAGCCGGAGTAGGGATCGCCGTGGTGCAGGTTCACGTTCGCCGCCTGCAGGTCGGCCGGGGAGAGCGTGACGCGCCTGAGCACCGCGGAGTCGAGGTTCGGCACGTGCTGCGCGATCCGCGCCTGGATCCGATCGGCGTAGCGCTCGCGAAGTTCCTCGGTCCAGGTGCCGTCGCCGGTGTCGATCTCGCCGGCCGCGTCGCCCTTCACGTGCCAGGGCAGCTCCTGGAGCTGGATCCACAGGAGCCCTGCGCCGTCGGGAGCACGGGAAGTGTCCATCGTGAGCGGCTGGCCGACCACGACCGTCGCCTCCGCCGGGAGCAGCCCGCGCTCGGCCTCGTTCACCGCTCGGGAGACGCCGTCCAGCCCGGGCGTGAGATGCACGATCGCCGTCTGCCCGAGCCGCACGTCGCCCTCCCAGCGAGGCGGCTCGGAAAGGGCGAAGTGGATCTGCATCTCGGAGCGCCCGTAGCGGAAGCGACGGCCCTGCTCGGCGGTCGGGCCCTCGATCACGCCGTCGAGCAGCCGTCCGTAGAGCTGAGTCGGGGTCACGTTCGCGATCACGGCGCGGGACGCGCCGACCTCCTCGCCGTCCGCGAGCCGCACGCCCGCCGCGCGCCCGCCGCGCACGAGCACGCGCTCGACGTCGCGCCCGGTCTCGCAGGTCCCGCCGTGGTCCTCGATCAGCCGAACGAGCGCGTCGACGAGCCGCGCGCCGCCGCCGCGCGGGATCGGCATGCCACCCTCCTGGACGGCGACGCCGATCACCTGCGTCATGAACCCGGAGGCGGCCGAGTCGGGGCCGAGGCCGGTGTGCAGCACCCATGGCGCGAGCAGCCCGTGCGCTCTCTCCGACGCGAAGGTCTCGGTGAGCCAGTCGCGGCTGGAGGAGAGCACGCCGCCCGCGAACTCGACCAGGCCGCGCCGGCCGAGCCTTCGCTGGGCACGCACCGCCAGCCGGAGACCGTCGGTCGACCAGAGCTCGGTGCCGAGGACGCCGAACGCCAGGTCGGCGTTCGGGAAGAAGGACTCGACGACGCCCTCCCACTCGGGCCCCAGCTCGTGGACGTTGGCCTCGGTCGAGCGGAGCAGGAAGCACGCCTCGCCGTCCGGGAAGAGCGTCGCGGTCGGGTGCTCGGTGTTCAGGTACTCGAGCCCGCGGGCGGCGAGCTCGTCGCCAAACTCCGCGTGCGCCGCTCCGCCCACCCACAGCGGGTGCCAGGCGCTGAACACGTCGTGCAGGTAGCCGGGCTCGGTCAGCTCGGCCGTGCGGATCGCCCCGCCCAGCTCGTCCTCGCGCTCGAGCACCGCCACGCTCCATCCGCCCCGGGCGAGCAGCGCGGCGCAGGCGAGCGAGTTGATCCCGCTGCCGACGACGACTGCGTCGCGCTCAGCCATCGACCAGCTCGCGAAACTCCTCGTCGGTCACGAGACCGCGCTTGCGGGTACCCAGCTCCTTCACCTTGGCCAGGGTCTCCGCGCGCCGCTCCTCGGGGAGGTCGAGCCCGAGCTCGTCGGCCTTGATCCTGATCGAGTCGAGCCCGCTCTTCTTGCCGAGCACGATCCCGCGCTCCGCGTGGACGAGCTCCGACGAGTACGGCTCGATCGACGGTGGATCGTGAAACTGGCTGGCGACGGCGCCGCTCTCGCGCCGGAACAGCGTCTCGCCCGTGACCGGCTTCCACGGCTCGAGCGCGTAGCCCGAGAGGTGGCGGACTCGGTCGGAGACGTCGCGGATCCGCTCGAGGCGCAGGTTCGACTCGACGCCGTAGAGCGCGCGCAGCGTGAGCGCCACCTCGCCGAGGTTGCAGTTGCCCGCGCGCTCGCCCATGCCGTTGATCGTCCCCTGCACCCAGCTCGCGCCGGCTTTGACCGCGGCGACCGCGGACGCGGTCGCGAGGCCGAAGTCGTTGTGCCCGTGGAAGTGCACGGGCACCTCGGGCCCGACCCACTCGACCGTGCGCCCGACGAGATCGGCGACCGCCTCGGGCGAGGCGATGCCGATCGTGTCCACGACGCAGACCTCCTTCGCCCCGGCCTCGACCGCGCCGCGGTAGACCTGCTCGTAGAAACCGAGGTCGGCGCGGGTGGAGTCGACACCGAAGAACGCCGCGTGGATCCCGTGCTCGGCGGCGAAGCGCATCGCGTCCGTGATCCGGCCGAGCATCTTCTCGCGTGAGACGCCGATCGCGTCGAGCTTGAGGTCCGAGATCGGCGACTCGATCACCGAGGCGCGCACGCCGAGCTCGACCAGCGCCTCGAGGTCGGCGGGCACGGCACGCGAGAAGCCCCAGATCTCGGCCCGCAGGCCGGCGTCGGAGATCAGGCGGACAGCGTCCCAGTCGTCCTGCGAGACGCGCGGGAACCCGGCCTCTATCCGGTCGATCCCGAGGTCGTCGAGCAGCCGCGCGATCTCGAGCTTCTGCTCGGGGTCGAGCACGACGCCGACCGTCTGCTCGCCGTCGCGCAGCGTCGTGTCGTAGAGACCGACCGAGCCGCCGAGGCGGTACGGATCGTTCAGCGTTCCGGTCCAGATCATCCGCAGACCACTCCGTCCGGGAACGGCGAGAGCTTCTCGGCGCCCGACTCGGTGATCAGGAAGTTGTCCTCGACGCGCAGGCCTCCGCCGCCCTCCCAGTAGACGCCCGGCTCGATCGCCAGCACCATGCCGGCCTCGATCGTGCCGCCGCCTGCCTGGTGCGCGTACGGCGGCTCGTGCGCGCGCGCTCCGACACCGTGGCAGATCGGGTGCGACGGCTGGCCCTCGTACCCGGCCTCTGCGAGCCCGGCGCGGACGAGCCTGTCGAGCTCGGCGAGCGACGCTCCCGGGCGGCAGTGGTCTACCGCGCGACCGTAGACGTCGAGGAGCTGCCGCTCGAGCTCGGCGTACTCGGCCCGCAGCGGGCCAGGGCAGAGGTTCTTTGTGTGATCGCACCAGTAGCCGTCCGCGCACACCCAGATCTCGAAGAGCGTCGGCTCGTCCTCCCGCACCGGCAGGTCGCCGGTCGCCGTGAAGGTCTTGATGCCCGGGCCAGCCCAGACGAGCGAGAACGGGAGCGCGAGGTCGACCTTCCCCTTCCAGCCCGTACCCTCGCCGTGGACGAGGCCCTGCCAGAGGGCGGCGGCCTGGGACTCCTTCATCCCGGGCTCGAGGCGCGAGCGCACGTGCTCCATGCCCGCGGCCGCGATCTCGTTGGCGAGGCGCATCCGCTCCAGCTCCTGGTCGGTCTTGATTGCGCGCGCGCGCGAGAGAAGCGGGGTCGCGTCCGCCGCCTCGCCGAAGCCGTCGAACCACGCCGCGGTGTACGTCGTCGGCTCGCCGACCATGCGGTCGGTGGCCTGGGTGCCGAGGCTGAGCTCGAGGCCGACCCGGCCGTGCCCGCGCGCGACCTCCTGCGCGAGCTCGAGGGTGCGGGCGGTCGCGGGACGCGGATCGTCCGGCGCGTAGCCGCGGACGAGGCGCACGTCCGCGGTCCACGCGGTGTGCGCCGCGTCCTCCTCGGAGGCCTCGAGACAGAGGAGCACGGGCTCGCCCTCGCGCGGGAAGACCGCTGCGTCGTAGCCCTTCATGCTCCAGAAGTTCGTCAGGTAGAGGACGTTGTCGGGCGCGCGGACGACCAGCGCGTCGAGCTCCTCTTCGGCCATCAGCCGGCGCACGCGGTCGAGCTTGGCGTCGTCGCGGGGCCAGCTCACGAGATCGTCACGCTTCCGGCGCGCTCCCGTCACGGACACGTGCGGAAATCGGCGCTATCGTCGACGGCGAGGGAGGCGGGCCGACAAGCCCCACCCTGGGTGGGGGTATGAACATATGAGAGGCCGTGGCGGCCGGCATGCTCACCACCGCACGCGCTCGGGCGCGGGCTCGCCGTGGGCCTCCTGCCAGGACACGACCGGGTTGCGGAGCACGCCGATCCGCTCGATCTCGGCCTCCATCACGTCGCCCGGCTTCAGGTACAGCGACGCGGGGTCGTCGCTGAAGCCGGCCACCCCGCTCACAGTGCCCGTCGAGACCACGTCGCCCGGCGAGTAGCCGAGCGCGGAGTAGTGGCTGAGGATCTCGGGGATCGTCACGGACATGTTCCGGGAGTGCGACGTCTGCCGCGGCTCGCCGTTCACGCGCAGCTCCATCGCCAGGTCATGGGGATCAGGGATCTCGTCCGGCGTCACGATCCACGGGCCGAGCGGGCAGAACGTGTCGATCGCCTTGCAGAACGAGAAGACACCCGAACGCATCTCGCGCCGCTGGATGTCGCGCGCCGTGATGTCGTTGAAGATCACGTAGCCGCCGATGTAGTCGACCGCCTCCTCGGGCGAGAACCACTTCCCGGCCTTGCGGATCACGATCGCCAGCTCCAGCTCGTAGTCGAGCTCCTCGGTCAGGTGCTCCGGGTACACGACCGGGTCGTCCGGCCCGACGATCGCGTCGACGTTCTGGAAGAAGACGATCCACGGCGCGATCTCGTGTGCCCAGTTGACGTTCTTCGACTCCTCCTCGTGCTCGCGGAAGTTGCCGGCCGTGTGGAAGAACTTCTTCGGGACGATCGGCGCCCGGAGGCGCACCTCGGCGAGCGCGTGCTCGCGCCCGGTCGGGCCCGCGACCGCGCCGGCCTCGAAGTACTCGCGCATCGAGTGCGCGCCGAGCTCGAGGACCGTGTCGTCGCGCAGCTCCCCCACACGCCCGTCGTCGAACGTGACGAGCTTCACGCGACCCCGCAGACCCGCTGCGCGGCGAGTGCGTAGACCTTCGCCATCCTGACCAGGCCTTCGATGTCGAGATTCTCGCCGTACTCGGTGTCGAGCAGGCCGGTCGACGTGCCGTAGTTCACGGTCGGCACCCCGTACCGCGTCAGCGCCGAGGCATCGGAGAACCAGCGCGTGACATCGCGTTCCGGCTGCGAGCCGAACACCTCGGCATGGCTCTCCTCGACCGCGGCCACGAGCGGGTGGTCGTCGGCGATCTCCGCCCCTGGGGCGGTCACGTAGACCTCGCCCTCGACGCCGTACTCGGGGAACCGCTTCGCGAGGCCGCGCACCATGTCGAGCACCTGCCGTCGCGCGACGCGCATCGCCTTCGTCGGCGGCACGCGGACGTCGAGGAAGAGGTCTGTGCGGTGCGGCGTGCGCGAGACTCGCCAGCCGAAGCCGCCCTGGAGCGCGCCGACGTTCACGATCGCCTTCGCGTCGCCGTAGGCGTTCTCCGGGTCGTCCTCCCAGCTCGGGATCCACTCGAGCACCGCGTCGAGCACCTCGCGCATGCGCAGGATCGAGTTCTGGTCGCGCTTCCCCTCGCTGAAGGCGGTGTGGATGAAGTTGCCGGCGGTCGAGATCCGCAGCCAGAGCGAGCCGAAGTGGCCGAGCACGACCTTCTCCTCGGTCGGCTCGCCGAGGATGCACATGTCCGCGACCCCGCCGTGTGTGACGAGGTGGCGCGTGCCGGTCGCGTACCCACGGAACTCCGCGCCCTGGGCCTCGCCGAACTGCGCCTTCTCGATCTCGCCGCACACGGCCGCGACCAGCAGGTCGCCGCGCAGGCGGACACCGGCGTCGAGCAGCGCGTGCACCGCCTCGACGTAGCAGGCGAGGGCGCCCTTCATGTTCGAGATGCCGAGCCCGTACAGCCGCCCCTGGCGCACGAACGGCTCCGGCTGGAACCCCGGCACGTGCACGAGCCACGGCTCCCGCCCCGAGTACGACGTGTCCATGTGGCCGTTGAACATCAACGACTGCCCGCCGCCCGCCCCGGACAGCGTCCCGAGGACGTTCGCCCGCCCCTGCTCGACCTGCTGCCACTGCACGGCCAGGCCGAGCTCGGTGAGCGTCTCCGCCATGAAGCGCGCCATCTCTCCCTCGCTCCCCGTGAAGCTCGGGATCGAGATCGCGCGGCTCGCCCACTGGACCAGGCGGTCCTTCTTGATCGAGACGGCCATCAGCGGAAGCTCGGCAGGACCCGCTCGCCGAAGAGCCGAATCTGCTCGTGTCGCCGGTCGCCCCAGAGCTCGAGCATCACGTGCGTGCAGCCCGCCTCGCGGTACTCCTCGATCGCCGCGATGCAGTCGTCCGGGGTGCCCGCGATCGGCTTGCACTTGTCGAGGAGCGCGTCGCCGACCTCGGCCTTGGCGGCGAGCCGCCCACCCCGCTCCATCGCCTCCGCGACCGGCCGGATCTCGTCCTGCTCGATCCCGGCCAGGTCGAGCAGCGTGTCGGCAGCGCCCTGGATGTTCTGCACCTTGTTCGCCAGGTACATGCCCGCGATCTCGCGGGCGCCGTCCCGGCCGGCGTCGCGGTCGGATTCGTGGATCGAGGCGACGACGGTGCAGCCGATGTCGATGTCGCTGGCGACGTTCTCGCGCGTGTAGCGGACGAAGGCCGGAGTCGTGATCGACGGCGTGAGGCACCCGTCGCCGATCTCGCCCGCGAGCGCCTGCATCTTCGGCGCCGTGGCCGCCACGTACACGGGGGGCACCTCGCGCGGAGAGTGTGCGGCCGGGTCGAGCGCGGGCACCGACGCGTTCCAGGTCGAGCCCGTGTACTCGAACGCCTCGCCGCCGAGCACGCCGCGCACGATCTCGACGGCGTCCCGCATCGGGCCGAGGGTCTTGTTGGTCTGCATCACCGCGTTGTTGAGGAAGATCTTGGACGTCCCGAAGCCGAGGATGAACCGCCCCGGGCCGGCCGCCTCCTGCACGACCCGCGCGTCCATCGCCGCCTGCACCGGGTGGCGCGTGAACGGCGAGATGATCCCCCAGCCGATCGTGAGCCGCTCGGTCGCCTGGGCGATCAGGGCCGAGCTGACGGTGGAGGAGCGGGCCTCCATCTGGTGCTTGCGCCACCACGGGTAGGCCTCGGCCAGCCAGATCGTGTCCATGCCCGCCTCGTCCATCACGCGGGCGGAGGCGACCATCTCGTCCAGCGGCTCCATGGTCAGCTGCATGACCCCGATCCGGAACGGCTGGGGCACAAGTTAGCTCTCGGTCGCGGCGCTGGTCGAGGCTTCGCGGACCTGCTCGTCGAGCGCGGTCAGGACGTGCTCGACCTGCTGGTTGACGATCGGCTGGAGGACGCGCTGGCCCATCGAGCCGACCGGCCCGGCGATGTGCACGTCCGCGTCCCAGTCCATCTTCGTGCCGCCGGAGTCCTCGGTAAGCGTGAACGTCGTGGTCATCCTGAGCATCGCGCCGACGCCGTTGCCCTTGATCGAGAGCTGCGCGTACTCGGGCTCGCGCTCCTCGACCTTCTCCATGTCCATCGTCAGCTTCAGGCCGCCGAGCCCGAGCGGGATCTTCACGTTGGCCCGCCAGTGCTTGTCGTCCTGGACGTCGAAGCCCTCGACGCCGGGCATCGTCTTCGCCATCGAGGCCGGGTCGTTGAGCACGTGCCACACCGCCGCGCGCGGCGCCTCGAACGAGCGCTCGCCGGAGACCTTCACTTCGCCTCCACGGACACGCGCTGCCGCGCGGCCGCGGGATCGCTGAGCAGCTCCCAGACCCGGTGATACGGGTTGCAGCTGTCGTAGACGACCGGCTTGCCGCGGGATCTGAGCGCGTCCTGCAGCGCGGCGCAGACCGCGTGGATGCCGGCGCCGCCGCCTTCGCCCATCCCCTTCGTGCCGAGCGAGGTGAACGGCGACGGGCTCTCGATGTTGCCGGTCTTGAGCGGCGGCATGTCGAGCGCGTGCGGCACGTGGTAGTCGTAGAAGTTGGGCGTCAGCAGGTTCCCGTCCTCGTCGTAGGTGAACGTCTCGTGGGTCGCCGCGCCGAGCGCCTGCGCGGTGGCGCCCATCACCTGACCCTCGACGACCTGCGGGTTGATCCGCTTCCCGCAGTCGTCCACCGCCGCGTAGTCGACCACGTCGTAGACGCCGGTCTCCGGATCGATCTCCACGACGGCGACGTGCACCTGCGCCGCGTAGGTCAGCGTCAGGTTCCCGTACTTCCGCTCGACGTCCGGCACCTCGAACGGCGGCCGGTAGACGTAGCGGCAGTTGAGCGTGACGTCGAGGTCCTCGGGCAGGCCCGCGTTGTTCGCGTTGATGATCGCGCCGAGCGCCATGAACGGCAGCGCGGCCTCGGGGTTGCCCGCGATCCTGGCGAAGCCCTCGGCGAGCTCGATGTCTTCGGGCGCGCAGCCGAGGATCACCGAGGCGAGCTTGCGCATCTCCGCGGCGAGCATGTCCGTGGCGCCCTTGACGGCGCCGAGCCCCGTGACCGCGAACTGGCTCGCGTACGTCCCGGAGAACCCGGCGTGCGAGTTCCAGTACGAGTCGTGCCCCGCGCGGACGTGCACGTCGTCGACCGAGCAGCCGAGGATGTCGGCGACCACCTGTGACGCGGTCGTCTCGTGCCCCTGGCCCTGCGGCGTCGTCCCGAGCGTGACCACGATCTCGCCGAAGATGTCGAGCTTCACGGTCGCGACTTCGTTGTTGCCCGAGAACTGGAGCTCCGGGTTGATCAGCCGCGACTGGCCGAAGTTGTTCGTGCCCGAGTCGAGCGTCGAGCCGATCCCGAGGCCGAGCAGCTTCCCGCGGCTCTCCGCGTCGGCGCGCCGCTCCTCGACCTCGCCGTAGCCGATCAGCTCCAGCGCGGTGTCGAGCATCCCCGCGTAGTCGCCCGAGTCGTAGACGCACCCGTTCGGCGTCGTGTAGGGCATCTCGTCGGCCTTGATGTAGTTGCGCTTGCGCACCTCGACCGGGTCGAGCCCGAGCTCGTGCGCCACGATGTCGATCACCCGCTCCGTGAACCAGAGGTGCTGCATCCGCGAGTAGCCGCGGTTCGGCGAAACCGGCGCCTTGTTCGTCACGACCTGCCTGAAGTCGAGCCGGATGTGCTTCCAGCGGTACAGGCCAGGCGTCACCTGCGCCCAGATCACGCCGCCGAGCGGCTCGTAGCGAAGCCAGGCGCCGGCGTCGTCGAGCGCGACGGTCCGGAAGCCGAGCAGCGTGCCGTCGTCCTTGACCGCGACCTCCGTGTCCTGGAACCAGCGCTCGTTCCCGTGCGACATCGTCAGGTGGAAGTCGGTCCGCCACTCGGTCCACTGCACGGGGCGGTTCAGCTTGCGCGCGAGCAGGCAGCAGGCGACGAGCTGCGGGTGCGAGGTGATCTTGTTGCCGAAGCCGCCGCCGATGTCCTGGGTGACGAGGCGGAGCTTGTCCAGCCCGACCCGCATCGCCGGCCCCATCATGATCGCCGCGAACCCCGGGAACTGGTTGTTCGTGGTGATCGTCCACTGCCCGATCCCGCGGTTGTACTCGACGAGCGCCCCGTTGCACTCGAGCGGCGTCGAGTTGAAGCGGTCGAAGTGCAGCTCGGAGATCTTCACGACCTGGTCGGCCTCGGCGAACGCCTCGTCGAGGTCGCCCCACTCGTAGACGCCCTCCCACGTGAGGTTCGTCCCGGCCTCGTCGTGGAGGACCGGCGCCTCGTCGTCGAGCGCGCGGCGGGCGTCGGTGATCACCCGCAGCGGCTCGTAGTCGACCTCGACGAGCTCCGAGGCGTCGCGCGCGGCCTCGCGCGTGGTCGCCACGACGGCCGCCACGGGCTCCCCCACGAAGCGGGCCTTGCCGACCGCGAGACAGAAGTCCTTCAGGTGCGCGCCCGGCGGCGAGGAGATCTGGAAGAACGGGTCGGTCAACAGCGCGACCTCGTCCCCGGTCAGCGTCCCGTAGACGGCCGGGTGCTCGAGCGCCTTGGAGACGTCGACCGAGCGGATCTTCGCGTGGGCGTACGGCGACCGGACGAAGTGGATATAGCCCATGTTGTGGCGCTTGACGTCGTCGACGAACAGGCCCTCGCCCTGGACGAGCCGCTTGTCCTCCTTGCGCTTGACGCTCTGGCCCGCGTAGCCCGGCCGGGTCTCTCCCTCCTCGACGACGATCGGCTCGGTGACAGTCGTGGTCTCGGTCACAGAGCGACCTCCTCACGGACGGTGTGTCGACCGGTCAGTTCAGACGGCCGAACGGGCAAGACGCGTGCGGCCTGACGGAGACGACGCATGCGTCGTCTCATTCGGTGACCTCCTGGCCCGAGGCGGCCTTGATCGCCTTGACGATGTTCCAGTAGCCCGTGCAGCGACAGATGTTCCCCTGGATCGCGCGCGAGATCTCCTCGTCCGAGGGGCTCGAGTTCTCGCGCAGGAGCGCCGTCGCGCTCATCAGCATCCCGGGCGTGCAGTAGCCGCACTGGAGCGCGTGGTGGTCGTTGAACGCCTGCTGGAGCTCGT
Organism: uncultured Actinomycetes bacterium; assembly: GCA_963716865.1. Taxonomy (GTDB): domain Bacteria; phylum Actinomycetota; class Thermoleophilia; order Gaiellales; family Gaiellaceae; genus AC-32. Next base: position 797,049 of record CAVQUF010000004.1, read on the forward strand.
TCAGCTCGCCGGGCTCGGACAGTCCCTCGACCGTCTCGATCGAGCAGCCGTCGGCCTGGACCGCGAGCAGCATGCAGCTCTTCACGAGCGTGCCGTCGAGGATCACGCTGCACGCGCCGCAGTTGCCGGTGTCGCAGCCGATGTGCGAGCCGGTCAGGTCGGCGTCGTCGCGGATGAAGTGGATCAGCAGGCGGCGCGAGTCGACCTCGCGCTCGTACGTCGTGCCGTTGATCTCGACCGCGACCGTCCTCGACGACTCGACGGCGGCCACTAGTCGCCGGCCCTCTCCGATGCCTGCGCCGCCGCGCGTGCCGCGACGACCTCGGCCAGGTGACGGCGGTACTCCGACGACGCGTGCACGTCGCCGGGCGGCTCGATTCCCGCGCCGCGCACCGCTTCGCGCACGACCTCGGCGTCCGCAGAGGCGGGCTTCACGAGCTCGGGCACGGCGCCGATGCAGCCGAGCGCGATCCTGAGCTCGCCGTTCGCGGTGGCGGCCGCGTTGACGATGCAGGTTCCGTCCACGCCGATCGGGACGGCTGCAAATCCGTCGCTGCGGCCGGCCGGGATCGTGATCTTCGTCAGGAGCTCATCGGGCGAGACGGCGGTCATGTACACACCCAGGAAGAACTCCTCGGCGGTCACCGTGCGCTCGCCGGAGGCGCCCGCGATCGTCATCCGCGCGTCGATCGCGACCATCAGCGGCGGCAGGTGGTTCGTCGGGTCGCTGGAGCAGATGTTCCCGCCGATCGTGCCGCGGTTTCGCACCTGCACGTCGGCGATCTGGGCGCAGACCTCGCCCAGGATCGGCCGCGCGCGGGCCTCCGGCGACGCGATCAGCTCCGTGTAGGTCGTCATCGGGCCGATCTCGAGCGTGCCGTCGGCGCCGAGCTCGATCCCCTTCAGCTCCGCGATCCGGTTCAGGTCGACGAGCACGTCAGGTGACGCCGCGCGGGCCTTCATCACGTTGATCAGGGTCTGGCCGCCGGCCAGGGCGCGCGCGCCGTCGTGCTGCGCGAGAACCCCGAGTGCCTGCTCGAGCGTGTCCGGCTGCGCGTACCCCACCTCGCTCAGCAGCATGGCGGTAATCGTATGCGGCATCGCCGGGAGCCTGCAACGGGTCCGCGCCGGCCCTCTCGTCACGCCCTCGCGCTAGGGTCGCGGGATCCCACGGATCGCCTGTGACTGACGGCGGGCCGCGGGCCTTGCGCTGGCCCGTCGAGACCGCCAAGAAGTTCGGGGGGGTCGCCCCCGTGGCCGTCGAGCGGTTCTTCGCCGACCAGTGCGCCCAGCACGCGGCCGCGATCGCCTACCGGGTCCTGTTCTCGGTCGTGCCGCTGGCGATCGTGCTCGCCTCGATCTTCGGGCTCGTGCTGCAGAACGACGAGGTGCGGCACGACGTCACGAAGACGATCGCCGACGCGCTGCCGGTCTCGGCGGTCGGCAGGCACGACGTCGAGGACGCTCTCACCGCGATCGCGACGCCTGTAAGCGCCGCGGGGCTCGTCAGCCTGGCGGTGTTCGCGTGGGCGGCGACCGGGATGATGAGCGCGATCAGGCAGGGCCTCGAGTCGGCCATGGGCGTGACCCAGTCGCGGCCGATGGCGCGCGGGAAGGTCGTCGACCTCGTGCTGATCGTCGGCGCCGCCGCGCTCGTGCTGGTCACGGCCGGGATCACCGTTGTGGGGCAGCTCGTGCACACGGCAGGCGGAGGCCTCGCAAGCGCGACGGACATCGGCGCCGGAACGCTCTCGGACGGCGTCATCCGCCTGTTCGCGTTCGTCCTCTCGATCCTGGTCGTGATGCTGCTCTACCGGTTCGTGCCCGCACGCGGCCTGCGGATCCGCGACGGCCTCGCGGGCGCGATCCTGACGGCCCTGGTCTTCCAGCTGATCGCCCTCGCCTCCGGGTTCCTCTACACCCGGGCGACGCGGCTCAGCGTCGTCTACGGCTCGCTCACCGCCGCGCTGGTCTTCCTCTACTCCATGTACCTCTACTCGTGCGCCCTGCTGCTCGGCGCCGAGGTCGCCGCAGCCTGGGCGCGGCCGCCGTCCGGCGACGGAGGCCCGCTGCTCACGCAGCTGAAGCGCGCGTTCCTGGGGCTCTTCGTCCGCCAGGACGTGCCCGAGCCGCCGAGAAGCGACCTCCCGCCGCGGAGTTAGGCTCACGCGGATGCGCCAGCGTTCGGCCCTCGCCGCCGCGATCGTCGCCGTCGGAGCGCTCGTCTCGACAGGGGTGGCGCGGGCGGCCGACCAGGCGGAGCAGGCGCTCGCGGCCCGCTACGCGCCAGACGTGCGCCTCGTCGAGCAGAAGGAGGATTGTGGCCCGGGCGAGCCGTACCGCCCGATCGACATCAACACGATCCTCGGCCAGGACACCGTCGCGCTGCGCGGGCCGTGGAGCGACTCGGATCTCGTGAAGATCGCCCCCACCGCGGCGGACCTCGGCCGTGGGCTCTACGAGTACCACCTCGACTTCCCCGGGAACCCGCTCAGGCCGGGCTGCGGCTACGAGCGCTGGTCGCGCCGGATCACCGAGGGAACCGAGCCCACCGTCTACGCGCACGTCGCCACCCAGGACGGCAAGCTCGCCCTGCAGTACTGGTTCTTCTACACGTTCAACGACTTCAACAACACCCACGAGGGCGACTGGGAGATGATCCAGCTCGACTTCGACGCGCCGGACGCCGAGCAGGCGCTCGACCGCAGCCCGACGAACGTCGGCTACTCGCAGCACGAGGGCGCCGAGCGGGCGGCGTGGCGGGACGAGAAGCTGAACCGCGTCGACGGGACCCACCCGGTTGTCTACGTCGCCGAGGGGTCGCACGCGAACTTCTACGACTCCGCGCTCTACCTCGGCCGCTCGGGCGCCGAAGGCGTCGGCTGCGACGACACGCGGGGCCCGCACAGGCAGATCCAGCCCGTCGTCCGCACGATTCCCGGCCAGGAAGCAGCCGCGCGCAGCGCCTACCCCTGGATCGCGTTCGAGGGCCGGTGGGGCGAGCTGCAGCCGGCCTTCTTCAACGGGCCCACCGGACCGAACATGAAGCTGCAGTGGACCAAGCCGATCACGTGGTCCGAGGGCTGGCGAGACCGCAGCTACGGAATCCCCGCCGGAGGCGTGCTCGGGACCGCCGCGACCGGCTCGTTCTGCGGCGCGGTCGAGACGGGGTCGAACCTGATCCGCCGGCTCGCGAACAACGCCGCGCTCACGCTCGGACTGCTCGCCGCGATCGCAGTCCTGATCGCCTGGCTCTGCTCGCGCACCGACTGGCGGCCGAGCGCTCCATTCCGCCTCGCTCGCCGCCGCGCGTGGGGGCAGACGGTGAGCGCGACCTGGCGGATGTACTTCAGCCGTCCGCTGCTCTTCATCGGCATCGGGCTCGTGACGATCCCGGTCGCGATCCTGGTGACGCTGCTCCAGACCGGCATCGTCAGCGCCTCCTCGTTCCTCGGCCTCACCTCGGGCGGCGACGGCGGCGGGTTCCGCGCCTGGCTCGTGCTCGCGATCGGGACGATCCTGAGCCTCCTCGGGCTCACGTTCGTCCAGGCTGCGTGCGCCCGCGCGATGGCCGAGATCGACGCCGGCCGCGAGATCAAGGTGCTCGGCGCCTACCGCCTCTCGCTCGACAGCATCCGGCCGCTCGCCCTGGCTCTCGCCGTGGCCGTTCCCGTCGTGAGCGTGTTCACGCTCTCCGTGTTCCTGATCCCGATCGCGTTCGTGCTCGCGGTCCGCTGGGCGCTGATCGCCCCCTGCGCCGAGCTCGAGTCGATGAGCGGGCTCGGCGCGCTGCGCCGCAGCGGCTCGCTCGTGCGGAGAGAGTGGTTCAAGGTGCTTTCGCTCGTCGTCCTCACCGCCGGGCTCGTCCTCCTCTCCGGCCCCGTGCTCGGCGGCCTCCTCCTGCTCGGGACGAGTGCCTCGTTCGCCGTGGTCAACATCGTCTCCGGCCTCGTCTACGCGGTCGCGATGCCGCTCGTCGGGATCACGACGACCTACGTCTACTACGACGTGCTCGCGCGCGAGCACGTCGCCCAGCTCGAGCCATCCGTGGATGAGCTTGCGGCCGAGGTGACCCCCGCCTGATCCGCTCCGGCCGGGTCGGCGCGGCCTGGGCGCTCGTCGTGCTGGCCACGATCCTCGCGTTCGCCGCCGCGCTGAACCTCTGGATCGAGCGGCAGGCGCTCGACACGAGCGCGTGGACGAGCACGAGCGCGCGCATGCTCCGTGACGACGAGATCCGCGGCGCGGTGTCGATCTACCTCGTGGACGATCTCGCCTCCCGGGTGCGGGTCGAGGCCCAGCTGGAGAAGCGCCTGCCCAAGCGGCTCGGCGTGCTCGCCGGGCCGCTGGCCGCGGCGTCGCGGCGCGAGGCGATCCGGGGCACCGACAGCCTGCTCGGGCGGCCGCGCGCGCAGCGGCTGTGGAAGCAGGCGAACCGGCGGGCCCACGAGGACTTCCTCCACGTCATCGACGGCAAGTCCGAGTCGCTGCGGGCGACGAACGGCGACGTCGTGCTCGATCTCCACCCGGTGATCGTCCAGCTCGCCGCGCGCGAGGGTCTCGCGGCCTGGGTGCCGCGGCTTCCGCCCGGTTCGGGGCAGATCGTCCTCATGCGATCGAACCAGCTCGAGGAGGCGCAGACCGCCGTCCGCGTGGTCCGCGACCTCAGCTACGTCCTCGGCCTCCTCGTCCTGGCGCTGTACGCGTTCGCCGTCTTCCTCGCCGGGCCCGGACGGCGGCGCGCGCTGCTCCTGGGCGTGGGCGTCTCGATCCTCTCGGTGGGGGTGCTGCTGCTGGTCGTGCGCAGGCTCGTAGGCGACTGGGTCGTCGTCGAGCTCACGAAGAACCCGGACTACGAGGAAGCGGGGAAGCACGCCTGGTCGATCGGGACGGAGCTCCTGCGCGACGCCGCCGAGGGGCTGGTGCTCTACGGAGCGGCGATCGCGCTCGCCGCTTGGATAGCAGGCCCGGCGAAGGCGGCGAGACGGCTGCGCGCGTGGCTCGCTCCCGCCCTTCGGGCCCATCCGGCCGGCATCCACGTCGCGATCACGGTCGCGTTGCTCGTCTACCTGGCCAAGGGCCCGACCGACACGAGCCGTCTGCTTCCGGTCCTGGCCCTGTTCGGCTTCGCCTATCTCGGCGCCGAGGTCTTCCGCCGCCAGACGGCCCGCGAGTTCCCCGGCGCCGGCTGAGCCTGTCCGGCCTGTTTGCGAACGTGGCCGTCATGGCTCAGCCAGAGCATCCGCGTGCCCGACCCTTCGGCGCGCACTGGCAGAAACGCATGCAGCGCGCCGTCGCCAGCCGGCGCATCTTCCCCTACCTCGTGTTCGTGACCGTCGCCGGAAGCCTGGTCGCGGGCTTCCTCATGACGCTGCTGGACAGGAAGGATTTTCCGAGCTACGGCATCGCGCTGTGGTGGGCGGTTCAGACGCTTTCGACGGTGGGCTACGGAGACGTCGTCCCGCACTCGACCTGGGGCCGGATCGTCGGTGGCGTCGTGATCCTGATCGGCGTGACGTTTCTCTCCCTCCTGACGGCGATTATCACCTCCCTCTTCGTGTCCACCGAACGGAGCGAGGCCATGGAACAGGAGGCGAAACAGCGGAGCGACGATCTCGCGGAGGCAATGGCGTCCCTACGTCGAATCGAGGAGCGTTTGGCCGGAATCGAGGCCAGACTCGGGCACTAGCCTGGGCGCGTCGTAGTCTTGTATGGTCGCGCCGCCAAACCCAGAAGGAGGCAAGCGCATGGATGGAGACGGTGGAGCTTGGACCGGCTGGATCGCCTTTGCCGGCCTGCTCATGATCGTGATGGGCTCGCTCGATTTCTTCGCAGGCCTTGTCGCGATCATCAACGACCGCTACTACACGGTCACGCGGGATCAGATGGTCCTGATCCACGACGTCAGCCACTGGGGCTGGGTCACGTTGCTCTGGGGAATCATTATCGTGCTCGCCGGCTTCGGGCTCCTCGCGGGCTCGGGCTGGGCGCGCTGGTTTGCGATCGTGGTCGGAGTCATCACGTTCTTCACGAACCTCGGATTTGTCGGCAACAGCGCCTACCCGCTCTGGACGCTGACCGTGCTGATCCTGAACGGCGTCGTCCTCTACGCGCTGATGGTCCACTGGAGCGACGCATCGGAGGGTCTCTCGCAGACCCCCTGACGAAACGGAGCTGACCGACGGCTCCCGACAAGGAGGGAACACATGGATTCGAATGCTTGGTCCGGCTGGGTGGCGTTCGCCGGACTGCTCATGATCGTGATCGGCTGTCTGGACTTCTTCGCAGGCCTGGCGGCGGCCATCAACAACCGCTACGTGGCGATCTCGAAGGACCAGATGGTCCTGTTCCACAGCGTCAGCACGTGGGGATGGATCACGATGCTCTGGGGCATCGTCATCGTCCTCGCCGGTTTCGGGCTTCTGTCGGGCGCGGGCTGGGCACGCTGGTTCACGATCATCGTCGGGACGATCACGTTCTTCGTGAACCTCGGCTGGGTCGGCAACAGCGGCTATCCGCTCTGGACGCTGATCGTGCTGGTCCTGAACGGCGTCGTCCTCTACGCCCTGATGGTGCGCTGGGGCGAGGCGACGGGAGGTATGAGGAGCGGCTGATCCACCCGCCGCTCGACTCGAGACGACGAGCAGGCCGATCTAGGTAGCCAGGGGTCTCTGCCCCGACTCGGCCTGCTCAGAGCCTCGCTAGCCGGCTACTCGGTGTCCCACTTGCGCGAGCTGCGCTTGTCCCACACCCAGCCGATCGCGAGCAGCAGGAGCGCGAACGCGAGGAAGCCGCCGAGGAAGCCCCAGGCGTAGACCGCCTTGGACAGGAGCAAGAAGAGGATCAGGGCGGCCAGGCCGCACAGCACGACGATCCCCGCAAGGCGCGCCCAGAACTTGAAGCCGATGCTGCCGTCGTCTTCCACGTTGGCAACCGTACCACCCTCCCGCGCGAGGCGCACCGGGACTCCCTAGGGCCGGACGACGCAGCGGAAGCCGATGTGCCCCGTCGAGGTGTCGACGGACTCGCCCTGTCGGGCGGCCGGCCGGTAGCGGAGGCAGTAGTTCGGGGCGCAGAGGTGGGAGCCGCCCTTGATCACGCGGCGCAGGAACCTCTCGCCCGGCAGGAGCTGAGGTGCGCAGCAGGCGTGCTCCTCGTGTGACGCGGTGAAGAAGTCGGTCGTCCACTCCCAGACGTTTCCGGTCATGTCGTAGAGCCCAAACCCGTTAGGGGGGAACGAGCCGATCGGCGACGTCCCCGCGAAGCCGTCCAGCTTCAGGTTCTGCCACGGAAACTCGCCCTGCCAGCTGTTCGCCAGCGCCTGCCCACCCGGAAGATCCTCGTCGCCCCAGGCGAAGACGGCGCCGTCGAGTCCCCCGCGCGCGGCGAGCTCCCATTCGGCCTCGGCCGGCAGCTCCTTCCCCGCCCAGTGCGCGTAGGCCTCGGCGTCCTCGTACGCGACGTGGACGACCGGGTGGCGGTCGCGCCCGTTGATCGTGCTGCCCGGCCCCTCCGGGCGTTTCCAGTAGGCGCCCGGCTCGTAGCGCCACCAGTTCGTGAAGTCGCGCAGGTCGACCGGCCCGGCCGTCTCCTGGAAGACGAGCGACCCCGGCACGAGCAGCTCGGGGTCGGCATCGGGGTAGTCCTCCGCCGCGAGCGGGCGCTCGCAGAACGTGACGTACCCGGTCTCGCGCACGAAGCGCCGGAACTCCCCGGCCGTCACCGGGTGCTCGTCCATCCAGAAACCGCCGACCTCGACCTCTCGGACCGGCCGTTCCTCCGGGTAGAAGTCGTCCGAGCCCATCCGGAAGGTCCCGCCGGGGACCCAGCCCATGTCCTTCGCCGGAGGCGCGGTCACGCGGTGACCGTACCGCTCCCGCGCCGGTCGCCGTCGGGCCGGCGGTCACACCAGTTCGTTACCGGTTGTTCACACGGCCACGACGCAACCGCCGCCGCCCATGTGGGAGACTCGGAAAATGCCGAAGACGGCGCCGTCACCTTCGCGTACCGTGAGTCCTGTGGGCTTCGAGCGAATTCTCAACCGCGAGCTGTCGCGACTCGACTTCGATGCACGCGTGCTCGAGCTCGCCGCCGACTCGAGCGTCCCCCTGCTGGAGCGGGTGAACTTCTGCTCGATCCAGTCCAGCAACCTGGACGAGTTCTTCATGGTGCGGGTCGCGGGCCTGATGGACCAGGCCGCCTCGGGAATCGCGCCCCGCTCGCCCGACGGCCGCACGCCGCAGGAGACGCTCGCGGAGATCCGGAAGCGCGTCCTCGACCTGACGCGACGCCAGTCGAAGCTCTGGAAGGAGGAGCTCTGCCCCGCGCTCGGGGAGAAGGGGATCTCGATCGTCAAGGTCGAGGATCTCTCCGGCAAGGAGCTGACCGACCTCGACCTCCGCTTCGAGCACGAGGTGTTCCCGGTCCTGACGCCGCTGGCGGTCGGGCCGGGCCAGTCGTTCCCGTACATCTCCGGCCTGTCCCTCAGCCTCGGCGTCTTCGTCCGCGACCCGGTCACCGAGGAGGAGCGCTTCGCGCGCGTCAAGGTGCCGGAGCCGATCCCGCGCTTCCTGTCCGTCGGCAAGCGGGAGGCACTCGTCTCGCTCGAGGACGTGATCGGGCACTTCCTTCCGCGCCTGTTTCCCGGGATGGAGATCCTGGAGCAGTCCGTTTTCCGTGTCACGCGCGACGCGGACTACGAGCTCTCGGACGACGCGGACGACCTCCTGGAGGCGCTCCAGCACGAGCTCCGGCGGCGGCGCTTCGGCGATTGCGTCCGCCTGGAGATCTCCGATTCGATGTCGAGCGCGATGGTCGCGGAGCTCGAGGAAGGGCTCGGGATCGACGATGACCAGGTCTATCCGGTGCGGGGCATGCTCGACCTCGCCGAGGTGTCGCAGGTCGCGAGGCTCGACCGCCCGGAGCTGAAGTACGAGCCGTGGGTCGGCGTGTCCAGGCGGCCGTTCAGCGCCAGCGAGACGCAACTGTTCACCAACCTCAAGTCGAGGGACGCGCTCGTCCACCTGCCGTACGACTCCTTCGCGACCAGCGTCGAGGCGTTCGTCGAGCTCGCCGCCAGCGACCCCGGAGTGCGGGCGCTCAAGACGACCGTCTACCGGACGAGCGACGACTCCGCCCTGGCGCCGTCGCTGATCAAGGCCGCGGAGGCGGGGAAGCAGACGGTCTGCCTCGTCGAGCTGAAGGCCCGCTTCGACGAGGGTCACAACATCAGCTGGTCGCAGCGGCTCGAGCAGGCGGGCGTCCACGTCGTCCACGGGCTTCCGGGCCTGAAGATCCATGCGAAGGCGACGCTCGTCGTGCGCCGGGAGGCCGGCGGCCTCCGCCGCTACGTGCACATCGGGACGGGCAACTACCACGCGCTGACGGCGAGGCTCTACGAGGACCTCGGTCTCTTCACGGCGGACGAGGAGATCGTCTCCGAGGTCGCCGACCTCTTCAACTACCTGACCGGCTTCGGGCGGCCGCAGGCGTTCAAGCGCCTGCTCGTGTCGCCGTTCAACCTCCGGGAGCGCCTGCTCGAGGAGATCGAGCGCGTGACCAAGGCCGCCAAGAACGGGAAGGAGGCGCGGATCCAGATCAAGGTGAACGGCGTCCACGACGCCGAGATGATCGAGGCGCTCTACCGGGCGTCGAACGCCGGCGCGAAGATCGAGATCGTCGTCCGGCGCATCTGCGGGATCCGGCCGGGGGTCAAGGGAATGAGTGAGAACATCTCCGTCCGGAGCGTCCTGGGGCGCTTCCTCGAGCACAGCCGCTTCTTCATCTTCGAGGCGAACGGCGAGGCGCGGTACTTCCTCGGCAGCGCCGACCTGCTGCCGCGCAACCTCGACCACCGGATCGAGATCGTCGCGCCGGTGGAGTCGCGCGCGATCCAGGCCGAGCTCGAATCGATCTTCGGGGCGCTGCAGACCGACAACGCCCAGGCCTGGGAGCTCGACAGCGAGGGACGCTGGACGCGCTGCTCGCCGAAGAAGGACGAGCGGCGCCGCGCCGCGCAGTCCGTCCTGCTGACGCGCGCGCGCGCCCGCGCGCGGCGGCAGGCGGTGAGCACGGAATAGCGGGCTCCCGCTCAGGCGTCCTGGACGCGCGGCGGTGTGTGCCGTCCGCACGGGAGACGAGGATGAACGCCGTGAGAGTCGCCGTCGTCGACGTCGGGTCGAACACGGTTCGCCTGCTCGTAGGTGAGCGCGACGGCCCACGCGTCCGGCGGGTCGAGGAGGAGCGCGTCCGCGTGGCGCTCGGCGCCGACGTCGAGCGTACCGGCGAGCTCTCGGCGAAGCGCTTGGCGAGAGCGGCCGAGGCCGCGGCCCGCGAGGTCGGGAGGGCCCGTAAGCTCGGTGCGTCAGAGGTCACCGTGCTGCTCACCTCCCCCGGGCGGCAGGCGCGAAACGGCACCGATCTTCGCGACGCGATCGCGGCACGCACCGGCGCGCCCGTGCGCCTGCTCTCTGCGGAGGAGGAGGGCCGGCTCGGCTACGCCGGCGCGATCGCAGCCGCAGGAATCCCCCGCGGCAGTCTCGCGGTGTGCGACGCGGGCGGCGGGTCGACCCAGCTCGCGGTCGGGACCGGGCGCACGCCGAGCTGGGTGCGGTCGGTGGACATCGGCTCGCTCAGGCTCACGAGGCGGCTGCTCGAGGGCAATCCTCCGCCGCTGCAGGAGCTTGCCGCTGCGCGCGCCGAGGCCGCCCGCTCCTTCGAGGGCCTCGTCCCGCCCCTGCCCCGCCGCGCGTTCGCGACCGGAGGCACGGCGCGGGCGCTCGGGCGGATCGTCGGCCGGAGGCTCGACCCGGAGACGCTCGCGCTCGCGTTCTCGATCGTCTCGTCCTCCCCGGCCGAGCGCGTCGCGAGCCGTTTCGGGATCCCGCAGTGGCGGGCAACCGTCCTCCCGGCCGGAGCGCTGATCCTGGCACGGGTGCAGAAGCTGCTGAACGTGCCGCTCGAGGTCGCACGCGGCGGCCTGCGCGAGGGCGCGGCGCTCGAGCTGCTCGAGCGGGTCGAGCTCGCGGCCGCAATGACTGCCTAGGATTCACGCAGGCGGCGGCAGCACGGCGACGCGGACGAGCGCGCTCGCCGGCGTCTGGAAGAGCGAGGTCGACCCCTTCGGCAGCGTCTCACCGCACAGCTCCTCGAGGACGTCCCCGTGGACGCAGAGGAGGCCGACGCCGGCCTCGCGGGCGACCCGCTCGAGCGCGGCCGCTCCGTGCGCCTCGAAGAGCTCCTCGCGGGCCTCGACCATGAGCCCTCTCGCGGCCGCGAGCGGCTCGACGGTCTGCACGCAGCGGGCGGCCGGACTCGAGGCGATCCGGTCGAACATGTGGCCCTCGAGCTGCTCGACGAGGCCGATCGCCTGGCGCTCGCCGTGCTCGTCCAGCGGGCGGATCCTGTCGTCCCCCTGCCACGACTTGCGGTGGCCGGCGTGGGCGTGCCGGACGATCAACAGGAGCCCGGACCCGTCGTGGCCGAACCCCTGCAGGACCGAGCGGTCGCGGTCGTAGCTGACCAGCCGCTGGGCCGCCGAGGGCTCGAGCCACCGCACCTCGTCGACCTCGTCTCCGGCGCTGAACGATCCGTCCAGCGCCTCCATCGCCCAGTATCGGACGTGCTTGGGGCGGCCGTGCGAGTCCGTGTAGCTGGTGGACGGCAGCGGGAACCGCAGCTCGCAGCGGAGCCCCGTCTCCTCCTCGACCTCGCGCAGCGCGCAGGCCTCGTCGCTCTCGTCGCCCTGAACCTTGCCCTTCGGCAGGGTCCAGTCGTCGTACCGCGGCCGATGGACGAGCAGCACCTCGAGGCCCTCGCCGGACCCCCGCCGGACGACACCACCCGCCGCCCGAACCTCGATCAGCGGCCGATCGCCTTCCCGCGGCGGGCGACCCGGTCGAGGACGCCCGGCAGCTCGGTCCGCGCTCGCCGCTTCGTCACTCGCTCGCGCTCGACGAGCCGGCCGACGACGAGAACGGCGGCCCGGTCGTCGCCGTCCTTCGGGAGCCGGCGCAGGCGCTCCTCGGCTACGACGGCGTCCTGGTACTCACCGAGGAGATCCTGGAGCTCCTTGGCCTGCTCGACGAACCGCGCCGCGCTCTTGCCGTCGAGCAGCTCCGCGGCGTAGCGGCCGCGCTTGGCCCGGATGCGAAGTGCGTGCAGCTCGACGTCCCCTTCCTTGCCGTCGACCTTCGCCGCGCGGCGCAGCAGCTTCCGGACCTCGTGCCGGGCGAGAGCGTCGAGCGGCTCCTCCGACCCTGACACGCGCGGCGAAGCCGCCGCCTCGCGGAGCGAGGCGACTGCCGCGAGGTAGCGCGGGTCGTCGAGGATCCGGGAGAGCTTTGCGCGGGCGCGCGTGCCCTGCGCCGTCAGGCGCCGCAGCAGGGGCCTGAAGGCGGCTCGATCCTCGTCGTCGAGCTCCTCGAGCTGCCTCCGCAACCCGGCCAGCATCACGTCGAGGTCCCGGACCGCGCCGAGCTCGCGGCCGGCCCAGCCCAGCTCTTCCCGCAAGCCCTCGGACCACTCGGCATCGAGCAGCGGCCTGGCCGCGCGCAGGTAGGCGCGCGAGCGCCTGAGCGCCACCCGGAGCTTGTGCACGTCCTCGTGGTCGCCGCCGAGCCGGAGCGCGACGTCGTGGCGCACCGTCTCCGCATGCTGCTCGCGCAACGCAGCGCTCAGCTGCGGGAGAGCGCTCGCCGGAGCCTCGGCGGCCGTGAGGCGCTCGAGCTCGGAGCGGCGGGAGCGCGTTGCGCCGGCCGAGCGAAGGCGCTTGGAGACCTTCGCCGCCGCCGCCCCGCCTCTGAGCGGCTCCACCTCCAGCTCCCGAAACGACTCCTCGACGCGCCTCCCGTTCAGGACCGAGACGCTGTCGTCGACGACCCGGGCGTGCGGGCCGGTGTCGTCCTCGACCACGACGCTGCGCCGTGTGGTCCGCAACCTGGCGACGGGCTCGAGCGATGCGCCGCCGTCAAGCGCGGCCTTGAGCGCCTCCGCGATCGAGCGCGGAGGCTTGGGACCGCTCCCACCCTCGAGCAGGTGCGACCCCACCCGGAGCCGCCAGACTCTCCGTCCTCCCTCGACCCGCCGGCCCAGGACGATCCCGGCCCGCCGGAGCACCCCGTCGGGCGTGTCGAAGTAGGCCGTCTCGAAGACGCGCTCCTCGGTGGTCGGGCCGAGGTCGGGAAACGCGAAACCCGGCCCGGCTCGCAGGCGCTCGATTCGCGTGGCCACGCGCGGATCGTATACCTCCGCCGAAGCGGTTCTGCGCCGGTTTCCAACTGGTGAACGACTGGTGACGAAGTGGTTACTGAGAAGGCCGCTACCCCCTTGACTCGCGGCGGCGCACCGGTAAGCTCGCCGTCCCACGCCGATCAAGGAGGGGAGAACTTGAGCGGGAGATGGCTACCCGACCCACGCACCGGTAGGCCTCTCGACGAGCTGGGTCGACCGGCGGTGCACGTGCTCAGCGACGACGAGCTCGAGGCCGAGTTGACGACCGCGGCGGCGGCGTCCGAACGACACCGGTTCGAACGCTTCCTCATGCTTCTCCGCGAGCGCACGCGTCGGCGCGATGACCGCGCGCTGACGGCCTTGAGCTAGCCGGCGCCTACGGCGAGCACGGCCGCGCCGCGGATCGCTCCGCTGCGCAGCCGCTCGAGCGCGACGTTCGCATCCGCGAGCGCGAACGGCTCGATGTAGGTCTGCACGGGCACCCGGGGCGCGAGCTCCAGGAACTCCTCGCCGTCGCGCCTCGTGAGGTTGGCGACGGAGCGAACCGCGCGCTCGCCCCAGAGGAGCTCGTACGGGAACGCGGGGATGTCGCTCATGTGGATCCCGGCGCAGACGACCACGCCGCCCTTCTCGAGCGCGCGCAGCGCGACCGGGACGAGCCCGCCCACGGGCGCGAACACGATCGCGGCCTCGAGGGGCTCGGGCGGAAGGTCGCCGGAGGCACCCGCCCACTCCGCCCCGACCGAGCGGGCGAACTGCTGGCCCTCGGCGTCGCCCTCGCGCGTGAACGCGAACACGCGCCGCCCCTGCCAGCGCGCGACCTGCGCGATCACATGGGCGGCGGCGCCGAAGCCGTACAGGCCGAGCCGCTCGGCGTCGCCCGCCAGCCGCAGCGCGCGGTAGCCGATCAGGCCCGCGCAGAGGAGCGGCGCCGCCTGGAGCGGCGTGTAGCCGTCGGGAACCGGAAAGCAGAAGCGAGCATCCGCGACCGCAGCCTCCGCGTAGCCGCCGTCGAGCTGGTAGCCGGTGAAGCGGGCGCGGTCGCAGAGGTTCTCCCGGCCGCTGCGGCAGAAGCGGCACTCGTCGCAGGTCCAGCCGAGCCAGGGCACGCCGACCCGCTCGCCCGGAGAGACGCCGACCCCCTCTCCGACCGCGTCCACGACCCCCACGATCTGGTGGCCGAGCACGAGCGGGAGCTTCGGCTCCGCGAGCTCGCCGTCGAGGACGTGGAGATCGGTCCGGCAGACTCCGCACGCCTCCACGCGAATCCGCAGCTGCCCCGGCCGCGGCTCGGGCTCGGGCAGCTCCGCCTCTCGCAGCGGGCTCCCCGGCAAGTCGAGCACCATCGCGCGCATCACGACGCGAGCGTAGGGCACGGCCAAGCCGGGCGGAGACCTAAGCTTCGCCGTGGTGGCAGACGAGTCAGTCCAACGGGTGGCCGACGCCCTCGGCCGCGAGCAGACGGTTCGGGGGCTGCTCGAGGCCGCGACGCGCGAGCTGGTCGACGTGCTCGACGCGTCGGCGTGCCTGATCTCGCGCGTCGTCGGCGACCTCCTCGTCAGCCTGGTCGAGTTCTCGCGGGACGAGCGGACGCTCGGGCTCGGGCACGAGTACCTGATCTCCGACTACCCACTCACGAAGAAGGTCGTCACCGAGGGCCGGCCGCGGGCGGTCTCGCTGCTCGAGGAGGAGCCGGAGCCGAACGAGGCCGAGCTGCTGGAGCAGCTGGGCTACGAGTCCCTGCTGATGACCTGCCTCCCCTCGAACGGGCAGTGCTGGGGCCTCGTCGAGGTCTATCTCGACCGGAGGCGCTTCGACGAGGATCAGGCCGCCATGGCGCGGGAGATCGCCGCCATCACCGGCAAGCAGCTCGAACGGCTCGAGGGCCGTCCTAGGACCTGAGCGAGGTCGCGACCTCGCGCAGCTGCGGGCGGGCAGGGCTCCCCGAGACGACGAACAGGCGCACGGAGTTGCGCCCGGCACGGAAGGCGGTCTCGGCCGGAAGGACGGAGAAGCGAACCGGCCCGCCGCTCGGGTCCCGGTATGCAGCCGAGACCGCGGCGATCCGGCCGTCGAGCGCGAGCGCGAGCGCATCCCCGGCCGCCACGCCGGAGAGCGTGCCGACGAGCGGCGAAGGAATGAGCGGCGAGCGCCTCGGGAAGGAGCGCAGGAGCTTGCTCCCGACCGCGTCCACGGTCGCCGAGCCGGCCGCGGCACTCGCGGGGTGAAGCGTCCTGACCGTGGCGCCTACGAGCGACCGGTAGGGGCCGGTTCCGGAGAACTGCGGCCCCCAGCCCCCGCTCCCGAAGAGGGAGAGCTGGCGCGCGAGCGACCGCTGTCGCTGAGCGAGAGTCGTCACGTACGGAGCCGAGACGTTCAGCACCTTGACCCGTCTCGATCCGGGCCCGCCGGCAAGTGCGGAGCGGCCGGTCGTCTTCCAGGGGATCCTGACGCCGAGCACGTCGGCGATCGTCGGGAGGATGTCCGGCGTGACGACGTGCCGGTCGTCGACCACGCGCCCCTGCTCCTGGCCCGGCAGCTTGACGAACAGCGGCGTGAATGCGAGCTCGGCCAGGTTCGTCTTCGACGGCCGGCGACGAAGGTCGCCGCCGCGGAAGCTGATCCCGTGGTCGGCCGTCACGACGACCAGTGCCTTGTCCCAGAGGCCCGTCGAGTGCAGCCGGCGCAGGAACGTGCCGAGCAGCCGGTCCGTGTAGCCGACCTGGAGCAGGTGCCGCTGCCAGGCCTGCAGCGGGAGCTGCGTGCGCCACCAGCGCTCGCCCGTCCGCCCCGGGGCGTTGACCGTCGCAACGGCGCGCACCCGCCCGTCCGGGAAGTAGAGCCAGGGCGTGTGCGGCAGCAGCACGTGCAGGAAGTAGAGCGTCGGAGGGCCATTCCCCGGTGGCCGGAACGAGGCCACGAACCGGTTGAAGTCCGGGACGCGGCCGAGGTAAAAGGTGCTGAGGTTGACCTTCGGGAGCTTCGCGGGCGCCTCCGTCGCGACCCCGGACGCGGACCCCGCGCCGAAGTCGCCCCACGACTCGTCGATCGCGGGAAGCCGCTCCTCCAGCGTCGGCGGCGCGATCAGGTGCAGGTAGACGGTGCGCGCGTCGGAGTAGAGGGAGGAGAGGCGCTTCTCGGCGTTCTCCTGCTTGCGCTTGCAGAGCCGCTCCGGGCAGAGCCGCGTCTGCACCTCGGTCACGTTCATCCGGTAGCGCCCTCCGAGCAGCGTGAAGAGGTTGTTCGGGTAGTCGTGCGCGATCGGAAGAGCGCCGCGCACGGGCGGGTTCCCGGTCAGGATCACCGGGACCGCGACGGTCGTCGACGCCGACAGCGTCGTCGTGTTGCGAAACCACGTCGAGCTCGCCGCGAGGCGGGCGAAGTTCGGGAAGCGCTTCGCGTCGATCGCGCCCGTCCTGTCCTGGAGGTCGATCACCGGGAACTCGTCGAAGAGCAGGAACACGATCGGCGTCGAGGCCCTCACCTTCGCCGTGGCCGCGCGGCTCTCGGCAGTCGGGAAGACGAGCTGCTCGACGGGCGTGTTGAGCAGGAAGAGGCAGAGGAAGACGACCGGAGCCGCAGCGAGCACGGTCAGGAACGAGCCCGCGGCGCGAACGCGCCAGACCGCGAGCAAGATCGCGGCCCCGATCGCGACCGCGCCGACGATCAGCGTGGTCGTGCCGTCGATCCCCGAGCGCTTCAGGAGCTGGACGCCGAAGACCGCGCCGAGGAAGCCGAGGAAGACCAGGTGCATCACGTATCCCGCCGGGCGGCTGACGACGCCGACGACGAGCTCCGCCGCGAGGAGCACCAGCGCCGGGACGAAGGTCACGGCGAGGGCAAACAGGACGATGTCGCCCGGCGTCGAGCCGCGGACGGCGAAGAACTCGGCATTCTTGCCGAGGATGTCGAAGAGCGGCTGCGCGAGCGCGAAGCCGGAGATAGCGAGCAGCTGCGCGCCGCGTATCGCCGGCTCACGGAGGCGGGCCGTCCAGGCGATCCGCGAGAGCTCGGCGTGCGCGACCCCCATAGGGCGGCCATGCTAGCGCGTGCTCCGGGCCGCTCCCCGGGTGCCGCTATCCCTCGTTCAAGGGATGTAAACCGCTTGCCGATAGGAAAAACGTGGCGGTCGACGTCTCTCTCCCGCGCCCGCAGGCGTTCGGGCGCGCGGCGTCGGTCCCCGCGCGCCTCGTGCTCGCCGGGATCGTCGCGGTCAGCTTCGCGCTCCGGTTCGCGGCAGCGCTCGTCCACACGACCCCGCTCTACTTCCCGGACGAGTACATCTACTCGGGGATCGCCCGCTCGTTCGCCGAGAGCGGGCGCCCGCTGATCCGCGACCATCCTGCGAACTTCCCGGCGCTACTCGAGCCGCTGCTCGCCTCGCCGTTCTGGCTCTTCCACGACCCGGAGCTCGCGTACCGGCTGACGCAGGCGGAGAACGCGCTCGCGATGTCGCTCGCTGCGATCCCCGTCTACCTGCTCGTGCGCAGGCTCGACGGCGGGCAGTGGGCGGCGCTCGCAGGGGCCGCGCTGGCCGTCGTCTCGCCGGATCTGTTCTTCACCTCGTTCGTGCTCGCGGACGCGATCGCCTACCCGCTCGTGCTCGGCGCGGTCTATCTCGGGGTCTGCGCGCTCTCGCGGCCGACCCGCGGCGCGCAGCTCGGGTTCGCCGCGCTGGCCGGGCTCGCCACGTTCGCCCGCGTCCAGTACGTCTTCCTGCCGGTCGTCTTCCTCGCCGCCGCCTTCGTGGTCGAGCACGGGTCGGCGCGCCGGTTCGTCCGGCGCTTCCGGCTCTCGCTCATCGTCTATGCCGTCCCCCTCGTGCTCGTCACGGCGCTCGGGCCGAAGCGGGTGCTCGGCTACTACTCGGGCGTCGTCGACCTCGGGATCAAGCCGCTCGTGATCGGACACTGGCTCGGGACCGACGCCCTGCTGCTCGCCTACGCGACGGGCGTCGCGCTCGTCCCGGGCGCGCTCGCGGGTCTCGCGGTCTCCCTCTGGCGCCCGCGGCTGCGCGAGCAGACCGGCTACGCAGCACTCGTGGTCGGCGTGCTACTCGCGCTCTTCGCCGAGGCGGGGCTCTATGCGGCCAGCGGCAGCGACCGCTTTCAGGAGCGCTACCTGATGATCCTGCTGCCGCTCGTCTTCCCGGCCTTCTGGATCTGGTTCCAGCGGGGCCGCCCGTGGGCGAAGGCGGTCGCCGTCCTCGCCCTGGGGCTGATCGTGCTCGCGGCGCGCGTGCCCCTGTCCGGGTACACGATCAGCGACGCGAAGCAGGACTCGCCGTTCCTGCTCTCTGCCTTCCGGCTGGAGCGGGCGATGGGGATCGGCGACGGCTCCCTGCTGATCGCGGTCGTCGCCACGCTGCTCGCCGGGCTCGCGGTCGCGGCGTGTTTCCGGCCCGCTTTCGCGCGCTGGGCTGTGGCCGGGACGATCGTCGCCTCGGGCTTCGTGTCGTTCGGCGCCGTCGCCTTCGACAGCCACGTCGTCCGCTCGGTGCGGACCTCCCTGCTTCCGACCGACGCGCGCTGGGTCGACCATTCCGGCCTCGGCGACGTGGCGCTGCTCCAGACGCCTGGCACGCCGCACGCCGCCGCGCACGAGCAGCTGTTCTGGAACCACTCGCTGAAGCGCGTCTACTTCCTCGACGACGCGTCGCCCATCGACGCCTTCGGCTCGCCGCGCGTGCGCGCTACCCGGGACGGCCGCATCCTGTCCCGCGCCGGAGCGCTGCGCGGCCCTCTTCTGATCTCGAACTACGCCGTACGGGTGCAGCTCGCGAACGCCGTCCGGGTCGCACGAGGCGCGAACTACGAGCTCTGGCGCCCGCTCGGGACGCCGCGCTTCGCCTTCTTCGTCGGCGGCCTCTACCAGGACGGCTGGCTCGCCCAGAGCGGGCACATCACGGTCTGGCCGGCCCGAAACGGGCGCGTTCGAGGCGCGCTGAGGCTGCCGCTGTCGCTGCCGCCGAAGCCCCGCTCGGAGAAAACCGTTCTCCAGCTACACGGTCCCGGCGTCGACCGCCGCGTGACCGTCCTGCCGGGCAAGAGCGTCGTGCTCACGCTGCCCGTCTCCCACCGTGGCCCGTGGACGCTGAACTTCCACACCGACCGCCCCGGCTACCTCGCCGACGCGCGCGCGATCAGCGTGATGGCGGGCATGCCGACCTTCGCCGGCCTCTTCTGCGGCACGTCCCCGCCGACGAAAACCGTCTAGCGACGACCGCTTGCCGTTCCCCCTCTTAGTAACAGACTGTTACTAAGAGGGTTAGGACTGGCATAACGACTACCTGGTCGAGTAGAGCCAGGCGTAGTCGTGGTGCTTCTTCGTCTTCGTGCTCGAGATCTTCGCTGAGCGTCACGAGGCAGCAGCATAGGCGGCATGCCGGCGACAACGGATCGCCGCCGGAGCCGGGCTTTGCCCGGCTGGAGGCGCACCAACGCAATCTCTGAGCGAAGCCAGAGCCAGTCGCCGGCTCCTGAAACGCCAGAAGCAAGCCTCCGCGATGAAGGAGGGGGTCACACGGGGAAACCAGGGGCTTCCCCCGTGTTCCTAGACGCAGTCTTTGAGCCCCTGCGCCTCGGGCAGGGACTCGAGCTTCTTGAGCGTGTTGTTCTCGATCTGGCGGATCCGCTCGCGGGTGACGCCGAACGCGCGGCCGACCTCCTCCAGCGTGCACGGCTGCGCGCCCGAGAGCCCGAAGCGGAGCTCGATCACCTTGCGGTCGCGCTCCGGCAGCGAGGCCAGCGCGTTCTCGATGTCCTCCCGGCGGAGCGAGACCGACGCGGTGTCGAACGGCGACTCGGCCTGCTCGTCCTGGACGAAGTCGCCGAGCTCGGAGTCCTCCTCCTCGCCGATCGGCTTCTCCAGCGAGACCGGGTGCTGCGCCATGCGCAGGATGTCGCGCACCTCGACCGTCGTCATCTCGAGCTCGCCGGCGATCTCGTCGGGCCGGGGCTCGCGGCCGAGGCGCTGTACGAGCTGGCGCTCGATGTGCACGACCTTGTTCAGCTTCTCGACCATGTGCACGGGGATCCGGATCGTGCGGGCCTTGTCCGCGATCGCGCGGGTGACGGCCTGCCGGATCCACCACGTGGCGTAGGTCGAGAACTTGTAGCCCTTGCGGTAGTCGAACTTCTCGACCGCGCGGATGAGGCCGAGCGACCCCTCCTGAATCAGGTCGAGGAAGCTGAGGCCGCGTCCGAGGTAGGACTTGGCGATCGAGACGACGAGGCGGAGGTTCGCCTCGATCATCTGCGTCTTCGCGATCATGTCGCCGCGCTCGATCCGCTTGGCCAGGTAGACCTCCTGGTCGGCGGTCAGGAGCGGCACCTTGCCGATCTCGCGCAGGTAGAGCCGCAGCGAGTCGAGGCTCGGCTCGACGGTCAGGTCGAGCTTTGGCCCTTTCTCCTCCTCTGCCAGCGCCGGCTGCTCGTGCGGCGGATGCTTGTGCTGCTCCCCTTCGACCAGCTCGATCGAGTGGTCGATCAGGTAGGTGTAGAAGTCCTCGATCTGCTCCTTGCTGAGCTCGACCTCTTCGAGGCCGGAAACGATCTCGTCGTACGTGAGAAAGCCCTTCTCGGTGCCGTCTTGAACGAGCTTGTGAAGCTCTTCGACGTCCGGAAGGGAGATGTCGACGGTGAGCACTTGACCTCCGGCTGTCTCGCGGCTTGGCTCCAACGCACTACCCAAAACGACGAAAGCCGGAATCGCTCTCTCCCCGGCTCCCCCCTCGCCGCGTCGGATGTTACACAGGAAATCGCTATTTCGGAACAATTTCTTTACAGAATCACGAGGCTGCCTGCGACCTCGCCGCGGCTGTTCTCCAGCGGAACCTCGGCAAATTCGGGCAGGTTCAGGCCCAGGGTCGCGCCGAAAGCGGCCAGCGCCGGCCGCAGCGCCCGCGAGTTTCCGTCCGCGACCTTGACCGCGAGCCCGAGGCCGTCGGCAGACGCGCCGCACATCAGGCCTTCCGCGCCGCCCTTCGCGATCCAGCCCGGAAGCATCCGCATCAGCTCCGTGTCCGTCCCTCCCTCGCCGCCCACGAGGTCGGGCCTGGCGCGCATCGCGGCCGCGACCCGGTCGGCTCCGTCGAGCCGGTCGAGACGGTCGAACCGGGAGAACGCAAAGGCTGCGCGCTCGAGCGGAATCGCGAAGCAGGGCACCCCGCACCCGTCGATCCCCGTCGCGACCTCTTCCGGCGGCATTCCGGCCGCGTTCGCGACCTCGCCCAGGAGCTCGCGCTGGAGCGGGTGGTCGACCCGGAAGTAGCCCGCGACGGTCCAGCCCCGCGCGCGGCAGACGGCGATCATCGCTGCGTGCTTGCCCGAGCAGTTGTGGTAGACGGGCTCGGGCGGGCGCCCGGGCTGGAGGCCGCACTCGAGCTCACCCTCGCTGCCGCCGGTGGCGCGCAGGAGGGCGCGGACCGCCTCGACGTGCATGGCCGTGCCGAAGTGGGAGGCGGCTGCGATCGCCAGGTCCCCGGTGCCGAGGTCGTCGCGCTCGCGCGCGAGCGGAAGCGCCTGGATCGGCTTCGCGGAGGAGCGGAGGGAAGCGGAGAGCCCGGGATCTCCCGCCGCGGCGACGATCGAGCCGTCCCGGACGGCGACGGCGTGGACGCGATGCACGGACTCGACGATCTCCCCGCGCCTGACGGCTACGCTGAGCGGCTCCGCCATGGCCGGGAGCCTACGTGCCTGAACTCCCCGAGGTAGAGGCGCAGCGACGGGCGCTCGACGAGCCCGTCCGTGCGTTCCCGGTCGAGCGCGCCGGGCCAGCGCACGTGGCGACGCTGAAGACGTTCGACCCGCCGCTCGCGGCACTCGAGGGCCGTCGGCTGGCCGGTGCGGAGCGGCGGGGAAAGCGGCTCCTGCTTCCGACCGACGACGGCGAGCTCGTCCTGCTCGTGCACCAGATGACGCGCGGCCGGCTCCGCTATCTCGGCGCCGGCGAGAAGGGGCCGAAGACCCCCGCGTTCCGGCTGGGCTTCCAGGGCGGCGGCCAGCTCGTGCTCACGGAGACGGGAGCAAAGAAGCGCGCGGGCGTCTGGCTCCTGACGCCGGAGGCGGCCGAGGCGGAGCTGGCGCACCTCGGCCCGGACGCGCTCGACCTCGGCCCCGAGCGGCTCGCCGAGATCCTGGGCCGCGACCAGCGCCGCCTGCATTCGCTGCTCCGCGACCAGCGTGCGCTCGCGGGCATCGGCCGCGCCTGGGCGAACGAGATCCTGCACAAAGCGCAAGTGTCTCCGTTCGCCGTGTCCGGGGGACTGTCCCCGGGACACGTCCGGACCCTCGCGGACGCGATCGACTCCGAGCTGCGACGCGGGCTCGAGCTGCGCGAGCGCGGCGCGAAGGACTCGAAGGTCTACCGCGTCCACGACCGCCTCGGCGAGCCCTGCTACGTCTGCGGCGCGCCGATCGCACGCGTCGACTTCGAGGAGCACACGATCTACTACTGCCCCGAGTGCCAGACAGGCGGACGCGTGCTCAAGGACCGCCGGCTCTCCCGGCTGCTGCGCTAGCGTCGAACGCGAGGCCGCGCGCTAGGCGACGGGCGCGCCGACGAGCCAGTCGAGCACGGTCGCCCACTCGTCGACAAGGAAGTGGCCGGAGCCCTCGAGCACCTCGAAGCGCGCGTTCGGCAGTCGGCTCGCGACGTACTCGCCGTGGCTCCGGGGCGCGAGCACGTCCAGCTCGCCCTGCCAGAGCGCGACCTCGGCCGTCACGTCCTCGGGCTCGAACCCCCACGACTTGGCGAACGCGAGGTCGTCGTCCGCCCATCCCCGCACGCCCTGCCGGGCGGCCTCGACGAACGAGTCGAGCGTGGCGGCGCGGAACTCCTCGCGCGAGCCGATCTCCCGGTCGGCCTCCGGCAGCTCGGACAGAATCGCGTCGAGCACTGCTTCGGGGTCGCGGTGGAACTCGTCGACGTACGGCTGGATGAAGGCCTCGATCGCCTCCTGCCCCTCTAGCGCCGCGTTGAACTCCTTCACGTTCAGCTCGGCGAGGCCGTCGAAGAAGTCGAAGTCGGAGGCGTCCGACGGCGCCGGCGTGACCAGGGCGCCCACGCGCACGACGCGGTCGCCGAGCAGAGCCCCGCAAGCGAGCGCATGCGGCGCGCCGCCGGACCCGCCGGTGACCGCGAAGCGGTCGAAGCCGAGCGCGTCGACGATCGCCTCGACGTCGGCGGCCGCGTCGGCCACGGACCGACCGATCATCGGGTCCGAGAGACCGTAGCCGGGCCGGTCGTACGCGACCCAGCGAACCCCGTGGCGCTCGTAGAGCCCCAGATCGGGGTGCCGCGAGAACCGGCTCCCGGGCGTGCCGTGGCAGGCGATGACCGGCACGCCCTCGGCCGACCCACGCTCGACGAACGCGAGCGTGCGGCCGTCCGGCGCCTTGGCGGTTCCCTCGCGTTCCACGGGCGGGATCATACGGACGGCCCCGCCGCCCGCCGCACGTGTGCACGCGTTACGTCGCCGGGAGCTCGCGCTCCGAGCAGCTGGAGCCCGAGCTCGATCTCGGCGCGCAGCAGCTCGAGGACCCGCGCAGCCCCCTCCTCGCCGCCCGCCGCCAGCCCCCAGATCACGGCACGGCCGGCCAGCACCGCCCGCGCGCCGAGTGCAAGCGCCTTGAGCACGTCGATCCCGCGCCGGACGCCCCCGTCCACCAGCACCTCGACCCTCTCCCCAACAGCCTCGACCACCTCGGGGAGGATCTCGAGCGAGGCGGGCGCGCCGTCGAGCTGGCGCCCACCGTGGTTCGAGACGACGACCCCGGCCGCACCATGCTCCGCCGCGAGCAGCGCGTCCTCGGCCGTCTGCACGCCCTTGATGACGAGGGGCAGCGGACAGCGGGAGCGGAGCCACTCGAGGTCGCTCCAGGTGAGAGACGCGTCAACGCTCTCGGCGAGCGCCGTATGGAAGTCCGCGCGCCTGAGCGCGACGGGCAGGTTCGGGACGGGCAGGTCGTCGGGAAGCACGAACGCCTCGCGCATGTCGCGCTCCCGCCGGCCCGCAACGGGGAGGTCGACCGTGAGCACGAGCGCGCGGAAGCCCGCTTCCACCACCGCGTCCACGAGCTCGCCCGTGAAGCCGCGGTCAGGCGACCAGTAGAGCTGGAACCACTGCGGCGCCCCCGGGGCCGCAGCCGCGAGCTCGGCAGGGGTCACGCTCGCGAGCGTCGAGGCGCACATCACGGTCCCGGCAGCGGCCGCTGCGCGCGCAGTCGCGAGCTCGCCCTCGGGGTCGGCGAGGCGCTGGAAGGCCGTGGGCGCGACGAGCAGCGGCATCGAGACCTCCGTCCCGAGGACGGTCGTAGCGGTCGAGACCTCGCTCACGTCGACGAGGACCCGCGGGCGAAGCTCCCAGCCCGCGTAGGCCGCCGTGTTGGCGCGCAGCGTGCGCTCGTCGCCCGCGCCCCCGGCGAAGTAGGCGTAGGCGCCCGGATCGAGGCGCGCGCGGGCGGCCTCCTCGAACTCGGCGACGTTGAGCGGCTCCGTGCCCGTCACGAGCCCGCGGGCCGGATCCTGAGCGTCTCGCCGTCCAGCTCGACCGAGCCGCCCTGGGCACCGAGGAGCCGGACGGCGATCGCGGCGCCGAGGTCGCGCAGGTCGGTGCCGAGCACGACGGGAGCCGAGGCCGCCGTGATCGGAAAGAGCTCGAGCTCCGCGCCCCGAACGCTCAGCGTCACCTGCTCGAGCCCGCCGTGGCGGAGGGCACACCTGGCGAGCGCCGCCAGCGCGCGCTCGGTCGCGCCGGAGTCGACCTCGACCCCGGCGCCCTCGCCGTCGACGGCGACCCGCTCCTCGCCGAGCCTGGCGGCGGCCGCGCGCGCGAGCTCGAGCGTGTCCCGGTCCTTGCGAACCGGATCGAAGCGCCCGGCCGCGATCCGCGCGCCCAGAGCGAGCTCGTCGACGAGATCGGCGATCTGCTCGGAGGCCGAGTTGATCATCTCGACGTAGCGGGTGGCGGGCTCCTGAAGGTCGCCCTGGCGCGCGAGGGTCTGGGCGAAGCCGTGCACGGTCGCGAGCGGCGTGCGCAGGTCGTGGCACGCAAGCAGCACGAGGCGGGTGAACTGGTCGTCTTCGTTGACGTTGGTAGCGTTGTCGGCCATGCGTGACTGGGGCGAGCTTCTCACACACGATCTTCAGGCCTCGCCGTCCGAAGTGCCGCTGGCGCTTTCGCGGACCGGAGTCGGCGGCGTGCAGAAGGCGATCCGCATCCGCTACGCGGAGAGCGAGAAGCTGATCGCCGCGGAGATCGACTGCACGGTCGACCTCGAGCCCGCCCGCAAGGGCGTCCACATGTCGCGCTTCCCGGAGCTGTTCGAGGAGGCGATCGAGGAGGTCGTGATCGGCGAAGCGCTCCTCGTCGAGCTCCTGGCCGAGCACATCGCCGCGCACATCGTCGAACGGCAGCGCGCCCTGCGCGCCGAGGTGCGGATCCTGGCCCGCTACCCGCTCGAGCGGCGGACGCCGGTGACGGGGCTCCCCACGCAGGAGATGGTCTCGCTGATCGGCCTCGCGGCGGCGTCTTCCGAGGGCACGCGGCGCCTGGTCGGCGTCGAGGCGAACGGCATCAACGCCTGCCCCTGCGCGCAGGGACTCGTCCGCGAGCGCGCCGCGGACCGGCTCGGCGAGGCCGGCTTCGACGAGCTCGACGTCGAGCGGATCCTCGAGCTCGTCCCCCTGGCGACGCACAACCAGCGCGGACGGGGGACGCTGTTCGTCGGCACCGACACGCCCGTGAACGCGGAGGAGCTCGTGCGGATCGTCGAGGGCTCGATGAGCTCGCCCGTCTACGAGCTCTTGAAGCGGCCGGACGAGCTGTTCGTGGTCGAGCACGCGCACCTGCAGCCGCGGTTCGTGGAGGACTCGGTGCGGATCTCGCTCCGCGACGCGGTCGCCGCCTACCCGGGGCTCGACGACGCCGACTTCCTGCTTGCGCGGCAGGTGAACCTCGAGACGATTCACTCGCACGACGTGATCGCGGAGCGCTACGGCACGGCCGGCGAGGTGCGGCAGGAGCTGGACGGCGGCAAGCCCGCCGGGCGCCACACCGAGCTCCGCGAGTGGCTCGGCAGCTAGCAGCTAGCGCTTATGTCACGCCGGCTCCGCGCCGCGGCGGAAGCTGAAGCGCTTCTCGGTGCCCGCGCGCAGGCGGCCGATGTTGCCGCGGTGGAGGATCAGCACCGCGACCGCCGCGAGCGCCGCGAAGACGATCACCGGCCACGGCTCACCGAGCGCCACCGCCGCGATCGGCAAGGAGATCGCGGTCACGATCGAGGCCAGCGAGGCGTAGCGGAAGGCGAAGAAGACCACGGCCCACACCGCGATGGCGATCGCGCCGAGGAGGGGGGCGACGCCGAAGAACGCCCCGGTCGCGGTCGCGACCGTCTTCCCCCCGCGCTGGAAGCCGAGGAAGATCGGCCGCCAGTGCCCGAGCATCGCCGCCGCTCCGGCGATCACGCCTGCAAGCGACCCCACGTAGACCGTCGCCAGAAACGCGGGCACGAACCCCTTCGCCATGTCGAGCGCGATCACGGGCGCGCCCAGCCAGCGCCCGTAGAGCCGCCAGACGTTGCTCGCTCCGATGTTCCCGCTGCCGACCGTGCGGATGTCCTCGCCCCGAAACGCCCGCACAAGCCAGTAGCCGCTGGGAATGCTCCCGGCGAGGTAGCCGAGGAGTGCGAAGAGCGCGGTGGTCAGAGGGTCGTCACACGGTGATCCGGTAGCCGCCCACCCAGTCGTTGACCGTGTCCCAGTCGAGGTTGTCGAAGAAGGCGTCGATGTAGGCGGCCCGGTCGGTGCGATAGTCGATGAAGTAGGCGTGCTCGTAGACATCGAGCGCCACGAGCGGCGTCGCGTTCCAGATCGGGAACGTGTTCTGCGCGTCGCCGAGGTAGTTGAACAGGCGCCCCTCGTCCCAGTCGTACGCCGTCCACGCCCAGCCGCGGCCGGCCATCCCCGTCGCCTTCAGGTCGGCGCGCCAGTCGGCGACGGAGCCGAAGTCCCGCACGATCAGGCTCTTGACCGCGCCGTCGGGGTCGCCCCCGCCTCCGCCGAGGTGCTCGAAGTAGATCTCGTGGTTCTTGATCCCGCCGATCGCGAAGCTGAGCTCGACCTTCAGCGCGCGTAGCTCCGAGTAGACCTGGTTCGCGCCTGCCAGGTCGATCTCGGCCAGCTTGCCCATGATCTCGTTGCGCTTGTTGACGTAGCCCTCGTAGAGCTTGTGGTGCGCCTCGATCGTCTCGCGGGAGATGCCGTCGAGCTCGAGCAGCGCCGGCTTCAGCCCGCGGGCCGTGATCTCCTCGTGATTGAAGGCCAGCGTTGCCACGTGCGACTCCTTTCGACTCCACCAACGCCTGGACGGCTGAGCATATCCCGCCCGGTGCGACCCAAAGGCGGTAGCCTCGAAGGCCCACACGCCGAGAAAGGAGCACAGATGGCGTTCGAGGTCCCACCCCTTCCGTACGACTACGACGCGCTCGAGCCGCACATCGACGAGCAGACGATGCGCGTCCACCACGACAAGCACCACCAGGCCTACGTGGACAACGCCAACGCGGCGCTCGAGGGCACGCCCCTGGCGGACAAGCCCATCGAGCACGTGCTGACGAACCTGGACGTCCTCCCCGAGGACAAGCAGACGGCCGTGCGCAACAACGCGGGCGGGCACGCGAACCACTCGCTCTTCTGGGAGATCATGGGCCCGGGCGGCGGGGGCGAGCCGGACGGGGCGCTCGCCGAGGCGATCGACGCGACGTTCGACTCGTTCGAGGCGCTCGCACAGCTCGTGAACGACACGGGCGTCAAGCGCTTCGGGTCGGGCTGGAGCTGGCTCGTGCACGACGGCACCGGCCTCGCGGTCTACTCGACGCCGAACCAGGACTCGCCGATCCTGAACGACGACGTGCCGATCCTCGGCATCGACGTCTGGGAGCACGCCTACTACCTCAAGTACCAGAACCGCCGGCCCGACTACCTCGGCGCCTGGTGGAACGTCGTCAACTGGGACGCCGTCGCGGAGCGCTTCGACCGCGCGGTCGCGGAGGTGGGCGCGCCCGCGAAGTAGCAGGGCCTGCCCGGCATGAGGGCTCTCGTCACCGGCGGTACCGGCCGGGTCGGCTCGGCCGTGGCCGGCCGGCTCGAGGAGGAGGGATGGTCCGTGAAGGCAGCGGGCCGCATAGACGGCGACGTCGCGAACGTCGAGCAGGCGCGCGCGCTCGTCGAGCGCGCCGTCGAGGAGCTGGGCGGCCTCGACCTGCTCGTCAACGCGGCAGGCGAGGGCTTCGCGCCCGCGGCCGTCGCCGAGCTGACCGAGGCCGACTGGGACGCGGCGTTCGGCGCCACGGCGAAGGGCAGCTTCTTCGTCACGCAGGCGGCCGCGCCGCACCTCCGCAGCTCGCGCGGCTGCGTGGTGATGATCGAGGACGTCGCCGCCTACCAGCCGTGGCCGTCCTTCGCGGCGCACTGCGCGGCCAAGGCGGCCCAGGCGATGCTGACGCGCGTGCTCGCGAGAGCGCTCGCGCCGGAGGTGCGGGTCTGCGGAATCGCGCCAGGACCGGTCGCCGTCGAGGCCGGGCAGGAAGAGCGGCGCGCCGCGGAGACCCTCCTCGGCCGGATCGGCTCCCCCGAGGACGTCGCGGCAGCCGTGGTCTACCTGGCCGGCGCCGAGTTCGTGACGGGCGTCTCGCTGGTCGTCGACGGCGGCCGGCTGCTCCAATCCGCGCCGCCTGGACCGGCGTAGAAGGAGGGCATGGAACTTGTGATCGACGCCGATGCCCGCTTGCCCGTCTCCGCCCCACGCGCGAGCATGCGCCTGGTGGCGTCGAACGACCTTTCCGACGGCGAGCTCATCCGCCTCACTGCCGAGGGCGACGGCGGCGCCTTCGAGATCCTGTACGGGCGCTACGCTCGACCCATGTTCGGCCTCGCCCTGCGCAGGCTCGGCGACCGCGGCCGCGCCGAGGACGCAGTCCAGGAGACGTTCGCGTCGATCTGGCGCGCGGCCGGCAGCTACCGCCCCGAGCGCGGCCCGGGAGGCCCGTGGCTCTTCGCAGTCGCCCGGAACGCGATCGTCGACCGCAGCCGGGCCCGCACCGAGCCCCCGGTCGAGACTCCCGACACCCAGTCGGACGAGCCCGGCCCGCCCGACCTCGCCGAGAGGGACTGGGTCGCCTGGCGCGTCCACCGCGCCCTGGAGGACCTGCCGGAGAGCCAGCGCAACGTGATCGAGCTCGCCTACTGGAGCGGGCTCTCGCAATCCGAGGTCGCGGCGTACCTCGGCATCCCCCTCGGAACGGTCAAGACGCGGACGCGCGCCGCCCTCGGCCGCCTCGCGGACCTGCTGGAGGAATTGGGATGAGGCGTCGCTTGCGATGCCGGCCTCAGGACGCGCGGGCTCTGCCCGTGCGTCCGTCTGAACTGACGGGTCGACGCGCCGATCTTCAGGAGGGCGTTCTGTGACTCGGGATCCGGACTTCCGCGACCTGGTCGGCGACGACGTCGAGGCGGAGGAGCGCGACCGGCTCGAGAGCGTGCACGAGCTGCTCGTCGCGGCCGGGCCGCCGCCCGAGCTGCCGCCGGCCCTCACCGACCCGGACGCCGTGCCGGAGGCGGAGGTGTACGACTTCCTCCCGCGGCGCCGAACGGGCGCGGTGCTCGCGCTCGCCGCCGCGATCGCCCTCGTCGCGTTCCTCGGAGGGTTCGTGGCCGGCCAGCGGAAGGGCACCGAGTTCAGCGCCCAGCGCACGATCACGATGCACGGCACCAAGGTGGTTCCGACCGCGTCCGGGACGATCGGCGTCGGCGGCCTCGAGGGCGGCGGCAACTGGCCGCTGAAGGTCGTCGTCTACAACCTCCCCAAGCTGCCGCGCAACGGCTACTACGAGATGCTCCTGACGAGGAAGGGGAAGCCGCCCGCGAGCTGCGGCACGTTCGTCGCCTCCGGACAGAGCGTGACCGTTCGCCTGAACGCGCCCTACAACCTCCGCCGCTACAGCGGCTGGGTGGTCACGCGCCACGTCCCGGGCGCGCGCGCGCACCCGGTCGTGCTCACCACCTAGGTAGCCCGGTTCGCCTAGGGCGCGACACGCCCGCCCGCGACGAAGGCCGCGTGGGTGACGGGCATCAGCTGCTCGAGGAACAGTTCGCAGGCCTCGGCATAGCGGCGGATCTCCCGCTGGGCGGTCTCGGAGTTCCGGAGCGAGAGGAAATTCATCAGCGAGCGCGCATTGATCGTCCAGTAGAACTCGGTGTAGGCGCCGACCGGCAGCGCGCAGCGCGCGAGCTCGCGGGCCACGCCCAGCTCGACGAGCTGCTCGTAGGCGAGGTACGCCGTCTCGTAGACCGCCTGCAGCTTCTCCTGCGTCGCCCGGGCGATCTCGTCGGGGACCGGCTCGAACGAGTAGGCGCCGGGCTTGCCGACCTGGCTGCGGACGTCGTCGGCCTCCGGGATGTAGAAGTCGTCGGTCGCGCGCGCGTAGCGGAGGCTGAACTCGTTGAACGAGCCGACGCGGTGGCGCATCCACTCCCGCGCGACAAAGATCGGCGCCCGGATGTGGAAGCGGAACGAGTTGTGCTCGAACGGCGTGCCGTGGCGATCGCGCATCAGGAAGCGGATCAGGCCCTCGTCGGACTCGTCCATCGCCTCCTTGTGGCGGGCGAAGCTGACGCGGGCGCCGTTGACGACCGAGAGGTCGTCGGCCATCGCGTCGTCGAGGCGGACGAACCCGTGGTCGAGGACGCTGACGGTGTTGTCCGGTATCACTTCCGGCATGGCGGCCACGGCGGCGAGTGTACCGGGGCTGTATGTCGGCACCTCCGGCTTTTCCTACCCCACCTGGCGCGGCGGGTTCTACCCCGAGGGCTCGAAGCCGGCGGACTTCCTGGGGCTCTACGCGGAGCGCCTGCCGTCGGTCGAGCTGAACGCGACGTTCTACCGGCTCCCGTCCGAGGAGCAGATGCGCTCCTGGGCCGAGCGGACGCCGGAGACGTTTCGCTTCGCCGTCAAGATGAGCCGCCGGATCACGCACTTCGGCGGACTCGACCTCGTCGGCACGTTCTGCGAGCGGGTGCGCGTCCTCGGGAGCCGGCTCGGGCCGGTCCTGTGCCAGTTCCCGCCCACGCGCCCGCGCGACGACGGGCTCCTTCGGCTCCTGCTCGACACGCTCGACCCCGCGCTCGAGGTTGCGTTCGAGTTCCGGCACGAGTCGTGGGCGGAGGCCGAGGTGCCGGCACGCGTGAACTCGCTCGACGGGGAGGCCCCGTTCCGGTACCTGCGCCTGCGCGAGCCGCCGTACGGCGACGCCGCTCTCGCCGCGTGGGCGGAGCGGCTTCGGCCGCTACTCGAGGACGGCATTCGCGTCTACTGCTACTTCAGGCACGAGGACGAGCCGACGGGACCGGCCTACGCGGCCCGGCTCGCAGAGCTGCTCAGCCGGTGATCGCCGCTGCTCTCGACCCGACGATCTCCGCGATCTGGTCGACCGCGAAGCGGAGGTCGTCGTCGCTGTTGAAGAAGTGCGGGCCGAGCCGGAGCCCGACGTCCGGACGGGAGTCGCAGAGGATGTCGCGCGCGGCCAGCTCCGCGCAGACCGCCTCGAACTCGGGCGTGCGCACGGCCACCGTGCCGCCGCGGCGGGCCGGGTCACGTGGGCTTCCCACATCGAAGCCCGCCTCCTCCAGGAGCCCGATCAGCAGCGTCGTCTGCTCGATCGAGCGCAGGCGGATCCGGTCGACGCCGATCTCCTCGATCACGTCGTACCCGGCGCTCGCGGCGTAGAGCGCCGGCACGTTCGGCGTCCCCGTGAGGAAACGGGCCGCGCCCTCCGCGTAGTCCTGCTCCGGCTCGAAGTCGAACGGGTGCGCGTGCGCCTGCCAGCCGGTCAGCGCCGGCTCGAGCCGCTCGAGGTGATCGGGTCGCACGTAGAGCCACGCGGCCCCCGGTCCGCCGCAGAGCCACTTGACGGAGCCGCCGACGGCGAAGTCGACCCCGAGCGCGGTCACGTCGAGCGGAACCGTGCCGACGGACTGGTACGCGTCGAGCACGACGAGCGCGCCGGACTCGTGCGCCCGGGCGACGATTGCCTCGACGTCCTGGATCTCGCCGGTCTTGAAGAGGACGTGCGTGACCGGGACGAGCAGCGTGCGCTCGTCGATCGCCTCGACCACGCCCGCGTCGTCCGGGGCGACCACGATCTCCGCGCCACGGTCCGCCTGGGCCTGGTAGAGGTAGCGCACCGAGGGGAAGTTGCCCGCCTCGTAGACGATCCTGCGGCGTTCGCCGGGGCCGTCTGAAAACCGGAAGCAGGAGAGGACGATTGCCTCGGCGATCGTCACGTTCTGGTGCATCGAGACCGTGCCCGGCGGGGCGCCGATCAGGCGGCCGATCTGGTCGCCGATCGTGAGCGGCAGGTCCCACCAGCCCTCCTCCCAGGAGCGGATGCCGCGGGTCCTCCACATGCGCGCGTACTCGAGCAGGCGCTCCTCCGCGGCGGCGGGCATCGCGCCGAGCGAGTGGTTGATCAGGTACGTCGTCTCCGCCAGGATCGGGAAGCGGTCGCGGTAGCCGGCGAGGTCCTGCACTGGCCGCGAGTATAGGCAGGGGCCCCGGGCTGCTCTCGATCCCTCGAACGAGGGAATCTCGCGCAATTCACCTTTCGGGGTGATGGGACGCAAAACGGGTTGCGCATACGTTCAGGGCACTCCGGGCGACGAGGACGCGCCCGGATGGAAAGGGGTTTGATGGGGCTGCGGACAATCGGCGGTGGTTCGGGCGGCGGCTTCCGCCTAGACGGGCCCTGGACGGTCCGACCGGGCGTCAGGCACAGCCTCCTGGCGCTGCTCGTGCTCGCACTTGCGGCCCCGCTCACGGCCACGGCCGGCGGCGGGTCCCACGCCTCGCACCCGAGCTACCTCGCGCCCTCGCTCGGACGCGCGGCCGACCGCACGCCGGACGCCTCGGTCGCCGTGATCGTGCGCAGCGACGGCGGTTCCGGGGACGCGCAGAGCGCGCTCGACCGCTACGGGGACACGAGCGTCCGGCTGGACGTCGTCGGCGGGGTGGCAGGCAGTCTCCGCGCGGCGGATCTCCCGAGGCTCGCGGCGCAGCCCGGCCTCGTGATCACCCCGGACACCTCGGTCGTGCTCGACAGGACGACATTCAAGGACTCGGGCAGCGGCTCGGGCGAGCTCTGGCCGCGGGCGGTCGGCGTCAATCGACTCTGGCCGCCCACGAGCTCGACCCTCGGCCCCACTCCGACGATCGCCTTCGTGGACTCGGGGATCGACTCGGGCCGGAGCGACTTCGGGGACCGCGTCCTCGCCGCGGTCGACCTGACCTCGCTGCCGCACAACTCCAGGGGAGACGGCTACGGACACGGGACGATGGTCGCCGGCCTGGCCGCGGGCTCGGCGCCCAGGTACTCCGGCGCGGCGCCGTCGGCGGGGATCGTCGCCCTCGACGTGATGGACGACCAGGGGATGGCCAGGACGAGCGACGTGATCCGGGCGGCGGGGTGGATCCTGCGCAACAAGGACCGATACGACATCCGCGTCGCCAACCTCTCGCTCCACTCCTCGACGATCTCCAGCTTCCGCTGGGACCCGCTCGACAAGGCCGTCGAGAAGCTCTGGTTCGCCGGCGTGGTCGTCGTGACCTCGGCCGGAAACGACGGAAGGAGTTCGCATCGCCCGGTGCGGATGGGCTACGCGCCCGCCAACGACCCGTTCGTGATCACGGTCGGAGCGCTCGACCTGCACGGCTCCGCGAGCCCCGACCGGGCCGACGTGCCGAGCTGGTCGTCCTGGGGCTACACGTACGACGGCTTCGCCAAGCCCGAGCTGGTCGCGCCCGGCCGCGAGATCACCGGGCCGGTCCCGAGCGGCTCGACGCTCGCCCGGAGGGGACGCGTGACGAGGACCTCGAGCGGCACGTACGCGACCCTCTCGGGCACCTCGCTCGCGTCGCCGATCGTGGCGGGGATCGCAGCCGACCTGCTGGCCCTGAACCCCAGGCTGTCGCCGGACTGCGTCAAGGGCGCCCTGATGCTCGGCGCGCGGGATCTCCGGAGGGTGCGCTCGCTCGCCGCCGGGGTCGGAGAGGTCTACGCCCCCGACGCCGCGGATGCTCGGAAGCCGCCGAACCCGAACCTCGCGCTCGACTCGTTCCTGGTCGCCGACCCCTCAGGGCCAGGCCTCGTCTTCGACGACGGGGCCTGGCTCGAGGCGGTACAGGCCTCGCCGGTGTGGGACGCGGTCTCGTGGTCGGACGGCTGGGCGGGCGCCGCGTGGTCGCTCGTCTCCTGGTCCGACGTCTCGTGGTCGGACGTCTCCTGGAGCGACGTCTCCTGGTCCGACGTCTCGTGGTCGGACGTCTCCTGGAGCGACCTCCTGGCCGACGACGACTACGGCGACGGCGACTAAGGCGTCGCTTGCGATGCCGTCATCAGGACGTGCGGGCTCTGCCCGTGCGTCCGTCTGAAATGACCGGTCGAACCGCTCTGCATGGATAGAAAGCGCACCTAGCTCAGGCGCTTGAGCAGCCCGAGCGCCCGCTGGTCCCACGGGACGCGGTGGGTGAGGCCGGCCTTGCCCAGGTGCTCCCGGTTCTCCACGTACCAGTCGTAGGTCTCGCAGAGGGCCTGGACGTTCGAGAGCCGCGGCTCGAAGCCGAGCTCGCGCCGAGCCTTCGAGACGTCGACGTAGGAGTCGCGGTGCGCCGTGCGGTAGTGCCACTCCGCGAGCGGCGAGAGCCGGGCGAGCTCGAGCGCGCGGAGCGAGAGCTCGGCCGGGCGGGCGGGAACGGGCCGGAGCCGGCTGCTCGACCCCGCGTGGCCGATCAGGCCCTCCAGGTCGGCCCGCACGGTGCCGAACTCGGCCGCGCCGATGTTGAACGTCTCCCCCGCGGCGTCGGCTGACGCTGCGCTCACGGTCGCCTCGACGAGGTCCTCGACCGCGAGCAGCTGGTAGCGGTTCGAGCCGTCGCCGAGGATCGGGATCCGGCGGCCCTCCCGGATCCAGTCGAACAGGATCTCGAAGACGCCCAGCCGCTCCGGGCCGATGAACGTCTTCGGGCGGAGGACGACCACCTCCAGCCCGCGCCGGCCGACACGGTGGGCCACGCGCTCGGCCTCGATCTTCGACTCGCCGTAGTGCCCGACGCCGACGAGCGGAGCGTCCTCCCGGAGCGGATGGTGCTTCGGGATCCCGTAGACGGCCGTGGACGAGACGAGGATCGCGCGCCGCACCCCTGCCTCGAGCGCGGCCGTGAGCGTCACCGCCGCTCCGTCGACGTTGACCGAGCGGATCGCCTCGCGCGAGGCCTGGATCGGCAGCGCCGCCGCCGCGTGGACGAGTACGTCGGCGCCGTCGACGAGCCTGGCCGCGGCGGCCTGGTCCCGAACGTCGCCGCGCAGCTCTTCGACTTCGCGCTCGAGCTCGTCGTCGTCGAGCGGCGCGAGGTCGAGCGTCCGCACGTCGTCTCCCCCGGCGAGCAGCCGCCGCGCAAGGTGCAGGCCGAGGAAG
This sequence comes from uncultured Actinomycetes bacterium, assembly GCA_963716865.1. Taxonomy (GTDB): domain Bacteria; phylum Actinomycetota; class Thermoleophilia; order Gaiellales; family Gaiellaceae; genus AC-32. The sequence goes on from CAVQUF010000004.1 coordinate 832,806, forward strand.
CCCGCGCCGCCCGAGATCGCCCATCGCATGCGCCGAGGCTAGCGTTGCGGGGCCGGGGCGCGCTGCGCGACCGGCGCCGTCGGCACGGGCTGGGGCGGCGGCTTCGACTCGACGAGTACGGCCGCCACGAGCAGGATCGCGATCCCGACCGCGCTCTCGCCGATCAGGCTCCGCGGCAGCAACGCGAACGGCTCCGCCCCGCGCTCGAGGGCAGGCCGGACGACGAAGTGGTGCCCCGCGCCCCAGAGCAGCGCGAGCGACACGAGCCCGAGCTTGACCAGCAGCACCTGCCCGTAGCTCTCGCTCCAGAGGTCGGCGAGGCGCGGCAGCCGGATCACGCTCAGGTAGATCCCCGCCGAGAGCAGGATCATGATCAGCACCGTCGCGAGCTTCGAGAAGCGCAGGAACGCGCTCCTGCGCAGGTCCGGCGCGAGCGGCCACACCACGAACGCGAGCTGGATGAGCCCGCCCACCCAGAGCGAGGCCGCCGCGAGATGCGCCCAGTCGGCGAGCTCCGAGAGCCAGGACGAGCCGGGGTCGACGGCCGAGTGGCCCGAGAGCGAGAGCCCGGAGGCGAAGCCGAGCGAGAGCAAGAACGCCGCCCAGAGGAGCGCCCGCCGGTCGGTCAGCCAGGCGAGGAACAGCAGCGCGGTCACGAGCGCGAACCCGAGCGTCATCGCCACGAACGCGGTCCCGAAGCGCGTTCCGCCCGCGAGCGGGGCGAGATCGCCGTAGAGGAAGTCGACGAACGGAAGCTGGAGGGCGTCCTCGGCCCGGAGCAGGAACGCGAGCACCCCGACCTCGATCGCGGCGATCGCGCCGACGCCGGCGAACTGGTAGAAGCGCCGCTCGGCCCGTGCCGGCAGCGGCCCGCGCACGATCAGCAGCCGGAACCCCAGCGCGCCGATGACGAGGGCGAGCGAGAGGAAGTACAGCCAGCGGACGATGTGCTCGCGCGTCGTCGGGCCCGAGGCGCCGAAGGCCTGGGTGGCCGGCGGCGCCCGATGCCGCACGCCGAACGTGAAGACGCCCGCGACGACGTGGCTGTCGGCCGAGACGACGCGCCAGCGGACCGTGTACCCGCCTCGCGGCAGCCGCTGCACCGGCACCGTCACGACCCGGCTGTCCTTGCCCGGCCGCGCCTGTCCGGAGACGACACGGCCCTTCGCCGTGTAGACCGTGATCGCGTTCGGCAGCGCCTCGACGCTCTGGTCGAATCGGAGCAGGACGATCGTCGGTGAGCGGGCGAGGCGCTGGGTGAATGCGGGCTGCGTCTTCGTGAGCGTCGCGTGCGCGGACGCAACCGCCGGGATCACGAGCGCAACCCCGAGCAAGTAACAGACTGTTACTTGGAGGCGTCTCACCGGTGCTGCTGCCCCGCCAGGGGAGAGAGGTGGCCGAACACGGGCGCCACGTCCCGGTCGCAGTAGAGGAGAACGGCGACGACGACGATCGTGAGCGCGAACCCGGAGCGCCAGACCCTCGCGTGCGGCCGGAGAACCGAGACGAGCGGGAAGATCGCGGCCACGATCAGCAGCCAGCCCAGCGCATGGTGGAGGAACGCCGAGCGCTCGAAGAACCAGCTGTTCTGCTCGTGGACCAGGAGCGCCGCGCCGGAGACGAACAGCGCCAGCGGCATCGTCAGACGCCAGTAGGGACTGTGCAGCTTGCCGCGGATGAGGCCGAGCTCGGCACCGCCCGCCAGCATCAGCACCTGCGCCCACGAGCCGTGGGCGACCATGTGGATCATCGAGTTCGTGAAGAAGACCATCACCGGCCACATCAGCACGCCCATCGCGAAGATCAGGCTCGGCCAGAGGTAGGCCCGCCAGGCGCGGCGGCGCCAGACCTCCCGGCCGACGATCGCCTCCGCGAGCAGGCAGAGCCCGAGCAGGAGGAAGCCCGTCGCGAACATCCAGTGGACGTGCTCGGCCGGAGGCAGCATCAGCTCTCTTCCTCGTGTGCCTCGAGGTCCTCGACCACGCCCGGCGCGACGAACAGCGCGAAGACGATTCCGGCCAGGACGACCAGGATCGGGGGCTCGACCGCGAGCCACCAGAAGCCCTGCCCGCTCGGGTGCAGCAGCGTGACCCGGTCGGGCTGGACGAAGGCCCAGACGACCCCGGCGAGCATCGCCGCAGGGCCGAGGCCGGTTATTGCCCATGCACGCGCGGACCGGCGTCCACGGACGACCGCGCGCTCGCTCAGAAGTTGTGTGCTCATCTCCACCTCCGCATGCTTGGTGCCGACACCGAGCCCGCGGGCGTCTAGGTGTACCGCGGGCTAGGCGGCGAGCGGAGGCGGCCGGCTCTCGAACGCGAGGCCGAAGAGCTTCCGCGGCGTGAGGGCCACCCGCTCGCTCCCGTAAGCGTGCGGGGGCGGCGCGGCGTCGGGCCGGCTGGCGCGGGCGCAGGTGTCCTGCGCGTAGCGCTCGTATTCGTTCAGCCACCGTGAGACGGCGCTCCACGCCACCGCGACGAGCACGGAGAGCACCGCGAACACGGGAAGCGCGGAGGTGTGCAGCCAGGGCGCCAGGAGCGGCCAGCGGCCGACCGCCGCGCGCTCCGCATCGCGCTGGACGAGGTAGAGGGCCGAGGTGACGACGAACGCCGCGAGCCAGAGTCGCGGTGACAGCTCCAACCGCATCCTCGGCAGAGGCCGCGGCCGCTTCCCGCGCGCGGCGAGCAGGCGCCGTCCTCCCTTCGCTGCCGTCCGCGCGCGCACGAAGCGCCACGCGAGCCGGGCCAGGAGGAGCGCGACCCCCAGCTTCACCGCGGCGAGCAGGAACGGGTAGTAGTCGGCGCCCGCGTAGCTCGGAGTGGCGACGTGGCTACCGACGTTCAGACGGTGGGTGAGGCTGCGGCCGGCGAGCTCGGCGATGAGGGCGAGCAGGCCGAAGGCGAGAGCTGAAGAGATGCGCTGGTGCCGCCGGACACGCTGCACTCCCACAGTCTGCCGAACGCGACCCGTTCAGTTCAAACCGGAACCGCGCGATCCAAGTAACAGTCTGTTACAAAGTCGGCTCTAGCCCGCTCGGCTAGCCGAGAAGCGTGAGCTCCCAGCGGGGCTGGGAGGGCCGCTCGAAGCCGAGCAGCAGGATGCGCTGCCACTGGCCAAGGCGGAGCTCGCCGTCCGCGAACGGGATCTGCTCGGTGCGCGGACCGAGCAGGAGGCAGAGCAGGCGCTCCCGCTCGCGCTCGTCCTGGGGCACGAGCCGGGTGAGCAGCTCCTCCAGGTCGGTGAAGAACCCGCTCTCGCGCTCCTGCACGCGCACCAGCGCGACATCGTCGAGCGGCGAGACGTAGGCGATCCCGCTCTCGTGGCCGGACACCCGCAGCTCCCGCTTGACGTCGTTCGTGATGTCGAGCACGGTCAGCGACGGCAGCGCCGACGCGATCGAGTAGGGGACCTCCACGCTGGTCATCTAACGGCCACCTCGCGCGGCAGGCGGAAGTGGACGTCCTCACGGGCCACCTCGATCTCCTCGAGCTCGTCGTAGCCGAGGGCGGCGAGGCTGCGCAGGACGAGCGCGACCAGCTCCTCCGGGGTCGATGCTCCGGCCGTGAGGCCGACCGCCTCGTGCCCGGTCAGAAGGTCGGGGTCGAGGCCGCTCTCGCCGTCGATCAGCAGCGCCTTCGCCCCTGACCTCTCGGCGACCTCGACGAGCCGCTTCGCGTTCGAGCTCGTGTCCGATCCGATCACGAGGATCAGCGAGGCGCCGTGGCCGGCCATCGCCTTGACCGCGTCCTGCCGGTTCTGGGTCGCGTAGCAGATGTCGTCGGCGGCCGGCCGGCGGAGATCGCCGAAGCGCTCGGCGAGCGCGTCGACCGTCTCGGCGACGTCGTCGAGCGAGAGCGTGGTCTGCGTGATCACCGCGACCGGCTTGCCGTTGGTGTCGAGCTTGGCGGCGTCCTCGGGCGACTCGATCACGACCGTCGACTCCGGTCGCTCGCCGCGGGTGCCGATCACCTCGACGTGGTCGATGTGGCCGACGAGCGCGACGAGGTGCCCGCTGTCGGCGTAGCGCCGCGCCTCCGCGTGCACCTTCGAGACGAGCGGGCAGACGGCGTCCACGACGACCAGGCCGCGCCGCTCGCAGTTTTCCCGCACCGAGGGCGCGACGCCGTGGGCCGAGAGGACGCAGATCGCCCCCTTCGGCACGTCGTCCTCGGAGTCCACGAAGACGGCGCCGAGGCGCTCGAGCCGCTTCACGACGTGGTCGTTGTGGACGATCTGGTGCCGCACGAAGACGGGCGGGCCGTGCTGCTCGAGCAGGCGCTCGACGATCTCGATCGCACGGTCGACGCCCGCGCAGAACGAGCGCGGGGCTGCGAGGAGGACGCGCTTCACGCCCACTCCCTGGTCGCGGCTGTCAGCCGGCGGAGCGCGCGCCGCGCGTCACCGGCCGCCCGCGCGACACCGCGCGGCTCCCGGGCGAACGCACGCGCGAGCCCGGTCCAGTCGTAACCGCCGTCGCTCGTGACGGCGCCGGTGATCCCGTTCAGCGGCCTGTCCGGAGTGTCGCTCACGGCGCGCAGCACGCCTCGCAGGCGGCCGGTCCGCGCGAGCGGGCCGCTCTCGAGGTCGGTCGCATCTGCGCCGGTCAGCTCGTGGAGCCGGCGCCGCTCTTCGGGGCCGTCCACGATCTCCTCGCCCGCCAGGATCGTCGCCGGCCGCGCGCCCGCAACGCCGAGGGGCTCGCCTTCCCAGAGCACGGACCCGGCGCCGTCCACGACGCGGGTCGCGTCGAGCACCGTCCCGGAGGGCAGGCCGTCCCGCAGCGCGCCGGCGAGGCCGAAGGAGACGAGCGCGCCTTCGGGGACGCCGTTCGCGGCGCCGAGCCCCACGAGCACGGAGCGCGCCCCGGCACGCCGCGCGGCGCGCAGCTCGGCCGCCGTCGCGCAGGCAAGCGTTACCCCGTCAGCGTCCATGCGGCGCTGCGAACGCCTTCCCTCATGCTGCTGGCGGCCTCGAACGCGGCCGACGGCTCGAACCCGGAGTGGATCCCGCAGTGCTCGCAGCGCGGGTCGTTGCCGGGCCCGTAGTCGTCCCACTCGATCCCCTCCAGCAGCGCGTCGTAGGTCGGGAAGATCCCGTCCGTGAGCAGGTAGCACGGCCCCTTCCAGCCGTACGGGTTGCGCGTGATCGAGCCCCACGGAGCGCAGGCAAGCTTGCGGTCGCCGGAGAGGAAGTCCTGGTAGATCGGGCTCGCCAGCCAGCGGTACCCGTTCGTGCGCGCCGCCGCGCGGATCGCGCGGAACTTCTCCTCGTGCTCGTCGCGCGTCATCGTCAGGGCCGGGTCGATCTGCGAGTACTGGTAGCCGGGCGCGACGAGCATCCCGTCGATGCCGACCTCGTTGGTGAGGTAATCCATCATCTGGATCACATCTTCGACTGCCGTCTCCTTGAACACGGTCGTGTTCGTCGTCACGCGGAAGCCGCGCGCGCGGGCGTGGACGATCGCGCCGACCGCGACGTCCCAGAGGCCGGGGTAGTCGCAGATGTAGTCGTGGATCTCGCGCATCCCGTCGAGGTGCACGACAAACGTGAGGCGCTTGTTCGGCTCGAAGACGTCCAGGAACTGCTCGAGCCGTAGAGCGTTGGTGCACAGCTCGATGTTCTTGTTCAGGTCTAGGAAGCCGGCCACGACGTCCTCGATCCCCTTGAAGACGAGCGGCTCGCCGCCGCAGATGGAGACCACGGGGGCCGGGCACTGCGCGCCGGCGTCGATGCACTCCTCGACCGAGAGCCGCGCCTTGTTCGACTCGTACTCGCGAATCTTCCCGCAGCCGATGCAGGCGATGTTGCACGCGAGCGTCGGCTCGAGCATCAGCACGAGCGGGTAGCGCTTGCCCCCGCGCTGGTTCTTGGCGACGTAGCCGGCGATCTGGACGGTCGGGGCGAGCGGGAATTTCATCGGGAGAGCCTTTCTCGTAGACGACCGAGAGCGAGCAGCGGAAAGTGGAGCCTGTAGAGGTGGTAGCGAATCATGAAGTCAAGCGGAAAGCCGGTCCCGGTGTAGTGGTGCTCCTCCCAGTCACCGTCGTCGTCCTGCGCGGCGCAGAGCCACTCGGCGGCTCGCCTGGTTGCGCGGCCCTTCGCCTCCCCTGCAGCGACGTAGGCTAATAGCGCCCATGCGGTTTGGGAAGGCGTGCTGGCCCCGCGCCCGCGGAAGGACCGGTCGGCGTAGGAGCGGATGTCCTCGCCGAAGCCGCCGTCCTCGTTCTGGACGGAGTCGAGCCATGCGACCGCCCGCCGCACCTCGGGCCGGCCCGGATCGACCCCGCAGGCCTCGAGCGCCGGCAGGGCGGCTCCCGTCCCGTAGACGTGGTTTACGCCCCAGCGGCCGAACCACGAGCCGTCCGCCTCCTGCTCGGCGAGGAGCCAGTCGAGCCCGCGGCGCACGGCGTCGTCGTAGCCGGCCTCCGGGGCGAGCGCCTCGAGCGCGTGCGCGGTGACGTCGGCGCTCGGCTCGTCCGTGACCTTGCCGAAGTCGCAGAACGGGAGCTTGTAGAGCCAGAACGCCTCGTTGTCGACGTCGAAGGCGCCCCAGCCGCCGCTGCGCGACTGCATCCCCGCGGTCCAGGCAAGGCCGCGCTCGACTGCCTCGTGGCCGCGGTGGCAGCGGCGCAGCGCAAGGGCGACGACGGCGGAGTCGTCGACGTCGGGGTAGAGGTCGTTCTCGAACTCGAACGCCCAGCCGCCCGGGGCGAGGTCGGGCCGCCTGACGTCCCAGTCCCCGCGGACGGTGACCTCCTCGCCGATCAGCCAGTCCGCCGCGCGCACGAGCGCCGGGTGCTCGGGCCCGAGGCCGGAGTCACGCAGCGCGAGCGTCGCGAGGCCGGTGTCCCAGACCGGCGACTGGCAGGCCTCGGGACGAAGCCGGTCGCCCTCGTCGATCGTGAAGCCCTCCCAGCCCTCGACGGCGCGCCTGAGCGTCTCGTCCTCGAAGCCGTGCCCGAGCGCCGCGAGCATCAGGATCGACCAGACCCACGGCGGCTGGATCCCGCCCCAGGAGCCGTCGGCCTCCTGGTGCGCCCGCACCCACCGCTCGGCCTCCGCGAGCGCGACCCGCTTCGTCCGGGAGAGCGGCGGCGGCGCCTTGCTCTTGCCGGGGCGGGCGCCGATCTCCCGCAGGTCGACGTCCGATCCACGCACGGGTCGAAGCGCCCGGCAGGCGGCGAGCGGGACGAACGTGCCCCGCGCCCAGCAGGAGAAGTTGTAGATCGACACGTACGCGTTAGCGGGGAGGAGGACTAGCTCGACCGGGATCGGCGTGATCCGCTGCCACGGCCACTGGCCGAGGAGCGCCAGGAAGCACTTCGTGAAGATCCGCGTGCGCGGGATGCCGCCGCGCGAGCGGATGAACTCGCGCGCCCGAGGGCCCGAGTCGACCCCCGCGAGCTTCAGCGCCGCATAGGCCTCGACCGAGGTCGAGAGGTCCGGCGGGCCTTCGAACCAGATCGACCAGGTGCCGTCGTCACGCTGCCGCGCGAGCAGCTCGTTCGCGATCTTGCGGTCGAGCTCCGGGGTGCGCAGGCCGAGCACGTGGTGCCAGAAGAGGTGCTGCGCGATCATCGTCGCGTTCGACTCGAGCTCGCCGACCCACCAGCCGCCCGGGTTCTGGAGCTCGAGCAGCCGCTTCGTCGCCGCGTCGATCGCCGAGTCCAGGCGTGTCTCGATGCCCTCGGTTGCGATCGTCACGCCGCCACCTCCCTACGCGAGCTTGCCAGGGCGCGCGCGGCCGCGCGGCCGCTTCGGACCGCTCCCTCCATCGTCGGCGGCCAGCCGGTTCCGGTCCAGGCGCCTGCGCGCGTGACGTTCTCCCGGTCGGTTCGTGCGCCGGGCCGCCGCCCCTCGCTCCCCGGCCGGACCGCGATCGTCGCCTCGGGCTCTCGGCTGACCCGCGACCAGTGAAGCTCGGCAGGGCCGAGCCGCTCGGTCACCGCACCGGCGATCAGCTCCACCAGCTCGCGGCCACGCAGCGCCTCCAGCTCGGGCGCGCCGGAGGAGACCACAGTGAGGTACTGGCCCTGGTCCGGCTCCTGCCCGGTGAGCCTGCCTCGGTCGAACACCCAGTGCGCCGGGCTGGCGAGCAGCGCCGCGAGCGGCTGCTCCAGGAGGCGGCGGTCGAACAGCAGGTGCACGCTCACGATCGGCGAGTACTCCAGCTCCGGCTCGGGCTCGCCGAGCAGGCGCGCGGACTCCACGGGCGGGACGGCGACCACCACGGCGTCGGCGTCGAGGCTCCCGAGGTCTTCCACGCGTGCGCCCGTCTCGACGGTCGCGCCGGCCGCCTCCAGCGTACGGCCGGCCGCCTCGCCGTGCATCTCGCCGAGCGGCCTGACGGGGAGCACGAGATCTGCGTCGCGCCGGCTTCCGAGCAGCGCGGTCCTGACGGTGAAGACGCCCGCCTCGGCGCTCGCCTCCTCGGCGCGGAGGTTGAGGGCGGGCCGGATGAACACGTCCCAGAAGCGCTCGACCGCACGCTGCGACTGACCCCGAGCGCGGAGCTCCTCTGCGAACGTCGCCTTACTCGCGCTCCCGCTCCAGCGAGCGAGCGCCTGCACGACCTTCAGCCGCTCGCCGAACGAGAGGTGCCGGTAGCGCAAGAGGGCAAGGCCCGAGCGCTTGATCTCTGCCGCGCGGCCGCGCTCGTCGATCACGGTCAGCTCGAGCGGCTGCCTGTGCACGGAGCCGGCCTCGCCGATCCGCGACAGGAAGCGCAGGTACTCCGTGAAGCAGCCGAGCGCGATGTGCTGGCCGTTGTCCGGTGGCGGCTCGGGGTCGCCCTCGCGCCGCGGCAGGGTCTGGACGGCGCCGCCGAGCGTCGGACGGCCCTCGTAGAGCGACACCTCGTGGCCGGCGTCCACCAGCTCGAGCGCGGCGCTGAGGCCGGCGAGCCCACCCCCCACGACCGCAGCCCTCATCGCGCGACCTGCGGTTCAGGCGCATCTGGCGAGCTGCGCAGACGGCCGAGCCAGCGAAGCCGACTCGGCCTGAATGCGACATCGCAAGCGACGTCGCTCATCGCAGGAGCCCGGCCCCCACGATGCGCAGCTTCGTCAGCGGCGAGAGCCGGAGCGAGCCGTCGAACACGTCGAATCCACGAGCCTCGATGCGGTCAAGTGTCGCACGGTACAGGCCCGCGAACGTGTTGACGCAGGCGGCGCTGCGACCGTCGAGCGAAGCTCGCAGCTCGATCCCGTCCTCCAGGTACGCGCGTGCGCGGGCGGCCTGGAAGCCGAGCAGCGCGCGCCACTCCGGGGTCACGCGCCCCGCCGCGATGTCGTCCTCGGAGACGCCGTAGGCGTCGAGCTCGTCCTGCGGCAGGTAGACGCGGCCGAGGTCCCAGTCCTCGCGGACGTCGCGGATGATGTTGATCAGCTGGAGCGCGACGCCGAGCGTCCCGGCCCGCTCGACGTCCTCCGAGCCGTACACGGCGACGCAGGCGACGCCGACGGCGCCCGCGACCCGCCTGCAGTAGCCGAGCAGCCCCTCGAGATCGGCGTAGCGGCGCTGCTCGGTGTCCTGGAGGCCGCCGTCCACGAGGTCGTGCAGCGCCCCGGCGGGAATCGCGTAGCGCGAGCGCGCGTCGGCGAGCGCGACGAACGCAGCGTCGTCCTCCGGCGGGGTGTCGAGCCGGGCGTGCAGCTGCTCGAGGCGGACGCGCTTCTCGTCGTCGGGAAGCTCGCCGTCGGCGATGTCGTCCACGCGCCTGGCGAACGCGTAGATCGCGGCGATCGCGCGCCGCTTCGGCCGCGGCAGGACCATGATCCCGTAGGCGAAGTTGCGCGCCTCGCGGCGGGTCGTCCGCTCGACCTCGGTGTAGGCGGTCTCGACGTTCACCGGATCGCCGCCAGCGCGAGGCGGGCGCGCGAGGGGCGCGGCCGGCCGCCGAAGATGTCCCAGTCCGCGCGCTCCAGGGCCTCGAGCGCCGCCAGCCCGCCGCGGGCGAAGACCCCCACGGCCCGGCCGTTGCGACCGCCGATCCTGCGCCGCAGGTCCTCGCCGGAGGCGAGCAGGCCGCGGGCCCGCTCGGCCTCGAACACGAGCAAACGGCGGAGCGGCTCGTTCGGCTCGGCGAGCTCGGTCACGCCGAAACCGCGCCGGTCTACGGCCGGTAGGTAGACGCGCCCGAGCGCGAGGTCGCGCGGGACGTCCTGCAGGAAGTTGACGAGCTGGAGGCCGGTGCAGACGTCGTCGGAGAGCGCGAGCAGCTCCGGCTCGGAGGAGCGGCCGAGCACACCGAGCACGAGGCGGCCGACCGGGTCGGCGGAGTGCACGCAGTAGCCCTTCAGGTCGGCCCAGGTTTCGTACTCGGAGATCCGCTGGTCGATCCGGTTCGCCTCGATCAGGCGCAGGAACGGCTCGCGCGGGAGGCCGCAGGCCCGGATCGTCGGCTGCAGCTCGATCATCACCGCCCACGACGGCTCGCCCTCGTAGCAGGCGTCGAGCTCGCCCTCGAGCTCGTCGAGCGCCGCCAGCCGGTCGCCTACGACGTCGCGTGTGTCGAGCGTTTCGCCTAGGTACTCGTCCCCGAGGATGTCCACCAGACGAGCGAACCCGTAGATCGCCCGCAGGTGCGGCCTCACTGCGCGCGGGAAGAGGAGCGAGGCGACGGGGAAGTTCTCCGAGCGCGCCCGCGCTGCCACGGCGCTGACCGGGGCGGGATCCACGCGGGAAACCATGGCGCGAAGCGACCCGCGCCGTCAAACACTTAGTAACAGTCTGTTACTTGGGCCGCGGTGCTCAGACTGCGGGCTTGGGCCAGATCGGGGTGAGCGACATCCCCGGCCGCAACCCTCTCCGGGAGGCCTCGCCGGCCGGGAGCTCGAGCACCGAGCGCGCCTTGCGGCACGAGGAGAGGCGCCAGGGCCGCATCGTCGATGCGACCTTGAGGACGCGGTCGGAGCGGTCGAGGAAGACCGCGTCGATCGCGAAGCGCATGAACGCGGTGTGGATCGAGGCCGCGGGTCGGAGAAGGATGCCCTCTCCGGCCGGCAGGCCGCGCCTGCCGAGCAGGCCGCGCAGGCGCGCGAACGGCGTCTCCGCGAGGAGACACCGTTCGCAGACGACGGTTCCGTCGTCGCTCGCCAGCGCGAACTGGGGCAGCTGAGTCACCTAGTACCCGATGTGGATGTGGTCGTAGTGGTTGGCCAGCGGGAAGGAAGGCCCGCCGAGCCCGAGCAACGAGATGATCTGCGCCGGAAGCATCCTCCCCGGGAGCATCAGGAGGCTGCGGACGGCCTGCTCGGTCAGCCCGCCCGGCTGCTGGTGCCCGTAGATCGGCACCCCGCCGAGCGCGGCGATGTCGACCGCGCGGCCGTAGATGTGCGCCGAGATCACGCCCGGCCGGGCGTACAGCCGGTGCCCGCTGATCAGGCACGAGACCGTGACCTCGTGGTAGGTCTGGGCGAGGTAGAGCATCACTGCGAGGACGCGGACGTCCACCTTGTGGGAGGCGACGTCCTGGCGCCCGCCCGAATAGATCTGCAGGTGCGGGTCGTGCAGGACGCGGTCCTCGAGGTCCCGCTTCTGCGAGCGGAGACCGTAGACGAGGCTCGCGAGCCCGACCGCGCGGTAGTAGTGGCGCAGGGCCACGACCCGGTCGGCGAAGGCGGTGTCGGTCGAGAACGAGAGCGCGGCGGCCCAGCCGTTGACGCGCCCTCCGACCGTGCCCAGCCGGAGCGCCAGCCCGCCCAGCGTCGCGCGCGAGGCGGGAACGCGCCCGCTGTGCCCTTCGGTGCGGAGCACGGCGAGGACGAGGGCCCAGTCGACGTGCGCCTGCCGTGAGGAGGCGACCAGCTCGCGCGCGAAGCGCAGGCGGAGGCGTGCGGCCGGAGGCGTCGGGTCAGGCGACTGCTGGTAGAGCCAGACGGTCGCACCCGGCAGGTTTGCCTCGCCGTCGAGCGGCTGCGCCTTCTTGTGCTTGTGCAGCCTCTGGCGCAGCTTCTTGGGCGCCGCCTTGCGGGAGCGCTTTCCGGCCCCGCGCTTGGCCGCCGACTGCTTCGCCGTGTTGGCCTGCACCGCGCGGAGCGTGTTCAGCGATCCGCGGTTGGCCATCGGCCGCGCGGACAGCAGCGCCGGCTTGGACGGCGTCACGTTGACGTGGCTCTGAAGCTGGGTCACCGGTGCGGCGGGGGCGGGGGTGGGCGCCGGGGTTGCATCCTCGGCGCCGGTCGTCGTCGTGGCGGTCGTGTCCGTCTCGGCGCCGGTGGTGGTCGCGGTGGCGTCAGCGCCCTGGACGACGGCCGATCCGTTGTCGTCGAGAAGCGCCTGCACCTGGTTGCCGGCACCCGCCGAGAAGGCGAGGCCCGCGAAGAAGAGGGCGCAGAAGGAGAAGGCCATCCCGAAGCGCCGCGTCTTGCCCTTGCGCGCGGGCTGCGCGGGCTCGGGCGTCGGCGCAGGCTGCGGCTGGGGCTCTTTCCCTTCGTCCCATTCGTCCCAGCCCCGGCTGAACACGGCCAGGAAGCAGCCCGCCAGCGAGACGAGGAGGAGGTGGCGAAGAAGTCGCCTGGTCAGAGAGTTGCGTGGCATTGCCTTGCTCCCGTTTGGTCGGGCGCCGAAGGCCGCCACATCGGCGCGGATCTCGATGTCCGCTGACCTGCTGCGAACGGGAGCGATATCGACCCTCCGGGCGAGGGGCCTTCCCCCGATCGAGGGATGTCCCGCAGAAATCACCAGATCGAGGGATGAGTAGCGCGGTCGAACGGAACCGATATCGGCGCAACTGAGCCTTTTTGGCGGCGCGGCCACGCCGATTGAAATCTGGAGGTGTCTCGGCGTGACCAAACGAATCGCCCGAAGGATCAACCGGCTCCTCACAGGGCTCCGACGACATCCCCGGACCTTCCCCGTGGGCAGGCCGCACGCGCTGGCGTGCGTGACGAAGTGAGAAGGGAGGTGAACCAGATGCTGAAGCTCTTCACCTTCGTGCAGGCCGCCGCCGACTCGCTGCGCCGGCGCGAGGAGGGGCAGACGATGGCCGAGTACGGAGTTGTGCTCGCAGTCATCACTCTGGCCGTGATCGGAGCGATCACGCTCCTCTCCGACAACGTGCGGAACGCGATCGAGAGCGTTGCCAACATCCTGCCCTAGGCAGGCAAGTTTCTCCGGAAAGGGGCCCCTTCTCCGGAAGGGGCCCTACTCCCTTCGAAGCAACAGAAAGCAGTCCCCCGTGACCAATATGCGCCGCAAAATCCAGCTCAGATCGGAGAAGGGCCAGTCGCTGACCGAGTTCGCGCTCGCCCTGCCGATCCTCGTTCTCCTTTTGTTTGCGGTCATCCAGTTCGGAATCGTCTTCAACAGCTACGTCACGCTGACCGACGCGACCCGCGCCGGCGCACGCAAGGGCGCGGTCTCGCGGCAGCTGGCGAACCCGACGAGTGCAACCGTCGGCGCAGTCCGAAGCTCCGCGGCCGACCTCAACCAGAGCGACCTCAGCGTCGCGGTGAGCTCACCGTGGCTCGCCGGATCGGACGTCCGCGTCAGCGCCTCCTACCCGTACTCGATCAGGTTGTTCGGCGTGGTCGTCAAGACGGGAACGCTCACGAGCACGACCACGGAGAGGGTGGAGTGAGGCAGCCGACATTCGCGGCGGCAACAGAGTTGTAAAGCCAGCACGCAAACCGACCGACAAACCGAGAAAGAAACGGAGCCATGGCATATCGAGCGAGAAACATCATGATCGCGGTCGCCCTCGCGGCCGTGGCCGCACTCCTCACGAGTGTCTACGTGACGAGCTACAAGCGGCACGTCCAGCGGAGCGAGGACCACGTCACGGTGCTCGTTGCCAAGGAGGACATCCCCGAAGGAACTACCGGCGCCGACGCGGCGCACATGCTCTCCCGCATCGACGTCCCGAGGCGCAGCGTCGTTCCGGGCGCGATCTCCAGCCCGGACCAGATCGCGAGCCTCGTCGCCACCCAGGAGACGCTCCAGGGCGAGCAGATCACGACCCGGCGCTTCAACCCGGTCGCCGAGAACGGCGTCAGGGCCGACCTCAAGGGCACCACCCGCGCCCTGCAGGTCCAGGGAGACGCCCAGCAGACGCTCGCCGGCACGCTCGTGGACGGCGACCACGTCGACCTCGTGGCGACGTTCATGTACCCGGACGGCAACACGCCGGACTCGATCCACGTGACGCGCGTCGTCCTCCGCAACCTGAAGGTGCTGACCGCGCCTGACGCTCCGGCTGCGGGCAGCAAGATCACGAACAACCTGCAGAACAACTTCGCGGTGATGCTCGCCGTCACCGACCGGCAGGCGCAGAAGCTGAACTTCACCACGACCGTGGCCAGCGGCTCGAACGGAGTCAACTGGTCGCTCGCGCTCCGGCCGGTCATCCACGCCGCCGACAGCCCGGAGAGCATCACGTCGCTCAACTCCATCCTGCGAGATGGCCTGAGCGGCAAGGGCCAGCTGGCCGCCGCCTTGAAGGGAGGCCAGTGATGCCCGACGAGACACAGACCCAGACCCAGACCACCACACGCGAGCGCGCCCGCATTTACATCACGGGCGACTGTGACGGGCTGCCGGACCTCCGGGACGCTCTCTCGAACCACCCCGAGGTCGAGCTCGTCGGCTCCTCCGCCCAGGTGACGGAGGGCGCCTCGACGCTGACCGGCGGGCACCTGCAGGTCGTCCTGCACGCAACGCGCTCGGCGACCCTGCCGGTGAACGAGCTCGCGGCGATCCGCGAGCACTCGCGGGCCCCGATCGTCCTGCTCGCGTCGAACGGCTCCCCGGCGCTGCTCGAGGAAGCGCTCGAGCACGACATCGCCGACGTACTGCTGCTTCCGCAGCTGACCGACAACGTCGTCTTCTCGATCCGGAAGGCCGGCCACGCGGGCAAGCGCCTGAGCGGCCCGCAGCGCCGGCACGGCCGGCTCGTGACCGTGTTCTCGCCCAAGGGCGGGACCGGCAAGACGGTCACCGCGACCAACCTCGGCACGTCGCTCGCCAAGCACTGGGGCAAGCGGGCGCTCCTGCTCGACCTCGATCTCCAGTTCGGCGACGCCGCGATCATGCTGGGAATCGAGCCGGAGAAGACGATCTACGACCTCGTCACCGCTCCGGGCGAGCTCGACTCGGAGAAGCTCGCCGGCTACACGACGCGTCACGCCTCCGGGCTGGACGTGCTGCCGGCGCCGCTTCGCCCCGAGGACGCCGAGCTCGTGACCGAGGCCAAGCTGGCCAGGCTGCTGGAGGTCGCGCGTGAGTCGTACGACGTGATCGTCGTCGACACCTCGCCGTTCTTCCACGGGCCGATGCTGGCCACCCTCGACCGCACCGACGAGCTCCTGCTCATCTGCGGGCTGGACGTGCCGACGCTGAAGAACGTCCGGCTCAGCCTGCAGACGCTGGAGCTGCTCTCCTTCCCACCCGACCGGATCAAGCTCGTCCTCAACCGGGCGAACTCCAAGGTCGGGATGAAGCCGAAGGAGGTCGAGGCCGCACTCGAGCGCGAGATCTCCTACGAGATCCCGAGCGACCGCATCGTCCCGGTGTCGGTCAACCGGGGCAACCCGGCCGTGCTCTCGGACTCGAAGGCTGACTTCTCGCGCGCCGTGCGTGCGATGGCCAAGCAGCTCGTCGCCGCCCAGGCCGCTGCGAAGCAGAAGAAGAGCTTCATGGCGACGCTCTCGAGGAGCTGACGATGGGTCTCCACGACCGCATCAACCGGCAGACCGGCTCGACCAACGGCCAGAGCCCGGACGCGCTCGACGCGCTCGCGGGGCAGCAGCCCGAGGTCAACGAGAAGAAGCCCGATCCGTACGCCGAGCTCAAGACGCGGATCCACCACGCGTGCATCGCGAAGCTCGGGCCGCAGCTCTTCTCGGCCGGCAAGAGCCAGGACGGGGCCAGCGACGACGACATCGCGGAGAAGGTCCTCCGCGTCGTCACCGAGCAGCTCGCCCTCGACCGCACCCCGCTGACCCGCGAGGAGCGCCGTCAGGTCACGCGCGAGCTGACCGACGACATCCTCGGCTACGGACCGCTCGAGCCGCTCCTCCGCGACGACTCGGTCACCGAGGTCATGGTCAACAACTACGACCGCGTCTACGTCGAGCGCAAGGGCAAGATCGAGGTGTCGGAGGCGACGTTCGTCGACAACGCCCACCTGCTCCGGATCATCGACAAGATCGTCTCGCAGATCGGCAGGCGCGTGGACGAGGCCTCGCCGATGGTGGACGCGCGTCTCCCGGACGGCAGCCGCGTCAACGCGATCATCCCGCCGCTCTCGCTGCGCGGGCCGACGCTCACGATCCGGAAGTTCTCGCGCGACCCGTACACGATCGACGACCTGATCTCGTTCGGGACGACCACGCCCGAGGCAGCGCAGTTCCTCTCGGCGTGCGTCCGCGGGAAGCTCAACGTCCTGATCTCCGGCGGAACCGGCACCGGTAAGACGACCACGCTGAACGCGCTGTCGGCCTTCGTCCCGGACGACGAGCGAATCGTGACGATCGAGGACGCGGCCGAGCTCCAGCTCCAGCAGTCCCATGTGATCACACTCGAGGCTCGCCCACCGAACATCGAGGGCGAGGGCGAGATCCGGATCCGCGAGCTCGTCCGCAACGCCCTCCGAATGCGCCCCGACCGGATCATCGTCGGCGAGGTCCGCGGCCCCGAGACCCTGGACATGCTCCAGGCGATGAACACGGGCCACGAGGGCTCGCTGACCACGATCCACGCGAACTCCCCGCGCGACGCGCTGGCGCGGCTCGAGACGCTGGTGCTCACCGCCGGCGTCGAGCTGCCGCACCGCGCGATCCGCGAGCAGATCGCGAGCGCGTTCGACCTGCTCGTCCAGATCGCGAGGCTGGTCGACGGCTCGCGCCGCATCACCCACATCACCGAGGTGCTGCGGATGGAGTCGGACGTGATCACGCTCCAGGACATCTTCGTCGCGCGCCCGCCGGACGAGGACGGCGGCGACGCCGGCAAGCCGGTCAGGCTCCTCAACTCACTCGAGAGCACGGGCCTGAAGCCGCACTTCCTCGAGAAGATGGCGGCGAACGGCGTGATGCTGCCGCCGAGCTTCTTCAGCGATGCGAGCACGTTCCGGCCGAACTTCGCAGCCGCGAGCTACGGCGGGTTCGAGTGAGCCGCCCGCCGACGCCCAGTCGCCGGCGGCTGCTCCGGATCCTCGTACTGCTCGCCGTAGTCGCCCTGCTCGTCCCGCTGTCCGCGGACGCGTCGATCACGCTGCGCGGGGTCGACACGAGCGGCTACCCGACGATCCGGGCGACGCTCGTCGCGCCCGTCGCCTCCGACGCGGCCCCGACGCTGAGCGAGAACGGACAGCCGGTCGTCGGCCTGGATGTGCAGAACCTCGCCTCGGCCAAGAGCGTCGTCGTCGCCGTGGACCGCTCACAGTCGATGTCCGGCTCGAAGCTCGCCGACGCGATCGCCGGCGCGCGGGCCTTCGTGGCGGACAAGGCCGGCTCCGACCGCGTCTCGGTCGTCGTGTTCGGCTCCAGCGCCGTCGAGCTGACGAAGTTCTCGTCCTCGACCATCGACGCCGACGACGCCTTGCGCACGATGACGGTCGACCCGAAGTCCGGCACCGCGCTCTACGACGCGCTCGCGCTCTCGACCCAGGCGCTCCAGCGCCAGCAGGGCCGGGCACGCGTGCTCGTCCTGCTCACGGACGGGCAGGACGTCTCCAGCAAGACCTCGCTGAAGGACGCCCTCGCCCAGGCCAAGAAGGCAGGGGTGCTCGTCTACCCGATCGGAATCGGCGACTCGACGGCAACCCAGGGGCCGCTCGAGCAGATGGCCCGCTCGACCGGAGGCGCGTTCCACGGAACGGCCGACAGCTCGGCACTCAAGGGCGTCTACTCCTCGATCTCGTCCGAGCTCCGCAGGACGTGGCGGATCGACTACGTCACGGCCGCGCGGCCCGGCGACAAGGTGCACCTCCGCGTCTCGCTCGACCCGGAGGGCGCGGCCTCGACCGACCTCACGGTCCCGGGCAACCTCACGGCTCCGAGCCAGGGCTCGAAGGGGCTCCCCTCCCCGTTCTACTCGCCGTTCGGCGGGCTGATGCTCGCGCTGCTCGTGGCGTTCCTCGTCCTCAGCGCGGTTGGCTTCCTCCTCATGGGCGCAAAGGGCTCGTGGGTGAAGAGCCGGCTCGCCCCTCACATCGAGGGCCCGAAGGGCCGGAAGGGCAGGCGCGAGAAGGGCGAGCGCCTTGCCGCGTTCGCCGGGCTCTTCCGCGCGACCGAGCAGGCGTTCGGCCACCGCGGCGTCTGGAAGAAGCTCCACACCAGGCTCGAGCGGGCCGACGTGCCGCTGCGCACGGTCGAGTTCGTCTACCTGATGGGCGGGGTCGGCTTCCTCGTCATGTTCCTCGCGCTCCTGAGCGGGCGCTCGGCGCTCGGGCTGCTGATCGCGTTCGTCCTGGGCGCGATGCTCCCCTATGTCTGGGTGACCCTCAAGGCCAAGCGCCGCATACTGGCCTTCGAGGACCAGCTCCCCGACCTGCTCGTCACGCTCGCGGCCTCGCTCAAGGCAGGCCACAGCTTCAAGCAGGGCATCCAGACGATCGTGGACGAGGGCCAGGAGCCGGCCAGCAAGGAGCTCGGCCGCGTCATCACGGACACCCGGCTCGGGCGCCCGATGGACGACGCGCTCGCCGAGACGGCCGAGCGGATCGGCTCGAAGAACTTCTCCTTCGTGATTACCGCGGTGACGATCCAGCGCCAGGTCGGCGGCAGCCTCGCGGGGCTGTTCGACATGGTGGCCGACACCGTGCGCCAGCGGCAGCAGTTCGCCCGCAAGATCCGCTCACTGACGGCGATGGGGCGCGCGTCCGCCTACGTGCTCGTGGGCCTGCCGTTCTTCATCGCGATCGCGATCACGGTCATGAACCCGAGCTACATGGACCCGCTCTACCACACGACGACGGGCCACAAGCTGATCTTCATCGGCCTCGTGATGATGGCCTTCGGATCCCTGCTCCTGCGACGGATCGTCCAGTTCAAGGGGTAGCCGCGTGAGCCATCCGACGACACCCACTCCCTTCTTCCTGCACCTGGAGGTCCACTGATGCTGGTCGTGATCCTGCTCGGCCTCGCCTGCCTCGCCGGGTCCGCCTACTTCATCGGCGACGCGGTCACGCTCTCGGCCCGCGAGCGGCGCGTCTCGATGCGCCGGGCCGCGCGCTACGGCGCGTTCCGGACCCCCCTCGGCCACGCGCCGAAGCCGTTCCGCGAGCGCGTCCTCAACCCGCTCGGCAACCGGCTCGCGAAATGGACGCTGAAGCTGCATCCGAAGACGACGGTCGACGGCGTCAGCAACCGCCTGCTCGCCGCCGGGCTCGGGCGCACCGTCTCGCCGAACACGTTCCTCGCGTTCAAGTCGGGCCTCGCGCTCGTCGGACTCGTGGTCGGCGCGCTCTTCGGCGGCGCCGTGACCGGGGCAGGCGGCGGGCTGCTCTTCTCCGTCGCGCTTGCAGGCCTGGGCTTCATCGCCCCGGACTTCGTGGTCTCGCACAAGGCGCGGGGCCGCAAGGAGCGCATCCGCTCCGAGCTTCCGGACGCGCTCGACCTGATGGCCGTGAGCGTCGAGGCCGGAATGGGCTTCGACGGGGCGATCGTGAAGCTGACCGAGCACATGGCCGGCCCGCTCGCGGACGAGTTCGCGCTGACGCTCAGCGAGATCCGGATCGGCGAGTCGCGCCAGGACGCGCTCAAGAAGCTCTCCGAGCGCGCGGGCACCCACGAGCTGAGCTCGTTCGTGCGCGCGATCATCCAGGCCGACCAGCTCGGAATCTCCCTCGGGCGGATCCTGCGCGTGCAGGCGACCGACAGCCGCCTGAAGCGTCAGGCAGCCGCCGAGGAGAAGGCTATGAAGGCGCCGATCAAGATGCTGTTCCCGACCGTCCTCTTCATCTTCCCGGCCATGTTCCTCGTCATCCTCGGGCCGGCGTTCCTCAACCTCTCGAAGATTTTCTAATCCGGACCGGAGGCGACGATGCCCGACAATCCCGACAGTCAAGGAGCAGAGACAGAGAAGGGTTTCGGAACCGGCCTGCGCGCCCAGCTGCAGCGCCGGCGGACCAACGAGGCCGAGGAAGCGGCGGCGAGCCCGGTCGAGGCGGCGGCGGTTGCCGCGGCAGCCTCGGGCGAGGTGAGCGCCGAGGGGATCGAGCTGCTGACGGCCGAGCTCGAGGCAGCGCACGAGCGCGAGAAGGCGCTCCGCTCCCAGCTCGAGCAGCAGGCCGCGCAGCACGAGGGCGACGCCGGCGCCGAGAGCGAGCTCGCGTACCGCGCCAAGGAGCTCAACGAGCGCGAGGCGAAGCTGACCGAGTTCCAGGGCGAGCTCGAGGAGCGCGAGCGGCGCATCCGCGACCAGCGTGACCTGATCGAGGCCGAGCATGCCCGCGTCGCCGATCTCCAGGCCGAGTTGACGGCGGAGCACCAGCTGGTGGTCGAGCGGCAGCAGCAGGCGGACGCGCGCATGCAGGAGCTCTCGCAGACCGACCGCGAGCGGGAGAAGTCGGCCGCCGGCCTGAACAAGCAGCTCGCCGGGCTCGCAGACCGCGAGCAGAAGCTCGAGCGGAGGGAGAGCGAGCTCGCGACCCGCGAGCAGGCGACCGATGTCCGCCTTCAGGGGCGCGAGCGCGCGTACGACAAGCGCGAGAACGAGCTGCGCGCCCAGGAGAAGGCGCTGGCCGAGCGCGAGCGCAAGCAGGGCACGCGCGAGGCCGATATCAAGAAGGAGGCCTCCCGCCTCGCCGCCAAGGACGAGGCGATCGGCGAGCGCGAGGCGCAGCTGCTGCTCAAGCAGGAGCAGATCCGGGCCGACGCCGAGCGGTACGAGCGTGAGATCTCCGACAAGACCCGGCTCGCTGAGCACGCCGACGCCCGCGCCGCGGAGCTCGACCGGCGCGAGACCGAGCTGATCGCGCAGGAGGCCGAGCTGCACCGGCTCCAGGCCAACCTCGCGCACCAGGAGAGCAACGCCAACCGCGGCCGCGACCTCGAGGAGTGGAACGGAAGGCTCAACGCGCTGGAGCAGGAGCTCACCGCGCGCGAAGCCGAGCTCTCGAGCTACGAGTCGGTCACCGACTCGCAGAAGCAGCGGACCGACCGGCGCGAGAAGCGGCTCACCGCGATGGAGGAGACGACCCGCGACCGGATCAAGGAGCTGGACGAGCGCGAGGCCGACCTGGAGCTTCGCGAGGCGGGGCTCGAGGCGGACGTCGAGATCCGCACCGAGAAGCTCGAGCGGCGCGAGTCGATGCTCGCCGAGCTCGAGGAGCGGCTCGGCAAGCAGGAGTCCGAGCTCGCCGCGTACGTGGCACAGGCACAGACCGAGATCCAGCGCCGCGAGTCCGAGTGGTGGCAGAAGCAGCTCGGCAGCGACACCGAGATCCCCGCGGCTTAGACGGTCGCACGGGCAAAGCCCGCACGACCTCTTTGGTCGGCGTCGCAAGCGAGCGCCTGAACGGCGTGGCTGCGCCGCCCGCCCCTGGCGGCCGTCGGCTTCGCCGCCAACCTCGGGCTCGCGCTGCTCCTGACCCGCTTCGCGCCCTAGATCCGTACTCTTGGCCCATGACCAACGCCACACTCCACACGAACCACGGCCCGATCTCGATCGAGCTCTTCGACGAGGACGCGCCCAAGACCGTCGGCAACTTCGTCAAGCTCGCCGGCGACGGCTTCTACGACGGCGTCATCTTCCACCGCGTGATCCCGGACTTCATGATCCAGGGAGGCGACCCGACGGGCACCGGCAGCGGCGACCCCGGCTACTCGTTCGAGGATGAGATCAACGAGCACAAGGTCGAGCGCGGCGCGCTCGCGATGGCGAACGCCGGCCCGAACACGAACGGGAGCCAGTTCTTCATCGTCACCGCCGAGGCGACGCCGTGGCTCGACGGCAAGCACACCGTGTTCGGCCGCGTCACGGACGGGATCGACGTGGCGGACACGATCTCGACGGTGCCGACCGACTCGCAGGACAAGCCGCGCGACCCGGTCGTGATCGAGCGCGTCGACCTTCCCGGCTGAGCGCCGCAGTTAGCGCCACCTGAAACGAGCCTGGAATGCGCCTGTGCGCAGGTGTTTGCTGCTCGTCCTGCTGGCCCTCGCTGCCGTGACCGCGGCGCCGGCAGCGGGGAGCGATCTGGTGATGCGCCCGACGTATGCGGTCTATCCCTACGAGCTGGTGACGGAGACGCTGGACGGCGTCGTCACGGCCGAGCTGCCGGTGCCCGTATCTCCCGCCGAGGTCTCGCCACTTCCTGACGGAGGAGCGGTGTTCGAGGGCGTCGAGCCCGGCCTCGAGGGCATCTGGATCGTCCACCCCGGCTCGGCGGCGGTCCGGTTGACGACGGGCGCACTCGACGACGAGCCGACCGCGACGCCCGACGGGAGCAACGTCGCGTTCAGGCGGTGGGTCGACGCCACGAAGAGCTCCGATATCTACCTCGTCAACGGGGACGGCACGGGACTGAAGCGCCTGGCCGACAGTGGAGGTATCGCAGAGCTGGGCACGCCCCAGTTCTCGGCCGACGGAAGCACGATCGCGTACACGTGCAGGCCGTCGTCGCTCCTGTGGCCGCCCCCGGCGCCCTGCGGACCACAACTCGACGGAAGCTACTGGACCAACGGCATCGTCCTCATGAACGCCGACGGGACGGACAAGCGTCTCATCTTCCGGGCCAACGCATTCTCGAACAGCTGGTCGCCGGACGGTCAGTGGATGGTCACGACCGCTGACCGCGTCGTCAGCCTCGGCGGCAACCTGTACAGCGGCATCACGCAGATGTTCGCGATCAGGACAGACGGGAGCGACCTGTTCGCCGACGCGGCGCAGAAGCGTCTGCTCAAGGTCTCGGACGACCCGAACGCGCTCGTTCCGTTCGGCGGGAGCTTCAGCCCCGACGGCAACCGGATCCTCTTCGGCGCTGCCGTCCCGGCGGACAACGCAGACCACACGTACATCATCGACCGAGACGGCAGCAACATGCACCAGCTTCCCCTGCTAGAGAACGGCGTGGTGTTCCTGCCTCCGTTCGGAGGCTCGGGCCCTCCCCCGACGATCGACGCGACGCACATCACGGTGCCGCCGGTGCGTGGCCTGAGCTTCAAGGCGGCCCGCAAACGGCTCCGTGCGAGGCACCTCGAGATCAACAGGGTGTCGAAGCTCTTCTCGTCGACCGTCCCACGCGGCCGCGTGGTCGCAATCCGCCCGCGCGCGGGCAGGAAGGCTCACCGCTTTTCCGAGGCCGGCGCCGCGGTGAGGCTCTACGTCAGCCGCGGGCGGCGCCACCGCGCCCACCGCTGAGCCCGCTAGGCTCGGGCCGGCTCCGGCTCTGCCTCGCCCGGCACGTCCTCCTCGGCCACGCGCGCCTCCGCGGAGAGGTTCGGGAGCCACTCGAGCCAGCTCGGGAAGTACCAGTTCCACTTGCCGAGCAGCTTCATCGTCGACGGCAGCAGCACCGCGCGGACGATCGTCGCGTCGAGCAGGATCGCGACCGCGAGGCCGAAGCCCATCTGCTTCAGGTCGATCTGCCGCAGGGTCCCGAAGATCGCGAAGACGGCGACCATCACGATCGCCGCGCTCGTGACCGTTCCGGCTGTCGTGACGATCCCGCGCTGAACGGCTTCCTCGGTCGGCATGCCGCGGTCGACCAGCTCCTTGATCCGGCTGACGATGAAGACGTGGTAGTCCATCGAGAGCCCGAACAGGAGCACGAACAGGAACAACGGCAGCCACGAGGCGATCCCGCCGTTCGACTTGAAGCCGAGGATGCCCTCGGCCCAGTGGCCCTGGAACGTGAGCACCAGGATCCCATACGCCGCGCCGACTGAGAGCAGGTTGAGGACGATCGCCTTGATCGGGATCACGATCGAGCGGAACGTCATCAGCAGGAGCAGGAACGCGAGCCCGAGCACGAAGCCGAAGACGAGCGGCAGGTGCGTCTTCATAAGGTCGTTGAAGTCGCGGTTGCCGGCGGTCTCGCCGCCGACTGCGACGTCGACGCCGGGAACTGCCCCGATCGTCGCCGGGATGATGTTCTTGCGCAGCTCGCGGAGCGCCGTGTAGGCCGTCGAGCTCCGGCTGTCGGTCGACGCGATCGGCATCGTCACCCGCGCGATCGTGTTGGACGAGTTCATGGTCAGGTCGACCGGGAGCGTGATCTTCCCTGTCGCGAGCGCACGCTCACGCATCACCCACAGCGCCTCCTGGGCCTGGGTGGTGTTCAGGTCGTTGCCCTTGACGACGACGACCATCGGCACCGGCGAGCCCGGGAACGCCTTCTCGACGCGGTCGAACGTCTTCACGATCGGGATCGACGCCGGCAGGTCGGTGACGCTCGGGAACTTCGTGCTCAGGTGGAAGGCCGGGATGGCAAGCACCACGAGCAGCCCTGCGGACATCAGCATGGACATGAGCGGGAAGCGCAGGACCGGGCGCAAGATGGCGCTCCAGACCCGGGAGCCCTGCTCGGAGGCCTCACGGTGCAGGAACGGGATCCGCCCCCGCTCGATGTTGTCGCCCAGCCGGTGCATCAGCGCAGGGAGCACCGAGAGCGACCCGATGATCGCCACTGCGACGACGATCATCGTTCCAACGCTGATCGACTTGAACGTCGGGTCGCCGGCGACCAGCATCCCCGCGATCGCGACGAGGACCGTCGCGCCGGAGATCAGCACGGCCTGACCGGAGGTCATGGACGTGCGTAACAGCGCATCGTGCGGCGACCGGCCACGGGCGCGTTCCTCCCGCTCGCGTTTGAGATAGAAGAGCGAGTAGTCGACGCCCACCGCCATCCCGACGAGCAGGATCACCGACTGGGTGGCGTCGGAGGCAGGGATCGCGTGGCTCAGGAGCGCCGAGAGCCCGATCGCTGCGAGGACGCCCGAGAACGCGAGCAGCACCGGGATCCCCGCGGCCACCAGCGAGCCGAAGGCGAAGAGCAGGATGATCAGCGTGGCAGGGACCGCCAGTTTCTCGGCCCGTTTGAAGTCGTCGCCGAGCGTCTTGTCGAGCGCCTTCCGCGCGCTCGCGTCGCCGAACTCCTCGACGATGAAGCCCGGGTTCGCCTTCTGGGCCGCGGCAGTCGCGTCGAGAGCGCCCTGGACGTGATCGGGCGCGTCCTCGAGCTTCCCTTTGATCTCGAAGCGGACGAGCGCCGAGTGCCCGTCCTGCGAGATCTGCCCCTCGCTCTTGGACACGGCGGCGAGCGGCGAGACGATCGCGGTCGCCTCGGGCACGTGGCGGAGCCGGGCGACGACGTCGTTGATCACGGCCCTGAACTCGGGGTCACGTGCGACCCGGTCGCTCCTCTGGATCAGGACCGACTCCGAGGCCGGCTGCTTGAAGTCGCCGCTGCCGAGGATCTTCTGCGCCCGCCCCGACTCGCCGTCGCCGGCGTTCGAGTCGAGCAGCTTGTTCGTCCCGATCGCGGTTCCGAGGAAGACCGCCACGACCACGAAGATCAGCCAACCGAAAAAGGCGGTCTTCCAGTGTGCGGCGCTCCAGCGCCCGGCGCGACCAGCGAGGTTCGTCCTCTCCATCTGCCAGCTCCCCCGTCGCGTGAACCCTGGAGCGTAACGGCGGTCGCCGCGGCCCGCTAGTCGGGTAGGCCGTGCTCGCGCTTGGCCTCTTCCTCCATGCGCTCGAGCCGCGTGTAGTAGTCGGGGAACTCGTTCAGGTGGGCGAGCGCGATCTTCCCGGTCACGACGGCGTCGTCACCAGTCACGTTGGTCGTGGCGTCGTGGAGCCCGTGCTCGAGCTCCACGTCCATGCCCATGCGGAACTGCTCGACGTCGAACGGCGCCGTCTCCCAGTCGATCCCGATCTGCTCGCCGATCTGCCGGGCCTCCTCGGCGGTGAATGTGGCTGTGCTCATGGCACGACTCTACGCCTCTCTCAGTCGGGACAGGCGCAGACGATGTCGCCCTCCAGCGAGCCGTCGATCGGGCCGCTTCCGCCCTCGGCCTTCGTCGGGTGGAAACGGAGGCGGTACGTCCCCACCACCTGGCAGCCGACGAGCTGCTTGCGCTGGGCCTTGCGGATCGTCCCGCAGAAGCGACCTTCCATGAAGCCCTTTGCATTACAGGTCTGACACGGGTCGAAATACGGCCGGCGGTGCGTGCCCGCGTTCGTGATCCCCGAGATCGTCCCGAACGCGACTGCGCCGCTGCCCTTCCAGACGAACTCGCCCTCGTGGATTCCACGCCGCCTCCCGTCACCACCTTCATAGGCGCTCACGAGATTGCGGATGCTGAACCAGCCGTCGAGCACCTGAGCCGTTGCCGAGTCGCACTGGTGGTGGACCACCTGCACCTTCAGGAAATGGATGGTCTTCAGCGTCACGCACTTGAGCTTCGTGCAGCGCTCGGTCTCGTGCTCCAGGGGCGTCAGTACCCCCTTGAGGTTCTTGGACAGCGCGGACAGGCAGATGTGGCGCTCGAGCAGTTCGCGACTGCCTTCGCTGCATAGATCGAGTGGCATCTCGGGCCTCCTTTGACGGCTGAACCGGGCCTCTAACCGCAGGACGTCGCGCGGGACCCGGATCTTCCAGCGAAGATGGAGCCTCATGGACCGCGAACGCGACGTGATCGTCGTCGGGGGCGGCCACAACGGGCTCGCCTGCGCCGCCTACCTCGCCAGCGCCGGGCTCGACGTGCTCGTGCTCGAGCAGCGGCCCGCGCTCGGCGGCGCTGCGGTGACCGAGGAGCCGTGGCCCGGCTACCGGATCTCGACCGCGTCGTACGTCGTCAGCCTGATGCCGCCGCAGATCGTCTCCGACCTTCGTCTGGCCGAGCACGGCTACCGCGTCTCGATCCTCGAGCCGGACTACTACGTCCCGTTCCCCGACGGCTCGACCCTGACAATGTGGGGGGACATGGCCCGAACGCAGCGCGAGATCGCGAAGCTCTCGAGCCGCGACGGCGAGGCCTATCCCGAGTTCGACCGCTACTTCGAGCGCCTGGCCGGGCTGCTGCGCGACCTGCTCTTCGTCGTGCCTCCGAACCTGCGTCTCGGCGATCTCCCGCGCTGGCTTCGCCTCGGCGCGCAGCTGCGCCACTGGAGGGGCCGGGACGTCGCCGAGCTGCTCCGCCTCTTCACGCTCTCGGCCGCCGACCTGCTCGACGAGTGGTTCGAGGACGAGCGGGTCAAGGGCGCGCTCGGCACGCAGGCGGTGATCGGCGCCTGGGGCGGGCCGATGACGCCCGGGTCCGCGTACGTGCTGATGCACCACTGGATCGGCGAGGTCGACGGCCACTCCGGCGCCTGGGGCTGGGTGCACGGCGGGATGGGCGGCGTGAGCGCGGCGCTCTCCGGGGCCGCGCGGGCGGCCGGGGCGGAGCTCCGAACCGACGCGCCGGTCAGGCGCGTGGTCGTCCGCAACGGGCGCGCCGTGGGAGTCGAGCTCGCATCGGGCGAGGTGCTCGAGGCGCACCGAGTCGTCTCGAACGCGCACCCGATCACCACCTACCGCGACCTCATCGGCGAGGACGAGCTCCCGGCCGAGGTCGTGCGCGACATCAGCCGCTTCCGCACCCGCTCCGGGTCGGTGAAGGTGAACGTCGCGCTCGGCGGGCTCCCGCAGGTCGCCGGCTGGGAGGGCGACGTCCCCGGCGACCCGCACACCGGCCTGATCGCGGTCTCGCCGTCGATCGAGTACCTCGAGCGGGCATGGGACGACGCGAAGTACGGCCGCGCGTCGACTCACCCGTACGTGGAGACGGTCTTTCCGACCGTGCTCGAGGACGGTCTCGCCCCGGACGGCAAGCACGTGATGCTCGCGTTCACGCAGTTCGGGCCGTACGAGCTCGCCGAGGGCACCTGGGACGACGAGCGCGAGGCGTACGGGAAGCGGGTCATGGAGACCCTCGGCGCCTACCTGCCGGGGATCGAGGAGCTCGTCGAGCACATCGAGGTGCTCGCCCCGCCCGACCTCGAGGAGCGGTTCGGCCTCCTCGGCGGCAACATCTTCCAGGGCGAGATGAGCCCCGACCAGCTGTTCTCGCTCCGCCCGATCTTCGGCTACGGCGACTACCGGACGCCGGTCTCAGGGCTGTACCTCTGCGGCTCGGGCACGCACCCCGGCGGCGGCGTGATGGCCGTTCCTGGCCGCAACTGCGCCCGCGTCGTGGCGGGCGACGTGCGGCGCGAGCGCGCTCTCGGACGGATCCGGCGCGCGACGCGTAGCGGGTAGCGGATGGCGCGCACGCTGACGATCCTCGGGCTAGTCGTCGTGACGGTGCTTCCAGAAGAGCCAGCAGAGCCAGGCAAGAACCACTGCGGGAATCACGATCGACGCCAGGATGACGAGCGCGATCGCCTGATCACCGGGGGCTGCGATGACGCTCAGCACGGCGGCACGATGTTTCGGTTCTTGCGCGGCTCGTGCAGTCCGCCGCCGGGCGCCCCTGGTCAGGCCTCGTCGGTTCGCTCGGCCAGCACTTGCGAGGCCGCCTTGGCGTCGCTCTCCTCGACGAGCACCTGCGCCCCGCCCGACAATACGAATGGGTAGGCGCCGCCGGCATCGTCTGCCCTGATCGACGCGGCAATCCCGGCCGACGCGAGCAGGCCCTCGACGACCTCCGCCTCGGTCCGCGTCGCGTATGTGGCTATCGGGATCAACCGGTCCATGTCATCCAGATGATCGCAACTGCGGCGTGGGCACGTCGCTACCGCGGCTGTGGCCCTGCGCAGAGGCTACGGGGAATTCAGCACGAGCTCGTGCCAGAGCAGCCGGCCGGACGTTCCGAGCGGCTGCTCCGGGCGATGATCTTGGTTGCCGTCGTAGACCGAGACGTACCGAAACGGCGTCTGGTCGATCGCGTCGGCCCATCGTTCGGGCGTCCAGGCCGCCATCCGGTGAACTTCGTCGAAGACTCGGCCTCGGGCCGGTCCGGAGAGGCACTCCATGGTCCCACGCTGTACCTCGATTCCGTTCTCGAGGTCGATTTCTTCGACCCGCCAGTTGGTACGAACTCGAACGCCGTCCTTCTCTTGCTCCCAGATCGAGGGCTGGACACCCCGCCACGGATCAGTTGGATCGCGCAGTTCCAGCTGGATGAGGTATCGACTCCCGTGACGCAAGTGCCGTGCCATGCATCGCAGGTGGCGAATCGACTGCGCCCGATCCTGGAGATACGCGAGGGAATCGATTGGACAAACGGCGCCACCGAAAAGACGCCCGAGGTCGAAGTCGGTCATCTCGGCGACCACCGCCGCGCCGGGAAGCCTTGCATCACGCAGGCTTTCCTGCGCAAGACGAACCATCGCAGGGGACCGATCAATTCCAACCGCTTCGAGACCCCGCCGACCGAAGCCGACGAGAAACCGGCCAGAGCCGCATGCCGGTTCCAGAACAGGCGCGCAGTCGCCCCCGAGCCGGCCGAGGAGCCACTCGATCTCGTCACTTACGTCCCACGAAAACGCGACGTCGTAAAGGCGTGCCTCGACCGTGTAGAGCTTGTGCGTGCCCTCCATCACGATCACGAAGCTACCGCTCGACGCGATGCGAAGCGAACAAGCGCGAGCATGTCGGGGTGGGCGATCGTTCGGGAATGCCCCCTGAATCAGGCTTTGGAGTCTGGCTCCAGCCTCAACTACCCAGAGACAGTCGTCTTTTGATCGAGCAGTGACCTCAAGTAATCCTCCATTTTGTTGAAACTGTCTTCCTGGCCGTCGGACTTGGTCATGTGGTCACGGCCAGCCTTGTCGCGGAAAGCCAGCTTCATCGTCAGCTTCGTCACCCCGTCCGTTTCGTGCAGATCCACGGACTCGACGGCGTCCGCATCTGGCCACCCTTCAAACAGCCACGTCGCGACGGTCCGGGTCGACGGCTCGACCTCCAAGTAGGTTCCCCGAAACGCGCACTCGGTTCCGTCTTCGGTCACGAAGACGATGTAGTAGTTCCCTCCGACGCGCAGGTCGATCGAGCACTCCGTCACCTCACACGCAAATGGAGCGAACCATTTGGTCACATGCTCCGGCTTCGTCAATACGTCGAAGACGAGTGCGATCGGAGCGTCGAACTCTCGAGTGGTGACGATCTCGAGATCGGTCGGGAATTCGATGACTGCCGATCCATGCCGATTAGGTGTCACTGCGGCTCTCCTTGTTGTTGAAGTTCTTTGAGGTAGTCGTCCATCCGATCCAGTCGGTCATTCCACGCCTGCTCGTACTTGGCCAACCAGTCGTGAAACGGCTGCAGGCGCGCGGGTTCGAGGCGGTACAGGCGACGACGCCCCTCCGCTCGGGAGCTGACGAGTCCCACCTCACTGAGCACCCGTAGGTGTTTTGAGACCTGAGGCTGGGACAGCGCGAGGTCGTTCACGATCGCCCCGACCGCCTTCTCGCCTCCGATCAGCGTGTCCAGGATTTCGCGACGGTGCGCCTCGCCAATTGCATTGAAGACGTCCGACGTCGTGGAAGAGCGGGCCACGGCAGCATCATATTCCGACATCGGCATGTGTCAAGTGGCTCATGGGCCTGCACGCCGACATCGGCTGCGGCGCGAAGACGCTCCGCTGGGCCAGCGTTCGGGAATGTTCCCTGACGGTTCTGGCCCTCCTACCTCAGCACTCCAGGCAGAGGAGCGGTTCTCAGACCGCGTACAGGACGAGAATGGCGACTGTCGCCAGGATGATCGCAGCGATGAACACGATCTCACTTGTACGATCGCGAAGGCCGCTCACCAGGTACGTGATGAAGATCCACATCGGGGCGAGTTGGCTAAAAAAGTCCAGCTTCACATCGATCACGTTCTTCGCGATGACGGCCTCGACGAGAAGGCAGGCGGCCGCAACGAGCGAAACCATGACCAGCGGGTCGCGGATCTGCCGCCACGACACGCCGCCATGCGGGAAATTGAGCGCACGCATAACGCACACCTCCTTCCGGGTTGCTTCCCCTGGAAACTTGATACTTGATCATCCATCCCTGCGTTGCGCTGCACATCCGCGCCGCCACTGAACCCGCTTGCCCGGAACTACCGAACTCCCGCTGCCAGTAGGTGGCTAGGGCGAGAACGCCAGGCTGCGCCAGTGTTCGCGAAGGCACTCCGATGGCTGCCTCACAGTCACCCGCGCGCGGGCGCTTCAGCAAGTGCGAGATCCTACGGATGCGCCGGCCGGAGCGTGCCGACGATGATTCCGGACGGAGCTTCAGTGCACACCTATCTGCTGATGATCACGTTCCGGGTGTGGTTTTGCGAGATCGCGGTCTCGGGATTCAACTACTTCGTCCTCATGAACCGCGTCTACGAGCCGCGCGTCGGCGAGCGACGCGCGCATCGAATCGGGATGACGACGCGAATCGTCTACATCTTCTTCCCGTTCGCCTACGCGCTGGTGCGGTTCGCTCACGTTCATGCCGTGCGCGAGTTGCTACTCGCCGGCACGTACTGGCTCTTGATGGTGCTTGCCTTCGAATGGGTCGGGAGCTTCCTGCTCCGCCGTCCCGTCCACGAGATCCTCGAAGGCTGGCACGTGGAGAACGGCTACATGTGGCCCTATGTCCTGGCGGCCTACTTCTTCTCACCGCTGGTCGTCGGGCTCCTCCTGGCCTGACTCGGCCCCACCTGCGGCACGCCTGAGAACAGGATGGTGGGTTGGGCGAGCGTGCTTACGTCCGAACGCTCTTTGACTTGATCACGTAAACCACCTCGGTAACGCGTGGCAGTCGCCTGCGCCAGTGCGCGGGAAGACACCCTGGGCGGCGCGTAGGCTCGCGGCATGCCGAACGACATTGACTCAGACGCCTATTTCGCGGAGCGCGGGTTAGTGCTCCGGGAGGAATGGAACCATCGACGAGGCGTTACCTCCTGACGCCGAAACGAGGCACTCGACTCACTGGGCTGATCTGGGGAGCGGATTCTCGGTGGGCTTGAATAGGCGCACTCCGTGAGCGACTCTGCCCTCCTTGCCCACGACCGCGCTCGGGGCGTTCGCCTGATCGCAGGCGTGGACGAGGTGGGGCGCGCCTGCTTGGCCGGCCCGATCATGGCCGCGGGGGTTCTCTTCGACCTGGAGCGGCTCGCCTCCGGCGCGGGCCGGAATCTGCTCGAGGAGCTGGACGACTCGAAGCGCCTTGCGCGTACCAAGCGCGAGCGTCTCGCCCAGGCCGTCCTCGTCCACGCTGAGGCGGTCTCGCTCGTCTCCATCCCAGCGAGCCAGATCGACCGGATCGGGATCGATCCCGCGAACGTGGTCTGCCTCGAGCGGGCGCTCCGCGCCCTGGGGGAGCGGGCGGAGCTTCGTCTCGTGGACGGCCGCCTCGCGCTCGGCGCTCGGGCGCCCATGCACGAGCGGATCGTCCACGGAGACGCGACCAGCGCGACCATTGCAGCCGCCTCGATCGTGGCCAAGGTGGCCCGCGATCGCCTCATGGCTCGTCTGGGCGAGCGCTACCCAGGCTATGGCTTCGAGCGTCATGCGGGCTACGGGACGACGGAGCACATGGTCGCGATCGCGAAGCTCGGGCCGACCCCCGAGCACCGGTTGAGCTTCAACGCCCGCTGCTTCGCCGAGGCTGTCGTCGCCGCTCCCGCTCGTCGCCGGAAGCCGCGCCGTGCCTCTTGGCGCGAGCTGCCCGCCGCAGAGATGGCCGCCCACCTGCTCGAGACGCCCACGATCGGTGACCGGGTCTGGACGGACGAACCGCGTCTGCCCCGCGAGACCCGGACCGCCTTCATTCGCCGGGTCCTGCTCGGCGAGACGGAGCCGGTCGAGGCTCCGGAGGCCGTGTGGAAGGCGCCAGGTGAGAGTTCTTAGCCCTGAGCCAGCGTTCCGGAATGACGCCTGATCCTTGGGCTCCCAACCGTAGGATTGCGCCGTGTCGTTCACGCTCAGGAACATCAAGGAGGATCTGGAGGACATCGGCTCGAGTTTCGACGGCGCGCCGGACCTGGAGTTCCGCGCGGCGACCGTGGCGCTCGAGCTCGAGAAATCCGGCCTGAGCTACCAGCGCGTCCCGCCCGGCTATCGCTTTCCGTACGGCCATACGCACAAGAAGCAAGAGGAGGTGTACGTGGTCCTGCGCGGGAGCGGGCGGATGAAGGTCGACGACGAGATCGTCGAGCTCAAGGAATGGGACGCGGTGCGCGTCCCGCCCGGTACGTGGCGAGGCTACGAGGCCGGGCCGGAGGGCCTAGAGATCCTCGTCATCGGCGCGCCCAATCTCGGTGAGGCTCCGCGCGAAGATGTCGATGGCCAGCGCGACTGGTGGGCTGACGAGTAGACCGGTCCGTAAGCCTTTCGGCTGGGCGACTGTTCCGGAATGACGCCAGGCGACGGCTTCTACGCACGGCGGTAGCGGAGGTAGACGACGCGGTTGCTGAATGTGCGCGTCTCGAGGAGCTCGAGGTTGACACGAGTGTGGTCTGCGAAGAAGGGTTTGCCTCCGCCGAGGGCCACGGGGTAGACGAACAAGTGGTACTCGTCGATGAGCTGGTGCGCTGTGAGAGTCGCGGCTAGGTCTGCGCCGCCTACCGCGATCGGCCCACCGTCCTCTTCCTTGAGCGCTTGAACCGTCTGCACAGGATCGGCACGGGAGAGGCGCGCGTTTCCCTCGACTACCTCGAGCGACTTCGAGAAGACGAGCTTCGGTAGCTGCTTCCAGATCCGCGCGAACTCGAGCTGGGCTACGTCGAGCTCGGAAACGCTCGCGGGCGTGGAGGGGTTGCGTTCTTCGGCGGTCTCCCAGAAGGCCATTACCTCGTAGAGGCGTCGTCCGAGTAGATGGAGGCCGAGCTCGCTTGTCTGCTGGTTGTGGAAGCGGTGCAGCTCGGCATCAGGGGCCCCCCAGTCGTTTCCGTCAGGTCCCGCGATGTAGCAGTCGAGCGAGACGCCCATCGAGTAGATCACGGTCCTCACGCCATTGTCTCCTTGTGTAGTCGGAATCCCGGAACGGACTCGGCTCCGAGCGAGAGGTAGTAACTGCCGCTGCGGCTCAGGACGTCAAATACGGAGACCGCCGGCGCGCGCGAGCGCTTCCCGCACCAGTGCCCGCCCGAGTCCGCGTCTCCACCCGGTTTGACTCGCCAAGAGGCCAGAAATCATCGGTGGAGCCGGAAACCTCGGTTCGGGTGGGCGAGCGTCCTCCCTCCTGGGGAATCTGACGCCGCCTGCTGTGCGTTCGATGCAGGTCAACTGACACGCGCCGACCGGGAGGAAGCCGCTCCTGACGAAGAAGCCGACGCCCGGACTCGAACCGGGGACCCCTTCATTACGAGTGAAGTGCTCTACCAGCTGAGCTACGTCGGCGAACGTCCTACTGTAGCCGTTCCTGTCTCTCGCTTCCGGCCGCCGAGGCTCGTGTGTCAAGGGTTGTGTCAAGTGCGCGAGCGCATGAATACGTAGCTCGCGTCGCACGAGCTGTCGGGCGCCTCTGATCGCCCCTCCACCCTCCGTTGGCTAGGCGGCCTGCGCCTGGTCTACGACCGGCGCGGACCTCTAAGGCCGGTTGACGGCCTCTTGGCAGAGGCGCACACTAGCCGCCTGGCTGGCCGAGGAAAGGCAGGTCGAGATGCCGAGACTCTCTTTGGAGCAGGGAAGGAAGTGATGGGAGCATGCTCACTCGACTGAAAGAGTGGATCGAAGGATCTCGCCGTAGGAAGCGCGAGAAGTGGGCAGCGGAGCACGGCGGTGACCTCGGCAACTTGAGCGAGGAAGACAGGCTGGTAGCGGCTGAATACCGACCGGGTGTGCCCCCAGCGGCAAATCACGCTGGACGTTCTGGCCTCCGAGGTTGACGATCTAGCGAGCAAGGGCCGGAAGACCGCCAGGCGTGGGCGCAAGCCTAAGGCCGACGCGGGAGGCCAGGTAGGTAGACCGGCCTGACTCCGGCTCGTCGTCGGACAGGCGTGTCGGCCGATCCGCCGACGCTGGCTAGTGCCGTTCCCAACTGGCGCCCGGGGGATGTGATCCCTTTGGGGGCCAGGATGCTGCGTGTGGTAGAGCTTCGGGACGACGACGGTGGTCAGCCGCCCGTGCTTGTTGTTGAGGACGTGCCCACGAGAGGCAGTGATGCTGCGGCCTGAGGTTTCGTAGGCTCGTTGGGGGCCGGGGCGGGCACGAAGCGCTCCTAGAAGGCTTCGGCCTCGTGAGGCGTTCTCGACCCAGCCCCACCCCCGGTTTGTTCCCGGGGGTTTACGCGTTTCCCCCGATGGCCCGATTGCCGAACGAAGCGATACTGATGGTGGCATCGAAGGGGGTGCGCATGTCCGTGTGCCTCACTGAGCAGATTCATCCAGAGCGATTCCCGGTCATCGGGGTGCGAGAACAACGAGGCTTCACACGCCGCTTCCGCCCTGAAGATCGAGGGGTCAACACCCGTGCAGGGACCGCTAGACGCGCTCAGCGTCATGGCCGACGCCGAATCGCAGTGAGGCAGCGTTGACGCGTCCGGGATCTTGATCCTGCGAGTGGAACGAGACTCCTCGTGATCGAGAGGACACCCGGCCTCCGACTGCTCTTGTCAGGCCGGGTAAGACGACGGGACGGAAATGACCCAACCCCGCCGTCGAGCTTACTAGAGGCTTGATGTGAAATCGCTTGGAGCCGGGCCGTGGCGGCGCCATGCGCGCGGGTATTACGGAGCCGCGATCCGGGCGCACCCTGATGACTCCGAGACGCCTCGGCGTGAGAATCGGGCTTAGGAAGGGGGTGTAGAAGATGTCGACCATGTCGCACGAGCCTTCCCGCGTCGTCCACGAGCGGCCGCGATGGTCGCTACGGCTCATTCCCGAGATGTGGGCGTCGCTCGCAATAACGGCCATGTGGGTCGCCGTTTTCATCACGGCGATCTGGGGGCCAGACGCGAGGTTCAACAGCAACGACGGGAACAGCTCGACCATTCCGACCGCGGTCTTCGTCACGGTGTTCGCGTTCCTCGGCACCTGGGTCGTGGCGAGGTACGGCTTCCGGAAGCAGCGAAAGGAATGACCGGACAGGTCTGGACTCGCCGGTACGGAGCGTGAGGAATGAGGCCGGGATATCGAGTCAAGCGCATCGTCATTCGACAGCTCCACGAGCCTCGGTGGAAGCTCGTAGAGCTGTACGAACCTTCGGAGTGCTTTGTCTGCAACCGGCCAAGTAACCCGGTGTGGCTCAATCATCCCATCGTTGTCTGTACCGACTGCGAAGAGGAAAAGCATTTCGTCAAGGACGAAGACGAGAGGGATGGCGAGGTAGGCGAGAGGGGCGGCGAGATGAAACGAGGGCTAATGCTGCCGAGAAGTCGGATAAGAGACTCGTCAATCAGGCACATCGTTCTCGTTCACCTCCACGAACCCCAATGGAAGCTCGTTGAGCTGTACGAGCCGGAAGAGTGCTTCATCTGTGGTCGGCTGAGCACCTTCGTGTGGCTCAACAACCCCGTCGTCGTTTGCCCCGAGTGCGAAGAGGAGAAGAACTTCGTCAAGGACGAAGACGAGACGGGGTGACAACGTGAAACGACAGATCATCGTGTGTCACTCTCTCCCGTAGGGAGGGATGATTGCCTCCTCGCGAGTTGGGAGGCCCGTTCGGGGCCTCTCAGCGTATGTGCGTCAAGTTTGTGTCAAGTACAGCCCGTCCTAGTCCGGCTTCCGCGCGCTCCCTAGAGAGGGAGAAACCGCCTGAAAAGACGAATGAGGCCGAAGGACGCCGTTGCTCTCGTCCTTACGAGTGAAGTGCTCTACCAGCTGAGCTACGTCGGCTTGGCCGGCTCAGTCTAGCGCCGGTGTCTGAGGCATCGCTCGCGACGCCGACGTCACGACGCGCGGGCTCTGCCCGTGCGTCCGTCGGAACTGACCGGTCGAGTCCGATCGGCCTCATTTCGACACCATCTCGTAGGCTGTCCCCCGTGCTCGAGCCGTACTTCCTGCTCCGACTTGTCCTCGCCTGGGGGATCAACGCGCTCGCGCTCTGGATCTCGAGCGCGCTCTTCTCGGGCGTCTCGATCCACGGCTTCTGGGCCTACGCGATCGGCGCCGCCGTGCTCGGGATCGCGAACACGATCATCAAACCGGTGCTCGCCCTCCTGACGCTGCCGCTGATCGTGTTCACGTTCGGGCTCTTCTACCTGCTGATCAACATCGCGATGGTCGCCCTCGCCGAGTGGCTCGCGCCCAACTTCTCGATCGACGGCTTCTGGTCGTACATCGGCGTGATCTTCATCGTCTGGATCGTGAACTGGGCCATGTACTCGCTGATCGCCGCGGCGACGCAGGCCCGGACGCGCCCGGCCTGAGCTTTCCCCAGGTCAGGTGGCGCCCTCCAGCTCCACAACGTCGTCGTCGTCGAGCTCCAGGCTCGCCGCCGCGACGATCGGATCGACCTGGTCCGGACGGCGAAAACCGGTGATCGCTCCGTCGACCGCGGGGTGTCGCAGCGTCCACGCGACAGCCACGGCCCCGGCCGAAACGCCGTGCCGCTCCGCGACCGACTTCAACCTGTCGACCAGCTGCAGGTTGCGCGAGAGCCGTGGCTCGCGGAACTGCTCGCCGCGACGGCGCCAGTCGTCGGCGGGGAGGTTCTGGATCCGCTCGCGCGTCATCCCGCCCGTCAGCAACCCGGAGCCCATCGGCGAGTAGACGATTACGCCGATCCCTTCTCGCTCGGCGAATGGGAGCATCTCCTCCTCGGCCTCCGGGTCGACGAGCGAGTACGGCGGCTGAAGAGTCTCCACCGGCGCGATCGACTGGATTCGCCGTAGTTGTTCTACGCCGAAGTTCGAGACGCCGACATGGCGAGCGAGCCCCTCGTTCTTGAGTTCCAGAAGAGTCGACCAACCCTCCTCAATCTGGTCGTCGGGAATCGGCCAGTGGATCTGGTAGAGGTCGACCGCCTCCAGGCCGAGGCGTGACAGGCTCGCCTCGAGGTCGCGCCTGAGCGAGTCGCGCTCGAGGCTCTGGATCGTCGCACGGCCCGGCCCTTCAAGCTGCCCGCCCTTCGTGAATACGTACGGGCGTTCCTCTTGCCCGAGGCCGGCGAGCGCGCGTCCGACGACCTCCTCCGAGTGACCGAATCCGTAGTGTGCGGCCGTGTCGATCCAGTTGACGCCGACCTCGAGCGCATGGTGGATCGCGGCGACGGAGTCCGCGTCGTCCTGCGCGCCCCAGCCCCACTCGTAGTCCGCGCCACCGAGTGCCCACGCGCCGAAGCCGACGCGTGTGATCTCGAGGCCTGTGCCTCCGAGTTGGGCGGTCCTGAGCTCGGTACGGCTCATTGCTCCTTCGCCGGTCGACGCCGTCGATCACCATAGTCGACGGTTCGACCCGTCTAGGGCGCGCTCGGCCTGAATCGCCAGACGTCGCTGCCCGCGTAGCTCGTGATCCACATCGAGCCGTATGCGCGCAGGGCGACGAAGGCTCCGGCGCCCGCGGCGAACGAGTCCACGACGACGGCCTTCTCCGCATGGACCCGGTAGACGACGTTCTGCTCCTTGTCGGGCATCCAGATCACGCCGTCCGGACCAAGGGCGCCCTCTGCGAGCGTGCGGCCGAACGCGAGCTTCGCGGTCACAGACCGGCTCGACGGATCGAGGCGAACGAGCACGTTGTCGCCCGCCTGGATCCAGAGATCCGGGGTGCCCGCAACGAACAACCTCGGTGCCGGAACGCCGACCGGAACGCGAACGATCCCGGCC
The DNA here is from genome assembly GCA_963716865.1 of uncultured Actinomycetes bacterium. Taxonomy (GTDB): domain Bacteria; phylum Actinomycetota; class Thermoleophilia; order Gaiellales; family Gaiellaceae; genus AC-32. Next base: position 871,428 of record CAVQUF010000004.1, read on the forward strand.
GTCCTGGGATCGACACGAGCAACCGCGGTCGCGCCACGACCGAAGCCGACCCAGAGCCCGCCCTGAGCCACGCGTAGGCCGGCAGCCCTCGGGCCGACCCGGATGCGCTTCACGGGCCGCATCGAGCGAGGGTCGACCGCGACGAGCCGGCCCGTGTCCCAGGTGGTCACCCAGACTCGGCCGAACGCGGCTGCGACGTCGGACGGCTCTGCGCCCAGACGGAGGCTCCGCGTGCGGCTCGAGACCGGATTGACGCGCGTGAGCGAGCGCCGCTTGTAGTTGATCGCCCAGAGCGCGCCGAAGCCGCGCGTCACCGAGAAGACGCCAGGGCGCAGGCGGATCCGGCGGGTGACGCGGTTCGTGCGTGGATTGATCCGCGCGAGCGTCCCGGCGCCGTCGTTCGCGACCCAGACCGCGCCGAACGCCGAGACCGCGCCGCCGGGCGAGGCGCCGGTCGGGATCCTGGCGACGACCTGCGGCGCCGAGCCGGAGACGGCGATCCCGGCAACGAGGCCGGTTAGCGCGAGCTTGAGCATCGGCGGCTCTACACCGCCGCGCGCCTACCGGTTCCCGACGAGTGCCCCCGAGAACGCCCGGCGCAGCTCGATGAACAGCGCCTCCAGCGCCAGGCGCGGCGAGAGCTGGAACTCCTCGAGCGTGCGCCACGCCTCGCGCGCGAGCTCGGCCGCGCGCTCCGCGCCCTCGAGCCGCTCGAGGGTCCCGTCCTCCCGGAGCTCCTCGACGCGGTCGGCGTGAACGAGCGCCCCCTCGGCGCCGGCCGCCATCGCGACGAGGTCGCGGTACCAGGCCGCGAGCTCCTCCAGCGAGGCGAGCAGCTCCTCGCGCTCGGCGCCACGGGCCGCGCGCTTCACCCGCTGCTCGGCCTCCTTCGCAGTCAGCTCGAGCCCTTCGAGCGACGCCTCCTCGCGCTCCTTCGCCTCGTCCGCGCGGGCCTTCGCCGCGGCGAGCATCCGCTCCGCGGCGGCTCCCGGGTCGAACTCCGGGTCGGCGTAGACGGCGCGCGCGGTCTCGAGCAGCTCCGCCCGCCGCTTCGCCGCCTCGGCGTCGAGCAGCCGCTCGGCCCGGTCGAGCCGGCCGCCGGCAACCCGCGCGATCGACGTCGCCTCCTCCTCCGAGAGCTGCGGCGCGCGCGCCTGCACGTCCTCGCGCACGGCCCGCTCCGAGAGCCGCCTGAACGGGATCGGCTGGCAGCGCGAGCGGATCGTCTCCGGCAGCGGCCCGAGCTCGTCGGCCACGAGCACGATTACGGCGTACCCGGGCGGCTCCTCGAGGTCCTTCAGGAGCGCGTCCGCCGCCTCCTCGTTCAGGAGGTGGGCGCCGAGAACGAGGTAGACGCGCCGGTCGGCCTCGAACGGGCGCATGTGCAGGTCGCGGCGCATCTCTCGCACCGCGTCGATCCGGATCTGGTCGCCGAGGGGCTCGAGAACGTACAGGTCGGGGTGGATGCGCCGCTCTACGCGCGGGTCGCCGCCGAGCAGCTCGGCGGCGAAGGCGAGCGCCGTCCGCCCCTTGCCGACCCCGGCCGGGCCGTGGAAGAGGTACGCGTGGGCCGGACCGTCGGCCAGCGCGGCTGCGAGCAGCCGCTTGGCCTCGCCCTGCTCAGGAATGCTGTCGAAGCTCGTCAAGGATCTCTCGCCCGATCTCGTCCACGGGGCGTGTGCCGTTGATGGTGACGATGCGCTGGGGGAAGGCGGCCGCGAGCTCGCCGTACGCCTCGGCCACCCGCGCGCGGAACTCGTCGTCCTCGCGCTCGATCCGGTCGCCGGGGCCGAGCCTCCGGCGCTCCGACTCCTCGGGGTCGATCACGAGCAGGTAGGTGCGGTCGGGCAGGACGCCCCTGATCGCGTTCACGTTCAGCTCGAGGACGCGGTCGAGCCCGAGGCCGCGCGCGATCCCCTGGTATGCGAGCGAGGAGTCGAGGTAGCGGTCGCAGACCACGTCGTCGCCGCGTGCGAGAGCCGGCGCGATCACCTCGTCCACGAGCTGCGCGCGGGCCGATGCAAAGAGCGCTGCCTCCGCCCAGGGCGCGACTGCGAGGCCGCCGAGGAGCAGCTCCCGGATTCGCTCCCCCAGCTCGGTGCCGCCGGGCTCGCGGGTGGCGACGACCTCCCTCCCGTCGGCCGCGAGCGCCTCGGCCAGCAGACGCGCCTGGGTGGACTTGCCGGAGCCGTCCAGCCCTTCGAACGTAACAAACAATGAGGTCACATCCTAAGGCGCCGACTCGGCGGCGCCGACCGGGAGGCCGTGCCGGCTTTGCCGGTGCGGCCGTCCAACGCACCATGTCGGTTGCACGAGTGCTGGGTCTTCCGCCGAGATAGCCTCTGATGCCTTGCGGGCGATCGTGACAGGTGGCGCGGGCTTCATCGGGTCGCACGTGGCCGGCGCGCTCGTGGCCCGTGGCGACGAGGTGGTCGTGGTCGACGACCTCTCGACCGGAAAACGCGAGAACGTCCCCGAGGGAGCAGTACTGGAGGTCGTGGACATCCGCGAGCCGCTCGAGGACCTGTTCGAGGGAGCCGAGGCGTGCTTCCACCTCGCTGCCCAGGCCGACGTGCGGGTCTCGGTCGAGCGGCCCGACCACGACGCGGGCGTGAACGTGCTCGGCACGATCCAGGTCCTCGAGGCGGCGCGGCGACACGGGACGCAGATCGCGTTCGCCTCGACAGGCGGAGCCATCTACGGCGAGTGCGACGGGCCCGCGCCGGAGGAGGCCGAGCGGCGGCCGCTCTCCCCGTACGGCGTCTCGAAGCTCGCCGGGGAGGAGTACCTCGCCGCCTACAACCGGCTCTACGGGACGCGGCACGTCGCGCTACGCTACGGCAACGTCTACGGGCCGCGGCAGAACCCGCACGGCGAGGCCGGCGTGGTCGCGATCTTCCTCTCCCGGCTCGCGGCCGGCGAGGCGCCGCCGATCTACGGCGACGGCCGGCAGACGCGGGACTACGTCTACGCGGGGGACGTCGCGCAGGCGACGCTCGCCGCCCTCGGCCGTGAGGGCGTCTTCAACGTCGGCACCGGCCAGGAGACCTCGGTGGTCGAGCTGTACGAGCTGTGCCGCCGGGTCGCGGGCTCCGAGCTCGAGCCGGTGTTCGCGGACGCGCGGCTCGGCGAGCTCCAGCGCAGCGTGCTCGACGTCTCGCGCGCAGAGCGTGACCTCGGCTGGCGGCCCGAGACACGGCTCGAGGACGGGCTCCGGCTCACCTGGGATTCGCTCGCCTAGCTCCAAACCGCGGGAAGGATCGAAGAGCTCGACGGCGAATCCGTTGCTCCCGCCGTGGAGCACGCCCTCTCTAACCACCTGGAGCATCCCTGGCGCACGATCGCGGTCGTGGCGGCCGGGATCGCCGCGCTCGAGCTGCTCGGCCTGATCGTCGTCGCGGCGGCGCTGCTCGCGAAGCCGGTCGCCCAACACGCCCGCGCGGCCGCGGTCAAGCACGCCCAGGCGGCTCCTGCGAAGGCGAACCCCAAGACCCCCGCCCGGCCGCTGCCTCCCCGCAGGACCGTCTCGGTGACGGTGCTGAACGGGAACGGGGTCTCGGGCGCAGCGGCGGCGACCGCCTCGCGCGTGCGTGCGCGCGGGTACAAGATCCGCTTCGTCGGGAACGCGCCGAGGACCGGCTACGGGCGCAGCGTCGTGATCTACCGCGCCGGGCGCCGCGCCGAGGCGTACCGGCTCTCGCGCGACCTCGGCATCAGGCTCATCTCGCCGCTCGACGGACTCCGCCCGGGCAACTTCGCCGGCGCGCAGCTCGCAGTCATCATCGGCGGGTAGCGCGCACCCGGAGGTTTCCGGGACACTTGCGGTCGCGTGTCCGACACCGGAGAGCAGCGCAACCGACGAGTACGGGACGACCGAACTCGGCTACTCGCCGCGCAAGCTCAAGCGGCTTCTCCGCGAGCAGGGCTTCACCGACATCCGCCGCTTCCACAACAACCGCAAGCGCCTCTTCTCGAACTCGCCGCGCGACGTGGCCGGCCATCTCGCCGAGCCGTTCGTCTACCGGCTCCTCGCGGCCTTCTGGACGCAGATCTGGCTCCGCGCCGTGGCGACCTAGCCCGAGCCGAGCCGCCCCTCGACCTGCTGCAGGAGCGCGGGCGCAAGCGTGCCGTGCCGATCGAGCTCGACCGCGCGCCGCAGCGGAGCGACCGCGCCGCGGTCGTCGCCGACGCCGACCTCGAAGCTGCCGAGCTCGTACCAGGGCCGCCAGTTCAGGGGCTGCAGCTCGACGGCCTTCACGTACAGCGCCCGCGCCGCGAGGAGGTCTCCGAGCTCCTGCGCCGCCCCCGCCTCGAGGAACAGCGGCTCCAGCGCGAGTGGGTTCAGCCTGTGGGCGTCGTGCGCATCCGCGGCCGCCTGCCCCGGATGGCCGGCCTCGAGCGCAGCGAGCGCAGAGTCCGTCTTGCGCTGGGCGAACCAGGGCACGAGGAGCGTGAACGCGACGAGGATCGCGGCCACCGCCGGCAGCGGCGCGAAGGCAACTCGCCGCTCCCCGGCGACGGTCCTCCCGCCGAGCAGCACGCCGACCGTGACGAAGAACGGCGCGCTGACAGCGACAAAGTCGAAGTCGAAGTCGACGAGCGCATGGAGCGGGTACGCAAGTGCCGACACCGCCAGCGCGACCGCGGCCGCGCGCTCCGGCCCGGTTAATCGTCGCACCACCCGCACGACGCCGACCGCCGCGAACGCGATCGACTCCAGCGCCAGGAAGAACCCGACCAGGCCGGTCTCGGTGAGGAACTGCAGCGGCAGGTTGTGCGGCTCCGTCACGACGACGTTGTTCGTGCGCAGCAGCCGGTGGGTCAGCTCGAACGTCCCGGCCCCGGTGCCGCGCAGCTGCTGGTCCTCGAACGCGTGCCAGGCCTCCTTCCACCACTGCCAGCGGCTCGTGGAGTTGATCGTCGTCAGCCGCCCCGGGCCATTCGTCTCGTTGAAGCTCGGCGTGGACTCCCTGAAGTCGCGGAACCAGCCCTGCGGCTTCGTCTCCACGGCGAGCGCGACGACCGCGACCGCGGCCCCGAGCGCGAGCACCGTGAGTGCGATCCGCCCCACCATCCGGCGACGGCGGTCATCCAGCGGGTACCGCTCTTCCGCCACCGAGCCGAGGTACGCGAGCGCCCCCACGAGGATCACTCCGAGCAGGAACACCACGGCGAACCACCGCCCGTCGTGGACGCGCACCGAGTGCGCCTGCAGGTCCTCCGCCACGCCCGGCCGCGAGAACGCCCACACCGCGACGCCGAGCCCGGCCCCGCCCCCGAGCAGAAGCGCGGCTGCTCCCTCCACCCGCGGCCCGCCGACCACGAGCCAGGCGCCTGCCACGATCGCCGCGACTGCCACGCCTCCGCGCGAGTAGGTCAGCAGCAGCCCGACGACGAGCGCGTAGAGGAAAACGACCCCGCTTACGCGAAGCCAGTGCGGATGCTCGCGACGGGCTGCCAGCCAGAGCGCCAGCGGGAGGCCGAGGTCGAGCAGCAGGGCGAACGCGTTCCAGTACCCGATCGGGGAGCTCAGCCGGGCGATGCGCCCCGAGCCTCCCACCGACGGCACCGCCTTCCCGAGCAGGCCCCACGCGAGCGCGAGCGAGACGATCCCCGCCAGGACGAACGCCCAGCGCTTGATGGCCTGCGGCACGTAGACGCCGATCCCGAGCCCGACGAGCGCAAGCGCCAGGTAGACGAGACCGCGGTTCAGGTAGAGCCAGGTGCGGTCCGGCTCGATCGACCACAGCAGCGAGATCCCACACCAACAGACGAACGCGACGAGAAATCCGAGCGCACACGGGGTCTCGCGCGCGAAGCGCGGCCGTTGTCCGCCCACGAGGAGCGCGGTTGCCAGGGCGGCCGCGAGGGCAAGCGCCCCGAGCCCGAGCCAGACCAGCCGCCCGTTCGACGAGCCCGCAGAGAACAGCACGCAGGCCGCCGTGAGAAGCCCTCCGGCCGCAAGCGCGAGCAGCGCCGCGCGGCGCTCGAGGGCGGCGGTCATCAGAGATTGAGGCTAACATCGGGAACGGCCCGTTTCGGCTTTTACAAAGCCTTAACGCGGTCGTTACCATGGTCCCACGCCCGCCGGGCAGACTCGCCGCAGAGTCCCTTTGCTCGAACCAATGCCTAAGCGCCCGTCAGCGCCCATCACCCTCGTCCTCGCCCTCACGGCAGGGCTGCTCCTGGCCGTCCTCCTCCCGGCCCGAGCCGCAGCCGCGACGCCGTGCTGGAAGAAGGTCCTGAACGACTGGTCGAACGGGCGCGCGATCGGGACCTACCCACTCCACTGCTACCGCGACGCGATCCGCAACCTGCCCGAGGACCTGCGCGACTACTCGAGCGCGTCCGACGACATCGAGGCCGCCCTGCAGGCGCAGATCGCGAAGCGCAACGTGCGTGTCCCGCAGCTCAGCCCCAACTCCTCGAGCAACTCGTCGGGCAAGGCCAAGAAGAGCCAGAAGACCGAGAGCGTCGCCGGCCGGACCGAGCTGCCTCCCCCCACCGCGTACCGCCGGGCGATCGACAACCTCGGCACGAGCAACGCCGACGCGGTCCCCCTCCCCCTGATCGTGCTCGCCTCGTTCGGCGCCTTCCTGCTCGTGCTCGCCGCCGCATTGGCCGCGACGAAGCGGGTCCGCACCATCCGCGGGCAGCAGCGCCGCGGGCCTCCGCGGCCCTAGGCCACGTCCTCCTCCTCGTAGATCCGCTCGCCGCGGTGCAGGCGCCGCGCGATCTCGAACGTCTGGCGCTGCGACCGGGCGGTCGGTGCGTGCGCGGCCAGGTAGCGCGCGGCGGCGATCAGGGGCAGCGAGGCGTCGTCGGTGCCGGTGAGAAGCTCGTGCTGGCGGACCGCGGCCTCGACGCACTGGATCGTGTGGAAGTTCCGGTCCTCGCGCAGGAGGCACGCGCCCGAGCGCGGCGACGAGGCGGTCCGCGTCGCCGCCCGCGCCGAGGTAGGAGGCGGCGAGCTGCCCCGCCTCGTCGACCTGCTGCTGGCCGTCGAGCAGCGCCGGCAGCTCGGCGAGCAGCGCCTCCGGGTCGGCGCCGCGCCTCGGGCTGGGGCAGCCGGGTCGCGGGGACGTTCAGGAAGCGGTCGAGGTGGACGCTCATGGCCGCGTCGAGGATCCCGCGCACGAGCTCGGGCGACGCGGAGCGGCGGAGGCCCTGCTCGACTGCGTTTGCGAACGTGAACGTGTGCAGTGCCGTGTCCCAGTCGCCGAACTCGTTGGTCGATCGGGAAGCGCGCGATCCGGGTCGCCGCCGCGAAGGTGACCGCCGAGGCGAGCTCGACCTCCGGGGCGCCGTCCCGCAGCGCCGCGAGCAGCGCCTCGAGGATCTCCGCGGCCTCGCCCGAGAGGACGACCTGGACCAGCTCGTGCCGGCCGCTCCACCCGGAACGAGGCGATGCCAGCGCCTCGGGAAGCTCCTCGAACGCGCCCTCGAGCAGCGCCACGAGATCGACCGGGTTGCGCCAGGCGTTCGCCTCCTCCATCCGCTCGGCGAAGGCGAGCTGCGCGGGCAGCGCGGCGAGCACGGGCTCGGCCCGCTCCCAGCCGGCGACGTCGAGCGCCTCCAGGGCCTTGTTGACGAAGTCGAGCGTGTGGCCCGCCGTCGAGGTAGCGGTGGTCGGTCGCGGCGGCGAAGAGCATGTCCGCCAGCTCCTCCTGCGACGCGCCCGCGCGCACGGCCGAGACGAGCGCCCGCTCGGCGCCCTCGGCGTCGCGCACCTCGACGAAGCCGCGGAACCAGCGGCCGAGCCGGGCGGGCTCGGCGTCTCCGGGAAGAGGCTCGAGCGGGAAGCGCGGCGCCTCGATCGCCGAGTCGGACGCCACATCCGAGAGCCCGTGGTACAGCGCGGCCGCGCGCTCCTCGTCCTCGAGCCGCGGCACGAGGTTCATCAGGCACGAGAGCGTCGTCAACCCGCGAAACCAACCTCCCCCGCGGCGGCGCACGCCGAAGTCGAGCCCGGCCTGGAACGCGTCGGCGCCGCCCGGATCGGCCTCGACGAGGACGATCGCGGCCTTGGCGATCACGAGCGAGATGTCGCGCTCGAGCCCGACCTGGAGGCGCTTCCGCTGGTGCGCCACCCGGTCCCGCGGCGGAGTCAGGTCGACGTAGACGTCGTCCCCTTCGACCTCAACCGGAAAGCGGCGCAGCTCGTCGGCCCACTGGTCGAACGTGCCGCCGGTGCAGAGATCGAAGCGCGCGTGGTGCCAGTGGCACGTGAGGATCCCGTCGGCGACCGAGCCGCGGTGCAGCGGGAAGCCCATGTGCGGGCAGCGGTTGTCGACCGCGAACACCTCGCCGTCCTCGGCGAGCAGGCAGATCGTGTGCCCGTCCAGCGCGACGACCAGGCGGCCGGCCTCGCGCAGCTCCTCGAGCGAGGCAGCGCGTCGTCGCAGGCCGGTCTCGACAACGGTCACGAGCAGAAGCCTAGAACCTCAACTATGGTTTAAGTCAAGTGCCTTCCGAGCTTTCGATCGGCGAGGTGGCAACCCGCAGCGGGGTCGCGCCCTCAGCGCTCCGCTTCTACGAGCGCGAGGGCCTGATCGCCTCCACGCGCACCGACGGCAACCAGCGCCGCTACGACCGCGCCGTCCTGAGGCGCATCGCGTTCATCCAGGCCGGCCGTGCCGCGGGGATCCCGCTCGCCGAGGTCAACGCCGCGCTCGCGAGGCTCCCCGCCAACCGCACGCCGAGCCGCCGCGACTGGGAGCGCCTCTCGAACCGCTGGCGCGCCGACCTCGACGAGCGCATCGCCACACTCCAGGCGCTGCGCGAACGCCTCACGACGTGCATCGGCTGCGGCTGCCTCTCGATCGACAAGTGCGAGCTGCTGAATCCGGACGACGAGGCCGCCGACCAGGGCCCGGGCGCACACTTCCTGCTCGAAGACCAGCCCGAGTCGAGCTGAGATACTCGGCCGGCTGTGGACCCGGCCACCGTGCAGGCCCTCACCGAGACCGAGAACGCGCGCTTCGTCGACGAGCGGCCGCGGTCCATGGCGCTCACGGAGCAGGCGCGCCGCTCGATGCCGCGCGGAGTGCCGATGGCCTGGATGGACGACCTCTACGACCACCCGCCCGTCTGGATCGACCGCGGCGAGGGCGCCACGTTCACCGACGTCGACGGCCACACCTACCTCGACATGTACGTGGCGGACATGAGCGCGTTCTGCGGGCACGCGCCGCGGCCCGTCGTCGAGGCGGTGGCCGCACGCATCGCCCTCGGGAACCAGTTCCTGATGCCCAGCGAGGACGCGATCGTGGTCGCCGAGCACCTCGCCGCCCGGTACGGACTCCCGAAGTGGCAGTTCACGCTCTCTGCCACGCAGGCCAACACGGAGGTGATCCGCCTCGCGCGCGAGCTGACAGGGCGAGAGGTCGTCCTGGTGTTCGACGGGAAGTACCACGGCGAGCTCGACACGACGCTCGTGGTGTCCCGGGACGGGCAGGTCGTTCCCGAGATGGCCGGCCTCGCCCGAAGCATCGCCGGCCAGGCCCGCGTGATCCCCTTCAACGACGTCGCCGCTCTCGAGGCCGCCCTCGCGCCCGAGGACGTTGCACTCGTGCTGGCCGAGCCGGCCATGACCAACGTGGGCTTCCTCCTTCCTGCGGACGGCTACCACGATGCGCTGCGCCGGGCGACCCGCGAGACCGGGACCCTCCTCGGAATCGACGAGACCCACTCGCTCGCGTGCGCCTACGCAGGCTTCACCCGAGAGCTCGGGCTCGAGCCCGACTTCCTCACGCTCGGCAAGTCCATTGCCGCAGGTGTCCCGCTCGGGACCTACGGGATGCGCGACGAGATCGCTGCGCTGATCGCCCCACCGGAGAAGGCCCGCGACGCGAGTGGCGTCGTCGTGGACGAGGTCGCCACGGGCGGGACGCTGTTCGGGAACGCCCTCTCGATGGCGGCCGGCCGCTCCGCGCTTCTCGACGTCCTGACCGAGGAGGCCTTCGCACGCACCGCCGAACTCGGCGAGCGGATGGCAACGGGCCAGCGAGCGGCGATCGCGAAGGCGGGCTCACCGTGGAGCGTCGTGCAGCACGGAGGACACGCCTGCTACTTCTTCGTCCCCGAGCCGCCGACCGACGGCGCCGCCTCGCGGGCCGCCGACGACCCCGCGCTCCGGGCGCTGATCCGGGTCTTCATGGCGAACCGGGGCGTCTGGGAGTCGGGCTGGTGGCTCGGCCCGACGGTCTCGGTCGCCCACACCGCCGACGACGTCGACCGTTACCTCGAGGTGTTCGAGGAGTTCCTCGGCGCCGTGTCCTGAGCGCCGCTTCGGCCCGTCTCGATCCGTCCGAGCCCCGGTCCAGAATGGGCGGTCCGCTCGACCCGCGCGGCACCGCGTGAGCCCGGGCGCAGGACATACGATGCGGTAGAGCCCGGGAGGTTCAGGCATGGCTTCGGCACACGAGACTCAGACCGTCCAGGTCACCGACGATCAGCTCGAGAACACGGTCGCGCAGGAGAGCGCGAGCGTCGGCGTTCGCAGGCTGTTCACGATCCCCGGCCGCGACCCGTTCGCGGAGGTCGAGTGGGAGCTGCGCGACGCGCTGATCCCCGGCAAGGACGGGCCGGTCTTCGAGCAGAAGGGCGTCGAGTTCCCGAAGTTCTGGAGCCAGACCGCGACCAACATCGTCGCGCAGAAGTACTTCCGCGGGCGCATGTCCTCGCCCGAGCGCGAGGAGAGCGTCAAGCAGATGATCGGCCGCGTCGTCGACACGATCGGCGCCTGGGGCCGCGAGGGCGGCTACTTCGCCGACGAGGAGGAGGCCGAGACCTTCGAGGCCGAGCTGAAGGCGCTCCTGGTCAACCAGTACGTGGCCTTCAACTCGCCGGTCTGGTTCAACGTCGGCTTCGAGGAGCGCCCGCAGTGCTCGGCGTGCTTCATCCTCTCGATCGAGGACTCGATGGAGTCGATCCTCGACTGGATCCGCCGCGAGGGAATCATCTTCCGCGGCGGCTCGGGCTCCGGCGTCAACCTCTCGAGGCTCCGCTCCTCGCAGGAGCAGCTCTCCAAGGGCGGCCACGCGAGCGGGCCCGTCAGCTTCATGCGCGGCGCCGACGCGTCGGCCGGGCACGATCAAGTCCGGCGGCAAGACGCGGCGCGCGGCCAAGATGGTCGTGCTCGACGTCGACCACCCGGACATCGAGGAGTTCATCTGGTGCAAGGCGCGCGAGGAGGAGAAGGCGCGCGTGCTCGAGCAGGCCGGCTACGACATGTCGCTCGACTCGGGCGACTGGGCCTCGATCCAGTACCAGAACGCGAACAACTCCGTGCGCGTGACCGACGGCTTCATGGAGGCCGCCGAGGCCGACGCCGACTGGAACCTCGTCGCCCGCACCGACGGCACCGTCGTCGAGGCGAAGAAGGCGCGCGAGCTACTGCGCCAGATCGCCGACGCCGCCTGGCGCTCGGCCGACCCGGGCGTCCAGTACGACACGACGATCAACAAGTGGCACACGCTCCCGAACACGGGCCGCATCAACGCGTCGAACCCGTGCTCCGAGTACATGTCGATCGACGACTCGGCCTGCAACCTGGCCTCGCTGAACCTGCTCAAGTTCCGCCGCGAGGACGGCGAGCTCGACGTCGAGGCCTTCGAGCAGGCGGTCGACATCGTCTTCCTCGCGCAGGAGATCCTGGTCGGCTACTCGTCGTACCCGACGCCCGAGATCGAGCGCAACGCGAAGGCCTACCGCCAGCTCGGCCTCGGCTACGCGAACCTCGGCGCGCTGCTGATGGCGCGCGGGCTGCCGTACGACTCGGACGAGGGCCGGGCCTACGCGGCGGCGATCACGGCGCTGATGACCGGCCGCGCCTACCGCAAGTCGGCGGAGATCGCCGCGCGGATGAGCCCGTTCGCCGGCTACCAGCCGAACGCCGGCGCGATGATCGGCGTGATGTCGATGCACCGCGCGGCGGTGGGCAACATCGAGCACGCCGAGTCGGTGCCGAAGGACCTGCTCTCCGCGTGCAGGCGCGCGTGGGACGAGGCGCTCAACCTCGGCGAGGTGCACGGCTACCGCAACGCGCAGGCCACCGTGCTCGCGCCCACCGGGACGATCAGCTTCATGATGGATTGCGACACGACCGGGGTCGAGCCGGACTTCTCGCTCGTCAAGTCGAAGAAGCTCGTCGGCGGCGGCGAGATCACGATCGTCAACAAGACCGTCCCGATGGCCCTCGAGAAGCTGGGCTACGCGCCCGCCGAGGGCGAGGAGGTCGTCGCGTTCATCGACGAGCGCAACACGATCGTCGGCGCCCCGTACGTGAAGCCCGACCACTACCCGATCTTCGACTGCGCAATCGGCGAGCGCGCGATCCACCACACCGGGCACGTGAAGATGATGGGCGCCGTCCAGCCGTTCATCTCGGGCGCGATCTCGAAGACGGTCAACCTGCCCGAGACGGTCACGGTCGAGGAGATCTCGCAGCTCCTGATCGACTCGTGGCGCCTCGGCGTGAAGGCGATCGCGATCTACCGCGACAACTGCAAGGTCGCGCAGCCGCTGTCAGGGAAGGGCGAGGCCGGCGAGAAGCTGCCGCTGGGCGCGGCGATCGCGCCGGCTCCGATCCAGCTCAAGGAGCGCAAGCGCCTGCCCGACGACCGCGTCGAGGTCGGCCGCAAGTTCAAGGTCGGCGACTACGAGGGCTACATCCACGTCGGCCTGTTCGAGGACGGCACCCCCGGCGACATCTTCGTGGACATCGCCAAGGAGGGCACGACCCTCGCCGGCCTGATGAACTCGTTCATGATCTCGGTCTCTCTGGGCCTGCAGTACGGCGTCCCGCTCGAGGTCTACGTCTCGAAGTTCGCCCACATGCGCTTCGAGCCGAGCGGGATGACGAACGACGCCGGACATCCGCGTCGCGAAGTCGCTCGTGGACTACATCTTCCGCTGGATGGGCAAGCGCTTCCTGATCGATCGAGCACCAGGAGGAGGTCGGGATCCTGTCGCCGGAGGTCCGCGCGCGGCTGGCGCAGTCGTACGCCGCGCTGGAAGGTGCGCCGGTTGCGGCGGAGGCTCCGGCCGAAGCGGCGCCTCCGGGCCAGACCGCCCTCTTCAACAACTGGGAAGACGCGGTCGAGTGCGCCAAGTGCGGCGGGCGGATGGTTCGCACCGGGTCGTGCTACACGTGCCGCGACTGCGGGACTAACACCGGCTGTAGCTGACGACACCCGTCGGCGATCGTTTACGCACGCCCAAGGCAGGGCGTAATGTTGTCCGGCCGGAGCTCAGGTGAGTACAGCGGAGAAAGTCACGGATGCGATCAAGGCGCGCGATGCGGCGACCTTGTTTGCCCTTCTCTTTGAAGAGGGGGAAGAGCCGCGCGTCCGTTCAGGGGCGCGTACTGAGAACGAACTCTGGGATTACAAGGCCAACGTACCGCTCGCCGATGTCGAGTGGGCGCGAATCGCCCGGCACGTCCTCGCGTTTCACAACCAGCGAGGCGGTGTACTTCTTTTCGGCATCCGAGACGACGATCTGAGTTTTTGCGGAGCCACTAAGCGCCTCGATAGCAAGCTCTTCAACGATCAGGTTCGCCGATACGTAGGCGACCAAATTTGGGTGGACTTTCACCGCGAAGCCATCCAATCTGACCAACGGTACATTGGAGTTGCAATCATTCCGCCGCGAGGGCCGGCGATCGGTTTCTTTCGAAGCGATGCTCCCATCGAAGATGGGAAGCGTGAGTTTCGTAAAGGCGAATCTGCGCTGCGTGTGGGAGATTCTTCAATCGTCCTCGACCCCGCCAAGGCTGCGTCGCACCAGGCATCGATCGTCCCGATCGCTGGTGAGCCGTATGCAATCAACCAACCCTTCTTCCGAATTCTTGCGTTAGAGACAGAGCACTTCATCTCAAGAACTGCACTCGAAGACCAATTGGAGCGCGCCTAACTGATCCGCGCGCTTCAGTTGCCGCGCTTATTGGAATCGGAGGGTCAGGCAAGACAACGCTGGCAACGTGGTCGGCGCTTCGCGCCCACCGGGAGCGTGAGTTTGACTTCATCGTCTCGCTCACCGCAAAGGATCGAGAGCTTGGCACAACTGGCATCCAGAGCCTTACAAACTCACCGACCACCTATGAGTCGTTGCTTAATCAAATTGGCGACGTGCTGGGATTCTCTGAGCTTCGCGACAAAGACATTCCAGACCGCGAAGTGGAGATTCGAAGCCTCATCGAAGACTCGAATGGTCTGATCTATGTAGACAACCTCGAGACCGTTGACGATCCCCGCGTAATCACGTTTCTTGATGACCTTCCGGTTGGGGTGCGCGCGCTCGTGACTTCCAGACGGTCCACAGTCCGGGTGTCTGTTCGACCCATCGATGTTGGCCCTCTCTCTTCAAGAGGCTCAGGCGCTTGTGAAGTCGCTCGGCTCTGAGCCCGGGCGTTGTCCGGGGTACCTCGAGGGTTTGAGCGGTTCCGAAATCGATCAGATCACGGGCGCCTGTGACCGCCTTCCACTCGCCATCCGGTGGACGCTTGCCCGCGCCGACGGAGTCTCGGACGCGGTACAACGCGCCGAAAGCCTTAGTGGCTCGAATCCTCGCGACGACGGCCAGCTCCTCGAGTTCGTATTTCGGCGCGTCTTCGACGACATGTCTGAGGTAGAGCAGTCGGTCATGCGCGCATTGAGCATTTTCCAAGAGGCAAGCCCAGCCGAAGTCCTAATCGCTGGGACAGGACACGAGGGTCACACGGTGCTCGATGCACTCGAGGACCTGCTCGAGACGCGCTGGCACAGCGATCCTTCGATCCCGAGCGGAATGACTATGTGTTTGCTCTGGCACCCTTGACTCGATCGTTTGTCCTCAATGACCTAAGCGCAAATCGCGAGGTCGAGCGCCGGATACGGAAGCGCCTCACCGATTGGTACGAAGCTCGGGATGTCAGAGCTGAGAGCGATCGCGCTGTAGTCCGGGAGCTCCGAGCAGGGACGCGGATCACCCGAGCACGCCCTTGTTGACCTCGCACGTGATGCTCAGAATCGAGGCGATTACCGCACAGCTCAAGAGCTGTATGAACAGGCCCTCGCGCGAAGCCCGAACAGCTGGGAGGCAGCACGTCGTTACGCGGAGTTTGAGCGCCACGTCAATCAAGACGTTACTCGTGCGTTGGAGCTTTATGAAAGGGCAGCCGCAAATGCTCCAGCGAAAGGCGCCGATCGCGCACTGATCTTTCGCGAGTACGGGATGCTTCTCCGCGACTCGGGCCGTTCAGACGCGACTGATCTGGCCATCGAGAAATTCGAAACCGCGCGCAAGGAGACGCCTAATGATCCCGCGCTCATCCACGCCTTGGCCATGATGTACGACCGGAAGGGAGTGTTTCGAAAGGTGATTGAGCTACTGGAACCTTTGAGAAGTCACCCGAGCCGAAAGACCCGCTTGCTTGTTCTACGCGAGCTTGTAAAAGCTTACGATAAGACGATGGATATCGGCGAGGCGGCCATCGCGAAGCGTGAACTGGCGGATCTCGAAGAGCGCTGAGTCGACGGAAAGTCCTCCGACCTCCGAGGGCTCTCGTTGGCGAGTTGCCTCTTTCGGCTAGGCAGCTCCCCCTTTTAGAGGGAGGGAGATATCCCCT
>CAVQUF010000005.1:0-641749 GCA_963716865.1 uncultured Actinomycetes bacterium
CCGCAACGTCGCCGTCGTCGGCCACCGCGGCACCGGGAAGACCTCGCTCGTGGAGGCGATGCTCTTCGAGGCCGGCGCGATCAACCGACTCGGGACGGTCGAGCAGGGGACGACCACCTCCGACTGGGACGAGGACGAGCAGCGCCGGCAGATGTCGCTGGCCTCCTCGCTCTGCCACTGCGAATGGCAGGGCCGCAAGATCAACCTGATCGACGCTCCCGGCGACCCGGGGTTCGGCGGCGACACCGTTGCCGCCGTGCGCGTCGTCGAGGGCGCGCTCGTCGCGGCCAGCGCGGTGATGGGCGTCGAGGTGCAGACGACTCGCGTCTGGGAGCGCTCCGAGGAGGTCGGGCTCCCGCGAGTCGTCTTCGTCAACATGCTCGACCGGGAGCGCGCCGACTTCTACCGCGCGCTCGAGCAGTTCCGGACGCTTCTCTCGGACCGCTGCGTCGCCGTCAACCTCCCGATCGGGACCGAGCACGAGCTGACCGGGATCGTGGACGTCCTGCACCTGAAGGCCTACACCAGCCCCGAGGGGGAGCGCGAGGGCGCGCCGGGCGAGATCCCGTCCGAGATGGCGGACACGGTGGCCGAGTACCGGGAGAAGCTGCTCGACGCGGTCGTCGAGACCGACGAGTCGCTGATGGAGCGCTACCTCGAGGGTGAGGAGCTCGGCGACGAGGAGGTCGCGAAGGCGCTCAAGGACGCGGTCACGCGCGGCGAGCTGTTCCCGGTCGCCTGCGGCGTCGCGAGCAAGAACCTCGGCACCACCGCGCTGCTCGACCTGCTGGTCGAGGGCGTCCCCTCGCCGGCCAAACGCCCTCCCGCGGTCGACCTGGACGGCGCCGGCACCGCGGTGTTCATCTTCAAGACCGTCGCCGACCCGTTCGCGGGCCGGATCAACCTCTTCCGCGTCTTCGCAGGCACGCTCTCGTCCGACTCGACGCTCGTCAACGCGCGCTCCCGCGCGAAGGAGCGCGTCGGCCAGCTGCTCGCGCTCCAGGGCAAGGAGCACGAGCAGGCGACGGAGTTCGGCCCCGGCGACATCGGCGCGGTCGCGAAGCTGAAGGAGACGACTACCGGCGATCTGCTGCTCGACGCCGAGCACGATGTCGAGCTGCCGAGGATCGACTTCCCCGAACCGGTGATGAGCTTCGCCGTCACGCCGAAGGCCAAGGGCGACGAGGAGAAGGTCGGCACCTCGCTCCGCCGCCTCGCCGAGGAGGACCCGACGCTCGTGCTGCGCCGCGACCCGCAGACCGGCGAGCAGCTCCTCTCGGGCATGAGCCAGATGCACGTCGAGGTCGCGGTCGACCGCCTCAAGGGGCGTTTCGGCGTCGACGTGGATCTGCACCAGCCGCGCGTGCCGTACCTGGAGACGATCCGCAAGGAGGCGCGCGCCAGGCACCGCTACAGGAAGCAGACCGGCGGCCGTGGCCAGTTCGGCGACTGCGAGATCGTGCTCGAGCCGCTGCCCGAGCGCTCGGGCTACGAGTTCGTGGACGAGATCGTCGGCGGCGTCATCCAGCAGAGCTTCCGGCCCGCGGTCGACAAGGGCATCCAGGAGGCGATGCAGCACGGGGAGCTCGCGGGCGCGCCCGTCCAGGGCATCCGGGTGCGGCTCGTGGACGGCCAGCAGCACCAGGTCGACTCCTCGGAGATGGCGTTCAAGATCGCCGGCTCGATGGCGTTCAAGGAGGCCTACCAGAAGGCAGACCCGGTCCTGCTGGAGCCGATCATGGAGGTGGAGGTGGCGGTCCCCGAGGACACGGTCGGTGCGGTGAACGGCGACCTGAACTCGCGCCGTGGGCGCCTGCAGGGGATGGAACCGCGGGGCGGCTTGACCTCGATCAAGGCCGAGGTGCCGATGGCGGAGATCCTGACCTACTCGCAGGCGCTGACCTCGCTCACCGGCGGGCGCGGCGACTACCACATGCACTTCCTGCGCTATGAGGAGGTGCCGACGCACATCGCGCAGAAGGTGATCGCCGATTCCAAGGAAGAGCCCGAGGAGGCGAAGGTCTAGCCCCTCGGGTTGGGCTAAGGTCCGGTTCCATGCGGATCTCGAGGCAGGCGGTTCTGGCCTCGCGCACCTGCGCGATCTGCGAGCGGACGCTGCTCGTCGGCGAGCGATCGGTCCGCTACTCGCCGGACGGCCACACGTTTCTCGACGTGTGCCCGCTCTGCCAGGAGACGGCCCTCGAGCACGGCTGGCTGAAGGAGGGGAGCCCGACGACGCCGGTCGTGTCCGACCCGCGTCGCCGGCGGCGGCTCGGCCCCCTCGCCGCGTTCTTCGAGCCGCGCAGGCCGGTTGCCGAGCCCGTCGTGGACGAGCCGATCCTGCGCCGCCTCTCCGAGCCGGAGCTGGCGATGGTCGAGGCCGCCGAGCTCTTCAACGGGAGCAACTTCCGGCGCACGGTCGCCGGGCTCGCCAAGAGTCTCGGCCAGCCGAAGGCGAGCATCGTCCCGCTCTCGGGCGTCAACAGCGAGGTCGTGCTCACCGTCGCCTGGGAGATCTCCTGGTACCAGTACCGGATCACTCCCGAGTCGGGTCAGCCGGTGCGCCTCGAGGAGCGCGGGCACGATCCGGGCGAGGTCGAGCCCATGTTCACGAGCTGGAATGCGCGCCTCGCGCCCGACGGCCGCATCGTCCCGGAGATCCCCCCGGTCTAGCGGTCTCCTCGGGCCGCCCTACAATCCGAGTCACGATGATCTACTGCGTGATTCCCCGCGAGCTCGAGGACGAGCTCTACGACAAGATGGTCGAGTACTACAAGGACAACCCGCACGTGACGGTGATCGTCGACCGGCGCGAGGGGGACGACCGGCGCAAGGGCCGCTCCTACGGCGGGAAGCGCGAAACGCGTGACAGGCGCCGCCAGCGAGCACCCGGCACGTTCCCGGACACCGAGCCGCCCGAAGGAGACGCCTAGCTAGAATCGCCAGCCGTGGCGACCGCGGCGACGAAGACGTTCAAGAACCTGATCGGTGGCGAGTGGGTCGACGCCGTCTCGGGCGAGACCTTCGAGACGTCCATCCCGGCCACGGGCGAGACGCTTGGCGTCTTCCCGCGCTCGGGCGCCGAGGACGTCGACCGCGCGGTCGAGGCGGCGAAGGCCGCGTTCGACGAGTGGCGCCTCGTGCCGGCGCCGCGCCGCGGCGAGATCCTGTTCCGCTTCGGCCAGCTTCTCGCCGAGCACAAGGACGAGCTCGCGCTGCTGATGGCCCGCGAGATGGGGAAGGTGATCCCGGAGGCGGCCGGCGACGTCCAGGAGGCGGTCGACATGAGCTTCTACATGGGCGGCGAGGGCAGGCGCCTGTTCGGCCAGACCACTCCGTCGGAGCTCCCGGACAAGTTCAACATGAGCGTGCGGCAGCCGATCGGCGTCGTCGGCGTGATCACGCCGTGGAACTTCCCGATCGCGATCCCGTCCTGGAAGATCGCGCCCGCGCTCGTCTGCGGGAACACGGTCGTCTTCAAGCCGGCGACCGACACGCCGCTCCTGGGCGAGCGCTTCGTCGAGCTGCTCGCCGAGGCGGGCGTCCCGCCGGGCGTCGTCAACATCGTCCACGGCGGCGGCGGCGCGGTCGGCGACCGGCTCGTGCGCCACCCGGACGTTCCCGTGATCACGCTCACCGGCTCCCGCGAGACCGGGGTCGAGGTCATGCGCAACGCCGCGGACAACCTCAAGCACATCCACCTCGAGCTCGGCGGCAAGAACGCGATCATCGTCCTCGACGACGCCGATCTCGACCTCGCCGTGGAAGGGATCGTCTGGTCGGCCTTCGGCACCTCGGGCCAGCGCTGCACCGCGGCCTCGCGCGTGATCGTCCAGGCGGGCGCCTACGAGGAGCTGCAGTCCCGGCTGGTCGCCGCGGCCGAGAAGCTGCGCCTCGGGCCGGGCTGGGAGGACGGCGTCGACGTCGGCCCGGTCATCAACCAGGCCGCGCTCGACAAGATCCACTCGTACACGGGGATCGGCGTGGACGAGGGCGCGAAGCTCCTGACCGGCGGCGAGGTGGCGGGAGGCGACGGGCTCGGCGACGGTTTCTTCTACCGGCCGACGATCTTCGGCGACGTCGAGCCGGGCATGCGAATCGCGCAGGAGGAGATCTTCGGGCCGACGACGGCCCTCCTCCGCGTTCGCGACCTCGACGAGGCCGTGCGGGTCTCGAACGGGATCGAGTTCGGGCTCTCGTCCTCGATCTTCACGCGCGACGTCAACAAGGCCTTCCGCGCGATGCGCGACCTCGAGGCCGGGATCACGTACATCAACGCGGGCACGATCGGCGCCGAGGTGCACCTGCCGTTCGGCGGCGTCAAGGGCACAGGCAACGGCCACCGCGAGGCCGGGCAGGCCGCGCTCGACGTCTTCACCGAGTGGAAGTCGATCTACGTCGACTACTCGGGGAAGCTCCAGAAGGCGCAGATCGACACGACCGACTAAGGCGCCGACTTGGCGGCGCCGACCTCAGCGCGGACGGCCTTTGCCGGCCGTGCGTCTGAAATGGCCGGTCGAGACGTCGGAATTCCAGCCGATTGCGCTCTGGGCACGTGGACGTCCGGGCGCTGACCGAGGGCGACCGGGAGTGGGTCGGACCGATGATCGTGGAGCTGTGGGGCGCACCCAACGTCGTCGGCCGCGGGCGGTTGTGGAATCCGGTCGAGCTCCCCGGGTTCGCGGCATTCGACGGCGGGAGCTGCGTTGGGCTCGTGACGTACGAGATCGAGGGCGAGGCCTGCGAGATCGTCACGATCGACGCCCTCGTCGAGGGCGAGGGCATCGGGACGGCGCTGCTGGAGGCGGTGGAGGGCGCGGCGCGGAGTCACGCGTGCGACCTCGTGCAGCTGGTCACGACGAACAACAACCTCAGAGCGCTGGCCTTCTACCAGAGGCGCGGCTTTCGACTGGTCGGGCTGCTTCCGGGTGCGATCGAGGAAGCGCGAAGGCTAAAGCCGTCGATCCCAGCCGTGGACTCGCAAGGGCTGCCAATTCGCGATGAGCTCCACCTCGAGCTGCGGCTCGGCCCACCCGTCTAAGGTCTGCAGGCGTGAAGCGGAAGCTCGTCGTCTTCGTCCCGCCTGGCGCCCTGGACGCGGTGCGCGACGCGCTGTTCGCGGCGGGCGCGGGCCGGATCGGCGACTACGAGCGCTGCTCCTGGTACACGGAGGGCACGGGCACGTTCCGCGGCGGCGAGGGGACCGAGCCGGTCGTGGGGGAGAGGGGGCGCGAAGAGCGCGTGCCGGAGCTGCGGCTGGAGACGGTCTACCCCGAGGAGCGCGAGGCGAAGGTCATCGAGGCGCTGCGCTCGGCGCATCCGTACGAGGAGCCCGCGTTCGACCTCTACGCGCTCCTGTGAAGGCACGGCTCTCGACGGACGGAGGCTCGCGCGGGAACCCCGGCCCGGCCGCGTACGGCTACGTGCTCGAGAGCGAGGACGGACACGTGCTCGCGGCGCACGGCGAGACGATCGGCGTCGCCACGAACAACGTCGCCGAGTACCGCGGCCTGATCGCCGGGCTCGAGCGGGCGCTCGAGGCCGGCGTGGACGAGGTCGAGGTCGTCTCGGACTCCGAGCTCCTCGTCAAGCAGATGCGCGGCGAGTACAAGGTCAAGAAGGAGACCCTGCGCGAGCTCGTCGCCGAGGCCCACGACCTCGCCGACCGGCTCGACAAAGTGACGTACACGGCCGTTCGTCGAGAGCACAACGAGCTCGCCGACAGCCTCGTGAACGAAGCCCTGGACTCGAGCTAGCGGGGGCTATACTGGCCGCGTTCGCGGATGTAGCTCAGTTGGCTAGAGCGTCTGCTTGCCATGCAGAAGGTCGTGGGTTCGAATCCCATCATCCGCTCTCTCGGGAGGGTTCTGCGTTAAGTTCCGGAAACTGATCGCTTGAAGTAAGCGCGGGTTGGTCGTGGAGCGGGAGACAATCAGTCGGCGGCCAGATGCGTACTCTCAAGGGCGACCACCAACGCCTCGTCGAGGGTGAGCGAGCGGCCGCGCCCCCAGGCGGCGGCCCAGGCATCCTCCCCGAGTGGCTCTCTGGCGAGCGCTTCAATTCGCGCTGACCGTTCGATATCCCGGTCGTCCTGCCGCATGCCTAGTTCGGCGAGCAGGGTGGCCGCGGCCGAGGAGAGCGCGGCGGCGCGGACGAGGTCACCGTCGTGAGCTGCGATGTCCGCCGCGAGGCTGATCTCGTTGTACGCGGCGTGTACTGGGTTGTGCTGTGCAAGGATGAGAGCGTCGTAGAGGTGCTGCCGGGCTGCATCGATCTTGCCGACGTGCCATTCGACTTCTGCGGTGATCGAGCTGAGTTCGAACAGTGAGCTACGGCCGTGCTCATCGGTCAGCGCCTTGCAGGCCTCCAACTCGATCAATGCACCGGCCCAGTCCCGTGCATAAACGGCTTGCTCAGCGAGAGTGTATGTGGCCATCAGCTCCCAGAACGCGTCGCCGGCGTCGGTCGCGAGCCGTCGCGCAAGCAGCCGGGCCTCCCGCGCGGCGGCCGGATCGGACTCAAGGAGTATGTTTGCGACCGTAATCAAGGCCATCGCCTCGGCAAGACGGTCGCTGCGCAGCTGGGCATCAGCAACCGCGGCCTGCGCGAGCGCGAGCGCCCGGTCGAGCTCCTCGGTTGCCGATGCGCAGATGAGCGCGGCCAGCGCCTTTTCGATCGCCGAACGAAGCTCTTCCGGAGGGTCCAGCTCGAGTGCTGATTGCACCCACTGCCGTCCTTCCCGCGCGTCACCGACGAAGTACCAGATAAACCAGTAGGCGGCACAGAGACGCGCAAGACCCGTCGCGTCGCCGTGTTCACGGTAGTGGGCAAGAGTTACGCGCACGTTGTCGCGCTCGTCCGAGAGTCGCCTGTACCACACGGCGTCGTCAATACCCAGCGTGGTCATTTGCTGCCAGGCGTGTTCGGCTAGGTCGAGATAAGCCTCTGCGTGTGACGCCTTCACCGAGTCTCGCTCACCCTCATCTGCGAGGTGCTCGGCAGCATGCTCGCGGATCGTCTCGAGCATCCAGTAACGGGGGCCGCTCGCTGCCTCTCGACGTCGCAAGAGGCTTTTGTCGAGCAGCGATGCGAGCGTGTCGGGGGTGGTCTGGCAGACACGTTCTACGGTTTCGAGGGTGCAGCCGCCGGCGAAGACGCTGAGGGCGCCATAGACGCCTTGTTCTTCAGGGGTGAGGAGCTCATACGACCAGTCGATCGTGGCGCGGAGAGTTTGCTGGCGTGGGTCGCTGTCCCGTCCGGCCTTGAGCAGGTCGAGCCTGTCGCTCAGCCGCTCCAATAGCTGTTCGGGCGTGTAGAGACCGGTGCGGGCGGCTGCCAGCTCGAGGGCGAGCGGCAGCCACTCGAGCCGCTCGCACAGCTCGCCGACGCCGGCAGTCGTGGTGAATGCCGGGTCGAGCCGGCGGGCGCCCGCGACGAACAGATCGACGCCGTCGTGGGCATCCATTGCCGGGACCGGGTAGAGGTGCTCTTCCTGCAGCTGGAGCCGCTCCCTACTCGTGACGAGGAGGAGCGGCCCCTCGATCGCATGTAGCTCGGCGACCGTGTCGGCGATCGCGGGCAGGAGGTGCTCGGCATTGTCCAGCAGGAGCAGCAGACGTTTGCCGGTCAGGCCGGCGGTGAGTCTCTCGTCGATCTCGAGGCCCGGTTCGTCACGAAGCTGAAGCGCCTCGGCGATGGCGGGACCCACCAGCGCCGGGTCCTGCAACGCGGCGAGCGGTACCCACCAGACTCCGTCCGGATAATTGTCGGCGACCTCAGCGGCAGCTTGTAGCGCGAGCCGGGTCTTTCCCGTTCCACCCGGCCCGGTCAAGGTCACCAGCCGCACCCGCTCCTGGCTAAGGAGCGAAGCAACCTCGCGTAGCTCCCGCTCTCGGCCAAGGAACGCGGTCGCCGGTACTGGCAGGTTTGTCCGGTACAGGCTCGTGAGCGGCGGAAACTCGTCCTCGCCGAGCTGATAGAGCCGCACCGGCGCAGACAGGTCCTTCAGCCGATGCTCACCCAGATCTCGCAGCCCACCGGCGTCCTCGAGGAGATCCTTCGTAGTCTGCGACACGACCACTTGGCCTCCGTGCGCCGCGGCCATGATTCGAGCCGCCCGGTGCACGTCCATGCCGATGTACTTGGGTGCATCCAGCGCCGGCTCCCCCGTGTGCACACCCACGCGGATCCGGATCGGCCCTCCCGCCAGAGCCTCCATCGCCTGCTTGACAGCTGCCACCGCCGAGCCCGCGGAGGCAAACGTGTAGAAGAACGCGTCCCCCTCGTAGTCCACCTCGTACCCCTTGAAGCGAGCGAATGCCTCCCGCACGGCCGATCGGTGTGTCGTTAGTAGCTCGCGATAGCGCTCTTGACCGAGATCTGCGAGCAGCCGGGTTGAGCCCTCGACGTCGGTGAAGACGAGCGTGACCGTACCGGACGGCTGATCGACCATTCCAGGGATCGCACTATCGCGTGGGTGGTGGCAAATGCCAAGTCGAACACGGACTCGTCGCCGATCCAGCGTCGAGATGGGGGAGGCGTCGGCGTGAATGAGCATCGATGCCCAGAATCCACTGAGCAGGTGAAATAGCCGTGCTCTCGCGGGTGACAGGTTCCGTTAGGCATGCGTGCCTCAGGCGGTTTCCGCCGCTTTCTTGGAACTGTTCTGACTTCTTGGAACTCGCCCTCTGAGAAAGCCCCGCTAGACGGGGCTTTTTGTTGCCTTCGCGTCGACGACAACTCGGCCGCGAGGAGCGGCTGAGCGGCGACGAACCGGAATCTCGGTAGCGTCAGGGCAGGTAGAAAGTTGGTCTTGGAGGGGTTTGACGCCGATTTACGGTCCAACGACCCAAGTGTCCAAGCGCCCTCTTTGCGCGGTTTCCCAGACGCGCAAGCGGATAGACCTCCGCGGACACACCCAGCAGGCGATCTCGTTGCCGGATACCGAGGTGGAAGAGAGTTCCCAGGACAGCCCCGGCCGTGATGCTCGCCGCGATGGCGAAGACTTGGGCGAAGATCGAAGCGTGCTCCCATCCGAGCGTGATCGACGCGAGTGCGAGCGTGAAGAAGAGCAGGGTTACGGACAGCAAGCGGAGGTGGTCAGGGTCTAGCAGCGCGAAATACGGTTTGCCCGCGCGGTGCCTGAGACGGCCCTTTGCAACGTGAGACTCCCAATCGAGCGATCCATCATCGTGCTCATCATCAAGCTTCTTCTCGAGTGTCAGTAGGAAGCCGCCGGCCCTAAACATGCGCATTACTTCGGAGAACCAGATCGTCATCGACAGATACGCAACGAGAGGTAAGAAGACGACAAGCAGTTGGCTCCTGAGCTGATCGCCGTCTCCAACAAACGCGGCTCCGGCCAACAGTCCGATCGTCGCTATACCAAACGCCAGCATCTGCTGCTGTACCTGAAGCGACGTGGTGATCTCGCTCCGAATGAGTTCGTATTGCTTTAGTAACGTGTCCGGCTTAGACGGACTCAGGCGGCTTCCGAGCTCGTCGACCCGCGTTCTTAATTCGTCCCGGTAAGGGCGGGCTCTGGACGGTGCGTTGTCTGACGAGGGCGGCATGTGTACTCACATGACGACTGAGCTCCATGGGATCTTCCTCCTGAACGCTCTGGTCTCGGCCCCTTAGGCTGAGCGGAGGCGTGTAACACGCCGGTTGCGGGAGAAGCGTGGACGCGGTGAGAGTGAGTTCCGCACGAAACTAGCGCGGGGCAGAGCGAGCCCGGGGCTTACAGGAGCGGCATAGAGGCGTCGGTCGTGCTGATCAAGCGTTGATAGATGGGAATCGAGTTTCAGCCGGAATCCGCGCGTCGCCGCCCGCTGGCTGCGGCGCTACCTCGAGGAGTGCGATGTCGCGACGATCGACGAGGTTGCGATGGTCGCGGCCTGTCTCGCCGCTCTGGTCGGCGACCGGCACCGGGACGATGCCCGGACGCTTCGAGCCATGACCGAAACGGCGGGACGAGCCCGCTGCAGAAGTCTGCGCTCTTTCCGAGGATTTTCCGCGAACGTCCCCCGTTCGAGTGATCCCACACCGGGCCACAGGTCGTAAAGTCGCCGGAACGCGCCGCCTGAGAACCCAAGCGATGCGCGCGCGGCTCCACAACCCAAGGTTTTCCACAGTTTCCACACCGAGGTGGGGAGTGAATTCCGGACCGAGCCATACGGCAGGATCGCCTCCTTCGCCTGAGCCTGACCTTCCAGGCGAATTCGTGTCCGAGGCCCTCCGGGCCGACTGTGCCCGCTTCCTAAACGAGCAGCGGCGACTGATCGGGTTCCGCCGTGACCTGGCGCCACAGAGCGCCGCATGGGTGCCGGGTCGCATGAGTGATTCGGCCTGCCCGGAACTAGTAGAAGAGGCGCTCCAGGCGCAGCGTGCGGACCGATAAATCCTCGCCGGTGTCGCGTGTGATCCTCTACGCACTCGCCTACGACTCGGAAACGATCGAAACCTTCTTTGACGCGCGCGGAGGCCGAGGCTGCGCTCGAAGCCGTGCTCGCGGACGAGCCCCACTGGGCCGGCCGGATCAGAGCGGTCGAGCTCGAGTTGGAAGTCGCTGAGAACTAGAAGCGGGCGTTTGGTCGCCGTTCGATCCGAAAGCCCCGCTCAGGCGGGGCGGACAGGGGATCTGATTACAGACTCTCCGCTGGTCGCATAACTCGCGCCGCGGCTCAGAGGAGTAGACTGGCTGTACTGGCCCTGTGGCCAGAACCCCGGCCGAAAGCCCGAAGGCAGCCAACGCGCATTGTCGCGCGAGGCAAAAGAGCCCAGGCGAACAGAGTTCGGCGCGCAGGGCCAGCACTCCCTTGGAATATGCGGAACTTTCCTCAAGCCGTGGATGAGGCGGCCCTAGGCCGATTGAGGCTTGCGATCGCTGTCGAGGATGGAGACGACGAGGAGCAACAACTGCACGGAGTGCTGCGGATGCTTGGCGCGGAGGGCCCCGACGGGAAGCAGATGCCCTTATTCGGGAAGCCAGCGGCCCAGCCGAGGCGCAAGCCTTGATGAGGCGCGCTACCTCGCCTGCGTAGGTGCTAATTCGTAGCCGTACGCCGCGGCGTAGAATCGCGGAACGGAGATGTCAGCCGACGAGCACACAGCCCTGATCGCTGGCCAGCTGGCAGACCTCACGGCGAGCGTCGAAGAGTTGGCGGCCCAGCTGAACGGGTTTCGCGAGCGTGCTGACGACGCGCAAGAGCGCGCAGACACGCAGCAAGAGCGCATTGACCTCGCCGCGCGCGAACTAGCTGAAGTAAGTGACCGCCTTCAAGCTGCGGCGAACGCTCTCAGAGAAACGATCTGAGCCGCTTACGGCATGCTCGCCCCTGGGGCTCCGCCCAAGTGGGTTCGAGCAGGGCGTTCTTTAGTGCGATGAGTAACGAGCTCTGTTACAGTCCCCTGTAGGGCGCTTCGGCCACGATCTCTGCGGACTTCGCTGTGTCGTGCCACTAGCCGGGGCTCAGCGAAGGGAACAAGATGAGCGCGACCCGTAACCCCCGTAGTCACGGAGGGGAACGGCGCGCTGCCGTCTCCCGAGACACCAGTGGGGGACTCCTTCGATTCAGCCCGCTTGCGGTTCGCGTTCGCGCGCGGCCGAACCAAGTCCCGAGTGCTTAGCAAGAACTCACACCGCATATTCGCCGCCGCCGCCGCCCTGACGCTCGCGTTGCTCGTGATCGCGTTCGTGCCGCAGCTGCTCGGCTCGGAGGTGCGGCGAGCACTCGGCGGGCTCTCGAGCGCCCAGCCGATCTGGCTCTGGCTTGCCGGGGCCTGCTTCCTCGGCTCGCTGGTGGGGACGGCCGGGGCCTGGCGCTCCTCGATCGGCCTGGTCGGGGGACGGATCGGCTGGCTCGACGCCGGCGCCCGCTACGGGATCGGCTCGCTGATCAACTCGTTCGCACCGGCCCGGCTCGGCGATGTTGCGCGCCTGGCGCTCTTCTCGCGCGCGCTCGAGAGCGACGACCGGATCTGGCGCACGAGCGGCTCGCTGGCGGTGATCGGCGTCGCGCGCGGGCTCGTGCTCGCGCTGCTCGTCGTCGCCGGCTCGATCGCCGGTGCGCTCCCGCTCTGGCCGGTGCTCGTCCTCGTCGCGCTGACCGGCGTGGCCGTGCTCGCGGCGATGACGACCCGCAACCGCAGCGCCCGCACCCATATCGGGCACGCCCTCGATGCCTTCCGCGCGCTCGGGCGGGAGCCCAGGCGCGGCGCCTGCATCCTCGCCTGGATCGCCTTTGCCACCATCGCCCGGCTCGGCGCCGCTGCCTCGATCGCCGCTGCGCTCGGGATCCCCTCGCCGCTTGTTGCCGCCGTGCTCGTCGTGCCGGTGCTCGAGCTGAGCGGGACGATGCCGCTCACGCCCGGAAACGTCGGCCTCACAAGCGGCGCGATCGCGATGGCGCTGCGTGCACACGGCGTCGGCCTGACCGCCGCGCTCACGACCGGGATCGCCTTCCACGCGGTCGAGACCGCGGCCGGGATCGTCTTCGGCCTCGCAAGCGCGCTCCTGCTGGCGCCGTTTCCCACTGCCGTCGCCCGCCGGCGAACGACGCTCGCAGCAGGCACGGCCGCCTGTGCAGTGCTCGTGGTCGCCTTCGGCGCGACCGTGCTCGTCAACTTCATGTAGCCGGCCGAACGGTGCCGGCAGGCAGGGCCGTCGCGGCCACGCCTCTCCCGCGGCGTACCCTTGAGCGCCGTGAGCATGTTCTTCCGCTCCGCCGAGGAGCTCCCGGAACGTCCGGCCGACCCTGCCAAGCGGCGCTCGAACCTGCGCCGAATCGGGCGCCTGTTCGCGCCGTACAAACGGCGCCTGGGCGCGGTGCTCCTGCTCATCGTTGTTTCGGCGGCCCTGGGCGTGCTGCCGGCCTTCCTGCTGAAGCGGGTGCTCGAGGCGATCGCGGCGAACGACACGCGCGCACTCTCGCTGAACGCCGCCGGGATGATCGCGATCGCCGTCGTGACCGGAGTCCTCGGCGTGATCCAGACGCTGTACTCGAACCAGGTCGGCCAGCGCGTGATGCACGACCTGCGCGCGGCCGTGTTCCGGCACCTGCAGCGTCTCTCGCTCGCGTTCTTCACCCGGACGCGAACGGGCGAGGTGCAGTCGCGCATCTCGAACGACATCGGCGGCGTCCAGAACGTCGTCACGAACACGGCCACCTCGATCGCCTCGAACGTGACGACGGTCGTCGCGACGATGGTCGGCATGCTCGTGCTGAGCTGGCAGCTGGCGCTGTTCGCGTTCGCGCTGATCCCGCTGTTCGCGCTGCTGACCCGGCGAGTCGGCAACGAGCGTCGCCGGATCGCGAAGACGACGCAGGAGACGCTCGCCGACATCTCGAGCGCCGTGCAGGAGTCGCTGTCGGTTTCGGGCATCTTGCTCGGCAAGACCATGGGCCGCGGCGACGAGCTCGCCGACCGCTTCGAAGAGGACTCGCGCCGACTCGCCGACCTCGAGGTGCGCCAGCGGATGGCCGGCCGTTGGGTGATGGCCTCGATCCAGACGAGCTTCGCGATCATGCCGGCCGCCGTCTACTGGGTCGGCGGCCTCCTGCTGGCCAACGGATCGCACGCGATCTCGATCCCCGTGCTCGTCGCCTTCACGACCCTGCAGACGCGCCTCTTCTTCCCGGTCGGCTCGTTGCTCGGTGTCGGCCTCGACGTGCAGACCTCGCTGGCTCTCTTCGACAGGATCTTCGAGTACCTCGACGAGCCGGTCGACATCGAGGAGAAGCCGGACGCGATCCGCGTCGGTCGCGCAGGTGACGTCGTCTTCGATCACGTCTGGTTTCGCTACGACGACGAATGGACGCTGCGAGACGTCTCGTTCACGGTGCCGGCCGGCACCACGACTGCGATCGTCGGCGAGACGGGCGCAGGCAAGACCACGCTCGGTTACCTTGCGGCGCGCCTGTACGAGGTTGGCCGCGGCCGCGTCACGATCGGCAGCGCCGACGTGCGGGACCTCAGCTTCCAGGCGCTGACCGAGCTCGTCGGCGTCGTCTCGCAGGAGACGTACCTGTTCCACGCTTCCGTACGCGACAACCTGCGCTTCGCGAAGCCGGACGCGAGCGACGAGGAGATCGAGCGGGCCGCCGAGGCGGCGCGCATCCACGACATGATCGCAGCGCTCCCCGAGGGCTACGACACCGTCGTCGGCGAGCGCGGCTACCGCTTTTCGGGCGGCGAGAAGCAGCGAATAGCAATTGCGCGGACGATCCTGCGCAATCCGCCGATTCTCGTTCTCGACGAGGCCACCAGCGCGCTGGACACCGCGACCGAGCGGCTCGTGCAGGAGGCGCTCGATCAGCTCGCCGCGGGGCGGACAACGATCACCATCGCGCACCGCCTATCGACGATTCGCCATGCCGAGCAGATTGTCGTGCTCGACCACGGCCGGATCGTCGAGTCCGGCCGCCACGAAGAGCTGATGCGTGCCGGCGGCCGCTACGCGGCGCTCGTCGCCCGCGACGAAGAGATGCCCGGGGAGCCGGGGCTGCAGGAGCTGGCCGGGGCGAGCTGAGTAGTTACGTCAGTCGTCGGGCCGAGGCGGCGAGCCGCACGCCCAGCGCGCTTCCCACGGATTGGATCTAAACACCACCACGAGGGATGGGCTCCACGGCGGATCGGAACGATGATCCCAACGTGAGGAATCGGTGGCGCGGCACGCCGATGATCCCTGGAGGCTCCCCCGGCGTGACCAGACGCATCGCCCACGAGATCGACTCCCAGCCGGCACTACGCCGGCCTTCCCTTTGTCCCTTCCCATGAGAAATGCGCGCGCGCTCGCGTGCGCTCGGAAGCGAGGAGGGAGGTGAATCACATGCTGAAGTTCTTCACCTTCGTGCAGGTCGCCGTCTTCTCGCTCCGCGAGCGCGAGGAGGGTCAGACGATGGCCGAGTACGGAGTCGTGCTCGCAGTCATCACTCTGGCCGTGATCGGAGCGATCACGCTTCTCTCCGACAACGTGCGCAACGCGCTCGAGAGCGTCGCCAACGTCCTCCCCTGACCTGCGAAACAACCCCGCCCGGGTGAAGGTCCTGCCAACAGTCGGGCGGGGCCACCCGGCGGGGTTGTCGTCGGACAGGGGCGGTAGAGCTCGAGCTGCTTCATCGTCGCGAAACCGCGCATCGCTTTGCGGTAGGCGCCCAGGACGCTGAGGACTGCCGTCCTTCTCTCGGCGTCCGAGAAGCTGCGGTCGCGGCCGGCGATCTCGAAGCTCGCCGCCAGGCGCTTCACGTCCCACTCGAACGGCCCCGGGAGCGTCTCGTCGAAGTCGTTCAGGTCGAACACGAGCGAGCGCTCCGGCGAGGCGAAGCCGCCGAAGTTGGAGAGATGGGCGTCGCCGCACAGCTGGACCCTCAGGCCGGCGCGCGGCGTGGGCACGAGGTCGTGGGCCATGACCGCCGCCGCGCCGCGGTAGAACGTGAACGGCGAGACCAGCATCCGGCCATAGCGGATCGGCACGAGCTCGGGCACGCGCGACGCGGCCTGCTCTTCCAGCAGGCCCAGGGGGTCACGGTCGGCGGTGGCGTCGAGCTGAGCATGACTCGAACGGGGAACTTCGGCCCGCGCGGCGCGGCCTCGCTCGGCGCGCTCGGCCCCCGTGAAGTGCTGCACGACCCGGGGAGTCTGCACCTCCTCGTCCTCTTCCGGTATCTCGTGGCCGGAGTCTTGGTCGGCCTCGATCCTGACGGTCATGCGCTCTCCTTCAGGTCGCCGTGCGGAGGTGGATCAAGCACGAGTGTAGGCAGGTGGGGCGTCTTCTCGCCAAGTGCCGTGCAGCAGACACCGGGTAGGCTCGCGTCGATGAGGACGCGGACGCTCGGCCCGCTCGAGGTCTCCGTCGTCGGCCTCGGCTGCAACAACTTCGGCCGGCGGGTGGACGAGTCGGGGACGCGCGCCGTCGTCGATGCCGCGCTCGGGGCCGGCGTGACGTTCCTCGACACGGCCGAGAGCTATGGCGACGGACAGAGCGAGGCGTTCCTCGGCCAGGCGCTCCGTGGCCGCCGGGAGAAGGTCGTTCTCGCAACGAAGTTCGGAGGCGGCGGCGACGTCGGGCACGGGAAGGGGTCGCCCAGAGAGATCCGCCGTGCGCTCGAGGAGAGCCTCGGCCGGCTGCAGACGGACCACGTCGACCTCTACCAGCATCACCAGGAGGATCCGGAGACGCCGCTCGCCGAGACGATCGGCGCGCTGGACGAGCTCGTCCGCGAGGGGAGGATCCGCTCGTACGGGACGTCGAACTACTCGCCGGCGCGCATCGAGGAGGCGGCGTCGTTCGCGCAGGAGGCGTACGTCTCGGAGCAGAGCGAGTACTCGTGGCTCGCACGCGAGGCCGAAGCGAGAGCTCCTGCCGACCTGCGAGCGTCTCGGGCTCGGGTTCATCCCCTACTTCCCGCTCGCGAGCGGCCTCCTGACCGGCAAGTACCGGCGCGGGCAGCCGGCACCGGAGGGAACCCGCCTCCACGGGCGGGAGATCGGCGACGAGGAGCACGACCGCGTCGAGGCGCTCGAGGCCTTCGCGGCCGACCGCGGGGTCACGCTGCTCGAGGTCGCGATCGGCGGGCTCGCCGCGCAACCGGCGGTCGCGTCCGTGATCGCGGGAGCGACGAGGCCCGAGCAGGTGCGCGCGAACGCGGCAGCCGGTGCCTGGGAGCCGACGGCCGCCGACCTGGCCGCGCTCCGCGCGATCGTCTGACGGTTCAGCCGATGCTCAGGCCGAGCTTGCCCTGCGTGTGGGCACCCGTGAGGGCCTGCAGCGCGTCGGCCGCCTGCGCCAGCTCGTAGCTCTCCTGGATGTGGACGCGGAGGACTCCGCTGTCGAGGAGCTCGGCGAGGCGGGCCAGGTTCTCGGGCGTCGGCTGCGCCATCAGGTTGAAGCGTCCCGGGCCCTCGCCCGCGGCACCGAGCGGTGAGGCAAGGCGCCCGCCTTCCTTCAGCAGCGACTCCTGCGGCGCGTGGGAGACCAGGTCGAGGATCGCGTCGACGCCGCCGACGCGCGCCTCGCGGACGGCCGTCTCGAGGTCGGCGCTGCGGTCGAGGAGCTCGGCGGCCCCGAGGTCGCGCAGGTAGTCCTCGTCCGCGGGAAGGGCCGGGGCGATCACATGCGCGCCCGCCTCGGCCGCGAGCTGGACGAAGAAGCTGCCGACGCCGCCGGCCGCTCCGATCACGAGCACGATCTCGCCGCGGGTCGGCGCCAGCGCGTCGCGTGCCGCAAGGGCGGTGAGGGCGGCGAGGGGGGCGGCTCCGGCCCTCGCCATGTCGAGGCTGGTCGGCTTCGCGGAGACGCAGTCGTCCTCGGGGACGGTGATCAGCTCGGCCCAGCTGCCGTCGTGGACGGTCGGGTTCACGAGCGGGAGGAAGCCGTAGACCTCGTCACCCGGCCGGTAGCGCGTGACGCCGCCGCCGGTCCGCTCGACGACGCCTGCGAAGTCCCGGCCGAGCGTGACCGGGAAGTCGTGCTCGGCCATCTCCCTCAGGGCGCCGCCCACGACCGCCGCATCGGCGGGGTTGACCGAAGAAGCGTGCACGTGGACGAGCAACTCGCCGTCTGCGGGCTCCGGCGCGGGGAGGTCGTCGCGGAACCGCGGCGGCGAGTCGAAGCTGTCGAGCGTGAAAGCCCTCACGTCGACGATTCTACCCAAGAAACCGGAGCGATCACTCCGCTTAGCGGCTATGCTGTCACCGTGACGACCGAGACCACGAGCCGGAAGACCCTGCGCCGCGACGCGCAGCGCAACCGCGCTCGGATCGTCTCCAGCGCACGGACGCTGTTCGCGCGCGACGGCGTCGAGGTATCGGTGGACGACATCACGCGGGAGGCGGGCGTCGGGATGGGAACGCTCTACCGACATTTCCCGACCAAGGAAGAGCTGATCGACGCCGTGCTCGAGGACGCGTTCGAGGAGCTCGTCGAGCTGGCCGAGGAGGCCGCCGCCGCCGAGGACGCCTGGGCCGGCTTCGCAGGCTTCCTCGAGCAGGCGCTCGCCCAGCACGCGGCCAACCGCGGGCTCAAGGACGTGCTCGCCACCAGCGAGCGGGGCGCCCAGCGCGCCGAGGCGATGCGGAAGCGGATCCGGCCGCTGCTGCAGCGGGCGATCGAGCGGGCCCAGGACCAGGGTGCCCTCAGGCCCGACTTCACAGCGGAGGACCTGCCGCTCGTCTTCTGGACCGGCGGCCGCTTGATCGAGACGACCGCGACCGTCGCCCCCGACCACTGGCGCCGTTACCTGGGCCTCCTGCTGGACGGGCTGCGGGCAGAGGCTGCGAGCCCGCTCCCGGCACCGCCCCTGACCAGGGCGCAGCTGGCACGCGCGGCGAGGCGGCGAGAGAGCTGACCCCGGCGGAGAGCAAGGGGCTGACGGGGCGGGCGCTGTGGACCGTCTTCGGAGCGCTGATGCTGGGCATGTTCCTGGCGGCGCTCGACCAGACGATCGTCGCGACGGCGCTGCCGACGATCGTCGGCGATCTCGGCGGCCTCAACCACATCTCCTGGGTCGTCACCTCGTACCTGCTCGCCGCGACGATCTCGACGCCGCTCTACGGGAAGCTCGGCGACATGCGCGGGCGCAAGCCCGTCTTCCTGGCGGCGATCCTGATCTTCCTCGCCGGGTCGATGCTCGCCGGGCTGTCGCAGTCGATGGGACAGCTGATCGGCTTCCGCGCGCTGCAGGGGATCGGCGCAGGCGGGCTGATCGTCGGCGCGCAGGCGATCATCGGCGACATCGTCCCGCCCCGGGAGCGGGGCCGCTACATGGGCCTGATCGGCGCCGTGTTCGCTGTCGCCTCGGTCGCCGGGCCCCTGCTGGGCGGCTTCATCGTCGACAACCTCTCCTGGCGCTGGGTGTTCTACGTCAACCTCCCGGTCGGGATCCTGGCCGTCGCGATCGTCGCGCTGCGCCTGCACCTACCGTCGCGGCGGACCCAGCACCGGATCGACTACCTCGGGGCGGCGTTCCTCGGAGGCGGCGTCGCGGCGCTGATCCTGCTCACGACCTGGGGCGGGAACCAGTACGCCTGGGGCTCGTGGACGATCGTCGGCCTCGGCGTCCTCGGCGTGGTGCTCCTCGGGGCGTTCGTCTGGCAGGAGGGCCGGGTCGCAGAGCCGATCATCCCGCTCACGCTGTTTCGCTCCCGCGTGTTCGATGTCGCGAGCGCGATGGGCTTCACGATCGGGATGGCGATGTTCGGGGCGATCGTGTTCATCCCGCTCTACCTCCAGCTCGTCTACGGGGCGAGCCCGACCGCCTCGGGCCTTCGGATGCTCCCGTTGATGGCCGGTCTGCTCGTCGCGGCGGTCGCCTCCGGGCGGGTGATCAGCCGCATCGGCCGCTACAAGCCGTTCCCGATCGTCGGGACGGCGATCCTCGTCGGAGGCATGTTCCTTCTCTCGCTGCTCGGGGTCGGAACGGCGCCGTTGCTCGCGTCGACCTACATGCTCGTCGTAGGGGTCGGGATCGGACTCGTCATGCAGGTGCTGGTGCTCGTTGTCCAGAACGACGCCCGGCCCGAGGACATGGGCGTCGCCACTTCGACCGCGACGTTCTTCCGGTCGGTCGGCGGCTCGTTCGGCGTTGCGATCTTCGGCGCGATCTTCGCCTCGGGCCTGACCGCCCAGCTCGCCAAGCTTCCGCCCAGCCTCACCGCGCACCTCGGGGGCGGCGTCCATCTCAACCCGGAGCAGGTGCGGAAGCTGCCGCCGGCCGTGCACGACGTCTTCCTCCAGGCGTTCGCCCACTCGCTCCACGGCGTCTTCCTCTGGGGGATGGCGATCGCGGTCATCCCGTTCGGGCTCTCGTGGCTCCTGAAGGAGGTCCCGCTCCGCACGACCGTCGCTCACGAGCCCGAGCCCGGCGACGAAGCGGCCACGACACCCGAGCGCGACCAGATCGGCCCGAAAGCCGTTCCAACCGCTTAAACAAGCCACGCGAATCGCTCCGGTGAGGGATGCGGCCGATCGGCCGCAAACGCCGATGAAACCGGCATAGACAGGGCGGTGCGGCCCCGCCACCAATGCAGTCGGAGGGATCGCGGCGTGGAGCAGAACCACCGTCCCAACTTCACAACGGAGCACACGGCCCTCCCCGATCAGTCGAAGGGAGGTGAACTCGTGCTCAAGCTTTTCGCCTTCATGCAGACGTCCGCCGCCGATGCGGCCGACGTGCTTCGCCGCGAGGAGGGGCAGACGATGGCCGAGTATGGCGTCGTCCTTGCCGTCATCACCATCGCGGTAATCGGAGCGATCACGCTCCTTTCTGACAACGTGCGAAACGCAATCGAGAGCGTCGCGAACGTCCTTCCTTGATGTTGCGCGACCTTTATTCGAATCTGACCGCCCGCGAACAGCGGGCACTTCGCTGGAGCGCGGCCGCCACGGCGGTCGCGCTCTGGCTCTCCGTCGCCTGGGCCGATCTCTGGCTCCTGCTGGCCGTGCCGCTCTTCGGGGTCGCCTTCCTCGTCTACCGCGCTCGCCACCACGACGAGCCCGACGAGGACGATCTCGACCTTCTCTAGATCCAGCCTCTCGACGCTACGATGCCCGCTCGCGGCGCCGTGGCCGAGAGGTTAGGCAGGGGCCTGCAAAGCCCCGTACAGCGGTTCGAATCCGCTCGGCGCCTCTTATCGCGCCTCGACAGCACGCGCCGGGCGACCCATACCGCACGAGAGGGCCCGGCACCGCCGGGCCCTCTCGTTGACGCGGAGTACGGTCGAGCTAAACGAGCGCGGGAACGCGGTCGCTATGAGCAACGACCTTGCCGCTTGTGATCTTCGGCTCGTTCGGAATCGCCCTGCTGAAGTTCTCGTCGCTGATCCACTTCGTGACGAGCTTCGAGGACTCGTTGGCCTGCTCGGCGGTCTCGAAGAGACTGAGCGAGCTCACGACACCCTTGTCGGCCTCGAGGAGGAAGTAGCCGGTGAAGCCGGGGAGCTCCCGGAGCTTCGGAATGAACGTCTCGTTGACCTTGCCGACGACCTCGTTCATGCGGTTCATGTCGACACCTTCGTAACGACGAATGATGGCATGCATGTGACGCTCCTTCTGTGGTCTTACAGGGCAGAGCGCTCGAATGGGCGCACTGCGGCGGTCAGGCCAGGGTCACAGTCGGAGAGGAACGTGAAGAGCCTCGGCGGCTTCAACAGCTAGAGCCAACGCGCTGGTTACACACTAGCCGCAATCCTGCTGCGCCGTCGGATTCGCGACGCACTCTGGACGGCTATGCGCCGCGGCGGATGACGGCGACTCCGGCCAGGCACAGGGCGCCGCCGAGGAGTGCGAGCGCCGGTGGGGTCTCGGACAGGATCGCCCAGCCGAGCAGCACCGACAGCGGCGGCACCAGGTAGGTCGTCGCTCCGAGTCGCCCCGCGCTCGTCCTCGCGAGGGCGAACGCCCAGGTCGTGAAGCCGATCGCAGTCGGGAACACGCCGAGGTAGACCGTCCAGGCGATCGCTCCGCTGCTCGCGTCGCCGAGCTCGTCCACGAGCTGCCAGGCGAACGGCAGGCACGCGACGGCGGCGATCACGCAGCAGAAGAGCGTCGTCTGGAGCGCTGTCAGCCGCCCGATCACCGTCTTCTGCAGGATCACGGCCACGGCATACGAGCAGGCCGCGAGGATGCAGAGCGCGACGCCGGTCGCCGTCGAGCCGCCGTTCGAGGTGGCGACGCCGATGACGACGACTCCGACGAACGCGACCGCGCAGCCGGCGACCAGCGCCCGTGGAAACCCCTCTCGCAGGACGAGCCCGGCGAGGATCGCGACCACGATCGGGCCGATCCCGATCAGCATCGCGGCCGTGCCGGCGTCGACGCGCCGCTCGCCCGCGTTGAGCGCGATCATGTAGCCGGCGAACCAGAGCAGACTGCAAAGCGCGAGCGCGGGCGCGACCGCGCGCACGTCCGCCCTCCGGGGCGAGAGCTCGCCCTGCACGGCCGCGATCAGGAGCAGCACGACCGCGGCGACGAGCAGCCGGCCGAGCGCGAGGGCGCCTGGCGAGAGGCTGTGTCCGGCCGACCGGATGCCCACGAAGGCGGATGCCCACAGGATGACCGTGACGAGTGCCGCGGCCAGTGCCGGCGTCGTCTCCCGCCGGAGCCACCCGAGGCGGGTCACGGCGACGCTCTCGGTCACGTCCATGCAACCACTCGTAACGAACAACGTCGCCGAAGCTTCCGGCGTGAGATCAGCCGTCGTGCTCGTCGAGAACGTCGAGGAGCATGTGGACCTCGCCGACGCGCGTGAAGCCGAGCCGCTCCAGGATCGGGCGCGACATCGACCCGCCCTGCGTGATCAAGGCCGGGGTGCCCAGCGCCGCGGCGTCGTCCCAGCGGGCGCGGACGAGCGCGCGGTACGCGCCCCGGCCGCGAGCGCGGGGAAGGGTGGCGCCGCCGTAGAGCAGCAGGCCGTGCTCGGTCGGCGCGGAGATTCCGGTGCATACGAGCTCGCCGTCCAGCCAGACCCCGTGCCTGAGGTTCACGGACTCACGGAAACGGTCATGCAGAAGCTCGCGCGCCTCCGCGATCTCGGCCTCCGTCGCCCCGAACGACTCCCACTGAACGGCGTTCGCGGCTTCGAACTCCTCGAAGGTCTCGATCTGCCCCGCGACGAACTCCGGCGCGATGGCGGGCGGCTCGCGCGTGAGCACGAGCGCGACCGCGTACGGATCCTTGTCGGGAACCACGCCGCGCTCGAGCAGGGCGGCGACGAGCCCGGCCGGTGCCGAGCTGCCGACCTCCCACTGCGTGCGGGTGCGGCCGCGCTCTCGCAGCGCCGCCCGTACCTCGGCCAGCACGTCGTCGACCTCATCGAGCGGGAACCGCTGGCGCTGAACGGTGTTCCACGACGTGCCGGCACCGAGGCAGAGCGTGTAGCGGCCGGTGTCGATCCGCTCGTCCCCGGGCCCGAGCGGGCCGAAGGAGTTCGGGTACTCGGCGACCTCGCGGAGCACTAGCGGAGCCCGCCGCGCCGAGGCGCCGCTTGCGGCGCCGTTTTCAGGCGCACGGGCTTTGCCCGTGCGCCGTCCGAAACGACCGGTCGATGCAAATCGGACCTAGCGAAGTCCACCGCGCTCGCGATGGGCGCGGAAGAACTCGGCCGAGCCGGCCGTCGCCATCGCGGCCGACGCGGAGATCTCGAGCGCGAGCGTCGCCGCGGCCACGATCTGGGCGAGGCGGTAGACCTTCCCGGCGCCGGCGCAGCCGAGCAGCTCGAGCCAGCGGCTGGCGTAGGGGAGGGTCGTGCCGCCCCCGACCGTCGCCACCTCGAGCCCGGGGAGGCGGAGCGCGACCTGGAGGCCGCCGTCGACGCGCCGCCCCGTGCCGTGGCACATCGAGCTCGTCCCGACCATGCCGAGGTCCTGGCCGGTCGCCGCGAAGATCGCGGCGATCGCCGAGGCGGGCGTGAACGCGACCGACTGCATCCCCGAGGCGACGGCGCCGTGGGTACCGGCCCAGGCGAGGTCGAGCAGGTCGTCCGCGCTCGTACGCAGCACGCGCCGTATCGCATCGTCGGTGAGGGTCGCCTCGGCGACGACGGTCTTGCCGTGGCCGCTCTGGAAGTACTCGAACGACGGCTTCTTGTCGCCGCCCATGTTCGCCTCGAGGATCGTCCGCTCCGGTTTCACCGGCGCGCGCTCCATCACGTAGCCCATGTTCAGGACGTACGAGTTGCGGGTCATCATGTTCGCGCCGACCGCGTCGCCGGTCGTCCAGCGCCAGAGGACGTGGCACATCGGGCCGACGACGTGCGTCTTGACCTCGCGGAGGCGGGCGAAGCTCGAGAGCGACGGGTCGTTCTCGTTCGCGAGCCAGTCCTGCATCGCCGAGAGCTCGTCCGCGATCCAGCCTGCGAGCTCCACCGCCGTCGCCGCCGAGTCGCAGACGAAGCAGGAGGCGCGGGTGATCCGGTCCGCGAGGACGAAGGTTCGGAACCCGCCCGACTCGGCGACCGCCAGCGCACCGCGCTGCAGCGACGCCGAGAGCCCGCCCTCCGTGTGGGCGAGCGGCACGAACACGGAATCGGGCGCGCGACCGCTCTCGACCACGGCGCCGTCTGGCTCGCGCAGCTCGTACTCGCCCAGCTCGAGCTCCACCGGGCCGACGACCGACACCGGGATCACCGCGGCGCCTGTGAGCATCTCCTGCGCCTGCGCGAAAGGTCCGAGGTCGATCGCCGTGACCTCCCCGTCCAGGCCGAGTGTCTCCTGCCGGGCCTTGATCGAGGCGGCGTCGTTCTTGCGCGGCCACTTGCGCGTCTTCATCGCGCAAGAGCTTAGGGCGGGATACTCTGCAACGCATGACGATCAGTCCTGTCGTAGACCGGGAGCAGGAGGAGCGCGAGGCATTCGCGGGCGTTCTCCGCTTCTACGAGCTCGCGAAGCGGCAGGAGTGGCAGGTCCGCGACCTCCCGTGGGGCGAGCTGCCGCCGATCCCGGAAGGCAAGGGCTCGCCGGTGCGGCAGGCGCGCCGGCGCGACATGTGGCGCTCGGTGCTCACGCAGCAGCTGCAGGCGGACATGCTCGCGTGCGACATGTCCTCGCAGCTGCTGAACATCGCCCCCGACGCCGAGGCGAAGCTCTACTACTCGACGATGGTGCAGGACGAGTCGCGCCATACCGAGGCGTGGCTGAAGCTGGTGGCGGAGGCCGGCGGCACCGCCGAGCGCGACCCGTACCTCGACGAGCTCGCGCACATGACGCTCGAGGCGGACACGCTCGAGGAGAAGGTCTTCCAGATGCAGGTCTTCTACGAGCGCCTCATCATCTCGCGCTTCCGCCTGATCGCCCGCGCCTCGCGCGGCACGGTCCTCGAGGACCTCTGCCACCGGCTGACGACGGACGACGGCATCCACCACGGTGCCGGCATGGCCTACGAGAAGGTCCTCCTCCACAACGCGGACAAGAAGACGAGGCACAACCTCGTCGCGGCGGCGAACCGGCTGCTGCCGATCTTCGTCCAGCACGCGCTCTGGCGGCCGCAGGAGCGCGCCTTCATCGGCGAGGCGATGCGCTCCCGCGACATCGAGAAGCTGAAAGAAGACATCGAGATCGGCGTCCGCCTGGCGGAGTCGCTCGGCCTCGACGTGAGCGACGTCGAGCTGCCCTTCCCCTAGAGACGTTCTGGGTGACTTCAATCGGTTCGACCGGTCAGTTCGGACGGACGGAGCTTTGGCCGCGAAGCTGATGGAGGGCGGGCCGCTGGCCGAGCGGATCCTGCCCGAGGTCGCAGAGGAGGTTCGCGAGCTCGGCGAGGTCGGGCTGGCGACGGTGCAGGTCGGCGACGACCCGGCTTCGACGATCTACATCCGGCGCAAGCACGAGGCCGCGGCGGAGGCGGGGATGCGGTCGACCGATCTCAAGCTCCCGGAGGGCATCTCGCAGCAGGACTTCGACGCGGCGGTCGCCGAGCTGAACGACGACGACGGGATCGACGGGATCCTGATCCAGCTCCCGCTTCCGGGGCAGATCGACGAGGCCGCCGCGATCGTGGCGCTCGACCCGGTCAAGGACGTGGACGGCGTCCACCCGTTCAACGCCGGCCAGCTCTACCTGGGGCGGCCGACGCACGTGCCCGCAACGCCGCTCGGGATCATGGCGCTCCTGGCCGAGCACGCGGTTCCCGTGGACGGCGCGCGAGCGGTGGTGGTCGGGCGCAGCGACATCGTCGGCAAGCCGGTCGCGCACCTGCTGCTGCAGGCGAACGCGACCGTCAGCATCTGCCACACGCACACGGACGACCTCCCGCGCTACACGCTCGACGCGGACGTGCTGGTGGTCGCGGCGGGCCGTGCGGGGGTCGTCTCTGCGGAGATGGTGAAGGAGGGAGCCGCGGTCGTGGACGTCGGC
The DNA here is from genome assembly GCA_963716865.1 of uncultured Actinomycetes bacterium. GTDB lineage: Bacteria > Actinomycetota > Thermoleophilia > Gaiellales > Gaiellaceae > AC-32. The sequence goes on from CAVQUF010000005.1 coordinate 25,849, forward strand.
GTCAACCGCACCGAGACGGGGATCGTCGGCGACGTCGACGCGGGCGCGGCCGAGCGGGCGGCGTTCCTCACGCCCGTCCCGGGCGGCGTCGGCCCGATGACGATCGCGATGCTTTTGAGCAACACCGTGCGCGCGGCGCGCTATCGACGGAGCCTTCTTGCGTTCCCCGGTCGGCCTCGCTAACGTTGGCCGCGCTTCACCGTAGGGCGGCGGCTCGGTGCCCGGGCCGTCGTTGTTTGTGCAGGAAGGGAGTTTGGTTTGCCCAAGGGCACCGTCAAGTGGTTCTCGAACGAGAAGGGCTACGGCTTCATCGAGCGCGAAGGCGGCGAAGACGTCTTCGTCCACTTCTCGGCGATTGCAGGGGAAGGCTACAAGTCGCTGACCGAGGGTCAGCAGGTCGAGTTCGAGGTCGTGCAGGGCGACAAGGGCCTGCAGGCTGCGAACGTCCAGCCGGTCTAGACCCTTTCCGGAACCGAAAGTAAAACGGGGCCCCTGACGGGGCCCCGTTCTTCGTGGGGAGGGTCTCGGTCCCCCACGAACCCCATCCGCTACTACGCGGCCCACGCTGCTCTCGGTTCAACCTGTCTGGCGAGCCTGTGCGCGGCCCCCCTCGCGGCCGGGCCGTTCTGACAGGATTCTGTGGATGGCGATCTCACGGGACGAGGTGCTGCACGTCGCGCGGCTGGCGCGGCTCGAGCTCTCCGAGCAGGAGGTCGAGCGGTTCGCGGAGCAGCTGAGCGCGATCCTCGAGGCGGTCGGGAAGGTGGGCGAGCTCGACCTCGAGGGCGTCGAGCCGACCGCCCATCCGCTCGACCTGGCGAACGTCTGGGCCGAGGACGAGCCGAGGCCGTCGCTGAGCGCCGACGAGGCGCTCGCGAACGCGCCCGACCGCGAGGACGACTCCTTCCGCGTGCCTGCGGCGTGAGCCCCGATCTGTTCCACATTCGTCACGGTTACGGCACAGACCCGTGCGCCCGTCGCGGCTACCGTGTCTGTAGGGGTCCCGGGGGACCCCTGGGGGAGGTTTGGGGGTCGGGCGCGTGGGGGCTTTCGTGATCGACACGCTTCGGCTGACGGTCGAGGGCGCGGTGGCTCTGATCGAAGCGGGCGAGGTGTCTCCGGTCGAGCTCCACCGCGCGTACCTCGACGCGGCGGCGGAGCGAAACGAGGAGCTGAACGCCTACCTCTGCACCGTCGAGGACGGCGCCGCCGGCGCCGCTAGCGTGCCGATCGCGCTCAAAGACGTGGTCTCGACGAAGGGCGTCGAGACGACGGCGGGCTCGAAGATCCTCGCGGGCTACCGCCCGGTCTTCGACGCGACCGTCGCCGCCCGCTGCAAGGAGGCCGGCCTGTCGCTGCTCGGCAAGACCAACATGGACGAGTTCGCGATGGGCTCGTCGACCGAGAACTCGGCGTACGGGCCGACGCGAAACCCATGGGACCCGTCCCGCGTCCCGGGCGGCTCCTCTGGGGGCTCGACCGCGGCGGTCGCGGCCGGGTTGGCGCCGTGGGCGCTCGGCTCCGACACCGGCGGCTCGATCAAGCAGCCCGCGGCGCTGTGCGGGGTCGTCGGCCTGCGCCCGACCTACGGCACGGTCTCCCGGTACGGGATCGTCGCCTTTGCCTCGAGCCTCGACCAGATCGGCCCGATCGCGAAGAACGTCCGCGACTGCGCGCGCCTCTACCGCATCGTCGCCGGCCGCGACCCTTGCGACACGACGACGGTCGAGCTGCCCGAGCCGGTCGAGCTCCCCGACGCGGAGGACCTGAAGGGCCTTCGCATCGGCGTGCCCAAAGAGCTCAACGAAGCCGAAGGGATCGAGCCGGGCGTCACCGTGCAGATCGAGCGCGCGCTCGAGCTGGCGCGCGAGCTCGGCGCCGAGATCGGCGAGTGCCGGCTCCCGCGCTCGGTCGAGTTCGGCCTTCCCTGCTACTACCTGGTCGCCCCTTCCGAGGCGTCCTCGAACCTTGCCCGCTACGACGGCGTCCGCTACGGACTCCGCTCGGACGCGAACGGCGACGTCCGCGCGATGTACGACCGCACGCGCCACGATGGCTTCGGCGACGAGCCAAAGCGCCGGATCATGCTCGGCACCTATGCGCTCTCGGCCGGCTACTACGACGCCTTCTACGGACAGGCCCAGAAGGTGCGAACCGTCATCCGCCAGGAGCACGCGGCCGCCTTCGAGCAGTTCGACGTCCTCGTCAGCCCGACCTCGCCGACCGTCGCCTTCGAGCTCGGCGCCCGCACGGCCGACCCGCTCGCGATGTACGCGGCGGACCTGCTCACGATCCCGGCCAACCTCGCCGGCCTCCCGGGCCTCTCGATTCCGTGCGGCCTCTCGGACGGGCTGCCTGTCGGCCTGCAGCTGATCGGGCGGCAGTTCTCGGAGAACCTGCTGTTCCGCGCCGGCCACGCGCTCGAGCGCGCTCTCGCCTTCGACGTCGTCCCGGAGCGGTACAGGTGAGCGATAGCTGGGAGCCGGTGATCGGGCTCGAGATCCACGTCCACCTGAAGACGCGGACGAAGATGTTCTGCCGATGCTCGGTGGCGTACTTCGAGCCGCCCAATACGCAGACGTGCCCGGTCTGCCTAGCCTTGCCCGGTTCGCTGCCCGTGCCGAACCGGAAGGCGATCGAGTGGACGATCCTGCTCGGGCTGGCGCTCGACTGCCGGATCGCCTCGAGCGCGATATTCCACCGCAAGAACTACTTCTACCCGGACAACCCGAAGGGCTATCAGATCTCGCAGTACGACGAGCCGCTCTGCGTGGACGGGCGGGTGCTCGTGCCCGGGCCGGAGGGCGACAGCGAGGTCACGATCGTCCGGGCGCACCTGGAGGAGGACGCTGCCAAGACGGTGCACGTAGGCGGCGCCGAGGGGCGGATTCACGGCGCCGAGAGCTCGCTGGTGGACTTCAATCGCGCGGGGACCCCCCTGGTCGAGATCGTGACCGCCCCCGACCTCCGGTCGCCCGAGCAGGCGAAGCGCTTCCTGCAGCTCCTCCGCCAGACGGTGGTCGAGCTCGGCATCTCCGACGCGGAGATGGAGAAGGGATCGCTTCGCTTCGACGTGAACGTGTCGGTGCGACCCGAAGGCTCGGACGAGCTGCGCACACGGACCGAGCTGAAGAACATGAACTCGTTCAACTTCGCCGCGAAGGGGATCGAGCGGGAGATCCGGCGGCAGGTCGAGATCTACGAGTCCGGGGGAGAGATCGATCAGGAGACGCTCCACTTCGATCCCGGCAACGAGGCGGCCCCGCCGCTGCGCTCGAAGGAGGAGGCGCAGGACTACCGCTACTTCCCGGAGCCCGACCTCGTGCCGCTGGAGCCGGACCGTGAGCTGGTCGAGCAGCTGCGCGGTGGACTGCCGGAGCCGCCCGCGGCGCGGATCCGACGGCTCGAGGCCGAGGTCGGTTTCACGCTGGCGGAAGGCCTCGTCACGAGTGGGCGGGACGATCTCTACTCGAGGATTCCCGGCGACCGGCACGCGGTTGCGAACGTCGTCATGAACGAGCTCGCAGCGACCGGCGTAGACCCGGCGGACGTGAACGCGGAGGAGCTCGCGAAGGTGGTCGAGCGGCGCGACGAGATCCCGCGCTCTGCCTTTGCGGAGGCTCTCGCCGCAAGCGCGTCGCCGGGCTTCTCGGCGGAGAGCTACCTCGCCGAGTCGGCGATCGCCGACGTGTCCGAGCTCGATCCGGTGATCGACCGGATCCTGGGTGACAACGAGGAGCAGGTGGCCGCGTACCGCGGCGGGAAGGAGGGCCTGCTCGGCTTCTTCGTCGGGCAGGTGATGAAGGAGACGGGGGGCAAGGCGAACCCGAAGGTCGTGAACGATCGCCTGCGCGAGAAGCTGAACGCCTAGCCTCGACAGCTAGAGGCGGGCTCCATCCGCAACCCCCTCCCTCCCAGGGGAATGAACAACGGTAGCGGCGCCGGGCACACGGGTGTGTGACGCGTTTGTGCCGCATGTGTGACGGTTTGCGCCGGCAGGCCGGCGCGCGAGAACCCCCCTCCACGACTCCACCCACCCGGGGGGAATTCGCCCAAATTGCGGAAATCGGGACCACAATTGGCCCCATGGGCACCTGCCGCCCCAGGGTCCTCGCGTTCCTGATCGTTCTCGCGGCTCTCGTCTTCGCACCACCCGCGGCCGCTTACAACGCCGGCGTTGCCGCGCTGCAGGTCGCGCTCCACAATCGGGGGCTCTACGACGGGACGATCGACGGGGTCAAAGGCCCGGCGACCACGAGCGCGGTGATGCGCCTCCAGCGTCGCGCCGGCCTGCCGGCGGACGGCGTCGTCGGCCGGAAGACGCGGCGGGCGCTCGGCCGGTACGGTCGCCACCTGCTCGGCAGCCGCCCCCTGACCCGCGGCAAGGTCGGCTGGGACGTCGCCGCGCTCCAGTTCATGCTCGCCTGGCACGGCTTCCCGTCAGCGACCTTCGACGGGGGGCTCGGCATGCGGACGGACAACGCCCTGCGCCGCTTCCAGCTCTGGGCCGGGCTTCCGGTCGACGGCGTGGCCGGACCGGCGACGATCGCGGCGCTGCGGAAGCCCCCGGCCAGCTGTCCGCTCCCGCTGGCCTGGCCCGTCGACGCCCCTATCGGCGACCGCTTCGGCCCGCGCGGCGACCGCTTCCACGCCGGCGTCGACCTGCTCGCCGTTCGAGGGACGCCTGTGAAGGCGGCCGCGCCCGGGCGGGTCGTGATCGCGGGCTTCGTCGCGGGCGGCTGGGGGAAGCTCGTGGTCGTCGCCCACAACGACGGCGTCCGGACGATGTACGCGCACCTCTCGGTCGTGAGCGCGCACCTCGGCGAGCCCGTGTCTACCGGCTCGGTGCTCGGCGAGGTCGGGGCGACAGGCGACGCGACCGGCCCGCACCTCCACTTCGAGGTACGCGTCCGCGGCGCCTCCGTCGATCCGCTCAGCGCTCTGCCCTAGCCAGCGTTTAGGCTCGGGCCCGCACATGGGGCTCAGGGTCGGAGGACTGGCGGTCTGCGCGCTGGCGGCGACGCTGCTCGCCGCCGCGACGCCGGCCGCCCGCCAGAGCAACTACGCCGTCGTCGCCTACAACATCCTCCCGCCCGGCGAATCCGGAAACGGCGGCGCGCACACGGACGACCAGGCGAAGCTGTACGACGCGCTGACGCCGCTGCGAGGGAAGGTGACCGCGAAGACCCTGCGCCACCTCTTCAAGCGGGAGACGCTCGGCCCGGCGGGCAAGGCGAAGGTCGAGTCGACGCCGCGGCACGGCGTGCGCATCCTCCGCGACACCTGGGGCGTTGCCCACGTCTACGGCAAGACGTCCGCCGACACGGAGTGGGGCGCAGGCTGGGTTACCGCCGAGGACCGCTGGCTGATCCTGCAGCTGATCCGGGGCCCGGGCCGGATCACCGCGCTCGACGGGCCTCCGTACGACCAGAGCCACGAGCTCGTGCCGAGCGCCGCCACCGAGCGGGCCCTCGCCAAGCAGGTCGCGCTCGCCAGGAGTCTCGGCAAGAAGGGCCGCGAGATCATCCGCGACGTCGACGCCTACACGGCCGGAATCAACGCCTACCTGAGGGCGCACCAGCCGGGTGTCAAGCGCTGGACGCGCAACGACACGATCGCCGCGGCGGCGGTGCTCGCAGGGCAGTACGGGGTCGGCGGAGGGGACGAGGCGCGCCGCGCGGAGCTGCTCGCCGAGCTCCAGGGAGAGCTCGGAGCTGCGAAGGGCCGCGAGGTCTGGGACGACCTGCGCGAGCAGCAGGACCCCGAGACGCCCGTCACCGCCTCGCGCAGCTTTCCGTACGGCAAGAGCACCGGCGATGCAGGCAACGTGGAGCTCGACGCCGGCAGCCTGGGCCCGTCCGTCGAGCGCGCCGGCGCGGCACGCGAGGCCGAGCGGGGAACCATGAGCAACGCGCTGCTCGTGACCGCGAAGCGCTCGACGACGCGGCACCCGATCCTCGTCGCCGGGCCGCAGGTCGGCTACTTCTACCCCGGCTTCTTCCTGGAGCTCGATCTCCACGGCGGCGGGTTCAACACACGCGGCGTCATGTTCCCGGGCGTCCCGTGGATCCTGATCGGCCGCGGCCCGGACTACGCGTGGAGCGCGACAACGTCGAACTCGGACATCGTCGACCAGTACGTCGAGACGCTCTGCGGCGGCAACGACACGCACTACCTGTACAAAGGCGTCTGTCGTGCGATGGGGACCTTCGACGCGGGCGTCGTCGAGGGCCCGCCGGACACGGAGCTGAGCTTCCACACGACCGTGCACGGCCCCGTGCTCGGCTACGCGACCGTCGGCGGGCACAAGGTGGCGATCTCGGTCAAGCGCTCGACGCACGGCCGGGAGCTCCTGAGCGGGCGCGCCTTCGAGGACCTGAGCAAGGGGCGCGTCCACTCGGCGAAGCAGTTCGTCAAGGTGATGAACCAGGTCGAGTTCGGCTTCAACTGGACGTATGCGGACAACCGGGACATCGCCTACTTCTCGTCGGGGCGCTTCCCGATCCGGCCGCCGGGCGTCGACCTCGGCCTGCCGACGAACGGCGACGGCGACTACGAGTGGCGCGGCTTCCTGCCCCAGAAGGCGCACCCGCAGGCGATCGACCCGCCGGGCGGCGTGCTCGTCAACTGGAACAACAAGCCGGCGCACGGGTTCGCGGCCGCGGACGACCACTGGTCGTACGGCCCGCTCCAGCGCGTGCAGCTGCTGTCGGACGCGCTGGCCGGGACGGGGAAGTACTCGCCGGCGTCCGTGGTCGCCGCGATGAACACGGCTGCGACGCAGGACTTCCGCGTTATGAGGGTGCTGCCCTCGATCTCGCTCGTGCTCGCGGGTTCGAGCGCGCCCAGCGCGCGTGACCAGCAGATGCTCGACCTGCTCGAGAGCTGGCGCGCGGCCGGTGGGAGCAGGCTCGACGTCGACCTCGACGGGAAGATCGACGACCCGGGCGCGGCGATCATGGACGCCGCGTGGCCGAGGATTGCCCGGGCCGTCCTGAGCCCGGTGCTCGGGCCTGCGCTGTCCGACCTCGAGGCTCTCCAGCCGCTCGACGATCCCGCCAACGACCAGGGCTCCGCCTACGACGACGGCTGGTACGGCTACGTGGACAAGGACCTGCGCGGGCTCACGGGCCGTGCCGTGACCGGCCCGTCGAAGGTCGCGTACTGCGGGGGCGGTGACCTCGACGGGTGTCGCGCCTCGCTGTGGGCGGCAATCGACGCGGCCGGGGACGAGCTCCAGGCCGCGCAGGGCCCCGACCCCACAGCCTGGCGCGCGAACGCGAACGGAGAGCGGATCCAGTTCGCGGGCGGGCTGCTTCCGGCGACCATGCGGTGGACGAACCGCCCCACCTTCCAGCAGGTCATCAGCTTCGCCCGGCACCGCCCGCGCTAGCGCACCGAGCTAGTACCCTCGGAGCAGTGGCGGAGAAGCGCTACCTGATGACTCCGGGGCCGACGCCCGCGCCGCCCGAGGTGCTGGCTGCGATCGGCCAGCCCGTCATCCACCACCGCGGGCCGGACTTCAAGAAGCTCTACGCCGAGTGCCTCGACCGGCTGCGCGAGGTCTTCCACACCCGGTCGGAGGTGCTGCTGTTCGGCGGGTCCGGCACCGGCGCCATGGAGTCCGCCGTCGCGAACCTCTGCTCCCCCGGTGAGCCTGTGCTGGTCGTCTCCGCCGGGTACTTCGGCGAGCGCTGGGTCGCGATCGCGGAGTCCTACGGCGCGGAGGTCGACCATCTGCGCTACGCGTGGGGCGAGATCCCCTCGGCCGACGACCTGGCCGCCCGCCTGCGGGAGCGCGAGGCGGCGGTCGTGTTCCTGACGCATTCGGAGACCTCGACGGGGGTCGTGTCCGACCTGCAGGCCTCCGCAGCCGTCGCCCGGGAGAGCGGCGCGCTCAGCGTCGTCGACGCGATCTCGAGCCTCGGCGCGGTGCCGCTGGAGACCGACGCCTGGGGGATCGACGTCGTCGCCTCGGGTGCTCAGAAGGCGCTGATGACGCCGCCCGGGCTCGCCCTGATCAGCGCCTCGCAGGCCGCCTGGGACAAGACCGGGTCTGCCGCCTCTCCGCGCTACTACTGGGACTGGGCGCGCACGAGCAAGGGCCAGGCGACCCTCGACGCACCGGTGACGCTGCCGGTCTCGCTCGTCGCGGGGCTGAACGTCGCGCTCGGGCTGCTGCTCGAGGAGGGCCTCGAGGGCGCCTTCGAGCGCCACATCCGGCTCGGCCGCGCCTGCCGGGAAGGGCTGAAGGCGATGGGGCTCGAGCTGTTCTCGCCCGACGACGACAGCTCGGCCGTCGTGACCGCGGCGCGCGCGCCCGACGGGATCGATTCGGACGAGCTCGTGCTCCTGCTCCGCGACCGGCACGGGGTCACGCTCGCGCCGGGCCAGGGCGAGCTGAAGGGGAAGATCTTCCGCATCGGCCACATCGGCTACTACGACGTGTTCGACATCACGACCGCGCTCGCGGCCGTCGAGCTGGCGCTGGGGGAGTTGGGCGCCGAGATCGAGCGCGGCGCCGCGGTCACCCGCGCGCTCGAGGCCTTCGAGCAGACACCGGTGTGACCGGGTGAGCCGCGCGCGGGTCCTCGTCCGGGAGCCGATCGCCGAGGCCGGGATCGAGCTTCTGCGCGACCGCTTCGACGTCGACGTGGACGCGAACGGCGATCTCGGCGCGAGCATCGGCGACTACGACGCGATCGTGATCCGCTCGGCGACGAAGCTGACCGGCGAGCTGATCGAGCGCGCCGACCGCCTCAAGGTGATCGGCCGTGCGGGGGTAGGGGTGGACAACGTGGATGTCGAGGCGGCCACCCGGCGCGGGATCGTCGTCGCCAACGCGCCCGAGTCGACCGTCACCTCGGCCGCGGAGCACACGATCGGGCTGCTCGCCGCGCTCGCGCGCAACATCCCACAGGCCCACGCGGCGCTCAAGCAGGGCCGCTGGGAGCGCTCGGCCTGGGGCGGGATCGAGCTCGAGGGCAAGACGCTGGGCGTGCTCGGCTTCGGGCGGATCGGCCAGCAGGTCGCGCGGCGCGCGCTCGGGCTCGGGATGCGCGTCGTCGCCTACGACCCGTTCGTTGCCAAGGAGCGCTTCCGCGAGCTCGGCGTCGAGCGGGCCGAGAGCACCGACGACGTCCTTGCCTCCGCCGAGTTCCTGACGCTCCACCTGCCGCTGACCCCGGAGACGCAGGGCTTCCTGAGCCGCGAGGAGATCGCGAAGCTCCCCGACGGCGCGCGCCTCGTCAACGCCGCCCGCGGTGAGCTCGTGGACGAGGGGGCGCTGATCGAGGCGCTCCGCTCGGGCAAGCTCGCGGCCGCAGCCTTGGACGTCTTCTCCGAGGAGCCCTACTCGGGCCCGCTGCTCGAGCTCGACAACGTCGTCGTCACGCCGCACCTGGCCGCCTCGACCGAGGAGGCGCAGGACCGGGCGGGCGTGATCGTCGCCGAGCAGGTCGCCGCGGCGCTCGAGGGCGCGGTCGTCACGAACGCCGTCAACATCCCGTCGATCCGCGCGGAGGATCTCGAGCTACTGGGGCCGTACATCCCGCTCGCTGCGAAGCTCGGCCGCCTCGCGATGGCGCTCGCGGACGGCCGCGCGGAGCTGATCACGCTGTCCTACTACGGCGCGCTTGCAGGCTACGACACGCGCCTGCTCACCGTCGCCGCGCTGAACGGCGCCTTCCAGGGCCGCACCGAGGGGCCGGTCAACTACGTGAACGCCCCGCTCGTCGCGGCCGAGCGCGGGATCGAGGTGCACGAGGAGAGCCGCCGCGCCAGCCGCGACTTCACGAACCTCGTGCGGGTCGAGGTGCGCTCGAACGGCGAGCGAATCCGGGCATCCGGGACAACGATCGGCACCGAGAACCGGCAGTGGCTCGTGAGCGCGCTGGGCTTCGACCTCGAGATGGAGCTGGCGCCGTTGATGGTCTTCTTCCGCTACGACGACGTGCCCGGCGTGATCGGCCGCGTCGGCACGCTGTTCGGCGAGGCGGGCGTCAACATCGCGAACATGGCCGTCTCCCGCACCCGGCGCGGGGGCAAGGCGCTGATGGTGCTCTCGCTCGACAGCGAGCCCTCGCGCGAGCTGGTCGAGACGTTCCGCGAGCAGGGCTTCGACGACGCCCGCGTGATCTCGCTCGCCTGATGCGCGTCCGCGTCCGAGACGTCGAGCTGTACTTCGATACCGCCGGGATGGGGCTCGTCCCCGACGGCCCGGCGATGCGCGAGCGGCCGGTCGTCGTCTGCCTCCACGGCGGCCCAGGCTTCGATCACAGCACGCTCAAGCACTCTCTCGCTCCGCTCGCGGAGGACGTACAGCTCGTCTTCCTCGACCACCGCGGGCAAGGGCGCAGCGACGAGAGCACGCCCGAGCGCTGGAACTTCGACAACTGGATCGAGGATCTCAGCGCCTTCTGCGAGGCGCTCGGGCTCGAGCGACCGGTGATTCTGGGCCAGTCTTTCGGTGGAATGGTCGCGCTCGGGACGGCGATCAGACATCCCGCGCTGCCGGCCAAGCTGATCGTCTCGAGCAGTGCCGCGACGTTCCGGCTCGACCGGGCACTGGTGATGTTCGAGCGGCTCGGCGGCGAAGAGGCGCGCACGGTGGCTGAGCGTCTCTTCCGCGATCCCAACCAGGAGCACTTCGACGCCTTCGTCGCCACCTGCCTGCCGCTCTACAACCCGACCCCCGCCGACCCGGACGTGCTGGCGCGCGTACGTCTGCGGCCGGAGGTGGGCTTCCACTTCTTCAAAGGCGAGGGCTTCACGTACGACTGGTTCGGGGAGCTCGACCGGATCCGCTGCCCGACGCTGATCCTCGCGGGCGAGCTCGACCCGATCACGCCCGTCGCCGACCACGAGGAGATGGCCGCGGCGATTCCCGGGTCGCAGCTCGAGGTGTTCCCGGACGCGGGCCACGGCGTCTTCCGCGACAAGCCCACGGAGGCGATCGCGCTGATCCGAGACTTCGTCCTGGCCGAGAACGGCGCAGACGCCCGACGCTAGGGCCGCAGCTACCCTTTCGGCGTGGCGAAGCGAACGTGGCCGGAGCCCGTCGAGCGCGTGACGGCGTACCTGCACGAGGCCGGTGCGGAGGCGCGGGTCGAGGAGTTCTCCGACGGCACGCCCACCGCACAGGCGGCCGCCCGCGCAGCGGGCTGCGAGCTCGGCCAGATCGTCAAGTCCCTCGTCTTCGACTGCGACGGCCGCCCGGTCGTCGTCATGGTTCCCGGCGACCGCCGCGCCGACTCGGAGAAGATCGCCCGGGCCTCCGGCGCCACCTTCGCGCGCATCGCCGGTGCGGAGGAGGTCGCCGAGGCGACCGGGTTCGACCCGGGCGCGGTGGCGCCGTTTCCGCTGCCGAAGGTCGATGTGCTGCTCATCGACCGCACGCTGCTCGGGCAGCCGGTCGTCTGGATCGGAGCCGGCTCGGAGAGCCACATGGCGGTACTCTCGCCGACCGAGCTGGTACGTCTTTCCAGGGCTCGGCCCGTAGACGTCGTCGAGTCCCGCACATAACATTCGGGTCAGTTAAAGGAGGGTTGCGGCATGCGCGAGACCGAGAAGATCTGGATGAACGGCGAGTTCGTCGACTGGGCGGACGCCCGTATCCACGTCGGCACCCACGGGCTCCACTACGGGTCCGGCGTCTTCGAAGGGATCCGCGCCTACGAGACCGACAGGGGAACCGCGGTCTTCAGGCTGACCGACCACCTGAAGCGGCTCGAGAACTCGGCGCGACTGCTGCAGATGGACCTCGGCTACTCGATCGAGGAGCTGCGCACCGCGTGCCACGACCTGATCGCCGTCAACGGCCTTCCGGAGTGCTACCTGCGGCCGATCGCGTTCTTCGGCTACGGCGAGCTCGGCGTCTCGGCGGCCGGCAACCCGGTGGACGTCGTGATCATGAGCTGGCCGTGGGGCGCGTACCTCGGCGAGGACAGCCTCAAGAAGGGCATCCGCGCGAAGATCTCGAGCTGGGCGCGCATCGGCCCGAACGTGATCCCGCACACGGCCAAGGCGACGGGCATCTACCTCAACTCGATGCTCGCCACGATGGAGGTCCGGCGCGCGGGCTACGACGAGGCGATCCTGCTCACCTCCGACGGCTACATCGCCGACGGGCCGGGCGAGAACGTGTTCCTCGTCAGGGACGGCCGCATCTACACGCCCGATCTCTCGACCTCGATCCTCCCCGGGATCACGCGCGACACGATCATCCAGATCGCGCAGGACCTCGGCTATACGGTGATCGAGAAGTCGTTGATCCGCTCCGACCTCTACCTCGCCGACGAGGCCTTCATGTGCGGCACCGCGGCCGAGGTGACGCCGCTCCGGTCGGTGGACGACTCCGAGATCGGGGTCGGCCCGGTCACGCTCAAGCTCCAGGAGGCCTACCTGGACACGGCGTGCGGCCGCAGCGAGCGCTGGGCCCAGTGGCTGGACTACGCCGCTCCCGCGCCTGCCGAGGCTTGAGCACCGGCGTTCGCGAGATACCGCTCGCCCGTCCGCTCCTGGACGAGCGGGAGGAGGAGCTCGTCCTCGAGGTGTTGCGCTCGGGGCGGCTCTCGCTCGGCCCGACGATCGACCGCTTCGAGGAGCTGGTCGCCGCGCGCGTAGGCGTGCCCTACGCGGTGGCGCTCTCGAGCGCGACCGCCGGTTTGCACCTGCTCGCGCGGAGCGCCGGGCTCGGCCCGGGTGACGAGGCGATCACGTCGCCGATCTCGTTCGTGTCCTCGGCGAACTGCTTCATCTTCGAGGGCGCCACGCCGGTCTTCGCGGACGTCGACCCGCGCACGCTGAACCTCGATCCCGCCGCGGTCGAGGCCGCGGTCACCGAGCGCACGAGAGCGGTGGTCGCGGTGGACATGTTCGGTTACCCGTGCGAGCTCGACGAGCTCAGGGCGATCTGCGAGCGGCACGGCCTCGCGCTGATCGAGGACTCCGCCGAGGCGCTCGGCGCCGAGTACAAGGGGCGGCCGGTGGGCGGGCACGGCGTCCCCGCTGTCTTCGGCTTCTATCCGAACAAGCAGCTCGCGACGGGCGAGGGCGGGGTCGCCGTCACCGGCTCGGAGGACGAGTGGAAACTCCTGCGCAGCCTCCGCAACCAGGGCCGTGAGTACTCCGGCGGCGGGTGGTTCCACCACGTCCGCGTCGGCTTCAACTACCGCTGGACGGACGTCCAGGCCGCGATCGGGATCGGCCAGCTGGAGAAGCTCGACCGCCTGCTGGCCCTGCGGGCCGGCGCGGCGGACCGCTACAACCGGCTGCTGGCGGACGTGGAAGGGGTCGAGCTGCTCTGCGCCGACGACGCCGACCACCGCCGCTCGTGGTTCGTCTACGTCGTGGCGCTCCCGCCGGACGCCGACCGCGACGGCGTGATGGCCGAGCTGCGGGCCGGGGGGATCCAGACCGCCGAGTACGTCCCCTGCGTCCATCTCCAGCCGTACATGCGCGAGACGTACGGCTTCTCCGAGGGCATGTGCCCGGTCGCCGAGGAGATCGCGAGCCGCACGCTCGCGCTCCCGTTCTACCCGCAGATCGAGGAGGAGGATCAGGAGCGCGTCGTGGACGCGCTCCGCGCCGCGCTTACGACTGCGGCCCGGTGAGTGCGCCCTTGACGGGCGGCCCGCTGACGCCGAGCTTCTGCGCGAGCCACTTGAGCTGGTCGCGGTAGGCGGCCGCGTTCAGCGGGTGGTCGGCGTTGTACCAGCGGATCGTCGCGCCCGTCGGCGCCGCGCTGGCGAAGCTCGCGAGCGCTGAGCGCGGCACCTCCTGGTCGTTGCGTCCGTCCTGCAGGAGCAACGCCGGGCCCCGTCCGTCCCTGAGGTAGCGGAGCGGGTCGACGATGTGCAGGTAGTGCCCGACGGCCTTCTTGATCTGCTTGGGAGCGCGGCGCGTGTAGACCTGGATCGGGACCGCCCCGCCGGACATCAGGACGAGCGTGCGCAGGCGGGGCTCGACGCCGGCGAGGATCGCGCCCGTGCGCGCCCCTGCGCTCCAGCCGACGAACCCGATGCGGTTCGGGTCGACGTCGGGCCGGCTGCGCAAGAGGTCGACCGCCCGCCGCACCGCGACGACGTCGCGCTCCTCGAGGGCGACGTCCCGCTTGAGCTCCGTGGTCGGCGACCCGCCGCCGGGGGTCGGAGCCGTCGCCGACGGGGCCGTGATCGTGAGGCCCACCGCTCCCCGGCCGGCCATCCAGGTCGCCGGAACGACGAGCGTGCTGCGGTCGCCGCTCGAGCCGTGCAGGTAGATGACCGCCGGGCGCTTCCTCTTGCCGTTCGCGGGCGGTAGCAGCAGGAAGCCCGGCACGCGGTCCTTGCCGGACCGGTACGAGACGTCGTCGATGGCGATCGGATATTTCTTGTTCGCGCGCCCGTGATTCTGGAACCCGAACGGCTGGGAGGTGTCGTATGAGAAAGGTTGCTGCGCCTGGGACTGTCCGCCCGAGCTGCCGCAGCCGGCGGCCACGACGACCAGGGACGCCGCCGCGAGCGTCGTCAGGCTTCGCCGCACGTTCATCGCCGATACAGGTTACGTGCCGTGAGCTTCATAATCGGGGCGTGGACGGGCAGCGAATGATCTTCCTCGGGTTCGGCAAGTACGCGCGGGCCGACAAGATCTACGCGATCGAGCCGATCCGGGACGACCGGCGAGGGCACGGCCGCCGCACGTTCGTCTGGGTGGAAGGCGTCGCCGAGCCGATCGTCGCCTCGCGTACCGAGCGCACGATCCTCGCCGACATGGGCCAGGACGCGGCGCTGAGCAAGCCGCTGCTGGACGACGCGCTCGACCTCGCCCAGCGGCTGGCCGAGCAGTCCGAGAGCGGCAAGGTGGACCTCGCCGATCTCGGCCGCCGTGCGAGGCGCCTGCTCGAGGCGAGCGCAAGCCCGGCAGACGCCGACAAGCTCTTCTAGTTGGAGCCGCTCGAGCCGGCCGAGGCCAGGGCCCCGAGCCTGGTGCGGCGCGTCGCGCTCGACCTCAGGCCCTTCCGCGAGTCGCCCGCCTTTCGCCGGCTCTGGATCGGGCAGGCGATCTCTGTCATCGGCGGCGAGATCACGTTCGTCGCGGTGCCGATCCAGATGTACCACCTGACCCATTCGACGCTCGCGGTCGGGCTGCTCGGCTTCTGCACGCTCGGCCCGCTCCTCGTCGTCCCGCTCGTCGGCGGCACGCTCGCGGACGCGCTCGAGCGGAGGCGGCTCCTGCTCCGCACCGAGGTCGCGGTCGCGATCGTCTCCGTGCTGCTCGCGGTCAACGCCGCGCTTCCGCACCCGCGGGTCTGGGCCCTGTACGTCCTGCTCACGCTCGGCACGACCGCGTTCAGCCTCGGCACGCCCGCGATGCGCTCGCTCCTCCCGCGGATCGTCGAGGAGGACCAGATCGCCGCCGCGTCCGCGCTCGAGGGCATCTACTCGAACTTCGCCGCCGTCGCCGGCCCGATCCTGGGCGGCGTCCTGATCGCGACGATCGGGTTCACGAGCACGTATCTCGTCGACGTCGTGACCTTCGCGGCGTCGTTCGTTTCGCTGTGGCTGTTGCCGGCGCTTCCGCCCGAGCCCGACGCGGACCGGCCGAGCCTCCAGTCGATCGCGGACGGGTTCCGCTACGTGCTCGGCCGGCCGATCCTGCTCGGGATCTTCCTGGTCGACTCGAACGCGATGATCTTCGGGATGCCGATGGCGCTCTTCCCGGCGATCGGAGCGAAGCTCGGCGGCGGCTCGACCGTCGTCGGGCTCCTCTACGGCGCGCCTTACGCGGGCGCGCTGCTCGCCTCCGCGGTCTCCGGCTGGGTTGGGCACGTGCGCCGCCAGGGGCTCGGCGTGGTCGTGGCGGCTGCCTGCTGGGGGATCGCGCTCGTCTTCTTCGGCTTCGCCACGACGCTCTGGGTGGCGCTGGTCACGCTCGCCGCGGCCGGCGCCGCGGACTACATCAGCGCCATCCTTCGCAGCGTGATCGTCCTGAACGCGACGCCGCCCGCGATGCGCGGCCGGGTGACCGGGATCGAGTTCGCCCAGGTCGCGAGCACCCCGTCGCTCGGGAACGTCGAGGCGGGCGCGGTCGCCTCCCTCACGAGCATCCGCTTCTCGGTCGTCTCGGGAGGAATCCTGTCCGTCGTCAGCACCCTCGCTCTCGCGGCGCTCGTCCCGGCTCTGCGCCGCTACGACTCGAAGAATCCGCAGGCGTGAACTTCGCGCGCAGCGTGCACGAGATCGCGCCCGGCCTGATCGGGGCAACGCTGCTCGTCGACGGTGTGGGCGGCCGGATCGTCGAGGTCGAGGCCTACGACCAGGACGACCCCGCCAGCCACGCGTTCGGCGGCCGCACCGAGCGCAACGCCTCCATGTTCGGGCCGTCCGGCCACGCCTACGTCTACCGCTCGTACGGGATCCACTGGTGCCTCAACCTCGTCTGCGGCGAAGAGGGCGTCGCCAGCGCCGTGCTCGTCCGCGCGCTCGAGCCGACTCACGGCCTCGACGCGATGCGCTCCCGTCGCGGGCTCGACGACCCCAGGCTGCTCTGCTCGGGCCCGGGCAGACTCTGCCAGGCACTCGCGATCACGCGCGCCCACGACGGGCTCCCGCTCGACCGGCCGCCGTTCGAGCTGCGCGAGAGGACGGGCAAGGTCGATGTGGTGCGCGGCCCGCGGGTCGGCATCACCCGCGCCGTCGAGCTGCCCTGGCGCTACGCCGAGGAGGGCTCTCGGTTCCTCAGCCGCCCCGTGCGCTCGGCTGCTTCACGGCCAGCCTGACGACGAGACCCTTGACCGAGGCCGTCTGCCCGCGCGGGCTCTGCCAGATCACCTTCGCGCCGGGCGGCGGGCTCCCGTCCACCTTCCACCTGAGGTGGAACCGCGCCAGCCGCGCCTTGGCGCGCGCGAGCCGGAGCCCGACGACGCTGGGCACCGTCCCGTGCATCGCCCTCGGCAGGACGAGCGTCACCTTCTGGTACGAGGACAGCGTCCCGCGCGCCGGGTACTGGCGCAGGACGATCCCGAGCTGCTGCCGCGGCCTCGCGGGCTGGTAGACGTAGTTCGGCGTCAGCGGCTGCTGGGCCAGGCGCGTGTTCGCCTCGGTGACGGTGTCGCCTACGACCCGCGGCACCTCGACCTCGTTCACCTTGCAGTTGGCCGTCCGGGCCGGGCCGCGCCCGCTGAAGTAGAGGAGCTGTTTCGGGTCGCGGCAGTTCCCGTTGTCGAGCTCGAGCCGCCCGTTGCGGAAGACGACGAGCCTCGGCGACGCGTACGGAACCGAGGGCAGCGGGAAGTCCGCGGGATCGTCGCGCAGGTAGGGGAGGGCCTGCTCCATGAAGCTCTTCCAGATCAGCGCCGGGTAGGTTCCGCCAGCGACCGCGTCGCCGTGGTACTCGGTCAGCATCGGGCGGAGGGTGTTCGGGTAGCCGACCCAGACGGCGGCGACGAGCTGCGGCGTGTAGCCGACGAACCAGGCGTCGCCGTAGTTCTCGGTCGTTCCCGTCTTGCCCGCGACCTGCCGGCCGTCGGAGAGCTGGGCCTTGACGCCCGTGCCGCCGGTGACGACGTTGCGGAGCAGGGAGGTGACGAGGGCGGCCGTGTTCGGGGTCAGCACCGGGCGCCCGACCGGGAGGTTGTCGTCGACCATCTTGTCGTTCTGGTTCTGCACGATCGAGACCGCGCGCGGATGGTTTCCGAACGCCGCGCCGTCGATGCGCTTCCCGCCGTTCGCGAACGCGGAGAACGCACGCGCCATCTCGAGCGGGTTCACCGCCTCGCCGCCGAGCCCGATCGCGAAGTAGTCCTTGAGCGGGCTCGTGATCCCGAGGCTCTTCGCCGTCCGGACCACCGCCCCTGGCCCGACGAGTCGGGTGAGCTGCGCGTAGACGGTGTTGTCGGAGTACTGGGTAGCGGTCGAGAGCGAGATCCTCCCGAGATCCGAGTTCTCGTAGTTGTGCACGTACCAGATCCGGTCTCCGAGCGGGATCTGCACCGGGCCCGACACGAACTGGGACTCCGGCGAGATGCCCTGCCTGAGCGCCGTCGCGAGCACGAACGGCTTGAACGACGACCCCGGCTGTCGCTCGCCCTGGACCGCGAGGTTGAACTGGCTCCTGAGGTAGCTCTTGCCGCCGATCATCGCGAGCACCTTTCCCGTGCGGGGGTCGATCGCGACCAGCGCCGCCGAGGGGCCGCTGGGGTTCGGGAGCCACTTCGAGATCGCAAGGCGCGCAAGGCGCTGCACCCTCAGGTCGATCGTCGTGTGCACCCGGAGGCCGCCTCCGAAGACGCGGCCCGAGCCGTAGCGGTCGATCAACTGCTGCTTGACGTAGTTGGTGAAGTAGGGGGCGGGGCCCTGCTTGCCCGAGAGGTGGACGTCCTCGGCCTTCGGCAGCGGCCGGCGGTTCGCGAGCTCGAACTCCCTCCGCGTGATGTCGCCCTGGTCGTACAGGGCCTGCAGCACGACACCCCTGCGCTCGCGTGCCGCCTTCGGGTCGGCGACCGGGTCGTACCGCCACGGGTCGCTGGGGATCCCCGCCAGCAGGGCCGCCTCCGCCCAGGTCATGCGGTCGGCCTTGTGGTGGAAGTAGGTCAGCGCCGCCTGCTCGATCCCGTAGGCGCCGTTGCCGAAGTAGATCGTGTTCAGGTACGCGGTCAGGATCCGGTCCTTCGACCAGCGCTGCTCGAGCTGCCACGCGAGCGCGGCCTCCTTCAGCTTCCGCCCGATCGAGCGCTGGCTCTGGAGGTAGGCGTTCTTGACGAACTGCTGCGTGATGGTCGAGCCGCCCTCGACGACCTTCTTGTTGCGGAGGTCCTCCCAGACGGCGCGCGCGATCGCGTGCACGTCGACCCCGCGGTGCTCGTAGAAGCGCTTGTCCTCGATCGCGACGATCGACTGTTTCATCCGCCCGGAGATCTCGTCCGGCCGGACGATGATCCGGCTCTCGGAGCCGCGGAGGACGGCCAGGACACGGGCGCTCGGCTTGCCTGCGTAGATGTAGCCGTCGACCTCCCGCGGGTGGGGGCGGGCCGGGTCGAGGGAGGAGACGTCGGCCGCGATCGCGGTGATGAGACCGAAGGCGAACGAGACGAACCCGAGGACGCAGAGGATCAGCAGAAGGCTGAACAAACGCAGCTTGCGGATCCTGCGCCGCGGGTGAGCAGGCGCCTTCTTTCCGGCGGAACGCGGCACGAGAAGCCGAAGATTGTAACGGTAGACTCGCCGCACACATGGGGCTTGCGGAGCTGACTCGTAACTCGGTCGACGTCTTGCCCGAGGGGGCCCTGGAGCAGAAGCTCGCACTCGGCCGGCCTCTCCGGGTCAAGCTGGGGATCGACCCGACCGGGCCCGACATCCATCTCGGCTTCGCGGTCGTCCTCCGCCGACTGCGCGCGTTCCAGGACGAAGGCCATGTGGCCGTGCTGATCGTCGGCGACTACACGGCCCGGATCGGCGACCCGTCCGGCCGCTCGAAGGAGCGCCAGGTGCTGCCCGACGAGGTTCTCGACCGGAACGCCGAGCTCTTCGCGGAGCAGGCGTTCCGCATCCTCGACCGCGAGCGCACGGAGATCCGGCGCAACGGCGAGTGGCTCGGGAAGCTCGACTACGCGGAGCTCGTCCGGCTCACGCGCACGGGAACGGTCGCCCGCCTGCTCGAGCGGAACGACTTTGCGGAGCGGTTTGCGCGGAGAGACCCGATCTCGGTCTCGGAGCTGCTGTACCCGTTCGCGCAGGGCTACGACTCGGTAGCGATCGAAGCGGACATCGAGGTGGGCGGCACGGACCAGCTCTACAACCTCTTGATGGGCCGGGACGTCATGCAGCAATACGGCCTCGATCCCCAGTCGGTCATGACCTTCGAGCTGCTCGTGGGCACGGACGGCGTCGCCAAGATGAGCAAGTCGGAGGGCAACTACATCGGGATCGACGAGCCGCCCGGCGAGCAGTTCGGAAAAGTGATGTCCATTCCCGACGAGGCGCTCGACCAGTGGTGGCGCCTCTGCCTCGATCGGGAGCCGCCCGAGGCGGAGCCGATGGAATCGAAGCTCGCCCTCGCGCGCGGGATCGTCGCACTGTGGCACGGCGAGGACACGGCCGCGGCGGCCGAGGAGCACTTCACGCACGTGGTCCGGGAGGGCCTGGCACCGGACGAGGTGCCGGAGGTCGCGCACGGGGAGGCGGTCGTGCACCTGCCCGCGCTCCTCGCGGACACGTTCGGGCAATCGACCAGCCACTGGCGCCGCGTGATCGACCAGGGCGGGGTCAAGGCGAACGGCCGGGCGATCACCTCGTACGACGTCGACACGGCTTCCGTCGAGGGGGTCGTGATCCAGGCCGGGAAGCGCCAGTTTCTGCGTATTCGCGCCGCTTGACACCCCTCCGGAGGTTGCTATCCTTCACAGGCTGCTCGACAGGGCGGCGTGTAGGGATGTCCCTGTAAACTCGACCAGGAGCGCCTCGGACGTAGACCGGATACGACAGACATCCGACCTACTAGGAGGCCTCTGGCGCGAGTCGGAGGTTTTTTTACGCGCCGGCCGTGGCACCGGTCTTTGAAAACTCAGCAGTGCGATCACGCCGAGACCTCGAGCCTCGGGCATCGCTTGCGATGCCTCGGGTGAGAGGCCTTAAAAACCCGTCAAGCCCACCTCGGTGGGTGAGACAACTTTGAGCTTCAAGCTTGAAGTGATCGAGTGTTGCACCCGTCTTCTTCGGAAGCTCGGTGCTACAAATCTTCACGGAGAGTTTGATCCTGGCTCAGGACGAACGCTGGCGGCGCGCTTAACACATGCAAGTCGAGCGAGAAACCAGGCTTCGGCCTGGCGGACAGCGGCGAACGGGTGAGTAACGCGTGGGTAATCTGCCCTCGGCACCGGGATAGCCCGGGGAAACCCGGATTAATACCGGATGGCCCATCCGCTCTTCGGAGCGGCTGGAAAAGGTAGCTTTGGCCTCCGGCCGAGGAGGAGCCCGCGGCGGATTAGCTTGTTGGTGAGGTAACGGCTCACCAAGGCTACGATCCGTAGCTGGTCTGAGAGGACGATCAGCCACACTGGGACTGAGACACGGCCCAGACTCCTACGGGAGGCAGCAGTGGGGAATCTTGCGCAATGGGCGAAAGCCTGACGCAGCGACGCCGCGTGCGGGAAGAAGGCCTTCGGGTTGTAAACCGCTTTCAGGAGGGACGAAGCCACTCGGGTTAATAGCCCAGAGGGTGACGGTACCTCCAGAAGAAGCCCCGGCTAACTACGTGCCAGCAGCCGCGGTAATACGTAGGGGGCAAGCGTTGTCCGGATTTATTGGGCGTAAAGAGCGTGTAGGCGGCCAGGTAGGTCTGCTGTGAAAACTCGAGGCTCAACCTCGAGATGTCGGCAGAAACCATCTGGCTAGAGTCCGGAAGAGGAGAGCGGAATTCCTGGTGTAGCGGTGAAATGCGCAGATATCAGGAAGAACACCCGTGGCGAAGGCGGCTCTCTGGGACGGTACTGACGCTGAGACGCGAAAGCGTGGGGAGCGAACAGGATTAGATACCCTGGTAGTCCACGCTGTAAACGATGGGTGCTAGGTGTGGGCGGTGTCGACTCCGTCCGTGCCGCAGCTAACGCATTAAGCACCCCGCCTGGGGAGTACGGCCGCAAGGCTAAAACTCAAAGGAATTGACGGGGGCCCGCACAAGCAGCGGAGCATGTGGTTCAATTCGACGCAACGCGAAGAACCTTACCAGGGCTTGACATGCGCAGGAATGTCGTAGAAATACGCCAGCCCTTCGGGGCCTGTGCACAGGTGGTGCATGGCTGTCGTCAGCTCGTGTCGTGAGATGTTGGGTTAAGTCCCGCAACGAGCGCAACCCCTGTCCTATGTTGCCAGCACTTCGGGTGGGGACTCATAGGAGACTGCCGGTGACAAATCGGAGGAAGGTGGGGATGATGTCAAGTCATCATGCCCCTTACGCCCTGGGCTACACACGTGCTACATTGGCCGGTACAGAGGGCTGCAAACCCGTGAGGGGGAGCGAATCCCAAAAAGCCGGTCCCGGTTCGGATTGAAGGCTGAAACTCGCCTTCATGAAGGCGGAGTTGCTAGTAATCGCGGATCAGCAACGCCGCGGTGAATGCGTTCTCGGGCCTTGTACACACCGCCCGTCACACCACGGAAGCCGGTAACACCCGAAGCCGGTGTTCTAACCCGCAAGGGAGGAAGCCGTCGAAGGTGGGATCGGTGACTGGGGTGAAGTCGTAACAAGGTAGCCGTAGCGGAAGCTGCGGCTGGATCACCTCCTTTCTAGGGAATACCGGAGCTCTATTACTCCGGTGGGCGCTCGCCCGTGATGAACACGTCCGGTGACGAGCTCGCCTAGAACAACGTCGACCTCGGTTTGATTCGTACTGCTGAGTTTTGAGAGACCGCGCCGTCGAGCGGCGTTCTCTCGTGTTTGGCCGGACATCCAGCGCCGGCGCGCACCTTGAAAACTCCATAGCGGCATACAACGTGTTCTTCACGATCAAGAGACGAAGAGCACACGGTGGATGCCTTGGCGCCAAGAGCCGATGAAGGACGTGGGCGGCTGCGATAAGCCCGGGTTAGGTGCTGACCAACCTTTGACCCCGGGATCTCCGAATGGGGAAACCTACGCGTGGTAATGCGCGCGTGTTTCCGCCTGAATACATAGGGCGGATAACGGTAAGCGGGCGAACTGAAACATCTTAGTAGCCCGAGGAAAGGAAAGAAACCTCGATTCCCTGAGTAGTGGCGAGCGAAATGGGATCAGCCCAAACCTACGTGATGTCGAAGGCGGCAGCTGTTGTCACGTAGGGGTTGTAGGACCTGCTTCGATCCGTCTGCCGGCGGGTCGGGAAGTTACAAAGTCATGTGTTAGCCGAAGCGACTGGAACGTCGCACCACAGAGGGCAATAGTCCCGTAGGCGAAAACGCACGGCCTTCCTGAGCGGGCACCTGAGTACGGCCGGGCACGGGAAACCCGGTCGGAACCCGCGGGGACCACCCCGCAAGGCTAAATACTCCTTGGCGACCGATAGTGAACTAGTACCGTGAGGGAAAGGTGAAAAGTACCCCGGAAGGGGAGTGAAATAGTACCTGAAACCGTGTGCTTACAAGCGGTCGGAGCGGCTTCGTGCCGTGACGGCGTGCTTTTTGCATAACGAGCCAGCGAGTTACTCTTCAGCGGCAAGGTTAAGGAAACGGAGCCGTAGCGAAAGCGAGTCTGAATAGGGCGATTCAGTCGTTGGAGGTAGACCCGAAACTGAGTGATCTACCCATGGGCAGGTTGAAGCGGGGGTAAGACCCCGTGGAGGACCGAACCGACTTAGGTTGAAAACTGAGCGGATGACCTGTGGGTCGGAGTGAAAGGCTAATCAAACTCAGAGATATCTGGTTCTCCCCGAAATATATTTAGGTATAGCGTCGCGTGTTCAATTCCAGTTGTAGAGCACTGTTCGGGCTAGGGGGCCTACCAGCTTACTGAACTCGGGCAAACTCCGAATGCTGGAATTCCAGAACGCGGCAGTCAGAGTGTGGGGGATAAGCTTCATGCTCGAAAGGGAAACAGCCCAGACCGTCGGCTAAGGTCCCTAATTTCTGGCTAAGTGGGAAACGATGTCCGATTGCTCAGACAACCAGGATGTTGGCTTAGAAGCAGCCACCATTCAAAGAGTGCGTAACAGCTCACTGGTCAAGTGATCGGGCGCGGAAAATGTAACGGGGCTCAAGCCAGGAACCGAAGCCACGGACTTCGCTTTGCGGAGTGGTAGGGGAGCGTTCCCAGGCCGGCGAAGCGGCGGCGGAAGCCTGCCGTGGAGGGCTGGGAAGTGAGAATGCTGGCACGAGTAACGAAAGACGGGTGAGAAACTCGTCCGCCGAATGCCCAAGGGTTCCTGAGTAAAGCTAATCTGCTCAGGGTTAGTCGGGACCTAAGCCGAGGCCGAAAGGCGTAGGCGATGGCCAACAGGTTGATATTCCTGTACCACGTACCCACCGCTTTACCGATGGCGGGACGGGGTAGGCTAGGGAAACCCAGGCGATGGTCGACCTGGGGCAACCGCGTAGGGCGACCGGTAGGGAAATCCGCCGGTCATTCAGCCTGAGACGGGACGCCGAGGTTCGCAAGGACCGAAGTTCCTGAAGCCATGCCTCCAAGAAAAGCGTCTAGGAAGGTGGGGCGTGCCCGTACCTAAACCGACACAGGTGGGCAGGTAGAGAATACCAAGGCGATCGGAAGAACCCTCGTTAAGGAACTCGGCAAAATGGCCCCGTAACTTCGGGAGAAGGGGCGCCCCGGTAGAGTGAAGCCCTTTCGGGCCGAGCTCGAGGGGGCCGCAGTGAAACGGCCCAAGCGACTGTTTACCAAAAACACAGGTCTCTGCGAAGTCGAAAGACGACGTATAGGGGCTGACGCCTGCCCGGTGCCGGAAGGTCACGGGGAGAGGTTAGTTTTCGGACGAAGCCTCAAACCTAAGCCCCGGTAAACGGCGGCGGTAACTATAACCGTCCTAAGGTAGCGAAATTCCTTGTCGGGTAAGTTCCGACCTGCACGAATGGCGTAACGACTTGGGCGCTGTCTCAACGAGGGATCCGGTGAAACTGTAGTCTCGGTGAAGATGCCGAGTACCCGTGGTTGGACGGAAAGACCCCGTGAACCTTTACTACAGCTAGATGTTGGAGTTTGGGGCGTGTTGTCCAGGATAGGTGGGAGGCTGTGAAGCGGCGGCGCTAGCCGTCGTGGAGCCACCCTTGGGATACCACCCTTCGCGTTCTGGGCTTCTAACCCGATGCCGTGATCCGGGTCGGGAACAGCATCTGGTGGGTAGTTTGACTGGGGCGGTCGCCTCCCAAAACGTAACGGAGGCGTGCAAAGGTTCCCTCAGCACGGTTGGAAATCGTGCGTAGAGTGCAAAGGCAAAAGGGAGCTTGACTGCGAGACAGACAGGTCGAGCAGGTGCGAAAGCAGGCCTTAGTGATCCGACGGTAGAGAGTGGAATTGCCGTCGCTCAACGGACAAAAGGTACTCCGGGGATAACAGGCTTATCCTTCCCAAGAGTCCACATCGACGGAAGGGTTTGGCACCTCGATGTCGGCTCGGCGCATCCTGGGGCTGGAGTAGGTCCCAAGGGTTGGGCTGTTCGCCCATTAAAGCGTTACGCGAGCTGGGTTCAGAACGTCGTGAGACAGTTCGGTCCCTATCCACCATGGGCGCTGGAAGCTTGAGAGGAGTCGTCCTCAGTACGAGAGGACCGGGACGAACAGACCTCTGGTGTATCAGTCGTCGTGCCAACGGCGCTGCTGATTAGCCACGTCTGGATGGGATAACCGCTGAAAGCATCTAAGCGGGAAGCCCACCTCGAGATGAGGCTTCCCATCCCCTCGAGGGAGTAAGGGCCGTGGGAGACCACCACGTCGATAGGCGGGACGTGCAAGCGCAGCAATGCGTTCAGCGGACCCGTACTAATTGCCCGAGGTCTTGATTTTGAACACGTTGAGTCGCTATGGAGTTTTGAGGGTGCGCACGCCACGAGCGGTGCAGTACCTAGAAGGATTTGAAATTTCGGCGGTGATAGCGGCGGGGGTACACCTCTTCCCATTCCGAACAGAGCAGTTAAGCCCGCCAGCGCCGATGGTACTCGGAGGGTAACCTCCCGGGAGAGTAGGTCGCCGCCGAATTCTTCGAGGCCGCCGAGAGGCGGCCTCTTCATGGTCCCGTACCATCCGGGGATGGAGATCCGCGACGAGGAGTTGCTGCTCCGGCCGATCGAGCGCGGCGACACGACTGCTCTCGTCGCGGCGCTGAACGACCCGGAGATCCTGCGCTTCATCCCGGGAGTCCCGTCTCCGTACACCCGTGCCGATGCGAAGGCGTGGGTCAGGCGGTGCGCCGAGGTCTGGCGATCGAGGGAGTCCTGTCCGCTGGCGATCGTGGACGCCCGGAGCGGCGACCTGCTCGGCTCGATCGAGCTGCACTTCACGGGCCCGACGGTCGGCTACTGGGTGGCTCCAGAGGCTCGCGGCCGAGGCGTCGCGACGAGAGCGCTCGAGCTCGTCTGCGCGTGGACGGACAAGCGCCCGCTTCGGCTGACGACCCATCCCGACAACGTTGCCTCGCAGCGCGTGGCCGAGAAGGCCGGCTTTCGCCGGATCGGCACCGTGTCCGACCATCCCGCGTTCCGCGACGGAACCCGGACGGCCGCGCTCTTCGAGCTCGCCTGAGGAAGCGGTCTACGCGGCGCGAAGCTTCTCGCGCCAGGCGGGGTCGAGCTCGCGCAGCCGGCGGACGCGCTCGCCGACCGGCGGGTGCGTCGAGAACAGGGCTGCGAGCCCTTCCTCGGCGAACGGATTGAACGTGTAGAGCGGCTCGGTCGCAGGGTTGGCGCTGAACTCGACGAGCTCGGACGCCCGATCGAGCCGGACGAGCGCGTCAGCGAGCCCGTGGGGCGAGTCGCAGAGCGCGGCAGCAGCACGGTCGGCCTCGAACTCGCGCTTCGGGGAGAGGACCACGCTGACGAGCGCGGAGGCGACCGGGCCGAGCACGAACAGCAGCGGACGCTCGAGCCAGCCGCCGATCCGGCTGAGCTCGATCAGCGCGGAGGCCACCACGACCACCGCGGTCTGCGGGATGACGTCCCGGCTCCGGATGTGCGAGAGCTCGTGCGCTAGGACTCCCTCGAGCTCGGCCGGCGGGGCTGCGCCGAGGAGCCCGCTGCTGACCGCGATCGCCGAACCGTGCGCGCCGCGTCCGGCGGTCAGGGCCCGCGGGAGCCCGTCCGCGAGGAGGTACAGCCCCGGCTTCGGCACGCCCGAGAGCGTGGCCAGACGCGCGACACTCGCGTGCACGGCCGGCGCTTCTCCGACCGGCAGCTCCCGGGCGCCGAGCATCCCGAGCACCGCGCGGTCGCCGTACCAGTACGCGCCGAGGCCGACGAGCAGCCCGAAGAAGACGAGCAGCGAGGCCAGCCGGTAGCCGCCGAGCGCCCAGCCGATCGCCCCGAGCACCGCGCAGCCCAGAGCGAGTAGCAGCCAGGCCTTGAGCACGTTCCAGACGACGAGCAGCCTGGGGCGCAAGTCAGCTCTCGTCCTGCTGCTCGTCCTCGAGCCCACGGGGCGGCCAGTCGGGCTCGGGGGCGTCGCACCGGCTCGAGCAGTGGAGCGAGGCGATGTTCTGCAGCGGGATGAGGATGTGGCCGTTCAGCTCGATGTGCGCGACGTCCTCGACGAGGCAGTAGGCGGTCAGCACGCCGTCCTGGTAGTCGCCGCCGAAGAGCGCAACCTCGACCTGCTCGCCCTTGTACTTGTTGGTGTAGTCCTCGATGGCTCGGAGACTAGCCCAAAGCCGCATTCCTCCAATGTCGCCCGCGCCGTAGTTGTCGCTAAGTGCGCCTGCTGCGTCAGGCGGCGCGTTCCGGAGGGTCCCTCATCGAGCTGCGCGAGATCGCCGCGCCGCCTGTTCTAGTCCGTAGACGCACTCGTGGCTGCCTGAAGCCGGCCGCAGGCGTTGACTGCCGGCCCGCGAGGGTAGACAACCGCAACTCGAGAGCGTCAGCGAGGAGGGAGGAAGGTCGTGCAACGTCTACTGCGTCACATGCCGTCGCCCGCGATGGTCGTCGCGTGCCTGGCGCTGCTGATCGCGCTCGGCGGGGCGACCTACGCCGCGGGCATCGTGCCCGGCGCAAACACCGTCGGGGCGAAGCAGCTGAAGAAGAGCGCCGTCACGGCGCCGAAGATCGCGAAAAACGCCGTAACCGGTGCCAAGGTGCAGGACGATTCGCTCACGGGTGCGGACGTCCTCGAGTCGAGCCTCGGGAAGGTGCCCTCTGCGGCGAGCGCCGACAGCGCGGCCAATGTCGGACGCGTCGCGCAGGGCTACCTCGCCCCGAAGGCGCTGAGCAGCACCCCCGCGAGCCTCGGAAGCGCTTCGCTCACCGTGCCGGCTGCCGGATGGGCGCTCGTGCAGGCGACCTACAACACGGATGGGACCGGGTGCCACTGCGAAGCCAACCTCCAGCTCCACGAGCCTATCCCGGGCTCGGGCGGATATCTCTCCAACCTCCCGACCACGAGCCTCGAGACGGACAACCACGCGCAGACCGGCTCGGTGAGCTACCTCTTCCCCGTGACCAAAGGCGCCCACAGCTTCGAGCTCGTGGGCTTCTCCTCGGGAGGGACGAGCGTGAGCTTCGACAGCGGAGAGCTGCAGGCGCTCTACGTGCCCTTCGGCTCGAGCGTCCCGTAGACGCTCATGCGCAGGCTATCCGGCTCAGATTGCCGTTCCCGACAGCGATTTCGACGATCAACGCGTTCGCGATCGCAGGCCCTCGCCGGCGCGCCTCCTCGTAGGTGACGCCGTCCGCGTGGGCCAGGGCTGCGCGGATCGGCCCTGCATGGGTGACGGCGAGGATCCGCTCGTTCGGGTGCGCCGCCGCGATCTCGAGCAGCGCGGGTACGACGCGGCCGCCCAGCTCCGGGTAGCTCTCGCCGTCATCGGGCCCACGCTCGTGCTCGAGCCAGCGCGCGTACTGGTCGGGGAAGCGCTCTTCGACCTCGGTCCGGGTTAGGCCCTCCCACGAGCCGTCGTACATCTCGCGCAGCGCGTCCACCGTCGACGGCTCCAGCCCATGGGCTGCCGCGATGATCGTCGCGGTCTCGAAGGCGCGCTGCAAAGGGCTCGAGTAGACCGCGCTCAGCGTCTCGGCCGCAAGCGTCACCGAGAGATCGACCGACTGGGCGCGGCCCGTCTGGTTGAGCGGCGGGTCGGCCTGGCCCTGGAACCGCTCGTCTCGGTTCCAGTCGGTCTCGCCGTGCCGGACGAGGAGGAGCGTGGTCATGGCGCTAGGCTAGACGCGTGAGTCGCCAACGGCCACGGTGTCGACCGGTCGTTTCAGACGGATGCGCGGCTCAGCCGCGCATCCTGAAACTAGTCATCGCAAGCGAAGTCTAGGGCCGCCTTGAACCTCGGCCTGAGCGACCACACCTGCGTCGTCACCGGCTCGACCGGAGGAATCGGCGCCGCGACCGCCCGCGTGCTCGCGGGCGAAGGAGCCCGGGTGATCACCTGCGGGCGCGGCGACGCGCCGGGGGTCGGTGAGGCACTTCACGTGCGTGCCGATCTCTCGCAGCCGGGCGAGCCCGAGCGCGTGGTCGCCGAGGCTGGGGAGGTGGACGTGCTCGTCAACAACGTGGGCATCGCGGTCCAGCGCGACCTCGTCGCGGTCACCGACGACGAGTGGGACGAGGTCTGGCAGCTGAACGTGATGAGTTACGTGCGCGCGATCCGCGCGGCGCTCCCGCCGATGCAGCGGCGAGGGAGCGGCGTGATCGTCAACGTCGCCTCGACCTCGGGCAAGCGGCCGTCGACGTCGATGCCCGACTACTCGGTCACCAAGGCAGCGGTGCTGTCACTCTCGCGCCTGGTCGCCGACCTCTACGGGGGCGACGGCATCCGCTGCAACGCGGTCGCGCCCGGGCCGACGGCGACCGCGGCCTGGCTGGGCGAGGGAGCGCTCGCCGACCAGCAGGCAGCCCGGACCGGCAAGAGCCGCGAGGAGGTGCTCGAGGCCGTCGCAAAAGGCCGGCCTCTGGGCCGCCTCGCGGAGCCCGAGGAGATCGCGGACGTGGTCGCGTTCCTGTGCTCGGACCGCGCCTCGTACGTGACCGGCGCAGCCTGGAGTGCGGACGGCGGGACCGTCCCGATCATCATCTAGTCTCACGGCGTGCCGGAAGTAGCCGGAAGGGCCGCGGGCGCCTTCGAGGCAGGCGTGCGAGAGCATGAAGAGCGCTGGCTCTCGCCGCTTGCCGTCCGCTCCTACGAGACGCGCGGCCGGGCGGCGCCGGAGGAGGAATGCCGCCTGCGGACGCCGTTTCAGCGCGACCGCGACCGGATCGTGCACACGAAGTCGTTCCGGCGCCTGATGCACAAGACGCAGGTCTTCATCGACCCGGCCGGCGACCACTACCGCACGCGGCTCACGCACACCCTCGAGACCACCGGCATCTCCCGTGGGGTCGCCCGGGCGCTGCGGCTGAACGAGGATCTCGTCGAGGCGGTCGGGCTCGGGCACGACCTCGGCCACACGCCGTTCGGCCACGCGGGCGAACAGGCGCTCGACGAGGTGCTGCACGAGCGCTTCGGCCGCCACTTCCGGCACAACGAGCACTCGCTGCGCGTGGTGGACGTGCTCGAGCGCGACGGCCGCGGGCTCAACCTGACCGCCGAGGTGCGGGACGGAATCCTCAACCACACCGGCCCGAACGAGCCGGACACGCACGAGGGGAAGATCGTCCGCCTCGTGGACCGCGTCGCCTACATCAACCACGACATCGACGACGCCGTCCGGGCCGGAGTGCTCGACGTCGACGATTTGCCGGGCGCGGAGATCGAGCTGCTCGGGCCCACCGGCTCCCGCCGGATCGACACCCTCGTGCACGACCTGGTCGAGACGTCCGCGGAGGCGGGCGACATCCGCCAGAGCGAGGAGATCGGCGCCGCGATGCTCGAGCTGCGGTCGTACATGTTCGAGCGTGTGTACCTGGCCGAGGCCTCGCGGGCCGACCACGAGCGGGCGCACGCGATCGTCCGCCGGATCTTCGACCACCTGATCGAGCGCGGCGACCCGGTCGACGATGTGATCGACTACGTGGCCGGGATGACGGACCGCTTCGCGCTCAGCTACGCCGAGTCGGTCGAGTAGTGGCCCGAATCCGCGACGCATCCGTGCGCGAGGCCGTGGACGCGGCCGACATGGTCGAGGTCGTCTCGGCGCGCACGCAGTTGCGGCGCTCGGGCGCGCGCTTCGTCGGGCTCTGCCCGTTCCACGACGAGAAGACGCCCAGCTTCTCGGTCAACCCGCAGGACAAGCTCTTCTACTGCTTCGGCTGCGGCAAGGGCGGCGACGTCATCAGCTTCGTGCGCGAGACAGAGCAGCTCGACTTCGCCCAGGCGGTCGAGTGGCTGGCCGAGCGCTACCGCGTCACGCTCGAGTACGAGGAGTCCTCCCCGGAGCGAGACGCCGAGCGGAGTCGTCGCGAGCGGCTGCTGGCGCTCCTGGACCAGGCTGCGGCCTTCTACGCACGTTGCCTCTGGGACTCGCCGCGCGGCGAGGCGGCGCGCGAGTACCTGCGCGGCCGCGGGCTCGGCGAGGAGGTCTGCCGCGAGTACCGGCTCGGGCTCGCTCCGGGCGGGACGACGCTCGCGCGGAAGGCGCGGGAGAAGGGCTTCTCGGCCGAGGAGCTGCGGGCGGCGGGCCTCGTCAACCGGCGCGGCAACGACTACTTCTCGGGGCGGCTGCTGTTCCCGCTGAGCGACGCCCGCGGGCGCGTGCGCGGCTTCCAGGCGCGGAAGCTGCGCGAGGACGACCCGCTGCGCGCCAAGTACGTCAACTCGCCCGAGGGCGAGCTGTTCCGCAAGGGCGACCTGCTCTACGGGCTCGACAGGGCGCGGGCCGCGATCACGAAGCAGCAGCAGGCGATCGTCGTCGAGGGCAACCCTGACGTGCT
This sequence comes from uncultured Actinomycetes bacterium, assembly GCA_963716865.1. Taxonomy (GTDB): domain Bacteria; phylum Actinomycetota; class Thermoleophilia; order Gaiellales; family Gaiellaceae; genus AC-32. The sequence goes on from CAVQUF010000005.1 coordinate 57,327, forward strand.
CGCGCTGCATCAGGCGGGCCTCGAGCCGGTGGTCGCCCCGATGGGGACGGCGCTGACCGAGCGCCAGCTCCGGGAGCTCTCCCGGCTGACACACAAGGTCTACCTCTGCTTCGACGGCGACGCGGCCGGCGAGGCGGCGGCATTGCGCGGGATGGAGCTCGCGGCCGCACAGGGGTTCGACGTACGCGTGGTCACGCTGCCGCCCGGAACCGACCCCGACGACGAGGCCGAGCGGTTCGACGAGCGGCTGGCAGGCGCCGAGAGCTACCTCGGCTACCGCGTGCGGCTGGAGATCGAGCGCGCGCCGGACCGGCAGGAGGCGTTCATGCGCGTCCGCGAGGCATTGTCCGGCTTCGAGGACTCGCCGGAGCGGGAAGACGCGGTCCGGCTCGCGGCCGACCGGCTCGACCTGACCAAGGAGACGCAGGCCGGGCTCGCGCCGGGAGGAGGCCGGGCGGCGACGGGCACGATCTCGCCGCGGCTGCTCGAGGCGGGGGAGCGGCTGGAGCGCGATGCGCTCGCGGGCGTCGCCGCGCATCCGGACCTGCACGGCCTCCTCGCGGAGCTCGCTCCCGAGCACTTCGACGCGGAGCTCCACCGGCGCGCACGCACGCACCTCCTCGAGCCGGGCGAGCCTGCCGACGCGGAGCTCGTCCCTCTGCTCGCCGAGCTCGACGCTCGCGCCGCGGAAGGCGGGATCGACGAGGAGACGGCGACCGAGCTCCTGCTGCGGCTTCGCGAGCGCCAGCTCCGCCGGGAGCTGGCCGGCGCCGACCCCGAGCGCACGAAGGAGCTCCAGGAGCAGCTCGAGCGCGTCCGCGCGACTGCGGCCAATCTCGCGTGAGATAGTCGCGCGGATACCAACAGGGGAGGACGCATGAAATGGCAGGGGAGAGGCGTGCTTGGCGCGCTGCTGGCGGTCGGGATCGGGCTGGTGCTGGCGGCACCTGCGGGCGCGCATTCGAGCGGCAAGCAGACGTTCAACGGCGTCATCGTCGCCTCCGGAGTGTCGGGGGAGCGCGTTCCGGTCTCCGCCGTCGTCGTTGCGAAGGGCGTCTTCAACGGCGTGGGCAAGATCGTCGAGGTCGAGAGCCTGCCCGGCGACCCTGACAACGTCGACCGCGACGACCTCGTCTTCGCTCAGGGGACGATGCACATCGTCAGCACGACGATCGACGCGTCGTTCTCGCTGAACCCGAAGAGCTGCACGTTCAGCGCGACGATCCAGCAGACGGGCGAGATCGAGGGCGGAACCGGCAAGTTCGTGGGCGCGAGTGGCAGCTCGACGGCGGCCGTCACGGCGCACGGGCTTCTGGCCCGCGATCCGGGCGGCGACTGCTCGCTCGAGCAGGCCCCGCTCTTCGAGGTGGACACGATCGCCTCGCGCGGCTCACTGGCGCTCTAGGCGCCGCTACAATTCGCCCCCGCCGAGCACCGTTCCCCGGTAGCTCAATTGGCAGAGCATCCGGCTGTTAACCGGAGGGTTGTTGGTTCGAGTCCAACCCGGGGAGTGAGAAAGCCCCCGCATAACGGGGGCTTTCGTTGTCTCTGTGATCGAAGGCCCATCGGACTTTCTACCAACCTTCTACCAACGCGGGGCCGAGTTCTGACGCTCCGATAGGCAGTCGCTCCCCTGCAAGCCGGGTCCCGGCGTGCCGGAATGAGCCGGAGTAGCGCTGGCGATCGTCAATGGTTCGTCACCGCGATGAGCCCGGCGACGCCGGCCGCGTAGAGCACGAGCACCGTCAGCGAGTCCAAGCCCATCCACAGCACCTGTCGGTGTGGGCGCGTGATCAGTCCCCACAGGTAGACAGCAGTGAGCACGATCCCGAGCTCGGTCAGGTAGATGTCCGTCGGCTGCGCCTGTGGCAGGACGGCTGAGCCCGAGAGCACGCTCGCGAGCAGGAAAAGGACCGGCAGGAACGCATTGCCGCCGAAGATGTCGGAGACCGCCAGCTGATAGTCGCCCAGCTTCACGGCCGCGATCCCCGTCGAGACCTCGGGGAGTGCGGTCGCCGCGGCGAGAATCGTCGCGCCGAATATCACACCGGACAGGCCCAGGTGACTCGCGATTCGCGCTCCGGTGCGCTCGAGCACAACGCCCGCGATGAGTGTCACGGCCGCGCCCAGAGCGAACACCGTCGCGGCGCGGGCAAGGCTCATTTTCTTGGCGGTCACCGCCTTGGAGTGCCCCCGCGCCCTCTCCTGGCCCCCTGGCGCAGTGCCCGAGGTGTCGTGCCAGGGTAATCCGCGTCGCGCTCGATTGATGAGCCACACTCCGGCGAGCCAAACGAGCGCTATCAGGAGGGTGGCAGGTTCCACTCGTCCGAATGGAGCCGACGAGGGCAGCTGCGCACCCAGAACGGTGATCGCGAGCACGGCGATCACGAGCAGGCCTTCGAGTCCGAGCACGAGGGACGCCGCTCGCGTGGTGAGCGCTGACTCAGGCCCCATGGCTACGTCGATCACGACGAGGACAACGGTCTGAATCGCGATCCCACCGAGGATGTTGCCGATCGCAATCCCGAGGTCGTGCGCAAGAGCCGCCGAGGCGGTGATCGCGATCTCCGGCAGGTTAGTCGCGATTGCGAGCAGGATCGCACCGCCGAGGGCTTCCCCTAGTCCGAGCCGGATGTCGAGCGCATCCGTCGAGTTCGAGAGCAGGATTCCAGCTACCCAGATGACGGCGGCTGCGGCGAGGAAGATCAGAGCGAGCGGAGCAAGACCGAGGCCCGAGAACACGCGTCAGTTTCTATCGGAACGTGATCTTCAGCACTGGGGAGCTTCGGCACCGCCGATTTCCGGCCCGGCCCTTGTCGCAGAAATGACAGGAAAGCGCCATGCTCAGCAGCTCAGAGTTCTGGCTCTACCACCTACTCAACGTGGCGTCGATCTGGGCTGGGCGAGAGTGCTTTCGCAGGGGCAGCCTCATCGACCTCATCCACGGCGGCCTCCTCTCCAACCTCGTCGCCTGTCGACCCGAATAATCGCTCCTCGCCCTTGGCGGCGGCGCCCGGGAAGAGCACCTGCGCGGCGTGGATGTAGCGCTCGGTGATCGCGCCCTGCGAGTGGCCGGCCTTGAGCTGCACGTAAACCGCCGGGTTTCCCGCCGCCGCCTCGTGGGTGAGCGCCGTGTGGCGCAGATCAATCCGCCGAGCGCCGCCGACGTGGAGGCCGTCTTCCGGCGGATTCCGGCAAAGCACCGGTTGGCGCTGCTTTGGCTTGACTGGTCGGGTGCGCGCGTCTCGAGCATCGATCACACGCTCGTGGGCGACTATGAGGAGTCACGGCGGCGCGTGCGACTGCGCGCGGCGACGACCAAGACGCGCCGGGCGCTCTGGGTCGAGCTTCACCCGGGACTGGCCGGGGCGCTCGAGGCGAGCTTGCCGCATCGGCGTTTTCGTGACCCGGAGGCGCGCCTGTTCGCCGACTCGGGCGCCGACGCGCTACGCACCGCGCTCGCGAAAGCCTGTAAAGCCGAGGGGATCTCGCTCTGGTCGCCGCACGACCTGCGGCACCGGGGGATCTCAGTCTTGCACCTGCGCGGTGTGCTGTGGGCACGGATCGCCGAGTTCGTCGGCCAGCGCGACCTAGCCGTGACGGCGAACGTATATAGCCACGTGCTCGTCGACGAGGCTGAACTCGACTACGAGGTGTTGCTCGCATGTGAGGTTCACCGAGGCTGAGGTCGAGTATCTGCGCTGGCTCGCCCAGAAAGAGGGAGCCCTAACCTAGCGGTGAAGCTACATCAGAGGTAAAAGGAGAGACGTGGCCCGCGCATCCGACGGTAACGAGCAGCTTCTCTGCAGCTTTTGCGGCAAGAGTCAGCGCCAGGTCAAGAAGCTCATCGCGGGCCCGGGCGTCTACATCTGCGACGAGTGCATCGATCTCTGCAACGAGATCATCGCCGAGGAGCTGACGGCCCCGGCCCAGCTCGATCTCGACGACCTGGAGCCCGGGGAAATGATCATGGGTTTCCGCAGCACCAGGTAGTCGGCGTGAATGAGCGCGGATGTGCTCGCACCGTGCCTACCCCGGTGCCACCTCAGCGCTGAAAAGACGCCGATTTGCCGGCTGGTTCGAGTCCAACCCGGGGAGCTACAGAAGGCCCCGGAAACGGGGCTTTCCTACGTGAGTTGGATGGCCAGCAACGTGAGGGCGGCGAGCGCCCCCGCCACCACGATGGCGCCGGCTCCAGCGAGGCCTGCAGTTACGAGCTTCAGCGTCCTCGGCATGAGGGACCAGAGGAGCCCGGCGATCCCGAGCTTGCCGATCCTGCCTTCGAGCCAGAGCCTCAGAAGCGCAAACGGGGTGAGGATCCAATGGGCCGGCACGAAGCGAACGTCGTCGGACGCCCGGATCCGTTTCTGCCAGTCGATGACCACGGAATCGATCTCGCTGCGTGTCGAACGCGGGCGAAGCAGAGTGTTTTTCGACGGGGCGCGCACCTGACCACGAGTGTAGCTTCGGCGCGTAGGGCTCAGCTCGCGTCGCGCTCGACGACGAGGGTGAGCCGGTCGCGGGCTGTCACGACCACCGTGTCGCCCTCGTCGGCGCCGTCGGCGCAGCGCGCGTGCCAGATCTCGCCGAGGAGTCGGACCTGGCCGTCGGGGCGACAGGCCGAGACCACCGTCGCCCTCTGGCCGATCATGGTCTGAGCGCCGACGCGAGCCCGCCGGCCGCGGACTCTCGTGTTCCAGAACGCGATCTCGCCGAGAAACAGGAAGAAGCAGATCCCGAACCCGACCAGGTTCCACGGCCATGGTAGGACGAGCAGCAGCGCGATCGCGACGAGCAGAAACACCAGCGGAAGCGTACTGCGTGCTGCCCGGCCGCTTTACATAGGCATTGCATTGGTATAGTGCCGCGTCGTGGAGGTGGGGTTCAGCAGGCGCGCGCTGCTCGCGCGCGGAGGGACGGGCGCTGCGGCGCTTCTGGCCGGGTCGGCGCTCGGCGGCATCGCGCCGTCGGCAGCCCGGGCCGACACGCCGTCCGACGGCGACCTCGCCTACGCGCGGCTGCTCGTGGCGGTCGAGCTGCTCGCGAGCGACTTCTACGACAACGCGATCGCCTCGAAGCGCTTCACCGGCGCGGCGCTCGGCAACCTGAGGCGAGCCCGGGCGGACGAGGGCCGACACTACGACTCGGTCGCGGCGATCCTCACCGGCGCGGGCCAGACGCCTGCAACCGCTGCCGACATCGACTTTTCGTACCCGCGGGGCTCGTTCGCGTCGCGCCGCTCGATCGCGAGGCTGGGCAGTCGGTTGGAGTCGCTGTTCCTCGGTGCCTACCTCGGGGCCGTCGAGGGCTACGAGGCGGATGCCTCCAAGCAGCTCGCGGCGCGGGCGGCGGCCAGCGAAGCCCAGCACCTGAGCGTGCTCTCTGCGGCAGCCGGAGGGCCGCGGTTCGGCGCCGCGCTCCCGCGGCCGCTCACCATCGACCGCGTGTCCGACGCACTCGACGCCTACACGAGCTAGGAGGCAGGCGATGCCGAGACAGTTCTACCCGGCAGGCGAGGCCGCGAAGACCCTGGGCATCAGCCTCGACACGCTGCGGCGCTGGGACAGCGCCGGCAAGATCAAGACCGCCAGGGACCCGAGCAACCGCAGGATCGTGCCCGCCGACGAGATCCAGCGCCTGCGCGGCGAGCCCGACAGCGAGCACTTCAGCGCGCGGAACCGGCTCCCCGGAACGGTGACGTCGGTCAAGGTCGAAGGCCTGATCGCCCAGGTCGAGCTCGCGATCGAGGCCCCGGCCCGGGTTGTCGCGATCGTGACCGCCGACGCGGTCGAGGACCTCGGGCTCCGCAAGGGGATGCCGGCGACGGCGGTCGTGAAGGCCACGTCCGTGATGGTGCAGCACTGATGACGGGAGGACGCGCATGAAGCTCGGAACGCTCGCACTCGCAATCGGCCTTGCAGCCGTCGCCGTGACCGGCGCGGCCGCACGTCCGGACGGCGCGCGTTCCGCGAAGGCGACGGCGACCGTCTACGCGGCCGCGTCGCTGACCGACGCCTTCCCGAAGATCGCGCCCGGGGCGAGGTTCTCGTTCGCGGGCTCGAACGCCCTGGCGACGCAGATCCGCAAGGGCGCGCCGGCAGACGTGTTCGCCTCGGCGAACATGACGCTGCCGAAGGGCCTGAACAAGGACGGCTTCTGCTCGAAGCCGGTCGTCTTCACGCGGAACACGCTCGTCGTCATCGTTCCGAAGTCGAACCCGGCCAACATCCACAGCGTCTACGACCTGCGGAAGCCCGGCGTCAAGGTCGTGATCGCAGCCTCGGGAGTCCCGGTCGGAACGTACACGCTGCAGGTGCTCAAGAACATGAACCTGAGCACAGCCGTGCTCGCCAACGTCGTGAGCAAGGAGACGGACGTCCGAGAGGTGCTGGCGAAGATCGCACTCGGCGAGGGCGATGCCGGCTTCGTCTACTCGACGGACGCGAAGACGGTGCCGGGCAAGGTCAAGACGATCAAGATCCCCGCCTGGGCGCAGCCGAAGGTCCAGTACGGGATCTGCACGGTCTCGGCGAGCACCAACAAGGCCGCGGCCGCCGCGTTCATCAAGAAGGTGCTGAGCAAGAAGGGCCAGAAGATCATGCGGAACTACGGCTTCCTGCCGCGCGTGAAGCCGAAGCCGAAGAAGAAGTAGCCGATGAACCGCCGGCGTCTGAGAAGGGGACTGCTCGGGGTCCTCTTCTTCGGCGCCTCGGCTGTTGCGTTCGTGTTCCTCGCGCTGCCGGTCGTCGCGATCTTCACCCAGGTCCCGCCCGGCCGGCTCGTCCGGCTCCTCTCGAATCCGATCGTCACCGACGCGCTCGTCGTGTCGTTCAAGACGACGGTGGCCGCCCAAGTGCTGATCCTGCTCTTCGGCACGCCTGCCGCCTACCTGATCGCGAGCCGGCGGTTCCGCGGGCGGACCGTGCTGGTGACGCTCGTCGAGCTGCCTCTGGTCCTGCCGCCCGCAGTCGCAGGGCTCGGCCTGCTTGTGACCTTCGGCCGGTTCGGGCTCCTGGGGTCGACGCTGGGTGCGCTCGGGCTGAGCGTGTCCTTCACGCAGACTGCGGTCGTCCTCGCGATCGTGTTCGTGTCGAGCCCGCTCTACGTCCGGACGGCGATCGCCGTCTTCCAGGCCGTCGACCCCGATCTCGTGGCCGCCTCGAGGACCCTCGGCGCGGGCTCGACGCGCACGTTCTTCCGCGTCGTCCTCCCGCTCGCGGCGAACGGCCTGGCCGCCGGCGGGGCCCTCTCGTTCGCGCGGGGTCTCGGAGAGTTCGGGGCCACGATCATGTTCGCCGGCAGTCTCCAGGGCGTCACGCAAACGCTGCCGCTCGCGATCTACGAGGCGTTCGCCATCAACTTCGACGTCGCGATCGCGATGGGCGCGCTCCTGGTCGCGATCAGCGCCGTCCTGCTCTTTTCGTTGAGACTGATCCTCTCGTGGCAACCCTCTCGACGGACTTCTCCCTCGCTCTTCGCTCCTTTGAGCTGAGGATCGCGCTCGAGGTCGAGCGCACGGTCGCGCTCGTGGGGCCCTCGGGTGCCGGCAAGACCTCGATTCTGCGCGTGATCGCGGGGCTCGCGCGGCCGGGGTCGGGGCGGATCACCCTCGACGACGACGTCTGGGTGGACGTGAGCCGTGGTCTCTTCCGCAACCCCGACGAGCGGCGGGTCGGCCTCGTCTTCCAGGAGTACGCGCTCTTCCCGCACCTGAGCGTGCAGGCGAACGTGGCCTACGGCGGCAAGGAGCGCGTGGGGGAGCTGCTCGAGCGCTTCCACATCTCTCACCTGGCGAAGGCCCGGCCGCGCGAGCTCTCGGGCGGCGAGCGGCAGCGGGTCGCTCTCGCGCGGGCGCTTGCGCGCGACCCCGGCGTCCTGCTGTTGGACGAGCCGCTGGCCGCACTCGACGCCCACACGAAGGGGAGCGTGCGGGCGGAGCTTCAGGAGCTCCTCGGCGAGTTCGAGCTGCCGACGCTGATCGTCACGCACGACTACGAGGACGCCGCTGCTCTCGCGGGCACCGTGGGCGTCCTGGTGAAGGGGAGCCTGCGCCAGGTGGGGACACCCGACGAGCTGGTCTCGCGGCCGCGCGACCCGTTCGTCGCCTCCTTCACGGGCGCGAACCTCTTGCGCGGCCGGGCGGACGGCCACGGCGACGGGCTGACCGCGGTCGTGCTCGAGACAGGCGAGCGCGTCTTCTCGACCGACAGCGCGAGCGGCGAGGTCGGCGTCGTCGTCTATCCGTGGGACGTCTCGGTCGGCCGGGTGCACTCGGACGACTCCGCGCTGAACCTGATCCGGGGGGAGATCGCGTCGGTCGTGCGCGTGGGCAACCGCGTCCGCGTGCGTATCGGGCCCGTGACCGCGGAGGTGACCGAGGCCTCCGCCGACCGGCTCGAGCTCGAGCGCGGTGGGACCGCGTTCGCGTCGTTCAAGGCAACCGGAACCAAGCTCGTGGAGTTCTCCGGGCTATCGTTCGAGCCGTGAGAACCCTGGTCACCGGCGGCGCGGGCTTCATCGGCTCGCACCTCGTGCGGCGGCTCGTTGCGGCCGGCGACGAGGTGGTCGTGCTCGACAGCCTCGAGGAGCAGGTGCACGGTGGCGCGCGGCCGGTGCTGCCGGACGGAGTCGAGCTGCTCGAGGGAAACGTCGCCGACGCCGCGCTCGTCGACCGCGCGCTCGAGGGCGCCGACCGCGTCGTGCATCTCGCCGCGGCGGTGGGCGTCGGGCAGTCGATGTACGAGATCGCCGCGCTACGTGCGCGAGAACACGCTGGCGACGGCGACCTTCCTCGAGCGCCTGGTCGCGCGGTCGCCGCTGCCGTCCCGGCTCGTCGTCGCCTCGTCGATGTCGATCTACGGCGAGGGCGAGTACGAGTGCCCCGAGCACGGCGCGGTGGCGCCGCGGCTGCGCGGCGAGGAGCAGCTGCTCGCGCGCGAGTGGGAGTGCCTCTGCCCCGATTGCGGCCGGCCGCTCGGCGCCGCGGCCCACGCGCGAGACGAAGCCGCTGATCCCGACGTCGATCTACGCGATCACGAAGCGCGACCAGGAGGAGCTCGCGCTCGTCACGGGCGCGGCCTACGGGATCCCGACCGTCGCGCTGCGCCTGTTCAACGTCTACGGGCCGGGGCAGGCGCTGTCGAACCCGTACACGGGCGTCGCCGCGATCTTCGCGTCGCGGCTCCTGAACGGGCGGCCGCCGGTGATCTTCGAGGACGGCCGCCAGTCGCGCGACTTCACCCACGTGAGCGACATCGTCGAGGGGATCGTGCTCGCGCTGCGAGTCGGACCGCGCCGCGGGCGCGGCGATCAACCTCGGGACGGGAACGCCCAGCACCGTGGACGACATCGCCCGGCTCCTCGCGGAGGGGCTCGGCGTCGAGGTCGAGCCCGAGCGCACGGCCCGGTATCGCGCCGGCGACATCCGGCACTGCTACGCGGACACGGACCGGCGCGGAGGAGCTGCTCGGCTTCCGCGCCCGCGTCCGGCTCGAGCCCGGGATCGGCGAGCTCGTCGAGTGGCTCGCAGGTCGGGAGGCGGTCGACCGGGTCGACGCCGCCACCAGCGAGCTCGCGGCCCGCGGCCTGACTCTCTAAGCTTCGTAGCCGATGCTCCGGGCCTCAGTGCTGGCCTTCGGGCTCGCCCTCATCGTCGCAGGCGGTGCCTCGGCGGAGATCGTGGCGCGCGGGGTTCACGACGGGATGCTCGCGGTCGGCTCGCGCGGGGCGCCGTACGTCGCCTACGTCCAGGGCACGAAGGTCGTCCTCTCGACCCGGACGGCGAAGAACCGTTGGCGTGCGGTGAGGATCGGCTCGGCCCCCGCCGGCTCGAAGGTGATGGCCTTCGCGGTCGGCGCCAAGGGGCCGGTCACGCTCGTCCAGACAGCCGACGACCGCAGGCTCTTCCTCGTGCGGCGCGTCATGTTCGGCTGGCAGACGATCCGGCTCGCCACCGGCCTGGCGGCCGGAGTGCAGCTCGGCTGGCCGGGCCTCGCGCTCGACGGCAAGGGCCTTCCGGTTGTCGGGTACACGCGCTGGAACAGCACGAGCTACACGAGCCGTCTCTTCCTCGTCCGCGTCGACGCGCGGGGCCGGGCGCGGGCGCAGCGGATCACGCTCGAAGGCTTTCCGCAGAGCTTCGTCGCGCCGCCGGCCGTGCCGGTCTTCGTCCGCGGGCGCGTCGACGTGGTCGAGTCCTACGGTTTCAAGGGTGTCGTCGGGACGATCGAGTGGTACCCGAACAAGCGCACCTGGACCGGGCTCTTCCTCACCGCGGGGATCGGCGACTTCCCCCTCGGCCCGGTGCTCGCCGTGCACAACCCGCGGGACGGATCTACGCGGCCTGGACGGAGTCGCTGTCCGGAATCGGCGAGGCGCCGGTCGCGCTTGCCCAGCGAGGGAAGGAGGCGACGGCCGACTACGTCCTCGACCGCGCGCTCACGACCGGGCTGGTGCTCTCGGGCTCTGTTCCGGAAGTTGCGGCGAACGAGTGGGTCGAGCCCGCCGATCTCGGCCTCGAGGGTGACTCCCGGGTCTGGGCCGGGACCGTGCTTCGCGGGGAGACGACCGTGGAGCTGGACGGCTGGATCGCCGGCTTCGCCACCGCCCCGCGCGGCGCGCGGGACGTGCTGCTGGGCGGACCGGCCGGACTGCGCTGGTTCCGGTCGCCCCGAGTGCTCGGGACTCGCGTGAGCATCGAAGCCGCCGACGAGGGGGACGGGAGCGTGCATCTGACCGGGAGCGTGGCCGGCGTCAGGACCGGGAAGGTGGCGCTGTTCCGCGAGCGCCCGGGCACCGCTCGGCAGGCCATCGGCCAGGCGTCCCTCGCCAACGGCGCGTTCTCATTCGTCGACAAGCCGCCCTCGCGGCCCGTTCTCTACCGCGCGGTCTACACCGATCCCGCGACCGGGATCCCGTACGCCTCGCTGCTCCGCGACGCCGTCAGCTAAGGCGCTCGCTTGCGACGCCGACCGGAGAGGCCGTGCCGGCTTTGCCGGCGCGGCCGTTTAAGGCGCTCGCTTGCGACGCCGACCGGAGAGGCCGTGCCGGCTTTGCCGGCGCGGCCGTTTAAGGCGCTCGCTTGCGACGCCGACCGGAGAGGCCGTGCCGGCTTTGCCGGCGCGGCCGTCTTCAGCGGCCGCAGGAGCAGATGACTTCGCCCAGCGCCCGCCGCTCGAAGTGGAGCCCGCAGCGCGCGCAGGTCGCCGGAAGGATGGCGGCTTGGACCAGGAGCGCCCTCATCAGCGCAGCCCAGACCGCGAGGTAGGAGAGGATGACCACAGGTGAGCTCATGGAGGGAATATCGGCTGCCGCGTAGTTTCGGTTTAGGGGGCTAGAATGGGGGACGTGAGCTGGTTCTCGGTTGCCCTTCTCGCCTGTGCTGTCGCGGCGGTGATCGGCGCCGAGTGGCCGCGACTGCGCGAGCGGCTCGGGCTCGAGGGCCGGCACAGGCGCCAGCGGGCGCGCCGCAAGTCGCAGTGGAAGGTCGTTCGCGGGGAGGGCGAGGACGGCGACGCGGAGGACTTCGCCGCGAGCGTCGAGCGGGATCTCGAGCAGCTGCCCACGCTGGACGAGTCCGACCGCTACTAGCGGACGACGAAGGTCGTCGAGAGCCGTCTCGTGTTCGGCAGCGTTGCCGAGTCGTTCTCGTCGTTCTTCGTCTCCTGGTAGTCGGCGACGCTGAAGAGGAGCCGGTGCCGGCCGCGAGTCACGCGCCCGAGCACGACCTGGACCCGGCCAGTCGCCGGCGCGTAGACGATCCGGTGGGAGTGGCCGTCGATCATCGCGAGCAGCGACTCCGGGTCGACACCGGAGCCCCGGTCGTGGACGACGAGCCCCAGTCGCGCCCCTCGCGTGACGACGTGCGTGACCAGCCGCGCCGAGGGCGGCGTCGTGTCGTTGAGCCAGAAGCGGAACGTGAACGGGCCCGGCGAGCGGCCGCGCGGAGTGTCGAAGACGACGTCGTAGGTGCCGGGGTTCGGCCGGAAGACGCCGACGGCCGGCGTGGCGCCGAAGAAGCGCCCCTGGTACGTGTTGATCCGGATCGGAAGCCCGGGATAGCCCGCGATCCGGTCCTCGTCGCCGTCCCGGACGAGCCGCGGCGAGACGCGGACGCCGCGCGCGTGCCAGAGCAGGACCGCGCCGGCGTTGGCGGCCGGCTTCCGGAGCACGAACCGGAAGACCTGCTCCGGGCCGGTGAGGTGCTCCGGCACTCCCAGCGCGCCGGGCTTGCTCGGGAATCGGTATGACGAGACGAGCGCCTTCCCGCGCCGGGTGTCGCCGTCGTAGAGACCCGGGCTGCGCAGCAGCCGGCTCGGCTCCCGGGCCAGCGCGCGGGCCGTCACGTGCAGCCAGTACGGGATTCGCCGCACGTCGCTGCCGCGCCTGAGGACGAGGAAGCCGCTCGAGTCGCCCGCGGCGGCGCGCCGCGAGGCCGTTGCTCGCAGCGAGACGCGGCCCGGGACGGTCACGCTCGCAGGCGCAGAGAGCGTCACTCCTCGCTCCGTGGCCAGTCGCCGGACCGAGACCTGCCAGGCGCCCGCGCCGCCGCCCGCGTCGGTCAAGCGGACACGCAGGCTGCGCGCCCGCCCGCGCCGGAGGTAGCCGAACGAGAGGCTCGACGGGCTCGCGAACACGAGCGGCTGGTCGGCCCGGGGAAGCCAGATCATCCCACCGCCCTCGCGGGTCGGCAGCGCCTCGCCCTTGTGGCCCCTGACCGGGTTGCCCGTCAGCATCAGCGCGGACTTGATCTGCGCGACCGTCCAGCCGGGATGCCGCTGCATGAGCACCGCGGCCGCGCCTGCGACGTGCGGTGCGGCCATGCTCGTTCCGTCGAACGTGTCCCAGAGCCCGAAGTGGCCCGGCACCGACGAGAGGATGGAGACTCCCGGGGCGGAGACGTCGGGCTTGAGCTGCAGCGAGTACGGGGTCGGCCCGGCAGACGAGAAGTAGGCAATCGAGCCGCCTTTCGTCGCGGCGGCGACCGCGATGGCCTTCGACGCCGAGGCGGGAGATCCAACGGTGCCGAAGCCGAGCGCGTCGAAGTCGTTTCCGGCCGAGACGACCGGCACGACTCCCGCGGCGGCGGCTCCGTCGATCGCCTGGACGACTATGTCGCGCGACGGCGTCATGTCCGGCTCGCCGTACGAGATGTTGATCACGTTCATCCCGTCCTTCACGGCCTGCTCGATCGCCGCCGCGATCTCGGGGGAGTTGCCGTCGAGACCGGCGCCGTTCGTCGGGATCGTCCCGATGCGGTAGTTGCCGAGGTACGCGCGCGGCGCGATCCCGGACACGATCTCCGGGCCGAAGTCGCCCTCGGCCGGGGTGTCGTGGTCGCCGGCCGCGATGCCGGCGACGTGCGTTCCGTGCTCGGACTCGACCGGGTCGAACGGCCGCTTCGCGTAGCGGTACCTGAGCCCGGGAGGCGGGAAGGAGCGGGCGACGATCACCTTCGCGGACGTGTAGGCCGTCTGCCCCTTCGGGAAGCCGGGCGGCATCGTCATGCCGACCGGCGAGAAGAACGGGTGGCTCGCGTCGATGCCGTCGTCGATGATCCCGATCTTGATTCCCTGGCCCGCGGTCGCCAACGTCGGCCCCCAGACCTGCGGCGCGCCGATCGTCTCCGGGCTGCGGAAGAGCTCGCGCTCGTAACGCACGCTCGGGTAGACGTGCGCGACCCCGGGGAGCGCGGCGATCCGGGCCGCGGAGCCCGCGGGCGCGAGCACGGCGAGCCCGTCGAGGACGATCTGGTAGCGCCAGCGCACGGTCGCGCCCGGAACCGCTCGCGCGAGACGCGCCTCGAACCGCTGCTGGTTGCGCGCGACCGCGCTCAGGTACGCCGACCCGGAACGCGAGTGCACCGCGAGGCCGGACTTCGCCAGCGGGGGCTTCTCGAGCAGCACGACCTGCTCGACGAGGCGCCCGCCCGCCGGTGCCGGGCCGGCCGCGGAGGCGGCGGCGAACGGCAGCGCGAGACCGACCGCCGCAAGCAGGAGAAGACCCCTGTTCAAGCGGAAAAGGGTACCCAGCACGCCGCTACACTGTCCGTCCGCGCGGATGTGGCGGAATTGGTAGACGCGCACGGTTCAGGGCCGTGTGGGGGAAACCCCGTGGAGGTTCAAGTCCTCTCATCCGCATCTGTGAGACGTGCAGGGCTTTCGCGCGGTTAGCGGCTCGGCGGGTCCACGCTCAGTCCACGAACGTCAGCGGCCGTCCTGCAAGACGTACCGGGCCTGAAGAACGCGCTCGAGCACGCACAGCTCGAGCTCAGGCTTGCTGAGTCTCACGATCGCCTCCACGAGGTCGGTATTGGTGTCCTTCGCGATGAGTCTCCGCTCGCTGAGCCTGCCTAAGCGTCAACGTCCCGTTACAGACCTGCCGCTTCCAGGCGTTCTCGCGCGGGTCGCTCTTGGCCGACTCTGAGTGCGGCTCTTGCCCAGCACGGCTTCGTGCCTTGACTCTCGAAGTCTTCGGGAGTCAATGGCATCTTCCCGGGTCAGCCACCTCGAGGGACCTCCATCACCTTCCGGGCCTTGACCTTTGTGTGCGAAGTGAAACAATCGCGCGGAGCGTCCCGACCGGATTAGGAGCCAGGGTTCTGCGGCCCCTTCCGACTCCCGCCTCAGGCCAGGGCGTGAATATTCCCCCGGCTAAGGAGGCAGGCATGGCATCACACAAGATCATCCCGTGCGAGGAGTGGGGCGCGGTTCCAGCGACTGGACCGATCACTGCCGCTGGCAGACCGGAGGAGATCATCTTCCATCACACCGACGGCCATCACCCGAACCTCGATCACAACCCCACTGAGTCTCTAGCCGAAGCGAAGGCCTACGCCAGATCGATTCAACACGACCACATGCACCGCAACCCTCCGTTCATCGATTCGGGTCACAACTTCCTTGTCACCCGCTCGGGGCACATCCTCGAGGGTCGGCACGGCTCCAAGGACGCCATCAACGCCGGCAAGATGGTCGTCTCCGCTCACGCCATAGGCCACAACACCCAGCCAGGGATCGAGCATGAGCACAAGGGCGAAGAGGGCATGACGCGGAAGCAGCGCGAGGCAAGCCTCTGGCTCCATGCCCTTATCTGCCGGAAGACGGGCGTCAAGCCCAGCGAGGTTCACGGACACGGCGAGTTCAATCCAACCGCCTGTCCAGGTGTACTTAAGAATCAGCTCCCGGCGTTCAAGCACGACCTGGCCGAGCGGCTTCAGCACTAAGGATCGCGGAGATGCCGACGGGAGGCGTGGCGTGGGGCGTGTAACTGGCTTGTGGGTGTATCAGACGCTGGGTCGGCGACCTGACCCGAAGACCGTGGCGGCACGCGCTCACCAACACGGGCTCAAGTGGCTCACCGTCCAAGCAATAGAAGGTGACGCGGTCTTAGACCCTGACTGGCTTCGCAGCGTACGCGGCGCAACGAAGCAGCGTCAGATTCGCCTCGGCGTGCACGGCTTCATCGGACGGCCGCGCCCGAAACCGGTCGCCGAGGCCAGGACGCTGGCGAGAGCAATCGACCTTGCCGAGGCGGACTTCGCGATCGTCAACGCGGAGATCCAATATGAGCAAACACCGCCAGCCTCCGAAGCGTTTGTACGTGCTTTTCGCAGCCTTAAGCCCGCGTTTCCGTCGTACTTGTCGTCGTTCGGCCGTCCGAGCTTCCATGCATCGCTCGATTGGGCCGCCTGGGCAGCTGGGGGGTTTCGTGGGATGCCTCAGGCGTACGAGAACCTCAACGCGGAAAAGTTAAAGCCCATTCAGTGCGTCAACGACTGGGCTCGTTTTTTCGAGCGCAGAACCCTTCGGCCGACTCTCGGGTGCTTCTCGGAAGGCCAGCATTCCCATCTCGCGACGACGCGGCTCGTTCAGAGCGTCCGAGAAGTTCCGCGCCTGCGCTTCAACGTTTACCGCCACGGGACAGTCACAAATGCAGAACTGAAGGCGTTGTCGGCGGCTGCATAGCGAGCCGAGCCAACGCCATCGCGCCGACCTCGGCGAAGAACGCTGGGACCGACCTCTCGCTCTCCTCGCCGCCGCGCCGCGTCAGCGTCCCGTTGCAGAGCGTGTCTTTTTGCCAGGAGTTAGAGCCGCGTTAGAGGCCTGTATGAGCCTCCCGCCATGAGGTAATAGATGGCGGAGCTGCCTCACTTCCTAAAGCCGGATCTCGAGCCCGGCCTGCGCCCGGACCCGAAAGAGAATCCCGAGGGCGCTCGCTACACCAGGCAGTTCCTTTGGATGCGACTCGGCGTCGGCGGGCTGGGGGTGGTGTTGCCCTTGACGCTCATCACGCTCGACTCCGTCGTTTTCAACGGCCATCCCTTCATTCGCGATTCGATGAGCGCCTACTACTACTCTGGGATGCGTGAGTTCTTCGTCGGAGTGATCTTCGGGTCAGGCGCGTTCCTTCTGGCCTACAGGGTCAGCGAGGTGGGCCTTGACAACACGGCAAGCATCGCTGCTGGCGTGTGTGCGTGGTTGATCGCGATGTGCCCGACGGGCCTTCCCTCACTCGCGGAGCATCCAAAGCCGCCACGGCCGCCCCTCAATCCGCTCCAAGACTTGATCGGGGAGGGTTGGGTCAAGGGGATTCACTACGGCGCGTCTGCCGGATTCATCATCTCCCTCGCGGTGGTCGCCGTCCTGTTCGGATACCGCGAAGGCAAGTTGCGGGCGGTTCCCCAGAAGCTTCCACCCCCGTTCTGGCGGGCTTTCCACTGGACCTGCGCCTTCGTCATGGGCCTGGGCGCTCTGTGGATCCTTGTCACCTCGCTGACTCACAGCGGACCGCGCTGGTCAACGCTCTTAGGGGAATGGGTCTGCACATGGGCGTGGGCACTCTCGTGGCTACTGAAGGGCGCCGAGTGGGACACGCTCTTTGGCAGGCCGGTACCTGGTCGGCGCGCGCAAGCTCCCTCTGACGAGTAGCTGCTGGGTCGCTCCACTAACAGGCGAAGAACCCAGGAAGGCCGTGCCGTTTTGGGTCAACGCCCTGCCGGATCGGTCCACTAGGTCACTCACGCGTCAGGCATGACCTCGGTACAGCCAGCAGCGATATGCTCGGCAAGCCGTCCGGCCCCAGGCGGAAACGGAGGATCGGATGGCTGGATTTCTGTTCGGGCTCGAGACGGCCGACGGCGATAGCGCCGAGCCGCCCACGCTCGAAGCCGCAGTTTCGAACTGGAGCGCAGGTGACGTGATTCACCTAGGAGACCGGGCGCTGCGCGTAGTCGGCAAGCGAGACGACGACGCCGACCAATCGCCGGTGTTGGTCGTGGAGGACGTGGCCGAATGAGCCACCAAGCCTCGGGCCGAGCGAGCGTTTTGCCGCGCTCACGACCCCGAGTTCCGCAGCGGCGGAACCCAGGGCCACGTCCATCCAGCCGCGGCACTCATGGCACGCGCGAACGACTCGACATCGATCCGCGGAACTCGGCGGACTAGCGTTGCACTTGGCTGCCTCTTCGGGACTTGAACCGCTTGGGCGAACCAGAGCATCTCTTGGTTTGTGTGTGGTTGGAACGACATGCCGCGACTCTATGTCCGCGACGAGGCAATCGAAATCGGGGAAGTCCCTACGGTTTCGTCGCGCACAGTCGGGATCCGACGTCTCGGGCCGAATAAGCCACTAGCTCTCAGAACCGCGCTAAATCTTCGAGGCCTTGACGCCTACGGAGAGTGTTTGCGCCTTCGTTCACGGTCGCCGATGCGCCTTCGAGCGCCTTCTGCTCATCAGCTTCGAGCTTCGCCGCGATGGGCTTATTCGCGAAGCGACCTTCGATCAGCTCGATCGCGAGGAAGCACGCCCGCGACCGCGTACCACTCGTCAGACGAGAGCCCTGCTCGGGCGATGTCGGCTCGGTTTTCGGCCCAGGAGCTATGAGCGCTCTCAAAGTTCCACGGCCGGCCGCACTCGGTGCATTCGGGGATCAGAGCTACCTGCTCGGCGCTCACGGTCAAGAGACTACGACGAGTCGGGCGGGGGAAGCGTCCTAGGCGTTCGGCTCGCCGCCCGGCCCGGAACTCTCAGGTCTGATCACCGTCGCCTCGCTCCGTTCGAATCGCCAGGAAGGCAGGCGGGAAATACTCATCGGAGACGGCTTGGAGCTGCTTCTCCTGCTCCTCGTCCAGCACGAGGGACATCGCCTGCTGGTAGCAGTAGAAGGCTCCAAGAAGCGCGCCCTGAACATGTGCTGTCGACGGCCCGACGTCGAGCACGACTCGGTCGTTGTTCTCCTCCACACTCGTCAGGCCGAGGCTGTGTGGCGTGTGGTGGAGCATGAAATTGTGGAAGCGCTGAGCGATGTCGTATATCCACCACAGCATGTCGCGACCGAACTTTCCCTCCGGCCATTCATCCTCGACTTCCTTCGTTAGCTCATTTATCGAGAGCCCGGTCCAGCTGCGGTTGCCGAATTCCTGCGCGTAGGCCTTGCGGTCACCGTCGGTTAGCTCGGGCAGATCCTCCATCTCGACACCGGCTCCGTGCTTCGCCAGTGCGCCACGCATCTGCTCGATCAGGTGGCGGCGGTTTCGCTCGTACTTCTCCGGCGCGTCCACCGGGTTCAGTGATCCAGTGGGCCACAACCATGTCCTCGTAGAGGGCGCGGTTGAGCATCCCGGCCTGCACACCGTAACCTCGCCGGAGAGGAGAAACGAGGCGTTGTAGGTCTTGCTCGAGCGGGCGTAGGTTCGGAAGATGAGCCTGCCGGCTGCGTCATCTGTGAGCGGCCCGGAAGGTCGGTTCTCGACCGCGAAGCGCAGAAGCGCCTCGCAGGCCTCGAACGCCGGCCGGAAAGCCTCGGGGGCGACCAAGGCAAGCGGACCTACACCATTCGCTGTCAGCCGCCCGGGGGAAGCTTGAGCTTGGCGCACGAGAAGTTTGCCTGTACCGCGCTGAGCGCGTTTCCCGTGCTGCTGCAGAAGCCTCCCGTCGGCATCGACCATTCCTGTCCCTGCCGCCCGCCAGCGGCTCGGGTCAAGGGAACGAGCCGAGGCAGGCACGTCAACCTCCTGTTTGCTCCCTGCCGGACCCACCAAGAGGTGCTGGCGTACCGATGGGAGCAGCTGGTGGGCTATGCCCGTCCGTCGGCCTAAGAGCCACCTGGCGGATGGGCTTTCGTAGAGGGATCGAGCCGTGAGTGAAAGGCATGGTGCCTAAACACGAGACGTCTCTCCCGTGTCGTAAGGCTATGGAGATGGCCTTCCCGGAGGACGAGCCCATACGAGCCACGCCGAATGCGGTCGAGGCTCTCTACCGGCTGCGCCACCAGGAGTTGCTTCGGGTCGCGACGGCGATAACGGGAAGCGTCGAGCTCGCCGAGGACGCCGTTCAGGAAGGGCTGGCCCGGGCGCTGGCCGGCCGATCGACCTTTCGCGCGAGCGGGACACTGGAGGCTTGGCTCTGGAAAGTGGTAGTGAACGCGGCGCGAAACCTCGCTGCGCGAACGCCCAGGGTCGCGGACGCAGGAGAGCACGATGCGGCGGCCATCGCAGGCGAGGCCGAGGCGAGCGCCATCGGCGAATACGTCGCGCGCTTGCCCGAGCGCCAGCGCCTCGTCCTCTTTCTGCGCTACTACGCAGACCTCGACTACGCGGCGATCGCGAGAGTCCTCGGGATCCGCAGGGGAACGGTGTCTGCGACGCTCAACCAGGCCCATGCCGCACTGCGAGCAGTGCTTGGCGAGGAGGTGCTTCGATGACGGCCGCTCACGACCCGATCGTCGCCCGCGCGCTCGACCGGCTCGTCGCCGGGGTCGAGTCCGACCCCGACGCCATCCTGCGCCGGGCCAGTGTCGCTGCGGAAGGCTTGAGGAGACGGCGGGCCGTGCTGCTTCGCAGAACCGCCGTGCTCGCATTCGCGCTCCTGGTGCTTTTTGCAGGCGCTGCCCTCGCTGCGTCCCGCTTCGATCTGCTGTCGTGGGTTGACCAAAGCAACAGGTCGGCCGCCAGCTTCTCGATCGATTCCACGCGGACATACCGAGGCCCGGCACCAGACGTGCTCCTCTGTCCCGGCGCCGGCGCCGGCTCGTTCACCTGCACGGCTGGTGCATTTCCAACGAGTACTCGCCGCACGTACAACGCCACCGAGCGAGTAGAGGCTCAAACGCAGGTTTCACGCGAAGCCGTGCTACGGAAGCTCGCGGAAGGGGAGCAGAAAGGAGAGGTCGATCATGCGACCGCCGAGCGCATGCGGCGCGATCTCGCGGCCGCCGGCGACGACTTCTTCTCCGGGCTGGCCCTGCTCACAGGTGTTGAGACGGTCGGCGGGGATGAACAGGTTCCGGGGCGTCCGGGCTTTCAGCTCGTGCCTCCGGCAGGGGTGCCGATGTGGATTGCCTGCGAATCGAGCGGCGCTGTGTTCCGCTGTCATGACCTTGCGTCGAGCCGACACGTCGCTGTCGGGACACCGCTCTACGTTCTTCAATCGAGCGCTGATTGGGTCGCAGTGCCTCGCCAATCACACCGACCGGTCGACGTCAGCCGCCTCTTCCACGCCGTCCTCGGGCGAGACCTGACGCCTGCCGAAGAGCGGCTCCTCTTCGACTTTTTCACCTTGGGATCGGGCGAGGGGCAGACCGGCACCCGCCCGGTTCACGCGGAGAGGGTGCCGCCGAAGAGCGGGAGCGGGTCGCCCTAGGTCGATCAGGTGCGGTGAGGCCTGTTAGCGCAGCGTGGTCCCGGCCGTTGCCGCCAGATACGGAGCCAGCTCGTCGAGAAGCCCCCGGAGAGGCTCCTGCGCTCGCTGCCCCGCGAGCCGGGCGACGTACGCTTCCCGCTGCTCGGGCTCGTTCTTCGACGCCCTCGGCTTCGGCATCCGCTCGACCGGGAGCCAGAACCAGTCCAGCGCGACCGTGTGCCGGATGATCTCGTTGCGCTCGCCGGCGACGATCGGACGGGGGGCGAGCACCCCGCGCGCCTCGAGCGCCTTGGCCCAGTGGAGGTGAACCGCGTTTCGCGCCCAGCGCAGCCCCTGCGCAGTCGTCACGTCCGGATGTCCGAGGCTGTCGATGAGCCTCGCGGCCCAGTTCAGCGTCTCGAACAGCGGCAGATAGGTCTCCTCGGGTGGATCGCAGCGGTCGGCGGCCGCCGTGAAGCGGGCCAGCGCGGCGCGGTACCCGGTCACGAACGTCTCGACCGTCACGGTCGCTCGAGCGCCGTTCGTCGGAACCGGCTGCCGGGGGACCGCGGCCAGCTGTGGAAGCGGGACCGAGACCGGACGCTCAACCGGCTCGGGAGAGCTCACGGCCGCCTCGCCGCGGCGGAAGCGGAGCTCGTACCAGTCGTCGTCCGGCGCGGGCCTGAGGCGCTCCCACCCGCGCGCCAGCAGGTCGGCCTCGAGGGAGGCGAGCGCGGCCTGGGCGCCCGGGTCGTCCCGCAGGCTCTTCTTCTCCTGCCACGGAAGGCGCCACGTTCGAAACGGCTGCGAGAGGCGAAGCGCCTCGTCGCCCTCCTCGCCCGGGACGTAGAAGTGCGCGGCGACGTAGCCGCGCCAGAGCGCGATCGAGCAGTGCTGTGTGGGCGGCGACGGCGGCGTGATCATCAAGACCCTCGAGAGGACAGGAGCTGAAGAGTCCGAGCGCCGCAGTCTCTCGGAAGGCTCCAACCTGTCCTCCCGTCGAGCTGTAGAGAACCATGGTGGCCAAAACTGCCCGCGGGGGCAACTGTCCGTTCGGTGGGTTCGGGCCTGGACGGCTAGGCGGCTGAGAGCGCGGAGAGGACCTTATCCGCGTGGCTGTCCGGGTTCACCCGGCGCATGATCTTCGTCACGTTCCCGTCCGCGTCGATCACGAACGTCGAGCGCTCGTACGACGTCTTGCCCTCCTGGCCGACGCCGTAGGGCTCGGCCAGCGTGTGTGCGGGGTCGGCGAGCAGCGTGAACGGGAGCTCGTACTTCGACCTGAAGCGCTCGTGCGAGGCCTGGGAGTCGGCACTGATCCCGAACACCTCGGCGCCTGCGCGCTGGAACTCGCCCCAGGCGTCGCGAATGCCGCAGGCCTGCCGCGTGCAACCGGGCGTGTCGTCCTTCGGATAGAAGTAGAGGACGACGGGCTTGCCGCGCAGCGCAGAGAGGCGGACGGTCTCGCCGCTGTCGCTCTCGAGCTCGAAGTCCGGTGCCGGCCTGCCTTCCTCGACCACGCCGGGATGCTAGCTACCCTGGGCGGTGTGCGGCGCGCGTTCCGCGACATGAACCCGACTGTCCGCGGCTTCGTCGTGATCGCGCTGATCGCCGGGCTGATCGTGGCGCTTCAGCTGGAGACGACGCTGACGGCGCTGTTCCTGCTCGCGCGCATCGCGTTCTTCCTGGCGATCGCCTACTTCCTCTACCTCGTCTGGCGCGAGCGACGCGACGAGATCTCGATGTGGTCCACACGCTCGCGCGTGGTGTTCTACGGCTCGGCGCTGCTGATGATCGTGAACGTGGCGGCCCGCTTCTTCGTCCCGGTCGGGAACGGATGGGGCCTGGTCTCCTTCCTGGCGGTCTTCGTGCTGGCCGGCTTCGCCATGTGGCGCGTCTGGCGCGACGAGCACACGTACGGCTACTGAACGCCGGCCCCGACTCGGCCTTAGTAACAGTCTGTTACAAGGAAGACTCGGCTGCGCGGACGGAACCGGGAGCGGCTGTCGGCCATGCTCAAGTAACAGTCTGTTACTTGAAGTCGGTTCCCGCCCGGCCGACTAAGGCATCGCTCGCGATGCCGCTGACGAGGCCGTGCCGGCTTGGCCGGCGCGGCCGGCCTGGACACCGTCTAGCTCGTCCAATGCCTCGCGAATCTCGCAGTGCCGCCCGACAAATATCGGCGTGTCGCGCTCCGTGTAGCGGCTCGCCTCGGAGTCGCGCAGGGTCAGCATCAGGTGCATGAAGTCGGAGGGCTCGTCGCACTCGAAGGCCGTCATGAACTCCTGGTCGTCGATCCCGAACGAGTACGTGGTGTGGTTCACGATCGTGGAGAACTCGTGCCCGACGCGCATGTGCTCCTCCATCGCGCGCTGGCGGTCCTCCTGGGGGAGCGCGTACCAGGGGCGCAGCTTCACGAACGGATAGACGACGAGGTACGGAGAGCCTTTCGGAACCACCTGCCGCGGCTTGCGGGCCTTCGTGTACTCGGAGGCCTTCGTCGTGGCGAGGTACGAGTACGGTGTCTCGAGCCAGCCCGCGAGCGGCGTCGCGTTCAGCGCCGCGCCGAGCTCGTTGAGGTCCTCGTAGCGCTCGGTGATCGTCCAGAGGAAGAAGTCAGCGTCGGGGCGCACGCCGGCGAGCGAGTAGGCGCGCAGCGAAGCCGTCCGCTCGGCCCAGTCGTCGACGACCTCGGCGAACGCGTCCTTGCCCGCGCGGCGCTCGTCGATCGGAAGCCGGCGCCAGGCGGGATCGAGCCTGAAGAAGCGGTACGCGACGTACTGCCCGGCCATGCCGAAAGCCTAGCGCCCGCAGGTCGCGAGCTTGCCGTCCCGAAGGTCGGCGACGGCTCGGCGGAAGCCCCTGAGGCTCGGCTTCGGAGTGTGGTCCGCGTAGTAGAGGCCGGACTGCCAGCCGTTCATGTTCGGCTCGTCGAAGGTGTGGAAGATGAACAGGCCCTTGACCGTCGGCTGGCAGTACGCGATTGCGAGCGCCTGCCGGTAGAAGGCGGCCTGCGTGGCGGCGCTCACGCCCCAGCCGGACTCGATCGACGACCCCGGATCGTACGCCCAGATCTCGGAGTCCGGGATCAGGGTCTGCACGCCGAACTCGCTGTAGTAGATCGGCAGCGTTCGCCCGCGCTGGTGGGTGCCGCGGAACGCCTCGTCGAGGAGGGTGACGAGTTTCGGGTAGTCGGCGAACGTGATCTCGGCCGTGTTCGGGTGGCGTTCCTTCGGCGAGATCCACGGCGCGATCATGTACGGGTGGATGCCGAACGCGTCCATCAGCGGGCGCCGCCGGCCGCTCGCGCGGTAGGCCTTGCCGAGGTCGCGGATGAAGACGGTGGGGGAGTGGGTCGGCCTGATCCCGTTCGGCCGGTCCGCTCCGCGCGGGGAGACCGCGCCGCCGATAACCCGCAGGTGCCGCGCGACCTTCTTGACGGCGTCGTAGGTCCGGGCGAGCAGGTTCTCGTAGGCCAGCGCGGCGGCGTCCCGGCCGCTCGGCCCGAACTGCGGCATCCAGAACGTGTTCAGGTTCGGCTCGTTTCCGACGGTAACGGCGGCCAGGTGCGGCAGCGCCTCGACCGTCGCCGCCGCGAAGGACGCGAACTGCGCCCGCTCCGCGGCGGTTCGGGGCGTGTTCGGCGCGAAGCCGTGCCCGATGACCAGGAAGAGCCGCATGTGTCGCTTGCGGGCTGCGGCCGACACGTTGCCGATCCGCTGCAAAGTCCCGGCGGAGGGCCGCTTCAGGCCGCGGCTCCACGCGACCGAGACGACGACCGTGTCGAAGCCCGCGCGCCGGGAGGCCTCCACGGCCGCGCTCGTCGCGGCGAGGCTCTGCTGGACGAGCGAGTCGTCCACGACGCCGACGCTGAACGTGCGCCGCCGATGGCTGCGCGGCGGAGGCGGCGGCGGGATCGCGGCCGTCGTCGTCGGCAGCGAGACCGTCGAGTCCGAGTCGTAGGTCACGGCCGGGTGGACCGGCTGTCCAGGCCCGGCCGTCGACGTCGTGCGCGGGGTCGTAGTCGACGCGCGCGTCTGCTGCTGCGTCCGCGTGCCCGCGGTCGAGCCGGCTGACGCCCTCGTGGCCGGCGATGCCGACTGCCCGCCGCTGCCGGACGAGACGATGACCGCGACGACCAGGCCGGTCAGGGCCGCCACCGCCAGTCCCGCGGCAACCAGGGCGTTCCTCACGAGGCCGCAGGCTACCCTTGCCCGGGTTGAGAGAGCAGGTGGAAGAACAGCTGAAACGGCTCCCGGCCAAGCCGGGCGTCTACGTCTTCCGCGGCGAGCGGGGCGAGATGCTCTACATCGGCAAGGCGAAGTCGCTGCGCCCCCGCGTGCGCAGCTACTTCCAGGCGAGCCCGGACAGCCGAACCACGATCGCGCAGCTCCCGGAGCGCGTCGCCGACGTCGAGGTGATCGTGACCGACACCGAGGTCGAGGCGCTGCACCTGGAGCAGAACCTGGTCAAGCGCCACCGCCCGCCGTTCAACGTCCGGCTCCGCGACGACAAGTCGTTCCCCTACATCGCGGTCACGGTCGAGGACGACTACCCGCGCGTCATGTTCACGCGCGAGCGGCACCGCCGCGGGGTCGTCTACTTCGGGCCGTACGCGAACGCGAAGAAGGTGCGCGAGACGCTCGACGTGCTCAACCGGGTCTTCCCGTACCGGCCGTGCGAGGGCCCGAGGCCGGGGCGCCACTCGGGGATCCCGTGCCTCGACTACCACATCGAGCGCTGTCTGGCGCCGTGCGTCGGGTACATCTCGAAGAAGGACTACCGCGCGATCATCGACCGCGTGATCGAGTTCCTCTCGGGCGAGACGCGCCCGATCATGCGCGAGCTCGAGCGGAAGATGAAAGACGCCGCCGAGGGCGAGCGGTTCGAGGAGGCGGCGCGCTACCGCAACCGGCTCTTCGCGGTCCAGCACCTGGTCGAGAGGCAGGCGGCGGACAAGCGCTCCGTGGGAACCGTGGACGTGATCGGGATCGCGGCCGACGGCGACCGGGCCGCGGTCCAGGTCTTCCCGCTGCGCGACGGCCGGTTGATCGACCGCTACGCCTTCCACCTCGAGAACACGGGTGGCCAGGAGACGAGCTCGCTGCTGGAGACGTTCTGCCTCGAGTACTACGGCTCGGCCCCGAGCGTGCCGCCGCAGATCGTCGTCCCGCGCGACTCCGGCGACACGAGCGCGCTGGCCCAGTTCCTCGCGGAGCGGCGCGGCTCGCGGGTCGAGGTGCGCGCACCGGTGCGGGGCGAAAAGCGCCGGCTCCAGGAGCTCGCGACGCAGAACGCGCGCCTCGCCCTCGAGTCGGACGCGCTCCAGACCGAGCGGCGGCGGCTACGGCGCGTCGAGGCCCTGGAGGAGCTGCGCGAGGCGCTGAACCTCGAGAGCCTGCCACTGCGGATCGAGTGCTACGACGTCTCGAACATCCAGGGCGAGGCGGTCGTCGGCTCGATGGTTGTCTTCCAGGACGCGCTGCCCAAGAAGGCGCACTACCGCAAGTTCGGCGTGCGCGGGCTCGACGGGCAGGACGACTACGCGGCGCTGGCCGAGGTGGTCTCGCGGCGGTTCTCTCGGGTCGGCGACGCAGCCTCCGGCTCCCATGCACACGACGAGTCGTTCGCGGCCACGCCGAACCTGGTCGTGATCGACGGCGGCAAGGGGCAGCTCTCGGCCGTGCTGGAGGCGATGCACGCCTACGACCTGCCGCGGGTGGCGGTGATCGCCCTCGCCAAGCGGATCGAGGAGGTGTTCGTCCCCGACCGATCGGCCCCGATCCTGCTGCCGCGCGACTCGGCCGGGCTCCAACTGCTGCAGCGTGTGCGCGACGAGGCGCACCGCTTCGCCGTCGGCTTCCACCGGCAGCGGCGCGACGCGAAGGCGCGCGAGTCGATCTTCGACACGCTTCCGGGCGTCGGCCCGGCCAGGCGGCGGGCGCTGGTCCAGCACTTCGGCTCGGCCGAGCGCTTCCTCGCCGCCTCGCAGGAGGAGCTCGAGGGCGTTCCCGGAATCCCCGCCAAGACCGCGCGGGACATCTACGCCCAGTTGCACAAGGCCGGCCGCGCCTAGGCGGGCGGGCGATTTGAAGACAGTGGGTAGGAGCAGTACCGTGTGACCGGGAGGCCACGTGGTCGAGCCGCCGAGCGGGACCGTCACGCTGATGTTCACCGACGTCGAGGGGTCGACCCAGCTCGTCCAGCGGCTCGGGGAGGAGTACGCGGCCACCCTCAGCGAGCAACGGCGATTACTGCGTAAGGCCCTCGGAGATGCCGGTGGATACGAGGTCGACTGCCGTGCGGATGAGCTTTTCGCGTCCTTCCAGCGGGCAAAGGACGGGCTCGCCGCAGCGGTCTCCGTCCAGCGGAGTTTCGCCGCCTTCGCCTGGCCGCCCGGTGTCCGAGTGCGGCTGCGCATAGGCCTCCACACCGGCGAGCCCGTCGTCGAGGGCGGCGCCTATCTGGGTCTGGACGTCAACCGGGCGGCCCGAATCTGCTCGGCCGGCCACGGTGGGCAAATCCTCATATCCGTGTCCACGCGTGATCTCGTCGCAGATGAAGCCGAGCTCAAGGATCTGGGGGCCTACAGCCTTCCCGGCCTCCCGCGCCCCGAGCGGATCTTCCAGCTTCTGGCGCCCGGCCTGCCGCCTAGCTTTCCGCCGCTTCGAGCGGAGAGTGCTGAGCGCGGCCTGCTGAAGAAGATCCTGCCAAGTGCGCGCACGCGGGCAACGACCCTCGAGGAGGAAGCCTGGCGGGCGCGGGCACTGGTGGCGAGTGTCGGAGGCCCACGCCAGAAGCCGTTGACCCTGCTGGGCGCAGCGCTCTTCAACGCACACCGGGCCGCGAGCCAGACGGACAAGTTCCTCGGCCGGGTCGACCGCAAGGGCCTGGCTCGTCGGGCCGGCGTCCAGCGCGAGGCGGCCGTCATCTCGCCTCGAGCGAGCGAGGAGGTTGTGAGGCTCGAGGGGCGGATCTCCTCGGTCGATCGGCTGCTCGAGAGCCGGCAGGCGCTCGCCGAGCTGGCGGAGGAGGTGAAGAGCAAGCTGGACGAGTCGCTCGAAGAGCGAGGGATCGCTTCGCTTCGGGAGCGCGTCGTCGCGGCGACGGCAGAGCTGGAGGAGGCCCTCGCGCAGGCGACGAGGATGCTCGATCCCGTGAGCTTCAAGCTGCAGCGCACCCGCCACCGGGGCGTCTACCGCTCCGGCAGCAAGTACGTCGTCCCGTTCGTGGACAGCGTCGGAATCGACCGCCAGAGGGAGTTCTCGACGCGCGCGGAGGCGCGTGCCTTCAGGGAGACGATCCAGCACGACGCCGGCGCGCTTCGAGCACGCGGTGCGCTGGTCGACGCGGAGGTACGCGACCAAGAACGGATCACGCCACCAGCGACGAGGGCGCACCAAGCGCGGCGAGATCGTGGGCAGCCTTGAGTGCCACGCCGCCGACGCCGGCACCGGCGCGCTCTGAGGCCGCCAAGTAACAGTCTGTTACAAGGTCAGGGCACGGCCAGCGACGTGGCGAACATCGATTCGCGCAGCCGGCCCGCGCGGGGCGGCTGGGCGAGCGCGAAGACGGGTACGGCGCGGCCGCCGGCGAACGAGGTCGAGATGTAGTCGCCGACCATCGAGCCCAGCGACGTCCCAGCGATCCCGGACATCGGCACGTGCCGCGAGTTGAGCAGCTGCGGCCGGCTCCACCTCGCACCGGCCGTCCGCGACCAGACGAAGCGGACGTCGAGCGACGACCCGCGAAACACGTAGCAGGTGAGCGCGAGCCGGCCCTTTCGCGCCGGGTCGGCGTCGAGGCCCGGAAGCTCGGCATCGCCTCCGCCGATCGGGATCCGCGCCACCGGGGTCCACGCGACGCCGTCCGCCGAGGAGGTGTAGACGATGTCGTTGGCGGGGCATCCAGGGCGGAACGCGCAGCTCGCCCAGGCGACGTACGCGCGCCCGTCCGAGCTGATCGCCGACGTGGGAAGCGGCGCCGGCGCGAAGCCCCGGATGGGGCCGGTACGGCGCGGGGGCGATTCCCTGCTGCTGCGTCCAGGTGGCGCCGCCGTCGTCCGAGCGCAGCACCGAGAGATCGTCCTGGTCGTAGAACGCGATCAGCACCCGCCCGCTCGGCAGCACGAGCGGCTGCACGCCCGGCGCGTAGGCGCCCCGGATCGACCCGCGGCCGGGGAAGCCCGGCGCGGTGGTCGGCGCCGACCACGTGAGGCCGCCGTCGGCCGACGTCTGAGCGACGACCTGCTCGCCGATCACGTCGCTGTAGCTGATGTAGCAGTGGCCGTAGATACGGGCTCTGCGGCCAGTTGTCGCAGGCGATCCACTCCTTGTCCTGTCCGAACGTGGACGTCTGGACCGCGGTCGCGGGTGCGCTCCAGCGCGAGCCGTTCGCCGAGCGGCTGACGCGGATCGACGAGCCCCCTTGCGCCTCGAGGACGAGCGAGACCGCGAGCCAGACGCCGTGCCTGCGGTCGTAGGAGATCGACGGATCGGTCGGCCTCGGCCCGACGCCGTTCAGGAAGCCCTGCTTCCACGCCCTGCCGCGGTCGCGCGAGACCGCGAAGCCGATGTTGCGCGCGCCGCCGCTGAAGACCCGCCCGACCTGGAAGACCGTGACGACCGTCTTCCCGTGCGCGAACGAGTCGGGCTCGACCTCGGTCTCGTGCTGGCTCTCCGGGTTGGTGTACGGGTCGCGCGAGGTCTGGCGCGTGACCACCTCGCAGTCGAAGCCGACGCGGTCGAGCCCGTCGACGGTCGCCAGATCGCGGCCGCGGCCGCACGTCACGGTGTCGCGGACGCCGTTGACGCTCTGCAGGCGGTCGGGGCCGGCCGTGCCGTGGATCCGGGCGGCCGCGGCCACGGAGGCGCACACCAGCAGGAACGTGAGCGCGATGAGGAGCGGACGCTTCAGCGCTTGCCGGAGTTGCCCTGCGCGCCGTCGGACCCCGCCGCGTCCAGGAACGGATAGCGGTAGTCGCGCGGCGGGACGAAGGTCTCCTTGATCGTCCTCGGGCTGACCCAGCGGATGAGATTCCACATCGAGCCGGCCTTGTCGTTCGTGCCCGAGGCGCGCGAGCCCCCGAACGGCTGCTGCCCGACGACCGCGCCGGTCGGCTTGTCGTTGACGTAGAAGTTGCCGGCCGCGTACCGCAGCGCCTCCTGGGCCTCGTCGATCGCCTCGCGGTCCTGGGCGAAGATCGCGCCGGTGAGCCCGTACGGCGCCGTCTCGTCCACGAGCTCGAGCGTCTCTTCCCAGTCGTTCTCGGGGTAGACGTACGTCGTGACGATCGGCCCGAAGAACTCCTCGCGCATCAGGCGGTCGCGCGGGTCCTTCGTCTGGATCACCGTCGGCTCGACGAAGTAGCCCTCGCTGTCGTCCGTGCCGCCGCCCGCGATCACCTCGGCGTCGTGTTCCCGCGCGTGCTCGATGGCCTCCCGCTGGCGCGCGAACGAGCTGCCGTCGATCACGGCGCCCATGAAGTTCGAGAAGTCGCTCACGTCGCCCATCTTGATCGTGCCGACCTCCTCGACCAGCCGCTCGCGCAGGTCGGGCCAGAGGTTCGACGGCGCGTACACGCGCGACGCGGCCGAGCACTTCTGCCCCTGGTACTCGAAGGAGCCTCGGAGGATGGCGGTCGCGAGCGCGTCCACGTCGGCACTCGGGTGGGCGATGATGAAGTCCTTGCCGCCGGTCTCGCCGACGATCCGCGGGTAGTTGCGGTAGCGGTCGATGTTCTCGCCGACCGCCTTCCAGATCGAGTGGAAGACCTCGGTCGAGCCCGTGAAGTGGACACCGGCGAGGTGCTCGCTAGCCAGCACGGGGTCGCTGACGGCGGCGCCGCTCCCGTACACGAGGTTGATCACGCCCGGCGGCAGCCCCGCCTCCTCGAAGAGCCGCATCGTCCAGTAGGCAGACACGGCCGCCGTCGAGGCCGGCTTCCAGATGACCGTGTCGCCCATCAGCGCAGGGCTCGTCGAGAGGTTGGCGCCGATCGCCGTGAAGTTGAACGGGCTGATCGCGAAGACGAAGCCCTCGAGCGGGCGGTATTCCATCCGGTTCCAGACCCCGGGCGACGAGACCGGCTGCTCCTGGTAGATCCGGAGCATGAACTCGACGTTGAAGCGCCAGAAGTCGATCACCTCGCACGCCGCGTCGATCTCCGCCTGGTGCGCGGTCTTCGACTGGTTCAGCATCGTCGCGGCGACGATCGTCGGGCGCCACGGCCCGGCCAGGAGCTCGGCCGCGCGGAGGAAGACGGCCGCACGTTCCTCCCAGGGAAGCCGGTGCCAGTCCTCCCAGGCCTCGGCGGAGGCCGCGATCGCCTTCTCGACCTCGGCCGGGCCGGCCCTGTGCACCTCGGCCAGGACGTGGTCCTTGTCGTGCGGCATCACCGCCTCGAACGTGTCCCCGGTACGGACCTCCTCGCCGCCGATCACGCACGGGATCTCGAGCCGCTCGCTCGTGAGCTCCGCGAGACGGGCCTCGAGCTCGGCGCGCTCGGCCGAGCCGGCCGCGTAGTCGCGCACGGGCTCGTTCACGGCCGGCGGCGGGCGGAAGATTCCGGGACGGCTCATCGTCCGGATTCTACGATTCCCGAATGGTCGAGCGAATCGCGTACGAGGTGGAGGGCTGGGGCGTGGGGGAGCTCTGGCTCTCCGAGGCCGCGCTCGCCTGGCACGAGTTTCCTTCCGGGGCCGCGGATGCGTCCGGCCACGATCCGCTCGTGGACAGGGTCCGCGGCTACCTTGCCGGCGTGCGCGAGACCTTCGCGGACGTGGAGCTAGACCTCGCGTGGTGCACGCCGTTCCAGCGGCGGGTGGTCGAGACGATGCGCGCGATCCCCTACGGCGAGACGGCGACGTACGGAGAGGTCGCCGCGCTGGCCGGTCATCCGAACGCGCAGCGCGCCGTCGGGTCCGTGTGCGCGGCGAACCGGTTCGCGCTGGTCGTGCCGTGCCACCGCGTCGTCGCGGCCGACGGCCTCGGCTCGTACGGCTCGCTGGGGCCGGAGTACAAGCGGCGCCTGCTGGAGCTCGAGCGTGTCCTTCTCTGAGGACGTCCGCAACGAGCTGGCATCGATCGCGCCCGACCGCGAGTGCGACCGGCTCGCGGAGCTCTCGGCGCTGTTCCACTTCGCGGGCCGGCTGCACCTCCGCGGCCGCGGGGAGGTGTCGTTGCATCTCGATCTCGCCGGCGCAGCGGTCGCCAGGCGCGCGTTCGCGCTCCTGCGCTCGTTCGAGGTCGGCTCGGAGATCCGCACCTACCGGCGCACGGCGTTCGGCCGGGAGACGAGGTACCAGCTGCACGTCGAGGGCGGACGGCAGGCCCTGGAGCTGCTGAAGGAGTGCGGCGTCGTCGATTCCCGGCTCGCGCCTCGCGAGCGCCCGCCCAGGCGCGTACTCGGCCGGGGGTGCTGCCGCGCCGCGTATCTCCGCGGCGCACTGCTCGCCGCCGGCTCCGTGAGCGCTCCGCCGTCGCCGCATCTGGAGGTGAGAAGTGAGAGCCGCGCGGGGGCGGAGGCGGTCGCGGACGCCGCCGCGGCCGAGGGCGCCGACCTGCGCGTCTCCGGCCGCGGCGACCAGTCGCTCGCCTACGCGAAGAGCATCGACCGCATCGCAGGCGTGCTTGCAGCGGCCGGTGCCAGCGACGCGGCCCTGGCGCTGCAGGAGCGCGCAGTCGTCGGGTCGACGCGGGCCCAGGCGAACCGCCTCGCGAACGCCGACCACGCCAACCTCGTTCGCTCCGGCCGTGCCGCCCACACGCAACTCGAGGCGATCCGCCGCCTCCGGAAAGCGGGAAGGCTGGACGAGCTCTCGGCGAACCTCCGCGAAATCGCCGCTCTCCGCCTCAAGCACCCGTCGCTGTCGCTCCGCGAGCTCGGCGCCAAGTGCGATCCGCCGGCGACGAAGTCAGCTGCCCAGCGCCGTCTGCAAACCCTGATCCGTCTGTCAGAGCGGTAGCCGAGAGTTTTCAACGCCACACGATGTTTATGTTTTTCAAGCGCGTAGTTTTTCGCCCACGTAGTGCGGCATACTTCGGGCCGGCGGGTTTGCGCTCGTCCGGCGATGGATTCAGACCCCGTCCGTCGCCAAGGTCCGGAGCGCGACAATGCGGAGGGGGAGGTCGTCCTCGGAGCTTCCCCTCCGGCCCGCCTTTGCCCGGGAGGGCAAAGGCGGGCCGTTCGGGACTAAGACGCGCGCACGGGCTAAGCCCGCACGCGCTCTAAGCGGCGTCGCAAGCGACGCCTCAGCGGCCCGCCTGTGCCGCCACACCGCGGCTATATCGGAAGGGCGGGACCCGTCTTACGATGAGTGGGTGTCTGAGTTCGGATTCCCAGGGTGGGCGACCGTCTGGATTGCCGCTGCCCTCTGCCTCGTTGGATGCTCATCACACGCGAAGGTGGCGAGTCGCCCAACGCCGAGTGGGTTCGCTGTCAAGCCCGACATCGCCGATCCACTTTGCAACGGTGGTCGTGGCCTACGCCTGCCTGCTCGGCTCGGGATGATTCCGGTCGTCGCGAGCGCGACGATGGCGGAAGGCACCACCCTGATCGCCGTCTCCCAGTACGGAGCGAAACGTCCAGTCGTTCTCCACTCCGTCGCACGTCGTTGCCTACCGAACCGAGAGTTCGGGGATCAAGGCACAGCGACGATCAGGTTCTCCTCACGCCACCGCCCGGCCTCCGACAGCGTGTGGGTAAACGCGGTCGCACTGAGAAAGGGAGGGGGCGCGATCATCGTCGGCGCTTACGGAAAGGGAGGGACTCAAGCCGCGTGGTTGATCGGTGAGGTCACCCGGGGAGGGCGGCTCGATCCGCAGTTCGGGAACGGCGGTTGGACGGTCCTCCCGTTTCGCGGTGAGGTGAGGGCAGTCGTTCAGCAACCCTCGGGACGCATCGTAATCGGCGGAGATGACGCTGGCGGCGGCTGCTGCTCGGTGAACTGGGTGGCCGCCGTCTCAGCTCACGGCAAGCTCGATCGAGCGTTCGGCTTGCGGGGGCGAGTGAGGCTGCCGGAGGTGGGCCCGGATTCGGGGGTCGAGGCGCTGGCGCTCGAGCCGAACAGCGACGTATTGGTGGACGTCGCTTACGGAAACATGGGGTGCTGGGGCCTCCAACTCACGATGCTG
The DNA here is from genome assembly GCA_963716865.1 of uncultured Actinomycetes bacterium. Taxonomy (GTDB): domain Bacteria; phylum Actinomycetota; class Thermoleophilia; order Gaiellales; family Gaiellaceae; genus AC-32. The sequence goes on from CAVQUF010000005.1 coordinate 91,080, forward strand.
ACGCCATCGGGACGACCAGTGCCGCTCTTTCGCGAGAGACTGGATCGGTTCTGGCACAAGCTCGGGTTCAATGCATTCGACGGTGACGCCTACGTCGACGGCAGAGGTCTCACTCTGGTGGGCGCAGGACAAAAGCCGTGTTTCCTCCGGGTCCCGGCACCGTCAGCTACCGGCTTAATCGCTCACTTTCGAACCGATGGGCAGCCCGCTGGCCGAACGCACCGCTTTTCTTCTCGAATTGTCGAGGGTGTCCAGCCGTTCCACAGCGGCGATCGCACCTTCGTCGTCACCGGGACGTACGGTGACTCGACGAAGCTGACCATGACCGCCCGACGGCCGGACGGTTCGACCGATCCCCGGTTCGGCAACCGCGGCCGTGCGTGGGTTCATCTGCCGTGGAGGGGACGCAATGCGGCCCTGGACACCATCGTCTCGGTCACCGAAGCGAGGCCGAGAACGATCGTTGTCATAGCTGCGAGGTACGGCGGTGACCAACTACAGGTGATCCGCCTTCACCTCTGAGGCCCAAGAGGCTCTCGTTAGACTCGGCGAGACAAGCGACGGGGAGGCATCGTGGGGATTCGGGTTGGGATCAACGGCTTCGGGCGGATCGGGCGCAACTTCTTCCGGGCGCACCTGGAGCGTGGCGGCGACTTCGAGGTCGTCGCGGCGAACGATCTCGGTGACGCCGAGACGATGGCCTACCTGCTCAAGCACGACTCGGTGCTCGGCACGCTCGACGAGAGCGTCGCCGCCGGCGACGGGAAGATCACCGTCGGCTCGCAAGAGCTCCAGTTGCTGAGCGAGCGCGACCCCGGCAGCCTGCCCTGGGGCGACCTCGGAGTCGACGTCGTGATCGAGTCGACGGGTCTCTTCACGAAGCGCGAGGGCGCCGAGAAGCACCTCGAGGCGGGCGCCAGGAAGGTGGTCATCTCCGCGCCCGCGACGGACCCGGACGTGACGATCGTGCTCGGCGTCAACGAGGGTGTCTACGAGCCCGAGTCGCACCACATCATCTCAAACGCCTCCTGCACGACGAACTGTGTCGCTCCGCTCGCGAAGGTGCTCCACGACGAGCTCACGATCGAGCAGGGGTTCATGACGACGATCCATGCGTACACCAACGACCAGCAGATCCTCGATCTCCCGCACAAGGACCTGCGTCGGGCCAGGGCTGCCGCAATCAACCTGATCCCGACGTCGACCGGCGCCGCGAGGGCAATCGGGATCGTGATGCCCGACCTGAAGGGCAAGGTCGATGGAATGTCCATGCGGGCCCCGGTGCCCACCGGGTCGATCGTCGACCTCGTCTGCCGCCTCGGTCGCGAGACGAGCGCAGAGGAGATCAACGGCCTCTATCGGTCGAAAGCAGACACGGGGGATCTCGAAGGGATCATGCAGTACTCCGACGAGCCGCTCGTCTCGACCGACATCCAGCACTCCTCCTACTCGTGCATCGTCGACAGCGGGCTGACGATGGCGAACGGATCGATGGTCAAGGTCTTCGGCTGGTACGACAACGAGTGGGGCTACTCGTGCCGGCTGGTCGACCTCGTCGCCAAGGTTGCCGCGACGCTTCCGGCCGCTGTCTCCGCGTAGGTGCACCACGCGCGGTCGGTCCGCGATGCCCAGGTGGGCGGAAAGCAGGTGCTCGTCCGCGCTGACCTGAACGTGCCGCTCGACGACGGCCGCGTCGCCGACGACACGCGCATCCGCGCCTCGCTCCCGACGCTTCGCTACCTGCTCGAGCACGATGCGGCCGGGATCGCGGTCTGCTCGCACCTCGGCCGGCCGGAGGGCCCCGACCCGGCCTTCTCGATGGAGCCGGTGCGCGAGCGGTTGCGCGAGCTGCTCCCGGACGACCGGATCGAGGTGCTCGAGAACACGCGCTTCGACCCGGGCGAGACGAAGAACGACCCTGGCTTCGCACGACGACTCGCCGAGGGGCGGGACCTGTTCGTGGAGGACGCGTTCGGCTCCGTCCACCGCGCGCACGCCTCGACCGTGGGCGTCGCCGAGCTGCTGCCGGCCTACGCGGGTCTGCTGCTGGAACGCGAGCTCGAGGAGCTCGGCAAGCTGCTCGGCGACGTGGAGCGGCCGTTCCTGCTCGTCTCCGGCGGCGCGAAGGTCGAGGACAAGCTCGGCGTCCTGCGCAACCTCGGCGGCAGGGCCGACACCGTGCTCGTCGGCGGGAAGATGGCCGAGGAGCTGCGCGACGAGAACCCGCTCGGCTTCCCGGTCGAGCTGCCGCGCGACGTGGTCGCCGCCGCGGCGTTCGAGGCGGACGCCGAGTCGAAGGTCGTCGCCTACGACGCTCTTCCCGAGGGCTGGCTCGGGCTCGACATCGGCCCGGAGACGCGCGAGGCGTTCGCGGCCGAGATCGGCCGGGCGCGGACGATCTTCTGGAACGGGCCCATGGGCGTGTTCGAGTGGCCGCGCTTCGCGGAGGGCACGAAGGCCGTGGCCGAGGCGGTCGCCGGCTCGGAGGCGTACTCGGTGGTCGGCGGTGCCGACTCGGCCCGCGCGCTGCGCGAGCTCGGGCTCGAGGACGAGGTCTCGTGGCTCTCGACGGGCGGGGGGGCGGCGCTCGAGCTCCTCGAGGGCAAGGATCTCCCCGGCGTGGCCGTGATTCCCACCGCCTGAAGTACCCGCTTGACACCCCGCGGACCGGATAGGACACTCGCGAACCGAAGCAGACAGACAGACAGAGCGGCTCTCCGCGCGTCCTCCAGCGGGAGCTGTCTCGGGGATCGGAAGGAGGAACCATGGCACGTCCCAGACCGAGTCGAACCGGACTCCCGTTGAGCCTGCTCGCTCGGGGCGCCGTTCTGGTCGTGGCAGTAGCAGGGGTGCTTGCACTCGGCCCTGCCGCCGCGCGACCGAGCGCTCGAGCGACGTTCACGCCCGCCGCGTCGATCGGCGGGTACGCGGAGCCTCTCTGCGAGAGCCACTCGTCTCTGTGCCGCGACACCTATGACAATCCCGGCGACGAGTACGTCGGGCATGACGAGCCGTCGCTCGCGTTCAAGTCGTCGCGCCCGGGCTCGGGCAACGACATCACCTACGACCTCCGCCTGCCGAAGGAACCGCCGATCAAGCCGCAGAACGACGGCTCCGGCGGGACGTGGAACTTCGAGCTACGTCCGACGTTCTGGTTCGGCCTCACGCTGTGCGACTCGGAGTCCGCGCCGGAGTACACGAAGAAGTGCACCCCCGACTCCGACAAGAACGACCTCGTGGGCTCGAACCCGGCGAAGAAGGACTACATCGGCAAGCACCCGGGCAACGCGTTCCTGGAGCTCCAGTTCTACGGGCCGGGGTACGTCCCGCAGTTCGAGGGCTTCGGCTGCTCGGCGCATCAGTACTGCGCGGCGATGACGATCGACAGCCTGAACGAGGACCAGAACACGGGCACGTTCAACACTTCGGCCTGCGACAACTACGTCCTCGGCGGCGCCGAGCCGATCAACTGGGCGTACATCACCAAGAGCGGTGTCTCCCAGGCGCCGGCCGACCCGCTGTTCACCGGGACCTTCGACAACCCGAACTTCGATGCGGTCAACCCGGACTACAACAAGGACCTGCTGATGAGCCCGGGCGACCAGATCAGGATCCACATGCACGACACGTCGGCCGGGTATCGCATCGACCTCTACGACAAGACAACCAATCGGAGCGGCTCGATGACGGCCTCGGTCGCCAACGGGTTCGCCCACGTTCTCTTCACTCCCGACGCGAACACGTGCCAGTCGAAGCCCTACGCGTTCCACGCGGAGTACAGCACCGCGAACCCGCGCGGGAACACGTGGTCGGCCCATACGACGAACGTCTCGTACTCGGACGAGATCGGTCACTTCGAGCACTGCCTCCAGGTGGATGCGGAGTTCAACTGCGCCGTCGCCGGTTCCGACGATCCTGGCGGCCTCGACGAGGACGACGACAACAACTTCTGCGTCCCGGGCACGGACTCGTTGCTCATCCAGATCAACGGGTGCTTCTCGGGCGACGAGGACTTCGACGGGCCCTCGTACCAGAACGACTGGCCGGGCACGTTCAAGAACGTGAAGCTCGACCGGAAGCTCCACCCGCAGCCGGTCATGTTCACGAGCCCGACGACAGACGGGGGCAAGAACTACTCGAAGATCATGTTCGAGGCCGACCTGCCCAGGATCGAGGCCTCCGACTCGCAGGACAACCCGCCGTTCTGCGACCGGAACACGGGTGAGAACTGCGTCAACCCGCCGCTGGGCGCGCAGTTCTACCCGTTCTACTCGACCACGTACAGCAACGGAACGTGCACGTGGCAGGAGGGCGGGCCGTTCCTTCCGGGCACGATCGAGGACTTCGGCGGGAGCTCGACGACGGAGTTCGGGCCACTGCTGAAGACGACGTACCCCGGACCGGGCTTCATGCCGATCCAGCGGTACAACAACTTCAACAGCGGCGAGATGCACAACGTCTGTCCCGTCGGCTGATCGCGGATAACGGAGGAGCGGCCACAGCGGCCGCTCCTCCTTCCGCCCGTAAGATCGTGCGCTGATGCTCGTCGCCGGCAACTGGAAGATGTACAAGGGACCGGCGGAGACGCGGGAGTTCCTCGCCGCGTTCGAGCCGCCTGCCGGCGTCGAGGTCGTCGTCTGCCCGCCGTTCGGGTCGCTCGGGGCGGCCGTCGCCAGCGGCCGCACGATCTTCGCGCAGAACGTCCACTGGGAGGACGAGGGCGCGTTCACCGGCGAGGTCTCGACGACGATCCTGCTCGAGCTCGGCGTCCAGGGCGCGATCGTGGGCCACTCGGAGCGGCGGCAGTACTTCGGCGAGACCGACGAGACGGTCCGGCTTCGGACCGAGCACGCGCTCGGAGGCCGGCCTGTGCGTGATCGCCTGCGTGGGCGAGCTCGACGAGGAGCGCGAGCGCGGCGAGACCGAGGACGTCCTGCGCCGGCAGGTGTCGGTGCTGCCCGAGCACGACGGGCTCGTCGTCGCGTACGAGCCGGTCTGGGCGATCGGGACGGGCAAGACGGCCACGCCGGAGATCGCCCAGGACGCCCACGCGTTCATCAAGTCGCTGCTCCCTCTCCCGATCCTCTACGGGGGCTCGGTCAAGCCCGAGAACGCGGCGGAGCTGCTCGCGCAGCCGGACGTCGACGGCGCTCTCGTCGGCGGCGCCTCGCTCGACGTGGAATCGTTCACGGCGATTTGCCGGGCAGCGGCAGCTATCCCCTCGTAGCGCTCGTCGTCCTCGACGGCTGGGGGTGCGCGCCGCCCGGCCCGGGGAACGCGATCGACCTGGCCGAGACGCCGGTCTTCGACCGCCTGTTCTCCCAGTACCCGCACACGACCCTGAAGGCATCGGGCGAGGCGGTGGGCCTGCCGCCGGGTCAGATGGGCAACTCGGAGGTCGGCCACCTGACCATCGGCTCCGGACGCGTGCTCGACCAGGATCTCCAGCGCGTCAACCGAGCGATCGCGGACGGCTCGTTCTTCGAGAGCCCTGTGCTGAGGGCAGCGTTCGACAAGGGCCGTGACGTCCACCTGCTCGGGCTCGTCTCCCACGGCGGCGTCCACTCGCACATCGACCACCTGCAGGCGCTGCTCCGCTTCGCGCCCGAGCGCACGTGGATCCACGCGTTCACGGACGGGCGGGACGTCTCGCCGCACGCGGCAGCCGAGGACCTCGGAGAGCTGCCGGCCGACCGGATCGCGACCGTCTGCGGCCGCTACTACGCGATGGACCGCGACCAGCGCTGGGAGCGGACCCGGCGCGCCTACGACGCGATCGTCGAAGGCGAGGGCGAGCACGCAGACGATCCCGTCGCCGCCGTGCGAGCCAGCTACGAGCGAGGCGTCACGGACGAGTTCATCGAGCCGATCGTGCTCGACGGCCGCCCGCGCCTGAGCACCGGAGACGCGGTGATCTTCTTCAACTTCCGGCCCGACCGCGCCCGGCAGCTGAGCCAGATGCTGGTCGAGCACGGGTTCGACCTGACGACGATGACGCGGTACCGGGACGACCTCGACTGCCCGGTCGTCTTCGAGCCGGAGAAGGTCGTCGAGACGATGGCTGAAGTCCTGGCTCGGCAGGGCCTGCGCCAGCTCCACGTCGCCGAGACGGAGAAGTACGCGCACGTGACGTACTTCTTCAACGGGGGCCGCGAGCAGGAGTGGCCGGGCGAGACCCGGATCCTCGTCCCGAGCCCCCGCGACGTCGGGACCTACGACCGCAAGCCGGAGATGTCCGCCCCGGAGGTGACCGACCTGTTCTGCGAGGCGCTCGTGGACGACGGCTACAGCTTCGCGGTCCTCAACTTCGCGAACGCGGACATGGTCGGCCACTCAGGCGTGATCCCGGCGGTCGTGAAGGCGGTCGAGACGGCCGACGCCTGCCTCGGCCGCGTCGCCGAGACTGTCCAGCGGCTCGGCGGGGTGCTCCTGATCACCGCCGACCACGGAAACGCGGAGCAGATGCTCGAGCCCGATGGCACGAGCCCGCACACCGCGCACACGTCGAATCCGGTACCGCTTATCGTCACGGATCCCGCTGCAAATCTGCGGGAGGGGGGCGAGCTGGCGGATCTCGTGCCCACCGCGATTTCTTACCTGAATCTTGCGAAACCTTTACAGATGACGGGTGAAAATCTCTGCATCTGACCGTTTTCCGGTCTATACTCGGCGAGCCTTGAGCCTGGCACAACCTGATCCCGGCGTTCTCCGCAAAGCCCAGCGGGGAGACGAGCGCGCCTTCACCCTGATCCTGAGGGCGTACGAGACTCCGGTCTTCAACTACGTCCTCCGGCTCGTCAACGGCGACCGGTCTCTGGCCGAGGATCTGACCCAGGAAGTGTTCCTCCGCGTCTTCCAGGGCCTGCCGAAGTTCTCGGCCCGCTGCAAGTTCACGACGTGGCTCTTCCAGGTGACGAAGAACCGCGTGCTGGACGAGCTGCGTGCCTCCGAGCGGCGGCCGCGGGCGCTTGTTGCGCTCGACGACATCGCCCCGCTCGAGGTGTTCGACACTCCCGTCGAGCGGCTCGAGGAGATGGACTCGCTCTGGCGGGCGGTCGAGGAACTGACCGTCGACCTGAAGATGGCGCTGCTCCTGCGCGACGTGGTTGGCCTCTCCTACACCGAGATCGCGGACTCGCTCGAGATCACGCTGGCCACCGTCAAGTGGCGGATCTACAAGGCCCGCGAAGAAGTCCAGATCGCGCTCGTGCGCGAGGGCGTCACGTTCGGCGCTCCCGCCGTCGCCGAGCCCAAGCAACAACAGCTTTAGACGGCCGCACCGGAGTCAGACGGCCACACCGGCAAAGCCGGCATGGCCTCCACACGGCATCACAAGTGATGCCTCAGCGGCACGGCCTCCTGGGTCGGCGTCGCAAGCGAACGCCTAGACGGCCGCACCGGCCAAGCCGGCACGGCCTCTTGGGTCGGCGTCGCAAGCGAACGCCTTCCGAGTTGTGGCGAGGCCTTCGGTCCCTCGATAGGGGGATTTGCGTTGGCGCGCGCAAGTTTTTCGCGCGGTCTCGCTCCTGCAGGGTGATCCGATCGCTCCACCTTCCCGAAAGGACCCCTCAGATGAAGCGGTTACTGCTCGTATTCGCCCCGGTCGCGGCCGTCCTTGCGGTGCCAGCGACGGCGTCTGCCTTCAGCGGCGTCGTGGTCGCCAAGAGCCCGGCGCGCCATGCGCTCGTCGTCGCCTCGCGCGGCGGCGTCGTCCGGACCGTCCGGGCGCCCGCGCGGTTTCGCGCGGTTCGTGTCGGCCAGCGGCTGGTCTTCTCGGCGCGGCGGCTCTCCGACGGAACGTTCAAGGCCGGCGCGGTGCGCGTCAGCGGCCGTGCCCGTCGCGCCCCGTTGCGCGGCGTCGTCGTCCGCCACCGCGCGTCGAACTACCTGCTCTCGGCGGGCGGCAGCATGATCGCCGTCAGGGCCTCCTCACGCGGCTTCGCGATGGCGGGCCGTCATGGGCGGCATCGTCCGGGCGACATCGTCGTCGGAACCGTGAGGATCGGCCACCACGGCCTCGTCACGACCTCGTTCCACAAGGTCGGCCACGCCGACGGCTTCGAGCTCGAGGGCATCTTCCTCGGCGTGACCGAGTCGGGCCAGCTCCGGCTCGCGGTCAGGCATCGAGGCGAGGTCTTCGTCACCGTGCCCGAGGGCCTCGAGCTCCCCGCGCTCGCCCCCGGTGACGAGATCGAGCTGGTCGTCTCGGTCGGCGCCGACGGCGCGTTCACGCTCGTCTCAGCCCAGCAGGACGACGAGAACGACGACGACCACGAAGGCATCGACGAGGACCATGGCAAGATCGAGGTGGAAGGCACGATCACCGACCTTGCCGACAGCAGCATCACCGTCCAGTCCCACAAGGCCTCGCCTGTCACGTGCACGGTTCCCCCGGGCATGAACCTCTCGGGCTTCAGCCCTAAGGACCGCGTCGAGATGAAGTGCCGCATGGTCGGCGGCAGGCTCACGCTGGTCAAGCTCGAACACGAGGACGGCGATGACGACGGCGGCGGAGACGGCGACGGGTAGCCCTTGAGCCCGCGTCCCCTCTCACTCTCCGGCCGCCGCCGCCAGCGGGCGGCCGGAGAGCGCATCGCGGAGCTGTTCGAGGAGCACGGACGGATGGTCTACGGCATCTGCCGGCTCATGCTCCGCGACCCGACCGAGGCCGAGGACGCGGCGCAGCAGACGTTCCTCTCCGCGTACAGCGGCCTGCTCGCCGGCCAGGAGCCCCGCCAGCCGTCCGCCTGGCTCGGAACGATCGCCCGCAACGAGTGCCGGGGCCGGCTGCGCAGCCGCAAGGACGAGCCGCTCACGCTCGTCACTGCGGCCACGGGCGACGAGACGCAGCGCGAGGTGGGGCGGCGGGCGGAGATCGAGGCGCTCAGCGCCGCGCTCGCGGAACTCCCCCAGCAGCAGCGCGACGCGATTGTGCTGCGAGAGTTCTACGGCCTCTCCTACGCCGAGGTTGCTGCGGCGCTCGGCGTGTCCGGCGCCGCGGTGGAATCGCTCCTGTTCCGCAGCCGCCGTCGCCTGCAGGAGCACCTGCGCCCGCTCCGGGCCGCTCTGGGCGCGCTCGCCCTCCCACCGACTCTCAGCGAGTCGCTCGGTCAGGCCCTTCCGGGCTTCGGCGGCGGAGGGGCGGGCGCAGGTGCAGTCGCGCTGGCCAAGGTCGGCGGCGCTCCTCTCGCGGCCAAGCTCGCCGCGGTGACGCTCGCGGTCGGAACCGTCGGGATGGTCGCCGGCGTCGAGACGAGCGTCCGTCATCGAGCCCATCACCCGTCTTCTCCAGCGGCTCGCCCGGCTGTCGCCGCGCCCGAGGCTCCCGAGGCGCCGCTCGCCGCCGCGGCAGTTCCCGTGGCGGCCGGCCACGCCGGGCGCCGGCGCTCGGGTCGCGACGAGGCGGCGAGCGACCGGGGCCGGCAGCACGGCGAGGACACCTCGACGACGACGGAGGTCCGAGAGAGCCGGCCCGAGCACGAGCACGAGGGGCAAACGACGACGGAGGCCGAGCAGACGACCACCGAGGAGAGTGGCTCGGGCGGGCACGAGGCACCCGGAGGCGGCGGGGGGACCGAGGACCATCGCTCCGGCTCGGAGGACGGGCACCACGGCGGTGACGATTCCGGCGGCGACTCGGGAAAGGGCTCGGGCGACTAGACGCCGCCGGCCAGGCGCGCGGCCAGGGACTCGGGCAGGCCGCGCTCACGAATCTCCTCCTGCGTGCGCTCGACGGGGTACGCGACTCGCCGAAAGGACGCACGCCCCGCGCCGAAGTCGAGCAGCAGCCAGGCCGCGCGCGGATCGCCGTCTCGGGGCTGGCCGACCGAGCCCGGGTTGAGGACGAGCCGCGCGCCTGCCCCGAGCTCGGCCTCGGTTCCCTCCGGCGCGAGGCCCCCGCCCAGCGTCTCGTCGGTCAGCGCGAGGGCGAGCGGGACGTGGCTGTGGCCCACGAGGACGAGCGGCGCCTCCGTCAGTTCGAATGTCGCCTCGACGGCCTCGAGGCTGAGCACGTACTCCCAGACAGGGTCCCGCGGGCTGCCGTGGAAGAGCTCGACGCCGTCGCGGCGCCCGGTAGGGCTGGACGACTCGAGGTACCCGCGCGCCTCCGGGGTCAGGACTCCGCGCGTCCACTCGGCTGCTGCGGCGGCCTCGGGCGCGAACTCCTCGAGGTCGAGCCGGCCGAGGACACCGAGGTCGTGGTTGCCGGCGAGCGAGAGCGAGGCGCGCTCGGCGACCGCGGCGCAGCACGGGTTCGGCCGGGGCCCGTACCCGACGAGGTCGCCCAGGCACCAGAGCTCGTCCACCGTCTCCGCGTCGACGGCCTCCAGTACCGCCGAGAGGGCGTGCAAGTTAGCGTGAACGTCCGAGATGACCGCGACCCGGCTGGCCAAGAGCGCAACCTTAGTGCTCGCCGCGCTGCTCTGGATCGTGGCCGCCTACTTCCTCTGGCAGACGACCGTCCCGGGCGACCTGCGGCTCCCGCACGTCGATCCGCACCGGTACTGGAGCGACTCTGCGCTGCACCGCGCCGCCCACTTCGACGGGTTCCTCCGCTGGAACTATGTGGGCGCCACGCTCGTCCAGCTGGCGGTGCTTCTCGTCTTCGTGTTCCTCGCCCCGCGGATCGCGAGGGCGTTCGACGTCGGCCGCGTCGGCAAGGGCGTGATGATCGGAACCGTGACGACGCTCGCCGCGTGGGCGGCCGGGCTCCCGTTCGGGTTCGCGTCGCTGTGGTGGGGGCGCCGGTACGGGATCGACAAGCAGACGTACGGATCCTGGCTCGTCGAGCAGTGGCCGAGCCTGGTCGGGCAGGTGGTGGGGCTGACGATCGTGCTGACGGTGCTGCTCCTGCTCGCCGGTCGCTTCCGCCGCTACTGGTGGGCCGTCGCCGGCCCGCTGTTCGTGGTGGTGGCGTTCCTTCTGATCCTCCTGCTCCCGTACGTGGAGACGATCGGCACGCGGCCGCTGCACCACACGAAGCTGGCTGCGCAGGTTCGCGAGCTTGCGCGGAAGGAGGGTGTCGGGAGCACGCCGATCCGGGTCCAGAAGGTCAGCGACCAGACCACCGCCGCGAACGCGGAGTCGATCGGGATCGGCCCGTCCGCCCGCGTCGTGTTCTGGGACACGCTCAACCCGCCGCACTACACGCCGGGCGAGATCAGGGTCGTCGCCGCCCACGAGTTCGGGCACGTCGCCCGCCGCCACATCTGGAAGGGGCTCGGCTGGTACGCGCTGCTGACCCTCCCGCTCTTCTTCGTGCTGTACCTGGCGACGGAGTGGCGCGGCGGGATGTGGCGGCCCGAGGTCGTGCCGTTCGCGCTGCTCGTGATCGCGGTCTTCAACCTCGCCGTGATCCCGTTCACGAACACGGTGTCCCGCCGCTACGAGGCGGAGGCCGATTGGCGCGCGCTGCTGACGACTCGCGATCCCGCCTCGGCAATCGGCCTCTTCCGCCGCTTCGGCAAGCTCGACCTGGAGCAACCGCATCCGCCCGGCTGGTCGTACGTCTGGTTCGAGAACCACCCGACCCTCGTCCAGCGCATCGGCATGGCGAAGGCCTGGGAGGCTCGCAACCGCTAGGCGTCGCCCTCCGTCGTCTCGGGGAGGTTGCGGATTCCCTCGCGCGAGGACCACTTCGACCACGAGTCGTTCATCGCGTCGAGCAGCTCCTTCATGAAGCGGGTCGACATGTTGACGCGGGCGACGACGACGCCCGGGACGTCGCCCTCCTCCACTTCGTGGTCGATCCGGGCGAACGTGATCGTGAACTCGTAGTCCGAGAAGCTAATGTTCGCGAAGTTCGAATAGACGCCGGCCAGGTGCTCGGGATCCAGATGGATGTTGAGCTGGCGCTCCTGGCCTTCCTCGTCCACGGGTCGAGGATACTACTGGCGTGTCCGTCTGAAATGCGCTGTCGACTGGTCGTCCGACAGAATGGAGCGCGTGAGGGAGTCGTTCACGCCGCGCCGGGTGCTGCTCGCCGTCGCGGGACTGGTGGCGCTCCTCGTCGGCGGGACGATCGCGTTCCACCAGGCGCTCAGCGAGACGTGGCTCCAGTCGTTCTACCGCACGATCGTCACCGTGTCCCTCACGGGCCTCGACACCGTCCCGCGCAACGACGAGTCGCGGGCGATCACGATCGTCCTCGTGCTCGCGGGACTGACTATCTTTGCGTACGTCGCCGCGATCCTGGTCGAGGGGATCGCGGGAGGCGTCTTCACTGGCGCGCTGGCGGAGCGAAGGAGGCGGCGCACGATCGAGCACCTGAGCGACCACTACATCATCTGCGGCTACGGCCGCGTGGGGCGGCGAGTGGCCGCGGAGTTCCGCGAGTCCGGGATCGAGTACGTCGTGCTCGACTTCAGCAAGGATGCGCTCGCGGCGGCTGGAGAGACCGGCGACCTGTTCGTCGAGGGCACCGGCACCGAGGACGAGGATCTCGAGGAGGCCGGGCTCGCCCGGGCGCGCGGGCTCGTCGCCTCGTCCGACTCGGACGCCGACAACCTCTACATCGCGCTCTCCGCGCGGGCCGCGCGTCCGGACCTGCTGATCGTCGCCCGCGCCTCCGACGAGGACGCGGCCAGGAAGCTCCGGCTTGCAGGAGCCGACCGGGTCGTGCAGCCGTATTCCACCGCAGGCAAGGAGATGGCGAAGCTCGTGCTGCGCCCGCAGGTGGCCGCGTTCCTGGACATCGTCTCGACGAGCGGCGGCCCGGAGCTGCGCTTCGAGGAGATCGAGGTGAAGGAGACCTGCGAGCACGCCGGCAAGTCGATCCGCGAGCTTCGGGTGAGGGAGGTGACCGGCGCGATGATCGTCGCGCTCCGCAAGCAGGACGGCACGTTCGACACGACGCCGACGCCCGAGGCGCTGCTCGACGTCGGCGACGTGATGATCGCCGCGGGCACACCGGAGGAGCTGCGGCGGCTCGAGGAGCTGTTCGCGCCCCGCGAAGCCGTTGCGAGCTGAGCGGCACAGATCCGATTCGTGATGGAACCTACTTGTGTCGACCGGTCATTTCAGACGAACGAGCGGGCGGTGCCCGCACGTTCTGAGGACGGCACCGCAAGCGGTGCCTAGCGCGCTTGTCGTCCTGGCGGCTCGGTTGTCGGAGCTCGCGGGGGCGTCGGTCGAGCTCGAGCGGCCGAGCGACCCGGCGCACGGCGACTACGCGACGAGCGTCGCCATGCAGCTCGCGCCCACGCAGAAGCGCGCGCCGCGCGAGATCGCGGAGGAGCTGGCGGTGGCCGCGACCGGCCTCGAGGATGTCGAGCGCGCAGAAGTCGCCGGCCCGGGGTTCGTCAACCTCTGGCTGACCGCCTCCTGGTACGGGGAGGCGCTTGCCGAGATCCTTGCCCCGGGCGCGTCCTACGGCGCGGGTCGGGCCGACCAGCCCGAGCGGATCCAGGTCGAGATGGTCTCCGCCAACCCGACCGGTCCGATCACGGTCGCGGCCGCGCGCAACGGCGCCTACGGCGACTCGGTCGCCCGGCTGCTCGAGCTCGCAGGGCACTCCGTCGATCGCGAGTACTACTACAACGACGCTGGCGCCCAGATGGAGCTGTTTCGGGCCTCGGTCGAGGCGATCCGGCGCGGGGAGGAGCCGCCGGAGAACGGCTACCGCGGCGACTACGTCGCTGACCTGGCCGGCGAGGAAGGCGACCCGGTCCCGAGGATGCTCGAGCAGATCGGGGCCTCGCTGGAGCGCTTCCGCATCCACTTCGACTCCTGGAACCGACAGAGCGAGCTCGAGCAGAAGCTGCCCGAGTTCCTGCCGCGGCTAGACACCTACGAGAAGGACGGTGCGGTCTGGGCGCGCTCGTCCGCCTACGGCGACGAGGAGGACCGCGTCCTCGTGCGCTCGGCCGAACGGGGCGGCGCTCCCACCTACCGCGGCGCCGACGTCGTCTACCTGGCCGACAAGCTCGACCGCGGCTACGACCGCGCGATCTACGTCCTCGGCGCCGACCACCACGGCACGCGCAAGTGGTACGCGGCGATCGCGCAGATGCTGGGCTACGACCCGGAGCGGGTCGAGGTGCTTCTGTACCAGCTCGTCCACCTCACCCAGGGCGGTGTGCAGGCGAGGATCTCGAAGCGGCGCGGGGACGTCGTCTTCCTCGACGACTTCATGGACGAGGTGGGCGTCGACGCCGCGCGCTGGTTCCTCGTCAACCGGGGGCCCGACCAGTCGATCGAGATCGACGTCGACCTGGCGGCGGAGCGGAGCGAGAAGAACCCGGTCTACTACGTCCAGTACGCCCACGCGCGGATCGCGGGGATCCGGCGCAACGCCGCTAACGCGAATGTGACGGCCGAGCCGCCGGCCGACCTCTCGCCCGAGGAGCGCGACCTGATCAAGCGGCTCGCCGAGTTTCCCGCGATCGCCGCCGAGGCAGCCGAGCGGCGCGGCCCGCAGGCGATTCCGGCCTACGCGATCCGCGTCGCCGACGACTTCCACCGCTTCTACCACCACCACCGCGTGCTGGAGAGTGACGCGCAGGCGTTCCGGTTAGGCATCTGCACCGCGACGCAGGCCGTGATCGCGCGCTGCCTCGGCCTCGTCGGGGTCGACGCGCCGGAGCGAATGTAGGATCGGAGCGATGGCGCGAACCGAGGCGTCTGTTGCGGAGGGCTCGCGGGCGAGCGTGCCGCCCGACCGCAACCTCGCGCTCGACCTCGTCCGCGTGACCGAGGCTGCCGCCATGGCCGCCGGTCGCTGGATCGGGCGCGGGGACAAGGAGTCAGCCGACCAGGCAGCGGTGGACGGGATGCGGGCGATGCTCGACTCCGTGAGCATGGCCGGCGTGGTGGTGATCGGCGAGGGCGAGAAGGACAAGGCGCCGATGCTCTACAACGGCGAGGAGGTCGGCGACGGGCTCGGGCCTGCCGTGGACGTCGCGGTCGACCCGCTCGAGGGGACGCGTCTCACCGCGAAGGGCCAGCCGAACGCGATCGCCGTGATCGCGGTCGCCGAGCGGGGGACGATGTTCTTCCCGGGCGCGGCCGTCTACATGGACAAGATCGCCTGTGGCCCGGAGGCGCTCGACTCGATCGACATCGACGCGCCCGCGCGGGAGAACGTCGAGCGCGTCGCGAAGGCGCTTGGGAAGAAGCCGAGCCAGGTCACGGTCGTCGTGCTCGAGCGCGAGCGGCACGAGGTGCTCATCGCCGAGCTGCGCGAGATCGGCGCGAAGGTGATGTTGATCCTGGACGGCGACGTCGCGCCCGCGATCGCCGCGGCCCAGCCGGCGACAGGCGTCGACCTCCTGATGGGCATCGGCGGGACTCCCGAGGGCGTGATCGCGGCCGCGGCGCTGAAGTGCGTCGGCGGCGGCGTGCAGGGGAAGCTCTGGCCCCGGAACGACGACGAGCGCCGGCAGCTGGTCGACGCGGGCCTCGACCCGGACAGCGTGCTGACCACCGACGACCTCGTCTCCGGGGAGGACGTGTTCGTGGCGGCGACCGGCGTCACCACCGGCGCGCTGCTCCGCGGCGTCCGCTACACGGCCGACGGCGCCGTCACCGACTCGATCGTGATGCGCTCGCGCTCGGGAACGGTGCGCCGCATCGACGCGACGCACGCGTTCGACAAGCTCGAACGCTTCTCGGGCCGCGAGTACCGGCCGTAGCGCCCCGAGTCTCTTCCGAGCCTCCTCGTAACAGTCTGTTACAAGCGCCTCGACCTCGTGAGTGCCCGAGGGCTCAGAGCTCTAACCCATCAAGTAACAGACTGTTACTTGATTAAACGGCGGCTGTCTCCATCTCGGGCGCGTAGGAGCCGGTGCGGGCCGCGCCGTTGAACTTCGCCCGCCGGTAGAACGCCTTCTGCGCATCTTCCGCGCTGGCCGGGTCGCCGCCCCAGGCCTTGAGCGCGGGTGCCTGCAGCGCGCGGCCGTACGAGAACGACAGCTCCCACGGATGCGGGCCGCGTGCGTTCATCGCGTTCAGGTGCGCGGTCGCGTCCTCGTCCGTCTGGCCGCCCGAGAGGAACACGATCCCCGGGACGGCCGCGGGCACGTGCCGGTAGAGGCACTCGAGCGTCGCGTCTGCGACCTCGTCGAGGTCCGCGCGCGCCGAGGCCTCGTAGCCGCTCAGGACCATGTTCGGCTTGAGCAGGGTCCCGTAGAGGTCGACGCGCTGGTCGTGCAGTTCCGTGTAGACGGCGTTGAGCGCTCGGCCGCTCGCCTTCGCGCTCTCCTCGATGGTGTGCCCGCCGTCCATCAGCACCTCGGGCTCGACGATCGGCACGAGGCCGACCTCCTGCGAGAGCGCGGCGTACCGGGCCAGCGCGTGCGCGTTCGTCCAGGCGCAGTATTCGCTCGGACGCTCGCCGCCGATCGAGTACGTCGCGCGCCACTTCGCGAAGCGCGCGCCGAGCTCGGAGTACTCGGCCAGCCGCTCGCGCAGCCCGTCGAGGCCCTCGGTGATCGTCTCGTCGACGGCCAGCGCGAGGGGTTTCGTCCCCTTGTCGACCTTGATCCCCGGGATGATCCCGCGCTCCTCGAGGACCTGCGGGAACGGCGTCCCGTCGGAGGAGCTCTGGCGGATCGTCTCGTCGAACAGGATCACGCCGCTGATGAACTCCTCGGCGCCCGGAGTCGTGAAGAGCAGCTCTCGGTAGGCGCGCCGGTTGTCCTCGGTCGACTCGACCCCGATCGAGTCGAAACGCTTCTTGATCGTGCCGTCGCTCTCGTCGGCGGCGAGGATTCCCTTGCCCTCGGCGACGAGCGCCTTCGCGGTCTCGTGGAGCTCCGCTCCCATCGTTCCCCCTTCGTTCGCTCCCCGGATTATGGCCAAGGCGCCGCTTGTCGGTGCCGTCCTCAGGACGTATGAGGCTCGGCTCATGCGTCCGTCTGCGCCGCTGTCCGGGGCGCGGGGATCCGGCTAACCGCTCTAACGATCGTCCTCCTCGGCGGCTCCCTCGACGCCCTGGAGCAGGAGCTGGACCCGGCGCAGCTCCTCGGCCGTCGCGGGCCTGATCGAGCCCGCGCTCACCCACCAGGCCGGGTGGATCTCGTTCCAGCCGTGCTGGGTGTCCTCGACCCAGGGCCCGACGACCTCGACGCGGTCGCCTTCGGCCGGCACGGCCACGCGTGAGCGGTCCTGCGGGATGATCTCGACCACGAGGTCGCCGCCGACGCGCTCGTTCCCGTCCGAGAGCAGGCGCTCGTAGCCCGGGTCGGGCCGGAGGTCGACGTGGACGTCCCCGTCATAGGCCTCGAACTTCACCTTGCTGACGGTCCCGATCGCGATCCGGCAGCGGCTCTTGACGATCAGCCGCTGCGAGTGGTAGACGCCTGCGAGCGGCCCGCCGCCGCGGCAATAGGGCGAGGGGAGGACGACCTGCCGGCGCAGGCTGCAGGCGGCGGTGCAGCAGAGGAGGAAGAGGCCGATCACAACCGCGGGCCGACGCATGCTCCGAGCGTGCCTGGGCGTCCGCGAGCGCGAAAGTCGCTCTTTCGGACTGGGCTAGTATCCCTCCAGCGCGGACGTAGCTCAGTTGGTAGAGCATCAGCTTCCCAAGCTGAGGGTCGCGGGTTCGATCCCCGTCGTCCGCTTAGGCGAAGCGACGTCCGGCCCGCTTCGCGGGCCATGACGACTTCGCTCCGATCGACCTTGGATCCGAGCCTTGTGAGCTGCGGCGAGCAAAGCCCGCCGCAGCGGCGAAAGCCACTGGCGGGTGAACCAGCTCGGGCTACTGATCTAGATCAGCGTGGACGCCGCCTGCTGCCACTCGGATACTCATCCCAACCTGCCTTTCCTCGTTGACAAGATAGGCCGAGGGGGTGATCCTCACGGCGAAGTCAGCGAAAGGCGTCCGTGTTCGACGGTGGCCAGATCCTGACTGCGGCGCAGCGCCGGCTTGAATCGGTCGGTGTGGGGCGGTCCGGAGCACGCGGATGAGCGGCTCGGGGGACTGGCCCGGCGACGAGACCGCCGAGACGCGGGTGATGGCGCTGCCGGCGCAGGAGCGCGAGATCCTGGCCGCGCTGGCCGTCGTCGGGCACGCGTCGCTCTCCCGCGACGAGCTCGCCGAGCTTCTCCGGGTCGACGACGTGGCGCCGCTCGTCGCCGACCTCGAGGCGCGTGGCCTGGTCAGGAGCGACGAGCGGCGGTGCTCGGCCGTCGGGCGGATTGGCGAGGAGATCCGTCGGACAAACGAAGCGCTCTCGACCGGCGACCGCCTGATGGGCTACCTGTCGACGCTGGCCCAGGGCGGCCGCCTGACGCCCGGGAGGCTGGGGGAGGACTCCGCGGCGATTCTCGGCCTTTCCGAGTGGGCGGCGGAGATGCAGCGGTCGACACAGCTACTCGAGATGGTCAAGACCGTCGAAGCCTCCTACGAGATCGCGCACCGGGCCGAGGAGTGGCGCGAGCTCCTCCTCCGCGGGCGCGGCGCCGCGCACGCGCTCGGCGACCGGCAATCGGAGATCTGGATGCTGCAGCGCCTCGCGACCGCCGCGGCGATGGCAGGTGACTCGGCCGGCGCGCAGCAGTATCTTCGGGAGGCCGATGAGCTGCAGCGGACCTCCCAACACACACAGCAGGCGACGATGACCGAGCAGACTCACGGCCGGCGGTGGCGACGATGGAAACACCTGGAAGATCGTGCTGGTGATTCTCGGGACCGTCCTGGTCGCGCTGATCGGCGTCGGCGTCGGCTACGCGATCGGGAACGGCAACGGGGGAAGCTCCGGCACGACGACGATTACGAGAACCCTCGAGAAAACAGGGACCCAGACGCAGACCGTTCCGACGACGGTGTTCAACACCACCACGGTGACGACGACCGTAACGACGGGCGGCACGACCGGGGTCATCCCGTGACGGGCGGTCCGTAGTCGAGCCATGCCGCCGTTTCCCAAGCCCAGGTTCGACTACACCTACGACGTCGCCGCCGAGCGCGGCGCGCTCAGGCGCTTTCGCGACACCAAGCCCGGCCGCGCGATTCCCGCGAAGGCCAAAGACAGGCTGCTCCTCGGCACCTGGAACATCGCCAACCTCGGCGTCCAGGATCGGCTCGACGACGACTACGGGCTGATGGCGGAGATCATCGGCTGGTTCGACCTGGTCGCCGTCCAGGAGGTGAACGACAACCTGCGTGGGATCGAGGCGATCCACGACCACCTCCCGAGCAGGTACCAGCTGCTCTTCTCGGACGCGTCCGGGAACCAGGAGCGGCAGGCGTTCCTGTTCGACGGCACGAAGGTCGCGCGCCTCCGGGAGATCGGGCGGCTCTCGATCCCTCCCAGCAGCACGAAGCAGATCAAGGTGCCGGGAACGAGCACGGCCTTTCCGGGCTTCGACCGCGGCCCGTATCTCGGCAGCTTCGAGAGCGGCGCGTTCCGATTCCTGCTCGCCAACGTCCACCTGTTCTTCGGCTCGCCGAAGAAGGCCGACATGCAACGGCGCATACTCGAGACCTACGCCGTCGCCTGGTGGGCGAACAGGCGCCGCACCGACCCGAACACCTACGTCCCGGACACGATCCCCCTCGGCGACTTCAACCTGCCGAAGGCCGTGAAGGGCGACCCGATCTTCGACGCGCTCACTCGGCGGGGGCTCGAGATCCCGGCGCACACCTCGCAGATCGGCTCGGCGATCGCCTCCGACAGCCACTACGACCAGATCGCGTTCTTCCCGGGAGACACGAAGGACCGCTTCACCGGGCAGATGAACGTCTTCGACTTCGACAACGCTCTCTTCGCCGATCTCTACAAGGACCGGGGGCTCAAGCCGTATCTCGCCTACGCCCGGTACCACATCTCCGACCACCGGCCGCTGTGGGCGGAGTTCAGTACCGGCTAGGCGGTACGCGGCTGTCCGGTAGCATCGCGGCCGGTTCCGGGGTGGCTCCTTTTTCGCATGAATCCGAGGGCTTGCTCGCCGTCGGCGTGTCCCACCGGCATGCGCCGCTCGAGGTGCGCGAGCAGCTCTACCTCGCGGACGGCCGCGAGGTAGAGCTCGCGAAGGAGCTCGGCGGCGTCGTGCTCTCGACGTGTAACCGCACCGAGGTCTACCTGCTCGGAGGCGATCCGGCGGCCGCGCGCTCGGCGCTCGAGCGTCGCTCGGGACTCGACCTCGACGGCGTCCTCGCGGTCTGGGAGGGCGACGAGGCGGTCGAGCACCTCTTCCGTGTGGCAGGCGGGCTCGACTCGCTCGTCCCCGGCGAGGGGGAGATCCTCGGACAGGTGCGCCTGGCCTACGAGGCCGCGCTCGCCGCCGGTGCCACCGACGCCGTTCTGAACCGGCTCTTCGAGGACGCCCTCCACGCGGGCAAGCGGGTCCGCACCGAAGCGAGGCTCGCGGAGATGCCGGAGTCGGTCGCCACCTCGGCGGTCGAGCTGGCCGCGAAGGCGCTCGGTGGGCTCGCCGGCAAGCAGGTGCTGCTGTTCGGCGCAGGGAAGATGAGCGAGCTCTCGGCGCGGAGCCTGCAGGCCCGCGGCGCCGAGGTGGTCGTCGCCAGTCGCACCCTCGAGAGCGCGCGCGAGCTGGCCGACCGGGTCGGCGGCCGGGCCGCGCCCTTCGACGCGGTCGCGGTCGAGCTGATCGACGCCGACCTCGTCATCTCGGCGACCCGTTGCCCCTATCCGATCCTGCACGCCGAGGCCGTGCAGCCGCGCACGAAGCCGCTCGTGCTGATCGACATCGCCGTCCCGCGCGACCTCGACCCCGAGATCGGGAAGCTCGACGGGTGCACGCTCCACGACATCGACGAGCTCGGGGAGGGGCTGGTCGGGCGGGAGGAGGACGTGCGCGAGGCCGAGCAGATCGTCGCGGAGGAGGCGCAGCGCTTCGGCGAGTGGCGGCGGGAGCGCGGCGCCGCGCCAGCGATCGCGGCGCTCAGGCGCCGTGCGGCCGAGATCCGCGCCGAGGAGCTCGCCCGTGCGGAACCTCGGCTCGCCGAGCTTTCGCCGCGCGAGCGCAAGACCGTCGAGACGCTGACGGCCCAGATCGTTAACAAGCTCCTGCACGCCCCGACGGTGCGCGCCAAGGAGGCCGGCTCGGAGCCGCTGCGCGAGCTCTTCGCCCTGCGCGAGGACGACGAGTGACGCAAGCCACGCGCGCGGCGGAGCTGTACGCCCGCGCGCTCGAGGTGATTCCCGGCGGGGTCAACTCGCCGGTCAGGGCGATGAAGGCCGTCGGGCTCGACGAGCCGCTGTTCGCGCGGCGTGGGGAGGGGGCGTACCTCGAGGACGTCGAGGGCCGGCGCTACGTGGATTGGGTGCTCTCGTGGGGCCCGCTGATCTTCGGCCACGCGGATCCCGAGACGGTCGAGGCCGTGATCGCGGCCGCGCGGGAGGGTACGACCTTCGGCACGGCTACCGAGCGCGAGGTCGAGCTGGCCGAGGAGATCGTCGAGGCCGTGCCGTCGGTCGAGATGGTGCGTCTCGTCTCGTCGGGGACCGAGGCGGCGATGACGGCGCTGCGGCTCGCACGCGCGGCGACCGGGCGCGAGCCGTTCGTGCGCTTCGCCGGCTGCTACCACGGTCACGCCGACCCGTTCCTCTCCGAGGCGGGCTCGGGTGTGAGGACGCTCGGGATCCAGGCCTCCACGGAGGGCCGCGTCGTTCCGTACAACGATCTCGAGGCGGTCGAACGCGTGATCGAGGGCGCCGCCTGCGTCTTCGTGGAGCCGGTCGCCGGGAACATGGGCGTCGTCCCGCCGGCCGACGGTTTCCTCGAAGGCCTGCGCCGGCTCTGCGACGAGAGCGGCGCGCTGCTCGTCTTCGACGAGGTGATCACGGGTTTCCGCGTCGCCCGCGGCGGCGCCCAGGAGCGCTTCGGCGTGCTGCCCGACCTGACCGTGCTCGGGAAGATCGTCGGCGGCGGGCTTCCGCTGGCGGCCTTCGGCGGGCGGGCCGAGCTGATGGAGCGCCTCGCCCCGGTCGGCGACGTCTACCAGGCGGGAACGCTCTCGGGAAACCCGCTGGCCACCGCGGCCGGGCTCTCCGTGCTGCGGCGCCTGACGCCGGAGGTTTACGGGGAGCTCGAGCGGAAGGGCGAGCGCCTCGACGCGGGCCTGAGCCCGTTCGGCCGCTTCGAGCGCGTCGGCGCGATGGCGACGCTGTTCGTGGACGACTACGGCGCGCTCTTTCGCCGGCTGCTGGAGCGCGGGAACTATCTCGCGCCCTCGCAGAACGAGGCGATGTTCCTCTCGACGGCTCACGGCGACGAAGAGATCGACGGGCTGATCGAGGCGGTCACGAGGACGATGGAAGACCTCTCCTAAGACCCCCCGTTTGCCCGGGGGAGAAACGCGCGCCGGAGTGGTAGTTTCGGTCTTCCGTCACACCGGCGGACGAAGGGGAGGGCCGCCGCCCTGAGGTCAGTCAGTGCCCGGTTGAAGTCCCGCCTGCGGCGGGCACCGAGTTTGAGAAGCATCGCGTCGCTCCTGGTCGCGTCAGTCCTGGGGTTCGGGGTGGCGTACGCGCTCGCGGGCCCTCAGACCGCGGTCGCCGGAACCCCGAAGCCCGACCCGCCTCCGGAGGCCCGGAAAGCACCGCCGCCATCGCCCGCGCCTCCTCCGCCCCCGGCGCAGACCCATGCGCCGGCTCCTCCTCCGCCGGCCTCGCATCGGACCGCACGGGTCGAGAGGAGCGCGCCGAAGCGTCGGCGCCATCCCCGCGAGGTGCAAACACGTGTCCGCAGCGTGTCGGAGGCCCGGAGCCAGAGCCCTGGATCAGGGGTCGGCCCCCGCGCCGCTGTCGCGCAGGCAAGACGCCCTGAGCTGACCGCCGCCCCGGCCGGCGCAGCGGACGGTGTTCGCCTCCCGGGAGCGTTCCGGCTCCTCCTGGCGCTCACCTTCGGCCTCGCGCTCCTCGTCTTCGTCCTCGCGGTCGTGCCGCGCCGCGTGCTGCCGGCCTCGGCGCTCGAGGCCGTCGACGGCCGCAGGGAGCTACTTGCCGTGACCGGGCTGTTCGTCGTCTGCCTCGGCCTCGTAACAGGCCTCATCGCCGTCCTTGCCGCCTCGTGAAGAGCGCGCCTTCACAGACCCGGCCCGCCCGCCGATTCCTCCTCAGCCTGATCGTCGCTCTCTCCGTGACGCTCCTGCTAATCGCCGCGGCTGCGTCGGCTCCGGGCGACGGGTACGGCGCGACGATCGCGCCGACCGCCGCGAAGCCGAGCACGAGCCGCAGCTTCACGATCAAGATCGCCAACCAGAAGACGTCGAGCAGCGCCGCAAACAACGCTCACGTGACGGCTCCCGCCGGGTTCGTCCTCGACGCGGCCACCCTGACCGCCGCCACCTCGAAGGCCGGGAGCTGCTCGGCTGCTTCCTGGACCGTGACGACTACGGCTGCCACCTCGACGATCGATGCCGTCGCGCCGCCGGCGGCCGCGAGCGAGCTGTGCCCTGGCGGGAACCTGAAGCTCACGTTCAAGGCGACGACGCCCGCAGCAGAAGGGAAGTACACGTGGAAGACGGCGCTCTTCCGCGACACGACCGCGTTCTCGCTTCAGGGCGAGGACCCCAGCGTGACGGTCGACGGCACGAAGCCGCCGGCGCCATCGATCTCCACAAAGCCGCCCAACCCCTCAAACACCTCGGGTGCGACGTTTGCCTTCTCCGACGGGGACGCCTCCGCGACGCTCCAGTGCCGGCTCGATAGCGCTGCCTTCGCGGCGTGCACGAGCCCGAAGTCGTACACGGGTCTCGCGGAAGGGCTCCACACGTTCGTCGTGAGAGCCGTCGATCCAGCGGGAAACCAGAGCGCGAAGGTCTCCTATCCCTGGACGATCGACCTGACGCCGCCCCCGCCTCCGACGCTCAGCTCGAAGCCGCCGAGCGTGACCGCGTCGACCAGCGCGAGCTTTTCGTTCACCGACGGCGACTCGACGGTCGGCTATTTCTGCAGGCTCGACGGCGCCGCCTTCGCGGCGTGCACGAGCCCGAAGTCGTACCCGGGCCCGCTCGCGGCCGGTTCGCATCAGTTTCAGGTCAAGTCGCGGGATCCCGCTGGCAACGAGAGCACGGTGGCGACCTACGGCTGGGCGATCGACCTGACGAATCCCGTCGTGACGATCGATCCGACGACGGAGCCGCCGGATCCGACCAACAAGACGAGCGCCGGTTTCGCCTTCACGTCCAACAAGCCGGGCAGCACGTTCGCGTGCCGGCTCGACGGGGCTGACTTCTCCACGTGCGTGAGCCGGGTGACCTACTCCGGGCTCGCCGACGGGGCCCACAGCTTCGCCGTCAAGGCGACGGATGGAGTGGGCAACACGGGACCCGCCACGGTTTGGAACTGGACCGTCGACACGATCGCTCCCTCGGCGCCTTCGATCACCGCTGCGCCGCGAGACCCGACGAACGTCCGCACCGCGAGCCTCTCGTTCTCCGGCGGCGAGCCCGGGCTCAGATTCGCGTGCGGGCTCGACGGCGGAGCACCCGCAGCGTGTTCGAGCCCGGTGAGCTACCCGGCCCTCGCGGACGGCACGCATGTCTTCGTCGTTCGGCCGACGGACGCCGCCGGGAACACCGGGCCGTCCGCGAACCGCACCTGGGTCGTCGACACGGTCCCTCCGAAGACGTCGATCGTCGGCAGGCCCCGAACGTCGAGCAGGAGCGCGTCGGCCACGTTCAGGTTCACCAGCAGCGAAGCGCGGTCGACCTTCGCGTGCAGTCTCGACGGCACTGCCTTCGGCCCGTGCTCATCTCCCCGAAGCTACGGGAAGATGAGTGACGGAGCCCATACGTTCCGGGTGCGGGCGACCGACCCGGCCGGCAACACCGATCCCACGCCGCCCTCGTTCTCGTGGCGTGTCGCCACGGCTGACACGACACCGCCGTCGTCCGTACGCCGGCTGAAGCGGACCGTCAGCTACCGCTTCCTGAAGCTCGGATGGTCGCTGGCGAAGAGCTCGGACTTCGACCACGTCCAGATCCTCAGGTCGCGCCA
Organism: uncultured Actinomycetes bacterium; assembly: GCA_963716865.1. Lineage (GTDB taxonomy): Bacteria > Actinomycetota > Thermoleophilia > Gaiellales > Gaiellaceae > AC-32. The sequence goes on from CAVQUF010000005.1 coordinate 115,988, forward strand.
CCGGACGGGCGGAGCACAGACCGTCGTCTATGCGGGCCGCGGCCGCAGCTACGCAGACATGCGCTTCGAGAACGGCACCTACTACCGCTACACCGTCCGTGACTTCGACCGGGCCGGCAACGCGTCGCGCCCCGTCCGGGTCGCCGTGTCACCGGGCGCCCTCCTCCAGCGTCCGCGAGACGGCGGGAGCGTGAAGGCGCCCCCGCTCCTCCGCTGGGCGGGAGTCCCTCGGGCGACGTACTACAACGTCCAGGTCTATCTCGGGACGCGCAAGCTCCTCAGTGCGTGGCCGAATCGCGCCAGGCTGAAGATGCGGGGGCGCTGGACCTACGAGGACGCGGGCTTCCGACTGGAGAAGGGGACGTACCGGTGGTACGTGTGGCCCGGGTTCGGCGCCCGCTCGAAGGGCGCGTACGGCCAGCTGCTCGGGACGTCCACGTTCGTCGTTCGTTAGGCGGTCGGCCAGGCCTCGGCCAGGCGCCGGCGGGTCTCGGCGAGGTGCTCCGGAATCACCTTCACGTCGGCGAGCACGGGCATGAAGTTCGTGTCGCCTGCCCACCGCGGGACGACGTGCAGGTGGACGTGGTCGATGATCCCCGCGCCGGCGATCCGGCCGAGGTTCCAGCCGAGGTTGTAGCCCTGCGGCGTGTAGACCTCCGCCAGCGCGGCCATCCCGCCCTCCGCGAGCCGGTGGAGCTCCAGCACCTCGTCGTCCGAGAGATCGGCCAGCTCGCCCACGTGCCGGTAGGGGGCGGCCATCAGGTGGCCGGACGTGTACGGGTACTTGTTCAGGAGCACAAAGGCCCGCTCGCCGCGGTGGACGACGAGCCCGTCCTCGTCGCTCGCGGCCGCGGCCAGGCAGAAGACGCAGCCGCTCTCGTCGCCGGACTGGCCGATGTACTCCATGCGCCACGGCGCCCACAACGGTTTCGCCATCGCGGGCGAGCCTACCGTCCGTTAGGCGTCGCTCGCGATGCCGGCTTCAGGACCCGCGGGCTCAGCCCGCGAGTCCGTCGGAAATGACCGGTCGAGACGAGTGCACTCGTCTCGACACCATCCCGTAGGGCGGAAGCCGTAACATCCACGGAGTGAAGCGGTTGCTGCTGGTCGTGCTACTGGTCGCAGTCGCCTCGGGGGCCGCAGCTCCGAGCGCCCAGCGAGGCGGGGTCGTTCCGCGCGGCGTCGTCGTCGGCGGGCTGCACGTGGGCGGTCTCCCCGTCGAAAGGGCCCGGGCCGCGGTGACCTGGTCGTACAACCGCCCGGTGCGCTTCGTCTTCTACGGGAGGCACTGGACGATCCGCCCGTCCCAGCTCGGCGCGAGCGTGGACGTCGACCGGACGATCGGCCATGCGCTGCAGGCCCAGCCGGGCCAGCGGGTTCGCGTCTTCGCGAGCGTCGACCAGGATCGCGTAGCGGCCTACGCGAACGCCCTCGCGAGCCGGCTTTCGGTCGCGCCGCAGGATGCGACCGCGACGCTCAGCTCCGGGTTGACGCCGGTGCTCCATCCTGGCAAGCCGGGCCTCCAGGTGCGGCCGGACGCGACTCGCAACCGGATCGACGCCGCGCTCGTCCTTGCCCGGCGACCGCTGATCCGGCCGGTCGCGAAGACGGTCGCGCCGACCGCGACGCGCAGCCACTTCGGCCCGGTCGTGGTCGTGCACCGCGGCTCGAACACGATGCACGTCTTCGACGGCGTGCGCCCGTTGCGGACGTTCAAGGTCGCGACGGGCCAGGCGATCTACCCGACGCCACTCGGGAACTGGCACGTTGCGGACATGCAGCGGAACCCGTGGTGGATCCCGCCGGACTCCCCCTGGGCGAAGGGCCTGAAGCCGATCCCGCCCGGGCCGGGCAACCCGCTCGGCACGCGCTGGATGGGCCTCAGCGCTCCGGGAGTCGGCATGCACGGGACTCCGGATGCCGCCTCGATCGGGTACTCGGCCTCGCACGGCTGCATCCGCATGTACGTGCCGGACGCCGAGTGGCTCTTCGACCGCGTCCACGTCGGGACGCCGGTCTTCATCGTGGCGGCCTAGAGCGCCGCACGTACCAGAGAGGAGCACGTCATGAGCACCACCCTGGACACCGGGCTCGTTGCGAGCCTCGCCGATGAGGTTTCCGGACCCGTCGTCGCCCCGGACGACGAGGGCTACGACGCGGCCCGCGCCGTGCACAACGGCCTCGTCGATCGGAAGCCCGCCGTGATCGTCCGCGCCCGGACAACGAGCGACGTCGTCGCGGGGCTCGCCTTCGCGCGCCGGGAAGGGCTCGAGGTCTCGGTCCGCGGCGGCGGCCACAACGTCGCGGGCCGCGCGGTGACGGACGGCGGCGTGATGATCGACCTCGCCGAGATGAAGGGGGTCACGATCGATCCCGGCGAGTCGACCGCCACGGCCGAGGGCGGCGTGATCTGGGCGGAGCTGAACGACGCGGCTGCCGAGCACGGGCTTGCCGTGACCGGCGGCGCGATCTCGACGACGGGGATCGCGGGCTACACCCTGGGTGGCGGCCTCGGCTGGCTGATGGCCAAGCACGGGCTCGCCGCGGACAACCTGCTCTCCGTCGAGCTCGTCACGGCAGAGGGCGAGGTGCTCGACGTGAACGCCGACTCGCACCCCGACCTCTTCTGGGCGTTGCGCGGAGGCGGCGGGAACTTCGGCATCGCGACCTCGTTCACGTACCGGCTGCACCCGGTCCAGACCGTCGTGGGCGGGCTGATCGCCCACCCGATCGACGCCGCGCCCGACCTGCTGCGCTTCTACCGCGACGCCATCGCGGGCGCCTCGGACGACCTGACCGTGTTCGCCGGTCTCGTGCACGCGCCGGACGGCTCGGGCATGAAGCTCTCGGCGCTCGTCGTCTTCCACACCGGCGATCCTGCCGGGGCGGAGCGCGAGCTCGAGCCGTTCAAGACGTGTGGATCGCCGCTGATGGTCGAGGTCGGTCCGATGCCCTACCCGGTGATGAACACGATCCTCGACCAGGCGTATCCGGCCGGAGCGCTCAACTACTGGCTGTCGAGCTTCGTCACCGGGCTCTCGGACGAGCTGATCGACATCGCCACAGAGCGGTTCGCCAGCATCCCCTCGCCGATGTCGGTGATCTTCTTCGAGCACTTCCACGGCGCCGTGACGCGCGTGGGCGTCACCGACACGGCTGTCCCGCACCGGGACGAGGGCTGGAATCTCCTGCTCCCGTCCGTCTGGACCGATCCGGCCGACACCGAGAAGAACATCGCCTGGACCCGTGAGACGTTCGCGGCGATGAAGCCGCACTTCGGGAGCGGCCGCTGGCTCAACTACCTCGGGGACGACCAGGCGAACGACGCGATCCGCGCCGCCTACGGCCCGAACTACGACCGGCTCGTCGAGGTCAAGCGGAAGTACGACCCGGAGAACGTCTTCCACCTGAACCACAACATCGCGCCGTAGCGCGAGCTGAGTCGCTGCTTGCCCCGCGTGCACGCCATGGTCGGAGGCGTCCTCGTCCTGCTTCGAGGTAGGCACCCAGGCACACCCACGCGTTTTCGGTACTGAAGAAGTATCGTGCCGGGCTTCTGCGGATTATGGAGCCGGAGCAACCTCGGCACCCCCCGCGGGGGGCTCGTTCCGTAGCCGCAGCAGGAACGAGCCACGCTCCGGCTCCATCTGCGTCGAAAGGCTTTCGGAACGATCCACCGGGGCCGGCGGGGTCGTGCCGGCGTGTATAAGTAATCGAGCCGAGCGGAGGAGTCACGGGGGGCACTCGCTGTGGTCGCTCGGCTCATCTAGCGAGCCTCCGCTCCAGACTCGAACGGCCGTCCCGCTTCAGGGAGGAGGCACGTCGACCTCGCAGGGGCCGAGCAGCCGCTGCTCGAGCTCGCGAGGACGCTTGACACGAAACTCTCCGCTCAGCCGTGAGACAGCGCCTAGGCGATGAAATAGAGGAAAGCTCGGCCGTCGCTAGCCTGCTGGATCGAGCAGCGATTGCTCGCGCAGTAGTAGTCGCCCACCTTGTCGTAATCCAGGACCTCGCTGGCGAGGAGACGCGTCCGCGTCCGCCAGGTGATCAGCGCTGTCACCCGGTATCGATTTAGCCCCTCGAATTGCCCGCTGTGGGCACGGGGACGGATCCGGTGGCCGCGTCTTGCCCACGCGCAGTCTTTTGGCCAGGTCGAGACGACATGCCAGGTGGTGACCGTGGAGTTGGACGACCAGACTCGGAAGCGGATGCAGATTCTCTGGGCGGCACGGGAGGCCGGCGACCGGTAAACGCCCCCTTTGGCGAACAAGGGATTGATGACCTGCGGAGCCGCGTCGGAGGGAGCCAGTCCTTGTATGGCAGCCATGATTGTTCTGCCGGGCCGTCCGTGGCGTTGGAGGATGCTGAGGGCCGAAGTCGCAGGTGCAATCGTCAGAGCGATCGCTACTCCGGCGATGAGAACCGCGGTGAACGTGCGAAACCGCATGAGCCGCTCGAAGATCATCGCATGATGCGGGATCGTATGCAGGAGCTACGTGTCGCGCTTAGTCGCCTCATCGGTCGCTCGGCTTGAAGGAGTCTGGCCTAGGATCGAGGCGTGCCTGACGATGCGGACCTCGTCATCGTGATCACGGACGGCGCGGCAGAGCTGGACCGAAGAGAGCTGCGAGATCGCCTGTACGAGTACAACGCCGGCCAGACGGGCTTCCGGGACGGGCGATCCCTCAGCTGCTTCCTGCGCGACGAAGACGGCAGGCTCGTCGCCGGAGTCGACGGCTTCACGTGGGGCGGCTATGCCCGCATCGAGTATCTCTGGGTCGACGAGACGCTGCGTGGGCAGGGCCTTGGTCGCCGGCTGATAGCGGCGGCAGAGCGTGAGGCTACCGCTCGAGGATGCGAGACGGTGGTCGTCGACACTCACGAGTTCCAGGCTCCTGACCTCTACCCACGGCTTGGGTACGAGCTCGTCGGCGCGACCCATGAGACACCGATCGGCTACCGGCAGCTCCTCTACCAGAAGCGTCTTCAGGAAGGACGAAACGGCGGGTAGTTCAGAGCCAGCGCTTGTAGCGGAAGAAGCCGAGCAGCCCGCCCAGGACGCCGATCATCGCGAGGACGATCACCCACCAGGCCTCCTGGGTCTCGAAGCCGGGGAACGTGACGTTCATCCCGAAGATCCCGGTGATCAGGGTCAGCGGGAGGAGCACGACGGAGAAGACGGTCAGGATTCGGAGGATGTCGTTCTGCCGGTGCGAGATGACCGACTCGTTCGTCGACTCGAGCCCCTCGATCACCTCCTTGAAGTTGTCGAGGAGATCCCAGATCCGCTCGGCGGCGTCGACGATGTCGTCGAAGTAGAGCTCCAGCTCCTCGGGCAGGAAGCGCTCGATCTGCCGCTCGAGCAGCCGGAGCGTCGAGCGCTCAGGCTTGATGATCTTGCGGTAGGAGATGATCTCCTGCTTGACGTTGGAGATGTCGCGGACGACGTCCTCGGCGCGCTTCTCGAACATGTCGTCCTCGATCGAGTCGAGCTTGTGCCCGATCTTGTCCAGGATCGGGAAGCAGTAGTCGAAGAGGTCGTCGAGGATGTGGTAGAGGAGGTAGCCCGAGCCCTTCGAGAAGAGCTGGTCGCGCAGCGCGGGGTCCTCCTCGCAGCGGTGGAAGAGCCTGGTGACCGGCAGCAGCTCGACCGCCGGCAGGGTGACGAGGTAGTCCTGGCCGATGAACAGGTCGAGCTCGGCGGCGTTCAGGCGCTGCACCGCCTTGTCGTAGACGGGGAAGTGGAGGACGACGAAGAGGTAGTCGGGGTACTCGTCGACCTTCGGGCGCTGGCGCTTCGAGAGCACGTCCTCGAGGTCGAGCGGGTGCCAGCCGAAGCGCTCGGCGAGCGCGGTCGTCTCCTCGGTCGTGGGCGCGTCGAGGTGGATCCAGGTTAGGTCGTGCGCGTTCTGCTCTCCGAGCCTCGGCTCAGGCCGGGCGACGACCTCCCGTGTGGGCGTGCGGGGCCTCGGGCGCTTGATGCGGGGCAGGCTTGGCACTGGTACTGAGGGGGTCGTCGAGTCGCACTTTGAGAGTTCGCCATTCTATCGGCAACTCTTGCGCCGGACCTCTCTCCGGCACGGGCGTGTAGGCCGCGTCTGCGGGGATCCGGCGCCCGAGCGCGACCGAGCCCGCGCCGGCAAGAGCGCAGGCCGCGGCGGCGCCGAGCCAGAGGCCGGCGGGCGAGCTGGCGAGGAGGAGGCCTCCGATCGCCGGGCCCGCCATGAAGCCGACCTGCCAGGAGATCGTGCGCAACGCCATGTAGCGGCCGAGCAGGTGCTCCGGCGCGAGGTCGGCGATCAGCGGGTTCTGGACGGCGCCGTGCAGGCACTCGGCGAGGCTGAAGACGACGATCACGCCGCAGAACGCGACGACCGCGACGCTCGACGTGAGCCAGTAGCCGACCGCGAGGACGCCGAGGCTCGTCACCGCGAAGATCCCGGCGGAGAGCGCGAGCACGCTCAGGCGTCGCCTGCCTTCGATCGCCTTGGCCAGCGGCAGCTGGGCGACCACGATCACGACCGTGTTGACGAAGAAGATGACGCCGATGCCGGCCTCGCTGACGCCGGCGTGCTGGTTCGCGAACGGCGGGAGCACCGTCGCGATCTGCGCGTAGGCCGCCGCGACCAGCGTCGCGATCACGAGGAGCAGCCAGAGGAAGACCCGGTCGCGGAGGACGGCCGCGTAGCGGCCGGCCACGCGGGCGGCGCCCTGCGCCGGACGCACGGCGGGGACGAACATCAGCAGCGCGATGAACGCGATGAAGGTCATCGCGTCGAGCAGGAAGAGCAGCGTGAAGCTGTTCGGAACCTGCGTCGTGGCAATCAGCCCGCCGACCAGGGCGCCCACGCCGAAGCCGAGGTTGTCGGTCGTGCGCTGGACTGCGTAGGCCGCGTTTCGCTGTTCTCGCGAGGTGAGCGTCGCGAGCAGGCTCGAGTGGCCCGGCGCGAAGCCGCCGTTCCCGGCCCCTGCGATCGCCGCGAGGACGAACGCCTGCCACGGCTCGCGGACGAACGGGAAGCCGCCGTAGCCGACGGCGAGCAGGGCCAGCGACGCGACCAGCGTCGCCCGAGGGCCGATCCGGTCGATCAGCCGGCCGGACTGGAGGCCCGCGGCGAGGGCGACGGCGCCGATCGTGGCGACGATCACCCCCGACGTCGCAGAGCCGAAATCCCTGACGTCGTTCAGGTAGATGAACAGGAAGGGGAGGACGATCCCGTTCCCGAGCGAGTTGGCCACCCCACCGGCTTCGAGCAGCCAGACGGGTCGGGGCAGCTGCGGGTTCAAGCTGCGCAGGTACGCGGTGACGGCGCTCACGCGTGGCAAAAGGGTAACCCGGAGGCGCCCGGTTGCCTAGTGTCCGAGCGGGTCGATCGGCACCTGCTTGCGCACGTCCGGGCCAGCGCTTACCCTGTGCTCTCGTTCTAGGGGCATGAAGATGATTCTCGGCTACATCGATCCCGGCAGCGGCAGCATGTTCCTGCAGGGACTCGCCGCGGGCATCGCCGGAATCGGTGTCCTCGCGAAGATCTACTGGCGCCGGTTGCGCCGGTTCCTTCACATCGGGAAGCCCGCGCCCGCCGAGGACGAGAGCACGCCGAGCTGACGACGCGGCGGGATGACCTGGAGGCGGCAGGCGCGCTCTCGGGTCTCGAGCCGGGGTCGTTCCGCGATCCCGACAGCCGCATCTTCACGAGCAACGGCCGGGTCCTCCGGCTCCTGAGCGAGCAGGGGCTCGCCGACTGGCGGGCGCTCTCGTCGTCGGCCCTCTTCGAGGAGCTCGAGCAGGACGGAAGCCTCGTCGGCACGCGCGAGGTCGACGACGTCCCCGAGATTCCGGACGCAATCCACGGTGGGGTCGCGGGCGTGCTCGAGCACGACGTGATCCCGTTCGTCTCCTACCCCTACGAGTGGTCGTTCTCGATGCTCCGCGACGCGGCGCTGCTCCAGCTCGCGCTCGTGCGCCGCGCGGTCGAGGCGGGAATGATCCTCAAGGACTCCTCCCCGTACAACGTGCAGTTCCGGGGCGCCGAGCCGATCTTCATCGACGTCGGCTCGTTCGAGCAGCTGCGCGGGGGCGAGCCTTGGGCGGGCTACCGACAGTTCTGCATGCTCTTCCTCTACCCGCTCCTGCTGCAGGCCTGGAAGGACGTGCCGTTCCAGCCCTGGCTGCGCGGGAGCCTCGACGGGATCTCGCCGCACGAGTGCCGGAGCCTCCTCTCTGCGCGCGACCGCTTCCGGCGCGGCACCTTCACGCACGTCGTCATGCACGACCGGCTGGAGCGGCGCTACGAGGCGCGCGACGACGACCTCAAGGGCGAGCTCAAGTCAGCCGGCTTCCGCCCGGAGCTGATCGTCGCGAACATCAAGGGGCTCGAGCGGATGATCCGCCGCCTGCGCTGGAAGGGCGAGCGCTCGGCCTGGAAGGACTACACGCTCGAGACGACCTACGAGCGCGAGGACGCCGGGCGGAAGGCGGCCTTCGTCAGGGACGCGGTTGCGAGCGAGGGCCCGCGGCTCGTCTGGGACCTCGGCTGCAACGAGGGCGTCCACGCGCGCATCGCCGCCGAGAAGGCCGACTACGTGGTCGCGATGGACGCGGACAGCGTCGTCGTGGACCGCCTGTACGGAGCGCTCGGGGCCGAGCGCGAGAAGCGGATCCTGCCGCTCGTCGCGAACATCGTCGACCCGCCTCCGGCGCTCGGGTGGAGGGCGCGGGAGCGCCGCCCGCTGCTCGAGCGGGGGAAGCCCGACCTCACGCTCTGCCTGGCGCTCATCCACCACGTCTCGATCGCAGGCAACGTCCCGATCGCCGAGTTTCTCGACTGGCTCCGCGGCGCGACCGGATCGGTCGTGATCGAGTTCGTCTCGCCCGAGGACCCGATGGCCCGCCGCCTGCTCGCGCGCAAGCGGCCCGGAGACCATCCCGACTACCGGGCCGAGTGGTTCGAGCGCTGCCTCGAGGAGCGCTTCGACCTCGTGCGCTCGGAGAGCCTCGCCGACGGCGCGCGGACGCTCTACCTTGCCCGAGCCAAGGCCTGAGCCGAGCTTCGTCCGAACGACGCTGACGCGCGGCGCTCAGCTCGTCGTCCTCTCGGCGTTCGCGCTCGCGCAGCCGCTGCTCGACATCCTCGGGCGGAACCCGGAGTTCTTCGCGGTGCGGCGCTCCACCAGCTGGCAGATCGTCCTCTTCGCCCTGGCGCTCGTCCTCGTACCGCCGGCCGTGCTGCTGGCCGCCGAGCTGCTCGTGGGGCTCGCCAGCCGGGCGGCGGCGGAGATCGTGCACCTCGTCTTCATCGCCGCGCTGGTCGCCGTCATCGGGCTGCACGCGTTCACGAACCGGACGGCGCTCTCGGGCGTCGGCGTGCTCGTTCTCGCCGCTGCGGTCGGCGTCCTGGGCGCCCTGCTCTACCGGCGAATCCCGGCGGTCGGTTCCTTCCTGACCGTGCTCGTGCCCGCCCCGTTCATCTTCCTCGCGCTCTTCCTGTTCGACTCCGGGGCCTCGAAGCTCGTCTTCGTCCACAACCCGACGGTGCACGAGCGGCGCGTGACCTCGACCACGCCGGTCGTCCTGGTCGTCTTCGACGAGTTCGCGCCGGTGGCGCTGATGAACAAGGACGAGCACATCGACGCACAGCGCTACCCGAACTTCGCCGCGCTCGCGCACGACTCGACCTGGTTCCGCAGCGCGACGACGGTGCAGTGGCTGACGGAGGTCGCGGTCCCGGCGATCCTGACGGGAATCCTCCCGCCCAACACCGGGCCGAAGCCGTTACCGATCTTCGCCGACCACCCGAACAACATCTTCACGCTCCTCGGCGGGAGCTACCGCGTGCGCGCGGTCGAGTCGCTCACGCAGCTCTGCCCTGTGAAGCTCTGCAAAGAGGTGCGCGGCGCCTCGCCCTCGGCCGTGTCCGACACCACCCGGTCGCTCACGTCCGATGCGGGCATCGTCTACCTGCACCTCGTCCTGCCGGAGCCGTATGCCGAGCACATCCCGGCCATCAGCGACAGCTGGGGGAACTTCGGCAAGCACGAGGCCGTCGAGAAGTCGAACGAGGCGAGCGAGTCGGGGCCCATCCAGCCGTGCGGGAGGAACATCTGCCGGTTCACGTCGCTCTTCGCGCGCAACGGCAGGCCGACGCTGTACGTCCTGCACTCGCTCCTGCCGCACGTGCCCTACCTGTACCTGCCGTCCGGACGGCGCTACGGGGTGCAGGCGCCGCTGCTGCGGGGGATCCAGCACAACCGCTGGTCGCAGGCGTGGCCGTCGCTCCAGGCCGACCAGCGCTACCTGCTCCAGGTCGGATACACCGACCGCGCTCTCGGGCTGATCATGCGGCGCCTCAAGGCCAAAGGCATTTACAACAGGGCGCTCGTGATCGTCGTCGCCGACCACGGCGTCAGCAACCGCAACGGGCAGCCCCGCCGGCGGCCAACGCCCGGGAACCTCCAGGACATCGCGTTCGTGCCGCTCTTCGTGAAGCTCCCGAACCAGCACGTGGCCCGGATCGATGACGGCTTCGCCCGGACGATCGACATCGTCCCGACGATCGCCCACGTGCTCGGCGTCCACATTCCGTGGCACGTCGACGGGCATACGCTCATCGGCCGGCGGCTGCCCTCCGACGCGACCGTGCGGATCGAGCTCGGGGGCGGCAAGGCGGTGAGCGCCCCGCTGTCCGTGCTGCAGGCGCGGCGCGCCCAGGCGCTCGCCCAGCAGCTCGGGACGTTCGGGGGCACGCCGTCGTCTCTCTACCGGATCGGCCCCGACCCCGACCTGGTCGGCCGCGAGCTCTCGGAGCTCCCGGTGCGGCCGAGCGAGGGTGCAGGTGTCGAGCTCCAGGGGCAGCAACTCCTCAGCGTGGTCGACAAGCGCACCGACCTCCTCCCGACCTGGGTAGAGGGGCGCCTGACCGGGCGGCACGGGCAGAACGAGAACGTCGCGATCGCGATCAACGGGCGCATCGCGGCGATGACCCGGACCTTCGAGGGAAGCGGCGGGACGAGCTTCGCCGCAATGGTGCCCGAGGATGCCCTGCACAACGGCCGCAACGACGTGGGCGTGCTGCTGGTTCGCCGAGACGGGGGGACGCGGACACTCGAGGAGCTCCGCGGCAGCAGCACGACGACCACGCTCGTCCGGCGAGGCGGCCGCGAGCTGCTCGTGTCGTCGGACGGCACTCGTGTCCCCGTGCGGGCGGGGGCGTTGCGGGGGTTGGTGCAGCTCTTCCCGGGGCGGCTGCTCGGCTTCAGCGGCTGGGCGGCCGAGCCCGCCCTCACGCATCGGGCGGACAGCATCGCGGTGATCGCCGACGGCAAGGAGGTCTTCGCGAGCCCCACCGACCAGCTCTTGCCGCACCGGATCTTCCCCCACAAGGGGCTCTTCGGCTTCCACTTCGAGCTTCCGAAGGCGCTGCTCCCGCCCGAAGGCCCAGGCCATCGGGTGCGCATCTTCGCGATCAGAGACGGCGTCGCGACGGAGCTGCGCACCAAGGGCGCCTGGCCCTGGGGCTGAGGCTCGCGTTGGCGGCGTGTGAGGCCGGACGCTGAGATGCGCCCGAGGCGGACCTGGGGGGATAGGTCTATGGCGGTAGACCCGGGTCTTACCGTCGAACGCCCCGGACGCCAAGACCAAGTGTAGGAACTGGAGGCGGGCTGCCGCAGCGCCCTTCCTGAGCCGGTCGTTCGGCGTCCAGACCAGATCGTGGATGCGCCTGGCAGGAATCGAACCTGCGACCTCGCGCTCCGGAGGCGCGCGCTCTATCCCCTGAGCTACAGGCGCTCGGGGGCCAAGTCTAGCGGCGGGGTGATCGGGGTCACCGTGACGGGCTCGGGCCTCGGCGTTCGCCGCACGCCCTCCGGGAGCCGGCGCTCGAGGGCCAGGCAGCCGAGGGCAGAAAACAGGCACACCCCGGCTGCGAGCGGCCACACGGCGTACGGGTGCCACCCGAGCAGCGCGCCTCCGACCAGCGGTCCGAGGATGCCGCCGGCGCTCCAGGACATCGCGCTGAGCGCGAAGTAGCGGCCGCGTAGATGGTCAGGCGCGAGGTCCACGACAAGGGGCGCTTGCGTCGGGCCCTGTAGCGTCTCGCCGACCGCGAAGACCATCGTTGCGCCGACGAAGACGAGCGCAGCCGAGCCCGCGGTCAGCCACTCCCCGGCCGCGAGGACGATCAGCGAGGCCACCGCCCACAGGACGTTCATGAGTGCGAGCGCGGCCATCCGGCGCCTGCCCTCGAGCGCCTTGGCGACGGGAAGCTGGATCAGCACGATCAGCAGGGTGTTGCCGAGCCAGATCAGCCCGATCCAGCGCTCGCTCACGCCTGCGTAGTTCTTGGCGAAGGGCGGTAGGAGCGCGAACACCTCGTACCCGACCGCGACGAACAGGACGTTCAGCCCCAGGAGCGCGACGAAGTTGCGGTTGCGCAGGACGGCTCTGTAGCCGCCCTCGTTTCCCTCGTCGCGGGTTTCGGATGAGTCGGGCGACGGCTCGGTGACCGTCGAGAGGATCATTGCGAACACGAGGAACGTGGCCGCGTCGAGCAGGAACAGCACGGTGAAGCTCCCGGGGTGGGCCGTGGTCGCGATCAGGCCGCCTACGAGCGCCCCGATCCCGATCCCGAGGTTCATGCTGACCCTCTGCAGTGCGTAGGCCGAGTGCCGTTCGTCAGGGGACGTGAGGCGTGAGAGCAGCGTCGACTGGCCGGGCCAGAAGCAGGCGGTGCCGGCGCCTTCGAGCGCCAGGAGCGAGAAGGCCTGCCACGGCTCCCGGATCAGCGGGAACAGGGCGAACGCGGCCGCCTGAAGCAGGAGGCCGAGGAGAAGCGTGTTCCGGCCGCCGATGCGGTCGACTGTCGGGCCGGCCGCGAGCCCGACGAGCAGCGCGGCGGCGCCGGCCGTCGCGAGCGCGAAGCCAGACTCCGCGAACGAGATCCCGCGGACGTTGTGGAGGTAGATGACGATGAACGGGAGGACGATCCCGCTCCCGAACGAGTTGACCACGCCGCCCGACTGCACGAGCCAGACCGTGCGCGGGAGATGCGGATCGAGGCGCCGCAGGTACGCGGTGAAGCCGGCCAACGGCTCTAAGGTATCGCCCGTGGAGCTCGAGGCCCGGGTCGCGACGCTGCGGATGGCGGAGACGTTCGTCATCTCCCGCGGCGCGGCGGACGAGGCGGAGGTCGTGTTCGTGGAGATCCGACACGACGGGCTCAGCGGCTTCGGCGAGGCGACGCCCGTCGACCGCTACGACGAGACGGCCGCTTCCGCGCTCGCGTTCCTCGAGTCGGCGGACGAGCTGCTCGGCGACGACCCGTTCGCGCTCGAGGCGATCGAGGCTCGGCTGCGGGAGCGCCCGGGGGAGCAGGCTGCGAAGGCGGCGCTGGACGCGGCGCTCCACGACCTCTGCGGAAAGCTCGCGGGGCTTCCGGTCTGGCGCCTGCTCGGTCTTCCGCGCGAGGGGCCGCCGACCTCGTGGACGATCTGGCTCGGCGACCCCGACGACATGGCGCGGCGCGCGGAGAAGGTCCGCGGCCGCTTCGAGCGGCTGAAGCTGAAGCTCGGCGGCCGGGACGGCCTCGACGTCGAGCGGGTTCGGGCCGTGCGCGGGGTCTCCGAGGTCCCGCTCCAGGTGGACGTGAACGAGTACTGGTCGCTCGACGAGGCGCTGGAGGCGATCCCTGAGCTCGAGAGCCTCGGCGTCGAGTACTGCGAGCAGCCGCTGCCGGCCGGCGACCCGGACGGCCCCGAGCTGAAGCGGCGCTCGCCGCTCCCGATCTACGTGGACGAGGACTGCCACACGCTCGGCGACGTGGCCGCCTGCGTGGAGCGGGCGCACGGGCTGACCGTGAAGCTCGCGAAGTCGGGCGGGATCCGCGAGGCGGTGCGGATGGCGCACGCCGCCCGCGCGCTCGGGCTAGGCCTGATGCTCGGCTGCATGAACGAGTCCGGCCTCGCGGTCTCGGCGGGCGCGCAGATCGCGAGCCTCTTCGACCACGTCGACCTGGACGGAAACCTGCTCCTGGCCGACGACCCCTGGCCCGGCGTCGAGCTCGTCGACGGCGTCCAGCTTCCTCCCGACAGCCCCGGTCTCGGTGTCACCGAAGCGGTACCTGATCCTCGCTGAGGGTCGCTCCGGCGACCCGCACTACGGCAAGACCGCCCGCGGGGTGATCCGCTACGGGCCGCACCCGACCATCGCGGTCCTCGACTCGACGCGGGCGGGGGAGACGCAGGACGGGATCCCGGTCGTGGCCACGGTTGCCGAGGCGCTCCACCTGGAGCCCACGACCGCGCTCGTCGGCGTGGCAACGCAGGGCGGCCGCTTCCCGCCGGCCTGGCGCGAGCTGCTGAAGGCGTGCATCGAGGCGGGACTCGACGTCGAGAACGGGCTGCACGAGTTCCTCGCCGACGACCCCGAGCTCTCGGAGCTCGCCGCTCGTCACCGCGTCGAGCTCCGTGACCTGCGCAGGCCGCCGCCCGATCTGAACGTCCCGACCGGGGAGAACCTCGAGATCCCGGCGAGGATCGCGCTCACGGTCGGCTCCGACTGCGCGATCGGCAAGAAGACGGTCGCGCTCGAGCTCGACCTCGAAGCCCGCCGCCGCGGCCTCCGCTCCGTCTTCGTCCCGACCGGCCAGACCGGGATCGCGATCGCGGGCTGGGGGATCGCGGTGGATGCAGTCGTCTCCGACTTCCTCGCCGGCGCGGCGGAGCGGCTCGTCGTCGAGGGCTACCGGCTCGGCGGCGAACTCCTGTTCGTCGAGGGCCAGGGCTCGCTCTCGCACCCCGCGTACTCGGGTGTCACGCTCGGCCTCATCCACGGCTCGGCGCCGCACGCGTTCGTGCTCTGCCACCGCGCCGGCTCGACTGAGATCGAGGGCTACCCCGGCTACCCGCTTCCGGGCCTGCCCGAGCTCGTCGAGCTGCACGAGCGGATCGCCCTGCCTCTCCGTCCGGCCCGCGTCGCCTGCCTCGCGATCAACACCGGGCATCTCGACGAAGACGAGGCCCGGAGGGCGATCGGGGAGGCGGCCGAAGAGACGGGCCTGCCCGCGGACGATCCTGTACGGTTCGGCGCCGGGGCGCTGCTCGACACGCTGCTCGAGGCGCTCGAGCCTCGCGCTCCTGTGCAGGCAGACGGCGAGCGATGACGAAAAGCCGCCATACGACCGCCGCCGGACATGCTAGGAGTGGGTCGATCGAGCGAGGAGAGACGTTGACGAGGATTTCGGGGCTGATCGCCTGCGCCTGCGCTGCTCTGGCGCTGGCCGGCGGAGCCCAGGGCGGGCTGGCGATCGGGGTGAGCGACGACGGCGGCAAGAGCAACCCGACGAGCTTCTTCAAGACGCTGAAGGACATCGGCCTGACCCAGAACCGCATCTCGATCGGCTGGGACCCCGCGAAGCCGACGACGATCCCTGGCCAGGCCGCGATCGCCGCCGAGCTCCCACTCGCCCAGGCGGCCGGGATCAGAGTCGTGTTCCTGGTCGGACCGAAGAGCGCGAGGGACATCAGCTCGTCGGCGTCTGCGCCCGCGGCGTTCGCCTCGTTCGTCGGCCAGGTAGCGAAGGCGTTCCCCCAGGTGAAGGACTACGTGATCGGCAACGAGCCGAACCAGCCGTACTTCTGGCTCCCGCAGTACAGCGCTGAGGGCAAGCCGCTCTCGGCGGTCGCGTACGAGCCCGTGCTCGCGCGCTCGTACGACGCGCTCAAAACGGTCAATCCGGCGATCACGGTGATCGGCGTCGGCCTCTCGCCGCGCGGCAACGACAACCCGAACGCAAAGAGCAACATCTCGCGCTCCCCGGTCCGCTTCCTCCACGACCTCGGCGCGGCCTACCGGGCCAGCGGCCGGACGAAGCCGCTGATGGACGAGCTCGCGTTCCACCCCTACCCGCTCAAGAACACGGACCCGCCCGGAGTCGGGTACGCGTGGCCGAACGCGGGGCTCACGAACCTCGACCGGATCAAGCAGGCCGTGTGGGACGCCTTCCACGGAACGGCGCAGCCGACGCTCCCCGAGACCGGCGTGTCGACGTTCACGCCGCCGCTCCGGCTGGAGCTCGACGAGATCGGCTGGCAGGTCGCGATCCAGCCGGCCCTCGCGGGCTTCTACACGGGCACCGAGACGATCCCGACGATCGACGAGACGACGCAGGCGGCCTACTACGCGAACGCGATCACGACCGCCGAATGCGACCCGACGGTCAGCTCGCTCAGCTTCTTCCTGCTCGAGGACGAGCCGCAGCTCTCGCACTGGCAGAGCGGGCTCGAGCGCGCGAACGGGTCGCATCGGCCCTCCTACACCTCGGTCAAGCAGACCATCGCGGACACGAAGGGCAACTGCCAGAGCACTCCCACGGCCTGGAACCACACCGCCAAGATCGTCTCGCCCCTCGTCTCGTGGGGCGACCTCACGCGGGTCCGGTCGCCGCGCACCACGCGCTGGAGCTTCCGCGTGGGGGCGCAGGAGGAGGCCGTCTTCCGAGCGGCGATCTTCAAGGCCGGGACGAGCAGGCGGACGATCGCGAAGCGGCTGATCCGGGGCAGTCCGAAGGGGGCGCTGGCCGTCGTCGCAGGAAGGATCAAGGCGAAGAAACGCGTCGTCACGTTCCCGGCGCGCCGACTCAAGCGCGGGCGGTACGTTTTCGCCATCCGGATGCAGGCGACCATGAATCCCTCGCGCGTGAGCGTCTACGTCAGCTCCGCGTTCCGCGTCGGCCCAGCTCGTAGATGACCGACCCGCGGCTGGCGCGCCTGGCCGAGCTGATCGCCGGCTACTCGCTCGAGCTCGAGCCGGGGAAGGTCCTGCGGATCGACACGTCGGCGATCGGGGCTCCGCTCGCGACCGAGATCTACCGTGCCGCCCTCAACGCAGGCGCACTTCCGTACGTGAACGTCGACCTGGAGGAGCTGCCCGAGCTCCTGATCAGGGAGGGCACCGACGAGCAGCTCGACTTCGTCTCTCCCGTCGCCGAGGACGAGATCGACTGCCTGGACGCGATCGTCACGATCTGGGCCGAGGAAAACACGCGCGCCCTCGGCAGCGCGCCCGCCGAGCGGCACCAGCGGCTGATCGCGGCGACGCGCGGGCTGACCAGTCGGCGCTGGGCCCGGATCTCGACCGGCGACCTGCGCTGGTGCGGCGTCCTGTTCCCGACTCCGGCGCAGGCCCAGGACGCCGGCATGTCGGTGGACGAGTACGAGCGTTTCGTCTACCGGGCCTGCCACGTCGAGGAGGACGGCGACGCCGTCGCCCACTGGCAGGCGACGAGATCCGAGCTGTCGCAGCGTGCGGCGTCCCTCGGCCGCGCCCGCGAGCTGCGTATCGTCGGCCCCGACACCGACCTCCGCGTCGTCGTGGACGGGCGCGCGTGGGAGTCCGCGGACGGCCGCTACAACATGCCCGACGGCGAGGTCTACACGAGCCCGGTCGAGACCGAGACCGAGGGCCACATCCGCTTCGCGTTCCCCGCGCTCTTCCAGGGCCGCGAGGTGGACGACATCCGCCTGAGCTTCGAGGAGGGCCGCGTGGTCGCCGCCGAAGCCGCCCGCGGCTCGGAGTTCCTCGACGCGGTGCTCGATCTCGACGACGGCGCGCGCCGGCTCGGCGAGGTCGCGTTCGGGCTCAACTACGAGATCGACGAGTTCACGAACAACACGCTCTTCGACGAGAAGATCGGCGGCACGATGCACGTCGCGCTCGGCGCCGCCTTCAAGGAGCTCGGCGGGCGCAACGAGTCCGCGCTGCACTGGGATCTCGTCTGCGACCTCCGCAGCGAGGGGGAGGTCCACGTCGACGGTGAGCTCGCCTGGAAGGCCGGGCAGTTCCTGGAGGCCTCCGCGCAGGCTTGACACGAACACGTGTTCGCTCTAGTATGGCGAACATATGTTCGGGAAGGTACTTCTTCTGGCAGTTCTCGCTCTGGTCGTGTGGGCTGTCGTCGCGCGCTCCTCGCAGGGCGCGGGGCAGGCGGTCCGCTACACGGTCAGGCCCGGCGACACGCTCTGGTCGATCGCGGCGACGCACTATGCGGGCGACCCGCGCGACGGCGTGTGGAAGATCCAGCGCGAGAACCACCTGGGCGCGACGCTGATCCGCCCGGGCGAGCGCCTGCTACTCCCCTAGGTCAGGGGGAGTGGGAGGCCCGCGGTGTAGACCTTCTCGCCGCGGAACAGGCGGCGGTCCCGGTCCCACGGAAAGAAGATCGCGACCTTCCAGGCGAGGTGCTCGCCGGAGGGCGGGATTCCGAGCCACTCACCCTGGTGCGTCCCGGTCACGTCCGCTTCCTCGCAGACGCCCTGCGGCCCGATCACGATGTCGGTCAGCTGGAAGTCGATATCGGGGAACGCGCCGAGCAGGCCGAGGTAGAAGCGGGTCGCGCCCTCGTGACCCTCCCAGCGCTTGCCGGTCTGGACGAGCTCGTAGACGCAGTCGTCGGTCAGCGTGGAGATCAGGCCCGGGAGGTCGCGGTTCTCCTCGGCGATCGAGTGGCGCTTCCAGAGCTCGCGGATCTCCGCGTACTCGTCCGCGACCGACTCCCGGCGCAACAGCTCACGGACCGAGCCGCTCTCCACGCGACGAAGCCTAACGGCGGCTAGCCGGCGCGGAGCGCGGCGGCCGGCCCGTCGAGCCCGAGAGTCTCGGGACGATGGGCCGCGGCCTGGAAGAACGCGTCGACGACCTCGGGCGCGAACTGCGTCCCTGTCCCCACGCGGACCTCGGCGAACGCCTCCTCCGGCGAGAGGGCGGCGCGGTAGGGCCGGTCCGTCGTCATCGCGTCCCACGCCTCGGCCAGGCCGGTGATCGCAGCCTCGAGGGGGACCTCGTCGGCGGCCATCCCGTCGGGATAACCCTGGCCGTCCCAGCGCTCGTGATGGTGGCGGATGATCGGCACGGCCTCCTTCAGGCGGCCGAACTTACCGACGATGCGCGCGCCCTCGGCCGGGTGCGTCTTCATCTGGGCGTTCTCCCAGTAGTTGAGCTCTCCCGGCTTGAGCAGGATGGCGTCGGGGACGGCGATCTTGCCGATGTCGTGGAAGAGCGCGCCGAAGCGGAGGGCGTCCAGGCGCGCGGGGGGCAGGCCGAGCTCCTCGCCGATCGCGAGCGCAACGCGCTGGACGCGCATCGAGTGGCCGGCGGTGTTCGGATCCTTCGCCTCGACGGTCGCGTTCAGGCTCTCGATCGCCGCCTGCGAGCTCTCCTCGAGCTGCTGGTAGGAGTCCATCAGGGCGCGCGACCGCTCCTTGAGCTCCCTCGTCTGCCGGCGGAGCGTGCTGGATGCGCTGCGAACGAGCAGCGCGAGCGCGGTCCAGAGGGCCAGGAAGACCAGCGCGACCGCGCCCCAGATGACGTGGCGCCGGGAGGCGAGCGCAGCTTCGAGGTCGGCCGGGTCGGCGTAGATCTCGTACGCGCCGAGGACAGTCTTGCCGTCGGAGCCGAGGACGGGCGCGTAGACCTGGAGCAGCTGGTTGAAGCCGAGAGAGTGCTCGACCTGGTTCTCGTCCTCGTCGAGCCCGCCGACCGAGCCGGCGGTGTGGCCGTGCAGCGCCTCCTCGAGCTCGTCCTCCTCGCCGAAGCGCTTGCCGATCCGGCCCTGGGCGCGGTTCGTCCAGGCGAGCACGCCGTCGGGGCGCCAGACCTTGACCGTGACGAGGTTCGGGTCGCGCCGGAGCTCGCCGAGCAGCACCGAGGAGACGTGAGGGCCGACGCGCAGCTTGTCGTCGCGGATGAGCGCCGAGCGGAGGACGCCGTCCACGTACTGCGTGAGGCTCTCGCGATGGTCGGCGAGCGACTGCTCGGTGAGGGTGCGCGTGAGAACGGTGCTGAGGACGACCGCGCCGATCGCGAGGATCAGCGCGCTGGCGCCGAGGAAGACGCGCAGCAGCGTGAGCGATCGCTCGGTCGCGTCGCGCAGGTTCGATCTCTGTGACGTCAGCAGTCGCAAGCCGGGCCTCAGTTCCTGAACGGATATCGACGTTCGGCCCGGGTGGCTTGAGGCAGCCGAAACTAGACTCTCCCGCGTGGACCTGGACCTCGTCTTCTTCGGCACTTCGGGCTCGGTTCCGACCGCGCAGCGCGCGCCTTCGGCCCTGCTTCTGCGGCGTGGCGGCGAGCGGCTGCTGTTCGACTGCGGCGAGGGCACGCAGCGGCAGCTGCTGCGGTCCGCGGTCGGGCTGGTCGAGTTGCGGGAGGTCTTCGTCTCGCACTTCCACGCCGACCATTACCTCGGCCTGCCCGGGATGCTGAAGACGTTCGCGCTCCGGGGTCGGGAGACGCCCCTGACGATCTACGGCCCGCGCGGGTTGAAGGACCTGTTCGGCACGCTGCGCCGCGTCTTCGGGAAGCTCACCTACCGCGTCGAGCTGGTGGAGCTCCGTCCGCGCGACGTGCTCGAGCGGGGCGACTACGACCTCGTCACCTTCCCGGTCGCGCACGGCGTCGAGTCGCTGGGCTTCGCGCTCGTGGAGCACGCGCGGCCCGGCCGCTTCGACGTGGGCGCGGCCGACGCGCTCGGTGTGCCGGCGGGCCCGGAGCGAGGCCTCCTCCAGGCGGGCGAGCCCGTGCAGGTGGCAGGCGGCCGGACGGTGAAGCCCGAGGACGTCCTCGGGCCGGAACGTCCCGGGCGCAAGGTCGTCCTCAGCGGCGACACCGCCTCCTCCGGGTCGGTGCTCGAGGCCGCGCGTGGGGCGGAGGTGCTCGTGCACGAGGCGACGTTTCTGGACGAAGAGCGCGAGCGGGCTCGGGAGACCGACCACTCGACCGCGCTCGAGGCTGCCGAGATCGCGCGCGAGGCCGAGGTCGGCCTGCTCGCCCTCACGCACCTGTCGAACCGCTACTTCGGCCCCGAGATCGCCCGCGAGGCGCGTACGATCTTCCCCGACACCGTGGTGCCCAAGGACTTCGACGTGATCGACGTGCCGTTCGCCGAGCGGGGAGCGCCGCGCCTCGTCAAGGGCGGCGCACTGCAACGGCGCGAGGCCTCCGAGCCGGCGCCTGCGCCCGAGCACGAGGTCCCTGCATGAGCGGTCTCGTCCAGGTTGCGCTGGCCGAGGACGTCGCCGAGGCGGAGGAGATCCAGGAGCTGCTGCGCGCGGCGGGGATCGAGTCCGAGCTCGAGACCGCGGTCGAGCACCACCCGCAGGCGATCGAGGACGCTCCGCAGAAGGTGCTGGTGCCCGAGTCGCAGCTCGAGGCGGCCCAGCACGCGATCGAGTCGCTCACCGACCCGGACGATCTCATCTCTGACACCTAAACCGGAACCGGACTTCGGGCGGCTGGCGGCCTCGTACGACCGCGTGCGGCCGGTCGACGAGAACTGGTGGGAGCTCTTCCGGCTCGTCGAGCGCGAGGCCGGGCTCGAGGGCCGCCGCGTGCTCGACGTCGGCTGCGGCACCGGTCGGCTCGAGGTCGCGCTGGCCGGCCGCGCGCGGGTCTGGGGCGTCGACGCCGAGCCCGAGATGCTCGAGGTCGCGCGGCGCAACGCGCCCGACGCGACCTTCAAGCTCGGCCGCGCCGAGGCGTTGCCCTTCAAGGACGGCTGGTTCGAGCGCGCGGTGATGTGGCTCTCCGCCCATCTCGTCGAGCGGCCGCGCGCGTTCGCGGAGCTCCGGCGCGTCCTCGCCTCTGACGGCAGGCTCGCAGTCGCGACGTTCGATCCGAGCTACTTCTCCGTCTTCTGGCTGAACACGCTCTTCCCGTCGATGGAGGCGATCGACCGCGCGCGCTTCCCGACCGCGGCGGAGCTGGAAGGCGAGCTGGTGGACGCGGGTTTCGGGGAGGTGCATCTGGTGCGGCTCACCCAGACCGACTCGCTCGGCCGCGAGGATGGGCTCGAGCGGATCCGAGAGCGTCACATCTCGACGTTCGACCTGATCTCGGACGCCGAGTACGAGGCCGGTCTCGCACGCGCCGAGGGAGAGCTCCCCGAGCGGATCGACTACCGCGTCGAGTGGTTGGTCGCCGCTGCGTCCGTCCAGCGTTAGGCTCGTGCCGTGGAGATGGGTGAGCTCAACGCGGTGCCGGTCCACCAAGAGGAGACGCACGTCATGTTCCTGCAGACCGACGACGAGCCGCCCGAGATGGCCAAGGGCTGGGAGCGGCTCGAAGGGCTGGTCGGGCTTCGCGGGCGGAAGTTCTTCGGGACGTACGACGCCTCGACGGGCGAGTACCGCGTCTGCGCGGAGATCCGGGAGGGCGACGACCCGGCCGCCCTCGGGCTGGAGACGGCCACGATCCCGGGCGGGGCCTACCTGCGGGCTCGGCTCCGCGGCGACCCGCCCGCGGTCTACGAGCGGATCGCGCCCACCTTCGACGCGCTGATCGAGGCTGCGGGGCCGCGGCGCGACGGGACGAGACCGAGCATCGAGTTCTACCGCCGCCTCGACGAGATCGACGTGCTTCTTCCGGTCGCCGAGGCCGATCGCGACGCCGTCCGCACGAGCGGGTAGAGTTCCGCGGCGACAACGAGCCCTTTAACCCGGTCCTGTGAGGCCGAGAAGGAGTCGACTGGTGAGCACGGCCATGAGCGCGCCCTGAGCGCGCAGACCTCAGCAGCGAAGACTGTCCTCGATGGCGAGGCGATCGAGCGCACGCTGACGCGGATCGCACACGAGATCGTCGAGGCCAACCCCGACCTCGAGCGGGTCGCCCTGATCGGCATCCACACGCGCGGAGTGCCGATCGCGCAGCGGCTGCGACGCCTGATCGCCGAGCTCGAGGGCACCGAGGTCGCGTTCGGCCAGCTCGACATCACCTTTCACCGCGACGACGTCCACGTGCGCGCGGGTGAGGCTCCCCGCCATGCGCAGCCGCTGGTGCGCTCGACGACGGTCGACTTCCCGCTCGAGGGCATGACGTGCGTCCTCGTCGACGACGTCCTCTACACGGGCCGCACGATCCGCGCCGCGATCGACGCGCTCTTCGACTACGGCCGCCCGGAGCGCGTCCAGCTGGCCGTGCTCGTCGACCGAGGCCACCGCGAGCTCCCGATCCGGCCCGACTACGTCGGCAAGAACCTTCCCACCGCCCGCGACGAGCGCATCCAGGTCGAGCTCGTCGAGGTGGACGAGATCGACCGCGTCCTGCTCGTCCAGAAGGAGTCCAATGGGTGACATCCACGTCATGCGGGAGGACTTCCTCCCGCCCAAGCAGCCGCCGCGGCGGCACCTGATCTCGATCGGGGACCTGACGCGCGAGGACGTCGAGCGGCTGCTCGCGACGGCGCGCAGCTTCTCGCGGTCGCTCGAGCGGGAGGTGAAGAAGCTGCCGACGCTGCGCGGCCACACGGTCGTCAACGTCTTCTACGAGTCGTCCACGCGCACGTCGTCGAGCTTCGAGCTCGCGGCCAAGCGCCTCTCGGCGGACACGATGTCGATCAAGGCCGCGGGGTCGTCCGTCGACAAGGGCGAGTCGCTCAAGGACACGGCGCTGACGCTCGGCGCCTACGACCCGGACGTGATCGTGATCCGGCACCCGCAGATCGGGTCGCCGCAGCTCGTCGCCCGCTACACCGAGGCGCATATCGTCAACGCGGGCGACGGCAAGCACCAGCACCCGACGCAGGCGCTGCTCGACCTCTACACGATCCGCGAGGAGGTCGGCCCGCTCGAGGGCATGCACGTCGCGATCGTCGGGGACGTCCTCCACTCGCGCGTTGCCCGCTCGAACATCCAGGCGCTGACGCTGATGGGCGCGCACGTGACGCTGGTCGGCCCGCCGCCGCTGCTCCCGCGGGGGATCGAGGCGATGGGCTGCGAGCTCTCGCACGACATCGGCGCGATCGCCGCCGCGGACGTCGTCTACGTCCTGCGCATGCAGCGTGAGCGGATGCAGGAGGGCGCGAACTACGTTCCCTCGCTGCGCGAGTACACCGCGCGCTGGGGCGTGACCCCCGAGCGGCTGCGCCCGGGCCAGAAGGTGATGCACCCCGGCCCGATGAACCGCGGAGTCGAGATCGACCCGCTCGTCGCGGACGCCGCGGACGCGCTGATCGAGATCCAGGTGCGCGCCGGGCTCGTCGTGCGGATGGCCGTGCTCTACGACCTGCTCACGACCGGCCCAGCCTCGGTGCGCTCGCCCGAGCCGCTGGAGGTCGCGTGATGCTCTTCGGCAAGAACAAGTCCAAGGACGACCTCGTGGTGCGCGGCGCGCGCGTCGTCGACCCGGTCGAGGGAATCGACTCGGTCTGCGACGTGCGCGTCGACGCCGGCACGATCGCGCAGCTCGGAACGAGCCTCGACGCGAACGAGCACCGCGTGGTCGACGGCGCAGGGCTGGTCCTGGCACCGGCCTTCGTCGACCCGCACGTTCACCTGCGCGTTCCCGGCCGCGAGGACGAGGAGACGATCGCCTCGGGAACCGCAGCCGCCGCAGCAGGCGGCTACTGCGCGATCCTCGCGATGCCGAACACCGATCCGGTCGTCGACTCGGCCGCCGTGCTCGGCTCGCTGATCGAGGACGCGCAGACCCAGGCAGAGATCCCGGTCGGCTTCCTCGCCGCGATCACACGCGGCCAGGAGGGCGCCGAGCTCACGGAGATGGCCGAGCTCGCCGACCACGGCGCGGTCGGCTTCAGCGACGACGGGTGGCCGGTGGTCGCGCCCGGACTGATGCGCCGCGCACTCCAGTACCACGGCATCACCGGCCGGCGGCTCGCGCTCCACTGCGAGGAGCCGACGCTCTCGCGCGGGGGCCAGATGCACGAGGGCGCGGTCTCCGCCGAGCTCGGCTTCGCCGGCTATCCGTCGGTCGCGGAGAGCGTGATGGTCGAGCGCGACCTGTCGCTGGCGGCTTTCGAGGGCCAGCCGCTGCACCTGCTCCACCTCTCGGCGCGGGAATCGGTCGAGGCCCTCGCGCGCGCGCAGGACGCCGGGGTCGCGGCAGCTAGCGCTGAAGTCACACCGCACCATCTCTGCCTGACGGACGAGGCGGTCCGCTCGCTCGACCCGAACGTGAAGATGAACCCGCCCCTGCGGAGCGCCGACGACCGCACTGCGCTGATCGACGGCCTGCGCGACGGCACGATCGGCTCGGTCGCGACCGACCACGCGCCGCACGCGCGCCACGAGAAGGACGTGCCGTTCGAGGCGGCGCCGTTCGGGGTGACCGGCCTGGAGACGGCATTCGCGGCTCTCTACACCGGCCTCGTCGACCCGGGTCTCGCTCTCGCTCGAGACGCTGCTCGAGCGGATGTCGGCAGGCCCTGCGCGGGCATACGGCCTCGAGGTTCCGCGGATCGCGGTCGGGGCGCCGGCGAACCTCGTCCTCCTCGACACCGCCGCCACCTGGAAGGTGGACGAGGGCGGATTCCGCTCGCGCTCGGTCAACTCGTGGCTGCTCGGCCAGACGCTCAAGGGACAGGTCCGGATGACCGTCGCCGCCGGATCGGTGGTGCACGAGGGATGACGGGCTTCCTTGCGCTCGAGGACGGGACTGTCTTCCGCGGCGAGTCGGTCGGCGCGGAGGGCTTCGCGTTCGGAGAGGCCGTCTTCACGACCGCGATGACCGGCTACCAGGAGGTGGTTACCGACCCGAGCTACGCGGAGCAGATCGTCTGCTTCACGGCCCCGATGATCGGCAACTACGGCGTCGCGCCCGGGCGGTGCGAGTCGCCGCGCCCGCACGCACGCGCGGTCGTGATGCGCGAGGCCCGCGGGCCTGCCTGGACCGACTGGCTCCACGAGCACGGCGTGGTCGCGCTCTCCGGGATCGACACGCGCTCGCTCGTGATCCACCTGCGCGCGTCCGGCGCGATGCGCTCGATCGCGGTGGCGGGCGAGGCCTCGGTCGAGGAGGCGCTGAGTGCCGTGCGGGAGCAACCGCCGATGGCCGGCCGCTCGCTCGCTGCGGCGGTCTCGGCCCGCGAAGCGTACGTCTTCAGCGACGCGGGCTCCGCCCGGATCGCCGTGATCGACTACGGCTGCAAGCGCTCGATCCTCGACCGGCTCGCGTGGGCGGGCGCGGCGGTCACCGTCTATCCGCACGACGCCGACCCCGACGAGCTCGCCCGCTTCGACGGGGTGCTGCTCTCGAACGGGCCCGGCGACCCGGCGCCGCTCTTCGAAGAGGTCGAGACCGTCCGCGCGCTGCTCGGGCGCGTTCCGCTGCTCGGGATCTGCCTCGGCCACCAGCTGCTCGCGCTCGCCGTCGGGCACGAGACGTTCAAGCTCCCGTTCGGGCACCGCGGCGCGAACCACCCGGTGCTCGAGAAGCGCACCGACCGCGTGCTCGTGACGAGCCAGAACCACGGCTTCGCCGTCGCGCCGTCGGCCGGTAAGGAGGCGACGCACGTCTCGCTCTACGACGGCACCGTTGAAGGGCTCGACTTCCCCGACCTGCGCGCCAGCTCGGTGCAGTTCCACCCCGAGGCGCGGCCCGGCCCGCACGACGCCTGGCCGCTGCTCACGAGCTGGGTCGAGGGGGTGAGGCTTGCCCAGGCGGCGTGACCTCCGGTCGATCTGCCTGATCGGCTCGGGGCCGATCGTGATCGGCCAGGCCTGCGAGTTCGACTACGCAGGCTGCCAGGCGTTGAAGGTGCTGCGGGAGGACGGCTTCCGCACGATCGTCGTCAACTCGAACCCGGCTACGATCATGACCGACCCCGGCTTCGCGGACCGCACGTACCTCGAGCCGCTCGATCTCGAGAGCGTGGCCGACGTCCTCGGCCGCGAGCGGCCGGACGCGCTCCTGCCGACGATGGGCGGTCAGACCGGGCTCAACCTCGGGCTCGAGCTCGCCGAGTCGGGCGTCCTCGAGAGCCTCGGCGTCGAGCTGATCGGGGCACCGGCCGACGTGATCCGCCGCGCAGAGGACCGCGAGCGGTTCCGCGAGACCGTCCGCGAGGCCGGCCTCAAGGTTCCCGAGTCGCTCGTCGTCACGTCCCTGTCCGAGGCGCCGCGCGACCTCTCGTTTCCGGTCATCCTCCGGCCCGCCTTCACGCTCGGGGGGCACGGGGGCGGGACGGCGAGGTCGTGGAGCGAGTTCGAGGAGCTCCTCGACCGCGCGCTCAGGGAGAGCCCCGTGCGGCAGGTGCTCGTCGAGGAGAGCCTGGTCGGCTGGGACGAGTTCGAGCTCGAGGTGATCCGCGACCGCAGCGACAACGTGGTCGTCGTCTGCTCGATCGAGAACCTCGACCCGATGGGCGTCCACACCGGCGACTCGGTCACCGTCGCGCCGCAGATGACGCTTCCGGACGAGGCCTACCAGGAGCTGCGCGACGCGGCCGCGGCCGTGATCCGCGCGGTCGGCGTCGAGTGCGGCGGCTCGAATATCCAGTTCGCGCGCGACCGGGAGAGCGGGGAGGTGCGGGTGATCGAGATGAACCCGCGCGTCTCACGCTCCTCGGCGCTCGCCTCGAAGGCGACCGGGTATCCGATCGCGAAGGTCGCGGCGAAGCTGGCGGTCGGCTACACGCTCGACGAGATCCCGAACGACCTCACCGGAACAACGCCTGCGAGCTTTGAGCCGACCCTCGACTACGTCGTCGTCAAGGTGCCTCGCTTCGCGTTCGAGAAGTTCCCGGGCGCGGACACGACTCTCGGCACCCAGATGAAGTCGGTCGGCGAGGCGATGGGGATCGGGCGCACGTTCACCGAGGCGCTGCTCAAGGCGATGCGCTCGCGTGAGCTCGACGGGGGCGCCGTCACGCCCTGGGCCTCGCTCGCTGAGCCGCCCGACGGGTTGCATCCGTGGTTCCGCGAAGAGATCGCGCGCATCCGGTCCGGCATGCGCCCGGGCGCTCATCTGGACGAGCTCGTCGCCGACGACTGGGTGCGGCTCAAGCGGCTCGGACTCTCGGATGCGGACGCGGCAGCGGCGTACGGCGTCGGCGAGGAGGCGGCGCGCGCGAAACGGCGGGCCTGCGGGGTCCGGCCGAGCTACCGACGCGTGGATTCCTGCGCGGCCGAGGTGGAGGCGGCCTCGAGCTACTACTACTCGACCTGGGGCGAGGCCGACGAGCGGCCACCGGATCTCTCCGCCGGGAAGCGGGTGGTGATCCTCGGCTCCGGCCCGAACCGGATCGGGCAGGGGATCGAGTTCGACTACTGCTGCGTCCACGCGGCGCAGAGCTTCCGCGCGCTCGGGTACGAGGCGGTGATGGTGAACTGCAACCCCGAGACCGTCTCGACCGACTACGACACGTCGGACAGGCTCTACTTCGAGCCGCTCGGCGTCGAGGAGGTGCTCGCGATCTGCGAGCGCGAGCGGCCGGAGGGCGTCGTGATCCAGTTCGGCGGCCAGACCCCTCTCAAGCTCGCGCGCGCGATCGAGGCGGCCGGCTTCCGCATCCTCGGAACGCCGTTCGAGGCGGTCGACCTCGCGGAGGACAGGGAACGGTTCGCGGCGCTCTGCGGCGAGCTCGGGCTCGAGGTTCCCGCCTGGGGGACGGCCGCGACCGCGAACGAGGCGGTCGAGGTCGCCGAGCGGGTCGGCTACCCGGTGCTCGTGCGGCCCTCGTACGTCCTCGGCGGGCGCAGCATGCGGATCTGCTACGAGGCCGAGGCCGTGCGCGAGGCAGCAACGCCACGCGTTTCAGGATCACTGCTGGTGGACCGCTTCCTCGAGAACGCGATCGAGCTCGACGTGGACGCGCTCTGCGACGGCCGGGAGACGTTCGTCGGCGCCGTGATGCAGCACGTCGAGGAGGCGGGGATCCACTCCGGCGACTCGAGCTGCGTCCTGCCCGCGCCGTCGCTCACCGAGGACGAGCACGAGCGCGTGGTCGAGCTCGTCCACCGGCTCGGGCCGGCGCTCGGCGTGATCGGGCTGCTGAACGTCCAGCTCGCGCTCGTCGACGGTGCCCTGTTCGTGATCGAGGCGAACCCGCGAGCCTCCCGCACCGTCCCCTTCGCGAGCAAGGCGACGGGCGTGAACCTCGTCCAGGCCGCGTGCCGCCTCGCCGCTGGCGCCACCCTGTCCGAGCTGGACCTGACCGAGGGACTGTCCCCGGGACAGGTCTCCGTGAAGGCAGCAGTGCTCCCGTTCACGCGCTTCCCCGGCGCCGATCCGGTGCTCGGGCCGGAGATGCGCTCGACCGGCGAGGTGATGGCGAGCGCGTCGGACCTGCCGACCGCCTTCGCCAAGGCCGAGCGGGCGGCGGGACGGCGGCTCCCGGCCCGCGGCACGGCGTTCCTGTCGGTCCGCGACGAGGACAAGGCGGCGGTCGTCCCGGTCGCCCAGGCGCTGGCCGCGCTCGACTTCAAGCTGCTCGCAACCGCCGGCACGGCGCGAACCCTCGCCGCCGCCGGGCTCGCGGTCGAGTACGTCCGCAAGGTCACCGAGGACGGCGGCGGCCCGAGCGTGGTCGACCTGATCCGCCGCGCCCGCTGCGACCTCGTGGTCAACACGCCGCAGGGATCGGGCGCGCGGACGGACGGCTACCGGATCCGCGAGGCGGCGCTCGTCGCGCGCATCCCGTGC
The DNA here is from genome assembly GCA_963716865.1 of uncultured Actinomycetes bacterium. Taxonomy (GTDB): domain Bacteria; phylum Actinomycetota; class Thermoleophilia; order Gaiellales; family Gaiellaceae; genus AC-32. Next base: position 145,413 of record CAVQUF010000005.1, read on the forward strand.
GTGACCACGATCTCCGGTGCCGCGGCCGCGGTGGAGGCGATCGCGCATGCGCGCGACGAGGTCGCGCTCAGCCTCCAGGAACGGATCGATGCTCAGGCGCGAAGCGCGTAGCGTCACCGCGACCGAAGCCGTCGGGCCGTACACGCTCCTCCGGGTCGACCGGGGCGGGCTCGAGCCGGGTGTCCCCGGCCAGTTCTTCATGCTCGAGGCACCGGGCCGGCTGCTGCCGCGGCCGATGAGCCTGTGCGTCGCGCCGCGGGGCGAGCTCGGGTTCCTGATCGACCCGATCGGCCCCGGCACGCGGGCGCTCTGCTCCCTCTCGCCGGGCGACCGGCTGGCGATTCTCGGGCCGCTCGGGAACGGGTTCCGGCTCGACGTCGAGCGCCCGCTGCTCGTCGGCGGCGGGATCGGCGTCGCGCCCTTCCCGTACCTCTCCGCGAGGCTCGGGAGTCCACCCGCGGTGCTCGGCTTCCGGAGCTCCTGGCACGCGGAGGCCGCAGAGCTCGTCCCGAACGCCGAGGTCGTAATCGAGCCGGTGCTGGTGACGGACGTGCTGCCGCCGAGCCACGACGTTCTCGCCTGCGGGCCGGAGCCGATGCTCGAGGCCGTCCGGCGGCTGACGCCTCATGCCCAGCTGGCCTGGGAGGCGCCCATGGCCTGCGGCTTCGGCGCCTGCTACGGCTGCGCGGTCGAGATCGACGGCGAGCTCAAGCGCCTGTGCGTGGAAGGACCGGTGCTCGGTGCGGCTGCTTAACGCCAGCGGCTGCCTCGACGCGCTCGCGGCGCCAGAGGTTGCGCGAGAGCTCGACGCCTTCGTCACCAAGACCGTCACGCCGCTGCCGCGCGAGGGCAACGCACCGGTCCGCATCGCCGAGACGGACGTCGGGATGCTGAACGCGATCGGCCTCGCCAACCCCGGGATCGAGCGCTTCCTCTCCGACCACCTACCGCGGCTCGCGGAGCTCGGCCTCCCGCTCTGGGTGTCGGTCGGAGGCTTCGAGGCGACTCACTTCGCCGAGCTCTGCGCGAGGCTCGACGACCGCCGCGAGGTCGACGTGATCGAGCTGAACCTCTCCTGTCCCAACGTGGACGAGGTGCCGGAGAGCGTCGCCGAGACCGTCGCGCTCGCCCGTGCGGCGACGACCAAGCCGCTCTACGCCAAGCTCTCGCCCGCCGCGACGGACGTCTCCGACACCGCACGGGCCGCGGAGGCCTCCGGAGCCGACGGGCTCAGCCTCGTGAACACGATCAAGGGCCTCGGCCTGGACGAGCGAACGCTGCGCCCGGTGCTGGCGCGGGGGGTGGGCGGCCTGTCCGGTCCGGCCCTGCGCCCGATCGCGCTCGCGGCGGTCTACGCGTGCCGTCGCGCGACGAAGCTGCCAATCGTCGGCATGGGCGGAGTCGCCACCGGACGCGACGTGCTCGAGCTTCTCGCGGCCGGCGCGAACGACGTCGCGCTCGGGACGATCCTCTTCGCCGATCCCGACGCGGCTGCCCGGATCCGGACCGAGCTGGAGGTCGAGCTCGCTGCGCACGGCGTTGTCGACCCCGACGACGCCGTGGCCCTCGCCCATAAAGGTCCCCGCGTCGCCGTTCGCACGGCGAGCGACGCTTCGCTTCCTAGCTGAGGATGCCCGTAAGTCAAGATTAGGATGCTCGCGATGGGTTCGCCGAGCGACCGGGGGATCGCGGCTCCGATGAAGGAAACGGAGTCTCCCACTTTCCCAGCAATGCCCGACGACGGTGGGCGACGGGGTATGGATGTGTTGGCCTGGGCGCTCCCCAGCGTCGCCGCTGCTGCATCGGGGCTCGCGCTCGCAACCGGCATTGTGTGGCTCGGCGTCGTCGCCGGCGTCCTGCTCATCTGGTGCCTCGGGGTCGGCATGTGGCAAGGCCCGTTGCCGCAAGCGCCGCTCGATGCTGCCGTGATACCCATGGCCTTCGGGCTCGCGGTCGTCGGGCTTGTAGCACTCGTGCTAGCCGACCTCGACCTGTTTCATCCTGCCGCCGTTTGGGTGCTCGTGGCCGGCGGCGCAATCGCGCTGGGGGCGGCACGCGCGCGCCGCCGCCATGCCTTGCATCTCTCACGCGGAGCTGGAGCCGCGCTGGCGGCGCTCGCGATCGTACCCGCCGCTGTCCCCGTAGCACCATGGGTCTACGCCGGCCGCGACCCCGGACTTTACGTCCTCGCCGCGGAGATGATCCACGATCGGGGAACGATGATCGCCCACGACCCGCTTGGTGCGCACCTACCGGCGGACCTTCGGGCTGAGCTCAACGCCTACCCCGGGAGTCGCTTTCAAGGCATATACCCTGTGGACGCCGACGGGGACAAGGTCGTGCCGCATGGCCTGCATCTGCTTCCAGCCACGATGGCAGCGGGCGCATCGCTGAGCGGCGGGCTCGGGCTATGGATCGTTTGCCTGGGGGGCGTGCTGGTGGTGCTGAGCACTGCGCGGCTGGCGCAACTGCTCAGCCCGAGGCGATATGCAACCGTTGCAGCCATAGTCGCGGGCACCCTCCTCGCCACCAACGCGGCGCTGATCTACTTTTCGCGGTTCCCGGTGGCCGAGACGCTCTCCGGAGGCTTGCTACTGGCGGGGTGCGCGGCAGTGGCGATCGCGTTGAAGAAGCGCTCGGCCGGCGCGGCCTTGGCAGCTGGAGTAATTCTCGGAGCGTCGCTGGCAGCGCGCATCGACGCGTATCCAGTGGTATTCGCAGTGGCGGTCGTTGCGGGATGGGCGTGGGCTGTCATGGGGGCACGAAGAGTCGCAGTGGCACTCGCGGTCGGGGCAGGCATACCAGCTCTGATCGCGGCTTTGCACGATCACTATGTCGCGTGGTACTACGCGACCGCACTCATTGGTTCGTACGTCGTCCACGGTCACCGTTTGACCTTAAGGGCGGTGTTTGTCGCCACGGTCGGCATCGTTGTGCTGATCGGCCTGCTCTCGCTGGCAGTGGAGCGACTTCCCCGCTTGCGTGATTTCCTGAGTGCCGGGCCGGATTGGTTCGCGCCAGCTGCGGTCGGCGTGATCGGCGGGGCGCTTGCGAGTTGGCTGGTCGTACTCGACCTCGACAGCTCGAGCGAGAGCATCATCCTCATGCGCAGCTATCTGCAGTCGCCTGTCTTACTGGTTGGACTAGCTGGCGGCGTCGCGGTGGCAGTGACCGCGGCTCGCGAGAAACGGCTCGCCGTGGTGATGGTCCCGCTCTTGCTGTTCACCGCGGCGATGATCGCCTACGGTCAGGAGCCGAAGGCGTTCCCAGACCAGTACTGGGTGGCGCGTCGCTTCCTGCCGGTTCAAATGCCTGTGATCACCGCGCTCGCCGGCGCCACCGTCGCAGTCCTGCTGGCACGGCTGTCGACTCGAGAAACTCGCCTCGTTGTGCTCACCGGCGTCCTCGCGGTCACGCTTGTGATCCTCGGCGTCTCTCTGAATGAAGCGAAACCGGCGTTGTCGGTGACCGAGTACAGCGGCCTCCCTCGGCAGCTTGACGCCTTCAATCGCAGGCTCGGCCCTCCTGCGACCCTCGTTCTCGCCGGACTCGGCGAGTACTCGCAATCGCGGATCGCTCCAGCGCTCTGGCTGCACTACGGGCGGCCGACCGTCAGCGTGCACCGTGCGGATCAGACGACGGCGTCGCAGACCGTGGACGTCGACCTACGCGAGCCTCGGCTTAGCCGCTGGATCTTAGGTGAGGCCCGTCGGCGCCCCGTAGTGCTCATGACGAGCCAGCTCGCGAAGCGGATCCCGATCGTGAATGCCAAACAGCTGGCGGTCCGTCTGAAGGCCACCCAGACCTTCGACTTTCGCCTCACTGAAAGGGTCATTGGCCGGCCGCCGAACAAGACAGTCCACGAACGCACCACGGTCGACGTCTGGCGCATTTACCCGGCGGCCAGACGCCAACACAAATGAATCCCAACGCAGAGCCGCATCCTTGAGGCAACAACGGCAGGTGCCGCCGGAGACATGCGGGCGGACTGGATTTCCAGCCGCGAGTGAGCGCTTGAGCCTTTAGCCAGGTTCGACGGGGCGGGGATCGCCCCCGGGCTCGGTGTCTTCCACTCCGTCGGATCGCGGATCCCCGGCTAACAGCTCTTGTCGGAACTGCTGGAGGTCGACCGCGACGCCCGTTCGGATGCTCTCTTGCGCTGCGAACATGCAGAGGGTCGCGAGCGACGCGTCCTCCCAGGTGAGCAGGTCGTTTGGCTCGCCTCGTATGGCGCGGACGAAGTGCTGCAGCTCCTCGGCGTGCCCCATCGACTTCCGCACGCCGGTCCCGTGTTTCCTCACCTTGTGTCCGTGGATGGTGAGCTTGGCGAAATCGTCGAGCGTCGCTACCTGGCCGCGGGCGAGCACGACCAGTCGCTCCCTGGGGAAGTTCGCGGCGCCGCTCTCGTTGAACACGACGTTGGCGACCGCGCCTTCGTAGTGGAGGTTGACGGCGAAGTTGCAGAGCGTCCGCAGGTCGTCCGGGGCTTGCCCGAGGGCGCGACCCATGACCGAGATCGGTCGCTTGCCGACGAGGAAATTGCAGAGATCGATGAAGTGTTCGCCTTCGCTGACGAGGCGGCCGCCGCCCTCGATCGGGTCAAGTGTCCGGTGATCGGCCGGCAGGAAGGCCTCGGTGATCAGGTATTCGACGTAGTCGATCGCGCCCTCGATCTCGTCTCGTAGCGTCTGCACCGTCGGGGAATACCGCCTGTTGAGCCCCAGCGTGAGAAGTACCGGGTCGTCCTCCATCCTCCTCAGAAGCTCGCCGAAATGGTCGAGACGGGTGACCAACGGCTTCTCGACGAACACGGCCTTCCTTGCGTCGATGGCCTTGCAGATGTGCTCGTAGTGCTCGGGCTGGCTCGAGCAGATGAGGACGCCGTCGGTGTCGGGGTCGCTCATGACGTCATCGACGTCAGTCGTGATCACCGTGGCGTCGAGCTTGCCGGCGAGGACTGCAGCGTTGCGCGCCGTGGCCGACGCGATTGCGCGGAGCTCGACCTCCTTCATCGCGCGAAGGTTCGGCAGGTGCATCCCGAGCACGTGGTTGCCAAACCCCACCAGCGAGAGCCCGACCTTGCCGGTGCGCTTCGGGCGAGCCGAGATCTCGTGCGTCCTGCGCTGATCGGGGTCCGTCCCGTAGGAGATGAGCGCCGCGACGCCGGGTAGAGAGCCCTCACGCACTGCGTCGAAGGCGTCCTGAGCGTGTTCGATGTCGTACACACGGGCGATGAGCGGCTCGACGGAAATGGCGCCGGTCGAAAGTAGTCGGACGAACTCCTCGAGGTTTCGCTTCTCCGTCCAGCGGACGTAGCCGAAGGGGTAGTCGAGGCGTCCCTTCTCATAGCCGGTGTGGTAGCTCCCTGGCCCATAAGCCCGCGAGTACCGGAGATCGATCTCGCGGTAGAGGAAGTTCTTCGGATGAATGTCGAGACGCACGTAGCCAACGAGCACCACGCGGCCCTGGCGACGGGTGATCTCCATCGACGAGTTGATGATCTCGTGAGAGTCTGAGCTCGCGCACACGATCGTCGCGTCGACGCCGTGCTTTCCCGTGAAGTCGAGGACGCGGCGCTTCCACTCCGGATCGCTGGGATCGAGTGCAAGAGACACGCCGGCCGCCCGGGCCTGCTCGTTTGCTCGTGGGTTGATGTCGATACCGACCACGACGCAGCCGGCAGCGAGAGCGATCCGAGCGCAGAGCTGGCCCACGAGCCCGAGCCCGTAGATCGCGACGGTCTCCCCGAACTGCATGTCGGCCCGGCGGAGCCCCTGGATGGCAATCCCGCCCACGGTGACGAATGCGGCGTGCCTCAGGTCGACTCCGTCGGGGACGGGAACGACGTGGTTGATCGCAGGGGCGGCGATCTCCGCGTGTCCCGCGGCGGCATACGCGACGGTCTGGCCGATCTCGAATCCCTCCAGGTTCTCGCCCAGCCCGAGGACTGTGCCGGCACCGCTGTAGCCGATCTCGCGGGGCGTGACCATCTCGTGCCAGACGCGCCGAGCGGTCTGCGTGATTCCCGTGGCGAAGACGGTCTGCTTCACGACGTGGCGCATCCAGGGGTCGGAGACCGTCTGCTTGACGAGCTCGACAGGTGTCTTCGACAGCGTCCCGGTCTCGGTCCCGGAGCTGATCAGCGAGTAGTGGCTCTGGACCAGCACCTGGTCAGGCCCGAGGTGCGGGACAGGGAGGTCGAGGAGGGTGATCCGCCCCCGACGGTCGATGACTCTGCGAAAGACCTGCCTCACGCGAAGCGGGCCTTCCTAGGTGAGCGCGCCGCTATCTCGAGGCCTCCTCGTCGGACAGCGGGAGTCTACGCAAGCACTCACAGGGCCTGACGGTCGCCTTCTGCAAGGCCGGGCCGATCAACCTCCGGGGTTCTCGGGCGTTCCCGGCCGCCTGCCGATGACGGTGCCCGGAACTCCGGCGACCACGGTGTTCGGCGGAACGTCCTTTGTGACGACCGCGCCCGCGGCGACCACCGATCCGCTGCCGATCGTCACCCCCGGAAGCACGATCGCGCCCGCGCCGACCCAGGCGCCGTCCTCGATGACGATCGGCGCGGCGTCGAGGCCGGAGAAGCGCATCGACTCGCCCACCGCAGGCATCCGATGGCCGGCGCTGATGATCTGCGACCCGTGCGCGATCATGACCTGGTTGCCGATGGTGACGCCCCCGATGCAGATGAACATCGCGGACTTCCCGAGTGACACGTCGTCGCCGATCGACAGCTTTCGGTAATCGTCGACCCAGACGTCCCGCCAGATCTTGGGCCGCGCACCGATCGACGCGCCGCGCCACCGCATGAGCGCACGCTTGACGCGATTGGACAGCGCGTCGTGTGGTGCGATCGCCATGAAGAGCTCGACGAGGTAGTTTCCGACGGCGGTCGGAAACGGGAAGCGAACGTACAGTCCGTCGGGGTCGCTCAACGGTCGCGTCTCACGGCTTCAAGATGATGCCCTGTCCGGTTGGCAAGGCCAGGACGTGCACGCTGCGTTGACGAGCGAACTCGTCGAAAGCCAGGCGTTGCTCGCGATGTTTACGCCACCCGTAGTCGTCGAGGACGACGGCGGCCCCGCTGGACATTCGATCCCAGAAGTGCTCAGCTGCGGCGATCTCCGGATCACGCGTGTTCATGTCGAGCGACAGGAACGCCACGGACTCGGCGTCCACCGCGCCGAGCGTGTCAGGGACGACGCCTTTGATCACGCGAACGTTTTCGAACGATCCGAACGTCTTCAGCACAGCCTCGTAACAGGGCTCGTACTCACCGGCGCGGATACCGGCAGCGCGCTCCTCGGGCGAGATGTGGCGCTCAACGAGTCCTTCGTACGTGTCGAGCAGGAAGAACCGTTTCGGCAAGTCCTTGAAGCCGACGTACTTGATGACGGTCAGCGCGTAGCCGCCACGATTGACGCCGCATTCGACGAAGTCGCCTTCGAGGTGAGTGCCCCGCTCCGCCGCCCAGCAGACGACGTAGGCGCGCCAGTGCAGCTCCCCGAAGGTCCACGATCCGGTCGCCCGCCCGGCGCGGTAGGCAGCCGCGAACCTGGGGTCGTCCATGAACGCCGCGCTGTGGGTCGTGGCCATCCCGTCCTCGTTGTACGTGGCCCGGCCGTACAAGGCACGCGAGATGTTGTTCGGTCGTGTCGCGTTGAGGGTCTTGATCAGACGGAGCCGCGCGGATCTGGGCACCACGTCGCGGAGCCGCTGGCGCAGCGCGTCCACTCAAGAGCTCCATCGAGGAGCGCTCACGATGCGGGAGACTAGAGACATCTCGAATGAACCGCCGCCGCCTCTTCCAGACGATTCTGCTTGTTGCGGGACTGGTCGCCATCCTCGTCGTGACGGTTCACACCGCGCACGACGCGGGTCAGCACGTGATGCCGTCGCCGGCGGCGTTCTGCGTCGGAGGCGTGCTGGCGGTGGTTGCCATCCTCAGTTCCGCGAGAGCATGGGCAGTGCTGTTCGCCGATCTCCTCACGACTAGGAGCAGCCACCTGGTGCTTCGAGGCACCTACTACGTCGCACAACTGGCGAAGTACCTGCCTGTCGGTGGCGCGGTCCAGGCGGCTGGCCAGCTCGGTCTGGCACCGGCTGCCGGCGTCTCTGTGCAGCGTGCCGCGATCGCCTTCCCCGTGACGGTCGTCGGCGCGGTTGCGGCCAGCGCGACGATCGGCAGCGGTCTGGTGTTTTCCAGTGCTCTGCCGACCTGGGTCAGGCTCCTCGTCCTGCTGGGTCTGCTCACTCCCCTGTTCCTGTACCGGCCGCTTCTGGCCGCGGTTTTCGACGCCGTCCGGCGCTTCGTGCCCAGGTTGCCGACCGCAAACGCGTTGCCAAGCCAGAGGAGCATCGTCCACTTCTATCTCTGGGCGCTCGTGACGATCGGCGCGCTCTGCGCCATCCAGGCCGTCCTGGTTCACTCGGTGGAGCCGAGCGCGAACCCGGGCCTCGTGTTCTGCGCCTTCGCCATCGCCTGGGTCGTCGGGTTCCTTGCCCTGCCCATCCCCGCGGGCGTCGGGGTGAGAGAAGCAGTCCTGGTCGCCCTCCTGCCCGGCGTAGGTGCGGCGCCGCTGCTCGCCGCGTCGCTCGCCGGTCGGCTGCTGTCGATCGGGGCCGAACTGCTGGCAGTGTTCGGCAACAAGCTGGCAACGCGTCGCTACACTCGCGCTAGATCCTTGACCGATTGATGCTCGAGAGTGGCCAGGGCGCGGTGACGACGGCTGAGGTCCAGAGCTACGAGAAGGTTCTGGAGCAGGTGCTCGACACCGCCCGCGTGGACGATTTCGACGGCTACTCGAAGCACGACGCGCTGAACGCCCGCTGGATCGAGCGGCTCGCCGGCGAGTCGAGGCTGCGCCGGCTCGCAGCCACTCAGCTCGTGATGCGCTGTCCCGTGCACGTGCGTCCACTCCTGCGCGTGCGCAAGGCGAGGAACGCAAAGGGGATCTCGCTCTTCGCGCGGGCACTGCTGGGCCGGTACCGCATGACGGGCGCCGGCAGCGATGCGCAGGAGGCAAGGGAGCTTCTCGACTGGCTGCTTGCCAGCCGCTCGGATGAGTTCGGTCATCACGCCTGGGGCTACCCGTATCCCTGGCAGGACGTCGGGTTCTTCGCTCCCCGCAACTTCCCGAACCGGGTCGTCACGTCGTTTGTCGGCCAGGCGCTCCTCGACGGCTACGAGACGCTCGGGGAACCGCGCTACCTGGAGGCGGCGTCCGACGCGGTTCGGTTTCTGCTGAAGGCGCCCAGGACGCTTTTCGAAGACGCCGACCGCCGGTGCGTGAGCTACGTCCCGGACGACTCGGTCGACTGGATCGTGATGGACGTGTCGGCGCTCGCGGGAGCGCTCGCCGCGCGCCTCGGCGCGCTCCAGGATGACTCGGAGCTGGTCGCCGAAGGCGGACGGCTCGTCCGGTATGTCGTCTCGAAGCAGACCGAAGACGGCGCCTGGTACTACGCCGAGCCCCCGTCGGCGAGCCACGTCAAGCACGACAACTACCACACGGGTTTCATCCTCGATGCGATCCTTCTCTACGGCCGGGCGGCCGAGAGCCGGGAATTCGAAGAGGCGTACCGGCGAGGAGTCGAGTTCTACGAGCGGCGGCTCTTCGAGCCCGACGGCGCGGCCCGGTTCATGAGCGATCAGAAGTACCCCTTCGACATCCACGGGTGCGCCCAGGGGGTGCTCACGTTCTCCCTGCGACAGAAACACCAAGGTGAGGGGGGGAACGTCGCGCGTCGCGTGCTCGACTGGACGATCGCGAACATGTTCGACCCCGACAGCGGATGGTTCTACTACCAGAAGCGTCGAGCCTTTCGAACGAGGATCCGGGAACTGCGCTGGTGCCAGGGGTGGATGTCGTGGGCGCTCGTCTCATACCTCGAGACTCTCGGGGGCGCAAAATGAAGGGACTTCCCGGGTGTGAGCTCTCCCTCGACCCCGGACGGAGCCGTCTCGAGCGCCTCTATGCACGGATACTCGGAGCCCCGGCGAACGGGCTCCGCATTCGGCTGCGCCGGGTCCTCCCGGCAACGGAGGGCAACTACCGCAGGATTCTCGATGCTGGCTCGGGCTCGGGGGTCTTCGCGTTCGAGCTCGCGAAGCGCCATCCTCAGGCAGAAGTGCTCGGCATCGATCTCGAGCGAGACCTCGTCGAGCGCGCCAACGAGATCGTCCGGCGGGCAGGGCTCACCAACTGCCGCTTCGAAGAAGGCGACGTCACCAGGCTCGACTTCGACGGCGACTTCGATCTCGTCGTGAGCGTCGACAACTTCGAGCACGTGCGTGACGACCTCTCGGCCATGAAGACGCTCTTGCAGGCGCTGCGGCCGGGCGGGACTCTGGTCGTACACGTGCCGGCGTACGAGCGCCGCTGGCTCGTGTTCGGTCGTCGAGTCAACTTCGACGTGCCGGGCCACGTCCGGCCCGGGTACCGAGCCCAGGAGCTCGCCGAGAAGCTTCGCAACTCCGGCTTCGAGGTCGACCGGCAGGCGTACACGTTCGGAGCGACCGAAACCTTCACCAACAACATCTCCTACCTGATCACGGGAGCCGACCAGCGCAACAAGGGCCTCTATGCCGTCGTCTTCCCCGCGCTGCTCGGGCTCTCGTACGTGGGCAAGTTCTCTTCGCCCCGGTGGGGGGCCGGTGTTCTGACGGTGGCTCGGCGACCGATCGAGAGCAACGGTCGCGCCTCTTCCTGAGCCATGCGAATCCTGATCGACATCCTTCACCCGGCCCACGTCCACTTCTTCCGCCCTTTCCACGACGAGATGGCCGACCGTGGGCACGAGCTGTGCATCACTGCGAGAGCAAAGGATCGCTCGCTCGACCTTCTCGACCGCTTCGGCCTGCCGCATCGGCATATCTCGGATCAGAGGTCGGGTACGACCGGGTTAGCAGTCGAGCTCGCCGTGCGCACCCGTCGTCTGCTCAAGGTGATGGCCGAGTTCCGGCCCGACGTCATGACGGGCATCATGGGCCCGACGATTGCCCTGGCCGGCGCCTTACGACGCGTACCGGCGGTCGTGTTCTACGACACGGAGTTCGCGACCCAGACGAACTGGTTCGTCTACCCGCTCGCCCGCAGCGTCTGCACGCCCGACTGCTACCAAGGGAAGGTGCGCGGCAACCACGTCACCTACGCGGGCTACCACGAGCTCGCCTATCTCCACCCGAATCGCTTTCAACCTGATCCCGGCAAGCTGGCCGCGTTCGGGGTCGTGCCCGGCGAACCGTTCTCAATCGCGCGCTTCGTCTCGTGGCAGGCTGTTCACGACCGTCGCGAACGGGGCCTGGCCGAATCGCAGAAGCGGCGCCTGGTCGAGCTGCTCCAGCGCCATGGCCGGGTGCTCGTCTCGTCCGAGTCGCCGCTGCCGGCCGATCTCTCCGGGCTCGAGCTCGCCGGACCGGTCGAGGACATTCATCATCTCCTGGCACACGCTCAGATGATCGTCGGCGAGTCGGCGACGATGTCTTCGGAGGGTGCCGTGCTGGGTGTCCCGGCCGTTTTCATCGCCACCACCGGCCGGGGGTATACGGACGACGAGGAGAAGCGCTACGGGCTGGTTCGGCACTTCACCGAAGACGAATACGATCGCGCCGCCGGCGTCATCGAGAACGTGCTGGCTGATTCGCCCCGCGACTTCGGACAAGCCGCCCGCCGCCGTCTGCTCGAAGACAAGATCGATGTCACACAGTGGATGATCGACTACTTCGAATCGACGTTCGCTGCGAAGCCGGCTTCGTCGTGATGGGAGCGTGACCGGGGTCGTGTGTGGGATCACAGGGACTGTTGGATTCGGTGACGAGGGCCTGGTCAGGGCCATGACTGCCACCCTCGCGCATCGAGGCCCCGACGGTGACGGTTTCCACGTCGGGGAAGGTGTCTGCCTCGGGAGCTGCCGGCTCGCCATCCTCGACATCGAGGGCGGTCGGCAGCCGATGACGAACGAGGACGGCTCGGTCGTGGTCGTCTACAACGGCGAGATCTACAACTATCCCGAGCTACGCGATCGTGTCCTGGCCCGCGGCCACCGGCTCGGGACGCACTGCGACACGGAGCTTCTTGCGCATCTCTACGAGGACGAGGGCATCGGCTTCGCCTCCCGCCTCAACGGCATCTTCGCCTTCGCCCTCTTCGATCGACGTCGCCAGAAGCTGTTCCTGGTCCGCGACCCGCTCGGGGTGAAACCGCTGCTCTACGCCGTACGCGATCGGCGACTGGCCTTCGGGTCCGAGGCCAAGGCGATCCTTGCGAGCAAGCTCCTGGGCGCCGAGCTCGACGAGGTGAGCCTTCACCTGACGATGAACGTCCGCTACATCCCGGGCGAGCGCACCCTCTTCCGCGGCATCCGCCGGCTCTCGCCCGGTCACGTGCTCGAGTTCCAAGACGGCGAGTCGCGTGTCTTCAGCTACACCAGCATCGACTGGACGCCCGACGAGAGCCTCGACGAAGGCGACTGGATCGAGGGCATCCGAGCCCACTACCAGGCGGCCGTGAAACGCCAGCTGCTGTCGGACGTTCCAGTCGGAGTGTCGCTTTCGGGGGGCATCGACTCGAGCTCGATCGTGGCCATGCTCCGCCGTAGTGAGACCGGGCGGATCATGACGTTCTCTCTCGGGTTCGACGAGCCGCGGGACGAGCTCGAGGACGCCCGCTACGTGGCGCGTACTTTCGAGACTGAGCACCACGAGACCGTGCTCCATGAGCCGGCGCTCGCCCACCTCCGCGACGCAGTCAGATTCACGGAGGAGCCGAAGGTCAACTCGCTCCAGCTGTATCTGCTGCACCGGTTCATCGGCGAGCACGTGAAGGTCGTGCTGTCCGGTCTAGGCGGGGACGAGTTGTTCGCCGGGTACGACTTCTACCGATATCTCGCTCGAACGGCGCGGCTCCGGTCGGGCGTGGTCGGCGCGGGTGTCCGGGCCATCTCACCCGCGCTCGACTGGGCGGCGCGGCGCGGAGCGTCATTCAACCGACCCGAGCTCGACCTCTACGTCCGAGGCGCGGAGTGGCTCGCTTCGGTCGACGACGGCTCCCGCCACTACCTATTGCTCAGGAACGCCTGGGACTTCAATGACGTCCTGCTCCGCCGGGTGTACACCCGTGAGTTTCTCGACCGGCTGGACACGGCGAGCCGGGATGGATTCGACGTCTTCTTCGACCCCGGCGAGAACATCCAGAGCCAGGCCTTGCGAGCCGAGTTCTCGACGAAGCTGGTCTCCGACCTCCTCCACAACGAGGACACGATGTCGATGGCTCATTCCGTCGAGTCTCGCGTGCCGCTTCTCGACCTCGAGCTCGTGCGCTTCGCCGCACGCATCCCGGACGAGATCCGATTCCAGGGTGGGCCCAAGGGCTTGCTCAAGAAGGCGCTTCGGGGTGTGGTGCCGGATCAGGTGCTCACCAAGAGCAAGTGGGGGTTCACGTTCGATCCCGTGGAGCAGTACAAGAAGGATCTCCGCACGATGGCTCTCGAGGTGCTCACCCCGGACCGGCTGCGACAGTCTGGCGTGTTCAACGTCGACTTCGTTCAGCGGGTGCTCGAAGCCAAGCCGCGTCCTAGCCTTCGCTGGCATTACTTCCTGCTCTGGCAGATGATCGGCGTCGAGCTATGGCGCGAGATCTTCATCGAGGGTGAGCCGTTTCGCTCCGAGCCACCGGCCCGGTCGCCGGCCGCCACGGAAGGCGTGTGAGGGAAACGAGGACAGAGTCAGGCGCCACTGTGGAGTCGGTGAAGGACTTCTGGGAGACGCATGTCAACAACGAGTACTACACGGACGAAGAGCGAGCCTCGGAGGCCTACTTCTCGGCGATCGAACAGCGACGCTACCGCTGGCACTACCACCTCCGAGAGCTGTTCGACTCCCTCCAGGGAAGCCAGGGCCGGCTGCTCGAGGTTGGTAGCGGGATAGGAGTCGACAGCATCCAGCTCGCGCGGTGCGGCTTCGACGTGACTGCAGTCGACTTGACCGAGAACGCGATCAGCGTGGCTCGACAGTTCGCTCAGCGGAGGGGGGTGACGATCGACTTTCGGCTCGGCAACGCCGAGCGGCTCGATTTTCCGGACGAGAGCTTCGACGCCGTCTACTCCTTCGGCGTGCTGCACCACACGCCCGACATCGAGCAGGCTGTTGCCGAGGTCCGCCGCGTCCTCCGGCCTGGCGGGACGGCGTACGTGATGCTGTACCACCGTGACTCGCTGGTGAACCTCGCGCACAAGGTGCTCCGGCTGCCGTACGAGTCGCCCCGCGACCGGAAGGACCACTGCCCGGTCGTCTACACGTTCAGTCGGCGCGGGGCGAAACGGCTGTTCGGCGAGTTCTCACAGGTCTCGGTCCGAGCCGAATACCCGTTCACCTTCGGATTCGGCCCGCTCGGCTCGCGGCTCCCCCTCTGGCTGCGGCGCGCGCTGGGCCGGGCAATCGGCTGGCATCTGATGATCACCGCGGCGCGCTGACGATCACGCCGAGATCGCAGCCCCTATCGAGGCAGGCTCGTGAGGCTCGAGCGCTCGACGGGTCGGGCCAGACGATGCTCGACCGACGCCGGCTCCACGTCGTTGGCGGGGGCTCCCGTGCGGACGACGAGATCGGCGAGGAGCCCGATGCTGACTACCTGGAGCGCGGCGAAGAGGATGACGAGAGTATTCGTGGCGACCCGGAAGTCCTTGTTCACGACGTCAAAGCCAAGCTTGACCAGGCCGACGATGAGGAGAGTGCCGCCCAGGGGCATGAAGAACCGCAGCGGGTTGTACGACAGGACCATGCGGACGATCTGCGTGAGGTAGCGCGTCGTGTCCGCCCACCAGTGGAACTTGGAGTCTCCGGCGCGTGGGCTGTACTCGATCGGGATGTGCTTCACCGAATAGCCGTTGGCGAGGAACGTCATCGTCATCGTCGTCACGCACGAGAACCCGCTGGGGAGCAGATGGAGGAACTGCAGACCGACGTCGCGCCGAAAGGCGCGAAAGCCCGAGTTCAGGTCGGGTATCGGCGTATTGACGAGGTAGCTGGCAAGTCTGCGTAAGACCCACTTCGCCGCGAAGCGCGCCGCCCTCTTCGTTCCCTGTTCGGACGTCCGGGCTCCTACCACCTGGTCGAAGCCCTCGAGCTCGGCAACGAGGCGCGGAATCTCGTCGTTCGGGTACGTCATGTCTACGTCGGTCCACACGACGGTGCGCCCGCTCGCGGCGAGCGTCCCGGCTTTCCGGGCGGCGCCCGTCCCACGGTTCTGGGCGAAGCGGATGACCCCGAGGTCCTCGTTCTCGAGGACGAGCTCGCACGAGCCGTCCGTCGAGCCGTCGTCGACGACGATGATCTCGTACGAGTACGGAGAGGCATCGAGGCCATCCCGGATGCGTTCGATCTCCTGCAGGACGTGCCCGCTTTCGTTGTACACGGGCAGCACGACTGAGACGTCGAGCCCTTGCCCGTCCCGAGTCATGGCTCCCGGAGTCATGCCTACACCAGGTTACTTCGTCGCATCAAGAGAGAGTTCGCACACAGCCCCGAAGAACGATCTCTCTGCGCACGGCTGGTGAAGCGGGGCGGGTGCTCCGTGCGGCGGACGAGTGTGCCTCGAACGTCGCCCGCAGCGTTTCGATCGTGCCGCGTGTGACCTCGATGTCCGACCAGCTCGTCGACCTCGCGGCTGGAGCGTGCGAGGCCGCGACCCTCGATCAGAAGTCGAGGGTTGCCGCCACAAAAACCCTGCATACAACGTGAAATATGTCGGGTTGACCGAGGCCTCCGTCTTGTTAGTATCCCCCGCCGTGGCCGCCGCCCTCAAAACTCAAGCCCAGGCGCCGCTTCGTTCTCTCGACCAAAGGATGGAAGCGCTCAAGCGAGCGAACGACATCCGCGTGCGCCGGGCGCGGCTGAAGAAAGACCTCAAGTCCGGCGACGTGCGGATCGAGGAGATCCTCGTGGATCCGCCGGAGTACGTCTCGACGGCGAAGGTGTTCGACATGCTCATGGCCGTGCCGAAATTCGGCCGTGTGAAAGCCGCCCGGTTCCTGAACCAGTGTCGGATCAGCCAATCGAAGACGGTCGGCGGTCTCTCGGATCGCCAGCGGGCGGAGCTGATTGGCCTCTTCAACCGCTGAGGCGTCGCAGCAGCCGGTCTTCGTCGTTACCGGCACCTCGGGGGAGGGAAAGAGCACACTCGCAAGGCTCCTCGTGCAGCGAGTGCCGGAGCTCGAGCTCGCGATCTCGGCGACGACCCGCCCGCGCCGGCCGGGCGAGGAGGACGGCCGCGACTACTGGTTCGTCTCGGAGGAGGAATTCGACCGCCGCCTCGCGGCCGACGACTTCCTCGAGCACGTCGAGCTCCCCTGGGGCGAGGGCTACCGGTCCGGAACGCTGTGGTCGGAGCTCGACCGGATCCGCGGGCACGGCCGCGCGCCGTTGCTCGAGATCGAGACCGGCGGGGCGCTGGCGGTCCGCGACCGCGTGGACGGCGCGGTGACGATCTTCGTCACGGCGCCGAGCAAGGAGGAGCTCGAGCGCAGGCTGCGCGAGCGGGCGACCGAGAGCGAGGGCGAGATCGACGAGCGCCTCGACGTGGCCGAGCGCCAGCTCGAGCTCGAGTCGGAGTTCGGGCACCGGATCGTCAACGACGACCTCGAGCGCGCCCTGGGCGAGCTCGAGGGGATCGTCCGCGCCGAGTTGAACCGTAGGTAGCATTCGCGCTCGTGATTGATCCTCGCGTTGACGAACTGCTCGAGCACGTCGATTCCCGCTACGCGCTGGTGATCGTCGCCGCCAAGCGCGCGCGGCAGATCAACAACTACCACCACCAGCTGGGAGAGGGCACCTTCGACCAGGTGCTGCCTCCGCTCGTGGAGTCGCGCTCGAAGAACTACTTGACCATGGCCCTCGAGGAGATCCAAGAGGGCAAGATCAAGTACACGTACCCCAAGTAGCTCGCCCGCTACCGGGAACAGAAACGGCCGCCCGAGCGGGCGGCCGCTCCGAGTGCTTCCTCAGGTCACCTTGAAGAAGCCGAACATCTCCGGCTCGTGGGCAGAGCAGTAGTACTTCCACTTGCCCTTCTTGAGCGTGACGGTCTTCGTCATGGTTCCGGTGAACGGAACCTTCGTGAGGTGCTTCTCGAACTTCCCGCCCTTCTCCTGCTCGAGCGTGAAGTCGTGCATGGACGACTTGTCCGTGATCACGAACGTGTAGCGCCCGGCCTTGAGCTGCTTCACCTTCTTCCCGCCCTTCTTGAGCGAGATCGTGAAGCCCGGCCCGACCACGCCCTTCAGCTTGGGCGCCGACGAGCTTCGGGCGAAGGCCGTCCCCGCGAGCACGAGCGGGGGCGCGAGGCAGAGCGCGAGGATGACTGCGTACGTTCTCTTCATCGGTCTCCTTTCACCGTGACGGGGAGAGTACGGGCGCGGCGCCGTCGCGGTTTTGCCCGCTCGGGGCACAATGTGACCGTGGCACGCGTGCTCCTCGGGGTGACCGGCGGGATTGCCGCCTACAAGGCGTGTGAGCTGACGCGGCTGCTCGTGCGCTCCGGGCACGAGGTGACCCCGCTGCTGACGCCGGAGGCCGAGCGCTTCGTGACCGCGCACACGTTCGAGGCGCTCGCACGGCGCGAGATGCCGCGAGAGCTCTTCCCGCACCTCGTCGAGGCGGACCTGCTCGTCGTGGCGCCGCTCTCCGCCAACACGCTCGCCAAGCTCGCGCAGGGGCTCGCCGACAACGTCCTCACGCAGGCGGCTCTGGCCTTCGACGGGCCCGTGCTCGTCGCGCCGGCGATGAACCCGCGCATGTGGTCGCATCCGGCGACGCGGGCGAACGTGGAGGCGCTGCGGGGGCGAGGCGTCGAGCTGATCGGCCCCGAGGAGGGCGACACGGCGGAGGGAGAGGCCGGCGTCGGCCGGATGAGCGAGCCGGAGGCGATCTTCGAGCGCTGTCAATCGCTGCTCGAGAAGCGGGACCAGCTGCGCGGCCGCAGCGTGCTCGTCACCGCGGGAGGCACGCGGGAGCCTCTCGACGCGGTCCGCTTCCTCGGCAACCGCTCGTCCGGGCGGATGGGCGCTGCGCTCGCCGCCGAAGCTCGACGGCGCGGGGCGGACGTGACGCTCGTCGCCTCGAACCTTTCGGTGCCGCCGCCCGTAGGTGTGGACGTGGTGCCTGCCCCGACCGCCGAGGACGTGGCCCGGGAGACGCTCGCGCGGGGAGATGCGGACGTCGTCCTGATGGCCGCTGCCGTCGCCGACTACCGGCCGGCAGAGCCCGAGGAGGGGAAGCGCCCGAAGGACGGGGCTCCGTGGACGGTCACGTTCGAGCCGACCGCCGACGTGCTCCGAGAGCTCGGGGAGCGCCGGACGAACGGCCAGGTCCTCGTGGGGTTTGCGGCCGACCGCGGCGAGCACGGGCTCGCACGCGCGCGCGAAAAGCTCGCCGCCAAGCAGGTCGACCTGATCGTGTTCAACGACGTCGCCCGCGACGACGTGGGCTTCGACTCCGTGGACAACGAGGTCGTGCTCGTCTCGGCCGGCGGCGAGCGCCGCGTCGAGAAGGCGCCGAAGGAGCGGATCGCGTCCGTCATCCTCGACGAGGTCGCAGAGCGGCTGGGGCAGAGGAGCTAGTGGACGAGCGCGCCGTCGACGACGAGCGGCAGCCTGCAGCGTCCCGAAGCGCGGGAACCGCAGCGATCCGGCGGATCGCGGAGAACCTGGCCCTCGTCGTGCGGGCGCCCGAGGAGACACTCCGGCTCGTCGTCCTCTGCGTCGTCGCCGAGGGCCACCTGATCATCGAGGACTTTCCGGGCGTCGGGAAGACGATGCTGGCGAAGGCGCTCGCGCGGTCGGTGGACTGCTCGTTCTCGCGGATCCAGTTCACGCCGGACCTGCTCCCGTCGGACGTGACCGGCGTGAACGTCTTCAACCAGAGGACGAACGAGTTCGAGTTCCGCCCCGGCCCGGTGTTCGCGAACTTCGTTCTCGTGGACGAGATCAACCGCGCCTCCCCGAAGACGCAGGCCGCGCTGCTCGAGTGCATGCAGGAGAACCAGGTCACGGTGGACGGCCACACCTACGAGCTCGCGCGCCCGTTCGTGGTCATGGCGACGCAGAACCCGATCGAGTACGAGGGGACGTACCCGCTTCCCGAGGCGCAGCTCGACCGCTTCACGCTCCGGGTGGAGATCGGCTACCCGCCGCTGCCCGAGGAGGCGCGGATGCTGACCGAGCAGACGGGCGATCCGCCGCTCGAGTCGCTCCAACCGGTCGCGAGCGCCGAGGAGATACGCGGACTGATCGCCGAGGCGGCCGCCGTCTTCGTCGAGGAGAGCGTCAACCGCTACGTCGTGGCCCTTCTCCAGCACACGCGCTCCGATGCGCGGCTCTACCTCGGGGCGAGCCCGCGGTCGGGGATCGCGTTGCTGCGCGTGGCGAAGGCGAGAGCGCTTTCCGACGGTCGCGAGTTCGTCTCGCCGGACGACGTCAAGGCCTGCGCCGTGCCCGTGCTCGGGCACCGCCTGATCCTGGCTCCCGAGGCCCGCGCCGCCGGCCTCTCGGGCGCCGAGCTCGTTCGGGAGGCGCTCGAGCACACGCCGGTCCCGGTATGACCAGCCGGGGAAGGCTCGCGCTGGCGCTCGGCTGCGCGACCTACCTCGGCGCCTGGGCCTTCGGCTCGAAGCCGCTCTACCCGATCGCGCTCGGCCTGCTGGCCGCGGTCGTCGTGGCCCGCGTCTGGACGCGGCTCGCGAGCAGCCCCATCGAGCTCCGGCGCCGGCTGCCCGCGGTCGAGCGGTTCGAGGGCGACGACGTCAAGGTGCGGCTCGAGCTCAAGCGGAGCCGCGGCATCCTCCCGACGACCGTCATCCTGCGCGAGCGGATCGGCAAGCTCGGGGAGCGCGAGACCCCGCTGCCCATGCGGCGGGGGTCGTCGTATGTCCTGGAGAACCTTCCCCGGGGCCGCTACGTCTTCGAGGAGAGCACGGTCGTGATCGAGGACCCGCTCGGCTTCGACCGGATCGAGGAGCCGCTGCAGGCGCCGGGCGCGCTGCTGGTCTACCCACGGCTCGTGGAGCTCGAGCGGCTCTTCTCGGAGTCCGGCGCGTCGGCCCACGACGGCCGTCGGCTGCTGCTGCGGCGGCCGACCGGGTTCGACCTGCACAGCGTGCGCGACTACGAGCAGGGCGAGTCGTTGCGCAAGGTGCACTGGCGGTCGACCGCCAAGCGCGGGCAGCTGATGGTCAAGGAGCTCGAGGACTCGCCTCGCAACGAGGTGGCGGTCGTGCTCGACGTCGATCCGGCCGCGGTCGTGGGAGAGAGCTTCGAGATGCAGGTGCGCGCCGCGGGCTCGATCCTGCTGGCACACGCCCGCCGCGGTCGCCGCGCGGTGCTTCTCGTCAACTCGCCGCGCCTGGAGCAGCGGCGGACGCGCTCGGCCGACCGCGACTGGCGGCAGGCGCTCGACCTCCTGGCGAGCGTCGAGCCGGAGCCCGGGCCGCCGCTCGCCGCGCTGCTCGTGGAGAAGGAGGGCGCGGCCGGGAGCGCGTTCGAGCTCGCCGTCGTGACCGCGTCGCTGCCGGCGACGCTCGTCGAGCGCCTGATGAGCCTCTCGCTGAGCCATCACCGGAACGTCTCGCTCGTCCTGATCGACTCGGCCAGCTTCACGGCGCCCGGCTCGGAGACCCGCAGTGCGCACCCGGGCCTCCTGAGGCTCCAGGCCGCCGGAATCGCCGTCGCCGTGCTGCGTCAGGGCGACGACCTGGCCGCCGTGCTCGGCCCGCAGAGTGCGAGGAGGGCTGCGCTTGGTTAGTGCGCGTGCGAGGACGGTGGTGCTCTCAGCGGTCGCCGGGTGGCTGATCGCGTGGAACTGGCTGCGGCTCGAGACGGGCCCGAGCCTCTGGCAGGCGGCCCTGGTGATCGTCCTGGCGATCGCGCCGGCGCTCGTCGGCGGCCTGGTCGCCCGCCTTGTCGCCTCGCTGGCCGCGTTCGCCGTCGTCGCAGGAATGGCCTTCCACCTCGGCCTCGGCTGGCACGAGCCCGGGCGGCTGCTCTCACGGTCGTGGGAGGGATTCCTGGAGTTCTACGACGTGCGCCTGCCGTTCGACGGGGCGTTCCATCCGCACATGCACGGGATGATCATGCTGGCGGCGTTCGCGTTCACGCTCGCGGCGGCTCTTGCTGTTGCCGCGCGCCGCCCGGGCCTCGCGGCCCTCGCGCTCCTGGTGGGCGCGGGCTGGCCCGCGACGCTGCTCGCCGGCCACGGCCTGCTGCGCGGGGCGGCGATCCTGCTCGGCCTGCTCGCTCTTCTGGTCGGTCTGCGCGACCGGCCGCGCAGGCTCGGCTACGCGCCGGCCGCGGGGGCGCTCGTCGTCCTGATCGGCCTGCTCGCCTCG
Source organism: uncultured Actinomycetes bacterium (assembly GCA_963716865.1). Lineage (GTDB taxonomy): Bacteria > Actinomycetota > Thermoleophilia > Gaiellales > Gaiellaceae > AC-32. Next base: position 166,793 of record CAVQUF010000005.1, read on the forward strand.
ACCTCGCCCGCGCTCGCCAAGCACGCCTTCCTGAACTGGCAGACGTGGGACCTGACAAGGCACCAGACGAAGCCGGTGGCGGTCTCGTACGTGTGGGACTCCCGGTACGACGGCCTCACCTTCCCGCGCAAGCGGACGACCGTGCTCGAGATCCAGGCGTCTCCGACCCCTCACTACTGGCGGACGACGGTGCTGAGCTCGGTCATCCACGGGTACTGGGAGGAGGATCCGGTGACCGGCTCCTGGCGGACGGGGAAGGGAGCCTTCGACGAGTCCGGGCTCGTGCCGTCGCTCAAGGGCAGGTCGGCGAGCGTCGTGAAGCAGCAGGTCACGGTCGAGGGGCTCGCGGACGAGCGCCTGACCGGGGCCAGCGTGCCGTACGAGTTCGACACGAGCCCGGATCTCGGCGTCGTCTCGTACGACCCTTCCGGCACGGCGCGGGCGGCGCGGATCCTGCAGCGGGGAGAGACCTACGACGTCACGAGCTACGAGCTCAAGCCGACTCCCGAGCAGCTCGCCCGCTCGAAGGCGATCTACCCGCCGGTGATCAGCGTCAGGCGCAAGTACCTCGAGGTCGAGCAGGGCGTCTTCCTGCCGCCGTTCGGGACACCGGGGCGCTGGCAGACCGTCGACGAGATGTTCGACTCGTACATCCGCGGGGCGCTGATCGACCCGTACCGGCCGCTCGAGCAGCGCGCCCGGAGCATCGCGGGCGGCGCGAAGAGCCCGTACGCGGCCGCGGTCGCGCTCGAGCGCTGGTTCCGCACGGGCGGCGGCTTCACCTACGACCAGCACCCGCCGAGGCCCGCGCCGGGCGTGCCCGCGCTCGTGGACTTCGTGACCCGCACGCACAAGGGCTACTGCCAGCACTTCGCCGGCGCGATGGCGCTGATGCTGCGGTACCTCGGGATCCCGGCTCGCGTCGCCGCCGGCTTCAACAGCGGCTCGTTCGACAGCAAGACCGGGCAGTGGACCGTGACCGACCACGACGCGCACACGTGGGTCGAGGTCTGGTTCCGCGGCTGGGGCTGGCTGCCGTTCGACCCGACGCCGAGCCGCGGCGGGCCGGCCGGGGCCTACTCGAGCTCGTCGCAGCACTTCGACGCCGCCGTGGCCGCGCTCGTGCTCGCGGGCAAGGACGGCCTGAAGTCGTTCGCCAAGCACCGCTCGCAGCTCGGCTTCGCGGTCCGCTCGGCGAGAGGGCCCGACGTTCTGACGCCCGCCACGATCCCGACGTCGCAGAAGCGCGGCTGGCGCGCACCGGGGATCCTCGGCCTGCTCCTGCTCGTGCTCGTGTGCTTCACGGTTGCGATCGCGATCGCGAAGACGCTCCTTCGACGGGGGCGCTACCTCACCAGGAACCCGCGACGGCTCGCCGCGGCCTGCAGGAAGGAGCTCCGCGACATCCTCCGCGACCAGCAGGTCGCCGTTCCCGCGAGCGCCACACTCTCCGAGCTGACCAGGCTCGTCGAGCTCGAGCTCGGCGTGAAGGCGGGGAGCTGCGGCGCGCACGCGACCGTCGCGCGCTTCGGGCCGGCCGCGGGCGCACACGAGGCAGCCGAGGAGCTCCGGCGGGACCTGCGCGCGCTCCGCCGCGGGATTCGCTCGCAGCTGACGAGGCTCGAGCGCCTGCGCGGGCTGCTCTCGCTCCGCTCGCTCGGGCTGGCGGGCTCGAGATGAGCGACACCTTCGATCTCTTCCAGCAGGGCCGCAGCCACCTCCGCGAGGGCATGGCGGCGCAGGCGACGGTCGCGCTCGAGAAGGCGAAGGCCCGCGAGCCCGAGAAGGCGTCGATCCGGGAGGCGCTCGGCATCGCGTACTTCCGCATCCACCGGTACGCCGAGGCCGAGTCGGAGTTCCGCAAGGTGCTGGAGCTGGCGCCGGTCGACGACTACGCGCACTACGCGCTCGGCCGTTGCCTCGAGAAGCAGGGCCGGACGTCGGAGGCGAACGGCCACTACAAGCTCGCGAGCTCGCTGAGGCCGGGCAGTCCGGCATACGAGGCCCGGATTCGGGACCTGGAGTGACCGGCCCGGGAACCGGCGGCGTACTCCACCTGAGATGAGGCGCGCCTTCTCTGCGGTTCCGCTGATAGCCGCTGCAAGTCTCGCGGCTGGCTGTCACAGCTCGGGCGGCAAGAGCGGAACATCAAGCGTGGGAGTCAGCATCCCGGTGTCGGTGGGCCACGAGAACAGGGCTGTAGCAGGCGTCCTCGAGTCGACCGCGGGGGGAGCTCCGAGCCTCTTCCCGCACCGCGTCGGGACCAGGACCTGCGTCATCCCCGAGGGTGGCCCGGCGGGACTCCGGATCAAGGGTGTCTGCTCGGCCCGGGCGAGCGTCAGAGGGGGCCGCTACGCGGGCCAGACCATCGTGGTTCTGAGGGAGGTGTGGCCCTGGCGCTCCTTCCATGCCGACGGTTCCGGGCGACGACCGCAGCACCACAGCTGGCGCTTCGTCGTGCTTTCCTCGGGCCGCGTGATCGCGGTTGGCCAGAGCGGTGACTTCCCGCCCCAGTATGCGAGGTGACGGTGCGGAGGTCCAGCCGCCCCCGAGCCTCGGTTGCGACGCACGAAATGACGAGTGGCTGAAGATCGTTCCCGATCGGGCCACCTCCGACCCGACGTAGGCGCAGCGACTCGCCGCCGGAGCCGGGCTTTGCCTGGCGGGAGGCTCACAAACACACGAGGCGGTGGCAATGCGATCTCAGGAGGCGGCTCCTGAAACGTCTGCAACACGCCTTCGCTCGCAAGGAGGGGGCCGCACGGGGGAACCAGGGGTTTCCCCCGTGATCTCTAGGCGAGCCGCTCGCCGGCGACGCGGTGGATCTCGTCGAGGGACGAGATGCCCTCGACGCAGAGGCGGACGCCGTCCTGGTGCAGCGTGGTCATGCCGTTCCGAACCGCCGCCTCGTGGATCTCGTCGGTCGTGGCTTCGAGCAGCCGCCTGATCTCGCCGGTCACCGGCATCACCTCGTAGAGCGCGACACGGCCGCGGAAGCCCGCGTTGCCGCAGCGCCCGCAGCCCTTCGGCCGGTGGAGGAAGACCTTCCCTTTCTGCTCCATCAGGCCCAGCTCCTGAAGCTCCTCGTCGCCGGGCCAGTACGCCTCCCGGCAGTCCGTGCAGAGACGGCGCGCCAGACGCTGCGCCACGACGCAGTTGACCGAGCTCGCGAGCAGCCCGGGCTCGACGCCCATGTCCTTCAGGCGGGCGATCGAGCTCGCCGCGTTGTGCGCGTGCACCGTGCTGAGGACGAGGTGGCCGGTCATGCCCGCCTGCATGGCGATGCGCGCGGTCTCCTCGTCACGGATCTCTCCGACGAGGAGCACGTCCGGGTCGCTGCGGAGGATCGTCCGCAGGCCGCGGGAGAACGTGAGGCCGCTCTTCACCGAGATCTCGACCTGGTTGATGCCCGGGATCTGGTACTCGACCGGGTCCTCGATCGTCATCAGCACCCGCCCGGGGTCGTTGAGCATGTGCAGGGCCGTGTAGAGCGTCGTCGTCTTGCCGCTGCCGGTCGGCCCGCAGACGATCACGGTGCCGTACGGCTGGCGGATCGCCTGCTCGAACTGCTCGCGCGCGGCGGGCGTCATCCCGAGCTCGGCCAGGTCGGGCTTGCTGACCGCGCGGTGGAGGATGCGGAGCACGACCTGCTCGCCGTGGGTGGTGGGGAGCACCGCGATCCGCAGGTCGAGCGGCTCGCCGCCGAACCGGACCGACACGCGCCCGTCCTGCGGTGCACGCCGCTCCGCGATATCGAGCTGGCCCATGATCTTGAGACGCGTCACGACGGCCGGCTGCATCGGCTTCGGGATCGTGGCGACCGGGCGTGTGACGCCGTCGATCCGCGCGCGCACGACCATCTCCTCCTCCTGCGGCTCGAAGTGGATGTCGGAGGCGCCGTCCTCGATCGCCTGCGCCATCGTCGTGTGGACGAGCTTCACCGCGGGGCTCTCGCCCCCGGCCTCGGAGATCTCCTCGCGCTGGGCCGCGCGCTCGAACTCGGCGTCCTCGACGGTCTCCTCCTCCTGCTCGACCTCGATCTGCGTCCGGTAGAGGGTCTTGATCGCGCGCTCGAGGTCGGCCGGCTCGGAGACGGCGAGCCGCACGTTGTGGCCGAGCGCCAGGCGCAGGTCGTCGGCGCGGCCGACGTCCGTGGGGTCGGCGACGGCGACGAGCAGGAGGTCGTCGGCGAGGAAGCGCACCGGGACGGCCTGGTAGCGGAACGCGAGCTCCTTCTGCAGAAGGGTCGCCGCGTCGCGGTCGGGCTGCGTCTCGGAGAGGTCGACGTACTCGAGCCCGAACTGGTCGGCGAGCGCTCTTGCAAGATCCGCGCTCGTCACCCAGCTGTGGCCGACCGCGATCTCGCCGAGCCGGCGGCCGGTCAAGCGTTGCTCCTCGAAGGCCTGCTTGACCTGCTCGACGGTCAGCAGCCCCCGGTTGATCAGCAGGGAGCCCAGGTGCTGCCAGGGAAGGTGGGCCGCTTCCACGGGGGCTATATCGTCGTTTCGGCGCGGAACATGAAGGCGGTGGTGCAGCGAGTCTCCGGCGCGCGCGTGCGCGTGCGCGACGAGGTGGCGGGCGAGATCGGGCCCGGGCTGTGCGTGCTGCTCGGGGTCGCGCGCGGCGACGACGAGCCCTCGGCCGCGCGCCTGGCCGCGAAGGTGGCACGGCTGCGGGTCTTCGAGAACGAGGAGGGCCGATTCGACCGGTCGCTGCTCGACATCGGCGGCGAGGCGCTCGTCGTGAGCCAGTTCACGCTCATCGCAGATACCGCGAAGGGGAATCGCCCGAGCTTCTCCGAGGCCGCACCGCCGGAGGTGGCGGAGCCGCTCTACGAGCGCTTCTGCACGAAGCTTCGCGAGCTGGGCGTCGAGGTGGCGACCGGCGTGTTCGGCGCGCGAATGGCGCTCGAGCTCGTGAACGACGGGCCCGTCACGATCGTGCTCGATGCTCCCGAGCCGCGCTGATGGCGCTGACGGTCTCGATCATCGCCGCGCTCTTCCTGCCCTGGCCGTTGAACCTGCTCTCGGTGCTCACCGGGCTGACGATCGAGGCGGTCGAGATCACCTGGGGCCTCCGGCTGGCCCGGAAGTGGCGGCCGCGGACCGGAGCCGAGGCGATGATCGGGCAGGAGGCCGAGGTCGTCGCCGCCTGCCACCCGGCCGGAAAGGTCCGCGTCCAGGGCGAGCTCTGGGACGCGCGCTGCGACGAGGGAGCGGACGTGGGCGAGAGCGTGCGCATCGAGAGCCTGGAAGGCCTGACCCTCGTCGTGTCCCGATCTGGCGCGTAGATCAGCTTCCGGGCGGCTTGATCTCCTCGAGCTCGCGCGGCAGCGGGCGCGAGTGGACGAGGACGAGCGTCCTCGTCGGGCGCGTGAGCGCGACGTAGAGCTCGCGGAGGCCCTGGCCCTCGACCGCCTCCTCGACGATCAGCGCGGGCTCGACCACGATCACGTGGTCGAACTCCATGCCCTTGGCCTCGCGCGGCGTGAGCACCGAGATCCGGGACTCGTCGAAGAGCGACCCCGCGGCCGCCTCCGGGTCGCCGCGCAGCGAGGCGGGCGCGATCAGCGCCAGCAGGCCCCCGTCCCCGGACAGCCGCGCGGCCTCGTCGTAGGCGGCCGCGAGCGGCGGATCGCGGTGGACGATGCGCGGCGGCTCGGCCCCGACGCGATAGGCGAGAGGCGGCTCGACGTCCGGCGCGATCCTCGCCAGCAGCGGGAGCGCGAGCGCCATGATCTCGCGCGGGACGCGGTAGGCGTGGCGGAGCTCCTCGACCTGCGCGCGCTCGCCCGAAGGCAGGTACGGGAGGAGCTCGTCCCAGCGGTCGTAGGCGATCGGCCCCGTCGCCTGGGCGATGTCGCCGAGGATCGTGAACGCGCCCGCGGCCCGGCGGGCGATCATCCGCAGCTGCATCGGGGTGAGGTCCTGCGCCTCGTCGACGATCACGTGCCCGAAGCGCGTGGGCGGGCCGTCGAGCAGCGCCCGGGCCTCGTCGATGAGCGGCAGGTCGGATTCGCTCCAGCCGCTCCGCGCCCGGCGGAGGAGCGCCTGCTCGTCCCCATCGAGGATGCCGGCCGCGGCCTCCTTCAGGCGCTCGGGCGAGCCCAGGAGCCGCCGGACGACCTGCTCCGGCTTCGGCGCCGGCCAGACGTGGTCGAGAAACCGGTTCATCCGCCCGTCGCGCCGGAGTGCGCGCTCGATCTCGTCGAACGCCCGGAACGCCTGGCCGCCGAGCCGCGCCCCGTAGTCCTCGTAGAACCGGCGCAGGACGTTCATCCGGAACCGCTCCCGCGCCGCGGCCGAGAGGCCGAGCTCCGCGCGCGCCTCGGCGAGCAGCTCGGCGACCTCGTCGGCCTCGACGCCCACGAAGCGGCCCTCGAGCCGGACGACGAGCTCCTCGGGCTCACCCTCCGAGCCCAGCTCGACCGCCCGCCGGACGACGTCGCCGAGGCGCAGGCTCGCCTTCAGCTGCTGCACCTCGAGGGCGTCTGCGCGTGTGACCTCGGCGCCGTCGACGAGCTCGCCGATCGCGCGCTGGTCGACGCTGTCCTCGCCGAGGGTGGGGAGGACGTGCGACACGTACTCCATGAACGCCGGGTTCGGGCCGACGACGAGCACGCGGCGGATGTCTCCCCGATGCGCATATAGGAGGTACGACGCCCGGTGCAGGCCGACCGCGGTCTTTCCCGTTCCCGGCCCGCCCTGCACCACGAGGGGCGGCTCGGGCTCGCGCGCGATCAGGTGGTACTGGTCGGCCTGGATCGTCGCGACGATGTCGCGCATGCGGGCGTCGCGGGCGCGCTCGAGCTCCTCGAGCAGGAAGTCGTCCACGGCCGCAGCCGCGTCGGCGAGCGAGCCGTCGAGCGACTCGTCGCTGATGCCGGTGAGCGTCCGGCCCCGGGCGCGGAAGCGGCGCCGCAGGGTCACGCCGTGCGGCTCGGCGGGCGTCGCGGTGTAGAACGGCCGCGCCGCCGGCGCCTGCCAGTTGACGATCAGGGCGCCCTGGTCGTCGTCGTGCACCCAGCGGCGGCCCACGTAGATCGGATCGGCTGACTCCTCGGAGTCGATCCGGCCAAAGCAGAGGCCGCGCTCGGCGTCCTCGAAGGTGCGGAGGCGCGTGGTCGCCCAGGTCTCGATCGCCTCGGCGGCGACCTCGGTCGCGGCGGCGCCGGACGTACGCAGCAACGCCTCACGCATGCGGTCGAGGCAGTCGTAGGCCTGGTCGACGTACGCCTGCTCGGCGAGGAGGTCCGGGTGGGCCATCGCGCTCGGAGCCTACAAGTATGCGACAGACATATGTGTTTTACCTATACTGACCGGAATGAGGCACCGTGGCCGTTCACGAACCCGGAGCCGGCGGCTCGTCCGTCCGGGCCACTGGCACGTCCACGCGCGTGTCGAGCGCTTCGTCGAGCCCTCGCTGCTGCTGCTCCTCCGGGAGCGGCCGCTGCACGGGTACGAGCTCCTCGAGCGCATCCCCGAGCTGGCGGTGGAGGGCCGCGTCGACATCGGGAACCTCTACCGGCTCCTGCGGGGACTGGAGGACGAGGGGCTTGTGAGCTCCGAGTGGAGCGCCGAGCTCCCCGGCCCGGCGAAGCGCACGTACGAGCTGACCGACGAGGGCCGGCGCCTGCTCGACCGCTGGGCCGAGGCGCTCGGCCGTGCCCAGGAAACGATCGGAACATTTCTCGAGCGCTACGAGGCATCGCTTGCGATGCCGACCTCAGGACGCGCGGGCTCGGCCCGTGCGTCCGTCCGAAGTGACCGGTCGAGCCCATCTGATGAATGAGCATCCGCCGCGAGGAAGGGAGGTGAACATGCACCGTCACGGACACTTCCGCGGCCGCCCAGGCTTCCGCGGACACCGGCGCTTCCCCAGCCGCGAAGACTGGCTTCGCAAGCTGGAGGAGTACCAGCGCGATCTCGAGCAGGAGATCGCGGACGTCGCCGACGTCATCCGGCACCTGAAGGGCGACGAGCCCTCGCAGACCGGCACCGTCTGATCCAGGGTTCAAGGGCCCCGCTGCGGCGGGGCCTCTCGCCCCGGTGCGGTGCTATCCTTTCCGAACCACATTTCACCGGCTTTTGGGGAAATGGGCGCGAGGCGCCCATTTTTTGTGAGGAGCACGAATTGCCGAGCGTTTACGACAAGGAGAGAACACTGGAGAGCGAGATCGGCGGGCGGGTCGAGGAGGCGCTGCCCGGAGTCGAGGTGCTCGCGGTCGAGCTGACCGGGCCCGAGCGGTTCACGGTCTTCGTCGACCGTGCAGAGGGCGTCGACCACGCCCTCTGCCAGCAGGTCACGCGCGTCCTCTCGGACTACCTGCGCGACTACTCGGTTGCCGTCTCCTCTCCCGGCCTCGAGCGGCCGCTGCGCAAGCCGGAGCACTTCCGCGAGGTCGTCGGGCGCACGGTCAAGCTGAAGACGGCCGAGCGCGCGAAGGTGCGCGGCGAGGTCACGCGCGCGGGCGAGGACTCAGTGACGGTGGCGACGAACGGCCACGAGGTGGACATCCCGTACGAGCAGATCGTCCGGGGCAACCTGATCGACGAGAGGGAATCGACATGAGCCGAGAGATCATCGAGCTCGTCCACGAGCTCGAGCGGGACCGCGGAATCGAGGGCGACACGCTGATCGCCGCGCTCGAGGACGCGCTGCTCGCCGCGTACAAGAAGACCCCGGGCTCGTCTCGGCACGCCGTGGTCGAGCTCGACCGCCTGGAGGGCGACTTCCGCGTCTTCTCGATCGAGCTGCCGGCTGACATCGAGGAGCGGCTGCTGGAGGAGGCGCGCGAGCGGGTCATCACGGAGCTGGAGCAGGCCGAGATCGAGAACGGCGAGCGCTCGCACGTGCTCGTCACCGACGACGACCTCGACATCGACTGGTCGGATGTCCCCGAGAACCAGATCAAGCGAGCGGACGTCACGCCGGACGACTTCGGCCGGATCGCCGCGCAGACCGCGAAGCAGGTGATCACGCAGCGGATCCGCGAGGCGGAGCGGCAGATCATGTACGACGAGTACGTCGACCGCGTGAGCGAGGTCGTGACAGGCATCGTCCAGCAGGCCGGCGATCGCAACAACGTCCTCGTCGACCTCGGCAAGGTCGAGGCGCTGCTGCCGCGCTCGGAGCAGGTGGACGGCGAGCGCTACGAGCAGGGCTCGCGGATCAAGGCGGTCATCACCGAGGTCCGCTCGGGCACGAAGGGCCCGCAGGTGATCCTCTCGCGCCGCGACCCCGAGCTGATCCGGACGCTGTTCGAGCTCGAGGTGCCAGAGATCGCGGACGGCCTGGTCGAGATTCGCGCGGTCGCGCGCGAGCCGGGCTACCGCTCCAAGATCGCGGTCGAGTCGCACGCCCAGGGCGTCGACCCGGTCGGCGCCTGCGTCGGCCCAAGGGGCTCGCGCGTGCGCATGGTCGTCTCCGAGTTGCGCGGCGAGAAGATCGACATCATCCCGTGGAACCCCGAGCCGGCGCGGTTCGTGGCCAAGGCGCTCTCGCCCGCGCGCGTGCGCGAGGTCTACCTCGACGACGAGGCGAAGGAGGCGACGGTCGTAACTCCCGACGACCAGCTCGCGCTGGCGATCGGCAAGGAGGGCATGAACGCCCGCCTCGCCGCCCGGCTGACCGGCTGGAAGGTCGACATCAAGTCCGACACGGAGTTCGCGACCGAGGAGGCCGAGGCCGCGTTCGCCGGCGACGGCGATCAGGAGGAGTTCACCGGGCGCTGCCAGGCGATCCTCTCTACCGGCAAGCGCTGCCCGAACACCGCCCTGCCGGGCACGCGCTACTGCGGCGTCCCGGCGCACCAGGAGCTGGCCCGCAAGGAGGCCGCCGGCGAGCTTCCGGTCGAGCCGGAGCCGGCACCCGACGAGGAGCCCGAAGAGGCACCTGTCGCAGAGGCCGACGCAGAGCCGGAGCCCGCGAACGAGCCGGTTGCCGAGCTCGAGCCCGTCGAGGAGCCCGCACCCCAGGAGGAGCCCGCCGAGCCGGCGAAGGAGCTCCAGGAGGAGGAGGGACCCGCCGCTGCGTGAGCCCCCCGATCAGGACGTGCGCCGGCTGCGGGCGACGGGCGCCGCAGGCCGAGCTCCTTCGCTTCGTGGCCCGGAACGGCGAGCTCATGTTCGCGCCGAAAGGGCCGGGCCGGGGTGCCTACACGTGCCGGCGCCTGGTCTGCTTCGAGCGCGCGACCGAGAAACGAGCCTTCGGCCGCGTCCTGAAAACGTCCGTCCGGGTCGATCGCGGGCTGGCACGCCTCTACACTGACGCCGATGGCTGACCGTCCGAACAGGCCAAACCGCCCGATCCGGCCCCGCCAGGGCGCGCCGGCGGGCGGCCGCAAGCGCCGTGTCGTGATCGACACAGGTGCGGCACGGCCGCGCGAGAACGCCCGCCAGGCCCGCGAGCGGGCGGAGGCGCGGCCGAAGACGCCGCGCGAGGTCGTCCAGCCGACCGGGCCGGTGACGGTCGAGTCGGGCGTGACCGTCAAGGACCTCTCGCAGGCTCTCGGCAAGCCGATGCCCGAGATCATCAAGATGCTCATGGTGCTCGGTGCGCCGAAGACCGCCACGCAGTCGCTCTCCGACGACGAGGTCGGGCTGATCGCCGCCGAGATCAACCGCGAGATCACGATCAAGCACGCCGCCGAGGAGGAGCTGGAGCCGGAGGTGTACGAGGACGACGAGGCCGACCTCGAGGCCCGGCCGCCGGTGGTCACGATCATGGGGCATGTCGACCACGGCAAGACGACGCTGCTCGACGCGATCCGCCAGACGGCCGTGGTCGAGACCGAGGCCGGAGGGATCACGCAGCACATCGGCGCCTACCAGGTCGAGCACAACGGCCGCAAGCTCACGTTCCTCGACACGCCCGGCCACGCGGCCTTCACCGCCATGCGCGCCCGCGGCGCGAGGGTGACCGACATCGTCGTGCTGGTCGTGGCCGCCGACGACGGGGTCATGCCCGAGACGCGCGAGTCGATCTCGCACGCGGGCGCTGCAGAGGTGCCGATCGTCGTCGCCGTCAACAAGATCGACCTCCCCGACGCGAACACCGACCGCGTCCGCACCGAGCTCGCCACGGAGGGGCTCCAGCCGGAGGAGTGGGGCGGCTCGACGCAGTTCTCCGAGGTCTCGGCGAAGCAGGCGCAGGGCCTCGACGACCTCCTCGAGAAGGTCCTCCTGGTCGCGGACGCGGAGCTCGAGCTGACGGCAAACCCGAAGGCCGACGCGTCCGGGCCGATCATCGAGTCCCGTCTCGACGTCGGCCGCGGCCCGGTGGCGACGATGCTCGTCCACCGCGGCACGCTGCGCGTCGGCGACGCGCTCGTGGCCGGAGACGCCTGGGGCAAGGTCCGCGCCCTCTACAACTTCCGCGGCGAGAAGGTCAAGGACGCGCGGCCGGGCGACCCGGTCGAGATCCTCGGCTTCGACCAGCCGCCGCCCGCCGGAGAGCATGCGCGAGGGGTCGAGAACGAGCGCCAGGCGCGCTCCTACGCCCAGGCGCGCGGGGAGCGCCTGCGCCGCGAGCAGCTTGCCCAGCGCCGCGGCGGCGTCTCGCTCGAGGCCCTCTTCGAGCAGCTCCAGGAAGGCGCGGTGCAGGATCTCAACCTCGTCCTCAAGGGCGACGTGGACGGCTCGGTGGAGGCCGCGGTCTCGGAGCTCCAGAAGATCCAGCACCCTGAGGTGCGCGTGAACGTGATGCACCAGGGCGTGGGCGGGATCACGGAGAACGACATCATGCTCGCCTCCGCCTCCAACGCGATGGTGGTCGGCTTCAACGTGCGGCCGAACGCCGAGGCGCGCGCCCTGGCCGAGCGGGAGGGCGTCGAGATCCGCACCTACCGCGTCATCTACCAGCTGACCGAGGACATCGAGCAGGCGCTCGTCGGGATGCTCAAGCCGGTGCGCACGGAGGAGACGATCGGCGAGGTCGAGGTGCGACAGCTCTTCCGCGTCTCGCGGCTGGGCACGATCGCCGGCTCCTACGTGACAAGCGGCACGGTCCGCCGAGGCGCGAGCGTGCGCGTCGTGCGCGACGGCACGATCGTGCAGGAGACCCGCATCTCGCAGCTGAAGCGGTTCAAGGACGACGTTCGCGAGGTGGAGGAGAACTTCGAGTGCGGGATCCTCCTCGACGGCTTCAACGACGTGAAGGAAGGCGACGTCCTCGAGGTCTACGAGACGCGCGAGGTCGAGCGGACCGACCTCGAGACGCCTGCGTCGGCACCCGCCGGCTAGCCGCCGGAGCCGCGGTGGGCGCGGGCTACGTCGGCATTCTCTCCGCCGAGCTCCACTTCCCCGAGAACGGATCGCTCAAAGGGAAGCGCAAGGAGCTCCTGTCGGTGAAGGCACAGCTCCAGCGGCGCTTCGGCGCGTCGGTGGCGGAGGTCGACCACCATGAGCTGTGGCAGCGCTCGCGGCTGACGCTCTCGTGCGTGGCGCGGGAGCACCGGGAGCTCCACGAGCTCCTCGACGGGGCCGAGCGCTACCTCTCGTCCCAGGCGTTCGAGCTCGCCGGCGTCGAGCGCGAGGTCGTCACCTTGGACGACTGAGCACCCAGAGCCCGGTGCTGAGATCCGAGGCGAGCACGTAGCGCGGCATGACAAAGACGCCCCAGACTGCGGTGCAGGAACCGCCGGGGCAGAGCAGCCCGTGCCTGTCGCGCGCAGGCGGCGGCCTGAAGCGCGCCACGAAGCGCGGCTTGCGCCGGTTCTCGAGGTCGAAGAGCGCGACGCCCTGGCCGTACCACGAGAAGTAGGCGTACCGGCCGGCGGCCTTCGGGTCGTGAACGCTGTCGGCGAGCGGAAGCCCGGTGTAGTCACCGCCGGGATGGATCCGGGACGGGAGCTGCACGGTCGCCAGCCGGACCGGATGCGCCGGATCGGCGACGTTCCAGACCACCGGACGGCCGTGGACGGTCTCGTGGGTCTCGAGCAGGATCTTCTCGCCCGGCATCAGCCAGGCCGAGTGCGCGTTGCCCTGGCCGCGTGCGGTCCGTCCGAGGTAGCGCGGCTTCGCCGGGTTCGTGATGTCGAGGATCACCGTGCCCAGACTCCAGTACGAGAGGTAGGCGCGGGTCGCGGCCGCGTTCGTGATCACCGAATGGACGAAATGTCGCTCGTCGCGGCCCGCAGGCGCCGAGAGCGGGGTGCACTCTTGCAGCTCGCGGCAGGCACCCCAGCCGCCGACCTCCACGGGCGCACGCGGGTGCGAGACGTCGTAGATGTGGAAGCCGAACGAGCTCGGATCGGCCGCGAACTCGGCCACCGCCTCGGCCGTGTAGACCCAGGCGTGGCCGCCCGCCGCGGCGAGCCAGATCTCGTGCGACCCGCGCGGCCTGGTCGGAATGTCCGCGAGCAGGCGCGGCTTCGCCGGCCGGGTCACGTCGTAGAGGGCGAAGCCGCCGAAGCCGTTCCCGCACGCCTGCACGCTGGTGACCGCGAGCACTCCGTCGAAGCCGGTCGTCTTCACCCGCCTCACGATCGTCTTCTCCGTCCACGTGCCGGGGATGCGCGCGAAGGTCGAGATCCGCCGCGGCCGTCTCGGATTGTGGATGTCGTAGACCCGCACGCCCTGCGCGGGGCAGTCCTCGCTGCCTCTGTGGCTGGAGAGGTAGGCGTAGTGGCGCTCGCCGACGACGTCACCGCTGTATCCACCGCCCGGGTTGGCGTGCCCGAGCGTCCTGAAGCGCGGAGCCTTGCCGGTTCCGGCGTGCGTCGCCGAGGTCAAGGCAAGAAGAGCGAGTCCACCAGCGAGGAAAAGGCGCCGCGCCACCGGTAGCTAGGACGGCCCGAGGCCGCCGGAGTTGGCTCCGACGCGGTTGAATACGCCGATGAGCGAGCGCATGCGTCGCGTCGACGAGGCCGTCCGCGAGGTGATCTCCGAAGGCATCGGCGAGCTGCAGGACCCGCGCGTCGGGTTCGTGACCGTGACCGGGGTGAGGACTTCGCCCGACCTGCGCCAGGCCACCGTTTTCATCAGCGTCCTCGGGAGCGCGCGGAAGCGGGAAAGGACGCTCGAGGGCCTCGCGGCCGCGCACGGCGTCCTCCAGGCGCGCGTGGCTCGGCAGCTGCGCATGAAGCGGACTCCCCAGCTGACGTTCGAGTACGATCCGACGGTCGAGCGCGGCGTCCGCATGAGTCAACTGATCGATGAGCTCGCGCCAAAGGACGAGTGACGATCTGAGGGCGGTCGCCGACGCGCTCCGCTCTCACGACCGCTTTCTCCTCGTCACCCACGAGAACCCCGACGGCGACGCTCTCGGCTCGCTGCTCGCGGCGAAGCTGGCGCTCGGCTCGCTCGGCAAGGATGTCGAGATGTACCTCCACGGGGACGCGCCGCTCCCGAAGGAGTACACGTGGATGCCGCTCGACGGTCTGCGAAGGGAGCTGCCGCCTGACGCAGGCGAGCGGGTGCTGCTCGCTCTCGACTGCGCGAACAGGGAACGGATCGGCCCGGACCCGGCGATCGTCGAGCAGGCGCCGCTGACCGTGAACGTCGACCACCACCAGGACAACAGCCGCTTCGGCGACGTGAACCTCGTGGTGGCGGACGCCTCCTCGACCAGCGAGGTCCTGCGTGACCTGCTCGCAGAGCTCGAAGTGAAGCTGACCCCGGAGATCGCCGAGGCGCTCTACGTCGCGCTCGTCACCGACACGGGGCGCTTCCAGTACACGACGACCTCGAAGGCGTTCCGGCTGGCGGCCGAGCTCGTCGACGCAGGGGCCGACGTGCACCACGTGTTCCAGATGGTCTACGAGTCGGTCGAGTTCGCGAAGCTGAAGCTGCTGGCACGGGTGCTCGACCGGGCGCAGGTCTACGAGGGCGGGCGGCTCGTCGTCTCCTACCTCCTGCGGAGCGACTTCACCGAGCTGAACGCCCCCGAGGCCTACTCCGAGGGCCTGATCGACACGCTGCGCGCCGCCGAGGGCGCGGACATGGTCGCGCTCATCAGGGAGCCGCCGCGCTCCGGCGGGCCCGCCCGCCGCGTCAGCCTCCGCGCGAGCACGGACGAGCTGGACGTCTCCGCGATCGCGCGCAAGTCGAACGGCGGCGGCCACCGCCGGGCCGCCGGCTTCTCCAGCGACGCTTCGATCGACGAGATCATCCGCTTCATCCGCGAGGAGTTCGCTCGTGCCGCCCCGGGCCCTTAGCCCGAGCGGCCTGCTCTTGATCGACAAGCCCGAGGGCCCCTCGTCGTTCGCGGTCGTCGCGGAGGTTCGGAGGCGGACCGGCGCCCGCACCGGCCACGCGGGCACGCTCGACCCCTTCGCGACGGGCCTCTTGCTCGTCCTGTCCGGCGCGTCGACGAAGCTCGCCCCGTCCTTCGTCGGCCTCGATAAGCGGTACGTCACTGACGTCGACCTTCGCGCGCGCACCGACACGGGCGACCGGGAAGGGGAGATCGTCGAGCGGCTGGACCCGCCTTCGGAGGAGCAGCTCGAGCGGCTGGTCGCGGGCCTGCGCGGCGAGGTCGAGCTGCCGGTCCCGGCAGCCTCGGCCGTGAAGATCGGCGGCGTGCGCGCCTACCGGCTGCACCGCCGGGGAGAGGTCGTCGAGATGCCCTTCCGGCGCTCGCGCGTGGACGCGCTGGACGTCGTGTCGTACGCGGACGGCGTTGTCCGCCTCGACCTGCGGGTCGGCAGCGGCACGTACGTGCGGGCGATCGCGGACGCGCTGGGTGGCCACTGCTCCACCCTGCGCCGCACCGAGGTGGGGCCGTTCCGGGTCGAGGAGGCCGACCCCGAGCAGATCATCCCGCCGGAGGAGGCCTTGGCGCGGATCGGAGCCGGGAGCGCATCGTGACGATCGGGGTCGCGCGCACCCCGGGTGAGCTCGAGCGGCGGCCGCGAGCCGTCGCGATCGGGACGTTCGACGGCGTGCACCTCGGCCACCGGCGGGTGCTCGAGGCCGCGCGGGCGGCCGGGCTGCTTCCCACGGTCGTGACCTTCGAGCCGCATCCGCGGATCACGTTCGGCCACGACGTCGAGCTCCTGACGACGTTGGAGCGACGCCTGGAGCTGATCGGCGAGGCGGGAATCGCCGAGGCGCTCGTGGTCGAGTTCGACCTGGAGTTTTCCCGGCAGGCACCCGAGGAGTTCGTAGAGCGGGTTCTCCTCGCCGCCGGGACCGAGGTCGTGGTCGCGGGCGAGAACTTCCGCTTCGGGCGCGAGCGGGCCGGCAACCTCGAGACGCTCCGCGGGTTCGGGATCGATGCGCGGGCGGTGCCGCTCGTCGAGGGTGTGTCGTCGAGCCGGATTCGCGATCTCCTGCGCGGAGGCGAGGTCGAGCGGGCGGCGACGCTGCTCGGGCGGGCCCCCGAGGTGGACGGGACTGTCGTAACGGGCGATGCCCGCGGCGCCACGCTCGGCTTCCCGACGGCGAACCTGGGCCTCGAGCCGCGGCTGCTCGTGCCGGCGAACGGGATCTACGCGGGCGCGGCGGACGGCCACCGGGCGGCGATCTCGATCGGCACCAACCCTCACTACGGCGGCGTCGAGCGGCGTGTCGAGGCCCACCTGCTGGATTTCGAGGGCGACCTCTACGGGCGACGGCTCGTGGTCCAGCTCTGGCGCCGCCTCCGCGACGAGGCGGAGTTCCGGAGCGAGGACGAGCTCGTCGCTCAGATCGACCGCGACGTCAAGGAGACGCGGGCGGCCGAGCCTCCGGTCTAGCCGACGCTATGGAAGCGCCCTCGCGTCCCCGCCTCGCCGCGGGTCACCCGCGCAACCGTTGCGCGTGACGACGCTGACGCCGCCGAAGTAGTGGTGCCGCTTCGGCCAGAGCCGAACCTCGTAGCCCGCGTTCTCGAGCGCGGGCGCCACCTCGAGCCCGAGGCCCGGCTCGAGCTCGATGTGGCCGTCGGCCGGGTGCAGCCGCGGCCGGGAGACCGCGGTCTCCGGGTCGAGCCCCTCGTCGAGGATCCCCGAGACCACCTGGAGCATCGCGCTACGCAGGCGCGTCCCACCCGCGGCGCCGGCGGCGAGCACGACGCCACTCCCGTCGAGTGCCAGGCTCGGCGCCATCATGCTCCCCATGCGGTCGCCGGGCTCGAGCGGCCCCCGGATCAGGTCGGTCTCCCCGAGCATGCTGTTGAGGTGGAGGTCGAAACCGTGGACGAAGTCGCCCGAGCCGAGGCCGAGGCTCGTCGTCAGGACGCACGCGCTGCCCTCGGCGTCGACGATCGTGAGGTTGGTCGTATGGCCTTCGGCGCCGGGGCCGTCGAGGCTCCTGGCCAGCGCGAGGGCGCGCTCGGCGGCAACGAGGCCCTGTAGGCGCGGGAGGCGCGGGAGCAGTTCCGCGAGGTCGGAGAGGCCCCCGCGGGTCAAGAACCGCGCTCCCGCGTACGGAACCTCGACGGGCTCGGACCAGCGGGCCTCGTACGCGAGCAGGTCCTCGCGGGTGATCAACCCGCCGCGCTCGTCCATCAGCTCGAGGAGCGACTCGGCGAGCGTTCCGTCGTACGCGCTGCGCGGGCCCTCCTCGGCCACGAGCTCGAGCGCCCGGACGAGACCGGGCTGCTCGAGCCAGCCGCCCGCGGGGAGGAGCGTTCCCCCGGGCGCGTAGATGCGCGCGCCCTCGTTCATCGTCATCACCGCCTCGAGCATCTCCAGGCAGGCGGCGTGGGCGGGTGGAAACTCGACGCCGTCCCGGGCCAGGCGCAGGGACGGCTCGACGACGCGTGCCCAGGGCAGCCGTCCGTGCGCTTCGTGAAGCGCGGCGAGCCCCGCCGGAAGCCCGGGCACACCGCAGGAGGCGATCCCGACGGAGTAGTGCACGGCCGCGTTCCCGAAGAGGATGTCGAGCTCGAGGAGCTCCGCCTGCCGAGGCTCGGCGCCGAGCCCGGGCGCCGCCACGAAGCAGTCGAGGTTTCGGGCACGGCCGGTGGCGCCGTCGAAGTAGATCCCGTGGCCGCCGCCTAGGAGGCCGGTCATGACCGTCTCGGCCACGCAGGAGGCGAGCGAGGCGGCGACGGCCGCGTCGGCGGCCGAGCCACCCTCCTCGAGTATCTCGATCCCGGCACCGACCGTGGCCGGGTGCCCTCCTGCGACGGCTGCCCTCACGGCGCGAATCGTGACGGTTTCGGCGCACCTCCGTGACCCACGCGTGCGCGTTTCCCGGTTACGCTCGCAGTGGGGAGGAGGTTGGTGGCCACCGGGCGAGCGGCGAACGGGGCCCGGACGACGGGCGTATCCCGTGCCTCCTGCTACCCTTCCGCGAGACCGCAGTCTCGGCCGTTCGCTGGTGCTTCCCCGCGGCGCGCTTGGACTGCGGAGTCACGTAAAGGAGGCGGTTTGACCCTCACCAGGGAAGCGAAGCAGGAGATCGTCGGCAAGCACGGCCGCAGCGAGAGCGACACCGGCTCGGCCCAGGTGCAGGTCGCGCTCTTGACGGCCCGCGTCAACGAGCTGACCGAGCACCTGCGCAGCCACCCGAAGGACCACCATTCGCGCCGCGGGCTGCTGAAGCTCGTCGGCCGCCGCCGGCGCTTCCTGCAGTACCTGCAGAAGCGGGACCTCGAGGGCTACCGCAAGCTGATCGAAGAGCTCGGCCTCAGGAGGTAGGACCGGCCGGACACGAACCCAGACCCGCGGAGGGTGGAAGTTTGAGCGAGCCTCGTCGCCGGGGCTGACTCAAACCTCCACTCTCCTCAGAAGTGGAGGAACGAACAATGGCAGTAACGACTGAGCCCAGGACCGCGACGGTCTCCGTGACCGTCGGCGGCGAGGAGCTGACCTTCGAGACCGGCAAGCTGGCCAAGCAGGCCGACGGCGCCGTGCTCGTGCGCGCGGGCGAGACGATGGTGCTCGCGACAGCGCAGGGGCGGATGGAGGCGCGTGAGGGCGCCGACTTCTTTCCGCTCACCGTGGACGTCGAGGAGCGGATGTACGCCGCGGGCAAGATCCCGGGCGGCTTCTTCAAGCGCGAAGGACGACCGACCGAGCGCGCGATCCTCACGGCGCGCATGATCGACCGCCCGATCCGGCCGCTCTGGCCGAAAGGCTTCCGCAACGAGGTGCACGTGGTCTGCACGACGCTCTCGGCAGACCTCGTCACGGCGCACGACATCCTCTGCATCAACGGCGCCTCGGCGGCGTTGATGGTCTCGCCGCTGCCCTTCTTCGGGCCGGTGGGGGCCGTGCGCATCGGCCTCATCGACGGCGAGCTCGTGATCAACCCGACGCTCGCCGCTATCGACACCGGCGAGAGCACGCTCGACCTGATCGTCGTCGGCACCAAGGAAGCGTTGACGATGGTCGAGGCCGGCGCCGTCGAGATCCCGGAGGAGACGATCCTCGAGGCCTTCGAGCTGGCCCACGGCGAGATCATCAAGATCTGCGAGGCCCAGGAGGACCTGCGCCGCCAGGCGGGCAAGGAGCGCTGGCTCGACGCGGAGCTCACCGAGCAGCTCGAGGCGGAGCACGGCGCGCGCTTCCAGGAGCGGATCGCGGCCGAGGGCCTCCGCGAGGCCGGGACGGTCGTCGAGGAGCTCGTGGCCGAGCTGGCTCCGGCTCTCTCGATGGACTCGACCGAGGACGACATCCGCCGCCAGATCCAGGTGCGGTCGAGCCTTGCCCTCATCCTCGACCGACAGCGGCTCGAGGCCGTGCGCGGCCCGGTCGCCGCCCAGTTCGAGGACGACCTGCGATCGCTCACCGACGCCGAGCAGGACTCGAAGGAGCTCAGGTCGGCGAAGCGGAGCCTGCTCTTCGGCCGGATCGAGGAGGCGGCAGAGCTGCCCTTCCCGGTCGGGCCCGCGCCCGCCGACCCGGGGACGCCGCCGGTCAAGGACTCGATGACGCGGACCTACCTGAAGCGCGCGGCCGAGACGATCTACAAGGAGCTCGTCCGGCGCAAGATCGCGGTCGACAAGCGCCGTCCCGACGGGCGCGGCGCGGAGGAGATCCGCCCGGTCTCGTGCGAGGTCTCCGTGAGCCCGCGCACGCACGGCTCGGCGCTCTTCACCCGCGGCCAGACGCAGATCATGACGCTGCTCACCCTCGGCACCGCCAAGGAGGGCCAGCGGATCGACGACCTCTCGCTGGAGGCGGAGCGGCGCTACATGCACCACTACAACTTCCCGCCGTACTCGGTCGGGGAGACGGGCTTCATGCGGGGCCCGAAGCGCCGTGACATCGGCCACGGCGCGCTCGCGCAGCGGGCGCTCGAGCCGATGATCCCGGCGCTCGACGAGTTCCCGTACACGATCCGCCTCGTCTCCGAGACGCTGGAGTCGAACGGGTCGTCCTCCATGGGCTCGGTCTGCGGCTCGACGCTCGCGCTCCAGGATGCGGGCGTGCCGATCAAGGCTCCCGTCGGCGGCATCGCCATGGGCCTCGTCAAGGAGGGCGACGACTACGTGATCCTGACCGACATCCAGGGCGCCGAGGACCACCTCGGCGACATGGACTTCAAGGTCGCCGGGTCGCGGGCGGGCATCACCGCTCTGCAGATGGACATCAAGATCACCGGCGTCACGCAGGAGATCATGCGCAACGCCCTCGAGCAGGCGAAGCGGGCCCGCGAGTTCATCCTGGACAAGATGGCCGAGGTGATGCCCGAGAGCCGCGAGCAGCTCGCCGCACACGCGCCGCGCATCTCGACGGTCTCGATCAACCCGGAGCAGATCGGGCTCGTGATCGGAAAGGGCGGCGAGACGATCCGCTCGCTCGAGTCCGACTACGAGGTCCAGATCGACATCGAGGAGGACGGGACGATCCTCATCTACGCGACCGAGGGTACGAAGGCCGAGGCCGCGATCGCCGCGATCGAGGCGCTCACCAAGGAGCCGGAGGTCGGCGACACCTACACCGGCAGGGTCGTCAAGACCACGCAGTTCGGCGCCTTCGTCGAGCTGAAGAAGGGCACCGACGGCCTGCTCCACGTCTCCAACGTCGGCCCCGGGCGGGTCGGGCACATCGAGGACGTGATCGGGCGCGGCGACGTGCTCGACGTCGTCGTCCAGGAGGTGGACAAGGAGCGCGGCCGGATCGGCCTCAAGCTGGTCGCCAAGCACGAGAACGGCTCGCTCGTCCAGCCCGAGGAGCTGATCGAGCGCGCGAAGGACGCCCCGCCGCGCGAGCGCGAGGAGCGGCCGCCCCGCCGCGACGGCGGCGGCGCCCGGCGTGGCCGCGGCGGTGGAGGACGCGGACGAAGCGACCGGGACCGCGGCTGAGGCATCGCCCGCGGTTCCCGGCGACGGGCCCGTGCTCGTGGACGCGCGGGCGCAGGTCCTCCTGATCGGCGGGCTTCGGCTCGCCCGGGCGCGCGAGCTCCAGGCGCCTGTCCTCGCCGAGCGCGGCCGCGACGGGCGCGTCTTCCTCCGCCCCGGCTAGCGATGGAACGGACATGACCCACGACGTCATCGTCGCCCTGTCCGTCCTGGGCGTCGTCGGCCAGGTTGCCGCGGTCCTCCTGCTCCTGACCGGCGTCGGCTGGCTCCTCGGCCTGCGCGCGCCGGGGGAGCTGCTGCGGGGGTGGGTCGAGGGCTACGAGCTCTGGATCGTGTTCGCGATCTCGTCGATCGCGACCGGCGGGAGCCTCTTCTTCTCCGAGATCGCCAGCTTCGTCCCGTGCGAGCTCTGCTGGTACCAGCGGATCTGCATGTACCCGCTGACGATCGTGACGCTGCTGGCCGCGCTCGCGAACGACCGCGTGGTGTGTCGCTACCTGCTGCCGTTGCCGCTGGTCGGCGCCTGCGTGTCCGTCTACCACATCCTCGTGGAGAACAACGTCGTCGAGCAGGCGCGCGCGTGCCTGATCTCGGCTCCCGGCGGCTGTGCGACGAAATGGATCGACGAGTTCGGTTACGTGACGATCCCGACGCTGGCGCTGACAGGGTTCGCGCTGTGCTTCGCGTTCCTCCTGCTCGGCGCGCTTCCGCCGCCTAGCGCTACCGTTTCCGAACCATGACAAGCGGCAAGAAGGCCAGACGGAAGCGCCAGACGGTGCCGCGGCCACCCGTGCGGAGCACCGGCGGACGGAGCGCGTCTCCGAAGGTCCTCGCGATCGTTGCCGCCGCGATCGCCGCCGCTGTCGTCATCGGAGTGGTGGCGTTCGCGCTGGCGGGCCGTTCCTCGTCCTCGAGCTCGCCGACGACGACGGGAGCGGTGAGCGCGCTTCCGGGCGCCGCCGACGTGCTCAGGGGCTTCAACGGGATCCCGCAGCAGGGAAACGTGCTCGGCTCCCCCAAGGCGCCGGTGACCATGGTCCAGTACATCGACCTGCAGTGCCCGATCTGCCGGGCGTTCGAGACCGAGGTGATGCCGACGATCCTGGCCCGCTACGTGAAGACCGGGAAGGTGAAGGTCGTCTCCCGGCCGATCGCGTTCATCGGCGCGGACTCGGAGCGTGGCCGCCGCGCGGCGCTCTCGGCCGGGCTGCAGAACCGCCTCTCCCAGTTCGCGCAGCTCATGTACGCGAACCAGGGCGCCGAGAACTCCGGCTGGCTGACGGACGACCTGATCCAGGCTGCCTACGCGAGCATCCCAGGGCTCAAGGTGCAGGAGGCGATGGGCAACCGCGACTCGCAGAACGTGCTCGGCCAGGAGCACACGTTCGACACGCAGGCGACCGACGACAAGGTCTCGGGCACGCCCACGGTTCTGCTGGGCAAGACGGGCGGGCGGCTCGTGCAGGTGACGCCGAACCACGCTCCGAGCGTCGCCGACCTCAGCGCTGCGATCGCCCGTGCGCAGCAGTAGCTAGTAGCGGTCGAGCTCCCGCAGCCGCTCGTCGCTGATCCCGAAGTGGTGCGCGATCTCGTGCAGCACGACGCGCCGGATCTGCTCGCGCAGGAGAGCGGGGTCGTGGCCGTAGAGCCGCTCGAGCGGACGGCGGTAGATGGTGATCTTGTCCGGCGGCACGCCCGCGTACCAGCTCGTGCGGCTCGTGAGCGGCACGCCTTCGTAGAGACCGAGCAGCGGCTGTCCCGGCGGCGGCTCGTCCTCGACCACGATCGCGACGTTAGACATCGCGTCGCGGAGGTCGTCGGGGAGGCCGTCGATCGCCTCCTGCACGCACTCTTCGAACTCCAGATCGGGGCCGGGCGCCTGCACGGGACCTGAGCCTAGCGACCGCCGCGAGTACCATCCGCCTGTGCAGCGGTACGTCCTCACAGAGCTCGACTCCGGCGAGCGCGTCATCTCCGAGCGGCTCTCGAGCGTCCGCTCGGTCGCGATCGGCTTCTGGATCGGCGCCGGCTCCCGGGACGAGACCGACGCGAAGGCGGGCGTCTCGCACTTCCTCGAGCACCTGCTGTTCAAGGGCACGGCCTCGTACAGCGCGCAGGAGATCGCCGAGATCTTCGACGGGCTCGGGGGCGAGCTGAACGCGGCCACCTCGCGCGAGCACACCGTCGTCTACGCGCGCGTCCCGGACGAGCGCCTCGAGACCGCGATCGACGTGATGGGGGAGATGGTCTTCGCGCCGTCCTTCGCCGAGCTCGACGCCGAGCGTGAGGTCGTCCTCGAGGAGATCGCGATGTACGAGGACCAGCCGCAGGAGCTCGTCCACGACCTGATCTCGGAGGCGACGTTCGGGAACCACCCGCTCGGGCGCCCGGTGATCGGCCGCGGCGAGGTGATCTCGAGCGTCACGCGCCGCACGCTGTCCGCCTATCACCGCTCGATGTACGTGCCCGGCAACGTGGTCGTCGCGGCCGCCGGAAACCTCAAGCACGAGGAGCTCCAGAAGCTGGTGGTGAAGGCGCAGCGCAAGGCGGCGCAGCCCGTTCGCAAGGGCCCGCGCGTCCGGCCGCCGCTCGTCAAGGCGCCCACGCCGAGCGTGCGCTTCCAGCGCAAGGACACGGAGCAGTACCACGTCTGCATCGCCGCGCCCGGCATCGCGCGCTCCGACAAGCGGCGGTTCGCCGCCTCGCTGCTGGACTCGATCCTCGGCGGCTCGGCGTCCTCGCGGCTCTTCCAGGAGATCCGGGAGAAGCGGGGGATGGCCTACGCCGTCTACAGCTTCGCGTCGCAGTACACCGACACGGGGCAGATCGGGATCTACATCGGGACGCGCGAGGACAAGCTCGCCGCCTGTCTCGAGATCGCGAGCGAGCAGATCGGGGAGATCGCGGCCGGGAAGCTGCGGCCGGACGAGCTCGCGCGCGCGAAGGAGAACATGAAGGGCCGGATCATGCTGTCGATGGAGTCGACCGCCAACCGCATGAGCCGGCTCGGGAAGTCGCTCATCACCGACTCCGAGCTCCTCTCGATCGAGCGGCTGATGGCCGAGGTGGACGCGGTCGAGCCGGAGGCCCTGGCAGAGCTCGCGGAGGCGCTGCTCGCGCCGGAGAAGCTCTCCGCCGCGGGCATCGGGCCGGCGGAGAAGCACTTCCGGGCCGCGATCGAGCGCGTCAACCCGGGGCTCGCCAAGGCCGCGTGAAGGTCGCGCTCTTCGGCGCGGGGGGGAAGGTCGGCTCCGTCCTCGCGCCGGCGCTGGAGGCTGCGGGGCACGAGCTCGTCGAGCTGGCCGAGGCCGAGGCGATGGTCGACTTCACCGCTCCGGATGCGGTCGTTGCGAACATAAGCCTTGCGCTCCAGGCCGGGGTTCCCTGCGTGGTCGGCACGAGCGGCTGGGACGCGCACGAGGTCGAGGTCATGGCCCTGCAGGCAGGTCTGCCGGTCTTCTACGCACCGAACTTCGCCATAGGCGCTGTGCTGATGATGCGGCTCGCCGCCGAGGCCGCGCGCTTCCTGCCGCGGGCAGAGATCGTCGAGCTCCACGGCGAGGCGAAGAAGGACGCACCGTCGGGAACGGCGAAGGCCACCGCAGATTTCTTGCCAGGCGACCCGCCGATCCACTCGGTGCGGCTGCCCGGGCTCGTGGCGCACCAGGAGGTTCTGTTCGGTGGCGAGGGTCAGCTCCTGACGATCCGCCACGACGCCTACTCGCGCGAGGCCTACGTGCCGGGCGTTCTCCTGGCGCTCGAGCGGCTGCCCGGCCTTCCGCCCGGGCTGACGGTGGGGCTCGACGCGCTGCTCGACTAGAATCCACCCCGTGCTCGGCGAGGTCCTGACCGCCACGGTGACGCCGTTCGACGCGGACGGCAAGGTGGACTTCGAGCGCTACGCAGAGCTCTGCACGTTTCTCGTCGACAACGGCTCGGACGGCGTCGTCGTCAACGGCACGACGGGCGAGGCTTCCACGCTCTCCGACGAGGAGCGGGTCGGGCTGATCCGCGCCGCGCTCGAGGCGATCGGCGACCGGGCGACGGTGGTCGCCGGCACCGGCACGAACTCGACAGCGCACTCCATCCATCTGACCGAGCAGGCGCACGAGGCGGGAGCGCACGCGTTCCTCGTCGTGACGCCGTACTACAACAAGCCGCCGCCGCGCGGGATCGTCGCGCACTTCAAGGCGGTCGCCGCCGTGAGCGAACGGCCGATGATCGCGTACAACATCCCGGGGCGCGTCGCGGTCAACATCGAGCCCGAGACGATGGCCGAGCTCGCCGAGATCCCGACCGTGACCGCGGTCAAGCAGTCGAACGCCGACATCGAGCAGGCGCGCCGGATCGTCGAGCTCGGGCTCGACCTCTACGCCGGCGACGACAACCTCGTGCTCCCGTTCGTGGAGATCGGCGGGATCGGCGGCGTCTGCGTCCACACCCACATCGTCGGGCCACAGGTCAAGGAGATGATCCGGCTCTTCCGGGCCGGGGACACCGAAGGGGCGCGGCAGCTGGACCAGGACCTCGCGCCGGCCTACGAGCTGATCGGCGTCGTGACCGGGCCGATCCAGATGAAGGCTGCGCTGAACCTCCTCGGCCACGACGTGGGTGGCCTCCGGCTGCCGCTCGTCGAGGCGGACGCGGCCGAGACCGCCGAGATCCGCTCCTGCCTCGAGCGGCTGAAGCTGCTCCAGCCTTCGGCTGTCTAGACGGCCGCACCGGCAGAGCCGGCACGGCCTCTTATGGTCGGCGTCGCAAGCGAGCGCCTTAGGAAGCCGCGAGGTCTGCGCCGGGCGCGACGCGGCGTTGCGCTGATGCCTCCGCCTTCCCGGGCATGCCCAGCAGCGCGATCGCGCCGGCGCCGAGGAGCAGCGCGGCGCCGCACAGGATCGCGACGCCCGGGTCGACGAGGCTGTTGACGAGCGGCGCGACCGCGACCGCGCCCATCATCGTCAGCGTGATGAAGCCGTACGAGAAGCCGAACACCGCGCCGTAGCGGCGAGGGTCGGCCTCGCGCTGCACCACGGTCTCGAACAGCACGTCCGTCGTGCCGTCCACGAAGCCGATCGCGCCGAGCACGAGCAGCGCGGTGGGCGCGTGGTCGACGAGGCCGAGCATCCCGAACAGCCCTGCCATCACGAGCAGCCCCGCGCCGATCCAGCGCCCGGCCGTCTCGCCCATCCGGGCCAGGCCCACGAGCGCCTGCCCGAGCGCGAGCCCGGTCGCGAGCGCGGCGATCCCGAACCCGTAGCCGCCCTCCCCGAAGCCGAGCTTCTCCTCCAGGAGGCGCGGGAGGGTCGCGTTCGCGAGGCCGGTCGCCAGGGTGGCCGCGGCGAACGAGAAGACGAGCACGAGCAGCCAGCGCTTCCCGAGCATGTAGCGGAGGGCGCCGGCCGAGTCCTCTTCTTGCCGCGGCTTCTCGGCGCGACGGAAGGGCGCGTGGATGAGGCCGAAGAAGACGACCGCCGCGACGAACGTCCCGAGATCAACGACGAGCGCGGGCACCACGCCGACCAGCGAGACGATCAGCGCCGAGCCGAGCGCGCCGACCGCCATCGCCCCGTCCTTGGCAATCCCGAGCCCCGCGTTCGCCGAGGCGAGCTGCTCCGGCGGCAGGAGGCTCGGCAGCAGGGACGGCACGCAGGCGTTGGAGATCGCGGCCATGCCGCCCGAGGCGGCGATCGCGACGAAGACGAGCGCGTGCGAGCCGGAGACGACGCCGAGCAGAGCGGCGGCGACGGCCGCACCGCGGCCGAGCTCGATCCAGACGAGCAGCCGCTGCTTCGGCAGTCGGTCGACCACGAACGCCGCGATCCCGCCGCCAAGGACGGGAGGCGCGAGCCGGGCCAGGAGGAGGAGCGCGGCCTGGCCCGTCGAGCCCGTCGTCGAGTAGATCCAGCCGACGAGCGCGGTCAGCGTGATCCAGTCGCCCGCGTAGGAGACGAGCTTGCCGGCGGAGAGCATGCGGTAGTTCGCCGTCCGGAGGGGCTGCACCAGGCGCGAGACCTCGAACACCGGCTCGCCGTCGTCGTGGATCGAGACGAGAACGACGAACACGATCATCCCGATCCCGATCAGGATGTCGCCGACGGAGAAGACGTTGGCCAGCGGGAACGCCGACGGCAGCGCGAAGACGTCGCCGAGGAACCCGAGCCGTGAGGGGCCGACGAAGACGTTCTCGTGGATGCCCGGCGAGAGCCCGTCCACCCGGGCCGCGCTCTCCGAGACGGGCATCAGCCCGTGGTTCGCGATGATCGCGGTGGCGTTCGCCATCAGGCCGAGCAGCACCGGCACGAGCACGCGCAGGCGGAAGTTGGCCGCGGCGAACGCGATGAGGAGCACGTAGCTCGCGACGTGGAGCCGCTCGACGTTGACCTGGGAGAGCCCCTCGCCGAGCTCGCTGAAGATGACCAGCTGGAGCAGGAGCGCGGCGGGGACCGTCCACGCGAGGCGGAAGCGGATCTCGGCCAGGCGGCCGGCCCGCCCCCCGAGGAGCATGGCGAAGACGACTCCGAGGACGAGGCTCGGAAGGAGGAACATCTAGGAGGCCGCCGCCAGCGAAGGGGGCAGCTGCTCGGGCTCGTCCGTCTTCGCAGGTTTGGAGGCGGTGAACGCGGCCTCGAGCTCCTCCGCGCACGACTCGAGCGCCAGCGAGAGCCGCCGCGGGGGCCTGGCGCCGAGCCCGAGAACGAGGAAGCCCGCGGTGACGCCGCCGGGCTGGAGCGCGATTGCGAGGTACATGCCGGCGCCGCCGACCTCCGACCCGGAGGCGCGCAGGACGCGCTCCCCGGCGTCGGCATCGCGGATCAGCCAGCTCGTGAGCGCAGCGGCGCGCGGCCGCTCGCTCGTGAGACGCCGCTCGAGCTCGATCCAGCCGAACAGCTCATCCTCCTGCCAGCCGATGAGCGCCGACCAGCGCAGCTCGGCGATCTCCGCCAGCCTCCTCGTGAGGACGTCGAAGACGGCTGCGCGGCTGACCGGGGCCGCGAGGATGACGCGCATGTTCGAGACGAGCCGGCGTGTGTGGCTGCGGTCGATCATCCGGGCGACGATCCCGGCGACGGCGAGCGCGGCGGGGACGAGCGCGTAGACCGGCTGAGTGGTCGCGAGCACGACGAGCGCGCCGACGATCCCCCCGATTGCCGCCGCCTCCGGGAGCGCGTCGAGGAGCTGCTGCACCGCGACGGGCCGGCCGGGCCGTCTCCTGGCGAGCCTGCGCAGCTCGTCCCGCTCGCCGGCGGAGAGGACCGTGCGAGGGTCGAGGCCCCGCTCGAGGGCGACGAACGCCTTCGCCACGGCCGGGTGGAACTGCGCTCCCGCCTGCCGCTCGATCTCGGCCAGCGCGACCTCACGGGAGAGCGCGCGCCGGTAGGGCCGGTCGGTGGTCATCGCGTCGAAGCTGTCGGCGACGACGAGCAGGTGCGCGGCGAGCGGCTGGTCGGCGGCCGGAATCCCGTAGTAGCCGGAGCCGTCGAAGCGCTCGTGGTGGTACTCGACCGCACGGGCCTCGTCGACGGCGAAGTCGAAGCGGCGAAGGAGCCTCGCGGAGAGGCGCGGGTGCCTGATCATGGCCGCCCACTCCTCGTCGTCGAGCTCGCCGGGCTTGCTCAGGACGCTGCGATCGACCGAGATCTTGCCGAGGTCGTGCAGGCGGCCTGCCCAGCGCAGCCTGCTCACGTACGAGGCAGGGAACCCGAGCGCCTGGGCCAGTCGCTGCACGTGTCCGGCCACGCGGTCGGAGTGCCTGAATGTGTACGGGTCGCGCTCGTCCACGACGTTCGCGAACGTCTCGAGCGCACGGCTCGTCTCGGCGCGCAACAGCGCCAGCCGCGCCTGCGCCTGGTAGACGGCGAAGACCAGCGGGACGAGGAAGAGGACCTTCCAGGGGTTCGAGAGCACGAAGAACGACATCGCCGCCGCGAGCCCGGTCTCGGCCGCCCGCAACGACAGCTCGCCCCGGCGCAGGTCGAGCAGCTCGACCCGCAGCGACCGCGCCGACGAGAGGGCGACGATCGCGTTGACGAACAGGATGTTGAGCGTCGAGTAGACGGCCGCAAGCGCGAGGATCGCGGGCACGTCGTGCGGCAGGTTCGTGCCGCCGACGGTTCCGCCGAGCGCCACGTAGACGAGGCCCCCGCAGAACGTCGAGAGCGCGAAGACGCTGGCGTTGAACGCGACCTTCCGGATCGGAGAGCCGCGGAGCGGGTCGACCACCAGCACCCCGAGCGTCGCGACCAGGGCCGCCGGCAGCGGCCCGAGCACCATCACGGCCGCCATCTGCACCGACGACGAGAAGCTGAGGCTCTGGCCGTGGCCTCCGTCCACGACGCCGTCCACGTCCGGAACCTGGATCAGCTCCGTCACCACGATCGCAGCTGCGAACACCGCGAGCGTGGCGAGCGTGGCTTCGGCGGCGGCGGAGAACGCGCCTGCCACGACCACCCCCAACCCGAGGACGATCGTGCTGGCGGCGAACGCGCCCGCCCGTGAGGGGGCGCCTGTCATCGAGAGTCCCTAGTGGGGCTCGCCTAGTGCCACTTCGTGCCGGCGCCTGCCGCCAGCACCAGTGCCGCCAGGAACGCGATTCGGTAGATCCACGTCTTCCGCAGCATCATTTTCCTCCTTCGCATTAACCGCCTTCGCAGCTTGTGCAGAACCGCGCGTTTGCAAATCCCCCTCGTGGGGGATCGAGCGAAGCGGCCTGTCTACGCGGTGGCGGCGGCGTGCGGCGGCTGCTCGAGAACCTCCGGCTCCGCGGCGAGGGCGAGCCCGATCGCGTCCAGGGAGCCGGCGAGGGCCGTGCGGACCGAGCGCTGGAGCGCGCGCGGCGTGTGCACGACGAAAAAGCCCGTGAGAGCGCTGTTCTCGCGCCTGAGCGGGAGCGCCAGGTACGCGCCGTCGCCGCCGAACTCGTGGCCGTCGGCGGTCAGGACCTCGTCGTGCGAGTCCGCCTCGCGCAGCAGCCAGCTCATCAGCGCCCGCTCGTGCTCGTCCTCGCCGCGGGCGGCCTCCACGGAGCCGCCGAGGCCGTCCTCGCGCCAGCCGACGAGCGCGACCCAATCGCCTCCGGTCGCGGACTCCAGCACGTGCGCCAGCTCCTCGAAGACGAGCGTGCGGTCTTCCACGGCCAGCGCGGCCGCGAGGGCTCGCGCGAGCCGGTTCGCCCGCAGGCGCAGCCATGCGTGGAGGATGAGACCGGCGCAGGTGACGAAGGCGCCGGCGGCCGCCAGCCACGGCTGGTGGAGGCCCACGCCGGCGAGCCCGGCCACCAGGCCGCCGAGCGCGACCAGCTCCGGCCGCTCGCGCAGGTCGCGCGTGCGCCGCACGTCGCGCAGGCGGTAGGGCATCGCGGCGCCGCGGAGCTGCTCCTGCTCCTCGCCGCTGAGTGCCTCGTAGGCGTTCTGGCCGCGATGCATCGCGACGAACGC
Organism: uncultured Actinomycetes bacterium; assembly: GCA_963716865.1. Taxonomy (GTDB): domain Bacteria; phylum Actinomycetota; class Thermoleophilia; order Gaiellales; family Gaiellaceae; genus AC-32. The sequence goes on from CAVQUF010000005.1 coordinate 197,401, forward strand.
CTTCGCGACCGCGGGGTGGAACTGCGTCCCGATGTTGCGCTCGATCTCGGCGAGCGCCTCGTCCTTCGTCAACCCGGGCCGGTACGGGCGGTCGCTCGTCATCGCGTCGAAGCTGTCGGCGACGACGAGGAAGTGTGCGGCGAGCGGCTGGTCGCCGGGCGGGATGGCGTAATAGCCGCGGCCGTCGAAGCGCTCGCGGTGGAACTCGACGGCGCGCGCCTCGCCGGCGGAGACCTCGAATCGCCTGAGCAGCCGCGCGGAGAGCCGGGGCGCCCGCCAGACCGCGCTCCATTCGGCCGGCGTCAGCTTGCCCGACTTGCCGAGCACCGCGGCGTCGACGGCCACCTTCCCGAGGTCGTGCAGGCGCGCCGCCCAGCGCAGGCGGTCGATGTCGGAGTAGGGGAGCCCGAGCGCGCGGGCGAGCGAGTCCACGTAGCCGGCCACGCGGACGGAGTGGCGGTAGGTGTACGGATCGCGCTCGTCCACGATGTTCGCGAACGTCTCGAGCGCGTGCAGCGTCTCCAGGCGCGACCGCCGAACGCGCGCGTGCGCCTCGTTGACGGCGAACGCGACCGGGATCACGACGACGGCGTCCCACGGGTGGCCGAGCGCGCAGAGCGCGATGATCGCGCCGAGGCCCGCCTCCGCCGCCGCCGCGGCGAAGTCGGGCTGGAGCACCTCGAGGTCCCCCACGACGTGCAGCAGGCCGCGGGAGACGATCAGGTACGCGATCGAGAGCAGGATCAGCGGCACGAGGTCGTCCGGGAGGCTCAGGTGCCCGGCGGTTCCGCCCCCGAGCACGAACGCGTAGCCCGCCGCCAGCGCGGCGAGCGCGAACGCGGAGGCCTGGAAGAGGGCCAGGCGCCACGGCCCGCGCACGAGCCGGGCCAGCAGCGCGGCCGTGCCGGCGACGAGGGCGCCGCGCCAGGGTCCGAGCACGATCACCGCGGCGATGTCCACGCCCGAGGCGACGCGGAACACGCCGGGGCCCACGGGCGCCCGCAGCCGGACGTTCTCCGGCTCCTCGATCAGCTCGGCCGCGAGAGCGGCCGCGCCGAGGAGCGCGAGAGCCGTCAACGGGCGCTGGGCAGCCGCGTACGCGCCGGCGACGGCCGCGCCGAGACCGGCTGCGACGGTGAGGTAGGCGAGGAAGGAGAGCCGCACGGACGATCTATCGGATACGCCGCCTGCCTCGCTTAGCCTGCTTCAGCCGACCGCAATCGGGTCGACCGTCCGTTTCCGACGGACGCGCGAGCGGTGCCCGCGCGTCCTGAGGTCGGCGTCGCAAGCGACGCCTTAGCCTGCTTCGGCCGACCGCAATCGGGTCGACCGTCCGTTTCCGACGGACGCACGAGCGGTGCCCGCACGTCCTGAGGTCGGCGTCGCAAGCGACGCCTTAGGCCTGCTTCGGCCGACCGCAATCGGGTCGACCGTCCGTTGCCGACGGACGCGCGAGCGGTGGCCGCGCGTCCTGAGGTCGGCGTCGCAAGCGACGCCTTAGCCTGCTTCTCCCGGGGTCTACACTGCCGCGATGCCCGCAAGCGTCCGGATCGTCCCGCTCGGGGGCCTCGGGGAGGTCGGCAAGAACATGACCGTCTTCGAGGCCGACGGCGAGGCCGTGGTCGTGGACGCCGGCCTCGCCTTCCCCCGGGACGAGCACCTCGGCGTCGACCTGATCCTGCCGGACTTCTCGTACCTGCTCGAGCGCGACAGGCCGATCCGCGCTCTTCTGCTCACGCACGCGCACGAGGACCACGTCGGCGCGCTCCCGTACCTCCTGCGCGAGACACGCGTGCAGGAGATCTGGGCGACGAGGCTCACGCTCGGGCTGATCAAGTCCAAGCTCGACGAGCACGGCCTGCTGCGAGCCTCCGAGCTCCGCGAGGTCGATCCCGACGGCGACCCCGTGGAGCTCGGCCCGTTCAGAGCCGGGTTCGTCCGCGTCGCACACTCGATCCCCGACTCCGTCGCGATCGTGCTCGACACCCCCGGAGGCCGGATCCTGCACACGGGCGACTACAAGCTCGACCACACGCCGGTGGACGGTCTGCGGACGGACGTCGGGCGCCTCGCCGAGATCGGGAACCGCGGCGTCGACCTCTTCCTCGGCGACTCGACCAACGCGGAGAGGCCCGGCGTGACCGGCTCCGAGCGGCTCGTGGGCGAGGCCTTCCACCAGCTGATCCCGTCGCGAACCGGCCGGATCCTCGTCGCCTCGTTCGCCTCGAACATCCACCGGATGCAGCAGGCGGTGGACGTCGCCGTGGAAGTCGGCCGCAAGGTCTGCGTGGTCGGCCGGTCGATGCGCAAGAACGTCAACATCGCGCGCAACCTCGGCTACATGGAAGTCCCCGAGGACGTGCTGATCCGCCCGACCGAGCTCGAGGAGTACGAGCGGGGCGAGGTGATGATCCTCTGCACCGGAAGCCAGGGCGAGCCGCTCTCGGCGCTCGTGCGGATCGCCTACAACGACCACTCGGCCGTCAAGGTCGAGGCCGGCGACACCGTGATCATCTCGGCCAAGCCGGTCCCCGGGAACGAGCTGCGCGTGCACGACGCGATCAACGAGCTGGCCCGCTCCGGCGCGGAAGTGCTGCACCAGGAGATCGCGCCGGTGCACGTCTCCGGCCACGGCCATGCCGAGGAGCTGCGCACGATGCTCGGGCTCGTCCGGCCCAGGTTCGTCATGCCCGTGCACGGGGAGTTCAGGATGCTGGCGGCGCACGCGCGGCTCGCGCGCGAGGGCGGCGTGCCGGAAGAACGGATCGTGCTCGCCGAGAACGGCTCGGTCGTCGAGCTCGACGAGAACGGCGCGCGCATCGTCGACCACGTCGCGGCCGGGGTCACGTTCGTCGACGGGCTCGGAGTGGGGGACGTGCAGGACGTGGCCCTCCGCGACCGCCGCCACCTCTCCGAGGACGGCGTCCTGATCGTGGTTGCCACGCTGACGAGCTCGAACGGCTCGGTCGCAGGCGCTCCCGAGCTGATCGCACGCGGCTTCGCCGAGCCCGACGATCCGCTTCTCGAGGAGATGCGCGTGGAGGCCGAGCGCGTCCTCGGGGAGCTGCTCTCGCAAAACGTGACCGAGATCAAGCTGCTCCAGGAGCACCTCCACGACGGCCTCGGCCAGCTGATCTACGACCGCACGGGTCGACGGCCGATGATTCTTCCTGTAGTAGTCGAGGTATGACAGTCAGGACCCAGAGGACGTGGGCGGACGTGCTCGCGGACAACGGCGAGCAGGAGACGGCGAATCGGCTGATCCGGCAGCTGAACGCCTGCGAGGTCGCCGCGCTCGCGTTCTGCCGCCTGCTCGAGCGCTGGGCCCGAGGGGACGCCGCGCCCTCGACGCCCGGTGGACGGCAGGCCGCGCTGCGCCGGGCCGCCGAGCGGATCGAGACGGCCCTGGCCGGCCTCGAGGAGCCGCTGGGGCGCTACCTGCTCGAGCTCGAGCCGGAGCGCGCCGAGGGACGCTCGTGGTACGGAGCGCCCGGGGCCGCCGAGCTGCTGGAGTGGGAGCCCGTGCTCCAGCGCGCCGGGGTGTGCGCGCCGGCGATGCGCGTGACGCAGGCCTACCTCGAGCTCGCCGTCTTCCTGCGCGCCCTCGCCGGGCTCGGCGACGCGGCGCGCATCCGCACGGCGCCGGACCGCTCAGCGCTCTGGGCCGGCCTCTTCGACCTGCGCGAGAACCTGCTCGGCCGCGCAGTCGACGATCTGCGGGCCCTCGCAGCCTGACCCCTCGCAGCCTGACCCCTCGCTAGGCTAAGCGCATGCTGGCGTCGCTCCCGATCTTCCTGATCCCGATCATCGTCCTGGGCGTCCTCGTCCTCCTGCTCGTGGCGCTGAACCTGCTCGCGCGCGTCCAGGGCGGCCGCTACGTGCGCCCGCTCGCGCAGGGGTTGATGAAGGTGCCGTTCCTCGGCAAGCAGCTCCAGAAGGCCTCGAAAGCGACGCTGGAGCGGAAGAACCCGGAGCTCGCGAGCGCGGTGGCCAAGCTCGAGCGCTCCGGCGTGAGACGCGACCCGATGAAGGCGCAGCAGGCGCTCTCCAGCCTCAGCGCGGCCGAGCGGCAGGCCTGGCTCGAGGCGGCCGGGGAGCAGGGCGCGGTCCCGGAGCCGATGAACCGCGCCCAGCGGCGCGCGCAGGCGAAGCTGAACAAGCACCAACGCCGCTAGGGCGTCCCTAGGAGGGCTTCCGCCGGGCCTGTCGAAGCAGGCGCGACGATGGCGCGCCGTCGCAAGAGACGCACGCTCAAGCCGCGCATGCCCAAGCGGGTCAAGCGCAAGAGGCGCGAGCGCAAGGCTCGGGGACACCAGCACCCCGAGCTGATCGGGCTCGGCCTCGTCGCGCTGGGCGCGTTTCTTGCCGCCGTGCTCTGGATCGGCTGGAACGGCGGCTACGTGGGCGGGTGGATCGCTGACGGGCTCGACGCACTGGTCGGCGCTGCGGCGCTCGGGCTGCCTGCGGTGCTCGCGGTCGTCGGCCTGCTGATGGTGGCGAGGAGCGACCTCGTCGAGGTCCGGCCGTTCCGCACCGGATTGATCCTGGTCTCGATCGGGCTCCTGATCCTGCTCGGAAGCGGGAGCGGCGGCTATCTCGGAACGCTCTTCGGCGGCGGCCTCGGGCTCGCGCTCGGGGGCACGGGAGTGGCGATCGTCGGAGCGCTGGCGCTGGTGGCAGGCGTGCTGCTTCTGACGGGCGCCTCGATCGGGGCGATCCTGCGCGGCTCGACGACGCGGGTCCTCGAATCGCGCGCCGACTGGTCGCGCCGCCGCGCCGAACGGGCCGCTCCGCTGCGCGTGATCGAGGGGAGCGGACCCGCGACGCTGCCAAAGCCGCTCGCGCCCCCGGTGGACGGCATGAATGAGTTTCCCGACCTCGTCTCCACCGCCGAGCCGCCGCCCCTGCTCGTCGCGGAGCTCGAGCACGAGGAGGAGCCGGACCAGGCGAGCCTGTTCGATGTCACGGCCGAGTCGGCCGCCGACTACCGCCTGCCCGACCGCGAGCTCCTGCGGGCTTCGCCGCCGGGGAGCGGGCCGAACGGAGACCACAGCGCGCAGATCGCCGACCTGCTCGCGCAGACGCTCGCGAACTTCGGCGTCGAGGCGACCGTCATCGGCCAGATCTCCGGGCCGCGCGTCACGCGTTTCGAGCTCCAGCTCGCGCCGGGGACGAAGGTCTCGAAGGTCGCCGCGCTCAAGGACGACCTCTCGTACGCGCTCGCCACGACGGAGATCCGCATCCTCGCCCCGATCCCCGGCAAGCAGGCGGTGGGCGTCGAGCTGCCGAACTCGAGCCCGAACCTCGTCACCCTGGGAGACATCTTCGAGAGCCTGCCGCAGACGGCGAGCCCGCTCGCGGTCTGGCTCGGCAAGGACATCTCCGGCCAGGCCGTCTGGACCGACCTTGCGCGGATGCCGCACATCCTGATCGCGGGCACGACCGGCTCGGGCAAGTCGGGCTGCATCAACACGATCCTCACCTCGGTGCTCCTCCGGGCGACCCCCGACGAGGTCCGCCTGATCCTGATCGACCCCAAGCGGATCGAGCTCGGCTACTACGAGTCGATCCCGCACCTGCTCACGCCCGTGGTCTCGAGCCCCAAGGAGGCCGCGGCCGTCCTGCGGAACGTCGTCGCCGAGATGGAGCGCCGCTACGAGCGCCTGTCCTCGGTGCGCGCCCGCAGCCTCCCCGAGGCCAACCGCGCCTTCCGCTCACGCGGCGAGGCGCAGCTGCCGTTCCTGCTCGTCGTGATCGACGAGCTCGCCGACCTGATGATGATCTCGCCGCAGGAGGTCGAGGACTGCGTCATCCGCCTCGCGCAGAAGAGCCGCGCCGTCGGCATCCACCTCGTGCTGGCGACGCAGCGGCCCTCGGTGGACGTGATCACCGGGATGATCAAGGCGAACGTCCCGAGCCGGATCGCGTTCGCCGTCTCGAGCCAGACCGACTCGCGCGTGATCCTCGACCAGGCGGGCGCCGAGAGCCTGCTCGGCCAGGGCGACATGCTCTTCAAGCCGCTCGGAACCTCCCGCCTGCAGCGGCTCCAGGGCGCCTACGTGAGCGAGGAGGAGATCGCGCTCGTCGTCGAGCAGTGCCGCGGCCAGCGCGAGCAGGAGCTCGACGAGTCGCTGCTCGAAGCGCCCGAGCCGGCGCCTGCAGACGCGGACGGCGGCGACGAGGACTTCGATCCCGACGAGGACCCGCTGCTCGACAAGGCGATCGAGATCGTCGTCCAGACGCAGACGGCGTCCGTCTCGTTGCTGCAGCGCCGGTTGCGCGTCGGCTATACCCGCGCAGGCCGCCTGATCGACATGCTCGAGCGCCGCGGAATCATCTCCGGCTACGAGGGATCGAAGCCTCGGCGTGTGCTCGTCGGAGAGGCCGAGATCGGCCACGTCCAGGCTAACTAGAGCAGGGAATTCGCGTCTAACCCCTTGCTGAGCACAGGGGTCGCGGAATAGCATCTCCGCGCATACAAACCGGGAGGGACGAAGTGAAACGAAAGACGTTGATGACGCTCGCGGCTGCAGGAATCGTGGGCGTCCTTGCGGTGGCAATCGCTGCCGCAGCAGGCATGGGGCGGGCTGCGCCCGCCAAGAAGAACGCAGCGGTCAAGGTCGCGCTCGTGACCGACATCGGAGGTCTCAACGACCACGGCTTTAACCACCTCGCATATGTCGGCCTCCAGAAGGCGATCAAGGCGAAGCTGATCACCAAGGCCAACGGCCGCGTCTACATCAGCCAGTCGGCCTCAGACCGGAAGCCGAACCTCCAGTCGGCCGCTCAGGCTGGCTACGGCCTGGTGATCGCGACCGGTGTCCTCTTCGAGTTCGGGCCGCTGAACGATGTCGCGCCGGCGTTCCCGAATACGAAGTTCGCGGGCATCGACGTCGAGTGGGGAGCGAACGGCCTCAACTGTGCCGCTTGCACCAACGTGCGCGGGATCCAGTTCCGCGAGCAGGAGGCCGGCTACCTCGTCGGCTACATCGCCGGCCTCTGGGAGAAGCGCCATCCCAAGAAGGGCCATAACGTCGTCGGTGGCGTCGGCGCGAACAAGGTCCCGGCGATCACGCGCTACCTGGCCGGTTACAAGGCAGGCGTCCACAAGGCGTGGCCGAAGGTCAAGGTTCTGATCGACTACGCGAACGACCCGACCTTCAACGACCAGGCGAAGTGCCGGGAGACAACGCAGAACCACCTCGGCCAGGGCTCGCGCGTCGAGTTCATGGCTGCAGGCGGCTGCGGCCTTGGCGGGCTGAAGCTCGCCAAGCAGAACCACATCTGGGGAATCGGCGTCGACGCCGACCAGGGCTTCCTCGGCAAGCACATCCTCACCAGCGCCACGAAGCACGTCGACCTCGCTGTCTTCCAGGCCATCAAGGCCTTCAAGGCCAACCCCAGCGGGTTCACCGGGGGCTTCAACAAGAACTACACCGTCAAGAACCACGGCGTCGGCTACGGCAAGCTGAGCAAGGCGCTCTCCAAGGCCGATCGCGCCTACATCACCAAGAAGGTCAACGCGATCGCGAAGCTGATCGCGAAGGGCAAGATCAAGCCCCCTTCGGCCTAACGGAACGGTTCCTAGGGGGCGGGCCCTCCCGCCCCCTAGGATTACCCGGATGGCTGACGAGCCCCGGGTACTCGAGCTCCGCGGTATCACCAAGCAGTTCCCCGGAGTCCTCGCCAACGACCACATCGACTTCGACCTCCGCCGGGGCGAGGTGCACGCGCTGCTCGGCGAGAACGGCGCCGGCAAGTCGACGCTGATGAACATCCTCTACGGGCTCTACCACCCGGACGAGGGCGAGATCCTCATCAACGGCGAGCCGATCCGGATCCACTCGCCGAAGGATGCGATCGAGCGAGGGATCGGCATGGTGCACCAGCACTTCATGTTGATCCCGGTCATGACGGTGGTCGAGAACATCGTCCTCGCCGACGAGCCGACCCGCGCGGGCGTGATGCTCGACTACGGCGTGGCGCGCACGCGCGTGACCGATCTGGCACAACAGTTCGGGTTCTCGATCGAGCCGAACGCGCGCATCGAGGAGATCGGCGTCGGCCAGCAGCAGCGGGTCGAGATTCTCAAGGCTCTGTACCGGCACGCGGACATCCTCATCCTCGACGAGCCCACGGCCGTGCTGACGCCGCAGGAGGCGCTCGAGCTCTTCGGGATCCTGAGGAAGCTCGTCGGCGAAGGGATGTCGGTCATCTTCATCACGCACAAGCTGCACGAGGTGCTCGAGATCGCCGACCGGATCACCGTCCTGAGACGCGGGAAGATGATCGACACCGTGCCCCGCAAGGGCGCGACCGAGTCGAGCCTCGCCCGCATGATGGTCGGCCGTGAGGTGCTCTTCCGGGTCGAGAAGAAGCCCGCGACGCCGGGCAAGCCGGTCCTCGCAGTTGACGACCTCTGGGTGCTCGACGACCGGGAGCTCGAGGCCGTTCGAGGCGTGTCGTTCGAGGTGCGTAGCGGCGAGATCGTCGCGATTGCAGGTGTCGACGGGAACGGTCAGTCCGAGCTGGTCGAGGCGTTGACCGGACTTCGCCGGGTCGGGGGAGGCGTGATCAAGATCGACGGCCAGGACGTGTCCAACGCATCCGCGCACACGGTTCTTCGCAGCGGTCTCGGGCATATCCCCGAGGACAGACATCGGCGCGGGCTCGTGCTCAAGTTCACGCTGGCCGAGAACCTCGCGCTGCACGACTTCGACCGGCCGCCGAACTCCCGCTTCGGCTGGCTCTTCGGTCAGCGCATCGTGAAGTGGGCGCGCGGCTTGCTCAAACAGTTCGACGTCCGGGGCGGCGGTCCCCAGACGCTCGCGTCTGCGCTGTCGGGTGGCAACCAGCAGAAGGTCGTGCTCGCGCGCGAGATCTCGCGCGATCCGCGCGCGCTGATCGCTGCTCAGCCGACCCGCGGGCTCGACGTCGGCGCGATCGAATTCGTGCACGGCCGCCTGATCGAGGCCCGCGACGGAGGCGAGGCGGTGCTCCTCGTCTCGCTGGAGCTCGAAGAGGTCCTCTCGCTCGCCGACCGGATTCTCGTGATCTACGAGGGCCGGATCGTCGCGGAGTACACGCCCGACGTCACCGAGCAGGAGCTCGGGATCGCCATGACCGGCGGTCGTGGAACAGGGGACGTGGCGGCCTGAGCGAAAATGCGGCACAGCCTCCGAGTGCGCCGGAGCCGAACGAAACGGGCACCGAGAGCGCCGCCGACCGGTTCGCCGTCTACCAGCGCGCCGGAGGTGCCGTCACGCCGCTTCTGACCGCGATCCTCGCGTTCCTGATCGGCGGCCTGGTCATTCTCGTAACGACGCACAAGAACCCGCTTTCGACGTACCACGCGATCTTCAACGGCACCGGCCTGAACTGGTTCTTCCACGTCGGTTCCCACTCGATCGGAGTTCCCTTCTCGGACGCCCAGGTGTGGTTCCCGTGGGACACGGGCTCCCGCGCCGCGCTCAACCTCCAGCAGACGCTGATCGTGGTCACGCCGCTCATCCTCACGGGGTTGGCGGTCGCTTTCGCCTTCCGTTGCGGCCTCTTCAACATCGGAGGAAACGGCCAGTACACCGTCGGTGCACTTGTCGCTGTCCAGTTCGGCGTCTGGTTCTCGGGGTTGCCAAGCGTCGCCCACGTGCTCCTAGTCCTTGTGCTCGCGACACTCGCCGGCGCAGCTTGGGCGGGGATCGCAGGCTTACTCAAGGCGACAGTCGGCGCCCACGAGGTGATCACCACGATCATGCTCAACTACATCGCACTCTGGATCGGCAGCTACCTCGTCGGCTTCAACGGGCCGATGCAGGACCCGAAGGCGTTCTCAGCTCCCGTCACGAGTCCCGTTGCGGAAAGCGCGAAACTCCACGTCTTCTGGGGGGCCCCGACGCTCCAGGGACTTCACATCGGATTCTTCATCGCAATCGGCGCGCTCGTCGTCTACTGGCTGGTCCTCACGCGCACGACGCTCGGCTACGAGGTCCGTGCCGTCGGCTTCAGCCCCGAGGCTGCCCGTTACGGCGGCATCAGCGTGGCGCGGAACTACTTCCTGGCGATGGCGATCTCCGGCGCCTTCGCCGGGATCGCCGGTGGGATCGACATCCTCGGCTGGGAGTTCAACCTCGACTTGACCGTCGTCCAGAGCGTCCAGATCGGCTTCGTCGGGATCGCCGTCGCGCTGCTCGGGCGGGGCAACCCCGTCGGAATCTTCTTCTCGGCGTTGCTGTTCGGGGCGCTCCTGACCGGAACCTCGACCCGCAACCTCGACCCGTCGATCTTCCAGCCTGAGCTTGCGGGGAACCTGACCCGGATCATCCAGGGACTCGTCGTGCTCTTCGTTGGGGCCGACCTGCTGATCCTGTACGCGTGGCACGCCCTGCGCAAGCCGCTCCAGCGAAAGGGCGCAGGGTCGTGACGACAGCGGCCGGGGCGATCGACCGCAGGACCTTCTGGCACCGGATTTCGTCGGCCAAGGCGATCGGCATCGCCGGTATCGGGCTCGGAATCGTCGCCTTCTGGTTGGCGCTGCCGCCCGTCACGGTTCGCTCACCGGCCGGACCCATCGCGCTCGGAATCGTCGCTGTCGCGGCGGGGATCTGGGCCTTCGCTCGCGGCGAGCGTCGCGTGGGGGGAGGCGCCGCCGTCGCAGGGCTTATCGGGATCGTTGGGGCGATCACCTCCATGCAGGCCCAGACGTCGAACCTCGACCGCGTTTTCGTCTGGTCGACGCTGATCGCCGCGACGCTCCGCTGGTCGACGCCGCTCACCTTCGCGGCACTCGGCGGGCTCTTCTCCGAGCGCAGCGGCGTCGTGAACATCGCCCTCGAGGGGATGATGCTGATGGGCGCGTTCTTCGGCGCCTACGGCGCCGACAAGACAGGATCGTGGGTGGGCGGCGTCGCCATCGGGATGGCGGCGGGTGGCGCCCTCGCTCTCGTCTACGCGTTCTTTGCGATCCACCTCAGAGTCGACCAGATCGTGGGCGGAACCGCGCTCAACTTCCTCGCCCTGGGGCTCACGGGGTACCTCTACATCGACATTTACGGCAACAACGGGACGCCGGAGAACCTGCCCGCTGTCCCGGACGTGCACCTGAGCTGGCTCGGACATATCCCGGGGGTTGGAACCTTCCTCGAGAACGCGATTGGGTCCCTCAACCTGATGATCTGGCTCGGAATCCTGCTCGTGCCGCTCTCCTCGATTGTTCTGTTTAGAACGGCGCGCGGCCTGCGCCTCCGCTCTGTCGGCGAGCATCCTCGCGCGGCGGAGACGGTCGGGATCTCCGTGTACGCAACGCGCTACGTCGCAGTCACGCTCTCCGGCGTTCTCGCCGCACTCGGGGGGGTGTTTCTCTCGATCGGCTACGTGGGCGCGTTCTCCGAGAACATGACCGCGGGACGAGGCTTCATTGCCCTTGCGGCGCTCATCTTCGGTGGCTGGAGGCCCTACGGCGCGTTCGCCGCCTGCCTCCTGTTCGGCTTCTCGAGCGCGCTCGCGCAGCGGCTCCCCGACCTGTCAGGCTCGGAGTCGGCCGCGTGGCCGGTCCTGTTCCAGGCTCTCCCGTACGTGCTCACCCTGATCGCCGTGGCCGGCATCATCGGCCGCGCGATCCCGCCGGCCGCAGATGGTCAGCCTTACGAGAAGCAGTAGCCCGGCGCGGAACGACGCGGCGCGGGCTTCCGTCGTGCTCGCGTTGCTCGGGCTGGCGCTTCCCGTTGCTGCGTTCGCGGGCGCGCGCCAGCTCCAGCAGGTGACGCTGCTGCAGGCGACCGGCGCGGCCTGCGCGTCGGTCGTGCTCGGGATGGGCGCGATCCTCCTGGCGCGGCGGGCCCGCCGCAATATCGATCGTTCGATCGGCCGTGTCAGCGGCGCTTCGACGGCGCGCGTCGGGAGGCTGCTCGGCTTCCTGGCGCTGTGCGTCGGGCTGATCGCGGCGCTCGCGCTCGGGTTCTACGAGCTGCTGAACGTCTTCGGATAAAGACGGCCGCACCGGCGAAGCCGGCACGGCCTCTAGGTCGGCGTCGCAAGCGAGCGCCTTGGAGCGCAGTGCGCGCGGGCGGCATGTGACCCCGCGCGCTCGCAGGACACTACAATCGAGGCTCTCCCGTGTTCGAGATCGGCAACAGCCTTCGCGAAGCGCGCTACCGCCAACAGCTCGAGCTCTCCGAGATCGAGCAGGCGACCAAGATCAGGGCGCGCTACCTGCAGGCCCTCGAGGAGGAAAGCTTCGACGCCCTCCCCGCGCAGGCGTACGTCAAGGGCTTCCTGCGCAACTACGCCGAGTACCTCGGCCTCGACGGCCAGCTCTACGTGGACGAGTACAACTCGCGCTACGCCGTCGGAGAGGAGGAGCCGCACGAGCCCGTCGTCGCCCGCCGCACCTCCAGCGTGCACGCCCGCCACCGGCGGATGGAGCGGCGAGGCGTGCTGTTCGCGCTCTTGGGGATCGGCGTCGTGTTCGCCCTCGTGATCGCGGCCTGGAAGTTCAGCGGCAACGACACCACCCCGATCGCGAACCTGAACACGAAGACCACCACGCCGACGACGACGGCGACCGCTCCGGCGCGGAAGTCGAAGCCCACGGTCGCGCGGCCCACCCGGTTCCGCTTCTTCGTGCTCGCGGTCGGCGGGAGCTGCTGGATGCAGGTGCGCAACTACTCGTCGAGCGGCCCGACGCTCTTCACCGGCACCGTCGACGCGGGGCAGTACCACCGCTTCGTCGCGCGCCGGCTCTGGATCAACCTCGGCAACCCGGCGCACCTGAAGGCGAGCCTCAACGGACGGGCCGTGACGATTCCGGGCGGCGGGCACTCTGTCGTCGTGCGAGTGACGCGGCAGGGGGTCTCCATCGCTCCTCCGAACGCTTGACGCGCCCCCGCGGCGTCGTCGTCGTGACGGGCAGCGAGCTCGTCCGCGGCGAGCGGACTGACCGGAACGGCCCGTTCCTCGCCGGCGAGCTGCTCCGGCTGGGGATCGAGCCCGCGCGGATCGCGATCGTCGGCGACGACGCAGAGGAGCTCGAGGATGCGCTGCGCGAGGGGCTCGAGGCCGACCTCTGCCTCGTCTCCGGCGGGCTGGGCCCGACCCATGACGACAGGACGGTGGAGCTGCTCGCGAAGGCGGCGGGGGCAGAGCTCTTCGTCGACGCCGGGTTGGAGGCGCAGATCGGGGACGTCTCGCGCGCGTTCGCGGAGCGCATGCGCCGCCCGTACGCGGACTTCGAGGACGGCGTCCGCAAGCAGGCCACGCTTCCCGAGGGCGCGCTCGTGATCGGCGTCGCCGGCACGGCCCCGGGGCTCGTGCTCCAGGCCGGGAGCTCGGTGGCCGTCGTGTTGCCGGGCCCGCCGCCCGAGCTGCGGCGGCTCTGGCCGCGGGCGCTCGATTCCGCACCGGTGCAGTCGGTCCTCGCGCGCGCGCGCGTGCCCGAGCGGCGCGTGCTCCGCTTCTACGGTGTCAGCGAGTCCACGGTCGCACAGGCGCTGGCCGAGGCCGGGGGTGAGGGCGACGGGCTGCGGGCGACGATCTGCGCGCGCGACTTCGAGATTCACGTCGATCTCCTGGCGGAAGAGGACGGGCGCTCGCGAGCCGACGGGCTGGCCGCGGAGCTGCGGGAGCGGCTCGGGAAGCACCTCTTCGCCGAGGACGAGCGCCCGGTGGAGGAGCTCGTTCTCGCCGCCTGCCGGGGACGCGGGCTGTCGCTCGCCGCGGCTGAATCCTGCACCGGGGGTCTCGTCGCGGCCCGCCTGACGGCGGTCGCGGGCTCGAGCGACGTCTTCCGGGGCGCGATCGTCGCCTACGCGAACGAGGTCAAGAGCGCCGAGCTCGGCGTGTCGGAGGAGCTGCTCGCCCGCCACGGAGCCGTCTCGGCCGAGGTCGCCGCGGCGATGGCGGAAGGGATACGTACCCGGCTCGACGCCGACGTGGCGGTCTCCGTGACCGGCGTGGCCGGCCCGGGAGGCGGCACCGAGGAGAAACCCGTCGGGCTCGTCTACCTGCACGCCCGGGAGCCGGACGGAGGCCGCGGAGTGGAGCTCAACCTGCCCGGAGGGCGCGATGCGGTGCGAGGCCGCGCGGCGGCCGCGGCGCTGCACCTGCTGTTGCGGCTCTTGGCACAGAATCGTCACGAAGACGCGTGAGCCCGGCTGCTAGCGTCGAGGGCGGTGAGCGGATCCGCCTCTTCTGCGCGCTGCGCCTCCCCGCCGAGACGAGCGAGGCTCTCGTCGCCTGGCAGGCCGAGGCCTTCGGCGGCGTTCCCGGGGTCAGGACGCCGTCGGTTTCCCACCTGCACGTCACGCTCGCGTTCCTCGGCCACCGGCCGGCCGAAGACGTCGACGGGATCACCGGCGCCTTGCGCGCGGCGGCGGCGGGCGCGGAGCCGCCGCTCTTCTGCGTGCGCCGCTACCGCGAGACGCGCTCCGTGGGCATGCTCGCGTTCGACGACGAAGCAGGCAGGGCGCAGGCGCTCGCCAGAGACCTCCACGGCCGGCTCGAGGCGCTCGGCGTCTACGAGCCCGAGCGGCGGAAATGGCTCCCGCACGTGACCGTCCTGCGCTTCCGCACGCGCCCCCGGCTCGACCCGCCGCCGCCGGAGCTGCCGCCGTTCAGTCCGTCCGATGCCGCTCTCTATCATTCACTGCTGCGGTCCGGCGGAGCGCAGTACGAAGTCGTTGAATCGGTCGCCCTAGGAGGTAGATGACGTTGGACCGCGAGCAGGCTCTCGACACCGCCCTCGGCCAGATCGAGCGGCAGTTCGGCAAGGGGTCGGTGATGCGCATGAGCGACCAGGCCCAGGTCGCGATCGGGGCTGTCTCGACGGGCTCGCTCTCGCTCGACCTCGCGCTCGGGATCGGCGGGCTTCCGCGCGGCCGCATCGTGGAGATCTTCGGCCCGGAGTCCTCGGGCAAGACGACGCTCGTCTACCACGTGATCGCCGAGGCCCAGCGTCGCGGGGGAATCTGCGCGTTCATCGACGCCGAGCACTCGATGGACCCGGCCTACGCCAAGCGAATCGGCGTCGACATCGACAACCTCCTTGTCTCGCAGCCGGACACCGGCGAGCAGGCGCTCGAGATCGCGGAGCTGCTGGTGCGCTCGGGCGCTCTCGACGTGGTCGCGATCGACTCGGTCGCGGCGCTGACCCCCAAGGCCGAGATCGAGGGCGAGATGGGCGACTCGCACGTCGGTCTCCAGGCGCGCCTGATGAGCCAGGCGCTGCGCAAGCTGGCCGGCACGCTCAACCGCACCGACACGATCTGCATCTTCGTGAACCAGCTCCGGGAGAAGATCGGCGTCATGTTCGGCAACCCGGAGACGACCCCGGGCGGCCGCGCGCTGAAGTTCTACTCCTCGGTACGGCTCGACATCCGCCGGATCGAGACGCTCAAGGACGGCGTCGAGGCGTTCGGCAACCGCGTGCGCGTGAAGGTGGTCAAGAACAAGGTCGCCCCGCCGTTCAAGCAGGCCGAGTTCGACATCATCTACGGCACCGGCATCTCCTGGGAAGGGACGGTGCTCGACGCCGCGCTCGAGCGCAAGATCGTGCAGAAGTCGGGCTCGCACTTCAGCTTCGAGGACGAGCGGCTCGGTCAGGGGCGCCAGAACGCAACGGCGTTTCTCCGCGAGCACCCGGACGTCACGGAGCAGATCCTCGTGCGGACCCAGGCGCTCGCCGGGCCAGAGCAGGTCGTCTCGGCCCGCCTCCTGCCGGCGGTGGAGCCGGACGCCGGCGACCAGCCCCCGCCGCGCCAGAGGCCGAGACCGCGGCCGAGGCCGAGGAGCCCGCAGAGGTCGGCTCGAAGGCGTAGTGACGGAAGACCGGCCGCAGGCGCTCGCGGTGGCGACCCGGGCGCTCGCGAAGCGCGACTTCTCCGCGGAAGGGCTTCGCGAGCGACTGGCACACGCAGGCGTCGAGCCCTCGGAGGCGGACGAGGCGGTCGCGGCACTGGAGCACGCCGGCCTCGTGAGCGACGAGCGGTTTGCTCGCAACCGTGCCCAGGCGCTCGCCGAACGCGGCAAGGGCGACGCGGCCATCCGCTTCGATCTCGAGCGCCAGGGCGTGGGCGCCGAGCTCGTGGAGGAGTCGATCGCCGCGCTCGAGCCCGAGCGGGACCGTGCGGAGCGGATCGTCTCGCGCCGCGGCCCTGGGGCGAAGACGGCCCGCCTGCTCGCCGCGCGGGGCTTCGGTCCCGAGCACGCCGAGCGGGCAACGGAAACGTCCGTTGCGCCCGACTGACGGGCGGCGCTAGGATAGAAACCGCTTCATTCGACATTTAGCCTGCATCTGAACGAGTTTCCGAATCGGACCCTGTAACTCCAGCGAGGACGACCTATCCAATGAGCGCGAAGGAGGCGAAGGCAGAGCGGCGGTGAGCTGACCGCCCGCGAGGCTCGCGCGCGCCTCGCAGACCGATTCGAGCACGTCCCTTGCAGCGGTGCCGGATGGGCGCCGCGCTCAGGCGCGGACAACCGGTCCCAGCCGGGCTCGCCCGGCTCGAGGTTAGGGAGCGCGCATGTTCGTCGTCATCGGGATAGCGATCGGAGTCGTCCTCGGAGCGAGCCTTGCCTTCCTCTCGCTCTACGCGCTGACAGGTTCGCGTCTCGCCGCCGCCCGGCGCACGCGCCAGCTGCTCCTGACCGAGGCGAAGACGGATGCCGACGCGCTCCGGCGCGAGGCGCAGATCGAGGCCCGCGAAGAGGCCGTCCAGTTGCGCGCGACGATCGAGGAGGAGGTCGCCTCCCGCCGCTCGGAGACGATCAAGATCGAGGAGCGCGTGCTTGCCAAGGAGGACGAGATCGACCGCAAGCTCACGGAGCTGGGGCGGCGCGAGCAGGGGATCGCCGACCGCGAGGTGCACACGAAGGAGCTGCAGGAGCAGCTGAAGGCGACCCGCGAGTCGGAGCTCGTCGAGCTCGAGCGGATCTCCGGCATGACTGTCAACGAGGCGAAGACGCACCTTCTCGACCGCTCGGAGGAGCTGGTCAGGCACGAGCTCGCGCGCCACGTTCGGCAGGCCGAGGAGGAGGCTCGCAGCGAGGCGAAACGGCGGGCGAGGAACCTCGTCGCGGACGCGCTCCAGCGCGTCGCCGCCAGCCACGCCTCGGAGACGACCGTGTCGTTGATCGAGCTCCCGTCCGACGACATGAAGGGCCGCATCATCGGCCGGGAGGGGCGCAACATCCGCGCTCTCGAGCACCTGACCGGCGTGGACGTGATCATCGACGACACCCCGCAGGCGGTCGTCCTCTCGTCGTTCGACGGCATCCGCCGCGAGGTCGCGAAGCTGACCCTCACCAAGCTGATCGAGGACGGCCGCATCCACCCGGCCCGCATCGAGGAGATGTACTACCAGTCGAAGGCCGAGATCGACGAGCTCATGAAGCAGTCGGGCGAGCAGGCGGTCTTCGAGGCCAACTGCGGCGAGTTCCACGAGGAGCTGGTGAAGATCCTCGGGCGCCTGCGCTTCCGGACGAGCTACGGCCAGAACGTGCTCAGGCACACGCTCGAGGTGGTGCACCTCACCGGGATCATGGCCGCCGAGCTCGGCGCGAGCGTGAAGACGGCGAAGCGCGCCGCGCTCCTGCACGACCTCGGCAAGGCGCTGACGCACGAGGCCGAGGGATCGCACGCGCTCCTGTCCGCGCAGTACGCCCGCCGTTACGGCGAGTCGCCGGCGGTGGTGCACGCGGTCGAGGCCCATCACAACGAGGTCGAGCCGCAGACGGTCGAGGCCGTGCTCCTGATCGCGGCCGACGCGATCTCCGCCTCCCGGCCGGGCGCGCGCGGCGAGAACCTCGAGCAGTACATCAACCGGCTCGAGGCGCTCGAGGAGGTCGCGGCGCGGCACCCGGGCGTGGAGAAGGTCTACGCGCTCCAGGCGGGCCGCGAGATTCGCGTGATCGTGAAGCCGACCGAGGTCGACGACGACGCCGCCGTCCTGCTCTCGCACGAGATCGCACGGGAGATCGAGGACCAGCTCGAGTACCCGGGCCAGATCAAGGTGACGGTGATCCGGGAGTCCCGGGCGATCGAGTACGCGAAGTGACGGCGCCGGGGTCGGACGAGACCCCGCTGCTGTACGGCGAGCTCGCGCCCTGGTTCCACCTCCTCACGACTCCCGACGACTACGCGGAGGAGGCAGAGCTCTACCGGCGCCTGCTCGACGAGAACTGCGAGGGACCGGCCCGGACGGTCCTTGAGCTCGGGAGCGGCGGCGGGAACAACGCCTCGCACCTGAAGGCGCACTTCGAGCTCACGCTGGTCGACCGTTCGCCCGGAATGCTCGAGCTGAGCCGGTCGCTCAACCCCGACTGCCGGCACGTCGAGGGCGATATGCGCTGGGTCAGGCTGGGGGAGACCTTCGACGCGGTCTTCGTCCACGACGCGGTCGCGTACATCACGAGCGAGGCCGACCTCGCCGCCACGATCGCGACCGCGCGGGGGCACTGCCGCCCGGGAGGAGTCGCGCTGTTCGTCCCCGACTACGTCACCGAGCGGTTCCGGCCCAGGACGAGCTCCGGCGGCCATGACGGGCCCGACCGCGCCCTGCGCTACGTGGAGTGGGTGTGGGATCCCGATCCGGACGACACGACCTACGTCGTCGACTTCGCGTACCTGCTCCGCGACGAGACCGGTGCCGTGCGGTGCGAGCAGGACCGGCACGTCTGCGGCCTCTTCCCGCGCGCGACGTGGCTGAAGCTGATGGAGGCCGCTGGCTTCCGCACGAGCACGCACGTCGCGCAGGACGACCCCGACCTGCCGATCGAAGTGCTCGTCGGCCGCGGCTAGAGTTCGCGCCGATGCGCCGCTACCACGTCACCACGTTCGGCTGCCAGATGAACGCGCACGACTCGGAGCGGATCAAGGGCATGCTCGAGGAGCTCGGCCTCGGCGAGGCGACGTCACAGGAGGAGGCCGACGTCCTCGTCTTCAACACGTGCACGATCCGCCAGAAGCCGGACCAGCGCTTCGCCGCCCACCTCGCCCAGGCCCGGGCGCTGAAGGAGCGGGAGCCCGGGAAGGTGATCGCGGTCGGCGGCTGCTACGCGGAAGCCCAGCGAGAGCAGCTGTTCACGCTCTACCCGTACGTCGACGTGGCCTTCGGGCCAGGCTCGATCCCGCATCTGGGCGAGTGGCTCGGCGCCGGCGGGCTCGGAGCTGCGCGCGGCGCCTTCGGGCTCGACGAGCGCACCTTCGCCGGCCGGCTGCCGAAGCGGCGCGAGCGGGCCTTCCAGGCCTGGGTGCAGATCTCGATGGGCTGCAACTCGAAGTGCGCCTACTGCATCGTCCCGGCCGTGCGCGGGCGCGAGGTGTCGCGACCGCCTGACGAGATCGCCGCCGAGGTCGAGGGCCTCGCGCGCGACGGCGTGCGCGAGCTCACGCTGCTCGGCCAGAACGTCAACTCGTACGGCCGCGACCTTCCGCTCGAGAGAGCCGACTTCGCAGAGCTGCTCCGCGCCTGCGACGCGGTCGAGGGGATCGAGCGGATCCGTTTCACGAGCCCGCACCCGAAGGACTTCCGCCCGCCCGTGATCGAGGCGATGGCGTCGTGCTCGTCTGTCTGCGAGCATGCGCACCTCCCGCTCCAGTCCGGCTCGACGCGGATCCTGAAGGCGATGCGCCGCACCTACTCGCGCGAGCGGTACCTGCGCCTGGTGGACGAGCTGCGGGCCACGATCCCGGATCTCGCGCTCACCACCGACCTGATCGTCGGCTTCCCGGGCGAGACCGGGCCCGACTTCGAGGAGACGCTGACGGCCGTCGAGGAGGTCGGCTACGACGGAGCGTTCACGTTCGTCTACTCGCCACGGCAGGGAACGGAAGCCGCCGGGATGCAGGACCAGGTACCCGAAGACGTCAAACGCGAGCGGATCGAGGCGCTGATCGAGACCGTGCAGCGCGTCGCCGAGCGGCGCAACCGGGAGCGAGTCGGGCGGACCGAGGAGGTCCTCGTCGAGGGCGCCAGCCGGACCGACGCCGCGCTCCTTCGCGGCCGGACGCGCCGCAACACCACGGTCGTCTTCGCGGGCGTCGCCGAGCCGGGAGAGCTCGTGGAAGTCCGCATCGACGAGGCCACGTCGACGACGCTTCGCGGCGCCCAGCTCGCCGTCGCCGCCGCCTGATCCGTGACGCTTCGCGATCGAGAGCTCGCCTGGGACGGCTGCCTCAATGTCCGCGACCTCGGCGGCCACCCGACCCGCGGCGGGGGCGAGACGAGGTACGGCGCCATCGTCCGGGCGGACAGCGTCCGGACGCTGACCGAGGCGGGCTGGGAATCGCTCGTCGACTACGGCATCAGGACGGTGCTCGACCTCCGTGGCGACCACGAGCGCGAAGACGACCCTCCTGCCGAGGTACCGGTCGAGGTCGTGCACGTCCCGTTCATGGAGGCGAGCGAGCGAGAGTGGGAGGAGATCGGGCCGGAGATCGAGGCAGCGTCCGCTGCCGCGCCGGACGTCACGACGTCGACGCGGGACGTCTATCTCATCTTCCTCGAGCGCTTCAAGGCGAACGTCGCCGCCGCGATGAGGGCGGTTGCGCACGCGCGTGACGGCGGCATCGTTGTGCACTGCGTCGGCGGCAAGGACAGGACAGGCCTGCTCGTCGCGTTCCTGCTTCACGTCGCCGGCGTCGAGACCGAGGACATCGCCGCCGACTACGCCTTGAGCGAGGAGCGGCTGCGTCCGCGGCACGAGGTGTGGTTCGCAGCGGCGGACACCGAGGAGGAGCTGGAGCGCCTGCGCAGGATCGCCCGGACGCCGCCGGAGTCGATGGTCGGCGTCTTCGCCGAGCTCGAGCGGCGGTACGGGAGCGTCGAGGGGTACCTGCGCTCGACCGGCGTCAGCGACGAGGAGCTCGCGCTCGTCGCCCGCCGTCTCCGTGGTTGAGCCCGGGCAGAATCGCGTCGTCGCGATCTTCGGGCCGACGGCCTCGGGCAAGAGCGCGGTCGCCGAGGGGATCGCCCGCCGGATCGACGCCGAGCTCGTCTCGGCGGACTCGATGCAGGTCTACCGCGGCCTTCCGATCCTGACGAACCAGTCCGAGTTCCCGACGCGTCTCGTCGGAATCTGGGGGCTCGACCACGAGGCCTCGGTGGGCGAGTACCAGGAGCTCGCGCACGCGACGATCGACGAGATCCTCGAGGCCGGCCGGACGCCGGTGGTCGTAGGCGGAACCGGCCTGTACCTCCGCGCCGCGCTCGCCGAGCTCGAGCTGCCCCCGGCTGCCCCGCCCGAGACGCGCGAGCGCCTCGAGCGGCTCTACGACCGCCTGGGAGGAGAGAGGGCCCATGAGCTCCTGGCGGAGCGCGACCCTGCGGCGGCAGCGGCGGTGCACCCGAACGACCGCCGCCGCGTCGTGCGCGCGCTCGAGCTCGTTGAGGCCGGCTCGTCGCTGCGGCCGGCCGCGGACCGCCTCTGGACGGAGGAGACGCGCCATCCGACGCTGCTCGCCGGCCTCGAGCTCCCGCGGGAGGAGCTGCAGCGGCGGATCGAGGAGCGGACGCGCGAGATGTTCGAGCGCGGGGTGGAGGAGGAGGTCCGCCGAGCCCTGGACGGGCCTGTCTCGGCGACCGCGCGCCACATCCACGGGCTGCGCGAGATCGCGGAGCTCCCGCGCGAGGAGGCCGTCGAGGCGATCGTCAGGCGAACGCAGCGGTATGCGGTCTCCCAGCTCAGGTGGATGCGCCGGGTTCCGGGCGTTGTTAGCCTGCCCGCCCAGCGCCCTCCGGGCGAGCTCGCGGATGCGATTCTCGAAATGGCACGGTCTCGGCAACGACTACCTGCTCGTTGAGCGGGCCGATCTGACCGTTCCGCTCACGCCCGAGCGGGTGCGCCGGATCTGCGACTACCACTTCGGGGTCGGCTCGGACGGGATCCTCGAGGTCGTCTCCGCGAACGGCGCGGAGGCCGAGGTCGTGATCTGGAACCCGGACGGCTCCACCGCCGAGCTGTCCGGCAACGGGACGCGGATCGCCGCGCGCTGGCTCGCCCGGCGAAGCGGGGAGGACGCCGTGAGGATTCGCGTCGGCCAGCGGGAGGTCGCCGCGCGCCTACAGGGAGGACGGGAGGTCGAGCTCGACGTGGGCGAGGTCGAGGTCTCGGCGCCGGAGGCCCTGGTGGTCGGGGGCGAAGAGGTCGAGCTGACCCCGGTCTCGGTCGGCAACCCGCACGCGGTCATCCGACGGGAGCCCGAGCGAGGGGAGCTTCTCCGCCTCGGGCCGCTTGTCGAGAACCACGAGCGCTTTCCCGACCGCACGAACGTCCAGCTCGTACGCGTGGACGGGCCGCACGAGCTGACCGTCGGCGTCTGGGAGCGGGGAGCGGGGGAGACGCTCGCCTCGGGAACAAGCTCGGTCGCCGCCGCCGCTGCCGCCGTCTGGCGAGGCTGGTGCGAGAGCCCGGTGACCGTCCATCTCGCAGGCGGAGACCTAACGGTGGAGCTCGCGGACGGCCGGGCCGTGCTGACCGGCCCCGCCGAGGAGATCTGCACGGTCGAGCTCGCCGAGGAGTTCGAGTTGTGAGGCGTCGCTTGCGACGCCGATTTCAGGACGCGCGAGATCCATACGGCCGCGCCGGCGAAGCCGACACGGCCTCCAGCGGCATCGCGAGCGATGCCGTGGTCGTGCGTCCGTCGGAGACGACCGGTCGATGCATCGTGGGCCGGGAGGTGCGGCTGTGAGATATGCGAGGCGGCTCGACGCCGTCCCGCCGTACCTGTTCGCCGAGCTCGAGCGCAAGCTCGCGGAGAAGAGGCGCGACGGCGTCGACGTGATCAGCCTCGGGATCGGCGATCCCGATCTCCCGACCCCCGAGCCGGTGATCGAGGCCCTCGCAGCGGGAGCCCGCGACCCGGGCACGCACCGGTACCCGACGAACCACGGCACCGATGAGTTCCGCGCTGCCGCGGCCGGCTTCTACCGCGACCGCTTCGGCGTCGCGCTCGATCCCGCGTCTGAGGTCGTTCCCGCGCTCGGTGGGAAGGAGGCGGTCGGACACGTCTGCCTCGCGCTGCTCGACCCGGGCGACGCGTGCCTCTCGCCGGACCCCGGCTACCCGCCCTACACCGCGGGCCCGCTGTTCTCCGGTGCGGAGGTCCACTACCTGCCGCTCGAGGAGGAGAACGGCTTCCTCCCGGATCTCGGGTCGGTCCCGGCCGACGTCGCGGCGCGCGCGAACATCCTCTTCCTCAACTACCCGAACAACCCGACGGGCGCCGTCGTCGAGCCGGGGTACTTCGAGCAGGCGGTCGCGTTCGCCCGCGCCAACGACCTGGTCGTCGTCCACGACAACGCGTACTCGGAGATCTGCTTCGACGGCTACGTAGCGCCGAGCTTCCTCGAGACTCCGGGCGCGAAGGAGGTCGGGATCGAGATCTTCTCGCTCTCGAAGGGCTGGAACATGACCGGCTGGCGCTCCGGGCTCGTCGCCGGCAACGCAGAGGTGGTCGAGCGCTACCGGCAGCTGAAGACCAACCTCGACTCGGGCATGTTCGAAGCGGTCCAGCGGGCGACGGGCGCCGCGCTGACCGAGGCGCGGGACTTCCCGCGCGAGATGTCCGAGGTCTACCGGCGCCGCCGCGACCTCGTGGTAGAGGCGCTCGCCGCGATCGGCCTGCGGGTCGAGCCGCCGAAGGCGACGCCGTACTTCTGGGTCCGCGTGCCGGAGGGGTACACCTCGGAGTCGTTCGCGGAGCTCGTGCTCGAGCAGGCTGCGGTCGTGGTCGCGCCCGGGCCGGCCTATGGCCCGAGCGGCGAGGGCTTCTTCCGCATCTCGCTGACGGTCCCGGACGATCGTCTCGAGGAGGCGATGCGGCGTATGGAGTCTTCCTTGCGAGCAGGCATAATCGACGGGTGACGGCACACCAGCCCGATCCTTCGCCGGGCGCCGAGCCCGAGCGCGGGTTCATCCTCGCCGTCCTGGCCCAGGGCGTCGCGCCGGACGAGGAGCTGGCCGAGCTGGAGGAGCTCGCGCGCACCGCCGGCGTCAAGCCGGCCGGGGCGCTCGTGCAGCACCGGGCCCGACCTGACCCGCGCTCGTACGTCGGCAAGGGCAAGCTCGCGGAGCTGAAGGCCGCGTACCCCGAGTCGGCCGCCGACGTGCTGCTCGTCGACGACGAGCTGTCTCCGGTGCAGCAGCGCCTGCTCGAGGACCAGCTGCAGGCGCGGGTCGTTGACCGCACGCAGCTGATCCTCGACATCTTCGCGCAGCACGCCGTGAGCGCCGAGGGCAAGCTCCAGGTCGAGCTCGCGCAGCTCGAGTACAACCTCCCGCGGATGCGCGGCCTCTGGCAGCATCTCGAGCGGCTGGGGGGCGGAGTCGGGACGCGCGGCCCCGGGGAGACGCAGCTCGAGACGGACCGTCGGCTCGCCCGCCGCCGCGTCTCGCTCCTGAAGCGGCGTCTGCGCGACCTCGGGCGCCAGCGCGCGACTCGCAGGAAGTCGAGGCGGCGCTCCGAGACGCCCACGATCGCGCTCGCCGGGTACACGAACGTCGGCAAGTCGACGCTGTTGAATGCGCTCACCGGCGCGGGCGTCTCGGTGAACGACAGCCTGTTCGAGACCCTCGACCCGACGACGCGGAGCTTCGACGTGAACGGCCGCCGCTACCTCGTGACCGACACGGTCGGCTTCATCCGGCGCCTGCCGCACCAGTTGGTCGAAGGCTTCGCGGCGACGCTCGAGGAGACCCTCGTCGCGGACGTCGTGCTCCACGTCGCCGACGCCTCTGTCCCCGAGGAGCGCCTCGACCAGATGCTCGACGCCGTCGTGCGCGTGCTGGACGAGATCGGGGCCGGCGAGCTCCCGGTCGAGCTCGTCCTGAACAAGATCGACAGGGCCGACGCCCTCGGGCGCCGCCGGCTCGCGAACCGCTTTCCCGACGCGCTGCAGGTCTCGGCACGGACCGGGGAGGGGCTGGACGAGCTGCGTGCCAGGGTCGCCGAGCGCTTCGCAGAGCGGTTCGAGCCCGTTCGGCTGCTGATCCCGTACGCCGACGGCGCCCGCCTGGCCGAGCTCTACGCGCTCGGCGCCCCGGTGGACGAGCGGGCGGACCGGCCGGACGGGGTCTTCATCCGCGCGCGCCTGCCGCGCAGCGAGGTGCGGCGCTTCGCCCCCTACCTGATCGCCGAGCCGCGGCAGGCATCCGCGCGCTCACGCGCGTGATCGAGCTCCCGATCCGGCGCCTGCGCGAGGACGCGGTCCTGCCGCAGCGGGCGTATGCGGGCGACGCGGGGATCGATCTCTCCGCCTGCGACCGCCACGAGCTGGCTCCCGGGGACCGGGCCGTCGTCGCCACGGGGCTCGCCGTCGCGATCCCGGAAGGGTTCGCCGGGTTCGTCCAGCCGCGGTCGGGGCTGGCGGCGCGCCACGGGCTCTCGGTCGTGAACGCGCCCGGCCTGATCGACTCGGGCTACCGCGGCGAGATCCGCGTCGTCCTCCTCAACACCGACCGGAGCGAGCCGTTCGTGGTCGAGCCGGGCATGCGGATCGCCCAGCTCGTAGTCCTGCCGGTTCCGGAGCTCGAGCTCGCCGAGGTGGACGAGCTGCCCGAGAGCGAGCGCGGCGTCCGCGGCTTCGGCTCCTCAAGCCGTACGGGTCAACCGTGAACCGATCGACCGTTCAGTTCAGACGCGCGTCCGGGCGAAGCCCGCACGCGCTGAGGACGGCGCCGCAAGCGGCGCCTTCGCGCGCCTGATGGCCGAGCCGAGGATCCGCGTCTCTGCGATCCTGCTCTGGCAGGGGAGCCTGCTGCTCTGCAGGCACGAGAAGCGCGGCCGCGAGTACTGGCTGCTCCCCGGCGGCGGCGTCAACTCCGGCGAGAGCCTCGTCGACGCGCTTCACCGCGAGCTGGCCGAGGAGCTCGGAATCGACGACGGCCCGCCCGTCGAGGGCCCTGTCGCGATCGTGGACTCGATCGCTCCGGTCCGCTCGTTCGCGGCCAAGCACGTCGTCCACATCATCTTCGCGGGAGACCTCGGCCAGCGCTCACTGGAGGCCGTCACCTCGAGCGACGCGGCCGTGCGGGGCCATCGGCTGTTCGCCCCCGAGGAGCTGGACGAGGTCGTCCTGCACCCCCCGATCCAGCGTTTCCTGCAGCGCTGGACGTCCGGGGACCCGGCGGTGTACCTGGGCGCCCTCTGGGCCCCTTGAGCCCTCGCAAGTCCGCCCGCTTCGCGGGCATTACGACTTGCGAGGGATGAGCGCTACCGGAAAGCGGCTGCGCTGAGCGGCAGTGCTCAAGTAACAGACTGTTACTAAGTCAGTAACGGCCGCCGCGCGTCCGAGCCCTCTCGGATGAGACCGCGTGCGCTTGTGCTTCGAGGTCGTCCGGAAGCGGGTCGAGTTCGCGCATCTCGCCCGTCCGGTGGGCGAGGGCCTGGGCGAGCAGCCAGTCGGCCAGCCACGGGTTGCGGGGGAGGAGGGGGCCGTGCAGGTAGGTCCCGACGACGCGACCGGCATGGCACCCCTCGAAGCCGCTCTCGCCGTCGTTCCCGAAGCCCGCGAGGACCCGTCCTAGCGGCCGCGCGCCCTCGTCCAGGTACGTACGACCGGCATGGTTCTCGAAGCCGGCGAGCGTCCGGCGCTCTCCGGGCTCGAGCTCGCACTCCAGCAGCACGTCCCCGATCATCCGCCGTTCTCCGGCGATCGTGTGGAGCGGGAGGAGGCCGACGCCGGGTAGCTCGTTGCCGCTCCGGTCGCGGTAGAAGCGTCCGAGCAGCTGGTAGCCGCCGCACACGGCCAGGAACGCCGCACCTCCCGCAACGGCAGCGCGCAGCGCCTCCCCGTGCGCCGAGAGCGCCGGGACGATCAGCTCCTGCTCGCGATCCTGGCCGCCGCCCATGTAGTAGAGGTCGTGCTCGCCAGGCCTGAGCTCGTCCGAAACTCCGAGCGCCCGCACCTCGAGCTCGTGCCCGCGCCAGGCCGCTCTCCGCGTCAGAACCGCCATGTTGCCACGGTCGGCGTAGATGTTCAGGTAGTCGGGAAACAGGTGCCCGACGACGATCCTCACGCGGCCGCCTCCTCCCAGTAGGGCCGCGCGAACCCGCGGCGGGCGACGAGATCCCGCAGGGCGAGCATCGCCGTGTAGGTGGGGAGCGCCACGAGCTCCGAGCCCGGCGGGGTCAGCTCCAGCGCACGGTCGAGGGCCTCCTCCAGCGACGTTCTCACGTCGATCGACGCCTCCGGCAGGCCCGCGTACTTGAAGCGCAGGGCCAGCTCGTCCGCGCGTCCGCCCGTCGCGACGAGCCGCTCCAGCCCTCCGAGGAGCGGCTCGAAGTCCACGTCCCAGATCCAGGAGACATCGCGGCCGTCCGCGATCTCGTCGTTGAGCGCGACCAGCAGCACGTTCGGGGCCCCGCCGGCCACGAGCGTGCGCACGACCTCGTTCGCACCGGCCGGGTTCTTGATCAGGAGCACGAGCAGGGTGCGATCGCCGAGAGGGATCCGCTCGAAGCGGCCGAACGCCGCAGAAAAACCCTGCAAACCGCGCACAATCTGGTCGAGCTCGATCCCGAGCGCACGCGCGAGCGCCCCGGCCGCAAGGGCGTTGTAGACGTTGTAGAGGCCGGGGATCGCCAGCTCGACGGGGCGCGACCCCTCGGGCGTGACCAGCTCGAACGAGACGCTCTCGAGTCCGCTGAGCTCGATTCCCCGCGCGACGACGTCGAGCGGGGGCCGGGCGTGCCCGCAGGAGGGACAGCGGTAGTCGCCGAGGTGCCCGATGTACGCCGCGGCGTAGGCGTACGGCGTCCCGCAGCGGACGCACCACTTGGAGTCAGCCGCGTGCTGGAGCTCGCTCGAGGCGTGGCGCGGGTCGTCGAGCCCGAAGACCGCCGCCCCGGCGCGCCCGCGCGCGAGGTCGCCGACCTGCGGATCGTCGCCGTTCACCACGAGCGCCGCGCCGGCCGGAAGCTCCGAGACGCACGCGCGCCAGCTCCCGGCGAGCAGCTCGAGCTCGCCGTAGCGGTCGAGCTGGTCGCGGAACAGGTTGCCCAGGCACACGGCCCGCGGCCGGAGCCTCCGGGCCACCTCGGGCAGCGCCCCCTCGTCCACCTCGAACAGTCCGAGCTCCGCGTCCTGCGCGGCAAGCATGGCCGACGCGACCCCCGAGACGAGGTTGGCGCCCGAGCCGTTGTGCGCGAGCCGGAACGACGGCGCGAGGATCCGGGCAGCCATCGCGGACGTCGTGGTCTTGCCGTTCGTGGCCGAGACGAGCGCCGTTCCGTCCGGCAAGCGCGCCGCGAGCCGGTCGACGGCCCCGGGATCCAGCTTCCAGAGCAGCTTTCCGGGCACCGTGGTGCCGCCCCCGGCGCCGGCCAGCCGCGAGAGCGACGCCGCGGCGCGGGCGAGCCGGATCTCGGCGGAAAGCGGCAGGCGCACACCCATCGCGGGAGACGCTACCGCGCCGCGAGGTCCTGTCACCCATTCGAGGGAACTTTCACCCGCTCTCACCCGGCCGGGGGATGTAGCCACACCCCGCTGGCACATAGGTTCCGCGAGGTTTTCCGACAGCAGCGGGACGAGGGCGCTGCGAGTGAACTGAAATGCGGCCCGCGCTCCGGCGCGGAAAGGAGAACGGAAGGTGCGGACGAACGGCGGGAAGCGAGGAGAACAGCGGTCTAGCGCGCTGTGGGGCACGGGTAACCGCGGCGGCGAAACTCGTTCGAACGTGCTTTGGGGCAAGGGCGGCCGCGGGTTCGTGACCGCACTTGTGGCGATGCTGGTAATCGCCGTTCCGTTCGCCTCGAGCGCAGGGCAGGGCAAGAAGCGCGTCGTCTTGATGTCGCCGAAGCGCACCTGGGTCTCGCCCGGGCTGCTGCGTGGCGCCAAGCGCCACCCGGACAGGTACGTGCGGGTGATCATCCAGAGCACCAACGACAACATGTCGTCGGCGGTCGGTGCCTTCAGGCACGTCGACCACCTCGACGGAGTGACCGATCGCGAAGGCCTCAAGCGCAGGCTCAGCCTCGTTGACGGCGTTGCGGTCAAGGTGCGGGCGAGCAAGCTCCTGAAGCTCATGAAGCAGCCGAACCTGATCGTCACCCCCGACGTCGAGGTGAAGGTGAGCGCGTACAACTCGAAGCAGCTCTGGCCCTTCGAGTCGGGTGCGTCGCGTACCTGGAACGGGTACGAGGCTCTCGCGCCCTCGAGCGTGCCGACGATCGCCGTCGTGGACTCGGGCGTCCAGCCCGGCCGCGCGGACTTCGGCTCGCGCGTGCTTGCCAACGTCAACCTGACGAGCCTGCCGAACAACTCGCCCGGCGACGGCCGTGGGCACGGAACGTTCGTGGCCGGCATCGCCGCCGGCGCGGGCGACGGTTACGCGGGCACGACGCCCCAGGCGAACCTCGTCTCGCTCGACGTCATGGACGACAGCGGCGTCGCGCGGACGAGCGACGTGATCGCGGCCTGCCAGTGGATTCTGGCCAACAAGGATCGCTACAACATCCGCGTCGCGAACTTCTCGCTCCACTCGGCGATGCGGAGCAACTTCTTCCACGACCCGCTCGACCGGGCCGTCGAGAAGCTGTGGTTCAGCGGTGTCGTGGTCGTCGCGGCAGCCGGGAACTACGGCACGGGGAACACTCCCAGCGGCGTTCCGTTTGCCCCTGGAAACGACCCCTTCGTGATCACCGTCGGAGCAGCCGACCTCAACGGCACGCTCTCCCGCACCGACGACACGGCCGCTCCCTGGTCGGCGTGGGGGCGGACCCTGGACGGCTTCATGAAGCCCGACCTCGCCGCGCCCGGCCGCTACATGGTCGGCCCGGTGCCCGGCAACTCGACGCTCGCAACCGAGCGCTCGGACAAGATGGTCGCGCCCGGCTACATCCAGCTCTCGGGCACGTCGTTCGCGGCTCCGGTCGTCTCCGGTGCGGCGGCGCAGATTCTCGCCAAGCATCCGACGTACACGCCCGACCAGGTCAAGGGCGCCCTGATGGTCTCCTCGACGCCGCTCCCGGCTGCGACTCCGGGCTCCGTGGGCGTCGGCGAGGTGCAGGTGAGCAAGGCCTGGCGCACCTACCGGCCGCCCAACCCGAACAAGGGCCTGGATGCGTTCGTCAAGCCTGTCCCGGGCGACACCGTGCCGGCTTTCGACGCGGTCAGCTGGGTCGACGCCGCCTCGAGCGACGTCTCCTGGGACGACGTCTCATGGGACGACGTCTCATGGGACGACGCCGCATGGAGCGTCGTCTCGTGGGCCGACGTGTCCTGGGCAGATGTCTCCTGGGCCGACGTGTCCTGGGCGGATGTCTCGTGGGCCGACGTCTCCTGGGCGGACACCTCGTACGAGGACGCGGCCGAGGGAGACACGAGCGCCGCGCCGAGCGCCTACGAGCTGAGCCCCTCCGAGGCCGATGCGCTGATGGCCGATGCAGATCTCGCGCCGGCTCCGACGGCGCTTCCCACGGACGTGCTTCCTTCGGATTCGGGCTGATCGACGGACGGGGTCGTCGGCGGCTCTCGGGCCTGCCAACGTGACACTCACGAGGGGCCGGGCGCAATCCCGGCCCCTCACTCGTTTGGGGGATTTCCCGGGCGTACCCAAAAAGGGGGATGTGACCCGCCCTCGCGCGGCTTAGCTTGCGGGAAGTGGTGACAGAAACCGCGGCGCCTGCGGCGCCTCGATTGGAAGCTGAATTCGCGGCACCGCGGGACGCGGAGATAGGAGACGAGCGGCGGGCGATGTCTAGCGTTGACCCAAGCCTGAGGCGGAAGGCGCACTGGGGTACGTGAGCGCGCTCCCGACCCCGATCGATCCCCCGGTCATACGCCCGTCCGATTCGGACGTCCCGAGGCTGCGGCCCAAGGCGGCCGCCTACTTCGTCGTCGTCGCCACGATCACCGCTGCCGCCG
The DNA here is from genome assembly GCA_963716865.1 of uncultured Actinomycetes bacterium. Taxonomy (GTDB): domain Bacteria; phylum Actinomycetota; class Thermoleophilia; order Gaiellales; family Gaiellaceae; genus AC-32. Next base: position 228,258 of record CAVQUF010000005.1, read on the forward strand.
TCATCCCGCTGTTCGCTCACCTGAGCGCGAGCACGCCGGGCTGGGCGACGTTCCTGATCCTCGGGACGATCGCCGCGACGGCCCAGCTCTTCGTCGTCGGAACGCCTCGCCACCAGAGCTACCACACCACGATCGTCTTCCTGATTCCCGCCGCGATGCTGCTCCCGCCGGAGCTCGTCGCCCTGATGGGAATCGTTTACCACATCCCGGAATGGCTCAAGACGCGGGTCCGCTGGTACGTCGCGACGTTCAACATCTGCATCTGGACGCTGGCGATGCTCGCCGCGTGGGGGGGCTTCCACGCCGTCATGCTCGCGTTCCCCGACACGAACTACGCCTTCGCGCTCGGCGGTCTCGCCGCCGCGACGTCGATGGTGCTGGTCAACCACGCCCTGATGGCGCCGATGCTGAAGGTCAAGAACGGGATCGCGTTCCGCGAGTCCGGCCTCTTCTCGTTCCAGAGCCTCTCGACCGACCTCGTGCTCGCGATGCTCGGGGTCGCGACCGCGGCGTTCTGGCTCGTGAACCCGTGGCTCGTGCTCTTCGCGGTCGCGCCGCTCTTCCTAATTCACCGCTCGCTCTCGGTGCCCCAGCTCCAGGAGGAGGCGCGGGTCGACCCCAAGACGGGGCTCTTCAACGCCCGCCACTTCACGTCCGCGCTCAACGAGGAGCTGACCCGGGCGGCGCGCTTCGAGCGGCCTCTCTCGCTGGTCATGGCCGACCTCGACCTCCTGCGCGACATCAACAACACGTACGGCCACCTGGCCGGCGACGCCGTCCTGCAGGGCATCGCGGAGGTCTTCCGCGCCCAGCTTCGCCACTACGACGTGCCGGCCCGCTTCGGAGGCGAGGAGTTCGCCATCCTCCTGCCCGAGACGCCGCCCGACCAGGCGTTCGAGATCGCCGAGCGGATCCGGCGCGCCGTGGCCGAGCGCACGTTCGACGTCGAGACCTCGAGCGAGCCGATCCGGGCGACCGTCTCGATCGGCGTCGCCGCCTACCCGCGTGACGGCGCCGACGGCAACGAGCTGATCCACGAGGCGGACCTCGCCGTCTACCGCGCCAAGCTGCAGGGGCGCAACCGCGTTCTCGACGCGAGCTCCGAGCCGCTCCTCCTGCCCGAGAAGCGCCAGGCGCGGCTCGTGGCTGTCCCGGAGGAGGGTGACCATGTCGCGCCGCTCCCGCCGGCCGTCGAGGAGGTGCCGGAGCACGAGCGGCGCCATCCACGCCCGCACGCCCTCCAGGGCCCGCGGTTCCTCTCGCTCTCGGGCCGCCTGGCGACCTTCGTCGGCGTCGTCAGCGCGATCGGCATCGCCGCCGGCATGCTCGGCTGGATCTTCGGGGGGAGCACCGACTGGATCGGCCTCGCCGCGATCGTCACGCTGGTCGGCTTCGGCCAGGCGCTCGCGCTCGAGGTCGACGACGGCTCGATCTCCGTCAGCGCCGTCGGCTCGATCGCCGGAGCGGCGCTCTTCGGCCCGCGTGCGGCGCTTCCGCTGGCAATCACCATCGCCGTGGTCGAGTGGAGCGCACGCCGCTCTCCGTTCCACTACGTGCTGTTCAACATCGGCACGCTCTCCCTCTCGTCGCTCGCAGCCGCAGCCGTCTTCGCCGGCGCGAGTCTCGGAGGCGACGGGGAGGTCGCCCGTCTGATCTACATCGTCGCCGGGATCGCGGCGGGGGCGACGTACTACGCCGTCAACATGGGGCTGATCAGCCTCGTCGTCGCGATCGAGGGCCACGAGCGGTGGCTCTCCGTGTTCCGTGAACGGTTCGCCTGGCTGGCCACCCACTACCTCGTCTACGGCTTCATCGGCGGCGTGATCTGGGTCGGCTACGACGCCGCCGGGCCGTGGGCGCTGGCGGTCTTCGCGCTGCCGCTGCTCCTCATGCGGAAGACCCAGGAGGCCTACCTGCGCCACACTCAGAGAAGCGCGCAGAAGCTCCGGCAGGCGGCGGAGACGATCCAGACCCAGAACGTCTCGCTTGAGCACGCGAACAAGCTCCTCCGGGAGCGCTCGACCGCCGCGATGGAGAGCCTCTCGGCCACGGTCGACGCGCGTGATGCTTACACCGCGGGCCACTCGCGCCGTGTCCAGCAGCTTGCGCTCGCCATTGGCCGCGAGCTCGGGCTATCGCAGGCCGAGCTCGACCTGCTCGGGCACGCGGCCCTCTTCCACGACATCGGCAAGCTCGCGATCCCCGACGCGATCCTGCTCAAGCCCGCCAGCCTGACCGCGGAGGAGTGGGACCTGATGCAACGTCACGCGGACGAGGGCGCGCGCATCATCGACCGCCTCGGCTTCCTGAACGACGCCGTCCCGGCGATCCGTCACCACCACGAGCGGTTTGACGGCACGGGTTATCCCGAGCGGCTTCAGGGCGAGGAGATCCCGCTCGGGGCACGCATCATCCACGTAGCGGACGCTCTCGACTCGATGCTGACCACGCGCATCTACCGCGCGGCGCGTCCCGCCTCAGAGGCGCTCGACGAGCTTCGCCGGGCGGCCGGGACCCAGTTCTGCCCGCGGTGCGTAGCCGCACTCGAGCGGATCCTGCCGCTCGAGGGCCTCGACGACGAGGGCGCACGCCGGCGGGTCCTCGCCGCCTCATAGGCGTCCGCACGGCCCGGCTAGCAAACAGCTGTAGACGCTAGCCTGGAAGTTGCATCCAGGAGCAAATGCTCTACTATTCTTGGTCCTAGATGCCTCGCAGGCCCCAGTACCGCGCGGTGGCGGGCATCGACCGGGAGGCGCTCGCCGCATTCCAGGCCGGCATCCGCAAGCGCTACACGGACGCGCAGATCCTCGACGAGCTGGGCGCATCCGCGAAGCGGCTCGGCCGCTCCCCGACGATGCGCGAGTTCGCGGCCGACGCGGAGACGTCCGTGCACCCACAGACGGTCATCGAGCACTTCGGGAGCTGGAACGAGGCGAAGCGCAAGGCCGGGCTCGTGCCGCGCCGTTTCGCCACCCGCGAGGAGCTGCTCGAGCTCCTACGGGGCCTGGGGGACGACATCGGCCGGATCCCTACGGCCCGCGACATCGAGGAGCACCGCGGCCGCATGCCGTCCAAGTCGCTCTACTGGCACACGTTCGGCTCGCTGGCAAACGCGCTTCGCGAGGCCGGGTACGACGTGCCGGTGGGGGAGGAGAGGCTCGAACGGGCGCTCGAGCAGGGCGTGGAGCTCGCGCGAAAGCTCGGGCGGCTGCCGAAGTTCGCGGACTGGTCCGAGGCGCGGCGCCGGGACGAGACGCTCATGACGGAGTGGCAGATCTACCGCATGTTCCAGGGCCGGCGCGGCGCGTGGTCGACGTTCCAGTTCCTGATCCGCGAGCGGTTGCTGGAGTCGGGCGCGAAAGTGGCCACCGACGGCCGCCTTCTTTAGGGGAGAGACGCTAGAAAAGCGTTAGAGCGTCGCGAGCGCGGCGAGGCGCTGGAGACAGAAGCGGGCCTCCTGCGGTGCGCGCACCGCAGGCAGCTCCTGCTCCTCGAAGTCGCGGTTCGGACGGAAGCGCTCCCGCTCGATCTCACGGCCCTCGGCCGCGACGACGAGCGTGCCCTCGCCGACCTCGCGCTTGCGAAGCTTCAGATGGAGGTACTGCTCGACGACCTCGAGCGCAGCCTTCGTCGAGGCGAAGAAGAGCTCCTCGCGGCCGGCTCCGATCCAGAGCGGGCGTCCCACGCCGCGGGCGAGCAACACCTGGCCGGGCCGGCGCTCGTCGAGCCACGCGGTCGCCATCGAGCCGCGGAGCTCCTCGAGCGAGGCCGGCAGGCCGTCCGATTTCTCGGCGAGCGCGAAGATCGCCTCGGAGTCGACCGTCATGTCCGGCTCGGCGCGCTCGAACCCGTACGTGTCCATCAGCTCGTCGTCGTTGAAGATGATCCCGTTGTGAACCCCGACGACCGCGCCGTGGCGGATGGGATGGTTGTTGGCCTCGATGGTGGGGTGGCCCTTGGTGTAGTCGCGGACGTGTACGAGGACCTCGGTCGCGCTCGCCGGGAGGACGACGTCCTCGAGGAGCGTGCTCGCCCCGGAGGGCTTCTTCTGGATCTCGACGGAGCCGCCGGACGCCCGGTAGGCGTACCCGACCGCGTCCGCACCGCGCTCGGCGATCCCGGCCAGGAGCGCCTGCGCCCCCAGCGTCCGCTCGACGCTGCTCGACGCGCTCAGGCTGTATCCAGCGATTCCACACATCTCAGTCAGTAACCCCTTCAACGAGACTAGCGACTCGCCTTTCGGCCGCCACTGAGTGTGACGAGGCGCTCGGCTGAGAGTTAGGCACCGCAGAAATCACCGCTATATGCCTCTCGGTTCGACGCGGAGATCCCTGATCCCTCGTGCGGGGCAGGCATGCCTCAAGCGAGGGACTGGCGGTACCGATAGATCGAACATGGCGCAGCGGCCGCTCCCTGACGCGCTCCCCGAATCCGAAGGCCCAGAGGCGGAGGCCCGTCTCGAAGTCGTTCCCGAGGTCGCGGAGACCCCTGCCGAGCAGGAGGTCGAGGAGACCGAGGTCGAGGAGACGGAGCCGCAGACCGCCGATCCCCTCAAGCTCTACGTCCGCCAGATCGGCGACGGGCGCCTGCTCACGCCGCAGGAGGAGCGCGAGCTCGCGCGCCTCAAGGACGAGGGCGACGAGGCTGCAAAGCGAAAGCTGATCGAGTCCAACCTCCGGCTCGTGATGTCGATAACGCGCAACTACACGAAGGCCGGCGTCCCGCTGCTCGACCTGATCCAGGAGGGAAACCTCGGCCTGATCCGGGCGGTGGAGAAGTTCGACTACAAGCTCGGCTTCAAGCTCTCCACCTATGCGACCTGGTGGATCCGCCAGTCGATCACGCGGGCGCTCGCCGACCAGGGGCGGACGATCCGCCTGCCGGTCCACGTCGCCGAGCAGGTGCGCAAGGTCATGCGGGCCCGCCGCGTCCTCGCCCAGAAGCTGAACCGCGAGCCCCTGCTGCCGGAGATCGCCAAGGAGAGCGGCTTCCCGATCGAGCGTGTACGCACGCTGCTCGAGCTCGTGGAGGATCCGGTCAGCCTGGAGACGCCCGTCGGAGACGGCGAGAGCCTCTACGGCGACCTGATCGAGGACACGAACTCCGACCGGCCCGACGACGCGACGGCCGAGGTCCTGCGCTCGGCGGAGCTCTCCGACGCGCTGCTTCGTCTCTCGCCGCGGATGCGGCACGTTCTCTGCCGCCGGTTCGGGCTCGACGGCGAGGCTCCCCAGACGCTCGAAGAGGTCGGCGCCGACCTCGGGATCACCCGCGAGCGCGTCCGCCAGCTCGAGTCGCGCGCGCTGCGCGAGCTCCGGACGGTCGCGCCCGCCCTCCAGCTCTATCTGCGCGGCGAGTAGCGCCGTCTAGCTGACGACGGCTTCCATCTCGCGCAGGCGCGAGAGGCGCTTCAGCGCCTCGGTCTCGATCTGGCGCACGCGCTCCCGCGTCAGACCGAGGCGTCGTCCGATGTCCTCGAGCGTCTTCGGGTCCGCGTCGCCGAGCCCGTACCGCAGGATGAGCACCCGGCGCTCGCGCTCGGACAGGGCCGCAAGCGCTTCCCCGAGCGCCTGGCAGCGCATCGAGACCTCGACCTGCTCGTCGGGGAGAGGCTCCTCACCTGCGACGAAGTCCCCGAAGACGGCGTCCTCGGCCTCGCCGACCGGCTGGTCGAGGCTGGTGGAGGCTCTGGCCGCAGCCTTGACCTCGTGCGCCTGCGCCAGCGGCAGGTTCGCCTCCTCGGCGATCTCGTCCAGCGACGGCTCCCGTCCGAGCTGCGTCCAGAGCGTCCGCTCGGCGCGGTTCAGCTTCTGCATCCGCTCGACGATGTGCACGGGCATCCGGATCGTCCGTGCCTTGTCCGCGAGCGCCCGCGCGACCGCCTGCCGGATCCACCAGGTCGCATAGGTCGAGAACTTGTAGCCGCGCCGCCAGTCGAACTTCTCGACGGCACGGATGAGCCCGAGCGTTCCCTCCTGGATCAGATCGAGGAACGGGAGGCCCTGGTTGCGGTAGTTCTTCGCGATCGAGACGACCAGGCGCAGGTTCGACTGGATCATCCGCTGCTTCGCCTCGTCGTCGCCGCGTTCGATCCGCTTCGCGAGCTCGACCTCCTGCGCGGCGGTCAGCAGCGGATGCCGGCCGGCGTCGCGGAGGAAGAGCTGGAGCGCGTCGGTCGTCGTCTCGTGGGCGGCCGGCTCCGGGGGCGGGGGCGGCGCCTGCTCGGCCTGCTCAACGATCTCGATTCCCCGCTGCTCGAGCCCTCTGTAGACCGCGTCCACCTCGAGCGCGTCCAGTCGCAGCGGCTCGAGCGCCTCGGCAAGCTCCGCATGCCGCATCGACCCGGTCTGCTCCGCCGCCTCTACGAGGTCCTGGACCTCCGGGGTTGCGAGGACGCTCTCGACCTCGACTGCTGCCATCCCCATCTGAGCGGTCTTCTCACCGCCGATCATGCTCGAAAAAAACCTCTTCTCGACGCGACGCCTGCACGTGCACGGTAACGGGTGTTATGTCAAGTCGGCAACCTGCCATCGAACCACCCCACTGCCACAAAGCGTCCCCTGGGTAAAAAAAATTCGCCGAGCCGGTCTCCCTTTCGTCCACCACTCTCGCTGACCTTCCCCTTGCGGGTAGAGCCCTCGAGCTTGGCTTCGACCTACTCAGGTCCCGTGCTCGGCGCAGGAGGGAATCTAGGGGCTGGGCAAGGCCCTTTCAAGGGGTCGGAGCACGTCGAGGCCGCAATTTGCGGAAATTCAATTTTCCACATTTCCACAGCAGAGCGTGCAGCTTGTGGAAAACCGAAACCGGGCACCGCAGGCGCCGCCGAGGTAGGGTGCGCTCCCGGTGCCGCACCTCCGCCCCCCGTCGGTCTCGCACGGCTTCGCGGCCTTCCTGTGGGGCTTCGGCCTGGGCGCGTTCATCTGGCTGGGGCTGCTCGCGGTCGGCGTCACGGGAGCGACGTCGTTCATCGTCGGGGCGGTCTCCGGCCTGCTGATCTTCCTCTTCGTGCGCGTCTACGGCGCCGGCGGGCGGCGGGATCAGGCAGCGCGCCGCGGCGAGCGGGCCCGCTGAACCAGCCCCAGGAGCAGCATCCGCAGCAGATCGGCCCCGAGCGCCTCCCGGAGACGATCGCGCACGGGCCGGCGGGGAAGGGGCTCCACCCCACTCAGCGTCACGAGAAGGTCGATTGCTCGGTGGTTGCGGCCGTACAGGGCGGACACGTCAACGCACGTATCGGCTGAGGGCCCGGCGGGGTCAACCCTCCGGGGAGTGAGGCTTACAGCGCGAGCCGGCGCGAATCGAACCGCGCCGAGTGGAGATCGGCGGTGAACTCCGCGAGCACCCGCTCGCCGTCGCCCGCAAAGACGTGCTCCACGACGCCGACGTCCGCGTCGTTGTGGAACGGCAGGTCCACATGATCGGCGGAGACGAGGTTGACCGACATGCTCGCGCACACCGGGCAGCGCACGGCGACGCCGATCGTGCCGCCGTCGTGCGCCGGGGCAAGCAGGAAGAACGACGACGGAAACACGGGCCTGGGCCGCTCCTCCGGGTAGCAGAAGAAGCTCCAGGGCCACTCCCCCGCCTGGATACGACGGGCCGCAAGGTCGGCGAGCTCGTCCTCGAGCGGGTCGAGCTTCGCGGTCATCAGGTTGAGGAAGACACCTTCACGGAGCCCGAGCGGAGCCCAGTCGAGGTCGTCGTGCGACAGCAGTCCCGGATGCCTTCCTCCGCAGCTGCAGTCGAACGAGACCCCGTAGACGGCCGGGTGCGCGGCTCCGGCGAGCTGCTCGATGCGCCGGAACGACGACAGCGCCACGCGGGCCTCTCCCCGCTGGGGGCACGAAAACGCGTATCGGCTCGTGAGGACGTCGTACATCGCTCTCTTGTAATCGGCGTTCCGGACGCCGTTCACAACCTCGGTGTCTCAGTACGTTATGAGCGAGTGGACGTCGTAGGCCTCGAGATGTTTGCGGCCCTCGAGAAACGCCAGCTCGATCACGAAGGCGACGCCGACGATCTTCCCGCCGAGCTGCTCGGCCAGGTCGCAGATCGCCGCCGCGGTCCCCCCCGTCGCGAGCACGTCGTCGTGCACGAGGACGCGCGCTCCGTCCGCGATCGCGTCTGCATGGAGCTCCAGGGTGTTCTCGCCGTACTCGAGCGCGTACGAGGCGCTCACGGTCTTCCAGGGCAGCTTCCCGGGCCGCCGCGCGGCGACGAAGCCGCAGCCGAGCTTGTATGCGAGCGATGCCCCGAGAATGAACCCGCGGGCCTCGGCCCCGAGGATCAGGTCAGGCTTCCGCGGCTCGATCCACTCGGCCAGGAGGTCGACCGCCTCGTGCAGCGTGGCCGGGTCGGCCAGGAGCGGCATCATGTCCTTGAAGACGATCCCCTTCTCGGGGAAGTCCGGGACGTCGCGGATCTTCGCCTTCAGCGTCTCCGTCACGCCTAGCCCGCCGCGAGGTGACGGAGATCGCGCCAGAAGAGCAGCTGGGAGAGCTCCTGCGCGAGCTCGGCCAGCGTCTGGAGCTCCTCGATGCCGGCCTCCCGTCGCTCGGCGTTGCGGGAGCGCAGCGCCGGCGCCACGAGCTGGTGCAGCAGGCCGGTCTCGCGGTCTGCGGCGGTGCGGAACGTCCGCAGGTGCCGCGCCGAGATGCCGTAGCGTGAGAGCTTGGCGCACGCGACGGCGATGTCGACGTCCGTCGCCGGATAGTGCTTCTCGCCGCCCTCCCGGCGCGAGTGGAGCAGACCGTACTCCTCGAGCTCGCGCGCCAGGTCGGGCGTGATCGCGGCCCGCTCGCAGAGCTCGCCGAGGACGAGCTCGTCGTCCGGCTCCGCGATCCCCGCGGCCCTCCGGCGCCTCCGTTCCTTGCCCGGGCCGGACGGCGACGCGAGCTCCTGGCGGATTACCCGGAGCGGGAGGAACTCGTCCCGCTGGAGGCGCAGGATGGTCTCGAGCCGCTCGACGTCGTCCGCGCTGAAGAGCCGGTAGCCGCTCTGCGTGCGCCTCGGCGTGAGCAGGCCCTGGTCCTCGAGGTAGCGGATCTTCGAGATCGAGATGTCCGGGAACTCCGCCTGAAGGCTCCGGCAGACGCTGCCGATCGTCAGCAGCCGCTGCTCGTTTCGCTCCGGTGCCTGTGCGGTGCTCACGCTCATTTCTCCAGGAAGATGAGCCGGTACTTGCCGATCTGGAGCTCGTCGCCGTTCTCGAGCGTCCCGGACTCGATCCGCCTCCGGTTGAGGAACGTGCCGTTGAGGCTCCCCTGATCCTCGATCAGGTACCCGCCGTCCTGCTCGGTGAGCACGGCGTGCTTGCGCGAGACGGTCACGTCGTCGAGGAAGATGTCGCAATCCGGCGAGCGGCCGATCGTCGTGCGCTCGCCCTGCGGGACGAAGTGCTCCCCGGCCCGGCCCCCTCCCGAGCGGACGACGAGCGCCGGGCCCTCGGTGCCGAGTTCCTCGAGGGTGACCGAGTGCTCCTCCTCCCCCTCCTCGGGCGTGTAGCTCATCGTGGTCTCGGAGCCCGGCTCGTCCTTGACGAGCAGCGCCCCGCACTTCGAGCAGTAGTTGGCGGCCTCCGGGTTCTGGAAGCCGCACTCGGGACAGTAGATATGGCTCATTCCTCGACGGGAGGAGCTGCCTTGCCCGCGAGGATCGCGGCGAGCCGGTCCACGTCGACCTCCTCGAGCACCCCGCTCCCCTTCTCGCGCAGGCGGGCCTGGAGCTCGGCCCGGAGAAGGTCAATCCGGCCGTGCAGGATCCGCCGCCGGTACGAGACCTCCTGCTCCTCCTTCGTGAGGTCGTCGATCAGCTGCTTGAGATCGTCGTCCGAAAGCGAGGCGAGATCGGGAAACGGTTCCACGGAGAGCCTTTCGTCGGGGAAGCGGCCGCTCCTAGTCTACGCAGCCGGTACCAGAAGGGTCAACCTTAGCTTGAGGCTCTGGCCTCAGCCTCGGCTCCCTCGGTCTGCATGATCTCCTCGACGAGCCCGCGCATCTCCGCTTCGAGCTCCATCGAGGCCTCCTCCGTCTTGCCCTCGGCGTAGATGTGCACGACGGGCTCGTCCGGGTCGGGCAGCACCTGCGCCCAGCCGCGCCGGTCGAACACCTTCACGCCGTCGAGCAGGTCGAGCTTGCGGTCGCGGAGCCGCTCGGTGAGGACGCGCATGACGGTGCCCTTGAGCGACCAGGGGCACGGGAGCTGGCGGTGGACGAGCGTGCTGGCGGGCAGCTCCGAGACGAGCTCGGAGAGCGGCTTCTGGACGGGCGCCAGCAGCTCGAGCAGCTTGCAGAGGCTCGCGACCGCGTCGTACGCCGGCAGGAACTCGGGGAAGACGTAGCCGCCGCCGACGGCTCCGGCGAAGATGACCCCGTCCTCGGCCGCGGCCTTCGTCAGCTCGGCCAGCGAGGCCGGCGTCCGGATCACCTCGAGCCCGCTGCCCTTCACCATTTGCTCGACCTGGCTCGTGACGGTGATCGGGAACGCGAGCTTGCCCCGGCGGCCGTCGGAGCCCATGAGGCGCAGGTAGAGCAGGAGCGCCTGCTCGACGGAGATCTCGCGCGCCTGCTCGTCGATCAGAAACAGCCGCTCGCCAGCCCGGTCGAAGACGACGCCGAGGTCGGCGCCCACCGCCGCCACGAGCCGCTTCGCCTGGCCGACGGACTCGAGCAGCGTCGCCGACGCCTGCGTTCCCTCCGCCGAGAACAAGTGGGCGCTGACGGCCTCGACCCCGAGCGGGCCGAGCACGAGCGGGAGGACGAACGAGGTCGCCGAGTACCCATAGTCGACGACGATCCGGAAACCCCGGGCCCGGACGGCGTCGACGTCGAGCGCCGCGAGCAGGTCCTGCGCGTAGCTCTCGCGCACGCGCGCCGGGTACGTGACCTCGCCGACGGCGTTGAACGCCGCCCGGCGGAGCTCGTGGCGGGTGAAGTGCTTCTCGACCTCCTTCTGGAGGCCGGACGTGATCTGGATTCCGGGCTGCTCGTAGAAGCGGATCTGGAGCAGCTCGGGATCGCTGTGGCTGACGGCGACGTGGAAGCCCGCGTCGTAGCCGTGCGTCTTCAGCAGGTGCCGGCTGACCGCGGACGGGAGGATGCGCAGGTCGGCGACGTGCACGCCCGTCGAGTTGAGCCCCGAGATCATCGCGCGCTTGATCATCCGGCAGGCCGCGGGAGCCTCACGGCTCGCCACGACGCGCGAGCCGCGCTTGAGAGCCGTTCCGAGGGCCGCAGCCAGCTGGACGGCCTTGTCGGGCGTCAGATCGACGTTCACGAGCCCGGAGACGCCGTCCTTGCCGAAGATGTGTGAGGAGCCTCGCGACTCCCAGATCAGGCTCTCGTGGATCTGCGAGCCGGTCTCGACCTCCTTGTACGGGTAGATCCGCACACCCGGGAGGACCGCGCTCTGCGCGCCGAGCGTCACCTCGTCCCCGATCGCCGCGCCCTCGTGGACGTGCGCGTGCGCTCTGATGTCGCAGTTGCGCCCCACGATCGCGCCCTCGACGCGCGCGCTGCGGCCCACATGCGTGGACGCGTCGATCACGGAGCGCTCGGTTCGCGCCCGCTCGAGCAGCGTCACGCTCGCGGAGAGGACGGAGTAGGCGCCGACCGAAGCCTCGGGCGCGACCCGGCAGTAGTTGCCGAGGAACGCGGGTCCCTCGATCGCCGCGAGATCGTCCACCTCCACGCCCTCCCCCAGCCACACGTTGCCGCGGAGGCGGATCCCGGGGATGTTCAGGCGCACCCGCTCGTCGAGCGCGTCGAAGTTGGCCTGCTTGAACTGGTCGAGGTTGCCAATGTCCTGCCAGTAGCCGTCGAAGACGTGCCCGTAGAGCGGCCGGCCCATCTCCAGCAGCAGCGGGAACAGCTCTTGCGAGAAGTCGTACGGTCGGTCCGTCGGAATGTGGCGCAGCACCTCCGGCTCGAGGACGTAGATGCCGGTGTTGATCGTGTCCGAGAACACCTGGCCCCACGAGGGCTTCTCGAGGAAGCGCTCGATCCGCCCGTCCTCGTCGGTGACGACGATCCCGAACTCGAGCGGGTTGTCGACCGACTTGAGGCCGATCGTGACGGCGGCTCCCTTCTCGCGGTGGGAGCGGACGAGCTCGGTCAGGTCGACGTCGCAGAGCGCGTCGCCGGAGATGACGATGAACGGCTCCTCCAGCTTCGCGCTCGCCAGGCGGACCGAGCCGGCAGTCCCGAGCGGCGATTCCTCGACCGAGTACTCGATCGCCATGCCGAGCGCCTCTCCGTCACCGAAGTAGCCGCGGATCGCCTGCGGCATGAACGCAAGCGTCACGATCACCTCGCCGAACCCGTGCTCCTTCAAGAGCTCGAGGATGTGCTCCATGCAGGCCTTGCCCACGATCGGCACCATCGGCTTCGGTTGGTTCGACGTCAGCGGGCGGAGGCGCGTGCCCTCGCCGCCGGCCATTACGACGGCCTTCATGCGATCGTCGTCTCCCGCCGCGCCTTGAGCAGGTAGCCGACCAGCGCGACGGCCGCGAGCGCGAAGCCGGCCCAGAAGATCCAGAGCGGCCAGTTCGTGCCCCTCGGCGTGGCCAGCACGAAAGCGAGCGACGCGTACAGGAGCCACGTGGCGGCCTTGCCCGCGAAGTTGACGGCGAAGTCGTAGCCCCGGTTCGCCACGAGCTTCCACCCGGCGATCAGCGCGACGTCGCGGGCAGGAATCAGGAGCGCGACCCACGGAAGCCGGTCGAAGTGCCAGAGCAGGATCACGGCGGCGTCGATCATCAACCGGTCCGCGAGCGGGTCTGCGAGCTTGCCGAAGCTCGACTCGACACCCCAGCGGCGGGCGAGCCAGCCGTCGACCTGGTCGGTGACGCCGGCGAGCCCGAACACGATCGCCGCGGGCCAGCTCTGGCCACCGTCGGAGGCGAGGACGAGCGCCACGAACACGGGGATCAGGGCCAGCCGCAGAACGGTGAGCAGGTTCGGAATCTGGGCCAGTGGGGCCGGGACCGCGCGCGTAGCCATGCTGAAAGGATACGGCCGTGGAGGCCACGCTTACGCTTCCCGGGTTCGTCAACGCCCACAGCCACGCGTTCCAGCGGGCACTGCGCGGCCGGACCGAGGGCGACGACTTCTGGGGCTGGCGCGAGTCCATGCTGGACCTGGCCGGGGGTCTGTCCCCCGGACAGGTCCGCTCAGGCTACGTCGAGGTCTACCGCGAGATGCTCGCGGCCGGCTACACGGCCGTCGGCGAGTTCCACTACCTCGGGCTCGCGGAGGCACACGCGGCCCTCGAGGCGGCGGCCGAGGCTGGAATCGAGCTCGTCCTGCTGCTCGCGGCGTACGAGCGCGGCGGGCTCGAACGCTTCCGCCAGGACTCGCCGGCCGCCTACCTCGAGCAGCTCGAGGCGCTGCGCGCAACCGGCGTCCGCGTCGGCCTTGCCCCCCACTCCGTCCGCGCCTGCACCCGGGAATGGCTCGAGGAGCTCGGCGCCTACGCCGCCGCCGAAAGTCTCCCGCTGCATGTCCACGCGAGCGAGCAGCCGAAGGAGATCGAGGAATGCCTCGCCGAGCACGGGCTGCGCCCCATCGAGCTGCTGGCGGAGACGGGCTGCCTCGGCCCCCACTCGACGGTCGTCCACGCGACCCACGCGAGCGCGGGGGAGCTCGATCTCCTCGCGGAGGCGGGCGCGCGGGTCTGCGTCTGCCCGACCACCGAGGCCAACCTCGGCGACGGCTTCTGTCCCGTCGAGGAGATCTCGGGGCGCGGGATAGCGATCTGCATCGGCTCCGACTCGAACGTCCGGATCGACCCGCTCGAGGAGCTGCGCGAGCTGGAGGGAATCGCGCGCCGTCGGACCGGCCGCCGCAACGTGCTCCCGGTCTCGAGCCTGCTCTCCTCAGGCGCGCAGGAAGGCGCTGCGGCGCTCGGCCTCGAGCGCTGGCCCGAGGTCGAGGTCGATCTCGGGCACCCCTCGCTGGCCGGCGTCGAGCGCGAGGACGCCCACGCGGCGCTCGTATTCGGCTGCGGCGCCGACGTCTTCGCCTGACAGAAGGCCCGGCCGAACCGGGCCTTCCGCTCGGCGCCGCGAGGCGCCCGATGTGCGGCCGTTACACCTGCGCGCAGGGAGCAGCGCCGCCGCACGTCGGGACCGGAGCGGCGTTCGTCACCGGCGCAACCGCCGCGAGGAGCGCCAGTCCGCTCAGCAGAATCGCAAACCGCCTCTTCAACTCACTCACCTCCTCCCGTGGGTGTGGAGAGAGTCAGCCTGCGCCGAGGCGCTAACGCGTCGGTAACGTGGTCACGTCAACGACCGGGGAGGTCTTGCCGTGGAAGCCGCCGCCGATCGAACTCCGCTGATGCTGATTCACGGAGCCTGGCTGTCGTCCGAGAGCTGCGAGAACTTCGCCGAGTACTTCGGGAAGCACTTCGACGTCTCCGCCCCGGAGTGGCCGAGGACGCCAAGGCCGCCTACGAGACGGAGGTGCACTTCAAGAGCGACGACCGCGCGCCGCTGCTGATCGTGGGCGCGGAGAAGGACAAGACGGTTCCGGCGTCGCTGTCGCGCAAGCAGTACGAGAAGTACGGAAAGTCGGACGCGCGCACCGACTACATCGAGTTTCCCGACCGGCCGCACCTGATGATGGTCGCGGAGGGCTGGGAGGAGATCGGAGCCGGGATCGAGGGCCGGCTCGACAGCGTGCTCACGCTCTCGGCGGCCCACCACGGGGACGCGGAAACTTAGGCGTTAGCCTTAGCCAGACTCCTCGAGAGCAGGCTGCCGCGGACGGATGAACAGCGCTCGAGCGACCGGCTGCGGCAGCCACCAGTTCCAGCTATCGGCGATCCGCATGATCGACGGGACGAGCAGGGCCCGGATGACCGTGGCGTCGAAGATGATCCCGGCGGCGAGCCCGATCCCGAACTGCTTGATATCCGTCCCGGGGCTCGTCGAGAGCACGAAGAACGCGAACATGAGCACGAGCGCGGCGCTCGTCACGAGCTTGCCCGTGCGCGCGAGGCCGAGCGCCACCGCCTCTCTGGTGTTGCCGCTCTCGTCGTACGCCTCCCGCATCCGCGAGACCATGAAGACCTCGTAGTCCATCGAGAGGCCGTACAGGAACGCGAAGATCATCAGCGGGATCCAGGAGATGATCGCGTCGGTCGGGTGGACGTTCCAGATCGCCTCCGCGCCGTGGCCCTGCTGGAAGATGAAGACGATGATCCCGAACGCGGCGCCGAGCGAGATCAGGTTGAGGATCACCGCCTTCACGGCCAGGAAGACCGAGCGGAACGCGCGCATCAGCAGCACGAACGTCAGGAGGATCACGAACGCGAGGACGTACGGGAACTTGCCGTACACGGCGTGGACGAAGTCGCGGTCCTCGGGCGCGACGCCGCCGAGCGTGAGGCGCACGCCTCCTCCGATCTGGCTCTCGAGGCCCGGGAGCGTGTCGTGCTGGAGGTCGGAGATCGTCGTCCGTACCGGTTTCGCGGCACCGTCCTGCGAGGGAATCGCTTCGACGAGCGCGGTGTCGCCCTTCCGCCACTGCAGCGGGGCGGCGGCGCCGGCGATCCCCGGCGTCGACCGGAGCCGCGAGACGACCGTGCGAAGCGCCTGCGGGCCCGGGCTCCGCTCCACGAGGACCACGAACGGCTTGAGGGCGCCGGGCGAGATTCCCGAGCTCGTGAGGAGGTTCAAGCCCACCACCGCGTCGGCCGTCTTCCCGCCGGCCAGATCCTTGGCTTGGGCCTCTGACGGGTTCAGCTGCGAAGCCGGCACGAGCAGCAGCGCCACGATCAGGAGGCCCGTCGCGCCGACGGCGACCGGCCTGCGCATCACGAGGTGCGCCCAGCGCCACCAGAAGCCGGCCTCCGCGTCCGAGCCCTCGACGATGCGCTTCGGCATCACGCGCAGCGAGTTGATGCGGCGGCCGAGCAGGGACAGGATCGCCGGGAGCATCGTGATCGCCACCACGACCGAGACCGCGGGGATCAGCAGCCCGCCGATCCCGATCGACCGGATCACCGGGATCGGGATGAGGACCATCGAGAGCAGGCCGATCGCGACCGTCGAGCCGGACACGATCACGGAGCGGCCGGCGTGGGTCATCGTCTCGACCACCGCGTCGTCCACCTCGCGGCCGTGCCGGAGCTCCTCCCGGAAGCGGAAGATCATCAGCAGCGCGTAGTCGATCGCAACGCCGAGGCCCACGAGCGCGACCAGGAACTGGACGATGATCGAGACGCTCGTGACGTAGGTGAGCAGCCAGATGAGCGTGAACGTGTTCAGGATCGACACGACGGCGACCAGGATCGGCACGATCATCGCCGGCAGCGTCCCGAAGACGAACAGCAGGATGATCAGCGCCCCGAGGCCGCCGATCATCGCCTCCGTGAGGACACTGGGACCGCCCGACGCGCTGCCCTCCGAGGCGTAAAGGGCGTCGCGCCCGGTGACGTGCGCCTCGACCCCGGCCGGCACCGCTGCCTTGAGCGCGGCCCGGATGTCGTCGAAGCCCGCGTCGGAGCTGAAGCTCGGTTTCCCCGGCGCATAGAAGGTCGCGAACGTGGTGTGCCGGTCGGGCGAGACATAGGCCGTGCTTCCCGTCGTGTAATACGACGACGTGCGGTAGCGCGGGAACTCGCGCGACACCTTTGCGAGAGCGCCACGCACCGCGGCGCTCTTCGTCACGTCTCCCTTCACGCGCAACACCGCGATGTTCGGCGCCTGCTCGCCCGAGCCGAAGGTCTTGAGCGTGCGCTGATTCGCCTCGTAGGCCGAGAAGCCCGGGATCGAGAACTGCTCCAGCCAGCGCTTCGACACCTGCTGCGCCGAGAAGGCTCCGAAGATCGTGAGCGCGATCCAGCCGAAGGCGACGATCCGGCGATGGCGCATGACGACGTGGGCGAGCCGGGCCAGCAACGGCGGCCTCTCGTCCCCCCGAGCCGCGTCTGGGCTCGTGTTCATGTCGGCTCTTCGGTCAGACAACTCCTCGGCTCCCGAACGCTAGCCGACGGAGACGCATTCCCGTCGCAGCGAAACCGCGGTCCTCTTGACCGTCCCGGAACGACGCGGTAGCGTCGCACCTTGTAGCGAAGGCAACGAAAGGCGTGTGTCCGTGAACCAGGACGGCCTGAGTTGCTGCGGCGCGGAGCTCGGAGGTTCGACCGGGTGGCCGGCGCCACGACATCTAAAGGAGGAGAGCGAATGTCCATGGTTGCAACCGGAATGATCGGGACAGGACAGGCCCAGTTTCTCGACGTCGTGCTGGAGGGAGGCCGCACGTACTCGATCAACGTTCACCCGTCCGAGGCCGGCGTCGACTTCGACCTGCACGTCTACGACCAGAACGGCAACCTGGTGGCCTGGGACGAGACTCCGGCGGCAGACGCTTACGGCGCCGTCACGCCGATCATCACGGGGCCGTTCCGGATCGCGGTCAACTCGGTCAGCGGGATGGCCGCGTATCGAGTCGAGGTCGTGGGGTGATGCCGCCGAGATAGACGAACCGGCCGAACCCGGAACGCCCTCGTGGCAGCCGCCTGCGTCGCGCGGGCCTCCGGCGACCGGGCGGTCAGCGACGTCGACCAGTGACCGGTCGGGCGCTGAAGTCATCCACAGCGTTTCTCCCCCCGGTTCCCCAAGAAGGGCTCATCCGCCTCGAGCCCCTGGGAGCAATCACCGCAGAGACTGACCGCTGCCTTCGCGAGGTGAAGCAGGTGCGCGAACACGTTCGGCGGGAGCTTGGCGGAGCCGAGGTCGAGCAGAAACGTTCCGGTCACCGCGTTTTGAGTCGGCGCCCCGTGCTGGGAGTACGTCTGCATCGGCGCCTGGATGCGCCGCAGATGCCGGATGTCGGCGAGCGCCCGGGCGACGGTGCGACGCTGGGCTCTGTCGAGCTTGCACGGCGCCGAGCTTCTTGGCGTGCTGGCCGCCGCGGTCGCGGCAGGATGCCCGCCGCTGTTGCCGCAGCCGGCCGCCACCAACCCGAGTACGGCCACCGCGAGCGCGAGAGCCCCCGTCGCCGACGGCTGGTGACCGGCAGCCGGTAAGGGGAACGCCGACATCCTGACCGAGCTTAGCGGGAGCCCGCTGCCACTCCTCGCGGAGCTTTCCGCGCCTCGCACACAGGCCGGCGGTCAGCCTTTGGGGAAGAGGCGCGCCTCCGCGGCCTGGTAGTCGGCGGGGTCGCGGTCGACCTGTGCGCCCGGGTGCTGCGCGGCAAGGCTCAGCAGGCTCCGGTTGGTGCCGGGCTCGAGCGTCTCGTAGGTGCGG
Source organism: uncultured Actinomycetes bacterium (assembly GCA_963716865.1). Lineage (GTDB taxonomy): Bacteria > Actinomycetota > Thermoleophilia > Gaiellales > Gaiellaceae > AC-32. The sequence goes on from CAVQUF010000005.1 coordinate 246,511, forward strand.
AAACGAAGCGTCGTGCCGCCGCCCGTGCCTTTCGTCTCGAGCTCGACCGGCTTGTAGGTGCCCGGATCGACGTAGTAGGTCGTGTGCCCGTCGGCCGAGCCGATCTCGATCGTGTCCTGCCCGTCGATCGTCCGGTGACCCAGGACGCGGGCCTCGCCCGACCGGAGGAGAGCCAGGATCTGTCCGCGGAACCCCGCCGAGGTGGGGTCGGCGCTCGCGGGCGCCGGCGGCGGCTCGGGGACACTCGAGGCGGGCACGACAGTCATGGTCGCCGTCATGACGCCGTGCCGGCGCGCGATCCTCCACGCGAGCACGCCCGTGCCCTTCCGGAGCGCTTTCGCCTGCTCGGTGCTGATGACGGCGGTTCGGACGACGTGGAAGCGCTTCGCGTCGACTCCGACTCCCGGCAGGCGCAGAAGGGCGGTTCCCGGTCTCGGTCCCGGCTCGATTTCCGGCTTGATGTCGTAGGACCGTGTCGGGCTCGTGTGCGCGGACACGTAGATCGTGTTGCGGGCCGGGTCGTAGAGCTCATCACGAGCGCCCCCGCTGGCCGACTCGGCGACCGTCCCGTCCGGCGCGTTCTCGATCTGGCGGCGGTCGTAGGGCGGGCTCTCCTGCTGCCAGCTCTCGTCGCGCCAGGAGATGGTGCTGCCGTCCGGGTTGGTCTGGGAGCCGAGCATGTCGACGTGCAGGATCGTGCCGGGCGAGCGAGCGATCGCCGCGGCGGCGCGGTCGACCACGGAGGCGCCCCCGGCGTGCCGCGAGACGATGCTCAGCGCGCCCAGCGCGGCGGCGCCGGCGACGGCCGCGGCGAGAGCCGAGCGCACCACGAGCCCACGCCGCCGCCGGTGGGCCCGGTCGCGGTCGAGATCGCGGCGGATGGCGTTCTCGAGCGGCTCGCGATAGTCGAGCAGGCACGTGGGAAGGGCGCTGTTCACAGGTCCTCCCTGGGGACGGAGAGCGCGAGGCGGCGGAGGGCGCGGGACACGCGCAGCCGTGCAGCCGCTGGGCGGATCGCGAGCCGCTTCGCCACCTGCGCGTAGGGAAGCTCGTCGAGAACCCGAAGCTCGAGGGCCTTCCGCTCGTGCGCCGGCAATGAACCGAGGCCGCGTTCGAGCGCAAGCCGCGGAGAGAGCCGCTCCTCGACCGCGGAGTAGCCGTCTTCGCGCGCGAGGTCGAGCGGCAGGCCCAGCCGTTCGCGCGCGCGAGTCTCGACGCGGTCGCGGCGCAGAGTCTCGGCGAGGACGTTCGCCGCGATTCCGAGGAGCCAGGGCAACGCCGAGCCGGCCCGTTCGTCCCGGAAGCGGCCTCTGACCAGCCACGCGCGGGCGAAGGTCTCTGCCGTCAGATCGCTCGCCGCCCAGTCGAGCCGCCGGCGAAACCAGCCGTAGACCGCGTCGACGTGGCGCGCGTAGAGCTCGGAGAAGGCGGACGGGTCCGCGGCAGCGGCGCGAACAAGCGAGGCGTCGGTTCTGCCCCGATGGCGACTATCCCTGAGCTCGCGGGCCACTACCTCTCCATCGCATGCGCGCCCTCGCTTGTATCTCGCGGCCAGGCTAGCCGCAGCACCAGCCTTCGGCCTGGGCGCCGCGATCGAGCCGGTCTTCAACGTGAGGCCGCGCGCTAGTGGCTCATCCAGCCATGCGCAGCAGCCTCTTTAACAGGCCCCCGCTTCGGTCCAGGCGTCGTTCGTCGACCAGGTGTGCTCGTGGAAGCAGTGCGGACACTTGAAAGTGTGCTCGCGGCGGTTGTTGGTTTTGAAGGACGCAGGATCCATCCTCATACCGGTCGGCACTCCCTCACCTGATTCCTCGCACCTGACCATCACGCGATGCAACTCCGGTGGTTCTTTCTTGCCGTCGTCGGACATGCCACGACGCTAGCGGCGCTGAGCGCGCAAAGAAATCGGAGATCTCCCTACGGTTCCGGGCCACGAGCCGAACGTCGGGCGCTTCCCACGACCCGGCCCCGCCGAGAACCTAGGTCAGTTGGTCTCGTCCGTCGAGATGGCGAATCAGCCGGGTCCGCTCAGCGACACGCTCGGGGGCTAGACGGGCGGAGCGCGACTGAAGTACGTTCAGTAAGGGCCGGGATTCGTCTCCCGGCCCCTCGCTGCCTTCAGACTTGGGCGGCGCGGTTACCGCGCCTATGACGCGAACGGGCATCTAATGGAGAGTCGTGGCGTGATGGAAGTCATCCTTCCTCAGGGGTGCCCGACCACTGCGTGCGCCAGCGTGCGGGAATGACGCCTGGGGCTGGCGGTGGCTGCTCAGTCCCCGGGGATGTCGGCGCTGAACCCCCAGATGTAGCCGTCTGGGTCGAGGAAGGCCGCGGCGCGCACACCCCAGGGACGGTCGATCGGACCGTAGACGATAGAGACTCCACGCTCGGCGAGCTCGGCGCAGAGAGCGTCCGCGTCGTCCACAAAGATCGCCAGCTGAAAGCTCGCCCCCGAATCGGAATCGGCTAGGGGTACCTGCCCGAGCATCTCGTTCTCGGCCTCGCTGCGCGTCAGAAGGCGCAAGAACAGGTTGTCGAATTTGAAGATAACGGTGCCCTCTTCCTCGTCGGCCGCGGTGACCTCGAAAACGCGCTCGTAGAACTCCTTCGAACGCTGCAGGTCCTCGACAAACAGTGTGATTGCGTTGACGGACTTCAGCGATTGAGCCATCTTCACGAGCCTCCAGTTTGGTAGGACACGGCGACCCTCATCAGTCCTCGAAAGGCCTCAACTCCAGAGTCCCGAACGTCGCCCCCGGGTTCTTCGACGCCACTTCGACCGCCTCGTCAAGATCCGCGCATTCAAGGATGCTGAAGCCGGCGATCTGCACTGACGCCTCTGCGACCGGCCCATCGCTCAGCAGCAACTCGCCGTCGCGAACCCGTAGCGTCTTCGTATCACTGCTCGGGCCCAGAACGTGCCCCTGAAGCCGCACGCCACGCGCATCCATCTCAGTACACCAAGCCTCCACGGCAGCCGGGATCGCCGCCCTCTGTGCCGGCTCGAGTTCGACACTCGGATCTCGGTAGGTAAACAGCATGTATTTCATCGCTCGCTCCTCCGCGTGAGATGGTGGCGAATAGTAAGACGATCGGACGGGATCAAACTCATCGCTCCCCGTCCGAGTGAAGCTCAAGGACAGGGCAAGGTTCAACCACGTACCAACGTCTAATCCGATCTGGCGTGTCGCTCAGGCAAAACAATGGTTAATTCCGCTAGCGTCCTCTCGCCGGACCGGTTAGACGAGCGGATGAAAGGCGTTTGGGCAGCGAACGCGCAGCGATAAGCTGACGTCACGAACCCTCGTTCCCTGACCGAAAAGCCCCGCATTTGCGGGGCTTTTCCTTGATCGGGGCGCCGAGATTTGAACTCGGGACCTCTAGTCCCCCAGACTAGCGCGCTAACCAGGCTGCGCCACGCCCCGGCTTCGGCTCACTGTACCCAAGAGCGGGATAAACGGCCGCGCGAGTGACTCGCGATGCCCTCAGCAGGCTGCGCAGGCAGGATCTTCGACTCAATGCGCACCAACTCCGCAACAAACGGCTCATCGCCACGAGCGCAGCCCGGATTTCCCGCGAACGGGTTGGATTGTGACTGTGCCGACGGCTAGCTAATCCAAAGCTGTCTTCACAACGGCCGCGCGCGTACGAGATACTTCCAGGGTGCCGGGTGCCGCCCCCGAGACGCCCATCCGCATCCTGCTTGCGGGTGATCGCCGACACTTCATCGAAGCGCTCGAGACGCTCCTCGCCCCTGACCATCGCTTCGAGATCGTCGGCGAGGCCGTCGACGGCGAAGAGGCCGTCGAGCTGGCTTCCGAGCGCTCCCCGGACGTCGTCCTGATCGACTCGGCTCTCCCCGAGCACAACGACACCGAGGCCGTGAGACGCATCTGCGAGGCGGAGCCGGCGCCGCAGGTGCTGCTGCTCAGGAGCTCGGACACGGAGGAGCTCGACACCGTCGAGGCGCACGTGGCGGGTGCTTCCGCCGTGCTCGGGAAGCCCTCCTCTCCGAACGATTTCCTCGACACCATTCAGCTCGCGGTGCGGCTCCTGGACCGGATCGGCCCGGCGGCGTCGCGGCGTCGCCCCTAGCGCCCGCGCCGATCCGGCTGTGGGTAACGGGGTGGAAACGCGCCGTGAACGGTTCGATCCACAGCCTGTGGACACTGTTGACGAGATCCTGACCTTCTCGGTGGTTGCAAACGAGGCCGCCCGCGTCACACTCAGCGCGGGAGGTGCTGCGGCGATGGTGCGACTCAAACTCGACGATCCGTCGATGACGCCGAAGCTGGTCGCGTTCCTGCGGCGCTGCCAGTGCGAGATCCTCCATCTCGGGCCTACGAGCGTCGGCGTGGGACTGGGCCACCCTGTCGATCCCGACGCGGCCGTGCAGCGGGTGGAGGACGGCCGTTGCTACCGCTGCGGCGAGCCGATCGAGCGCGTGCTCTTCAGGCTCGGGTCGCCGCGCTGCCACGATTGCCGCGAGGGGTCCGGCGCCGATCCGCTCAGCGAGCGCGACAACGCCCAGGAGACGTGGACGCGGATGGAGGTCGAGGCGTACCTGAGGGTCTGGGAGTCGCTCCACCCGGGCGCGCGGGTCGAGCTGGTCGCCTAGCCCGGCTCAGCCTTCCAGGCGGCGGTAGAGGCGGTCGATCAGCGCCGGCATCTGCTCGAGCTTTCGCGTGATCACGCGCAGCCGGTACTCGACGAAATGCTCGGGCTCCACGCCGAGCGCCTTCGCCAGCTGCCGGACGACCTTGTCGGACGGCACCGGGCGGTTCCCGTGGACGAGGTGGTTGAGATACCCGGCCGAGAGCTTCGTCTTGTCGGCCAGCGCGCGGTACGTGACCCCGAGCTCTCCCATCAGCCGCTCGATCGTCGGCCCGAACGGCTCCTCGCTGAACTTGCGCCTCCGGCCCATCAGACGACGCCCCCGAGCTCGTCGATCGGGACGCGCCGCTCCTCCCCGCTCCCGCGGTCGCGCACGTCGACCGCGCCGTCCTCGGCGGTCTTCTTCCCGACGGTCACGCGCACCGGGCAGCCGATCAGGTCGGCGTCGGCGAACTTCTCGCCGGCCCGCTGGTCACGGTCGTCGAGCAGCACGTCCGCGCCCCCTGCTTCGAGGGTCTCCGCCGCCCGAGCGGCCTGCTCCTCGACGCCGGGGAGAGCCACCACATGTGCATCGTACGGGGCAATCGACTTCGGCCACGCGATACCGAGCTCGTCGTGGTGCTGCTCTACTGCGGCCGCCATCACGCGGCCCGGGCCGATGCCGTAGCTGCCCATGACGAGCGGCCGCTCCTTGCCGGCCTCGTCGAGGTACGTGGCGTGGAACGAGTCGGAGTAGAACGTCTCGAGCTTGAAGATGTGCCCGACCTCGATCGCGACCTGCAGATGCAGCTTCCCGCCGCAGCGAGGACAGGTGTCCCCCTCGCGGACCTCGCGCAGGTCCGCGAAGCGCGCCTCGAAGTCGCGGCCGGGCTGAACGCCGCGCAGGTGCCAGTCGTCCCGGTTGGCCCCGACGACGAACTGGCCCTCCTTCAACGCCTCGTCCGCGAGGACGTCGACCGCGACGCCGACCGGGCCGATCGAGCCGCCGTCCGCGCCGAATGTCTCTCGAACCTCCTCCGGATCCGCCGGCCGGAATCCCTGTCCGAGCGCCGCCAGCAGCTTCATCTCGTTGAGGCGGTCGTCACCCCTGACGAGGGCCAGGACGACCTTGCCGTCGGTCACGACCGGCATGGCCTTCGCCGTGGCCTTCGCGTCGACGCCGAGGAAGCGGGAGACGTCCTCGATCGTCCGCTGGCCGGGCGTCTCGACGGCCTGCGGGTCCGAGAGCGGGGCCGGAAAGTCGGGCGCCGCGGGGATCCCGCCCGCTATCTCGAGGTCGGCTGCGTAGTCGCCGTTCTCACACGTGACGAGCGTGTTCTCGCCGGAGCCTGCAGGTGCCAGGAAATCGTTGGACTCGTTCCCGCCCATCTCGCCGCTCTCCGCCTGGACCTCGTAGACCTCGAGGCCGCAGCGCTCGAAGACGTGGTGGTACGCGTGGGAGTGGTTGCGGAAGCTCTCGTCGAGACCGGCCTCGTCCCGATCGAACGAATACGCGTCCTTCATGATGAACTCGCGAACTCGAAGCAGGCCCCCCCGCGGCCGCGGCTCGTCACGATCCTTCGTCTGGAAGTGGTACCAGACCTGCGGCAGCTGCTTGTACGACTGCACCTCGAGCGCGTGGAAGGCCATCGTCTCCTCGTGGCTCATCGGGAGCAGGAACGAACGGCCGGCTCCGTCCTCGAGCTTGAACAGCACGTCGATGCCGTACCGGCCTGACTGCTGCCAGAGCTCGGCCGGCGTCAGGACCGGCGCGAGCATCTCCTGGCCGCCGATCGCGTTCATCTCCTCGCGGATGATCTGGACGACCTTCTGGTGGACGCGCCAACCGAGCGGAAGGTACGTCCAGAGGCCTGCGCTCACCTGGCGGATGAAGCCGCCGCGCACGAGCAGTTTGTGGCTGGCGGCCTCGGCCTCGGCGGGATCCTCGCGCAACGTGGGCAGAAAGAGCCGTGACGCTCGAGCGATCACGTTTTCAGGTTAAAGAACGCTCGACGTCGGCGTAGGAGTGCGCGCCGCTACTCGACGGGTATCAACGAGGCTTCCGCCATTGCCAGCGCGGCGGGCTTCGCCATCTTCAGGCGCTTGGGGCGGTGCATGCCGTCGGCGATCCAGGTGTCGATCTCGTAGAAGAGCTCGTCGATCAGGATGTCGGACGAGACCTTCTTCAGCACGCGGCCGTGGCCGTAGATGAAGCCGACGTCGCGCCCGCCGGCGATGCCGAAGTCGGCGTCGCCCGCCTCGCCCGGGCCGTTGACCGCGCAGCCGAGCACGGCGACCTCAAAGTGCTGTGAGTAGGCGTGCAGGCGCTCCTCGACAGCCTCGGCGAGCGTCTGGACGCCGACGTTGTCGCGGCCGCACGAGGGGCACGCGATCATGATCGGCCCGCGCTCGCGCAGGCCGAGCGCCTTCAGGATCTCGTAGGCCGTGCGCACCTCCTCGACCGGGTCGGCGGTGAGCGAGACGCGGATCGTGTCGCCGATCCCGTCCACGAGCAGCGCGCCCATGCCGACCGCGCTCTTGATCGAGCCCGAGAACGGGGTTCCGGCCTCGGTGACGCCCAGATGGAGCGGGTAGGGCACCTTCGCCGCGAGCATGCGGTAGGCGCGGATCATCGTCGGCACGTGGCTCGACTTGACCGAGATCTTGAACTCGAAGAAGTCGAGGCTCTCCAGCAGCCGAACCTCCTCGAGCGCAGCCTCGACGAGCGCCTCCGCCTGGTCGCGCTGGGCGACATCGGCGAGGTGCTTCGGAAGCGAGCCGGAGTTGGCGCCGATCCGCATCGGAATGCCGGCCTGCTTCGCCGCGAGCACAACCTCCGCGACCTTGTCGGGGCCGCCGATGTTTCCCGGGTTGATCCGCACGGCCGCAACGCCGCCCTCGATCGCGCGCAGCGCGAGGCTCGCGTTGAAGTGGATGTCCGCGATCACGGGGATCGGGGAGAGCCGGACGATCTTCGGGAGCGCCTCCGCATCTTCGGTCTTCGGGACGGCGACCCGTACCACCTCGCACCCGGCGGAGGCCAGCTCGGCGATCTGCTCCGTCGTCGCCTCGACGTCGTGCGTCTTGGTCAGCGTCATCGACTGGACGACGACGGCCGCGCCGCCCCCGATGGGCACGTTTCCTACGCGAATCCCCCTCTCGCTGGCCACGCGTTGAGTCTAGTGGAGGCGCTCGAGACGGTCGTGCCAGCGCCGCCAGACCGGCTCGACCTCGATGCGCTGGCCGCGGTTGTCCAGCGAGTGAGTGGCCTCGCGCTGGACGATGAGAGCTAGAGGCTTGATGTGAAAGGTGGAGTGCGCCGCCCCCACCTACGTACCGACCGTAGTGAGAACTACGCGTACGCGTACCAAAGTTCCGGCGACGTGACACCGGCCCGACATCATCAGTAGGGCGACGAAGACGTTGTGCCCGTCCCAGAGCCATGTCTTCTGCGCAAGGGCGGTACGTCGCTCCTCAGCACAGCCGACCTCCGTGATGTAGGGAGCGTCTAGCACCGGCCTGTCCGCGATGAAGACCCTAACGCGCCGAAGCAGACCACCGCGGTCTCGAAACTTCCTGACGAACACGTGCTCCCGCCCCTTCCCTGGCCATCGGAGCAACCACGAGTAGCGGACGGTTCCGGGGTTCTGATCTGGAACCGCACCGGAGAGTGATGCTCCTGCGAGAAGGAGCAGAACTGAGGCGATAATCGCAAAGCCCGAAGCTTTCACACACTTCATACGGCTGCGGATTTGGTTCAGGTCCGAAGTTGCGTTTCACATCAAGCCTCTAGGTTTCGAACTGGGGCATTCGCCGCCGCGACCGACCTGGCTGGCGCGGCCACCCACGTCGAGGGTCAAGATCCGCGGGAAATCGTCATGGCCGCGAAGCGGCCGGATTTCCCGCGGCTACTAGCCGCCCCTGAGATTGCCGATGTCGTTCGTGATCCCGATCACGTAGATGAACAGGATCAGCGCGATCCCGACCATCGAGACGCGCTCGTAGACGACCCGGCTCACTGCCTTGCCGCGGACGCCCTCGATCAGGGAGAACGCAATGTGCCCGCCGTCGAGCGGCAGCAGCGGGAGCAGGTTCAGGAGGGCGAGCGAGAGGCTGATCAGCGCGAGGATCGCGAGGTAGTCCCGGTACCCGCTCTGGACCGCCTCGCTCGAGGTGCGCACGATCCCGACCGGCGTCGAGATCTGCTTCCGGTTCGCGGGCGACGTGACGTGGGTCAGCCAGTTGCCCATCGCCTTCGTGACGAGCCAGGTGTCCCGGCCGGCGAGCCCGAAGGCCGAGATCGGGCCGTAGTGCTTGTAACGGATCACCGCGGGACGGAAGCCGAGGATGTAGACGCCGGAGCGCTTGATCGGCTTCACCGCGGGCAGCTCGACATAGTCGCCCTTTCGGACCACGGAGAGGACGAGGGCCTGGCCCTTGCTGGCCTGGATCGCGTCCCGGACATCGGAGAACCTCGTCGTGCCCACGCGGTTGATCCCGAGGATCGTGTCCCCGGGCTCGAGCCCCGCCTGCGCGGCCGGCGTGTTGGGCTCCACGCTCTCGACCCGACGCGACGCGGCCGAGGGGATCCCGATCATGTACACGAGCGCGAGCAGCAGGATCGCGAAGACGAGGTTCGCGGCGGGGCCGGCGCCGATCACGACCAGCCTCTTCCAGGTGCGCTGCCGCCAGTACGAGTCCGGGCTTAGCGCGTCGTCGAGCTCGTTCAGCCCCCGCTGCGCGGAGCGCTGCGCGCCAGGCGAGAGCGCCACCCCGGCGACGGCCTGCTCGAGCTCGGCCAGCGCGCCGCGTGCGGCCTCGAAGTCGCTCTTCGCCAGGGGCCGCTTCACGCGCTCCACCGCGGGCAGGAGGCGCGGCTCCTCGTGGAGGGCCGGGCCGAAGTGCACGTCCATGTCCGACGCGGCCGGACGGTGCATGCCCGGGATCTTCACGTAGCCGCCCAGGGGGACCACGCCGATGCCGTACTCGACCCCCTTGTGGGTCCTCTTCACGAGCGCCGGCGGGAAGCCGACGTAGAAGCGACGCGGCCGCATCCCGACCGCGAGAGCCGTGAAGAAGTGGCCCGCCTCGTGAATCAGGATCAGAAAGGCAAGGCCCGCGATGGCGACCAGGATCGTCATGCGCGCAGACCCAAGCCTCTCACGCGACCGGCAGCCCCCGCTCGGCGAGCCTTCGCGCCGCGGCGTCCGCCTCGATCAGGTCGCCGAGATCCCGGGCGGGCGCGCCGTCCACCTCGGCGAGGGTCTCCTCGACGGTTGCGGCGATCCCGAGGAAGGGCAGCTTCCCCTCGAGGAACGCGGCGACGGCCACCTCGTTCGCCGCGTTGAAGGCGCACGGATGCGTGCCGCCCTTCTCACCGGCCTCGCGCGCGAGCGCGAGCAGCGGGAACGTCTCCAGGTCGGGCGGCTCGAACTCCAGCACGAGCCCCTGCGAGAAGTCGAGCGCCGGAACCGGGGTCCCGGCCCGGTCCGGATAGGTCAGCGCGAACGAGATCGGCACCCGCATGTCCGGGTACCCGAGGTGCGCGAGCGAGGCGCCGTCGCGGAACCGCACGAGCGCGTGGACGACCGAGGTCGGCTGGAGCACGACCTCGATGCGGTCGTACGGCAGGCCGAAGAGGAAGTGCGCCTCGATCAGCTCGAGCCCCTTGTTCGCGAGTGTGGCTGAATCCACGGTGATCTTGGGCCCCATGTTCCACGTCGGGTGCGCGAGTGCCTCCTCGAGCATCACGTCCTCGAGCTCGTCGCGACCGCGGCCGCGGAACGGGCCGCCGGAGCCCGTGATCACCAGGGAGTCGAGCTGCTCCGGGCGACGGCCCTCGAGGCACTGGAAGACGGCCGAGTGCTCGCTGTCCACGGGGAGCAGAAGCCCTCCTCCCCGCTCCTTCGCGCCGAGCGCGAGCTCACCGGCGGCCACGAGGCTCTCCTTGTTCGCGAGCGCGAGCGTGACGCCGTTCTCGAGGGCCCAGAGCGTGGCCGGCAGACCGGCGAAGCCGACGACGGCGTTGAGCACGACGTCCGGCTGCGCGCGCTCGAGCAGCTCGGTCAGATCGCCCCCAACCTGGGTGAGCGGAGCGAGCCCGTCGACCGGCTGCGAACCGGAGGCTGCTGCCACGAGCTCGAGGTCGGGACGGCCCTCGACGATCTCGACGGCCTGGCGGCCGATCGAGCCGGTTGCGCCGAGAAGTGCGACGCGTCTCATCTAGTCGAAGTGTACGACTGGCCTACCCCGTCGGATCGGGATCAGGTCAGCGCCAGAATCGCGTAGTAGGAGGCGACCCCGGCGAAGAGGACGGCGTCGATCCGGTCGAGCATGCCGCCGTGGCCCAGGAGCAGCCGCCCCGAGTCCTTCACGCCGAGGTCGCGCTTGATCGCGGACTCGAACAGGTCTCCGATCGGGGCCGCGACCGCGATCACGGCGCCGAGCACCAGCGACTGGCTGACGTCGAGGAAATCGGAGCGGTACATCGCGAAGAACGGCACGAGGACCGCCACGATCGTGCCCGCGATCAGGCCTTCCCACGTCTTCCCGGGCGAGATCACCGGCGCCAGGCGATGCCTGCCGATCAGGCGGCCGACGGCGTAGGCGATCGTGTCCGCCGCGAACACCGCGATCAGGACCGTGAAGACGGCCAGCCGGCCGTCGTCCGTCGGCTCGATCGCCCGCAGGAGGATGGGGTACGAAAGGCCCAGCCCCACCCATCCCGCGCCGAGGACGGTCGTGCCGACGGCGACGCTGACCGACTGCTGCGTCTGCGAGACGCCCTTCAGGAGGAACGCGAGCGCGAACGTGGCGAGAAACCCGCCCGCCATCCACACGGGGCCGCCGAGCCAGGCCCCCGCCAGAGCCAGAACCGCGCCCGCGTAGCCGGCGAGCACGAGCGGCCGGAGCGGCCTCGCGATCCAGAACAGCTCGTGGAGCGCGACGACGGCCACGATCGCGGCGAGCGCGAAGATCCACCGGCCGCCGAGCCACACGAGGTAGAGGACGACCGGCAGTCCGACCACTGCCACGAGGATCCGCGACCAGAACGAGCTCAACGCCAGCTCACCGGCCGCCGAAGCGACGGCGCCGGCTCGCGTACGCCTCGAGGGCCCGCTCGAGCTCACGGCGGCCGAAGTCCGGCCACAGCGTGTCGACGAAGACGAGCTCCGAGTACGCCAGCTGCCACAGGAGGAAGTTCGAGATCCGCAGCTCCCCCGAGGTGCGGATCAGCAGGTCAGGATCGGCCAGCTCGGGCGCGTAGAGGTTGGCCCGGAAGACGTTCTCGTCGATCTCCGCGGGATCGATCGCGGCCTCCGCCAGCCGCCGGGCGGCCTCGACCAGCTCGGCACGGCCGCCGTAGTCGAACGCGATCCAGAGGTTGAGGCGCTCGTTTCCCGCGGTGCTCTCCTCGAGCCCGGCCATCTGCTCCTGCAGCTCGGCGGGCGCGCGGTCGCGGCGACCGATGAAGCGCGTGCGGACGCCCTGCCGCGCGAGATCGGGCAGCTCGCGCTCGATCGTCTCCCCGAAGATGTCCATCAGCGCGTCCACCTCGCCCGCGGGGCGCGACCAGTTCTCGGTCGAGAAGGCGTAGACGACGAGCGTCTCCACGCCGAGGTCGATCGCGGCCTCGACCGTGCGCCGCAGTGCGCGGGTGCCGGCACGGTGCCCGGCCGCGACGGGCAACCCGCGCCGGCGGGCCCAGCGGCCGTTGCCGTCCATGATGATCGCGATCGTCCTCGCGACCTCCGGCAGCTCCGGCTCCACGTCGGTCCGAACGCCGCGCAGGCTACGGATGCGGGTCAGCAGCTTCACGCCGCCCAAGGCGTCGCTCGCGATGAGCGCATTTCAAACGCAATCACAATCAGACTTCGAGGATCTCGGCCTCTTTCCGCTTGAGCAGCTCGTCGATCTTCTGCGTGTGCTCGTCGGTGAGCTTCTGCACGCGGTCCTCGGCCCGATGCTCCTCGTCGCTGCCGACATCGCCGTTGTCGACGAGCTCCTTGAGGTGGTGCATCACGTCCCGGCGGACGTTCCGCACGGCGATGCGCCCGTCCTCGGCCATCTGGCGAACGACCTTGACGAGATCCTTGCGCCGCTCCTCGGTCAGCTGCGGGATCGGCAGGCGGATGATCTTGCCGTCGTTGGAGGGCACCACGCCGAGATCTGACTCCTGGATCGCCCGCTCGATCGAACCGAGCGAGTTCGGGTCGAACGGCTGGACGGTCAGCAGCCGGGGCTCGGGCGCGGAGATCGTCGCGAGCTGCTTGAGCGGCGTCTGCTGGCCGTAGTAGTCGATCTGGACGCGGTCGAGCAGCGCCGGAGAGGCACGTCCTGTCCGCAGCGTCGCGAATTCCGCCTGGGCCGCCTCGACCGACTTGTCCATCCGCCGCATCGCGTCCTGAATCAGGTCATCGATCGCCATCGCGCCTCCGTCGTCAGGGAGTCGAGACGATTGTCCCGACGCGCTCGCCCCCTATCACCTTACGGATGTTTCCGCCCTCGAGTGCGAACACGTAGATCGGGAGCCTGTTGTCCATGCAAAGGGAGAGCGCGGTCGTGTCCATCACCTTCAGGCCACGCTCGATCGCCTGCAGGTGGGTGATCTCCGGGAGGAGCTTCGCGTCCGGGTCCTCGCGCGGATCGCCGTCGAGGACGCCCTCGACCGCGTGCTTGGCCATCAGGATCCCCTCGGCGCCGATCTCGAGCGCACGCAGCGCGGCGGCGGTGTCCGTCGTGAAGAACGGGTTGCCCGTGCCCGCGGCGAAGATCACCACGCGGCCCTTCTCGAGGTGCCTGATCGCGCGCCGACGGATGTACGGCTCCGCCACCTCGGCCGCGGCGAGGGCGGACATGAGGCGCGTGTGGACGCCGCGCCGTTCCAGCGCGTCCTGCAGGGCGAGAGCGTTCAGCAGCGTCGCGAGCATCCCTGCGTAGTCGGCGGTCGCGCGGTCCATCCCGTCAGCCGCCGCCTCGATCCCGCGGTAGATGTTCCCCGCGCCGACCACGATGGCCAGCTCGACGCCGCTCGCCTGGATGCCGACGATCTCGTCGGCGAGGTCCGCGATCCGCGCCGGGTCGAGCCCGTACTCCTTGTCGCCCATCAGGGCCTCCCCCGAGAGCTTGAGCAGTACCCGGTGGAAGGCGGGCGCTGCCTCGCCCGCGGCGGCGGCGCTCTCCTGCCCTGTGACCGCCTTGCTCACTCCGCGAGCGCGTAGCGGACGAACTCGAGCGCCTCGGCCCCTTCCTCCGAGAGCGCCTGCGCAACGGTCTTCGCGGTGTCGTGGATCCACGGCTGCTCCGCGAGCGCGGCCGTTGCGAGGAACTCCTTGCGTAGCCGCCCCTCGACAATCTTGGCGCGCACCTCTTCGGGTTTGTCCTTCACGTCATCCTGCTGCTCGTAGATCGCACGCTCGGAGGCCAGCTCGTCCTCGGGGATCTCGTCGACGGTCAGGTAGCGCGGCGCCGCGAACGAGATGTGCATCGCGAGCCGGCGCGCGGTCGCGGCGTCGCCGCCGCGGGCGCGGACGAGGACGCCGATCTTGTTCGCCGGCGGGTGCACGTACTCGGCGAGCAGCTCTCCCCCGCCCGCCTCCATGCGCGCGGCCCCGCGGAGCTCGACGTTCTCGCCGAGGCGGCCGACCAGCTCGAGCCGCTGATCCTCGAGGGCCGCCACGGCCTCCAGGCCGCCGGACTCCACGGCCTCGAGGACGGCCTCGGCGAAGCCGAGGAACTCCTCGTTCTTGGAGACGGGCTCCGTCTCGCATCCGATCGCCGCGAGCGCTCCGACGTTGCCGGAGACGGTCGCCAGCACCTCGCCTTCGGTGGTCTCGCGCCCCGCCTTCTTGCCTGCGGCGGCGATGCCGCGCTCCCGGAGGAGCCGCTTGGCCGCCTCGAGGTCGCCGTCCGTCTCCTGGAGGGCGCGCTTGCACTCCATCATGCCCGCGCCGGTCTCGTCGCGGAGCTGCTTGACCAGGTCGGCGGGGATGTCGGTGACGCTCATTCGGCCTCCGCGGCCACCGGCGCAGCCTCGGGCTGCGGCTCCTCGGAGGGAGCCTCCGCGGCCGGCTCCGACGCCTGCTCCGGCTCCTCGGCGGGCGCCTCGACCGGCGCCTCGGGCTCCTCCTCCTGCGCAGGGGCGAAGTCCGCGGGCGTCGCCTTCGCCTTGCCTGCGGCGATCCCGTCCGCGATCGCGCGCACGACGAGGGCGCACGAGCGGATCGCGTCGTCGTTGCCCGGAATCACGTAGTCGGCCTCGTCCGGGTCGCAGTTCGTGTCGACGAGCGCGATGATCGGCAGGCCCAGGCGGCGCGCCTCCCGGACCGCGAGCTGCTCCTTCCGCAGGTCGATCACGAAGACCGCCTCGGGCTGCGTGCGCATGTCCGCGACGCCGCCGAGGTTCATGTCGAGCTTCTCGAGCTCGCTCTGCATGGCCATCCGCTCCTTGGGCGGGAGCAGTTCGAGCTGGCCCTCGTCGCGCAGGCGCCGAAGCTCGTGCAGGCGCTCGATCCGCTCCGAGATCGTGCGCCAGTTCGTGAGCAGGCCGCCGAGCCAGCGGTGGTTCACGTAGGGCATCCCGACGCGCTGCGCCTGCTCCTCGATCGCGTCCTGCGACTGCTTCTTGGTGCCGACGAACAGCACCGTGCCGTTCCGCTCCGCGATGTTGCGGGCGAAGTCGTGCGACTCCTCGAGCAGCTGCTGCGTCTTCTGGAGGTCGATGATGTAGATGCCGCCGCGCTCCGCGAAGATGAAGCGCTTCATCTTCGGGTTCCAGCGGCGGGTCTGGTGGCCGAAGTGGACTCCGGCCTCCAGGAGCTCTCGCATGCTTACGACGGACACCTTCGGATCCTTTCTCTGGTTTGAGTCGTGTCGCCGCCGGGAGTCGGGTGGAACCGGCATTCCGTCTTGCCGGCACCGCCACCCGCCTGTTCCCGACGGGTCGGGTTCGGGGTCGCGAAAGTCTAGCTGACCACCCGAGGGCGCCCTTCGGCGCTCACGGGGCGAGGCGGGCAAGGGCCGCCTCCAGCTCCGGCGGCAGCGGCGACTCCGCCTCGACCGGCTCGCCGGTCACCGGGTGCGGGAAGGCCAGCCGCCAGGCATGGAGGAACTGGCGGCCGAGCTGCGGGTCCGGGACGCCGTAGACGGGGTCGCCGACCACGGGCAGCCCGATCGCCGCGAGGTGAACCCGGATCTGGTGCGTCCGTCCCGTCTCGAGGCGGACGTCCAGGAGCGCGTGATCGTCGAGGAGTCGCTCGACCTCGAAGTGCGTGACGGCGTCGCGCGGGCTGTCGGTGTCGAGCGACACGCGGGTCGGCTCGTGCCGGTCGCGGCCGATCGGCGCCTCGATGCGGCCGCGCCGGGAGCGCGGACGGCCCCGCACGAGCGCCTTGTAGCGCCGCTCGAGCGCATGACGGCGGACGAGGTTGCGCAGGCCACGGTACGCCTCTTCGCTTCGCGCCACGACCAGCAGGCCGGACGTGTCGCGGTCGATGCGGTGGACGATCCCCGGCCGGTCCGGGATCTCGCCTCCGGCGACGCGCCCGAGGAGCCCGTGCACGAGCGTCCCCGTCGCATGCCCGGGCGCAGGATGCACCACGATCCCGGCAGGCTTGTCCACGACGAGCAGGTGCTCGTCCTCGTACGCGATCCGGAGCGGGAGATCCTCGGCCTCGAGCTCGCCCGGGTCCGGGTCCTGCGCCTCGAAGACCAGCTCCTCGCCGCCCGTGAGCCGGTGGCTCTTGGGCCGCGCTTCGCCGTCGAGAAGCGCGCCGCGCTCTTCCAGCAGCCGCTCTGCCGCCGCGCGTGAGCCGATCTCGGGAAGCGAGGCGAGGAACCGGTCGAGCCGCTCCCCGGCCGCCTCCTCGGGGACGACGAGCGTCGTGGTCGTCAGCTGGGCGTCCGTCTGAAATGACCGGTCGACACCCTGGCGTTCTCAGGAGCCGGACTTGGCACTCGTCTCGCCGAGGACGAGTGCGACGAACAGGATCGCGACCCCGATCACGATGAAGGAGTCGGCGAGGTTGAAGGCGGGCCAGTAGCGCAGATCGAGGAAATCGGTCACGTGCCCGAGCCGGATCCGGTCGATCAGGTTCGAGGTCGAGCCGCCGATCAGCAGCCCGAGCGCGACCGGGAGCACCGGATGACGGGCTCCGGAGCGTGCGAAGAAGACGAGCATCCACCCCACGGCGAGCGCGGTCAGCGCGGTCACGAGCACGGTCGCGCTGGCGAAGAGGCCGAACGCGATCCCCGAGTTCTGGACGTGGTGGATCGAGAACGGGCCGACGACATGCAGGGAGTCGCCGAGCGCGAGCTGGCTCGAGACGATCAGCTTCGTCAACTGGTCGGCGGCGATCGCGGCCAGGACAACGACGCCGAGCTCGGCCCACTGCACGGCGCCGGCCGCGAACGAGCGGTGCGCGACCGAGACGGGCGTGAGCGCGTCCGTGCTCGACCCCACGCGGACGTCGAGCGTCCGCGACGCGGGCTCCGTCACCCCCGCTCCTCCTTGCGCTTGCAGTCGATGCACTGCGTCGTGTGCGGCACCGCCTCGAGGCGCTCGGCGCCGATCGGCTCCCCGCACGTCTGGCAGATCCCGAACGTGCCCTCGTCGATGCGCTCCAGAGCGGAGTCGATCTCCGCGAGCAGTCGTTCCTCGTTCTCCTCGAGCGTGTAGTCGATCTCCCGGTCGAACGTGATCGTGGCGACGTCTCCGGGGTGGTTGTCGCTCGGGATCTCCTGCGTCTCGTCCTCCATCGAGCCCGGGTTCTCCTCGTGCAGGTAATCGAGCGCCCCCTGGGCCCGCGCGCGGTCGTCGAGCAGCCGCTTGCGGAAGAGCTCCGTGTCGATCGCGGCGCTCATCGGCCCGCCGGCTCTGCGACCGAACGCTCTAGCCGGCGCTCGCTCTCGGCGTGGTCGATTCCCGACAGCTGGACGACCTTCTCCCGCGCACCGTGGCCCGAGACGATCGAGACCGACCGGCGCGGGATCTGCAGCTGCTCCGAGAGGAGCTCGAGCACCGCGTCGTTGGCGCGACCTCCCTCGGGAGGGGCCGCGATGCGGACCTTCCAGCCGTCGCCGTAGCGACCGACGATTTCCGTTCGACGCGAACCCGGAGAAACGCGCAGCCGGACACGGGCCGAGGGTTCCATGCGCCCAAGTATAGGTTTGGTGGACGGTCAGGCAGCCTGGGCGTCGGAGGCATCCTCGGCGGCGTCCAGCGCCGCCTCGAGCAGCGCCCGCACCTTGCGCGCCTCGGCGACAAGACGCTCGCGCTCGGCCATCGCGGCCCGGGTCACGGCGCGGGCCTCCGCGTGCGCTTCCTCCACGATCAGGTCGGCCTCCTTCTTCGCCTGCGCCTTCAGCTCGTTCGCGGAGCGCTCCGCCGAGACGAGGGTCGTGCGCAGCAGCGTCTCGAGGTCGCGGTGTCTGGCGAGCTCCGACTGGAGGTGCTCGATCCGGTCGGCGAACTCGGCCCGCTCACGCCAGACGCCCTCGAACGACTGCTCGATCTCCTCGATCAGCTGGTCGACCGGCCGCCGGCGGTAGCCGAACAGCCCTCGCTTGAAGCTGATGTGGTGGAGCTCGACTGGAGTGATGGTCATGGGGGTGGTCTCCCTTCTCAGAAGAAGCTGGTGAACAGCCGGTCGATCACAGCCTTGAGCAGGAACAGGAAGAAGATGGCCACCACCGGCGAGAGGTCGAGCGGGCCGATCGGCGGCAGGATCCGCCGGAAGAGCCGCAGGTAGGGCTCGCACACGTCTCGGAGGAACTCCGAGAGACGGCGAACCCAGGTCGAGTAGGGCATCCGCACCCACGACGTCAGCACGTAGGCGAAGATCAGCAGGACGTAGACGTAGATGAAGACGTCGATGAAGTGGTTCGCCCGTGAGGCAGCATCGGCTATGACCGCAAACGTGGCCATCAGGAGCGAGTTCGGCTTGTCACGCCGAACTCCTCGGGCACACGGCGCTTCCTGACGGCGGCGCCGACAAGCGGCGCCTAGGCCTGGTTGAAGAAGCCTCGCTCGACGAGCCGGGCGCGCTCTTCCGCCGAGACCTCGACGTTGCGGGGAGTCAGCAGGAAGACCTTGTCGGCGACGCGCTGCATACCACCGTCGAGCGCGTAGGTGAGGCCGCTCGTGAAGTCGATCAGGCGCTTCGAGAGCTCCTGGTCGGAGCTCTGGAGGTTCAGGATGACCGGCACCGAGTCCTTGAACTTGTCCGCGATCTGCTGGGCGTCGTTGAAGCTCCGCGGCACGACGAGGTGCACCTGCACCGACGGCACGGCCTGGACGACGCCGTCCCGCCGCCGGCCGCGCGGGCGCAGCACGGCGGTCCTCGGCGCCGCCTCCTCGGGCTCGGGATCGGTCCAGTCGTCGAAGTCCTGCTGTTGCCCCGCGGGCGGGGCCAGACGGCGGACGTTCGGGCGCTCGCTGTAGGTGCGCTCGAGGTTCTCCTCGGTCAGGTAGCCGTCCTCGTCCCAGTCGTCCTCTTCCTCGGCGATCCCGAAGTACACGAGGGTGCGGTTCCAGACGTCTCCGAATCCCATGATTTGCGGATGTTACCCGCCGTACAGCACGGATCCCAGCCGGACCATCGTCGCCCCCTCGTCGGCAGCCACGAGGTAGTCCTGGCTCGTGCCCATCGATAGCTCGGGCAGCCCGTAGCGCTCGGCCAGCTCGCGCAGGCGGCGGAAGTACGGCCGCGAGGCCTCGGCATCGCCGGTCTCGGGCGGCATCGTCATCAGGCCGCGGACGTCGTCGTAGAGGGCCAGGAAGTCCTCGAGATCGCTCTCCGGGACGCCCGATTTCGTCTCCTCGCCTGAGAGGTTGACCTCGACCAGAGCCGGGATCTCGAGGCGTTTCGCCGCCGACTCGCTCGCGAGTGAATGGCACAGCTCGCAGAGGCGGTTGACGGTCGCGGCCTTCCGGCTCTGGAGGTGGCCGATGAAGTGCCAGCGGAACGCGTCGCCGTGGGCCGCGTGCTTGGCCTCGAGATCCTGCGCGCGGTTCTCGCCGACGACCTCGATCCCCGCCGCCGCGAGCGCGGGAAGGTCGTCGACGCCGACGTACTTCGTGGCGGCGACGACGGTCACGCCGGGGCCGAGCTCCGCCCGGATCCGCTCGTAGCTCGAGCGGACCGCGTCAGCCGATATAGGCGACAACGCCCTGCCTACCGGTCACGCCGCGGTCGCGGCGGTGGGAGAAGAAGAGCTCGGGGTTGCAGGAGGTGCAGAGGTCGGTCCGCTCGACCTCCTCGCAGCCGGCCTCGCGCAGCGCCCGCTCCGCCGCGCTCCAGAGGTCGAGGTTGCGATCCTCGATCACCTCGCCGCCGTACGCGGCCCTGAACGGCTCGGCCACCTCGGGGCCGACCTCGTAGCAGCAGGGGCCGATTCCCGGGCCGATCGCGGCCGCCAGTCGCCCGCCCTCGAGCGCCCGCGCGCCTGCCGCGACGATCCCTCCGAGCAGCCCGCGCCAGCCGACGTGCAGGATCGCGACGGCGGGACGCCTGCCGTTCGTCGGTTCGCGGGCGATCGCGACGGGGAGGCAGTCGGCCGTGAGCAGCATCATCGCCTGGCCGGGCTCGTCGCTCCAGAGGCCGTCGCAGCGGTCGAACACCGTTCCCGGCGTGACGATTCCGCGCGGCTCCGCCTGCCGCACCTCGGCGCTGTGGTGCTGCCAGGCCATCGTCGCCCGCTCGGGGTCGGCGTCCGCGGACGCGCAGGCCCGGCGGCGGTTCTCGGCCACGTTCAGCGGGTCGTCCTCGGTGAGGGCGCCCAGGTTCAGCGACTCGTAGGCGCCGGTGCTCACGCCTCCGGCCCGCGTCGTGAACCCGACGACGTACGGGTCGGGCGCGTCCCAGCGGATCACTGCGCGATCAGCTCCCGTGCTGCGGCGAGCTCCGAGTCGCGCCCGTCGAGCTCGCCGTTCAGCTTCCGGCGCCGCAGCTCGGCGAGAATCTCCCCCACCCGCGGCGACTCGCCCAGCCCGAGCTCGGCGAGATCCGCGCCGCTCACCTCTAGACGCACGTCGCGCAGCCGCTCGAAGTACGCGTGCAGCGGCTCGAGGTCGGCGAGGCCGAGCGCGAAGAGAGGCGCGTCCGGCGCGTACGGCTCCGCCAGCGCCACCACCTCCGCAGGCTCGGCGCCGCTCCGGAGACGCTCGACCAGCCTCGGGCCGACGGTGACGGCAGCCGCGATCTGCTCGGCGTCGCGCCGGCGGACCTTCAGCCGCTTGAGCCAGTCGTACACCTCGTCCGGCGGGAGCCTCCGCGCCAGGGCTGCCAGCCCGAGCCGCCAGGAGGGGATCTCGAGCCCGTAGCGCGCTCGGAGCTCGGCCAGGCGCCGCACGAGCGCCACCGCCTCCTCGTCCGCGGCGAGATGTGGATGAATCGCGCGGTCGGCCCCGAGCTCCGCCAGGCGCAGGATCGAGTGCTCGATCTCTCCCTCCTCCAGTAGCGCCTCGAGCTCGTCGCGCAGGCGCGCAGAGGAGAGATCCCCGACGAGCCCCATCTCGATCGTCCCTCGCGCCAGCCGAAGCGTGTGCTCGTCCATCCGGAAGCCGTAGCGGTTCTCGTACCGGATCGCGCGGAAGATGCGGGTCGGGTCGTCGATGAACGACAGGTTGTGCAGGACGCGGATCGTCTTCGCATCGAGGTCGCGCCTCCCACGGAACGGGTCGACGAGCCGGCCGAGATCGGCGCCCCTGAGCGAGACGGCCATGGCGTTGATCGTGAAGTCGCGGCGGAAGAGGTCCTCCCGGATCGAGGCGTGCTCGACCGTCGGAAGCGCGGCCGGGGCGTCGTAGAACTCGGTGCGCGCGGTGACGACGTCCACCCGCTCCCCCTCGCCGTAGATGACCACGGCGGTGCCGAACTTCCGGTGCGCGCGCACCCGGCCGCCGAGCGCGTCTGCGAGCGCCTGAGCCAGGGCGATCGCGTCGCCCTCGACGGCCACGTCGACGTCGAAGCCGCGCTCGCCGAGCAGGATGTCGCGCACCGTTCCGCCCACGAGGTACACGCCCTCGAACGGCTCGGAGACCGCCGCGACGGCCTCGAAGACCGGCTGAAGGCGATCGAGCCGCGTCAGCTCGTCGGCGAGCATCGGACCCGCCCGCTCCGACTGGGCAACCTGCGCACCGAGCGCGCGAAGCAGGTCGGTGCGGGTGACGACACCCGCGATCCGCTCGCCGTCCATGACCGCCACCCGGTCGTCGCCGCCGGAGAGGAGCCGCTGCAGCTCCGCGAGCGGCGTGTCCTCGGAGCAGGTTGCCACCCGCGTGCTCATGATGCCCTTGACCGGCGCGTGCGAGAGCCCGTGGGCGACGGCGCGGTCGAGGTCCTCGCGGCCGACGACGCCGACGAGACGCTCGTCCTCCACGACGAGGATCCCGCTCTGGCCGTGCCGCTGGCACGCGACGAGCGCCCGCGCCACGGTCTCGTCGGGCCCGACGGTGCGCGCCGGGCTCGACATCAGCCGCCCCGCGAGCAGCGGCTCGCGGACGGTTCCCGGGAGGCCGTCCGCGAGCCGCGCGCGGGCCTCGTCCAGGCTCGCTTTGGAGATCGCCGAGGCCGCCTGGGGATGCCCACCGCCGCCGAGAAGCCGCGCGATTGCGGCCGCATCGACCTCCGGCGTGCGGCTGCGCGTGACGCAGAAGACCCGCTCCTCCATCTCGACGAGCAGCACGAGCGCCTTGCAGTCGGTCAGCTCGACGACCTTGTGGGCGAGGTTGGAGACGCCGTCCACGTACCGGGGCCAGGCGACGCCGGCGACGAGGAGCTCCACCCCGGCGAGCTCGCGCGGCTCGAGCGCCGCGAGGATCGCTGCGAGCAGGTCGCGCTCCTCCTCGGTCAGCGGCGTGTGCAGGAACTCCGCGAGCAGCTCCTGGCGCGCGCCGTGCCGGAGGCACCAGGCGAGCGCCTCGGCGTCGCGCTGCGTCGCGGTCGGGTATGTCAGCGAGCCCGTGTCCTCGTGGATGCCGAGCGCGAACGCGGTCGCCTCGAGCGGCGTGACCGGGATCTCGCGCTCGGCGAGGATGCCGACGAGCGTCGTCGTGAGCGCGCCGTCCTCGGACAGGACGGTATGCTCGGCCGCCCACTCCGGCGGCTCGCCGGCGTGGTGGTCGAAGACGACCTTCTCGACGTCCGGGTCGAGCGCCACCTGCTCCAGCTCGCCGAGGCGGCCGGCGTGCGTGGTCTCGACCACGATCAGCCGCCGGATCGCGTCGACCTCGAGCCGCGAGGCCTCGGCGACGGCGAGCTCGTCCGCGTGGAGGCGGTAGAACTCGCGCACGTTCCGGTTGAGCGAGCCGGCCAGACAGGCGACCGCCTCCGGGTAGAGCCGTCGCGCAGCCAGCATCGCCGCGAACGCGTCGAAGTCGGTGTTGCCGTGCGTCGCGATGACGGTCTCGGCCCGCATGCCACTCATTGTGCCTTCGGGCTCTGCGGGATCACGTCCTGGCGCCGGCGAAAACGGCGCGAATTCGGCACGCTCTCGTCACAGACACGTGCGGCTTCGGACATACGATCGCCTCGGGGAGGAGGCCGGGCGAACCGTAGTAAGACCAGATGAGGACTGCCCCGACGCTAGATGGTCGCGATCGCCTCGATTTCCACCTTCGCGCCGGACGGGAGCGCTGCGACCTCGACCGTCGCGCGCGCGGGCGGCTTGTCGCCGACGTGCCGGGCATAGACCTCGTTCATCCCGGCGAAGTCGGCGAAGTCGTCCAGGTAGACCGTCGTCTTGACGAGACGGTCGAGGCCGGTGCCGGCCGCCTCGAGGATCGCTTTCAGGTTCGCGAACACCTGCTCGGTCTGCTCCTGGATCGTCTCGCCGACGAGCTCGCCGTGATCCGGCCGCAAACCGACCTGTCCCGCGACGAACACGAACCCGCCGGCGCAGATCGCCTGCGAGTACGGCGCTCCCTGAAACGGCGCCGGTGCCGCCTCCGTGCGAACGACCGTCTTGTCGTCCATCAGCCTCCCTTTCGTCGCCTTGGCCGGCAGCTCTGCGCAAGCGCCACCCCGAGTGCCTTGAAGATCGCTTCGAGCACGTGATCGGGGTCGGAGCCCTCGATCAGCCGGACGTGGAGCGTCAGCCCGGCGCCCTCGGCGAGCTCCTGCAGGAACGTCGCGACGACGTCGCTCGCGAGGCCCGCGACCCGGGCGTCGCTGAGGTCGACGTTCGAGACCACGAGCGGCCGCCCTGACGCCTCCACCACGACGTGTGCCAGCGCCTCGTCCGCCGGAACGACCGCCGAGCCGTGGCCCCTGCTCCCCTCGGAGCGGAGGGCGTCCTCCAACGCGCGGCCGAGCGCACGTCCTGCAGCCGCGATCTCGGCCTCGGCTTCGCCCGGAGCGACCTCGAGCGTGAGGTCGAAGGACGCGTATTGGGCGAGCAGCCGCAGCAGGTGGTCGAGCACCGGCACGCCCGTGACGACGCTCGCCTCTCCGCGCCCTGCGACGTCCAGGCGCGCGTGGAGCCGGCCGGCCTCGTCAGCCTGCCCTGTCCGACGAGCCATCGCTAGTGCCCCGTCCAGTGATGCTGCCGCCCTTCTGGGTCGCGAGCACCAAGCCAGAGGCCGCGCTTGCCCGCAGCAAGGCTGGGCTGCCTTGCCAAGGGCAAGGGTGGGCGCTGGCGCCGTGTGATCGCGGGCCAGAAGCCGGCATGTATTGCTGGACGGGGCACTAGCCCTCGATGCGGTCGATTCGCGCGCCGAGCGAGCGCAGCCGCTCGTCGATTCGCTCGTAGCCGCGGTCGATCTCGCCGATGTTGCCGATCGTCGATACCCCTTCTGCGCAGAGGCTCGCGATCAGCATCGCCATCCCGGCACGGATGTCCGGGCTCGCCATGCGCTCGCCGTAGAGCCGCGCGGGCCCGCTGACGACGACGCGGTGCGGGTCGCAGAGGATGATCCTCGCGCCCATCCCCACGAGCTTGTCCACGAAGAACAGCCTGCTCTCGAACATCTTCTCGAAGACCATGATCGTCCCGCGCGCCTGGGTTGCGACGGTCACGGCGATCGAGGTCAGGTCGGCCGGGAACTGCGGCCACGGGCCGTCGTCGATCTTCGGGATCGCGCCGCCGAGGTCGTCCTGGACGACGAGCTCCTGGGCGCCCGGGACCCGGACGCTCGTTCCCTCGATGTGAATCTCGATCCCGAGCCGCTCGAGCATCGGCCCGACCGCCACGAGGTCCTCCGGCCGCGCGTCGTCGATCGTGATCTCGCCGGGCGTGATCGCGCCGAGCCCGATGAAGCTTGCGACGTCGATGTGATCCGGCGCGATCCGGAACTCGCCGCCGCCGAGCCGGTCGACGCCCTCGATCTGCAGGACATTGGAGCCGATCCCCTGGATGCGCGCGCCGAGCCCGACGAGGAACCGGCAGAGATCCTGCACGTGGGGCTCGCAGGCGGCGTTGCCGACCACGGTCTCCCCGCGGGCGAGCACGGCCGCCATCACCGTGTTCTCGGTGCCGGTCACGCTCGCCTCGTCGAGAAAGAGCTGCGCGCCCACGAGGCCGGTCGTATGCATCGTGTAGCGGCGCTCGACCTCGATCTCCGCGCCGAGGCCGCGGAGCGCGTCGATGTGCACGTCCACCCGGCGCCGCCCGATCACGTCACCGCCCGGAGGCGGGACGACCACGCGGCCGTGGCGGGCCAGCAGCGGGCCCGCGAGCAGGATCGAGGCGCGGATGCGTCGGCAGAGCTCCTCGTCGAGCTCGAGCTTCCGCACCTCGGCGGCATGCACGCGCACCTCGTTCGGCCCTTGCCACTCCACCTCCGCGCCGATGTCGGCCAGCAGCTCGAGCATCGTCTCGACGTCTCGGATCCGCGGCACGTTCGAGAGCGTCACCGGCTCGTCCGCGAGCAGGCACGCGGCGAGGATCGGCAGCGCGCCGTTCTTGTTCCCGGCAGCCGCGATCCGGCCTGCGAGGGGATGGGCGCCCTCGATCACGAAGGATTCCGCGAGCGACTCAGTGAGGACGATCTGCGCCATGCGAGACGGCTATCCTAGGTACGTGGGTGGCTACCGGCAAGCGATGCGACCGCTCGGTTCGGACGGATGCGCGGCCGAGCCGCGCATCCTGAGGCTAGGCATCGCAAGCGACGCCTAGCGCCGTGGAGCCGACCCGCGACGCCGCCTGGGAGACACTGACGCGGTACACGAAGAGCGAGGCGCTTCTGCGCCACGCGCTCGCCGTGGAGGCCGCGGTCGGCGCGTACGCGGTCCGGTTCGGTGAGGACGAGCAGCTCTGGCGGGCGACCGCGCTGCTCCACGACTTCGACTACGAGATCCATCCGACCCTCGACCAGCACCCGCAGGACGGTGCGCCGATGCTGCGCGAGGAGGGCTGGCCCCACGAGGTGGTCGACGGCGTCCTCTCGCACGCCTCGCACCTCGACGTCCCCCGCGACACGCCGCTCAGGAAGACACTCTTCGCGTGCGACGAGCTGAGCGGGTTCATCCACGCCTGCGGGCTCGTGCGGCCGGACGGGATCGCGACGCTGGAGCCGAAGTCGGTCCGGAAGAAGCTCAAGCAGCCGTCGTTCGCCGCCGGCGTCAACCGGGACGACGTCTACGAGGGCGCCGAGGAGCTGGGCGTGGACCTCGACGAGCACATCGCGTTCGTGATCGCGGCCATGCGCCCGATCGCGTCCGAGCTCGGGCTGCGTACGGCCGCCGACGCTCCCGCCTAGCCGCTGAGCCGGTAGACGAGCACGTCGGCCTCCCGAGACGGGCGCACCGGCAGCGTCTGTACGAGCTTGCGGAGCACCCGCTTCGTCCCCGGAGCCACAACCACGACCGTGACCTTGCGCGCTCGCAGGAAGCGGAGAAGCGTTCGGTCGGCGTCGGTTGGCAGGCGCCTGCCGCTGATGAGTCCACGGAGGAAATCGTTCCAGCGGTCCTCTGCCGGCGGGCGGTTGCCGAGGTGGCCACCGACCATCCGGTAGCGCATCGTGTTCTCCGCCTGCCAGAGCATGCTCGAGCCGGCCTTTCCGAACGGGAAGACGAGCGCAGTGTCGGACGGTCGAAGGGCGTGCTCATCGGCACCTGTCCGGAAGAAGACGGGGTTCGGCACATGGCTCGTCCAGAACGCCCGCGAGGGCGTCGGAAACACCGCTATCGCAGCGGCGAGCGCGAGCGCCCAGCGCCAGCGTGCGTGCGACCCTCCCTCGGCAAGCCAGAGCGAGCAGACGAGTGCGGCGAGGAGCGCAACGAACACCGTCAGTCGAACAGGAAGGATCGCTCGCGTGATCGGAAGTTTCGCCGGCAGCTCCCAGGGCCCCGGCGCCAGCACGTGCCCGCCGACGCGGATCCTCGACCCGAGCGAGCAGACCGCAATCGCGGCGAGTCCGAGCAAGAGGAACGACATCGCCCGCGTTCGCCGCCGCACGGCTGCCAGGACGAGGATCGCGAGCAGGGGGACGCCGAGATACGCGCCAGCCTCGACCGGATTGGCCGTGAAGCTCGAGGCGATCGAGGTGCTCCCGGGCGGGCGCAACCAGTTGGAGCGCCCGGGAACAGCGAAGTTGAGGAGATCGGCCGCCTGGCTGAAAGGCGATCGCGCGGGCGCGTGCGAGGGCCCGGTCAGGAAGAACGCGTGGATCAGGTACGGCAGGGACAGCACGCCGCACGCAACCAGCGCCAGGAGGCTTTCGCGGGCGGTCGCAACGAGGCGGCCGCGGCTCTCGCCGGGGAAGCGCCAGAGGGCGAGGAGTCCCAGGATGAGCCCGACGAGAATCGTCGTGGTGAAAACCTCTGACGAGATCAGGAGCTGGAACGCGAGCGCGAGCGCGAGCAGGACGATGAAGCGCGTGCGTGTGAGCTCGTCCGCGAACCTGCGTACCACCAGCAGACCGCAGAGGGGCACGAGAAACACAAGGGTCAGGTTCAGGTGGCCCCGCGTCTGGGCGATCTCGTACGCCGAGAAACCGAAGAGATAGCCGGCGATCAGCGAGGGCCAGAACCTGCCCGTGAGCCATTCGGCGAGCAGAAACGCCGTCCAGGCAGCGAGCGCGGGCGCGAGAACGGCCAGCACGTTGTAGGTCACGACCGGCCCGGCGGCCCAGGTCAGAGGCCACGCCAGGAAGCTGGGGCCTGGCACCGCCGTGACCCAGGACAGGTCGATCCTCTCCGGCGCCCAGACCGCGTGGCTGACGAAGGGGTCTTGGCCGCTCGTCAGGGCGTGCGGCCACCAGACGAACGACCACATGAAGATCGTCTTGTCCGACCCGGGATCACCGATCGTCGTGCTGGCCGGTGACGTGAGCACGCCGCGGGCGAGGGTTGCCCCTCCCAGTCCTGCATAGAGAAGAAGGGCGCCGGCGGCGCGCCACCGGCGTGGGTTCACAAGGCTGCCGCCAGACGTTCGAGGTCCTCGTCGCTCGTCCACCAGCCGCACGAGACGCGGATCCAGCCCTGGCCGGGCACGTCGCGCACCACGACGCCGTGCTCGTACAGGCGCCTGACGAGCTCGGCTGAGTCGCCCTCGACGCGGAACG
This sequence comes from uncultured Actinomycetes bacterium, assembly GCA_963716865.1. Classification (GTDB taxonomy): domain Bacteria; phylum Actinomycetota; class Thermoleophilia; order Gaiellales; family Gaiellaceae; genus AC-32. The sequence goes on from CAVQUF010000005.1 coordinate 274,607, forward strand.
AGACGAGCGTGGCCTGACCCGGCGCGGTCACGACGTCGAAGCGCTCCCCGAGCAGCTCGCGGCAGCGAGCGGCGGTCGCAGCGGCGTGCTCGAAGCCCCACTCCGGAACGAGGTCGAGGGCCGCGTCCAGCCCCGCTAGTGAGGGCGGCGGCGTCCAGCCCGGGTCGAACCGCAGGGCTCCTGGCCGAGGAGTGAAGTCGCCGGTCGGCTCGTAGCTCTCCTGGGAGAGATAGCTGGGGGCCGCGATCCGCAGCTGCTCGGGCGCAGCGACCGTGAGCCCGCCCATCGCGTCTGGTCCGCAGAGCCATTTCTGGCACGAGAAGGCATAGAAGTCGAACTGCGACGCGTCGACCGGGATCGCGCCTACCGACTGGGCTCCGTCCACCAGCACCGGCAGACCGGTCGCCTCCTTCAGCTCCGCGACCGGGAAGCGGTTGCCGCTCATCCAGCAGACGTGCGAGAGCGCCAGCAGCCGCGTCCGCGGAGTCACTTCGCGTAGCAGCACCTCGAGCGCCTGCTCGGGCGGCAGCTCCCGGACGGATGCCACGCGGAGGCGCGCGGTAGAAACCACCAGCGCGCCGAGCAGCCCGAAGATCTCGCCGTCGCTGGTGACGACCTCGTCGTCCGGGCCAAGGTCGAGCCCGCCGAGCACGATGTTGCAACCGTTCGTCGTCGAGGTCGTGAGCGCCAGCCCTCCGGGCGGGACGCCGACGCGAGCGGCCAGCTTCCGGCGAACCTCGTCCCTCAGCTCGAGGACGCGCTCGAAGTACTCGGGCCCGCCCCGGCCCTGCGCGAGGTCAGCCTGTTCCTGGGCGACCATCGCCTCGATCGTCGCGCGGGCGAGCGGCCCGTTCGTGCCCGCGTTCAGGTAGGCGAGCCGCTCGAAGACCGGGAACTGCGCGCGCGCCTCCTCGAACGTCACTCGAACCTCGTCTCGACCGGTGCGTGGTCGGAGAGCAGGTGGCCGTCCACGGTGCGTTGCTCCGGGGGCCAGCGCTCCGTGCCCAGCGCCTCCGACCCTTTGACGAGCACCTGGTCGATGCCCGGAATCGGCTCCGAGTACCCATCGAGGTGCTTCAGCGTCTGCGAGGTTCCGGGGCCGATGTTGAAGTCGCCCGCAAGCACGAGCGTGTCGCCGGGCTCGGCGAACGACTCCGCGAAGTCCGCCGCCCGCTGAAGCTCCACGTCTGCAAGCTCGTCGAGACCCGACGCGTGCAGGTTCGCGACCGAGACGAAGCGGCCGTCAGTCTCCGCCCGGACCGCCTGGCAGACGCGCCGCTCCCTCGCCCACCCGAGGCGGGTGCGAAAGTCGAGCTCCAGCTTCTTCGCCTCGGCCCGCCGGAAGCTGCGCGGGTTGAGCACGATCGAGCCTTCGCCGACCGGCGTGAACGCAGGCGCGAGGAGGATCGCATTCGCCTGGCCGGTGAACGCCGAGCGGAAGAACCCGTGATTCAGCTCCGTGATGAGCCTGCCGAGCTCGGCACTGATCAGCTTCGGCCGCGACGCCACCGCGCCGAACGCCTGCATCCCGCTCCAGCCCTCGAGCCGCGACAGCGCCCAGACCGGCACCTCCTGCAGGCAGAGTGCGTCCGGATGGTCCTCGGTCGCGAGTTTCACCATCTGCTCGAGGAAGGCGCGGCGCTCTGGCGGGACGGCGTTTCCGTGGAACACGTTCCAGCTGCGGACGAGGAGGGGCAACGGCGGACTAGTCTAGGCGCATGGCTGGGCGGCGTTTCACGGACGCGATCTCGCGCCAGCTCGACCTCTTCGAGCGGGACTACGCGGAGCTGATCCGCGAGTGCGACGAGGCGGAGGCAGCGTACGACCGCGCCGAGCGCGGCGAGGCCGAGGAGCGGTTCGGCGAGTACCAGGACCTCGTCGAGACGGGCACGGAGATCCTCGCGGAGCTGCGCGACAACTTCGCGACGACGCTGGACGAGGAGGCGGCCGAGGAGTACGAGACGGAGTTCAACCGCGCGGTGCACAGGCGCATCCCGCGCTTCGGGCTCGAGATCGAGAACACCTGAGTCAGGGCGCGCGTGAGCGCGGTCGCAAGCCGAGCGAGCATCACAGGATCGGCTCGCCTGGGCCAGCGTGCGGGAACCCGACAGAACCTGCTGGCGCATGGCGCGATGAACCTGCGCCAGCCCGGCGCGAGGTGTCGACGAGGCTAGACCTCGAAGACCGCGACCTCGTAGCGCCCGACGGTCGGCTCTTGGGTTGCGCCCATCTGATCGGCGGCGCCTGCTCGCAGTGCGTTTGCAGACTCCTCGCTTGCGCGCAGTGCGTCCTCGTCCTCCCAGAGCGTGATCGCAATCGCTTCCCCGCTCTCGCGGTCGATGAGGAGAATCGCGCCCTTGCCGTGGTCGCGCGTGAACGGGACGACGTTCGAGCGGAAGTTGTCGATGCCGGCGTCAGCGTCAGCAGGCGATCCGGCGAGCGTTGTCACGCGTGCGTGCATGGTGAACCTCCTCGTTCGATGAACGAGGACGACTATCTCAGTCTTCTCGCACGGCCAAGCGAGCAAACGTCGCCTGCGGCAGTGTGCGGGAATGAAGCCCGAGGCCGGCATGACTCGCATTGGCGTGCGGGTGGGCGTGTACCCATTCGGCGAACCACCCCACCCACGCCTCCTGGTCTACGGTCTCTACGGCGTCCGGGCGATAGGCGGCGCGCACCCAAGCAACAGCCTCCGCCGGCGGCACGCCTGCGAGGACGGCCATGCACGCCAGTACCGTTCCGGTGCGGCCGCTGCCGCCCAAGCAGCCGACCTCGACGAGTCCGCCCCGTCGCGCTCGGCCGAAGGCCTCCACGATCTGCTGCGCGGCACGCTCTGGATTCTCAGGTAGGCCGAAGTCCTCCCAGGCGACCACGGTGGCGGGCCAAGTCGGCTGCCAGCGCGCATCTAGGTAAAGGCCGAACGTGCGCTCGGAATCGTCGACACAACGATCGGAGATCGACGATGCGCGGACGCGCGTTCCGTCGGGGAACCCGACGATCGCCATCCGTGAACTCTACGATTCCACTACCGGCTTGTGCGGCGTGAGGAATGCGCGGGAGGACGTCGAGCCGTAAAGAATCGACCGCGTCCGTACGTCGGACGGGATGAATGATCGACGACCTCGAAGAGCTCTACCGCACGCGGCGAGCCCAGTTCTGCCGGGTCGCCGCGGCGATCGCAGGTGACCGCGCGCTCGGCGAAGACGCGGTGCAGGACGCCTTCGCCAACGCGGTCCGGAAACGGCGCAGCTATCGCGGCCGCGGCTCGCTCGAAGCGTGGGTGTGGCGCATCGTCGTCAACGCGGCCCGTGACGCGCGGCGCAAGCGGCGTCCTCTGCTCGGACTGCGCGAGCGCCCCGAAGACCCGACCCCCAACGGTCACGGCACCTCGCTCCCGCTGGAGCTGCTGACCGACCGCCAGCGAGAGGTGCTCTTCCTTCACTACTACGCCGATCTCGACTACGCGACGATCGCCGAGGCGCTTGGGATCAGCCCCGGCACGGTAGGCGCGACGCTCTCCACCGCCCGCCGCGTGCTGCGGCAGGCGCTCGCCCCGGAGGTGAAGTCATGACCGAATCACGCATCGACGAACTGCTCGACGAGCACGTGCCGGCCTTCGAGCCGCGCTCGGACGGCTGGGAGGACGTGCTCGCCCGCGCCCACACGACCCGCAGGCGCTACGCGGCACTCGCCGTCGCGGCGCTCGCGCTGCTGCTCGTCCCCACTGCCGTCGCGTTGCGCGGACAGATCGCCGACCTGTTCCAGGGGACCCCCGCGCCTCCTGCCGTCTCGACCAGCTTCGAGTCGAACAACAAGGGCGCGGACCTGGCGACGCAGAAAGGGTTCGGGGCGAGGTTTCCGCACGCGAACGTGACCAAGGCACACGGCGTGATCCAGATTCAGACCGCCGACGGCCCACAGGAGCTTTGGGCGGCGCCGAACGACCAGGGTGGCCTGTGCTGGTTTATCGATTTTGCGAACGATCCGGCACCGAACGGGGCCAAACCCGGATTCGGGAGCTGCGACACGTCCGCGTCCGCGCGACCGCCGTCCGACATCACCTTCGAGGGCCCGGGCTGGGAGCTTTCTCATCCGTCGTTGTACACGGTCGATGGACGTGTGTACGGCGACGCCACGACTGTTCAGGTGAGATTCGCGGACGGGTCGGACATCAGGCTCCCCGTCGTCGAGGGGCTGTTCCTTGGCTCGCTCAACCGGGAGGTGAAGGTGACGCAGGTGACCGCTTACGATGAAGCGGGCAAGCGAGTCGCGCAGATGACGAGGCCTTAGGCGCCTGGCCTTGAGGGAGTTAGACCAAGCCGCGATCTCGCTCGCCTGGGCCAGCGTTCGGGAATGACGCCTGAATCAGGCTTGGTTGTCTAGGCTCGGGCCGTTCTCTCCTGCAGAAATGACTCCGGGAGGCAGCATGAGGTTTCTTCTCACGTCCGCTGGCATCAAGAACACGAGCATCCACAACGCGCTCGTCGATCTCCTGGGCAAACCGATTGCCGAGTGCCACGCCCTCTGCATTCCCACCGCAACGCACGCCATATCGGGGGGTGCCGGCCACACATGGCGGTTCGTCAGCGGACGAGCCACCACACCGATGTGCGAGCTGGGTTGGAAGTCCTTGGGAGTGCTGGAGCTCACCGCGCTGCCCAGCATCGATGAAGAGCTTTGGGTCCCCATGGTCCAGGAGACTGACGTTCTGCTGGTGAATGGCGGCGACCCCTTGTATCTGTGCTACTGGATGCGGCAGTCCGGACTGGCAGACCTCTTGCCGTCGCTGCGCGCGGTCTATGTGGGACTGAGCGCCGGGAGCATGGTGATGGCCCCCAACATCGGGGAGGACTTCGTCCGCTGGACTCCGCCCACCGGTGGCGATGAAACGCTAGGCATGGTTGATTTTTCGGTGTTTCCGCACCTGGATCACGAGGACCTGCCGGACAATTCCATGGCCGACGCAGAGAGATGGGCCGCTGGCATGCCCGTGCCGGGCTATGCGATTGACGATCAGACCGCCATACAAGTGACCGACGGCACCGTCGAAGTCGTCTCCGAGGGGCACTGGAAACTGTTCACCCCGTAAGACGCTCCACTGGGCCAGTGTTCGGGAATGACCCCTGATGGGGCCTCAACGTCTCGGGTATCCGCTTAGCCTTACCGCGGGTCGGGGCCGAGCGGCAGCATCAGTGAGCAATAGCCTTTGATCAGGGTGTAGCCGCTGTCGGCGTAGAGACGAAGAGCGGGGTCGTTGTCGTCCTCCGTCTGCAAGACCAGGCGCAGCACGCCCGACTCGATTGCAGCCGCTCTTACGGAAGCGAGAAGGGCACGACCAACTCCGAGCCGTCGGTGCGTTGGCAGGACGAACAGGTCTTTGATCTGCCAGAAGTGGGCAAGCCGCAATGAGGCCGGAACTTCCATCGTGATCGCAAACCCGACGAACCTCCCTCTGTCTTCAGCGACGAACGTGCGGAGGCGGCTGGTAATGAGGTTCTCGTCCAGCCAGCACGCTGATCGGGAGGTATCAGGAGGCTCGCCGTAGTGGGCGCGATACTGATCGAAGATCTCGGCAAGTGCTTCGAGTTCCCTGCGCGTTGGTGCAGCCAGAGGACGAACAGAGGCCAGACCGTTGCCGGCCGTAGGACTGGGCTGAGTGTTCTGACTCAAGGCTCTCTCCACGACAACGGTATCGCCAAGCGGCAGTCTCGACTGGGCCAGTGTGCGGGAATGTCACCAGAGCGTTGGCCCTTCGGGTTACTTCAGCTGGTGCCGAAAGACGGTCGATAACTACGTCGTTCAACGACAGACGGGGCACGCGGCCCGCACCGAGGGCCGAAGGAGGCTTGTCGTGGCACGAATCGCGTTCGCTGTACTGTCGATCTTCTGCGCAATCTGGCTGCTCGGGTACGCCTTCCCAGGAATTGACGAGACGATCTATCGTGACCGTCACCCCGGCCTCAAGATGAGCCCAGCGCAGGCCGAATCATTCATCGAGAAGGAGCAGCGTCATCGAGAACGCCACCTGTATCACGCAAGACACGAACGGCTGGGACTACGCCTGCACGTACACGGACTCGCACGACGGCACGCTCTTTCGGATGGGCGTGCAGAAGAACGGGCAGTCGTCTGGATTCGTTCCTGTAGGGCACTCGCTTCCTCCACGGCGCTAGACCGCTGACATGGGCCAGCGTTCAGGAACGTCCCTTGAGCGCTAGCGTTTCAGAAGGCGCCGGACGTAGCCATACGCAAGTACGAGCGCAACTCCGACTGCCGTCCCGACCGCCATACCTGCGACGACGTGGAGACCTCCGGAGATGCCGGCCCACACGAAGATGCCAGCGAGCGCGAGGGCAAAAGCGAACCAGCGGGACGCTGTCCTCATGCCCATCGGTATCGGCGTCGCAATCGCGCGGCTCTAGGTGTAGGCCGCTTGCCTGGGCCAGTGTGCGGGAATGTCCCCCGAGCTACGCGGACACCGGTGACAGCGTCTTGTTCGTCTATGAGATTCGCATCGCGCACAATGGTGCGATGGAGTCGAACAGACACGGGTTGTCCCGCGCAGAGATCAAGTACGCGCGAAACGGTGGAGTCGCGATTGCGTACCAGGTGGTGGGTGAAGGGGACGTTGACCTTGTCTACGTTCCCGACTACGTCTCGAATCTCGTCTACCAGTGGGAGTATCCGCCGTTGCGCGACTTCTACTTCCGTCTAGCCCGTTCTTTCCGGCTGATCCTGTTCGACAAGCGGGGAACCGGGCTTTCCGACCACGGAGGCCAGTTCGCGACGCTGGAGACGCGGATGGAGGACCTGCACGCCGTTCTCGACGCCGCAGGATCGTCGAGCCCGGTGATCTTGGGCGCGCACGAGGGGAGCGGAATGGCCGTCATGTTCGCCGCCTCGTATCCGGAGCGGACGCGGGCGCTCGTGCTCTTCCACGCGATCGCGAAGGGCCAAGGGCTCGAAGCGGAATCCAACCAGCGCGAGTTGGCACGTCTCCGGGAGGGGTGGGGTGTTCAGGAGTGGTGTGACGAGCTGCTCATGTGGGGGTGCCCGTCCCTCGCCGACAATGAGGTCGATCGCCGCTGGTTCGCAAATTCGCTGCGGGTCGGGGCGAGTCCCGCGGTCGCCTATGCGCTCAACCGTGCGGCCTACGAGACCGACTTGCGCGATGTGCTGCCGGCGGTGCGAGTTCCCACGCTGCTCCTCTACCGCTCCTTGCACGAGGCCGAGACGATCGACGTGGCGTCGCGCATTCCGAATGCGAGGACGATGCGCGTGTCGGGCAACGACTACTTCGGCATCTTCCTCTCGCCCGACATCGCCGACGAGATCGAGCGGTTCGTCGCGGGTGAAGAAGCACCGTCCGTCCCCGAAAGCGTGCTGGTCACCGTCATGTTCACCGACATCGTCGATTCAAGCGATCACGCCGCAAGGATCGGCGATCGCGCCTGGCGCGACCTGTTAGCCCGCCACCACGCAATCGTCCGACGCGAACTCAGCCGCTACCGCGGACACGAACGCGACACCGCGGGCGACGGATTCTTCGCGACGTTCGACGGTCCAGCACGCGCGATCGGCGCAGCGCAGGCGATCACCACCGGCGTCCGCACGCTCGGTCTCGAAGCGCGAATCGGCATCCACGTCGGAGAGTGCGAACTCCACGACGACAAGATCGCCGGGGCTCGCCGTCAACATCGGCTCCCGCGTGGCCTCCAACGCCGGAGCAAGCGAGGTTCTCGTTTCACAAACGGTCCGAGACCTCGTCGCCGGATCAGGAATCAGTTTCGGAGATCGAGGTATCCACGAACTCAAAGGAATACCCGGCAATTGGCAACTATTCGCAGTCGCAGGCGCAGACAACTGAAGTCCGCCGCTGGCGGGGCGAGGATGCGTGAGCGACAGACGAAGGCTCCGTGGGATCGGCCAGGCGGGACAGAGCTTTCTCGGCAGCGCCGAGCTGCGCTTTGCCGGTCCTGGCGTTCGAGGGAATCGCGCAGACGAGGTGGACGCGGCCTTGGGTGACCGCGATCCGAGGCGCAGTTCAGTTGCCGGTTACCGCCGCGGTCGAGGCGGTGGCGTCGGCGCTTGCCCGAGCTGGCCTCGAGCGGTGCGACCCCGGCGTGGCGTGCGAGCTGGGCGTCGCTCGCGAAGCGTTCAATCGGCCCGATCTCGCCGAGCAGCTTGGCGGCGCTGAGGGCGCCACAGCCGGGGAGCTGGAGCAGCCGTGGGCGAGCGTTTGCGCCCGCGCCTCTAGCTCACGCTCGAGTGCGACGATCTCGCGCGTCGAGGCGCGGCAGCGGGCGAGCAGTTGACGGGCGATCCGTGCCTGCGTGGTCTGCTCGCATCGGGCGAGCCGCCGGCCAAGACGATCGAGCCAGGTGCCGCGGTCGAGCGCGCCCAGCGGCACCGCGAGCATCGGATCGAGCTCGTGCAGGTGCCAGCGCAAGCGCTGCTGGCAGCGGCGCCGCTCGGCGACCAGGTCGTCGCGGTGATCGACCAGCAGCTTCAGCTCGCGCAGCCTCTCCTCGCCGGCACGGGGCCGGTCGAGGTCCGGTTCCTGCAGCGCAGCCCGTGCGATCGCGAGTCCGTCGATTGCGTCCGACTTGCCGCGCGTCCGGCCGCGTCGACGCTGTGGCGCGGTCAGGCGCGGCGGCACCCGCACCAGCCGCTCTCCGGCGGCAAGCAGCGCGTGTTCGAGGCCGCGCGTCACGTGCCGGCAGTCCTCGAGCGCCCACAGTCGCTCCGACGCGAGCGAGCGCGCCCACTCGAGCAGCGGTTCGGCATCGACGGCGCTCGTCCGCTCAGCCAATGGGCGGCCGAGCTCGTCGACCGCGACAGCCGTCAGCGCCTGCTTGTGCACGTCCAGGCCAACCACGATCATGGTGATCGCCTCCTCAACCGTTGGGGCGACCGGCGAGCGGACAGGCCTCACTCGAGGCAAGGTGCCAAGCTCCTATCAGGTCACGCTCGGCGGTCTCGGGAAGGCGGCGGCGACACAACGCTGGAAGGTCAGCCCTCGGGCGACGTTTCGGGAATCGAGTCAGCCGCCGCCGCCCGAGTCTGCTCCGCTCAGCAGACGACACCACGCCGACGATGACAGGTGCGGGAATGTCACTAGAGTCGCATCGGAATCGGGCCATACTGCGAGCGTGCAGGGGCGCTACGCGGGCGAATCGGCGGGGCCGGCACACGGCGGGATCGCTCTCCGAACAGCACGGCTGATCCTGATCCCGCTGAGACGAATCGACGAGGCCGAGCACGCACGAGCGTCGAAGGACGCCGCCGACGCTTTGCGTGACACTCGCGCCGCCGAGGTGCAGTGGCGAGAGCACGGCTTCGGCCCCTGGGCGATCCGGGACAGGCGGGACGAGAGCTTTCTCGGTGGCGCCGAGCTGCGCTTTGCCGGTCATGGCATCGAGGGAATCGCGCCCGACGAGGTCGAGGCGGGCTGGTGGGTGACCGAGAACCGGCGCAACGAAGGCATCGCGACCGAGGCGATGCAGGCGGCCATCGATGACCTGTGGGGCCGTACCGACGTCGAGAGCATTACGGCGTACATCGAGGAGGGAGCGAAAGAACCGTCGCACCGCCTTGCCGCTAAGCTCGGATTCGCGGTCGGGAGAGTGGCTTGGGCCAGTGTCCTCTCGCCTGGGCTCCGACCCGAAGTGGTTTGCGCACGCTGGCCGGGATGCTTTCACCCCCAGAGTGCGCAGGAGCGCTGGCGAGCTACTAGCGATGGCCGAAGTGGTGCGCGGCCGGTAGCGAGCCGAAGACGTCGGCGTTCTGGGCGCAGCGCCGGGTCAGCGGCCCGAGCGACTCGAGCTCGCGCACGACGACGTTGCGGTTGCGCCCCACTCGCTCGAACTTCCCCCGGGCGAGCAGAAGCGGCTCGGACCGCACGAGCGGGCGAAAGCGCTCGTACACGCCGGGCGGGACGATCAGGTTGATCTGGCCGTGCTCGTCCTCGAGCAGCATGAACACGACCCCGTTCGCGGTCGCCGGGCGCTGCCGGGCCACCGCCATCCCCGCGACCGCGACCGACCCGCCCGCCGGCCGCTCGGCGAGCTCTCTGCTCGAGAGCGTCCCCTCCGGCAGGTGCGGGCGCAGCAGCGCCAGCGGGTGCACGCCCACCGACAGGCTCGTCGTCCGGTAGTCGGCGAGCATGCGCTCCCAGGGCGTCTGCTCTCGCAGCGCGGGCGCCCGCGCGGTCGGGTCGAGCGGCAGGGCGAGCTGGCGCTCCTCCCCTCCGCTCCCGGGCACGGTCTGCGCTCGCGGCACGAGCCCGAGCTCCCAGAGGAGCACGCGGCGCAGGCCTCCGAACGAGTCGCAGGCCCCCGAGGCGACGAGCGCCTCCAGCCGCGGCCGGTCGAGCGCCGTCCGCTGCGCCAGCTCGCGCACTCCGGAGTACGGCCCGCCCCGCTCCCGTTCGGCCACGACCGCCTTCGCCTCCTCCGCGCCGAGCGAGCGGACGTACTCGAGCCCGACGCGCACGGCATCCTCCTCGAGCGCGCACTCTGCCTCGCTCCGGTTCACGTCCGGAGGGCGCACCTCGACCCCTCGGCGCTGGGCGTCGCGCACGAGCGACGCCGGCGGGTAGAAGCCCATCGGCTGCTCGTTCAGGAGCGCGCAGAGGAACTCCCTCGGGTAGTGGTGCCGCAGCCAGGCCGACTGGTACGCGAGCAGCCCGAACGCGGCCGCGTGCGACTTCGGGAAGCCGAACGACGCGAACCCGTTCAGCTTCTGGAAGACCATCTCCGCCGTCTCGCGGTCGACCCCTCGCCCGAGCGCCCCGTCGACGAAGCGCCCGTGGAACGCCTCTACCGCCTCGCGGCTGCGCTTGCGGCTCATCGCCCGCCGCAACCCCTCCGCCTCGCCGACCGAGAATCCCGCCAGCGCGATCGCGACCGCGAGCACCTGCTCCTGGAAGACGACGACCCCGAGCGTCTCGCGCAGCGGCTCCTCGAGCAGCGGATGGTCGTACGGCGGCACGAACGACGGGTCCTCGCGCAGGCGCCGCCGGTGCTCGATGTACGGATGGACGGCGCCGCCCTGGATCGGCCCCGGCCGCACGAGCGCGACCTGCACCGTCAGGTCCTCGAGGTTCTCGGGCCGCGTGCGCAGGAGCGACTGCATCTGCGCTCGGCTCTCGATCTGGAAGACCCCGACCGTGTCCGCGCGCTGGATCTCGGCGTACACCGCCCCGTCGTCGAGCGGGATCCGCGAGAGGTCAATTGTCTCGCCGTGGGCTCGCGCGATCCGCTCGACGCAGTCCTCGACCGCCGAGAGCATCCCGAGCCCGAGCAGGTCGATCTTGAGGAAGCCCGCGTCGGCGCAGGAGTCCTTGTCCCACTGGCAGAGCTGGCGCCCGGCCATCGCCGCCGGCTGCACCGGGACGAGCTCCACGAGCGGCCGCGTCGAGATCACCATCCCGCCGGGATGCTGCGACACGTGCCGCGGCAGCCCGCCGAGCTCGCCGCACAGCTTTGCGAATGCGCGCCAGCGCGGCGAGGCCAGCTTCGTCTCCGCATCCGGCAGCTTCGCCAGCTCCTCCCCCACCCTGCGCGGGCTGCCGTCCGTCAGCCGCGCCAGGCGCTCGAGCTCGGCGAACGGCAGCCCGAGCGCCTTGCCGACGTCGCGGATCGCCCCTCGCGCGCGGTAGGTCGCGAAGCTGGCGACGAGCGCCGAGTGCTCGCGGCCATAGCGCTCGCAGACCCCCACGATCAGCTTCTCGCGGATGTCGCGCGGGAAGTCGAGGTCGATGTCCGGCACCGAGACGAGCTCGCGGTTGAGGAAGCGCCCGAGCGGAAGGCCGGCCTGGACCGGGTCGACGTGCGAGAGCCCCGTCAGGTAGCAGACGATCGAGCCGACCGAGCTGCCGCGGCCGCGGCCGGGCGGGAGCACGTTGCGGGCCGCCGAGTCTCCGCGCACCTCCCGCGCGCATTCTCTCGCCAGCTCCAGCACCTCCCAGTGCAGGAGGAAGAATCCCGCGAGGCCGAGCTCCTCGATCAGGTTCAGCTCCTCGCAGAGGCGCCGGCGCGCCCTGCGCTTGTGGCCGTTCGCGCCTCCGTAGCGCTCGGCGAATGCGCGGTCGCACACGCGCCCGAGCTGCGCGATCGCCGGCTCGCCCGTGTCCGAGAAGTCCGGGTAGCGGTAGCCGAGGTCCTCGGTCAGGTCGAACTCCAGGCGCGCGGCCAGCTCGCCCGTGCGCTCGACGGCGTCGCGGTCTTCCGGGAAGCGCTCCCTCGTCTCCTCGGGCGGGAGCAGGACGCTCTCGCGGTTGCCCCGCCGCTCCGGCTCGCAGCCTTCGAGCGACGTGCGGTGACGGATCGCGACGAGCACGTCCTGGAGCGAGGTGCGCCGCGGATGGTGCGAGTGGACGTCTCCGGTGGCGACCGTCTGCACGCTCAGCGCCCCGGCGAGGTCGCGCAGCGCGGCCAGACGGCTCGCGTCGCCTCGCTCGTACGGGCGTTGCAGCTCGACGAAGAAGCGCTCGGGCCCGAACGCCCGCGCCAGCGCCGCCGCGCCGTTCGGGCTCCGAACCGCAAGACCGTGCCTCGCGCACCCGGAGAGGCAGACGAGGCCCTCGTTCAGCTCCATGAGCAGCGCCGTCTCGAGCGAGGGAGGCGCGAGCTCGGGCCCCTTACGCGTGTGCGCGTGTGCCGCGGTCAGCAGCCGGCAGAGGTTCGCGTAGCCCTGCGCGGACTCGACGAGCAGCGTCACGTGCGAACCGTCGGCCAGCGTCACCTCCGAGCCGGTGATCGGCCGCACGCCGAGCGCCTTCGCCGCGTGCGCGAACTCGAGCGAGCCGTACACACCGTCGTGGTCGGTCAGGGCAAGCGCCTCGTATCCGAGCTCGGCCGCGCGAGCCGCAAGCTCCTCGGGCTGCGAGGCCCCGTCGAGGAACGAATAGGCTGAGTGCGCGTGCAGCTCGACGACCACCGCCCGCTCCTCCTAGCGCCCGGCGAGGGCGAGACCGTGTCGAATCGTCCCGAGCGGACGCTGCGGATCCTCGCCGAGCTCGACCAGGTGATCGTCTCGTGGTTCCGCTACGAGCCCGGCCAGGAGGGTCCCGAGCCGCACGTCCACCACCTGCACACCGACGCCTTCTACGTGCTCGAGGGCACGCTCGAGCTCTTGCTCGGCCCCGAGCTCCAGGCAGTTCAGGCGGAGCCCGGGACACTGGTAGCCGCTCCGCCGAACGTCGTCCACACGTTCCGCAACTCGAGCGACGCGACCACGATCTTCCTGAACGTCCACGCGCCCTCGAAGCACTTCGGCGACGAGATCCGCGGGCGCGAGGACTCGGGCTTCGAGCAGTACCCGCCGCCGGCCGACGGAGGCCGCCCGCTCGCCGATGCGATCCTGAGCGGTCCCGGCGAGGGCGAGCGCCTCGAAGGCCGCACGACCACGATCGTCAAGGCCGGCGGAGACCACACCGACGGCCAGCTCGCGGTCTACGAGACCATGCTTCCGCTCGACGCCGCCGGGCCGCCTCCACACCTGCACCGCAACACGGCCGAGCTCTTCTTCGTCCTCGACGGGATCCTCGAGATCAGCCTCGACGGCGAGCGCGCGCTGCTCGAGCCAGGCGCCTGCGCCTTCGCGCCTCCCGGGGTCGTGCACACCTTCGCCAACGAGGGCGAGGGCGAGGCTTGCTGCCTCACGATCGGCGGGCCCGCGGGCGTCGAGGCGTTCATCCGCGAGGCGGTTCGCACCGATGCCCCGGCGCTCGCGGAGCTCGGCCGCCGCCACGACACCTACCTCGAGACCTGAGCGGCAGTCACGTTCCCCGCTGGCTGAACCAGCAGCCCACCTCCTCGTCGCGGAAGACGACCTCGTGCTCGCCCCCTGCCAGCACGACGTCGAAGTAGCGGCGGCTGACCGGGTCTTCGGTCCACCAGCGGTCGACGACCCGCCACTCCTCGCGGACGAGCGCGACCGGGGAGCGGTTCACGCGCCGAGGCGAGCCGTCCACGTGCGCCTCCACGAGCGCCGCCTGCGGCTCGTTCACGCGCCGCACCATCAGCCGATCGACCGGTCATTTCCGACGGACGCGCGACCGAGGCATCGCTCGCCGATGCCGATCAGAGGCCGCACCTGCTTTGCCGGTGTGGCCGGCTTGATCTCGCGCGTCCTGAGAGCGGCATCGCAAGCGAAGCCTTGTTCAGTCGTCGCGCGGAACCAGCAGCGCCCGCTGCTCCGGCAAACGCGACCACGGCGCCACCTCGACGACGGTACAGACGGAGCCCGAGCCGGTTCCGGCGCGAACCTGGCGGAGCCCTTCGCGCAGATGCTCCCGCAGCTCGGCGCCCTCGGGTTGGACGAGCTCGAGCTGGCTGCCGACCGACTCCGCGAGGATCAGGGCCTCCAGCGTCAGCGCGACCACGGGCGCGGGCAGGTCGAGCAGCTTCGGCCCGATCGCGGCGCGCAGGCGGGCGGGCTCGGCGGTGGCGTCGCGCAGCATCACGGTGCGCCGCCACGATCCGCCGCCGACAAGCCGCGCCGCGAGCGCCAGCTTGCGCAAGGCCCGCCCGCTGCGCTCCGGTCGAGCGAGCAGCCGGTCGAGGAGAACGCCGAGTGAGCGTCTCAGCGCCAGTTCGTTTCCGACCGCCTCGGGGAACTCGAGTGTCTCCAGCAGCTCCGCGGCGGGCTTCCTTCCGCGGACGCGGCGACGCGAGCCCCCTCTCGCCAGGCTCCAGGCGCGCCGGCCGTCCGGCCCCAGACGTTCGGCCACGGCGCCACCCGGAAGCCCGGCAAGCTCTCCGATCTTCGTCAGCCCCAGCTCCGCCAGCTCCTGCCTGCGGCCGGCCTCCAGCGGCAGCAGCGTCAGCGGCAGCGGGGCGAGAAACTCGCGTGTGCGCTCGTCCGAGACGACGAGCGCCTGGCCCGAGCGGGCGACGTTCGCCGCCGCCAGCGCCGCGAAGCGACGTCTCGCAGCGCCTGCGCGCGCGTCCCAGCCGGGCCCGACCGCCTTCAGCGCCCTCCGGAGCGCCGGCTCGAGCCCTCCGTAGAGCCGCTCGACGCCGCGTGTCTCGAAGTACGCGCAGCCCGGCGCCGCCGGGTCGACGGAAAACCCTGCGTCCTCGAGGCGACGGACGATCTGCTCCCAGGCCTCCTCGGCCGCGGCCGGGTCGCGATCGACGAGCTGGAGCGACGGGCACGTGGCCAGCGCCTCCCCCAGCCGCATTCCCGGCTGCACGCCGGCCGCCTCGGCCGCCGCCGTCACCGACCCGAGCAGCGCCTCGGCGCCCGGCTCCGGCGCGAGCGCTGCAGGCTCGAGCTGGAGGCGCGGCCGCTCCCGCAGCGCAACCCGCAACTCGAACCCGGGGATGACCAGACAGGCGATCATGGGAACATATGTTCTACACGAACACACGTTCCCCTGTCAAGGGCCCGGACCGTGGTCGTTCTCTGTAGAGGCGGTTCGCCTCCGAACCTGCTCGGGAAGATCGGGCAGGTCTTCTACCGCTTCGCCCCGCCCGGCGAGCTCTAGGCGCTACTCGCCGGCAAACAGCGTCAACTGCATGCCGTCCGGCGCCTCGACGCGTGCGTTGCGGTCGCCCCACGGCGTCGTCACCGGCGGCGCGACCTGCTCGGCGCCGGCCTGCACGAGCCGGAGCGCCGTCTTCTCGCTGTCGGCCACCTCGAGCGCGAGCCGGACCGGTCCGGACACACGGCGCCCTGCCTCGACCGAGTCGACCACTGCCGCCTGGGCCTCGTCCATGATCTCGAGCGTCGCCCGCCCTCCTTCGAGGAGAACGACCCGCCCGTCGTCGGAGCTCCAGTCGGCCGACTGCTCGAGTCCGACCGCGTCGCGGTAGAACGCGACCGCCTCGTCGAAGTCCGCCACCGTGAGGACGACGCGAAACTCGTTCACGTTTGCCATGGCGGCACAAACGCCGAAGCGCCGCGAAGCCTTCCCGGTGCGTAGAGTCGCCGCGTCCTCGCGCGGGTCAGAGCGTGACTTCGGCCGCATCGTCGAGCATTCGCGAGAGCCGCGGGACGACCTCGAGCACGCTCACCTGCGAGCACCACGCGATGTCGTCCTCGAGCCCGGGCGGGCCGTACGTCCGCGCGTTGATGCCGTCGATCGCGTTCGGATAGCGGTCGGCGACCAGCTCGGCGGCGATCGCCGCGTCGCTGCGGTCGGCCTCGAGCTGGGACACGATCCGCCCTGCGCAGTAGGCGTCGTCGATCGCGAAGTCGTCCTTGAAGCCCGCGCAGAGGACGACGATGTCGTGCGAGCGGTCACGCACGAGCCGCGTCACGGCGTCCAGGTTGAGCAGCGAGCCCAGCACGACCTCGCCGCACGAGGCGGCGGCGGTGACGATCGCGCGGGTGCCGTTCGTGGTCGAGAGGATCAGGGTCTCGGCGCGCGGCTCGAGGAACTCCCGCGGCGACGCGCCCGCGTCGAAGCCGTCGATCCGCTCCGCGTTGCGCTCGCCGCCCGTGATCGCGGTGTCGCCGAGCTCGGCCCGAAGCGCTCTCGCGTCCTCGATCTCGGCGCAGCAGAGCACGCGCCGGTAGCCGGAGGCGAGCGCCTGGACGATCGTGGACGTCGCCCGCATCACGTCGATCACGACCCCCAGTGGAGCCGCGACAGCCTCGGCCGGCGTGAAGGCGACGTGGACGCGCACGGCCGAAAGCTACCGGCGCAGCGGGGCTACGCTACGAGGGCATGTCGACGCCCATGCGCTGCTACCGCCACCCGAACCGGGAGACCTACGTCTCCTGCTCGGAGTGCGGCCGCCCGATCTGCACGGAGTGCATGACCGCGGCGCCGGTCGGCCAGCGCTGCCCGGACCACTCCGGCAAGCCGCAGGGCGTTCGGCGCGTCACGGCGGGGGCCCAGCGCTCGGCCTTCGAGGGCACGGGCGCGCTCGTCACGAAGGCGCTGATCGCAGTCAACGTGCTCGTCTACCTCATCACGGCGTTCCAGGGCAGCGGCCTGAACTCGCCCGGCGGGAAGCTCTTCGCGAAGTGGATCCTCTTCGGGCCGGCGGTCGCGAACGGCGACTGGTGGCGGCTGATCACGAGCACGTTCCTCCACGCGAACATCCTCCACATCGCGTTCAACATGTACTTCCTCTGGTTCGTCGGCTCTGCGGTCGAGTCCGTGCTCGGCCGCGGGCGGTTCCTGGCCGTCTACCTCGTCTCGGGGCTGGCCGGCTCCGCGGGCGCGCTCGTGATCGACCCGACGCAGTTGACGGTGGGCGCTTCCGGCGCGATCTTCGGGATCCTCGGCGCCGCGCTCGTCCTGGAGCGGCAGCGTGTCTACGTGCTCGGAGGACAGGCCCTGATGCTGATCGGGATCAGCCTCGTGTTCAGCTTCGTCTTCTCGGGCATCTCCTACGGCGGGCACATCGGCGGGCTGGTCGGAGGCGTCCTCTGCACGCTCGTGCTCTCGAAGTTCGGCCGCGGCCACGCCGCCTACAGCCGGATGGGCCTCTGGGGGATCGCCGGCGTTATCGCCGTCGGCCTGCTCAGCATCGCCGTCGCCTACCTCCGGGTTCGCGGTTACGCCTAGAGCCGATCACCGCGCGCGCACATCGCCGGCCGACCTCGTCCAGTAACGCCTGAGCGTCACGCATCCGAGGACGGCGCACACGAGAAACAGGAGGAAGATCCCCACGACCCCGAGCACGGGGGGCGAGCCGTTCGACGAGTGGTGGGCCGTCGACCCCGGGTCGAACAGCGGGCGGTCGAGCTGGAAAGCGAGCAGGATCAGCACCGCGACGAGGCCGTTGACGACGTACGCAGCCGCCGTGTGGCTCGCGCCGTCAGCGCGACCCGCGAGCGCGCGGATCTGCAGCGCGATCCCGAGCGCCAGCGCGAGGATGATCGCCTGCACGATGTAGTACGGGATCGCCCCGGGGAACGCCGTGACGGTGCTCGGCGGGCTGACGGCCCGGCCTGCGGCAATTCCCCAGGTCTGGATCACCAGCACCGCCAGGAACGGCACGGCAACGACCGTGACCACCTGGCGCTTGTCGGCCACGAGCAACCCCGCGACCACGGCGAGAAAGATGCCGGCCGTTCCGGTCACGATTCACCTCCGGCGTTCGTCCTGCCGCAACACCGGGAAGGTAGCGGGCGCGGACCGATCTCGGTCGCAGTCCGACCCGGTCCGTGTCAGCTGAGGTGCTCGACCCGCACCACGTGGTCGAGCATGTCCTTCCAGCCGCGGTCGACGCCGGGGCCGCCGTCGATGCGGTCGGCGAAACCGTCCCACGCGAAGATCTTGTCGTTGCCCGCGCCGCCGTAGACGACGTCCTTGCCGCGGTCGCCCTGAAGTTTGTCGTTCCCGGGGCCGCCGTAGATGACGTCGTTTCCGTTCCCGCCGCCGAGCGTGTCGGCTCCCGGGCCGCCCTTGATCAGGTCGTTGCCGCCGTTGCCGTCGACGACGTCGTTCCCCCCGAGCCCGCAGATCACGTCACGCTTCGGGGTGCCGATCAGGTTGTCCGGTCCGGGCGTGCCCGTGATCGTGCAGGCAGGCCCGGAGTGCGTCGCCGCATGCCCGCCGCGGACGAGGAACAGCGCGGCCACGGCAAAGAGCACCGCCATGGTCTTCGCGCGTCCTTGCTGCTCGGGAGTCACGGGCCGGGCACCTCCGAGAGGGGTGGTCGTTCACCTACTGGTCCACCTCAGATGATCGGCCGGAGGGGCCGAGCCGTGATCCCTCGCAGCGGTGATTTCGCGCCGGAGGCGCGCACCGCTCGGTTGTGTCCGGTCCGCTCTAGGCGGGACGGTTCGTGATGCGGACGTACATCTTGTCTTCGCTGCCGCACTCGGCCCGGATCGCGACCTGGCCGCTTCGGCCCCCGCCCTTCCAGTTCACCTCCGAGTCGTCCTCCTCGAGCTCGTCGGAGAGGACGGTGAAGCCGGACGCCTGGAGCTCCTTCTTGTACTCGTCATGGGCGTCCTTGACCTCGCCGTCGAACCAGCCCTCGACGACGTCAGTCGGGCCCTCGGTCTCCTGCTTCGTGTACGTGGCTGCGCGGATCTTCGGCCACCCGGCCGGGAGCTTCGGAGCCGCCGTGAGAGCCGCAGTTGTACACGCGGCCTGCGCCTTCTCCCCTTGTCCCTCCTCGCTCTTCTTCTCCTCCTTCTTGCCGCCGCAGGCGGCAAGGGTCAACACGCCCACGCAGATCAGTGCGCACCAGCCAACAAGCCTCATGATCGCCTCCCCGTTCAGGAACACCCAGCGGGGCGAGTATAGAACTCGCTACCCGCCCGCGACAACGGCCTCGACGCCCACGTCCTTGAGGGCCGCCTGGGCCGCGGCGAGGCGCGCGAGCGGTACCCGGTAGGGCGAGCAGCTCACGTAGTCGAGGCCGAGACGGTGGCAGAACGCGACCGACTCGGGCTCGCCGCCGTGCTCGCCGCAGATGCCGAGCTTGAGGTCGGCCCTGGCTCCGCGGCCGCGTTCGACGGCGATTCGCATCAGGTCGCCAACGCCGTCCTGGTCGAGGATCTCGAACGGGTTCCGCTCGAGCACGCCGTCCTCGAGGTAGCGGCTGAGGAACTTCCCCTCGGCATCGTCGCGCGAGAGGCCGAGCGCGGTCTGCGTCAGGTCGTTGGTGCCGAAGGAGAAGAAGTCGGCGTACTCGGCGATCTCGTCGGCGCGGATGCAGGCCCGCGGGAGCTCGATCATCGTGCCGACGAGGTATTCGACGGAGTCGTCCTCCTCGTTCGCCGTGGCGACCGTCGTCGCGCGGAGCCGGTGCAGCTCCTCGGCGAAGCCGACGAGCGGGTGCATGATCTCGACGAGTGGCGCCTCCCCGGTCCGCTCCTGGACGGCCGCCGCCGCCCGCACGATCGCCCGCACCTGCATCTCGTAGATCTCCGGCCAGAGGAGCCCCAGCCGGCAGCCGCGCGTGCCGAGCATCGGGTTCGTCTCCTGGAGGGCGCGGATGCGCTCGCGCATGCGCTCGTCCCTCGCCTCCTCGAGCGGCGGCAGGAACTCGTGCAGCGGCGGGTCGAGCAGGCGGATCGTCACCGGCAGGCCCGCCATCGCCTCGAAGATCCCCTCGAAGTCGGCCTGCTGGAGCGGGAGCAGCCTCTCCAGCACCGACCGGCGCTCGTCCTCGCTCGACGCGAGGATCATCTCCCGCACGACCGGCAGGCGGTCCTCGGCCATGAACATGTGCTCGGTCCGGCAGAGGCCGATGCCCTCGGCTCCAAACTCGCGCGCCTTGGCGGCGTCGTCCGGGGTATCGGCGTTCGCGCGGACCTTCATCCGGCGCTGCCCGTCGGCCCAGTGGAGGATCGTCTGGAAGTCCTCGTTGATCTGCGGCGGAACGAGCGCGACCTCGCCGACGATCACGCGGCCGGTGCCGCCATCGATCGTGATCACGTCGCCCTCGGCCAGCTCATGCCCGCCGATCGTCACGGTGCCCGCCGCGAGGTCGATCGCGAGGCCCTCGCAGCCGGCGACGCACGGCTTGCCCATCCCGCGCGCGACCACGGCCGCGTGCGAGGTCATGCCGCCGTGCGCGGTCAGGATCCCCCTCGCCTGGATCAGGCCGTGGATGTCGTCGGGCGTCGTCTCCCAGCGGACGAGAATCACGTCCTCGCCCGCGAGCCCCCGTTTCTCGGCGGTGTTCGCGTCGAGCACGATCGCTCCGCAAGCCGCGCCCGGCGAGGCGTTGAGCCCCTGCGCGGCCACCTCGACCTGCGCCTCCGGGTCGATCATCGGATGGAGCAGCTGGTCGAGCTGGCCGGAGTCGATGCGCGCGACCGCTTCCTCGCGCGTGATCAGGCCTTCCTCGACCATCGACACCGCCGCCCTCAGCGCCGCGGTCGCGGTTCGCTTGGCCGAGCGGGTCTGGAGCAGGTACAGCCGCCCGTCGTCCACCGTGAACTCGATGTCCTGCACGTCGCGATAGTGCTCCTCGAGGCGGCGCATGGTGTCGAGGAGCTGCTCGAACGACTCCGGGAGGCGCGTCTTCATCGCCTCGAGCGGCTCGGGCGTGCGGATCCCGGCGACGACGTCCTCGCCCTGGGCGTCGGCGAGGAACTCGCCGTAGAGGCTCTGCTCGCCCGTCGAGGGATCCCGAGTGAACGCGACGCCCGTCCCCGACTGCGGGCCCTTGTTGCCGAACACCATCTGGACGACGTTGACCGCGGTGCCGAGGTCGTCGGGGATCCGATGGGCGCGCCGGTACACCTGCGCCCGCGGCGTGTCCCACGAGTCGAAGACCGCGCTCACCGCGCGGCCGAGCTGCTCGCGCGCGTCCTCGGGGAACGTGCTCTCGGTCTCCTCCCGGAAGATCCGCTTGAACGTCTCGACGAGCGCCTTCAGGTCCTCGGCCGAGAGCTCGATGTCCTGTTGCACGCCCTGTTCGCGCTTGAGATCGGCCAGCGCGTGCTCGAAGCGCTGGCCGTCCACCCCCTCGACGACCTCGCCGTACATCTGGATCAGCCGCCGGTACGAGTCGTAGGCGAAGCGCGGGTTGTGCGTCCTCTCGGCGAGCCCCTCGACGGACTGGTCGTTGAGCCCGAGGTTGAGGATCGTGTCCATCATCCCGGGCATCGAGATCGCCGCGCCCGAGCGAACCGAGACGAGCAGCGGGTCGGCGGGGTCGCCGAAGCGCTTTTCGGTCTTCTCCTCGAGGGTGCGGAGGTGCTCCTCGATCTCCGGCTCGAGACCCTCGGGCAGCGCCTTGCTGTTCGCCATGTACGCCCGGCAGGCGTCGGTCGTCACCGTGAACCCGGCCGGGACCGGGACGCCGAGCTGGGTCATCTCGGCCAGCCCGGTGCCCTTGCCGCCGAGCAGCTCGCGGCCGCCCTCGGACGGCTCGTCGAAGTCGTAGACGAAGCGCCCGCTCGCTCCCATCAGGACGGATCTTCCCACAGCCGTACGGGAACCACACGCCGCGGGGCATGGCCCCTGGCCTGGCGGGTAGGCTGCGGCCGTGAGGCTCGAGGGCATCCACCACGTCACGGCGATCACCGCGGACGCGCCCGGAAACGTCGACTTTTACGCGAGGGTGCTGGGCCTGCGGCTCGTCAAGAAGAGCGTCAACCAGGACGATCCGACCGTCTACCACCTGTTCTACGGCGACGACGAGGGCAGCCCCGGCTGCGACATCACGTTCTTCGAGTACCCAAACGCGCGGCGCGGCAGCGCCGGGGCGGGGATGGTCCACCGCGTTGTCTGGCGCGTGGCCTCGCCCGACGCGCTCGCGTTCTGGGAGGGCCGGCTCGGCGACGAGGACGTGCAGAACGAGCGCGTGGACGGGGCGTTGCTGCTCGCCGACCCCGAAGGGCTGGCGCACGAGCTCGTGGTCGTGAACAACGGGGACGAGCCCCTCCTCGCCGACCATCCGGAGATCCCGAAGGAGTTCGCGCTCCAGGGCTTCGACGCCGTGCGCGCGTACGCCGCCGATCCCGAGCAGAGCCGGGCCTTCCTCGAGCAGACGCTTGCGTTCGCTCCCGACGGCGAGGCCGCCTGGGAGGTCCGCGGCGACCGGCGCGGCTCCTTCTACTACTACGACCGCACCGACGAGCGCGGCGTCGGAGGCGCGGGCACCGTCCATCACGTCGCCTGGTCGTCCACCATGGACGAGCACGAGGCCTGGCAGAAGCGGGTCGCAGAGGCGGGCGCCTCCCCCACGCCGGTCATCGACCGCTTCTACTTCAAGTCGATCTACTTCCGCGAGCCGAGCGGCGTGCTGTTCGAGATCGCGACGATCGGCCCCGGCTTCGCCGTCGACGAGCCGCTCGAGCACCTCGGCGAGCGTCTGGCGCTGCCCCCGAACTACGAGCAGCTCCGCGACCGGCTCGAGCAGGTGCTGACTCCGCTGCCCGACCCGCGCGCGGCCCGCGTAGGCAAGTGACAATCGTTCATCGGGCTCGCCCGCCCGCGGGCGATCCCGAGGGCCTGCTGGTCCTCTTCCACGGGCGGGGCGCGGACGAGAACGACCTCTTTCCCCTTCTCGACGTGCTCGATCCCGAGCGCCGGCTGCTCGGGGTCACGGCGAGGGGGCCGCTCTCGCTCCCGCCCGGCGGGGCCCACTGGTACACGGTTCGCGAGATCGGCTATCCCGATCCGGACACCTTCCTGGCCACCTACGAGGCGGTGTCGAGCTGGCTCGACGCGCTCGCCGAAGAGACCGGCGCCGCTCCCGAGCGGACCGTCCTCGGCGGGTTCTCGCAGGGGGCGGTGATGACCTACGCGCTCGGGCTCGGGGTCGGGCGCCCGCGCCCGGCGGCGCTCGTCGCGCTGAGCGGCTTCATCCCGACCGTCGAGGGATTCGAGCTACGCCTCGGGCCGTCACCTCCCAGGGTCGCGATCGGGCACGGCACCGGCGACGCCGTCATCTCGGTCGAGTGGGGCCGCCTCGCGCGGCGGGCGCTCGAGGAGGCCGGCGCGGACGTCCTCTATCGCGAATCCCCGCTTCCGCACATGGTCGACCCGCGGTTCCTGGACGAGCTCGCTCCGTGGATCGCTTCTGCGCTCTACGACCGTGCGACCGGCGGACGGTAGCCGGGCCGGCGCCTCGCGCGGAAGTCGGCCAGCCACGCCAGCGCACGGAGCCCGATCCAGATAGGCGTCAGCAGCACGTAGAAGACGACCACCGCCAGGCCGAGAATCAGAAACCAGAGCGTCCAGCGCCACAGCGGGACACGCGCCTTGGCCGCGGTCACGAGATCGGCGCTTCCTCCTTGGCGCCGGCTTCGGCCCGCCGCCGCTCGACCAGACGGATCACCCGGGCCGCCATCTCCTCGATCGAGAGCTCGGAGATCTCGATCACCGGGCAGCCGAGGCGCCGTTGGATCGCGTCGGCCTGCTCCAGCTCCGAGTAGATCTCGACCAGCTCCGCGTAGCTCCGCTGGTTGCCGCCGAGCCGGGCGGCCCGCTGCCGGCGGATCTCGCGTAGCCGTGTCGCCTCGATCGTCAGGCCGACGAGCTTCGTCGGGTCGACGTGGAACAGCTCAGCGGGCGGGTCGATTCCCTTCACGATCGGCACGTTCGCGGTCTTGTAGCCCAGGTAGCCGAGGTACATCGAGAGCGGCGTCTTCGACGTCCGTGAGACCCCGACCAGCACGATGTCCGCCTCACGGAGGCCGGCCCCGACGCCGTCGTCGTACTTGACCGCGAACTCGATCGCGGCCATGCGCTTGAAGTACGTCGAATCGAGCGGTGCGCGCGCTCCCGGGGTCATCTGGGCTGCAACGCCGGCGACCTTCGCCACGGCCTCGATCGGATGGCCGAGCAGGTCGCAGTAATGGAGGCGGTAGCGGCGGCAAAGCGCCCGGGCGGCATCGCGCAGCTCGGGATGAACGAGCGTGTAGATGATCACCGCCGGTCTGCTCTTCGCGCGGTTCAGGGCGAGCTGCAGGTCGTCGACGGTCTCGACGCGCGGATGGCGCACCTCCTCGAACTCCTGGTCGGGAAACTGCGCCTCGAGGGCGTGCACCAGCCGGACAGCCGTCTCGCCCGTCGAGTCGGAGATGATGTGAAGCTCGACCTCCTGCGTCGTCACCGGCGGGAGCGTAGCGGCGTCTCGTGATCGAAGCGCTTCGCGAGGCCGTGCGACGTAGGCACAAAGAGTTGACGATTCGTCACATCCGCGCGACAGACACGTGCGCGTTGCGTCGATAGGCTCGTCGCCATGGCAGGGGGGCGGGTCGGGACCCGCAGTTACACGCGTGAACATGAAGACCCGCGCCGAGTAGGACCTTCGCCCCGCTAGCGTGGAATCTGCGAGAAATCGCCGAGTCGACCGAGCGTGTCGCGCACGTCCAGCAGCAGGCGGAGCCGGTTGGCCCGCACAGCCGGATCCTCGTCCATCACCAGCACCTCGTCGAAGAAGCGCTCCATGAGCGGCGCCAGCGTCGCGCCCGACTCGAGCGCGGTGCGCACGTCTCCGTCGGTCGAGACAGCCGCAAGGCCCTCGGCCACGGCGCGCTCCGCATCTTCGCGGAGCAGCGAGCGATCGAGCTCCGGCGCCGCATTGTCGGCCTCCCGGCCCGCGAGCCTGTTTGCCCGATCGTAAGCGGTGAAGACAGCCTCGAACTCGGGCGTCTCGTGCTCCGCGTACAGCGCCTCGGCGAGCCGTGCCACCCCGCCCAGATCCGGCGCCGCAGAGACGCGCGCCGCCCGCACGTACTCGACCGGCGCCTCGACGAGCCCCTCCAGCCGCTCCTCGGTGAACTCCCGCACGTCGTCCGGCATCAGCGCTCGAGGAATCGTGAGGCCGCCCTCGACGGCCAACCGGCAGAGACCGATCGCCGCTCGTCGCAGGCCGTACGGATCGCGCGAGCCGGTCGGCTTGTGGCCGAGCGAGAACGAAACGGTCAGCGCGTCGAGCTTGTCCGCCGCCGCCAGCACCTTGCCCGCTTCGGTCTGCGGCAGCGGGCCACCCGCAGAGTCCGGCAGGTACTGCTCGTCGATCGCAGCGCACACAGCCTCGGGGTAGCCGGCCAGCCGCGCGTACTCCGCGCCGATGTGACCCTCGAGATCCGGAAACTCGCGCACGAGCTCGGAGGCCTGGTCGGCCTTGGCGAGCCTGGCCGCCTCGAGCGTCGCGTCGCCGCCGCCGAGCTTCCCGACCAGCGCCTGCAAACGTTCGGTCTTGTCCGCCAGGCTCCCAGCGTTCGCGAAGTACGTGATCGCGCCAAGCCGCTCGACCAGCCGGTCGATGCCGAGTGCGACATCGCGCTCGAACGTGAAGCTGGCGTCGTCGAGCCGCCCCTCGAGCACGCCCTCGTTACCGGCCCGGACCGTGTCAGGATCGCCGCCGTTCGCGACGAAGGCGAAGCGATTGTCCACGAGCGGGAAGTAGCG
This sequence comes from uncultured Actinomycetes bacterium, assembly GCA_963716865.1. GTDB lineage: Bacteria > Actinomycetota > Thermoleophilia > Gaiellales > Gaiellaceae > AC-32. The sequence continues at coordinate 300,405 of CAVQUF010000005.1, forward strand.
CTGGTGCGACTGCATCGCCGTCACGACCACTCGTTCGGGCAGCTGCAGGAAGCGCTCGTCGAACGTGCCTTCGAGAACGGTCACGCTCTCGACCAGATAGACGACCTCCTCCAGAACACCGCCGGGATCGCTCCAGCTCCCGATCGTGTCGAGACCGGCGAGGATCTGGCGCCTGCGCTCCTCGGCGTCGGGCTCGACGCCGGCGGCCCTTAGCCGCTCGGGGTATTCGTCGGCGTGCGGTATCTCGACGGCACCGCCGCCGAAGCGATGGCCGAACGACGACTCCCCGACCGCGGTCTCCGCGTCGATCTTCGCGAGCGTCCAGCGCACCGGCCGGGCGAAGCGAATGCCGCTCGTGTCCCAGCGCATGGACTTCGTGAACGAGAGACCTCGAACGATCGCGTCCAGTCGCTGCGGCAGCACCTCGGCAAGCGGCCGGCCGGGACGCTCGACACCGAGAAACCCTTCTCGGAGGACGAGGTCGTCCACCGCGACGCCGTGCTTTTTCGCGAAGCCGGCCGCCGCTTTGTCTGCGAGCTTCTCCGGGGGGCCCTTCACCCACTCGTCAGGCGTCTGCTCGCCGATCTCGTCGACCACAACTGCGATGCGGCGCGGGGTGACGAACACTCGCTCGGCCCGCACCCCGAGCTCGCGCTCGACCAACGCGGGGAGCTGCTCTGCGGCCTCCCGGCAGGCGCCCGCGGGGAGCTCCTCGCAGCCGATCTCAAGCAGCAGCGTCGCCATATGCCTCCAGGTAGAGCTTCGCCACGTCCCGGGCCAGGGCACGGACCCGCCCGATGTACACGGCGCGCTCGGTCGCCGAGATCGCCCCTCGCGCATCGAGGAGGTTGAACGTGTGGGAGCACTTCAGGACCTGGTCGTATGCCGGCAACGGGAGGCCGCGCTCGAGGAGGCGCCGGCACTCCTCCTCGTGCTCGGTGAAGCGTTTCGTAAGAGTGTCCACAGGAGCGGCCTCGAAGTTGTACGTCGACCACTGTCGCTCGCTCTCGCGGTAGACCTCGCCCCAGGTCACGCCGGGCGTCCATTCCAGCTCGAACGCGGTGCGCTTTCCTTGCAGGAACATCGCCAGCCGCTCGAGCCCGTACGTCATCTCCGCCGGAACGAGCTCGACGTCGAAGCCGCCGAGCTGCTGGAAGTACGTCCACTGCGTGATCTCCATCCCGTCGCACCAGACCTCCCAGCCGAGGCCCCACGCCCCGAGCGTCGGCTGCTCCCAGTCGTCCTCGACGAGACGGATGTCGTGCCTCTGGAGGTCGATTCCGATCGCCTCGAGCGAGCCGAAGTAGCGGTCGAGTACGTCCTCGGGCGCCGGCTTCAGGATCACCTGGTACTGGAAGTAGTGCTGGAACCGGTACGGGTTCTCGCCGTAGCGACCGTCCAGTGGGCGGATCACCGGCTCGACGTAGGCCGTCTTCCACGGCTCCGGGCCGAGACAGCGAAGGAACGTCGCCGGGTTCATCGTTCCCGCCGCCAGCTCGGTGTGGTACGGCTGCATCAGGACGCAGCCCTCGTCGGCCCAGTACCCTTCGAGCGCGCGGATCATCTCCTGGAAGTTCACCCGGGTGAGCCTAACGGCCCCGCTGGCCTGCGCATCGAGCGCCTACGCGGAGAGCGTGCGCAGGCGGAATCCGCCGTGGTACTCGTAGGAGGCAGTGATGACCTGGAGGGCCTCGCGCGCGCCACGGTCGGTCAGGCCGGCCGTCTTGGCCTCGGCCAGCGGGCGCCGGAGCAAGCCCTCGATCCCGAGCAGCCCCTCGCGAGACAGCGGCATTGCCGTGCCGTTCGCGCAGGCACCACAGACCGCGCCCCCGGCCTTCGGCGAGTAGCCGGTGAGATCGGTCTCGGCTCCGCACTCGGCGCAACTCGTGACGTGCGGGAGATAGCCGGAGAGCCAGAGCAGCTTCAGCTGGAACGACAGCACCAGCGGATCCACGCCGCACCGGCCAGGATCTCCCGGCTCGAGCTCGTCAAGGAGGTCGAGAAAGCGCGCCAGTGCCCGGAAGGCGCGCTCGTTCGCCTCCTGCTCGGGGAATAGACGAAGCATCGCCTCCGCGCCGACGAGCCCGACTCCGAGACGGTACGGCTGCTCGCGAGCCTCGCGGTGGGACCGGATCAGCTCCACCCCGGTGACGGTCTGGAGCTCTCCCGCGCCCTGATGCAGCAGTAGCTCGCCGTGGCTGAGCGGCTCGAGGCGCGCCCCGAATCGCGACTTCGTCTTTCGCACGCCTTTTGCGACGGCCCCGATCCGTCCGCGGTCGAGCGTGTAGAGATGCAGCACGCGGTCGGCCTCCCCCAGCCGAAACGACCGCAGTACCACCGCCTCGGTCTTGTACATGCGGCCCACTCGGCCCAAGTCTAGATCCGGCCCTGGCCGCTACCGGAGCCGCTGGCAGGACGGGCAGTACCAGGTGCCTCGACCGGCCGCCCGGATCTTCTCGATCGGCGTCCCGCAGCGGTCGCAAGGCTCGCCCTCACGGCCGTAGACCTTGAACTCGTCCTGCATTCGGCCCGAGCTCCCGTCGGGTGCGCGATAGTCACTCAGCGTCGCGCCCTGGCGCTCGATTCCCGCCCTCAGGGCCGAGCGAATCCCACGGTGGAGGGCCGCAAGCTCGTCCGCGTCGAGCTTGCCCGCCGGCACGAGCGGATGAACCCGGGCTCGCCAGAGCGCCTCGTCCGCGTAGATGTTCCCGACCCCGGCCAGCCGGCGCTGGTCCAGCACGGTCGCCTTCACAGGGGCCCGGCGGCCGGCAAGCACATCTGCGAGACGCCCTGGCGTGAACGCGCGCGCGAGAGGCTCCGGCCCGACGCGCTCCCCGAGATACGGCTCGAGCTCGCCGGGCTCGAAGAGCTGCCAGGTACCGAAGCGCCGCACGTCCCGGTACACGACGTCCGCTCCGTCGTCTAACCTGACAACAGCACGACGGTGAGGATCCTCCGCCGGCAGCGATCCGCCGTTCGCGTGCAGAAGCTGTCCCGTCATTCGGAGGTGAACCAGGAGACACCGACCACTCTCGAATCGAACAATCAGATACTTGCCGCGGCGTTCGAGAGCTGCGACCTGCTCTCCCTCGAGCCCATCGGCCACTCCGGCGGGGTCGAACGGCCGGGTGAGCCGCGGGTCGACGATCTCGACATGCTCGAAGCGGCGCTCGACGAGCCTGTGCTCGAGCTGTGCCCGGACGGTCTCGACCTCGGGTAGCTCGGGCATGGAGTCAGCCTAGCCCTGCACGGGCGTCTCCCGGCACGAGCACACCGGGCAGGCCATCGTGTCCGCGTGTCGGCGGCGGTCGCTCAGGCGAGCGTTTCGAGCACGACCGAGTGCTCCGGCGGCGCCTCGTCGGCGAGCTCGTACGCGGCTTCCAGTTCGCGGGCGGCCTCGGCGGCTGCGTCCTCTGTCCTCGCGTGGATCTCCGCGAGCGGCTCGCCGTGGGCGACGTAGTCTCCACGCTTGCGGAGGCAGACGACGCCGACCGCGTGGTCGATCGTATCGTCCTTCGTCTGGCGGCCCGCGCCGAGATGAAGCGCTGCCTGCCCGACGCGGACTGCCCCCAGGCGCGCAATGTGGCCTTCCCGTGGTGAGGTGACCTCGCGCACGACGGGGGCGGTTGGAAGGGCGTCCTGGTCAGCGTCGCCACCCTGGGCGCGGATCCAGCGCTCGTAGCTTTCGACGGCACTTCCGTCCTCGATGGCCCTCAGCACGCGCTCCCGCGCCTCGTCCTCGTCGATCCCGAGGTCGGAGACCGCGAGCAAGCGAGCGCTGGCCGCCTGGACGAGCTCGACGAAGTCGGACGGGCCTTCGCCCCGAAGAGTCGCCACCGCCTCACGGATCTCGAGCGCGTTTCCGACCGCGCGTCCGAGCGGCTGGTCCATGTCCGTCAGGAGACAGACGACCTCGCGCCCGAAGCGGCTCCCGAGGTCCAGCATCACCTCGGCGAGGATCCGGGCGTCGTCGACCGACTTCATGAACGCGCCGTCGCCGACCTTGACGTCGAGGACGATCGCCTCTGCTCCGCCCGCGATCTTCTTGGACATGATGCTCGCGGCGATGAGCGAGTAGTTGTCCACCGTGGCGGTGACGTCCCGGAGCGCGTACAGCCGCTTGTCCGCTGGCACCAGGTCGGCGGTCGCTCCGACGATCGCCATCCCTGCGTCGCGGACCTGCGCGATGAACTCGTCGGTCGAGAGCTCCACCCTGAAGCCGGAGATCGACTCGAGCTTGTCGAGCGTTCCGCCGGTGTGCCCGAGGCCTCTGCCGCTCATCTTCGCGAACGGCACGCCGCAGGCCGCGACGATCGGGCCAACCGCGATCGACGTCTTGTCGCCGACACCCCCGGTCGAGTGCTTGTCGACCGCCTTGCGACCGAGGGCCGCGTGCAGGTCGATCGTCTCGCCGGTCTTGATCATGGCCTGGCACAACGCCTCGGTCTCGGCGCCGGTCAGACCGCGGAAGAAGACCGCCATGCAGAACGCGGCGAGCTGATAGTCCGGAATCTCGTCGCGCGCGTACCCGAGCATCAGCTCCTCGAGCTCCTGTGCGCTCAGCTCCCCACCGTTTCGCTTGCGCTCGATCAGCTCGACGGGATGGATCATCGCTCGGCCACGAAGACTGTCACGCGCGTCCTCGATGTGAACGGGCCCTCGAAGTCCGGGAGCGGGCGCGCGACCGCCTTCGCGAACAGCGTCGAGTCGACGTACTCCCGGACCGCGTCGGCGTCGGGAAACACGAGCTCGGCGTCCACGTCGTGCCGCTCCACGCTCGCGAAGTGGCGGCGAAGCGGCTCCTCCCCGGTCTCGCGGGAGAAATGCCGCTCGGGCACCTCGTAGCCGACGAGCCGCCAGACGTCCGCCATGTGCTCGGCGCCGATGGTCGTCGCGACGAGCCGTCCGCCGGGCTCGAGCACGCGGGCGAGCTCGGCGAGCGCGCGCTCGAGATCAGCCACGTGGTAGAGCATCGCGTTGGCGACCGCGCAGTCGAACTCCCCGTCCGCGAACGGCAGCGCCTGGACGTCGGCCAGGCGGGCGTCCAGGCCTCGCGAGGCTGCTAGCTCGACCATCCGCGGCGAGAGATCCGTGGCGACGACCTCTGCCCCGGTCTCGCGGGCCACGCGCTCCGCGAACTGGCCCATCCCGCACCCGACCTCAAGCACACGGCGAGGGGACCCCTCCGCGACCGCGGCGAACGCGGTGTCGAACCCGTCGGGCCCCTTTCGGAACCGCTGCTGCGCTTCCCGCCGAACCGCCAGACCGGCCTCGGTCTCGTACTGCTGCCGGACGAGCTCGGGGTCGTTCAGTCTCACGGCTCGACGATCGGCTGCCCGGGGAGCGCTCTCCTCGGCGACTTTCCACCCAGCCACGCGTTGACGGTCGAGCCCACATCGGCGAACTCGCCCTCGTGGATCCGTCCGGCTGCGTTCCGCCCTTCCACGTACGCGAGCAGGAGCGCGTGCTCGCGGGAGTGATCGGTGGACGGCGTCGTCGGGTCGCAGCCGTGGTCCGAGGTGAGGATCAAGAGATCCTGAGGCCGGAGTGCGGCGAGCAGGTCGGGGAGCCGCCTATCGAAGTCCTGGAGGCAGCGATGGAAATTCACCGGGTCGTTGCGGTGGCCCCAGAGCATGTCCGTCTCGACCAGGTTCGTGAAGACGAGCCCGTCGTCGAGCTCGTTCAGGAGCGTCTCAATCTGCTGGATCCCTTCGACGTTGGACTTCGTCGGGCGCGACTCGTCGATGTCGCAGCCCGCGAAGATGTCGCCGATCTTCCCGACGCCGTGCACCTTCTGGCCGGCTTCGCGCACCAGGGTCAGGTAGTTCGGCCGGCGCGGCTCGAGGGAGAAGTCGTGGCGGTTCGGCGTCCGCTCGTAGGCGCCCGGCTCACCGACGAACGGGCGCGCGATCACGCGTCCTACTGCGTGCTTCCCCGTCAGGATCTCCCGCGCGGTCCGGCAGGCCTCGTAGAGCTCCTCGAGCGGAATCGTCTCCTCGTGGGCGGCGATCTGGAAGACGGAGTCGGCCGACGTGTAGACGATCCACTTCCCGGTCCGCTGGTGCTCCTCGCCCAGCTCCTGGATGATCTCGGTGCCGGAGGCAGGCTTGTTGCCGAGAACCCCACGGCCCGTCCGGTGCATGAACGGGTCGATCACGTCATGCGGGAAGCCCTGCGGGTACGTGGGAAACGGCGTCGGCGTCACGATCCCCATCAGCTCCCAGTGTCCCGCGGTCGTGTCCTTGCCCTTCGAGCGCTCGAGCAGCCGGCCCGCGACCGCAGGCGCTCCGGGCTGGGGCGGGCAGCCCTCGAGCGGCTCGATGTTGCCGAGGCCGAGCGCCTCGAGGTTCGGAAGATCCAGGCCACCGACGGCGCGGGCCACGTTGCCGAGCGTGTCCGAGCCTTCGTCTCCATACGCAGCGGCATCCGGCAGCGCTCCCGCGCCAACGGCATCCAGCACGATCACGCAAGCGCGCGGCACCCGGCTATTCTAGGTTGGTCGTGGACAACGTCCTGGGGCTGTTCGGTCTGATCGTCTTCTCGGTGTGCGTCGTCGCGTGCGCCGCCGGCGTCACCTGGCTCGTCGTGAAGATCAGCCCGACGAAGAGCAAGCAGAGCCAGAGCCGAAGCTAGCCGGCGACCTTCAGACCGGCGAGAGAGGCAGCACGTCCTCGAGCGGATGGAAGTCGAGGCCGTGCGCCTCGGCCACCGCCTCGTACGTGATCTTCCCGTCGAGCACGTTTACGCCCCGGGCGAGCGCCCGGTCCCGCGCGACGGCCTCGGCGAGCCCGTAGCCCGCGATCGCCTCGACATACGGGAGCGTCACGTTGGTGAGCGCTTTTGTCGACGTGATGGGAACGGCGCCGGGCATGTTCGCGACGCAGTAATGCGTCACGCCGTCCACCACGTAGACCGGCTCGCTGTGCGTGGTCGGGTGGGAGGTCTCCGCGCACCCGCCCTGGTCGATCGCGACGTCGCACAGGACCGCGCCCTCCCTCATCGCAGCCACCATCGCGCGCGTGACGAGCTTCGGGGCGACCGCGCCCGGGATCAGTACCGCGCCGATCACGACGTCCGCCTCGACGATCGACTCCTCGACCTGGAGACTTGACGACATGATCAGGCTGACCCGGCCGGAGAGGATGTCGTCCAGGTGGCGCATCCGGTCGATCGAACGCTCGAGAATGGTCACGCTCGCCCCAAGACCGAGCGCGATCACGGCGGCGTTGTAGCCGACAATCCCGCCGCCGATCACGAGCACGCGCCCGGGGGCAACGCCTGGGACACCGCCGAGCAGCAGGCCGCGGCCGCCAAGCGGCTTCTCCAGGAAGTACGCACCCGCCTGCGCGCCCAGGCGCCCGGCGATCTCGCTCATCGGCGCGAGCAGAGGGAGCGCCCGGTCGTCCGTTTCTACGGTCTCGTAGGCGACGCACGCGGCGCCGCTCTCGGCGAGCGCGCGGGTCAGCTCCTCGCTCGCGGCGAGGTGGAGGTACGTGAAGAGGACGAGGCCGGGACGGAGCAGCGGATACTCGGAGGGCAGCGGCTCCTTGACCTTGAGCAGGAGCTCCGCCTCGCCCCAGACCTCCTCCGCTGGCGCAGACTTCGCGCCGACCGCGTGGTACGCGTCGTCCGGGAACGAGCTGCCGTCGCCGGCGCCGCTCTCGACGAGCACCTCGTGGCCGTGCTGCACGAGCTCGCGCGCACCCGCCGGGGTGAGCGCGACGCGGTACTCGTCCGCCTTGATCTCCTTCACGACGCCGACCTTCATGGGCGAGAAACCCTAGCTTCTGGCGGGATTTTGCACCGCCGCGTCAGGGACAGCGTTGTTGCACATTCGTCACGGTCCCGTCACCCACCCGTCCGCGTTTGCTCGTTACGATCGCCTTGGGGAGGAGGCCGGGCGAACCGAACTACAGGGCGCTGGTGGTGTTCGTGTCGGTTGGCCCTAGGCGCCCGCTAGACGCTCGACGAGCCGCCGATCGTCCGGGCCCAGCCAGGGCGGCCGCCCCGCTGCCGCGTTCACGCGCGCATGCTCGGGGGCTCGCGTGGCCGGGATGACCACGTCCACCCGCTCGTCGGAGAGCGCCCACTTCAGCAGCGCCTGAGGCCAGGTCGTGACGCCGGCCTCCCGTAGCGGCTCCAGGTCAGCCTGGGAAGGCGTCCGGTGCAGGAGCGCCCCCTGGTCGAGCGGGCGCATGACGATCACCGCGACGTCGAGCTCCGCAGCCAAGGGCAGCAGCCGCTGCTCGCACTCCCGCTCGCGGGGGTTCAGCGGCACCTGGACGGCCTGGAAGCGCCCCGTCCGCAAGGCGATCTCCAGCTCGCCGAAGGCGGAGGAATCGTAGTGCGTCACGCCGATCCGGCCGACGCGGCCCTCTGCCTGCTCGCGCTCGAGCCAGGGAAGGTGCTCGCGCCAGGAGACGAGGTTGTGCACCTGCTCCACGTCGACGCGACCGAACCACTCGAGCTGTTGCCGGAAATGCCGCATCCCGTCCTCCAGGGCCGGCGACCAGATCTTCGTCGCCACGACCGCCTCCTCCCGCCTCCCCTCGAGGGCGGCTGAGAGCGAGCGCTCGGCCTCGCCGTACATCGGGGATGAGTCGACGAGCCGCGTCCCCGCCCCGAACGCCGCGTCGACGACCTCGCGCGCGAGCGCCGCGTCGCCCCCGAACGTGTTCCAGGTGCCGAGGCCGACGACGGGCCCGAGCCTGCGCTCCTCCATCACCCCGCCAGGCTCTGCGCCAGCCGTCCGGCCGCGAACGCCGCGGCGAAGAACCAGGGCTCTGCTGCCGGGCCGCGTCCCATGTGGGAGAGCGTCAGGCCGCCGCACTCCTCCTCCCAGCCTTCGACGTCGACCTCCTGTCGCGGCTCGACCCAGGCCGGCGCCTCGAGCCCGGCCGGCCAGGCGACGGTGACGCCGCCGGAGCAGAGCGCGAGCACGCTCTGCGTGTGGTGGGAGACGCCACGGTGCCGCTCGCGCTCGTCGGCGCTCGAGACTCGCGCGGCGAGCACCGGGGAACCTCCGAGAGCCGCGGCCGCATTGACCGCCTCCGCCGCGGCGAGACCGCCATGGCCGAGCCTGGATCCGGTGCCGACGATCCCCGGGCCGATCGCGCAGACCACGGCGTCGTGGCCCGCGGCGGCGGCCCACGCGAGAGCGGATGCGACGCCGACGCTCTCGACGTCGCCCCCGAAGCACGCGCCGGTGGAAACCGTCGTCGCGAGCAACCCGCGCTCCCGCAACGCCCGGACCGCGTCGGAGAGCCGCAGCGGCAAGGCCCCGCCCGGCACCTGCACGTAGGCAACGCGAAGGTCGCCTCCGAGCCCGGCGCACGCGGGCGTGAGCTGGCTGTGCAGCGAGCAGCAGACGACCGGCATCCCATCGAGGTCGTCTGCGAGCGGCCCGGCCTCCTCCGCGTGGAGCGCAGCCGCCTGGAGCGGCGTGTACGGCAGCTTCATCACGTGAGCGCCCTCCGCCGGCGGCAGGTCGAGGCCACGGGTCAGGTTCGCGTAGAGAACGTCGAAGCCGCCCGAGCCGAGCCCGAGCTCTCGCGCTTGGACGTTCACGAGCACCTCGTCGTCGAGCTCGACCGGCCCCGTGAGCCACGGATAGGCGACGCAGGCTGTTCCGTCCACCTCGAGCCGCACGAGGCCTTCGTGCTCCTCGACGATCGCGGTGACCCGCCCGCGGCGCAGGCTCAGCGGCACGCTAGTGCTCTTCCGCAGCCGCGGAGTCGACGAGCGCCAAGGTCACGTCGACCATCGCCTCGAGATCGGCGACAGCGATCCGCTCGTCGGGCGTGTGGATGTCCGTCATCCCGTTTGCGAGGTTCACGCACTGGAGGCCACGCTCGTTGAAGACGTTCGCGTCGGCCCCGCCTCCGGAGAGGATGAAGCTCGGCTCGCGCCCGGTCCGCTCGAGCGCGGAGGCCGCCAGCCGAACCGGAAGGTCGTCGCGCCGGAAGCGGTAGCCGCGCGAGGAGCCCTCGACCTGCGTCTCCACCTCGCACTCCGCGAGGCTCGCGGCGAACGTGATCGTCTCGAGCATCTCCTGCACTAGCTCGGCCAGCTTGCCCTCGTCGTGACTCCGCGCCTCGGCGTCGAAGCTGCAGTGCTCGGGAACGACGTTGCGCGCCGTCCCGCCCCGGATCCCGCCCACGTTCGCGGTGGTCTCGTCGTCGAGCCGCCCGAGCCTGAGGTCGGCGATCGCGCGGGCCGCGGCCGCGATCGCGGAGCGGCCCTCCTCCGGGAACATGCCGGCGTGGGCGGCGCGGCCGTGGAACGTCACGTCGAGCTTGGTCTGGTACGGAGCGCCGAGGATCACCTCCCCGATCGGGCCGGCGTGGTCGTAGACGTAACCGGCGCGCGCCTGCAACCGCTGCTCGTCGAACGCCTCCGCGCCAAGCAGCCCGATCTCTTCCATCGGCGTGAAGAGCAGCTCGACCCCCGCATGCCCGCGACCCTCGTCGACGAGGCGCGCCGTCGCCTCGAGCATCGCCGCGACCGCCGCCTTGTTGTCGGCACCGAGGATCGTCCCGCCCCTGTTCCGGACGAACCCGTCCTCTCCGACGACCGGCTCGACGGGCCCTTCGAGCGGGACCGTGTCGAGGTGAGCGCACAAGAAGAGCGGCACGCCGCCCGAGCAGTTCGGGGCGATCCGGCCGTAGACGTTCCCCATGGACGAGCCGATCCGGGCGCCCGCGTCGTCCTCGTCCGGCTCGACACCCAGCGCCCGCATGTAGTCGATGACGCGATCGGCCACCGCCCGTTCCTCGCCGGGCGGGCTCGGCAGCGCCGCCAGCTCGAGGAAGAGCGAAAGCACGTCCGGGGCCCAGCCGGGTCTCACCGGCGCGATTCTAGGACTTAACCGCTGCGCTGACTGCGGTCCCGGCTCGCTCGCGCGAGCGCGCGAAGGCCGCGCCGACGAAATCGCGGAAGAGCGGCGCGGGCCTCGTCGGGCGCGACTTGAACTCGGGGTGGAACTGACTTGCGACGAACCACGGATGGTCCGCGAGCTCCACGATCTCGACCAGCCGGCCTTCCTGGAACGTGCCGGAGACGATCAGCCCGGCCTCGACCAGCATCGCCCGGAAGTGGTTGTTGACCTCGTAGCGGTGTCGATGCCGCTCGTGGACCACGGGCTCGCCGTACGCGCCGAGCGCGCGCGTGCCCTCGGCCAGCTCGACCGCCTGGGCGCCGAGCCGCATCGTCCCGCCCAGGTCCTCGATCTCTTTCTGCTCGGGAAGGAGGTCGATGACAGGGTACGGCGTCTCCGGGTCCATCTCGGTCGAGTTCGCCCCGTCGAGCCCCACGACGTGGCGGGCGTACTCGGACACGGCGACGTGCATGCCGAGGCACAGCCCCAGGTACGGAATGCCGTACTCGCGGGCAACCCGGCAGGCGAGGATCTTCCCCTCCCAGCCGCGCGAGCCGAACCCGCCGGGAATGAGGACACCGTCCACGTGCTCGAGCTCGCCCTGGGCCTCCTCGAGCGACATGCCCTCGGCGTCGAACCAGCGGACGTTGACCGAGCACCCGTGGTGGACGCCCGCGTGCCGGAGCGCCTCGTGCACCGAGAGGTATGCGTCGCGGAGCTTCACGTACTTGCCGACGAGCGCGATCTCGACCTCGCCGTCGCGCCGTGCGCGGATGCGCTCGGTCAGCTCGAGCCACTCGCCGAGGTCGGCGTCTCCCGCCGGCAGGCCGAGCTTCTCGCAGACGAGCGTGTCGAAGCCCTCCTCCTGAAGGGCCGACGGGACGAGGTAGAGGTCGGAGACGTCGCGGTTCGCGACCACCGCGTCGGGGTCGAGGTCGGCGAAAAGCGCGATCTTGTCGCGGATGTCCGGCGAGATCGAGTCGCGCGAGCGCGCGACGATCACGTCGGGGTGGATGCCGATCCGGCGCAGCTCGTTGACCGAGTGCTGGGTCGGCTTCGTCTTCAACTCGCCGGCGGTCTCGATGAACGGCACGAGCGTGACGTGGACGTAGCAGACGTTCTCGGGGCCTGCCTCGCGCCGGAACTGACGGATCGCCTCGAGGAACGGAAGCGACTCGATGTCGCCGACCGTCCCGCCGATCTCGGTCACGACCACGTCGCAATCGCTCGCCTCGGTCGCGCTGCGAATCCGCTCCTTGATCTCGTTCGTGATGTGCGGGATCACCTGCACCGTCGAGCCGAGGTACTCGCCCTTGCGCTCCTTGCGGATCACGCGGTCCCAGATCGAGCCCGCTGTGTGGTTGGCCGTGCGCGAGAGGTTCTCGTCGATGAAGCGCTCGTAGTGGCCGATGTCGAGGTCAGTCTCGGCGCCGTCCTCGGTGACGAACACCTCGCCGTGCTGGAACGGGCTCATCGTGCCCGGGTCGACGTTGATGTACGGGTCGAACTTCTGCATCTGCACCTTGAGGCCGCGCGCCTTGAGCAGGCGCCCGAGCGAGGAGGCGGTGATCCCCTTGCCGAGGGACGAGACGACGCCGCCGGTGACGAAGACGTACTTCGGCGGCCGCCGCGCCATCAGTCCGGCCGTCCCAGGCGGTCGAGATCGGAGAGCACCGGGGTCCGCTCGAGCACGTCTCCGAGAGAGATGGTCTCGCCGAGGACGGTCAGGGCGACGAGCGATGCAATCGCGAATCGACGCCCCCGAGCCGTGAGCCTTGTCACGGACCCGTAACCTAGCACGGCCCCAAGGGCGTTCGACCCGGCGTCACCGAGCATCGTCATCTCGCGAAGATCGTACGGAGCGAGCAAGACGGCAACCGCGACGTAGGAGCGGGTCGGGCCGCGGAGCAGCGCGGCACCCGCGAGGAACGCTTTCAGCGCGCGTCCGGGCCGGGTGTCGAGCAGGTTGAGCCCGTTGGCCGACAGCGAGACGAGCGCCGCGCCGGAGAGGGAGCGGGTCGCCGCGAGCGCGAGCACCGGGATGCCGACCGCTTTCAGCACCCCCGTCGTGCGCCCTGCGCCGAGGTGCGAGCGGAAGCCTCGCTCGGGGCCGCTGCGAAGGTCGTCGACGAGGCCGAGCAAGGCGATCCCGGCCACGCTCAGGGCCACGCGGCGCGGGGCTCGGAGTCCGCCGAGCGCGACGAGCGCCCCCACGAGCGGCAGGCGCAGGCCGCGGTAATTGGGGGCGAGCGGCCCGCATGCGAGCGCCGCCTCCAGGAGCTGGCGCCCCCGGTGGACGAAGCCCCATGCATCGCGCTCGGTCGCGCGGTGGCGCAGCGGCAGATCGAGCTCCTCGACGCTGAGCCCTTCGCGAACCGCGTCGATCGTCATCCGCACCTCGCAGCCGAAGCCGGGGGCGGTCGGAAAGCAGGCTTCGCGCGCGGCGGGCGAGAGCGCGCGCTGGCCGGAGAGCGGCTCGCGCGCCTCGAAGCCGGAGAACGCGCTGACGAGCGAGCGCGCGGCGCGCTTCGCGAGCCCGAAGCCGCCGCCCTGCCGTTCTGCGAAAGCGGCGATCGAGAGATCGGCGTCGGTGTCGAGCAGGGGCGCGACATCGCCTTCGAGGTCGGCGTCGCAGAGGAGGAGCGCCCCCGGGCGGGCCTCCCGCTCGGCAAGCGTCAGCGCCTGGCCCTTGCCGAGGCGCGGCAGCCGGACGACGCGAGCGCCCGCGCGCTCCGCCGCGGCGGCGGTGCCGTCGCGCGAGCCGTCGTCGGCGACGAGCACCTCGGCGTCTGGGAACGCGGCTCGAAGAGCGCCGACTGCCGTCCCGATCGACGCCTCCTCGTCGCGCGCCGCGACGAGGATCGTCAGTGGTTCAGCCACCCGTGCGCGCGACGACCGGGAACGGCGGGAACGACTGCTTCGCCGAGGGCTTCAGGCCGTACTGGCCGGAGGGCGAGCCCGCGAGCAGGAGCACGATGCCCAGGCGGCCGCCGGCGGTGTCGATGTCGTCGACGCTCGACAGCCCGGCGCGTCGGAAGACGGCCACGGCCGAATGGGCCGCGTCGGTCGTCTCCACTCCGACCGCCGGCAGGCCCGACGAGCCCAGCCCCTTGTAGAGCCCGAGGAGGAACCTGCTGGTCCCGGCGCGCTGCGGCGGGACCGTCCTCGCGACGACCACGCCGTCCACTGGCTCCTTCCCACCGCCGAACTGCTCCTCGACAAGCGTGTCCGTGAGCGTGTCCCAGAGCGGTGTATCCCCGCCGTCGACGAGCTCCTTTCCGAGCGCCTTCCCGAGGGTCTCGAGCTTCGCCTTGCCGATGTAGTTGTTGCCGTCGGTCTGGCTCGCGAGCCTCGCGTCGACGGTCGAGGCGTCGATGGGCATCTTCAGGGCGCGTAGGCGAACCTGCTGAGCGCCGGCGTCGGTGAGCGCCTGTGAGACGGCAGAGCGCACCTTTCCGTCCGCCGAGCCGATGAAGACGACGGCGATGCGCTTGCCACGCAGCCGGTTGTGGACGAGCACGGGGTAGGTCTCGTTCACGTACAGCTGCGCCGCCTTCTGCTCCCGGTCGGAGAGGGCAGAGCGCTGCGATGCCTGGTCGAGCTGCGTCTGGAGCTGCGTAACCCGCCGCTCGAGCAGGCTCTTCTTCGCCTGGTCGAAGAGTCCGCGATCGGCGAGGCCGACGCCGACGAGGATGCCGATCACCAGCGCCAGGAAGACGGCGGTCAGCGAGGCAACGTGGTAGCGGAGGTCGAACATCTCAGAGCTCGGCAGCAGTCTGGCACAGCGCGTGAAGCCGGTTGAGCGCCGACCGCGGCAGCGAGTGGTTCAGGCGGAGCCAGCCCCCTTCGACGGTCAACGTCGCCTGGGTCCGGCTGTCGTCGGTTGGCTCGAGGCGGAGCTCGGCCTCGATTCCGTCCTCCGCGAAGAGGAGACGCAGAAGCTCGTTGGTCCGCACATCCATCACGACCAGGGTGCGCATCGTACGCGGGCTCCCGAGGACGCTCCCGAGGAGCCCGCGGCCCTGCGGCGGGGCGGTCAGCTCCCAGCGCGCACCCGGGGCGAGCCCGCGACGGTCGGGTTTGACGCCGCGGACACCAGGCCACCAGTCGGAGAGGTGGAATGGCTCCGCGACGAACGCCCAGACGTCTTCGGGCGGCGCGAGGAGCTCACGGTTGGATGTGGCCCTGGGCACGGCTGAAGTGTTGCTATTTCGGCGCAATTCCGCGCGCCACAGATGCGGATTTCCCCGATACGATCGCATCGGGGAGGAGGTTGGGGCTACCGCGCCGGGGACACGGCCGGAAGGGCGGCGGCTCGATCAGCCAAGGCCGAGGAGGCTCCGGATGCGGTCGCTCAGCAGCCCGATGAAGTGGCGCAGCCCGGGCGAGGCGAGGATCGCGACCACGACCGCGGCCAGGCCGGCCAGTGCGAACGCGATCAGCGGCCAGAGGCCCACCTGGCGGCTGACCAGGCGCGAGACGCCCTTCGCGTCGACCAGGATCTCCCCCACCTTCAACCGCGTGACGAAGGTCGAGGACATCCCGGCGCGGTCGCGCTCGAGGAACTCGATCAGGTTGAAATGCGTCCCGACCGCGACGATCAGCTCCGCGCCTCTCTCGTACGCGAGCAGCAGGGCAACGTCCTCGCTGATCCCGGGGGCGGCGACGGAGCTGTACTCGAGGCCGAGCCGCTCGAGGCGCTCGGCGCCCGGCGCGGCTCCGTGGCGGTAGGCGTGGACGACGAGCTCGGCACCACACCTGAGGGAATCGTCGGAGACGGAATCCATGTCGCCGACGATCACGTGCGGTCGGATTCCCGTCTGGAGCAGCGCGTCCGCTCCGCCGTCGACCCCGACGATGACGGGCTTGAAGTCGCGCACGTACGAGCGGACGATCGCGAGGTCGCGCTTGTAGCCCGGGCCACGGGCGACGACAAGGACGTGCCGCTCGCGGAAGCGCGTCCTCAGGGGCGGGAAGTCGATCCCCTCGGCAAGCAGCCGCCCCTCCTCGCGCAGGTACATGAGCGTGTTCTCGGCGAACACCTCGAGCGCGTCGGTCACACGCGCACGCTGCTCGGCAAGAGCCGTCTCGAGCTCTTGCGCGTCGAGTGCCCGGCCCGTCGCGAGACAGCTTCCGTTCCGGAAGAGTCCGGCACCTCGAACGGTCACGTGCTCGCCGTCGATGAGCTCGTCGAAGAGCGGCGCCCCCAGGGCGTCGATGAGGCGCACGCCGCCGCGCACGAGGAGCAGAGGCCCGGGATTCGGAAAGCGCCCGCTCTGCGAGGGCGCCACGTTCACGACTACCCGCACGCCCGATTCGAGCAGCTCCTCCGCGGAGGCGCGGTCGAGATCCTGGTGGTCGATGATCGCCACGTCGCCGGGGCCGAGCCGCCGGACGAGGTTCTTCGTCCGGCGTCCCAGGCGGGCCGTCCCGGTGAACTCGATGAAGCTCATGGCGACCGCTCAGCCTGGACGGCCGCGATGAACTCCTCGCCGCCGAGCATGCGGCGGATCTCCTCCGCGCGCTCGATCTCGTCGAGCGGCTCGATGCGCGTGTGAGTCGGATCGCCGGGCACCTTCTCGACCCGGAAGTGGCGCTCGGCGAGGCTGGCGATCTGTGGCAGGTGGGTGATCGTCACGACCTGAGCGCGCGAGGAGAGGCGACGCAGAGTCTCGCCCACGGCATGCGCCGTCTGTCCTCCGATCCCGGCGTCTATCTCGTCGAAGACCATCGTCTCCCCCCCGCCAACCGCGGCGATCGCCAGCGCGATCCGCGAGAGCTCGCCGCCGGAAGCGGTCTCGGCCACCGGCGCAAACGGCAGCCCCGGATTCGGCCGGATCACGAACGCGACCTCGTCGCCGCCCGTCGGCCCGGGATCGGTCGGCCGCAGATCGACGCGGAACTCGCCCTCGCCGAGGCCGATCCCCCTCAGCTCCTCGGCCACCGCGGCCGAGAAAGGCTCCGCGGCCTGGTCGCGGCCCGTCCGCAGAGCGGAGGAGAGCTTCTCGACCCGCTTCTCCGCAGCGTGCAGCGTCTCGGCCGCAGCGGTGACCGGATCCGCGCCGCCCTCGACGGCGGCCACCTCCTGCCTCGCCTCGGCCGCGCGCTCGAGCAGCTCCTCGTAGGTCGCGCACCGGAACCGCCGTTTTGCCTCGGCGATCCGGTCGAGGTCGCCCTCGATGCCCTCGAGGCGGTCCGGCTCAGCCTCGAGCGATGAGAGGAACGCGCGGAGATCCGACGCCGTCTCGCGTAGGCGCATCTCCGCATCTCGCAGCTCGCCGGCCGCTCGCTCGAGCTCGGGCGCGAGCTGCTCCACCGGTGCCAGCGCGCGACCGGCGAGCGCCGCCAGCCCCGCAGCGCCGTCCCCTTCCTCTGGTGCGATTGCTTCCCCCGCGGCCGCGACGCCCACCGCGAGCTCGGTCGCGTGGCGCAGGCGCTCTCGCTCCGCGCGGAGAGACTCCTCGCCGCCCGGCTCGAGGCCGTTCGTGTCCTCGACGAGGGCGCGCAGCTCGGCCATCCTCGCCTCGGCGCCCGCGGCACCCTGAGCGAGCTCATCGTGGCGACGCCGGGCGGCTCCAAGCTCGCGCCAGGCGAGGCGGAGCTCCGAGCGGCGCTCGGCCTGCTTCTCTCCGGCGAACGCGTCGAGCAGGTCGAGCTGGTACGAGGGACGGGCCAGGCGGCGCTGCTCGAACTGACCCGACATCGCAATCAGCCGCTCACCCGCCGCGGCCAGGTCGTCCCGGGCGGTGCCGCGGCCCCACGCGTAGGCCCGGGTGCGCCCGTCGGAAAAGACCCGGCGCGCGAGCACCAGGCCGTCCTCGTCGTCGGGTCGAAGCTCGGCGAGTGCCGCGAGCCCCTCGTCCTCGAAGAAGCCCGGCGGCGGCTCGAGCTCAGCCTCCACGTAGGCCTCCCCGCCGTCCGGGCCGACGAAGGAATCGTCGCCGCGGCTCCCGAGTAGGAGGCCGATCGCCTGCGCGAGGATCGTCTTGCCTGCGCCGGTCTCACCGGTGATCGCGTTCAGGCCGGGTGCGAAGGCGAGCTCGGCCTCGCGGATGAGAACGAGGTTTTCGATCCGGAGCCGGCGAAGCACGGTCTGGATGCTACGCCGAGACTCCGCGCGGGGCGACCCGCTCAAACGGCCGATCTCGCGCCGCGCCGTCACCTATATGTTCACGCGCGCCCCCAGGGTGGGTGGGGGTTTGGGACGGTACCGGCCCGGCGCCTGCTCACGTGTGCCGACTGTGTGCCGATTTCGTGCCGATTCGGCGGCGCGGGAACGGCTACGACGCGAAGATGCGGCGGTACCGGCTGAAGAACGTGCTTTCCGGAAGCGTGGCGAGCAGGCTGCGCTCCTCGGCGAGGCGCGCGACGACCTCCTCGCCCGGCGCGAGTTCCCGGACGCGGTGGCCGTCGGCGAGAACCGTCGCCGCCACGTCCTCGGTCTGGTTCACCACCGACAGCTCGCGGCCGCGCGGTACGACGAGCGGGCGCCCGTGCAGGGAGTGCGGCGCGACGAACGTGACGGCCATGGCATCTAGCCCCCAGACGAGCACCGGCCCGCCGTTCGAGAGGTTGTACGCGGTAGATCCGGACGGGGTCGAGCAGATCAGGCCGTCGCAGGGCAGCGAGCCGAGGTCTTCGCCGCCGACGGCCCAGCCGAGCTCGATCATCCGCCCGAGGGTCGAGCTCGTCACGACGACGTCGTTCACCGCCGCCCAGCGGTCGTCGCCGGACTCGCACTCGAGCACCGGAAGCTCGACGACCCGGTAGTCGCCGCCGAACGCGCGGCCGACACCGTCCTCGAGCGCATCGCCGTCGCAGGCGGCGAGGAACCCGACGCGCCCGAAGTTGACTCCCATCACCGGCACGCCGGTCCCGAGGAACCGCTTCAGCGCGCGCAGCATCGTTCCGTCCCCGCCGAGCACCACCGCGAGGTCTGCGTCGGCGACATCCCCGTGGTCGGTCCCGAGCCGGTGCTTCTCGACCTCCTCGTCCGGGTACAGCAGCTCGACGCCGGCTCCGGCGGCGACCGCCTGCAGCCGCTTCAGCGCGGCGCTGATCGTGTCGGGCTTACCGTGGGTGATCACGGCGGCTCGCTTCACTTCAGCGGATTGCTTCGTCGATCCAGCTTTCGAGCTCATCGGGAATCTCCGGCTTCTCGCGGTGGACGAGGTGGAGGAAGAACTCCCGGTTCCCCTTCGGGCCGGGCAAGCCAGAGTCTACGACGCCCACGACCTGGGCCTTCCACGCGACCGTCGCCACCGCGGTCTCCTGCAGCACACGCCGCCACACCTCCGGGTCGCGGACGACTCCACGGCGCGCTTCAGCCCGGCCCGCCTCGAACTGCGGCTTGACGAGTACCACCGCCTCCCAGCCCGGCGCGGCGAGCCCGAGTGCCGGCGGGAGCGCCGTGCGGACGCCGATGAACGACACGTCGCACGTCACGATCTGCGGCGCGAACGGAAGCTCCTTCAGGTCACGCGCGTTCGACCGCTCGAGGACGATCACCCGCGGATCCGCCCGCAGGCGCGGGTGAAGCTGCCCACGGCCGACGTCGAGCGCGATCACCCGCGCCGCGCCGCGCTGGAGCAGGACGTCGGTGAAGCCTCCCGTGGACGCGCCGACGTCGAGGCAATCCCGCCCGGCCGGATCGACGCCGAGCACGTCGAGGGCGTGCGCGAGCTTCTCGCCTCCGCGCGACACGTACGGCGGAGGCGAGGTGACCGTGAGCTCGGCCGACTCGTCCACCTGCTGTCCGGCCTTCTCGTACCCCGGCACGAGCCCCGCCAGCACGAGCGCCTGCGCCTGGGCGCGGCTCTCCGCGAGGCCGCGCTCGACGAGCAACACGTCCAGGCGCTTCTTCGCCGCCATTCCTAGCGCACCGCGTGCTCGGCCACCGAGAGCACGGCGTCCCAGGCCAGCTCCGACGCGACCACGCCCAGAGCGGTCGTGTCGAGCAGCGGGTCGCCCTCCAGCTCCCCGGTGGAGACGGCAAAGAGGACGTCCCCGTCCTCGAGCGCGTGGAAGGGCTGGATCGCCCGGGCCATCGAGGCGTGCACCTGCCGGCCCAGAGTCCGGAGCTGGCGGGAGTCGAGCTGCAGATTCGTCGCGACGACGGTCAGCGTCGTGTTCCCCGGTGGCGTGCGAACCGGGCGGCCGTCCGCCAGGCGCTCCTCCAGGCCCGGGACGAGCGCGCGCCGGAGCCCGCTCTCCGCGTCGTACTGGCCGAGGACGACCGTGCCCTCCCGGTCGACGATCGCGCCGATCGCGTTGACGACGGTGAAGACGGCCACTTTCGTCTCGCCGAGCTCGCGGAACGCGCCGCCCTGGCCGGCCGGCTCGCGCTCGTCGTAGTCGAACAGCTTCCCGACGGTCGCGGAGCGCCCCGCTCCCCGCGCGCCGAGCGGGAAGGCACCCGCGCGCGACGCCCGCAACGCCGCCCGCCCGAGCTCCTTGTCCGGGTACACCGCGTTGTCCCGAGGCCCCCAGTCGTAGACGATCGCGCCGGCCACGATCGGAATCTCCAGCCAGCCGGTCCGGTACTCGCGGCGGGCCAGGTGCTCGGCCGCAACCCCCGCGGCCGCCTCCAGTCCGTAGAGCGAGCCGCCGGCGAAGCAGACGGAGTCGAGGAGGTCGTAGCCCGCGCCGCTGACGCCCGGCGAGCCGCCGCGAACGTCGATCGAGGCGACCGCTCTCCCGGGGAAGGAGAAGACCGTGCAGCCGGTCGGTCCCTCCTCGTACTCGCCGACGCCGACCTCGAGCCCCGGGAAGTCGAAGTGAAGCTCGGGCCCGTCGAAGGACGTGCGCGGGACGAGTTCCGCGGAGTCGTTCGTGAGCCGGGCCATCGCGCGCCGTTCAGGAGGTCCGCGCCGCGAGGCTCGAGACGATCCCGCCGAGCACAGACGTGTCGGCCGGCACCTCCGCCAGGCGGGCCTGCGCGCGCTCGGCGGTCTCATCCGCGAGCGCCCGCGCCCCCTCGGCGCCGCGCTCTCGCACGTAGCCGTCCTCGTCGAGGATGTCGTCCACGATCTGGAACAGGAGCCCGACCTCGCCGGCGAACGCGCGCCAGGCCGCCTGCTCGCGCTCGGGCACCTCGGCCACCCACAGCGCGCAGGCGACCGACGCCGAGAAGAGGCAACCTGTCTTCAGCCGGTGCAGAGCGGCGAGGTCGGCCTCGCCGCCGGTGATGTCGAGGTACTGGCCGCCGATCATCCCGAGCGTCGCCTGGACGAGCTCCCGCGCGACCGCGGGCGTCGGATAGGTCAGCGCGAGGCGGAGCGCCTCGGCCAGGAGGGCGTCCCCCGCGAGGATGCCGACCGCCTCGCCGAACTCCGCCCAGGTGCTGGCGCGGCCGCGCCGGAGCCGGTCGTCGTCCAGCGCGGGAAGGTCGTCGTGGACGAGCGAGAAGCTGTGCACGAGCTCGAGCGCTGCCGCTGCCGGGAGCGCCGCCTCCGGCTCGGCGCCCGCGGCCTCGGCGGTTGCGAGGCAGAGAACCGGCCTCACCCGCTTGCCTCCGCCCGCGAGCGAGTACCGCAGCGACGGCTCCAGCCCACCGAGCTCCGGCGTGAGCGCCAGCTCGTCGAGGTACTGCTCGACGAGCTCTAGCAGCTCCTCCGGGCTGCTCACGAGCCGACCTTCTGACGGAGAATCTGTCGACCGGCCAGCGCAGACGGCCGAGCGGCCAAAGCCCGCACGGCCTGGGGGAGACGACGCAAGCGTCGTCTCACGCCTCGGCCTCGCGCTTCGCCTGCTGGAGCTGCGCCTCCACTTCCTTCGCGATCTCGGACAGCTCGGCGAGGATCTCGATCGCCTCGTCGGGGTCCGTCGTCTGCTCGAGGCGGGCACGCGTTTCCTCGAGCCGGTCGAGCAGCTTCTCGGCGTCCTTGAGTCGGTCCTCCGCGCTCACCTGGCCGGCGCCTCCTTCACGATGCGGCCTCGAGGCATCGCTCGCGATGCCGAGGATTGAGGCCGTGCCGGCCTCGCCGGCGCGGCCGTTCGTGCCCGTCGCAAGGTCGATCTCACGCTGCTGTCTCCCGGACGATACGGCCGAGTATGCCGTTGACGAGGCGGCCCGCGTCCTCCGAGGAGTACCGCTTCGCGAGCGCGACCGCCTCGTTGATCGCGACCTCGAGGGGCACCTCGCCGCGGTCGAGCTCGACGATCGCGAGGCGGAGGATGTTGCGCTCCAGCGCGCCGAGCCGGTCGGCGGTCCATTCGTCGGACGCCTCCGTGATGCGCTCGTCGAGCTCCTCGTGCCGGGCGACCACCGCCTCGGCGAGCTCACGCGAGTACTCGTTCACGTCGCCCTCGAAGAGCGAGGCGAGCTCCTGGCCGGTCACGTCCCACTGGTACAGGAGGACGAGCGCCGTGCGGCGCGCCGCCCTCCGGCCGCCGCTCATCAGGCGATCTCCTCGACGCTCACGTCCACCCGCTCGACCTCGAGACCGCACGTTGCGAGGACGGCCTCCGCGACCCGCTCCTGAACCGCACGCGCCGTCTCGGCGGCGACGTGCCCGTGGCCGACTGCGAGCTCGAGCGAGACCGAGGCGCGGCCGTTTCCGTGGCCGACCTCAACCGACCGCCTCGGCCGACGAACCGATGCCCCGTCCACCGTCTCGGCCGCACGCACGACGAGCCTAGTGAGCGCCCCCGGGGAAACCGTGATCGTGCCGCCGGCCCCCGACAGGACGAGGGGGTCGGTCACGGGCCCGTGAGCGCCGGCAGCGTCGCGCCCGCGCCTCCCTCGGAGAGGTAGCCCGTCGAGTAGTGCCCGCCGGCGAACCCCTCGCTCCGCAGGATCTCCATCGAGAGCTCGCGCGTCGTCGTGACGCCCTCGAGCTGGAGCTCGCCGAGAGCCCGCAGCGCCCGGGCGATCGCCTCCTCGCGCGACTCGTCCCAGACGATCAGCTTGCCGAGCAGCGAGTCGTAGTGCGGCGGCACCAGCGTCCCCTCCTCGATGTACGTGTCGAGCCGAACACCGCCTCCGAGCGGCGGGCGGAAGCGCGTGATCCGGCCCGGTGTCGGCGCGAAGTCGCGCGCCGGGTCCTCGGCGTTCAGCCGGATCTCGATCGCGTGCCCGCGGCGGTCGGCGCGGCCGGTCCGCGTCAGGCGCTCGCCGGAGGCGATCCGGAGCTGCTCGCGCACGAGGTCGATGCCAGTGACCAGCTCGGTCACCGGATGCTCGACCTGGAGCCGCGCGTTCAGCTCGATGAAGTAGAACGACCCATCGGGCCCGAGCAGAAACTCGAACGTGCCGGCGTTCCGGTAGTCGATCGTGTGGCAAGCGCGCTCGGCCGCCTCCTCCATGTCCTCGCGCGTGTCGGGCGTCAGCGCGGGCGAGGGCGACTCCTCGATCAGCTTCTGGTGGCGGCGCTGGATCGAGCACTCGCGCTCGCCGAGCGTCAGCACGCCGCCTTGCCCGTCCGCGAGCACCTGGATCTCGACGTGACGTGCAGACGCGATCGCCTTCTCGAGGTAGAGGCTGCCGTCGCCGAACGCGGACTCGGCCTCGAGCGACGCCATGCCGAACGACGCCTCGAGCTCCTCGGGCCCGCTTACGAGCCGCATCCCCTTGCCGCCTCCGCCGGCCGCCGCCTTGAGAAGCACCGGGTAGCCGATCTCCGCGGCGGCCGCCTCCGCCTGGTCGGCGGTGGTCGCGCCGTCCGTACCCGGCACGATCGGCACGTCAGCCGCGCGCATCTCGGCCTTCGCCCGGACCTTGTCGCCCATGCGGGCCATCGTCGCGGCGCTCGGGCCGATGAAGACGAGGTCGTTGTCCGCGCAGGCCTCCACGAACGCCGGGCTCTCGGCGAGGAATCCCCAACCGGGATGCACGGCCTCGCAGCGCGTCGTCGTCGCGGCCGCGACGAGCGACGGGATGCGTAGGTAGCTCTCGCTCGCCTGCGGCGGGCCGATGCAGACCGCCCGGTCCGCAAGCCGGACGTGGAGCGCGTCCTCGTCTGCCGTCGAGTAGACGGCGACCGCCTCGATGTCGGACTCGTGGAGGGCGCGGATGACGCGGACGGCGACCTCCCCACGGTTGGCGACGAGCACGCGGTGGAACATGCTCAAATCGCGTCGAGCGGCGGAAGCGCTTCCGGCTCGAGCTCGAACAGGAGCTGGCCGAACTCGACGGGCTCCGCGTTGCCGACGTGGATGTTCCGCACGACGCCTGCGGCGTCGGCCTTGATCTCGTTCATCAGCTTCATCGCCTCGAGGATGCAGAGCGTCTGGCCCGGAGCGACCGCGTCGCCTTCCTCGACGAACGGCGGCGCGCCGGGCTGCGGGGCCCGGTAGAAGACGCCGACCATCGGCGCCTCGACCCGGACGACCCCGTCGGTCTCGGGGACAGCGTCGAGCGGCTGCTTGGGGGCCGTCGCCTCCTCTTCGGCGGCCGCCGCGAGCTGGGCCTCGAGCGGCTCCGGCGTCCGGCGGACGGAAACGCGCATGCCGGACTCCTCGATCGTCACCTCGCCGACCCCGGACTCCTGGACGATCCGCACGATCTCGCGGATGCGCTCGGCGCGGGCCTGGTCGACGCCGCCGGAGGCGAGGCCCTCGTGGCCCTGCGCACGCCCGCGAATCGTCCTCAGCAGCGGCTCGGCCTCGGCGCCGAAGAGCCCGAGCAGGAGCAGCTCCTCCTCGCTGGAGGCGAGGCCTTCCGCGTCGGCCCGTAGCTCGTCGAGCTCGACGGAATCCTCTTCCGGCGCGGTGTCGCCGGCGACGAGCTCGACCGCGCGCTTCACGGCAGGGTCGATCGGGCCGGGCGGCGTGCCGAAGCGCCCCTCGATCAGGCCCCGCAGCTCGTCGACCACGGTCTGGTAGCGCGTTGCGGAGAGCACGTGGATCAGCGCCTGCGAGCCCAGGATCTGGCCGATCGGCGAGGCGAGCGGCGGCCAGCCGACCTCCTCCCGGATCCGCACCAGCTCGGCGAGCACCTCGTCGTGCCGGTCGCCGGCCGCGTGGGCGCGGAGATGCTTGTCGAGCGCGGCCACGAGGCCCGGCGGGAGACGGTACTCCGCGGCGCGCACGGCGATCCGCGGCGCGAGCGGCGTCACCGGCTCGTCGCCGATGTGCTCGTCCACGAGGTCGGACGCGCGCCAGAGGGCGTCGACATCCACCCCGGTGTCGAGCCCGAGGCCCGCCAGCGCTGTCGCGATCGCCTCACCCGAGACGCGGTGGATGGTCAGCGCAACCGGGTAGACGGCGCACGAGATGAGGTCGGCGCCGGCACGCGCGGCCTCGAGCCCGGCCGCCATCGCGTTCCCCGTGGCGCCCTGGCAGTAGAGGCCGACGGGCAGCCCGCTCTGCTCCGCGAGCATCACGACCAGCTCGTGCGCCTGTTGCGGCTCGAGGGAGCTGGAGGGGTCGTGCACGAGAACCCTCGCGGCACCGAGACCAGGGAGCTTCTTCGCCTGCTCGACGAGAGCTTCGATCTCGCCCGTGTAGCCGGAGCCGTAGACGAGGCCCGCGTCGAACTCCTTGCCGGCGGCGGTGATCGCCTCGCCCGCCTCGCGCAGGTTCTCGACGTCGTTCAGCGGGTCGTGCAGTCGGAAGACTTCGATCCCGCTGTCGGCGGCGCAGGCCACGAATCGGCGCGCGAAGTCGCCGCCGACCGGCCGCGAGCCGACGAGGAAGCGGCCGCGCAGCGCCATCGCGAGCGGCGTCTTCGTGCGCTCATTGAGCGCGCGGATCCGCTCCCAGGGGCTCTCGACTCCTCGGCGGACCGCGGTGTCGAAGACGCCGCCGCCGGAGACCTCGAGGTAGGCGAATCCTGCGCCGTCGAGGATCTCGGCGAGCCGGAGCAGATCGGCGGTCGGCATCCGCCCGGCGAGCGGCTCCTGGCCGAGCAACCGGATCGTCGTGTCGACCAGCGCTGGCATCGGCAGGAGCCTAGCGCGGTTCGAGCCGGCGGCGGGCTACGCCCTGGAGATGTAGCGACCCTCGCGCGGGTCGACCTTGATCCGGTCACCGACGTTCACGAACAGCGGCACCTGCACGACCGCGCCGGTCTCGAGCTTCGCGGGCTTCGTCACGTTCGAGACCGTGTCCCCGCGGACGCCGGGCTCGGTCTCGGAGACGCCGAGCTCGACCGCGGACGGCAGCTGCAGGCCGGCCGGCTTCCTGTCCACCCAGAGCACCTGGACCGAGCTCGACGGCTCGAGGTACGGCAGCGCGTCCTCCACGCTCGCGCGCGAGAGCGAGAACTGCTCGTACGTGTCCGTGTCCATGAACACGACCTCGTCGCCGGAGTCGTAGAGGTACTGGACGTCCTTGACCTCCGTGTGCACGCGCGTGAACTTCTCGCCCGCGCGGAATGTCTTCTCGACGACCGCGCCCGAGTCGAGGTTGCGCAGCTTCGTGCGCACGAAGGCGCCGCCCTTCCCGGGCTTGACGTGCTGGAACTCGAGGATGCGCCAGACCGAGCCGTCGAGCTCGACGTGCATCCCGTTCTTGAACTGGTTGGTGCTGACGGTCTCGGCCATGCGGCGGAAGTCTAGGAGACGGTGACCGGCTCCTTGGTGGATGTCGTCAGGATCTCGGGCGCGCCGTCGCGGACGATCACGAGGTCCTCGATCCGGATCCCGCCGAGACCTTCGAGGTAGATCCCCGGCTCGACGGTGACGACGTTGCCCGCGACGAGGGTGTCCTGGGACTCGCGGCTGAGCCTCGGCGCCTCGTGGACCTCGATGCCGACGCCGTGGCCAAGGCCGTGGCCGAACTCCTCCCCGAAGCCGCCGGCCTCGATCACCGAGCGGGCGGCGGCGTCGGCGTCGACGCCGGTGGTGCCCGCGGTCACGGCGTCGAGCCCGGCCAGCTGCCCCCGGAGGCAGGTCGCATACGCCTCCTGCAGCCGCTCGGGGAGCGGCCCGGTCGCGAACGTCCGGGTGCAGTCGGCGCAGTAGCCCTCGACGAGCGCGCCTGCATCGATCACGACCGTCTGCCCGGCCTCGACCTGCTGGTCGGTCGGCCGCGCGTGCGGCCGCGAGCCGTTCGCTCCCGCGGCGACGATCGTCTCGAACGCGGGGCCGGCCGCGCCTAGCTCGTGGAAGAGCGAGTCGAGCCGCCACGCGAGCTCGCGCTCGGTGCGCCCCGTGAACTGCTCCTCGGCCAGACGGTCGTAGGCCTCGCTCGTGATCGCCGCAGCCGCGCGAATCGCCTCCAGCTCGCTCTCCTCCTTCACCGCGCGCAGCTTCTCGACGAGCCCGCGCCTGGGGACAAGCTCGAACCCTCCGGCCGCGAGAGTCTCGTACTGCGTGTACGTGATCACGTCGGCCTCGAAGCCGATCGTTCCCTCGAGGCGTTCTGCGAGATCGGCCCAGACCTGGCGCTTGGTCTCGACGAACTCGACGCCCTCCACGGCGCGGCCCGCCTCCGCGTAGCGGAAGTCGCTGAAGAGCAGCGTCCGTTCGGGTTCGATCACCAGCGCCGCGTTCGAGCTCGAGAAACCGACGAGGTAGCGGATGCTCGCGCCGCTCGCCACGAGCAGCGGCTCCTCGAGCGAAGGGCGCAGCCGGTCGATCCGCTTGCTCATGCGCGCTGCTCCGCGAGGAACTGGAGCGCCTCGCGGTAGCCCTCCGGGCCCTTCCCGATCACCCGGGCCGCGGCGATGTCAGCGAGCACGGAGTGCCGGCGCCACTCCTCCCGCTGCTCGATGTTCGAGAGGTGCACCTCGACGATCGGGACCTCGAGCAGCTCGAGGGCGTCGCGGATCGCGTAGCTGTAGTGCGACCAGGCACCGGGGTTCGCGACCACCCCGCCGGCCCAGTCGAGCGCGTCGTGGCACCAGGAGACGTACTCGCCCTCGCTGTTCGTCTGGCGGCAGTCGGCGAGCAGCTCGAGCTCGCGCGCCCACTCGTAGATCTTGCCCTCGAGCTGGTTGAGGCTCAAGCCGCCGTACAGCGCCGGGTCGCGGCGGTGGAGGACGTCGAGGTTCACGCCGTTGAGGACGGCCACGCGCACGCGAGTGACTCTACTCGGCGATCAGCGCGTCCAGCGCCGCGCGGACCCGCTCGTCGGGGAGCTCGACGCCGGTCACCGGCTTGCCGGGCGCCTCGAGCAGCACGAGCCGCGGCCTCCCGGCCCGGCCCTTCTTGTCCCGGGCGAGCGCGGTCCAGGCCGCGTCGCGGTCGACTCGCACCGGCTCCGGCGACAGGACCTCCTCGACGACCGAGGTGTCGAGATCCGACAGCCGGAGCGCCGCGAGCAGTCCGAGCGCGACGGCCTCTCCGTGGCTGACCTGGCCGTAGTCGCCCGCCGCCTCGAGCGCGTGCGCAAACGTGTGCCCGAGGTTGAGGACGGCCCGCTCCCCGTGCTCGTGCGGGTCGCGAAGGCAGACGGCGGCCTTGTACGCGGCGCAGCGCCGGACGAGCTCCGCGTCCAGAAGCTCCCAGAGCGGCTCGTCGACAAGGAGGCCCGTCTTGACGACCTCGGCCATGCCCGCGCGTCGCTCCTCGGGCGGCAGCGTCTGCAGAAGAGCCGGGTCGACCACCGTCAGCTCGGGCCAGTGGAACGCGCCGACCAGGTTCTTGCCCTCGGGAAGGTTGACGGCGGTCTTGCCGCCGATCGCCGCGTCCATCTGCCCGACCAGCG
The DNA here is from genome assembly GCA_963716865.1 of uncultured Actinomycetes bacterium. Lineage (GTDB taxonomy): Bacteria > Actinomycetota > Thermoleophilia > Gaiellales > Gaiellaceae > AC-32. The sequence continues at coordinate 328,873 of CAVQUF010000005.1, forward strand.
TCGTCGGCACCGCAACCCAACGCACGCCGCGCAGGTAGTTCGCCGCGACGAAGCCCGCAGCGTCCGTGGTGCAGCCGCCGCCGAAGGCGACGATCGTCCCGTCGCGGTCGAGCCGCAGCTCTCGCCACATCCGCTCGACCGCGCCCAGGCTCTTGGCCTCCTCGCCGCTTCTGAGCGCGTGAACCGGCACATCCAGCGGCGGTGGGTGAAGCCCGAGCACGTTCCTGTCGGCGACGAGCTCGTACTGCCCCTCCGGCAGCAGCTCGGGCAGCCGGGCGAGAACGCCCTCCTCGACGACGATGCCGGCCGCGGCCAGCACGATCCCGTCGACGTCGCGGGCGACCGCGTCCGCAGCTTCAGCGTAGACCGGCTCCCGGCGTCCGAAGAGCGCGTGGAAGCTGGCTTCGTCGCGCGCCAGCGGCCGTGCGCTTCCGCCGACCCGCGTCCACGCCGTCTTCGCATCGACCTCGACGAGCACCGTGAGGGCGTGCTCCGCCAGCGTGCGCCTGATCGAGGGCGTCTCGACCGCACCGCCGCCGAGCGCGAGCACGGCGGGCCGCTCGGTGAGGAGCGCTCTCAGGGTCGCCTCGCGTTCGAGCACACGGAACTCCGCCTCGCCACGCGTCTCGAAGAGCTCGGGGATCGACTGCTCGAGCGAGCGCTCGAGCTCGCGGTCGAGGTCGACGAAGCGACGCCCGAGCTGCTGCGCCGCCACGAGGCCGAGCGTGGACTTGCCGGCGCCCATGAACCCGATCAGCGCGACGTGCCGGTCTAGCGCGTGCGCCATGGGATCCGCTCCACGTACGCACGGTGGGCGGTGACGAAGTCGGCCAGGGCGTCCCCGCCGAACTTCTCGCGAGCCGCGCGCGCGACCTCGAACGCGACGGCGGCCTCCGCAACGACCGCGAGCGCCTCGACGGCGGCGACGTCGCTCCGCTCGACGAGCGCCTCGCCCGGCTCACCCGTCTCGAGGTCGACCGAGCGGAGCGGGCGCATCAGCGTCGGCAGCGGTTTCATCGCCGCGCGAGCCACGATCTCCTCTCCGTTCGAGACGCCTCCCTCGATCCCGCCGGCGAAGTTGGTCTCGCGGTAGAGCGCGCCCTGATCGTCCGCGAGGATCTCGTCGTGCGCCTGCGAGCCCCGCCTCCCGGCCAGCTCGAAGCCGGCGCCGATCTCGACCCCTTTGACGGCCTGGATTCCCATCAGGGCGGCCGCGAGCCGGGCGTCGAGACGCTCATCCTTCGCCGCGTACGACCCGAGGCCGGGCGGCACGCCGCGCGCCATGACCTCGACGACGCCTCCGACCGTGTCCCGTTCGGCCCGCGCCTCGTCGATGCGGCGCTCGAGGTCTTCGGAGACGACCCGCCCTTCGACGGCGATCCCGATCTCGCCGATCAGCGCCTTCGCGACCGCGCCGGCCGCGACCGCGACCGCCGTCTGCCGAGCGCTCGCGCGCTCGAGCGCGTCACGGGCGTCTTCGAGGCCGAACTTCTGCGTTCCTGCGAGATCGGCGTGCCCGGGCCGCGGGAGCGTCACCGGTTTCGTCCCCTTCCCTTCGGCCTTTCCTTCCGGCGGCCAGGGATCCATCCCCCACGCCCAGTTCTCGTGGTCGCGGTTGCGGACGACGAGCGCCAGCGGCGTGCCGAGCGTGCGCCCGTGGCGGAGCCCGGCCAGCACCTCGACCTCGTCTTTCTCCAATTTCTGGCGCGGGCTGCGCCCGTATCCCTGCTGCCGGCGCGCGAGGTCGGCGTCGATCGCCGCGCGTTCGAGCTGAAGGCCGGCGGGCAGGCCGGTCAGGATCGCGACCAGCGCGGGGCCGTGCGACTCGCCTGCGGTCGTCAACGTCAGGCTCATGGTTGTAACCCTAGGGCGGTGCGCATCGCCTCGACCGGCGCCTCGGCTCCCGTCCAGAGCTCGAACGACGCCGCGCCCTGGCGGACGAGCGCCTCCAGGCCGTCGACCACGAGGCGGCAGCCGGCCTCGCGGGCCGCGGCGACAAGCGCGGTCGGGCGCCCGTCGGCGTGGTAGGCGAGATCGACGACCGCCTGCTCCGGCCGCAGCTCGATCAGGAGCTCGTCCCGCACGGGGGTCGCGTTCACGACGAGGTCGCACCCGCCCGCGTCGGGCGGCCAGTCGCCGTTCCGGGAGAAGACGCGCACCTCTCCGGGCAGCGCCGGCCGGAGCGCCTCGGCGGCCCCACCGGCGCCGATCAGGCAGACGCGCTCGGCCTCGATCCCGGCCACGATCTCCCGGTCGGTGTTGAGCCCGAGCAGGCGGCCGTCGCGAAGCACGAGCGTGTTCACGGAGTTGCCGTCGGCCTCGTCGCAGAGCTCCGCGACCGCCTGCTTGTGCGGGATGGTCACGTTCGCGCCGGCAAAGCCGAGCGCCGCGAGCCCGGTCACCGCTTCCTCCAGCCGAGCCGGCTCGACCTCGAGCGGCACGTAGGCCCAGTCGAGCCCGCGCGCGGCGAAAGCCGCGTTCTGCATGCGCGGGGAGAGCGACCCCGAGACCGGCTGCCCGAGCAGGCCGACGAGCCGGGTGGCGCCGCCGATCACCGGTACCCGTGCGCGGCCTTGTACCGCTCGAAGGCGGCGAAGCTCGCGGTGAAGAAGTGGTGCTTCTTGTCCGGCTTGCGCACGTAGTAGAGGTAGTCCACGTGCGCCGGGTGCGCGGCCGCCTGGATCGACGCCAGCCCCGGGTTCGCGATCGGGGTCGGCGGCAGGCCGGGGTGCTTGCCGGTGTTGTACGGGCTCGTGCTCGCCAGCTGCGACTCCCGGATCGCCTGCGTCGGCGGGATGTTCAGCCCGTAGCGCAGGGTCGCGTCGATCCCGAGCGCCATCCGCCGGTGGAGGCGGTTGTAGATGACCGCCGCGACGAGCGCGCGCTCCTCGGGCACCGCCGCCTCCCGCTCGATCATCGAGGCGATCGTGAGCACATCGTACGGAGTCAGGTTCTTGGAGCGGGCGTACCGGAGGTTCACCTTCCCCCAGTTGCGCCGGAACGCCTTGAGCTGCCCCGTCTCGAGCTGCGCCCCCGTCGTCTTCCGGGTGAAGTCGTAGGTGGCCGGGAAGAGGAAGCCCTCGAGCGGGTAGCGGCGGCTTCCGAAGCCGGGCTGGAGGCGCTTCCGCCTCGTCGCGGCGAGGTAGGCCCGCGGGCTCAGCTTCGGCGCCTTGCCGCGCTCCCGCTCCGCGATCTTCGCCACGGCAGCGACGCGAGCTGCCATCTGCACGCGCGTGAAGCCCTCGGGGAAGACGATCCGGAACGGTTTCGGCGGCAGCGCCACGGTCGTGGTCTCCCGCTTGCCCCCGCTTCCGCCGCCGATGCTCCCGACAACGAACCACGCCGCGGCGAACCCGGCCGCGAGCACGACCACCGCGACGAGGCGCCGCCGGTAGACGACCGAGCGAGGCGTCCGCCGGGGCGGGCGCTCGCGCGGGGGCATCACTCCCTCTCTGCGCTCGACCACTCGAGGTAGCTCGACAGCAGGTGGGCGGCGGCCCGGGCATCGTCCGGTTCGGCCCGGTCCCGGGGACTGTCCCCGGGACGTGTCTGCGCGAGCCGTGTCGTAAACCGCTCGTCGAAGCTCTCGACCGGGACGTCGACCGCAGCCCGCAGCGCCTCGACGAACATCTCCGTCTCGCGGGCCTGTTCCCCGCGCTCGCCGCGCAGAGTCAGCGGCAGTCCGACGACCACGCGCCCGGCCTCCTCTGACCGGATCAGCTCGACGAGCCTCGCGAGCCCGGCCTCGCTGCCCACGCGCTCGACCACGCCCAGCGGGCGCGCGATCGTAGCGGAGGGGTCGGAGACGGCGACCCCTGTGCGGGCCGAGCCGTAGTCGACGGCGACAATCTTCACCCCAGCGCCCGGCGCAGCGCCTCCTCCGCCTTCGCGAGTGCATCGCCGAGCTTCTCCGGGTTCTTCCCGCCGGCGCGCGCCATCGTCGGGCGGCCGCCTCCGCCTCCACCGACCTCGGCCGCCGCCTCCTTGATCACCGCGACTGCGTCGAGCCGGCCCTCGAGCGAGTTGTCGAAGTTCGCGACGAGATGCACGCGCCCGTCTTCGCTGGAGCCGAGCACGACCGCCGCGGGCGCGCGCTCCTGTTTGATCCGGTCGGACTCGGCCAGCAGCGCCTCCACGTCCACGCCGCTCGCGCGACCCACGTAGATGTTGACGCCGCCGATCTCCTCCTCGCTGCTCGGCTCGAGCCTGACCTCTACCCGAGCCGCCTCGGCCGGGCCTTCCTTGCGCGCCCGTTCGAGCTCGCCGCGCAGCTCGTCCACCTCACGCGCACGCGCGTGGAGCAACGCGTATGCCTCACCCGAGGTGACCGCCTCGATCCGCCGGGTGCCGGAGCCGATCGAGCTCTCCGAGAGGATCACGAACGGGCCGATCTCGGCCGTCGCGCGCACGTGCGTCCCGCCGCAGAGCTCCCGCGAGTAGCCCGGGATCTCGACGAGGCGGACCTCGTCGCCGTACTTCTCGCCGAAGAGCATCATCGCCCCGAGTCGCCGCGCCTCCTCGATCGGGACGATGAAGGCCCGCACTGGCAGGTTCTCGAAGATCCGCTCGTTCACCTGCCGCTCGATGCGCTCCCGCTCCTCCGGCGTGACCGCCTGCGGATGCGCGAAGTCGAAGCGCAGCTTGTCCGGCCGCACCGCCGAGCCGGCCTGCCGCGCATGCTCGCCGAGCACGTCCTGCAAAGCCTTGTGCAGGAGATGCGTTGCCGTGTGGTTCGCCATCGTCGGAAACCGAATCGACCAGGGCACCACCGCGCGCACCCGCATCCCGGCCTCGAACCCCTCCCCTTCGAACGTGAGCGCCTGGTCGTCGTCGGGAAGCCGCGTCGCCACGATGAGCTCGGCCCGCGCGCCGGTCTCCTCGTTCTCGATGGTCCCCGAGTCCGAGACCTGCCCGCCGCCCTCCGGGTAGAAGGGCGACTGCTCGAGCTTCGCCTGAAAACAGCTATCGCTTACTTGTTCGTACGCAATGATCGCCGTCAGGACGTCGGTCTTCTCGTAGCCGACGAACTCGCTGCGAGCCTCGGCGCTCACGCGCATTTCGACGGCCGGCGCGGCCCGCCGGGACCGCTGCCGCTGCTCCTCCATCAGGCGCCGGAACCCGTCCACGTCCACGGGCAGCCCGCGCTCGCGCGCCAGCTCCTCCGTCAGCTCGAGCGGGAAGCCGTACGTGTCGTGCAGCCGGAAGGCGTCGTCGCCAGCTATCCCGTCGGCGTTCCCGCCTGCGACCTCCTCGAAGAGTCGAAGCCCGCGGGCGAGGGTCTCCGAGAAGCGCTCCTCCTCCTCGCGCAGCACGTCGCGGATCACGCCCTGCCCTTCCACGAGCTCGGGATACGCGTGGCCCGTTTGCTCGACGACGACCTCCGCGAGCCCACTCAGGAACGGCGTCTCGAGGCCGATCCTCCCGGCCTGGAGAATCGCCCGCCGGACGATGCGGCGCATCACGTAGCCGCGCCCCTCGTTCGACGGCACGACGCCGTCGGCTGCCAGGAACGTCATCCCGCGCCCGTGGTCGGCGAGGATCCGGTGCGCCTTCGTCGCCTGCTCGCTCTCGCCGTAGGCAACCCCGGACCGCCCCGCGATCCACCTCATGATCTCCTGGTAGCCGTCCGTGTCGTAGACCGATTCGACCTGCTGCAGGATCCGCGCGCCGCGCTCGAGCCCGAGGCCGGTGTCGATGTTCTGCTCCGGCAGCGGCGTCAGCGAGCCGTCGGCGTGCAGCTCGAACTCCATGAAGACGAGGTTCCAGAACTCGAGGAACCGCTCGCACGCGCAGCCCGGCGCGCACTCCGGGCGGCCGCAGCCGACGCCCTCACCCCAGTCGTAGAAGATCTCCGAGTCCGGCCCGCACGGCCCCGGCCCGCCGACCGACCAGAAGTTGTCCGCGCGCGGCAGCCGCACGATGCGCTCGGGCGGGATGCCCTTGCGCTCCCAGTGCGCGACCGCGACCTCGTCCTCGCCGAGGCCCAGCTCCGGGTCGCCCGCGAAGACCGTCACCCAGACCCGGTCGAACTCGACCTTCATGTGCTCGAAGACGAACTCCCAGGCGAGGTCGATCGCGCCTTCCTTGAAGTACTGGCCGAACGAGAAGTTTCCGAGCATCTCGAAGAACGTCAGGTGGTAGCCGTCGAGGCCGACCTCGTCGATGTCCGGCGTGCGGAAGACCTTCTGCACCGTCGTCAGGAGCGGCGCCGGCGGCTCTTCCAGCCCGAGGAAGAACGGCATCAGCGGCTGCATCCCGGCCGAGACGAGGAGCGTCGAGCGGTCGTCCGCGCGCGGGATCAGCGAGGCCGACGGCCGGAACGTGTGGCCATTCGACTCGTAGAAGGCGCGAAATCCCGCGCGGAGCTCCGCAGTCGTGCGCATCACCGTGATTCTAGGGGCGGCTTCTGCCGATCAGCCGCTCGCGCGGATGGTGCCCGCGCCGACGACCGCGTCGGCCTCGTAGAGCACCGCCGCCTGTCCCGGCGCGACCCCGTACGCGGGCTGGTCGAGACGAAGCCGGAAGCCGTTCCCGTCCTCGACGACGTCCGCGGAGACCGCCGGCGAGCGATAGCGGAGCTTGACCTCGGCGCGCTCGACCCGGACGTAGAGCCTCCCGCGGGCGACGACGTCATCCGTGGCGAGCGCATGCCGTGGCCCGGCGACGACGGTATTCGTCCGAGGCTCGCTCCGCAGCGCGTAGAGCGGCTCCCCGCTCGCGACGCCGAGGCCCTTCCGCTGGCCGGGCGTGAAGCGCCAGAAGCCCGAGTGCCGACCGAGCTCGTTGCCCGCCTCGTCCACGACCGGCCCCTCGGTGGCGGGAAGGCCGTGCCGCTCGAGGAACGCGCGATAGTCGTCCCCGGCGAGGAAGCAGGCCTCCTGGCTCTCGGCGCGGCGAGCCGCGGCCAGGCCCGCGCTCACAGCCTCGGCGCGCGTCTCGTCCTTGGTCTGCTCGCCGAGCGGGAACCAGAGCCGGTCGAGCAGGCTCGGATCGAGGCGCGCGAGCATGTACGACTGGTCCTTGCTCGGGTCGGTCCCCCGCGCGAGCAGCAACCGCCCCCTGTGCTCGGCGATGCGGGCGTAGTGGCCCGTCGCGAGCCGCTCGGCGCCGGCCCGCCGCGCGAACGCGATCAGCTCCGCGAAACGGAAGCTGCCGTTGCAGCGGATGCAGGGGTTCGGCGTCTCGCCCTGCGCGTAGCCCCGTACGAACGGAGCGACGACTGCGCGCCGAAACTCCTCACGCAGGTCGAGCGTCACGTGCGGGATGCCGAGCGAATGGCACGCAGCTCGCGCGGCGAGCACCGCCTCGGGCGAGCAGCACGCGCGCTCGGCGTCCGGTCCGCGGGGATCCAGCCAGAGCCGGAGCGTGACGCCGATCGCGTCCGGCCCCGCGCGCAGGAGCGCGACCGCGCTGTCCACGCCGCCGCTCATCGCGACCGCGACGCGGCCCGGCTTCGGCGCGGCGCTGAAGATCGGGCCGATCGCGTTCGCGAGCGCATCGACGGCGAGCTCGTCGCCCCGGACCGCCGCCGCCTCGAGCAGCGTCAGGCCCTCAAGCGGACGCTCGAGCCCCTCGGCCTCCGAGCTCACGATCCGCTCGCCGTCCACGGCGAGCCGAACCAGCGCCCAGCGGTCGCCGCGAGAAGCGTCGCCGACGGCCTCGATCATGAAGCCAGGCTAGCGATCTGGCCGGGCCGTGCCCGCTCGTTGCTCGTTGATCGACCCGGGAAGGGCTCGTATCATCGCGCCATTCACCGAGCCAAGGCCTCGTTCGGGCCGAATGGCGGCGGTGTCTTCCCGCCGAGCGGCACCGGGCAGGCCTTGGAGGAGGAGGCCAGCATGATCCGGTTCAAGCGAGCTGTCGTCGTCTCGCTTGCGGTATTCGCCCTGACCGGCGCCGCCGCCGCGAACGCTCACGCTCCCTCGATCACCGGCTTTCCCAACACGATCCGGAAGGTCGATCTGAAGGGCTACAAGCTCATCACGAGCTACCCGTTGGGCGCCAACACGGGTTTCACGTTCGAGCAAACCTACCTGCCCGGCGGGAAGGTGAGCGCACACGCGCTGCCACCGACCGGCCAGGTGTTCACGTCCAACTACGTCGCGATGCCGGTTGCGCACAAGATGCTGATGGTCACCTGGTACGCGGACAACGGCACACTCAATGACGTCTTCGTCATGAACTTCAAGAGCGGCATCGTGTCCGATGTCGCACCGGGCCCGAGCCCGCCCAGTCTCGGCACGGTCAAGATCGAGCAAAGAGGCGCGCACCGGATTCCGTAAGACCCCAGCGATCGACACCGAGGCCGTCCGTATCTGACACGGCCCATGCATTCACGTCCTAGGATGGAGACGCACAGAGTCACCACCGCAGCTGAGGAGGTTTCATGACCGACATCACGACTGAGCACGCCGACCAGGACGTGGATCTCGACTCGCTCGGTCCCGTCGACTACGTGGTCGTCGAGTTTCCGGCCGGAGCGAGCAACTTCACGGGCGAGATGGCCGAAGAGCTGCTCGCGTTGGTCGATTCCGGAACCATCCGCGTGATCGACATCCTGGTCCTTACCAAGAACGAGGACGGTACCGTCGAGGCGATGGAGCTGTCCGAGGTCGAGGATCTCGGGCCGCTCCAGGCAGTCGAGGCTCAGCTGGCGGAGCTCCTGGCAGAGGAAGACATCGCAAACCTCGCCGCCGCCATGGACCCCGGAACAACTGCCGGGGTTCTCATCTGGGAGAACCTGTGGGCCGCGCCATTCGCGTCGGCGGCGCGGCGTTCGGGTGGCCAGCTGATCGCCACCGGACGGATCCCTATTCAGGCGATCATCGCCTCGATCGAGGCCGATGCAGCGTCTGCGACCGAAGGAGACTGAATGCCTGTCAGACGAGCACGCGTAGGAAGGGTTGGAGTCATCGGCCACCCGGTGGCAAAAACGGCGGTCGTGGCCAAGGCGGTAACACCCGGCCCCGCGCCGGTAGCAAAGACCGCCGTAGTGGCCGCGGCCGTCACACCCGGTAGGCCGGGTCGCAGGCGAATCTAGACCGACGGCCTAAACCGAAGGCCGCCGCTCGCAAGGAGAGGGTAAATGGGGGAACCAGGCGGTTCCCCCATTCCCGTCCACCCTGCCGTTGTCCTGAGCCCGTTGCGAACCTGGACTAGCCAGGTGGGTGCCGCGTCGCCTCCGGCGCTCGGCGCCTCGGGTCGAACGACAGCTCCCTCTGCATTGGTGTTGGTTCTACTTTGAACCCAGGCCACGCACAGGGTCGAGCCGTCTAATCCTAGCTCGGCACCAGGCAATTCAAACCAACCCGAGTCTGAGCAGGTGTGTTGGACGGCCGCGCCGGGCAAGCCGGCACTGCCTCTAGGCCGGCATCGCAAGCGATGACTCTCGATTTAGCCCGAGTCTCGTGCCGCTCCGGCGAAGACCCAGCGGATCTGCTGGACGCCGTCGACCCCCAGCTTCTCGGCGAGCCTCGGGGTCAGCTCGAACCTGCGCCCCGGCGGGACCGGCCGGTGCTCGATCACCTGCGTCAGCACTTGCGGGCTGTTCTCGTAGTAGACGTACAGCTTGATCCCGCACGGGAGCACGGAGTCGGTGATCCCGATCGTGCCCGGGCGCAGGATGATCCCGCAGTTCGTGCGGCGGCCGTACCGTGCGGCGGTCGCGCCGCCCAGGCTCGTCCGCCAGTGGCCGCCGTCGAGCGTCACCGGCTGGAGTAGGCTCTGCGTCTTGGCGCTGCCGCCGTGCGAGGTCAGCGCCAGTGCGACGATCGCGGCGAGCAGGGCGATCGCGGCGAGCGCGACCTCCCGCTGCGCGACCGCGGCGTTCAGGCCGGCCGCTCCGCCATCGACCAGGTCAGGTCAGCTCCGAAGGCCTCGCGGACGAGCGGATCGAAATCGACCGCCAGGTCGCCGGACGCATCGGCGAACTGCCGCAGGTTCAGCAGCAGGAGAGCCCGTTCCTCGTCGCGCGCCGGGTCCAGGCCTTCGGTCTCGTCGGCGAGCTTCTCCAGCTCCCAGACGTTCCACTCCCGCGGGGTCAGGTCACGCTGGACGAGCGGGACGACCACCTCGGGCTCCGGTTCCGGCTCGGGCTCCGGCTCCGGCTCGGGCTCCGGCTCGGGGGGAGCCGGGACGGCGGAGAGGACCACAGGCTCCGGCTCCGGCTCCGGCTCCGGTTCCGGCTCGACCTCGGGCTCCGGCTCTGGCTCGGGCTCCGGCTCGACCTCGGCAACCTGCGCCTCCTCCTCCTCCACCGGTTCCTCGGGCGCCGGCTCCGGTTCTGGCTCCTCCGCGGCGTCCTCCTCGAGGGCCGGCGCGGCCGAGCGGGCCTCGCCGCGCTCGACGATCGCCACCAGGAGCCAGGCGCAGAACATGATCGCGGCGATCCACACCCACCCGAGCCCGGCGAGGCCGACCGCGGCCGCGACGAGGATCAGGAACCCGGCCTCGAGCAGGAACCGCACCAGCGGGACGTGGATCTTCACGTCCCCGTCTCCTTCGGCTTCACCCGCTCGTCGTCGTCACGCCCGCCCGCGCCGAAGAGCTCGGCGACCTCCTTGGAAGCCCGACTAGGCTCGGCGGTCGACCGGCGCGGAAGCAGCTTCACGTGCCGCGGCGGAGCGGGTGCCTCTGGCTCGACGTCCGGGGAACGGCGACGCAAGCCGAAGCGACGCCGCGGCTGCGCCGACCCGGCCGGAGTCTCGTCGCCCGCCGCTTCGGCGGGAACGCTCTCCGGCTCCCTCGGCTCGTCCGCCGCGGCCGCAGGCTCGGGCTTTGGCTCTGGCTCGACTTCCTCCTCCGGCTCGTCCGCCGGCCGCGCCTCCTGGACAGCCGCAGGCGGCGCGACCACGGTGCGCTCCTCGGGCCGCGGCCGGAAGATCCGCTCTTCCTCGTCTTCCACTTCCTCGGCTCGAGCAGATCCCGGCAGCAGGTACGAGCGCGACGAGCGGTCGACGCGCTCGGCCGTCAGCTCCGCCAGCGCGACGAGGAGCCACGCGGCGGCCATCACGATCACGATGTACAGGGGCCTTAGGTGCGCGAGGCCCGCGGCCACGGCAAGCACGACGAGGAATAGAGCCTCGAGCGCGAACCGGACTCCGAGCCGGCGCGGAAGCACGTGGAGAGCCTAGCCGCTGCTGTCGCCGTCGCCCTCGGGCTCCGCCGCGGGCTCGGAGGCTTCGGCCTCGGGCGGAGACGGGGGTGACGGACCCGGCGAGACTGGCGGCGAGAGCGGCGCGGACGAGCCTTCCGGGCTCTTGTCGTGCTCGGCCTTCGGCGCGGCTTCGGCGGGCGTGTCTACCGGCGCGCGCAGCGCCGACGCCCGTTCGGTTCCTCCGCCGCGGGCGGGCTGAGCCGACGCTTCGACGGAGTCCACGATCGACTGGGCGACACGCCCGATCGCCTCGTCGCCGAGACCGGCGGCGCCGAGGAGCTGCTCGGCGCCATCCTGGGCGCGCCTGATGATCGCGGTCGCCTGCGCCCGCGCCCACTCGAGCGTCTGCTCGACCTCGGCGCGGGCGGAGTTCGTCAGCTCGGTCGCCTGGTGACGGGATTGCTCGAGCAGCCGCGCCGATCGCGACTCGGCCTCCTTGATCTCCTGCGCCGCCTGCTGCTGCGCCTCCTGCAACGTCTTGCGGGACTCGGCCTTCGCCGCGTTCAGCATCTCGGCCCGCTGGCGCTCGCTCTCGTTGCGGTAGCGCTCGACGTCGGCCTCGTGCTCCTGGAGGTCGGTCTGCCGTTTGGAGACCTCCTCCTCGGTGCGGCGGAGCTGAGTCGCGGACGCGGTCTGTGCGTCGCGCTCGATCGTGTCGGCCATCTCGGCCGCAGCGCGGATCAGGTGCAGAGCGTCCATCCGGACGGCGTGCCCGGTCGGCTCGATCCCGCTCTGGCCGGCTGTCTGGAGCACACGGAGCTGCACCTGCAGCTGCGTCGTGTGCCGTCGGAACGCCTCGAACGCCTCGCGAACCCTCTCGCGGTCGAAACCGTCTCGTTCGCTTGGTAGATCCTCCACGCGCGGCAGCGACGTCAGCGCCGGGGCCTGCGCTCGCTCAGAACCTTCGGGTGCCATCCGCTTCCGTTCGCCTCCTGTCCGACCTTGCTCTCGCCAGCAGTATGACTGCTCTATCGGCTCGCGCCGACGTTCCCACTAGCCCTACGGGTCCGGGGCCAGCGTCGTGATTCCGAGCTCGGCCAGGATCTCCTGCGCGATCGGGGTCGGCGCGCCCGTCATCGGCTCGGATCCGCTCGACGTCTTCGGGAACGCGACCACCTCTCGGATGTTCTCCTCGCCGGCCAGGAGCATCACGAAGCGCTCGAGACCGAGCGCGAATCCGCCGTGCGGCGGCGCGCCCATCCGCAGCACCTCGAGCAGGAAGCCGAATCGCTCCTCCGCGTCCTCCTCGCCGATGCCCATCGCCCGGAAGATCCGCCGCTGGAGGGACGGATCGTGGATCCGGATCGAGCCCGAGCCGAGCTCCCAGCCGTTCCAGACGAGGTCGTACGCCTGGCTGATCGCACTGCCCGGGTCGGTCTCGATCAGGTCCTCGTCACCCGGCCTGACTCCGGTGAACGGATGGTGGCTGAAGGTCCAACGCTTGCCGTCCTCGTCCCACTCGAAGAGGGGGAAGTCGGTCACCCAGAGGAGCTCGTCCCGGTCGGTGTCGATCAGGCCCTGCTCGCGGCCCAGATGGTTGCGCACGGCCGAGAGAACCCGCGCCACGGCGCCCGGCTCGTCGGCGCCGAAGAGGACTGTCGAGGGCTCTGCCGGCCGGAGCGCATCGACGAGCTCGTCGGAGAGGAACTTCGCGATCGGAGAGCGCACCTGGCCCTGCTCGTCGAAGACGAGGTACGCGAGCCCCTTTGCGCCCCACTCCTTCGCCAGCTCCTCGAGCGCGGCGAGCTCCGAGCGCGAGAGCTCACGCGGCACCGTCAGGCACTGCACGCTGGGCGCGTCGGCGAAGACCTTGAACTCGGAGTCCCGCGTCGGCTCGGTCACGTCGCGGAGCTCGAGGCCGAAGCGGAGGTCGGGCTTGTCCGATCCGAAGCGCGCCATCGCCTCGTGCCAGGTGATCCGGGGGAAAGGGCGGGCCGGAGCCTCACGGCCGAGCGCCGCGAACGACGCGGCCACCGCGCCCTCGAGCGTCTCGAAGATCTCGTCGCGCGTCGGGAACGAGAGCTCGAGGTCCAGCTGGCGGAACTCGAACTGCCGGTCGGCGCGGAGGTCCTCGTCCCGGAAGCAGGTCGCGATCTGGTAGTAGCGCCCGAACCCGGACACCATCAGGATCTGCTTGAAGATCTGCGGCGACTGCGGCAGGGCGAAGAAGCGGCCGGGCTGTAGGCGGACGGGGACGAGGAAGTCGCGAGCGCCCTCGGGGGTCGCCTTCGTCAGGTTCGGCGTCCAGATGTCCACGAAGCCTTGCTCGTCCATGAAACGGCGGATCGCGGACACGACCGTCGCCGAGAGCCGCAGGTTGCGCTGCATCCGCTCGCGGCGTAGGTCGAGGTAGCGGTAGCGGAGGCGGACGCCCTCGTCCAGGTTCTCCTCGTCGAGCTGGAACGGGAGCGGCTCGGAGCGCGAGACGATCTCGAGCTCGTCCACCTGGAGCTCGACGGCGCCGGTCGGCAGGCTCGGGTTGACGGCGTCGGCCGCGCGCGCCGCGACCTCGCCCTCGGCCCGGAGCACGAACTCGTTCCGGACCTCGTGCGCCACGGCCGCAGCTTCGGGAGCACGCTCGGGGTTGATCACGAGTTGCGCGAGGCCTGTTTCGTCGCGGAGGTCGATGAACACCAGGCCGCCGTGGTCTCGCCTTCGGGCCACCCAGCCCGCGAGGCCGAGACGCTGCCCCACGTGCTCGGGCCGCAACTCGCCGGCACCCACGTCGCGCCACCTCATCTGCGGAGCCTCTCGCTCAGCTCTGCCGTCGGGACCTCCTCGTCGGGCTCGCCGGCGCGGCGAATCGTCGAGCGCTCGGGGCCCCAGTGCACGACCGCCTGCGCGCCGAGCCGCCGCGCCTGCGTCAGCTGGCCCTTGAGCGACCGGCCCGCGTAGTCGACGTCCGCGCGCAGTCCCGAGCGGCGCAGCTCGGCCACGAGCGGCATCACGCGCGGCTTGAGGCCGTCGTCGTGCAGCGCGACGAAGACGTCGAGCCCGGGCTGCTCGGCCGTCACCCCGGCCGCCTCGAGCGAGAGCAGCAGCCGCTCGATCCCGGCGCCGAAGCCGATCCCGGGCGTCGGGGGCCCGCCGATCTCCGCGACCAGCCCGTCGTAGCGGCCGCCGCCGCAGATCGCGCTCTTGGCGCCGATCGCCTCGTCCACGAACTCGAAGGCCGTGCGGGTGTAGTAGTCGAGCCCCCGCACGAGCGTCGGCGTGAGCGTGTACCGGATCGCATAGTCGTCGAGCAGCGCGCAGACCTGCTCGAAGTGCGCCCGGCACTCGTCGCAGAGCGCGTCGCCGATCTTCGGCGCCTCCGCGAGCGCCTCCTGGACCTGCGGGCTCTTGACATCGAACACGCGCAACGGGCTCGTCGCACGCTTCTGGCGCGCCTCGTCGTCGAGGACGTCGTCGTGCTCGTCGAGCCAGGCGCTCAGCCGCTCGACGTACTGCGGCCGGCAGTTCTCATCGCCGATCGAGTTGAGCAGCAACTCGTAGTCCGTCACGCCCAGTCGCGCGAGCAGCTCCGCGTAGAGCTGGATCAGCTCGGCGTCGATCGCAGGATCGGCCGAGCCGATCGCCTCGACAGAGAGCTGCCAGTGCTCGCGATACCGCCCGCGCTGCGGGGCCGAGTAGCGGTACATGCTCGCGACCGTGTAGAGCTTGGCCGGCTGGCCCTCGCGGTGGAGGCCGTGCTCGAGGTACGCCCGCGCGATCGGCGCGGTCCCTTCCGGACGAAGCGTGAGCGAGCGCCCGCCCAGGTCCTCGAACGTGTACATCTCCTTCTGCACGACGTCCGAGCCTGCTCCGGAGGTGCGGGCGAAGAGGGCGGTGTCCTCGAACACCGGCGTCTGGATCGGCCGGTAGCCGTACAGCGAGCAGAGCCGCTCCGCCTCGCCGACGACGAGCCGCCACAGCGGCTGCTCGGCGGGAAGGATGTCGTGAGTGCCTCGCGGCGCCTCGAAACCCGTCACGGGATGCGCAGCGGAGCAAGGAACGGGTTGCGGGCGAGCTCGGTCCCCAGCGTCGTCGGCGGCCCGTGTCCGGGATAGACGACGGTCCCGGGCGGGAAGCGGTCAGTCAGGGCGCGCAGCGTCTCGACGAGCGTCTCCTGGTCGGCGCCCGGCAGGTCGGTGCGCCCGACCGAGCCGGCGAAGAGCACGTCGCCGGAGAAGAGGCTTCCGTCCGCGTGGTAGGCGAGGTGTCCGGGTGAGTGCCCGGGGACACGGAGCGTCTCGAAGCTGATCCCGGCGAGCTCGAGCGTCTCGTCGCCGGCCAGGAGGACGTCTGCAGTGTACGAGCGCGCGGGCTGGCCGGCCGGGACGAGCTCGGGCAGGTTCTCGAGCAGCGCACGCTCGTCCGCGGCCATGTGGACGGGCGCGCCCGTGCCCTCGGCGAGATCGGCGACGCCGAGGAGGTGGTCCCAGTGGCCGTGGGAGATCAGGATCGCCGCACAGCTCGCGCCGAGGCGGGCGAGCTCGAGCCGGAGCTGCGCGGCGTCGCCGCTCGGGTCGATGACAACCGCCTCCCCGGCGCTGCGGGACGCGCGCACGACGTAGCAGTTCGTCCCGATCGGGCCGAGCTCGTGGCGGTCGACGACGATGCTCACAGGGCGCTCACCGGACGGTGAGTCTAACGCCGCGCGCCGAGCCCCCTGCGCCGCCGCGAGAGGCCCGATGCCGGCGTGCCGGAGCCTGGTGCACGTCCGCGGTTCGGGAACATGCCGCCTCCCGACCGCAGTCCCGTAGAAAAGGCGCGCCCGGCCTCCTCCCCACTGCGAGCCTAACCGTGAAACGCGCACACGTGGGTGACGGCAATGTGACGAAACGGTGCCGGATGGGAACGTGCTCGCCCCACCGTGCTGCACGCGTGCCGGTGGGCTAGCGGCGTCCGGTGCGGGCGGGTGGCGCCTGCCCGGACCGCCTGAGATAGGTGCGGTACATCGTGCGATCCATGAGGTACATGAAGGGGATGAAGAACGCCGTGTAGAGCACGGTCAGGAGCAGCCTGGTCTGCAGGCTTTGATTGCGGCTGAGAAAGCTGAACGCGACGAAGATCAGCGGCGCGAAGATCAGAGCTCGGCGCGCTACCCGGCCCCAGGACGGCGGGTCGACCTTTCGGGGCGCACGCCCACTCTGGCGTTTCTGCCCGCTCTTCTTGCCGTTGCGACGGGCATCCCGGCTCGGCGCCGCCTCCGGCTCCACCACGTCGGCGTCGACCTCCTGGCCCTCCTCGTCCACGTAGACGAACTCGTACTCGTGACGGCGCTCCTTCTGGCGCCGCCTGCGCTGCTTGCGACTCGGCATCGTGGCTAGCGTAGCGCCGCTCAGCGCTGCCAGGCCAGCTCGCCTCCGCGCACGGCCGCGACGACCAGCCCGCCCCCGAGGTGGTAGGCGAGATGGCGCCAGTCGGGCGCGTCGAGGAGGACGAAGTCCGCGCGGTACCCCGGCGCGAGACGCCCGAGCCGATCGGCGCGGCCCAGGACGTGCGCGGCATTGACCGTGCACGCGCCGAGCGTCTCCGCCGGGGCCATCCCGAGCTGCGTGCAGGCGAGCGAGCAGACCAGCGGCAGGCTCTCGCAGAACGCGCTGCCCGGATTGAAGTCGGTCGCCAGCGCGACGGCCGCGCCCGCGTCGAGTAGGCCCCGCGCCGGAGGCATCGGCCTCGCGAGGAACAGCGCGCTCGCGGGCAACAACACCGCGACGACGTCGCTCGCCGCGAGCGCGTGAACCCCCTCGTCACCCGTGGCTTCGAGGTGGTCGACCGACCGTGCGTCGAGCTCGATCGCAAGGGGCACGGCGCCCTGTTCCGTGAACTGGTCTCCGTGCAGGCGGAGCGCCAGTCCGGCGGCTCGGCAGGCCTCGAGGAAGCGCCTCGCCTGGCGAGCGTCGAAGGCGCCGCGCTCGAGGAACACGTCCGCCGCCTCGGCCAGCGTCGCCGCCTCGGGCAGGACCTCGCCGAGCGCGAAGTCGAGATAGGCATCGCCGTCCTCGAACTCCGGCGGCACCGCGTGAGCGCCGAGCCAGGTCGGGATCCCACCGGCTTCGGCGATCGCACGGAGCGAGGCGAGCTCGGTCTCCCGGTCGAGCCCGTAGCCGGACTTCGCCTCGAACGTCGTCGTGCCGGACCGCAACATCCAGTCGCGGTGAAGCAGCACGGCCTCGCGGAGACCCTCCGCGCCGGCCGCGCGGGTCGCGGTCACCGTCGAAAGGATCCCGCCGCCCGCCGCGTGGAGCTCCTCGTAGCTCGCGCCGGCCGCGCGCAGCGCGAACTCCTCGACCCGGTCGCCCGCGAAGCACGCATGTGTGTGGCAGTCCACGAGCCCGGGGATCGCGCTCAACCCGCGTCCGTCGAGCTCGACGACCTCCCCGAAGACGGACTGGAGGTCGCGCATCGGCCCGCTCGAGACGACCGCGCCGTTCTCACAGAGCAGGAAGGCATCCTCGACGACGTCGACCTCGCTGAGCGCCTCCCCGCGCAGCGGGAACTGACGCCCGGCAGGCGTGGCCAGCTGCGCCAGGTCGCGGACGAGCAAGCGAGCGGGCTCGCCCCCGGGCGCGTCGGCAGGGTTCACGCGCCGCCGGAGGGCGGCATGGGCGGCTCGAACCCGTGCTGCTCGGCGACTCGCAGCGCCTCGTCGTAGCCCGCGTCGACGTGCCGCATCACGCCGGTGCCGGGATCGGCCGTCAGCACGCGCTCGAGCCGTTCGGCGCCTTCAGCGGTGCCGTCCGCCACGACAACCATGCCGGCGTGGATCGAGTTTCCGATCCCCACGCCGCCCCCGTGGTGGACGCTCACCCATGTCGCGCCTGCCGCCACATTCAGCAGCGCGTTGAGGATCGGCCAGTCTGCGATCGCGTCGGAGCCGTCGCGCATCGCCTCCGTCTCGCGGAACGGAGAAGCGACCGAGCCCGAGTCCAGGTGATCGCGACCGATCACCACCGGCGCCTTCACCTGCCCACTGCGAACGAGCTCGTTGATCGCGAGCCCCGCCTTCGCACGCGCCCCGTAGCCGAGCCAGCAAATCCGGGCGGGAAGGCCCTGGAACGCAACTCGATCGGGGGCGACGGTCAGCCAGCGCTGGAGCGCCTGATCCTCCGGGAAGAGATCGAGCAGGACCGCGTCGATCGCGGAGATGTCGGCCGGGTCACCCGACAACGCGGCCCACCTGAACGGCCCTACGCCTTCGCAGAACAGCGGTCGAATATAGGCCGGGACGAATCCCGGGTATGTGAACGCATCCTCTACGCCCGCCGCTTCGGCCTCACCTCTCAGGTTGTTGCCATAATCGAAAACATAGCTTCCTGCTCGGACGTACTCGAGCAACCCTCGAACGTGTAGTGCGATCGACTCGCGGGCGCGGCGGATGTACTCGTCCGGATCGGAGCGCCGGAGCGTGTCGGCCTCGACGACTGTGAGCCCGCTCGGCACGTAGCCGTTGAGCGGGTCGTGCGCTGCGGTCTGGTCGGTGACCAGATCGAAGTGCTCTCCGCGCCGCGCCAGCTCGGGGACGACGTCGGCGGCGTTCGCGAGCAGCGCGACCGAGAGCGGTCGCCCGTCGCCGGCGGCAGCTCGGATCCGCTCCAGAGCATCGTCGAGCGATTCGGTGGCCTCGTCGAGGTAGCGCGTCTCGAGCCGCCGCTCGATGCGGGCCGGGTCGACCTCGACGCAGAGAATGGCGGCGCCGGCCAGCGTCGCGGCGAGCGGCTGGGCCCCGCCCATCCCCCCGAGTCCCGCCGTTAGAATCGTCCGCCCGGCCAGGCTCGGCGAGCCGAAGTGCTTCTCTCCGGCCGCCGCGAAGGTCTGGTAGGTCCCCTGCAGGATCCCCTGGGTCCCGATGTAGATCCAGCTGCCGGCCGTCATCTGCCCGAACATCGTCAGCCCGAGCGCTTCGAGCCGGCGAAACTCCTCCCAGGTGGCCCAGCGCGGAACGAGCAGCGAGTTGGCGATCAGGACCCGCGGCGCCGAGGCCTGCGTGCGGAAGACGCCGACAGGCTTGCCGCTCTGCACGAGCAGCGTCTCCTCCTCGCCGAGCGTCAGCAGCGAGCGCACGATCGCGCGCAGCGCCTCCGGATTCCGCGCAGCCTTGCCGGACCCGCCGTAGACGATCAGCTCCTCCGGTCGCTCGGCGACCTCGGGATCCAGGTTGTTGAGGAGCATCCGCAGCGGCGCCTCGGTCGACCAGGAGCGGGCGTTGAGCTCGGTGCCCCGCGGCGCGCGGATCGCAGAGAGGTCACCGCAGAGGCTCTCGACCGTCGCATCGAGGGAGCGTGTCGTGCTCACTGGCGCCGTTCCTCGCGCTGGCGGATCGCGCGCCAGGTCCATGCGGTGCCGAGCACGAACGCGCACGTCGCCCCCACCGCGGCCCAGAGCACCTCACCTCCGGTAGCCGCGGCGACCACGATCACCACGACCGCGAAGCCGCCGTAGATGAGGGCGCTATCGCGGTAGGGCCGCGCGGACCGCATCCGGCGACGTGATGGGCGGCCCCCGTTGGTCGTCATCGCAGCTCGCCGACCTCGTCCTCGACCGCTTCGACGAGCGCCCCGGCGCGAACGGCCTCCGCAACCGCCTCGATGTCCCCGGAGAGCTGCCGGTCGTCCCCCAGGCGGGGCGAGAGCGAGCGGACTAGCTCGCGGGCCGCCCGGACGCCGACCCCCGGCTGCAGCGGCGCGAGAAACTCGACCGCCTGGACGCCGGCAAGGAGCTCGATCGCGAGCACACGCTCGGCGTTGGCGAGCACCTGCCAGGCCTTGAGCCCGGCGGCGTTTCCCATCGACACGTGATCCTCCTGCCCCGCACTCGTGGGAATCGAGTCGACGCTGGCCGGATGGGAGAGCACCTTGTTCTCGCTCACCAGCGAGGCGGCCACGTACTGCGGGATCATGAAACCGGAGTTGATGCCGCCGTCGCCCGTGAGGAAGGCGGGCAGTCCGCCGGACAGGGCGGGATTCACGAGACGCTCGACCCGCCGCTCCGAGATGTCCGCCAGCTCCGCGACGGCCATCGCCAGCGCGTCGAGCGCGAAGGCCAGCGGCTGTCCGTGGAAGTTCCCGTTCGAGACGAGAAGCCCCTCCTCGACGAGCACGAGCGGGTTGTCGGTCGCCGAGTTCAGCTCCGTCGAAACCGTGTAGTCGACGTAGTCGAGCAGATCCCGGCTCGCACCGTGCACCTGGGGCGCGCAGCGGAGGGAGTACGCGTCCTGCACCTTGTCGCACCAGCGATGCGCCTCGTTGATCGCGGACTCCTCGAGCAGGCGGAGCACGTTCGCCGCCGAGTCGATCTGCCCCCGCAGCGGCCGCGCCGCGTGAATCTGTGGAAGGAAGCTGGTGCGGGAGCCCTGCAACGCCTCGAGGGACAGTGCACAGGCGACGTCGGCGGTCTTCACGAGCCTGCGCGCGCGGGCGAGCGCGAGCGCTCCGAACGCCGCCATGAACTGCGTGCCGTTGACGAGCGAGAGGCCCTCCTTGGCCTGAAGCCGGATCGGCTCGAGGCCCACCGCGGCCAGCGCGTCGGCGCCGGGAAGACGCGCGCCGTCGAACCATGCCTCGCCTTCGCCGATCAGCGGCAGCGCGAGGTGGGCGAGCGGCGCGAGATCGCCGCTGGCGCCGACCGAGCCCCGGCTCGGGACGTACGGCACCACGCCTCGGTTCAGGCAGTCGACGAGCAGCTCGACCGTGCCTACTCGCGCTCCGGAGAAGCCTTTCGCGAGCGCGTTGGACTCGCAGGAGCATCGCCGCCCGAACGATCTCGGGCGGGTACGGCTCGCCCACACCGCAGGCATGGCTGCGGAGGAGCCGCAGCTGGAGCTCTTCGGTCAGCTCGTCCGGAATCGACTGCGATACGAAGCGGCCGAAGCCGGTGTTGACGCCGTACGTGTGCTCCTGCGCGCCGTGCACGGCGTTCTCGACGACGTCGCGGGCGGCGCGCATCCGCTCGCGGGCGGAGTCCGCGATCGCGACGGGGGCGCGATCGACGGCGACCGCCCAGACGTCGGCGACGCTCAGATCGTCGCCCGTGAGAGCCTTGCTCTCGATCATCGTTCCGAGTCTATCCCGCGCCGATTCGCCCACCCGTGGAGCGCTTCTGAACGCTGTAAATACGGTTCGCCCGGCCTCCTCCCCGAGGCGATCGTATTTCGGAAATGCGCACGTGTGGGTGACGCCTTTGCGCCGGATGTGTCACAACGCGGCCGGCGCAGTGATCGATCTCCGATCAGTCGTCGAGGAGGCGCAGCTCGAGCACGCGCGAGGCGTCGAAGCCGTCGATCCGGAGCTTCGCGGCCGCGGCCGCGGCGGCTGCGTTGGCCGGCATCAGGCCGACCAGCTCCGAGCCGACCACCTCCGCCCCGCGCGCGGCAGCTTCGAGCTCGACCCGCTCGACGATCTCGTGCAGCGGCGCCGCCTCGGAGTCCTCCACGTTCATGCTCACCTGCACGAGCTCTGCCCTCGGGAGCTCGAACCCGAGCGCACGCACGCCGGGGAAACCGCCGTCCCGCTCCCGCACCGCCCCCGCGATCTCGCGCGCCGCCTCGAGCGAGCCGCGGAGGTTGACGTTGAACGCGATCAGCGGCCGCCGCGCACCGACGAGGACGCCGCCGGCCCGCTCGTCGAGGCGCGCCGGGCCGAAATCGGGACACAGCTCTCCCGCGTCCAGCCGCCGCCCGAGCTCCTCCGGCCCCCCGCGGCGGAAGAACGCGGGCCCGCGCCCCGGCGCGAGCTCGCCGTACAGGAAGACCGGCAGGCCGAGCTCGCCGCCGACCCGCTCGGCCAGCGTCGCAGCCGCAGCGCGGGCACGCTCCATGTCGTCGGGCTCGAGCGCCACGAACGGCACGACGTCGGCGGCCCCGATGCGCGGATGCGCGCCTTCGTGCCGGCGCAGGTCGATGCGCTCCCGCGCGCAGGCGATCCCCGCGAGCAGCGCCTCGACGAGCTCGTCCGCCGAGCCGACCAGCGTGAAGACCGAGCGGTTGTGATCCGCGTCCGAATGGACATCCAGTAGCCGCGCGCTCCCGGCAAGCGCCTCGGCGAGCGCGTCGATCGTCGCGCGGTCACGCCCTTCCGAGAAGTTCGGCACCGACTCGAGCGGCCGCGCCACGCCGCGTAGCGTACGTAGTCTGGAGCCGTGGAGACCTACTACGAGCGGCGCGCGCCAGAGTACGACGACTGGTGGCTCGGAACCGGCCTGCACGCCGCGCGCCAGCGGCCCGGCTGGGACGAGTCGGTCGCCGAGCTCACCGGGACGATCGCGGCCCTACCCCCCGCCGAGACACTCGACGTCGCCTGCGGCACCGGGTTCCTGACGCAGCGCCTCCCCGGCGCGGTCACCGGGCTGGACCAGAGCGCCTCCATGCTCGAGCTCTCCCGCGCCCGTGTCCCCGACGCGTCGTTCGTCCAGGGCGATGCGCTGCCGCTCCCGTTCCCGGACTGCGCCTTCGAGCGCCTCTTCACGAGCTTCTTCTACGGCCACCTCGAAGAGGACGACCGCCTCCGGTTCCTCGACGAGGCGCGGCGCGTCGCCGACGAGATCGTCGTCGTCGACTCGGCGCTCGACGACGAGCACGAGCCCGTCGAGTGGCAGGAGCGCGTGCTCAAGGACGGCTCGAGCTGGCAGGTCTACAAGCGCTTCTTCACGCCCGAGGTGCTCGCCGGCGAGCTCGGCGGCGGGCGCACGCTCCACCACAGTCGCTGGTTCGTCGCCGTCCGGGCGTGACGCGGCGCCGCACGCGCTACCGGTCGCTCGCCTCGCTCCAGCGTGACAACCGCGCCTGCCGCGCCTGCGCCGAGGCCGGCCACGCGATCGAGTCGCTCCCGGTCTTGCAGGGCCACGCCGGCCAGCAGGCGTACCTCCTGGGTCAGGCGCCCGGAATCGTCGAAGGCGAGGAGCGACGACCCTGGCGCGGGCGCGCGGGCCGGACGCTCAGAGGCTGGCTCGAGCTCGACGAGGACTCGTTCTACGCGACGTTCTACTGCGCGTCAGTCACGCGCTGTTACCCGGGCCGCTCTCCCGGCGGGCGAGGCGACCGCACCCCGACCCCCGGCGAGCAGGAGCTCTGCGCGTTCTGGCGCAACTGGGAGCTGCGCCTGCTCCGGCCCCGGCTCGTCGTCCCGGTCGGCGGTCTCGCCGTCCGCTGCCTGCTCGGCCGCCCGCGGCTCGGCGAGTGCGTCGGCCGCCGCTTCGAGCTGGACGGCGCGGCGGCGATCCCGCTTCCCCACCCCTCCGGCGCGAGCGCCTGGCTGAACGACGCGGCCAACCGCCGGAAGGTGGCGAAGGCGGCGGCCCTGATCCGAGAGGAGCTGGCCGCGCTCCAGACGACAACTCCCGGGGTGGCTAGATTTCGAGGGTGACGGAACGTCCGCTCTACCGGCGCACATTTGTCCGCCTGCTCGGATTCCTGCGCCCGTACACGTGGTCGCTCTGGATCTCGGTCGTGCTCGCGCTGATCTCGCAGGCCGCGCAGTTCGCGACCGCGTTCCTGACCGGAGGCGCAGTCGCCAACGCGGTCAACGGAAACGACCGCCACACGTTCCATCTGATCGTGGTCGCGGTCGTGCTCGTCGGTCTCGTGCGGGCCCTCGCGATGATGGGCCGCCGCCTGATCGCAGGGAAGCAGGCCCTCGGGGTCGAGCTCGACGTCCGCAGCTCGCTCTACTCGCACCTGCTGCGCCTCTCGTACCGCTTCTACGACCAGCACCAGACCGGGCAGCTGATGTCTCGCGCTACGGTCGACCTGCAGACAGTCCGGTTCTTCCTCGGCTACGGGCTCGTCTTCTTCTTCCAGTACGTGATCACGATCCTGGGCGCAGCCGTCATCATGTTCGCGCTCGACTGGGAGCTCGCGCTGGTCAGCCTCTGGATCGCGCCGCTCCTGATCGTGATCGCCTACCGCTACTCGCACGTGGCGCATCCGCTGCTTCGGGACGTGCAGCAGAAGATGGCGGACGTCGCGACGGTCGCCGAGGAGAACATCGTCGGCGTCCACGTCGTCAAGTCGTTCGCGCAAGAAGAGGCCGAGCAGCGTAAGTTCGAGGAGCGCTCACAGGCCGTCTTCCGCCAGAGCGTCGCGGCCAACCGGCAGCGCGCGATCTACGTGCCGGCGCTCTCGTTCCTGCCGCTGCTGGCCCAGGCGACGGTGCTGATCGTGGGCGGCCGGATGGCGATCCAGAACCCGCACTTCCTCGGCGAGTTCATCACCTTCAACGTTCTCGTGCTGATGCTCGTCGTGCCGCTGCGAAGCCTCGGCATGTGGATCGGCCAGGCCCAGCGCGCGACCGCCTCGGGCGAGCGCATCTTCGAGATCATGGACGAGCCCGAGGAGGTGTCCGATCGCGAGGGCGCGGGCGACCTGCCCCCAGGCCCCGGCCACATCGCCTACCGCGACGTGAAGTTCGAGTATGCGACCGGCCGCACCGTGCTCGACGGCATCGACATGGAGATCGAGCCCGGCACGACCATCGCCCTGATCGGGCACACGGGGTCGGGCAAGACGACGCTCGCCTCGCTCGTCCCGCGCTTCTACGACGTGACCGAGGGCGCGGTCGAGATCGACGGCGTCGACGTCCGCGACGTCGCGGTCCGCTCCCTCCGGAGCGAGATCGGGCTCGTGCCGCAGGACCCGTTCCTGTTCTCGGCGTCGGTCCGCGAGAACATCGGCTTCGGCCGGCTCGACGCGACGGACGAGCAGATCGAGCGTGCGGCGAGCCTCTCGCAGGCGCACGAGTTCATCGCCGAGCTCCCGGACGGCTACGACACCGTCATCGGCGAGCGCGGGATCACGCTCTCCGGCGGCCAGAGACAGCGCATCGCGATCGCCCGCGCGCTCGTCGTCGACCCCCGGATCCTGATCTTCGACGACGCCACGGCCTCGGTCGACGCGACCACGGAGGCGAAGATCAAGCTCGGTCTCCGCGAGGCCATGAAGGGCCGGACGACGATCATCATCGCCCACCGCCTCTCGACCATCTCGCTCGCCGACGAGATCATCGTCCTCGCCGACGGCCGGATCGCCGCGCGCGGTAGGCACGAGGACCTGCTCGCGACGAGCCCCGTCTACCTCGAGGTGTACGAGCACGGCCTGCTCGAGCGCGAGTTCGCCGACCGCGTGGAGGCGACCGCGTGAGGGTCTGGCAGCCTGGCAGCCATCTCACCCGCGACCGTGACGCCCAGGTCGACGACTGGTCCTGGCAGGCGACGGTCAGGCGCGTCACGACGCTGGCGCGGTTCACGGCCCCGTACAAGAGGCGGACGGCGCTGGCAATCGGCTCGCTCCTGTTCGCGACCGCGGTCAGCCTCGTGCCGCCCTACCTGTGGAAGCTCGCGATCGACAACGGCGTCCTGGCGAAGGACATCAGGGAGCTCTGGTGGGTCGGCGCGCTCTTCATCCTGGCCGGGCTCCTGACGATCCTGGCCACCTCGGCGCAGACGTACTTCACCGGCTGGACCGGCGAGCGGATCCTGGCCGACCTGCGGAACACCCTCTTCCGGCACCTCCAGCGGCTCTCGCTCGGCTTCTTCGAGCGCAACCGCGCGGGCGTGATCATCAGCCGGCTGACGAACGACGTCGAGGCCCTCGACCAGCTCGTCACCGACGGCTTCACGAGCCTGATCCAGAACACGCTCACGCTGATCGGCTCGATCGTGATCCTGTTCTTCCTCGACTGGCGCCTCGCGCTCGCCACGCTCGTCGTGCTGCCGTTCGTGAGCCTCGCGACCGCACTCTTCCGCAAGTACTCCGCGCGCGCGTACCGCGACGTCCGCGAGCGGCTCGGCCTCCTGACGGCAACCCTCGCCGAGGACATCGCCGGGATGCGGATCGTCCAGGCGTTCACGCGCGAGCGCGAGGCCGAGCGCAACTTCCGGGAGGTGAGCGAGCACTACCGCGACGCCAACCAGCGCACGGTCACCCTCAACGGCCTCTACTTCCCCGCGGTCGACTTCCTCTCGGCGATCGCGACCGCCGTCGTGCTCGGCTACGGCGGCTACCTCGTCTTCGGCGGCTCGATGACCGCGGGAACGCTCTTCGCGTTCGTCGGCTACCTGGCGAACTTCTTCGACCCGGTGCAGCAGCTCTCGCAGCTCTACAACACGTTCCTGTCCGCGACAGCCGCGCTCGACAAGATCATGGACGTCCTCGACGAGGAGCCGGAGATCGTCGACAAGCCCGACGCGTACGAGCTGCCGCCGATCGAGGGACGCGTCCGGTTCGAGGGCGTGCGCTTCGGCTATGGCAAAGGCCCCGAGGTGCTGCACGGGATCGACCTCGACGTGCCCGCCGGGACGACCGTCGCGCTCGTCGGCCACACGGGCGCCGGCAAGTCGACGATCGCCAAGCTGCTTGCCCGCTTCTACGACCCGCGCGAGGGGCGGCTCACGATCGACGGGCACGACCTACGCGAGGTGACGCAGGAATCGCTCCGCCGCCAGCTCGGGATCGTCCCGCAGGAGGGGTTCCTGTTCGCGGGGACAGTGCAGGAGAACATCGCCTTCGGGAAGCCTGACGCGACTCCGGAGGAAGTCGTGGCCGCGGCGGCGACCGTCGGCGCGAACGACTTCGTGCTCCGGCTCGAGGACGGCTACCAGACCCAGCTCCAGGAACGCGGCTCGCGGCTGTCGCTCGGGCAGCGCCAGCTCGTCGCCCTGGCACGCGCGCTGCTGGCCGACCCGCGGATCCTGATCCTCGACGAGCCCACCTCGTCCGTGGACATCGGAACCGAGCGCCGGATCGAGCAGGCGCTGCGAACCCTCCTCGACGGGCGCACGGCGTTCGTGATCGCCCACCGGCTCTCGACGATCCGCGACGCCGACCTGATCGTCGTCCTCGAGCATGGCCAGATCGTCGAGCAAGGGACACACGACGAGCTGCTGGCGAAGCGGGGCCTCTACACGTCGCTCTACGGCGACTGGGCCGCCGACGTGGCCTGAGCGCCACTTCGTGTCAAAAGCGCCAATTCCCTGAGACGAGGGATGCTCGGGCCTCCCGGGCGTCCCGATCGTGGTGCCGATGTCCCGCACCCGGATCGCCAAGCTCGCGGGGGCATTCGCCGCAGCCTTCGCCGTCGCCGCGTCTGCCTCGCCGGCCCTCGCGTGCGCGCGCGGGTACTCCTACGCCGGCCTCTACGCCGCGAGCCCGGCCTTCGGCGTCGCCGCGTCGCTGAGCATGCTCCAGCCCCCGACTGTCGACGGCGGCCACGTCGCCGCCTGGGTCGGAGTCGGCGGGCCGGGGCTCGGCCCGAAAGGCACGGACGAATGGCTCCAGGTCGGCCTCGCCACCTTCGCCGGCTCGCCGGAGGCGCAGCTCTACTACGAGCTCGCGCTGCCCGGGCAGGCTCCGCGCTACGTCGCGCTCGCATCCGGGATCCGGCCCGGCCAGGCCGTGCGCGTCGGCCTGCTCGAGCTCCCGTTCTCGCCCGGTACGTGGATCGTCGTCTCCCCGGAAGGGCTAGCCGGCCCCTTCTACCTGCCGCGCAGCCACCGCGCGTGGTCGCCGGTCGCCACCGCCGAGAGCTGGGCGCCGGGCCGATCGCTCTGCAACAGCTACGCCTACCGCTTCGGCGGCGTGGAGCTCTCGGGCGCGGACGGCGGCTGGAAGCCGCTTCGCGGGGCGCACAAGCTGCAGGACCCGGGGGCGCGGGTGCGCCGCACCTCGCGCTCGACGTTCACCGCCCGCGCAGCCTGATCGCGCCGGGCCTGGGCTACAATCCCTCGGCCGCAACGGCGCGTTGCGGGGTCGTCTAATGGTAGGACGCTCGGCTCTGGACCGAGTAGTCTAGGTTCGAATCCTAGCCCCGCAGCCTCGCAAACCCGCTGGAAACGACAGGTTTCGCGCATCCGAAGAATGCGATGCTAGCGTGGGCGGTTAGAACGCAGATGCTGGCGGAGTCCAGATGTTAGGTTCGGGTGGTCACTCGTGCGACGCTCTGAGAGTCCCGCTGGCCTTGCTCGCCGCAGCGTCCATCGCCCTCGCTACGGCGAGCGGATGCGGGGGCGGTGAGACTCGGAGAGGCTCTGCACCCCACGAGTTCGGCACTAACGGCAAGGTCGTGATCCAGGGCGACGGCAAGATCGTCGCGGTGATCGGCGCAGACCCATCGTCGAACTCGTTCCGAATTGCACGCTGCACACCTGACAGAAAGCTTGACACACGATTCGGCGCCAGCGGCAATGCGGTGGCCGACTTCCATTCGAGGTACGGCGCGGGCACGTCGGCCGTCGCCCTCGAGGCTGATCACAAGATCGTGGCGTTTGGCTGGAACTTGGTGACATACCCGGATCGGTGCTTCGGTGCTGGGACGTTTGCCTTGGCCCGGTTTCTGCCCGACGGCCGCCTCGACCAGAGTTTCGGCACCGGCGGCAGTGTGCAGACGAACTTCGGCACCGGCCAAGGCACGATCGCTGGCGCCGTCCAGCCGAATGGCAAGATCGTCGCCGTGGGGTCGCATTGTTTCCCCGAACCTCTTACCGTTGTTGCGCGATATACGCAGAATGGGCGCCTCGACCCGACCTTCGGCAAGACCGGCAGAGTTGTGAATGCGAGCCTGTCGCCTGCCGCTGACGTCGCCGTCCAGAGCGACGGCAAGATCGTCCTCGCTGGTTCGATGTTGTCTGGCCATGATGCGCTTTCGACGTGGCAGGCCGCGCTCGTCCGCTACCTGCCGAACGGGCGTCTCGATCGGGACTTCGGCACCCGGGGTACGGTCGTAACGCACTCCGCCCACGCAAGCGGGCTGAGTGCGGTCGCCGTTCAACCCGACGGCAAGATCGTGGCCGCCGGTTCGATCGACGGGCACTTCGCCCTCGTCCGCTACGGGCCGGATGGCCAGCTCGATTTGACATTCGGCGAAGCCGGCAAGGTCGTGACCACGCTCGGGCCGAAGTACGGCGATGGCGCTTCGTCGGTCGCCGTTCAGGCCAACGGCAAGCTCGTCGCGGGCGGCGCACATGGCGTTGGCCCCGAGCCTATCCATGAGTTCTTCACGCTCGCCCGCTACACCCCCGACGGGCAGCTCGACCGGAACTTCGGCATGGACGGCAAGATCGTCGACAAGAAGGTCGGCCCGGTCGTGGGGATCGCCATCGACAGGCGTGGCCACATCATCGCCCTCGCCCGCCGATCGCC
Organism: uncultured Actinomycetes bacterium; assembly: GCA_963716865.1. Taxonomy (GTDB): domain Bacteria; phylum Actinomycetota; class Thermoleophilia; order Gaiellales; family Gaiellaceae; genus AC-32. The sequence goes on from CAVQUF010000005.1 coordinate 358,140, forward strand.
CAAGATCGATTCCGACGGCGTCCTGCTGATTCGCTCCATTCCGTGACGCGTCTCGACGCCCCTCTCGGCTCCGAAGCCTCGAGAGGGCGCGACTCGTCGCTAGACTAGGGCGTCCGCCGGGCGCATTCGTCTAGTGGCCTAGGACACCGCCCTCTCACGGCGGCGGCACGGGTTCGAATCCCGTATGCGCCTTTCAGTGTTACAAGCTGAGCCGCTTTTGGCTAAAACAAGCGGGTCGCTTGTGACAGAGGTGCCGGAAATGAGCACCCGGTGCTACCCCCGGTGCTGCCTCAGGATGTTGCCTACTCAGGCGCACGCGGCTCGGCCACAAGCGACTCGTGCACGGAGCCATTCGCGAGCGCCTCGAGCAGCGCCGCATACGCCGGGCGCACGTCGACGCCCTCGCCCCAGGGCTTGCCGCCGTTGGAGTGGTAGCCGGCAACCAGGCGCAGGACCCACTCGCTCGGCGCGATTCCATAGCTCGCCGCGCTGGCCGTCGTGTAGAGCACGTGCCCGACCTCGCACCAGGCGCACGGCGTCGTCACGATGACGCGGCCGTCGTCGGTCAGACGCGAGCTCGGCACACGGCCGAGTCTAGTTGTCGAGCGTGACGACTAGTTGCCGAGCTGGACGACTCGCAAGGAGCGGCCGCCGGGGGAGCGGGAACTAGGAACCGCTCCCCCGGCTCGGCAGTTGGCGCCGGGGCTACCTGCGGGCGGAGAACGCCCGCCTGGGGGACCCCGGTGGCGCCGAACCCCCCAGGATTCGCGCTGGGTTCACCCCCAGCGTTCCTGTCGCTTCACGGCCTGATACGCCTCGCCGTGGGCGAGCGCCTTGTCCGTCTCGCCCTTCTTGTGGTGCTCGACGTCTTCGCCGTCGAGGTTCCCGACGGCTGCGAGCGCCCTCCCGGACGGGGTGTCCGGGTAGACGAGCTTGGCCTTCTTCTTCGTGGCCATCAGGCGAGCTTCAGCGTCTTGAACGCCGCGGCGTTTAGGACCTTGGCGCCCGTTCTCCAGTAAGCGAAAAGCCCCCTGGATCCTGTGGGCAAATTACCCTGGCCGCTCCCGAACAGATGGGGCACGAGCTCGATGTTCATCCCGATCCGGTCGACGATCTTGTAGTACCGCGAGTAGTCGCCGATCACTCCGATCAGCTGGCCGGTCGGCGGACTGATAGGCGCGAGCATGTCCGAGGTAAAGCCCGGCAACAGGCTCTGGCCGTATCACACACATCACGCAACGAGGAGTGGTGATCGTGCTACGCGGCGAGCCGACACTCCGGACGCTCGAAGGTGAGCAAACCTTGAATGAGGGCGACGTCGTCTGCTTCCCTCGTGGCAAGGACGGCACACACCAGATCATCAATGGCACCGACTCGCCGATCCGTGTGCTCATGTTGTCGTCGATGATCGGCCCCGACATCGTCGAGTACCTCGATACCGGGATGCTCCCAGCGCTCGGCCAGCTCGGGAGATTGCTGAGTTGCGCCTGCGCGGGCATCAGCCGCAGACGTCGCCGAGCCTCGGCGAGCTCGAGCGGTCAGGCGTGCGCGAGCCCAGCAGGACGTCGAACTCGTCGAGGCTGGGATCGCTGAGCGAGGCGACGATCGGATAGCGGAAGGTCGGACCGCTCAGCGCGCAGCGCCGAGCTAGCGGCGGTCGAGCTTCTCGAAGGCGAGCACGTCGATGAACGTCGGCGGCGCTTCGCGCTCGAGCGCTCGGGCGAAGAGCGCAGTCGCGGCCACGATCCCCGTTCGAGCAGCTTCGTGAAGATGCTCTTGAAGCTCGAGGCGAACTGACGAGCGGTCGGTTTGGTGACGTGCGCGCGCCTTTCGGCGGCGTAGCTATGATGACCAGCGAGCTCGCCCTCGTTCGTGTGGCGGCCGCGGATCGTGCTGCTTGGCGAGCAGCGAAGGGCAGCAGGGTGCGGCAGTTCTTCAGACGGCTTCAAGCAGCCAGTCGCGGGGAGAAAGAGAAGACGGAGAGTGGAGACGGGAGGAGAAAGAGCGGGGAACGGCGGCCTCCGCGCGGGCGGGCGCGCGGGGGGGCGCACGGTCGGGATCTAGGGAACTACTACTAGATCCCGTATCTCCATACCCCCGCGCGCGCGAGGCGTTTGTACGCTCGACGAGCCAGCGCTTGACGAACCCAGCCTCTTCGCGTTCGGGGCGCGAACGAATGAGCCCCGCCCCGCTGAGATCCGAGCGAATATTCCGCACCGTCTTGGAGCGAGGCCGGTCCGTTCGGCGACCTGCCGGTCGAGCTCGTCTGACTCGATCGCCTCGCAGGCATCGAGCAGATCGAGGATCAGCTCGCGCGCCTGCTCGCTGTTCGAGCTTGGCTCTCGCTCGCCCGCGAGCAGCTCGTCGACGTCGGCATCGAGGCGCCGAGCGGCACGATCGCGGCGACGCTCTCGCTGAAGCCGGGCGGGAAGCGACGCTCGATCCGGTAGCTGAGCCCGGCCTCGGCGGCCGGCACCCGGTTCGCCTTGCGGTCGCGTACGTGAAGAACGCCCTGCGCGTCGAGCGCCGCAACCAGGACCGCGCGCGGGACCGCGATCCAGGCCGTCGAGCCGAGGATCTTCCCGACCGCGCTTCCGCTGCTCGCCTTGGTCGTGACGTGGCGCACGCCGACGAGTGGGCAGCGCAACTCGAGTGCCACGCCGACGAGTGGCATCAGCGCCTGCCGCACGTCTGATTCGCGGTCGGTGTTCGCCTCGCCGGTGTGGTTGCCCACCGGGTCGATCACGACCAGGCCGACGTCGCCGATTCTCTCGGCCAGCTCGAGCAGCCAGAGCGCATCGCCGGGCAGCCGAAACGCGCCCTTGACGCTGAAGACGCGCGCCGGCTCGCCCCCGGCCACGACGAGCCGCGGCTTCAGGTCGATCTCGTCGGAATCCTCGGAGGCGATCACAATCGCGTTACGCGGCTGGCCGTACATCTCCCCGTTCGAGCAGCGGGCGAGCCAGTAGGCGCAGAGCGCGCCCTTGCCGATCCCCGGCCGCCCACCGAGCAGGATCAGCGCGTCGCGCTGCAGGAGCGGCTTCTCGACGTACTCGACCTCGCGCATCTCGACGTTCTCGAGGCTCGCGACGTGTACGCGGCCGTTGTCGGCACCTTTGTCGGCGCGTGCGGACTGGACCAGCTCGAGGAACTCCTCGCGGCCACCCGGCCAGTCGCACCAGTCGCCGCCTTCGACGGGCGGGCGCAGGCGCACCGTTCTGGCGCCGAGGAGCTTGGCAGCCTTAGCAGCGCCGCGGTCGCCCGCCTCGTCGGCGTCGTGGCCGAGGTAGATCGTCGCGCCGCGCGGGATCAGATCAGCCCAGGCGCGCTTGAAGGTGAGCGCACCCGCCGGCAGCACGAGCACCGCGGCGCTCTCGCCGACGAGCCCGTAGAGGCGCGCGCCGTCTGTCTCGCCCTCGGCCACGAACCAGTCGAGCGAGCCGCCCTTGCCGACGATCAGCGGCTCGAGGAAGACGCTCGGCGCAAGGGCGTCGCGCTCGCCGGTCGTGAGCTGGCGGAACTTGAGCGCGGTCACGACCTGGCGGCCGTCGAGCTCGACAACCGAGGCCCAGGCGAGCCGGACCTCGCCGCTCGGATGCCGCACCTGCACGCGCGTACCGAGCGCTTCGAGCGAGTCGAGGGAGATCCGCCTCGCAGCCGCGAACTGCTCGACGCGCTCGCGCAGCGAGCCGTTCAACTCGCCGAGCGGCGTCAGCTTCGACCAGGCGGCCGAGTGGTCGCGGATCTTCTGACGCTGCTCGGCGTCGCGTTCTAGATGTTCGTAATCGCCCATCCCTGCCCCGGGATCGCACGCGAGGTGAACAGGTACGTCTCGCCCTTGTGCTGGCCGAGTACAAGTGCCCAGTTGTGGCCGCACTCGCCGCTGATCGGGATCGCGATCGCGTCGCCCCGCCCATCCCAGGCGGCGCCGTACTCGTCGTGACTTGGCACCTCGACCGGGCCGGCTGCGTGCGTGTAGGTGTGCCCGCAGACGGGGCAGAGGAGACGTTGCCCGTAGCTCGTGTCGCGCTCGAGCGCAGGTCCGCAGACGACGGGCAGCGGGGTCAGGCCGAGCAGGTCGGTCATGCTCATGATGTCGCTGTCGGCCGCGGCTCGGCTCAGATCGCCGCCGTATGCCTCGACGACGCGACGGGGATAGCGGGTACTGACCTTGCGGAACCGCTCGGAATGAGACACCCGGCTAGAAGGGCGCATCGTCGTCGTCCTCGAAGCTCGGCCGCTGCTCCTGCCGCGAGGCGTCTTCCTGCTCCTCGGTCGACGGAACCATGGCTTCCGGCGACGGCCGCCTGGGGTCCTCGTCGCCGCTCGAGCCGGTCCGGTCGATCGCGACGGCGTAGCTCGCGGCCTCGACGTCGCTGTCGCCGATCGGTGACATACCGCGGTAGGCGATCGCCACGAAGTCACCCGTGCGCGCGAGGCGACTGGCCGGCGGAACCGTCTCGCCGCTCCGATCGTCGCCAAGCGCCTCCTTCGGCGCGATCAGCTTGTAGCGCGCTTGCGCATGCCAGGTGTAGACGGCGCGATCACCCTCGGCGCTGCGGAGCACGAGCACCGCGCATTGCACCGAGGCGTCGCCTCGCTTATGCCCCGTCTGCCAGCCCAGCACCTTGCCGCTGATCGAGTCGCCGCGTTCCTTCGGAACCCAGGGCTCGGCCTCGCTTGTCTGCTCGGCGAGCCGCTCGAGCCGTTCCAGCTCGGCCGGGCTGAGCCCATCGGGCTCGCCTGTTAGTGTTTCCTGTGACGACAACGTGATCTCCTCTCCATCTGACGGCCGGGCTGATTCCCGGCCGTTCGTTTTCAGGCCGCGATGCGCTTGCGAGGTGGACCTCCCGACCAACGCGCTGCTCCGCGATGTTCCGCTGGCACGCATCGAAGCCGCTGCGAATGCCGACGAACGCATCCGCCGCTGGGTGGCCGATGGTGTTCGCGCGAAGGCGCAGCCGCGGCAGAAGCTCAAGCGCCCAGCCTCGCGCCGACTCGACGAGCAGTTTTACGGCGAGGTGGCCGTCGCCTACATCGACGCCGTCGTGTACGGCCTGTCGCCGGCAAAGACGCTGGCCGAGGACAGCGACACTCCCCAAGGCACCGTCAACCGCTGGATCGCCAAGGCTCGGGAGCTCGGACACCTGCCCCCGGCCGAGCCGGGAAAGGTGAGCGCCTGATGGCTAGCGCGTGGATCGCCACCCGCACGGCGAAGGACGGCTCGAAACGCCACCGCGTCGAGTATCGAGCGGGAGGGCGTGAGGCGCCGATTTGCTACGGCGGCTCGTTCCGAACCCTGCGGGAGGCGAAGACCCGCCGCGCTGCGATCGCGGGCGAGTTGGCCGCGCTGCGGCTGCCGGAGCTACGACTCGCCGCGCCGGAGCAGGCGCCGACGCTTGCTCAGGCTGCCGAATGCTGGCAGGCATCGCGCGTCGACGTCTCCGAGGGAACCGCGCAGACCTACCGCGTCGCACTCGGCCGGCTTCTCCCCCACTTCGGCGACACCGCCGCCGAGCGGATCGACGCGCAGGCCGTCGCCGATCTCGTCGGCGAGCTCCACGGCGCCGGCCTCAAGAAGCAGACGATCCGAAAGACGGTCTCGGTGCTGGCGATGGTGCTCGACCATGCCCGCGTGCAGCCGAACCCGGCCCGCGACAAGTTGACCGTGAAGATGCCGCGAGAGGAGCGGCGCGAGCTGCAACCCGCCGACAGCCGAGCACGTCGAGGCCGTCGTTCGCCTACTCCCCACTCGCTACCGCCTGCCCGCACTCGTGCTCGACGCGACCGGAATGCGCATCGGCGAGGCTCGAGGGGCTGACCTGGGGCGACGTCGACGAGCCGCGGCAGCGCTGGCGCGTCTCCGGCGTCGTGGCGAAGACCGGGCGCGCGCGTTGGGTGCCGGTCCCGGATGTGCTCTTCGAGGCCGTCACGCGGCTCGTGGCGCGCGAGGACCGCATTCCTGAGCGGCCCGTCTTCCAGGGCTTCGGCGGCGACCGTTTCCGCACCGCGATCACCCGCGCCTGTACCGCGGCCGGCGTGCCGCAGTTCTCGCCGCACGACCTGAGACACCGCCGCGTGTCGCTGCTTCACCTGGGCGGGATGCCGTGGGCGCGGATCGGTGAGCTCGTCGGCCACGACGACCTCATGACGACGGCGCGCACCTATACGCACGTCGTCGCCGAGGGCGAGCTCGACTACGAACAGATGCTGACATGAGCCGAAAGGTCGAAGAACTCGAAGCCGCCATCCGCGAGCTCGCCGTCGATGGCGAGAGCACTTACGAGGAGATATGGGAAGCGCTCGTCGAGCACTTCGGCCTCCGGGAAGCTCGACTTTCGGCTCCGTCTGCAACGACGAGAGCGGGACGAGCGCGCGCTCCGTGAGGAGCTGAATCGCCCCGAAACGTGACCGCACGCGCTCGCGCGGTGCTACCCCCCGTGCTGCCTCAGCGCTGAAAAGCTGCCGATTTGCAGGGCTGTTCGAATCCCGTATGCGCCTCTCACTGTCACATGGTTAGCCGGCTTCGGCTCAACCATGCGGGTCGCGAGGTGGGGAATGTCACCTGAAGCAGGGCTAGAGTTCGCTGAATGAAGATCTTCAACCTGTACGGCGACGAGTGGGACGAAACGAGAGACCGTGAGGGCTGGCTTATCAAGGAGGCATTCGAGTGCTACGCGGCGACCCGACACTCCGGACGCCCGAAGGTGAGCAAACCTTGAAGGAGGGCGACGTCGTCTGCTTCCCGCGCGGCAAAGACGGCGCACACCAGATCATCAACGGCACCGACTCGCCGATCCGTGTGCTCATGTTGTCGTCGATGATCGGCCCCGACATCGTCGAGTACCTCGATACCGGGAAGGTGTTCGCCAGGAGCCTCGCGGGCGAGCCGATCATGCTTGCGCGGCCGGGACCTACCGTCGAGTACTGGGAAGGCGAGGAATAGCGGAAGGAAGCCGCGCGCGGCGCCGGAAGCTAGGACGAGCGGTACCAGCCAGGGCGGGAACCTGACCTGGGCCAGTGTTCGGGAATGACCCCTGATCGCGCTGCGATGGTCATGCCGGGCGCATCACCGCGACCCCAGCACCGTTCCTAGCGTTCCGGTGCGGGCCACATTTTTCTCTCCCCTGTCGACGTCACCACAAGTTCCACACAATCCTGACGACTACTGAGTTTAGGCCGAGGAGCGGGCCTGGTTCGGGCTTTTGGGGGACTGAACCAGGCCCCCCTCGGCCCTATGCGCCGCAAGCCCAGGGGCAAGCGCTTGTAGGCGAGCTCGGCGTGCTGCGCCCGGCCTTCGGGAATAAGGGACGCCGGCGGGTGTCTTTGGCAGCAGAACGTCAATCCGACAGAGAGGAACAGCATGTCTCGCACGTTCCGCGCCGCGCTCGCCGTTGCCGCAAGCGTGCGCTATCGCTCGTGATCCGCGACCGCGCTTCGATCCACGACTTTCACCTGACCGGGCCCGGACTGGACCGCATGCTGACGACGGTGGGCTTCACAGGGACGAAGAGCTTCGTCCTCAAGCTCAAGAAGGGCGCCTACCGCTACTTCTGCGACCCGCACTCCGCCGAGATGCACGGGGGCTTCCGGGTCGTCTGACGCGCTCGTCGAGCCGGCCCGCTTTACACCGGCGAGCCGGCTCACAGCCCCTCGATAGCGATCGTCGGGAGGCGCCACTCGGCGAGGATCGTCGACGCGCATAGCCTGAGCGCGTACGCCTGATCTACGCCCTCGCCTACGACTCGGGAAGCGATCGAGACCTTCTTGCCCTTGACGACAGCCGGTTCCGCTCGGGTAGAACTCGGTCGTGGCGATGTTCCTCGTCCGGATCCGTCAGTCGGGCCCGCGGTGGGATCCGTCCAGGCCGATGGAGGAGCAGTCGGACTGGGACGCGCACGCTGCCTTCATGGACGAGCTCGTGAACGACGGCTTCATCGTCCTGGGCGGCCCGCTCGCCGCCGAGCGCCAGGTCGCGCACGCGATCGAGGCCGAGTCGGAGGAGGCGATCCGCGCGACATTCGCGCGCGATCCGTGGAGCGAGACCCATCTCGTGATCGACCGGATCGAGCCGTGGACGATCCGGCTCGACGGCCGGCGCTAGCTCCAGTTCGCCCGCGAGAGTGCCGATGCTCTCGGCGTGTGGGTCCTGATCCCACTTGCAGGGTTCGCGTTCGGCCTCGCCCTCGGGCGCTGGTGGGCGCTCGTGGGGGTCGTTCCGCTGCCGGTGTGGATCCTTGCGTCGAATGACGTCGAAGGGCACATCGCCCTCTGGATCGCGACGATGCTCTCGTTGCTGCTCGTGTGCGCGATCGGGTCGGGTGTCGCCCTCCGGCGGCTGAGCCGCCGCAGCCTGCGCGCCTAGCTCACGTCAGCGGCGCTTCGGCCCGATGTCCGCGACGACCACAGCCCTATGGCGATCGTGGATCGTCCCGTCGCCGAGCTGACCGTACCGGTTCGCGCCCCAGCACCTGAGCCCGCCGCCCTTCATCACCGCGCATACGTGTGACGCGCCCGCCGCGATCGCGGTGACGCCGCTCAGGCCCGGGACCGCGACCGGCGTCAGGCTCGTCTTCGTGGTGCCGCGGCCGAGCTGTCCGTTGGCGTTCCACCCCCAGCACTCGACCTTCCCTGCCGCGATCAGCGCGCAGGTGTAGGAGTCGCCGGCCGCGATCGCCACGGCGCCGCCGAGACCCTTGACCGTGACCGGGGTCAGGCGAGCCCTCGTGGTGCCGTCCCCGAGCTGGCCCTGTGCGTTCTGCCCCCAGCATTCGACCGTCCCGTGATTCGTGAGCGCGCAGGTATGGAGCCCCCCGGCGGCGATCATGCGAATGCCGCTCGAAAGGCCCGAGACGCCGACCGGAACGTGCCGATCGTGCCTTGACCCGTCGCCGAGCTGGCCGAACTGGTTGTAGCCCCAGCACATGACCCCGCCTGCGCTCGTGAGCGCGCAGGTGTGGACTCCGCCTGCATCGACCGTCCTGACCCCACCAAGCCCCCGAACGCCGACCGGGCTGGCGCGGCTGACCGTCGTCCCGTCTCCGAGCTGGCCCTCGGTGTTGAGTCCCCAGCACCGGACCCGTCCTGCACCCGTCACCGCGCAGGTCTGTCCGTCACCTGCCGTGACTGCGCGGATCTGTGCAAGGCCGGCGGCCGCCACCGGCACGTTGTGGTCGACGTGCCCTCGGTCACCGAGCTGCCCGTACTGGTTCAACCCCCAGCACTTGACCGTGCCTGCGCTCATGAGGGCGCACGTGTGGTCCGAGCCGGCCGCAATCGCCTGAACGCCCGCGACTCCGACGACGGTCGTCGGAGTCGGATTCGGAGTGAAGGCTCCCCCGGTCGTTCCGTCGCCGAGCTCGCCGAAGTGGTTGTTCCCCCAGCACTCGACCTTGCCGGAGGTCAAGAGCGCACAGGTGTGCGAGCCTCCGCCGGCCACCGCGCGGGCAGGCGCGCGTGCTGCTGTCTTCGGTCGAGCCGTCGCGATGCAACCGGTCTGCTCGGGCGTGAACAGCGCCCCGCGCATCTCGACGGCAAGGCGCTGTGCCACGTTGCAGCGCAGGCCGAGCACGTCGAGACCCGAGCTGCCGGAGAGTCCATCGGGAGAGTTCCGGTAGTCGACCGTCGGCCGGGCGTAGACGTGCCCGTCGACCGCGAACGCGAACGCCTGAGGGGACTGGGCCTGCGCACCCCGCTCGGCGAGTGCCCGGGTGAGCAGATGGAGCTTGCGCGCCCCGTCGGGCGTGAAGCGGAAGCTCAAGGCCCAGTTCTCGAAGGCTCCGGAGACCTCGACCGAGGACGGCACGATGTCGCCCATCGTCACCTCGTCTTTCACCTGGCCGCTGGGGTCGTAGATCCTCACCTGGAGGTGCTCGCGAGAGCGGGTGAGCAGGACGATCGCCGCGGCTACCGCGACGCAGACGACCAGGCCCAGCACGATCAGGATCCAGAGGCGCGGACGTCGGCCGCGCCACCCACTCGCTGAGGGCGCTTGCGACGTCACGGTGAGCAGGTCCTCTAGGCGCCGAGCTCGTCGAGCAGCGGGCCGGTGTCGAGCGGGTCGAACCCGAGGCGGCCTGCGATCTCCTCGCTCAGGGGCCTCGTGCCCTCGACGAAGAGCGCGCGCAGGCGCTCGCCGGTCTCCTCGCTCTCCCACCAGTCGTCTCCGACCTCGTGCTCGAGGTACGAGCGCAGCTGCGCCGAGCGGATCCAGGCCCGCAGGTAGTCCGCCGAATAGAAGCCGGCGTCCATGTCGGCGAGGAAGCCGTCCGCGCGGTAGCGGACACCGGTCGCCTCCGTCAGCCTGCTCGAGTACCCGTCGTTCGTGCCGCCGTCCTCGGCGAAGCGGCCCCAGAAGTCGAGCTCGAACTGGAGCTTCGCCGCGTAGCGCCGGAAGAGAAGCGCCTCCATGAAGACGGTCGCCTGGGCGTTCTGCGCAGCTTCCTCGTCGGAGAGCCCGAAGTGGCGCGCGTGCCACTCGGGCCGGCGCGAGATCGCCTCGATGATGTACGAGTAGATCTCGGTCAGCGCGTGGTCGCGCGAGATGTTGCGGAACGTGTACGGCAGGTTCGGGTCGCAGCCTGCGTAGTGCAGCGCGTGCCCGGCCTCGTGCAGGAAGGCCTGGTAGTCGTGGAGCCCTCCCTGCGCGCGCGTGATCAGGTGGACGACGCGCGGCGGGTCGGAAGGGATCACACAGGCCCGCGGCGACTTCTGCGGACGGTCGTCGAGGTCGAGCCTGATGTTCGGCTCGGCCTCGAGGTCGAACCCGAGGCGCAGGAGGGTCTCCATGCAGACCGGGACGGCCTTCTCCTTCGTGTAGATGCTCTCGAGCGGCGAGAGGCGCCGCACGTACGCGACGTGGTACGAGTTCGGCAGGGCCTCGCGCTCCGGGCCGAGCAGGCGGTCGAACCACTCCTCTCGCATCTGGGAATAGACGCCCTCGGCCGCCGCGCTCGCCGCCGCGAGGGCTCCCTCGAGGTCGCGCAGCGAGATGCGCTTCTCCTCCTCGGTGCGGGCGATCGGGTCGTCCACGCCCGTGATCTCCGCCTCGAGCGCCTCCCCGGCCTGCAGGACCTCTAGGCGCGTGTCGTTGAAGCTCGCCGAGACGTCGCCGGAGAGCCGGCCGAGCTCGTCGCGATCGGCGTACGAGGAGAGCACCGCGAGCTTCGCCTGTGCGCTGCGCAGCGGAAGCTCATCGCCCTGGAACTCGACCCGTGCCGCGAGAACGGCGTTCTCGAGCGCGTCCTCTCGCTCGGCCAGCTCGGCGGTGATCAGGCCCGCCTCGCAGGTCTTGCGCAGGCGGTAGAGGCGCTCGCGCTCGTCGTCGTCGGTCGCCTCGTCCTCGGCCGCGGCCAGCGCGCCGAGCTGCTGGCGAGTGAAGAGGTCGGAGTAGCGGGCGACGATCTCCGCGCGCTCCGAGACCTCCTTCTCCCCCACGCGCACGGCGCGGCCCTCCTCCGAGCGCTCGAACAGATAGCGCTGGAGGCGCGACTCGTACTCGGCTGGGCGCAGGACCTCGGTGACGCTCACAGGCGGGCCAATCTACCGGAAGCGCTAGGCGTCGCCCCGGGCGCCGAGGCGGGCGAGCGTCTCCTCCCGCCCGAGCAGCTCGATGCTCTCGAAGAGGCCGGGCGAAACCGTCGACCCCGTCACGGCAAGGCGGATCGGCTGGAACGCTTCCCGGGGCTTCAGCTCCAGCCGCTCGGCCAGCGAGCGGAGGGCGGCCTCGATCGCCGCGGCGTCGAAGGGCTCAACCTCTGCGAGTGCCTCCGCGGCCGCGGGGAGAACCGCGCCGTCCCCGGACTCCGGGCCGGGCTCGACCGGCGCGAAGAGGAAGCCGGCGAACGCCGGGAACTCGCCGAGGGTCGCGATCTTCTCCTGGACGAGCGGCGCCGCCCGCCGGACGAGCTCCTCGTCCCAGTCGTTGCCCTGCTCCCGGAGGTACGCGACCAGGCGGTCGGCGTACTCGTCCACGGGGAGCGCCCGCAGGTAGACGCCGTTCATGTGCTTGAGCTTCTCGTAGTCGAACGTGGCCGCGCTCTTCCCGACCCGCTCCAGCGTGAAGCGCTCGACGAGCGCGTCGCGGCTCATGATCTCCGTGTGGTCGTCGTAGCTCCAGCCGAGCAGGGCCATGAAGTTGACGAACGCCTCGGGGATGTAGCCCTGTGCGCGGAAGTCCTCGACCGTGATCGCGCCGTGACGCTTCGAGAGCTTACGCCCGTCCGGCCCGTTCAGGAGCGGGACGTGCGCGTAGGCCGGGAGGTCGGCCCCGATCGCCCCGAGGATCTGCAGCTGCTTGGGCGTGTTCGAGACGTGGTCCTGCCCGCGGATCACGTGCGTGATGCCGTCCAGCGCGTCCTCGAGCGGCGAGACGAAGTTGTAGGTCGGTCGCCCGTCGGAGCGGACGAGCACGAGATCCTCGAGCTGCTCGCTCGGATACTCGATCCGGCCGAGCACGACGTCCTCCCAGACGGTGATGCCCTCGTCCGGCATCCGGAAGCGGATCGCGCCCTCGTCCTCATACGCCTTGCCCTCGTCCACGAGCCCCCGCGCGACCTCCTGCGCGTGCTCCATTCGGTCCATCTGGAACGTGATCTCGCCGTCGAGGTCGAGACCGAGCCAGCGGAGCGTCTCCTGGATCTGGTCGACGGCCTCGGCGACCTCGCGGCCGGTATCGGTGTTCTCGATCCGGAGCCGGAACTCGCCACCCTCGTGGCGCGCGAAGAGCCAGTTGAAGAGCGCGGTGCGGGCGCCGCCGACGTGCAGGTAGCCGGTCGGGCTGGGCGCGAAACGGGCGCGGACGCTCACGCCGTTAGCGTACTGGCGTGGGCCGGCGTTTCCGGAATGTCACCCCACGGGCCGGCCGCGCCTTCTAGGTTGGGGCGAGGGTGTACTCGAAGAGGAGACGCTTGCCGAGGACCCGGCCGTGCGTGTCCCGGGCCACCAGGAAGGCAGGGCGGTGGCCAGCGCTCCAGCGCGATCGTGGGACCGGATAGAGGAAGACGCCCTTCTGGTGCGCGAGAGCCTTCTCGCTTCCGTCCTGGAAGAGGACATCGAGCCGAGCCACGTCCCGACCGACCTGCCCCCACAGCAGGGTCAGCGCCCGTTCTTTGACTCGAAGCCGCAGGGGCACGACCTCCGAGAGGCCGCGGCGAGCCGGCTGGTAGCGACGGCAGCCTCCACCGTAGACCGCTCGTCCGACCTGGAGCCAGGTGCATCGAGCGGGCGCCGCGAACGAGGGTGCGGCCCAGATCGATGCCCGTCCGACCGGGGTGGCTCGAGCGACGAGTTGCTGCTTGTGTGCCAGCTCGGCGCCTCCCGGCGGACGCTGGATCCCGCCGAACGTCACCAATGGCCCGAACCACTCGGCGATCGGCTCCCGCGCTACCCGCCGGCCCTGCTCGTCATAGGCGACCAGCGCACGCGGCGCAGTGTGAGCGAGCACCCGGTCGGGGACGCGAAGGAGGAAGAAGCCGCTTGCGGTCGGGACCAACAGCGAACGGCCGTCGCTGAGGCGAAGGTTCAGGCTCCGCGCCGACCGCTGCGGCACGCGCCCGAAGAACACGCGCGGCAAGTACCCCGTGACAGCGATCCTGCGCCGCATCCAGGACTGAGGCCAGACGCAGGAGACCGAGGCGCGGCTGAATCGCAGGCGCGGCTGCTGGAGGCCCTCACACCAGCCGCCGCCGTAGGCCGGCGATGCCCACAGAACCAGTGGCCCGCGCGGACTGTGCACCCGGCCGGCCTCACGCGGCGGCGCCGCAGAGTAGCGCCGAGCGGCAAACGCTTGCCGTACCGCCGCCGGCGCCCCGCTCCCCGGGAGCGTCACTTCTCGCAAGAAGCGAACAGGGCCTGGACGGAAGCTGATCTGTGCGTTCGGGCCGGCGGGGCCATGAGGCCCCGGCGAGCCTGCGCCCGGTCCGTTCCCCGAACCGTGGCGAGCGTTCGGCGGGCCGCCGCCGCCGTTGCCTATGAAGAAGCCAGCTCCTCCTGCGAGCGCAACAAGCGCGAGTGCGCCGTAGACCGCCCATCGCCGCCGCGTCCGATTGCGTGCCTCCTTGATCAGTGCCTCGAGATCGGGCGGAGGAGTCGACGCGGGTGGGCGGGGAGCGGCTGTGACTGTCACACCGATGACGCTAGTATCGTTAGCACCATGATCCACGTCAAGGTCGATCGCGACGAGCCGCGCGGCCACTGGTGATCGGTCGGGGCTATTTCCGTTGTCCGAGCGGATCCTCACCCAGCGGGAGCTGAACCGGGCGACGCTCGCGCGCCAGCTCCTGCTCCGTCGCGTGCGCCTCCCGGTGGTGCGGGCGGTCGAGCGGGTCGCGGGCCTGCAGGCGCAGCTCGGCTCGACGCCCTACGTCGGGCTCTGGACGCGGCTCGACGGCTTCCGCCGCGCGTCGCTCGAGCAGGCCTTGAAGCGCCGCGCCGTCGCCCGCGGCGTACTGATGCGCGGCACCGTCCACCTCGTCTCGACCGGCGACTACGGCCTCTTCGGCACCGCGCTCGAGGTCACTTCGCCCGGCTGGGTCACGCCCGAGGCAGAGGAGATCGCGAGGCAGGTCGCGGGGCCGCTGCGCGAGTACGCGGCGGAGCCGCGCACGCGCGTCGAGATCCTGGACTGGCTCGAGCGCGAGCACGGCATCGCCTCGGACGGGACAAACCGGGTCTGGTATGCGATGCGGCTCGAGGCGCGGATCGCGCACGCGCCGGAGGCGAGCCTGTGGAAGGCGCCCGCCCAGGGCCCGAGGTTCGTCGCGATCGAGTACGACGAGCTGGACGGCCAGGCGGCGCGCGCCGGGCTCGTCCGCCGCTACCTCGCCGCGTTCGGGCCGGCGAGCCGCGCCGAGATCTCGGGCTGGTCCGGGATCAAGGTCGGCGCCTTCTCGGATGTGCTCGACGGGCTCCGCCGCCTGCGCGACGACCGCGGCCGCGAGCTGCTCGACCTCCCTCGCGCCCCGCTGCCCGCGGCCGACACGCCCGCGCCCGTGCGCTTTCTGCCGAAGTTCGACAACGTCCTGCTCGACCGCGAGCGCGTGCTGCCGGAGGAGTACCGCAAGCTCGTCGTGCGCAAGAACGCGGACGTCCAGCCGACGTTCATCGCGGACGGCCTCGTCGCCGGCGTCTGGCGGGTCGAGCGGGACAAGGTCGTGACCGAGCCCTTTGCGCCGCTTCCTCTTGCGGTCCGTCGTGAGCTCGACAACGAGAGTGCGCGACTCGCCGCCTGGCTGAGCTAGCGTCCACGGCGTGCTGCTCGGCGCTCACTGCTCCGGCGGGGTCAAGAAGACGCTCGACCGCGCGGCCGAGCTGGAGATCGACTCCGTCCAGCTCTTCGTCCAGAGCCCGCGCGCCTGGCGCTTCCCCGAGCACGACCCGGCCGACCTCGAGGCCTTCCGCCGGCGCCGCGGGGAGCTCGGGATCGGAGGCGTCCTCGTCCACGCCCTCTACCTCGTCAACCTCGCCTCCCCGAAGGAGGACTTCTACGAGAAGAGCGTCACGACGCTGTGCAAGACCGTGGACGCGGCCTGCGCGATCGAGGCCGAGGCGGTCGTCTTCCACGTCGGCTCGCACCAGGGCGCCGGGTTCGAGGCGGGGCTCGAGCGGGTGGCGCCGGCGCTCGCCCAGGCGCTCGAGCGGTGCAACGAGACGACCTGGCTCTGCATGGAGAACACGGCCGGAGCCGGCGGCACCATCGGCCGCTCGCTGGACGAGCTGGCCGCCATCTACGACGCCCTCGACGGACACCCGCGGCTCGGCGTCTGCCTCGACTCGTGCCACCTCTACGCCTCCGGCTACGACGTCACCGACCGCAACGAGCTCGACGGCCTGCTCAAGGAGCTCGACGCGCGGATCGGGCTCGACCGGCTCCGCTGTCTGCACGTCAACGACTCGAAGACCCCGCTCGGCTCGAACCGCGACCGCCACGACAATATCGGCGACGGCTTGATGGGCGAGAAGCTCGGCGTCTTCGTCGGGCACCCGAAGCTCCAGGGCCTCCCGGCGGTGATGGAAGTCCCGGGCCGCGAGGGCAAGGGCCCGGACGCGGAGCAAGTGCGGAAGCTGAGAGAGCTACACGCGCGGGCTACGACGTAGCTACGAGGCGATCCGGGCGAAGACCCGGAACGAGGGCTCGCCGACCGGCAGCTCGTGGAACTCGGGGTTGACGCACCCGAGCTCGTCGAGCCGGCTCTCGTAGCACGACTCGACCTCGGCGTGGCAGAGCGGGAGCGGCGGCGACATCGCCTTGACCGCGCCGAATCCGCCTCGGCGCGACTCGGCCTCGCGCAGGAGGTCGAAGTCGATCTCGACCTCGAAGACGTTCTGCATGCACCCGATGTAGGTGTGGCCGAAGTCCTCGTAGGCGTAGAGGAACGGGCA
The DNA here is from genome assembly GCA_963716865.1 of uncultured Actinomycetes bacterium. Lineage (GTDB taxonomy): Bacteria > Actinomycetota > Thermoleophilia > Gaiellales > Gaiellaceae > AC-32. The sequence goes on from CAVQUF010000005.1 coordinate 374,520, forward strand.
GCCTCGCTCGACGCAGGCGCCCGGGTAGACGACCTTGTCGCAGTGGACTTCGCAGCGGCGGCACTCGACCTCGTCGTGCGGGCGCAGGGGAAGCTCGTTCCGCTTGGCCGCCTGCTCGCGCGTCCGCATAGATGGATTGTGGGCGCAGTTCGGTGCCCTGCGCAAGACTTGACAACTCGCCTGTTAGGGGGTAGGGCCGGCGCGGAATCAGCCCGAAACGAGCCGTTCCGCGACGTTGAGGACGTCCATCATCGTGAACGCTCGATGGTCGGGCTCGCGGCCGTCCGGATGCTCGTCGGCCCGGAACCAGAGGGCCTGCACGGTCGCCATCCCCAGCTCGCCGGCACCGCGCACGTCCTCGTAGAGGCGGTCGCCGACGAACAGCGCGCGGCCGGGCTCCACGCCGAGCGAGTCGAGCGCGCGCTCGAAGATCTCCGGGTGCGGCTTGCGCTTGCCGACCTCGGACGAGAAGACGGCGAAGTCGAGCCGCTCCGAGATCCCCATCCGGTCGAGATCGCGATGGAGCAGCCAGCCGGGGTCGAACGCGTTCGAGACGAGCGCGAGCCTCAGGCCGCTCTCCCGCAGCGACTCGAGCAGCGCGTGCGTGTCCCGGGCGAGCCTGCGGGCCGGCTCCCATGCGGCGTGCTCGGCCTCGAGGAACCGGCCGAGCCCGTCCTCGTCCACGGAGATGTCGAAGTCGCCGAGCAGCCGCTCGACGAGCCCCGGGTACTCGATCTCCTCGATCGTCCCGGGAGCCCAGAAGAGCGGCTCGTAGCGCTCGCGGAAGTGCTCGGTGAGCGCGTCGGTCTCCGCCAGGCGGTCGGCCCCGATCGCGCGCAGCCCCGCGCGCTGCCCGGCCGCGACCAGCTCCGGGTCGTAGGCGAACTCCATCAGCGTGTCGCCCCAGTCGAAGAGAACGGCCTCGAGCATGGGGCGCTAGGGTAGCCGCGTGGGCCGGAAGCTCCTCTGGGCGTCGCTCGTCCTGGCCCCGATCACCTTTCTTCTGCGGTACGTCTTCGACGCCGGCGACGTGCCGCTCTTCGTCGTCGCAGCGGCCGCGCTCGTGCCGCTCGCGTGGCTGATCGGCGAGGCGACCGAGCATGCGGGCGAGCACACCGGCCCGGGGATCGGCGGCTTCCTGAACGCGAGCTTCGGCAACGCGCCGGAGCTGATCATCGCGCTGTTCGCCGTGGGGCAAGGGCTGCCGAACGTGGTGCGCGGATCGCTGGCAGGGAGCGTCGTCTCGAACCTCCTTCTCGTGCTCGGCCTCGCGCTCGCGATCTCGCCGACCCGCGAGCGGCAGATCGACCTCCGTTCGCTCATGGGCCAGCTAGCGCTCGTCTTCGTCGCGATCGCCCTCTTCCTCGTGCCCTCGGTCCCCAGCTGGAGCGGGAACCCGGAGCGGCACTCGCTCGCGCTCGTGACGGCGCCGGTCGCCGTCGCGCTGCTGCTCCTCTACGTGGCCGCGACGATCCGCGGCCTGCGGCGGCACCGACGCCTGCACGCGGAGAGCGGCGCCGAGCCCGCCGGCGGCTGGAGCCTGGCCTCGGCGCTGGTCGTCCTCGGCGTCGCGACGCTGGTGACGGCGTTCGTCAGCGAGATCCTCGTGCACTCCCTGGACGGGTTCGCGCACGCCGTGCATCTGTCCGAGTTCTTCACAGCCGCCGTGATCGTGGCGCTCGTCGGCAACGCGGCGGAGCACGGCGGTGCGATCGTGATCGCCCGCCGCGGAAACCTCTACCTCTCGAGCGAGATCGCGATCTCGTCCAGCACGCAGGTCGCGCTCTTCATCACACCTGCGATCGCGCTGCTCTCCTGGCTCGTGAAGCCCGCCCTGCCGCTCGGCTTCCGGCCGGTCGAGCTCGCGGCGATGGCTCTCGCGGCGGTCGCAGTCGCCCTCGTCCTGCAGGACCGGCAGGCGCGGAGGTCGGAGGGTGCCGCGCTGATCGGCGTCTACTTCGTGGCCGTGCTGATGTTCCTCCTCGCCGGCGACCGCTGAGCCCGGTCAGGCCCTCGCGAGCGCGCCGAGAGCGCGCGGGATCAGCTCGACCGCCCGCTCGATGTCGGCGTCGTCCACGTCCAGGTGCGTGACCGCGCGCAGACGCGTCGGGTGCGGCGTCATCGAGAGCCCGACCCCGTGCTCCGACAGACGCGCGAGGGCGTCTTCCGGCGAGAGCCCGAACGGAGCGAGGTCGACCTGCACGAAGTTCGTCTCGACCTGCTCGAGATCGATCGGGACTCCGGCCGCGTCGAGCCCTTCGGCCAGGCGCCGCGCCCGCTCGTGGTCCTCGGCCAGCCGCTCGATGTTGTGCTCGAGCGCGTAGACGCCGGCCGCCGCGACGATCCCGGCCTGGCGCATCGCACCCCCGAACTGGTGCTTGAGCCGGCGGGCGTGGGCCATGAGCTCGCCCGAGCCGGCGACGAGCGCGCCCAGCGGGCAGCCGAGGCCTTTCGAGAGGCAGAGCGTTACCGTGTCGAAGCGCTCGCCGATCTCGGCCGACGGAACGCCCGAGGCGACCGACGCGTTCATGACTCGCGCGCCGTCGAGGTGCGGCCGCAGGCCGAGCTCGCGCGCCGTGGCCACGATCGCCTCGATCTCGGCAAGCGGCCAGACGCGCCCGCCCGAGGCGTTGTGGGTGTTCTCGACCGAGACGATCCTCGTCCCCGGCGAATGCGTATTGTCGCCGACGCGCACCGTCTCGCGAAGCTGCTCGGGCGTGAAACGGCCCGCCTCGCAGCGGAGCTGCCGCGTCATCAGACCCGCGAAGACCGCCGGCCCGCCGAGCTCGGAGATGAAGATGTGCGAGTTCTCCTCGGCGACGACCTCGTCGCCCGGCTGGCCGAGCGTCCGCAGCGCGATCTCGTTCGCCATCGTCGCCGTGGGGACGAAGACGGCCTCCTCCTGCCCGAGCAGCTCGGCCGCGCGGCGCTCGAGCTCGTTGACGGTCGGATCCTCGCGCCGCTGCTCGTCACCGACCTCGGCGGCGGCGATCGCGGCGCGCATCTCCGGCGACGGCTTCGTCTTCGTGTCCGACCGGAGATCGATCATCACGCGCCTTTCGCCGCCTCGACCCCGGCTGCGGCCGGCTCGTCGGCGAGGTCGGGATGGTTCTCGAAATGGAAGCGCACGATGGCCCGCTTCACGGCCTTCACCTCGTCCAGCCGCCCGACCGGCGTCCCGTGCGGCGCCTCGTGCAGCTCCTCCGGCCGCTCGGCGGCCTCTCTAGCGATCGCGAGCATCGCGTCGGCGAACGCGTCGAGCGTCTCCTTCGCCTCGGTCTCGGTCGGCTCGATCATCAACGCCTCGGGGACGATCAGCGGGAAGTAGACCGTCGGCGGATGGAAGCCGTAGTCCATCAGCCGCTTCGCGACGTCGAACGCGGTCACGCCGTGCTCGCGCTTGAGCCGCCGCGCCGAGAGAACGAACTCGTGCATGCAGAGCCGGTCGAACGGGAGCTCATAGGCGTCCCGCAGGCGCGCGAGCAGGTAGTTCGCGTTCAGGACGGCGGCCTCCGACATCTCCCGCAGCTCGGGCCCGTAGGCGCGGATGAAGGCGTACGAGCGGACGAAGACGCCGAACGGGCCGCAGTACCCCCGGACCTTGCCGATCGTCTGCGGGCGGTCGTAGTCGAGCCGGTAGCGGTCGCCGTCGCGGACGACCGCCGGAACCGGGAGGAACGGCTCGAGCCGCTCCGCGACGGCGATCGGCCCGCCGCCCGGGCCGCCTCCGCCGTGCGGCTGGGAGAACGTCTTGTGCAGGTTGATGTGGACGATGTCGAAGCCCATGTCGCCCGGCCGCGAGATGCCGCACACCGCGTTCAGGTTCGCGCCGTCGTAGTACATGAGCGCGCCGGCCCCGTGGAAGATGCGCTCGATCTCCTCGATGTTCTCGTCGAAGAGCCCGAGCGTCGAGGGGTTCGTGAGCATCAGGCCGGCCGTCCCGTCGTCGACCTTGGCGCGCAGGTCGTCCACGTCGATGTTTCCGCGGGGGTCGGTTTGTACGTGCGTGAGCTCGTAGCCGGTCATCGTCACGCTCGCCGGGTTCGTCCCGTGCGCGGTGTCGGGGATGACGATCTTGCGGCGCCGCTCGTCCTCGCCGCGGTCGGCGAAGTACGCGTGCATCAGCATCAGCCCGGTGAGCTCGCCCTGCGAGCCGGCCGCGGGCTGGAGCGAGACCGCATCGAGCCCCGTGATCTCGGCCAGCGCCTCCTGGAGCTCGACGCAGAGCCGGAGCGCTCCCTGCACGCGGTCCTCGTCCTCGAGCGGGTGCAGGTCGCGGAACCCGGGCAGCCCAGCCAGCCGCTCGTTCACCCGCGGGTTGTGCTTCATCGTGCACGAGCCGAGCGGGTAGAAGCCGGTGTCCACGCCGAAGTTGCGAGTCGAGAGCTCGGTGAAGTGGCGGAGGAGGTCCGGCTCGGCGATCTCGGGCAGGCGCGGCGGCTCGGCCCGGCCCAGCTCGCCGGGAACCTCAGGCACCGGCAGGTCGAGCCTGGGCGGCCGGCCCGCGCGGCGGCCGGGGCGCGACTTCTCGAAGATCAGCTTCACCCGGCCAGCACCTCCGCGAGACGGTCGATCTCTGCGGTCGTCCGCTTCTCGGTGACCGCCACGAGGAGCACGTCGTCCATCCCCGGGTAGTCCCGGCCAAGCGCGTAGCCGGGGTGAACGCCCTGCGTGAGTGCATCCCTGACGACTTCCCGCACGGGCCGTCCGACGCGGACGGCAAACTCCTTGAACGTTGTCCGATCTGAGAACAGCAGCGGAAGGCCGAGCCGCTCCTTCGCCTGCTCGGCGAGGGCCATGCAGGTCTCCCCCACCTCGCGCAGCCCCTGCGGCCCGAGCCAGGAGAGGTAGACGAGGCCGGCCAGCGAGAGCAGCGTCTGGTTGGTCGTGATGTTGGACGTCGCCTTCTCCCGCCGGATGTGCTGCTCGCGCGTCTGCAGGGTCAGGACATAGCCGCGGTTCCCCGCGGCGTCAGTGGTCTCGCCGACGATCCGCCCGGGCATCCTCCGGATGAACTCCGAGCGGGCCGCGAGGAAGCCGTAGTGCGGGCCGCCGTAGGAGACGTAGTTGCCCGCCGGCTGTCCTTCCCCGATCGCGATCGCGCAGCCGTAGCGGCCGGGCGCCTCGAGGACGCCGAGCGAGAGCGGGTCGACGTGGGCGACCGGGAGCGCTCCGGCGTCGGCGGCGGCGGCGGCGAGCTCCGGCGCCGGTTCCATGACCCCGAAGAAGTTCGGGTGCTGGAAGATAACGCAGGCCGCGTCCTCGGCGGCAGCACGGAGCTCGTCCGGGTCGGTGGCGCCGTCCCGGTGCGGCACGTCGACGACCTCGAGCCCGAAGCCGGGGGCGTAGGTCTTCACGACCTGGCGCACCTGAGGGCTCGTCGCCTCCGTGACGACGACCTTCGAGCGCCCCGTCGCGTGCTTGGCGATGTAGCAGGCATCGGCGGCCACGGTCGTCCCGTCGTAGCCCGAGGCGTTCGAGACGTCCATGCCGGTGAGCTCACAGATCGCGGTCTGGTATTCGAAGATCGCCTGCAGCACGCCCTGGCTCAGCTCCGGCTGGTAGGGCGTGTAGGCAGTGAGGAACTCCCCGCGCTGGAGCACCGCGTCGACGACCGCCGGAACGTAGTGGTCGTACATGCCCGCGCCCAGGAACGAGACGCCGGTCGCGGCCGGCTCGTTCTCCCGCGCGAGCTGCTCGAAGTAGGCCGTCAGCTCCTGCTCGGTCAGCGCGGGCGGCAGGTCCAGCTCGCGCCCTAACCGGACGCCGGCAGGAAGATCGGCGAAGAGCTCCTCGACCGACGAGACGCGGATCGTCTCGAGCATCGCCTCCCTGTCCGCGTCGGTGAGCGCCAGGTAACTCATGAGCCGACGGGCGCGATCACGCCTGCTCGGCGAGGTGGCGCCGGTACGCCTCGGCGTCCATCAGCGCGTCGGCCTCGCGAGGATCCGAGATCCGGACGCGGACGATCCAACCCTCGCCGTAGGGATCGGAGTTCACGGTCTCGGGGGCGCCCTCGACGACCGCGTTGACCTCGAGGATCTCGCCGGAGAGCGGCGCGATCACGTCGGAGACCGCCTTGACCGACTCGACCTCGGCATAGGACGCGTCCTTGGTCACCGCGGCGCCGACCTCGGGCGGCTCGAAGTGCACGAGCTCGCCGAGCGCATCCTGCGCGAACCAGGTGACGCCGAAGGTCGCCTCGTCGCCGTCGATGCGCGCCCAGTCGTGCTCGGGGTGGTAGCGCAGGTCGTCGGGGTACGTCTCAGTCGCCATTCCGCTCCCTCCGTGAGTAGATCGGCTTCTTCACGACGTTCGCCCGCCGGGGCCGTCCTCGCACGTCGATCGTCAACTCGGTACCCGGCTGCGCGTCTGGTGCCGGAACGTACCCCATGCCGATCCCGCGCTCGAGCATCGGCGAGTGCGAGCCGGAGGTCACGTTGCCGACGACCTTCTCGCCGGGTCCGATGATCGCCATCCCCTGGCGCGGGATTCCGGGGTCCTCCATCACGAACGCGGCGAGGCGCCGCTCCGGCCCCGTCTCCTTGATCCGGCGCAGCTCGTCCGAGCCGGTGAACTGCTTCTCGAGCGCGCAGACCCAGCCCAGCCCGGCCGAGATCGCGTCGGTGTCCGGGCCGATGTCGTTCCCGTGCAGCGGGTAGCAGACCTCGAGTCGTAGCGTGTCGCGTGCGCCGAGCCCGCAGGCGACGGCGCCGCGCTCGATCACGCGGTCCCACAGCTCGCCGCCGGCCTCGGCCGGGACGAGCAGCTCGACGCCGAGCTCGCCCGTGTACCCGGTGCGGTTCACGACACAGGCCACGCCGTCGATCTCCCCGTCCTCGAACGTGAACGCCGGCGCCTCCGACAGCCCCAGCCGCTCGAGGGAGTGCGGCCCCTGCACGGCGAGCAGCGCGTACTCGTCCGAGACGTCGCGCACCTCCGCGCCGGAGGGCTCGCGCTCCTGCAGCCAGGCGAGATCGGCTTCCCGGTTCGCCGCGTTCACGATCAGCAGGAAGCGTTCCGGCCCGCGCTCGTAGACGATCAGGTCGTCCACGATCCCGCCCTGCTCGTTGGTCAGAAGCGTGTACTGCGCCCTCCCCGGGCCGATCCGCTCCACGTCGTTCGACAGGATCGACTGCAGGAACTCCCGCGCGCGTCGGCCCTCGACCTCGACCTCGCCCATGTGGGAGACGTCGAAGACGCCGCAGTCGTTCCGCACCGCCAGGTGCTCGGGGATGACGCCCTCGTACTGCACCGGCATCTCCCAGCCGGCGAACGGAACGAGCCGTGCGCCGAGCGCGACGTGTCGGTCGTACAGCGGCGTCCGGAGCAGCGTCTGCATCGCCCGCTGATGCTAAAGGAGCCGCTCGGGCCGGCGGGCTTCCGGTGCTAGTTCAGTTGTCGCGCAGGAACGACGGGACCTCGAGGACCTCGTCCGGGACCTCGAAGCGCTCGGCCGGCACCTCGCGCGCGCTCTCCGTCCCGTTCGCAGCTGCCTCGACGGGCTCTTCCGTGCGCTGCTTCCGGCGGCGCCTGACGGGCCCGAAGCCGGTTGCGATAACGGTCACTCTGACCTCGTCACCGATCGCCTCGTCGATGACGGCGCCGAAGATGACGTTCGCGTTCTGGTCTGCGGCCGACGTGACGACCTCGGCCGCCTCGTTGACCTCGAACAGCCCGATGTTCGGGCCCCCGGTCACGTTCAGGAGGATTCCAGTTGCACCTTCGATGGACGATTCGAGCAACGGGGAGGAGACGGCCTGACGCGCGGCCACGGTCGCGCGGCCCTCCCCCGAGGCCGACCCGATCCCCATCAGTGCGGACCCGGCCTCGGTCATGATCGTGCGCACGTCGGCAAAGTCGAGGTTGACGAGACCCGGGATCGTGATCAGGTCGGTGATGCCCTGCACGCCCTGGCGAAGAACGTCGTCGGCCATCCTGAACGCGTCGACGATCGACGTCCGCTTCTCGACCACCTGCAGCAGCCGGTCGTTCTCGATCACGATCAGCGTGTCGACGTGATCTCGCAGCTCCTCGAGGCCGGAAGCCGCGACATCCGCGCGGCGACGGCCCTCGAACGAGAACGGCCTCGTGACGACGCCGACGCAGAGCGCCCCGAGCTCCTGTGCGAGCCGCGCCACGATCGGCGCAGCCCCTGTGCCCGTGCCGCCGCCCTCGCCCGCGGTCACGAAGATCATGTCCGCGCCCTTGAGCGCCTCCTTCAGCTCGTCGCGGCTCTCCTCGCCCGCGGCCTGGCCGATGGAAGGATCGGCGCCTGCGCCGAGACCCCGCGTCACATCTGACCCGATCGGCATCTTCACGTCGGCGTCGCACATCAGCAGCGCCTGCGCGTCGGTGTTGATCGCGATGAACTCGACGCCGGCAAGCCCTGCGTCGACCATGCGGTTGACGGCGTTCGATCCGCCGCCGCCAACGCCGACGACCTTGATCAGCGCCAGGTAGTTCCCGGTCTCATCTCTCATAGCTCCTCAACCCTCAACCCATCTCGATCTGAAGCTCTACTGGAACGTGCGCCTTCCAAGCCCGGCAGGGTACGCCTCGCCGCGGCGCATGTCAACGCCGTATCGGCGCCGAAACTCTAAGGCTAAGGTTGCAGGTTAAGGGTTGAACCGGCGACCGGACGGCCGGGAACGCTCACGTCCAGGTAGGCGTATCCGCCCGTGTCGCGGAGCTTCGGGAGGATGCGCGAGGCGACCGCGAGCTTGAGCCGGATCGCCCGGAGATCGCCGAGGCGGAGCTCCAGGCCGGAGGCGAGCAGGAAGGTGAGCTGGTGGTCGTGCGCCTGGACGGTCCCGACGCGGGTCTGGAAGCCCGCACGCTGCGCGATCGCCAGCGCCCGGACGGCTCGAAGGCCGAAACGATCTGCGAGGGCGGAGCCGACCTGCGGGTCGTTCGACGCCGTCAGCCAGACCTGCGGATACGCGTGCCGCTTCCCGGGCGGCACCCGGGCGAGGACTTTCGCACTCGCGGAGACGAGCCAGGCGCCGGCACCGCGCCGCGCGATCGCGGCCGGGCGCTCGGCCCGGACGAGGATGCGGAGCGTGTGCGGGAAGTCGCGGTCGTAGCTCACCGAGGAGACGTCGGTCAGCCGGGAAAGGCGTTGCTCGACGTCGGCCCCGTTCAGCGCGAGCAGGCTTGTTCCGCGGATCGGAGCGAGCGTGGCCCGGACCTTCGCGGCCACGGCCGGGGAGGCGCCTTCGACGTCGACCTTCTGCACCGAGAACATCGGCGTGCCGCGAGCGAGCGCGTAGAGGCCCAGGGCCCCGGCGACGATCGCGAAGCCGATCAGGAGCGACCTGCCCGACGGGAGCAGACGCAGGAGCGCCGCCCGGTCCTCCCGCGCGGCGAGAGGGATCACGGCCGCGCCCGTTCGAGCGCGCTGCTGCCTCCGCTCGGCCACGGCCCGCAGTTCGCCGCGCCGCGCGGCGCTCCTGCGCCGCCTACCGCTCCGCGGTCAGCTCAATCGGCCCGAGGAACTCGACCTCGTGCTCGAGCTCCACTCCGTACTGCTCGCGCGCCCGCCGTCGCGCCTCGACCATCAACGCGATCGCGTCCGCGGATCGGGCGCCGTCGGCGTTCTCGATGAAGTTCGCGTGTCGCGGGGAGATCTGCGCCCCGCCGATCCTGTGGCCTCTGAGGCCGCAGGCCTCGAGCATCCGCCCCGCGCTGAGCTCGTGCTCGGGGTTCTTGAACACACTCCCGAACGTGCGCTTGTTGGTCGGCTGCGCCGCCTTGCGCAGCGCCTGGAGCTCGGTGACGGTCGACTTGATCTCGGCCTCGGGCCTCGGCTCGAGCCTGAACTCCGCGCGCACGACAACCTGGCCGTGGCGAAGCTCCGAGTGCCGGTAGCCGAGCCCGAGCTCGGCAGGCGTCAGCCAGCTCGATCCCTCGTGGTCGGCGACCAGCGCGCGCACGAGGATCGCCGCCCAGTCGCTGCCGTAGGCGCCCGCGTTCATCCAGACGCCGCCGCCGACCGTGCCGGGGATCGCGCACGCGAACTCGAACCCTCCGAGCCCCGCCGCGCGGGCGCGGTGCAGGCAGACCGCGTTGGTCGCTCCACCTCCCGCCACGAGCAGCTCGTCCTCGGCCCAGGCCAGCGCGAGCTCGCCCGCCAGCCTGAGGACGAGACCCTCGAAGCCTTCGTCGGCGACGAGCAGGTTCGAGCCGAGGCCGACCGTCGCCACCGGCAGGTCGCGCTCCCGTGCCCACACCAGCGCCTGCTCGAGCTCCTCGAGCGTCTCCGGCCGCGCGAGGGCTTTGGCCGGGCCGCCCGTCCCCACCGTGGTGTAGCGCGAGAGGGCGACGCCCTCCTCCACGTTCATCCCAGCTCCTCCAGGATCAGCGGCCCTGCCCGTTCCACGTCGCCCGCTCCGATCGTGAGAACGAGGTCGCCTGGCCGCGCCCGTCGAGAGAGGAAGCGCACTGCGTCCGCGAGCGAGGGCGTCCAGGCGACGGGCATGCCCGGCCGCTCGGCCGCGAGCGCGTCGACGACGAGCTTGCCGCTGACGCCCGGCACGGGGTCCTCGCGCGCGGCGTAAACGTCGGTCACAGCGACCGCGTCGGCCGCCGCCAGGGCGCCCGCGAGCTCGGCGGCCAGGTGGCGCGTGCGCGAGTAGAGGTGCGGCTGGAACACGACCAGCACACGCCCTCCGTCGACCCCGGACCGCGCCGCAGCCAGCGTCGCCGCGATCTCGCTCGGATGGTGCCCGTAGTCGTCGAAGACCCGCACGCCGGCCGCCTCTCCGAGCCGCTCGAACCTCCGTCCCGCGCCGCGGAACTCGGGCAGGACGCGCTCGGCGTCCGCGCGCGGGACCTCCGCCAGCTCGAGCGCCGCCAGCGCGACCGCCGCGTTACGGCGGTTGTGCTCGCCGGGAACCTCGAGCTCGAGCTCTACCGGCTCGAGCTCGTCCCCACGCACCTGCGCCGGGGCCTCGGCCAGCCACCGATCGAAGAGCTCCCGCACCTCGCCCTCGGAGGCGAACGTCGCGTGATGGTCGAGCTCGACGTTCGTGACCACGGCGATCCTCGGCCGCAGCAGCTCGAGCGACCGGTCGGACTCGTCGCCCTCTGCGACCAGCCAGCCTTCGCCGGCGCGCGCGTTGCCGTCGAGCTGTGGAATCTCGCCGCCGATCAGGAAGGCCGGGTCGAGATCGAGCCGGTCGAGGCAGAACGCGATCATCCCCGCGGTCGTCGTCTTGCCGTGGGCGCCCGCGACGACGATCGACGGCCGTAGCGCGACGAATTCTGCGAGCAGCTCGCCGCGCCTCCTCACGCCGTGCGCGGCGAGCTCCGGGTTGTCCGAAGCGATCGCGCTCGAGACGATCACCTCTGCACCCTCGGGCACGTTCGCGGCGTCGTGCCCGATCGCCACGTGCACGCCGGCCGCCTCGAGCCGCTCGACGTAGGACGAGCGGGCGCGGTCGGAGCCGCCCACCTCCGCGCCCCACTCCCGGGCGACCAGCGCGAGGGCGCTCATGCCGGCGCCGCCGATCCCGACGAACCAGAAGCGCCTACCCTGCAGCAAGCGCGATCAGCTCCTCCGCGATCTCGTCTGCGGCGTCGGGAAGCGCGACCCGCAGCATCGCGGCGCTCATCTCCTCCAACCGCCGCGGGTCGTCGAGCAGAGACCGCACGATCTCCGGCACACGGCCGAGCTCGGTCTCCGGCACCAGGATCGCGCTGCCGGCGTTCTGGAAGTAGCGGGCGTTCTTGGTCTGGTGGTCCGCAGTCGCGAACGGATAGGGGACCAGGATCGCGGGCGTCCCTGCCGCAGCGAGCTCCCAGACCCCGCCCCCCGCGCGCGCGAGGACGAGGTCAGCTGCGCCGAGAGCGGCGCCGTAATCGTCGAGGAACGGCAGCAGCCGATAGTCGGGCCGGGAGACGCGCCCCTTGAGCCCCGCGAGCTGCGTCTCTCCGCAGAGGTGCAGGACCGCGGGACCAGCCGTGCCGAAGCTCTCGACCACGAGCTCGTTCAGCGCGCGGGCTCCCTGGCTTCCGCCGGCGACGAGCAGGACGGGCCCCTCCGCGGGCAGCTCGAGCCGCCGCCGCGCCTCCTCGCGAGGCACGGGCTGCGAGCTCCCCGGGATCGGGCGCCCGGTCACCCGGTACTTCGGCCCCTCCTTGCCCGGGATCGGAAACGCCAGGAAGACCCTCTTCGCGACCGGCGCCGCGAGCCGGTTCGCGAGGCCGAGGTGCGCGTCCGCCTCCGTGATCGCGGTCGGGATCCGGCGCCGCGCGGCCGCGACGACCATCGGGGCGCCTACGTATCCGCCCGCGCCGAGCACGACGTCCGGCTTCCGCTTCGCGAGGATCCGGTCGCAGGCGGCCGGTGCGGCCAGCGCCCGCAGCGCGGCGCGGGCCTGGGCGAGCCCCGGCTGCCGGGGCAGGCCGCTCACGCGGAAGGTGTCGAGCTCGTAGCCCGCTTCAGGAACGAGCCGAGCCTCGGCGCGCTCCGGCGACCCTGCGAACGTCACCCGTGCTCCGCGCTCTTTGAGCGACTCTGCGACTGCGAGGGCGGGCAGCACGTGGCCGGCTGTCCCCCCGGCCGCGATCAGGCACGCTGGCGCGTTGTGCTCCGGCATCCCGTGCGATGTTAAGGAGGATGCCCACCGACACGAGCGCAACGACGAGGCTCGACCCGCCGTACGAGACGAACGGAAGCGGGATCCCGGTCAGCGGCGCGAGGCCGAGCACGGCCGCGAGGTTGATCGCAGCCTGGCCGCAGACCAGGACGGTGAGCCCGGCCGCGAGCCGCTTCCCGAACGGGTCGCGGCAGCCGAGCGCGATCCTGAGCCCGAAGTAGGCGAAGGCGGCATACGCGGCGATCACCGCGGTCGCGCCGACGAGCCCGAGCTCCTCGCCGATGATCGCGAAGATCATGTCCGTGTGCGCCTCGGGCAGGAAGTTCGCCTTCTCGATGCTCTGGCCGAGGCCGCGGCCGAAGATCCCGCCGGAGCCGAGGCCGATCATCGCCTGCACGGTCTGGTAGCCGGCGCCCTGCGCGTCGTGCCAGGGGTTGAGGAAGCTGAACAGGCGGGCGCGCCGGTACGGCTCGAACCAGACCGCCGCCATGCTCACCGCTCCCGCGATCAGGAGGCCCGTGCCGACCGTCCGCACCGGGGTCCCGGCGACGAGCAGCATCGCCGCGAGCATCACGAGGATCGTGATCGCCGTACCGAGGTCGGGCTCGGCGAGCAGGAGCACGGAGACGATTCCGGCGAGCAGGCCGACCGGACGCCAGAGCTCCCCGAGGGTTTGCGGAGGGCGCCGTCTGGTCAGGTACGCGGCCGCCCAGACCGCGAGCGCCAGCTTGGCCAGCTCCGAGGGCTGGAAGACGGCCGGGCCGACGGTGATCCAGCGGCGGGCGCCGTTCACCGCCTGGCCGAGCACGAGGACGGCGAGCAGCAGCCCGATGCTCGTCACCATCAGCACCGGGGCGAGGCGGCGCAGGAGCCGGAAGTCTGTGCGCGAGGCGGCGAGCATCAGCACGAGGCCGAGCAGCGCGTAGCCCGCCTGGCGCTTGAGGTAGTAGGCGGGATCGCCGTTCGCGAGCGCGGCGGAGGCGGAGGTGGCGCTGTAGACCATCACCAGGCCGAAGGCGACCAGGCCGCAGGTGATCAGGGTCAGAACGCTTGCCTCGAGGTGTCCGCGCTTCACGCGGACAGGTTCTGCACCAGCCTCCTGAACTCCTCGCCCCGCTCCTCGAAGTCGCGGAACTGGTCGTAGCTCGCGCAGGCGGGCGAGAGCAGGACCACGTCGCCCGGCTCGGCCCCGATCCCGGCCAGCGCCGACGCGAGGTCGCCGTCGCGCCGGGCCTGCGGGATCGCCGCGGCGAGCTCGCCGGCGGTCTCTCCGATCAGATGCACGCTCTTCACGTTCGGGCCGATCGCGGCGGCCAGCGGCGCGAAGTCCTCGCCCTTGCGGGACCCGCCGAGGATCAGGTGCACCGGCGCGTCCTCGTAGGCCGCGAGCGCGCGCAGAGCGGCGGCGACGTTCGTCGCCTTCGAGTCGTTGACGTAGCTGACGCCGTTCAGCTCGCGCACGAGCTCGAGCCGGTGGGGCACCCCCGGGAACGTGCGCAGGGCCTCTGCGATCCGCTCGTCGGAGACGCCGGCCGCCCTGGCGGCCGCGGTCGCGGCGGCGGCGTTCTCGCGGTTGTGGGCACCGCGCATCAGCGGCTCGGCCGGCAGCGGGTCGTCGGCGGAGAACTCGATCCCGTCGAGCCCGAGGCCGCGCGGGACGATCTTCGTACGAGCCCGCTCGAAGATGCGCAGCTTCGCGTCGCGGTAGGCCTCGAACGTCCCGTGGCGGTCGAGGTGGTCCGGCTCGAGGTTCAGGAGCACCGCGATCTCGCAGGCGAGCTCGTGCACGTCCTCGAGCTGGAAGCTCGACAGCTCGCAGACGATCCAGGCGCCGGGCTCGACCTGCCCGTCGAGCTCGGTGAGCGCCCGGCCGACGTTCCCGGCCACCGGCGCGTCGAGCATCACGCCGAGCAGCTCGCAGGTCGTCGTCTTCCCGTTCGTCCCGGTGACGCCGAGGATCGGGTTGTCGAGCAGCCGGAAGCCGAGCTCGACCTCGCTCCAGATCGGCACGCCGCGCCGCTCGGACTCGGCGACGAGCGGCGCCTGCCGCGGCACGCCCGGGCTCTTGACGAGAACGTCCACCCCGTCGAGCAGCCCGAGCTCAGCGTCGTTCCCGAGCTCCCGGTCGGCGGCCGTCACTTCCACCCCGCGCCGCTTGAGCGCCGCGACCGCAGCCCGCCCCGACCGCGCCAGCCCGAGCACGAGCACCCGCTGCGGCAGGTCGCTCAGCGGAACCCGGTGAAGTAGCGGTAGTACAGCGCGAACGCGACCGCGCACAGGATCCCGGTCACGATCCAGAAGCGGACCATGATCTTCGTCTCGGACCAGGCCTTCATCTCGAAGTGGTGGTGGATCGGGGCCATCAAGAACACACGTCTCCCGAAGTACTTGAAGCTGAACACCTGGATGATCACCGAGAGCGCCTCGATCACGAAGATGCCGCCGACCAGGAGCAGCAGGAAGATCGTCTGCGTGAAGATGGCGAAGGTGGCGAGCGCTCCTCCGAGCGCCATCGAGCCCGTGTCCCCCATGATCACCTCGGCGGGCCAGGCGTTGTACCAGAGGAAGCCGATCGCGGCACCGATCAGCGCGGCCGCGATGATCGCCAGGTCGAGCTTCGTGTCGAAGCGGTGGCCCGGCCGGCCCGAGCGGATCCACGCGATCACCGCCATCGCCGCGAACGTGAAGAGCGCGATGATGCTGGTCCCGGCCGCGAGCCCGTCGAGGCCGTCCGTCAGGTTGACGCCGTTCGCGGCGCCCGCGATCACGAGGAAGAGCAGGCCGTACCAGGCGTAGGACAGCTGCAGGGCACCGACCCCGGGGATGTACACCTCGGTCGGCAGGTTCTGGTGCTGCGCCGCGATCCCGACGCCGATCGTGATCAGGCCGAGCAGGAGGAGCTTCCAGCGGCCGGAGAGCCCGAGCGACCGCTTGTGTGTCAGCTTGATGAAGTCGTCCAGGAAGCCGATCGCGCCGCAGCCGAGCGTGACGAAGAGCACCGCCAGCCCCGGGACGGTGTAGGTGGTCAGCGCGAGGAAGCCGATCGCGGCGCCGAGGAGGATCAGCAGCCCGCCCATCGTCGGCGTCCCCTGCTTGGCGACATGGTGACGCGGACCTTCCTCCCGGATCTGCTGGCCGAACTCGTGCTTGCGCAGGAACTGGATGAACTTCGGGCCGAGCAGGATCGCGATGAGCAGGGCGACCACGCCTGCGATCAGGACCCGGCTCAAGCGCTCACCGCCGCCAGCGCCTCCGCGACGGCCTCGAGCCCGGCGGCGCGCGAGGCCTTGACGAGCACGCAGTCCCCCGGCCGGAGCCCGGCCTCGATCGCCCGCGCGAGTACGGGCACGTCGAGCTCTTCCTCCCACCAGGCCGCCTGGAGGCCTTCGGACTCGTAGTTCTTCGCGAGAGGGCCGACCGCGAACAGGACGTCGACGCCCAGCTCGGCGAGCGCCTCGCCGATCTCGCGGTGGAAGCGCGCCGACTGCGGCCCGAGCTCGGCCATCTCGCCCAACACCGCGACCGTTCTCCGCCCGGCCGCGCGCTCGACGAGGTGCTCGAGCGCCGCCCGCATCGAGACGGGGTTCGCGTTGTAGGCGTCGTTGATCAGCAGCCCTCCGCCGGGAAGCCGCACCTCCTCGCCGCGCCAGCGCGAGAGCTCGACGTCGACGCGTTCCGGCCTCGGCAGCCCGAGCGCGTCGAGGGCCGCGAGCGCGGCTGCGGCGTTCGCCGCCTGGTGGCGCGAGCCGAGGTTGAAGCTGACTCCTCCCACCAGGGCGCGACCGTCCTCGAACGCGACGTCCGGTTCGTGGAGCCGGACGATCTCGATGTCGTCGCGCTCGACCGGGAAATCCTCGGGGACGATCGCCGTCCCGCCCGGTGGAAGCGCCGCCACCAGCTCGCCCTTGGCGGCGATCACGCCGTCCAGCGAGCCCACGAGCTCGACGTGCGCCGGGCCGACGTTGGTGATCAGGCCGATCCCGGGCCGGGCGATCCGGCAGAGATCCGCGATCTGGCCGAGGCCCCGCATCGCGAGCTCGAGGATGCAGACCTCGGTGTCGGACTCGAGTCGGCAGAGCGTGAGCGGCACCCCGATCTCGTTGTTGAAGCTCGCCTCGGCAGCGACCGTGCGGGCGGCGGGCGCGCAGAGCGCCGCGAGGATGTCCTTGCTCGACGTCTTTCCGGTCGAGCCTGTGATTCCGACGACGCGGGCGTTCGAGCGGTCGCGCACGGCCGTCCCCAGGGCGGCGAGGGCGGCGAACGGCTTGTCGGGTACGAGGGTCGCGGCCGCCCCGCGCCCGAGCGCGTCGTCGCAGAAGCCGACCCCGGGGCCGACGGCGACGAAGAGATCGCCCGGGACGATCCGGCGCGAGTCGACCTGGACGCCGGTGATCCCGTCCGCCCCGGGCGCCGTGTCGAGGTCTCCGAGCGCCAGCCCGGCGACCTCGACGAGCGCGAGGGCGATCACGTCTTGGCCCCGAGCCGGCGCAGGACGTCGCGCGCGACATCGCGGTCGTCGAACGGGATCGTTCGGTCGGCGAACTCCTGGCCCTGCTCGTGGCCCTTGCCGGCGATCACGACGACGTCGCCGTCCTCCGCCTCGGCCAGCGCGCGCTCGATCGCGGCGGCCCGGTCGGGCTCGACCTCGACGTCGCCTTTCACCCCGGCGAGGATCTCGTCGATGATCGCCCGCGGGTCCTCGCTGCGCGGGTTGTCCGAGGTCACGATCGCGACGTCGGCCAGCTCGGAGGCGATCCGGCCCATGATCGGCCGCTTGCCGCGGTCGCGGTCGCCGCCGCAGCCGAAGACGCAGATCAGCCGGCCGCTCGTGAGCTCGCGGGCCGTCCGCAGCACGCTCTCCAGGGCTTCGGGCTTGTGCGCGTAGTCGACGATCACCTCGAAGGGCTGCCCTTCCGAGACCGACTCGAAGCGGCCGGGCACCCCACGCACGGACTCGAGCCCCTGCGCGATCGCCGCGTCGTCGATGCCGAGCAGGCGGCTTGCAGCGAGCGCGCCGAGGGCGTTCTCCGCGTTGAAGCGGCCGCGCAGCTTGAGCTCGATCCCGTCGAGGGCGGCGGACCCGATCTCGGCGTCCTCGACGAAGCCGAACGTGAGGGCGTCGGGGCGGTCGGCGGCGAGCCTTCGACCCCACTCGTCGCCGACGTTGATCGCCGCGGGCGGGGGGTGCTCCACGAACAGGCGCCGCTTCGCCTCGTAGTAGCGCTCCATCGTCCCGTGGAAGTCGAGGTGGTCCTGGTTCAGGTTCGTGAACACGAGCACGGAGAAGCGGACGCGGTCGAGCCGGCCGAGCTCCGAGCCGTGCGAGGTCGCCTCCATCGCGCAGCTCCGGTCGCCCACGTCGAGCATCTCGCGGAATGTGCGCTGGAGGTCGATCGCCTCGGGCGTGGTGCGGATCGCCGGCCGGCGTTCGCCGCCCACGCGGCTCTCGATCGTCCCGAGCAGCCCCGGCCTGCGGCCCGCGGCGGCGAGGATCGCGTAGAGGAGAAACGCCGTCGTCGTCTTGCCGTTCGTGCCGGTCACGGCGGCGATCTCCAGCTCCTCGCTGGGGCGGCCGAAGAACTCGTCCGCGACGATGCCCATGGCACGGCGCGCGTCGTCGACGACGAGCTGCGGGACGTCGAGCTCGAGCGGGCGCTCGACGACCAGGGCGACGGCGCCGTTCGAGACCGCCTCCGGTGCGAACTCCTGCCCGTCTGCGCGGCTCCCGGGCACGCAGAAGAAGAGCGCCCCCGGGCCGGTCGTGCGGGCGTCGTAGGAGAGGTCGCCGATCTCCACGGGAGCGCGTCGCAGGACGTCTGCGGGAGCGAGCGCTGCGATGACGCGCTCGAGGTCCATCGCCGCGCGAGTCTACCAAGCGCCTCAGCCGGGACAACCGCTCCGCTCGGGCAAGAACCGGAGCGTTTGCAGCACTTTCGTCACGCTTCGGTGACAGACACGTGCGCCTATTCTGGTTACGATCGCCTCGGGGAGGAGGCCGGGCGAACCGTTTTTAGGGCGTGGGCGAGTACGGGGTCGTCGTGCTCCCCAGCGTCGAGGGCGCGTCCGGCGTGATCCCGCCGTCGAGGTACTGAAGGTCGAATTGCGCGATCTGGGAGAAGGCCGGGGCCGCCACGACGCCGCCCCAGATCGCGCCCTGCGGCTCGTCCACGGACACGAGAATCACGAGCCGCGGCCGCGAGGCAGGCACGATCCCGATGAACGACGCCACGTAGCGCGAGGTCGAGTACGTGCGGTCCGGGTCGACCTTGGCCGCGGTCCCGGTCTTGCCCGCCACCTGGTAGCCGGGAACCGCGGCGAGCGTGCCGGTGCCGTCGAGGACGACGTTCTTCAGCATCCCCAGCACCTGCGCCGCCACGCGGCGCGAGACGATCCGCCGCCGACGGGACACGACCGAGCGGCCGTCCCCCACGTGGTCGACGAGGTGCGGCCGCACCCAGACGCCGCGGTTGGCGATCGCGGCGTAGGCAGAGGCCATCTGGATCGGCGTCACCGCGATCCCCTGGCCGATCGGCACGTTGCCGATCGTCGAGCCCGACCAGCGCTTCTCGGGAAGGACGATTCCCGGGCTCTCGCCCGGGTAGTCGATTCCCGTCGGCTTGCCGTAGCCGAAGCGGCTGATCCACTGCGCGAGCCGGCGCTGCCCGAGCCTCTTGGCGAGCGTGATCGCCCCGACGTTGGACGAGCGGGACAGGATCTGGGCGACCGTCATGGTCTCGGTCCCGCGCGGCTCGGCGTCGTGGATGACGCGGTCGGCGACGTGAATGGAGTAGGGCAGCACGAAGCGGGTCAGGGGCGTGACCAGGTGGTCTGCGAGAACCGCCCCGACCGTCACAAGCTTGAACGTCGAGCCGGGCTCGTACGTATCGGTGACCGCGCGGTTCCGCTGGAACTCGCGCCAGACCAGCGGGTACGAGTTCGCGTCGAAGCTCGGCGAGACGGCCATCGCGAGGACGGCGCCCGTGTGCGGGTCGAGCACAATCGCCGTCGCGCTCTTCGCGTGCCACCGCGCGACCGTCTGCTTGAGAACGGCCTGGACGTTTGCCTGGATCGTGTGGTCGAGCGTCAGGTAGACGTCCCGCCCGTCGTGCTCAGCCTGCGACTGGATCGTGTCGATCACCTCGCCCGACGCGTCCTTGACGATCCGCTCGCGCCCCGGCCGCCCGGCGAGCACGTTGTTGAGCGACAGCTCCAGCCCGGCCAGGCCCTGGTTGTCGACTCCGGCGTAGCCCAGCACCTGGGCGGCGAGCGCGCTCTGCGGGTAGAAGCGCCGTTCCTCCGGGTAGAAACCGAAGCCTGGAAGGCGCATCCGTGCGAGCCGGGCCGCGCGCGCGGGATCGGCCTTCCGCTTGACGTACACGAACCCGCGCGTCCGGTCGGCAAGCGCCGAGTACAGCTCGTTCGGGTCGAGGCGCAGGATCCGCGCGGCGGTCTCGGCCTCCTTGCGAGGATCGCGGACCAGCCTGGGGTCGGCGTAGACGGTCGACGCCTGCACGCCGATCGCGAGCTGGACTCCGCCGCGGTCGTAGATCGTGCCGCGGGCGGCGGGAACCGTCACGACCTCGCTCTGCTGATTCGTCGCGAGCCGTCCGAACGAGCCCGCACGCACGACCTGCAGCCACGCGGCGCGCGCAAAGGTGATCGCGAACGCGAGCACGAAGACCGCGAGCAGGAGCCGGACGCGGCGGTTGGCGCTCTTCGCTGTCACTTGGCCCGGCGCCCGAGCTGGACGTAGGTGGTCTGCGTCGGGTCGGCGGGCACGAGGCCGTTGTGGTGGGCGAGCGCCTGGATCCGAGGCGACGCCGCAGCAAGAGAGAGCTGCGTCGCGAGCGCCTGCCTGTCCGCCCGGAGCCTCGCCCGCTCGGCGTTGAGCTTGTCCATTCGCACGTTCAGACGCAGGACGGCGACGTTCAGTGCGACGACGCCGGTAAGGAGCACGGCCGTGAGCGCGATCCACACGACTCCGCCGGCGACGCCGTGACGCCGCGCCCGCGGGCGCCGCTTGGGCGCGGGCCTGGGGCGCCGCTGCCTCGGCTGCGGCGGGGGGAGAGCGTGGGCGGCTTCGCTCCAGGAGGCCATCGGTCTAGTCGTCCGTCTTGACCGCTGCGCGGAGGCGCGCCGAGGCGGCACGCGGGTTGGCGGCGATCTCCTGCCGCGTCGGGCGGATCGCGCGGCGCGAGAGTGCCCGGAGCGCGGGCTCGTGCCCGCAGACGCAGACGGGGAAGTCGGGCGGGCACGTGCACCCGTGCTCCTGCGAGCGGAGGAAGCGTTTGACGATCCGGTCCTCGAGCGAATGGAAGCTGATCGCGGCGAGCCGTCCGCCGGGCCGCAGGAGCTCGAGCGCCTCGGGCAGAGCGGTCGAGAGCGAGCCGAGCTCGTCGTTGACCGCGATCCGGAGCGCCTGGAAGACGCGCTTCGCCGGATGGCCTTCCCCGAACCGGGCCGGCGCCGGGATTGCGCTTCTGATCGCCTCGACCAGCTCGCCGGTGCGCTCGAACGGCCGCTCGCGGCGGCGCCTGCCGATCGCCCTGGCGATCTGGCGCGCGTAGCGCTCCTCGCCGTAGTCGCGGAAGATGCTCGTGAGCTCGCGCTCGCTCGCCTCGTTCACGAGCTCACGTGCGGTCGGCGCGGAGCCGGGGTCCATGCGCATGTCGAGCGGGGCGTCCACCGCGTATGAGAACCCGCGCTCCGGCCGGTCGATCTGCATGCTCGACACGCCGAGGTCGAAGAGCACCGCATCCGCGCGGACGCCGTTCGAGGCGAGCTGCTCGAGCACGAGCGAGAACTCGCCGCGCAGGAAGCGCCCCTTGACGGCGGTGCGCTTGCGGAACCGGTCGAAGTAGGCGCGCGCCGACGGGTCGCGGTCGATCGCGATCAACTTGCCGTCGCCGCGCAGGTCGGCCGCGAGGAGCTCGGCGTGGCCGCCGGCCCCGAAGGTGGCGTCGACCACGGTGTCGCCCGGGCTGAGAGCGAGCGCCTCCCGCACCTCCTCGGCCAGGACGGGAACGTGGTCAGTCGCGTTGGGCCGCAAGACGTTCGGCAACATCCTCCGCACTCCCTTCGAGCTCGGTGACGTGGTCGTTCCAGGCAGCTCGATCCCAGATCTCCAGGTGGTCGCCCACGCCGGCGATCACGACCTCGCGGCCGATGCCCGCCTTCTTGCCGAGGGTCGTCGGCACGAGCACGCGGCCCTGCTTGTCGGGCCGCGCCTCGGACGCGCCCGCGAAGAAGTAGCGCTGCATCAGGCGCCCCTCCTTGCTGAGCGGGTCGAGCCCGGCCAGCCGTCCTTCGACCAGCCGCTCCCACTCCGCCTGGGGATAGCAGTAGAGACACCCGTCCATACCGCGCGTGATGACGAGGCCGCCGGAAAGCGCTTGGCGAAACTTGGCCGGTAGCGTGAGGCGGTTCTTGTCATCGATCGTGTGCTCGAACTCACCTAGAAGCATGGTCCACTGCGCCCCACTTTAGACCACTCTCCCCCACTTGGCAACCCCTCTGGCCCACATCTCACACACGCCCGCCCGCGGCCGTTTGAAGGGATGATGGAAGTCGTGCGCCTCCCGCCGTTCGAGCGGTTCTACGAGGAGCAGCGAGAGCCCGTGCTCGGGCAGCTGCGACGGATGCTCGGGCGCGACGCGGCCGACGACGCGTTCCAGGAGACGTTCCTGCGCGCGCTGCGCGCGTACCCGGCTCTCGAGCACGGGCGGCATCTGCGCGCGTGGGCGCTCACGATCGCCCGCAACGTCGCGCTCGACGTGTTGCGGAGATCCGTGCGAACGTCCTCGGACGTTCCCGACCTCGAGTCGTTCGACGAGCCGCTCCAGTACGAGGAGCTGAAGCGCCTGACCGCCGAGCTTCCACAGAAGGAACGCGCGGCCGTCTTCCTCCGCTACGGCTACGACCTGAGCTACGAGGACATCGGCGCCGCGCTCGACTCGTCGCCCGAGGCCGCACGGCAGGCGGCGTCGTCCGGCGTCCGCCGCCTGCGCAGAAAGGAGTTGCGATGACCGTCTCCCGCGAGCTCGACAGCCGCTTCCGCGAGGCCGCCGCGGCCGAGGGCCTGCTCGACGTCGCCTACGACCTGATCGACACGCCTGTCGGCCGGCTGCTCGTCGCCGTCACCGACCACGGCGTGTGCGAGATCGAGTACGACGCCGACCCCGAGGCCGAGGAGGAGCGGCTCGCCCGCCTGTTCGGCGTTCGGGTCCTGCGCTCGCCGCGGCCGACCGACGAGGCGCGGCGCCAGCTCGACGAGTACTTCGGCGGAAAGCGCCGCGACTTCGAGCTCGCGATCGACCTTCGCCCCACCCGCGAGTTCGCCCACTCGGTGCTCGACCAGCTCGCCCGCGTTCCGTACGGCGAGCTCACGACCTACGGCGCCCTCGCCGCGAAGGCCGGCCGACCGCGGGCCGCCCGCGCAGTGGGGACAGTGATGAACCGCAACCCGGTGCCGATCGTGCTGCCCTGTCACCGGGTCGTCGGCTCGACCGGCGCGCTGGTCGGCTACGGCGGCGGGCTCGACCGCAAGCGCACGCTGCTCGAGCTGGAGGGGGCGATTTAGCGGCCGTACCGGCAAAGCCGGCACGGCCTCTCAGGTCGGCGTCGCAAGCGAGCCGCCTCATTTCGGTTGCCCTCGATGACCGCCTGTGAGGTGCGAGTGGATCTCACGCGTGAGCGTCGCGACCTGCTCGGTCAGCTCCTTGTCCTGGCGCGTGAGCTCGGTGTTGGACTCGAGCAGAGAAACGAGCCTGTCGGTCTCGCCTTTGATCGCCGCGACCCGATCCACCGACCGCTTCTCCGCCTCGTTGTGACGACTGTCTGCCAGCTGATCGGCGTGCGTGTCGCGCGCTGCCTGCCGCGTCTCGGCGAGCAGGATCAGCGGCGCCGCATACGCCGCCTGGAGCGAGAAGGCGAGGTTGAGCAGGATGAACGGATAGGGATCCCAGCGGAGGCTGACCGCGGCCGCGTTGAGGATGATCCACACAATGACGACGATCGTCTGGCCGACGATGTACTGCGGCGTTCCGAAGAACCGCGCCGCAAGCTCGGCCCAGCGCCCGAAGGCGTCCTGTCCGAAGGTGCCGTGATGCTCGTGGCTCGCCGCCACGCCTGAGAGGCTAGGCGGCGCGGCGGACGATCAGTTTCCAGTCGAGGAGAAGTGCTGGTAGTCGGGCGAGCCGGTCCAGCGGCCGCCCCACTTCCAACCGACCCCGGCGAAGGCGCGCACGAGCAGCCCGCCGCGCACGGCCATGCCGGGCCGCACCCGGCCCCGATTCAGGTACCCGGCGCCAGCACGGGGATGCACCTTCCCGTTCAGCAGGTACGGGTTCTCGACCGGGTTGACGTCGATCGCCTCGCCGAACGCGTGCGCCGACCACCGCTTCGGTCCTGAGGCGACCGCGTAGCGGCAGTTGAACGCCGCTGTGTTGTCGGCGGCCAGCGACCGCTCGTCCACGCCGCCGTAGGCGTCGATCGGCCGCATGCGGCGGATCGGGAACCGCGCGGCGTAGAGCCGCGAGAAGACGCGCACGACCGGTCGGACCGCGTCGGCGTTGACCACCACCGCTCCCGTGTGCGCGCGCCGGTCGAAGCCCCGGTACGTGAGCCGGACGCGCCGGAGCTGCCTCGGGGAGACTGGACAGCCCGCGTGCCACGAGTACGGGAGCTGCGCGGCGGTCACGCGAGAGACGCTGTGGGCAAACGGCGGCTGCAGCGCGAGGGTGAGGGCCAGGAGCACGACCACGGCCACGTAGTCTGCAGAACCGATGAGGTGGGTCGCCGTCTCCGGGCTCGTCGTGCTCGCCGTCGCGGCAGCAGGCGCCTCGGCGCCCGGTGGGCGGAGCGCCTCCGGCTGCCCCGCCACGCTCGCCAACCAGCTCGCCTTGACGCGCGCGGCAACGCAGCTCGTTACGGTCGTCGCGGCCGGCTACCGCTCCACCCACGGCAGCCTGAGGCTCTGGCGCAAGACCGGCGGCTGCTGGCGCGCGGTCGCCGGACCGTGGTGGGCGTGGCTCGGCCAGCGCGGGGTCTCCGACCGGAAGCACGAGGGCGACCGCACGACGCCGACCGGCGCGTACGGCTTCGGCCGCGTGATGTACGGCATTGCCCCCAACCCGGGCGTCCACTACCGCTACCACCGCGTGGTCTGCGGGGACTGGTGGGTCGAGGACCCCGCCTCGGCCTCGTACAACCGTTTCTCCCACGTGCGCTGCGGCTCGCAGCCGCCGTTCAGGACGACGAGCGAGGATCTCTCCCGCTCCCCGACCGCCTACCGACACCTCGCCGTGATCGCCTACAACAGCGACCCGATCGTCTCCGGCCGCGGCTCGGGGATCTTCCTCCACGCCAGCACCGGCAGGCCGACGCTCGGCTGCGTCAGCCTCTCTCTGCCGCGGCTCGTCAGGACGCTCCGCTGGCTGCGGCCGTCGCGCTCGCCGCTGATCGTGATCGGCACCGGCGCCGAGATCCGCCGCTTCTAACTCTCGGCCGATTCTTAGGCCGCTCCCAGGCTGCTCTTAGTCGCAGCGGGTTGACTCGGGGAATCGATGAACAACCGCATCGAAAGGAGGTGATCTATGAGGACCAAGCATCTCCGGATGGGCCTTGCGACGCTGATGGCACTCGGCGTCCTGGTCGGAGGCGGCGCGGCGATCGCCAACGCTGCGAGCGGCAAGTCGTCCTCGAACAGCTCGGCGGCCAAGAGCCAGAGCCAGTCGAAGGCACCGTCCCAGAACCAGAGCAACAAGTCCGGCAACTGTCCGAACATGTGACGGCCACGACCGGACGGAGAGCGCGGCCCGGCGCCCGGGCGCCGCGGCCGCGCTTTCTCGCGCTCCTGCTGCTCGCGGCCGGGCTCGTGACCGGGTGCGGTGGGACGAGGAGTGCCGGGCTCGTCCCGATCGGCGCGGGCCTGCGCGGCCCGGAAGGCGCGAAGGCGACCGTCTACGCAAGCGGCCTGGTGCACGCGTCCGCATTCGCGTTCGATCGCCTGGGCCGGCTGTGGGTGACGACCTCCGGGGCGAGCGACCACCGCGCGGACGCCCTCTACCTCGTCCCGCGACGGGGCGCTCGGCCGGTCGAGGTCGCCGGCCACCTCGACGGCCCGCTCGGCTTGACCTGGTACCGCGGGCGGCTCTACGTCCCGTCGATCGGCCGAGTGACCGCGTTCGGCGGCCTGCACGGCACGAGGTTCGCCACACGGAGGACGATCCTGCGCGGGCCGGTCGAAGGCGCCTCGAACAACGCGATCGCGGCCACGGCGGGCGGGCGCCTCCTGATGAGCGTCTCCACGACCTGCGACCACTGCGTGCCGGGGTCGAGGTGGGCGGCGGCGATCGTCTCGTTCCGCCCGGACGGCTCGGGCCTGCGGCTCTACGCGAAGCGCATTCGCGCCGCCTTCGGCCTGGCTCTCGTCCCCGGGACCACGAACCTCCTCGCGACCATGAACCAGCGCGACGACCTCGGCGCCCGGACCCCGGGTGACTGGCTCGCGCTCGTCAGGAAGGGCCAGGACTGGGGCTTCCCGGCCTGCTACGGGCAGGGCGGCTCAGCGTGCACCGGGGTGCCGAAGCCCCTCGCGGTGCTCGACGAGCACGCGGCGGCCGGCGGCGTCGCGCTCTCGCAGGGCTCGGCGTTCGTGGCCGAGTGGCAGAGCGGGAAGGTTCTCCGCGTCCGGCTGAAGCGCGTCCGCGGCGGCTACGAGGCCCGGAGCAGCACCTTCGTGCTCGGCATCGCAAACCCGCTCCCGGTCATCCGCAGCCCGGACGGCGAGATCCTCGTAGGCGACTGGAGCACGGGTCGCGTCTATGCCATCACTACCCGCGCCTAGCCCAGCGAGCCGACTACGAGCTCAGGACTCGGCCGGCGTAAGCAGCTCGCGCGCCCGCTCGAGGTCGTCCTTGTGCACCAGGATCTCTTGCTGACCGTCGCCGCCGATGCCCTCGAAGGCCGAATCGGTCTCGAGCGTCGGGCGGTAAGCGCACTCGATCCCCTCGCTGCGCAGCAACCCGCAGAGCGCCTCGGCCTCGGGCTCGCCCGGCACCGTCGTGACGCGAACGACGTCTTCCACGCGGGTGAGCGTATCGGCTTTGGTCCGGCTTCAGGCTGTCCTGCGGACCACCTCCTCGCCGGCCAGCAGCCGGTAGCCGACGCCCCACACGTTGACCACGCAGCCCTCCGCGCCGGCGAGCGCGAGCTTGCGGCGGAGGCGCGAGGCATGGGAATCGAGAGTCCGCGTTCGCCCGAGGGCGACGAAGCCCCAGACCTCGCGCAGAAGCTCCTCCTTCGTGAACACGCGGAGCGGCTCGCTCGCCAGCTTGGCCAGCAGCTCGAACTCCTTCGCGGCCAGAGCAACGGGGAATCCGCGCACGGTCACGCGGCGCGTCGCCCGGTCGACTGCCAGCGGCCCCGCGGCCAGCCGCTCGCGCTCTGCCGGCCGCGACCGGCGCAGGACCGCGTGGATCCGGGCGACCAGCTCCTCGTAGTGGAACGGACGCGGGACGAAGTCGTCGCAGCCGCGCTCGAATGCGTGCACCCGGTCGACCGCGTCCGCCCGCGCCTCGCCGAGCACGATCACCGGCACGTCCCGGTCCCAGGAGCGGCCGGGTGCGCCCTCGCGCAGGGACCGGCAGACGTCGGGCCCGGAGGCATCCGCGAGCCCGCCCGCGAGCACGAGGTCCGGCCGTACCCGCTCGGCCAGCTCGAGCGCCTGTCCCTGCGCCTCCGCGCCGAGCACCTCGAACCCCTCGCTCGCGAGGTGGCGCTCGAGGAACTCCCGCGTTCCCGGCTCGGCCTCGGCGAGGAGCAGCGCCCGCGACATACAGCCGAAGCTACCCGCGGCCCTGCGCTACCGCCAGATGTCCTTTGGCACGAATCTGCGCCGAGGTTTCTACAGCCGCCCGGAGCGGAATACGCCCCAGAGCAACCAGAGCCCGAGGCAGCCCGAGAGGATGAAGCCGAAGAACGAGAGGAAGTTCACGCCGGCGATCTGGGGGCCGGTCTTGGAGAAGATCCCGATCAGGCTCGAGCCGATCAGCCCGCCGACGACGATCAGGGCGACGACGAGCCGGTTGAAGGCGACGTCGAGCTTCCGCATGAACTCGTCGAGGCCCTTGTGCACGAAGCCCACCTCGATCTGCCCGTCTCGGATCTCCTCCAGGAGGTCGTGCACCTGGTACGGCATGTCCCGCGCGATCCGGGCCAGCTCGAGGCCCTCCGTCCGCGCCCGGGTCAACACCCTCCTCGGCGTGTAGCGCTCCATCATCAGGTCGCGGGCGTACGGCTTCGCGACCTCGAAGACGTTGAAGTCCGGGTACAACTCGATGCCGACCGCGCCGAGCGTGGCGATCGCCTTGTCGAGGAGGACGAAGCGCGTCGGCAGGCGCAGGTTGAGCCGGTAGATCAGCTGGAAGGCCTCGCGGATCACCTGGAGCGGGTCGATCTCGGAGAGGCTCGCTCCGTAGTAGCGGTAGAACAGCTCCCGGAGCTCCGCGACGAACTCCTGCTCCCGCTCCTTCGGGTAGCGGACGCCGAGCTCGGACAGCCGGCGGGGTATCTGCTCGACCTGCTCGTTCGCCGCGTCGATGAAGAGGCGCGTCAGCTTCGACATGTCGTCGTCCGAGAGCGCCCCGGTCTGGCCGAAGTCGACGAGGCCGATCACCTCGCCGTCGTCGAGCGCGAAGATGTTCGCCGGGTGCGGGTCGGCGTGGAAGAACCCGTGCCGGAAGATCATCGTCATCCAGGTGTCCGTCATCAGGTACGCGAGACGGCGCCGCTCCTCGAGGGTCCACACCTCCTGCGGCAGGTCGCGTAGCTGGACGCCTTCGAGCAGCTCCAGGGTCAGTACGCGCGGGCGCGTGTAGCTCCAGTAGACGCGCGGGATGCGCACGTGCGGGTGGCCGGCGAACTTGTGGTGGAAGGCCTCGGCGTTGCGCGCCTCGAGCCGGTAGTCGAGCTCCTGGCGGATCGAGCGCGCGAACTCGTCCACGAGCTGGTGCGCGTCGATGAAGTCGAGCGAGCGCACGCGCTCCTGCGCGAGCCGTGCGGCCTGGTAGAGGAGCGCGAGGTCGGCCTCGATCTGGCGAGGGGCGTTCGGCCGCTGCACCTTGACCGCCACGCGGTGCCCGTTCGGCAGCGTCGCCCGGTGCACCTGGCCGATGGACGCGGCGGCGACGGGCGTCTCCTCGAAGTCGGTGAAGAGCTGTTCGATGGAGAGCTCGAGCTCCTCCCGGATCGTCTGCTCGACCTCCTCGAACGGGAACGGGCGGACGTCGTCCTGGAGCCCCTGGAGCTCCGCGACGATGTCGGGCGGGACGACGTCGGGACGGGTCGAGAGGAGCTGGCCGAACTTGACGAACGTCGGCCCGAGCTCGTCGAGCATCTCGCGCAGGTGCTGGCCGCGCTCTGAAGAGGCGCCGTCAGTGGTCGCCCGGTCGGCGCGCCCCGGGAGAAGGTCGGTCAGGCGGTGGGTCTCGAAGAAGTAGCCGAACCCGTGCTTGACCGCGACCTGCGCGATCTCCGAGACCCGCCCGAGGTTGCGGGTGGCCGTCTTCGCCAAGGCCTCAGTCTGACATGCGCGCTGGTTGAGCCGCTCTCGCCCCCGCGTTACCGTCAGACGGCAAATGCAGGGCGAAATCGCACTCGACCTCGTCTACCGGGATGCCTGGCACGTCTACCGGCTGCTGATGCGCCGGTCGATCCTTACCGCCGCCATCGTCTACGCCGCCCTCGCCGCGTTTAACGTGGCGGCCGACGCCGCGAGCAGCGGGGGCGTCCGCGCGGTGCTCGGTTTCGTCAGCACCGCGCTCGGCTTCTTGGGCCCGGTACTCGTGCAGGGAGCGCTCGTCCAGATCGTGCGGAACATCCACGAGGGCCGGCGGCCGGAACGGATCCGAGCGCTCTACCGCGAGGCCGGAGGGAGGCTTCCGTCGCTCTTCTGGGCGTCGATCGTCTACGGCTTCGGGGTCTTTATCGGGTTGATACTTCTCATCGTGCCGGGACTCCTGGCGGCGGCCCGTTGGTGCCTCATGGCCCCGCTGATCATGCTCGAGGGCGAACGCGCCGGGCCCGCGCGACGGCGGTCGTCGGAGCTCGTGCGCGACGGCCACACCGGCTCGGTGATGGGGATCGTCGTGCTGACATACGTGCTCTTGAGCATGCCGTTCTTCGCGTTCGCCTTGGCCAACCTGGCGTCCGGCGGCTGGGTCTCGCACTACTTGCTGTCGTTCCTCTGGAGCTCGGTGTCCGCTCCCTTCGCGGCCCACGTCCTCACCGTCATCTACTACCGGCTAACCGACCCCGAAAGGTCGGTGATCCACGAGGACGTCTCAACCTGGGACTCGGTCTGGGAGGCGGCCTAGCCCCCGGCGCCGCCCCGGCCCCAGCCGGTGAACGCGCCGTGTCGCCTGGTGCCGTCGGGCAGCTCGGGCGGGAGGCCGGCGGCGCAGGCCTCGGCGGCCTGGCGCCACAGCCGGACCAGCTCGGCGCCGACGATCTCGGCGGCCTGGGCGTAGCCGTTCCGGTTCCGCGGCAGCGCCGAAAGGTCGATCGGCTCGCCCCAGACGACCGCGCAGGGGCGGCGGTTCGCAGGCGACCAGCGGAACGTGTCGACCGCGCACGGGATGATCGGCGCGCCCTCCTGCATCGCGATCATCAGGCCGCCCGGTTGGAGAGGTCCGGGGTAGCCGAAGCGTTGCCTCGTGCCTTCGATGTGGACGCACACGAGGTGACCCTCGCGCACGAGCTGCCGGGCGCGGCGAAGCGCGTCGCGGTCGCCCTCGCCGCGGCGTACGGGAAAGACCCCGAGCCAGCGCAGGATGGCGCCCAGAACCGGGATCTCGAGCAGCTCGGCCTTGGCCAGAAACCTGATCGGCCTCGGGCTGAACGAGCCGATCAGCGGGTGGTCGATCCCGGAGAAGTGATTGGCGGCGATCACCGCGCCGCCCTCGGCCGGGACGCGGTCGACGCCGTAGCAGGCCGCTGGCGCGAGCAGGAGCGTCGGATGGACGATGAGCCTGCGGGCGAACACCCAGGCCCCATCCGGATCCGTGGGGATGCCGAGCGGCACGCTACGCGCGAGTGGTGACGTTCTCGTCCGCGGGCTGTTCGACCAGCCGCAGCCGGTGCTCGAGCTGGGCGACCCGGAGCTCGAGCTCCTCGAACTCGTTTCGGGTCACGAGTCCGACCTCGTGGAAGAGCCCGGCCAGGCTGCTGCCCGTTCGCTCGCCCAGGCGGACCGTCTCGTTGCGCCAGCGGCCGATCAGCTCGTCGATCAGCGATCTGGCGTCGTCGCGCCCCATCGCGCCGCGCGCAGAAAGCTCGTCGGCAAGCGCGTCCGCCCGCTCGGCGGTCAGCGCGACGGCGCCGACGCCTGCGAGGGCGAGCTTCTCGAGCAGCTCCCGCGCCGACTCAGACAACCCCGACCTCCTCGCGTTCCTGGGACGCCGCTGGCGGTGCGGCGCCGGAGGGCACAGTGCTCAGTGGCACGGGCCCCGAGAGTGCCGCGCCGTCAGGGGCGTCAGGCGGCGGCGTGGACGGGCTCCGCCCGGCCGGAGCCGCTGCCGGCCAGGGACGCGAGGAGTCAGCGCGCTCGGCCATGGGGCCTGGAGCGGCGTCGCTGGCGCCGCCTCTCGCGCTTCGCCTGCGCCGAGCCGGCGGGTTGCGGCACGGCCTCGCCCGGAGGAGGCGCCTCGGGCGCGGAGCCGCCATCGGCAGTCTCGAGCGCGACCGTCGTCGCCGGCGCGCCGGCCGGCGCGAGGGCCGGCTGGCCGTCCGCCGGCACCGCCCCCTCCGGCGTCGGCTCGGGCTCCTGGCCCTTGCGGCGCGCGAACTCGGGCTCGCGCTCCTTCCAGCTCGTCAGCAGCGGAGCGGCGATGAAGATCGACGAGTAGGCGCCGGAGACGATGCCGACCATCAGCGCGAACGCGAAGTCCTTCAGCGTGGCGCCGCCGAAGACGTAGAGCGAGACGATCGGGAGCAGCGTGATGAACGTCGTCGCCAGCGAGCGGCGGATCGTCTCCCAGAGCGAGATGTTCGCGATCGCGGCGAACGGCGCGCGCCGCATCAGCGGCACGTTCTCGCGGATGCGGTCGAAGATGATGATCGTGTCGTAGATCGAGTACCCGAGCACGGTCAGGACCGCGGCGACGGTCGCGTTCGTCACCTCCCTCCCCGTCAGCGAATAGACCCCGACCGTGATCACGATGTCGTGCAAGAGCGCGATCAGCACCGGCCCCGCGAACTTGTAGTCGAACCGGATCGCGATGTAGAGGACGATCAGGAGCAGGGAGAAGAGAATCGCGGTGATCGCCGCGCGGGCGATCTGGCGGCCGAAGCTCGAGGAGACCGTCTGGATCGAGAACGAGATCGGCTTTCCCTGGCCGAAGCGCGATTGGATGTCGTCCGAGAGCTTGCTCGTCTGGCTCTGCGAGAGCGAGCGCATTCGGAGCTGGAAATTCTTGTAGCTGTCGCTCCCCGTCACCTGGCCGCGACCCTGCACGACCGGCGGCTGGGTCGTGAAGCTGCTCGCCTCGCTGCGCACCCTCGAGAGCGAGACGGGGTCCGGCGTCTTGAAGGTGACCTGCGTGCCGCCCTTGAAGTCGATCCCGAAGTTGAGGCCCTTCACGGCGAGCGAGCCGATCGAGATCAGGACGATCGCGCCCGAGATCGCGAACCAGGTGTTGCGGCGGCGCATGAAGTCGATCTGCAGCCACTTGCCGGTCTGCTCGCCCTGCGCGCCCATGAAGCGCGGGTTGTCAAACCAGCTGAAGCCGGCGAGCAGTCCGAGCATCGCGCGCGTGGCCGCGACAGCGGTGATCAGCGAGATCACCGTCCCGATGATCAGCATCAGCGCGAAGCCCTTGACTCCGGCGGTCGCGACCGCGAACAGGACCATCGCCGTGATCAAGGTGACGACGTTCGCGTCGATGATCGTGTGGAAGCCCTTCGCATAGCCGGCCGAGATCGCGGCGCGCACGGACTTCCCGGACCGCACCTCTTCCTTGATGCGCTCGAAGATGACGACGTTCGCGTCGGCCGCGACGCCAATCGTCAGGATCAGGCCGGCGAAGCCGGGCAGCGTCAGCGTGACGTTGAAGATCAGGATCGCGGCGTACAACAGGGCGGCGTAGATGCCCAGGCCGATCACCGCAACGACGCCGAGGAAGCGGTAGAGGACGAGCAGGAAGACCGCGACGAGGAGCAGGCCGATCAGCGCCGCGAGCTTCGCCTCCCTGAGCGAGTCCTTGCCGAGCGTCGCCGAGACGTCGGTCCGCTCGATCTGCTCGAACTTCACCGGCAGCGCGCCGGTCTGGAGCACGAGCGCGAGGTCCTTCGCCTCGCCGAAGCTATTGATGTTCGAGATCGACGCGCCGCCGGTGCTCGGGTCGATCCCGTCCGGGTTCTGCTTGTAGTCGATGTACGGCGTGGACTTGAGCTCGCCGTCGAGCACGATCGCGAAGTGCTGCGCGTACTTGACGACCGTGTTGATGTCGTTCGCCCCGCCCGCGCCCGCGCCGTCGGCCAGGGCCTGGCCGCGCGCCGCCTCGGCGCGCGTGATGTCGTGGAACTTCTTGTTGCCCTCGCTCTTGAAGCCGAGCAGGACCTCGTTGCCCTGGCCCTGAGTGCTGATGTCGGGCTTGATCGCGGACAGCTTCAGGTCGCCGCCGTTCGCCTCCGGGATCGGGTTGCCCGCCCTGTCCGGCTGGTACTTGAAGAGGTAGTAGAAGGCCGGCGCGGCCTGCTGGCCCTGCTGAATCCCCGGGCAGCCGGTCGCGGCCTGGCAGTTGATCACGGTCATGCCCTCGGGAACCGCCAGCACTCTCCAGCCCTTTGGCAGCTTCCCGTTCAGATTCGGCGTGTCGAGCAGCTTCTCGCGGGTGTCCGCCGGCCCTTGCTTGAGCTTCTGCTTGGCGTTGAAGAGGTAGTAGGCGGTCGGCGTTCCTTCCTTCGCCTGCGGCTGCACCTGGTCGAGCAGGTGGTAGAGGCTGGACTCCGCGATCACGCCGCCGTTCCCGTCGGTGGAGGGACCCGTGACGTCCTGCTCCAGGTCGTAGAACTGGAGCTGCGCGGTCTTGCCGATGATCCCCGCCGCCTTCGCCGGGTCGTGGACGCCGGCGAGCTCGATCACGATCTGATTCTTGCCCTGCTTCCGGATCTCAGGCTCGGAGACGCCGAGCTTGTCGATCCGGTTCCGCATGATCGACACCGAGCGGTCCATGTCGGCCGAGGTCAGCGCGTGGTTCGCCGGCGGGACCGCCTTGAGGACGACCTCGAGCCCACCCTGGAGGTCGAGGCCGAGGGTCAGCTTCTTGTGCACCGGAGAGCCGGGCACGCCGAGCGCGACAGCGCCGGCCAGCGCCAGGAGAATCAGGCCGACGAGGATCAGGTGAGAGCGTCGATTCGACACGCGGAGAGTGGACGAAGATTAGCCGTCGTCGGAGGCGACCGGCTCCTCGGCCACCTCCTCGTGCTCGGGCTCCGGCTCGGGCTCTTCACGGGGCACGATCGCGCTGACGGCACGTCGATCGAGGCGCGCGACCGTGTTCGGCGCGAGCTCGATCTCGAGGACGTCGTCCTCGATCGAGACGACCGTCGCGTGAAGCCCGCCGGCCGTGATGATCTCGTCCCCGGCCCGTAGCCGATCCTGCATCTGGGTCTGCGCCTGGGCTCGCTGGCGCTGCGGACGGATCATGAACATCCACAGGACGATGAAGAGCAGGACGATTGGGAGCAGGAAGGTGATGTTCACGTGGTTACCTCTCGTGTGGTGTTCAGCCTCGCCAGCGCCGCCTCCTTGTAAGACGTGAACTCGCCGCGTTCGATTGCCGTGCGCGCCCCTGCCACGAGATCGAGCACGAAGCGCAGATTATGCAGGGTCAACAGCCGGTGGCCCAGGAGCTCCTGCTGGTTGACGAGGTGGCGGAGGTACGCGCGGGAGAAACGGCTACAGGTCCGGCAGCCGCAGCCCTCGTCGAGCGGGCGCGGGTCGGCTCCGAAGCGCGCGTTCTTCAGGTTGATCCGCCCCTCCCACGTGAGCGCCGAGCCGGTGCGTGCCGTGCGCGTCGGCAGCACGCAGTCGAACATGTCGATCCCGCGCTCGATCACCTCGAGCACTCCCTCCGGGTCGCCGATGCCCATGAAGTAGCGCGGTTTGTCGGGCGGGAGGAGCTCGGCGGCCCAGGCGGTCGTCTCGAGCATGACGTCACGCGGCTCGCCGATCGCCAGCCCGCCGAGCGCGTGGCCGTCGAAGTCGAGGGACGTGATCTCCTCGATCGAGCGGCGTCTGAGTGCACGATCGGCCGCGCCCTGCGCGATCCCGAAGAGCAGCTGGCCGGGGGCGCGGTCTGCTCCGCGCTGACGCGTGGCCCAGAGGGTCGTCAGGCGCACGGCCTCTTCGAGATCGGGCCGGGGAGAGCCCGCGGGCGCGCAGACGTCGAGGCACATCGCGATGTCCGAGCCGAGCTGCGCCTGGACGCTCGCGGCCAGCTCGGGCGTGAACCGCTCCGGCCGGCCGTCGTAGACCGAGCGAAACGTGACGCCGCCGTCGTCGCGGGCCAGGATCGTGTCGCGGAGCGAGAAGACCTGGAAGCCGCCGGAGTCCGTCAGGATCGGCCCGTCCCAGCCCATGAACGCGTGCAGCCCGCCGAGCTCGCGTATGAGCTCCGCGCCCGGCCGGAAATGGAGGTGGTAGGTGTTGCAGAGCACGATCCCGGCGCCGAGGGCGCGGAGCTCATCGGGGTCGACGCTCTTGACCGTGGCCTTCGTGCCGACCGGCATGAACGCGGGCGTCCGGACTGCGCCGTGCGCCGTCGTGAGAACCCCGGCCCGAGCAGGCCCGTCAGCCGCGAGCAGCGCGAAGTGGGTCATGCCCCGCCCAAACCCCCTCCCTGGGTGGGGTGAGTGGGCCACCCTCGCTCCCGCTTCGAGCGTATCGCCCAAGCGCGCACGTGTCTGTCACGCGCGAGTGCCGGGAGCGTGACTTCTTGTCCCCGTCCGCGGCTCACAGGATCAGCATCGCGTCGCCGAAGCTGTAGAAGCGGTAGCGCTCCTGGATCGCGAGCCGGTAGAGGCTGCGGGTTCCCTCGACGCCGGCGAACGCCATCACCAGCGCGAGCAGCGTCGAGCGCGGGAGGTGGAAGTTCGTCAGGAGCGAGTCCACGCGGCGAAACTCGAAGCCAGGCGTGACGAACAGGTCGGTTCGGCCGGTCAGCGGGGCGCCGCGCGCGAGCGACTCGAGGACGCGAACCGTCGTCGTGCCGACGGCGAGAACCCTCCGCGCGGCGCGAATCCGCTCCCAGGCGCACATCGAGACCTCATACCGCTCGCTGTGCAGCTCGTGCCTCGCGAGGTCGTCGGCCGAGACCGGCCGGAACGTGTCGAGGCCGACATGGAGGGTCACCCGCTCGACGTCGAGCCGCCCGAGCAGCTCCGGCGTGAAGTGCAGCCCCGCGGTCGGCGCGGCCGCCGAGCCCTCGTTCTCCGCGTAGACGGTCTGATAGCGCTCGGGATCCGCGAGCGGCTCGGTGATGTAGGGCGGCAGCGGCGCCTCGCCCTCCGGCTCGCCGTCGACCCGCAGCCGCCAGCGCCCCTCGCCGAGCGGCTCGACGAGCTCGACCGGGCCGAGCCGCTGCCCCGGCTTGAGCCGGCGCGACGGTCGTGCGAGCCCTTCCCAGAGCCCGTTCGGGCCGAGCCGCTCCAGCAGCAGCACCTCCGCGTCTCCCCCGCCCGGACGCTCGAGGCGAATCCGCGCCGGCAGCACGCGCGTGTCGTTGACGACGACGAGCGTCTCCTGCGCGAGCTCGTCCGGCAGCTCGTCGAACCGGCGGTGCCGGACGGCACCCGTGGCGCGCTCGTAGACGAGCAGCCGCGAGTGGTCACGCCGCTCGAGCGGCCGCTGCGCGATCAGCTCCTGAGGAAGCTCGTACTCGAGCTCGGCCGACTTCATCCGACGCGAACGCTACCGTTGCCGCCGATGACCGACGACGCGATCGAGCGGGCGCGCGAACGGCTCAGGCAAGCCGCGGAAGGGCGCCCAGACGCCGCCGCGGTCGAGGCCGCGCTCGAGCGTGTCCGCCTCCAGGCCGAGGAGCTCGCACTCGCGGCCGCTCAGGTCGAGGCAACGCTCCCGGAGAGAATCGAGGGCGCGCTCCAGGACGGCCTTCGCGAACAGGTCAAGCCGGTGGGTCGCAACCTCGCCGAGATCCGCGGCCTGTCGAACCAGGTCATCCGCCGTCTCGAGCGGATCGAGGGCGACCTGCTCGCCGAGCGGCACGCACGCGTCGACGACCTCGCGCTTCTCGTCGACCTCGTCAGCTCCGGCTGGAAGTCGGTGGACGACCGCCTCGGCTCGCTGGAGCGAAGCCTCCAGACGAGCGACGGCGCGATCGTCTATCGCATGCAGGAACGCCGCACCGGCTGAGCCCGGGCCAGGCGCTCCTCCACCGCCAGCCCGACCAGCCCCAGCGCGACGGCGAACCACAGCGTCGCGAGGCGGATCAGCACGGTTCCCGCGGCGGCCGCGACCTTCGTCGTGTCGCCGAGGGCCCTGATCAGCCCGGTCATGCTCGCCTCCGCGACGCCGAGCCCGCCGGGGAGGAACGAGAGCGCGCCTGCGAGGCTTCCGAGGGAGAAGACCACGACCGTGTCCGCGAGCGAAAGGTCGAGGTCGAGCCCGCGGACGCAGACGTAGGCGGCCAGGCACTCGAAGAACCACGAGACCGCCGAGAGCGCGGTCATGGCGACCAGCAGCCGCGCACCCAGCAGCTGCCTCGCGGCCACGGGCGCCTCGCCGAGCGCCGCAAAGCGGCCGAGCAGCGGGCTGTGGACGACGAACACGATCGCCGCCACGCCCGCGAGCGCGAGCACCAGCAGCGGCCAGCGGTCGGTCCTCGCTCCCGCGATCACCGCCAGCACGACCACGCCGGTCGCGTCCGTGACCCGCTCCGCGAGCACGACGGGCGCCGACCGGCGAACCGGCACGTCGAACGAGCGCCGTAGGAGGCCGCACTTGAGCACCTCGCCCGCCTTGCCCGGCGTGATCGTCATGGTCAGGCCCGCGACGAAGACCGCGAGGCTCCGCCCGGTCGGCACGACGATCCCCACGCGCCTGAGATAGAGCTCCCAGCGCCCGAAGCGGATCAGATAGTTGAGCGCGGTCAGCGCGAGCGCCAGGGGAAACAGCTCCCAGCGGAAGCTGCCGAGCTCGTCGAGCAGGCCGAAGTCCGAGTAGAGCGCGAGGCCCGCGGTCACGGCGACCGCGAGTGCGACGGTCAGGACGAGGGCGCGTTTCAGGTTCAAGGCATCGCTTGCGATGCCGACCTCAGGGCGCACGGGCTCTGCTCGTGCGCCCGTCTGAAATGACCGGTCGATCCGATTGCGGTCACAAGCAGATCGCTATGTCAGAGCGAGGATCAACCCCGCGGTCACGACCCAGAGGGCGATGTCGACGAGGATCGGGACGTCGGTCAGGAGCACCTGCTCGGGCTCCTCGCCGAGATCGTCGCGGTGGACGAGGAGCAGGTACCGAAAGATCCCGAAGATGACGAACGGGATCGTCACCATCAGCGCCTTCGAGTCGCGCGCGGTGAACGTGTAGAGCGAGTAGGCGATCACTGTCGAGGCCGCGACGACCGAGACGAGCTGGTCGACGAGCTCGAGCGAGTAGCCCTGCAGCACCGGCCTGCCCGGCGTCTCGCGGGCGCCGACGAGCACGAGTTCCCCGCGCCGCTTGGCGAGCGCGAGGAAGAGCGCGAGCAGGACCGTGCACAGCAGGAGCCACGGCGAGATCCGCACGTCCACGGCCTCGGCGCCGGCCGCTGCGCGGATCACGAACAGCCCGGCGATCACGAACACGTCCACGAGCACGATGTGCTTGAGCCCGAAGGAGTACGCAACCTGGAGCGCGGCGAAGCCGAGCAGCAGCGCCACCGACGCTAGGCCCAGCCACCCCGCGATCGCCAGCGCACCGGCCGCGAGCACGACGGCGAGCGTGAGCGCGGCTCTCACCGAGAGCTCGCCTCGGGCGATCGGCCGCTGCCGCTTGACCGGGTGGAGCCGGTCCTGCTCGACGTCCCTGACGTCGTTCAGGAGGTACGCGGCGCTCGAGACCGCGCAGTAGGCGACGAACGCGGCGAGCGCCTCGGCCCACCGGACCGGATCGCCGAGCTGGGCGGCGAAGACGATCCCGGCGAACACGAGCAGGTTCTTCGGCCACTGGCGAGGCCGAAGCGCGGCCACCACAGCGCGCGGAGGCGAGCGGCGGCGCGGCAGCTCGACGAGCTCGTGAGCGGGAACGCCCATCGCCGGGATTCTGACTCCTACTGCGGGTACGTCGGGAGGACGAGCTCGAAACGGCTACCGCTCTCGCCCGAGCTCTCGAGGGTGATGCGGCCGCCGAGCGCGCCGGCGAGCTCGCTCGCGATCGCGAGGCCGAGGCCGGTGCCGCCGCCGTCACGTGACCAGAACGGGCGGAAGATGCGCTCCCGCTCGACGGGCGGGATCCCCGGCCCGCTGTCACCGACCACCACCCAGACCCTGGCTTCGACCGCGCTCAGCTCGAGCTCGATCCGCCCGCCGTCCGGCGTCCAGCGGAACGCGTTCGAGAGCAGGTTCGAGATGATCTGGAGGACGCGGTCGCCGTCCGAGACGATCACCGGCTTCGCCTTCACGGACAGGCGGTAGTCGATCTCCCGCCGCCGCGCCTCCTCGCCGAACGTCGTGTACGCGCGGTCGATCAGCCGTTCCATCTCGACCTCCTCGTGGAGAACAGTGAACCGGTGCGCGTCGAGCTTCGCGAGGTCGAGCACGTCGCCGACGAGCCGCTCGAGCCGCCGGGCCTCGGCCGCGATCACGGTCAGCGACGCCGTCCGCATCTCCTCGTCAGTGACGACGCCCTCGCGCAGCGCCTCGACGTGCCCGCGGATCGCCGTGAGCGGCGTCCGCAGCTCGTGCGAGACGCTCATCAGGAAGCCGCGCTCGAGCTCCTCGGCCTCCGAGAGCCTGACTGCCATCCGCCGGAAGCTCTCCGCGAGGTCGCCGATCTCCCCGCCGCCACGCACCTCCGGCACGTCGACGTCGTAGCTGCCGCGCGCGATCTTGTCAGCCGCCCGCGAGAGATCGAGCACCGGCTCGGTGATCCGCCGCGAGAGGTAGACGCCGAGGCCGGCCGCGACCGCGACGCCCGCCGCGAACGCGAGCAGGAGCCGCTCGACCAGCGCAAGCCAGTGCTGCTGGAGAACGGTCTTCGGCTTCGCCAGGACGATCACGCCGAACGTCTGCTGGCCGACCTTGAGCGGGCGCGCCACCGCGAGGAACGTTTCCCCCGTGCCGGGCGGTGTGAACCGGAAACGCGTGTACGGCTGCGTCCGCGCCTTCGGGGGAACGGCACTCGGAGGCAGCTTCCTCCGGAAGGCCGGCTTCTGGCCCGGGAACAGATCGATACCCGTGTAGTAGATCCGGTCACCCGTCGCACGCTCGAGCCTGGCCGCGGAGAGGCGCTTGAATCCGGCCTGGCTCGCGTAGATCTCCGTCAGTCCCTTCGCTTCCCGCGCGAGCTCGCCGTAGGCCTGCGCCCGCGCGCGGTTCTCCGCGTAGCCGCGGAACAGCCGCAGCGCGATCGCCGCCGAGACCAGCCCGGCCACCACCACGCCGAGCAGGAAGAACGCCGGGAGCTGGAAGCGCAGCGACCGGAGCATGGCTCCGGCGGTTTTAGGCGCTCACGGCCGTATCCCTTGCGGGAGCGACCTTGTAGCCGACTCCCCAGACGGTGACGATCGGCGAAGCGTCACCGAGCTTGCGCCGGATCTGCCGGACGTGCACGTCGACGGTGCGAGTGTCGCCCGCGAAGGTGTAGCCCCAGACCCGCTCGAGCAGCTGGTCGCGCGTGAGCACGATCCCGCGGTGGTCGAGCAGCTCCCAGAGGAGGTCGAACTCCTTGGGCGCGAGCTGGATCTCTTCTTCGCCGACGCGCACCTCGCGGCGACCCGCGTCGATCTGAAGGTCGCCATGGGTGATCTGCTTCGTCTCCAGCTCGCGCCGCTCCGGAACCGACCGGCGCAGGATCGACTTCACCCGGGCGACCAGCTCGCGCGGGTTGAACGGCTTCGTCAGGTAGTCGTCGGCGCCGACCTCGAGCCCGATGATCTTGTCCACGTCCTCGTCGCGCGCGGTCAGCATCAGGATCGGGATGTCCGAGCTCCGGCGGATGCGGCGGCAAACCTCGATCCCGTCGATGTCGGGCAGCATCAGGTCGAGCACGACCAGGTCGGGACGCTCGTCCGCAACGCCTTCGAGGGCCTCCTGCCCGGTCCCGACGGTGCGGATCTTGTAGCCGGCGTTCTTCAGGTAGAGCGCGACGAAGGAGGCGATTGACGTCTCGTCTTCGACAACCAGCACCGTCTGCACTTTGGTTGCCATCGCCTCAGGATGCCAGAGACGGCCGTCAGCGC
Organism: uncultured Actinomycetes bacterium; assembly: GCA_963716865.1. Classification (GTDB taxonomy): domain Bacteria; phylum Actinomycetota; class Thermoleophilia; order Gaiellales; family Gaiellaceae; genus AC-32. The sequence goes on from CAVQUF010000005.1 coordinate 415,582, forward strand.
TTGGTCTTCGTCGTTCCGAGCGGGAACGTCGTCGGAACGTCCGGCACCGACTCGTAGGGCAGGTTGTCGAACGACATCACGCCGTCGGGCAGGCCGTTCTCGCCCGTGCCGTCAACCGTCACCGTGCCGCGGCCTACCGCAGACATGAAGATCCCGCTCCCCTGGACGAAGACCGTGTAGCGGCCGTTGAGCGCCCGGAACGAGAGCTTCTTCCCGGTGCAGACCATCGTGTGCGCGTTGAGTGGCTTAAGCGACTTGCAGTGCCGGTACTGGGGCGCCTGCCCGTCGAGCAGGTTCTGATCCCGGATCCGCACCTTGCCGTTGGCAAGCCGCCCGACGGTCGTGCCCTTGAACGTGACTGTGATCTTGCCCCGGGCGCGCTGGACCGAGAGCGTGCCGTCGGCACCCTTCCCGGCCGGAGCAGCCGCGGGTAGCGCAAGCGCGGCGCCTAGTACGACAGCGAGAAACGTCCACCCCATGGATCGGAGTATCTGGCGCACGGGTGAATGCGCCATAAACGGCCTGTTAGGAAAACGTAAAGCCAGAAACGGCGGCGGCTCTAGCTCGGCGGCTCGTACTCGTAGAAGCCGCGGCCGCTCTTGCGGCCGAGCTGGCCGGCGTCCCGCATCTCGACCAGCCGTTGCGGCGGGGCCATCCGCCCCTCCCCGAGCGCGGCGTGCAGCGCCTCCGAGGCGTGGACGTGGACGTCGACTCCGATCAGGTCGATCAACGCACACGGCCCGATCGGCCAGTTCGCGCCGAAGCGCATCGCCCGGTCGACGTCGTCGGGCGTGACCCGAGCCTCGTCTAGGACACGGACGCAGTCGTTCAGGAGCGGGATCAGGATCCGGTTGACGATGAAGCCCGGCGTGTCGTTGCAGGCGACGGGCTCCTTGCCGATCCGTTGGGCAAACGTGTACGCGGCGTCGAAGGCCTCGTCGCTCGTATGAGCGGTGCGGACGACCTCGACGAGCGGCAGCACCGGCGCCGGGTTGAAGAAGTGCATGCCGACGATCCGCTCCTGGTGCTTCGCGGCGTCGGCGATCTGGGTGACGGAGAGCGCCGAGGTGTTCGTCGCGAGAATCGCCTCGGGCGCGACGATCGAGTCGAGCTCGGAGAAGAGGCTCCGCTTGACGTCGAGATCCTCGAAGGCGGCCTCGATCACGAGCCCGCACGACGCGAGCTCGGCCAGGTCGGTGACTAGGGAGAGCCGCCCGAGCGCGGCGTCCTTCTCCTCGGCCGTCATGCGGCCCTTGTCGACTCCGCGCGAGAGGTAGTGATCGATCCGAGCGCGGGCGGCGTCGCCAAGCTCCGGCTCGACCTCGCGGCCCACCACCTCGAGGCCCGCCTGGAGGCAGACTTGCGCGATTCCGGCGCCCATGGTGCCGAGCCCGACCACGCCGACGCGAGCAATCTCCACCGCCGGCGATCCTATGGTTTCCGGTTCACGCGTACGCGTGAACCCGTTTCCCCCGGGGGCCTTCGGCCCTTGCCCCCGGCTTTGAGGGTAGCGGGGAAATCGTCACAGGTGTGTGTCGTGCTCGTGCCGGATGTGTGACTTCTGGCGGCCGCCGGCCGCGAGCCTAGACGCGCTCGATCACCGCGGCGATCGCCTGGCCGAAGCCGATGCACATCGTCGCAAGGCCGTAGCGCGCATCGCGGCGCTCGAGCTCGTTGAGCAGCGTGGCAGTGATCCGTGCGCCCGTCGCACCGAGCGGATGGCCCAGCGAGATCCCCCCTCCGTTCGGGTTGACGTCGCCCGCCCGCTCTTCCAGGCCGGCGTCCCGCATGAACTGCAGCGCGACCGACGCGAACGCCTCGTTCACCTCGATCACGCCCACGTCGTCCCAGCCGATCCCGGCCCGTGCCAGGGCCCGCTCGGACGCCTGCGGATTCCCGTGCAGCATCAGCCGGGGATCGACGCCCGCGAGCCCGAACGACACGAACCGTGCCCGCGGCTCGAGGCCGAGCCGCGAGCACGCCGCCTCGCTCGCGACCAGCACCGCCGCCGCGCCGTCGCAGATCTGGCTCGAGTTGCCCGCGGTCACCCGCCCCTCCGGAAGAAACGCCGGCTTCAACCCGGCGAGCGCCTCCTGCGAGGTGTCGGCCCGCGGGGTCTCGTCCACTGCGAAGAGCGTCCCCACGTGCGGGTTCGTCACCTCGACCGGAACGATCTCGTTCTCGAAGCGCCCATCGTCGATCGCCGCGAGCGCACGGCGGTGCGACTCGTACGCGTACGCATCGAGCTGCTCGCGCGAGAAACCCCACTCATCCGCGATCAGCTCGGCCGAGATCCCCTGCGGCACGATCTCCCAGCGGTCGAGCAGCCGGTCCGAGAGGTCTCCCCCGCTCGAGCCCATCGGCACCCGAGACATCGACTCCACGCCCGCCGAGACGACGAGGTCGAGCTGCCGCGACCAGACCGCCGCGGCCGCGTTGAAGTTGCACTGCATCGAGGAGCCGCACTGCCGGTCGACCGTCGTCCCCGGCACCGAGTCCGGCCAGCCCGCGACGAGCGGGGCCATCCGCCCGATGTTCCACCCCTGCTCCCCGACCTGTGAGACGCAACCCATCTGGACGTCCTCGACCTCGGCCGGATCGAGGTTGTTGCGGGCGACCAGGCCGTTCAGCGCCTGGCCCGCGAGCTCGTCCGCCCGCAGGCTGGCGAGCGTTCCGTTGCGCTTGCCGATCGGCGACCGCACCGCATCGACGATCAGCGCATCAGCCATCGACCACAGCGTACAGCCGCCATTCGCCCGGAACGCCCTTCAGCTCCCGCTCGCCGCGGTCCTCGAACTCGATCCCCGAGCCGGCGACGAGATCCTTGACCGTCGACGAGACGACGACCTCTCCGGGCTGCGCCGCTTCGGCGATACGCGCTCCGGTGTGCACCGCGATTCCGCTCAGCTTGCCGTCCAGCCGCTCGCATTCGCCCGTGTGAACCCCGGCACGGAGCTCGAGCTCGATCTCGCCGAGGTCGGACCGGATCGTGCACGCACATTGGATCGCCCGCCCCGGGCCGTCGAACGCGGCCAGGAACCCGTCGCCCGCCACGTCCAGCTCTTCTCCGCGGAACTCGGCGAGCCGACGGCGCACGTGCGTGTGATGCGTCCGCAGCAGATCGCGCCAGGCACGGTCGCCGAGCTCGGCCGCGCGCTCGCTCGAGCCGACGATGTCCGTGAAGAGGATCGTCGCGAGCACGCGATCGGGCTCCGACGCGCGTCCGACCCGCTCGACGAACCGCTTGATCGCCGCGATCGAGGCCCCGTGCGTCCTGTCGTCGACCCACGTGTAGATGCCACGCATGTGCGGAAGCTCGACGAGCTCGCACTTCGACACGCGATCGGCGACGTACTCCGCCGGGCCGCGCTCTTCCGGCTTGAACAACACCATGGTCGGCACGCGGACAGCGCCGAGGACGTCGGCGACATCGGAGTCGCGCATCGCCCGAAAGAGAGAGACGGCGGCACCGGGGCTCATCCCTCGGCGCATGTGCATCACGAACCAGTCGACGAACTCCGGGTCGTCGGCCGCGTCGGGCGCCCAGTCCTGAACCAGCTCCTCGAAGAAGTCGCGGCGGCCCCAGCGCTCACCGACGTCCGTGAGCTGCCGCCTCCACTCCTCGTCGCTCGGCGCCCAGGGGTAGTCCGCCGTTTGCCGGCCCCTGATCCAGGGCTCGAGGAGCACGAGCCCGCTCGTGCGCTCCGGGTAGGTCGCCGCGAAGAGAATCGCCAGTCGCGCGCTCTCGAGGCTGGCCCAGAACACCGCGCGCTGCGACCCGGCCGCGTCCATCACCGCGCCGAGGTCGTCCATCCGCGCCTCGAGGGTTGCGGCTTCGCGCATCCGGTCCGAGAGTCCCGTGCCGCGCTTATCCAGCATGAGTACACGGCCTGCCTCGGCGAGGCCGGTCACGTGGCGTTCGAGCAGCGGGTGCTCCCACATCGAGAGCAGCTCGCCGGAAAGCCCACGCGCGAAGACGATGTCGGTCGGACCCTCGCCCACGACCTGGTAGGCGATCGCGACATCGCCGCTTCGTGCGTACTGAACGTCGGGAATCTCCACGAGCGAATCCTCGCACTAGACTCACGGCGTGGCGACGACCCTCACGGAGCGCAAGCTCCTCGTCGGCGGCGAGTGGATCGAGACCGGCGACTGGCTCGACGTGCGCTCGCCCTACTCGGGCGAGGTCGTGGGGCGGGTCGCCAAGGCAGGCGCGGCCGAGACGAAGCAGGCGATCGACGCCGCCGAGCGCGCGATGCGCGAGCCGCTGCCCGCTCACAAGCGCGCGGAGATCCTCGTCCGCGTGGTGATGGCGCTCGGCCGCCGCCACGACGAGGTCGCCCGCCTGATCTCGGACGAGGCGGGCAAGCCGATGAAGGCGGCCCGGGTCGAGGCGACCCGCGCGATGTCGACCTACACGTTCGCGGCCGTCGAAGCGCGCAAGCTCGCGGGCGAGATGGTGCCGATGGACGCGGCCCAGGCCGGCGAGGGAAAGCTCGCCTTCACGCTCCGCCAGCCGATCGGGATCGTCGCCGCGATCTCGCCGTTCAACTTCCCGCTCAACCTCGTCGCGCACAAGCTCGCGCCGGCGTTCGCGGCGGGCTGCGCGGTCGTGCTCAAGCCTGCGGGCCACACGCCTCTCTCGGCGCTGCTCCTGGCCGAGCTGGAGGAGGAGGCGGGCCTGCCGCCGGGCTGGCTCAACGTGGTCGTCGGCCCGTCGTCGGAGATCGGGGACGTCCTGGTCGAGGACGAGCGCGTGAAGGCGATCTCGTTCACGGGCTCGGGACCGGTCGGCTGGGGCCTCAAGGAGCGCGCGCCGAAGAAGCGAGTCAACCTCGAGCTCGGGAACGCGACCCCGGTGATCGTCGCCGCGGACGCCGACCTCGACGCGGCCGCGACCGCGATGGCCGCGAACAGCTTCTCGTTCGCCGGCCAGAGCTGCATCTCGGTGCAGCGGATCTACGTCGAGCGCCCCGCGTACGACGCGTTCGTCGAGCGCTTCGTGCCGAAGGTCGAGGCGCTCGTCGTCGGCGACCCGGCCGACGAGGAGACCGACGTCGGCCCGGTGATCGACGAGGACGCGAAGACGCGGATCCTCGAGTGGATCGAGCAGGCCCGCGCGGGTGAGGCGGAGGTCCTCGCGGGCGGCGACGAGCAGGACGGCCTGATCAAGCCGACGGTGATCGCCGGCGCCGCGCCCGACCTGAACGTGAGCTGCGAGGAGGTCTTCGGCCCGGTGGTGACGGTGAACGCCGTCGACTCGCTGGACGAGGCGATCGCGCTCGCCAACTCCACGCGCTTCGGGCTCCAGGCCGGCATCTACACGAGCGCGATCGGAACGGCGCTGCGCGCGGCGCGCGAGCTCGAGTTCGGCGGCGTGACCGTGAACGAGGCGCCGACGTTCCGCACCGACCAGATGCCGTACGGCGGCGTGAAGGACTCGGGCAACACGCGCGAGGGCCCGGCCTACGCCGTCCGCGAGCTGACCGAAGAGCGGCTCGTCGTCCTCCAGCTTTGAGGGGCGGAGCGGCGTGATCGGGCTCGCGATCGCGATCATCGTGATCGGGGTCGCCTTCGGGATCGTGTGGCCCTGGATCGGAATCGTGATCGGGCTCGCGGGCCTCGTGCTGCTCGTCGCGCTCCTCGCCCGATCCGGCCGCCGCGTGCCTGGACCCGGGCTCTGAGCCCGCCACCGCCGTTGCTAGACTCGCGCCTCGCGTGGCGCGTTTTTCCCTGCTAAACCGCATCCGCCGCCAACCCGAGGGCGACCCCGGAGAGGCACCGGCGCGGCCCATGCGCCGCGCGCCGTCGCCCGGCGCGCTGCGGCGGGAGCGGCGCGCGATTCTCAAGGCACGCGAGGAGCAGATTCGCGACCTCGGCGGCCTGACGTTGGAGATGTACCGCCGCTCCTCCTTCCGGGACGACCTCCTCATCGAGCGTTGCCGCGAGGTCGTAGCGCTCGAGGAGCGAATCCACGAGCTGGACTCGATGCTCGCGGCGGTCGCGAGCGCGCGCCGCGCGCCCGCAACTTGCGAGTGCGGCGCTCCCGTGCCCTGGGGCTCCCACTTCTGCGCCAACTGCGGACGCCCCACCGGCCCGGAGCCGGTCGTCGCCTGCGCGCACTGCGGGCACCCGCTGCCCGCCGACGCCAAGTTCTGCGCCAGCTGCGGCCGGGATGCCGGGCCGGACGAGCCCGAGGAGCCCGGCGCCGAGAGCAACGGCGCCGATCCCTGGGAGCGGTAGATGGCGGGCGGCGAGCAGGACGCCGGGCGCTGTCCGCGCTGCGACACCCCGTACGGCGAGGGGCAGGAGTACTGCCTCGACTGCGGCGCGAAGCTGCCCTCGCGAAGCGGCCTGGTCGGGCGCCTGGGCTCGGCCTGGCGACGCCGCTTCGACTGGTATCCCGGAGACTGGATCTGGCCGGCCCTGCTCGCACTCGTGATCGCCGCCGCGGCCGGCGCGGCGTCGGCAATCTGGCTCGCCGACCGCTCCAGCGCGAGCGACAAGACTCTCGTTGCGACCTCTCCAGGCGCCTCGAGCGTCCAACTGACCCAGACCGCGCCGGAGCCGACCGTCACCACCCAGCCGACGCAGTCGACCCCCACGACGACCGCCGCGCCGCCGCCCCCGCCTCCGGCCAACGCGCCCGCCATCTGGCCCGCGGGGCGCAGCGGCTGGACGATCGTCCTCGACTCGCTCCCGAGCTCGAGCGGACGCGCCGCGGCGGCCGCCGAGGCCCAGCGCGCCCGGCAGGGCGGGATGAAAAAGGTCGGCGTCCTCGACTCGTCGCAGTTCTCGAGCCTCCACCCCGGCTACCTCGTCGTCTTCGCGGGCATCTACGGATCGCAGGCCGAGGCCCAGAGCGCGATCATCGACGCCCACCGCCACGGCTTCGGCGGCGCCTATCCCCGCCGAATCACACCTTAGGAATCGTCGGAAACACCCGAGGCATCGCTTGCGATGCCGGCTTGGGAGGGCGCGCCGGCTTTGCCGATGCGCCCGTTTTCCAGTTTGCAAACCGAGGGCCCGACTTTGTAACAGAGGCCGAGTCGGTTATATTCGCCCCTGCAGGCCCTAGTCGCAGATCAGGATTAACCGCTGGTTAACAAAGCTTTGCGCCAGATTAATAGGAGCCCAGGATACTGACGGTGGACGAGAGAGCCCTCCAGATCCAGGCCTGCATGTATCAGTACTCACGTGCCATTTACAGGTCGATCAAGGATCTCGTGGATCCTTACGTCGACTCCGAGACCCGCGCTCAGTACCGGCGCGAGGTGCTCGAGGCATGCGAGCAGACGATGGAGCGCCTCGCCAAGGATCCGCTCTACTTCGCGAAGCCCGACCGCGCGCTCTTCCAGGATCTCCGCCGCTACTTCCCGATCACGTGCCAGGCGCAGGTCGCCTGGGCCGTGAGCGAGGGCGTCGCCGCGGCGGTTGCGTTCATCGAGAGCCAGATCGAGGCGGGCGCATTCGACGGCGGGGTCGCCCGCTGCCGCGCGACCACGCGCAAGGGCAAGCCGTGCCAGCGCACGCCGCTCCCCGACCGCGACTACTGTCCGTCGCACCAGCATCTCGAGCGCTCCCGGGTCGCGGCCTGAGGCGCCGTCTCGACGGCGCCGACCATGGGACCCGAGCGCTGGGCCTGCTCTACCGCTCGCCGCGTAGCCGCCGGGCCTCCGAGCCGGTAGTCTCGCGGCGGGCTTGAGTCACGACACCGACAAGCTGATCCGCCAGCTCTCGCTGGTCGCGTTCCTGATGGCGGAGCGGCGACCGGTGACCGCGCGCGAGATCAAGAGCAGCGTCGAGGGCTACCAGGAGATGTCCGACGAGGCGTTCGCGCGCCGGTTCTACTCCGACCGGGCCGAGCTGCAGGCCCTCGGCGTCCCGCTCCACTCGCAGCGGGACGAGTACACGGGCGAGGAGCTCTACACGATGCGCTCCGAGCGCTACTTCCTGCCGCCGCTCGAGCTGACCGACGAGGAGCTCGCGGCGCTGCAGACCTGCCTGTACCTGCTCGAGGGCAAGTTCGCCTACGCCGAGCCGCTCCGGCTTGCCCTGCAGAACCTCGCGCTCGGCCGGCCCGGCTTCTCGGAGGCGCCGACTGACACGGCGATGCGAGTCGAGGTTCTGGACCCCGAGTACTCGACAGAGATGCAGGGGCGGCTGAGCAAGCTCGAGGCCGCGATCTCGAAGCAGCGCACCGTCAAGTTCCCGTACTGGTCGATCTCGCGCGACAACGAGCGGGAGCGGACGATCAACCCGTACGCGCTCTTCCAGGACGCAGGCGCGTGGTACGTCGTCGGCCAGGATCTCGACGCCAAGGACGAGCGCACGTTCCGCGTCTCCCGGATCCGCGGCGAGATCCGGTTCGCGACGCGGCGAGAGCGCGACTTCCGGCTCCCCGCCGAGTTCGACGTCGACCGCTACCGCGGCCGCCCTCCGTGGCAGATCGGCGATCCCGTCGGCGAGGCCAGGATCGAGGTCGGAGGCGACACGGCCTGGTGGGTGCAGCGGACGTACGCGGGCAGGGGCAGGGTCGAGGACGGCGTCTTCGTGACCGAGTACTCCAGCCTGCCCTTGCTCGCCTCCTGGCTCCTGCGCCAGGACGGGCGCGCCGCGCCGCAGGCTCCGGACGAGCTCCGCCGCGAGGTCGCGCAGGCGCTGCGGACCGTCCGCGACCGCCACGAGAAGCAGCCGGGCCCGCTCGCCGCGGAGCTGGACGGCAAGACCGAGGAGACGGTCGAGCGCCCGGCCGCGCCGGTGCACCCCGAGCGCTTCGCGATCCTCCAGGCGTTGCTCGCCTACCTGCTCGACCGCTGCGGCGAGGACGCCGAGGCCGAGATTCCGGCCGCCGACCTCGTCGAGCGCTTCGGCATCCCGCCCGAGGAGCTCGAGGAGCACCTGTCGCTGCTCAACCTCGTCAACTTCGGCGGCGGCTGCTACGCCGTCTACGCCGAGCTCGACGGCGACACCGTCCGCGTGGACAAGGAGCTCTTCGGCGACACGTTCCGTGCGCCGCCCCGCCTGACCCCGCTCGAGGCGCGCGCGATCCGGCTCGCACTCGAGTTCGTCGGGCCGATGATCGCCGCCGACGCCCGCACCCCGCTCGAGCGCGTGCGGGCGAAGCTCGAGGAGACGTTCGGCGAGTTCGAGCTCGCCCAGACGCCCGAGCCCCACGTGCAGCGCGCCGAGGAGGACCTCGTCGGGACCCTGAGCCGCGGCCTGCGCGAGCGACGGCTCGTCCAGGTCGACTACCTGAAGGAGGGCGAGGTCTCGACGCACCTCGTCGAGCCCTACTCGCTCGAGCGGCGCCTGCCCTACTGGTACGTCCACACCTGGGACCGCACGCGCGAGGGCGAGCGCTCGTTCCGGCTCGACCGGATGCGCAGCGCCCGCATCCAGCGCAGCCGCTTCGAGCCGCGCGAGGGCTTCGACCCGCACGAGTTCCGCGACGCCCGCACGGCGCGGATCTGGTACTCGAAGGAGATCGCCCGCTGGGAGCTCGAGAAGGGCGCGAGGCTCCTGACCGACGGCTCCGCGGTGGCCGAGCGGCCGGTCGGAAGCCCCGAATGGCTCGTCGGCGAGATCCTCTCCTACCGGGGCGAGGCGGTCGTCCTCGACCCGCCGGAGCTCCGCCGGGCGATCGCGCAGCGGGCGCGGGAGCTGCAGCGTGACCTCGGCCTCTCGCGTGTCCGCGTCAACTCCGGGTAGCTACGCACCGCGAAGCGAGATTCGCAATGCTGCCCGGAGCAGCGTCCACGACACGCATCGAGGGGGTGGTGAGATGACCGCGAAGAGCGACTTCACCGAGGAGGAGTGGGAGCTGGTCGCCGAAGCCCCGGCGATCGCAGGCATGATCGCCGCGACCGCACAGAAGGGCGGCAGCTTCAGGGAGAGCTACGCGCTCGCCAAGACCTACGCCGAGGCGCGACAGCACCACGGGGAGAGCGAGCTGCTCGACACGATCGTGTCCGAGAAGCCGCAGTTCGACCGCCACAAGTACCACTCGGCCGAAGAGCTCCAGGGGCAGGGCCTGGACCGCATCCACCAGGCGACGGCGCTGCTCGAGAGCAAGGCGAGCGCCGAGGACGTCGACGCCTACAAGACGTTCACGCTCAACGTGGCGAAGAACGTCGCCGCCGCGCACAAGGAGCACGGCGAGCGGGTCAGCCCCGCGGAGGAGGCCGCGATCGCTTCGGTCAGCGCCAGCCTCGAGACCGGAGGGCCCGCCTGAGCTAGTTCCGCGGAAGCTCGAGCCTGAACGTCGCCCCGCGCCGGGGCGACGAGGAGACGTCCAGCGTGCCGCCGTGCGCCTCGGCGATCGAGCGCGCGATGAAGAGGCCCAGCCCGGTCCCGGGCCTGGTGTTCCCGCTGGTCACGCGGCCGAACTTCTCGAAGATCAGGCGCTGGTCCTCGGGCGCGATCCCGGGCCCGTGGTCGCGGATGTCCACGAGCACGCGGTCGGCCTCGCTGTAGGCCCGCACCTCGACCTCGTCGCCGGCCGGCGAGTACTTGATCGCGTTGTCGATCAGGTTCATCAGCACCTGCCGCAGCCGCTCCGCGTCGCCGCGCACCTGCGGGAGCGGCTCGTGCACCTCGGCCCGGAGCCCGACCTCGTCCGAGCCCAGCTCCGCGAGCGCCACCGTGTCGCGAACGAGCTCGCCGAGATCCACCTCGCCGAAGCGGATGTTGAACGTGCCGGCCTCGATCCGCGACGTGTCGAGGACGTCGCTGACCAGCTCCGCGAGCCGCTCTGTCTCGTCGGCGATCAGGCCGAGGAACGACTCGCGCTGGTCGGCCGTGAGCTCCCGCCAGCGCTGCTGCAGGGTCCGGGCAGAGCCGATCACCGCCGCCATCGGCGTGCGCAGCTCGTGCGAGACGAGGGAGACGAAATCCGCGCGCAGCGCCGACAGGCGCCGCAGCTCCTCGACCGTCCGGCGCTCGGCGTCGTAGGCCCGGATGTTCTGCACCGCACTTGCGACGAGACGTCCGAGCAGCTCCGCGAGCTCGATCTCCTCGGAGCTGAACGCGTCCGGCTCGCGACGCGAGATCGCCAGCATCCCGATCGACTGCGGGCCCTGGAGGAGCGGCGTGCCCAGTCGGCTGTGCAGCCCGAGGGCCAACAGCCCGTCCTCCCCCTTGAACTCGGGCGCGGCCATGTCGCGGCGGTAGACCGACTCGTTCGTCCGCAGGATCTCTCCGAGCAGCGTGCCCCTGATCGGCTGGGACGACCCCGGCGGGAGCACGATCTCCCCACCCTCGCCGCTGACGGCCATCACATGGGCCGTTTCGTCCTCGGCCAGCACGATCGAGATCCGGTCGAAGGGGATCAGCACGCGCACCTCGTTGATGAACGCGTCGAACGCCTGCTCGAGCTCGAGCGACGACCCGAGCGCGCGGGCGCAGCGATTCGCGGCCTCGAGCACGTCTGCGCGGCGGCCGAGCTCGTCGCGCAGCCGCTCGGCCTCGGCCGCCCTCGTCTCCGCGATCGACGTCTGCCGGAACAGCCGGGAGGCAAGCCAGCCGACGACGAGCCCGAGCAGCAGCTCGATCCCCAGCTGGAGGGTGACGAAGTCGACGTGGAAACTGAGCGGCGCGTAGCGGCGCTCACGGAGCCACTCGAAGACCAGCATCACCGGCACGCTGGCAACCACGACCGCCAGCGCCCCGGTGATGCCGTAGCGGAGCGCCGCCTCGACGAGCGGCATGAGCATCACCTGGCGGACGGGCGTTCCCCGCTCGAAGCTGTAGACGAGGATGTAGGCCGAGACGATCACGAAGTCGAACGCGAGCGCAAGGACGCCCAGCCACGCCTGGGCCCGAGCGCTCAGCTCGCTCCGGCACAGCACGAAGATCGCCACCGCCCCGACCGTGAACACGCCGGTGATGAGCCAGGCCCAGAGCTCGTACCCCGAGGGGTAGTTCTCGCTGAGCGCGACCTGGGCGAACGCGAACGGGACGGCGCCCAGGCGAACCCAGGCGATCCAGCGCTCGAGGTCGCGCCTGCGCTCGAGCTCGCCGCTCACACCCGCTCCCCGAGTCGGCCGAGCGCCCACTCCGCGTGCTCGCGCAGCAGCGGGTCGTCGCCCTCCGCGCAGCGCTTTGCCGCGCCGTGCGCCGCGCGATCACGCGCGTTCCCGAGCGCGACGAGCGCGTTACGTCGCAGGTAGCGCGGGTCGTTGCGCGGGACGAAGAGCCGGTCGTAGCGCCGAGCGAGCTCCTCGTCGCCCGCCTCGAGCCAGTCCACGAGCGAGACGTGCGGCTCGGCGCCCTCCGGCGGCCCGACGCCCTCGCGGCGCTTCTCGATCCCGCGGTTCCAGGGGCAGACGTCCTGACAGATGTCGCAGCCGTACACCTGGTCGCCGAGCGCCTCGCGGAACTCCACCGGGAACGGCTCGGCGGACTGCGTCCAGTAGGAGAGGCAGCGGGTCGCGTCGAGCACGCCCGGCTCGTCGAGCGCGCCCGTCGGGCAGGCCTCGATGCAGAGCGTGCAGGAGCCGCAGTCGAGGTCGAGCGGCGGCGTGCTCTCGAGCTCGCGGGTCGTCACCAGCGCGCCGAGGACGACCCACGAGCCGAAGCGGCGCGTGATCAGCATCGTGTTCTTGCCGTAGAAGCCGACCCCCGCGCGCACGGCGGCCTCGCGGTCTACGTGCTGGTTCGCATCCACGAAGACCCGGTACTCGCCCCCGAGCCGCCTCCCGAGCGCGTCCAGCTTCTCGCGCAGCGCCGCGTAGGCGTCCCACCACGTGTAGCGCGGCAGGCGCCCGTGTCCGGGCGGCACGGCCTCGCCCTCGCTCCAGTAGCAGAGCGCGGCGGAGACGACGGTGCAGGCGCCTTCGAGCAGCCCCTCCGGGTGACAGGAGATCTCGGGCTGGGCCATCGTGAAGCGCATGTCGGCGAAGAGGCCGCGGGCCCGGCGCTCGCGGATGTGGCTCTCCGTCTCGTCGTAGGCCGACGCAGGCGCCGCCCCGACCACGTCCAGACCGAGCTCGTGGGCGAGCCTCTGGAGCTCTGCCACCCCCATATGGGAGATTGTGCCTTGATGAAGGCCGTTCGTATCCATGAAGACGGCGGACCGGAGGTTCTGCGCTACGAGGACGCGCCCGACCCGGAGCCGGGGGCCGGCGAGGTTCTGGTCCGTCTGCGGGCGGCATCGCTCAACCATCTCGACCTCTGGATTCGGAAGGGACTTCCTTCGGTGCCGAAGCCGCGGATCCTGGGGGCCGACGGCGCCGGGATCCGCGAGGACACCGGCGAGGAGGTGGTCATCAACCCGGGGATCGAGCACGGCGAGAAGATCTCCGTCATCGGCGAGCACATGGACGGCACGCACGCCGAGCTCGTGGCCGTCCCGGAGACGAACGTCTACCCGCTCCCCGAGGGCGTCTCGTTCGAGGAGGCCGCAGCGTTCCCGCTCGTGTTCGAGACCGCCTACCGGCTGCTCGTGACGAAGGCCGGGCTGCGCGAGGGCGAGTGGGTGCTCCTGTGGGGAATCGGCAGCGGCGTCGCGTCGGCCGGGCTTGCGATCGCGAAGGCCCTCGGCGCGCGCGCGCTCGTCACCTCTTCGAGCGACGAGAAGCTCGCTCGTGCGCAGGAGCTGGGCGCCGACGCGTCGGTCAACCATGCGACCGGGGACGTGTCGGCCGCGGTGAAGGAGGCGACCGGCGGCGCGGGCGTGGACGTCGTCCTCGAGCACGTCGGCGAGGCGACGTGGCAGAGGTCGCTCCAGGCCGCGCGGACCGGCGGGCGCATCGTCGTCTGCGGCGCCACCAGCGGGCCGAACCCGCCCGCGGCGCTGCACCGGGTCTGGTGGAAGCAGCTGACGATCTACGGCTCGACGATGGGCACGAAGGAGGACTTCGAGGGCGCGTACGAGCTGGTCTCGAGCGGCCGCGCGAAGCCGGTGGTCGACTCGGTCTTCCCGCTCGCCGAGGCGCGCGCCGCCCACGAGCGCCTCGAGGCCGGCGAGCAGTTCGGCAAGATCGTCCTTCGGATCCCTTAAGTGAGCTGGAATGGCACCGACGTGAGGATCACGCGGGGCTCGAAGAGGAGCAGCCGCTTCAGGTAGAGCGCTCGCTGGTTGTGCAGCAGGCGGTCGACGCCGCGCACGACGAGCTCGGGCATGACCACGACAGCGACCGCGTCCGGATCGGCGGTGATCTGCCTCAGGTAGGTAAGGAGCGGCTTGCCGACGTCCCGGTACGGCGCCTCGACCACCTCGAGGGGCAGGCCGACGGGGAACCGGCGCCAGTCCTGCTCGATCCGCCGCGCCTCCTCCTCGTTGAACGCGAACGACACGGCCCTCGTCTCCTTGAAGCCGAGCGAGCGTGCGTAGACGACCGCGCGAAGCGAGGCCGCGTGGACGTCGGCGACCGGCACGACGCACGTCGCGCGGCTCGGCTCCACGAAGTCGATGCCCGGCTCGTCGGCGAGTCGCGGGACGTCCGCCACGGCGACGCCGGGCTCGCGCAGGAGCCCGAGCTTCAGCCTGAACGTCGAGCGGCGCATGACCGCGGCCAGCAGGGACGGCGTCCGGAAGAGCTCGGGGATCACCACCGTCACGAAGCTGCTGTCGCCGTGAGGGAAGCGCCAGACGTACTCGAGCATCGCGTCGAGCGGCTCGTCCTCCTCGGTGAGCATCTCCAGGCGCGGGTTGCCGTCGGTCCAGCGAAAGAAGCGCGGGCCGATCCCCGGGTCGCTGCCCGGGTGCGGCACGTGGACCGCCCGGAACGAGCCCCCGGAGATCGACCGCGCGTACCAGAGCGCCTCACGCGTTGCCGCATCCAGCCGCTCGACGTAGAGCACCACGGTGTTCTCGACCTCGCGCCGGGCCAGAACCGCGTGCGCCTTCGCGCGAAGACGCCTCCCCACCGAGCGGTAATGCCTCCGCACGAAGTAGAAGGCGAGGATCATCAACGGGATCGCGATCATGACCATCCACGCGCCGGCCAGAAACTTCGTCACGATCACGATCACGGTCACCACGAACGTCGCAGCCGCGCCGACGCCGTTCACGACGGCGCTCCGGCGCCAGCCGGGTAGGTGGGTCCGCAGCCAGTAGCGGACCATTCCCATCTGCGCGAGCGTGAAGGCGGTGAAGACGCCGATCACGTAGAGATGGATCAGCGAGTCGACGTTCGCCTCGAACGCCAGCACGAGCCCGGTCGCGGCAGCGGAGAGGACGAGGATCCCGTTCGAGTACGCGAGCCGGTCGCCGAGGTTGACGAACTGTCGCGGCAGGAAGCCGTCGCGGGCGAGCAGCGCCGCGAGTCGCGGGAAGCCCTGGTAGGAGGTGTTGGCGGCCAGCACGAGGATCGCCAGGGTGAACGCCTGGACGAGGTAGTAGACGAACGAGCCCGGCGAGCCGGCCGGAAACGAGCCGCGGGCGATCTGCGACAGGACGGAGGCCGTTCCGCTCGGCCGGGCATCCATCTCGACGGCCAGGTACGAGACGCCGAGGAAGAGGCTCACGGCCGCGCCGGCCATCAGGAACAGGGTCCGCGTCGCGTTCTTCGCCTGGGGATGCCGGAAGGCGGTGACCCCGTTCGAGATCGACTCCACTCCGGTGAGCGCCGCCGAGCCCGACGCGAACGCCTTCAGCACGACGAAGAGCGTCACGGCCCCCACACCCACGGGCAGAGGGTCGGGGACGACCGCCGTGGGGCACGTGCCCACGGTGCACTTGCCGATTCCGACCAGCAGGGTCGCGTACATCACCGCGAGGAACGCGTAGGTCGGAAACGCAAACGTCAGACCCGACTCGCGAACACCGCGCAGGTTCCCCACCGTGAGAATCACGATGCAGGCCACCGACAGAAGCACCTTGTGCGAAGCCAGCGAGGGAGCCGCCGACGTCAGGGCGAACACGCCCGCGGCGACCGACACGGCCACGGTGAGGATGTAGTCGGTCAGGAGCGCTGCGCCCGCCAGGAGCGCCGGGAACGTGCCGAGGTTCTCGCGCGCGAAGACGTACGAGCCGCCACTCGACTGGTAGGCCTTGATTCCCTGGCTGTACGAGACCGCGACGATCAGGAGCAGCGCCGCGACGGCGATCGAGATCGGCAGCACGAGGTCGCGCCCGGCGAGCGAGGCTGCAACGAGCACCGCGAGGGCCGCCTCGGTCGCGTAGGCGACCGACGAGATCGGGTCCGACGAGAAGATCGGCAGCGCGATCCACTTCGGCACCAGCGTCTCCTCGAGCTCGCGGCTCGCGCGCGGTCGTCCGATCAGCCGCCTCTTCGTGCCCCCCAGCAGCTCCAGCACGGCCGCGGTGGCACCGCCCGCCGGTGGCGGGGGCGGGTCGAGATCGAGCTTGTCGGTGTCGGCTTCGCGCTCGCGCAGCTGGTCGCTCTTCACCCAGAAAACGGTGGCGCGGCGACCATAACCCTGCACGGTGCGTGCTTGAGGACGAAGTCGACGGTCCGACCGAAGACCCTGCGGCGGCTTCTGCCGTTCTTCCGGGACGCGCGGAGCACGACGAGATCGGCCTGCGCCTCCGCCGCCTGGTCGACGATCGCCTCCCCGGCGAGCCTCGCCCGCACCATTCGCGTCCGAACGTTGACGCCGCGCAGGCTCCCGATCGCGCGAGCGTCTTCGAGCGTCCGCTTTCCGGCCGCCTCCTCCTCGAGCATGTGTGCGTCGAGCGGAAGCTGGGCGGGCATCTCGATCACGACGACCGCCGTGATCGTCGAGCCGTGGTCGTCGGCGAGCTCGGCAGCCATCGACATCGCCGTCTCGGACTCCTCGTTCGCGACGAGCGGGACCACGATTCGCCGGTAGGCGAGCGCCCGCGGGCTCCAGGATCGGGCAGCGTGGGCGACCATGCGCTCACGCTAGCCCTGCCTTCCTCAAGATCGCCTAAAGATTCTGCAGGCTCCCGTGTTAGCGTCACGTTCGGGCCTTCTGCCAGGCTCGCGACATGGATACCTCCGAACCGTCGCCCGCACCCGCAGCGACAGCCTCAGAACCCGGCCTCAACTTCTACCGGCCGCAGCGGCGCTTGCGCTGATTCGACGGTGAGTGCTCACCGTTTCGACGCACGCGCGTTTCACCTGCGCGGCCTGGATATCGACGTCGGCTGCTGCTGCGGATTCACCAGCCTGTACCCCGCCCCCGGCGTGGTCAGGAGGAACCGCGGGCGCGTCGGATCCGGCTCGATCTTCCGCCGGAGCTGTGACACGTAGACGTGCAGGTAGTGAGACTCCTCCCCGTAGGCCGGGCCCCACACTTCGCGCAGGATCGTGCGGTGGGTCAGGAGCTTGCCCTCGTGCTGCGCGAGGACGCGCAGCAGCTCGAACTCGTGCGGCGTCAACGACACGTATTGCCCGGCCATCGTCACCGTCCGGTTCTCGACGTCGACCACCAGCTCCCCGATCTCGAGCACCGGCTCACCGGAGGGCCCCGCGCGCCGGAGGGCGGCGCGCAGTCGCGCCAGCAGCTCCTCGATGCCGAACGGCTTCTCGACGTAGTCGTCGGCCCCGGCGTCGAGCGCGGCCACCTTCTCGCGCTCGTCGCCGACGACGGAGAGGAGGAGCACCGGCGCCGAGGTCCACTTCCGCAGCTCGCGGCAGACGTCGGTACCGCGGCCGTCGGGAAGGACCAGGTCGAGAATGACCGCGTCCGGGGGGTGCGCCGCCGCGGCGGCTGTCGCCGCCTCCGCGGTGGTCGCCGTCTCGACCTCGTACCCGGCTCCGCGCAGGTTCGTCCGCAGGGCGCGCAGGATCTGCGGCTCGTCGTCGACGACGAGGACCCGGGCCTTCTTCATCCCAGCAGCCGCGCAGGGTCGGCCGCAGCCGGCAGCGCCAGGACGAACGTCGCTCCCGACCCCGGCCTGGACTCGGCCCAGAGACGGCAGGCGTTCGCCTCCGCGAAGCCGCGGGCGATTGCCAGGCCCAGGCCGGTGCCACGCCCGCCGCCGTGCTCGAACGGCTCGAAGATCCGCTCGAGGTCGTCCTGGGCGACGCCTGGACCGCGGTCGCTGACCCGGATCCGGATCTCGTCGTCCGAGTGCTCGACCGTCACCACGACCGGATCGGCCGGCGACGAGAGCCGCAATGCGTTCTCGAGCACGTTGACGAGTACGCGCTCGAGCTGAGCCGCGTCGACCCGGACCGGAGGCGTGCCGCTCGCGTCGACGATCGAGACACGCGCCGCGTCGGCGCCGAGCGCTTCCAGCGCCCGCGAGATGAGCTCGTCGATCGGCCACAGCTCCGGTTGGGGCCGGGCGGCTCCCGCCTCGAGACGCGACAGGTCGAGGAGATTCGAGACGAGACGCTCGAGCCGGGCGGTTTCGAGCCGAATCGTGTCGAGCAGCTCCGCGCGGTCCGCCTCGTCGAGGTGGACAGAGCCGCTGGCCAACCCGTCTCCCGCCGCGCGGATCGCGGTCAGCGGAGAGCGAAGGTCGTGGCTGACGGCGTGCAGGACGGCGGTCTTGACGGCGTCGCTTCGTCTGAGCGCCTCCGCCTCGACCGCAGCCATGGAGCGCCTTCGCGCAACCGCGGCGAGCTCGCTAACCACGACGGCCGTCACCAGGTAGACCGCGAGCGCGACCCAGTTCTCCGAGTCGGTCATCGCCAGGGTGTGCAGGGGTGGCAGGAAGAAGAAGTTGAACGCGAGCATGCTCGCGACCGACACGACGATCGCGTAGCCGAGGCCGTACCAGACCGCGATCGGCAGAACGGCGAACACGTAGAGCCCGCCGAGGCTCAGGACCGGAGCGACCTCCTTCAGGCCGAAGATGGCGCCGGTCACGATCGCGACCGCCGCGACGCTGACCGCCACGCGAATGAGGAATCGAGGCGCCTTCACGACGCAGGTGTACCACCGGCCCCTCGGTCTCGTCCAGCTCGCGGTCCCTCGGTCCTCGCGCTTGCGATCATGGGAGCGTGAGCTCCCATCCCGAGCCACTCGGACTCGTCCACGGCCGTGGAGCCGACGTCCGCGCGGCCGCGCAGGGGTGGCCGGTCGGCCTGCTCGCGTGCGCCGCCCTCGTGGCCGCGGTCACCGGCGCATCGCGCTCCTCGAGAAGCAGGTTCCGGTGCTGGGGCTGAGCGTCCTCTATCTGTTCGCCGTTCTCCCGGTTGCGTCGTGTGGGGTCTTCCGGCTCGCGATTCGCGTCTCGGTCGCGAGCATGCTCTCGTTCAACTTCTTCTTCCTGCGAGCCGACGCACACGCTCACGCTGCAGGATTCGAGCAACTGGTTCGCGCTCGGTGTCTTCGTGATCACGTCGGTCGTCGTCAGCGACCTTGCCGCGCGCTCCCGCCGCCGGGCGATCGAGTCGACGCTGCTCGCCGAGATCGCGGGGCTGCTGCTCGAGCACGGCGAGGTGAGCGGCGAGCTCGAGCGCATCGCGGAGGAGTCCGCCCGCGCGCTCCGCGTCGAGCACGTGCGGATCCTTCCCGGCGAGGACGCCCCTGTCGCTGCGGGAGCCGACTCCGACGCGCTGCTCGCAGGCGGGCGCCGCGTCGGCACGATCTACCTCGAAGGCCCGCGGCCGGGAAGCGCGTCGGCCCGGAGGCGGCTCCTCCCCGCGCTCTCGTCCCTGCTGGGAGTCGCGATCGACCGCGAGCGCCTGGCCCGGGAGGCGCTCGAGGCGGAAGCACTGCGCCGGAGCGACGCGATGAAGACGGCCGTCCTCCGCGCGGTGAGCCACGATCTACGCTCGCCGCTGATGGCGATCCTGACCGCCGCCGGAGCACTCGCACGCGACGATCTCGAAGCTCGACCCGAAGGACGAGCAAGGACCTCGTCAAGACGATCGTCGGCGAAGGACGAGCGTCTCGACCGGCTGATCAGCAACCTGCTCGACCTGTCCCGGCTCGAGGCCGGCGCGCTGCGGCCCGAGCCGGACGTCTGGGCCGTGGACGACCTGATCGTGCAGGCGCTCCGGAGCACGGGCGAGTCGGGTCGGCGAATCGACGTCGAGCTCCCGGAGGAGTCGATCGCGGTCCGGGTCGACGCGGTGCAGATCGAGCGCGTGCTCGTGAATCTGCTCGAGAACGCGCTCAAGTACTCGCCCGAGGCTGAGCCCGTACGCGTCCAGGTCACGCATACCCCGACTCGCGCCCTGATTCGGATCGTCGATCGGGGCCCGGGGATCCCGCCGCGCGATCGAGAGCGCATCTTCGAGCCCTTCCAGCGCAGCGCCGGCGATGGGCGTGGCGCAGGGCTCGGGCTGGCGATCGCCCGTGGGTTCGCCGAAGCCAACGGCGCGCAGGTCTGGGCCGAGTCTCGGCCCGGTCAGGGCGCGACGTTCGTACTCGCGCTGCCGGCGCCGGAGACGGCGGCAGAAGCGTGAGCGCAGCTCGCATCCTCGTGGTGGACGACGAGAGGCAGATTCTCCACGCTCTGCGCACGAGCCTGCGGGGGGCCGGGTTCGACGTGGAGACGGCCGAGACCGCCGAGACCGCCCTGGCGGCCGCCGCGATGCGGCCGCCCGAGGCCGTCATCCTCGACCTCGTCCTCCCGGACGGAACCGGGACCGACGTCGTGCGCGAGCTCCGCACGTGGAGCTCGGCGCCCGTGATCGTGCTCTCGGCGGTCGGCGACGAGCGCGAGAAGGTCGCCGCGCTCGACGCGGGAGCCGACGACTACGTGACGAAGCCGGTCGGGATCGACGAGCTGATCGCCCGCCTGCGCGCCGTCCTGCGCCGGGCAGCGCCGTCGGGCGAGCCGCTGATCGCCATCGGCGAGCTCGAGGTCGACCTCGAGAAGCGCGAGGTTCGCGTCACCGGTTCGCCGGTTCACCTGACTCCGCACCAGTTCGACCTGCTGCGGGTCCTCGCGGTCAACCAGGGCAAGCTGATGACGCATCGCGCGATCCTCCAAGAGGTCTGGGGACCGGGCTACGGAACGGAATCGAACCTGCTCCACGTCCACGTCTCGCAGCTGCGGCGGAAGGTCGAGCCGGATCCGACCCGGCCGCGCTACCTGCTGACGGAGCCCGGCGCCGGATACCGGCTCGTCGACCCCGCGACGCGGGAGTAGCGACTCCTCAGGGTTTCTTCAGGGGGAGCGTCGCAACCTTCAGGCGGCCCTCAGCAGGGCCGCACTAGCCTCGGCGGCATGAGCCTTATCCGTGCGGCAGGCGATCCAGGGCCGGAGGAGTACCGTGTGCCGAGCCCGCTGAAGGCGGCGCGGCCGTTGCTCGCGCTGAGCCTGATCCCCCTCATCGCGGGAGTCGCGGGCCTCATTCCTCAGCTCGACGGATTCGTGCTCGGCGTGCTGTTCGCCGGCGCGGGCGCGCTGCGCGGCGCGATCGAGTATCGACACCTCTCGAGCCTCCGTCGGCTGGCCAACAGGCAGCTGCTCGGCAGCGCGGCGCCGCGGTCACCCGAGCTCGTCGTCTGGCGCACCGGAGAGCTGACCTCCGAAAGAAACCGGCGCGTTATTGCCAAGGCGCTGCGCGGTGTCGTCTCGGAACTCGACACGCGCCTTCTACCGGGCGCGTCGCCCCTGAACAGAACCGGGGCCCGGCCCCACGCGGGCCTTATCCTGACGCTCGCGGACCGGGTCGGCGACGTGGAGCGTCCCGTCTCGGCCCAGGGCGTTCTGCTCGTCGAGGGGCTCCTCACCGACGGTTGGGGGCCGCTCTACGCTCGTGATCGAGTGAGTGAGCTCGGCGCGTCGCTCAGGCGCTGCCTGACCACCCTCGACGATGGGCGCGGTCACGTGGCCGTTCATGCGGTCTCGCCGGTCGCAGCGAACGGCCGGATGTCCGAGACCCACGCCAAGCTGCACGCCACACGGAACGGGAGGCATTGATGTACGACCTCGCTGCCATCGCCATAGCCGCCGCGTGCTTCCTCTTCGTCTTCCTGCTTCTGTACGTACTGGAGCGCGTCTGATGTCGGCTGCCGACATCTTCGGACTGGCAGTCACGTTGCTCGTGTTCGCTTACTTGATCTACGCCCTTTTCCGCGGCGAGCGTTTCTAGATGAACGGGCAAGGAATCGGCCAGATCCTCGTCTACGCAGCCGCGCTGGTGGTGCTCGGCTACCCGCTCGGCCTCTACATGGCTCGGGTCTACGCGGACGGCTCGTTCGCAGCGCGCGGCTGGCTCGGCTGGCTCGACTGGATCGAGCGCGGGTTCTACCGCCTCGTCCGCACGCAGCGAGACCGCGAACAGGACTGGAAGAGCTACGGGATCACCGTGCTCGTCTTCAGCGTGCTGTTCTGGGGGTTGCTGTACCTGATCCAGCGCGCGCAGGGCCACCTGTTCCTGAACCCGGACGGCATGAGGGGCGTGCCCGCGCACGTGTCGCTGAACACGGCGGCGAGCTTCGTCACGAACACCAACTGGCAGTTCTACGGCGGCGAGTACACGATGTCGTACCTGACCCAGATGGCCGGGCTCGCAGTACAGAACTTCGTCTCGGCCGCCGTCGGCATGGCGGTACTGGTGGCCGTCGTGCGCGGTATCGCGCGTCGCTCGTCGGGGACGCTCGGCAACTTCTGGGTCGACCTCTACCGCTCGCTCGTCTACATCCTGCTGCCGCTGGCCGTGATCGTGACTGCGATCCTGATCTGGCAGGGCGTGCCGCAGACGTTCCACGGCCATGCGACCGCGACGACGCTGGAGGGGGCGCAGCAGACGATCGCGCGCGGCCCCGCGGCCTCGCAGATCGCGATCAAGCAGCTCGGGACGAACGGCGGCGGCTTCTACAACTCGAACTCGGCCGTCCCCTTCGAGAACCCGACCGGTCTCTCCAACTTCGTCGAGATGCTCGCGATCCTGCTGATCCCGGCCGCGCAGGTGTTCATGTTCGGGAGGATGGTCTTCAACCGCCGGCACGGCATCGCGGTGTTCGCGGCCATGTTCATCGTGTTCTGGATCGGCGTCGGCGTGAACCTGCCCGCGGAGCAGCACGGCTCGCAGGTGCTGCGTAGCTCGGGCGTGAACATCACCCAGGGGCACGGCCAGAGCGGGGGCAACATGTCCGACAAGGAGGTGCGCTTCGGCCTGGCCAACAGCACGACCTGGACGGTCGCCACGAGCGACGCCTCGAACGGCTCGGTCAACAACGGCTTCGACGCGCAGACCGCCGCCGGCGGCGCGGTCCCGCTCGTCAACCTCTTCCTCGGCGAGGTGATCTTCGGCGGCGTCGGCTCGGGCCTCTACGGAATGTTCTTCTACATCGTCGTCGCCGTCTTCGTGGCCGGCCTGATGGTGGGGCGTACGCCGGAGTGGCTCGGGAAGAAGATCGAAGCGCGCGAGATCAAGTACGCGGCGCTCGGAGCGCTGTTCGTGCCGACGATGGTGCTGGTCCTGACCGGACTCTCGATCGCGACCAAGAGCGGCCTCGCCTCCGTCTACAACAGCGGCGTACACGGCTTCACCGAGACGCTGTACGCCTACGACTCGCAGTCGAACAACAACGGTAGCGCCTTCGCCGGCTTCGGAGTGACCAACTTCAGCGCCTCCTTCGGGGCGATCGCCATGCTGCTCGGGCGCTTCGTGCCGATGTTCGCCGCGCTCGCTCTCGGCGGCGCGCTCGCGGGCAAGAAGATCACTCCGGTCTCCGCGGGAACCTTCCGGACCGACGGGCCGACGTTTGTCGTGCTCGTCATCGGCGTGATCGCGCTCACGGCCGGGTTGATGATCTTCCCGGCGCTGACGCTCGGGCCGATCGTCGAGGGGTTGTTGCACTGATGCGCAACGTCGTCAGCTCCGTGATCGCGATCGCGCTCCTCACCGCCTTCTTCGGGTTCGTCTACCCGTTCGTGATGACCGGTTTCGCACAGGTGGCGTTCAAGCACCAGGCGAACGGCAGCCTCATCGAGCGCAACGGCAAGGTCGTCGGGTCGAAGCTCGCAGCGCAGGAGTTCAAGAGCCCGCGGTATTTCCACGAGCGACCCTCGGCGACGGCGCCGGCCTACAACGCGGGCGCAACGACCTTCGCGAATCTGGGCCCGACCAACCCCGACCTGGCCAAGAACGTGAAGGCGGCTGCGAAGGCGATCCTGAAGCTCGAGGGCCCGTACAACCCGGGTCTGACGATCGGCCAGATCCCGGTGGATGCGGTCACCACCTCGGCCTCGGGCATCGACCCGCACATCACCCCCGCCTACGCGCAGCTCCAGGCCCGCCGGATCGCGGCCAAGCGAAACGTGCCGCTCGCGACCGTGCAGAAGCTGATCGACCAGAACACCACCGGCCGCTCGTGGGGCTTCTTCGGCGAGGCGGGCGTCAACGTCCTCGAGCTGAACCTCGCGCTCGACAAGCTGGGAGGCACGTAGATGTCAACGACCGTGGCACCGATTCCGACCGCGCCGTCTCCGGTCACGAGCGCGAGGCGCAAGAGCGTCTTCTCACGCGAGATCGTCCTGACGGCGATCCGCGACTCGTTCCCCAAGCTCGATCCCCGCCTTCAGTTCAGGAACCCGGTGATGTTCATCGTCGAGCTCGGCAGCGTGATCACGACCGCGATCTTCTTCCTCGAGCTCGCGCGCGGCCAGTACTCGCAGCTCTGGTTCGTCGGCGTGATCGCCTTCTGGCTCTGGCTCACGGTGCTCTTCGCGAACTTCGCGGAGGCGGTCGCGGAGGGTCGTGGCAAGGCGCAGGCCGATGCGCTGCGGGCTACCAGGACGACCACGGTCGCACACCGCCGGCTGGAGAGCGGAGAGCTGGAGGAGGTGCCGGCTCCGGAGCTTCAACGCGGCGACATCTTTGTCGTCTCCGCCGGAGAGAACATCCCCGCCGACGGAGAGATCATCGAGGGCGTCGGCTCGGTCGACGAGTCGGCGATCACGGGTGAGTCCGCACCGGTGATCCGCGAGTCGGGCGGCGACCGCTCGGCCGTCACGGGCGGCACGAAGCTTCTCTCGGATCAGCTCGTCGTCCAGGTCACGCAGGAGCCGGGCCAGTCGTTCCTCGACCGGATGATCGCGCTCGTCGAGGGCGCGGAGCGACGCAAGACGCCGAACGAGATCGCGCTGAACATCCTCCTCTCCGCGCTGACGATCACCTTCCTCGCCGCGGTCGCGACCCTTCGGCCGTACGCGATCTACGCGGGGACCCCCACCTCGCAGACCGTCCTGATCGCCCTGCTCGTCGCTCTGATCCCGACCACGATCGGGGCGCTGCTCTCCGCGATAGGCATCGCCGGGATGGACCGCATGGTGCAGCGCAACGTGCTCGCGATGTCCGGTCGCGCGGTCGAGGCGGCGGGAGACGTCGACGTTCTCCTGCTCGACAAGACCGGCACGATCACGCTCGGCAACCGCCAGGCGGCGGAGTTCGTGACCGTCGACGGCGTCTCGGAGACCGAGCTCGCCGAGGCGGCCCAGCTCTCCTCCCTGGCGGACGAGACCCCGGAGGGCCGCTCGATCGTCGTCCTCGCCAAGGAGCGGTACGGCCTGCGCGGCCGCGAGGTCGGCGAGCACGAGGCGACGTTCATCCCGTTCTCCGCGACGACGCGGATGAGCGGCGTCGACATCGACGGCAAGAAGCTGCGCAAGGGGGCGGCCGACGCCGTCAAGCGCTTCGTCGAGGAGCAGGGCGGCCACGCGCCTGCCCGTCTCGACGAGGAGGTCGACAAGATCGCCCGCGCAGGCGGAACGCCGCTCGTCGTCGCACAGGACAACTTCGTCCTCGGCGTCATTCATCTCAAGGACATCGTCAAGGGCGGCATGGGCGAACGCTTCGACGAGCTGCGCAAGATGGGCATTCGCACGGTGATGATCACCGGCGACAACCGCGTCACGGCAGCCGTGATCGCCGAGGAGGCAGGGGTCGATGACTTCCTCGCCGAGGCGACTCCGGAGGCGAAGATGGCGCTCATCAAGGAGGAGCAGGCGAAGGGCCGGATGGTCGCGATGACCGGCGACGGCACGAACGACGCGCCGGCGCTCGCCCAGTCGGACGTGGGCGTTGCCATGAACGCCGGCACCTCCGCCGCCAAGGAAGCCGGCAACATGGTCGACCTCGACAACAACCCGACGAAGCTGATCGAGGTCGTCGAGGTCGCGAAGCAGCAGCTGATCACGCGCGGCGCGCTGACCACGTTCTCGATCGCGAACGACGTCGCCAAGTACTTCGCGATCCTGCCGGCGATGTTCGCGTTCACCTACGCGACGAAGCCGGGAGACCGCGGTCCGCTGGACTCGCTCAACATCATGCACCTGGGGACGCCGAAGAGCGCGATTGTCTCGGCGATCATCTTCAACGCACTGATCATCCCGGCGCTCATCCCGCTGGCGCTGAGAGGCGTCAAGTACCGCGCGATCGGCGCAACCGCGCTGCTTCGGCGCAACCTGCTGATCTACGGGCTCGGCGGCATGATCCTGCCCTTCATCGGGATCAAGCTGATCGACCTGGTCGTGCACAAC
This sequence comes from uncultured Actinomycetes bacterium, assembly GCA_963716865.1. Lineage (GTDB taxonomy): Bacteria > Actinomycetota > Thermoleophilia > Gaiellales > Gaiellaceae > AC-32. Next base: position 441,911 of record CAVQUF010000005.1, read on the forward strand.
CTGTTCGGCGCGTGAGCCTCACATGACCGGCCAGGGCGTCGGCCAGATCCTCCTCTCGCTTGTCCGCACGGTCGTGCTCATGCTGGTGCCGGACGCCGAAGGGCTTGCCCACTAAGGTGGCGAAAGCGTGCGCGGTCACTACCGGATCCTGGTCGGAATGGCAGCGGGGGTCGGCAAGACCTACCGGATGCTCGAGGAGGGCCGACAGGCGCAGGCGCAGGGGCGCGACGTCGTGATCGGCTACCTCGAGCCCCACGACCGCCCCGACACGGCCGTACTCGCGGAAGGGCTCGACGTCGTTCCACGGCTGCGCGCCGCGCACGGCGAGCTCGAGCTCGACGAGATGGACGTCGACGCCGTCATCGCGCGGAAGCCGGAGCTCGCCCTCGTCGACGAGCTCGCGCATACGAACACGAGCGCGATGCGCAACGAGAAGCGCTTCCAGGACATCGACGAGATCCTCGCCGCCGGCATCGACGTGATCTCGACGGTCAACGTCCAGCACCTCGAGAGCCTCAACGACGCGATCTTCGAGCTGACGGGTGTCCGCGTCCGCGAGACGTTCCCAGACCGAATCCTGGACGAGGCGGACGAGGTCGTGCTCGTGGACCTCTCTCCGGAGGAGCTGCAGGACCGGCTACGGGCAGGCAAGGTCTACTCCCCGGAGCGCGCGGCAGTCGCTCTCGAGAACTTCTTCCGGCACGAGAACCTCGCCGCCCTGCGCGAGCTCGTTCTGCGCGAGGTGGCCGAGGACGTCGAAGCGCGCAGACAACCGGCGAGCCTCGAGCCGCTCAGCAAGCAGGCGGTCGGGGAGCGGATCCTGGCCCTGATCGAGCCGCAGCCCAAGTCACAGCGGATCCTCCGGCGGGCATGGCGCTCGGCACAGCGGCTCGACGCCGAGATCGACGCCCTCTGGATGCGGCCGTCGGGGTACGAGCCGACACCGGAGGAGACGACGCAGCTCGCCGCGCTCCGGCGACTCGCAAGCGTTCTCGGAATCCACTTCCTCGAAGAGGACGGGGACGACCTCGTCGAGGCCGTGCGTCGCGTCGCCGGCGAGCGCGGCTCGACATACATCTTCGTGGGAACGCCCGACGAGCGCCGGCGGGTCGAGATCCTACGGGGCTCACTGCTCTCTCGGATGGTGCGCGAGCTGCCTGGCCTCGACATCCGCGTCGTCGCGGACCGCAGCCGGCGGGAGGAACAGCCCCGGTGACCGGGCTCGCGTTCTGGCGGCGAAGGCCTCCCTCGGTGGAGCCGGGTGGCCGGCGCCTGCTCGTCCCGTTCACGGGCGGCGAGCTCGACCCGGTGGTGCTCAAGGCCGCGATCCGGATCGCCAAGGTCTGGGAGGCGACCCTCGTGCCCGCATACCTGATGGTGACCCCGCTCGACTTCGAGCTCGACGCGCCGCTGCAACATCAGGTCGCCCAGGCCGTGCCGCTGCTGGAGGCAGTCGAGCACGCGGGTCTTCGCGCCGGCCTGGCCGTGGACGCCCGGGTCGAGACCGGCCGCAGCGCGACGCACGCGCTGCAGCGACTCTGGGACGCGGAGCGCTTCGACCGGATCGTCGTGCCGGCGCCCTCGGTGCGTGGCCACGGCTTCACGCCGAAGGAGCTCCAGTGGATCCTGATGCACGCGCCCTACGAGACCCTGATCCTGCGCCCGGAGCCCGAGCCGGACGACGAGCAGCGCCGCGCGGACTCGCTGGAGGCCGTCGTCGGCTAGGGGTGCGCCGCGCGCCTGCTCTCCAGGCGCTCCTGGAAGCAGCGGCGCAGGTGATCGCCGCTCAGGCGCGGGAGCAGGCGCGGCTTGGGCAACGGGACCGGGACGACCCGGACGTCGCCGACGCGGTTGCCGTGGCAGCGCTCGTACGCATCGTGCTCCCCCAGCACCGGCTCCGGCGGCTTCCGCCGGAGCCAGCCGAAGAGCCGAGCGAAAAACGCCATCGCGCGGGTCCTACCACGTTCGCCCGGCGGTTTGAACCCCGGCTAGCCGAAGCCGAGAATGAACTTCGCGTCGTCGGACATCTTCTCCGGCGTCCACGGCGGATCCCAGGTCAGCTCGGTCTCGACGTCCTCGACCTCGGGCATCGAGCGCACGACCTCCTCGACCGACTGCTGGATCAGCGGCCCCGCGGGGCAGCCCATCGACGTGAGGCTGTAGCGCACGTGCACGCGCGGGCCCTCGACCTCGACGTCGTAGACGAGGCCGAGCTCGACGATGTCCATCCCGAGCTCGGGGTCCTCGACGGAGCGCAGCACCTCGAAGACGTCGTCACGCGTCGGCATGGGCCCCAGCGTACCGCGGCAGCCCGTCCTCGGGGAGCTCGTCCCACGGGGCGCGCGAGTCGACGAAGGAGTGGTACTGCGGCCGGATCTCAGGATCGCCGTCCAGCGAGCCGAGGCGAACCGAGACCTCGTCGCCGTCCGGCCAGTGGCCGCCGAAGAGGCTCGACCCGCAGGCCGTGCAGAAGACCTTCCTCGCCGTCCCGCCCTCGGGCTGGAAGACGCGGAGCAGCTCCTCGCCTGCGAGCAGCCGGAACCGCTCGCGCGGGACCCGGCCCTGCGTGAGCCCGAACGTCCCCGAGTGCTTGCGGCAGAACGAGCAGTGGCAGTGGCTCGCCCTCCGGAAGGGAAGCTCGACCTCGAAGCGCACACCTCCGCACAGGCAGCTTCCAAGTAACAGTCTGTTACTAAGTCGCTCTGGCTCCGTCACGAGAGATCAGTAGCCGAGCAGCCGGACTTCCTCGCGGCGGGCTCGGGCGAAGAAGTGGATCCCGTCCACGAAGCGCACCCAGTTGCACCGCGTGCACATGACGAGCGAGTGCGTCCGCGCGCTGTCCGCGAGGAAACGGACCCCGCGCAGGAGGTCGCCGTTGGAGACGCCGGTCGCCACGACGATCACCTCGCCCGCCGCGAGGTCCTCGATCGCGAACACGCGCTCCAGGTCGTCGACGCCGGCCTCGGTGGCGGCGGTCACCTCGCGCCGCGAGGTCGGCCAGAGCTGCGCCTGGAGCTCGCCGCCCAGGCAGCGCAGCGCCGCCGCGGACAGCACCGCCTGGCGGGTGCCGCCGATCCCGATCGCCAGGTGGTCGTTCGTCCCGCGCACCGCGGCCGAGATCGACGCGGTCACGTCGCCGTCCTGGATCAGCTTGATGCGCGCGCCGGAGGCGCGGATCTCCTCGATCAGGTCGTGGTGGCGCGGCCGGTCGAGGACGATCGTCGTGATGTCGTTGACCATCCGCTCGAACGCGTCCGCGATCGCGCGGATATTGTCGCCGACCGGCTTGCCCAGGTCGATCGCTCCGCGCGCCTTCGGCCCGACGGCCATCTTGCGCATGTACATGTCCGGCAAAGTCTGGAAGGAGCCCGGCTCGCCGACCGCGACCATCGACATCGCGCCGTAGCCGCCGCGCGCGACAACGCCGCGTCCCTCGAGAGGGTCGAGAGCGAGATCGACCTCGACACCGCCCGAGCCGAGCGTCTGCTCCACGGCGAGCTGGTCGCCCTCGTCGCCGGCCCCGACCACCACGCGCCCGTCGATCGGCAGCTGCTCCAGCGCAAGGCGCATCGCCGTCGCGGCGTCCTCCTCGGCCGCCTGCTGGTCGGCGCGCCCGAGCCAGCGCGCTCCGGCGAGCGCGGCCCGCTCGGTCACGCGTGCGTAGCTCTCGCAGAGGCAGAAGCGGTTCTCCTGGCCGAGCGGGTCTGCCCGCCCTTCCTGCGGCGCGGTCTCGGTCACCGCACCACCGCGGGCTGGGCCGCCGTCAGAACGAGCTCCATGACCTCGCCGATCGCGCGCTCCATGTCCCCGTTCTCGATCACGGGCACCCGGTGCTTGCGCGCCCGGCTGAGGATGTGTTCCTGGATCAGACGGATGTCTGCGAACGAGTCGAGGTACTTCTCGTACGAGCGCACGCCCGAGGAGTCGCTGTCGCGGATCCAGAAGTGGCTCGCGTGGGCCTCGGGGTCGGTGATCGCGAGCACGCACTCGACCACGAGCGCGCCCTCGATCTGCTTCGGGAGCATTCCCGGAACGAGGTGGATGCCCTCGAGCACCATCGACCAGCCCTCCTCGAGCGCCCGGTCGATGGCCGCGCGGACGCCGACGAGCACCTCGCGCGTCTGCTCGAGGAATCCGTCGCGGACCGAGTCCACGACCTCGTCGTCGTCGCCGGCCATCGCGCGGCCCGCGTCGAAGCTCGAGTGGTGGATCGCCGGCATGAACTCCTCGGAGAAGAAGGCCCGCATCGTCTGGCGGACGAAATCGGTCGACGTCACACGCGTGATCCCGAGCCGGTAGGCAACGTCGGTCGCGACGCTCGACTTGCCCGTGCCGGTCGCGCCGCCGACGAGCAGGATGATCGGCTTGTCGAGCTCGTAGAGGTCGCGGTAGCGGCGCAGCTGCCGCATCGCGGCGGCTCCCTCCTCGGGGCCCAGCGTCTCGAGCGCGACCTCCTCGAGCCGCTCGATCGTCGTCGCGGGGCGGTCGCGCGCGGCCAGGTCGGCCTCGACGGCAAGCGCGAGCTCGTAGGCGCGGTCTGCCGAGAGGCCGGACGCGATCAGCGCGCGCGCCATCAGGCCCTTCGAGAACGGCAGGCCGTCCTCGCCGCCGAGCGGCAGCGGCTGGCGGTAGCGCCGGTCGGTCAAGGGGTGACCACCTCCATCGCGCTTGCTTTCTCGGCGAGGGCGAGCAGCTTCCCGTCGAGGTCCTCGTTCGTGACGAGGTCGTTGTCCGCGAACACGAGCTCGCGTCCTTGCGAGAGCGCAGCCTCGGCGACGACGTCGATCGCGGCCGCCTTGATCTCGACGAGGTAGACATCGGCGTCGACCTGCTCGAGCTCGGCCTGGAGGGCCTCCCGCCGGGCGAGGTTGCCGGAGACGAAGGTCACCTCGGCGCCGTGCTGCTCCTCGAGATGCCGCCTCAGCGTCTCATGGGCCGATGCAGGCGCCGTAGAGAAGAACGCGATGCGGCGGCCGGCGACGGGCGCGACCGGCCGCGGCCGGAGCTCCACGGAGACCACCGGCACGTCCTTCACCTCGGCAATCGCCTCGAGCAGCCGCGCGTCGGCGGCCCCGGTGACGACGACGAGGTCAGAGATGAGGATCCGGAAGGCGTTCAGGTAGCCGGTCACGACCTCGACGGGCTGGGCGGCGCTCGTCACGAGCACGCGCGCGCCGGCGTCCACCGGTGGGATCGCCGCGCCGCTGCCGTCGAAGACGACGAGATCGGGCCCGCGCTCGGCCGCGAGGGCGGCGCCGGCGAGGACGTTCGATTCCCCGGGCGCTCCAGCGAGCCCGCCTCCGCAGCGCCGGCAGCCGATCGTCACGACCCCGGCGAGGGCGGCCGTCTCCAGGTAGTCGGAGGCGGCGTGGCGGCCTCCACGCGAGAGCTCGAGCAGGAACTCCGGCGTCGGCTGCACGTCCGCGACCTCGGGCTCGGGCGGGCCACCCCGGCCCATCGCCACGACGACCACGTCGCGGTCGCGCGCGAGCAGCCGCGCGAGATGGCCCGTGACCGCGGTCTTGCCGACCCGCTTGCCCGTGCCGATCACGGCCAGCGAGGGAATCGGGTACGGGGCGAGCTCGGGCGGGTCGAAGCGGAAGTCGGCGCCGACGTACGGCAACCCGAGCGCGAGCACGCGGCTCGCGACCCGGAAGCGCTCGCGCGGCCCGAGCACCGGCTCGTCGGAGAGGTCGACCACGATCTCCGGCCCGTGCTCGGCGATCCCGGCCTCCAGGCCGGCCACGCAGGGCACGCCGTAGTCCTCTCCGCCGAGGAGCTTCTCGGTCCCGCCCGCGAGCCACACCGCCACGACCTCGTGTGGCAACGCAGCGAGAGCGTCGCGGACCACCGGCCCGTAGTGCTCCCCGTCGATGACCGCGAGCGCCCTCACGCCCCTGGCCGCCCTTCGCTCACGCCCGGCGGAGCCGGGCTCCGCGAACGGCTGACGCCACTGACGGCACGAGGCTCTCCAGGCCCGTGCTGTTCAGCACTGTGCCCTCCGGCCTCGCACCGCCAGCGGCGCCCCAGGGACGTGACGAGGGTCATCGGCGAGCCGTCACCTCGTCCTCGATCCGGGTCGTGTACTTCTCGAACGCGAGCGTCTCGGTCGAGAACTGGATGATCCGCTCGCCTCCATGGAACGGGTACCGGCGCCAGACGTCCACGTGGCGGTCGGATACCTCGATCACGTTGTAACAGGGCCGCGTCTTGCCGCGGAGCCGCCGCGACGAGACCGTGCCCGCGTTGACGACGAATAGGTTCTCCAGCCGCCAGGCGTACGGGACGTGCTTGTGCCCCGAGAGGACGAGGTCCACGCCTGCGCGCTGGAGGCACTCGATGCAGTCGCCCGCGTCGTAGACGACGTTCCGCTCGCGGCCCGTGCCCGGAACCGGCAGCAGGTGGTGATGGAGCACGAAGATCCGCAGCTCGTCCGGCCCCGACTCGGCGAACTGCTCCTCGATCCAGCCGTAGCGGCCGCGGCCGATCTGCCCGTGGTCGAGGTCCGGCTCGGTCGAGTCGACGGCGACCACCGTCACGCCCTCGTGCCTGAGCACCGAGTTGCGGTCGCCGAACATGTCCTCGAAGTGGACGTACCCGACGTTGCGCGAGTCGTGGTTCCCGGGGATGACGACGACCGAGTCGCACGCGATCTGGTCGAGGTAGCCCCTCGCCGTGACGTACTCGTGCTTGAACCCGAACGTGGTCAGGTCGCCCGAGCAGATAACGATGTCCGGGTCGAGCCCGTTGATCTCGCTGATCGCGCGCTCGAGCAGCTCCGGCACGAAGTCCGGACCTCCACAATGGATGTCCGAGATGTGCGCGATCGTGACCGCACCACCGTCCTTTCCCTGCGGCATGCACGAAGTGTAGAGCCGAAGCGTCGCAGGGAGCGCACCGCGCACAGTGAGCAAATGCCTGGAAGTGACCCGTTTACACTGCGCACGTGCGTCCGGCATGAGGCACGACGCGACAGGAGGTGCAGGATGAGTTTCGGACGATTCGATCGAACGCTGCCACTGCCGAGTTCTGGCAGTTTCACGGTGCAGGGACCGTTCGACCCGGAGGCGAATGTCGACAAGGCCTTGATCATCTTCCAGATCGTTCAGGGCGAAGGAGCGAGCACTGTGCTCGTCGACGGCGCGGGCACCTGGACGAAGGGAAACAGCGAATGGAGCGGAGAGGCGAGCCCTGACGGCGCCCATCCCGACGGGTCAGCCGGCCAGCTTCAGCGGGGACGCGCGCGGGGCATCGCGCTCGCGGTCGTGATCAAGCCCGGCCAGCTGTTCGACAACAACACCAAGTTCGATCCGCCGGCGATCGAGACCCTCACCTGGTGCGCCGACTTCACGTTCGAATAGCACCTGCCAAATAGCAACGCACTGCTCGGCTGGAGCGGACGCGCCCGCGGTCGCGTCCGCAGGCACTGCTACTCTTGCGCGAGGGGTGGCAGAAATCGCCGATTTCCAGGCGTATTGCGGGGAAGACGAGCCGCGTTTCGCCAACGACGCCGAGCGCGAATGCGCGAAGGTACTCGAGTTCTACGGAGTCCCCTGGGCCTACGAGCCACAGACGTTCGTGCTCGAGCGGGACGAGGAGGGCCGCGTTCTCGAGGCGTTCACGCCGGACTTCTACCTGCCCGAGCAGGATCTGTTCCTCGAGATCACGGTCATGAAGCAGCGGCTCGTCACGCGCAAGAACCGGAAGCTGCGGAAGCTCCGCGAGCAATACCCCGGCGTTCAGATCAAGCTCTTCTACAAGCGCGACATCGAGCGGCTGGCCCAGCGATACCAACTCGACCTGGCCTCATAGAACGGTTTTTGGAATGCGTGCACTGGCATCGACCGGTCGTTTCCGACGGACGCGCGAGCAGAGCTTGCACGTCCTGAGGTCGGCATCGCAAGCGACGCCCTAGCCTCCGACCCGAGGGTCGGCGAGATCTTCCTCGGCGCCGAGGAGCTGGGCGGCCGCGTCGCCGAGCTCGGCGCCCAGATCTCCGAGGACTACGCCGCGCGCAAGCTCGTGCTGATCGGGCTCCTCAAGGCGAGCTTCGTCTTCCTGGTCGACCTCTCGCGCTCGATCTCGATCCCGCACCAGGTCGACTTCGTCGAGCTGGCCGGCTACGGCGGGGCCGCAACCGGCGGGCACTCGCACGTGCGGCTCCTGCAGGACACCGAGATCCCGCTCCAGGGCCTCGACGTGCTGCTCGTCGAGGACGTGGTCGACACCGGTCTGACGCTCAACTACCTCTGCAAGGTCTTCGAGCTGCGCCGGCCCGCGAGCCTCCGTGTGGTGACGCTCCTCGACCGCCCCTACCGGCGGCTCGTGGGCGACCTGCCCGTGGACTACGTCGGCTTCACCGTCCCCGACGAGTTCTTCGTCGGCTACGGCTTCGACATCGACGAGCGCTGGCGCAACCTGCCCGAGCTCCGCCTCGCAAAAGTTTAGGCAAGCCTAACTTTTCGGCTAGACTGTGACCGTGATGGCGACGCGGTCAGAGGGGGTCGCCGGCGTCAGCACACACGCTGCAGGCGAGGACGCGCTTCGCAGGTTCCCCAGGAAGCGGTCCTTCCGCGTCCTGCCGTTCCTGGGCCCCGCCTTCATCGCCTGCGTGGCGTACGTCGACCCGGGCAACTTCGCCACGAACATCGCCGCGGGCTCGAAGTTCGGGCTCGCGCTCTGCTGGGTGATCGTCGCCTCGAACCTGATGGCGATGCTGATCCAGACGCTCTCGGCCAAGCTCGGGATCGCCACCGGGCGGAACCTCCCGGAGGTCTGCCGCGAGCGCTTCTCGCGCCGCACCTCGCGCGGGCTCTGGATCCAGGCGGAGCTGATCGCGATGGCCACCGACCTCGCGGAGGTGCTCGGGGCCGCTCTCGGGTTCCAGATCCTGCTCGGGATCCCGCTCTTCCCCGCCACGATCCTGACGGGCATCGTCACGTTCGCCATCCTCGGCCTGCAGCGATTCGGCCTGCGGCCGTTCGAGGCGGTCATCACGGCGTTCGTCGCGACGATCGGCATCTGCTACCTGTCCGAGCTCTTCATGGCGCACCCACCGCTCGGCTCGGTCGCGCAGCATTCGTTCACTCCGCAATTCGGCGGGAGCGAGCAGCTGCTGCTGGCCGTCGGGATCCTCGGCGCGACGGTGATGCCGCACGTGATCTACCTCCACTCGGCGCTGATGCAGAACCGCGTCGTACCGCAGAACGACGAGGAGGCACGGCGCCTCTACCGGTTCACGAGGGTCGACGTGCTGATCGCGATGTCGATCGCGGGCGCGATCAACCTGTCGATGCTGGTGATGGCGGCGAGCGTCTTCTACAAGTCGGGCCTGCTGCACGTGGACTCGCTCGAGACCGCGCACAAGACGCTCCAGCCGATTCTCGGCGGCGCCTCGAGCACGCTCTTCGCGCTCGCGCTCCTGGCCTCGGGGCTCTCGAGCTCGATCGTGGGAACGCTGTCGGGACAGGTCGTGATGCAGGGCTTCATCCAGCGGAAGATCCCGATCTTCGTCCGCCGCCTCGTGACCCTGTTCCCGGCGCTGATCGTCGCCGCGATCGGGCTGAACCCCTCGCGCACGCTCGTGATCAGCCAGGTCATCCTCTCGTTCGGGATCCCGTTTGCGCTGATCCCGCTGGTCTGGTTCACGAGCCGCCGCGACCTGATGGGAGCGCTGGTCAACCGGCGGATCACGACGATCGCAGCAACGGTCGTCGCCGCGATCATCTCCGCGCTGAACGTCTTCCTGCTCTGGCAGACGTTGTTGGCCTGAGGCGTCGCTTGCGATGCCGCTTGGAGGCCGTGCCGGCTCAGCCGGTGCGGCCGTCCCTGAGTCGCTTGCGATGCCGCTTGGAGGCCGTGCCGGCTCAGCCGGTGCGGCCGTCTCTGCGTCGCTTGCGATGCCGCTTGGAGGCCGTGCCGGCTCAGCCGGCGCGGCCGTCCTAGAGAGGTTCTGCGGGCTCCGGACCGGGCTCGGGCACGCGGACGGGGCCGGGCGGCTCCGAGGGCACGGGCATCGGCTCGGGCACCGTGACCGGCGTCGGTGGCTCCAGCGGCGACGGGTACGGCTCGGCCGGCGGCTCCGGGATCTCGACCGAGGCGGGCTGCTTTCCGAGCGCCCGTAGCGCCTCTGCCGCCCGTCGCCTGAGCGGCCCGACGGAGGCCCGGTAGTCCTCGTCCGAGACCTTCCCCGTGCGGTGGTCGAACTCGAGCTCCTTGAGCGCGGCGAGCGCACGGTCGCGCTCCTCGGCGAGCGCAACACGCGCCTCCTCCTCGGGCGCGGGCGCGTCGAGCCGGTCGTCGGCCGGCGCAGGCTCGCGCAGGAACGGCCGCGCGACGAACAGCACGCAGGCGACGACGAGGACGACACCGAGAGCGAGCCACAGGGACACTAGGACTTCTTCGGCGAGTACTTCGACGGGCACTTCGTCACGAGCGAGTCCCGCTTCGCGACGAACACGCCGCTGTGGTACCGGCCGTCCACGACCACGTCGCGGCCCACCTTGAAGAGGTCGGGCACGCTGCCGTGGTAGACGACGGGAACCGCGGTGCTCCCGGCGCCGCGGATGTCGGAGACGTCGAACCGCAGCCCGCGGCTCGAGTAGCCGCTCCCGTGCACCGGCCCGACGACCCTTCCGACGAGGGAGACCTTGCCACGGTGCCCGGCGAGCTGGCTCGGCGTCAGCTGCGGCGTCCGGCCGCCGGCGATCGAGACGTACACGAGGAAGACCGCGAGCACGCCCGCGACCGACAGCGCCAAGACGAGCCGAACGCTCCGGGTATTCCGGGCCACGCAGGGATTCTAGAGGGCGCTACCGCTCGCGGGCGGGCTCGGTGCGGCGCGACGGGATCCGGTAGCCGTGCTCCTCGCACAGGCTCCCCGGGTTGTCCTCGGTGAGCGCGTCGCAGTAGCCCTTACCGTAGGCCGCGCGCATGAAGGCGGCGACGACCTCGAGGTTCCATTCGCCGATGTCGGCCGCCTCCCGCCAGAGGTCGGCGAGCCGGAGGTCGATGTCGAGCTCGAGCAGGTCGATCCGTGAAGGACGCTTGGCCATGCGCTGAGCGTAGATAGAGGCCCGGACGGCACGATTCGCCGGCCAGCGAAGGAGCTACCGTTTGTGGCCGTGAAACGCCTTCTTTCGTCGTATCGCTGGCGGCGACGCCTGATCTGGTTGACGGCCTTGGCAGTGATCGTCGGCGCCGGGACCGCGATCGCGCTGCTGGTGCCGAACACCCGTCCCAAGGAAATCGGCCCCTCCAACGTGACCGTGAAGATCGCGCCCTCGCCCACACGTGTTCGGCTGACGCAGCACGACGAGGCCCTCGCGCTCGCGGTCGCGTCGAGATTCCTCCACACCGCGGTCGCCCGGAGAGACGTCGATCGCTCGTGGAATCTCGTGTCCGTCGAGTTCCGCTCCGGGTTCACGCGCAAGCAATGGGACAGCGGAGACCTGCCTGTCGTCACGTACCCGGTGGGAAAGACGAGATCTAACCTCCTGTATTCGGACACGGACGGCGTCGGCTACTTGCTCGCGATATCTCCGACCAGAGGCTCCCACCAGGCGCCGGCGAGCTTCGAGATCGGCCTTCACCCGGTGGGCTCGGGGCAGCACCGCCGCTGGGTGGTCGACTCCTGGCAGCCGGTCAACGGCGGAGTCGCTACGGCGAGCGGCGGCGGTGGCGGTGGCGGTGGCGGAAATGCGAGCGGCAGTGGGACGAGCCCGGAGGCGGAGGGCAAGCCCGCCGAAGGCAAGATCTGGCTCCTCGTGCCCGCAGGCCTGCTCAGCCTGATCGTCCTCATCCCGCTCGGGATCGTGAGCGTGACTTGGATCCGCGCCCGGCGCGCCCGGCGCGCACTGCTCTAGCCCTATGGGAAGGATCCGCTTCGGGCCCGCGCGGGTCCCTTCGCGCCAGAGCCCCAAGAGGGCGATCTCGATGCTGCAGAAGCGGGGCTTTACGGCGTGCGAGATCGACTTCGAGGGCGGCTTCTGGATGGACTACCCCTGGGCGGAGCGGTTCGGCGAGGCTGCGCGCGAGGCGAAGATCGCGCTCTCGGTGCACGCGCCGATCGCGGGCTTCATGGGCCATCTCGAGCGCGACAAGAAGCAGCGTATGGCAGTCGGGATGCTCGACCATTCCGCGGGAATCGCGAGGACCGCGGGCGCCGAGCTCGTCGTTTTCCACCCCGGGTTCCTGCTCGGCCGCGAGCGCGCTGCCGCGATCGACTCCGTCTGCGAGCAGCTCGGCGAGCTGCGCGAGCGGCTGGAGGGAAAGGACCGGGCGGTGCCGTTCGGGATCGAGGTGATGGGCCGCGTCCGCGATCTCGGGAGCCTCGACGACGTGATCGAGATCTCCGCCCGCTGCGGTTGGGTGCGCCCCGTCCTCGACTTCGCGCACATGCACGCGACGAGCGACGGCGCCTACACCGACGTGGAGCCGTTCGCGGCGGCGCTCGAGGCAGCCGACGACGTGCTCGAGCCGAAGGCGCCCTTCCACATCCACTTCTCCGACATCGCCTACGCCAACCGGAACGAGACGAGGCACCTGCCCTACGGCGAGGGAACGCTGCGGGCCGACCCGCTCCGCAAGGCGCTCAGACGCTTCAAGCGCCCGGCGACGGTGATCTCCGAGTCGCCGGACGAAGGGAGCGACCAGGCGATCCGGGCCGTCCTCGGCCCGTGACGTAGACCTTCGCCCCCCTCGACGGATGACGCAGACCGGAGTACCCTCGACGGCGAGAGCCGGGCTGAACTACCTGGGAGGTGATCTCGGTGCCCGAGCTTCCGAGCGGGACGGTCACCTTTCTCTTCACCGACATCGAGAGCTCGACCTCGCTGGTGGAGAGCCTGGGCGATCGCTACGGCCTCCTGCTCCGCGATCACCGCCGACTGCTGCGAGCAGCCGTCGGGGAAGCGGGCGGGGTCGAGGTCGACTGCCGCGCGGACGAGTTTTTCGGGGCGTTCACGGACGCGCGGGACGCTGTCGAGGCAGCCCTCTCGGCGCAGCGGGCGTTCGGGCTCCACCGGTGGCCGGGTGAGCTCCAGCCCGCGGTCCGGATGGGCATCCACACAGGTGAGCCGGCCCTCGCCGAGGAGGGCTATCTCGGTCTCGACGTCCATCAGGCCGCACGCGTCTGTGCCGCGGCGAATGGTGGCCAGGTGCTGGTGTCCGGGTCGACGTGGGAGTCGCTCGCTGACTCGGAGCTCGACGGTGTCGGCCTCAGGGACCTCGGTGAGCACACGCTGAGAGGCCTCTCGTCTCCCGCGCGGATCTTCCAGGTCGTCGTCGACGACCTTCCGTCGGAGTTCCCGCCGTTGCGCAGCGCCGGCGCGGCCGAGCCGGGTCCGTTCGAGGGCCGTGAGCAGGAGCTCGCGCAGACGGCGGCGACACGGCTGCGTCAGGCGCTCTCGGGCCTCCGCGAGGTCTGGAGACCGCCGCCCGATCTCGAGGAGCTCGGCTGGGAGGTGAGAGCGCTTCTGCCCGCGGCTCGACCGGCCGATCAGGGACCGCTGGCAGAGCTCGGTGGTGCCCTCCTCGCGAGCGGGCGCTCGGTGGTCAAGGCCGATCGCTACCTGGCGAGCCTCGACCGTGACTCGATGGAGCGACGGCTCCGCGAGTACCGCGAGATGGGGGTCGTCTCGAGGCGCGCACGAGGCCAGGCGGACGCACTCGTGAGCCGGATCGCGCACATCGACCGACTCGCGGCGCGGCGGAACGGCGTCGACGAGACGGCAAGCGAGCTGGCCGCCGCGATCCGCTCGCTCGGCGAGCGCATCCGCGACCGGGCGGACCCCACCCCCGACCTGAGCAGTGAGGTGGCGATCCTGTCCGTGCGCGCCCGAACTGCGAACCTCGACGACGCCCTCGCCGCGGCACGGAGCCAGCTCGGTCTCATGGACGTCAAGCTTCGCCGCACGCGCTTCCGCGGGGTCTTTCGACACGGCGAGCGGTACGTCGTCCCCTATCACGACGAGATGGGAGTGGAGCACCGCGCGGAGTTTGAAGCGCGCGACGAGGCCCGATCCTTCCGCTGGACGGTCCGATTTGCCCAGAAGCAGAAGGGCCAATACACCGGTCCGTCGTTCCGAGGCCACGAATGGGGAAGCAGCGGAGGTAATTAGGCGTGGCCTTGCCACGCTCCGTCACCGCGAGGCGGCGGTCGCCTCGTCCAGGGCCGACTTGACGTCGTAGTAGTGCCTCCGAGCCTCCTCGAGGGTGTCTCCGATCGCCGTCAGGCCGATCCGCCCGGCCACCGCGAGCGCGCTGACCATGTGCAGGACGACGCCCGTCTCCCGCTCGGCGTCCCAGCCGAGGCCGCGCTCGGCGACGAGGTCGAAGAGGTCGTCGGGGGTGAGCGACCTGTACGCGGGCGAGTCCAGGTGGTCGGTCGCCGCGTACTGCTTTACGTCGCCCTCGCCCGTCCGGTACTCGCCGGCGAGCGCGTGGTAGGCGCCGTCCGTGAGCGTCGTGAGCGCAAACAGCGGGTGCGTGGTTCCCCCGCAGCGCAGGTTGATCTCCAGCGCGTAGGGCTGCCAGCCGCCGTCCCCTTCGACCGCGACGAAGTCCACCGAGGCCCGCCCGATCGCGCCCTCCCGCGCCAGCCGCTGGCCGACCTTCAGCCCTTCGGCCGCGATCTGCTGCGCGTAGTCGGGGTCGGCGGGAAAATGGCACCCGAAGTACGTCTGGCCGTAGCGCCCGCCGAGAATCTGGTCGTGCGTGGACATGACGTCCACCTGCCCGGCCGGGCTCATCCGGAGCTGGACGCTCGGGCTGTGGACGCGTTCGCCCTCGATCCGCTCCTCGACGATCCCGCCCCCGGTCGCGAGCGCCTCGACGTACTCCTCGACGTTCATCTCCTCGTCCTCGAGCTGGAGCGACGCGAGCGGGTCGCCGTCGGCCGCGGAGAGGTCGACGATCGCGTTTCCGAGCCCGCTGACGCCCTCGTCGAGCTTCAGGACCGCGCGGCGCGCCTCCGGGCGGCGCTCGCGGAGCTCCCGGAGCGCTCCGGCCACGTCACCCGGCCCGTCGAGCTCGAGCCCCACCGGATGCGGGACGTCCTCTTCCTCGAAGATCGCACGGCTTCCCTTCTTCGTTCCGAAGCGGTTCAGGGCCGGGTCGGAGCCGAAGATCGGAAGCTCGAGCTCCACCGCGAGCCGCGCCTCGTCGTCGGTCATGCAGAACGGGAGAATGAGCGCGAGCTCCGGGTCTCCGATCAGGCCGCGAACCCGTCGCAGCGCGCCCGGGCGGGCCAGGAGCTTCCGCGTGAGCGGCTCGTTGCGGCCGTCCACGAGCGCGACCGGGAGGAACCGCGCCCTGGCCTCGGGCGTGTCCAGCTCGGGCACGAGCCCGAAGTAGTAGTCGAGCAGGCGCGGGTGGATCGGCTGGGAGGTCACGTAGACGACCTTCGACCGCGGCGCCCGCAGCAGGCTCAGCACCAGGCACAGGAACCGCTCCTCGTACGCGGGG
This sequence comes from uncultured Actinomycetes bacterium, assembly GCA_963716865.1. Classification (GTDB taxonomy): domain Bacteria; phylum Actinomycetota; class Thermoleophilia; order Gaiellales; family Gaiellaceae; genus AC-32. Next base: position 457,376 of record CAVQUF010000005.1, read on the forward strand.
AAGACCGGGACGAGCTGGTCTGGGACGTCGAGGCTGACCGAGTGGACGACGACGACCGTTCGCTCGACGTCGCCGATCGAGCGAAGCGTGACGGTCGGCCACAGGGTTCGGAGCTTCTCCTGCAGCACGGAGAACTGCGGGTCGGTCATCGCGGTGACGCGGAACGCTACTTCAGGCGATCGGGGCGGCGCTCGGCTGCTCGTGCAGCTCCGCGAGCCGCGCCTCGAGCTCGGCAGCCTCGTCGTCGCGGCCGCGCTCGCGCAGGAAGCCGACGAGCGCCTCGAGCGCTTCGACGTGGTGCCGGAGGAACTCGGTCGCCGCAGCGATCCTGTAGGCCTCGCGCAGGAGCTCCTCGGCCTCGTCGTCGCGCCCCTGGGCCGCCCGGACGACGCCGAGGGCCATCGTCGTCGTCGAGAGCGAGGTCACGTCCTGCGGGCCGACGGTCTCCCGGGCCGCGAGCGCGTACCGCTCGGCCTCGTCGATCCGGCCCTGGTCGACCAGCACCTCGGCGAGTATCCGCTGGCTCTCGCAGAGAGACACGCGGTCCTCGAGCGGCGCAAGCACGCGGATCGACTCGCGGAGCAGACGCTCGGCGCGGGCAAGGTCGCCCTTGAGCCTCGCGACCCACCCTGCGTACATGAGCGTGCGTCCGACCGACCAGGCCGCGCCGGCCTCGGCGAGGTACTCGCGCGCTGCCTCCAGCGCGGCCTCGGCCGCGTCCAGGTCCCCCTGATGGAGGTAGAGCTGGCCTGCGTAGCGAAGCGCCTGGCCTCTCGCCTCGGCGCTGCCGCTCTCCTCCGCCAGGAGGAGCGCCTGCTCGATCAGCGGCGCGGCCCGGTCGAGCTCGAGGCGGGCGATGTAGACGCTGGCGAGCGTGTCGGCGGCGTGGCTCTCGAAGTCCTTGCGCCCCGCCCGCTGCGCCACCTCGAGCGCCTCGCGCACGACCTTCTCCTCCTTGCTCAGGTCGCCGCGGGCCCAGGCGATCGTCCCCTGCACCTCGAGCGCGCGGAAGCGGCCGACAAGATCCTCGGGCTCGAGCACTTCGAGCGCCTGCTCGACCTGCTCTTCCGCGTGCCCGACGTCCGCGTCGCGCAGCACTGCAGTCTCCGCGAGCATCACGAGCGCGCGCCCCTGCGTCCAGCGGTCGCCTTCCTCGACGGCCGCCTCGAGAACCTGCTCGAGCTCGCGCGAGACTGCAGGAAGGTCGCTGAGCTTGTGGGCGGCGCTCGCCGCGAGGTAGCGGCGCCTGAGCGTCGGCTCGAGCTCAACGGAGCGGACGAACAGCTGCCTGGCCGTCCGGTTCGCCTCGCGGGCGAACGCGCGCAACCCTGCCTCGGCGAGTGCCTCGGCGGCCTCGCGCTCGAGCTCGACAGGCGCGGAGCCGTTGAGCTCCGTGGTCAGGGCGGCAGCGCGGTCGAGATGGAACGCGCGGATCTCGAGCAGCTCGTCGCCGGTGCGCTCCTTGAGCCACGCCGCGAAGGCGGCGTGCAGCTCGGCGCGGTCGGACTTCGAGAGCATGGAATGGGCGACCTCGCGGATGAGCACGTGCTTGAAGCGGTACGCCGGCTCCCCGCGAATCGAGGAGCGTGGCTCGTCGAGGATGAAGTCACGTAGGAGCAGGTCGTCGAGCGGCTCGTCGACGGATTCGAGGTCGGGCGAAAGCCGCTCGACCGCGGCCCGCCAGAACACGCGGCCGATCACGGCGGCCCGCTGGAGAGTCGTCTTGGCCTCCGCCGGGAGCCGGTCGATGCGCGCCGCGATCAGCGCCTGCAACGTGTCCGGGATCCGGTCCACGGAGCCGACGCCCTCCTCGGCGAGCATCCGCATCGTCTCCTCGACGTAGAGCGGGTTTCCCTCGGTCTTGTCGAGCAGCTCGCGCCGTGCCCGCTCGGAGAGCTCGGCGCCGTCGAGCAGCGCCTCGACGAGCTCCTCGCTCTCCTCTCGTGGGAGCGCCTCGAGCTCGATCGCGGTCGCGCGCACCCGTCCGCCGCCCCAGCCCGGGCGGATGTCGAGCAGCTCCGGCCGTGCCAGCGAGACCAGCAGCAGCGGCGCCTCCCGCACCCAGGTGGCGAGGTGCTCGATCAGCTCCAGCAGCGGCTCCTCCGCCCAGTGGATGTCCTCGAAGACGAGCACGAGCGGCTGCTCCTCGGCGAGCCGCTGCGCCCACTCGCGCGCCGCCCACGCAATTTCTTGCTGGCTCCGCATCGCCAGCACCGCCTCGAGCACCCCCGAGGCGAGCCCGAGCAGGTCGGCGACCGCCTCGTCCTCGCAGAACGCGCGGAGCTTCTCGATCGCGACGTCGAGCGGGTCGTCGTCGGCGATCCCGGCCGCGCACTTGACCATCTCGGCGAGCGGCCAGTACGTGACACCCTCGCCGTACGGAAGGCTGCGCCCGGAGAGGACAGTCGCGCCCTCGAGCCCACCCGTGAACTCGTGTGTCAGCCGGCTCTTGCCGACGCCCGGCTCGCCGTAGATCGTGAACAGGTGCGCCCGCCGGTCGCGCACGGCGCGCTCGTAGGTGTTCCCGAGCAGGTCGAGCTCGGCCTCGCGGCCGACGAGCGGGGCCTGCACCGCGCGCTGACGCCCACCGCGCCCGTTCGTCCCGACCGCGCGCCAGGCCCAGATCGGCTCCGGCAGGCCCTTCACCGCGACCGGCCCGACGTCCTCGACCTCGACCCGGCCGAGTGTGAGGCGGTGCGCGGCGGGGCCCAGCAGAAGCTGGCCCGGCTCGGCCGACTGCTCCAGCCGCGCGGCCAGCGTCACGGCCTCTCCGGTCGCGAACGTCGCCTCTCCGTCGTCGGCCACGACCTCGCCCGACTCGATGCCGACCCTCGCCACGAGCTCCAACTCGTCGACTGCCTCGAGGATCGCGAGCCCCGCGCGAATCGCACGCTCGGCGTCGTCCTCGTGCGCCTGCGGGATCCCGAACGCGGCCATCACGGCGTCGCCGGCGAACTTCTCGACGATCCCGCCGTGGGTGATCACGCAATGCGAAACCCGGTCGAAGAACGTCTGGACACGGCGGCGCACGACCTCCGGATCCGCGCCCGTGACGAGGGCGGTCGAGTCCACGAGATCCACGAACAGCACCGTGGCCAGCTTCCGTTCCACGTACACCAGTGTAGAACGACCGGAGGCCCTCCCGGCTTCCCCCGCCAGTAGCATCCGGACGTGCTCGATCCCGCTGTTTTCAAGGCGTACGACGTGCGCGGGCTCTATCCGTCGCAACTGGACGAGGACGGCGCGAACGCGGTCGGGAGAGCGTTCGTGGAGCAGTTCGAGCCGCGCAGGATCGCGGTCGGGCACGACATGCGCGTCTCGTCGCCGGCGATGGCGGAGGCGCTGATCCGCGGCGCCAGCGAGGCGGGCGCCGACGTGCTCGAGCTCGGCCTCGTCGGGACGGAGATGGTCTACCTCGCGGTCGGCCAGCTTGGGCTCGACGGCGGGATCGCCGTCACCGCCTCGCACAACCCCAAGGACTACACGGGCATGAAGATCGTCCGTAGCGGCGCGCTCCCGGTCGGCGGCGAATCGGGGCTGCTCGACATCCGCGACCGCGCCCTGTCCCTTCCGGCCGTGTCAGGGGGACAGTCCCCGGGACACGTCCAGAGCTACGACATCTGGCCGCAGTACGTCGAGCGCGTCCTGTCGTTCGTGGACGTGGCGGACGTGTCGCCGCTGCACGTGGTGATCGACGCGGCGAACGGGATGGGCGGCGTCATGCTGCCGCCCGTGCTCGAGCGGCTCCCGATCGAGACGGAGCGGTTCTTCTTCGAGCCCGACGGAACGTTCCCGAACCACGAGCCGAACCCGCTCCTGCCGGAGAACCGGGAGTTCATCGTGCAGAAGACGCTCGAGACCGGAGCGGCCCTCGGCGCCGCGTTCGACGGCGACGCCGACCGCTGCTTCTTCGTGGACGACACGGGCGAGTTCGTCCCCGGCGACTTCGTCACGGCGCTGCTCGCCGACGCCGTCCTCGAGAAGGAGCCCGGCGCGACGATCATCTACGACGTCCGCGCGAGCTGGGCCGTGCCCGAGACGATCGAGCGGGCAGGAGGAACTCCGCTCGTCAACCGTGTCGGCCACGCGTTCATCAAGCACCGCATGCGCGAGGTGGACGCGGCGTTCGCCGGCGAGGTCTCCGGCCACTACTACTTCCGCGACTTCACGCAAGCGGACTCGGGCGTGATCCCCTTCCTGCTGATGCTCGAGCTGATCTCGCGGAAGGGCCGGAAGCTCTCGGAGATCCTGGCTCCGTTCCGCGAGCGCTACTTCCTGACGGGCGAAGTCAATACCCCGGTCGACGACGTCGCACGCACGCTCGAGGAGCTCGAGGAGCGCTTCGGCAAGGAGGGGACGATCGGCCACCTCGACGGAGTCTCGGTCGACGCGGAGGACTGGCACATGAACGTGCGACCGTCCAACACCGAGCCGCTCCTGCGCCTCAACCTCGAAGCGCGCTCACGGGAGCTGATGGAGCAGAAGCGCGAGGAGGTCCTCGACGTGATTCGCGGGAGTACGCTCTCGCCATGACTGGCTCCGGGGCATGACGGAGCTCGAGCTCGGCCGGGTGACGGACCGGAAGCCGCCGTTCAAGTACTCGGCGCTGACGCGCGTGGGCTTCTCGGAGACGGACGCGCAGGGCATCGTCTACTACGGCCGCTACCTCCCGTACTTCGACAGCGCGCGGGTCGAGTACCACCGCCACCTCGGGATGCTCGACACCGACCCCCGGGAGCAGGAGTTCGTGATGCGCGCGAACACGATCGAGTATTTCGCGCCGGCTCGCTTCGACGACCTGATCGAGGTCTTCTTCCGCATCTCCCGGATCGGCCGGACGAGCGTCACGTGCGAGTGCGCCGCATACCTCGTGTCTGACGACGTCCTGATGGTGACGGCGAGGCAGACGATGGTGCTGGTCGACCTGGACGAGCGGACGGCCTGTCCGGTTCCGGACTGGTACCGGGGCAAGATTCGTGACTTCGAGGGAGACGACCTGGATGAGTGAGCACGAGGCGGCGCTCGAGGCGATCGGGGCGATCCTCGAGCGCGGCGGAGACGCGGACGGCGTCCTCCGTGACGTCGTCGACCTTCTGCACGACCGCTTCGACCATTACTCCTGGCTCGGGATCTACCTCGTCGAGGGCGACGAGCTCGTGCTCGGGCCGTGGAAGGGCCCCGAGGCGACCGAGCACGTGCGCATCCCCATCGGGCAGGGGATCTGCGGAGCCGCTGCCGCCAGCGGCGAGACGGAGATCGTCGACGACGTGACTGCCGACCCGCGCTACCTCGCGTGCTTTCCGTCCACACGCTCGGAGATCGTCGTCCCGATCGCCCACGCGGCGCGCGTGGTCGGCGAGATCGACATCGACTCGGACCGCCCCGCAGCCTTCGGCGACGTCGACCGCGCTTTCCTCGAGCGCGTCGCGGTGTTGATCGCGCCGTGGGCCGACAGGAGGGGCTGACGACGAGGCCCGCCCCACCCCTCCGGATCGCGGGGCTGCACCTACTCGTCCTCTCGTCGTTCGCGATCGCCCAGCCGCTGTTCGACCTGCTCGGCCGGAACGGCGAGTTCTTCGCCGCGCGCGGCTCGACCCGCTGGGACGTCGTCGTCTTCGGGCTGGCCGTGGTGCTCGTGCCGCCCGCGCTCCTGCTCGGGCTCGAGGCCGTGACGCCGCGAAGGGCGCGAGGGGCTGTCCACGCCTGCTTCGTCGCCGGCCTGGTCGGGCTCTTCGTGCTCCAGGCGATCCACGGTCTCGGCATCCCGGGCTGGCTGCTCGCCGTGATCGCCGGTGCCGCAGGCGTCGGCGCGGCGGCGCTCTACGTCTCCGCCTCCGCGGCACGGTTCACCGTGACCGTCCTGGCGCCGGCGCCGCTCCTCTTCCTCGCGGTGTTCCTGTTTCACTCGGACGCCTCGCGGCTGACGTTCTCCGGGGCAGACGAGGCGATCGCGGCCACGACCGCCCGTCCCCGAGATCCGGTCGTGCTGCTCGTGTTCGACGAGTTTCCCGTGAACTCGCTCCGCAACGCCAAGGGTCGGATCGACCGCGTTCGCTTCCCGCACTTCGCGGCCCTTGCCCGCCACGCCACGTGGTTCGAGAACGCCTCAACCGTCGGCGAGGGGACGACCCACGCCGTGCCCGCCATCCTGACCGGCCGCTACCCGCGCCCGGGAGAGCTCCCCGTCTACGCGGATCATCGCCAGAACCTGTTCACTCTTCTCGGCGGCTCCACGCAGCTGCACGTCTTCGACGAGGAGACGCACCTCTGCCCGCCCCAGCTCTGTCCGGGCCTCAAGGGCTCCTTCGGCAACCGGTTGCAGGGCCTCGCGGAGGACTCGGGCGTCGTCTACCTGCACGAGCTCCTCCCACACGACCTCGCAGGAGGGGTTCCGTCGATCGCCAACGGCTGGGGCGACTTCCTCGCCGGGACTGGGGGGAAACACGACCCGGGCCGGGGCGCGCTGTCGTTCTTCGACCGGATGCGCCCAACCGCGCGGCCGGCTCTCTGGTACGCACACATCCTGCTGCCGCACAGCCCGTGGATCCATCTCCCCTCGGGCAAGCGGTACTCGATCCGCTCCGCACCGGGCTGGGGCGCGGACGAGGTCTGGAACGACAACCAGGCGGCGGTCGACCAGAGCTGGCAGCGGGACCTGCTCCAGACCGGCTACGCCGATCTCGTCCTCGGCAAGATCCTCGCGCGCCTGCGCGCGGTGGGTGTCTACGACCGCGCGATGATCGTCGTCACCGCCGACCACGGGATCAGCTTCCACGCCGGCGAGAAGCGGCGTCCGGCATCGCCGGCCAACCTCGAGGACATCGCCTACGTGCCGCTCTTCGTCAAGCTGCCGCACCAGCGCCGAGGGCGCGTGGCGCGCTCGCCTGCACGGACGATCGACATCCTCCCCACGCTCGCCGACGCGATCGGGATCCGCATTCCGTGGCACGTCGATGGTCGCTCGGTTCTGGGACGGCCTTCACCCGAGCGCGACGTCGTCGTGATCAAGGACCACGGCGCGCGCTTCGTCGTCCCCGTGGCGCAGCTCGAGGCGAAGCACGAGGAGGCTCTACGGCGACAGCTCGCGCTCTTCGGCTCGGACGAGCCCGTGACGACCCTGTATGCGGTCGGGCCGTACAGGTCGCTGCTCGGCAGACGGCTCGCCGACCTGCACGTCCGTTCCGGCGGCCCGGTTCGGCTCGACGCACTCGACCGCTCGACCGACCCCGTCCAGGTGAGCGGGCAGGTGGCGGGCTCGGTCCACGACGTCGCCGTCACAGCAGGCGGCAGGATCGTCGCGGTGGCGCCGGCCAACCAGGGGCGCTTCTGGGCCCTCGTCCCGGGGCGCGCCCTCGAACGGGCTACTCCCCGGCTCTACTCGATCGAGGGGCCGCAGGAGCTGAGCCGGCTGTCCTGAAGCGTGAAGCGCTGGGGCGCCCGCCCGCCGTCCTCGAAACGAGCGGGCGCCGCAGCTCTTTGGTGAAGCCCCCCTCCCCTATCTCTCGTTGTACTCAGGTACCGGCGGAGGCGCCATCCCTCGTCCGAGGTACCCCGCTCGTTCGAGGGATGATCCCCCGATCGAGGGATTCGCCCGACGGGTCAGCTGGGCGTGACGCGGTACGCGTCGAACACCGCGTCGAGGTTGCGCAGCGCGGTCAGGAGGCTCCGTAGCGACTTGACGTCGCCGACCTCCGCGACGTACCAGTTCTTGGCGAGCTGGTCCTCGACGTGACCGCCGTACTCGACGATGTTCGAGCCGTGCTCGGCAAACGTCCGGGCCACGTCCTCCAGGAGGCGCGGGCGGTCCCACGAGTCGACCGCGATCTGGACGCGGAAGCTCCGCGTGGCGCCGCCGTCCCAGGAGACCGGCGTGAACCGCTCCGGGTTGCGGCGGAGCGCCTTCACGTTCGAGCAGTCCTCGCGGTGGATCGTGATCCCCTTGCCTAGCGAGACGTAGCCGACGATCTTGTCGCCGGGAACGGGCGTGCAGCACCTCGCCAGCCGGACGAGCACGTCCGCGACGCCGCGGACGTTGATGCCGACGTTGTCGCTCGAGACCGCGTGCCGCGCCTTCGGCGCCTTCAGCGGGACGGTCTCCTCCTCGGCGACCTCCTCCGTCTTCAGGCGCTGGATCACCTTGTTGACGATCTGGCCTGCCTGGAGCTTGCCCGAGCCGAGCGCGAGGTAGAAGTCCTCGGCCTTCTTGAAGCCGGTCTCGCGGATCACCTGCGCGAGCACCGAGGAGCCCTGCAGCTTCTTGTAGGGCAGGTTCTGCTTCTTCAGCGCGGCCTCGAGGGCGACGCGGCCCTTCTGCTCGGTCTCCTCGCGCGTCTCGCGCGAGAACCACTGGCGGATCTTGTTCCGCGCCCGCGAAGAGGCTGCGATCGAGATCCAGTCGCGCGACGGGCCGCGGCCGGTCTTCGTGGTCAGGATCTCGACGAAGTCGCCGTTCTTGAGCCGGTAGTGGAGCGGGACGATCCGTCCGTTGATCTTCGACCCGACCGTCCGGTGGCCGACGTCGGTGTGGACGGCGTACGCGAAGTCGATCGGAGTCGAGCCGGAGGGGAGCACCTTCATCTCGCCCTTCGGCGTGAAGACGTAGACCTCGTCGTCGAAGAGGTCGCCGCGGACGGCCTTCATGAACTCGCGCGGGTCTGCCTCCTCCTCCTGCCAGTCCATCAGCTGCTTCACCCAGGCGAGCCACTCGTCGTCCGCGACCTTGCGCCCTCGCTTGTCGAAGCGCCAGTGCGCGGCGACCCCGAGCTCGGCGGTCTCGTGCATCTCCCGCGTGCGCACCTGGATCTCGAGCGGCCGGCCCTCCGGCCCGATCACGGTCGTGTGCAGCGCGCGGTAACCGTTCACCTTCGGCATCGCCACGTAGTCCTTGAAGCGGCCGGGCATCGGCTTCCAGAGCGAGTGGATCAGACCGAGCGCGCCGTAGCAGTCTCGCGTGCCCTCGTCGCCGTCCCGCTCGACGATCACCCGCATGGCCGTGAGGTCGTAGATCTCGTTGAACTCGCGGCCCTTCTTGGTCATCTTGTCGTAGATCGAGTAGAAGTGCTTCGCGCGTCCCGAGATGTCAGCCGGGATGTCCACCTTCTCGAGCTCGGCCTTGAGCACCATCGCCGCCTCGCGCACGTGCTCCTCGCGGTCGGGCCGGCGCTCGCTCACCATCGCCGTGATCTCCTCGTACTTGCGCGGGTGCAGCGTCATGAAGGCGAGGTCCTCGAGCTCCCACTTGAGCTTGTTGATGCCTAGCCGGTGCGCGAGCGGCGCGTAGACCTCGAGCGTCTCCTTCGCCTTCTGGATCTGCTTCTGCTTCCCCAGGTACTCGATCGTTCGCATGTTGTGGAGCCGGTCGGCGAGCTTGATCAGGATCACGCGCACGTCCTGCGCCATCGCAGCGATCATCTTCCGGTAGTTCTCCGCCTCCGCCTGCTCGCGACTCTGGAACTGGATCCGCGTCAGCTTCGTGACGCCCTCGACGAGCTGCGCGATCTCGTCGCCGAACTCGTCGCGGACCTCCTTGATGTCGGTGTCCGTGTCCTCGACGACGTCGTGCAGGAGCGCGGCCGCGATCGTCTGCTCGTCGAGCCGGAGCTCGGCGCAGATCTTCGCGGCGCCCCACGGGTGGTGGATGAAGTCCTCGCCCGAGCGGCGCTGCTGTCCCTCGTGCGCGATCGCCGCGAAGCGAAACGCGCGCTGGAGGAGGTCCCTGTCGACGTCCTCGTCGTAGGCGGCGACGTCCGAGATGAGCTCGTCGATCAGCTCCTGGTGCCGTTCGCCTGCCTCGAGAACCGTCATACAAAAAGTGTACTCCCGGGCTTCCGGGGCACGGGTTGCGGGAGGAGCCGGCTCGCGCGGGGCGAATGCGGCCTGTCCATGGGCAAGCGACACCAGGAACGGAAGGCCGCCAGGCTCGCCCGGCTGCTCGTCACGCTCGACGACACCGCGCGCGCGACGCGCCCCTGGCGCCGGCGCCGGGTTCACCGTGCGGCGCTCGGAACGCCGCGCGGCTAGGCGCTAGTGCTTCGGCCGACCTTCGTCGTAGGTCTTGATGTAGCCGGGCGGAACGGTTCCCGGCATGTGGTCGCCTGACGAGTCCGGCGCGCTGGGACGGGTTGCCGCCAGCGCGTCCACGTTCGAGTCCGGCCGGTCCTCGACCGCCAAGTCGCCACGCTCGCGAAAACGCCGAAACCGTTCTTTGAGCCTCTCGAACATCTAGTGCTTCGGCCGGCCTTCGTCGTACGCCTTGACGTAGTTCGGCGGAATTGCCCCCGAATCGCCCATCGCCTGCGCCGCGGCGTCCAGTTTCTCGACGGGCCGCTCGCCTCCGCTGATCACGTCGCCGTGGTCGAACCGCCGGCGCACCTTTTCTTTGAGCCTCTTCAGCCGTTGCAACATCTCGCTCGAAAGATACCCGCGTCAGGCGGCCCGGGCGAGCTCCGGCTCGGCCAGGAGAGCGAGGAACCGCTCCGACTCGAGCAGGTGTCGCTTCGCACCCTTTTCGTCTAGCGCCAGCTCGGCGAAGATCGCGGCGGCCGCTGGATCACGCGCCCCCGGATCCTTGCGCCATTCGCCCTTGAGCCACTCGCGCCGCTCGAGGTAGCGCTCGTCGGCCTCGTAGACCTGGCGCACGTTCAGCTGCGGCGCGACGGTGCCGTTCCAGCGGTTCTCCTCGAGCCGGAACGCGACGTCGTAGTGCCCGACGCGGCGCAGCCGTTCGAGCTGGGACCCGAAGCGGAACGCGATCGCGCTGCCCGAGTCGCGCCCGTCCTCACGGACGCGGAACTTGAGGTGCTTGCCGTCGCCGACGGCGTTGATGTCCGCGATCTCGCAGCCGGCGAGCAGGAGCGTCACGCCCGGGTTGCCGAGCCCGAACGGGGCGAGCCGCGCGAGCTCCGCGCAGAGGTCGAGCGTGAGCTCGCCGCCGTGGACGAGCGCGTCGACCGTCGTGAGGGATCTCAGCTCCTCGTCGCCGAGCTGGGCGTCCGCGACGGCGCCGAAAGCCTCCGCGAACGCCTCGATCTCCTCGGGACGGATCGAGAGTCCCGCCGCGGCGGCGTGGCCGCCCCAGCGCTCGAGGTGGCCGGCGCAGGCCTGCAGCCCGTCGTGGAGGTCGAACGACGCGATCGAGCGCCCAGAGCCCTTCCAGTCGCCGTCGGTTCCCGCGATCAGGACGACCGGGCGGTTGTAGCGCTCCACCAGACGCGAGGCGACGATCCCGATCACGCCTTCGTGCCAGCCCTCGCCCGCGACCACGTACGCGCGCCGGCTGCGGCGCGCCTCGGGCCAGGCCTCGATCGCCTCCAGCGCCTCGCGCAGGATCCGCTCCTCGACCGCCTGGCGGTCGCGGTTCAGCTCCTCGAGCTGCGCCGCGAGCTTCACGGCGGATTCCTTCTCCTCGGTCAGCAGGAGCTCGAGCGCCGCCTCCGGCCGGGAGAGCCTGCCCGCGGCGTTCAGGCGCGGGGCGAGACGGAAGCCAATCGCGCCCGCGTCGACCGTCGCCGGGTCGACCCGGGCTGAGCGCATCAGCTCTCGCAGCCCCGGCTTCTGCGTTCGCGCGAGCGCCCGCAGCCCCGCTACCGCGAGCCCACGGTTCTCGTCCACGAGCGGGACCACGTCGGCGACCGTCGCGACCGCGACCAGGTCGAGGTGGCGTCTCAATGCATCCGACTCGGCGCCGAGCAGCGCCTCGCCGAGCTTCCACACGACTCCCGTGCCGCACAGCTCGCGGAACGGATAGTCGCCCCGGTACGGCCCGACGACCGGGCAGGAAGGCAGCTCCTCCCCGGGACGGTGGTGGTCGGTCACGACGACCTCGAGCCCCAGCTCCCGCGCGTGTGCGACCTCCTCGACCGCGGTCACGCCGCAGTCCACGGTCAGCACGAGCCCGCAGCCCTCCTCGGCGAGGCGCGTGAGCGTGTCCGAGTGGATGCCGTAGCCCTCGTCGAAGCGGCTCGGGAGGTGCCAGGAGACGTCCGCGCCCAGCTCGCGCAGGACGAGGACGGCAAGCACGGTCGCGCAGATCCCGTCCGCGTCGTAGTCCCCGTGGACGCAGATGCGCCTTCCCGCGGCGACCGCGCCCTGGATCGCCTCGCACGCAGCGGTCATGTCGCCGAGCAGGAACGGATCGTGCCCCGGCAGCTCGGCGTCCAGGAAGACCCGGGCGCTCTCGGGATCGCCGTAGCCGCGCCGAACGAGCACCGCGGCCGTGGCCGGAGCCAGGTCGAGGTCGCGCGCGAGCGCGTCTACCTGCTCGTGCGGCGCAGGGCCGCGCAACATCCACTGACGGGCCGACATGGGCGGTTCACGGTACGGAGGCCGCCGGACGGCGAGGCGGGTCGCGCTACTCGCGCGGCAGCCGGAGACCGAGCGCGGAGAGGACGACCAGGAGCGCGATCACGGCGAGCGCCCCGGCGACGATCAGCCACCGGTGCTCCCGCCCACGGATCGCCTCCCACCCGACGCGCGTCCACAGCACGACGAGCCCCGCCGCGGCGCCGGCCACGACCACGATGACCGGCGCGAGCACCGCGGCCCGATCGAGCGAAAGATCGAACAGCCAGACGGCCAGCAGCACGAGCGCGGCAGTGGCCACACCGGAGAGCAGCACCGCCCGCGAGCTCACCGAGCCAGTCTACTGAGGGGGCTATCCTCTGATCGTGGACGTCGAGAACTACTCGTCCGGCGATGACATCGTGGTCGAGTTCCTCCGTCTCCGCTTCAGCTTCAACGCCGCCGACTTCGCCCAGCGCGTGTCGGCAGCGGCGTTCAAGCTCGGCCTCGTGGACGACAACGAGCTCGACGAGGAGGAGACCGAGGACCTCGTGGAGCTGACGGCCGACGGCATCATCGAGGAACCCCGCAGCGATCTCGGGCGCTACCTCGTGCGCCACTGGGAGCGGCTCTCGCTCGTGGACGGCGAGTCGCTCGTTTACTGGCTGCGCAAGCTCGTCTTCCGGGGCGCCTGGCTCGATCATCGCGTCAAGGACGGCCGGCTCGACATCAGCTGGGACGACGGCTCCTCCGACTTCGCGTACCTCGAGCCGGGAGGCGAGCGCGCGCTGCTCGAGCTCGCGCCCACGCCGTCCTGGCACGAGCTCCAGTTTCGGCGGGCTTGACTTCCCGCTCACGGTAAGCGTAGACTTACGTAAGTCATGGCTTACCGAAACGCCATGGATGCGCTAGGTGACCCGACCCGCCGGGCGATCTTCGAACGACTTCGCCAAGGCGCCCTCGCGGTCGGCGAGATCGCGGACGAGCTTCCCGTGAGCCGTCCCGCGGTCTCGCAGCACCTGCGCGTGTTGAAGGAGGCCGGCCTCGTGCGCGAGCGGCGAAACGGCACGCGTCGGCTCTACCGCGTCGACCCCGATGCGCTCGGAGAGCTGCGCGACTACTTCGACGACTTCTGGACACAGGCCCTCGCGAGCTTCAAGGCGGAGGCCGAACGCGAGAGGAGGAACGGATGAGCACGCAGGCAGCAGGCACGGAAGCGATTCACCGAACGGTGTCCGTCGACTGCTCGGTCGAGCACGCCTTCGAGACGTTCACCGACCGGATCCACGAGTGGTGGCCCCTCGCGACCCACTCGATCGAGGTGGGCGAGACGGGCTCGGCGCCCGAGACGGTCGTCTTCGACGGCCCAGGCGGCCGCGTCTACGAACGGACGACGAAGGGCGAGGAGCTCGATTGGGCGCACGTGACCGCGTTCGAGCCGCCGCACCGGTTCGTGCTCGAGTGGAACCCGAGCCGCGACCAGGACAGGCCGCGCACCGAGATCGAGGTCACGTTCACGGACGAGGACGGGAAGACACGCGTCGACCTCGAGCATCGCGGCTGGGATCGGCTCGGCGAGCAGGCAGCAGAGGCCCGGCAGGGCTACAACCAGGGCTGGCAGACGGTGCTCGCCGGCTACGCAGACAAGGCGTCGAGCTGAGGCGCCGCTTCCGAGCGTGTGGGGAAGGGCCGTGCGACGCGGCCCTTCCCCGGCTCAGTCGGGCAGCGAGAAGCCGAAGGGCTCGTGCTCCTCGGCGAGGCTGAGCGTGACGCGGGCGAACGCGCCGACGGGGACGATCCACTCCTCGATGCCGCCCTCTTCGTCCGGGTGCGGAGTGAGGGTGACGAAGCCGAAGCCCGGCTCGGCTGAGATCGAGCGCACGGTTACGGTCGCCCCGTCGCGCAGGTCGACGTCGACGCGCGGCGGCTTCCCGTGCTCGGCGGCGAAGGCCTCCACGCGCTGGAGGACGCGCGTCACGAGCGCGTCCAGCGGCCCGGACATTCCGGGAAGCCAGAGCTCGGACACTAGAAGAGGCTCTCGTCGGCGCCTCCGGCCGCACCGATGTGCTCGCGGCCGAGACGCGTGACGACGCGGCCTCGCGGCGTTCGCTGAAGGAAGCCGAGCTGGAGCAGGTACGGCTCGTAGACGTCCTCGATCGTGTCCGTCTCCTCGCCCAGCGCCACGGCCAGCGTCGAGAGACCGACCGGGCCGCCTTCGAACTTCTCGAAGATCATCCGCAGGAGCGCGCGGTCGGTCCGCTCCAGGCCGCGTTCGTCGACCTCGAGCAGCTCGAGAGCCTCGCGGGCGACCGCGGTCGTGATCACTCCCTGATGCCTGACCTCGGCGACGTCGCGGACGCGGCGCAGGATGCGGTTGGCGATCCGCGGCGTCCCGCGCGAGCGGCGGGCGATCTCGTCGCCGGCCTCGCCCTCGATCTCGACGTCGAGGATCCGAGCCGAGCGGCGGACGATGCTCGCGAGCTCCTCCGGCTCGTAGTGCTCGAGCCGGAAGGTCATCCCGAAGCGGTCGCGCAGCGGGCTGGTCAGGAGCCCCGTCCGCGTCGTCGCGCCGATCAGCGTGAACGGCGGCAGGTCGAGCGTGAGCGTCCGGGCCGCCGGTCCCTGGCCGACCACGATGTCGAGCCGGAAGTCCTCCAGGGCCGGGTAGAGGATCTCCTCGACCGCTCGGCCAAGGCGGTGGATCTCGTCGATGAAGAGGACGTCGCGCTCGCCGAGCGCGGTCAGGATCGCGGCCACGTCGCCCTTGCGCTCGAGCGCGGGCCCGGCCGCCGAGCGCAGCCCGACGCCGAGCTCCTCGCGGACGATGTAGGCGAGGCTCGTCTTTCCGAGGCCGGGCGGGCCGATCAGAAGGACGTGGTCGAGGGCCTCGCCCCGCGTCCGGGTCGCCTCGAGCGCGATCGAGAGCTGCTCCTTGACGCGCTCCTGGCCGACGAACTCGTCGAGCCGCCGCGGGCGGAGCGAGCGGTCGAGCTCGTCCTCATCGGCAGCGGCCGCGGGCGCGAGGAACTGCGTCTCGGTCTCAGTCACGGTCAGGCCGCCTCTCGCAGCGCCTGCCGCACCTGCTCCTCGACCGCGAGGTCGGGGTCGATTCGCGCCAGCGCCCGCTCCGCCTCGACCGCGGAGAACCCGAGCTCGACGAGCGCGTCGCGGGCGCCGAGGTGGCCCGACTCGGGCGCGGTGACGGCCGAGCCGAGCTTCTCCTTGAGCTCGAGCACGACGCGTTGCGCGGTCTTCTTGCCGATTCCGGGGATCGCCTCGAAGCGGGCCGTGTCGTCGAGCGCGATCGCACGGCGCAGCTCGGCCGGAGGCGAGCCGGAGACGATCGCCAGCGCGACCTTCGGCCCCACTCCAGACACCGCGAGCAGGTGCTCGAAAAGCTCCCGCTCGGCCGGCTCGGCGAACCCGTAGAGCTGCAGCGCGTCCTCGCGCACGTGGAGGTACGTCTCGAGCGTCACCTCTTCCACGCGCTCGGCCAGTCGCGACGCCGTCGGCGTCACGGCCAGGGCGTAGCCGACGCCCCCGACCTCGAGTACGAGCCGCTCGCCCGCGCGCGCGACCGGCTTGCCGCGCAGGCGAGCGATCATCCCGCCGCCTTGAGCAGAGGCGGCGCGAGCGCGTGGCAGATGGCGACCGCGAGAGCATCGGAGGCGTGGTGCGGCGACGGAGGGGACCGCATCCCGAGGATCGCCGCGACCATCCGCTGCACCTGCGCCTTCTCCGCGCGACCGTAGCCACAGACGGCCTGTTTCACGTGCGCGGGCGCGTACTCAGCGCACTCGACGCCGAGCGCCGCGGCAGCGACGAGCACGGCGCCCCGGGCCTGGCCGACGGAGAGCGCGGTACGGGCGTCGGCGCCGACGAAGGACTCCTCGAGCACGACGGCCTCCGGCCCGTGCGCCTCCAGCAGCTCGGTGACGCCGTCGAAGATCGTCTTCAGGCGCAGCTCGGGGCGCTCCCGGGCAGCTGTTTGCCACCACCCGTGGTCGACCGCCCTGAGGCGGCCGGCGTCGTCGTTGACGATGCCGTAACCGCACGCTGCAGTGCCCGGATCGATTCCGAGGACCTTCACGGCGCCACCTTAGGGATCGGACCGGATGTTCCTCTGTTCGCCCAAAGGCGGATAGCCCTCGCGCGGGTGATGCCCCAGCGCGCCCGTCCGGCCGATTGAACGGATAGCCGCACGTCCGCCCAGAGGAGCACGAATGCCGCCGGACCGCCCGTTTCGCTTCGCCCGACTCGTCACGTTCGCAGCAGCCGTGGCCGTGCTTGCGCTCGGCAGCGCTGAGCCGGCAGCCGCCGCGCCGACCGTGAAGCTGCTGACACCCACGGACGGCTCGACGGTCCTGCTCAAGCCCGGAGCGACCATCACGTATCGCTGGCTGGTGATCTGGCCGGACGCGCCGAAGCAGGGAACCGTCACGACCTACTGGCAGCTCTCGAGCGACCGCAGCTTCGGCCCCCCGCAGATGGTCGGCATCGAGGGCCACAGTTGCTCCGTCCAGGACTACGGCTGCTGGACGACGTGGACTCCGTCGCAGGCCTACGGACCGCCGTACGGGAAGACGTTCTACTGGCGCGTGAAGTTCAACGGCGCGGTCAGCGCAGTCGGGTCGTTCACCGTCAAGCTCGCCCCCGATCTCATCAGGCCCAGAGTTCGCGCCTACGGCGGCAAGGCCCGGCGCGGGACGACCGCGCACTTCACGGCGCGGGTCGCCGACGATCGCGGCGCGGTCAGGTATCGCGCCACGCTCGAATGGCACGGCTTCCCCGTCCTCGCGCGATCGTTCCCCTTCGTCGAGACCACCTGGACGAGACCGCTGGGCTTCTGGAGCAAGCGCCGCCTGCCGATGAGCATGCGCGCCGGCCGCTACCAGTTCTGCGTGAAGGCCTGGGACCGGGCCGGCAACCACGCGCGCAGCTGCGCCCCGTACCGGATTCGCTGAGCGCCGCACCGCGCAGGGCCGCATCTCAGCGGTAGTCAGGTCGAGGGCATCAGTTCGCCGTGGTGGCGCCGCACGTTGGCACGAAGACCGGCCTGGGCGGCTCCTGAAACGTGCGAAGCGCGCCGACGCGCGCAAGGAGGGGCTGAACGCGGGAACCAGGGGTTCCCCCGTTACAAGACGGCTTCCATCACGCGCTCGGGGATGTCGAAGTTGGCGTAGACCTCCTGGACGTCGTCGTTCTCCTCGAGCGCGTCGATGAGGCGCAGCGTCATCCGGGCCGCGCTCTCGTCGTCGAGGCTGATCGTCGTCTTGGGCACCATCGTCAGCTCCGAGGAGTCGGCCGCGATCCCTGCTTCCTCGATCGCCTCGCGGACCGCGGTGAGGTCCTCGGGCGCGGCGGTCACTCGGAAGCTCGAGCCGTCGCGCTCGACGTCCTCGGCGCCGCCGTCGGCGGCCGCGAGCGTCAACTCGTCCTCGTCGACGCCTTCCGCCTCGACCAGGATTACCCCTCGGCGCTCGAACAGCCACGCGACGGCGCCCGTCCCGCCCAGGTTGCCCTCGTGCTTGGCGAACGCCGCGCGCACGTCGGCCGCCGTGCGGTTGCGGTTGTCGGTGAGCGCCTCCACGAGCACGGCCACGCCGTCCGGCCCGTAGCCCTCGTACACGACCTGCTCGAAGCTCTCCGCGTCCGCGTCGGCCCCGGAGCCGCGCGCGATCGCCCGCTCGATGTTCTCCTTCGGCATCGAGTAGGAGCGCGCCTTCTCGATCGCGTTGGCGAGCGCGAGGTTGGAAGCCGGGTCGGGGCCACCCTCGCGTGCGGCCACGATCAGCGCGCGCGAGAGCTTGGAGAAGAGCTTGCCGCGCTTCGCGTCGGCGGCGCCCTTCTTGTGCTTGATCGAGCTCCACTTGCTATGCCCCGACATGCATCTCCTCCCGGACGAGGTCGAGAAACCGCTCGTGGACGCGGGTGTCGTCGGTCAGCTCGGGATGGAACGACGCGACCATCATCCGGCCCTGGCGCAGCAGCACCGGCTCGCCGTCGAGCTCGGCGAGCACCTCGACGCCGGGCCCGGCGCCGACCACGCGCGGCGCGCGGATGAACACCCCGTGCAGGGGCCGCTCGTCGCCGGCGAGCGCGAGGTCGGCCTCGAAGCTCGCGACCTGCCGGCCGTAGGCGTTGCGGTCGACCTCGAGGTCGAGCAGGCCGAGATGCCGTCGGTCGAGCAGGATCATCCCCGCGCAGGTGCCGAAGAGCGGGCGCTCGAAGCCGCGGATCGCCTCCTCGAGCCCGTAGAGCCGGACGAGCCGCATGATCGCCGTCGACTCGCCGCCCGGGATCACGAGCCCGTCGAGCTCCTCGAGCTGCTCCGGCTTCCGGACCTCGACCGGCGAGGCGCCGAGCCGTCGCAGCATCGCGGCGTGCTCGCGCACGTTTCCCTGCACCGCGAGAATTCCTATTCTCGGCGCGTCGCTCATGCGCCCGCGGCTACCAGCCGCGCGTCTCGAGCAGCTCGTCCGGGGAGAGGGAGGCGGCCGAGAGGCCGACCATCGCGTCGCCGAGGCCGCGCGAGACACGGCCGAGGATCTCCGGGTCGCGGAAGTGCGTGGTCGCCTCGACGATCGCCTTCGCGCGGGTCGATGGGTCGCCTGACTTGAAGATCCCCGAGCCGACGAAGACGCCGTCGGCGCCGAGCTGCATGCAGAGCGCCGCGTCGGCGGGCGTGGCGATTCCCCCGGCCGTGAACGTCACGACCGGCAGGCGGCCGTGCTCGGCGACCCACTTGACGAGCTCCAGCGGCGCGCGCAGCTCCTTCGCCTCGGCGTAGAGCTCCTCCTCCCGCAGCGCGCCGAGCCTGCGAATGTGGCCGAAGACCGAGCGCATGTGCGTCACCGCGTTGACGATGTCGCCGGTGCCGGCTTCGCCCTTCGTGCGGATCATCGCGGCGCCCTCGGAGATCCGGCGCAGCGCCTCGCCGAGGTTCGTGCAGCCGCAGACGAACGGGACGGTGAACGTCCACTTGTCCACGTGGTGCTGCACGTCGGCGGGCGTCAGCACCTCGCTCTCGTCGACGTAGTCGACCTCGAGCGCCTCCAGGATCTGCGCCTCGACGAAATGGCCGATGCGGCACTTCGCCATCACCGGGATCGTGACGGCCTCCTGGATCTCGACGATCTTGTCCGGGTCGGCCATGCGTGCGACGCCGCCCTCGGCGCGGATGTCGGCCGGGACGCGCTCAAGCGCCATCACCGCTACGGCGCCCGCGTCCTCGCCGATTCGGGCCTGCTCGGCGGTCGTCACGTCCATGATCACCCCGCCCTTCAGCATCTCGGCGAGGCCCGACTTGACCCGCATCGTTCCGGTCTCGGCCATCCTCCTGATTCTAGCCGCGCCACGGGTCTTGACATCTACGCCCATGGTGAGAGCCTTGTACCCGTGGTCGCCGTCCCCACGAAGGAGCTCCGCCTGGCGCTGGTGTGCTACGGAGGGTCCTCGCTCGCCGTCTACATGCACGGCATCACGAAGGAGCTGAACCGGCTCGTCAAGGCCTCCGCGTCGCTGGAGGCGGGGAATGGCGACAACGGCTCGGCCAGCGAGCGCACCTACGCCCGTCTGCTCGAGGAGCTGGCCCAGCGGAACAGCGAGCACCTCCGGACGCGTGTGGTCGTGGACGTCATCGCCGGAACGTCCGCGGGCGGCATCAACGGCGTGTGCCTGGCCAAGGCGCTGGCGCACAACCTCTCCCAGGACGGCTTCCGCGACGTCTGGTTCGACCACGGCGACATCGACGGCCTGCTCGCGGCCCCGCGCTGGGTGCCGACGCGGCCGCTGAAGTTCGCGTGGGTCGCCGCACGGGCGCTGAAGCAGGCGCCGCTGAGGGGTGACCTGATGGCCCGCTGGATCTACGACGCGTTCAAGCAGATGGACGAGACAGGCTCGAGCCCGAAGACGCTGACGACGCTGATGCCCGACCGGCACAAGCTC
The DNA here is from genome assembly GCA_963716865.1 of uncultured Actinomycetes bacterium. Classification (GTDB taxonomy): domain Bacteria; phylum Actinomycetota; class Thermoleophilia; order Gaiellales; family Gaiellaceae; genus AC-32. The sequence continues at coordinate 477,602 of CAVQUF010000005.1, forward strand.
GAGCTGTTCGTGACCGCGACCGACTTCTTCGGCTACAGCCGTCAGGTGCCCTACGCGGACCCGAACCCGATCCACGACACGCGCCATCGCCACGTGCTGACGTTCCGCTACGGCGGCGACGACCACGACGATGACTTCGACCTCGCGTCGAACGGCGCGCTCACGTTCGCAGCGCGCACGACCTCGTGCATCCCCGGAGCATTCCCGCCCGTCAGCTTCGAGTCGCTCCAGGAGTGGCTCGGCGCCGATCGTCCCGTCGACTTCGACGAGCTCGCGCAGCGGTTCTTCCCACAGTACGAGCTCGCGAAGTTCCCGCCGTCCTGGACGTGGTTCGTCGACGGCGGCGTGCTCGACAACAAGCCGTTCGGCCCGGCGATCGAGGCGATCCGTGAGCGCCCGGCAGACCTCCAGGTCGACCGGCGCCTCCTCTACCTGGAGCCCGACCCCGGGCTCGGCCTCAGCCCGACCCACCGCCTGCCGCCCTCGACGCTGTCCGCGGCGCTCGGGGGCCTGACCGGGCTGCCGAGGGCTGAGCCGATCCTCGACGACCTGGTCGAGGTCGGCGCGCTGAACGAGCGGGTCCGGCGGATCAAGGACATCGTCGAGACGAGCTGGGACACGGTCGAGGAGCAGGTCCGGCAGATCGCCGGAGCGCTGCCCGCGATCCCGAAGAATGCCGCCGATCCCAAGCTCACCGAGATCCGGACGAAGACGGCCGAGGAGGCGCGCCGCAGCGCCGGCTTCAGCTACGCGACGTACGTCCGGCTCAAGATCAGCGGGGTCGTCGACCGCTACGCGGAGACCGCCTGCACCGTCTGCGGCTTCCCGCCCGACTCGACGCATGCGCTCCTCACCCGGAGCTCCCTCCGCAGCTGGGCCGAGCAGCGGAAGCTCTTCGAGCAGTACATGGAGCCGTCCAAGGAGCAGCTCGACTTCCTGCTCGACTTCGACCTCGGGTACGGCGACCGGCGCCTGCGCTTCGTGATCGACGGCCTGAGCCACCTCTACAAGTCGGCGGGCCAGCCCGGGTATCCGATGCGCGAGCAGATCGACGTGGCCAAGGGCCGGCTCTGGGAAGCCGTGGGCACGCTGCGCGACGCGATGTCCGGCGCGAGCTTCGACCAGGCGCTCACCAACCAGTTCACGACGTGCTTCTCCGCCGCGGCGATGCGCGAGTTCATGGAGCACAACGGCTTCGACCTGCACGCCTTCATGAAGGAGCATCGCGCGCAGCTCGACGCGCTCGAGACCGCGCTGCGCGAGCACCTGAAGAAGCAGCTCTCGGGCTTCACGGCGAAGCTCTACGGCGGCCTGCTCGAGCTGACGGACGGCTGGAGCGACGCGTGCCGCTGGGACCTGCTCGTGCGGTACCTCGGCTTCCCGTTCTGGGACGTCCTCCTCTACCCGATCCAGGCGTTGAGCGACGTCGGCGAGCGCGACTTCGTCGAGATCGTGCGGATCAGCCCGCGGGACGCGCACCGGATCACGCTCCCGGGCGACGAGAAGCAGAAGAAGCTGATCGGCGCGCAGAAGGGCCACTTCGGCGCCTTCCTCAGCCGCCGGGGGCGCGAGCAGGACTACCTCTGGGGCCGCCTGGACGGCGCGGAGCGGTTCATCGGGATCCTGCTCGACGGCGCGCCCGAGGCGGACGTGAAGCGCTGGTGCAACGAGGCGTTCCGCGCCATCCTCGAGGAGGACGAGAAGGCCGTGCCACTTGCGTCCGAGGTCGTCGGGCGCGTGCGCGAGACGATCGGCCCCGGGCTTTCGTGAACGCGGTTGGCGCGACTTCGGTCGGGGCCTCGAGGACGCGGGGCCTCCGGGGACTCCTTCGCCGTCGGGAGCCGGCGCCCGACGCGTCGTTCCCCGAGCTGGTCTGGGTGCACCATCTCCGCCAGCAGGAGCTGCACAAGGCCCACCAGGAACCGTACGAGGGGCCTGCAGAGCTGCGCTACCAGGAGTTCAAGGCGCGGTTCGAGGCCGAGAACGGCAAGATCGTGAGCGCCTACTGGTGCGACGACGAGGCCTCCGCCGTCGCGCTGACGATCAAGCGGCGCCCGATGATCCTGCCGGACGTCGTCCAGCTGCACTGGGCCACGAACTGGTCGACCAAGGACAAGCCGAAGCTGATGGCGCTGCTCTACCGATGCGAGAGCCTCTCCGTCCGCGTGCACGAGGTGCTTCGGGACACGAGCCAGCGGCTGGCGATGCAGGCGCTCTTCACGCTGATCAGCTTCATCCTCGCGTTCGCCGAGACCGACCGGGCGCAGGACAGCCGGGCAGTCGGCGAGATCGATCGCACCACCCGCGAGCAGCTGAAGACGATCGAGTCGTACTACCGCAAGGCCGCGGTGCGCTCCGGCCAGATCGTCTACGTCGCCGGGATGCTGCTGGGGATGCTCCCCGTGGCGATCCTGATCCTGCTGGCGATCGTGCTCAGGTTCACGGCCAGCCCCGACGCCCCGGCCCGGATCGCGCTCCTCTGCTTCGCGGCGGGCGCCGTCGGCGCGCTCGTGAGCGTGATGTCGCGCATGACCTCCAACAAGGTCACCGTCGACTGGGAGTTCGGAAAGGACACCTTGCGCACGCTCGGCGCGCTGCGCCCGTTCGTCGGCGGCGTGTTCGGGCTGATCACGTTCCTGGCGCTCAAGAGCGGCGTGATCGCGCTCGACACGCTCAAGGGCACGAAGGGCGTGGCGTTCTACATCGTGTTCGCGTTCGCCGCGGGGTTCAGCGAGCGGCTCGCCCAGGACATGCTGCTCAGCTCGACCGTCGGCGCCGCGGCTCCCGGCCAGAAGTCCCGGGCCAGGCAGGAGGAGGAGACCGCGCCGACGGACGAAGAGGTCATGGACGCGCTGCCGTCCACGACGCCGAACCAGTGACGCCGCGCCTCGCTCTGCGGTAGAAGTCCCCCGTGGACATCGCCGAGAGCCTGGGCCAGCTCGCCCTGTTCGCCGACCTGACGCCGTCGCAGCTCGAGGCGATCGCCCACACGCACGAGGAGGACGTCTTCGCCGCGGGCGAGCGCGTGCTCCGCAGGGGGCTGAGCGGGGGCAACTTCTACGTCATCCTCGAGGGCGAAGCCTCGGTCGAGGTCGACGGCGAGGATCGCCACCAGCTCACGCGCGGCGACTTCTTCGGCGAGATCTCGGCGCTGACCGGCGAGCCGCCCGCGGCGGACGTCGTCGCGGCGACGACGCTCCGCTGCCTCGTGATCCCGGCCGCGCAGTTCGAGCGTCTGCTGCTCGAGCGGCCGCAGCTCATGCTCCGGCTGCTGCGGATGGAGGCCCGCCGCCTACAGGGCACGTTGAATTGGCGGCCGTAGAGCGGCCGTTCCCGCCCGGCGAGTACGACGTCGTGGTCGTCGGGAGCGGCCCGGGCGGGCTGCAGACGAGCTACTGCCTCCGGCACCTGGGGATCGAGCACGCGGTCCTCTCCCGGGACGAGCGGCCGGCGGGGATGTTCCAGCGCTTCCCGATCTTCCAGCGCCTGATCACGTGGACGAAGCCGGACGCCCCGGTCGAGCGCACGTCGCGCGAGTACGAGTGGTACGACCACAACAGCCTCCTGGCAGACGAGCCGGAGCTGAAGGCGCTCGTTCCGGCGCTGATGGACCGGGCCTACGACCTTCCGTCCCGGGCCGAGATGGAGGCCGGGATCGTCGCGTTCGCGGAGCAGGCCGCGCTGCAGGTGCGCTACGGCTGCACCTGGGAGGCGACCCGCCACGAGGAGAGCGGAATCGTGCTCGAGACGAGCGACGGCGAGTACCGCTGCCGGGCAGTCGTGTTCGCGATCGGCGTGACCAAGCCCTGGCGCGCGGCGGTCCCCGGGCTCGAGCACGCCGCCCACTACGTGGACACCGACACCCCCGAGCGGTACGCCGACCGCGACGTCTTCGTCGTCGGCAAGCGGAACTCCGGCTTCGAGGTCGCGCAGGGGATCCTCCCCTGGGCGCGGAGCATCGTCCTCGGCTCGCCGCGGCCGGTGCAGATGGACGCGCCCGCGCTCTCGGCTCTCCGCATCAGGTACCTCCACCCCTACGACGAGTACGCGCGCGGCGGGCCGGGCACCTACGTGCTCGACGTCGCGATCGAGCGGATCGAGCGCGAGGCGGACCGCTTCCGGGTCTTCACGCGCGGCACGACCTGGGACGGTGCGCTGGAGTTCCGGGCCGACGACGTGATCGCAGCCACGGGCTTCGAGACCCCGCTCCTCGACCTCCCGAAGCTCGGGCTCGTGACCGTCAACGACGGGCGCATCCCGGCGCTGACTCCGTTCTGGGAGAGCGTCTCGCTGCCGGGCGTGTTCTTCGCCGGGAACGCGTCGTCGGGCGCCAAGGGAATCGGCAAGCGCGGGGCCGGCGCCAGCTCGACCTCGGTGAACGGCTTCCGCTACAACGCGCGCATCCTCGCCGAGCACCTCGCCGCGCGGCTGGGCGGGTGGAAGCGGCCGCGCGATCGGGTCGACGACCCGGTCTCGTTCCTGCTCCGGGAGCTCACCGCCGCGCCCGAGCTGTGGGTGCAGAAGGGCTACCTCTGCCGTGTGCTCGCCGGCGAGCAGGGCGTCTACGTGGACGACGGGATCCTCCCGCTCGCGCACTTCCTGGACGCGCTCGACCACGACGCCGTCGCCGCGAGCGTCGAGGTCGACGAGACCGGGCGCATCCTCCCCACGCTCTACCGCCGCCACGGCGGGGAGATCACCGAGAGGCAACTCGAGCCGCACCCGCTCCACGCCTACGAGAGCGAGCCGTACCGCCGAGAGGTCGCGGGCCTGCTCAGCTAGGTCGGCCGACTGCTGATGGGCCCGCCTGGATTCGAACCAGGGACCAACGGATTATGAGTCCGCTGCTCTGACCAGCTGAGCTACGGGCCCGCGGTGACCACCATAGCGCCGTCCGCGGTGGGTCAAGCCCGAGCCGCCGCCGGAGCCGGGCTTCGCCCGGCGGGAGGCTCACCACGATAGAACCGTCCGGAGCAAGCCAAGAAGAGGCGGCTCCTGACACGCCTGCGGCACGCCGCCGCTCACAAGGAGGGGGCTCACGGGGGAACCAGGAGTTCCTCCGTGTTCAGCTACGGGCCCGGCGCGACGAAGCGTAGCGCCGGTCTGTGACAGTTATCCTCGACGCGGCGGCGCGAAACCCTCACAATAGGCGCTGCCTGCACTCCAGCGGCCGTCCACAAAGGAGGGTGAGCGAACGGTGAAGGTCTTCCAGCACGAACGACAGCTTCGAACCACCGGCGGCCTCTCTGTCCGCGACATCACCGACGAGGTCAACGAGGCCGTCCGGGAAAGCGGCGTCGTGGACGGCATCGCGTGCGTGTACTCGCCCCACACGACCTGCTGCGTGCGGGTGAACGAGTTCGAGGACGGCTTCCTGGAGGATTTCGCCAACCTGCTCAAGCGCCTCGTGCCGAGCGAGACCTACTATGCCCACGACGACTGGGATCGCCGCACGGAGAACATCTGCCCCGAGGACATGGACTTCGGCAACGGGCACTCGCACTGCATGGCGATGCTGCTCGGAACCGCCGGCGAGTCGATCCCGGTGCGCGACGGCGAGCTCTGTCTGGGCACCTGGCAGCGCGTGCTCTTCCTCGAGCTTGACCGCGAGCGCGACCGCCGCTGGATCGTGCAGGTCGTCGGGACCTAGGCGTCGTCTACGGGGACAGCGCTTCGACCAGCTGCTCCTGCAGCCAGGAGAGGTAGGCGTACACGGCGAGCCCCGACGCCGAGGGGTCGTCGGGGTCGAGCCCGTCGAGCAGGGTGTCCTCCTGGACGTCGAGGCGGGTGCCGAGCGCGAGGCGGAGGTCGTTGAGGGCGCGGAGCCAGGCGTCGGCCTCGGCGGTCGAGAGGCGCTCCTGCCCGACCGTCCGGGTCAAGAGGTCCAGAGACTGCCGGCGTCCGTCGAGCAGCTCCGCGGCCGCGAGCTCACGATAGGCCTGCTCGTCCCGCTCGTCGTCGTAAGCCGGCGGGAACAGACGGCGGAGCGAGGGATCGTCCGGCGCGGCGTCGAGGCCCGACCGGAGCTCGTTCGCCAGGCCGAGAAGGAGCGCCTGCTCCTCGGCGGGCAGACGCACGATGACGCCTCCCTCCTCCGCCGCCCGCTCGATGCGCCACTGCTCCACTAGTCCTGGCGCATCGTCGCCCACAGGCCGTGGGCGTGCAGGCGCGAGACGTCGTGCTCGGCCTTCTCGCGCGTTCCGCTCGAGACGACGGCCTTCCCTTCGTTGTGCACCTGAAGCATCAGCTGCGTCGCCTTCGCCTTGCTGTAGCCGAACAGCTTCTGGAACACGAGGGTGACGTACGACATCAGGTTGATCGGGTCGTTCCAGACGATCACGATCCAGGGGCGGTCGCGCTCGACGTCGTCGACGCTGCGCGGCTGCTGAACCTGGACCTCGCGCGGGGCGACTGTGGTCGGCATGGCCTGATTGTGGCTGACGGGCCGCTCGGCATCCTCGGTTTCGCGCCTACGCCTGGGCGTTACACAATTGCTCCAGAGCCGGCACGGATTCGGCACACGGTCGAGCGCCGTGCCGGGTACCGTCCCAAACCCCCTCCCACCCCAGGGGCGCGCGCGTGAACATGAGGACGCTGAGGACGCGCCGGGCTCGGGCTACGCGACGTTCAGCGCCTCGAGCTCACGGTTGACCGCGAGCTGCTCGAGGGCGCGAGCCTCGATCTGCCGCACGCGCTCGCGGGTGATGCCGAGCTGTCTCCCGATCGCCTCGAGCGAGACTGGCTCGCGGTCGCCGTTCAGTCCGTAGCGGAGCTTCAGGACCTCGCGCTCGCGCTCGGGCAGCTGCGCCACCGCGCGCCGGAGGACGTCCTGCTCGAGGCTGACGGTGATCTCCTCCTCGGGCGGAGTGGCTTCGGAGGCGATCAGCTCGCCGAGCGCGCCCTCGTTCTCCGCGCCGATCGGCCGGTCGAGGCTCGTAACCGAGCGGGCGACCTCCCGCACCTCGCGCAGCTCCTTCTCCGACAGCTTCGCCCGCTGCGCGATCTCCTCCTCGGTCGGCTCGTGCCCGAGCTGCGCGACGAGCTCGCGCTCGGCCCGCGCGATCCGGCGCTCGCGCTCGGCGATGTGCACAGGGATCCGGATCGTGTGCGACTTGTTGGCGATGCCGCGCTGCACCGCCTGGCGGATCCACCAGGTCGCGTAGGTCGAGAACTTGAAGCCGCGGCGCCAGTCGAACTTCTCCACCGCGCGGATGAGGCCGATGATCCCCTCCTGGATCAGGTCGAGGAGCGAGAGACCGAGTCCCTGATAGCGCTTCGCGATCGAGACGACGAGGCGGAGGTTGGAGTTGATCATCCGGTCCTTCGCCTCCTTGTCGCCGCGCTCGATCAACTTCGCGAGCTCGACCTCCTCTTCGGCGGTCAGCAGCGGCCAGCGCCCGGCCTCGTTGAGGAAGAGCTGCAGCGCGTCGGTGGTCGCGACGGCCAGCTTGCCGTTGATGTACGTGCTCCCCTCGCCGGCGCGGGCGCAGTCGTCGGTGACCTCGATCCCGAGCTCGTCGAGCTGCTCGTACAGGCGGCGAAGCTCCTCGTCGTCGACCTCGTGCTCGGTGACGAACTCGTTCACGCGGGACAGGCAGAGGCAGCCGTCCCGCTCACCCTCCGCGACGAGAGCCGCGACGGGCTCGTGGAGACCGGTCACGCCCTTGCCTCCTGCCGAGCGCCGTACATGAGAACAGGTTAGAGCAGGTGACAGGCGCGCGCGGTGTTCGGCCAGGGGTAGAAGCCCCGTCCGTTGCGGTGAGCGCGCTCGGCGACCCACATCTGCTCGAGCGGCGTCCAGCGGTTCGCCCAACCGCGGCGGAGCAGCGTCCTCGTGGCGTAGGAGCGCATGAACCCACGATCCATCTGGAGCCCACCCCAGTACGGGTCGCCGGAATCCAACCAGCTTCCCTCGTAGCGGTGGATGCAGAGCCAGGCACGCATGTGCGGCGGATGGGCGGCGACTCTGCGCACGCGCTGCATGCGGGCCCGCCAGTAGTGCAGCGCGCGCTCGGACTGCAGCGATACGGCCAGGCGCGAGTGGCGGAGCCCCATGAGGCTCTCCCAGCGCCAGGTGTTCGAGCGCAGGCTCCGGACGAGCTTCGGGTTCATGTGCTTCACCGCGACGGGCGGCGTCAAGTGCGGCTTCGGCTTCGGCGGGCCCGTCGCCGCCCAGAGGCTCGAGGCCGTCGCGCCCACGGCGAGCGTCACCAGTACGGGCACGAGGATTCGTTTGACACGGTTGTTGTTCACGGTTGAAGCGACCTCCTGAGGGCTCTCGCCAGAGCACGTCGCGAGACGGCGCGGAAGCATGCTCCGGGAGCCCTGTTCGGACTGACCCTTTCGAGAGGGATACGACGCGGAACCCCGCGCTGAGTTAGCGGACTTCGTGCCTTAGTGCACGAGATGCCGGACAAACCCGCTTGGTAGCGTCGAATCCGTGCGCAGGCTCCTGATCCTTCTGAGCGCGGTCGTCGCCGTGGACACGATGTTCTACACGGCGCTCGCGCCGCTTCTCCCCCACTTCACCGAGCGCTACGACCTCTCCAAGACGGGCGCGGGCGTGCTCTTCGCCGTCTACGGAGCCGGGGTGCTCGCCGCGGCGATCCCGGGCGGGGTCGCGGCCTCGCGCTTCGGGCCGAAGCGGGCCGTGGTCTTCGGAATCGCGGTAACGGCCGTGGCGACCCTGGGCTTTGCGCTGGCGGACACCGCCTGGATGCTGTCGGTGGCGCGCCTCGTGCAGGGGTTCGGCAGCGCGTTCTCCTGGGCGGGAGCGCTCGCCTGGCTCGTCGGTGCGGGACCGCCCGGGCGACGGGGAACGCTGATCGGCACCGCGATGGGGGCGGCCGTCTTCGGCGCGCTGCTCGGGCCGGCGCTGGGGGCGCTGGCCACCGTCGTCGGCGTTCGGCCGACCTTCCTCGGCGTAAGCACGATCGGGTTCGTCATCTGCGCCTGGGTCGCAGTAACCCCGGGCGTGGCCGCGCAGCCGCAGCCGATCGGGGCGCTCCGGCGAGCGGACCGGCGCTTGCTGTTCGCGCTCTGGCTGATCGTCCTCCCCTCCCTGCTTTTCGGCGTGCTCGACGTCCTGGCGCCGCTGACGCTGCACGCGAACGGCTGGGGCGGCGTCGCGATCGGCGGGCTGTTCTTCGTCACGGCGGCCGCCGAGACGGTGCTCAACCCGGTCCTAGGCCGGTTCACCGACCGGCACGGCCGGCTCCTCCCGGTTCGGCTGGCGCTGTTCGGCTCGATCGCCGTCTCGCTCGCGCTCGCCTGGTCCGAGACGGCGGCCGTGGTCGCGTTCCTCGTGTTCGCGTCCGCGATGGCGTACGGCTCCTTCTACACGCCCGGGATGGCGCTCTTCTCCGAGAGCGCCGAGCGAATCGGGATCGCGCAAGGCCTCGCCTTCGGCGCGATGAACGGCGCCTGGGCGGCGGGCGCCCTCGTCGCCCCTGCAGCCGGAGGCGCGCTCGCCCAGGCAGGCGGCGACACGCTGCCCTACGTCCTGCTCGCGGCGATCTGTCTCGTGACCCTGGCCGTCGTCCGCCCGTCCTACGCCCAGTCGAGCTCGCGCCCGAGCAGCGCGTAGAGACGGCGGTTCGGCTCGGCGAACTCCTCGGCGAGGCGGGCACGAGTCTCGGGACGCATCGGCTCGTACTCTCGCTCGAAGACCCGCGGGTACGAGTCGAGCGACTGCGGTACGGCGCCGAGGAACTCGAGCACGCGGGCGTGCGTCCGCTCGGGCTCGCCGAGCAGGTCCTCGCTGGGAACGATCAGCAGCTGTTCGGCCGGGAAGGCGCCGAGCCAGCGCTCCAGCTGCTCGGCGTAGCGCCCGCGCGCGGCGTACGTGTAGTTCCACCAGGCATGGCTGAAGTAGGCGGGATCGGCGAGCATCCGCTCCTCCTCGCCCTGCAGGCGCTCGTCCTCGGCCGCCAGGGCATCCTCGAACGAGAGCGGCTCGCGGCCCAGCGCGACCTCGTGCTGGTAGTGGGAGAACGCGCGGTCGACGGGGTCGCGCACGAGCGTGATCAGCTTCGCGTCGGGCACGAGCGCGGCAACACGTGTGGGCGCGAGCGGATGGAAGAGGTAGCTCGGGCTCGCCTCGCCGACCAGTCCGCGCGCCCTGAGCGTGTTCGGGAAGTTGCCGCGGTACCAGGCCTCGCCGCGCGCGTAGTGCCGGTCGAAGAAGCTGACCTCCTTCCAGGACGGGCCCGTGATCCCCGGGGTCTCGCGCAGGTAGGCGTAGAGGGCGGTCGTGCCCGCCTTCTGCGCGCCGATGATGAGGAAGTCCGGCAGCGGCCTGATCGCAGCCGTGGCCTTACCGTACGTCCAGACCGCGTTGCGCAGCACCGCGCGCACGGGCTCGGGGATGGTCGGGATCTTCTCTGCAGGCAGTCGCGGCACAGAAACGCCTACGAGTAGCCGAGCTCGTTCATCAGGTCGCCCGCCTCGGCCTCGACCTCCGCGACCTGCTCGGGCGTGAGGTTGCGCTCCCACCGGCCGACCGACTCACCGTGCGCGTCGGAGACGGCGTGCGCGAGCAGGACCGGGTCGGCGCCGATGTGCGCGGCAATCGGCGCGGAGGCTTTCACGGGGTCGGCCGCGAGCTCCTCGTAGCGGACGGTGACGGTGTTCTCAGGCACCGCCCGGGCCGCGGTCGCGTACGCGCGCCAGACCCAGCCGGCCCGCCTGGCCTCGTCGGCGGCGGCGAACTCGTCCTCCCGGCCGGGCTCGACCCAGAAGCGGGCGTGGCCCCCGTACGGCGCGCCGACGTCGTCCCGGCCGGAGCGGTCGGCCCCGAGCCAGCCCTTCTGGAGCAGCGAGGCGGCGACGTCGCGCGGGTCGCGGACCATGTGCACGACCGCCGCCTGCGGGTAGGCCCGGACCACCGCCTCGAGCACGAAGGCAGTCTCCGGCGACTGCTCGACCGCCCGCAGGTGGCGGACGAGCCCGTACCGCCTGATCGTCTCCAGCATGTCGCGGAGCTCGGCCGAGGCCTGCTCTTCCGGGCCAGGAGCAAGCCGGGGAACCGCCGCCTTCCAGGGAGCCAGCTCACCGAGGTCGGCAAACCCGGGCACGCGTCCGATCGAGCCCGCGACGAACGTCGTGCCCGAGCGAGGCGACCCGAGCACGAACACGGGACGCTCCGCGACGGCGTCGAGGTCGTCGTGGCTCCGGCGGCGCCCACGCGCGAGCACGCGTGCGACGGCGCCGCCGTAGAGACGCAGGTTTCCGGAAGGCGCTGCCAACGGCGCCGAAGCCTAACCGCGCCGGTACTCGCCGGCCGCGTCGACGAGCGCCTCGAACAGGCGCTGGTCGTCCCCTTCCTCCGGATGCCAGAGCACGCCGAGCGCGAACGTCTTGTCGGGATCCTCGACGGCCTCGAGCGTCCCGTCCTCGGCCCAGGCCGCCTCGCGCAGGCCCTCGCCGAGCCGGCCGAACCCCTGGTGATGGTGCGACTTGACCGGCGTGTGCTCGCCGAGCAGGCCCGCGAGCTGCGTCCCCGGCACGAGCGAGACGTCGTGGTCGGAGAACGTGCCGGCGGTCTCCTTGTGCTTCTCGTCCCCGACCAGCTCCGGGAGGTGCTGTAGGAGGTCGCCCCCGAGCGCGACGTTCAGGATCTGGCTGCCGCGGCAGACGGCGAGCACGGGCAGGTCGCGTGCCAGCGCGGCGCCGAGCAGCGCGAGCTCCCCCTTGTCGCGGTCCGGATCGACGCCGTCCGTCGCCGGGTGCGCCTCCTGCCCGTAGGTGTCCGGATCGAGATCGGGGCCGCCGGAGAAGATCAGGCCGTGGACCGCAGCGAGCGTCTCCTCCACGCCGTCCTCGCTCGGCGGCACCAGCAGCGGCCGCCCGCCCGCCCTCTCGACGGCGCTCACGTACGCGGCCGGCACGAGGGCGGCCTCGACGTGCCAGGCGCCGAAACTGGCGTCGGCGACGTAGGTCGTGATTCCGACGACAGGCTTCATCCCACGTAGTTAAGCGCTTCCGGCGGTCCTGGCGCGGGCCTTCTCCTGCGATCATCCGCCCGGTGAGCAAGGGAACCCGGATCGGTCTCGTTGGCTGCGGGCGCTGGGGCGCGCTCATCCTGCGCGACCTTTGCGCACTCGGCTCCGAGGTCACGGCCGTCGCCCGCTCTCCGGAGAGCACGGCCGCCGCCGAGCAGGGCGGCGCCGCCGGGGTCGTCACGTCGCAGGCGGAGCTGCCGGAGGTCGACGGGATCGTGATCGCGACGCCGGTCTCGACGCACGCGGCCGTTGCCGAGGAGGCCCTGCGGCGGGGCGTACCGATCTTCGTCGAGAAGCCGCTCACGGACGACCCCGAGGCCGCGGAGCGGCTCGCCGCCGGGCACGGCGACCGCCTCTTCGTGATGGACAAGTGGCGTTACCACCCTGGTGTCGAGGAGCTCGGGGCGATCGCACGGTCGGAGGAGCTCGGCCGCGTGATCGGCCTTCGCACCACACGCATCGGCCGGGAGCGGCTGCGCGACGTCGACCCGGTGTGGGTGCTCGCGCCGCACGACCTTTCGATCGCGCTCGAGATCCTCGGCGGGCCCATGGAGCCGCGCAGCGCCGCGGCCGACTCGGTCGACGGCCGCGCCCTCGGCCTCTACGGCCTGCTCGGCGAGAGCCCGTGGCACGTGCTCGAGGTCTCGGGCCGCGCGGACGAGCGGAGGCGTGAGGTCGTTCTGGCCTGCGAGGGCGGGCTGGCCGTCCTCCCCGAGAGCTACACCGAGAGCGTCCGGATCGTCCGGGGCGACGGCACAGACGACGAGCTTCGGCCCGTGTCGACCGAGCTGCCGCTGCTCCGCGAGCTGCGCGCGTTCATAGAGCACCTCGGCGGCGGGCCTCCGCCTCGAAGCAGCGCCGCCGAGGGGGCCGCCGTCGTCCGCTCGCTTTCCCGGCTGCGGGAGCTTGCGGGGCTCCCGTCGTGACCCTCGCCGCAACCGTCCTCGTGCCGACGCACGACCACGGGCCGACGCTTTCGCGCTCGGTGAGAAGCGCGCTCGCGCAGACCGTCGAGGACCTCGAGGTCTTCGTCGTCGGCGACGGCGCGCCCGACGTCACCCGGGAGCTGATGACGGAGCTGGCGTCCGGCGACCCCCGCGTCCGCTACTTCGACAACCCCAAGGGCCCTCGCCACGGGGAGCTCCACCGCCACGCCGCTCTCCAGGAGGCCCGCGGCGAGATCGTCTGCTACCTCTGCGACGACGACCTCTGGATGCCGGAGCACCTCGAGCGGATGCGGGCACTCCTCGCGGACAACGACTTCGCCTACGCGCTGCCGTTCTGGATCGATCCCGAGGACCGGATCCACTGCATGCGCGTTGACCTGGGCCTGCCGTACTTCCGCGAGATGTTCCTCGGCGGCGAGAACCGGATCCCGCTCTCGTGCGGTGCGCACACGCTCGAGCTCTACCGGCGCCTGCCCGCCGGCTGGCGGACGACGCCCGACGGGATCTTCACCGACCTCTACCTGTGGCAGCAGATCCTCTCCGTCCCGGGCTGCCGGGTGGCGGGCGGCTCCGAGCCGACGGTGCTCCACTTCCCGAGCCCCGAGCGGATCGGGTGGAGCTCCGAGGAGCGGCTCGCCGAGCTCGACCGCTGGGCGGCGCGCCTGGAGGACACGGGCTTCCGCGGGGAGCTTGCCGAGTGGGTACTCACGGCCGCTGCCGCCGACGCCGCAGGGCTCGAGGTCGAACTCGGACGGGCGCAGGCGCGAGCTGCGGCCGCCGAGGCGGAGATGCAGCGCTCCAAGCGGAGAGCGGACGAGCTCGACCGCGACCTTCGGGCGGTGGCGTCGTCCGCCACCTGGCGCCTGCGCGCGCGGCTGGTGACGCTGCCCGGCCTGGGCGCGCCGCTCAGAGCGGCTGCGAGAGCCCTAGCCGCTCGAGGAGCTCCCGCAGCGGCGGGCTCTGCGCGTCCCGCTCCGACACCTGGGCCGAGCGGCACGGCCACGGGATCTCCAGCTCCGGATCCGCCCAGTGACAGCCGAGCTCGTCCTCGGGATCCCAGTACTCGCTGACGGCGTACACGTGCAGCGAGGGCTCGTGGAAGTAGAAGCCGTGCGCGACGCCGTGCGGGATCACCAGCGCGGCCGGGCGCTCGCCGTCGAGGTCGACGACCGCTGCCACTCCCTCGGTCGGAGATCCGCGCCGCAGGTCACGCAGGCCCACCGACGCACGGCCGAACGGGACGGTCAGGTAGTCGTCGTGCCGGATGTGGACGTGGACACCCCGGAGCACCCCCGCCTGCGAGCGGACCGCGTTCCACTGCACGGGGACGATCCCGGTCTCCCACTCCAGGCGGTAGAGCTCGACGAACACGCCGCGCTCGTCGTCGTGCGCCTCGAGCGGCACCAGCGACGTCCCGATCGGCAGGGTCGTTGCGGGAGCGCTCACGGAGTCGTATTGAATCGTGTCTCAGCCCAGCGCGCGGACGGCATCCTCCAGCTCCGCGCAGACAGCGTCGGCCACGTACACCGTCCACGGGTGCGCCCACGCGCCCTCCGTGTAGGCGACGACCCGCTTTCCGATCGCGTGCGCGTGCCAGGCCTCCATCGCGGTGCCCTCGTCCGGCTGGGTGAACGCGGCGAGGACGGCGTCGCATGACTCGATGTCGGCCAGGTCGCCCTCGACGATCTCCTGCTCATGACCCTCGGTCCGCCCGCGGAAGTCGCGCCGGAACGGATCGACCGGCTCGAAGCCGCGCTCTCGGAGGAGCTGCGTCGCACGACGGCGGTACTCGTCGGCGGGCGGCGGCCCGGCGAGGTAGATCCGCTTCACGCGCGTACAGTACGCGCCGTGGAACCGCCCTCGACCGAGTTCGTCGCGCTCGGCCATGCCGGCTCCGAGCACTACGCAGGGCTGGAGACATTCCCCAACCCGGGTGTCGAGCACGTCGAGATGCAGAGCGACGAGCTCGCCGCGATCTGTCCGGTCACGAGCCAGCCCGACCTCTACGTCGCGGCGATCGAGTTCTGGCCAAAGGCGCTCTGCCTCGAGTCGAAGTCGCTCAAGCTCTACCTCGCCGGCTTCCGCAACGAGGGCCACTTCTGCGAGGCGCTCGCGGTGAAGATCCGCGACGACGTTGCCGCCGCGCTCGAGCTCCCGGCCGACGAGGTGCGGGTCACGCTCGAGCAGAAGGCCCGCGGGGGGATCACGATCACCGCGAGCACGTAGCGAGCGTTCGCCCGGTGCACGTCGAGCGGCACGCCGACGCGGACTCGTTCCTCGAGCGCGCGGGCGCGTTCCTGCTCGAGCGCGAGGCCGAGCACAACCTGATCCTGGGGCTCGCCGGCCGTCTTCGCGGAGACCCGCGCCTCTACGGCGCGGATCCCTACCTCGCCGTGGCGCTGGACGGCGACCGGGTGGTCGCGGCCGCGCTCCGGACGCCGCCGCACAACCTCGTCCTCTCCGAGGTGGACGACGAGAGCGCGCTGGAGCCGCTCGCGGAGGACGTGGGCGCGGTCTACGACAGCCTCCCGGGGGCACTGGGGCCGTCGGTCGCGATCGCCCGCTTCGCCGGGATCTGGGAGGCGCGGACCGGGACGACCGGCCGGATCGCAATCCGCGAGCGGAGCTACCGGGCCGAGGAGGCGCACCTCCCGGAGGGAGTTGCGGGCGAGATGCGGCCCTACCACGAGTCCGACCGCGGACTCGTGCTCGCCTGGATGGACGCCTTCGTCGCCGAGGCTCTGCCGAGCGCTCCGCCCGAGGACGCGGCGGGCTGGCTCGACCGGCGCCTCGCCGAGCCCGAGGGCGGGGTCGCGATCTGGCAGGACGGCAAGCCGGTCTCGCTCGGGAGCTTCGGCGGGCTGACCCCGAACGGGATCCGCGTGGGCCCGATCTACACGCCTCCGGAGCTGCGCCGCCGGGGCTACGCGAGCGCGCTCACGGCCGAGGTGACGCAGATGCTGCTCGACCGCGGCCGCCGCTTCTGCTTCCTCTTCACCGACCTCGCCAACCCGACCTCGAACTCGATCTACCAGCGCATCGGCTACCGGCCGGTGACCGACGTCGACCAGTGGACGTTCGATGGGCCCTAGCCGGCCGCGGCAGGCTGCGCGCCGTTGAGCAGCTCCCGCCAGCCCTCGAGCAGCCCGTGGACGCTCGCGGCGCCGACCAGCGGCTCGTCCGGCAACGGGAGCCGGTCGGGGTAGAGGAGGAACGGTCGCGTCTGGGGGCCGCCCAGGCCGCCGTGGAACGAGATCAGCTCCTCGAACGCGCAGCCCTCCTCGAGCTCGGGGTCGTAGAAGCTCCCGATCATGATGTCGGCCACGTGCGGGAAGCCGTCCGTGCGGAGCAGGTGGCCGGCGGCGGTGGGCGAGAAACGCGCCAGCGGGTCCTCGCCCTCGACGCGGTCCTCGGCCAGGTAGCGCATGCCGTTGGCGCCGAGGGCCACGGCCCCGTGCTGCTCCGAGCGGACGAGCAGCCAACCGATGTCGGGGTGCTCGCGCAGCGCGGACAGGAGGCCCGGATGCCGCTGCTCGATCTCCTCCATCGTGAGCCGGCGCGGCTCCTCCATCAGGTAGACGAGCCCGAGGTTGCCCGACCCGAGGACGACGAGGTGCTTGTCGCTGACGTCGTTCTTGGGGCGCTTCTTCTTCGTGTCTCCTCCGGTCGCCTCGTTGAAGGCGAGACCGACCATGGCGTTCTGCTCGTCGCCGCCCGCCCAGCTGCCGAGCGTCTCGAAGTCGCCCGAGCGCTGGACGAGCTCCTCCAGGCTGTAGCCGTTGCGCTGCTTGAAGGTCGCGCCCTGCGTCTGGCCGTGGTCGGAGAGGACGACGATCTCGTACGGCCGCGGCGCGTAGCGGCGCGCACGGTCGATGCGGCCGAACTGCTGGTCGAGCTTCCGCAGAGCCTCGAGCGTGTCCGCGCGCTCGAGGCCGGAGTGATGGGCGACCTCGTCGTAGCTCGAGAAGGTCGCGTACACCGCGGGCCGGCCCTTCATCATGTCGGTGAGCACGCCGTAGACGATCAGGTCGCGCACGAAGATGCACATGGCGGCGCGCATGAACGGGTAGAGACCGCCGCGGTGGCCGCGTGGGTGCACGTCCCGGCGCGCGGCGCGAAGGGCCGCGGACCACTCGAGGATCACTTCCCACGTGAAGAGGACGAGCACGCGTGTCACGTTGAAGCCGTTCGCGAGGAACGCGCGATAGCCGGGGTTCGCCTTCTTCTCGGCCTCCATCCGGCTCACCGTCAGGATCACGTGGTCCGCCTCTCCGGAGAGCAGGTTGCCGCGGCTCGCTCCACCGTTCCTGAGCAGGCCGCGCCCGCTCGAGTGGGTGCGCTCGATCTCCGCGCAGTCACCCGGAGCGGAACAGGCCCAGACCGTCTTCGTCTCCTTGTCGACCCAGCGGAACGCAGGGATGTCCTCGTTGGAGCCGAGCAGGATGCCTGCCTGGCTGGCACCCGTCTGCGACGAGAGGTCCGGCTCCCACTCGGCCAGCCGGTGTGTGTCCTCGGCGAGCCAGCGGGCCATGTTTGGCGCGTTTCCGTCGCGCATCGCCCGCTGGACGACCGGCAGCGCGAGCCCGTCGATCTCGAGGAAGACGATCCCGGGCGCGTCGGTCTCGATGCGCTCCCCAGAACGGCGGGCAATCCGCCGGATCACCTGCAGGGAGTACGTATCGTCGTCGTTCGCGCCCGTCACGACGTCGAGGACGACCGAGACCGCCGCTGCCACGAGCGCGGTGAGCAGCGCCCAGCCGAACGAGTCGACCGTGATTGCGCTCGAGAGCACGTCCGACGCGAGCACGAGCATCGCCGCATCGAGGAGGAGCACGATCAGGAAGCCCAGCAGGAGCATGAACGGCAGCTTCAGGGCGGCCACGATCGGCGGCAGCACCGCGTTCAGGACCGCGATGAAGAGGGACACGGCGATCGCGCCCCCGTACTCGTTGATCGAGACGCCCGGTACGAGCGCCGCCGCGACGAACAGGGCCAGCGCGGCGGTCACCCAGCCGACGAGCAGTCGCAGAGGATGGAAGCGCGGCCGCTCGGGCTGCCACGAGACAGGCTGTGAGTAGGTCGCTGCCGGGGCCGTGTCCGTCACGGAGCGTGGACTCTAGGCGAGACCGGCGGCCTCGGGCTCCGGAGGCGGCGGCCGTTCGGGCTCGAGGCCCGTCTCCTGTGCCCGCGCGCGCCCGAGCTCCTGGCTCACGTGCAGCGCGGCGGAAGTGAGCGGCGCGGCCAGGATCATCCCGACCATCCCGAAGAGGCACCCGGCGCCGATCGTCACGATCAGGACGACGAGCGGGTTCAGCTCGAGGGTCGCCCCGAACGCGAGCGGCTGGACGATGTTCTGCAGCAGCCCGTTGGCGAGGATCACGATCACGAGCATGATCAGCGCGTCCGTCGTGCCCTGGGAGGCGAGCGTCAGGATCACCGCGAAGGCTCCCGACACGAACGCGCCGATGAACGGGACGTACGCCGTGACGAACACGACGACGGCAATCGTCCCCGCTAGCGGAACGCCGAGGATCACCGCGCCGAGCCCGACGACGATCGCGTTGAACGCGGCCACGATCGTGACTCCCAGGAAGTAGCGACGCAGCGAGAGGATCACGTTGCTCGTGATCGTGTGCGCCACGTCGAGCGGGACGCCGAGATGGCGGTCGATGAAGCGGCGCACCGTCGGGCCGTCCTTGAGCAGGAAGAACGTCGCGAAGAAGGTGAACGTGATGAAGAAGACGAGCGAGGTTAGCCCCTGAATCCCGCCGATCACGCCCTGGATGAGCGTCTTTCCGCTTGTGGCCGCGCCGCTCTTGGCGCTCTCCTTCACGCCCGAGCTGCCGTTGACGCCGAGGTCCTTGGCCCAGCCCTGAAGCTTGTCCGCCGCCTCGTTCGCGGCCGACTTGATCTCGGAGGATTGCTCGACGATCCCGCCTACGACGAGCAGGAAGATGAGAACGCCGAGCGCGAGCAGCCCCAGGAGCACGACCGCCGCTCCGAAGCCGCGGGAAAGCCCATGTGCCTGCATCTTCGACACGAGAGGGCTCGGCAACCGTCGCCAGGATCGCGCCGACGATGACCGGCATCGTGATGGTCGCGGTGAGGCCGACGAGCCAGGTCGCCCCGACGAGCAGGATGGACACGCCGACGAGGAACCAGGCGAGCAGGCCCAGGTCGCGCAGCCACATCGGCGCCGAGAACACCCTGGACAGCGAGGTGGCGTCGATCTGGACGACCGTCGGGCCCGTCGTCCTCGGGCTGCTCGCGGCGCCGCGAGAACCAGTCGCGGAAAGGAACGTCCACGCGCGAGATTCTCGCCGCCTCGCCGGACGCACCCGGGGTACCCTCGCGGCGTGGAGGCGTCGCTCGCATACGAGTGGCCGTTCGAGCCCTTCGTCATCGCGGGCTGCGCCCTCGCGCTGGCCCTCTTCTTCCAGGGGTTCTTCCGGCTCCGGCGGCGCGGACGAACCGATCACGCCGGCTGGGGCCGGGCCACGCTCTTCGTGGCCGCGGTGGCCCTCACCTACCTGGCGCTCGCATCGCCGCTCGCCGTGGCCGCCGAGAAGGACCTGCTCTCGGCCCACATGCTCGAGCACCTGCTCCTCGGCGACCTCGCGATCGCCCTGGCGATGCTGGCGGTCAGGGGCCCGCTCGTGTTCTTCCTCCTCCCTCCCCCGGTCCTGGCGCCGCTCGCCCGCTCGCCGCGGCTGCGGGCCTTCCTCCGCTGGCTGACCGGCCCCTGGGTCGCGCTCGCCGTCTGGACGGCCTCGATGTGGATCTGGCACATCCCGCGCTTCTACGACTACGCGGCGGCCCATCCGGTCGTCCACGAGCTCGAGCACCTCAGCTTCTTCCTCGGCGGCGTCCTCGTGTGGAACGTCCTCATCGATCCCGCCCGCACCGGGCGCGTAACGGTGCCCGGGCGGATCGCTCTCGCCTTCGCCGTCTTCATGCTCGGCGACTTCGTGATGGCGGCGATCCTCAACGGGGCCTTCACCTACCCGCTCTACGCCGACCAGCCCGACCGGCTGCTCGGGATCGGCCCCGACGCGGACCGGCGCGTTGCGGCGCTCCTGATGCTCGTCGAGCAGGCGCTCACGCTCGGCGTCTGCGTCGCCGTCCTCGTCTTCCAGTACCTCGAGCATCCTGCCGAGGAGGCCGGAGGCGTCGGGGTCGGGAACGCGCGCGGCTGACAGCGCGCCGGTGAGATACTCGCGACGGCCAGCCCACAAAAGGGGGAGAACGTGACGCTCAAGCACCCGAAGGCTCTCGTCGAACGACATGTGGACCTCGCCATGGCCGGGATCTTCAGCCTCGAGACCGGGACGATTCCCCGGCACGAGCTGCCCGAGGGCGAGATGCCGCCCGACGTCGCCTACCAGATCATCCACGACGAGCTGATGCTCGACGGCAACGCGCGCCTCAACGTGGCGACGTTCGTCACGACCTGGATGGAGCCGCAGGCCGAGAAGCTGATGGCCGAGTGCTTCGACAAGAACATGATCGACAAGGACGAGTACCCGCAGACGGCCGAGCTCGAGGCTCGCTGCGTCAACATCCTCAGCAACCTCTGGCACGCGCCTGACGCCGACCAGGCCAGCGGCTGCTCCACCACCGGCTCGAGCGAGGCGGCGATGCTCGGCGGCCTCGCGCTCAAGCGCCGCTGGCAGAAGCGGCGGGCAGCCGCGGGCAAGCCGGCCGACAAGCCCAACATCGTCATGGGGATCAACGTCCAGGTCTGCTGGGAGAAGTTCGCGAACTACTGGGACGTCGAGATGCGGCTCGTCCCGATGGAGGGCGACCGCTTCAATCTCTCTGCCGAGGAGGCCGTGAAGCTCTGCGACGAGAACACGATCGGGGTCGTCGCGATCCTCGGCTCGACATTCGACGGGTCGTTCGAGCCGGTCGAGGAGATCTGCGACGCCCTCGACGCGTTCGAGCGGGAGACCGGTCTCGACATCGAGGTGCACGTGGACGGCGCCTCCGGAGCGATGATCGCCCCGTTCCTGGATCCCGACCTCGTCTGGGACTTCCAGCTCCCCCGCGTCGCCTCGATCAACATGTCGGGCCACAAGTACGGGCTCGTGTACCCGGGTGTCGGCTGGGTCGTGTGGCGCGACGCCGACGCGCTCCCCGAGGACCTGATCTTCTGGGTCAACTACCTCGGCGACAACATGCCGACCTTCGCGCTCAATTTCTCGCGCCCGGGCTCGCAGGTCGTCGCGCAGTACTACAACTTCCTCCGCCTCGGCTTCGAGGGCTACCGCCGGGTCCAGAGCTACGCGCGCGACGTCGCCACACGGCTCTCGGCCCAGATCGCGGAGCTCGGCCCGTTCGAGCTGTTGACCCACGGCGACGAGCTCCCGGTCTTCGCGTTCAAGCTCAAGGACGAGATCACCAACTACACGGTGTTCGACGTGTCCGGCGCCATGCGCGAGCGGGGCTGGCAGCTGCCCGCCTACACGTTCCCCGAGAACCGGACCGACCTCGCGGCGCTGCGCGTGGTCGTCCGGCGCGGGTTCACGCATGACCTGGCCGACCTGCTCGTCTCGGACCTGGAGCGGCAGCTGCCGAAGCTCCAGAAGCTGCCCGAGCCGGTGGAGAACGCCGAGACCGGAAGCGCATTCGCCCACTGACCGACACGTAAGGAGGAAGACATGTGCCGCTGGATGGCCTACTCGGGAACGCCTCTCCTGCTCGAGGCGCTGCTCATCAAGCCCCAGCACTCCCTGATCGACCAGAGCCTCCACTCGCGTCTCGGCGCCGAGACGACGAACGGGGACGGCTTTGGCGTCGGCTGGTACACCGAGGAGGAACAGATGCCGGCGCTCTTCAAGAGCGTCGAGCCGGCCTGGAACGACCGGAACCTCCGCGAGCTCTGCCACAGCGTCCGCTCCGGGCTCGTGTTCTGCCACGTCCGGGCCTCGACCGGTACCCCGATCCAGCAGACGAACTGCCACCCGTTCCGCTGGCGCAACTGGCTCTGGATGCACAACGGCGGGATCGCGGAGTTCCACCAGGTGAAGCGCGACCTCATGCTCGCGATCGACCCCTCGCTCTTCCCCGACATCGAGGGCTCGACCGACACGGAGACGTTCTTCTTCCTCGCGCTCACTTTCGGCCTCGAGGACGACCCGCCGACCGCGGTGGAGCGCGCAGTGGGCTACATCGAGGACGTCGGCAAGAAGCACGGCATCGAGTACCCGATCCAGATGACGGTGTCGACGAGCGACGGCGAGAAGCTGTGGGCGTTCCGCTACTCGAGCATGGGCAAGTCGCGCTCGCTCTTCTACTCGACGCGCGTCGACCTCCTCCGCGAGCTGCACCCGGACATCCCGGTGCTCCAGGAGGTCTCGGACGAGTCGCGCCTCGTAGTCTCGGAGCCGCTCCGTGACCTGCCCGGGGCGTGGAACGAGGTTCCGGAGTCGAGCTACGGCGTGGTCCAGGAGGGCCAGGACGAGATGCACTCCTTCACGCCGAAGCCACCGTCGTAGGCGCGCGCCCGTATCCGTCGACCCCGCAGGGCTGGGAGGTCACCGACCGCCGCTCGATCGGGCCGTTTACGACCCATCTCACCTGGCGGCGGGCCGACGGACGGCTCGCCGAGTGGTCCTCGCGGCGTCAGCGCAAGGGCCGCTCCAGGCTGTCTCACCGGCCCGAAGGCGTCTGGTGGGCGCCGCGACGGGCCTCGTGGTGGATCGCGGTCCTGTTCGCGATCGGCTCGACCTGCTTCCTCGTCGCGCCGTTCCCGGGCTTCGTCGAGCTGGTCGGCTCGGCCGCGGACGGGATGGTCTTCTTCGTCGGGTCGATCTTCTTCACGTCGGCCGCCACGCTGCAGTGGCTCGAGACGATCAACGCCGAGCCCGGGCCTGAGGCCGGCAAGCGCCGCTTCCGGATCGTCTCGTTCGAGCCGCACAGGATCGACTGGTGGGTCTGCGGCGTGCTGCTCGTCGGGACGCTCTTCTTCAACGTGACCACGTTCCAGGCGCTGCAGTCCGGGCTCGACGCCAATTCGTACGACAAGCTCGTCTGGAGGCCCGATGTCGTGGGCTGCATCTGCTTCCTCGTGTCCGGGTACCTCGCCTACATCGAGGTCTGCGGCAACGCGTTCTGGACGAGACGGCGCGGCCTCGAGTGGCGGATCGGAGCCTGGAACCTCGTCGGTTGCGTGGCGTTCGGAATCGCGGCGATCGCCTCGTACTGGGTGCCGTCGCAGGGAAGCGTCTGGCACCTGGCCGCCGCGAACGCGTTCACCGCGTTCGGCGGGCTCTGCTTCCTCGTCGGCTCCGTGCTCATGCTCCCGGAAGCCGCCGCCGCGGCCCGGGCAGAGGAGTCAGCCTAGGAACTCCTTGGCGAAGTCGCCGAGCTTCTCCCCCTCGTCTGCCGCTGGCTCACGGCGCCCGACGATCCGGAGCGCTACCAGCGGATAGACGAGCACGGAGAGCATGCCCGCGCCGATCAGCGAGGCGCCGACGGCGGGATCGATCGCCCCCCGCTCCTCGCCGATGCTGACGATGGCGACGATCAGCGGGAGCGCGGTCGCCGCGAAGAAGGCGAGACCCGCAGTCCGCTGGTCGCCGAGCTCGCGCCGCCAGAGGAGCGCCGACGAGCCGCGTGTCAGCATGAAGAGGCCGAGGAAGAGCGCCGCGAGCGCGAGCCCGCCCAGCGTCAGCAGGCTGTCGAGGTCGAACGTCATCCCCGTGACCACGAAGTAGATCGGGATGAAGAGCCCGAAGGCGATGCCCTCGAGCCGGATCCTCACGTCCTCGCCTTCGGGCGAGTCGAGCGCGAGCCCCACGACGAGTCCCGCTGCAAACGCGCCGAGCACGAAGTCGAAACCCGACCGCACGGCGAGGTAGACGAGCGCCGCCAGGATGAGGATCGCGCCGCGCACGGCGGCCTGGCCGGTCGTGTGCACGGTCGCCTGGATCGCCTTGACCACGCGGGGCGGACGTGCCCGCATCATCACGACCGCGGCGAGCGCGACGACCGCGCAGAAGGTGATCAGGAGCAGGATCTCGGTCATGGCGCCGTACACGCCGGTGAGGAAGATCGAGATGAACACGATCGGCCAGAACTCACCGGCGACGCCCGTGCCGAGCACAGCCGGCCCGAACGGCGTCGAAAGCAGGCCCGCGTCCACGACGATCGGGACGAGCGTCCCGAGCGCCGTCGTCGCGAGCGCGACGCCCAGCAGCCACCAGCGGGCGTCGATCCCTGCGAGCTGCAATCCGAGGCCCACGGCGAGCGCGATCGCGAGCGAGATCGCCCAGCCGACGCTGCCGATCTGCAGCGCGCGGCGGGGCACCTTCCTGTCGATCACCTCCAGGCCGGCGAGGAAGAACAGGAACGCGAGGCCGAGGTTGGAGAAGAAGTCGAGGTACGGATCGACCTTCGCGATGTGTAGCACCTGCGGCCCGATCAGGATGCCGAGCACGATCTCGATCACGACCGTCGGCAGCACGACCCGGCCGTGGAAGCGCGACAGGAGCGCGCCGAGCGTGGACGCGAGCAACACGAGGACGATGGAGGCGAGATCCGGGGTGGGCGCCGCGGCCGCGATCATGCGGCGAACCCGCTGATCGCGTCGCCGATCAGCTTCGCTCCGAGGACGAGCAGGAGCACGGTCATGATCGCCGCGTTGTGGGCTGCGAGCCAGGCCTTCAGCCCGTCGAGCAACGGCGCCGCCCGCTCACCCATCACGAGGTAGATGCCCAGCAGCACGATGACGCCGAGCGAGGCGATCAGGACGAAGACGGCGAGCGCCACCATCTCCTGCCCGTCCGAGATCCCGGCCTCCGCGATCGTCAGCGCAGGCCGCGACGGTCAGGACGAGGTTCTTCGGGTTGACCGCCGAGAGAACAACGCCGGCGCCGAGCGACCGACCCGCGGTGAACGCGTCGACCGTTCCCATCCACCTGGGCATCTCCGCCTCCTGGCCTGCCTTCGGGCGACCCAGCCATGTTCGCACGGCGAGCACGAGGAAGACCACTCCGAAGACGAGCGTTGAGGACGCTCACCCAGGTCGCGGGCGCACCCGAGTCCTGTGTGGCGTTACCGGTGGTCAGCACGAGCACGATCGCGCCGAGGAGCGACAGCCCCGCTATCCACCCGAGCGCGAAGGCCGGCCCGTTCGCGCGGGCACGAGGCGTCGCGAGCATGAGCACCATCGCGATGATCGGTATCGGGCTGATCGCGACCACCACGGCGAACGGCAGGATGTTCCCTATCGCCTGACCCAAGCCCTCCACCACTCGTTCTAGACGGAAAACGTCACGGGGAAGGTGGCTATCCAGACGGCCGTGACGAGGAAGATCACCCAGCCGAGCCCGAGGAGCACCTCCCGTTGGCGCAGCGACTTGAGCTTCGTGGAGATGCCCGCGAAGAACAAGGAGGCTGCGAAGAGGACGACGGCGAGCACGTAGTTGTCGGCACGCTGGTTCGCCGAGCCCGCCGCATTCGAGTGCACGCCGGCCGCCGCGTTCAACCGCTCGCTCTTCACCGCCTCGGCGACCCGGTATTGCGACATCGCGAACGGGCTCAGGGGCGCCTTCGGATTCGTGCGCGGGCGCGTCGCGAGCCAGGCCGCGAAGGCGGGCCTGAACTCGAGGCGGAAGCGCCGGCGGTAGAACTGCGCCAGCTTCTCGTTGCCCGCGACGCTTGCGTCCACCCACTGGATGAAGGTCGCGATGTCGACCTGGGTGAGCTGCCCGGCGCGCGTCGAGGCCTCGGACGACTGGATCCGGGCCGCAGTCCCCTTGCTGTAGTCGGCCGCCTGCTCCCCCCTCCACCGCGTCGACTGGTACGTGCTCCAGGCGGTCGCGACTGCCGCGACCGCGAGCAGGACCGTCGCGAGAAGCTCCACTCGATGATTCCTCCTGGCCTCGGCGTCCATCAGCTGAAGACGTTCACGGCCCTGGCGATCACGAGCCCGACCACGATCAGCGAGATCAGCGCCTGGAGGGCCATCGTCAGCTTCGCCCAGCGCGCCATCGGCATGACGTCGGTCGGGCTGAACGCGGTGCTCGTGGTCAGGCCGAGGATCAGGTAGTCGACGTACTGCGGCCGCCAGCCGGGCGGGGAGATCTCCGGGCTCAGCTGCTGCGTGAACGCGAAGTCGGGGTAGTCGTGCTCGCCCCGCCACCGTGCGAGCGGCCCGCCGCTGTCGAGCATCCAGTAGAGCAGGCTGAAGACGAGGACGTTGCCGAGCCAGATCAACGCGCCGGAGGCGAGCAGAGAGGTCGCGGAGTCCGTCACCTTGCCGCCTCTGATCAGGTCGACGATCAGCACGCTTGCGCTGATCAGAGCCATGACGACGAGGGCGATCACGAGCCCGATCGCGACCTTGCGGAGCCAGCGCCTTTGCCGGCTCACGCGCGCCGGATCGGAGGCGAGCAGGACGACCAGCAGCGCGATCTCGATGCCTGGAACGAGCCAGTGCGGTCCGAGCGACTCGCGGTGAGGCTGGGCTACACGCAGCACGATCGTGATCGCGATGAAGGTCAGCAGCGCAAGCGCGATCGGCCAGCGGGGCTCGCTGAACTCCGGCTCTTCCTGGTCCGTCGCCGGGGCCTCGACGGGCAACTGCTCGCTGCCGTCGCTCACGTGAGCGCAGTGATCCCGTTGTAGAGCAGCGACACGGCGAGCGCGACAATGATCACGGCACCGACGTTCTTGGCGTTCCGCTCGAGCCAGCTCCTGGCCGACCCCAGCATCCGCTGAGCGAAGTCGGGCGCCACAACCAGCAACACCAGGGCCGTCGCCAGAGGCAGCAGCGACACGAGCGAGAAGAAGACCCAATCCACGATGTACTGGGTCGTCGAGGGGTCGGTCTGGGAGATCGCCTTCAGCGCAATCGGGATGACCGCGCCCGCGTTCGCGAGCAGAGCACCTCCCGCGAACACGGCAAGGTTTCGGCTGGCGACGACCTTCTCAATCTGCGCGATCGTGCTGGCAGCGCGGTCGGGGTCCGGGGGTCGCCGGAAGACGCGTATGGCGAAGACGACCAGCAACGCTCCGGCGACGATGTCGAACCAGGAGACCCATGTCTTCGGAGTCGATGTGGGCGAGGCCGCGGTGTTGCCCAGCACAAAGGCGGCGGCGACGCCAATCACGAGCATCGCGCTCAGCGCCCCGAGGTAGAACCAGACTCCGGTCAGCAGCGGCCGGTCGCTGATGACGAGGACAAGCACGCAGAACGTCACCGTGGTGGGCAGGAGCATCGCGGCCAGGCACGCGAGGAGGAACTCGGTGTCGGCGCCACTCACGGTGGGAGACCTTACGCTGCCGCCCGCTCGCGAGTGCGCCGCTCGAAGAGGGTCGCGTTCAGCGACGCGGAGAGAACGATCACGCGCCCGATGATGAATAGCCCGAGCAGGACAGCCGCGGCAGCGCCGAGTGTCCCGTACGTGTGTGCCTTGTCCTGCAGCAGCCTGGTCAGGAAGTAGACGTTGAAGACCTGCACGCAGAGGATGCCGACCCCGAAGAGCAGCGAGCCCGGGATCAGGTCGAACCAGCGCGCGTCTGCATGGGGCAGGGACAAGGAGACCCAGAGCCAGATCGCGCCAAACGCGAGACCCGAGGCGGTCGTCACGACGAGCCCTTCCACCGACCCCTCGTGGCGAACGGCGCCCGCACCGACGACGACGAGGAACATGCCGGCGACCCCAACGGCAAAGACGCCGAGCGAGCGGGGCGGCACCTTGACCGCCCTGCCCGAGCGCTCCCACGCGAGCGCGTGGACGATCGATACGGCCCGGAGCAGGACTCTCGTCACGTAGACGACCACGACGAACGAGGTCAGCGCGACCCAGGCCCCCGACGAGCCCTTCGAGGCGCTCGCGACCTGACTCGTGACGAGCCCGAGCATGCCGACCGATTTCGCGATCTGCTTGGGGCTCTCGTTGGCCGCATCCGAGGCCAGCCCGAGGACCGAGACGAGGAAGAACGAGAGCGGAAGGGCGAACAGGAAGAGCCTGTAGGCCAGGGCGCCTGCGAGAATTCCCGCCGCCGATGTCGGAGTCCCGCTCGATCGTCTCGAACGTGGCGTCGAGCAGCGCAGAGCGACCGCGGGCCTGCTCGACGCGCCCGCGCAGCGCCCGCCCGCGCTCGAGCCAGAGCGCGAACCGCTGGAGAAAGGTCCGCTTCGGCGGCGGCAGATCGAGCGGCTCGCGCTCGTCGCGGCGATCCGGCGAGGCCATCCCGGCGAGCCTACAAGCCGAGTCGCAAAGCCTCGGGCGATAGGGTGGCGAAAGCCGTGATCGAAGGCAGAAGCGGAGTGAGCGAGACGAGCGGGCCGAAGGTCCTGATCGTCTACTTCACGCTCACCAAGCAGACCGGGAGAGCGATCGACGCGATGTCGAACGCACTCGAGGCACGAGGCTGCGAGGTGACGAAGGCGTCGATCGAGTTCACCGACGAACGATGGGTGCCGCACCTCTCGCAGTTCCCGATGAAGCGTCCCATCCGCCAGCTCGCGTCGATTCTCCCGGCGCAGCTCCGCCACAAGACCGGCGAGATCCGCATTCCGCCGGAGGCGCAGACGGGCGACTACGACCTCGTGTTCCTCGCCTCGCCCACCTGGTGGTTCCAGACGAGCATGCCGATCCGTTCCTACCTCGAGTCACCCGCCGCGCGGACGATCCTGAACGGCAAGCCGTTCGCGTGCGCGTCGATCTCCCGCCGCTACTACAGCATCAACCTCGGGCAGCAGAAGAAGCTCGGCGAGAAGAACGGCGGGCGGTGGGTCGACAAGACGCACTTCGTCGTCGCCGGCGGCCAGGTCAAGTCGATGCTCTCGTGGCTGGGGTACATGAAGCACGGCGAGGCACAAGAGCGCGCGCTCGGGATGAAGATGCCCCCGCCCAATCTCAAGCCGGACTACGAGGAGCAGGCCCGGAAGTTCGTCACCGACGTGACAAACAAGACGCTCGGCCAGCCGGCACCGAGCGTCGACTCGCGCACAACTAATTGAAGTAAGCGTAGGCCGCGAGCCGCAAGCGGGCTGATATTTGCGAGCCGGGGCCAGGCGTCATCGGCGGCCTAGCCTGCGCCCTCCGAAGAGGCGAGGGTCGGTGCCCCGGCTCGGTCCCCGAGTCTTTCACCAGCCACGGTGGCGCGAATCCGGGAACTCCGCACCCTGGTGGGTAGGAACTACTGCCGGCCGTTCTGATCTCGGCTGGGGCCAGCATGAGCAAACACGCCTCTAGTCGGTCGGTAGTTCTCCACAGCACCGTAACGGGGAACAGCCTGATGGAACGCTGGATCCCAGGTGGGACGCTGCTTCTCGAAAGCGAGACCAAGCGGGTCTCGTCCCACTACTCGGAGAGGAGGCAATCATGTGGTGGGCAGTTGGAATCGGCGGCATCATCCTGTACCTGATCGTGGCAGTGACGCTCGGCGTTATGACCCTGCGAAACGGACACGGGTGGATGTTCTTTATCGGGATCTTCTTCCCGATTCTCTGGATCTTCGGCGCCTTCATGAAGCCGGATACGACGACGGCAGCGCACGCCTAGGAAGAACGGTCAACCGAGTGGTCCCGTTGAGTCGGGGCCACTCCGGCTGACGCGGCTTACCCAACAGGCCTGGACCCAGGCCGGGGCCGGGACGGCGTTAGGCGCTCGAAGCCGGAACCGCAGGGCTAGCTCTCCGCTCTGATTTCCGCTGCGCTACGTCCAACGGGCTGGCTTCCTCGCAAAGAGATGTGGTCGATTAGCCCGGCGCAGGCAGCCCCAGCTCCTTGGCCACGGCGCGGTCCTTCGCGCGGTCAGGGAGCTTCGCGGCGGTGGCGATCCCCTTCACGCCGTGACCGGCCAGATACCGGGTCCTGGGACTGTCGGCCGTAAGCGCCTGGAAGACGGCCTTTGCGATCACTTTCGGCGGGTCGGCCGTCGCCTCGGCCTTCTCGGTGGCCGACCGCACAGCCGCGATCTGACCTTCGTAGAGCCGGTAGCCACCATCACCGAGTGTCGTCGGGAGCCCGTCCAGCTGGGCATACGTCTTTCCGAAGATGGCCGAGTGAACCGGACCGACGTCGACGTGCGACACGTGGATGTTCCACTGCCGCAGCTCGAGGCGCAGCGCGTCGCTGAGCGCCTCCATCCCGAACTTCGACGCGCTGTAGGCGCCGTTGAGGGCAACACCAGGAGCCCGCCCACCGAGCCGATGTTGACGATGCGCCGCCGGCCGCGCCTGATCAGCGGCAGGAACGCCTGGGTCACCGCCACGTGCCCGATCAGGTTGACCTCCAGCTGTCTCCGGAAGTCGGCGAGCGGCTGGAACTCGATCGGCGCCGGGATCGCGACGCCCGCGTTGTTGACGAGGCCTGCGAGCCCATCATCTCCGACCGCCCTCGCGACGATGTCCGCCGCCGCCAGGACCGACAGCTCGTCCGTGATGTCGACGATCAGCGGGGTCACCTCGGCCTTCTCCCGCAGGGCGTCGCCGTCGGCCTCCCGCCGGACGCCTGCGAAGACCCGGAACCCTTGCTCCGCCAGGTGGACTGCAGTCGCCTCGCCGATGCCCGTGGAGGTTCCCGTGACGACGAGCGCCCCGCGGTCCTTCGTCGCCATCAGCCGCCGCCCATCCCCGCAGAGGCCTCCTCGAGGCCGGCCTTGAGCTCCTTCGCGCTTGCTCCGTCAACGTGGGCCACAGACGTCTTGATCGCGTTCGGAATCGCCGCCGCGACCGCATCGGCTCCCTCCGACTCGTAGACGGCGATCAGCGCGGCCGAGCCCTCGGAGAGCGTGTCGTCGAGCTTCTCGGCGATCCCGCTCTTGACGCGGTGCTTGGCGAACTTTCCGGTCAGAGCGCCC
Source organism: uncultured Actinomycetes bacterium (assembly GCA_963716865.1). Taxonomy (GTDB): domain Bacteria; phylum Actinomycetota; class Thermoleophilia; order Gaiellales; family Gaiellaceae; genus AC-32. The sequence continues at coordinate 508,370 of CAVQUF010000005.1, forward strand.
ACCCCGGCCCCAACGGCAGTCGCTGCCAGCAGCGGCGGTGCGAACAGGCCGACGACGAGCCCTGCTCCGCCGAGCATCGTCGCTCCCTTGCGGACCGCGTGGTCGCCGGCCTCGATCACCTGCATCTCGCCGTTCTCGTCCTTGCTGGCGAGCACGACCCCCTGGACCGAGATCGTCTTCGCCTCGACCAGGTCCATGACCGCGTCGTAGTCCTTCTTGCCGAGATCGTCGAACAGGTAGGCCGCGATCAGCACGTCCATCTGCTTGTCCTTGTTCATCGTCGCTCCTCTCGTGCGGTTGGGGCGGCGCCTGGCCGGCCGCATGGGCGGCCAGCGCCCGCTGGGTCTCCTCGTGGAGCGCCTTCGTGTCCTCCTCGCTCAGGTGCGGGGCGACGTCGAAGACGACCTTCTTGACCACGCCGTTGAAGGCGAACGGCGCCTTGTCCGCATAGCTCCGGTCGACGACGCCGCCGTTGTCCCGGCCGATGTCCATGCCGCCGTATCCGGAGAACCGGAACGGCACGGTGTGCTCCATCCGCCCCGAGCCGACCGGCTCGTCGTTGACGAGCAGCGTCACCTCGCCGCCCGTCGCGGGCTTCGCCTCGTCGGCCGCGAAGACGAGCTGGACGTTCACGTCGCCGGACGGAAGCGGCTCGTCCGACTCCTGCCGGAACTCCATCACGCCCATGAAGCTGTACGTGTGCTTGAGCTTGCCGTCCTCCACGAAGAGCGCGAAGCCGCCCAGGTGGTCGGCCTCCGCGACGATGACGCCCTCGGCGCCGCCCTCCGGGACCTCGAGATCGGCACTGATCGTGTAGGAGTGGTTGTAGATCCGGGGGATCATCCCGGAGGCCACGTTCTGGACGTCGCCGTAGTACGTGAACGCGGTCTGCGTCGGCATCGGCGGCACGATGCCGAAGAAGAAGGCCATGCCTCCCAGCAACGGCAGGACCTTGTACCGCTCGGCCTCCTGCCAGAAGAGCTCCTGCAGCTCCTTGACCTTGTCGGGATGCTCCGCCGACAGGTCCTTCGACTGCGTGAAGTCGTCCGGCAGGTAGTAGAGCTCGACCGGGTCGTCGTCGGGCTTCCACACGCCAGGCGCGAACGTCTTCATCGCCTCGGGGTCCATCTGCCACGGGATTCGAGGCATCCGCATCGACAGCCACCAGCCGTCCTTGTACATCGCGCGGTTGCCGAGGATCTCGAAGTACTGCTGCGTGTGCCGCTCGGGAGCATCGGCGTCGGAGATCGAGTCGGCAAAGGTGACGCCGTGCATCGGCTCCTGCTCGATGCCGTCTACGTGCGTCGGCGCCGGAATGCCCGCGACCTCGAGAATGGTCGGGCCGACGTCGATCGCATGTGTGAAGTGCGACCGCACCGAGCCCGCGTCGCTCACCTTCTCTGGCCAGTGGACGACCATGGGATTGCGCGTCCCGCCGAGGTGAGAGGCGACCTGCTTGCCCCACTGGAACGGGCAGTTCCCGGCCCATGCCCAGGCAGCGGAGTAGTGAGGTGCCAGCAGCTCCCCACCCCACACCGAGAGGCCACCCCATTTCAGCAGGAGCTGGAGCTGCTGCTCGGCGGTGAGCGGAATGCCGTTCAGCGTCGTGAGCTCGTTGAAGGTTCCGCTCAGCGTCCCCTCCATGCTGGCTCCGTTGTCTCCCCAGATCCAGATGACGAGCGTGTTCTCGAGATCGCCCATCTCCTCGATCGCGTCGAGGACGCGGCCGACGTTCCAGTCGGCGTTCTCGCAGTACCCGGCGAACACCTCCATCTGGCGTGCGTACAGACGCTTGTGGTTCTCGTCGAGCGTGTCCCAGGCGGGCATCGCGTCAGGTCGCGGCGTCAGCTCGGCGTCCCGCGGGATCACGCCGAGCTCCTTCTGCCGCTCGAAGGCCTCGTCGCGGTAGGCGTCGTAGCCCTTGTCGAACACACCGGCGTACTTGTCGGCCCATTCCTTGGGCACGTGGTGCGGCGCGTGACTGCAGCCGGTCGTGAAGTAGGCGAACCACGGCTTCTCGGGATCCTGCGCGTGCACGCCGTGGAGCCACTCGATGGTCTTGTCAGCCATGTCGTCCGGCAGGTAGTACGGCTCCTCGCTCTCGCTTTCCGGGACGCCGACGGTCGTGTTGTCGACCGAGATCACGGGATCCCACTGGCCCGTCTCGCCGCCGAGGAAGCCCCAGAAGTGGTCGAACCCCCAGGCGTTCGGCCAGCGGTCGAACGGGCCGCCCGGCCCCTGCTGGTTGTCCGGGGTCAGGTGCCACTTGCCGAAGATGGCCGTCGAATAGCCGTTCTCCTGGAGGATTTTCGGGAACGGGGCGCAATCCTTTGGCAGGAACCCGGTGTAGGCGGGGAAGCCGCTGGAGAACTCCCCGACGGAGCCGAAGCCCACGCTGTGATGGTTGCGCCCGGTGAGCAGCGCGGCCCGCGTCGGCGAGCAGAGAGCCGTCACGTGAAAGCGGTTGTACTTGAGGCCCATCTCGCCCATGCGGTCGAAGTTCGGCGTCGAGATCGCGCCGCCGAACGAGCTCGGCTGGCCGAAGCCCGCGTCGTCGATGAGAACGAGCAGGACATTCGGCGCCCCCTCCGGGGGCTCGATGTGACCCATCTGGCCCCAGTCCGGCTCCGATCCCTCGAGCGTTCGGTTCGCGACTCCGCTGAAGGGCAGCCGCCGGATCGGCAGCTTCGTCCGATCGATCTTCTGGTCACTCATCTGGTCGTACCTCCCACTCTTCGATGCCACCTGAGCTCAAGTCGTTGCCTCCACGGGCCGGGCCGGCGCGTCCTCCGCCGCGTACGAGGCGAGTAGCCGCTTCTCGTCGTCGCGCTTCGGGAACTTGAAGAAGACGAGTGCAGCGCCGAGCACGACGGCGACGATACCTGCCAGGTACGCCCACTGGTCGCCCTGGAGGAATGCCGTCTTGGCGCCGGCGATGATGTTGTCCTGGATGTGCGGCGGGTACCGCGACGCGGTGTCGGCCGCGCTGGAGAACGACTTCGTCAGCTCGGACTGCGTGCTGCTCGTGATGTCCTTGCCCGAGGAGGAGATCATCGCGCCGGCAGCCGCGGCGTAGCCGGCGGTCAGGAGCGCGCCGAAGATCGACTGCATGATCGCCCCGCCGAGGTCGCGCTGCAGGTCGGCGGTGCCCGAGGCCATCCCGACCCGCTTTACCGGCACCGAGCTGGTCAGCGAGTGCGAGGCGGGCGTCCCGGCGAGGCCGACGCCGATGCCGACGAACGAGTAGCCGAGCGCCACCTTCCAGTACGGGATGTTCTCCTTCCAGAGCAGCAGCATCGTGAGGAAGCCGAGCAGCACGAACACGTAGCCGAAGAGCAGCGTGAACCGGGCCCCGCGCACCTCGACGAGCTTCGCGGAGCGCGGCGCCACCACGACCATGAAGGCGGCAGCGGGCAGGATCGCGGCCCCGGCCTCGACCGTCGAGTAGTCGAGCACGTTCTGCAGGAACTGCTGGCCGATGAACATCGCGCCCATCAGCGAGCCGAAGACGATCAGGCCCGCGCAGGCCGCCACCCAGAAGGTCGGTCGGGCCGCGGCGTGCAGGTCGTACAGCGGGTTCGCCGCCCGGCGCTGCCTGACGAAGAAGGCGACCAGGGCCGCGGCGGCGATCGCCAACAGGCCCAGGGTGAGCGCGGTCTCGTTCGGCACCGGCGCGAAGTTGATCCCCAGGATCAGCGCCCCGACGAGGACGATCGAGAGGATTCCGCCCAGGTTGTCGACCGGCTCGGTGGTCTCGTTTACGTGGGCCGGCACGAACTTCAGCGCCATCACGAGGGCGATCGCCGCGAGCGGCAGCGTCAGCAGGAAGACCGAGCCCCACCAGAAGTGGTCGAGCAGGATCCCCGCGCAGAGCGGCCCGAGCGCGCTGAGCGCACCGCCGGTCGCCGCCCACAGCGCGATCGCCTTCGTACGGGCGGGCCCGGACCAGAGCGCGGTGATCAGCGCGAGCGTCGTCGGGTAGGCCATGCCGGCCGCGAGCCCGCCGAGCACTCGCGCGCAGAACAGGACTTCGATCGAGGGCGCCCACGCGGCCAGGCAGTCGGCGGGCACCGTCACGACCATCCCGATGACGAGCAGCAGCTTGCGCCCGTAGCGGTCGCCGATCGCGCCGAAGTAGAGCACCGACGCGGCCAGGCCGAGGGAGTAGCCGACGGCAACCAGGTCGAGCGCCGTCTGCGAGGCGTCGAACTCCTTGCCGATCGAGGGCAGGGCGACATTGGCGACCGCGAGCCCCAAGTTCGCGACCGCCGCGACCGCGATCAGTGAAGCGAGAACGATCCCGGCGCGCTTCGGGCTGGTCGACGGCTCCGCTGCGGAAGCGGACGCGTGGACGTCTCCTGTGCTCATAGCCTCATCGTGCGTTGAGAGGGGCCGGGGCCGCGCTCATCTCGGGGCACGACCCCGGCTCGGTGGATGCCGTCCGTCGACTCGGACTAGCTCGTTTCCTCTTCGAGCTCGGCCATCTCCATCGCGAGCCCGGTCGCTCGCACGATCTTGCCCGTCGCGGAGGCGATGCGCGCCGTGCCCACGATCGGAGCGACCGCTGCGAAGACGCCGCGCACCTTTTCCGCGTCGATGCCGATGTCGCCGGCAGCGCCGATGTTCAGCATGTACGAGACGGGCGGCGCGTCCACCGCGACGAGCGCCGCGATGCGTACGAGCATCAGCGTCTCCTGGTCGAGGCTCGAGGCCTCGATCGAGTCCGCCGTCATCTTCGCGAGCAGGTCTAGGACCGGAGTCTCTGTCGTGTGCTCCGCCATTGCTCTCCCTTCGTTTCGGGTGCTTCCACGTCGAGGAAGCCGTGCGACCGGCGCCAGCACACAGTCGCGGCTCCTCCCCGGGATCCTAACCGGGTTGAACCGGCCTCACGCCTGCTGCAGCAGCCCGAGCAGCGCGTCGGCAGTGAGGAGCAAGCCGAAGACAAGCGTGGAGATGACCCTCGCACGCTGCTCGTTGGTCATGAGCCACGCCTGCGTTCTCTCCGTCCACGCATCGGCCCGCGAGCCGGCCACGAGGTAGATGCAGACGGGTCCCCACACGAGCAAGGTCGCGATCAGGACGTAGGCCGCGGCGAGTCCAACCTCGTCACCCCGAGCAAGACCGCTGGCCGCGATCGTCGTTCCGGCCAGGAGCGTGATGGTCAGCCGTTTCACGCCGCCGACGCCCAGGAAGAGCCCGACCATGAGCGCGGTGCGGAACCGGACGGCTCCGAGCCTCCCGAGCAACGCTTGCAGTCTCGAGTCCTCAGAGCGCTCCACGGGGCCGCGGGGGCGCCGCCCGCGCCAGGCAAGGACGAGCAACGCGAGGCCCAGCGCGAGCTCGAGCAGGGCCGTCAGCGTCGCGTGGCCGCGCTCGCGGTCGGGCGTGACGGCCGAGCCGAGGGCGAACGCGGCGAGCAGCATCAGCGACTGACCGAAGAGGAAGCCGATGCCGAAGGCGCTCCCGTTGGCCCGCCCGCTGCCGCTGCCGAGAACGGCGAGAGTCGAGAGCAGCGCAAGCGGGCTGAAGCCTGCGACGAGCGCGTAGAGCAGGACCTGCGTCGCCCCACTCACAACGGCCACCGCCACATGAGGTCGATCTTGAAGCACTGGTTCCCTCCAGGGGGAATGCGATGCCTCGTGCGGCAGGAGGAGCGAGGGCGAGCCTGACCTGCGATGATCGCCCTCCAGATGGTCGCCCGGGGCAAGAGCGAGACCTCATGAGCCTGAGGACGCGCAGCATCCTCAAGTGGATCCTCATCGTCGTGGGGACGCTGATCCTGATCATCAGCTCCCTGACCGTGTGGGTGAAACGGCAGGCGCTCGACAACAAGGCCTGGACCAACACGAGCGTGCGGCTCCTCCAGAACGACGACGTCAGGGGGGCTCTGTCGGTCTACATCGTCGACCAGCTCTACAAGGACGGGCAGGTCCAGGCGCGGCTCGAGCAGCGGTTGCCGCCCAACCTCAAGGGCCTCTCCGGCCCCATCGCGGGTGCGTTGCGCGAGCCGGCCCAGACGGCGGTCGACCGGTTCCTCGAGCGCCCGCGGGTCCAGGCCGCCTGGAAGGCGGTGAACAGCGCGGCGCAAAAGCAGCTGGTCGCCATCCTCGAGGGCAAGTCGAAGGCGGGCATCTCCACGGCGAACGGGGAAGTCACGCTCGACCTGCACGACTTCATCGTCAACGTGGGCACACAGCTCGGGATCGGCTCCGCGCTCAGCTCGCACCTGCCCGCCGACGCCGGCCAGATCACGATCATGAAGTCCAGACCAGCTCGACGCCGCGCAGAAGTCGTTGAAGGTGCTCAAGGCGCTGAGCTGGGTCCTCATCTTCGCCGCGCTCGCCGCCTTCGCGGGCGCGATCTGGCTCGCCCCGAGCGGCAGCCGGCGCGAGGCGCTGCGGGTCGTCGCCTGCGCGTTCATCCTGGTCGGGATCCTCCTGCTCGTCATCCGCCGGGTCGCCGAGTCGTACATCGTCAACGCCCTCACCAGCGGCGAGTCGCTTCGGAAGGCAGCGGATGCGACGTGGCTAATCGCAACGAGCCTGCTCTCGCAGGTGGCCTGGTCGCTGATCCTCTACGGCGTGGTCGCGCTGATCGGCGTCGCGCTCGCGGGGCCGTACAACTGGGCGCGCCGCTTCCGCATGTGGCTCGCCCCGATGCTGCGCGACCACGCGGGGACGGCCTGGGCGATCCTCGCAGGCGTCTTCCTGATCCTCGTCCTCTGGGGCCCGACGCCCACGTTCCACACGTGGCTCGGCGTGCTCATCCTGGCCGTCGTCATCGCGATCGGCTTCGAGGCGTTCCGCCGCGTCACCGTCGGCGAGCTCGGAAAGGCGAGCACTCCCTCGTAGGCCGTTCGATTGTGCGATTCTCCTAGCTGACAGCCGCGCCCAGAGAGCGGGCGCGAGGGAAAGGAGGACGCGAGGCATGTTCAGACGACGGCGACCGATCGCGCGGGCCGCGATTGTCGGCGGGACCGCGTACTACGCCGGCAAGAAGGTCCAGGAAGGGCGCGAGCAGGACGCGGACACGGAGCAACGGCTCGACGATCTCGAGGGCCAGCAGGCGGCGCCCCAGGCTCCCCCGCCGCCGCCCGCCGGAGGGATGACCGACGAGAAGATCGAGCAGCTCAAGAAGCTTTCCGAGCTGAAGGATCAGGGCGTTCTCACCGAGGAAGAGTTCGCAGAACAGAAGGCCAAGCTGCTGGAGGGACCATGAGCCCGTCCGAGGCCGCCGGCGAGCAAGGGATTGCCGTTCGGCCCGGTGCAGATGCTCGTGCTCGAGTTCGACAGCGAGAACCTGAAGGGTGAGATTCTCCCGGAGATGCGCCGCCTCAAGGAGGCCGGCATCGTCCGCCTGATCGATCTGCTCGTGGTGCAGAAGCAGGAGGACGGGGACATCATCACCATCCAGGACACCGACCTCAGCCAGGAGGAGGCGATGGAGTTCGGCGCCATCGCCGGCGCGCTGATCGGGCTCGGTGCGGCCGGCGAGGAAGGAGCCGAGGCGGGAGCGGTCGCAGGCGCAGAGGCGCTCGCGGACAGCCATGTCTTCGACGAGGACCAGGCGCTCTACCTCGAGGACGCCATCCCGCCCGGAGGAACCGCCGCGGTCGCGCTGATCGAGCACCTCTGGGCGATCCCGCTCAGGGACAAGATCGTCGAAGCCGGGGGCGTCGCCCTCGCCGACATCTGGGTCCATCCGTCCGACCTGATCGCGACGGGCCTCGTCGCCGCCATCGCGGCGGAAGACGCCTGACCGAGGGCTTCGTGGGCAGTCCCGCTCCGGGGCTGCCCACTGTTGACGTGGCCGACCGGCTGCGCTGGCTCGGGCATTCGACGGTCTTCGTCGAGCTCGACGGCACGCAGGTCCTGACCGACCCGCTGCTCCGGCGCCGCGTGTTCCACCTGCGGCGAGTGTCGAAGGTTCCGGCGGAGGATCTCGGCGCTCTCGACGGCGTGCTCGTCTCGCACGTCCACTACGACCATCTCGACCTCCCGTCGTTCCGCCGGCTGCCGCGCGACACGACGATCGTGGTGCCCCGACGGGGCCGGGCGGCTGCTCGGGCGGCGGGGGTTCACATCCGTCGTCGAGGCGGCGGTCGGCGACGAGATCCCGCTCGGGGATCTCGTCGTGCACGCCGTGCACGCCGTCCACACCTCCAGGCGCGCGCTCGGGACGAAGACCGAGCCGCTCGGCTACGTCATCGCCGGCTCGAAGCGGGTCTACTTCCCGGGCGACACCGACCTGTTCCCGGGCATGGCCGACCTCGCCCCGGTCGACGTCGCGCTCGTGCCGATCTGGGGCTGGGGCCCGACGCTCGGCCCCCGCCACCTCGACCCGCGCACCGCGGCCGAGGCGCTCCGTGTGATCCGCCCGCGAATCGCGGTCCCGATCCACTGGGGCACGTACTACCCGCTCACGTGGGCGCTGCGGAAGGAGCGGCCGTTCCTCGAGGCGCCAGCGGAGGCCTTCGCCCAGGCCGCCGCCGAGCTCGTCCCGGACGTTGAGATCCGGATCCTGCCGGTCGGTGGGACGCTGCCGCTCTAGCGATCAGCCGCCGCAGAGCGTCCCGGGCGGCTTCTGGGTCTTGTCGTAGCGCGGCACACCGACGCGGCCGAACGGCCAGACGATGAGGACGACGCGGGCGTAGATCGCGCCCCTCGGGACGGGGCCGAAACCGCGGCTGTCGTAGGAGACGCTGCGGTTGTCGCCCATCACGAAGTACTCCTTCGAACCGAGATGGACGGCCGGGAAGGGCCTCGTCGGGATGTCGTCCGCCTTCTTCCCGTCGACGTATACGCGGTCGCTCCGGCCGACGACGGTGTCACCGGGAACGCCGATCACGCGCTTGTTGATCTGTAGGTCGCGCGAGTGCGCGTCGGGAGTGATGTCTTCGCCGATCGCCCCGCGTGCGTGGAACATCGGCAGCAGGGCCCACGCCATGCTGAACGTGCCGCTCTCGCCGTTGATCTGCCAGAGATCCCACACGAAGTTGGAGACGACCAGCAACGCGACAAATGCCGTCGCGAAGGCCAGGCCGACCCAGAGTCGCTTGCGGCGCATGCGTCGCAATTCTCGGATAGCGGTCGAGTATGCTTGCCGCGGAATGACCGCCGGGCGATCGCTCATGAAGCTGGTACCGGTCGCGCTGCTGACGGTCGCGCTTGCCGTCGCCGCCGCGGGCTGCGGCAACAGCGAATCGGCTCAGGAGAAGTGGGCCAACGACGTCTGCACGCCAATCGGGAACTGGCAAGACCAGATGAAGCAGCTCGTGAACGACGCGAAGAGCGCCGTCCAGTCGCCGAGCGCATCGACGGTCTCCAGCTTGCAGAGCGACGCGAAGCAGGCCGAGAGCGCGACGAAGGACCTCAAGACCAACCTCCAGAACGTCGGTCCCGCGCCGGGGGACAACGGCCAGACGGCGGAGCAGACGCTCAACTCGTTCGCCTCCACAATGAGCAAGACCGTCTCTGCGCTCAAGAGCGCGGTCGACGGCCTGTCCACGAGCACGAGCGTGTCGCAGGCGGCCACGGCGCTGTCGAGCTCGGCGAGCCAGCTCTCGGGCCTCGCCTCGCAGACGCAGACCGCGCTCAACTCGGTCCAGCAGACCTCGAGCGAACTGAAGTCGGGCTTCCAGGACGCGAGCGCCTGCAAGGACCTGAAGAAGAGCTCCTGACGAACGGGTAGCCGGCGCCGCCGGCTAAAACGGCCGCCCCGGCAAAGCCGGCACGGCCTCTCATGGTCGGCGTCGCAAGCGAGCGCCTTAGATCTTCGCGTCCCAGCGCATGGGATCGAAGCCGAACGTCTCGACCAGGCTCTTGCTCGAGGAGGCCTCGGCGTCCGCGCGCTTCTGGCTGTGCGTCCAGACCGTCTCGGACGCCCCGCCGTCGTGCTTCTCGATCTCGAGCCCGTCCGGCTGCTTGCGATCGACGTAGTCGCAGGCGAAGTCGGCTGCCTCGAGGAAGTTGGTCGTCTCGTAGAGGACGGATACCCGCCGGTACTCCGGCTCGTAGACGACGTCGCACACCTGGTATGTGGGCTGGCCCGGCGCGGGAGGCGCGACCACCGTCTCGACGTCCGCGACGAGCGCATCCTCCGCGTCGAGATCGACGCCGTGCTGCTCTGCGAGGGCGAATGCGAGCGCCTGGCCCGACAGGTGGCCGCGGTCGACGAGGATCTCGCCCAGGCGGCGGTCAGGCCGCCGGTCCTGCTCGGCGAGCGCCTGTCGAAGGGCGATGGCGGTCACGAAGCCGTCGTCGACGAGCAGCTTGCCGAGGGGGCGCCAGCTCCGGTCGTGATCCGTGGCGGGCTCGACCGGCGCGAGGCTCTCCTCGGGCTCGGGGTCTGCGTCGGCGCCGGGCTCGACGTCGGCCGACGGGCGAATCTCCACGCCGTGCTGACGGGCCAGCGCCCGGGCGAGCTCGAGGCCGCTGACGCTGCCGCGGGCAACGAGGATCTGACCGAGCAGACGGCCGGTCCGGCGCTGCTCGGAGAGCGCGCCCTCGAGATCGGCCGCTGACAGGAGACCTTCGCCGACGAGCAACGTCCCTAGGGGCCGCCAGGGGAAGTCGAAGTGATCCACTGCATCCTCTATCGGCTCGCAGCGGCCCGGGCTAAATGCTAGGAGTCGGTGGAGCCTTCGGAGGCCAGGAGCTCGTCTACCGCCGCGTCCACGACCTCTTCGAGCGGGCGCATCGTGCAGTCGACCAGCGTCACGTTCGACTGCCCGCCGAGATACCGGGCGATGTCGGCAGGCTCGGCCCCGTCGTCGACCTCGACGACATGCTCCGACTGCCAGGTGGCGATGACATGCATCCGTTTCATGGGCCTCCGGCCTTCATCGGCATTCCCGGCCGCTTGATGGAGGGGAACTTCTCCCTCGGACCGGCGATGATTGGCTATGGCCGCGGCGCTCGGTTGGGGGACACTGGCAGCGTCCTCGCTCGTGATCGGAGCCGTCGTGGCGCTGCTCTTCCCGATCAGCCTCCGCCTGACCGGGAACATCATGGGCTTCGGCGCAGGCGTCCTGATCAGCGCCGTCGCATTCGACCTCGTCGAGGAGGCGGCGGGCAAGACATCGGGGCACGGAGCCGTCCTGGCGGGCCTCTTCCTCGGCTGCGGGGTCTTCTTCGGCGGGGACTGGCTCATCGACCGCCACGGCGGCGCCGACCGCAAGGACGCCGACGGCGCCCAGGAGAGCGGCTCCGCGCTCGCGATCGTGCTCGGACCCTGCTCGACGGGATCCCCGAGTCGATGGTGATCGGCCTGACGATCTTCGAGGGCGGAGCAGTCGGTGCCGCCTACCTGGTGGCGGTGTTCATCTCCAACCTGCCCGAGTCGATCTCCTCCACCAGCGGGCTCGCCATCAGCGGCTGGAAGAAGGCGCGCATCCTCTGGCTGTGGGTCGGGATCGTGCTGATCTCCGGGCTGGCTTCTCTCGCCGGCTACGGGTTGTTCCAGAACGCGTCCCCGGACGTGGTCGCCTTCGTCCTCACGTTCGCCGCCGGGGCGATCCTGACCATGCTCGCGGACACGATGATGCCCGAGGCGTACGTGCACGGAGGCAAGCTCGTCGGCGTCATGACGACCCTCGGGTTCGCGGTCGCGTACGTCATCCATACGCTCGATTGAACGCGGTCGGAGCAGATCCGCGCGCGGTCGTGCTCGTCGAAGGCGTCAGCGACCGGCTGGCGCTCGAGATGCTCGCCGGGCGCCGGGGACGGGATCTCGACGCCGAGGGCGTGTCCGTCGTGGCGATGGGAGGCGCGCAGTCGATCGGGCGCTTCCTGGAGCGGTTCGGCCCGCAGGGGCTCGACGTCGGGCTTGCGGGCCTCTGCGACGCCGCCGAGGAAGGCGAGTTCCGGCGCGGGATCGAGCGTGCCGGCCTCGGCTCCGATCTCTCACGCGCGGAGATGGAGGCGCTCGGCTTCTACGTGTGCGACGCGGATCTCGAGGCTGAGCTGATCCGCGCCCTCGGCGCGGCCGCCGTCGAACGCGTGCTCGACGTAGAGGGAGACCTGCCGGCCTTCCGCACCCTCCAGAAGCAGCCGGCGTGGCAGGGGCGGCCCGTCGAGGAGCAGCTCCGGCGCTTCATGGGGAGCGGCGGCAGCCGCAAGATCCGCTACGCGCGCCTGCTCGTCGAGGCGCTGGATCTCTCCCGGGTGCCCCGGCCGCTCGACCGCGTGCTCGCGCACGTCTGACCCAGCGTCGGCAGGGCAGCGCGGAGCCGAGCCGCGGCGCTCAGCGGCGCGTGCCGAGCACCAGCAGGTACTCGCGCGTGTGCACGATCTCGCCGTCGTCCTCGTAGGTGGTCTCGAAGAACTCGATCCAGTCCCGGCGCAGGTCGTCGCGCCGGTCGCCGACAGACTCCGCGAGCGTCTTCGTCGGGCCGTAGCTCGTCGAGAAGAGGTCCCAGTACGCCTCGGCCGACTCGATCCGCAGCGTCGAGACGTGCTCCTCGATCTCGAGGTCGAACGAGTCGCTCAGGAGCTCGCGTACGCGCGGCTCGTCGCCCCAGTCGAACGGACTGCTGGGCGGCGGCGCGGGCTGGTACGCCGCCATCACCTTGAACATCTGCCCGAGGCCGCCCTCCGGCGTCCAGTTGACGAGCGCGATCCTCCCGCCGGGCGCCGTGACGCGCGCGAGCTCGCCCGCAACCGCTTCGTGGTCCGGGGCGAACATGATCCCGCAGGCCGAGGAGACCTTGTCGAAGCTCGAATCGGCGAGCTCCATCCGCTCGGCGTCGCCGACCATGTAGTCGATCTCCAAGCCGAGCCCGTCGGCGCGCTCCTTCGCGGTCTCGATCAGGACGGGCGCGAGGTCGATCCCGGTGACCCGGGAGCCGTCCGCGGCCGCACGCTCGGCGATCGCGCCGGTCCCGCAGGCGACGTCGAGCCAGCGGTCGTCCGGCTCGGGCGAGAGCCGCTCGACAACGCGCTCGTGGATGTCGACGATCGTCTCCGTGATCCGCTGGTAGGGCCCGTTACCCCACATCACGCTCTGCCGCTCCTTCAGCTCCTCGTACGCCATGGCGTCTCTCCTTTCGCTGCTGTCTCCACATCAGGACGGGCTCGGAACGGCTGAGCTTCCCTCAGCGGTCGAACCAGCGGGCCCGCCGGCTCGCTCCGAAGTGCTTCTTCTCAGCGACGAGGTCGCGCGACGGCGCCTGGAACGTGCCGGTCGGGCTCGGCCCCGAGAGGAAGTCGACGTCGACCCGGCCGATGCGGCCCGCGCCGAACTCGATGTAGCAGGACCCGCGCCCGTCGTATGCAGCCGTCTGCCCGATCAGCGCCGCGCCGACGACCCGGGCGGCGCCCTCCGAGAACACACCGGCCTTCGGGACACCAACCGTCGCGACGTCTCCGACCGCATACACGCCCGGGAACCGGGTCTCGAGCGTGCGCGAGTCGACCGGGATGTACCCGTCCTCGGCCATCCCACTCTCGAGGACGACGTCGGGCGCTCGGTGCTTCGGAACGCCGAGGAAGAGGTCATAGGGCAGCTCGGTGCCGTCGTCGAGGACAACGACGCCGCGTCCCGGGTCGAGCGAGCCCACGCGGCTGTCGGGAACCCACTCGATGCCGCGCTCCGCGAACGCCTCGAGCAGCGCCGCCGAGGTGTCCGGCGACGGTGGAACCGGATTTGCGAAGGGCATGACGAGCGAGATCTCGCAGTCGCCGCGAACGCCCCCGTCGGTCAGGTAGTCGTGCAGGAGCAGCGCAGCCTCGCTCGGAGCCGGCGGGCACTTGAACGGCGCCCCGCAGACGCCGACGACCGCCCGCCCGCTCGTGAACGTGGGCAGCACGTCGCGTAGCCGCTCGGCCCCACCGACCGAGTAGAACTCGTTCGCCTCGACCAGCCCAGGCGTCGCGTCGAAGTCGTAGTCCGCACCTAGCGCGACGACGAGCACGTCGCCTTGGTGCTCGCCCGCGTCGGTCGTGACCCGACGCGCCTCGGCATCGATCGCGATGATCGTCTCGCGCAGGAATCGGACTCCCGGCTTGACGACCTCCGTGTACGGAAGGCGCACCTCCTCCGCCGTCGCCCGCCCGAACATCACGTCGAGCTTCGAGTACCCGAAGACAAACGCCTCGGCCGAGTCGATCAGCGTTACGCCGGCCTCGTCGCCGAGCGCGTCCGACAGTACGGTCGCGAGCTCGAGCCCGCCGAAGCCCGCACCGAGGAGGAGGACTTTCGACCGCACCTCGAGAGCCTAACCGCGTAGTCTCAGCGAGGATGGCGCCGTCTGCAGCCAGTGACGAGTACGTGCTCGACACGCCCGTCGTGCGGTCCTTCGTCTCGTCGGTCCACGCGTCGATCGGCGCAGCCGGGTCTCCCGATGACGCCTGCGCGGCGATCCGGCCGGACTTCGCCGAGCTCCTGGCCGATCCGGAGTGGCTGCCGGACGAGTTCCGCCGGAGCGCGCCCGAGAGCGGCATGGGCGGAGGCATCGGCCAGTGGCTCCTCTTCCGCGCGGCCGACCGCTCGCTCTCGCTCTTCTCGCTGGTCGTTCCCTCGGGGTCGGAGACGCCGGTGCACGATCACCTCGCCTGGGGCCTCGTCGGCCTCTACCAGGGCATGCAGGACGAGGAGATCTACGCCGAGCAGAACGGCAGCCTGAAGCTGATCGAGTCGCGGTCACTCCGGCCGGGCGACTTCTACGCGCTGATCCCGCCGCAGGACGACATCCATCGCGTGCGCACGACCTCCGACGAGACCTCGGTCTCGATCCACCTGCTCACGAACGACACGGGCTGCGTGTGGCGCCATTCGTACGACCCCGAGTCGGGCCGCCGCGAGCCCTTCCGCTCCGGCTACGTCAACGTCGACTGCCCGCCGTGAGCCGCGTCAGAGCTGGTCTGCGAGCGTGACCAGCGTCGTGCGCTGGTCGAACGTGAGCCAGTTGCCGGCGTACAGCGAGCTGACAGTCAGCTTGTAGAGGGCGACGGCCACTCGCTTCTGCGTGGGTGTCAGGCGCCCGAGGAAGCTGTCGAACCCCTGGCAGGACGAGTTGACGACCGAGTTCACCTGCAGCTGTTGCATCGGGGTCAGTCCGAGTCCCTGGTAGCGAGCCGAGCCCCGGACGTACTGCGC
The DNA here is from genome assembly GCA_963716865.1 of uncultured Actinomycetes bacterium. Classification (GTDB taxonomy): domain Bacteria; phylum Actinomycetota; class Thermoleophilia; order Gaiellales; family Gaiellaceae; genus AC-32. Next base: position 523,466 of record CAVQUF010000005.1, read on the forward strand.
TGTCAAGAGACACAGGCTCGTCGCCGTGACGGGGGCCGTCTCCGGCCCGGTATAGCTCCAGGCGAGCGTGAACGAGCCCGCGTGCGGAGACGTCCCGGGCGAGCCGCTGACGCGGATCGAGTACGTGGTCCCGGCGGTCGTCGCGAACGTGACGCTGCTCTGGCGGCCGTGGTCGCCGGGCGCGGCCGGGCCGCAGGCGTCGTCGTTGTGCGCGACCTGGCCCAGGGTCGCGATCGACGTCCCGGCAAAGGCGTCGATGACAGTGTCGAACTGCGCTCCCGAGCACGTGTCGAACGTGACCGTGCCGGCTCCGAGCGCCGTCCACGAGTACCAGAGCCCGCCGCCGTTCGTGCTCGGCTCTCCGGCCTCGTCGGTGGCGCCGAGCGTCGATCCGGAGACGCTGCCCGAACGGCCGCCGAGCACCTGGGCCGTCGCGAGGTCGTCGTTCGTCTGCACGTTCCAGGAGAGCGTGAACGTGCCCTGGTAGCCGTTGTAGCCGCCGACCCTGACCCAGTACTTCGTCCCGGCGGTGGCACGGAACGGCGCGATGCTCTGCTTGAAGCCGCAGCCGTCGTCCCCCGAGGCCACGAGCGCAAGCGAGCCGAGGGACGGACCGGTGAAGATATCGACCCAGGTGTCGAAGTTCGCGGCTGCGCACGTGTCGAAGACCGTCGCGCCCGAGACGGAGGGCCGCCACGAGTACCAGACCCCGAGTGACCCGCCTGCAGGCTCGCCGGCTTCGTTGGTCGCGTCGACGGTCGTGCCGCTCACCGAGCCGGACGATCCCGCGAGCGCAGCCGCGCCGGCGAAATTGTCGTTCGAGGGCGGCGCCGCGATTGCCGGAGCCGCGAAGACCAACGCACCGAATGCCGCCGCGAGCGCGGCCAGCAGCTTGAGCCTGCTCATGAAAACCAACCTCCGTTGGGACGAGTCAGATCGAACTCTCGATGTCATCCCGGATCTCGACAAGGCCAGACTCACCCCGCCGAAAGTCCAGTTAGCGGCCGGGCTGAGGCGGGTAGCGCCCGGCCAGCTCGTAGGTGAGCGTCACCTCGACCAGCGCGACGAACGCGATCAGGCCGACCGCGAGCACGGCGTGCATGCAGAGGACGACCAGGAAGTCGTGCTCGAAGTCCACGTGCTCGATCACCTCGATCAGCTCGTGCTCGACGGCGAGCGGGATGGAGACGAGCGTGAGCGCGATCCAGAAGTGCCTGCGCACGAGCGCTGCCGAGCGCCGGAAGGCGGCGCGTACGCCCAGCTCCTCCGACACGATCAACGGCCCCACGAGGCAGAAGAACGTGAACGCGAGCACGCCGGGAATGACGAAGAGAGCGAGCCCGACGGAGGTCACCGCCACGAGCACAAGGTCGGCCACGATCAGTCTCCGGTAGGGGAGCGTCCGCAGTACCTCCTCGATCGTGTACTCAGGGTGCCCGCGCTGGTCGGAGGCGACGACGCGGTCGATCAGGCCCGCGTAGAAGACGTTCCCGAGGGCGGAGAGGATCCCGGCGAGGGACCCGAAGAACAGGAGCCACTCGGGAACGTTGCCGACCTCGTCGAGCGAGCGGTCGGCCGCGAAGACCGCCGCGGTGTCGAGAACGGCGAGCGGAACGAGCAGCGCGAGCGCACAGCCCGCGACGCGCCGGAACCTGCGCCGGTAGGTCGCGAACGCGTCACGGAGGACGACGCCGGCGCTGACCTGTGGCGCCGCAGACGACATCGCAGCCATGCGGCCACCCTAAACGGCGCGGACTCTCGACCAAGGCTGCCTCCGGGACGAGTTGAGGCTGAACAGCACCGCCGCATAGGCTGCCCGGATGAACGTGACGGCGCTTGCGGCGGAGGTCGTCTCGTGGAGACGCCACCTCCACGCGAACCCCGAGCTGTCTTTTCACGAGCACAACACCGCGCGGTTCGTGCGCGAGACCCTCGAGTCGTTCGGCAGCCTCGAGCTCGAGCAGCCGACGCCGACGAGCGTCGTCGCGCGATTGCAGGGCGAACGCCCCGGACGCACGCTCGCGCTCCGGGCTGACATTGACGCCCTGCCGATCCACGAGGAGAGCGGCGTCGAGTACTCGTCGCTGACCGACGGCGTGATGCACGCTTGCGGCCACGACGGACATACGGCCGCGTTGCTCGCCGTCGCACGCGTTCTCGTCGATCGACGGTCCGAGCTAGCCGGGGAAGCCCGCTTTCTCTTCCAGCACGCGGAGGAGCTCCCGCCGGGCGGCGCCGCGGAGCTCGTAGCCGAGGGCGCACTCGAGCGGGTCGATACCGTGATCGGCGCTCACCTCATCTCCACGCTGGAGGTGGGCAAGATCGGCGTGATCGACGGCCCGTGCACGGCCGCTGCTGACACCTTCGCCGCCACAATCGGAGGCCGGGGCGGGCACGGGGCCTTCCCTCACGAGACCGTGGATCCAATCGCGATCACCGCCCAGGCAATCGTGAACCTGCAGCACATTGTGTCCAGAAATACGTCGCCGCTCGACAACGCCGTCGTCTCAGTGACGCGAATCAGCGGTGGCACGGCCGACAACATCATCCCCGAGGCGGTCGAGATCGGCGGCACTGTTCGCACGTACCGACAAGAGCTACGCGAGGCGACGCGGACGGGAATCGAGCGTGTCCTGGCCGGCATCACCGCGGCCCACGGCGCAACGTACGCATTCGAATACACGATGGGCTACGACCCCGTCGTCAACGATCCCGATGTCGCGGCGATCGTGAGGGGGGCCGCCGACGCCGACCGGTTGGTCGACTTCGAGCCGCTGATGGCGGGCGAAGATTTTTCGGCGTATCTCCGCGCAGCGCCCGGTTGCTTCTTCTTCGTCGGTGCCGGACGCGAGGGGGCCTATCCGCATCATCATCCGCGCTTCGCGATCGACGAAGCAGCGCTGCCGGTCTTGATCGAGACGATGACCGGCGCAGCGATGAGCTTCCTCGCCGTCGCCGAGAACTGAACCCACGACCAAGGGAGAGAAACGGTCATGAAGAAGAGCGGGTCGCAGAAAAGCAAGTCTCCTTCTCAGCTGATAGACGCGAGAATCAAGGAGCTAGGCGACTGGCGGGGCAAGATGCTCAGCCGGCTCCGCACCTTGGTCAAGGAAGCCGATCCCGAAGTCGTCGAGGAGTGGAAGTGGAGAGGAGTTCCGGTGTGGTCGCACGACGGACTGATCTGCACAGGCGAGACGTACAAGAGCGTCGTGAAGATGACCTTCGCAAAAGGGGCGGCTCTGAAGGATCCTTCGGGCCTCTTCAACTCCAGTCTTGACGGGAACACAAGGCGTGCCATCGACTTCCACGAGGGCGAGAAGATAGACGAGGAGGCGTTGAAGACTCTCGTCCGCGCCGCCGTGACCCTGAACACGTCCACAGCCCGAAGCTAGATCCGGCCACCGCGCAGCGCCTGCCGCGACCTAGCGCGCAGTGGACTCGGCGAGCGAGCGCACGGCGCCTCCTGGGCGGCTGCCGGTCTCCTCGATGTCGCGCATCCCGGGCAGGAACAGCGCCGCCAGCGTGATCGCAGCGCCGACGAGGCCGGCCCCGACAAGCGTCGCGCGCACGCCGATCACGCTCGCGACGGGTGCGGTGAGGGCGAACGAGATCGGCAGCAGCCCGATCGAGATCAACCAGTCGAGGCTGGACACGCGGCCGAGCATCCTGCTCGGGACGTGGCGCTGCTTGATCGTCGCCCACACGATCGTTCCCGCGGTCTCGAGAGCGTTGAAGACCAGGCACGCGAGCATCAGCTGCCACGCCGCCGTCGCGATGCCGTACGCGGCAATCGCCAACGTTGCGAGCGTCCACGTCGCGTACATCACGGTCACGTCGCGGCGCGGGTGCCCGCGCTGGCCCATCAGGACGGCGGCGCCGATCGCGCCGGCTCCTCCCGCCGCGAAGACGAGGCCGAGGTCTCGGGCCGAGGCGTGCAGCTCGTTCTTGACCATGTACGGGAGGAGGACCTCGGTCGGGCCGAGGAAGACGAGGTACGCGGCGGCCGCGGCGACGAGCGTGCCCCAGAGCCAGACGCGGCGGCGGATGAAGGCGAACCCCTCGCGCATCGCCGCGCCGTGCGACACGTGCTTGGCATTCGCCATTGCACGCGGGCGCAGCATGAGCACCGCCACCGCCGAGGCGGCGAAAGAAGCCGCGTCCACGGCGAACGCGAGCCCGGCGCCCGCCGCCACCAGCAAACCGCCGAGCAGCGGCCCGAGCAGCCGAAGCGCGATCGGGCGCACGAGCTGGTCGAGCGAGTTCGCTGCGGGAAGGTCTTTCGCCGGCAGCAGGTCGGGAATGATCGCCTCGAACGCCGGGGTGAAGAACGCCGTTCCGCAGCCGTAGAGCGCCACCAGCGCGACGAGCTGCCAGAGCTGCAGCGAGCCCGTGAACACGAGCACCGCAAGGCAGCCGACCGCCCCCGCGCGCAGGATGTCGCTCCACAGCATCAGCAGCCGGCGGTCGTGCCGGTCGCTGAGGACGCCGCCGACCAGCAGGAACGCGACGGTCGGCACCGTCATGCCGATCCCGACGATCGAGAGCGCCGCGGGCGCGTTCCAGAGGGCGTAGGCCTCCCAGGCGATCGCGATCAGGAAGATTCCGTCGCCGACGAGCGAGACCGCCATGCCCATCCACAGCACGCGGAAGTCGCGGTGGCGAAGCGGCGCGAGGAGCCGCGCCCGCTCGAATCCGCCGGGTCGGTCGAGCCCCTCGTGACTATGCTGCATTCGTCGCCGCGTCGAGGTCCGACCACTCGGGCCGGCCCGCGAGGAACGTGGCGAGGTCAGAGCTGGGCATCGGGCGCGCGAAGAGGAAGCCCTGGCCGATCTCGCAGCCGAGGTCGTGCAGTGAGCGCTCCTGCTCCTCGAGCTCGATCCCCTCGGCGACGACGTCGAGGTCGAGGCTCGCGCCGAGCGCGATGATCGCGGACTGGAGCGCGACGTTCTCGCCCGAGGCCACGAACGAGCGGTCCATCTTGAGGATGTCGACCGGGAAACGGCTCAGGTAGCTGAGCGACGAGTAGCCGGTGCCGAAGTCGTCCATCGCGAGCCGAACGCCGAGCGCCTTGAGGTCGCTCAACCGCTGGACCGCAAAGTCGGTGTCGGACATCATCACCGACTCGGTGATCTCGAGCACGAGCGACTCAGGCGGCAGGCCGCTCGTCTCGAGCGCGACGCGCACGTCGCTGACGATCGAGTCCGACTGCAGCTGGCGGACGGAGAGGTTGACGCTGATCGCGAGCGGTTCCTTGCGCGCGAAGCGCTTGTGCAGCTCGACGCCCTCGCGGCAGGCCTCGTTCAGCACCCAGCGGCCCATCGAGATGATCAACCCGGTCTCCTCGGCAAGCGGGATGAACTGGTCCGGCGGGATCGTGCCGCGCGTCGGGTGCTGCCAGCGCAGGAGCGCCTCCACGCCGAGGATCTCGTGGCCCGCGAGGCGCACGACCGGCTGGTAGTAGAGCTCGAGCTGGTCGAACTCGATCGCCTGCTGGAGCTCTGCGCGGAGCTCCAGCCGCTCGACGACCCGCTCGTGCATCGCCGGCTCGAAGACCCGGTAGCTTCCCTTGCTGTCGCGCTTCGCCATGTACATCGCGACGTCGGCGTTCCGCAGCAGCTCGGCCGCCTCGGGGACGTTTGCTTCGCGGTCGATGAGGCAGATCCCGATGCTCGCGCGCGGGAAGACCTGCTTGCCGTCGATCTCGTAGGGGAGCTCCAGCGCGTGCAGGATCCTGGCCGCGGCGTCCGCGGCCTGCGCGGAGTCGTTCACGCTTTCGAGCAGGACGGCGAACTCGTCGCCGCCGAAGCGGGCGACGGTATCGGTCGGGCGGACCGCGATCCGCAGCCGGCGCGCGACCTCCTTCAGCACCTCGTCACCCGCCGCGTGGCCGAGGCTGTCGTTGACGGTCTTGAAGTCGTCGAGGTCGATGAAGACGACGGCGATGTCCGGGAAGCCGCGCTGCGAGCGCATCAGCGCGTGCTCGACGCGATCCGCGAAGAGCGCGCGGTTGGCGAGGTTCGTGACCGGGTCGTGGAACGCCTGGTGCTGGAGCTGGTCCTCGAACTCCTTCCGCTCGCTGACGTCGCGGCTGTTCAGGACGATGCCGTGGACGTGCTCGTCGTGCAGCAGGTCGGTGTGCTGAACCTCGAAGCGCAGGCTCGTGCCGTCCTTGTGCGCAAGCGAGCACTCGAGCGTGTGGGCATCCATGCTCCCCGAGCCGTCGCCGGCGATCAGGCCCCTCAGCCTGGGCCGGTCGGCCTCGCTCAGGAGCCGGTCGAACTGCGTGCCCTCGACCTCGTCGGCGCGGTAGCCGAGCACCCGCTCGATCGACGGGCTCTGGTACGTGACGACGCCGTTGGCGTCGAGCACGGTGATCAGGTCGCTCGAGTGGGCGACGAGCGAGCGGAACCGCGCCTCGCTCTGCCGCCGGTGCAGGTCGGCCGCGAGGGACGCGCCTTCGACGGCCAGCGAGACCTGCAGGCCGAGCGCCTGGAAGGAGTTCGCGACCTCCTCGGAGATCTCGCGGATGGAATTGGCGACGAGCAGGCCGCGGACCTCTGAGCGGATCGCGAGCGGTGCCAGGAGGACGGTGCTGCCGCCCTCGAAGCGGAGCTCGTTCCGGACCTCCCGGGGGAGCTCCATGTACGAGAACCGCGCGTCGCGAGCATGTTCCCGCAGCCAATCGAACGTCGACTCGGTGAGTTCCCACTCGGCGTCCTCGGAGGACGCTGCGACGACCGGCGTGCCGTCCCGCAGCAGCGCCAGGTGAACGCAGGTCGACTCGCCGAGCAGCCGCCGAACTCCCGCGATTGCGGCGTTGTTGATCTGCTCGGACCCCGCGGCGCCCACCAGCTCGGCGCCGGCCACGCGGAGCGTGCGCTCACGCGAGACGATGCGCTCCTCCTGCCGAACGAGCCCGGCCATCCGGATCACGACGAGGAGGAAGAGGACGGCCGAGGCAACGATCAGAACCAGATGGTCGGGGTTGCCAAGCGCCTGAGCGAAACGGATCGACGGCGCAATGAGGCACGCGGCTCCGAGCAGCGCGAGCCGCATCGAGGTCAGTCGCGCGCGCGAGTCGGTCGCGGGCTCCTCGAGCACCCGCATCGACGGGTGGAGCGCCGCGGCCCCCCAGAGGATGTAGTACATCATCCAGCCGAGGTCGTAGATCAGCTGGCTGTGGTTGTACGTGCCCTTGAGGAGCGCCAGGTTGTACGCGGAGTCGGTCGCGAGCAGGCAGACGATGCTCCCGGCGAGGAGGTAGAAAGCCGGCGCGCGCTTGCCCGCGTCGACCGCGAGGCGGATCGCCGCGGCGAGCAGGAGGACGTCGCCGAGTGGGTAGGCGATCGACACCGCTTTCCCCATCCAGGAGATGTCGGTGAGGTGGATGTTCGGCGCGATCAGGAACACCCACGCAAGCAGGCCGATGCCGATCGTCAGGATTAGCGCGTCGACCAGCGCCGCCGGGTCGCGGCGCGGGTTCCTCCGCTTGACGAGCACGAACAGTCCGGCCATCAGCACCGGGTACACGGCCAGGTAGAGCGCGTCGCCCGGCGAGGGGAACGGCGCGTTCGGGTTGCTGTAGGTGTAGACGTCGCCGCTGAAGAAGAGGAATTGTCCGGCGGCGAAGAGCCACCACGCCGCTCGCGCCCGCGGCTTGTGGGCCCTGATTCCTGCGACAATCGCAACGACGCCCGAGAAGCCGACGGCGTTCAACAGCGGCCCCTGGCCCTTGAACGGCGGCACGAACATGTAGAGGGCAGCGAGCGTGGAAGCGGCGGCGACGTACCACCACCACATGTTCCCGCGCCACGCACGCAGCGACATCAGGCGGCCCTCACCTTCGCCCGCACCGGCTGGAGGTCGAACCGGCTGGCGAGACGACCGAGGACGTCGGTGAGTTGCTCGACCTGGGCCGTCGTGTTCGCGGCGGTGAGCTGGATGCGGAAGCCGACCTCGTCCCGCGGGACGAGCGGGTAGGCAGCGAGGGTCACGTAGATGCCGTTCTCGAACAGGAAGCGCCCGGCGGCATCGATGTCCTCGTGTCGTGCGAGCGGCACCTCGATGATCGGGAACCCGGAGTGATTGGGCGTGTGGGCGCCGATCCGGTCGAGGCAATCGAGCACGTCGGCCGTCTTCTTCCAGAGGTCGGCCCGGATCGCGTCGCCGCGGCGCTCGTTGACCTCGAAGCCCGCGAGCGTGGTCGCGAGAGAGGCGACCGGAGACGGGCCCGAGTAGAGGTACGAGGGCGCCGCCGTCTTCAGCAGACTCTTCAGCTCGGGCGGGCACGCGAGGAACGCCGCCAGAGACGAGTACGACTTCGAGAGACCCGCGACGAGCACGACGTGGTCGTAGCCCTCGTCGAAGTAGCGCATGATCCCGTTGCCGCGCTTGCCGTAGGGACTGAGCTCGTCCGCGGCCCGCTCGCCGATCACGCCGAACCCGTGCGCGTCGTCGACGTACAGGAGCGCGTCGTACTCGCGAGCGAGGCGAGCGAACGCCGGCACGTCCGCGGCGTTCCCGGTCATGCTGTTGACGCCGTCGATGCAGATCAGGCGCGGCGCCTTGCTGCCCTGGCGCAGCAGGCGCTCGAGGTCGTCCACGTCCTCGAAGGCGAACCGCTTGACCGTCGCGCCGTGCACCCGTGCCAGCTCGCAGCCGTCGTAGATCGTCTTGTGGGAGCGGTTCTCGAGAAAGATCGTCCCGCTGCCCGCGAGCACGGGGATCACGGACATGTGGATCAGCGTGATCGTCGGCAGGACGAGTGTGTCCTCGGCGCCGAGCAGCTCGGTGAGCCTCTCTTCGATCTGCTCGTAGAGCACCGGGCTGCCGAGGAGGCGCGACCAGCTCGGGTGCGTCCCCCAGCGCTCGAGGTACTCGGGAACCGCGTCGATGATCTCGCGCTCCAGGTCGAAGCCGAGGTAGTTGCACGAGGCGAAGTCCGCGAGCCAGGCGTCGCCGATGCGAATCATGCGCCCGTCGATCTCGTCGATGACCGCGTCGGTCATCGGGTTCGAGCGTGAAAGGTCCGCGAGATCGCTGCAGGCGTCAAGCCAGCGGTCGATCCACCGCGTGGCGGCAGCTGCAGATCGTGACGAGCCGCGGTTCATCGCCCGAGAAATCGGCAGAGAGCGGCGGATTCTTTAGCGCGCGCCGGTTCAGCCTTGGATCGCCTGCTTCCCGAAAGCGCCGCCGATGCCGAACCCGCGCAAGATTTCAATCGATCGGGCAACTCCTCGATCGGCGTCCGGGCCCGGCACGGCCTCCCTGATCTCTGGCGTGCCTTGGTCCACCACCCCGACGATCAGTGGACCTCGCCCTCCGGGGCCAGTAGGGGGAAGTAGTGCCAGGCGACGTCTCTGATCACCTCGATGATCAGCTGTGACGTGAGTTGCACATTGGGATCGTCGAGTTGTGGCGGCAGGTTCGCCACTCCCATCGCCTTGGCGTTCTCGATGATCCCAGGCCCCATGGTCTTGCCAAGGCCGCTGAGGGCTTTGTCGATGAGTTCGTAGTCCATCGCCCATTCCGGGACGGGTTGGGCCTCGACGGTTGTCCAGGTGTCGGGGTTGCGCGGTGTTTCGCGGGTGAACAAGTGGTCGAAGGTACGCGCCGAGGCGTCGCGTTGCGTGAGGGCATCGCCGAGTTCCCATGTCTTTCGCAGCGTCGCGATCAGTGAGGTGTGGCGGTATTCCTCGTTGTAGACCGAGCCAGGCTCGACCCATGGCGAGACGAGGATGGCGGGAACGCGGTACCCGGAGCGGTCGAACTTGAAGCCCATCTCGCCTGCTGGCGCTGCCGGGTCGGGCGGCGCGGCCGGGCCGGGGGGCACGTGGTCATAGGTTCCGCCCGGTTCGTCCCAGCCGATCAGAAGGGCCGTGTTCCACACGTTCGATCCTGATTCGGAGGTCGCGCCGCGGTAGGCGTTGAACACGCGCGCGAGGAAGGCTTCACCGCCGAGCACCGACGACGGCGTATCGATCGCAATGTCCTTGTTGTCACCGAGCAAGGACCTGCCTGCCGCAGGGTGGTAGTCGCCGTGCCCGGACAACATGTTCGGCTCGATCAACGCGAAATCGGGCAGGGTCCCGGCGGCAGCATCCTTCTCGAACTCGGCGAACGGCACGAAGTGCGTCGCGAGCCGGTCCTTCAGCCGGGAGAAGTGGATCACTCCGGCGAACGACAGCGGCATCGACTGCACATAGACCTTCCACGTCTTACCGTGCTTCTCCAACCGCTCGAAGATCGTCTCCGCATCGTTCTTGGTGAACCACTTCTTCGCCGGGCTGTTCACGATCAGGCCCGACGATGTCGCCGCAGTCCAGAACGACCGGTTCATGAACGTCTGCGACGGCACCTCGCAGAACCAGTGGTCGAACAGCCCGAAGTCCCGCGCGACGGCGCTCAGCACCGGCACCTGCTCCGGCGTGTACCCGGTCATGATGTGGGCGTACTCCTCGTAGGTCGGCTGGCGACCGACCTCCGCTGTGAACGTGCTGATGTAGTCGGTCACGAACCCGTCCATCGTTGGCTTCGCGCCGGCCGGTGGTACGTTCCACGGCTCCGTCACGCCCCCGCCGATCTTGAATCGGTTGTGCTCGTCAAGGATGTTGTAGAGCTGCGTGTTGGTGTGGTACCACTCCTCGCCCGAATCCGGGTTCGGTGAGTCCATATCGGTCGCAACCGTGTACGGCACCACCTTGCGCTCGGCACCGTGCTCAGCCCACTCCGGAATCGGGTTGCTCAGATCCTTGCCGATCACGCCGTCGAACGTCTTGCCATCCTGCGGGCCGTAGAGATGACCGAGCACGTTGTCGAGGGACCGGTTCTCGAACAGCACCACCACAACATGGTCGAGTGCGTTCGCGCAGGTGGCTGAGTCGGGCACGCGGGTCTCCAATCACTCGCAGATGTGTCAGGGCTTTGCCAGTGGCCGATCTCGCGGCACATTATCGATGGTCGCTTTCAATCGGCCCACGGCGCCGATTCTCTGAAACTGCGTCCACCGCCGCCGATGCCGGCTTCGCCGGCGTCGGCTCAGTTCGGCTCGTCGACAGGAGAGAGTCGACCGAAGTCGTCATGCCTCCGCGGAGCGGAGGCGGACTTCGGTTGACGATGGAGGCGGCGGGAATCGAACCCGCGTCGGCGGTCCGCTTCCGACGAGACGCAGGAGGACCCGGACTTAGCGCCAGCTGACGCCGGCGAATTGGCGTCGAGCGAGGGTCACAAGCGAGAAGCAGCGAGCGCCGACGACGAGCGGCCATTCATCCACCCCGGGCAGCTAAGCGTATTCGACCGAGTCGGCGATGGCTAAGCACGGCTCGCCGGCGCAGCTCGCGCTCTTTGAAGCGACGAGAACGCGTCGGCGGCGCCAGCGGTATGTCCCCACCTATGACCACTACTCGGCCGAGGCGCTGCGGCATACGAACGAGATGTTGGATCGGCTGCTCGCGCAGCGGCGCGGCCTCAAGCCATACGAGGGGCGTTGCCTCGGTTGCGGCAGGGTCATTTCAAGTAAAGCGCCGAACTGCGGCCGGCGTACCTGCTCGGCCGTTTATCCGAAATGGTCACGCGATCAGCGGCGGGTGACGGCAGAAGCGCTGCGCGAGTACGGCGGGCTGCTACTCCTGACGGACGTGACGCTGCCGGGGACACCGGAGCAGGAACGGCACCGGCGCAACGTGGCGATCCCCTGGGGCGCTGACCGGCGCGGCGAGGCGAAGGCGCTCTACAAGGCGAACCGTCGCTTCAAGCTGCGGATGCGCTGGCTGAAGCGCAAGGCCTACAACGACGCTCGCTCGGTGTTGCGCAAGGCCGGCTATGAGTTCGACCGGCTGCCGCCGGTGCTGGTGGGCAACCTCGAAGTGCAGAAGCGCGGGGCGCTCCACGCGCATATGGCGCTCCCGTACACGACGCCGCTCGAGATGACCTTCTCGCGCGCGTTCATCGACGCTATGAAGCGTTGGGCGCCATTCTGCGGGCTCGGCTACGTCCAGGGTTGGAAGGCGGCGGAGCGCTCGAAGGTGTATGGCCACGAGCGGGCAATCGGCTACATGACGAAGTACCTGACCGGGAAGCACCCGCCCGAGTTCCTGCACACGGTCAGCGGGCCGGTGCTGACCGTCTCTCGCTCGCTGACGCGGCGGACCGGCGTGACCGGCGTCGACGCGGGCACCGTGAGCCGCCGCCGCGAGGGGAGACCCGGCCCGGGAGGGCCGCCTCCACTCGCGGTTGTGGCGCGGTACAGGCTGGTAGTCGTATCTGCCCTCCGGGGCGCTCTCGCCCCGGTCCGAGCGAAGTTGGTAGGTTCTCGGGCGGTGAGCCGGGAAGTCGGGTCGGCGCCAATGCCCCCATGCCCGCTTCTCCGAACTCACTCATCCACCGTGCGCTTCGCCTTTCCTACGCCACGATTGGCTGGAACGGAATCGCTGGAGCATCTGGGCTGGCGCTTGCACTTATCGCGGACAGTCCCGCAACGGCGGGCTTTGCACTGAACGCGCTACTCGACTCGTCAGCCTCTGTAGTTCTCATCTGGCGATTCCGGCGCGAACGGAACGACCCGGAGGCCGCGGAACGCCTGGAGCGTCACGCCCAGAAGTTCATCGTGATTGCGATGGCCGCCGTTGCGGCATTGGTCGCTGCCGGGGCACTGCGCGCCCTCGTGACCGGATCACACGCCAAGGAGACCGTCTTTGCCATCTTGGTGACGGCGCTGTCGCTCCTGTTCCTGCCCTGGCTCGGACGCGAGAAGCTGGTCATCGCCGCGGCTCTCCCGAGCCCGGCGCTTCGGGGCGACGGCGTTCTGACGCTCGCCGCCGCAGCGCTCGCCGGGATCACCCTTGTGGCTCTCGCATTCGATCTTGCGTTTGGGTGGTGGTGGGCCGACCCGGTGGCCGCGCTCGTTATCGCCGCGGCCCTCGCAACTGAGGCCGTGCGGGTCGCGGTTCGACACGTCTTCGGCTAGGACTCGTCCGCGGGAGGGCGAGCTTGCGCTAGGAAGGTCGCCTGGGCCAGTGTGCGGGAATGTCACTAGAGCGTCCGGGCCAATCAGCGGCACCTGCTCGACCGTGTGACCATCCTCTCAACGGCGACGTACCTTCATAAGGTGCCTCCCAGACCACGGAAGCCGAAAATGTCGGGCTCGCTTGCCTTGCTATTTCTCGCGATAGTCCTCACGGCGGCTGGCTGTCATTCGGGTCGGAAACCGACCGTCCATGTCGCTGTTCATCGGACGGGACATCGCAAGACGATTGAGATTAGTCGAGGCGTGCGAGCGTCGGCCCTCCAAAGCAGCGTCCAGGGAGTCAGCCGCGGTACAAACGCGGCCCAGCTGCTCACGATATTCGGCCGGCCCTTCACGAAGGTCTCGGGAACCTTTCGTGGTAAGCAGGAAACGTGCTGGGCCTACCACGCCCTCCAGCCCGGAACCTCGATCGACGCGCTTCGACTTCTGCCTCAACAAGGCACAGAAGGTCGAACGCATCCTGATCGGCGTGCACGGGTGAGTTCAGTCTGAGGGGGCTTGCGTCGGCTGGGCGAACGTCCTCTCACCTGACCCCTGATTGGTCGCGCTCGAGGCTCGCGGCGGGGGAGGCGCGGAAGGTGGAGCGCCGGCGGGAGCGTCGGCGGCTAGCGATGCCGTTACCGGGTGCGGAGGGCCGCGCCGGCAATGAGCAGCGCAAGGCAAGTGGCAAGCAGAACCGGCCCGACGATCAGCACCACCCAAAGGGTGACTGTCTCAGAAGACTGGGAGCCGCTCACCCAGCTGTTCCACGTGTCCCTTCCAGCGGTCAAGGCGATCACCGTCGCCATGACCAGGGCAAGAAGGGCACCTCCGGAGAGCGTGGAGGCGACAAGAAAGGGCCAGCGAGGCCCTCCGCCAGCCGTCCGCAGGCCGAGCACGGATGCCCCAAGGATCACTAGGAATAAGGCAGCGATGACGAGCATCCGACTCCTCCTTGACATTCCCAGGCTCTGCATTTCTCACAGGATCTCATGCCTCTATTACGCCTCGTTGCGCAAATCGGTTGCATGGAAGACAGACGCGCGAGGACGGCGCTCGTAAGGGCAGCCAGGCGAGGTGACTGTGACCTGGGCCAGTGTGCGGGAATGTCACCCGAGGAACGGATGGAGGCGATTGGACTTAGGCTGCGTCCGATGGGCACGCCGTCCGCGCCGCTTGACGCCGCCATCGCGGCGCGTGTTCGCGCCAGCTTCGCCCGCCAAGGGGCGATGGCGACCCTCGGCGCCGAACTGGCCGACATCGCCCCAGGTCGCGTCGCCATCGCGTTGCCGATCGAACCGCGCCTATCCCAACAGGACGGCTTCCTCCACGCGGGAGTCGTCGTCGCCGCGCTCGACAGCGCCTGCGGCTACGCCGCGTTGACGCTCATGCCAGATGACGCGGAGGTGTTGACCGTCGAGCTCAAGGTCAACCTGCTGGCACCAGCGAGCCGCGATAGCCTCGTCGCGGAGGGCGAGGTCGTCCGCGCCGGTCGCACGCTGACCGTCTGTCGCGGCGATGCGTACGCCGAGCAAGGCGCCGAGCGCACGCATGTGGCGACGATGCTCGCAACGATGGTGCGTCGGCGTGCGGACTAATCGTGGCGGACCCACGCCAAGTGACTGACGCTGCGGTAGATATGCACCAGCAGCGGGCGAGCAATGGCCTGGGCCAGTGTTCGGGAATGACCCCTGAGCGCGATCTCCTTAACCGTGATGACCGACATGAGCCCCTGCCGGAGGCCTACGCATCGGCCAAACCGGCGGGCCGCCTTCTGGCAGTTCAAAGACACCCATGTGCAGGAAGCCGAGCCGCTCGTACAGTGCCGCGCTCCGCTCGCTGCTGGCCTCGAGGTACGTCGGTAGCCCAGCCGAATCGGCTCTCTCCAGCGTGGGCTGCATGAGCATCGATCCCACGCCCTGTCCTTGCAGAGCGGTGCGCACCCCGATCGTTCGGACGTAGAAGTGAGGCTCATGTAGGTGTCGCTTCTCCATCGCGCGCTGCACTCGTATCGCGCGCGGCAATCGCGTCCTGAACGCCCACATCCACTTGAGTGTCTCCTTCCCCGTCGCCGACTTCGGCATCTCCCAGGCGCCGGGTGGCAGCTCGGCCACCGCGCCGTCGTACCCGGACGTCGTCCACACGGTCCCCCCGTTCGCGAGCACGTACTGCTCCATCTCAACCACGAACATCGTTCGTAGCCGCGCCCTCTGCCGCAGACGGCCCGGCCGAAGGAACGTGAACACGGGGTCGCTGAGGAACGCGTCCGCCAGCACCGCCGCCACCTCCGGCACCTCATCTGCAGCCGCTGTCCGGACTTCGATCGGTTTCAACGCGGTGACGATATCGTCACCTTCGAAGACCGATCGGCAGGCTCTGACTGAGCGGGCGATTTAGCGCTCGGATGCCGCGAAACCTCGCTTGGGCCAGTGTGCGGGAATGTCACCAGAGCGGGTCTTGCGCGAGCTTCAGTTGAGACGGCGATTCGCGAATTGGCTCGCCATCGCGGGGTCGCGATGATCAAAGAAGAGAGACTCGCCGCGATCCATGGCGGCGATGCGGGACATGTTCGCATCGGTGAGTTGAAAATCGAAGATGTCCATGTTCTCGCGCATCCGCTCCGCGCGAACGGACTTCTGGACGACCACCACGCCGCGCTGGATCAGCCAACGCAGAACGACCTGCGCGACGGACTTGCCGTGAGCGGATCCGATCTCCGTCAGCGTGGACTCGGTGAAGAGGTTGTTTCGTCCCTCGGCAAACGGCCCCCACGACTCGATCTGCACGCCGCGGTCGCTCATCAACCGCTGCTCAGCCGTGCGCTGAAAGAAGGGGTGGCACTCGACCTGATCAACCATCGGTGCAGCCTCGTTGTGCTCGATGAGGTCAACGAGCCGGTCGGGATAGAAGTTCGAGACGCCGATTGCGCGCGCGAGTCCCTCGCGATGTAGTTCCTCCATCGCGCGCCAGGAGCCGTAGTAGTCACCGAACGGCTGGTGGATGATGAACAGGTCGAGGTAGTCGAGGCCGAGTCGCGCGAGGGAAGCCCCGAACGCGCGCCTGGCCCTCTCTTCACCTTGATCCTCAACCCACAACTTGGTTGGGACGAACAACTCATCGCGCGGAACGCCGCTGGACGCGATCGCCCTACCGACCGCCTCTTCGTTCATGTACGAGCGGGCGGTGTCGAGAGACCGGTATCCGGCTTCGAGCGCCGCGAGGACGGCCTGTTCCGTCTCCTCTGCCGGGATCTGAAAGACGGCGAAACCTAGGACTGGCATCTCGACGCCGTTGCTCAACTTCGCGGTGGGAATGGTCTCTGTCGCCATGGCCTCTCCTCTTGACTCATCCACGCGGGCAGAAAACGTACCCGACCCCAGGAATGACCCCTGGGCCAGTGTTCCGGAATGACGCCTGACGGCTACCGCGAAAGGCTCTAGCCCCAGGGCAGGCGTGACCAGTAGGACGGCCGCTGTCGCCGAAACCTCTCGGCAGTCGCATAGACCTCCTCCGGATCGGATGTCTCCTTCGCCACACTTGCGCCGTAACGCGCTGCGAGGTCAGACACTGGATACCGCACTTCCGGGCTTACGTGGGCGCCAACCATCAGAATCACGCACGGCTCATCGCCAGCTCCCACGAAGGCGTGCGCCGTCCACGAAGGCGAGTGGAAGAAATCCCAGGCTCGGAGGAGCCGCTCCTCGCCTTCGACGAGCAGCCTGCACTCACCGGCCAGGATGAGGAACGCCTCCTGATTAGTCTCGGCGTGGTAGATCCCGCTCTGGCCGGGCTCGAGGACGGTCACACTGATCCCGAGCTGCGCGAACTCGATCGGAGACTCGCCGTACTCGTTAGCGAACCAACACGCCGCACCCCTCGTCTCCGAAGAGAACCACTCGGCATCGCGCACGTTGACGACAAACCACCCCTCCGTGACGGGGGCAAGCCCGGAGCCAGCGTCCTCAAGCCTCGCTTCATTCACGAAGCAGAGTCTCGCAGTCCAAGCGACGGCTGTCTCGTCTGGGCGAGCGTACTCACGCCAGAAGGCTCTCCGACTTGAAGTAGTTAGAGCACAGTGCCTCAGTTGGAGTGGGCAGCTCCCCGAAGCCCAGCCCGATTACGGCATCCCGCCGGTTATGACTTTCGCGATGACTTCAGATGTCACCGACACGCCGACTTCCTTGATGGCCTCGGCCAACGTCTCTAGACGACGCTTGCGGCCGGGATCTGGCTCGTCGGCAGCGGCCGCGGAAAGCACAGCGAGGAGGTTCTCGACGAGTTCCTCAGGAGCGGCTCCGGGCCATCCGTCAATGACCGTACGCGCCTTCTCGGTGATGGTGACCTCAGCCGCCAGGTGACTCCGGCGACCGAGGTGGTCTGTGGCTACGCCGCCGAGAACGCCGGCTTCCGCTAGATATCCCCCGTCCTGTAGGGCACGGATCGTCGTGACGAACAGCGGTCCATGTTCGTCGGGCAAGGCCTCGTAGATGGCGAGGAGCTGGACGCCATCCTGCGGGAATCCGCCGGCCTGCCAATAGTCCCTCAGGGCGAGGAGTACGGGCCGAACGGCCGGCCAAGCGAGCGGGTTCTCGGTTCGGAGCTGGAGTGATAGCGCGTCAACGAGCGGATCGATGTCCGCGATGAGTTCGCGGCTCGCGGCGCGATCGCCCTCTTGAACGACCGTCCGGCCGAAGTGGGTCGGCGTGATCTTCCAAGAGTGTTCTAGATAGTCGATGGTGATGAACCCTTTCGTGTGCATGTCCTCAAGAAGCGCTTCGTCAAGACTCAGTTGCGCAGGCTCATCCCAACACCGGCGGACGCTGAACGGATTCGCTACCTGCGCGACATCGCGCGGTTGCGAATCGGTTCAGCGTCGCCGGGTTGGGAGGAGCCTGCGCAACTGAGCGTCAACGAAGCGCTTCTAGCAACACCTCTAGCTCGTCTGGAATGTCGGCCATCGCGGTCGAGGTTATCTCGCACCTACTCCCTCGGTTTCGCGGTCAGGCTCGCGGTGCGTTGGCGAAGTCTCAAGTTGACACTTTCGCCCAGTGGTGTCATTCTGGGACTCGTGACGATTCGGAAGCGACGCAGGCGGCCGACGCTGCAGCAGCTCGCCGCAAAGAACGTGGGTCAGATCGCAGGCGCGAAGGTGGTGGCGTTCATCGTCCAGTGGGCGATTGCGCAGGAGGCGCTCGACCATCCGCTCACGCTTGACGAGTACGGGGAGTGGTGGCATGCCTCCCGGTCAACCGTGTTTCGCGAACAGGCGAGGTTCCGCGAAGCGTTCCCGGGCGAGACGACGCCGCAACGCCTAGTGGACCTGCTTGGCGCCGAAGAGGGCAAGAGCTGGTTCAAGCGAGGCGTGTCTGCGTGCGCTCGGACGGCGCTGACGGGTGACGCAGTGATCGAGGCTCTGAGCGGAGCGGGCGAACCGGAGGGGCAGCCAACGTGATGGAGGGGTCGCTTTGGAGGATCGAGAGAGCGATCGACGCGTTTCTCGATTGGCGCCAGCTCGAACGCGATGCGACGGCGAGGTCACTCGATTCATATCGAAGGATTCTCTGGAAGCTCGCGCAGGATTACCCGGAGGCCGACATTCGAGTGCTGACGACGGCGGATCTCCGCGCGTTCCTGAAGGGATGGGTGCGCGAGAGCAAGGCTGTCCGCGGAATCGATCTGAGCGCCGCGACGCGTTCGAACATCATTTCGGTGTTGCATTCGTTCTTCGGCTGGGCCGAGTACGAGGACCTGATCGACTCAGATCCCTCGCGGAAGATCCAGCGGCCACGGAAGCGGAGGCCCGAGATCTACCGGCCAACATTGGAGGAACTGCGGCGAGTGCGAGCGGCGGCGGTTGGACACGAGAGACCGCCGATCTTGCTGATGGAGGGAATGGGGCTCCGTCGGTCAGAGGTCGTGCGCTGCCGCTGGGCTGGTGTCGATCTCGTGCAGGGCCGCGTTCATGTGCGGCGGAAGGGCGGACACTGGCAGTGGGTGCCGATGGCGCCGGATGTGTTGAGCGAGCTTCGAGAAAGCTTCCGGACGCTTCGACCTGAACTCGACGACCACGTCTTTACGGTGGAAGTCGAGCAATGGGTCTCGCACGACCGGCGGGCGCGTAGGCGGAAGGATCCGAAGGTGCAGGCGAGCGACCAGGCGCTCATGCGGATGGTCTGGCGAGTCTGCAAGCGGGCCGGTGTTCGCTCCCTCTCCCCTCATCAGCTCCGGCATGGGTTCGCCAACCGATTCCTTCGCGAGAGCGGGCGCGATGTCGTCGCGCTGCAGGCGCTGATGGGACACAGGCATCCGGACACGACGCAGCAGTACACGGACGAAGTAAGGCTGGACGAGCTGACTGATGCGCTCGCGCGGGCGGCGTACAGCCGGGACGCACAAGCGTCGCCTGATCTGACGACGCTTGACGATGAACTCTCGGACGAGCTGGGAACCCTGAGGTGGAGGCGGCGGGAATCGAACCCGCGTCCGCGATCGCTCCGAACAGAGCGTCTACAAGCTTAGGCTGCCGTTGCGTTTCGCCCGCCGGCCGGTTGGCAGCCGACCAACCGCCGGGCTAGCCATCCTTTGGTGTCGCGCTTCGGGCGATTGGCTCTCCCTCGGCGCCGAGCCCGTTTATGACGCCGCTACCCGAGCCACGGGCCGAGCTCGGAGCGACGCGCTTCGCTACGGGTTAGGCAGCGAGAGCGAGTGCGGTGTTGTTCTTCGCACTTACGTTGATCCCGGTTGTTTTACGAGGCCGACCGGGAACCTCGGCTTGCAGCTCTGCCGGAGATCCGACCACGTCGAAGCCTGGTCGCCCCCGTATGTGTGAACCTAGTGTAGCCGCGTGATCGAGGTTTTCCCCTGCAAAGACGAGGCGGACGAGCAGCAGTCGCTCGACGTCTGCAACGAGGTCTGGCCGCACGACCGGGCCTCGCTGGCCGAAGTGCACTCGTACAAGGCGAGCCTGGTGGAGCACCTCGACCTGCTCGCCCGGATCGACGGCCGGCCCGCGGGCTCGGCGCTCTCCTCGATCCAGCCGCAATCGCCCCAGATCGTGTTCACGCTCGTGACCGTGCTGGCGGAGCAACGGCGCCGCGGGGTGGGCACGGCGCTGTACGAGGCCGTCTCCCGCTGGAGCCGCGAGCGCAACCTCGACACGATCGAGGTGCCGATCCTCGACAACGACCCGGAGAGCCTCGCGTTCGCGGAGAGTCGCGGGTTCGTCGAGGAGCGGCGCGAGAAGGGCGTCGTCCTCCACCTCGCGGAGATCGAACCGCCCGACGTCGAGTCGCCCGACGGCGTCGAGATCGTCACGTGGGCGGAGCGGCCTGAGCTCGCTCGCGGCCTGTACGAGGTCGCGGTCGAGGCGTTTCCCGACGTCCCCGGGTTCGAGGACGACGCGATGGAGACGTTCGAGGACTGGCTCGCTCACGACATGCAGGGCTCGGGCGACCGTCCCGAGGCGACCTTCGTGGCCCTCGCCGGCGACGAGGTGGTCGGCTACGCGAAGTTCCACCTCACCGAGGCGCAGCCGACGACCGCCTACCACGATCTGACCGGCGTGAAGCGGGCCTGGCGCGGGCGAGGCGTCGCGCGAGCGCTGAAGGCGACGCAGATCGGCTGGGCCAAGGCGAACGGCTTCGAGGAGCTGCGCACGCGGAACGACGAGCGCAACGCGCCGATCCGCCGCCTGAACGAACGCTTCGGCTACCGCCCCGGAGTCGGCCGGATCCACCTGCGAGGGCCACTCGCGTGAGCCCGCCGCCGGTCAGCTACGCCATGAGCGGCGACGTCGAGATCGCGTATCAGGTCCTCGGCGAGGGGCCGCCGGACGTGATCTGGGTCGCCGGCTGGCTTACCCACCTCGACGTCTTCTGGGAGCACCCGGGCTACAGGCGCTTCTGCGAGCAGCTGGCGTCGTTCTCGCGCCTGATCCTGTTCGACAAGCGCGGCATGGGCCTGTCCCAGCGCACGCGGGTCGGAACGCTCGAGGAGCGGATGGACGACGTTCGAGCGGTACTGGACGCGGTCGGCTCGGAGCGGGCGGTGCTGGCCGGAGTCTCCGAAGGCGGCCCGATGTCGATGCTCTTCGCCGCCACGTATCCCGAGCGCACCCAGGCGCTCATGCTCGTCGGCGCCGAGGTGAAGGAAGAGACCACGGACGACTGGCCGTGGGGAGAGGACACCCGTGAGGAGCACGAGGCGGCGATGGCCCTGGTGCCCGAGCTCTGGGGCACGGGCGTCAGCGGGACCCCGCTCTTCTTCCCCGACGACACGGACAGCGAAACGTCGAAGGCGTGGTTCGCAAGGCTCCAGACCGCGTCTGCGACTCCCCGGGACGCCGTCGCGTTCATGAACATGGGCATGGACATCGACGTGCGCGACGTGGCTCCCTCGATCCGCGTGCCGACGCTGATCCTGCACCGCGTCGAGGACCCGACCTGCCATGTGGAGAACGCCCGCTTCCTCGCCGCGAACATCCCCGGCGCCCGATATGTCGAGCTTCCGGGCGACGTTCACGTCCCGTGGGCGAGCGGAGGCGACGACATCCTCGAGGAGATCCGCGAGTTCCTCACGGGCGCGCGCGAAGCTCCAGAGCCGAACCGCGTGCTCGCCACGGTCCTGTTCACCGACATCGTCGGCTCGACCGAGCGGGCGGCGGAGCTCGGCGACCGGCGCTGGCGCGAGGTGCTGCAAGCGCACCATGCGGCGATCCGGCGGGAGCTCGAGCGCTTCCGAGGGCGGGAGATCGACACCTCAGGCGACGGCTTCCTGGCGAGCTTCGACGGGCCCGCGCGGGCGATCCGCTGCGCGGTCGCGGCGGTAGAGGCCGTACGCGGGCTGGGAATCGAGATCCGGGCAGGCGTGCACACGGGCGAATGCGAGATCGTCGGCGACAAGCTGGCGGGGGTCGCCGTCCACATCGGGGCCCGCGTGGCCGGCGAGGCCGGGCCCGGAGAGGTGCTCGTCTCCCGGACCGTGCACGACCTCGTCGCGGGCTCCGAGCTCGAGTTCGAGGACCGCGGCGAGGTCAAGCTGAAGGGCGTCCCCGGCGAGTGGCGGCTCTACAGAGTCAGCGGCGGCTCTTGAGCTCGCGCTCGATGCGGCGCCTGCTCTCGCGGTCGGCGATGTCGCGCCGCTTGTCGCGAAGCTCCTTCCCGCGTCCGAGCGCGAGCTCGACCTTGGCCCGCCCGTCCTTGAAGTAGAGACGCGTCGGCACGATCGTCAGGCCGCGCTCCTCGACCTTCGCGGTGAGCTGGTCGATCTGGCGACGGTGCAGGAGCAGCTTGCGGGCGCGGTCGGGATCGTGCGGCTCGACCGAGGCCTGCTCGTAGGGCGGGATGTGGAGCCCCACGAGCCAGAGCTCGCCCCCGCGTGGGTCGGCGTAGGCGCGCTGAAGGACCGCGTGGCCCTGGCGCAGCGACTTGACCTCGCTGCCCGCGAGTGCGAGCCCGGCCTCGACCCGCTCGAGCAGGTGGTACTCGTGCCGCGCGCGGCGGTTCTCGGCGATCAGCTTCTCTCCCGATGCCTTGGCCATGGGGGGTTGAGTGTACGGACCTAGCGCGGGTCGGCTCAGGTGCCGAGGACGTTGACCGCGCGGGCGGCGACGAGGAGCACGGTAAGGGCGGCGATGGCGGACTCGAGCCCCATCGTCGCCTTCGCAAGGAGAGACAGCGGCATCGTGTCCGTCGGGCTGAACGCGATCGAGTTGGTCAGCGAAACGTACAGATAGTCCCACACCTGAGGACGCCAGGTCTCCGTCGAGGACGGCGCATCCTCGTCCTGCGGAAAGCGAAGATCGGTCGCCGCCCGGGAATGCGAGCGCAGGCGGGCCACCGGGCCGCCTCCATCCAGCTCCCAGAAGAGGACACCGAACACGATCGTGTTCGTAGCCCAGATCGCGAAGCCGGTGAACAGCAGCTCCGCTCCGGTCAGGTCTTTGGCGCTGGTGGTGACGAGACCCGCGACGAGAATCGCGACCGCGGCGAGATTCGCGAGCACGAGGATCCCGAGGAGGACGAGAGCTGCCTGGCGCGACCGGACGAGGCCCTTCCCTCGCCGGACAAGGAGCAGGTCGACCGTCAGCAGCAGCGCAGGGATGGCCACGACGAGCCAGATCCACCAGTGGAGGTTCAGCAGCTCCCACCCCATCGCCTCGCTCACGAGCGCAAGGGCGACGAACACCAGCAGCACGACGAGCGCCGCGGGCGCGGCTTCCAGGCGCCCCTGGGCGCGAGCCTCCTCCTCGCTCAGCGTCATCTCGCGGGTATTCGCGCGGCCGCCCGCGGCTCCTTTTCGGCTCGGCTCCTCAGACGCGTGCCGGCGAGAGCTCGACCTTGCCCTCGGCGCGGCGAATCTCCGCGACCCGAACCTCGATCGGGTCGCCGAGCCGGTACCGGCGCCCCCCGCGCCGGCCGACGAGGGCGGTGGCGAGCTCGTTCAGCTCGTAGTAGTCGCCGGCCAGGCGGCGCGCGGGGACGTAGCCCTCGAAGACCTCCGCGAAGCGGACGAACAGGCCCGAGGGGATCACGCCGGTGATCTCGCCCTCGAAGGGCGTCTCCCAGCCGAGCTCGAACAGCCGCCGCTCGAGCAGCCAGGCGAGGCAGATCTCGTCGGCCCGGTACTCGAGGCCCGCGGCGGAGCGCTCGCGGGTCGAGGCGTGCTCGGCGAGATCGCCGAGGTCTTCCGGAAGCGGCTCGTCGGAGACGCCGAGCTCGCGGAGGAGCGCCCGGTGGCAGACGAGGTCGGGGTAGCGGCGGATCGGCGAGGTGAAGTGGCAGTAGGCAGCGCTCGCGAGGCCGGAGTGGCCGAGGTTGCGCGGGTCGTACCGTGCCCGCTTGAGCGCCTGGAGGACGAGCGCCGGGAACGCGCTGCGGCCGACCCCTGAGCGGGCGACGTAGTCGGTGACGCGCTCGCCCGCCGCGGCCGCGAGCGCCGCCGCATCGGCGTGGCTCATCCGCTCCGGCTCGGACGGCGTCGGCACTCCGAGGTCCGCGAGCTTCGCGAGCAGGAGCTCCACCGACTGCGGCTCGGGCCGCTCGTGCACGCGGTACAGCGCCTCGCGGCGACGGCCGGCGAGCAGACCGCCGACGGCCTCGTTCGCGAGGATCATCAGCTCCTCGACGAGCATGTGCGCGTGGGGCTCCGACTCCCGCCGTGCCTCGGCGACGCCCCCCTCTCCGTCGAATGCGAACGCCACCTCCCCGCTCTCGATCCGCAGCGCTCCACGGGCGAACCGCCGCTCGCGCAGCTCCGAGGTCACGCGCTCCGCGCGGCGCAGGGCCTCTGCGAGCTCCGGCGGCGCCTGCTCCCGCCCGGCCAGGATCGCCTCGGCTTGCGCGTAGGTCAGGCGCGCCCTGCTCCGGATCACGGAGCGGTAGAACCGTGCCTCGCCCGAGCCGAGCTCGACCTCGACGGTGACGCACAGCCGGTCCACGTCCGGGCGCAGCGAGCACGCATCGTCCGCGAGCTCGGGCGGGAGCATCGGCGCGACGAGGCCCGGCACGTAGACCGAGAATGCGCGCTCCGCGGCCCCGCGGTCGAGCGGCGAGCCGGCCGGGACGAACCAGGAGACGTCCGCGATATGGACGAGAACGCGGTCGTCGTGCAGCGTCAGCGCGTCGTCGAAGTCCTTGGCCGTCTCCGGGTCGATCGTGAAGGCGAGCTCGCCGCGGAGGTCGACCCGGCCTTCCGTCGAAGGCTCGGGGAGATCGAACGGCTCGAGGCCCCGCGCTCGCCTTCCTGCACGAGCAGGCCTTCGAGCACGGTCTCGATCGCGCTCGCCCGCCCGAGCACGCGCTCGAGCTTCGCGTGCCCCCGACCCGTGCGCACGACCGCGAGGTCGCCCGGGCTCACATCGCCGCGCCCCTTGCGGTCGATCGGAACGGGAACCCCGGGCGTGAAGTAGGGCTCGCCCACGACGAGCTTCCCCCGCCGCGCGACCTCAACTACGACTGTTTCAGACCTGGAGGAAACGGCGGATGGTGAGACCGGAGCCGGCGGCGCCGAGCACGAGCCCCGCGCCGAGGATGATCAACACGTGGATGCCGAACGGCCAGGCGTGCACGTCCGTGTGGCCCACGCTGACGACGTGCCCGAGGAAGATCGTCCGGCCGAGCGCCAACAGGATCACCGCCGCGACCGCGCCCTGCGAGCCCCTCCAGTAGGCCCTCGATCATGAACGGCCCGCGCACGAACCAGTTGGTCGCACCGACGAGCTTCATCACCTCGATCTCGCGGCGGCGGGCGAAGATCGAGAGCCGGATCGTGTTCGCAATGAGCAGCGTCGAGGAGACGAGCAGGACGATGAACGCGATCAGGACGACGATCCAGAGGTAGCGCGCAACGGAGACCACCTTGTGCGTGATGCGGTTGCAGGCCTTTCCGGCCGATGTCTTTGCCGCGTTCGTCCCCGGGGCCGGCGGGCATGTGCTCTGGATCCCGCTGTTCTGCGGCAGGTCGCCGATGCGGTTGACGATCGTGTCGATGTCCCCCGCGTTCTTCGGATACACGTTGAACTTGTCGGGAAGCGGGTTGTTGATGGCGGCCCGCGTCAGCTCCGGCCGCTGCTTCTGCATCAGCTTCCAGCCCTCTTCCTTCGAGACGAAGCGGACGCTCTTGACCTCGGGCATCGCGATCAGCTGGTTGTGGACCTGGTCGATCTGCTTGTCCGTCGCGTCGGCCTGACACCTGAGCGGCGTGCAGAAATCGACCTCCACGAGCAGCTGCTTCTTGTAATGGTCGCTGAGCGAGAGCGCCCAGCTGCCGAAGCCGACGACGAGGCCGAGCATGAACATCCCGATCAGGACCGTCGTCGTGGCGGCGAACGTGGTCGAGAGGTTCGCGCCCAGGGACCGCACCGCTTCCGCGGTAATCAGCTTGAAACGGCTCATCACTCGGAGGTGTAGCCGCCGCGGCGCTCGTCGCGGGCGAGCCTTCCTTCCTCGAGGGCGATCACGCGCTTGCGCATCTTGTCGACCATCTCGCGGTCGTGCGTGGCCATCAGGATCGTCGTCCCGGAGCGATTGATCCGGTACAGGAGCTGCATGATCCCGACGCTGGTGTCGGGGTCGAGGTTCCCGGTCGGCTCGTCGCAGATCAGGAGCGGCGGGTGGTTCACGAACGCGCGCGCGATCGAGACGCGCTGCTGCTCGCCGCCCGAGAGCTCGTCGGGCAGCGAGCTCATCTTGTGCGCGAGCCCGACGAGGTTCAGCACCTCGGGCACCTTGCGCCGGATCGAAGGACTGCTCTCGCCCTGCACCTTGAGCGCGTAGGCCACGTTCTCGGCCGCGGTGCGGTTCGGCAGCAGCTTGAAGTCCTGGAAGACGCAGCCGACGTTCCGGCGCAGCAGCGGGATCTTCTTGCGCTTCAGCCGGCCCAGCTCGCGGCCGCCCACGATGATCTTGCCCGAGGTCGGCTCCAGCTCCTTCAGCACGAGGCGGACGATCGTCGACTTGCCCGAGCCGGAGGCGCCCACGATGAAGACGAACTCGCCCTTGTCGATCGCGAACGAGACGTCGCGCAGTGCCTTCACGTCCGGCTCGTAGATCTTCGTGACGTTCTCGAAGACCACCATCGCCGAGCTCGTCGGCGCAGGCGGCGGCGGGACGGGCTCGAATTCTTCGAGGACGGCCGTCTGAGTGGCTTCGTCTGTCTCTTGGAGACCCAGTTCCTGCACGTGGCGGGAAGGACGCGACCCCTGCGCATCCGGTTCGACTAGACGCCCGAGTCTAGCTGAACCCACGGCGAGCGCAACGCCCTTTCTCGCTGCATTCCGCAGGGTTGAGCCGGTTTTGGGGTCGGTCGCCATCCGCGAGTCTAGAGCGCCCGCCCCGCGGCCTTCGCCAGGAGGTACTCGCGGACGAAGTCGTCGAGCGCCCCGTCGAGCACGGCCTGGGTGTTTCCGCTCTCGTAGTCGGTCCGGTGGTCCTTGACGAGCTGGTACGGGTGGAGGACGTAGCTGCGGATCTGGCTGCCGAAGCCGATGTCCTGCGCCTCCCCCCGCTCGCGCGCGACTTCCTCCTCGCGGCGTTCCTGCTCCTGCTCGAGGAGGCGCGACTTGAGGATGCGCAGGGCGGTCTGCTTGTTCGAGCTCTGCGAGCGCTCGTTCTGGCACTGGACGACGATCCCGGTCGGGATGTGCGTGATGCGGACGGCGGAGTCGGTCTTGTTCACGTGCTGGCCGCCCGCACCGCTCGCGCGGTAGGTGTCGATGCGAAGGTCGCTCTCGTCGAGCTCGACGTCGACGTCCTCCGCCAGGAGCGGGCTCACGATCACCTGGGCGAAGCTCGTGTGGCGGCGGTGAGCCTGGTCGAACGGGCTCAGGCGCACGAGCCGGTGGACGCCGCGCTCGGCCTTGAAGATCCCGTAGGCGTTCTCGCCCTTGACCGTGAACGTGGCCGACTTGAGGCCCGCCTCCTCGCCGGGGCTCGCCTCGAGCAGCTCGGTCTTGAAGCCGCGTTCCTGCGCCCAGCGAAGGTACATGCGCAGCAGCATCTCGGCCCAGTCCTGCGCATCGGTGCCCCCGGTGCCCGCGTGGATCGTCACGAGCGCGTCTCCCGCGTCGTACTCGCCCGAGAAGAGCGCGTCCTCCTGGAGCCGGTCGAGCTCCTCCCGGAGCGGGGTGATCGACGCCTCGATCTCGGCTGCCATGTCACCGTCCATCGCCAGGAGCTCCTGCGCGTCCTGGAACTCCTGGATCAGGCCGCGGTAGCGCTCGAAGCGCCTGCTCAGCCGCGCGTGCTCGGCCGAGACCTGCGCCGCGTGCTGCTGGTCGTCCCAGAAACCGGGTTTACCGAGCTCCTGCTCGAGCTCGGCGATCCGCTTCTCGAGCGCCTCCGGGTCAAAGGTAATCACGGACCCAGGCAAGCTGGGCCCCGATCTCCTGAAGCTGCTGCTCGAGCGAAACGGTCGGTGTCTGGTCGGCCATGGGGACGATGGTATCGACGCTAGGACGGCCGCTTCGACCAGGGCCGAAACCATAGGAGCACGAGGGCGACGACAAGCGCCGCCGATCCAACGATGATGAGCCCGGGAACGAAGGGCCTGTCGTCGGCCCGCCACCACACGAGCGCGCCGTAGAAGGCCACCGTCAAAGCCCCGGGTATGAGCCAGCGTCGCGATGGGCTCACGCGGTCAAGGCTAACTCTCTGACGCGATGTTCGCCACGCTGCCGGGCTTTGCTCGGCAGCGCCCGCTGCGGATCTTGGGCAAGTCTCGCCGCGAAGTCGTCATGGCTTCGGCGCAGCCGAAGCCGGACTTCGCGGTGCCACTAAGCGCCGTGGCAACGCTTGAATTTCTTGCCGCTGCCGCACCAGCAGGGGTCGTTGCGGCCGATCTTCTCGCGGTCCGAGACCACGCGCTGGGTCGCGACCGCCCCGCCGCCCGCTTCGAGCCCGCCTGCGGTCGTCACCGAGCCGCCGTCGGCGCCCACCAGCGCGCCGGCTCCGGCAGCCGCGATCGCCTGCGCTCCCGCGAGCGACTCGTGCTGATAGGCGACCGCTCCCCCGTCGAGGGCCTGCGCGGCCTGGGCCTGCTGGAGCTGCTCGACCTCCTCGACCTCGATCTCGGCGTGGAAGAGCGTCACGACGACCTCCTCCTGGATCGAGGCGTTGAGCTCCTGGAACATGACGTGCCCCTCCGCGGTGTACTCGACGAGCGGGTCCTTCTGCGCCATCGACCGCAGGTGCACGCCCTCGCGCAGGTAGTCCATGTTCTCGAGGTGCTCCCGCCAGCGGGTGTCGACGACCTGGAGGAGCACGAAGCGCTCGACGTCGCGGATCAGCGGCTGCTCGGTGTCGGGGTTGGGGCCCAGCCCCTTCTCCTTCTCCTCGTACCGGTCGTGCGCGTCCTCCTGGAACTCCTCGATCAGCGCCGTCCGCTCGAGCGCGACCTCCTCGCGCAGCTCCTCGACCGTGATCGGCTCGTGT
Source organism: uncultured Actinomycetes bacterium (assembly GCA_963716865.1). Lineage (GTDB taxonomy): Bacteria > Actinomycetota > Thermoleophilia > Gaiellales > Gaiellaceae > AC-32. The sequence goes on from CAVQUF010000005.1 coordinate 552,398, forward strand.
GGGGCGTACAGGTCCTGCATCGCTCCGCAGAGCGCCTCGAGGTCCCACTCCTCGGAGTACTCGCTCTCGGTGTACTGGGCGACGGTGCGCTCGATCACCACGTCGATCCACTCCGTCACCTGCTCCGAGAGGTCCTCGCCGTGCAGGACCCGCTGGCGCTGCTCGTAGATGACCGTGCGCTGCATGTTGAGCACGTCGTCGTACTTGAGGACGTTCTTGCGCATGACGAAGTTCTGCTCCTCGACCTTCTTCTGCGCGTTCTCGATCTGGCGCGACAGGATGCCGGCCTCCATCGACTGGTCGTCCGGCACGTTGAGCCGTTCCATGATCCCGTAGATCCGGTTGCCCGCGAACAGGCGGACGAGGTCGTCCACGCCGGAGAGGTAGAAGCGCGACTCGCCCGGGTCGCCCTGGCGGCCGGAGCGGCCACGCAGCTGGTTGTCGATCCGGCGAGCCTCGTGGCGCTCGGTGCCGAGCACGTAGAGCCCGCCGAGATCGAGAATGCCCTCGCCGAGCTTGATGTCGACGCCGCGGCCCGCCATGTTCGTCGCGATCGTGACCGCGCCCTTCTGGCCCGCTCCGGCGATGATCCCGGCCTCCTGCTCGTGCTGCTTGGCGTTGAGCACGTTGTGCGGGATCCCCTGGCGCTCGAGCAGCTGCGAGAGGTGCTCCGAGACCTCGACCGAGATCGTGCCCACGAGCACGGGCTGGCCGAGCTCGTGCCGCTCCTTGATGTCCTCGATCACGGCCGCGTACTTGGCCTCTTTCGTCTTGAAGATCTTGTCGTTGCGGTCGTCGCGCAGGACGTCGACGTTGGTCGGGATCTCGACCACGTTCAGGCCGTAGATCTCGACGAACTCCTTCTCCTCCGTCTTGGCCGTGCCGGTCATGCCGGCGAGCTTCGTATAGAGGCGGAAGTAGTTCTGGAGCGTGATCGTCGCCATCGTGACGTGCTCCTCCTGGATCCGCACGCCCTCCTTCGCCTCGACCGCCTGGTGCAGGCCCTCCGACCAGCGGCGCCCTTCCATGATCCGGCCGGTGAACTCGTCGACGATCTTCACCTCGCCGTCCTGGATCACGTAGTCGACGTCGCGGTGGTAGAGCGACTGCGCCTTCAGGGCCTGGTTCAGGTGGTTCACGAGCTGGGCGTTGCGCGGGTCATAGAGGTTGTCGACCTGGAGCGCGCGCTCGGCCTTCTCGATCGACCCGTGCATCGGCGAGACCGTCTTGTGCTTCTGGTCGTACTCGAAGTCGGCGCCGGATTCTTCGCCGGAGCCCTTCGGGTCGCCCGGCTTGGACGCGTACCCGTCGAGGCCCTTCACGATGCGCGCGAAGTCGTAATAGGTCTGCGCCGCGACCTCGGGCTCGCCGGAGATGATGAGCGGCGTCCGCGCCTCGTCGATCAGGATCGAGTCGACCTCGTCCACGATCGCGTAGTCGTGGCCGCGCTGGACGACGCCGTCCAGCGAGACCGCCATGTTGTCGCGAAGGTAGTCGAACCCGAACTCGGAGTTGGTGCCGTAGATGACGTCGGCCGCGTAGGCCTCGGCGCGCTCGGCGAACGGCATCAGGTTCTGGACGGAGGACGCGCGCATCCCGAGGGCCTCCCAGACGGGCTTCGTCCACTCGGGGTCGCGCTTGGCGAGGTAGTCGTTGACGGTGACGAGGTGGACGCTCTGGCCGGTCAGCGCGTTCAGGTAGAGCGGCTGGACCGCGACGAACGTCTTGCCCTCGCCGGTGCGCATCTCGGCGATGTCGCCCTCGTGGAGGACGATCCCGCCCATCAGCTGGACGTCGAAGAGCCTGATGCCCATAGAGCGCTTGAACGCCTCGCGGACGGCCGCGAACGTCTCGAAGACGAGCTCGTCGACCGGCTCGCCGTTCTCGATCCGCTCGCGGAACTCGACGCTCTTGCCCGCCAGCTCCGCGTCGCTGAGCGCCTCGAACTCGGGCTCGAGCGAGCCGATGTACGCCGCCTGGGAGGCGAGCCTCTTGAGTCGACGGCCCTCGCCGAAACGAAGGACCTTCTCGAACGAGCCGAGCTGGGAGGACATGGTTCTAGGGTAGCGGGTCGCGCGCGCGGCTCGGCCGGCGGCCGGGCTACAGCGGGTCGATCTCGACCTCCCAGAGCCGGTCGTCGAGCCGCTCCGCTCGGGCCACGTAGGACTCTCCCTCGCGCTCTCCGAGCCGCTCGAGCTCCGGGACGCGGGCGGATGTCGGCTCGCCGTCGATTGCGCACGTGCGCTCGCCGTCGTTCACGGCCAGCTCGATCCGGTCTCCGGGCGCGTCCAGCTCGGCGATCTGGACGCGTCGGGCCGCGACGGCCCAGACGTCGTCCGCCCGGCGCACGGCCTCTGCGCGGTACGGCGGCTCGACGGCCGTTTCGACCGCTTCGGCGAGCGGCCCGAGGGTGTCCTCCGGCTCGTCCTCGTCGACGACGAGGTCGCCGTTCGGGAGGGCAACGAAGTGCACCTCGTCGCCGGCGAGGCCCGGCGCCTCGGCCGAGCCGACGACGTCCCAGCGGCGCGGACGAGGCACGCCGTGGATCCCCGTCACGCCCCAGTGCGGGCCGATGTCGAACGGCTCCTGTTCAGGCTCTTGCTCTTGCCCGGGCTCGAGAGGAGGCTCCTCGCGGGCCTTCGTCATCGCGTCGGAGTCCGGGTCGAGCTCGAGTCCGGCCTGGCGCGCGAGCTTCCGGTGGAGCGGCTCGCGTCTGAAGATCACTGCGGCTCGATCAGCCCGTAATCGCCGTCGCGGCGCCGGTAGACGACGTTCACCTCGCCCGACTCGGCGTTCCGGAACACGAAGAAGTCGTGCCCGATCAGCTCGAGCTGCAGCACGGCTTCCTCCGGACCCATCGGCTTGATCGCGAACTGCTTGCTCTTGACGATCATCGGGCTCTCCTCGTCCGGGACGACCGGCGCCGTCTCCAGCGCGGGCTCGTTGGCCCGGACCGCCTTGCGTCGCCGGTCGCGGCCCTGGCGCCGGTAGCGCGTGACCTGGCGCTCGAGCTTCTCGACCAGCTGGTCGATCGACGCGCGCATGTCCGGCGACGCCTCGCGCGCCCTGAGCACCGGGCCCTTTGTCCAGATCGTCGCCTCGGCGACGTTGTTCTCGGCGATCGACGGGTTCCGCTCCAACGCGAGCTCGAGCTCGATCCGCGGGTCGTCCTTCAGCTGCCGCTCGAGCTTCCCCAGCTTCTCTTCCGCGTAGCTCCGGATCGAATCGCTGACCTCGAGGTTCCTGCCCTTGACCTGGAGCTGCATCGGCCCTCTCCTTCGACGCCGGTTCTCGACGGAATCTAACGGACGACCCGCGCGAACGTCACGACGTCGACGCGCCGGGCCCCGCCCTTGCGAAGCGCCGATGCGGCCGCCGCGACCGTCGCACCGCTCGTGAACACGTCGTCCACCAGCGCGACCCGGGGCGGCGCCGGCGCGGCAGGGTGGAAGGCTCCGGCGACGTTTCGCCGGCGTTCGGGCAGCGTCAGACCTCGCTGGTGCCGGACCGAGCGCGTTCTTCCGACGAGCGGCCGCACCAGAAGCTCCCAGCGCTCGCCGAGCTCTCGCGCCAGCCGCTCCGCCGGATGATGTCCGCGCGCGAGCACCCGCTCCCGGTCGGCAGGGACAAACGCCAGCACACCGGTCTCCGGCGCCGGAAGCGTCTCCACGATGAGCAGCGCCGCGTCGGCTGCAAGCCGGCGCAAGCCGCGTTCCTTCCAGGCGGCCACGAGCCGGCGGACGCGGTCGTCGTACTCGACCGCAGCGCGCGCGGACGCGAACGCGAGGCGCCGGCCCGAGCACTCCCGACAGCGTGCCACGGGCCAGGCGGTCGGAGCGCCACAGCGCTCGCAGAGCGGCGGTCGCAGTCGCGGCAGGCTCTCCCGGCAGCCCGCGCACAGTTGCTCGCCGCTCGCGGCGCACACGACGCAGCGAGCCGGCAGCAGAAGATCGAGAAGTCTCACCTCACACCGTCCTCACCTCCTCCGGCGAGGGTAGGGCTCAAACCGTCACGCGTGGGTGACGCAGCTGTGACGAATGCGTGTCAGCCGCCGGACGGGCCGAAGGCGTCGCCTGCGACGCCGTTCTCAGAACGGGCGGGCTCTGCCCGTCCGTTCGTCTGGAACGACCGGCCGACCCGACGTCATCGGGCGGGCGGGCCGAAGACGCGATCCGCCTCGGCCAGCGTCTCCGGCGTCCCGATGTCGAGCCAGCGACCGGGCACGGGCCAGGCGTAGACCGCCGTCCGCCGGTAGAGCCACCCGACGAGACGGCCCGGCTGATCGGGGTTGTTCCCCTCCGCCAGGTACTCGGCGACGAGCGGGAGCGTCGCGCGGGGGTAGAAGTAGAGCGCGATGCCCGCCAGAGTCGTCGCCGGCCGCTCGGGCTTCTCCTCGAACGACGTCACGCGCGAGTCGGAGTCGAGGCCGACCGCGCTGTAGCGGCTGATCTCCGCGAGGTCGTGGGTGTCGTAGACGGCCGTCACGGGAGCGCCGCGCTCCAAGCCGTAGCGCACGAACCCGCCCAGGGGCTCCGTGAAGAGGTTGTCGCCCGCAGCGACGACGAGGTCGTCCTCGACCTCCTTCGTCCTGATCACGAGGTCGAGGTCGCCGATCGCGCCGAGCCGGTCCTCCTCGGTCGTGGTCCCGTCGTCGACCACGTCGATCGGGGCTTCCTGCGACTCGGCCCACGTACGGAAGTGCGGCGCGAACTTCGCGTTCGTGACCACGTAGATCGTGCTGAACTCGGCGAGCGGGAGGCGCGCCAACAGATGCGACAGGATGGGCTTGCCCCCGACCTCGAGCAGGGGCTTGGGCCGGTCGAGCGTCAGCGGGTAGAGCCGGGTCGCGTAGCCCGCGGCGAGGATCACGGCCTTCACGCAGGCACCTGCCGGCTCGCGAGACTCACTGCGTACGGCGGACGCTGCACGCCCAGCTCGGTCACGATCGCCGAGATCAGCTCGGCCGGAGTGACGTCGAAGGCCGGGTTCCGCGCCGGAAAGCGCGAAGAGACCTCGCCGGGATCGCGCTCCTCGATGGGGATACCGGCGCCGCTCGGGGTCTCCAGGTCCACCGTGGACGTCGGGGCGACGACGAAGAACGGCACCTCGTGCCGGGCACAGAGCACGGCGAGCGGGTAGGTGCCGATCTTGTTCGCGGCGTCGCCGTTGGCCGCGATCCGGTCGGCGCCGACGAGCACGCAGTCGACCTCGCCGGTCGCGAGCAGATGACCCGCAGCGGAATCCGCGATCACGGTGTGCGGGATGCCGGCAGCCTCGAGCTCCCAGGCAGTCAGACGGGCCCCCTGGAGCAGCGGGCGCGTCTCGTCGACGAACACGTGCCGGACGAGGCCCTGCGACCACGCCTCGTGCAGCGCTCCCAGCGCGCTTCCCTGCCCGCCGGTCGCCAGGCCGCCGGTGTTGCAGTGCGTGAGCGCGCGGCTCCCCTCGCCAATCAGCGCAGCCGCGTGCACGCTCATCCGCCGGCAGCGCTCGACCTCCTCGGCGTGCAGCTCGCGTGCACGCTCGGCTGGATCGGCCGCGGCGCGAACCTCCCGAAGAGCCCAGGCCAGGTTCGCCGCAGTGGGCCGCGCCGACTCGAGCTCCGCGGCGGCCTCCTCGAGATCCTCCCCGCGCGCCGCGGCAAGCGCGTACCCGTAGGCGGCCGCGATCCCGATCGCCGGCGCCCCGCGCACGCCCAGCTCACGGATGGCGTCGGCCACCTCACGCGACGAACGGCAGACGAGCTCCACCTCCTCGTCCGGCAGCCGCCGCTGGTCGAGCAGGACGACGCAGTCGCTCTCGAGCCGGACGATGCGCTCAGGCTCCAGCACGCGCTGACTGTAGCCCGGTCGGCTAGGTGCCCTCGTCCCAGGAGGCGAGGTAGTTGGCCTGCTCCTCGGTGAGCTCGTCGACCACGATGCCCATCGTCGCGAGCTTGAGGCGCGCGATCTCCTGATCGATGTCCTCGGGCACCGGGTAGACCTTCCGCTCGAGGCTGGCCGCATTGGCGACCATGAACTCGGCCGAGAGCGCCTGGTTCGCGAACGACATGTCCATCACCTGAGCGGGATGCCCCTCGGCCGCGGCGAGGTTGACCAGCCGGCCATCGGCGATTAGGTAGATGCGCCGTCCGTCCTCGAGCCGGAACTCGTCCACGAGCTGCCGCATCGTGCGGGTCGCGACCGCCAGCGAGCGCAGCGCCGGGATGTCGATCTCGACGTTGAAGTGGCCGGTGTTGGCGAGCACCGCTCCGTCCTTCATGCGCTCCATGTGCTCGCGCCTGATGACCGACTTGTCGCCCGTCGCTGTGACGAAGATGTCGCCGGCCGCGGCGGCCGCGTCCATCGGCAGCACCTCGTAGCCGTCCATCGCGGCCTCGAGCGCCCGCAGAGGGTCGACCTCGGTGACGATCACGTGTGCGCCCATCCCCTTCGCCCGCATCGCGACGCCGCGGCCGCACCAGCCGTAGCCGGCCACGACGAACTTGCTCCCGGCGAGCAGGATGTTGGTCGCCCGCACGATCCCGTCGATCGTCGACTGGCCCGTGCCGTAACGGTTGTCGAAGAAGTGCTTCGTCTTGGCGTCGTTGACCGCGATCACCGGGAACCCGAGCGCCCCGTCGCGCTCGAGAGCGCGCAGGCGGATCACGCCCGTGGTCGTCTCCTCGGTGCCTCCGACGATGTCGCCCAGTTGCTCGCGCCTGTGCGAGTGCAGGACGCCGATCACGTCGGCGCCGTCGTCCATCGTCAGCTGCGGCTTGTGGTCGACCGCGGCCTCGATGTGCCGGTAGTACGTGTCGTTGTCCTCGCCCTTGATCGCGAACGTGGAGATCTCGTACTCGTCCACGAGAGCGGCCGCCACGTCGTCCTGCGTCGAGAGCGGGTTCGACGCGCAGAGGACGACATCCGCGCCGCCGCCCTTGAGTGTCCGCATCAGGTTCGCCGTCTCGCTCGTCACGTGGAGACAGGCAGAGATCCGGTAGCCGGCGAGCGGCTGCTCGCGCTCGAAGCGGTCGCGGATCGCGGCCAGCACTGGCATCTGCCGGTCTGCCCATTCGATCCGGCTCAGGCCTTCGCCCGCGAGCGCCAGGTCCTTTACGTCGTGTCGTCGGGTCGTTGCCATGCGTTCGGTCCTCTCCGTAGCGGTTTCATGCGGCGAGAAGCCGCTCGTGCTTGCGCTGTTCCCAGTCGAGCGCCGAGAGCTCTGTTCCGGCGAGCCAGCTGTCGACGGCCTCCCGGAGGTCGGACTCGCGGCGCAGTCTCGCAGCGAACGCCATCTCGGTCAGCTCGACCCTGAACCGGCGGCGCAGCTCACGCAGCGACCGCAGCTGGTTCAGCTCGAGCAGGCCGTAGAGGCGGTAGCCGCCGGAACTGCGTACCGGGACGACGAGACCGGCCCGCTCGAGATAGCGCAGCATGCGCGGCGACCACCCTGTCTGCGTCGCGGCCTCTCCGACAGTTACTCCGGCCATCCGGACAACCTTAACACATATATGTCAATCTCTGTCCCCGGCCCGGCCGTACCGGTCTTCCAGCCGGACGACGTCGTCGAGCTCGGGCGTCGACACCTCGAGGATCGTGGTGTCCTCGATCGCGGTCAGCCGGTGGACGGTCCCGGGACGGAAGCGGAACGACGCGCCGGGGCCGATGACGTCGCTCGCCAGCGCCTCGTCGTCCTCGGCGCCGAGCTCGAGCTCCGCGCGCCCCTCGAGCACGTACCAGGCTTCGTCCTTCTCCCTGTGGAACTGGAGGCTGAGCGACTCCCCCGCCTTGACGACGAGCAGCTTGCCCACGTAGCTCTCGGCGACGGCGAAGATCAGCTCGTGGCCCCAGGGCTTCTCCACCCGCTGCTGGTCGGAGAGGAAACGCTCGACACCGCCGGTTGGGGAGGTCACGTGGTCGCCTGACACGGCGGCTCGAACCTACCAGCTAGGCCCGCGCCGGCCAGCCGGGGTTCGCAGCGAGATGCTCCTCGGCGACCCGGAGGTCCTTCGGCGTGTTCACGGTCAGCCAGGTGCCCTCGTGCCGGTGCGCGCGCAGACGGCCCTCGGCCGCGAGCGAAGGAAACATCGTCGTCTCGTGGTCGCCGCGCTCTGGCAGCCGGGCGAGCGCCTCCTCGCCGAGGGCATAGACCCCGCAGCTGATCCACTCGTCGAGACGGGGCGCCTCCTGGAACCCGGTGACGAGGTCGCCGTCGAGCTCGACCACGCCGAACGGCGACTGGAGCGGCACGACCGTGATCGTGGCCGCGGCGCCGCCCGCACTCTGCGCCGCGAGCAGCTCCCTCAGGTCGACGTCCACGAGCTCGTCGCCGTTCATTGCGAGCACGTCGCCGTCCTCCAGCCGCGCGGCGGCCGCGAAGCGGAGCCCGCCGCCGCGGCCCAGGGGCTCCGGCTCGCCGGCGGCGACGATCTCGGGGCCGAGGTTGCCGATCGCGGCCTCGAACGCGGCTTCCTGCCCGGCGACGCAGCTGACGATCACGCGGTCCACGCCCACCGCGGCGAGCTGCTCGACCTGGTACGCGGCCAGCGGCCGCCCGGCGATCTCGACGAGCGCCTTCGGCCGGCCCTCCGCGGCCTCGCCGAGCCGCTCGGCCTTGCCGCCGGCAAGGATGATCGCCTCCACGGGCTCAGGCCTCCAGCTCGCGCTCGCGCTCTTCCGTCTCGGGGAGCGCGGAGAGCGGCGAGGCGGCGCGGCCGATTCCCTCGTAGGTGAAGCCCGCCGAGCGCGCGGCCTCCGGATCGAGCAGGTTGCGGCCGTCCACGATCACCGGCCGCCTCATCGCGTCCTTCACCTCGGCCGAGGCGAGCGAGCGAAGCTCGTCCCACTCCGTCACGATCACGGCTGCGTCGGCGCCCGTGACGGCCTCGAGCACGCTGTCGCAGAACGTGACCCCGTGCAGCAGGCTGCGGGCGTCGGCGACCGGGTCCCAGGCGCGCACCTCGGCTCCCTCGGCCAGCAGCCGGGACGCGAGCACGAGCGACGGCGCCTCGCGCAGGTCGTCCGTGTTCGGCTTGAAGGCGAGCCCGAGCAGGGAGACGGTCTTCCCGCGCAACTCGCCGACGTGCTTCTCGAGCTTCCCGATCACGCGCCGTTTCTGGAGCTCGTTGACCTCGATCACCGCGTTCAGGAGCTGGAAGTGGTAGCCGGAGTTCGAGGCGAGCTGCTTCAGCGCGACCCCGTCCTTGGGGAAGCAGCTGCCGCCCCACCCGATCCCGGCGCGGAGGAAGTGCGGCCCGAGCCGGTGGTCGAGGCCGACGCCCTTCGCAACCTCGACCACATCGGCGCCGGTCGCCTCGCAGACGTTTGCGATCTCGTTGATGAAGCTGATCCGCGTCATCAGGAACGCGTTCGCGGCGAGCTTGATCATCTCCGCGGAGGCGACGTCCGCCTCCACGATCGGCGCCCCGAGCGGCTCGTAGAGCGCCGAGACGACAGCCGCGTCGGCCTCGGTGAACGCGCCCACGACGACGCGGTCGGGCTTCATGAAGTCGCGCACGGCGGTGCCCTCGGAGAGGAACTCGGGGTTCGAGACGTAGCCGACGTGTGCGAGCCCGCGCGAGCCGAGCGTCGCCAGCACCTTCTCGCCCGTCCCGACCGGCACGGTGCTCTTCATGACGAGCAGCACCCGCTCCTCGGGCGCCGGCAGCTCGTCCACGACGGTCCAGACGGCCGAGAGGTCGGCGTCACCGGAGTAGGTCGGCGGCGTGCCGACGCAGACGAACAGCACGTTCGCCCCGGCCAGGTCGTCGACGTCGAGCGTGAAGGTCAGCCGGTCGCGGTTGCGCCGGAGCAGCTCCTCGAGCTCGGGCTCGTGGAACGGCACCCGCCCCGAGCGCAGCGCCTCAATCCGCTCCGGGACGACGTCGCGAACGACGACCTCGTGGCCGAGCTCCGCGAAGCAGGCGCCGGTCACGACCCCGACCCAGCCGGCCCCGAATATCCCGATTGCAGGCATTTCTCCGCGCGTCACGCGCCGGAGACTACCGAGTCATCGGCCGCAAGCCGCGCGCGATCGCCAGCATCGTCTCGTTGGAGAGCGCGTTGAGCAGAGTGTTCTCGACCCAGTAGCTCGCGCCGCCGGCCCGCAGCACGACCATGTGGAGCTGCGAGCCCGAGTAGTAGAGGTCGAAGCGCCGGCCGCCGACCCATTGCGTCAGGCTCTTGTCCGCGAGCACCGGCGCCTGGGTCCAGGAAGCCTCCTGGATCCCCCAGTACTCGTTCGAGCCCGTCTTGTACGTCAGCCGCACGGTCGGGCTCCCTCCCAGCCGGTAGACGCGCACGGGGGTCTCGCCGGAGCCGGAGTCGAGGTAGGAGTTGCGCTCGAGCACGGTCGGGAGCTGGAGCCGGAAGGGCACGCGCTTCTTGAGCCTGAACAGCGTGGGTCGGGTCTCCCCCGGGTCCACGCGGATGACCGCCGGCTCTCGGACCGGCGTCTGCGGGAGCACGATCGGCGTCAGCTGGTCGTGGAACGTGGAGCCGACGACGAGCACGGTGAGCGCGCTGTTCGAGAGGAGCCTGACCTTCGGCGGCATCGGCGCGACGTCCGCGCTGCCGACCAGGCGCGCGATCCGCTGGGCCGAGCTCCTGCCGTTGGCCGCCCGCCTGGGGTCGAAGTAGACCTTGGAGTGGAAGTAGTCCCAGGTCGGCGCATTCGCCGGCTGGTTGGTCGGCGGGAGGAGGATGCGGTAGCCCTTCTGGGAGAGCAGGTAGCTGGCGTTCGCGGCCGAGCCCGGCCGTCCGTTCCCGTTCAGCACGGTGAGTGACACCCTCGAGGGCGGCAGCGTGAAGCGGTGGTGGATCTTGTGACCGAGCGCGACCGCGGTCTCCGCTGCCGGCGCCTCCACGTCCGGGTTGAGGAAGCTCTGCACGGCCGCGGAGATGCTCGACTGCGGCGCGGAGAGCTCGTTGTAACCGGTGACGTCGTTGATCTTCGTCTGGAACATGCGCCCATGCGGGAGGTGGTAGGCGAACGACGCGTAGCGCAGGATTGTGTTCAGGTCGAGGTGCCCGCCGCCGCCCACGCCGATCTCGATGTAGTGGTGGTCGGCGATCGTGTTCACGATCCCCACGAGGCTCTGCGGCCCGAGGGAGTCGGCGACCCGCTGGCGCATCGCGCTCACGAACTCCTGCTGCCGCGCGAGCCGGACCAGGTCGGTGTCGGTGTGCCGGAAGCGGACGAACTGGAGCGCGTGCCTGCCGTCCATCAGCTGGTAGCCAGGCTGGAGGTCGATGTTCGCGTAGTCGGTCGCGCTCGTCCCGACGTTCTTGTTGTAGTAGCGGCGGTCGACGTCCATCCAGACCCCGCCGAGCTTGTTGACGACGGCGATGAACCCGAGGAAGTTGACGCTGATCAGGTAGTTGACGGGGACGCCCGTGAGGTGCTTGACGGTCTGAAGGGCGCCGCTCGCGCCGCAGAACGCGTACGCGGAGTTGATCCGCCCGGTGCCGGACGCCTCCGGCGGGCCGGTCCGGGCACCGCTCGCATTCCGGGACGGGCAGTAGATCGGCACGATCAGGTCGCGCGGGAAGGAGAGCAGCGAGATCGTCTTCGTGGTCGGGTCGGCCCGGATCAGCATCATCGTGTCCGAGCGCGAGGGCGAGTTGCCGTCGCCGGCGCGGTGGTCGTAGCCGATCACGAGCGCGACCGCGGGGTGGTGGGCGTCCGGGATCTGGGCGAGGCTTGTCTGCGCGCGCTTGCAGGTCAGCGAGCTGCAGCCCAGGGCCTTCGCGCTCTCGTGGACCCAGAGATAGACGCCGCCGACGAGCCCGGAGACGAGGACCAGCACGAGGACGACGAGCCAGAGGAAGAACTTCCCGATCACCCGAGCCGCGCCGGGCTTCGACGGGGGCGGCTGGCGGTACAGCGTGACCGGCGAGAGCGTCCCAGGCGGAACAACCGCCCGGCCGTTCCCGTTCACCGCGGCCCCGCGGCCGATTCCTCTCTTCAGCGTCGTCTTCATCCGCAAGAACGCGAAAACGCCCGGAAAGGCGCTCGCCGGACGTCAGGATAGCCGAGACCCCGGAGGAGCTCTGCCCTCCGACTAGGCGAGCGCCGCCTCGGCGAGGCGGGCTCCTTCGACAAGCGCGCACAGCTTCTCGTAGGCCACCTCCCAGCTGCGGGTTCGAAGGCCGCAGTCGGGACAGACATCGATTCGCTCCGGGCCGCCGAAGACCTCCGCGGCGTACAGGATCCGGTCGCGCACAAGCTCCGGCGACTCGACGAAGTCGGTGTGGATGTCCAGCACGCCCAGGCCGAGCGACGGCGCGTACGAGAGGTCGCGGAACTTCGAGATCACGTCGTAGCCCGGGCGGTCCGCAACGGAGGCGCCGAGCTCGCGCCGGTCGTAGTTGGCGAAGCCGACGCAGTACTGGCGGCAGCCGCTCATGCCCTCGATCGCCGGGAAGAAGAGGTCGTAGTCGGAGAAGCAGAGGTGCGTCGAGAAGAGGCAGTCGAGCCCTTCGACGCTGACGTTGAAGCTCTCGACGAACAGGTCGAGCTCGTCGGCCTCCGTCGAGGCGCCCGGCTCGTCGATCTGGATCCACGTGGCGCCGAGGTCGATCAGCGCCTCGAGGTTCGGACGGATCAGGTTACGGGCGATGTCCAGCGTCAGCTCGCGGCGGGCCGCGACCTCCTGCGTGCGCCCGTAGCCGGCGCCGAGGCGGCCCTCCCTCGGGGTGTGGTGCTCGTCGTACGACCAGACCGCGAGCGTGTACGCACCGGTGATCGGGATCTTCAGCCTCGCCTTCGCCACCGACTGCAGGAACGAGAACTCGGCATTGTGGTACGGCTCCTGCAGCGAGACCGGGCCGGTCGCGGCCGACTTGGAGTAGTACTTGTTGTCGAAGCTCCGCACGATGCCGCGCGGCTCGAAGCCGTTTGCGTGCGCGATCGCCCACGCGTACATCTCGCTTCGCGTCTGCTCGCCGTCCCAGATCACGTCGAGCCCGGCGGCCTCCTGCATCCGGACGCAGTAGCGGCTCGACCAGAGCGCGACCTCGTCCGGGTCGGCGCCTCCTCGCTGGAGCGACTCGACCAGCTCCTCGTGGCCCTCGACGCCGACCTTCTCGCCCCAGGCTCGTGCGTGCTGGACGTCGCTCTCCTCGAGCTCGCGGCCCTGGCTCGTCTTGACCAGCCACGACGGCTTCGCGAGCGAGCCGATCTCATGGGTCAGGAACCCTCCGTTGTCGCTCATGCCGCCGCCTTCGCCCGGCCGAGGCGCGCGAGCTTCTCGCGCGCGACCGGCTCGGCCACGTACTGCAGGTCTCCGTTCGGGACGAGCGCGATGCGCTCCACCCCTCGGTCGCCCAGCCGCTCGACGAACGCAGCGATCTCCTCCGGCTCTTCCGGAACCGAGCTGCGGACGTCGACCACCCCGGCGAGCAGGAGCTTTCCAAAGCCCTCGGGGACGTCGTCGAGGTGCGTGGCGTAGAAGTCGATCCCGAGCCCGTCCACGGGCAGGTCGGCCGCGCCCTGCTCGAGGAGCCCGCCCGCATCCGAGAACGGGAACCACAGCGCGAGCCTCGTCCCGTCCGAGAGCGCCTCGAGCGCGTCTCGGAGATCGCCCGGCTTCGCGTCGTCGTGTGCGAGGAACGGCTCGACGAGGACGACGAGCTCGGCCTCGAGCCCCGCAAGCGTAGGCGCGAGGACGTCCTCGGCCATCGCCGTCGGCGACACGCCGGTCCCGCGCGCGAGCGCATACGGCGATGGCAGCGTCGCGATGCGCGGACCGGGGAGCTGAGCCGCGTAGCGCCCGTCGAGCGGTGAGGAGAGCTTCGGCGTCTCCGCGGTCGCCTTGGGCGCGCGGTAGAAGGTGTTCGTGTCGAGGAAGCGGGTGAGCGCGCCGGTCTCCAGGCCCTCGGCGGCCTCGAGCAGCGGGCGGAAGTGATCCTGCCAGCGCAGCATCCCGTCCGAGAGCAGGTCGAGCCCGGCGGCCTGCTGCACGCCGATCAGCTCCTCGAGGTCACTCTCGACCTGACCGTCGACGTCTGCCTGGGTCGTCCGCCCCCGGTCGAGGTCGCGCGTGGCCTGCACGAGCGCCTCCGACCGCGGGTACATGCCGGGTGCGAACGCTTCGAGCTTCATTCGTGGATCATCCGCGGCCAATGACGGTCAGCTGGTTCTCGGCGTGGCGGATCCGCTGCTCGAGCTGCCAGCGGTCGGCATCCGAGTCGCCGAGCTCCGCGCGCTCGAGCTCGGCGCGCGCCCGCTCGAGCTGATCCTGTGCCCGGGCCTCGTCGATCTCGCGCGCCTCGACGGCGTCGTCGACGAGCGCGAGCGCTCGGTCCTGCTCGACCTTGAAGAACCCGGGACCGGTCGCGAACTCGAGCACGTCCTCGCTGTCGCGGTCGCGGTAGACGCGGGTGCTGCCCGCGTTCAGCAGCGCGACGAGCGGCGCATGGCGTGCGAGCACGCCGATCTCGCCGTCCGCGCCCGGAACGACCAGCATCTCGGCCTCGCCCTCGAACGCAGCGCCCTCGGGCGTGACGAGGGAGACGCTGAACAGGTGCTTGTCCGCCACGTCAGGCGTCCGTTATACGGCAGCCGCTTCGGGCTCCCGCGCGTCCTCGGGCTCCTCGGCCTCTTCCTCGGCCTCCGCAACCGCCTCGGGCTCATCCTCGCGGGCCAGCTGCTTGCCCTTCTCCACGGCCTCGTCGATCGTGCCGACCATGTAGAAGGCCTGCTCGGGAAGGTCGTCGTGCTTGCCCTCGATGACCTCCCGGAAGCCCGCGATCGTGTCCTCGAGCTTCACGTAACGACCCTCCTGGCCGGTGAACTGCTCGGCCACGAAGTTCGGCTGTGAGAGGAAGCGCTGGATGCGGCGCGCCCGGGCCACGATCACCTTGTCCTCGTCGGAGAGCTCGTCGATCCCGAGGATCGCGATGATGTCCTGCAGGTCCTTGTAGCGCTGGAGGATCTCCTGCACGCGGGTCGCGGTCTCGTAGTGCTCGTCGGAGACCGTCCCTGGCTGCAGCGCGCGCGAGAACGACGCGAGCGGGTCCATGGCCGGGTAGATCCCCATCTCCACGATCGAGCGCTCGAGCACGACCGAGGAGTCGAGGTGGGCGAACGTGTTTGCCGGAGCCGGGTCGGTGTAGTCGTCCGCAGGGACGAAGATCGCCTGGATCGACGTGACTGATCCGGTCTGCGTGGACGTGATCCGCTCCTGGAGCTGGCCCATCTCGGTGGCGAGCGTCGGCTGGTAGCCGACCGCGCTCGGCATCCGGCCGAGGAGGGCCGAGACCTCCGAGCCTGCCTGGACGAAGCGGAAGATGTTGTCGATGAAGAGCAGCACGTCCTGGCCCTCGTCGCGGAAGTACTCCGCCATCGTCAGGCCGGAGAGGCCGACGCGCAGGCGCGCGCCGGGCGGCTCGTTCATCTGCCCGTAGCAGAGCGCGACCTTGTCGATCACGCCCGACTCGCTCATCTCGAGCCAGAGGTCGTTGCCCTCGCGCGTGCGCTCGCCGACGCCGGAGAAGACCGAGACGCCGCCGTGCTCCAGGGCGACGTTGTGGATCAGCTCCATGATCAGCACGGTCTTGCCGACTCCCGCGCCGCCGAAGAGGCCGATCTTGCCGCCCCGGACGAACGGCGCGACCAGGTCGATGACCTTGATCCCGGTCTCGAAGATCTCGACCTTGGCCGAGAGATCCTGGAACTCGGGCGGGTCGCGGTGAATCGGCCAGCGCTCGCCCTCGGCCGCCTCCCTGCCGTCCACGGGCTCGCCGATGACGTTCCACAGCCGGCCGAGCGTCTGCTCGCCGACGGGAACGGTGATCGGCGCGCCGGTGTCGATCACGTCGACGCCGCGCGGGATGCCGTCGGTCGAGTCCATCGCCACGGCCCGGACGCGGTTGTCGCCCAGATGCTGTTGCACCTCGGCGACGATGTCCATCGCCGGGCGGCCCTCGCGCTCGGGCACGATGATCCTGAGCGCGGTGTTGATCTCGGGGAGGCCATCTGTGAAGACGGCGTCCACGACGACGCCCTTGATCTCGATCACCTTGCCCACGTTCCGGGCGGCGTTTTTCGCTTGGTCGTCAGCCATCGATCTCCTGGAGCAGCGGATTCAGAGGGTGGCGCGAGAAGCGGAAGCGCCGGCGAAGCGCCAGGAGTCTAGCGAAACGCCGTGCGTCGGGACTCACGGACTCCGCGAGACGATGCTGCTCGAGCGCGGTCGCCACCCGGGCGACGTGGTCGAGGCTTCAAACGTAGGAGGTGATCGGGCACGCGATCATGCTCCTACCGTACCGGAGCAGGCGCGAAACGTTACCGAGGACTCAGGGATTTTGGCGAAGCCGGGGTGGCGCGGAATCCGGGCGGACTCCGCCTGGGCCCGCCGCTCGACGAGCTGCTCGACCACAGTGCGCGGGTGCTGCAGGCGCAGCGCCCGAAGGCTCTGGTCGTCGAAGCTCGTGGCTGCGACGGACGGCTGGTTCCCCGACCGGATGAGCGAGAGCGAGTGGAGCGAGGCAAACAGGCCGCCGAGCCCGACCATGGCGACGACGAGGGCGGCCGCTGCCGGGACCCGCAGCGGCTGGAACGCGAGCCGGCGCCGGCTCGGAGCAACCAGAGGGCTGCTCAGCGGCTCGAGCGAGGCGTCGCGCAAGGCAACCGTGAAGGTGGCCACGTCGGACTCGAACGTGCTGCACGACTCACAGTGGTCCAGGTGGCTTCGCAGCCGGGTCGACTCGAGCTCCGACAGCTCACCGTCGAGATCGGCCGAAATCCATGCGCGCATGCGCTCGCACTGCTGTGTCCCTGCTCTGGCCATTTATCCAGTGTGACGAAATCGGCGGAAGTCGGTTAGGTCTTGAGCCAAACTGGCCATGGACCTGCAGGCTACCGCTAGAACAACGTGTGGCGGCTGTCCGACACGATTCCGAGAATGATCAACACGAGCCCGAGCGTGAGGAAGACCGCCGAGCTGTTGATCGACTCCTCCTGCTCCTCCCTCGTCGCCCAGCGGATGCGGCGCGCGCCGATCCCCGTGAGGATGCCCGGGTCCTGCTGGTCCGGCGACGAGGGGCGCACGGGCCCGCGGATCCCGTAGAAGAACGCGGCGAGCAGCAGGAAGCACCCCACCAGGTAGAAGCCGAGCGAGATCGAGCGCTCGAGCGTCGAGCCGAGAAGAAGCCCGAACGCCGCCGAGACGACCACGGTGCCGACGCCGATCACGAGGAACAACTGGAGGAACCGCCGGAGAGCCGGCACCCACATTGCTACGGGACCGGCGAGGTCTCAGCCGGCCGCTCCATCGGCGGCCCGGCCTTGCTGAACTCGTCCGCGTCGAGCGGCCAGCGCTCGAGCGGATAGTGGCACGCGGCGACATGGCCGTCGCCGAACGGGTAGAGCGGCGGCTCGTCGACGTCGCACCGGCCCTCCTGGAAGCGCGGGCAGCGCGGGTGGAAGCGGCAGGCGCTGGGCGGGTTGAGCGGGCTCGGTACGTCACCCTCGAGAACGAAGGGCTGCCGCGCACGGCCGCGCACGGGGTCGGCGATCGGAACGGCCGACAGGAGCGCACCGGTGTAGGGGTGCTTCGGGTGGGCGTACAGCTCGTTCTTTCCGGCCAGCTCCACGATCTTGCCGAGGTACATGACGAGGACCCGGTCGGAGATGTGCCGGACGACGTTCAGGTCGTGGGCGATGAAGACGTACGTCAGGCCGAAGTCCGACTGCAGGTCCTCGAGCAGGTTGAGGATCTGCGCCTGCACGGACACGTCCAGGGCGGAGACCGGCTCGTCGCAGACGATCAGCTTCGGGTTGATCGCCAGCGCGCGGGCGACACCGATCCGCTGGCGCTGGCCTCCCGAGAACTCGTGCGGGAACCGGTTGTAGTGCTCGGGGCTGAGCCCCACCACCTCGAGCAGCTCCTGGACCCGCCGCTTGATCTCCGCGGCCGTCCCGAGCTTGTGCACCTCGAGCGCCTCGGCGACGATGAACCCGACCCGCTTGCGGGGGTTCAGCGACGCGTACGGGTCCTGGAAGATCATCATCATCTCCCGCCGGATCGGCCTCATGTTCGGCCGTGAGAGGCGGGTGATGTCGCGCCCGTCGAAGACGATCTTGCCGTCGGTGACGTCGAGCAGCCTCATGATGCAGCGGGCGAGCGTCGACTTGCCGCAGCCCGACTCCCCGACGATCCCGAGCGTCTCTCCCGACTTGACGCTGAAGCTGACGCCGTCCACGGCCTTCACGGCCCCGACCTGCTTCTGGAAGATGATTCCGCGCGTAACGGGGAAGTGCTTCTTGACGTCCTCGACGACGAGCAGGTCTTCAGCAGCCATCAGTCCAGAGCCTCAGCCGGCTTTCGCCATCGTCGCCGCGAGCAGCTTCGCGGCCTCGCGGTCCTTCGTCTCCTCGTCGAGATGGCACGCCTGGTAGTGGTCCGGCTCGGTCGAGATGCCGGCGAGCTCCGGCTCCACCTGCTTGCACCTGTCCATCACGTACGTGCAGCGCGGGTGGAAGCGGCAGCCGCTGGGGGGCCGGAGCAGGGACGGCGGCTGTCCGGGGATCTGCACGAGGCGCTCGACCTCGGTGTCGAGCCGCGGGAGGGAGCCGAGCAGCCCCCACGTGTACGGATGGTGCGGCCGGCGGAACAGGTCTTCGACGGGAGCCTGCTCCACGATCTTGGCCGCGTACATCACGACCACGTCGTCCGCGGTCTCGGCCACGACCCCGAGATCGTGGGTGATCACGATGATGGCGCTCCCGAAGTCGTCCTGCAGCTTCTTCATCAGGTTCATGATCTGCGCCTGCGTCGTGACGTCGAGCGCCGTCGTCGGCTCGTCCGCGATCAGCAGGTCGGGATCGTTCACGAGCGCCATCGCGATCATCACCCGCTGGCGCATGCCGCCGGAGAACTGATGCGGGTAGTCGTCGATCCTCCGCTCGGCGCGCGGAATGCCGACCGCCTTCAGCAGCTCGACGGCCCGGGCCCGGGCGACCTTCTTCGAGACGTCCCGGTGGAGCTGAACCGCCTCGATCAGCTGCGTCCCGATCGAATGGACCGGGTTCAGCGACGTCATCGGATCCTGGAAGATCATCGCGATGTCGTCGCCCCTGATCTCGCGCAGACGGCGGGGGCTCGCCTTCAGCAGGTCCTCCCCGTTGAAGAGGGCCTGCCCGCTCGTGGTCGTCAACTTCCTGTTGTTGAGCCCCATGATCGTGAGGCAGGTGACGCTCTTGCCGCAGCCGGACTCCCCCACGATCCCGAGGGTCTTCCCCTTGTCCACGCTGAAGGTCACTCCGTCGACGGCCCCGACCATCCCGTCGTCGGTCCTGAAGGAGGTCTTCAGGTCGCTGACTTCAAGGAGAGCCATCAACGCTCCTTCGCATGGCGCGGCTGGATTGACATCAGGTGAGTCTGATCCTCGGGTCGATCCAGGCGTATAAGAGGTCGACGATCAGGTTGCAGATGATGATGGCTAACGTCGCGAAGACGACCACGCCCATCACGATCGGCAGGTCGGTCTCGCCGATCCCTCGGAGCGCGAGCTTGCCCAGCCCGGGCAGGCCGTAGATCGTCTCGGTGAAGATCGCCCCGCCGAGCGCGAGCCCGATGTCCATGCCGAGCATCGTGACGACCGGCAGGAGCGCGTTGCGCAGGACGTGCGACTGGAGGACGCGCGACTCCGGCGCGCCCTTGGCGCGCGCGGTCCGCACGTAGTCCTCGTTCAGGGTCTCCATCACGTTCGCTCGGATCATGCGCGCGTAGAGCGCCGCGAACAGGATCGCGAACGTCATCCAGGGCAGGAACATGTGCCAGGCCCACTGCACGGGGCCTCCGCAGTCGGTCGAGGGGTTGATCATGTCGCAGTAGCCCTGGATCGGGAACCAGCCGAGCCTGAATCCGAACAGGTACGCGAAGATCAGCCCGATCCACACCGGGTGCGCAGAGATCCCGATCAGGATCAGGATCATGGAGGTCCTGTCTAAGAGCGAGCGGGGCTTGAGCGCGGAGAGGATCCCGATCGGCAGCGCGATCAGCATCCAGAAGATCACTCCCCCGAAGACGAGCGAGGCCGTGACCGGCGCCGCGCTGACGATGAGCTCGCTGACCGGCGTCGCGCGGACGAACGAGTAGCCCAGGTTGCCCTTAGGCCGGACGAACACGGGCACGCCCGCGACGTGGACCGGTACCGGCTGGACGAGCCGCCAGAGGAACCAACTGTACTGGACGTAGACCGGCCGGTCGAGGCCCAGCTGGTGGATCGCACGCACACGCGCGCGCTGGCTCGAGCCCTGTCCCGCCACCTTGGCGGCGAGGTCGTTCGGAACGAGGAAGAAGATGACGTACGTGACGATGGTGACGACCAGAAACAGCACGATCGCCCAGAGGATTCGCCTGATCAGGTACCGAATCATCGCACCGCCGACCTCCGTCGAAGCTTATACGACACGAGGCGCCGACCCTACCGGGCCGGCGCCTCGTGTGTGATCGGTCTTACTGCGAGCGCTCCTTACTTCAGAGCGATCTTGCCGAGATCGATCTCGTAGATGGGCGACTGGATGACCGACTTCGTTGCGACGCGGGCCGAGAAGAACTCGCGGTCGTTGCGGTTGTCGACTCCAGCGATGGGTGCCCAGGTCTTCATGATCTGGCTGTCCAGTGCTCCGTAGGCCTTGAGCCGAGCGGCACCATGCTTTGCGGACGCCGCGTTCATCAGCTTGTTGGCCTTCGCGTTGTTGAAGTAGGCCGTGTTGTTGTTCTGGACGTCCTGGATCGTCTGCCCCGAGAGCAGCTTGTTGATGTAGTCGTACGCATCCGGGAAGTCAGCGGACCACCCGACGATCGCGAAATCGTACGGGTTGCCCTTCTTGCCGAGGGCGGTGAACAGCCCGCTCTGGTACGGGGTCTTGTCGATGTTGTGGAAGCCGATCGCGTTCAGCTGCGACTGCGCGAGCTGCTGGATCAGCGTCCCCGTCGTCGACGAGGTGTACCAGTAGTTGATGTGGTCACCGGTGTGGCCGCTCGCGAGTTGCTGAGCCTTGGCCAGGTTTCCCTTGTTGACCGGGTAGACCGTGCACTTCTTGTACCCAGGGATCGCCGGGGTGAGCAGCGAGCACTGGGGATAGCCGGCGCGCGGTCCTCGGATGTTGACGAGGGACTTCCGGTTGATCCCGAAGGAGACCGCCTTGCGAGCGTTCGTGTTCGCAAAGACGCCCTTCGCGTTGTTCATCGTGACGTAGTCGGACACCGTCGTCTGGAAGACGCGGGCGCGACCCTTCGTGCCGTACTGCGCGAACAGCGGACCATAAGCGGTCGGCGCGAGGCCGTCTGCCGCCCAGTCGATCGCGCCGCTCTTGGTGAGGAGCAGCGCCTGGTCCTGCTGGGTGCCGATTTCGTAGTCGAAACCGGCAACGACACCCGGGGTCGCCGGAGCGCCCAGGGGCTTGTAGTACGGGTTCTTCCTGATCTTGATCGCGCGATCAGGAACGTAGCTCTTCACGAAGTACCTACCACCCGAGGGAAGCTGGTTGTAGCCGCAGCACGGCACAGCCGTGATCTTCGACATCGGGAGGTTCGTGGGCTCCGCCTGCGTGGGCGGAAGCGCCACGAGCGTCGGGAGCAGCGCGTTCGGCTTCACCAGCTTGATGACGAACGTGTAGGGGCCCTTCGCCTTGATGCCGGCGACGGAACCCTTGCCGGTGGTGTTGTACGCGAGTCCGCCGACGATGTTGACCGAGACGGGGTCGGTCAGGAACGAGGCCAGCGGCGAGCCGACGTTCGGGTTGAGAACGCGCAGGAACGTGTGCTTGAAGTTCGCTGCGGTGATCGGCTTGCCGTTGCTGAACCGCATCCCGTGCCGAAGGTGGAACGTGTAGACCTTTCCATCCCTCGAGACGGTGTAGCTCTTGGCCGCGTCGTTGACCAGCTGGTAGCCGCGGCCGCCAACTGCGTGCCGGTAGTTCAAGAGCATCCTGCCCGTCAGCCACTCGTACTGCCACTCGGGCACGTAGTACGAGCGCTGCGGATCGATGTTCTCGATGCCGGCGAACAGCGTGGCCTTGAAGATCCCGCCCTTCTTAGCCTGGGGCGAGCTCTGCTTGTGAGCGCTCCCCGGGCTCGCGATGCCTGCGGTAGCCAACATCGCCGCCCCGACCGCCAGCATGGCGAGCGAGAGCATCAATCGCTTATACATTTGACTCCTTTCCACTGACAGGCCGGCACGACGGTCCGTCCGGCCGTAGGGCTCTGCATCGCTTGTTATTGACGTCCCCGCGAGGATTTGGTTAGTGAGTTTGGTTACTGGCTCGAGCGCGGGTCGAACGCGTCCCGGAGACCGTCGCCGAGCAGGTTGAAGGAGAGCGTCGTCGCGAGAATGACCAGGCCCGGCCAGACCATCAGCCACGGCTGGGTGAGGTAGTAATTGGGCCCGCTCGAGAGGAGGTTGCCCCAGCTCGGGTTCGCCGGGTCGATTCCGAGCCCGAGGAACGAGAGACCCGCCTCCAGGAGGATGTAGGTGGCGACCGTCAGCGTCGAGTAGACGATGATCGGAGCGACCAGGTGGGGAATGATGTGCGAGCGCATGATGCGCGAGTCGCCCGCGCCGACCATGCGCGCGGCCTCGACGAACTCCTTCTCGCGCAGCGAGAGGACCTGAGCGCGCATGATCCTGGCCGGGTAGTACCAGCCGAAGATGGCGAAGACGACCACGAGCGTGATCGTTCCCGGGACGAAGACTCCGAACGTGACGTGGTTGATCCGGGGCCCGACCGTCGCGCTGAGGGCGATGATGAACAGCAGGGCCGGGAACACCATCGTGAGCTCGATCACGCGTGAGATCGCCGTGTCTGCCACGCCTTTGTAGAAACCGGCGATCGTCCCGAGCAGGATGCCGATGATCATCACGCCGAGAGTCGAGAGGATGGCGACCTCGAGCGAGACGCGCGCGCCGTAGAGGAGGCGCAGGAACTCGTCGCGCCCCAGCGCGTCGGAGGCGCCGAGCGGGTACAGCTGCGTCCCGTGACAGCCGGCGGGAGGAATCGCGAAGCCGGAGCAGGGCACGTGCGACCACGGCCCGACGGGAATCGCATCCACTCCGTGGCTCCCCGCGGCGAGGTTGATGTCGTCCGGGCCGTGGCCGAGGATGTGCGCCGCGATCGGGCCGCCGACCGCCGCGGTGGCGATCAGGAGGATGATGAAGACGCCGCTCGCGATCGCGACCTTGTCGCGCCGGAACCGGATCCACACCTGCTCCCAGTACCCGCGAGCCCGTACCTCCGGCTCGATCTCGCCGAGCTGGCCGTGACTTTCCGCGGCCGCGATCGCGGCAAGCCCCGCCTGGCCGCCGACGACCTCTGTTTTGTCGCGCGTGCTCACCGTGGACGCAGAAGCATAACGGGGTCCCTTCCGAAGGGTTTGACGCCCTTTGTGAGCATGAAGTTAGGTCAGCGTCACGAAGTCGTCAACGCGTCGGCCCCGGCGACGACCTCGAGGATCTCCTGGGTGATCTCGGCCTGGCGCGCCCGGTTGAGGTCGAGCGTCAAGCTGTCGATCAGGTCCGCCGCGTTTTTCGAGGCGTTCCGCATCGCGGTCATCCGCGCTCCGTGCTCCGACGCGGCCGACTCGAGCAGCGCCCGGTACACCTCGGTCTCCACGTAGACCGGCAGGAGTCGCTCGAGGATCTGCTCGGGCTCGGGCTCGTAGATGAAGTCGCCCAGCAGCGCCTGGAGCCGCTCCTCCTCGTCTTCCTCGCGCGCGAGGACCCCGCTTGAGATCGGCAGGACCTGCTGCTCGATCACCCGCTGGACGAGCGGCGAGACGTAGTGGTTGTAGACGAGCACGGCGCGGTCGATCTCCTCCGCCGAGTAGAGCTCCGCGAGCCTGTGCGCGACGGCCTGGGCGTCCCCGTAGGCGGGCCGGTCGGTGAAGCCGATCCAGGCCTGGTCGAGGTGATAGCGACGGAACTGCAGCGTCGAGCGGCCTTTCCTTCCCACGACGAGCCATCGCACCTCGAGGCCCTCGGCGCGGAGGCTGCGCTCGAGGGCGAACGCGCGCCGGAGGATCTGGCCGTTGAAGGCGCCGGCCAGGCCGCGGTCGCCGGTAAGCGCCACGATCGCGACCGCCCGGGGCTCGCGCTGCTGAAGGAGCGTGAGGCCGCGCAGCGACGACGCCGCCCGCGCGGTGCCGGCCGTCAGCTCCTGCATCCGGTCGGCGTAGTCGCGCAGCCGGACGATCCGCTCCTCGGCGCGGCGCAGGCGCGCGCCGGCCACGAGCTCCATCGCCTTCGTGATCTTGCGCGTGTTGCCGACCGAGCGGATCCGGCGCTTGATGTCGTGCAGGGTGGCCATCAGTGCCCCTGCCAGTGATGATGCTCGGGCTCTCGGGCGCTAGCACCAAGCCAGAGTCCGCACTCGGCCGCGGTGCAGGCTGGCCGCCTGCGCGAGGCCGAGGATGGGCTCTGGCGCAGCGTGATAGTGGGCGAGAGGTGGGCGATCATTGCTGGTAGGGGCACTACCCGACCACCGCCGCTTCTTCCTTGACGGCGAAGCCCTGCCTGAACTTCTCGATCTGCGCGTTCAGGCGCTCGGTCAGCTCGTCGCTCAGGTCGCCTGTCTCCCGGATCTCCTTGTAGACCGACTCCTCGGCCTGCATGAACTCGCGCAGCTCCTCCTGGAAGTGCGAGACCTGCGCCGGGGGGATGTCGTCGAGGTTGCCGTTGATGCCCGCGTACAGCGCCACGACCTGCTGTTCCATCGGCCACGGGTCGTACTGGGGCTGGTTCAGGGTCGCGACCATGCGCTCGCCGCGCGCGAGCGTCCGCTGCGTCGCCTGGTCGAGCTCGGAACCGAACTGCGCGAACGCCTCGAGCTCGCGGTACTGGGAGAGGTCGAGCCGCAGGCGGCCGGCGACCTTCTTCATCGCCTTCGTCTGCGCGCTCGAGCCGACTCGCGAGACCGAGCGGCCGACGTCGACCGCGGGCCGCACGCCGGAGAAGAAGAGGTCGGACTCGAGGAAGATCTGCCCGTCCGTGATCGAGATCACGTTCGTGGGGATGTAGGCCGCGATGTCGCCGGCCTGGGTCTCGATCAGCGGCAGCGCGGTGAGGGAGCCGCCGCCGAGCTCGTCGGAGAGCTTGCAGGCGCGCTCGAGCAGCCGCGAGTGGAGGTAGAAGACGTCGCCGGGAAACGCCTCGCGGCCGGGCGGCCGGCGGAGCAGGAGCGACATCTGCCGGTAGGCGTCCGCGTGCTTGGAGAGGTCGTCGTACATGCACAGCGAGGCCCCGCCGTTGAACATGATGTGCTCGCCCATGGCGCAGCCCGCAAAGGGCGCCATCCACTTGATCGGCGCCGCCTCGGAGGCGCCGGCGCTGACGATGATCGTGTAGTCCATCGCGCCCGCGTCCCTGAGTCGCTCGTAGACCTGGGCGACCGTCGAGGCCTTCTGGCCGATGGCGACGTAGATGCAGACCACGCCCTGGTCGTGCTGGTTGAGGATCGTGTCGACGAGGATCGCGGTCTTGCCGGTCGAGCGGTCGCCGATGATCAGCTCGCGCTGGCCGCGCCCCACGTTCGTCATGGAGTCGATCGCCTTGACGCCTGTCTGTAGAGGCTCCTTCACCGGCTGGCGGTCGACGACGCCGGGCGCCTTGAACTCGAGCGGGCGTGTCTCCTCGGTCTTGATCGGTCCGCCCCCGTCGAGCGGCCGCCCGAGCGGGTCGACCACCCGGCCGAGCAGCGCATCGCCGACGGGCACGCTGGCCACGCGGCCCGTGCGCTTGACCGACTCGCCCTCCTTCACATGCTCCCACTCGCCGAAGAGCGCCGCGCCGACGTTGTCCTCCTCGAGGTTGAACGCGAGCCCCACGACCCCGTGCTCGAGCTCGAGCATCTCGAGGGCGACGGCGTTCTCGAGCCCGTACAAGCGGGCGATCCCGTCGCCGACCTGCAGGACGGTGCCGACCTCGGCGAGGTCGGTCTCGACGTCGAACTCCTCGATCCGCTGCTTGAGGATCGCGGTGATCTCTTCGGGGCGAAGCTTCACGGAGCCTCCTTCGGTTCGCGGTCGGACGGTTCCATCGATCCTTAGTGCCCCTTCAGGTAATGCTGCCTAGCTTCTGGGTCGCGAGCACCAAGCCAGGAGCCGCGCTCGTCCGCGGCCAAGGCTGGTTGCCTTGGCAAGGGCGAGGGTGGTTCCTGGCGCCGTGTGATCGCGGGCCAGAAGCGGGCGTGTATTGCCTGGAGGGGCACTAGACGGCGGCCAGCTCCCGCCGGAGCCGCTCGAGCCGCCCGCGCACGCTCGCGTCGAGCCGGTAGGAGCCGATCTGGATCACGACTCCGCCGATCAGGCTCTTGTCAACGCCGCGCGTCGCCTCGACCTTGTGGCCCGAGGCCTCCTCGATCTGCTTCAGCAGCTTCTTGGCCTCGGCATCCGAGAGCTCGACCGCGGTCGTGAGCTCGACGTGGACGATCCCTTCGTCCTCGGCGACGAGACGCTCGAACTCGCGCGCGATCTCCTCGAGTAGGCCGCTGCGGCCCTTGTCGGCGAGGAGGAGCACGAAATTGCGCACGAGCTGCTCGCCTCCCGCGAGCATGTCCTCGAGGGCGGCCGCCTTCGCCCGCGGGTCGAGCTGCGGGTTGCGCAACAGCTCGCGCAGCTCTGGAACCTCCGCGGCGGCCTCGGCGAGCTGGGCCAGCCCGGCGCGAACCTGGTTCAGCCGCCCCGCCTCTTGCGCCGCGTCGTAGAGCGCCCGCGCATATACCCGATCGACGACGCCCATTAGTTGTTCCGCGACGACTCGAGGACGGAGAAGTCGAGCTCGCCGACCGCCTCCTCGATCAGGCGGCGATGGTCGGCGTCGTCGAGCGCCTTGCCGGTGACCTTCGTCGCGGCGACCAGGCTCAGGTCGGCGACCTCGGAGCGGATCAAGTCGAGCGCGCGGCGCGTCTCGGCCTCGATCTGCTTGTGGGTGTCGTCGAGGCGGCGCTGCCGCTCCGCCTCGGTCTCGTCGCGCATGCGGCGCTCGTTCGCCTCGGCGACCCGGCGCGCCTCGGCGAGAATCTCCTCGGCCTCGCCCTTCGCCTGGCCGATCAGCTGCTTGTGCTGCTCGAGCAGCTCGCGCGCCTCCTCGCGGGCCCGGTCGGCTTCCTCGAGCGACTGCCGGATCCGCTCGCGCCGCTCGTCGATCGCCTGCTGGATCGGGCCGAACGCGAAGCGCTTGAGCACGAACAGCGTGATCAGGAAGCAGACGATCGTCCAGATCATCAGCCCCGGCGTGACCTGGATGAGCGGGTTGGTGGCGAGCGGCATCAGGAGGAGGTCTCCACTAGACGAGGACGTAGGCGAGGATCGAGCCGAGCAGGCCGTAGAAGACGACCGCCTCGGTGAGTGCGAAGCCGAGCCACTGGATGCCCTGGAGCTCTCCGCGGAGCTCGGGCTGCCGGGCGACCGACTGGATCATCGAGCCGAAGATGTTGCCGATGCCGACGCCGGCGCCGAGGGCGCCGAGGCCGACGCCGAGCGCCAGGCCGATCGCCTTGCCGGCCTTGGTGACGTCGCCTGTGGTGGCGGCGAGAACGATTCCGAGCACGTCAATCCCTCCTTAGTGCTGCGGCTCGATTGCCGAGCCGATGTAGATGGCGGACAGGGCGGCGAAGATAAACGCCTGGATGCCGACGACGATGATCACTTCGAAGAGGTAGAAGAGGGTCGCGGGCACGATGACCGGGATCAGCTTCACGGACTGGAAGATGAAGATCAGGCCGAGGAAGGTGAGAATGAGGATGTGCCCGGCGAGCATGTTTGCGAAGAGCCGGACGCTGAGGGAGATCAAGCGCATGATCTGGCCGAGGATCTCCAGAGGCACGATCAGGAACAGCAGCGCCTTGGGAGCCTCGGGAATCCAGCTCTTGAAGTAGCGCTTCGGTCCGTTCCAGCGGATGCCCTCGAAATGCGTGAAGCAGAAGGTGAGGAGCGCGAGGGCGAGCGTCACCGAGAGCGAGGACGTCGCCGCGTAGATGCCCCAGGTCGGGACCCCGTGCCAGGTCTCGCCGGTCAGCGGCAGCGGGATGAAGCCGATCAGGTTGACGACGAAGATGAAGAGCATCAGCGAGGCCACGTATGGGAACCAGCGGCCGATCGCCTTGGACGGCAGGCCTTGCTCGGCGATCTGCACTTGGGCGACCTCGTAGATCAGCTCCCCCACCGTCTGGCGGCGGTTCAGAGTCCGGCCGCGCATGAGGCCGAGGCCGAGCAGGATCGTCAGGGCCGCCCCGAGGAAGAGATAGACCACGGCCTTCGTGATCGAGAGGTTCAGCGGCCCGAGGTGGATCGGGATCCACTCGTGCTGCTCGAACTCGGTCGTCGGGTCGAACTTGCCGCGCGCAAAGGCGGGCGCGGGCAGCGCGAGCGCGAGCAGGCACGCACCGACGAAGAGGCGCTTCACAGGTCAACCTTCTGACGGAGACGCAAGCGTCGTCTCACGCGGTCGGCTCCTGGCCGTAGTAGCCGAGCAGCGAGAGCCCGAGCTCGGCGGTGTAGGCGAGGCCGTACACGAGCGCGGCGGCGAGGCCCGCGTCGGGGTTCGACGAGGCAACCGCGAGGAGAACGACCAGCACCGCCAGCAACCGGATCATCATCCCGAATGCAAACACGCCGGACCCGGCGATGTTGTCGGGCGACGGCTTCAGCCGCGCGAGCAGGAGCCCGAACGCCTGCATGCCGAACCAGAGGAGCGCCGCGATCGCCCAGCCGGAGAGCGGCCAGCCGGCGAGGAGGAAGACGGGCAGGGCGAGCGCGATCACGAGGCCGCCGCCGAGGGCCGCCGTCCAGCCGCGCGGCGCCGGGCGGGGTGCTCCGAGGATGCCGATGCGAGTCATATCGTCTCGCGGTAGCGCCAGTAGACGGCGAGGACGCCGAGCGGTACGCCGATGAACGCGCCGCCGAGAATTCCGAGCCCGACCGAGCCCGCCGCCCAGCCGATCAGCGCGCCGACGGCCAGGCAGGCGACGGTCACGCCCGCGAGGAGCGCGCCGGCGCCGGCCGGCTCGAACGACGCGCTGGGAGTGGGCTCCATCGGCGCGAGCATACCAAACGGAGATCCGAGCTTGTAACAGCCCAAAGCGGCTCAGTTGCGGTGTTTTTGCCCGACTTTGTTCAAGAGCGCTAGGCGGTGCGGCGGGCTGCTTCGGCCTCGCGGGCCTCCTGCTCGCGGCGGCGGATGCGGGGGTTCGCGAGCTTGACGATCTCGAGCAGGTAGACCATGTAGATCGAGGCCGCGAGGGCCACGCCGCCGATCAGGCCGACCGCGACCGTCGCGCCCGGGTGCCAGACGCCGTGCGCGTGCGGGCGGATGAACCGCGTCGCGAGCGCGGCGCCGGCGAGGATCGCGCACCAGGCCCACATCGTCAGGGCCGCGCGCCGCTGTGAGAAGCCGATCCTGAGGAAGCGGTGGTGCAGGTGCTGGCGATCGGCCGCGTAGACCGGCTCTCCGTACTTGAGGCGCTTCGCGACCACGAACGAGGTGTCGATGATCGGGACGGCGAGCACGAGCAGCGGCAGGAGGAGCGTCGCCACGGCCGCGGTCTTCAAGAGGCCCTGGACCGCGAGCGCGCCGAGCGTGAAGCCGAGGAGCAGCGCGCCGGAGTCGCCCATGAAGATCCGCGCCGGGTAGAAGTTGTGGCGCAGGAAGCCGAGGCAGGCGCCGAAGACGATCGCGGCCAGGATCGCCGTCTCGGGCCGCCCGAGCGAGAGAGCGATCACGCAGAACGTGAAGCCCGAGATCCCGCAGACCCCGGCGGCGAGGCCGTCGAGCCCGTCGAGGAAGTTGACCATGTTCATGATCGCGACGATCCAGATCACGGTCAGCGGCACTCCCACCCACTCGGGCAGCGCGTGCACGCCGACGATCGGGAACGTGAACCTGTGGACCCAGATCCCGAAGCCGGTCGGGATCGCCGCGGCGGCGACCTGGCCGCCGAGCTTCTCCCACCAGACGAGGCCGCGGAAGTCGTCGATCGCGCCGACCGTCGTCGCGACGGCCATCCCGAGCAGCAGCCCCTTCGTCTCGCGGCCGAGCGGCAGGAACGCGAGCGCCGGCACGAAGATCCCGAAGAAGAGCCCGAGCCCTCCCAGCCGGGGAACGGTCCGCCGGTTGAGGCGCCGCGCACCCGGCCGGTCGACCACGCCGAGTAGCCGGGCCATCCCGCCGACGGCCGGCGTCAGCAGCACGACGATCACGAGCGCGAGCACCGCGCCGTAGATCACCTCGGGGTGGTCTTCGAGCGTGCCCCACACGTCCGGCTACCTCACTTCGTCCCGTAGAGCCGGTCGCCCGCGTCCCCGAGCCCGGGGACGATGTAGCCCCGCTCGTTCAGGCCGCGGTCGACGGCTGCGGTCACGATGCGCACGTCGGGGTGTTCGCCCCGGAGGTGCTCGATCCCTTCGGGCGCGGCGACGAGGCAGACGAGCGTGACCGACCTGGCGCCGGCCTCCTTCACGGCGGCGACGGCGGCCGCGCTCGAGCGGCCGGTGGCGAGCATCGGGTCGAGCACGATCGCGTCCCGCTCGCCGTCCCCCAGCTCGGGGAGTTTGACGTAGTACTGGACCGGCTGGAGCGTCTCCTCGTCGCGGTAGAGGCCGATGAAGCCGACCCGGGCGCTCGAGACGAGCGAGAGCACGCCGTCGAGCATCCCGAGCCCCGCGCGGAGGACCGGGCAGACCGCCACCTTCTTGCCGGCGATCCGCTGGACGGTCGTGCGCTCGAGCGGCGTCTCGACCTCGTCGGGCTCGGTCGGGAAGTCCTTCGTCGCCTCGTAGGTGAGCAGCAGGGTGACCTCGTTGGCGAGCTTGCGGAAGTGGACGGTCGGCGTCTCGCGGTCGCGCAGGTACGAGAGCTTGTGCTGGACGAGCGGGTGCGTGACCACCGTCACGCCGCTGGCGGTCTCCGTGGTCACGTCACGTAGGTCGTGAAGCCGCGGAAGCCCGGATAGAGCGGCCGCTGCTCGCAGAGCGCCTCGATCCGCGCCGCGAGCGCCGAGACGTCCGCGCCCTCGCCGAGCGCCCCGACGATCACCCGGCCGATCTCGCGGAAGTCGTCCTCGTCGAAGCCGCGCATCGTGGCGGCCGGCGTGCCCATCCGAATCCCCGAGGCGATCGTCGGCGGGCGCTCGTCGAACGGAACGGTGTTGCGGTTCACGGTCAGCTTCACCCTCGCGAGCCGCTCCTCGGCGTCCTTGCCCGTCCACTCGGTCGCGCGCAGGTCGACCTGGAGCAGGTGCGTGTCGGTGCCTCCGGTCAGGACATCGAGCCCGCCTTCCTGCAGCGTCTCGGCGAGGGTGTCGGCGTTCGCGCGGACCTGGGCCTGGTAGTCGCGGAAGGCCTCGGTGCCGGCGATCCGGAAGCAGGTCGCCTTGGCCGCGATCGTGTGCAGCAGCGGCCCGCCCTGCATTCCCGGGAAGACGGCGCGGTCGACCGCGCGGGCGTGCTCCTCCCGGCAGAGGATGAAGCCGGACCGCGGCCCCGCGAGCGTCTTGTGCGTCGTCGAGGTGACGAAGTCGCAGTGGGGCACGGGGCTCGGGTGCAGGCCCGCTGCCACGAGGCCGGCGAAGTGGGCCATGTCGCACAGGAGCAGCGCTCCGACCTCGTCGGCGATCTCGCGGAAGCGGTCGGCCTCGACCGTGCGCGGGTAGGCCGAGCCGCCGCAGACGATCAGGTTGGGCTTGTGCTGCTTCGCAATCGCGAGCACCTCGTCGTAGTCCACGGTGTTCGTCTCGCGGCTGACCTCGTAGTGGGCGATCGTGTAGAGGCGGCCCGAGAAGTTGACCTTGAGGCCGTGCGTCAGGTGGCCGCCGTGCTCGAGCTGGAGCGAGAGGATCGTGTCGCCCGGCTCGAGGGCCGCCATGTAGACGGCCATGTTCGTCTGGGCACCCGCGTGCGGCTGGACGTTCGCGTGCTCGGCCCCGAACAGCTCCTTGGCGCGGTCGATCGCGGTCTGCTCGATCTCGTCCACGACCTCGCAGCCGCCGTAGTAGCGCGAGCCCGGGTACCCCTCGGCGTACTTGTTCGTCGGCACCGAGCCGACGGCCTCCAGGATCGACGGCCAGGTGAAGTTCTCGGAGGCGATCAGCTCGACCTGCCCTCGCTGGCGCTCGAGCTCCTGGCCGAGCAGCTCTGCGATCGCCGGATCGACCTCGGCGAGCCCCGCGGTGCGGAGGTGCTGGACGGTCTCCTGCGCGACGGCCATCGCGCAGATGCTACTCGCGCGATCTGCCGGTCGCGGCGAAGGCTCGCTCGATCGCCTCTGCGCCCGGGACCGCGCCCTCGCGGACGACGCGAGGCTCCGGCCCGGTGAGGTCGAGGACGGTCGAGGGCGTGCCCGGCAGCTCGCCCCCGTCGACGAGCGCAGCGCACCCGGCGCGGATCTCCTCGGGCACGTCCTCGAGGCGCCGCGGGTCAGGCCCGCCGTGCAGGTTCGCACTCGTCGCGAGCACGGCTCCGACCCGGTCGAGCACATCCGCGGTCGGCCCGTCGAGCTCCGGCACGCGGACGCCGAGCGCCTCTGGGCGGTCGCCCGCGAGCCACGGGTAGCGGCGGGCCGGGTTCGGCAGAACAAGCGTGAACGGCCCGGGTAGAAGCGCCCGGACGACCGTCTCGACGGAACCGCGCAGCTCCGGCACGCGCTCGAGGAGGCGGTCGACGTCCCGCGCGAGCAGGGCCGTCGGCTGTCCTTTCTCCCGGCCCTTGAGGCGGTAGACCTCGAGCGCGGCCCACTCCCTGGACGGGTCGGCGCAGAGGCCGTAGACGGTGTCGGTCGGGAGCACGACCGGCTGCCCCGCCTCGATCGCCGCGACCGCTTCTTCGATCACACCTCGATCGGGACGCCGAGGAACGAGAGCACGGCCTCGCGAAAAGCCCTGGGCGCCTCGACGAAGATGAAGTGGCCGGTGCCAGGCAGCAGCACCGTCTCGGCGTGCTCGATCCCCGCGGCGATCTCCCGGGCGCTGGGGGGACCGGTGATGAAGTCCTCCTCGCCGGTGATGACGAGCGTCGGCGCCGTGATCTTGCCGAGCTCCGGGCGCACGTCGAACGTCTCGAAGATCTCGCGATCCCATAGCCGGAGGGCGTCCGCGTTCGGAATGTCGCCGTGCAGGGTCTCCAGGTAGGCGCGCTCCTCGTCGCCGTAGCGCGCGAAATAGAACGGGAACTCGCGCAGGCCGATGTCGGCGAGCTCCTCGTCGGTCGAGAAGTCGCCGGCCAGCTCGGCGTCCAGGGCCGCCTTGGCGTCCTCGTACCACGGCTCGCCCTCGTGGGAGGCGATCGACGCCTGCATCGCCTCCTCCTGCGCGGACGCCCAGCGCGGCAGCGTGCTCGCGAGGATCAGGCGCTCGACCTGGTCGGGGTGCTTCGCCGCGTAGTCCATCGCGACGACGCCGCCGTGGGAGTGGCCGAGCACGCTCATCCGCTCGAGGCCGAGATGCTCGCGCAGCTCCTCCAGGTCGGAGGTGTAGTCGGCGATCGCGTATCCGCTCGAATCCGCGGGCCGGTCGGAGGCGCCGGTCCCTCGTGGGTCGAGCAGGACGAGCTCGACGTGCTCGTCGAGACCGCCGAGGTCGGCTAGGTAGAGCGACGAGAAGCCGGGGCCGCCGCCGTGGCAGACGAGGGTCGCGCCCTGCCCGGTGCGACGGTAGGCGAGCCGCCGCCCGTCGGCCGTCGTCAGCCCGTCCATCTGCCCTCGACCACTCGATCCCTCCCTGCCAGGTCCGGCGTGATCGTAGCGTCCTGGTAGCCGAGCTCGCCCAGCGCGTCGCGGATCCGCTCGGCCGCCCCGGCCGCGCTCTCGAGCACGAGCCAACCGCCGGGTCGCAGCGCCTCCGTCGCCGCCCGCGCCACGCCCTCGGTCGCGCCGTGGGCGACGAGGGCGATGTGCGGCTCCCAGTCGCGCACCTCGGGTTGCAGCGTCTCCAGCTCGTCGGGCTCGACGTACGGCGGGTTCGAGACGACGAGGTCGAACTGCGCCTCGCCGAGCCCGCTCGTCAGATCGTGCTCGACGAGCTGCACGCGCCCGTCGATGCCCGTCAGCTCGGCGTTCTCGCGCGCGAGCGCGAGCGCGTCCGGCGAAACATCGATTGCGGTCACGCGGGCGCCCTCGTGCTCGTCGGCGATCGCGAGCGCGATCGCGCCCGTCCCCGTGCCGACGTCGAGCACCTCCGGCGCGCTCCGGTCGCGGATGTGCTCCAGGGCGCGCTCGACCACAATCTCCGTCTCCGGCCGCGGGATAAGCGCACGCCGGTCAGTCTTCAGCGTCAGCCGCCGGAAGCCCCACTCCCCGAGCACGTACGCGAGCGGCTCGCGCCTGACGCGGCGCGCGACGTTCGCCTCGAAGGCGTCTACCTGCTCCTCGGCCAGCTCCCGGTCGAGCTCGGCGTAGAGGAGCGCGCGCGCGCAGTCGTCGCAGGCCCGCGCGAGCAGCAGCTCGGCTTCCAGGCGGGCCGACTCGACCCCCGCCTCCGCGAGCCGCGCGCTCGCGGCAGCGAGCGCGTCGCCCAGCGTCATGCCGACGCGGTCTCGAGGGCGCGGCGCCGGTCCTCGGCGGCGAGCGCCTCCGTGAACTCGTCCAGCTCTCCCTCGAGGATCTTGTCGAGGCGGTGCACCGTCAGATGTACGCGGTGGTCGGTCACGCGGTTCTCGGGGAAGTTGTACGTGCGGACCTTCTCCGCCCGCTCGCCCGAGCCGATCTGCGAGCGCCGCGCCTCGGCCTGCTCCGCCTGCTGGCGCTCGCGCTCGAGCTCGTAGAGGCGGGCGCGGAGCACCCGAAGCGCCTTCGTCTTGTTCTGGAGCTGCGACTTCTCGTCCTGCATCGCCACGACGATTCCGGTCGGGACGTGCGTCACGCGCACGGCCGAGTCGGTCGTGTTGACGCTCTGGCCGCCCGGGCCCGTCGAGCGGTAGACGTCGATCTTGAGGTCGTTCGGATCGATCGCGACCTCGACCTCCTCGACCTCGGGCATGACCGCGACGGTCGCGGTCGACGTGTGGATGCGCCCCTGCGACTCGGTCTCCGGGACGCGCTGGACACGATGTGTGCCGGCCTCCCATTTGAATATCGAGTAGGCGCCGTCGCCCTTGACCGCGAACACGATCTCCTTGACGCCGCCGGACTCGTTCGGGCTCACGTCGAGCTGCTCGATGCTGAAGCTGCGCCGCTCGGCGTAGCGCGTCTCCATGCGGAAGAGGTCGGCCGCCCAGAGCGCGGCCTCGTCGCCGCCGACCCCCTGGCGGATCTCCACGATCACGTCCTTGCGGTCAGCCGGGTCGGACTCGACGAGCGCCAGCTTGAGCTCCTCCTCGAGCGCCGCGAGCCGCTCCTCGAGCTCCGGGACGAGCTCGCGCAGGTCGCCGTCGTTGCGGGCGGCGTCGAGGTCGTCGTGCGCCTCGCGCCAGGCCGCAGCGAGCTTCGCCGGGCCCTCGAGCTCCTTCACGCGCCGACCGACCGCCGCCGCCTCGCGGTGGTCGTTGTAGACGGCCGGATCCGCCAGCCGCTCTTGCGCCTCGCCGTAGGAGCGCTCGACCTCGTCGACGAGCTCCTCGATGGCCATCAGGCCATCACCTCGACCCGCTCGGTCTCAGGCCCGCCGTGGGCCTCCAGGGCCAGCACCTCCCGGAGGGCGCGGATCGAGACCTCGAGCTGGTCGAGGCTGGGCTCGCGGGTCGTCAGGCGCTGGAGCCAGAGCCCCGGCGCGAGGAACGCCATCAGGACCCGGTTGTCCGTGTGCTTGCCGGCGAAGCGGATCAGCTCGTAGGCGATCCCGGCGATCACCGGGAGGAACGCGATCCTCGTCACGATCAGCCAGTACCACGGGAGCCGCCCGAAGAACGCGAAGACGAAGATCGCGATCACCATCACCCAGAGCAGGAAGGCGGTACCGCAGCGTGGGTGGATGAGGCTGAAGCGCTGCACCGTCTCCGGCTCGAGCTCCTCCCCCGCCTCGTACGCGTTGATCGCCTTGTGCTCGGCCGCGTGGTACTGGAAGACGCGGCGGAGGTCGGGCAGGAGCGAGATCAGGACGAGATAGAGGACGAACACGGTCACGCGGATCGCGCCCTCGACGAGCACGAACCAGGTGCCGTTCGAGATCGGGAGCAGGTCGGCGAGCAGCGCCGGCCCTACCTTGAAGATCGAGATCGCGAAGCCGATCGCGAGCAGGAACGCGAACACGAGTGCGCCGCGCGAGAGCTCGGTCTCCGCCTCCTCGTTCTCGTCCGCCGCCGCGTAGTTGGCGGAGATCGAGAGCGCCCTGAAGCCGATCGCGAGCGACTCGCCGAGCGCGATCACGCCGCGCACGATCGGGAGCCGGAACACCCAGTGGCGCTTCATGACCGACTCGATCGGGCGGCAGACCTCGGCAATCTGCCCGTTCGGCTTGCGGACCGCGACAGCCCAGTTCGAAGGCCCGCGCATCATCACGCCCTCGAGGACGGCCTGTCCTCCGATGGGGGCGGACACGAGTGGCTAGGTCTCTCGGCTGGCCTTCTCGAGGCGGCGCTGGAAGCGCTCGACGCGGCCGCCTGAGTCGACGAGCTTCTGCTTGCCCGTGTAGAACGGATGGCACGCCGAGCAGATCTCGACGTGCAGCTCGGGCATCGTCGAGCGGGTCTGGAACTCGTTGCCGCAGGCGCAGCGAACCGTTGCCAGGACGTAGTCGGGGTGGATGCCGGCCTTCATTCTCCACCCAGGATAGCAACCGCCGTTTCGGGCGCGACGTTGCCCCCGGAGACGACCGCGACGGCGGTCTCGCCCGGGCTCAGCGGCACTTTTCCGGCCAGGAGGGCGGCGACCGCGGCCGCTCCGGCCGGCTCCGCGGCGAGCTTCGCGATCCGGTAGCAGAAGCGCATTCCCTCCTTCAGCTCGTCCTCGGTGAGGAGCACGACCTCCTCGACCAGCTCGCGGCAGATCTCGAGGCAGTGCGCGCCCGCGAACGGGGGCGAGAGGCCGTCCGCGATCGACCCGGGCGTCACCTGGACCGGCTTTCCGGCCGCGAGCGCCTCGTACATGGCCCGCGAGAGCTCCGGCTCGACGCCGACCACCCGCCGGCCCTGCGCGGCGATGGCGATCCCGGAGATCAGCCCTCCGCCTCCGACGGGCACGACGACGACCGAGGTCTCGGGAACTGCTTCGACGATCTCGAGCCCGACCGTCCCCTGGCCGGCGATCGTCAGCGGGTGGTCGAAGGCGTGGACGAGCGTGCGGCCGGTCTCCTCCTGGAGCTCGGCGAGCCGCTCGAAGGCCTCGGCCGGGCCTCCGGCCTCGAGATCGACCTGGGCGCCGTAGGCGCGAGTCGCGTCGATCTTCGCCTCGCTCGCGCCCCGCCACATGACGAGCAGCGCGTCGAGGCCCTCCGTCCTCGCGCCCCAGGCGAGGGCCTGCGCGTGGTTGCCGGCGGAGATCGAGATCACGCCGCGTGCCCGCTGCTCGGGCGAGAGAGCGGCCAGGTTCGTGAGGACGCCGCGCGGCTTGAACGAGCCGGTCTTCTGGAAGAGCTCGGCCTTGAGGAGGACGCGCGCGCCCGTCAGGTCGCCGAGCGTCGCCGAGCTGAGCATGGGCGTGCGGTGGAGCCGCCCGCCGATCGCCTCGCGCGCGGCGAGGAGGTCCTCGACGGTCACGTCACCGTGTACTCGGGGCCGGAGCCCCCTTCGGGCGGCGTCAGGCGCCCGCCCTTCGCGGTGATCGCGCCGCACTGGACGCAGTTCGACGCCGTCACCTCCACCCCGCCCTCCACGGCCTCGTAGACGCGCGCGGGGCACATGTGCTCCCAGAGCTTCGCGAGCTCGGGCGGGACGTCGGTGCGCACCCGGATGTGGTTCGGCGCGTCGTCGCGCGTCTTGTTGCCGCTGAGGAAGACCGACGAGAGCTTGTCGAAGGTCAGCACGCCGTCGGGCGCGGGGTACGACGCGGCGCGACCGCCGCTGGACAGCTCCTGGTCGGCGTCGGGCTCCGTGTGCGAATCGCCCGGCGGGAACTTCCCGCGCGTCGCCGTCATCGCACCCGCGAGCGCGCCCCCGCGCCAGAAGCCGCGCCCGAACGCCGGCCGCATGTTCCGCACGCGCTTGAGGTCCTCCCAGACGAAGCTCTCGCGAAGGGAGTCGTCGTAGCCCGCCAACGCGCCGGACCGGGCGGGCGTCTCCCCGCGCTGCAGCGACGCGAACGCCGCCTCGGCGGCGAGCCTTCCGGACTCGACCGCGTAGTGGATCCCCTTCAGCGCCGGCACGTTCACGAGCCCCGCGCCGTCGCCGCAGATCAGCAGCCCGGGCGCGTTGAGCCGCCGCGGGAGCGAGAGGAAGCCGCCCTCCGGGATCGTCTTCGCGCCCCAGGCGATCCGCTCGCCGCCCTCGACGATCTTCCGCACGAGCGGATGCGTCTTCAGCTCTTGGAGCAAGTCGTGCACCGAGAGCTCGACGTCGCGGTAGTCGAGGCCGACCACCATCCCGACCGTGACCATGTCGTCGCCCATCGGGTAGATGAACGAGCCGCCGAACTCGCGGGAGCGCGCGTCGCCGCGCAGGGGCCAGCCCAGCGTGTGGATGACGTGGTCGAGCGGCTTCGGCACGCGCCAGACCTCCTTCACCCCGAGCGCCCAGACCTGCGGGTTCTCGCCCTCCAGGCCGAAGCGGTCGAGCGCGACGCCGGTCAGGTGGCCCTGCGTGCCCTCCGCTAGGACGGTGACGCGCGCGAGCACGTCCGACCCCGGCTCGAAGTTCGAGAGCTCCTCGCCGTCCCGGCCGCGGCCCCGGTCGCCCGTGCGCACTCCGCGGACCCGCCCGTCGGCGACGAGCAGCTTCGCCGCGGCCGTCTCGGGCAGGATCGTCGCGCCTGCCTCCTCGGCCTGCTCGGCGAGCCACCGGCCGAGCTGCGAGAGCGAGGCGACGAAGTTGCCGCGGTTGCGCATCGTCGGCGGCGCGGGAATACGGACTGCGCGCTTCGGGGTGAGGAAGTACACGGACTCGTGCTCGACGCGCCCCAGGAACGGCATCGCCTCCGTCCGCACCCGTCCCTCGAAGAGCGTCCGCAGCGAGCGCGGGTTGACGACGGCCCCCGAGAGCAGGTGCGAGCCGGGCTGCTTCCCCTTCTCCAGCACCGCGACAGGAACGTCGCCGAGCCGCTCGGCCAGCTCGGGCGCGTCCTCGAGCAGCTGCCCGAGCCTGATCGCGCACGCGAGCCCGGCCGGCCCCGCGCCCACGATCAGAACGCCGACCTCAATCTCGGGGTCGGCCGGCGCGGCGACGAACTCCGCGGGGTCGAAAGGAGGGGGGTAGTCGGACGGCTTCACGCGGCCTTGCGGGCTCGGACCAGCTCGGTCAGCTTCGGGAGGATCTCGTGCAGGTCGCCGACGACGCCGAGGTCGGCGTACTCGAAGATCGGCGCGTTCGGGTCCTTGTTGATCGCGACGATCAGGCCCGAGCCCTGCATCCCGACCTTGTGCTGGATCGCCCCCGAGATCCCGCAGGCGATGTAGAGCTTCGGCGAGACGGTCTTGCCCGTCTGCCCGACCTGCGCGGCGTACGGGTACCAGCCGGCGTCGACCACCGCGCGCGTCGCCGCGACGGCACCGCCCAGAGCTCTCGGCGAGCTCCTCGACGAGCGCGAAGTTCTCCGGGCCGCCGAGGCCGCGCCCGCCGGCGACGATCACGTCCGCGTCCTCGATCGACGGGCCCTCGCTGTCCTCGTGCGCCTGCTCGATCATCGTGGCCGCGAGCGAGAACTCCTCCAGCCGGGTCTCGATGCGGACGACCTCCGCGCTGCCGCCGCTCTCGGCCGGCTCGAACGTGCCCGACCGAATCAGGGCGAGGCGCGGCCCGGAGCTCCAGCCGACGTCCACGTACACCGAGTCGCCGAGGGCGGGCCGCTTGCCCACGAGCCTGCCGCCCTCCTCGACGAGATCGGTGAGATCCCAGTTGAGGCCGGCCTCGAGCCGCGCAGCCAGCGCCGCCGCGATGTCCGCCGAGAGCACGGTCGCGGCGAAGACGACGGTGTCGAAACCGTCGTCGCGGACGAGCCGCTCGAGCACGTCCACACGCGGCTGCGGCAGCGGCGCGTCCAGACGTGGGTCGTCGGCGACGTGGACGCGTGAGGCGCCGTAGCGCCCGGCCTCGGCCGCGAGCCCCTCGACGCCCGAGCCGAGCAGCACCGCCTCGACCTCGCCGTCGAGTGACGCCGCCTTCGAGAGGACGCCGAGCGAGTCCTTCTGGAGCGCGCCGTCGTGGTCTTCCAGGAAGACGAGCGTCCTCACAGCGTCACAGTGCCTTCTTCTCGAGCAGGAACTGAAGGATCGCGTCCGCGGCCGAGCCGTCGTCCTCGATCTTGAGCGTGTCGCCACGCGGCGGCGGGTCGCCGAGGGCGTAGACCTCCGTCGCCGAGCCGGCCTCGCCCACGGCGCCGGCCTCGATCCCGAGGTCGCCGAGCACCACGGTCTCCTGCGGCTTGCGCTTCGCGCCCATGATCCCCTTGAGCGACGGGTAGCGCGGCTCGTTGATCGCGTCCGAGACCGCGACCACCGCCGGGAGCGGCACCTCGATCACGTCGTAGCCGTACTCCGTCTGCCGCTTCCCCCGCACCTTCCCGTCCTCGCGCGTGAGCTCGGCCACCTGGGAGATGAGCGGCCTTCGCAGCCTGTCGGCGACCGCGGCCCAGAGCACGGCGCCGTCGGAGTCGCTCGCCTGCTGGCCGAAGAGCACGAGGTCCGCGTCCTCCCGCTCCAGCACGGCCGCGAGGATGCGGCTCGTCGCGACGAGATCGGATCCGGCGGCCCCCGCGTCGCTGACGAGCACGACCCGGTCGACGCCCATCGCGAGCGCCTTCCGCATCGCCTCGAGCGCGCCCTCGGGTCCGAGCGAGACGATCACGATCTCCCCGTCGCCGGCGGCCTCCTTCAGCCTCAGCGCCTCCTCGACGGCGTTGATGTCGAACGGGTTCAGCGCGCCCTCGCCCGAGCGGTCGAGCCGCTTCGTCTCCGGGTCGAGCCGCAGATGTGCGGCCGCGTCGGGCACGTATTTGGCGCAGACGGCGATCTTCATCGCGGCGCGGATGCTACAAGCGAGACCTCTGCTAGGGTCCCGCCCTTCGGCCGCCCGTGAACTCCTCCCGGACGACAGCCCGAGGAATCTCCGCTCTCGCAATCGCGCTCTTCGTGACCCTCGTGGTCGGAACGGCTGCCGCGGGGCCGAAGGCGACCCCCGCCCCGGCGGCGCCGGTCGTCTTCCCCGTCCTCGGGCCGACCACCTACAGCGACGACTTCGGCCAGCCCCGCCCGGGCGGGCCGCACAAGGGGATCGACATCCTGGCTCCCAAGCGGGCCCTCGCACTCGCCGCAGAGGCCGGCAAGATCAAGTTCTGGAAGAGCTCGGCCTCGGCGGGCTGCATGATCTACCTCTACGGCGCGAGCGGCACCACCTACTACTACATCCACCTCAACAACGACCTCACGAGGCGCAACGACAACCGCGGCAAGTGCGTCGCGGGAACGGCGTACGCGAAGGGCCTGAAGAACGGCGCGAAGGTGTCGGCCGGGCAGGTGATCGGCTACGTGGGCGACTCCGGAGACGCGAACGGGCTCCACCCGCACCTGCACTTCGAGGTCCATCCGGGGCGAGGGAGCGCGGTCGACCCGTACCAGACGCTCCAGCACGCCACGCACCTCC
The DNA here is from genome assembly GCA_963716865.1 of uncultured Actinomycetes bacterium. GTDB lineage: Bacteria > Actinomycetota > Thermoleophilia > Gaiellales > Gaiellaceae > AC-32. The sequence goes on from CAVQUF010000005.1 coordinate 594,036, forward strand.
TGTTCGCGGCACCGCGCGGCATCCCGTTCACGCTCAAGCTGCGCGGCAAGGTCACGGCCGTCTCGGAGGACGCGCTCCGGCTGAAGACCCGCAGCGTCAGCGCGTGGCCGATGGCCCAGAAGCAGCCGACGATCTCGCGCAACCTGCTCGTGCTCGTGCCCAGCTCCGCGATCGTGCAGTCCGTGCGCAAGCTCGGCGTGCCCGGGGCGGCGATCGACCTGATGAGCGCCGAGCAGGGACAGTCGGTCGAGCTCTGGACGTCCGCCGCGCCGACGACGCTCAAGGCGGAGCGCGGCGACGACGTCGCTCTCAGCGCGTCGCTGATCTCGCTCGTCGCGCCCTAGCGGCTCCGAACCACGGCCTTAGACTCGGCCCGTGACGGTCTGCGTCTCCTGCGGCGCCGAGAATCCGGACGGCTTTCGCTTCTGCGGGAGCTGCGGCGCCGCGCTCGCCGCCGACGCGCAGGCCGACACGCGGAAGACGGTCACCGTCCTCTTCTGCGACCTCGTCGGCTCGACCGCGCTCGGCGAGCGCACCGACCCGGAGGTGCTGCGCGAGCTGATGGCCACCTACCACGCCGAGCTGCGCACGATCCTCGAGCGCCACGGGGGAACCGTGGAGAAGTTCGTCGGCGACGCGGCGATGGCCGTGTTCGGCATCCCGCACGTGCACGAGGACGATGCGCTGAGAGCGATCCGGGCTGCGGCCGAGATGCAAGAGGCGGTAGCGGGCCTCGGCCTCGAGGTGCGCATCGGCCTCAACACCGGCGAGGTGGCCGCGGGCCACGGCGAGACGCTCGTCACGGGCGACGCCGTCAACGTCGCGGCACGCCTGGAGCAGGCCGCGGAGGCCGGCGAGATCCTGATCGGAGATCAGACCGAGCAGCTCGCCCGCGACGGTGTACGCGCCGAGCCCGTCGCGCCACTCGACCTCAAAGGCAAGTCGGAAGGCGTCCCGGCGTTCCGCCTGCTCGAGGTGCTCCCGGACGCCCCCGCCTTCACGCAGCCGATCGACGCTCCCTTCGTCGGGCGCGCTCGAGAGCTGACCGCCCTGCGAAGCGCGTCCGCCCGCGCCGCCGATGACCGGGTGCCCCAGCTCTGCACGATCGTAGGCCCGCCCGGGATCGGCAAGTCGCGTCTCGCCCGCGAGTTCCTCACCGGCGCGGAGGAGCAGGCGCGCGTTCTCGTCGGACGCTGCCTGCCGTACGGGGACGGCATCACCTACTGGCCGCTCGGCGAGATCGTCCGGCAGGTCGGCGGCGAGCAACCGCGCAACCGCATCGCCGAGCTCGTCGGCGGCGAGGAGGCCGCCTTCGTCGCCGACAGGATTGTGGGCGCGATCTCGGTCGGCCCGGCCGGCGGCACGCCGGAGGAGATCTCGTGGGCGGCGCGCAAGCTGTTCGAGGCGCACGCGCGCGAACGGCCGCTCATCGTGGTCGTGGACGACATCCACTGGGCGGAGCCCCCGTTGCTCGACCTGCTCGAGTACGTCGTGAGCTTCGCCGCCGACGCGCCGCTGCTCGTCCTCTGCACGGCCCGGCCCGACCTGTTCGAGGAACGCCCGTCCTGGTCGAACCCGCGACCGAACACGACGCTTCTCAGCCTGGAGCCCCTGGCAGCCGCGGACTCCGAGGCGCTCGTCGACGAGCTTCAGGACGTGGACTCGGACGTGCGTGCGCGGATCGTCGAGGCCGCCGAGGGGAACCCGCTCTTCGTCGAGCAGCTGCTTGCGATGCGGGCCGAAGGAAGTGACGGCGAGCTCGTCATCCCGCCGACGATCCAGGCGCTGCTCTCGGCCCGCCTCGACCGGCTGGAGCCCGCGGAGCGCGCGGTCGTCGAGCGGGCCTCGGTCGAGGGGCGGCTGTTCCATCGCAGCGCGGTCACGGACCTGCTTCCCGCCGCAGAACGGCCCGCGGTGAGCTCGCACCTGATCACGCTCGTCCGCAAGGAGTTCGTCCGCCCCGACCGCGCCGTCTTCCTCGGCGACGACGGGTTCCGCTTCGGGCACGTGCTGATCCGGGACACGGCCTACGAGTCGATGCCGAAGCGGCTGCGCGGTGAGCTGCACGAGCGGCTCGTCACCTGGCTCGAGGGAAAGCTCGGCGACCGCACCGAGGAGTACGACGAGATCCTCGGTTACCACCTCGAGCAGGCGGCCCGCTTCGCCGAGGAGCTCGGCGCTCCCGAGCCTGCGCTCGCCCAGCGGGCGGCCGCAAAGCTCGGCGCAGCGGGCAGGCGTGCGCTCGACCGCGGCGACATGGAGGGCGCGAGCAATCTCCTCGCGCGGGCGGCGGCCCTGCTCGAAGAGGAGGACCGTGCGCGGATCGAGCTGGAGGTCGATCTCGGGGACGCGCTGCTGGAGAGCGGGCGGCTGGCGGACGCGGAGTCGCTGCTCGAGGAGACGGTCGCGCGGGCCGGACGCACCGGCGACCGGCTCGTTCATGCCAGGGCCCAGGTCGGGCTCGCATCGGTACGCATGCAGACCCGCGGCGCACGGGCCCACCCGCAGGTACGGCGAGAGGTCGAACCGCTCGTGACCGTGTTCGAGGAGGCAGGGGATCACCGAGGAGCGGCAGATGCGCTCCGCCTCCTCGGAAAGCTCTCGACGTGGGACCAGGACTACGAGACGGGCGCCGAGCGTGAGGAACGCGCCCTGATGCACGCGCGCGCCGCCGGGGACGAGCGCCGCGAGGCGGCCATCCTCAGGCTGATCGTCTCCGACGCGCTCTGGGGGCCGGAGCACGTCGAGCCCGCGCTCGCCCGCTGCCGCGCGATCATGAACGAGACGTCGAACCGGCGGGTCCAGGCGAACTGCCTCGTCCGGATCGGGGGCCTCGAGGGCTTCGCAGGCCGCTTCGACGCGGCGCGCGAGGCAATCGGCCAGGCCCGCGCGATCATGGACGACCTCGGCCTCCACCACCTCAGGGCCCACTCGACCGACGTCGCCGTGCTCACCGAGATGCTGGCCGACGACTACGAGGCGGCCGAGCTGGAAGCGCGTGCGGCCTACGCCGTGCTCGAGGAGATGGGAGATCGCACGTTCCAGGCCTCCGAGACCTACCTGGTGACGGAAGCTCTCGAGGCACAAGGACGAAACGACGAGGCCGAGGAGTGGCTGAGCATCGCGGACCAGCTCGGCGACCCGGATCGGCTCGACCTCGTCGTGAGGGCGCGGCTCACGGCCCGCCGTGGGCTCCTGGACGAGGCGGAAGAACTCGCTCGATCCGCTCTCGCGCGAGGGGACGAGCAACCAGTGCCTTTCGGCGCCGACCCGCGCTTCACGCTCGCCGAGATCCTTGCCCGCGCAGGCCGGACCGAGGAGGCGCGCAAGGAGGCCGAGGCCTGTCTTCGGCGATTCGAGGCCAAGGGCATCGTCCCGCTCGTCGAGAAGACGCGGGCGCTGCTCGCGGAGCTTCCGGCCTAGAGGCCTCGGAAAAGCGGCTCGCGCTTCTCGGCGAAGGCGGTGAGGCCCTCCCTCGCGTCCTCGCTTCCGAACAGGAGGCCGAACTCGTCCGCCTCGTGCTCGAGGTTCTCGACGTGGTCGCCCTGGAGCGCGTGGTTGAGCGCGCGCTTCGCTGCGGCGAGCGCGATCGGGCTCTTCGAGGCAAGCGGGCCCGCCACCTCCATCGCCTTCTCCAGCGCCGGATCGTGGACGCCGTTGACCAGGCCGAGCGCGAGCGCCTCCTGCGCGTCGACGAGCCGCCCGGTCAGGACCAGGTCCTTGGCGACGCCGAGGCCGCAGACGCGCGCGAGCCGCTGCGTGCCACCCCAGCCCGGGATGATCCCGAGGTTGATCTCGGGCTGGCCGAGCCTCGCCGACGACGACGCGTAGCGGAGGTCGCACGCCAGCGCGAGCTCGCAGCCCCCGCCGAGGGCGAAGCCGTTGATCGCGGCGATGGCCGGCTTAGGCATGGTCTCGAGGAGTCTCGCGGCGTCGTGGCCGAGCGAACCCCACTCCTTCGCCTCCTCGACCCCGAGCCCGCTCATGTACTTGATGTCCGCTCCGGCGACAAACGCCTTCTCGCCTGAGCCGGTCAGCACGACGACCCGCGCCCCATCGTCCTCGGCGAGCTCGGCCAGGCGGTCGCGCAGCTCCTCGAGCGTAGGCCGATCGAGCGCGTTCATCGCCTCCGGCCGGTCGACCGTGACGGTCGCGATCCCGCCCTCGCGCTCGACGAGGATGGCTATGCGGGGACCTTCTCTTTCAGGAACTCGACGATCTCGGACATCGGAGCGCCGGGCGTGAACACGCCCGCAACCCCCTGGGCGCGCAGCTCGTCCGCGTCCGCGGTGGGAATCGTGCCGCCCACGACCACCAGCACGTCCTCCGCCCCGTTCTCGCGCAGGCCTTCGAGGATCCGGGGCACGAGCGTCATGTGCGCACCCGAGAGAATCGAGATCCCGACTGCGTCGGCGTCCTCCTGGATCGCGGTCTCGACGATCTGCTCCGGCGTCTGATGAAGTCCCGTGTAGATGACTTCCATCCCCGCGTCGCGCAGCGCCCGTGCGATGATCTTCGCGCCCCGGTCGTGGCCGTCGAGACCGGGTTTTGCTATGACCACACGGATCTTGCGCGCCACGAGCCGAAGTATATGAGCGTGAAATTGACGATCGTGGGCTGCTCCCCGGCCTGGCCGAACCCGGGCGGAGCACAGTCCGGCTACCTCCTCGAAGGCCCCGGACGCCTGCTGCTCGACTGCGGCCCGGGCGTCCTCGCAAGGCTTCGGGAGGCGGAGAGCTGGCCCAAGCTCGACGCGATCGCGATCACCCACTGGCACCTGGACCACTGGGGCGATCTGGTGCCGTGGGTCTGGGGCGCGACGCTCGGCCCGGGCCAGGATGTCGAGCGCGCGGAGCTCTGGGTCCCGCCCCAGGGCCGGGAGCTGCTCGCCTCGATCGGAGCCCGGATCGGGCAGCCGGGGATGTTCGAGGAGGCTTTCGAGATGCACGAGTACGCAGAGTGCGAGCCGTTCGAGGCGGCCGGCTTCGAGGTCACGGCGCACCGGGTCCTCCACTACGACCTCGTCGCGTTCGGCTTCCGCGCCTCGGCAAACGGAACCGTGGTCAGCTACTCGGGGGACTCGGGGCCGAGCGACGAGCTGGCCCAGCTCGCCCGCGACGCCGACCTGTTCGTCTGCGAGGCGACGCTGCTGTCGCCGAACCCCGAGGGCGGCCTGCGCGGCCACCTGAGCGCCGAGGAGGCGGTCGCGGCGTTCGAGGCCTCGGGCGCCAAGCGGCTCCTGCTCACGCACCGGCCCTTCGAGCGCCCGCTCGACGGCACGTTCGAGCAGGCCTACGACGGGCAGAAGCTGGAGATCGTTCCCGGCGACTAGAGGCCGAGCTTCACGCGGGCGCGGCGAGCGCGGTACCAGTTCACGCCCCCGATCCCGAGCGGGATGATCACGACCAGGCTCAGCAGGCCCACCGGCAACAGAAGCCAGGCGGCGCCCTCCTTGGCCTTGCCCAGCGAGCGGCTCACCTGCGGCGACGCCTGCTCGACCACGGTGCCCCGCGAGCCGGTGCCGCTGTTGGCGAGGCCGGTCTGGATCCCGTTCGTGGGTGCGGCCTGCCAGCTGGAGACAAGGTACGTGTGCTTCTTGCCCGACCGCACGGGGCGAAGCTCGATCAGGAAGACCTGGGCACGCTCGTGGGACTGCTTGGTCGGGAGGAGCGCCATCTGGAAGCCGACCCCCTCGACGTCCGAGTAGCTCAGCTTCCAGCGAGCCTGCTGGACCGGGAACGGCGGGATCGGCATCGACCCGCTGTCCCATTCCTTGCGCGACACCCCGGCGCGGAACTCGGGCGAGACGAGGTCCCACGCCTTGTCGACGTTCTTGCGGGCGACGGCCGTGTCGATGAACCGCGACGCAACGGCAAGCGCGAGTGACTTCTCCGTGACCTTGAGCCGGACGTTCTTGGGCGTGGAGTAGTTGAGTCGCACCTTCCCGGCCGGGCCGGCTTCCTTCGGCGCGGTGTTGGGCCACTCGAGCGCGGTCACGACCGCGCCGACCACCACGGCCGCCGCGACGGCCATCCACGCCAGACGTCGCCGCCAGCGATACGACGAGAGCAGGCCTCTCACTCCGAACCCAGGATAGCTCCCGCTTCTGGGCCTGCCACTAAACGGCTCTCTCTGCTAGGGGTGCGGAACCGGTGGGCCGCCGAGCGGCTGGAAGTGGTCGACGAGCCAGCGCGCCTTTGCGCCGTTGCCGAACTTCCTCAGCACGATCTGGGCGGTGAGGGGCTTCTGGCTGGAGCCTGACTTCGCGATCAGCACGACGTTCACCATCGCCTCACGCGGGTATGCGTAATTCGTGTTCTTCCAGTTGATCTTCACCGCGTGGCCGACGGGGTAGAACGGCACCGTGATCGTCCCGGTCTTCCACTGCTTGAACGTGAGCCCGCCTCGCATGGTGGGATCCGAGAGCTGCCACGACCTCGTCATGTCCGTGCGCGCGACTGCAGTGGCGAAGAACTCCTTCGCGACCGTCCACGCCTCGTTCGGGAACGGGATCTGCTTCTGCGGCGGGGTGAACTTGACCGCCGGGCCGGTCGGATTCTTCGACGGCTCGTTGGCCGTGTTCCCCACGAAGGTGATCAGGAGCGCCACGACGCCCGCGACGAGAACCGCGGAGCCGATCCACAGCGGCCACCTGTTCAGGCGCCGCGAGGCCGACGAAGACTGGACGTTCACAGCCATCAGGATCGTAGACGAAGAAAATCGAGACTGGTTAGCAGGGGCTAGAAGACCGGCGTCTCGCGCCACACGCCCCAGACCTCTCGGAGCGCGTCGCACATCTCGCCGAGCGTGACGTAGTCGCGCGCCGCGTCGATCAGGAGCGGCATCAGGTTCGTGTCGCCGGCGGCTGCCTCCTTGAGCTTCCCGAGCACCTCCTCGACCGCGCCGGAGTCGCGGCGGCCGCGGAGGGCCTGCACCCGCTCGACCTGCTTCCGCTCGAGCGCCGGGTCGATCCGGAGGATCTCGATCTCGTGCTCGTCCTCGAGCTCGTAGCGGTTCACCCCGACGATGACGCGCTGCTTCGCCTCGAGCTCGCCCTGGTAGCGGAACGACGCCTCGGCGATCTCGCGCTGGAAGAAGTTCTCCACGATCGCGGCGACGACTCCGCCGAGCTTCTCGATCCGGTCGAAGTAATCGTAGGCCTCCGCCTCGAGGCGGTTCGTCAGGTCCTCGAGGTAGTACGAGCCGCCGAGCGGGTCGATCGTGTTGACCACACCCGTCTCGTGGGCGATCACCTGCTGCGTGCGCAGGGCGATCCGCGCAGCGTCCTCCGTGGGCAGGGCCAGCGCCTCGTCGAAGGAGTTCGTGTGCAGCGACTGGGTGCCCCCGAGCACGGCCGCCAGGGCTTCGAGCGCCGTCCGCACGATGTTGACCTCCGGCTGCTGCGCCGTCAGCGAGACGCCGGCCGTCTGCGTGTGGAAGCGCATCAGCCACGAGCGCGGGTTCTTCGCGCCGTAGCGCCCGCGCAGCTCGCGCGCCCAGATCCGGCGCGCCGCGCGGTACTTCGCGATCTCCTCGAAGAAGTCGACGTGGGCGTTGAAGAAGAACGACAGGCGCGGAGCGAAGTCGTCAACCGCGAGCCCGCGCTCGATCGCGGCGTCCACGTAGGCGAAGCCGTTCGCGAGCGTGAAGGCGAGCTCCTGGATCGCGTTCGAGCCCGCCTCGCGGATGTGGTACCCGGAGATCGAGATCGGGTGCCAGCGCGGCAGCTCCTGCGAGCAGAACTCGACCATGTCCGTGACGAGCCGCATCGACGGCTCCGGCGGGAAGATCCACTCCTTCTGCGCGATGTACTCCTTGAGGATGTCGGTCTGGATCGTCCCGCGCAACGCGCCCCGCGCGACCCCCTGCTGCTCCCCGACGCAGACGTAGAAGGCCAGCATCATCGCCGCCGGGCCGTTGATCGTCATCGAGGTCGAGACATCGCCCAGTGGGATCCCGCCGAACAGCGTCTCGACGTCCGCCAGCGAGTCGACCGCGACGCCCTCCCTCCCTACCTCGCCGAGCGAGCGCGCGTGGTCGGAGTCGTAGCCCATCAGCGTCGGCATGTCGAAGGCCGTCGAGAGGCCCGTCTGCCCGTGCTCGAGCAGGTAGCGGAAGCGCTCGTTCGTCTCCTCGGCGGTGCCGAAGCCGGCGAACTGCCGCATCGTCCAGAGCTTGCCGCGGTACATCGAGGGGTAGACGCCGCGCGTGAACGGGTAGACGCCCGGGTAGCCGAGATCCCGGTCGTGGTCGATGTCCACCGAGTCGCGCGTGTAGAGCGGCTCGTTCTCGAGGCCCGAGATCGTGCTGAAGAGCTCGCCCTGCCGTTCGGGCACCGCGTCGTAGAGCGTCCGCTTCCAGTCGTCGGTACCGCCGCGCTCGCGCCGGTCTTCCGTCGTTGCCATGCGCTGATTCTGCCTGTTTTCCAGCCCGGCCTCATTTTCGGGCCCGGCCCTGCCGATCTAGTCCGCTGCGAGACGTGATGGAGACGCCTTCGGATCACGCGCGCGCTACGGCACGCCCTGCGGAGAACGAGCCGGGACCTCGGCTCGTCCTTCGCTTTGCCCTGTACACGGGCGTCGTGCTCCTGTGCGCCGGCGTCGCAATCGCCTGGCTCGTCAACCGCGAGGTGGCGAACCGCGCACAGAGCACGCTGCAGGCGCAGGCGCGCACGATCGCCGAGCAGAACCTACGCGGGCATCTGCGCGCGTCCGACTTCTCGGCGCCCGTCACCCCCGCGCGTCGCCGGACGCTCGACGGCCTCTTCCGGAACAGCGTCGTCATCCCGGGCGGGGTCGGTGGGCGGCTCGTGAACCCCGCGGGGATCATCACGTACGCGGCCCGCCACCAGCTGATCGGCACCCGCGTCACCTATCCCGGCGTGGTGGCCGGCGTCCTCGGCAGCGGCGGCGCGAGCCGGCGCGTGGCGCACATGGACACCTGGCGCGGGCAGAAGGACCTGAAGGTGCTCCGGATCCTCGTCCCCGTGCGCCCGATGCCGTCGTCAAGGCCGATCGGAGTGCTCGAGCTCGACCAGGACTACCGCTCGGTGGACGTCAGCGTCGGCGACGCCCGCCTTCGCCTCGCCGTGATCCTCGCGCTCGCGCTGCTGGCGCTCTACATGGCGCTCTTCCCGATCCTCAGGCGCGTGACGCGCCAGCTGAAGGCGCACAACACACGCCTGCACGAGCTGGCCGAGGAGCGCGGCCGGCTGTTCGAGGCCGAGCGAGCGGCACGAACCGAGGCGGAGGCCGTGCAGCGGCTCCTCTCGGAGCAGAACGACCGCCTCCGCGAGCTCGACCGCCTCAAGGACGAGTTCGTGTCGCTCGTCTCGCACGAGCTGCGCACGCCCCTGACCTCGATTCGCGGCTACGTCGAGCTGCTTCTGGACGACGGCAAGACGCTCACCGCGGACCAGCGCCGCTTCCTCGAGATCGTCGACCGCAACTCCGAGCGCCTCCTCGAGCTCGTCGCCGACCTGCTCTTCCTGGCGCAGATCGAGGCCGGGAAGCTCGTGATCGAGGTGGAGTCGGTCGACCTGAACCAGGTCGTCGAGGAGTGCGTCGAGACGTCGTCTCCGGCCGCCGACGCGCGAGGGATCCGCCTGAGCGCGCATCTGGACCGGGTGCCGACGATCCAGGGCGACCGTGCGCGACTCGCCCAGGTCCTCGACAACCTCGTCTCCAACGCGGTCAAGTTCACGCCGAGGGGCGGCCGCGTGGACGTGCGGCTCGACGCGGAGGGCGAGACGGCCGTGCTCGAGGTCGAGGACACCGGCCTCGGGATCCCTGCCGACGAGCAGGGCCAGCTGTTCGACCGCTTCTTCCGCAGCTCCAACGCGACGCAGAACGCGATCCCGGGAACCGGCCTGGGACTGACGATCACGAAGGCGATCGTCGAGCGGCACGGCGGCCTGATCGAGGTCGACAGCGCGGAGAACGTCGGCACCACCGTCCGCGTCCGGCTCCCGCTCGGGTCCCAGCAGGATCTCGGCGTGACCGCCCCCGGGCTCGCCGCCTAGGCGGAGCTCGCCGGAGCGGCCGGCCGGTATCGGTAGCCGAAGCCCCGCATCGTCTCGATCGGCGACTCGCCGCCGTCGGGCGCTCCGAGCTTGCGGCGCAGGTACCCCACGTACAGCTTGACCTGGTCGCGCTCCGCGGCCGCCGAGCTCCCCCACGCGAGCTCGAGGAGCTGGTCGTGCGAGAGGACCTGGTTGGGATTCCGCACGAAGGCGGTCAGGAGCCGGAACTCGAGCGGCGTCAGCGTGACGTCCTGGTCCCCGGCACGGACGGCGCGCTGCAGGAAGTCGATCGAGACGAAGCCGTCCGCGTACGTGTCCGGCGCGTCCTCGGCGCGGCTGCGTCGCAGCTGGGCGTCGACGCGCGCGAGCAGCTCCTGGCGCCCGAACGGCTTCGTCACGTAGTCGTCGGCCCCGGCGCGCAGCCCGCGCACCTTGTCGAGCTCCTCGGCGCGGGCGCTGAGCATCAGGACCGGCACGTCGCTCAGCTCGCGAATCCGCTCGAGAGCCCCCCAGCCGTCGAGCCCGGGCATCGAGATGTCGAGGATGACGAGATCCGGCTGCTCGCCGTAGAAGAGCCTCAGTCCCTCGTTTCCGTCCGGGGCCTCGACCACGTCGTGGCCCGCCCGCTCGAGCAGCTCGCGCACGAGGCCGCGAATGTCGGCGTCGTCGTCGACGACGAGAACGCGGGTCATGCCGGCGGTTCTTCCCTCGACCGAGTGATCTTCGGGCCGTTCATACGCCGTTCATACCGTAACCCTCCCGGATTCCCGCACTCGCTGTCGATGCGGCGGACGTGGCGGCTCTGCATCGACTGCGGCGGCATCGGCAACCCTCGTGAAGCCGAAACGGCTCCTCGACGGGCGGTTGCTCTTCCTGCTCCTGCTCGCCCTCTCCCTGGGCGCAGGCGCAGCCATCTTCAAGGGCAACGCCTCCTCCGGCCATTCGCTCGGGCAGGGGCAGACGCCCCTCTCGGACGTCGTCCTCGGACAGGGAGGCGGCGGGCACGGCCCGAGGCCGAGGCAGGCCGGGCGCAGGGGCAAGACCGGGCCCGAGGGCCCCAGGGGCGGAAACGGACAGCGCGGCCCCAGGGGAGCCCGCGGCGGAGGCGGCGCCCAGGGAGCGGCAGGCCCGCGCGGCCCGAAAGGCTCGCAGGGGATCCCGGGGAGCGCTGCGGCCAAGGGCGACCCCGGCGCGACCGGGGCAACAGGCCCGCAGGGCCCGATCGGCCTCCAGGGCCTGATCGGCGCGCAGGGAGCAAAGGGAACGACCGGCTCCCAGGGCCCGGCAGGACCAAAGGGACCGACCGGGGCCAAGGGCGCCAAGGGCACAACCGGAGCCCAGGGAGCAAAGGGCACAACCGGCTCCCAGGGCGCGGCGGGACAGAAGGGTGCAACCGGAGCCCAGGGAGCAAAGGGAGCAACCGGAGCCCAGGGCGCCAAGGGCGCGACAGGCTCGAAGGGCGCAACCGGCGCGGCCGGGGCCAAGGGCTCGACCGGCGCCCAGGGCGCCAAGGGCACAACCGGCGCCAAGGGATCGACCGGCACGCAGGGCGCCAAGGGCACAACGGGCGCCAAGGGCGTAACCGGCGCCCAAGGCGCCAAGGGCACAACCGGGGCCCAGGGACCCGCAGGAGCGCAGGGCCCGACCGGCGCCCAGGGGCAGAAGGGCACAACCGGGGCCAAGGGATCGACCGGGGCCAAGGGATCGACCGGAGCGCAGGGCGCCAAGGGCACAACCGGAGCCCAGGGACCGGCAGGAGCGCAGGGCCCGACGGGAGCCCAGGGCGCCAAGGGCACAACCGGAGCCAAGGGCGCAACCGGCGCGCAGGGCGCCAAGGGCGCAACCGGCGCGCAGGGAGCCAAGGGCGTAACCGGCGCACAGGGCGCCAAGGGAACGACCGGCGCCAAGGGCACAACCGGAGCACAGGGCGCCAAGGGCACAACCGGGGCCAAGGGCACAACCGGGGCCAAGGGATCGACCGGAGCGCAGGGCGTCAAGGGCGTAACCGGAGCCAAGGGCGCAACCGGCGCGCAGGGCGCCAAGGGATCGACCGGCGCGCAGGGCGCCAAGGGCGTAACCGGGGCCAAGGGAACGACCGGCGCGCAGGGCGCCAAGGGCACAACCGGAGCCCAGGGACCCGCAGGAGCGCAGGGCCCGACCGGCGCCCAGGGGCCGAAGGGCACAACCGGCGCCAAGGGCGCAACCGGAGCGCAGGGCGCCAAGGGCACGACAGGCGCCAAGGGCACAACCGGGGCCAAGGGAACGACCGGGGCGAAGGGCGTCACGGGAGCCAAGGGCGCAACCGGAGCCAAGGGCGTCACCGGAGCCAAGGGCGTCACCGGTGCCAAGGGCGCGACGGGCGCGCAGGGGCCTGCCGGCGCCAAGGGACCGACCGGCGCTCAGGGCCCGAAGGGCGTCACCGGCGCCAAGGGCACGACCGGCGCCAAGGGCGTCACGGGCGCCAAGGGCGTCACCGGTGCCAAGGGTACGACCGGGGCCAAGGGCGCAACCGGAGCCAATGGCGTCACGGGAGCCAAGGGCGTCACGGGCGCGAAAGGTGTCACCGGATCGAAGGGCGTCACGGGCGCCAAGGGCACGACCGGCGCCAAGGGCACGACCGGCGCGAAGGGCACGACCGGCGCGCAGGGGCCTGCGGGCGCGATGGGGCCGACCGGAGCTCAGGGCCCCAAGGGCGTCACCGGTGCCAAGGGCGTCACCGGTGCCAAGGGAACGACCGGCGCCAAGGGCGTGACAGGTGCCAAGGGAACAACCGGAGCGAAGGGCGTGACAGGCGCCAAGGGAACGACCGGAGCGAAGGGCGTCACGGGTGCCAAGGGAGTCACCGGGGCCAAGGGAACGACCGGCGCCAAGGGAACCACCGGAGCGAAGGGCGCGACCGGAGCCAAGGGCGTCACGGGCGCGAAGGGCGCGACCGGCGCCAAGGGCGTGACGGGCGCCAAGGGCACAACCGGAGCGAAGGGCGTCACGGGCGCGAAGGGCGTCACCGGGGCCAAGGGCCCGACGGGGGCCAAGGGAGCGACGGGCGCGAAAGGCGTCACGGGCGCGAAGGGCGCGACCGGTGCCAAGGGCGCGACCGGCCCGGCCGGGGCGAAGGGCCCGACGGGCACCAAGGGCACGACCGGAGCGAAGGGCGTCACCGGCTCGAAGGGAACCACCGGCGCCAAGGGCACGACCGGCGCCAAGGGTCCGACGGGCGCGAAGGGACCGACAGGCGCCAAGGGCGCGACCGGCGCGAAGGGCGTCACGGGCGCGAAGGGCGCGACCGGAGCCAAGGGCGCGACCGGCGCACAGGGCCCGAGCTACTGGGACGTCGAGATCACCAAGGCCGCAGACCAGACGGTCACGAACAACGCGACCCTTCAGAACGACAGCACGCTGAAGTTCAACGTCGCGGCCGGCGAAATGTGGTACGTCCAGCTCCTGCTCTCGTACGCCGGCAACAGCACGACCGGCGACTACAAGTGCGACTTCAGCTTCCCCTCCGCATCGGGTTGGTACGACTACGTCGGGGACAACACCACCGCGGACGCCATCAACGTGTCGACCGGGATTCAGATGGTGACGCTCACGAACTTCGCCGCCCCGATCGGCCTCGGCACCGACGCGGCGAGCACTCCACGCATGTTCTCGCTCGAGATGATGATCCGGCCGACCGCGGCCGGGACGGTGCAGTTCCGCTTCGCGAACAACACCGCGGGCGCAGGGGTCAACTCGATCACCAAAGTCGGCTCGATCCTGAGAGCCAAGAAGCTGGCGTAAGGCGATGAGGAAGTTGCGGAGCCTCGTCAACGGGCCCGTTCTGTTCCTGCTCCTGCTCGCCCTCTCCCTGGGCGCAGGCGCAGCCATCTTCAAGGGCAACGCCTCCTCCGGCCATTCGCTCGGGCAGGGGCAGACACCCCTCTCGGACGTCGTCCTCGGACAGGGAGGCGGCGGGCACGGCCCGAGGCCGAGGCAGGCCGGGCGCAGGGGCAAGACCGGGCCCGAGGGCCCCAGGGGCGGAAACGGACAGCGCGGCCCCAGGGGAGCCCGCGGCGGAGGCGGCGCCCAGGGAGCGGCAGGCCCGCGCGGCCCGAAAGGCTCGCAGGGGATCCCGGGGAGCGCTGCGGCCAAGGGCGACCCCGGCGCGACCGGGGCAACAGGCCCGCAGGGCCCGATCGGCCTCCAGGGCCTGATCGGCGCGCAGGGAGCAAAGGGAACGACCGGCTCCCAGGGCCCGGCAGGACCAAAGGGACCGACCGGGGCCAAGGGCGCCAAGGGCACAACCGGAGCCCAGGGAGCAAAGGGCACAACCGGCTCCCAGGGCGCGGCGGGACAGAAGGGTGCAACCGGAGCCCAGGGAGCAAAGGGAGCAACCGGAGCCCAGGGCGCCAAGGGCGCGACAGGCTCGAAGGGCGCAACCGGCGCGGCCGGGGCCAAGGGCTCGACCGGCGCCCAGGGCGCCAAGGGCACAACCGGCGCCAAGGGATCGACCGGCACGCAGGGCGCCAAGGGCACAACGGGCGCCAAGGGCGTAACCGGCGCCCAGGGCGCCAAGGGCACAACCGGGGCCCAGGGACCCGCAGGAGCGCAGGGCCCGACCGGCGCCCAGGGGCAGAAGGGCACAACCGGGGCCAAGGGATCGACCGGGGCCAAGGGATCGACCGGAGCGCAGGGCGCCAAGGGCACAACCGGAGCCCAGGGACCGGCAGGAGCGCAGGGCCCGACGGGAGCCCAGGGCGCCAAGGGCACAACCGGAGCCAAGGGCGCAACCGGCGCGCAGGGCGCCAAGGGCGCAACCGGCGCGCAGGGAGCCAAGGGCGTAACCGGCGCACAGGGCGCCAAGGGAACGACCGGCGCCAAGGGCACAACCGGAGCACAGGGCGCCAAGGGCACAACCGGGGCCAAGGGCACAACCGGGGCCAAGGGATCGACCGGAGCGCAGGGCGTCAAGGGCGTAACCGGAGCCAAGGGCGCAACCGGCGCGCAGGGCGCCAAGGGATCGACCGGCGCGCAGGGCGCCAAGGGCGTAACCGGGGCCAAGGGAACGACCGGCGCGCAGGGCGCCAAGGGCACAACCGGAGCCCAGGGACCCGCAGGAGCGCAGGGCCCGACCGGCGCCCAGGGGCCGAAGGGCACAACCGGCGCCAAGGGCGCAACCGGAGCGCAGGGCGCCAAGGGCACGACAGGCGCCAAGGGCACAACCGGGGCCAAGGGAACGACCGGGGCGAAGGGCGTCACGGGAGCCAAGGGCGCAACCGGAGCCAAGGGCGTCACCGGAGCCAAGGGCGTCACCGGTGCCAAGGGCGCGACGGGCGCGCAGGGCACGACCGGAGCGCGCGGTGTCACGGGGACACAGGGCCCGAAGGGCGTTACCGGATCCAAGGGCGCGACCGGCGCACAGGGGCCCGCGGGCGCGAAAGGACCGACTGGTGCTCAGGGAGCCAAGGGAACGACCGGCGCGAAGGGAACGACCGGCGCGAAGGGCACGACCGGGGCCAAGGGATCGACCGGCGCCAAGGGCGTCACCGGGGCCAAGGGAACGACCGGCGCGAACGGCACGAACGGCGCCAAGGGCGTGACCGGGGCAAAGGGCAGCACCGGGGCCAAGGGAACGACCGGAGCTAAGGGAACGACCGGCGCGAAGGGCGCGACCGGGTCAAAGGGCGCAACCGGGGCGCAGGGGCCAGCGGGCGCGAAGGGACCGACCGGTGCTCAGGGAGCCAAGGGAACAACTGGCGCGAAGGGCACGACCGGCGCCAAGGGAACGACCGGTGCCAAGGGCGTGACAGGCGCGAAGGGCACGACCGGCGTCAAGGGAACGACCGGTGCCAAGGGAGCGACCGGCGCGAAGGGTGCTACGGGCGCCAAGGGCACAACCGGAGCGAAGGGAGCGACCGGCGCGAAGGGCGTCACCGGGGCCAAAGGCTCCACCGGCGCCAAAGGCCCGACGGGCGCGAAGGGCCCGACCGGGGCAAAGGGCGCAACCGGCGCGAAGGGCGTCACGGGCGCGAAGGGCGCGACCGGCCCGGCCGGGGCGAAGGGCCCGACCGGCGCGAAAGGCACGACCGGCGCGAAGGGCGTCACCGGGGCGAAGGGCACGACCGGCGGAAACGGAACAGCGGGCTCGAAGGGCACCACGGGGACGAAGGGCGTCACAGGCGCGAAGGGCGTCACCGGAGCAAAGGGCGTCACCGGAGCGAAGGGCACGACCGGCGCGAAGGGAGCAACCGGCGCCAAGGGCGCGACCGGCGCTCTCGGCGCGATCGGCCCCATGGCCCCGACCTGGAACGTCAACATCTCGAAGTCCGCGGACCAGACCGTGACGAACACGACGACGCTCCAGAACGACACGGAACTCAAGTTCAACGTCAACGCGGGGGAGGTCTGGTACGTCCAGCTCCTGCTCGTCTACTCCGGGAACGACAACGCCGGTGACTACAGCTGCGACTTCAGCTTCCCGTCGAGCTCCGGCTGGTACAGCTTCATCGGCTGGAACCTCAACAGCAACGCCATCCAGGTGAACACCGGAACGAGGATGGCTGCACTCACCAACTTCGCGGCTCCGATTGGCGTAGGAACGAGCGCCGCGAACGAGCCGCGACCGGTGAGAGTCACCATGATGCTTCGCCCGACCGCCGCCGGGACGGTGCAGTTCCGCTTCGCAAACAACATCGCGGGTGCAGGCCGGACCTCGACGACGAGGGCCGGAACGCTGCTCCGCGCCAGAAAGCTGGCCTAGGCCGGCAGACAAAGGAGAGGGCATGAGTCAGCTCGATCAGGTTTGGCAGGAACGGCACCCGGGAACGGGAAACCCGGGGCCGATGGAGAGCGTCGCCCAGCGGAAGCTCGACCCGGCCCGGCCCCGGCGGTCGCACGTCCAGCTCGTCGTGCTCGGTGTCGCGGTCGCGGCGGCGGCGACCGTCGTCGCGTGGCTCCTGGTTCGCGGCCATGAACAGCCAACCGCGCTTCCGGCGCCCGGCAGCGGCCCGGCGCTCGTCTCACAGTCGCAGCTCGAGCGCCTCGCCAGCTCGGCCGACCACCCCGTCTACTGGGCCGGGCCGAAGCACGGTTACTCCTACGAGCTGACCAACACGAGCGGCGGGCGGATCTTCGTCCGCTACCTCCCGCGCGGCGTCCGGGCCGGTGACCCTCGGCCCAGCTTCCTCGTCGTCGGCACGTACGCGCAGCAGGGCGGCTTCGCCGACCTCAAGCGTGTGGCCAAGCGTCACGGATCGGTCTCGTTCGGGCTCGACGGCGACGGGCTCGCCGTCTTCAACACGGCCAAGCCGACGAGCGTCTACTTCGGCTATCCGGGCAAGGGCTACCAGGTCGAGGTCTATTCGCCTTCGGGCCAGACCGCGCGCAGCCTCGTCCTGGCCGGGAGGATCACGCAGATCAACTAGGGGCGCCGCCGGGACTCCAGAGCGGCTCCTCGCCGCCGGCGTTGGCCGCGCGGGCGAGGACGAAGAGCAGGTCCGAGAGCCTGTTCACGTAGACGGCGGCGAGCGGGTCGATGCGCGCCTCGGTGGCGGCCGCGAGGACCGTCAGCTCAGCGCGGCGGCACACCGCGCGTGCGACGTGCAGGCGGGCCGCGGCCTCCGTACCGCCGGGAAGGACGAAGCTCTTCAGCTCGGGAAGGTCGGCGTTGAAGCGGTCGCAGAGACGCTCGAGCTCGTCGATCTGCCGCTGCTGGATCCTCAGGCGCCCGTCGTCGTCGGCGTACGGCACCGAGAGGTCGGCGCCGAGGTCGAAGAGCGCGTTCTGAACCTGTTCGAGCGGATCGCGGAACGAATCGGGGAGCTCGCCGGCGAGCGCGAGACCGATCAGCGCGTTCAGCTCGTCGACCGCGCCATACGCCCGCACGCGCGGGTCGAGCTTCGAGACGCGCGAGCCGTCGCCGAGGCTGGTCTCGCCCTTGTCGCCGCCGCGCGTGTAGATCTTCGTCAGGCGGACGGGCTCGTCGCGCTTGCGGGTCATCGCGACGGTCTCGCCGCGCCTTCGCCTGGGGAGAGACGGTCACGCTTTCGGCACGCCCTCGTCACAGACTCGTGACGCCTTCGCGACTAGGCTGCCGGTGGGAGGGGCGGTGGGATCCCTGGTGACGGGCGTGAACATCCAAGGCGTCGGCACGATCACCGTGGCCCGTCATCCCTGGGCGAGCTCCTGCCGGCGGAGGCCGAGAATCGAGCGGGCGATGACCAACCGCTGGATCTCGCTCGTGCCCTCGTAGATCTCCGTGATCTTCGCGTCGCGGTAGTAGCGCTCGACCGGGAACTCCTTGGTGTACCCGTACCCGCCGAGGATCTGGATCGCCTCCGCGGTCTGCCGCCGCGCCATCTCGGACGCGTACAGCTTCGCCTTCGCTCCCTCCTCGGTGTGCGGCAACCCCTCCTGCTTCAGCCACGCCGCGCGGTAGACGAGCAGCCGCGCCGCGTCGATCTCGGTCGCCATGTCCGCGAGCTTCCACTGGATCGCCTGGAAGTCGGCGATCCGGCGGCCGAACTGCTGCCGCTCGAGCGCGTATTCCCGCGCGACGTCGAAGGCCGCCTGCGCGATGCCGAGCGCCTGGGCCGCGATGCCGATCCGGCCCCCGTCGAGGGTCGCCATCGCGACGGTGAAGCCCTTTCCCTCCTCGTGCAGCAAACGGTCGCGCCCGGCCTCGACGTCCTCGAGGAGCAGGTCGACCGTCGAGGACGAGTTGAGGCCGAGCTTCTCCTCCTCGCGCGTAACCCGCACCTGACCGCCGTCGAGGATGAACGCGGAGACCCCCTTCGACCCGGGAGTGTCCGGGTCGGTGCGGGCGAAGAGCAGCACCGTCCCGCCGAAGCCGCCGTTCGTGATCCACTGCTTGGAGCCGGAGATCCTCCAGCCGTCGCCGTCCTCGACGGCGGCCGTCCGCAGCGAGCCCGCGTCCGAGCCGGCCTCGGGCTCGGTCAGCGCGAAGGCCCCGATCGACTCGCCGCGCGCGAGCGGCGGGACAAACCGGCTGCGCTGCTCGTCGGTGCCGAAGGCGAGGATCGGCAACGCCACCGCGCTCGTGTGCACGGCAACCGTCACCCCCACGCCCGCGTCCGCGCGCGAGAGCTCCTCGAGCACGAGCACGTACGAGAGGAAGTCCGCGCCCGCTCCGCCCTGTTGCTCGGGAACGCAGACGCCGAGCAGACCAAGGGCGCCGAGCTTCCCCAGCAGCTCGCGCGGAAAGCCGTGCGCGCGATCCCACGCTCCAGCGTTCGGCGTGATCTCGGCCTCGGCGAACTCCCGCGCCAGCGTCTGGATCTCGCGCTGGTCGCCCGTGAGGCTGAACTGCATCGGGCGGCGAGTATAGTCGGGCACGGTTTGCCCTCCGGAACCGCGTCCGCGACTCTGCCGTGGAGCTGGTACTCCGATCCGCAGATGCTGCCGCAGGAGCAGGAGCGGAGCGGGCCGCTCGCCTTCGAGGCGCTGGCGTGAGGGCCGCAGCGCCGATCTGCACGCTCCTCGCGCTCGCGACGCTGGCCGGGTGCGGGTCGGGGCCGCCCTCCACCGAGAGCGTGGTCCGCGCGTGGAGCGAGGCGCTGAACGAGGACGACAACAACACGGCTGCGAACCTGTTCGCCGCCAACGCGAAGGTCGTGCAGGACGGGACCGTCCTCCGGCTGAAGACGCACGAGGACGCCGTGAGGTGGAACGCGGGCCTCCCCTGCTCGGGCACGCTCACGTCGATCCACAGCAGCGGACACACGGCGACCGCCACCTTCCGGCTCGGAGATCGCGGGAAGAGCCACTGCGACGGGCCCGGGAAGAAGGTGAGCGCGATCTTCAGGGTCGTCGACGGAAAGATCGTGCTCTGGCACCAGACGGCGCCGCAGGGTCCCGAGGGGCCGGCCGTCTAGTAGGCGTAGAAGCCCTCGCCGGACTTGCGCCCGAGCTTGCCGGCGGCGACCAGATCTCGCAGCAGCGGCCGCGGCGCGTAGCGCTCGTCGCCGAGCCCGTCGCGGAGGACCTCCATGATCGCGACGCAGGTGTCGAGGCCGATCAGGTCGGCCAGCGCGAGCGGGCCGAGCGGGTGGTTGAAGCCGAGCTTCGCGATCGTGTCGATCGCCTCGGCCTCCGCAACGCCTTCCTCGAGCGCCTGGACGGCCTCGTTGATGAACGGCATCAGGATCCGGTTCGAGACGAAGCCCGGGTAGTCGTTGGCGACCGCAGGTGTCTTGCCGAGCTCCCGAGCCAGCTCGGTGATCGCGTCGGCGGTCTCGTCGGATGTCTCCCGCCCGCGAACGACCTCGACCAGCTGCAGCAGCGGGACCGGGTTGAAGAAGTGCATGCCGATCACGCGGTCCGGGCGCGACGTCGCGGCGGCCAGCGAGCCGATGGGGATCGACGAGGTGTTCGAGGCGAGGATCGCCTCCTGCGGGAAGAGCGCGTCCGCGCGCCGGAAGACGTCCTCCTTCACGGCCGCGTTCTCGACGACCGCCTCGATCATCAGGTCGGCCGGGACCAGGTCCTCGGCCGGCTCGACCCTGGCCAACACCTCGTCGGGGTCCGCCCCGCCCTTCTCGGCGAGCCTGGTGAGGCTCTTGCGCATCGTCTCGAGCCCGCGCTCGACGGCACCCGGTGCCGCGTCGAGCAGCGACACACGCCTTCCGGAGGCCGCGACGACCTGCGCGATCCCGCCGCCCATCTGGCCGGCGCCGACGACGAGAACGTGCTCGAACCTCACGCGGGCGAGCTTAGTGCAGGGATAGCCGGGCGACCGCTCAACGTAGTACCACCAGATGCAAGACGACGAGGCGACGCTGATCCGGCGCGCTCGGCAGGGATCGCCGGACGCGGTCGAGGAGCTCTTCCGCCGCCACTGGCGCGCTCTGTGGAGGGCCGCCTACGCGGTGACCACGCGCCGGGAGCTGGCGAATGACGTGGCACAGGAGGCGTTCGTGCGCGGAGTCTCGTCGCTCGAGCGCTTCGATCCGACCCGGCCGTTCGCTCCATGGCTTGCACGCATCGCGGTGAATCTCGCGATCGACGAACTCCGCCGCGAGCGACGGATCGCTCCGGCCGACGACTCAACCGTGGCTGTCGAGCCCGCGGAGTCGGACGACCAGGTCGTTGCAGCCGTCGCGCGCCTGGCGCCGGAGAGGCGGCTGATCGTCGCGCTCCACTACTGGCTCGACTATCCGACGCCCGAGATCGCCAGGCTCCTCGACCTGCCGCTCGGCACGGTCGCCTCTCGGCTGAGCCGCGCGCTCGCAGAGCTCCGAACCGATTTGGAGGCCGAACATGTCTGACCTGGAACGGACAATCCGCGACGCCCGCGAGTCGCTGCCCGAGCCGGAGCACAGCGCGACGGAGCAGGCACGGGCGGCTGTCCTCGCCGCGACCCCTAAGGCCCGTGCGCGTCGCCGATCGGGGCGGATTGCGCTCGTAGCCCTTGCGTTCGTCGCAGCAGTGGCCGGGGCCTTCGCGGCCGGCCTTGCCCTCGCGCCGGGCGGTGCCACGAAGACTGCCGCCGACGGTCCCGGCTTCCTGCCCGCGCAGGGCTGGGACACCTTCCAGACCGGTGTGACCCGACCTCCGCAGTCGCCTTCGGCCACGGCCGCGAACGTGAAGCTGGGCCCCGACGTTGTCGTCGAGACGTTCCCGTGGCAAACGGTCGCGACGCTCCGCTCCGGCGAGGTTCTTCTGGAGGCGCTCTTCTCACCGCGGGGAGAGAGTGCCGGCATCGATGCCCAGTATCGGCCACGCTCGCTGCCGCTTTCACTGGGCGACGCGAACTCGGAGGGCCCGTTCGAGGGCCAACCGCCGAACGTCTCTGCAGAACGTCTCCTCGCGCGGGTCAACGGCTGGAACCTCGAGCTCTTCGTCTTCTACGAAGGCAGGCCGACGCGCGCCGCGCGGGCCGCCGTGCAGGAGGAGCTCGATCGCCTCGTCGTGCCGGAGGGGCCACCCGGAGTGCTCGACACCCGACCGGTGCTGCAACCGGCCCCGCATGCCTGTCGCGCCTCCGTGCTGCGGTCGAGCGTTCGCTGGCAAGGCGCCACCGGAAGCCTGCTCGGCAGCATCCGGGTGACGAACGTCGGCAAGAGGGCGTGTGTTTTGCGCGGAGTGCCGACCGTCGAGATGGTCGATGCAAACGGCGTTCTGCTGAACCTGCACCAGGAGGCTGCACAACCGCTCTGGAAGCAGCTCGGAGCCGCGCGGCCGAGAGGCTGGCCGACTGTGCAGATGTCTCCGCACGGCGCGGCTCAGGTGTTCGTTCAGCTACGGAACTGGTGCATCACGGGGGTGAAGCCGCTCTTCTTCCGCACCTACCTTCCCGGCGTCGGCGAGGCGATCCCCGCGCCCGTCGAGGTCACTCTTCGCTGCGACGTGCCAGGCCAGCCCGCCAGGCTGGCGGTCGGTCCCGTCGAGCCGGTGCGCTAGTCAGGTTCGAGCTTGGAGCGATCGCCGCTGACGATGGCGTAGAGCGCGTAGTCGTCCCGCCCGCGCTCCGAGGGCATGAACGAGCGGAGAATCCCCTCCTCGGCGAAGCCGAGCTTCTCGAAGACGCGGCGCATGGCCGTGTTCTCGACCCAGGTGGAGGCCTGCACGCGCCCGGCGCCCTCGTCGTCGAAGAGGTGCCGCGTGAGAAGCCGCACCGCCTCGGTGCCGAAGCCGCGGCCCCGGTCGGCGTCCTCGAACAGCGCAATCCCGAGCTCGAAGACTCCTGCGGGGAGCGAGCGCGCCGGCTGCCTGGCGTCGATCTCCCCGACGAGCCGGCCGTCGGCCTCGATGCCGAGATAGAGCCAGCCGTCGACGAAGCGCCCCGAGATGGTAATCCGCCGCTCGAGCTCGTCGCGGAGCACGGGGTTCGCCCCCGGATACGCGGAGGCGTCCATCCGGGCCTGACAGAGCACGTCGAGGTCGTCCTCGTGAAGCGGCCGCAGCCGGAGCTGCTCGCCCTCGAGCGTGATCACACTTGGAGCAGTATCGCGTCGCCCTGGCCGCCGCCGGAGCAGATCGCGGCGAGGCCGAGGCCGCCGCCGTTGCGGCGCAGCTCGTGGACCATCGTCGCCAGGATCCGCGCGCCGGAGGCGCCGATCGGGTGCCCGAGAGCGACGGCGCCGCCGTTCACGTTCACCCGCTCCGGGTCGGCGCCGAGCATCTTCGTCGAGTTGACCGCGACCGAGGAGAACGCCTCGTTCAGCTCGACGCGCTCGACGTCGTCGATCGACTTGCCCGCCTTCTCGAGCGCGATCGCCCCGGCCTTCGCCGGCGTGCGGGCGAGGTAGGCGAACTCGTCGGCCACGTAGCCCTGCGCGAGGATCGTCGCGAGCACCTCGAGACCGCGCTTCCGCGCGAACTCGTCGCTCGTCACAACGAGCGCGCCGGCGCCGTCGTTCACACCGGGCGCGTTCCCCGCGGTCGTCGTGCCCTCGGGATCGAACACCGGCTTCAGGCTCGCGAGCTTCTCGAGCGACGTGTCGCGCCGCGGCGCCTCGTCGACGGCGAAATCGCCGACGGGCACGATCTCGTCTTCGAACAGCCCCTCGTCGATCGCCTTCACCGCGCGCTCCTGCGAGCGCAGCGCCCAGCGGTCCTGCTCCTCTCGCGAGATCCCGAGCTCGCGAGAGACGAACGAGGCCTGCTCGACCATGTGCTTGCCGTCGAACGTCGAGACCAGGCCGTCGTGGGTCATCAGGTCGATCAGCGTGCCGTCGCCCAGGCGGTAGCCGAAGCGCGCCTGCTTGAGCACGTAGGGAGCGTTGGACATCGACTCCATGCCTCCGGCGACGACGACCTGCACGTCGCCCGCGCGGATCATCTGGTCGGCGATCTCCACCGCCCGGATCGAGGACGCGCAGACCTTGTTGACCGTGTCCGAGGGCAGCTCGACCGGCAGCCCGGCGCCGACCGTCGCCTGGCGAGCGGGCGCCTGGCCGGCGCCTCCCTGCAGCACCTGGCCCATGATCGCGTACTCGACCTCGCCGTTCTCCACTCCGGCCCGGTCGAGCGCAGCGCGGATCGCGATCGCCCCGAGGTCCGTCGCCTGGTAGTCGACGAGCGCGCCGCCGAGCCTGCCGAAGGGCGTGCGGACGGCGGAGACGATCACGGAACGGGACATCTCTCGCAGCGTAACGCGCACGTCCCTCTTGACGGCGAGACGCTCCGCGCCCTACCCTGAAGCCAATGACCTCCGTCTCGCACACCTGGGGCTGGTCTCGGCGCCACGAGCGAGGCGGGAGCGTCGCCTGACCTGACCTGACGTCCTCCCGTTCCGCTCGCAGACCTTCCACACGGAGGGTCTTTTTGTTTGCTCACATGAACGCACTGACTGTCATCTCCACCGATCTCCTCACCCCCCTCGGGGCCTACCTCAAGCTGCGCGAGCACGGGCGGGCGAGCTTTCTGCTCGAGTCCGTCGAGCACGGACGCCTGGGGCGCCACTCGTTCGTGGGCTGCGGCTCGCGGCTGCTCGGTTTCGACGAGGCGGAGGGATCGGGACTGCCCGTCGTCGGCTACCTCGGCTACGACCACGCGGCGACGCTGGAGCCAACGGTGCCGCTCCCCGACGCCGGGCGCGACCTCCCGGAGAGCCGGTTCGTGGCGGCCGAGACGGTCGTCCGCTTCGACCACGCCCTCGGGATGGCCGAGGTGCTCGCCGGCAACCCCGAAGAGGTCGCCGGGCTGCTCGCCGGGCCGCTCCCGGCCGTCGAGACGGGCGGCGACAAGGTCGCGGGCTCGACCCGGCGCCTGCCCTCCCGGCACGACTACGAGCGCGCGGTCGTGGGTGCGAAGGAACACATCCGGGCGGGAGACGCCTTCCAGATCGTGCTCTCGCAGCGCGCCGAGCGGCCGACCTCGGCGAGCGCGGTCGCGCTCTACCGCTCGCTGCGCCGGGTCAATCCCTCGCCGTACCTGTTCCTGCTCGAGCTCGACGGGATCGCGCTGATCGGCTCCTCGCCCGAGACGCTGGTCAAGGCCGAGGGCCGTGCCGCGTCGCTGAACCCGATCGCGGGCACGACAAGGCCCGGCGAGGGCGACGCCGAGCGCCTGCTCGCCTCGGAGAAGGAGCGCGCGGAGCACGTGATGCTCGTCGACCTCGGGCGCAACGACCTCTCACGCGTCTGCCGGCCGGGCACGGTCCGCCTCGCGCGCTTCCTCGAGCCGGAGCGCTTCTCGCACGTGACACACCTCGTCTCCGAGGTCGTCGGCGAGCTGAACGAGGGCGTCTCGCACTTCGACCTGCTACGCGCGTGCTTCCCGGCCGGGACGGTCTCCGGGGCGCCAAAGGTGCGGGCGATGCAGCTGATCTCCGAGCTCGAGGGCTACCGGCGGGGGCCGTACGCGGGCGCGGTGCTCTATGCACTGCCCGGTGAGGCGCTCGACGCGTGCATCGCGATCCGGACGATCGTGCTTGCCGACGGCATCGCGCTGCTCCAGGCTGGCGCCGGGATCGTCGCCGACTCGGAGCCGGCGGCCGAGCACGAAGAGTGCCTGCGCAAGCTGGCCGCGCTCGAGACCGCGATCGAGCTCGCGGAGGCTAGAGGATGATTCTTCTCATCGACAACTACGACTCGTTCACATACAACCTCGCGCACCAGTTCGGCGAGCTCGGCGCGGACGTGCTCGTGCGGCGAAACGACGCGATCGATGCGGACGAGGCCGAGCGCCTCGCGCCCTCGCACCTGCTCATCTCCCCCGGCCCGGGCCGACCGGAGGACGCGGGCGTCAGCGTCGAGCTCGTCGGCCGGCTCGGCGGCAACGGCGTCCCGACGCTCGGCGTCTGCCTCGGCCACCAGGCGGTCGTCGAGGCCTTCGGGGGCGAGGTCGGCCCGGCGAAGCGGCTGGTACACGGCAAGCCGAGCGAGATCGAGCACGACGGCCGGGGGCTCTTCGAGGGCCTTCCGCAACCGTTCGAGGCGGGCCGCTACCACTCGCTCGCGGTGACTGCCGTGCCCGACTGCCTCGAGATCTCGGCCACCTGCTCGGACGACGAGGTGATGGCCGTCCGGCACCGCGAGCTTCCCGTCTACGGCGTCCAGTTCCACCCGGAGTCGGTGCTGACCCCGGACGGCGCTCGGCTCGCGCAGAACTTCCTCGAGGTGTCGCGATGACGATCCAGCAGGCGCTCGCACGGCTGCTCGACGGCCACAGCCTCTCCCGGGACGAGGCGCGCTCGGTGATGAACGAGGTGATGGAGGGCGAGGCGACGCCGGCGCAGATCGGCGCGCTCCTCACCGCTCTCCGGATGAAGGGCGAGACAGTCGAGGAGATCGCCGGCTGCGCGGAGGCGATGCGCGCGCACGTGCTCGAGGTCCGGCCGGCGCGCGAGGACCTCGTCGACACGGCCGGCACCGGCGGGGACGGAGCGGGCACGATCAACATCTCGACAGCCGCGGCGCTGGTCGCGGCCGCCGCGGGGGCAGGCGTGGCCAAGCACGGCAACCGCGCGGTCTCGTCGGCCTCGGGCTCGGCCGACGTCCTGGAGGCGCTCGGCTTCCGGCTCGAGCTGCCGCCTGCGCGCATCGAGCGCTCGATCGACGAGCTCGGCTTCGGCTTCCTGTTCGCGACGACGCATCACCCGGCGATGAGGCACGCTGCTCACGTGCGGCGCGAGCTGGCGACGCGAACCGTCTTCAACGTCCTCGGGCCCCTGACAAACCCGGCCGCGGCGCGGGCGCAGCTGGTCGGCGTCTACGCGGGCTCGCTCGTGCCGACGATCGCGGAGGTGCTCGCACAGCTCGGCGCCCGCCGCGCCTTCGTCGTCCACGGCGCGGGCGGGATCGACGAGCTCTCGCCCGCAGGCCCGAACCTCGTCTGCGAGGTGGTCGACGGCACGGTCCACGAGCGCGAGGTCGACCCCGTCGAGCTCGGCATCCCGCGCTGCGACCCGGAGGAGCTCCGCGGCGGCTCGCCCGCCGAGAACGCGGGGGCGATCCGTGCCGTCTTCGCCGGGGAGGGCGGGGGGCGGCGCTCGGCGATCCTCCTCAACGCAGCCGGCGCGATCGCCGCGGCCGGCCATGCCCGCGACCTGAAGGAAGGACTCGGCTACGCACGCGAGGCGCTCGACTCGGGCGCCGCGGCCACCAGGCTCGAGGAGCTGATCGAGTTCTCGCAGGCGCCGGAGGTGACGGCGTAAGTGGGCATCTTCCGCGACGCGCTCGCACACCCGGGCCTGGGAGCGATCGCCGAGGTCAAGCGACGCTCGCCGTCCGCCGGCGAGCTCCGGCCGGACGCCGACCCCGCGCAGCTCGCCGCAGCCTTCGAGCGGGCGGGCGCTGCCGCGGTCTCCGTCCTCGTGGACAAGCGCTTCGGCGGGTCGATCGCGGATCTCTCCGCCGCGCGCGCAGCCTCCGGGGTACCGCTGCTCGCGAAGGGCTTCTTCTCGACCGCCGAAGAGCTGGCCGAGCTCCGCCGGGCCGGTGCGGGCGCGGTCCTGCTCCTGCTGAGGGACCTCGACGACGCCCGCGCGAAAGAGCTTATGGCGGAGGCGGCCGGGCTCGGCCTGGATGCGCTCGTCGAGGCGCACGACGCGGAGGAGCTCGAGCGCGCGACCGCACTCGGCGCAGAGGTGATCGGCCTCAACGCGCGCGATCTCGGGACCTTCGACATCGACAGGCGGGCCCAGCTGGCGCTGGTCGAGCGCGCGCCCCGTGACCGCGTGGTCGTGGCCGAGAGCGCGATCGCCTCCCGCGCGCAGGGCGCCGAGGCCGAGCTCGCCGGCGCCGACGCCATCCTCGTCGGCTCCACGCTGATGCGCGCAGGCGATCCCGCGGCGAAGCTCGAAGAGCTGATCTCGAGGCCGCTGGTCAAGGTCTGCGGGCTGACCCGCGAGGAGGACGTCGCCGCCGCGGCCGAGGCGGGCGCCGACCTCGCCGGGTTCGTGCTCGCGAAGGAGTCCCCGCGCCGCGCGCCGCACCTGCTACCCGTCCCGGAGACGATGTTGTCGGTGGCCGTGCACGTCGGCGAGGTGGGCGACGAGGGGGCTGACCTCGTCCAGCTCTACCCGCGCGAGGACGGCCACAGAGGCCGCGACGGCGTGCTTCTGCGGGAAGGGCGCGAGGTCGCGAAGGTCGTGGACCGCCCGTGGCAGCAGGAGGATCCCGCCCACTTCGAGCGGGCGCGTGCCGTCGAGGGCCGCGTCGTGCTCGCCGGTGGGCTCTCGCCCGAGAACGTGGGCGACGCGATCGCCTCCGTGCGCCCCTGGGCGGTGGACGCAAGCTCGAGCCTCGAGCTCTCGCCCGGAATCAAGGATCACGCGCGCGTGCGTGCATACGTGGAGGCGGCGCGGTGCAGCTGAGCTACGGGGAGTACGGAGGTCGCTTCGTCCCGGAGACGCTGATCCCGGCGCTCGACGAGCTCGAGGCGGGTTGGCGCGAGGCCTGGGCCGATCCCGCCTTCCGCGCGGAGCTTGACGGGCTGGGCCGCACGTACGCCGGGCGACCGACCTCGCTCACGCTCGCCGAGCGGTTCGCGCCGGGAAAGCGCCTCTACCTGAAGCGCGAAGACCTGCTGCACACCGGCGCGCACAAGCTCAACAACGCGCTCGGGCAGGCGCTGCTCGCGATCCGCCTCGGCAAGCGGCGGATCGTCGCCGAGACCGGAGCCGGGCAGCACGGCGTCGCCGCCGCGACCGTCTGCGCGCGCTTCGGGCTCGAGTGTGTCGTCTACATGGGCGCCGAGGACATGCGGCGGCAGCACCCGAACGTCGAACGGATGGGTTTGCTCGGCGCCGAGGTTCGGCCGGTCGAGTTCGGGACGAAGACGCTGAAGGAGGCGACGAGCGAGGCGATCCGCGACTGGATCGCGACCGTCGAGACGACGCACTACCTGATCGGCTCCTGCGTCGGCCCGCATCCGTACCCCGAGCTCGTGCGCGAGCTGCAGTCGGTGATCGGCCGCGAGGCGCGCGAGCAGCTGCTCGAGGCGGAAGACCGGTTGCCCGAGGTCGTGGTCGCGTGCGTGGGCGGCGGCTCGAACGCGATCGGGATGTTCGCAGGCTTCCTCGACGATCCCGAGGTGCGGCTGATGGGAGTCGAGGCGGGCGGCGCCGCGAGCCTCGGCGCGGGCCGGACCGCGGTCCTGCACGGATCGCGCTCGGCGGTGCTCGCCGACGAGGACGGGCAGGTTCTCGACGCCGAGTCGATCTCCGCGGGCCTCGACTACCCGGGCGTCGGCCCCGAGCACGCATTTCTGCGCGACAGCGGGCGCGTCGATTACGTGAGCGCGACGGACGACGAAGCGCTGGCCGCCTTCCGGAGGCTCGCGCAGACCGAAGGCATTCTCCCGGCCTTGGAGCCGGCCCACGCGCTCGCCCGCGTGGCGGAGCTCGACGAGGAGCTGGTGCTCGTGTGCCTCTCCGGGCGAGGCGACAAGGACCTCGACCAGGTGCTCGGCGCGGGTTGAGCAAGCGGTTCGCGATCTACCTGATGAGCGGCCGGGAGACCCCGGAGCTCGCCGAGGCCGCGGTCGAGGGCGGCGCCGACCTCGTCGAGCTCGGTTTCCCGTTTTCGGACCCGCTCGCGGACGGGCCGGTCATCCGCCGGGCGGCCGAGCGTGCGCTCGCGCAGGGAATGCGCACGGGCGCCTGCCTCGAGGTGCTCGCGGAGACACGCGCCCGACTGCCAGACACCCCGCTCGTCCCGATGACGTACTCGTCGCTGCTCGAGGCCTACGGCTGGGACCGCTTCGCCGCCGATGCGGCCGCCGCGGGCGCGACCAGCATGATCGTCGCCGACCTCCCCGCAGGCGAGCGGCCGGAGCTTCGCCGCGTCCAGCTCGTCGCCCCGACCTCGACCGACGAGCGTGTCCGTCTCGCCGCCGAGCAGAGCGACGGCTGGCTCTACCTGGTCACGGTCACAGGCACGACCGGCGCGCGCGACGACCTCTCCCCCGCCCTCGCCGGGCTCGTCGAGCGGGCCCGCCGCGCGACCGACCTCCCCCTCTATGCCGGCTTCGGGATCTCGACGCCCGAACAGGCCCGCGCGGCGGCGTCGCTGGCGGACGGGATCGTCGTGGGCACGAGCGCGCTCGAGGCCGCCGAGCGGGGAGCTGCAGAGCTCCGCAGCTACGCGGCCACGCTCCGCGCCGCCCTCGACGAAACGGCTTAGATCAGCGGAAAATGGCGACCATCCTGATCGACGCGCGCAACGTCCTCCGCTCGCAGTGGCCCAACGTTCCCGAGGACGAGCTCGTCCGGCGCTGCCGCGACTGGGCCGAGCGCCAGGACCATGAGATCGTCGTCGTCTTCGACGGGCGGGCGCCCGGGGGAGTCGTCGGCGCCGAGCGGCTCGACGAGCGCGCCACGCTCGTCGGCTCGGACCGAGAGAGCGCGGACGACTGGCTCGCCCGGGAGGCGCCGCGCCACCCGGGCGCGTGGCTCGTCACGTCGGACCGCGAGCTGCGCGAGCGGGCGGGCAGCGAGGCCGCAAGGATCGTCGGCGGCGGCTCGTTCCTCCGGGAGCTCGACGCCTGACCCGGGACCGGCGAAAAACAAATCGTCCGCACTTTCCGAACTTCGGGTTCCTGAACCCCTTGCGCTCGACTCGCCGAGGCCCTAGGTTCCCCCCTGCACCGAGCACGGGACGCGAGTAGGTCGAAGCCGTTTCTGAGGGCACTAGGCGGAAGCCGAAGGTCAGTGGAGGCGGGGGACGAAAGCGCACCCGGCTCGGTGAACTTTTGGTCCGACCGCGCGAGGAGTCTACGACGCGCGACTTCTAGTAGCCGTAGCCCTTGTTCGTCGTCGTGGTGGGCTGCGTGCCGGTGTTGCCCTCGTTCAGGTTGGCGCCGGTGACCGCGAGCGCGCCGGCCATGCCCTTGCTCTTGTGGTACTTGCAGTAGAAGGCGACCACCCCGGACTTCGGGATCTTGACGGTGACGGTCGCGTCCTCGCCCGCCTCGACGTCTTTGTTGATCCCCTGCGACGGGACCGTCAGGTTGTGCTCGACCTTGCCCTCGTTCTTCAGCTCGAGCTTGACGCTCGCGCCCGGCTTGCCCTTGAGCACCGTCGGCGTGAAGTAGTAATCGTCGAGCTCCATCTCTGTCTCGCCGCTGACCGCTTTCGTGCCGTGGTTGTTGACCGACTGGCCGGCGATCGTCGGCTTGCCGCCCGAGGCGGCGCCCGTGTCCCCGCTCCCGCCGCTCCCGCCGCAGCCGGCGGCTGCCAGCGCGAGGAGCAGGCCGACGCCCGCCACGATCACCGTTCCCCGCTTCATCGGAACCACTCCTCTCCCCCGCTTTGACGTGAGGAACTACGGCGGCAGGGCGCCGGTCGGATTCGTCGGAGCCGCTTCGCGACGCCGCTAGCGCGGCGAGGGCACGATGCGGATGTAGGGCTTCGGTGCCTCCCAGTCCCCGAAGAGCTCCTTCGCCTCGTCGTCCGAGACCGAGCCGGCGATGATCACATCGTCGCCCTGGCGCCAGTTCACGGGGGTCGAGACCTTGTGCGTCGCGGTCAGCTGCAGCGAGTCGATCACACGCAGCACCTCGTCGAAGTTGCGGCCGGTGGTCATCGGGTAGACGAAGATCAGCTTGATCTTCTTGTCCGGGCCGATGACGAAGACGTTGCGGACAGCCTGGTTGTCGGCTGCCGTCCGGTCGCCGGGATCGCCAGAGACATCCGCGCCCAGCATCCCGTAGAGCTTCGAGATGCTGAAGTCGGCGTCGCCGATGATCGGGTAGTTCGGGGCCTCACCCTGCGTCTCGGCGATGTCCTGCGCCCACCGCTCGTGGTCACCCGTCGGGTCGACAGACAGGCCGACGATCTTGACGTTGCGACGGTCGAACTCGGGCTTGATCTTCGCCATGTAGCCGAGCTCGGTGGTGCAGACCGGCGTGAAGTCCTTCGGGTGCGAGAAGAGCACCGCCCACGAGTCGCCGATCCAGTCGTGGAAGGCGATCGGGCCTTCCGTCGTCTGCGCCTCGAAATCAGGCGCCGTATCTCCGATCTTCAGAGCCATCTCCTACCTCCTCCAGAGAGCTTGGCTCCAATCTTTGCACGCGGCGTCCACCTGCCGACGGGGGGCGAGGACCGGCTGCTGGTCAGGGATTTCAGTAACCCGGGCTACTGCTCCGAATGCGTTTCGGACGAGCCGCTGTTCTCGCCGCCGGCGGCGGTTCCCCCGTTCGGAGGAGTGAGGATGACGTCGGCCAGCCGCTTGATCAGCTTCCGGAAGATGTCCTCCCGGTAGCCGACCACGAAGGCGATCACGTAGTAGAGGAGGTTCTTGGCCGTGGTCGACGAGGTCGTGTGGCTCGGCAACTGCCCGCCGACGGCGAGGATCCCGGACTGGAAGACGAGCACGCTCACCGTCGCGACGATCACACCGACGAGCGGACGGGCCCAGTGCCAGTAGCAGTAGTCGGGGTCCCAGGCCTTACCCCGGTTGTCGAACACGCCCGTGAGCGAGAGCAACACGGCTCCGACCGCGCCGAACCAGGGAACGAGGAACGGAACCGGCCCGAAGAAGTCCTTCCGCGGCTCGACCCAGTGCACGCGGTAGCAGATGACGAAGATGCCCAGAGCCAGCAGATAGGCGATCTGGATGAAGAAGACGGCCGTCCTGCTCGACCCCCACAGCGGCTCGGGCTTCGTGGTCGACGCCGGCGGCTTGCGCGTCGTCTGAGCGTGTCGCGGGTGCTGTGCCGGCGGCTCGACGGGGTCCTTCTCCGTCATGGCGTCTGTCACCTCCGCGTTCGGCGGCCACCCTCCTACATTCCGCCTGGGCCGTCAAGATCGGCCCCGTTGAGTTCCGGCCGGCGGCGGTCTAGCCTCGGGCCATGCCTGTCTGCGCAGAGTGCGGTCGGGAGAGCGAGGGCGCTTTCCGCTTTTGCCCGCACTGCGGCGCGCCCCTGGACGCCGAACCGGCACCGCGCGAGCAGCGCAAGACGGTGACGGTGCTCTTCTGCGACGTGACGGGCTCGACCTCGTTGGGCGATTCGACCGACCCCGAGGCGCTACGGGCGCTCCTGGCGCGTTACTTCGAGCGGATGAAGGCGATCGTCGAGTCCCACGGCGGGTCCGTGGAGAAGTTCATCGGCGACGCCGTCATGGCCGTGTTCGGCGTTCCGATCGTTCACGAGGACGACGCGCTGCGGGCCGTACGCGCGGCGCTGGAGATGCGAGAGGCGCTGCCCGACCTGGGCGTCAGTGCGCGGATCGGCCTGAACACGGGCGAGGTGGTGACCGGGACCGAAGAGCGGCTGGCAACCGGGGACGCGGTCAACGTGGCGGCCCGACTCGAGCAGTCGGCACCGCCGGGCGAGATCCTGATTGGGGCGACGACGCTCGCTTTGGTCCGCGAGTCGGTCGAGGTCGAGGCGCTCGAGCCGCTTCGTGTGAAGGGCAAGCCGGAGCCGCTCGTGGCGTACCGGCTCGTTTCGTCGCACGAGCCTCCGGAGCGGCGCCACGAGACGCCTATCGTCGGACGCGAGACCGAGCTCGAGCTGCTGCGCGCCGCCTTCGAGCAGGTGGTCGCCGACCGCTCCTGCGTGCTGTTCACGGTCGTGGGCGAGCCGGGCGTAGGGAAGTCGCGGCTCGTGCGCGAGCTCCTGTCCGGGCTCGAAGCGACGAGCGTTTCCGGCCGCTGCCTGCCCTACGGCGACGGCATCACCTACTGGCCGGTCGTGGAAGTGGTGAAACAGCTCGGCATTCAGCCTTCGGATCCAGCCGCTGCGGCCGCGATCGGTTCGCTGCTGGGCGAGAGCGAGGCCGCTGCCTCGGCGGAGGAGATCGCCTGGAGCTTCCGGAAAACGCTGGAGCAGGCTGCGGCCACCCGGCCGCTGGTGGTCGTCTTCGACGACATCCAGTGGGGCGAGCAGACGTTCCTGGACCTGGTCGAGCACGTCGGGCTGCTGTCGTCGGACGCCCCGATCCTGCTGCTCTGCATGGCCCGGCCGGAGCTGACGGAGCACCGGAGCGGCTGGCCGGTGGCGCTCGCGCTCGAGCCACTGCCGGACGCGGCCGTGCAGAGGCTCTTGCCCGAGGCGATCGACACCACGCTCCGCGAGCGGATCGCTCGCGCGGCCGGCGGGAACCCGCTCTTCGTGGAGGAGATGGTGGCGATGGCCGAAGAGGCAGACGGCGAGGTCGCGTTGCCGGCCACGCTGCAGGCGCTGCTCGCCGCCCGGCTCGACCAGCTCGATCCCGGCGAGCGGCGGGTGCTCGAATGCGCTGCGGTCGAGGGCGAGATCTTCCACCGCGGCGCGGTCAGGGCCCTCGCGGCCGACGGCGACCAGGTGACGCCACGGCTGGCCGCGCTGGTGCGCCGCGCGCTGATCGGCCCCCACCGGGCGCAGGTTGCGGGCGAGGACGGCTTTCGTTTCCACCACCTGCTGATCCGCGACGCCGCCTACGAGGCGGTGACGAAGGCCAACCGGGCCGCGCTTCACGAGCGGCTCGCGGACTGGCTCGCGCAGCAGGAGCTCGTCGAGCTCGACGAGCTCCTCGGCTACCACCTCGAGCAGGCCGCCGGCTACAGGGCCGAGCTCGGAGCTCCCGATCCTGCGCTTGCCGAGCGCGCCGGGTCCCATCTCGCGGCCGCAGGCCAACGTGCCTTCTGGCGTACCGACGAGCCGGCGGCCGCCTCCCTGCTCGAGCGCGCGCTCGAGCTGACCCGGCCACTCCGCCTGGACGTCCACCTCGAGCTCGCCATGGCCGACGTGCTCTCGATGGCCGAGCCCCGGAAGGCCGCCGCGCTGGCCGAGACGGCAGCCGAGAGAGCGCAAGCAGAAGGCGACCGGGCGGGCGCGGCGCTTGCGCGAGTCGTGGCGGCCGAGCACCAGTTGCAGCTCGCGGACGCCGGCGTCGACGAGCTGGAGACGCTCGCGCGCACGGCGCTGTCACTCCTCGAGCAGGAGAGCGACCATGCCGGCCTCTCCCGCGTCTGGGAGTCGCTGGCCTTCGCCGTGGCCAACAGCCGCGGGCGCTACGAGGACATGGCCGGCGCAGCCGAGCAGGCGATCCGGCACGCGGGCCTCGCCGGACAGCCTGCGCCGCGCGGCACCCTTGCCATGGCGCTGTTGGCGGGCCCAAGGCCGGCCGACGAGGCTCTTCGCACGCTCGACGAGTCGGTGCCCGAGAACCCGGGAGGCCCGGAGATGCTGCTCCGCGCGGTCCTGACGGCGATGCTCGGCCGCTTCGACGAGGCGTGGCCGCTCGCGCACGAGGCAAACGACCGGCTGAGCGGATTGAGGGGCACTGCCGAAGAGGGCTGGCTCGCGGCGATCGCCATGCTCGAGGGCGACCACGAGGCCGCCGAGCGCTACCTCCGGCGGTCGATCGAGTTCTTCGAGGCCCGCGGAATGGACAACGCCATCTCGGGCTTCGCGCCGGAGCTGGCTCGCCTGCTCTGTGCGCAGGGCCGCCACAACGAGGCCGCACCGTTGGCGCAGC
This sequence comes from uncultured Actinomycetes bacterium, assembly GCA_963716865.1. Taxonomy (GTDB): domain Bacteria; phylum Actinomycetota; class Thermoleophilia; order Gaiellales; family Gaiellaceae; genus AC-32. The sequence goes on from CAVQUF010000005.1 coordinate 629,408, forward strand.
AGGGACGCCGGCTTGCAGCCGAGCAAGACGCCTGGGCTCAGATCCTCTGGCGTCAGGCCCAGGCCCTGGTCGACTCTGCCTCGGGCGACCATGACGAGGCCGAGCGTCTCGCGCGGGAGGCTGTCGCGATCGCCGAGCGCACCGACTCGCTCAACTGGCAGGGCGGAACGCTCTACGACCTTGCCGAGGTTCTGGCGTCCGCCGGCCGGGCGGACGAGGCCGCCGTAGCGCTCGAGCAGGCGCTCGAGCGCTACGAGCGCAAGAAGAACCTCGCCATGGCCGCTCAGGTGCGCGAACGCATGGCGCGAGCCTGACCGGGTCGATCCGTCTCAGGCGTCGGAGCTCGCGGCGGCGAAGGCGGCTTTCACCCGTTCGTAGCTGGCGGCCGGCCACATCGCCTTCGTGTCGTAGTAGACGTCGAACGCCGGTACGGACTCCGGCAGCGTGATCCAACCCACCTTTGACCTGGTGTAGATGTGAACGTCGGGCTCGACGCCCGTCGGGTCGTCGAGCGTGCCGCCGCGGACGAACCGCACCTCGGGACGCCCGTACTCGCTGAAGACCGCCACCTGGCAGGTGGGGCAGCGGAAGATCCGCTGGGTGCTGCCGTCGTCGCGAGGCGCGTCGACCGGCTGCGGGTCGCCCGAGAGCAGCTCCACGCGGTCGGCCTCGATCAGCAGGTTGATCACGAAGGCGCTGCCGGTCTGCCGCTGACAGTTCAGGCAGTGGCAGCAATGGACGAAGAGCGGGTCGGCCCCAAGCCGGTAGCGGACCGCTCCGCAGGCGCAGCCGCCTTCACGTGGAACGCTCATGTCTGGAGCGTATCCCCGCATCGGCGGCCGGCCTGCGGAAGGGACTAGGCGGAGACGGGAGCCGTTGCCTCCGGGCCCGTCGAAGGCTCCTCGGGCTCGAGGCGCGGGAGCCACTGGAGCCAGCCGGGGAGGTACCAGTTCCACTCGCCCAGCAGCTTCATCGACGCGGGCAGGAGCACCGCGCGGACGATCGTCGCGTCGATCAGGATCGCAACCGCGAGCCCGACGCCGAACTGCTTGAACAGCAGCAGCGAGAGCGTCGCGAAGATCGAGAACACGGCGACCATCACGACAGCCGCGCTCGTGACCACACCGGCCGTCGACCTGATCCCGTTGGCGATCGCGTCGTCCATGCTCTGGCCGCTGTCGAACAGCTCGCGGATCCGGCTGACGATGAAGACGTGGTAGTCCATCGAGAGCCCGAAGAGGATCACGAACAGCAGCAGCGGCACGACGGGCGCGATGCCCTCGGTCGAGCTGAAGCCGAGCAGGCTCTTCCCGACCCCGTGCTGGAAGACGAGCACCAGCACGCCGTACGCGGCGGCGACCGAGAGCAGGTTGAGCAGAATCGCCTTGATCGCGACGACGATCGACCGGAACGCGACCAGCATCAGGATGAACGCGAACAGAAGGACGAAGCCGAACACGTACGGGAGCTTCGACTTCATCTGGTCCTGCTGGTCCTGCCACTCGGCGGCGACGCCGGTCACGCCAGCCGAGGTTTCGGGGATTGCGCCGACCGTCTGCGGGATAACGTCGTCACGGAGCACCGCGAGGGACGCCCTCGACGCGGCGTCGGTTCCGTTCCCCTCGGTCGGCAGCGTGATCTTGGCCACGGTCGCCTCACGGTTGGTCTCGACGGTGATCGGCTCGTCGACCCGGCCGCTCGCGAGTGCCCTGGCCTTCAGCTCAGCGATCGCGTCGCGGACGGCAGGCGCGTTCACGTCGGTGGCCTTGACCACGACGCGGGCGGGAAGCGCGCTCCCCGGAAAGGCCTGTTGCATGCGGTCGTAGGTCTTCACGACGGCGAGCGACTTCGGGAACGTGTCAGCCCCCGGGGTCGCAATTCGCAGGTGAATCGCCGGGAGCGCGAGCGCCAGCAGCAGGCCGCCGGAGAGCACGGCGGACAGCACCGGCCGGCGCAGGACGGCATCGACGATTGCTCCCCAGAAGCGGCTCTCGCCGTCGCCGCGGCCGCGCCGCCGGCCCACGAGCGGGACGCGCAGCCGGTCGACCCGGTCGCCGAGCTTCGAGAGCAAGGCCGGAAGCACCGTCAGCGAACCGAGCACCGCCACGGCAACAACGATCATCGTGGCGTAGCCGAACGACGCAAAGGCCGCATCGCCCGTCAGGAACATCCCGGCCATGGCGACCATCACGGTCAGGCCGGAGATCAGCACCGAGCGCCCCGAGGTCGCCGCGGCGGCTTCGAGGGCCGCCTGCTCGCTCCGCCCCGCGGCACGCTCTTCACGTTCGCGCCGGAGGTAGAACATCGAGTAGTCGACGCCCACTGCGAGCCCGATCAGGAGCACGACAGCCGGAGCCGCCTGGTCGAGCGGCAGCAGGTGGCTGGGCAGCGCAACCAGCCCGAACGTCGCGAACACGGCCGTGAGGGCCAGCAGCAGCGGGATTCCTGCGGCCACGAGCGCTCCGAACGCGATCACGAGGATGATCAGCGTGAGCGGAACGGAGAACAGACCCGCCCTCTCGAGATCGCTCGCGAAGAGCGTGTCGACGGCCTTGGCCGAGCTCGCGTCGCCGAACTCGCCGATGAAGAGCCCCGGATGCGCGGCCTGCGCCTCGTCGACGGCCTTCAGGACCGGGCCGATCTTCCCGCCCGCGTCGATCCTCTTGCCGTGGATGTCGAACTCCACGAGCGCCGAGCGCCGGTCCTTCGCGATCTGGCCGGCATTTGCCGGTTCGAGCGGCGAGCGGACGTCCTGGACAACCGCGATCTTCGAGACACGCGCGACGACGTCCGCGACCGCGGCGTCGAACGCGGGCGTGCCCGCCCGCGCAGAACGGCTCTGGATCAGGACGCTCTCCCCCGCGGGCTGCTTGAACCCGGCGTCGAGGACTCGGTTCATCCGGCCCGACTCGCCGGGCCCGGACGTGGTCGGGTCGATGTTCTTCACGCCGACCATGCCTCCGATGCCGAAGGCGACGATCACGAGCGCCAGCCAACCGAAGGTTGCGGTCTTCCAGTGGGCGGCGCTCCAGCGGCCCATGCGGGCCGCGATGTTGGAATGGTGCCGTGTGCGGGTCATCTCGTCCCTCCTTTCGTTCGATGACTCGACGCTACGACCGGGCCGCCCGCGGGTCGTCGGCACAAGGTCGGATTCGCGCTCGTACCAGCCGACGATTCCGACTCCTACTCTGGTAGGAGGCGGCGAGCGAACGCCTGCAGTACGTTCACGGCGTGAGCCGGATCGAGCACCTGGTGCGTAGGCACACGCTCGACGTGCTGATCGTGTTGCTGGCACTTGCGGCCATGGTCGAGGTCTCGACCCAACATGGCTCGAGTACCGCTGTGCACGTGACGCTCTGGTTTGCGATTCCGGCAATCGCGGTCCTGGCGGCGCTGCTCTTCTTCCGCCGCCGATTCCCCCTCGGAGCTCCGGCTGCCTTCTGGCTGCTGGCCGCCGGGCTGTCACTCGTCGATGGGCGGCTGGTCACGGTCCCGAGGGGCGTCTTCTTCCTGGGAATCACCGCCGCGTACCTGCTCGGGAACCTGAGCGACGCCGTGAAGGCCCGACTGGGCCTAGCGGTCGTTCTCGGCAGCGCGGCGCTCATCGTCTACCAGGACCCCGAGGCAGCGAACGGCGAATTCGTCTTCGTCCCGCTCCTGTTCGGCGTCTCCTGGCTCGCCGGCTTCTTTCTCCGCGAACGGGAGCGCGAGGCCGAGGCGGCCGAGCACCGCGCGATTCAGGCCGAGCGCGAGCGGGAGGCGGCGGCGCGCATCGCGGTGGCCGAAGAGCGTGCGCGGATCGCCCGCGAGCTCCACGACATCGTCGCCCACGCCGTCAGTGTGATGGTGCTCCAGGTGGGCGCCGTCAGGCACAAGCTCCCCGATGACCAATCGGAGGACCGCGAGGCGCTCAGAGGGGTCGAGCAGGCCGGAAGGAGAGCACTTGCCGAGATGCGGCGCCTGCTCGCGGCCATGCGCCGCGAAGGCGACGAGGCCGAGCTCGTCCCCCAGCCGGGTCTCGACAGGCTCGACTCGTTGCTGGACGAGGTCGGCCGGGCGGGACTGCCTGTGGAGCTCCACGTCGAAGGTGAGCCCTTCCCGCTCCCCAGAGGGGTCGACCTCTCCGCGTACCGCATCGTCCAGGAAGGTCTGACGAACGCCCTCAAGCACGCGCGCGCGAGCACCGCAGACGTCACGCTCCGCTATCGACAGGACGAGCTGGGAATCGAGGTACGCGACGACGGTCTGGGGACTGCGACGACCGACGGGCTCGGTCACGGGCTCGTCGGCGTCCGCGAGCGCGTCAAGATCTACGGCGGCGAGATGAGCGTGGGAACGGCGAACGGAAACGGCTTCGTTCTCAGCACGCGCCTCCCGATCATCGACCGGGAACCATGACGATCCGCGTCCTCGTCGCCGACGATCAGTCGATGGTCCGCGCAGGCTTTCGCATCCTGCTCTCCGACGAAGAGGACATCGAGGTCGTCGCCGAGGCCAGCAACGGGCTCGAGGCCGTGGACAAGGCAGCTCGGTTCGACCCCGAGGTCATCCTGATGGACATCCGCATGCCCGAGCTCGACGGGCTCGAGGCGACGCGGCGCATCCTCGAGAAGGACCGAGACGCCCGGATCCTGATCCTCACCACATTCGATCTCGACGAATACGTCTACGAGGCGCTGCGAGCGGGAGCGAGCGGCTTCGTCCTCAAGGACGACTCGCCCGAGCAGCTCATCGCGGCGATCCGGACGGTTGCAGCCGGGGATGCGCTTCTTTCGCCCGCCGTGACCAAGCGCGTGATCAAACAGTTCACGCGCAGCCCGCGACCCACGCCGCCGAAGGGCATCGACGAGCTGACCGACCGAGAACGAGAGGTCCTGCGGTTGGTCGCGGAGGGCTTCTCGAACGCGGAGATCGCGCAGGAGCTCTTCATCAGCGAGACGACGGTCAAGACGCACGTCACGCACGTTCTGCAGAAGCTCGATCTCCGCGACCGCGTGCAGGCGGTCGTGCTGGCCCATCAGACCGGTCTTTTCGAGACCGAGCCGCGGACCCACACCCAGTAAGGGAGCGCCCGCTACGCGTCCGCACCGCGTGCGCGACGTCTCGTGCCGGGGCGTCCTCCAGAAGCTCGACCTGCGCGACCGCGTACAGGCAGTCGTGCTCGCCCATCAGACCGGGCTCTTCGACGGCTAGGCGGGAGAAAGTCCTGCGCGTGTGAGCATCCGTCGAAGGTCGACGATCATCTGCGCGTCGATGTCCTTCCCGCGTGGCGGCTGCAGTACCTCGGTCTCGCCGCCGAGCGTGACCTTTACCTTTCCGTTGTGCTCCTCGGTCGCCGTCCCTGCCGCTTCGAGGAGCGACTTGACCTGACGCCACTCGATGTTGCCGCTCGCGGGATGGCGAAAGATCCTCTCGAGTGTGGCCCGATGATCTCCATGCAGCTGGGTCACGACTTCTCCTCCCAGTCACGCTCGGCTTCGCGTTCCATCCGCTCGAGCCGCTCGTAGTAGTCCGGGAACTCCTTCATGTGTGCAAGCGCGATCTTGCCTGTGACGATGGGATCGTCGCCGGTCACGTCTGTTTGCGGGTCGTGGGCTCCGTGCTCGAACTCGACGTCCATGCCGGCCCGGAACTGCTCGAGATCGAAGCGCGACCAGTCGACGCCGATCGCGTCGCCGACTCGCTTGGCTTCTTCTTTGGTTGTCCGTCGCGACTCAGTCATGTCCTTTTCCTCCGCAGGTTGGGTGAAGATCTGCCTGTCCGGGCTCAGCTGCCGTTTCGTGCCTCGCGCGCGACCGAGCCCACGAGCAGGAGCGCGACAGCAAGAGGGAGCAGCCACCAGGCCGCGACCCCGTGGTGTGTCAGCAGCGAGGTTACGACAAAGGCGACCAGCAGCCCCGCAGCGACGCGCCAGTCGTCGCCGACGACGAAGTTCCACCAGAAGCGGCCGAAGGCAACGACGTATCTCATGCCTTGGCCTCCACGAGCATGAGCCGCTGCCGCCGTCGGCGCAGCTCCCGCGTGAGGAAGACCGAGACGAGCGCGACGAAACCCGCCACGCCGAGAATCGCGAGGTCCGAGCCTGGCCACTCCACGCCAGCGCCTTCTCCGCCCCAGAAGATTCCGAAGCTCGTCAGCAGTACCCCGACGACAAACTTGAGCGTGTTCTCCGGCACGCGCTCGAGCGGCCCGTGAACGACGACTCCGACCGCGACGACCAAGATAACTGCGGCCGCAGCCGCGCCGACGGCCAGGCCCAGCCTCGACTGCGTACTGCCGAACCCGATGACGATGAACGCCACCTCAAGCCCTTCGAGGAGAACGCCCTTGAACGCGACGGTGAACGAGTACCAGTCCACCCGCCCGGTCGAGGCGACGGCCGAGCCCGCTTCAGCGCGGCCGGTCGCGAATGCCGCAGCCTCGTCGTGCAGCGGCTTGTACCCGCCGGCTCGCAGGACGGCTTTCCGCAGCCACTGCAGGCCGAACGACAAGAGCAGCGCGCCGACGACGAGCCGCAGCGTGGAGATCGGAATCACGCTCAGTGCCGGCCCGAGCGCCGCCACGATCCCAAGGAGCACGACGGCGGCCGCGCCCACTCCGAACATCGTCGAGCGCCAGCCGCGAACCGTCCCGACCGCCAGAACGATCGTCAGCGCTTCGACTGCCTCGACTCCGCTCGCCAGGAAGGTCCCGAGGAAGAGGAGGACGTTCGAGCTCATGCCTCGATCATGCCGCCACGCGAGCCGCTTGTCATCCGACCCGCACCGCGATGGGCTGGATGTCGTGCTGCTCTGGGCGCGGCTGTCGGAACACCTCTGGAGGAGCGTCACCCATCGAAGCCGGGAGGTTGATTACGCGCGCAGCTGTCCTGTCTGTCCTCGCGTCCGTCAGGTGCTTCGTCTCGTCAGCTGCTCGCGCGCGCTTCGAAGGACCGGCCGTGTCGCACGGCGGCAACGGCTTCGAGACGCGAGTTCACTCCGAGGGCTCGCAGCAGATGGCGGACGTGGTTCCGGACCGTCTCGGGGCTCAGATGGAGCTCTTGCGCAATCTGCTTTGTCGAGAGTCCCTGCTCGAGGAGACCCAGCACCTCGGCCTGGCGGGGCGTCAGGTGCGCGGGCGGCGTGCTCGCCTCCTCGTCGAGCGGGCCGGTTAGCAGCCCGAAGACGCCGACAACACGCTCGCCACCCATCAGCGGCACTGCGCTGACCTCCAGCGCGACGCGGGTTCCGTCGGTCGAGACGAAGACCCCGCTTGTCTCGGTCGCCGCGGTCGTGCCGAGCACCTTGCGGGCGAAGAGCTCCCGCGCCCGCGCCCGGTCCTCCGGGCCGACAATCGAGGTGAAGTGCCGGCCGCGAACGTCGCCGAGGAGGCGCTTAGCTGCCGGGTTGATCCACCGGACGACCCCGTCCGTGTCGAGGACGTAGCTCGGGACGGGTATGCCGGCCAGCGCCTGCTCGACGTCGCCGCCGACCGCCAGCCCGCCAGCCGTTGGAGCCATTCCGAGAGTGTGGTCAATCGACAAGTGTTTGTCACGTGACGCCGAAGGGCGCCGTCGACGGCGCCCTTCGGGATTGGGTGGAGTTGGTGTCGCGGTCGGCTAGTTGGCGTTCACGCAGATGACATACAGCGTCATGTCTGCGGCGTTCACCTTGTTGTTGACCTGCACGATCCAGCCAGACTTGTCGTTCGGCTTGACCGTATTCGTGGTCCAGTCCATACGGCCGGGGAAGGAGGCGACTACGCCACTTCCGTCCGAGATTGCCTGCGAGTTGAATCCGTTGTCATGCTCAGACGTGAACCAGTAGCCGCCGCTGAGCGCGACCTTGCCAGCCGAGCAGGCGACCGTGGCGATCGCGCCGCTGCCGACGCCGACGTACCCGGACCCATGTCCGAGTTGTCATCGTCCTTCGAGTAGCGCCAGGTGTGGACCTCGTACCCGCTGACGCCCGAGTCGCCCTTCGCACCCGCTGCGCCGGGGTTGCCCTTTGCGCCCATTGCGCCGGGGTCGCCCTTGGGACCCTGCGCACCAGTATGCCCCTGCGGGCCGCGGGCGCCGATCTTCCCCTGGTGGCCCCGCACCAGCGCCTTGCGGGCGGTGCGCGAGAGATCGGACAGCGAGATCGCGCCTTTCTTGATCTGGCTGGACGACGTGATCACATAGTGCTTGGCGGCAAATGCGCCGGAGGTGACCGCGAGCACTGCGACGAGCCCGGCGATCAGGGTGATTCCCTTCTTCATGGATCGTTCCTCTCTTATCCCAGGCCGTCACAATGGACAGCCGGAGCAGCGTTCGGCCTGGGATCTTGGGCTGCTCTCGACAGAAACGACGGTAGCCCCACCCCGGCGGAGCCACAATGACACGATGGGGTCGGTTCTCCGGACGACGCATCAACCGATTCGATGAACGTCAGCGTGAGGTTCAACGAAAAAGGCCCGCAATTGCGGGCCTTTCAAAAAGCGGAGGCAGGATTTGAACCCTGCGACCTCCGGGTTATGAGCCGCCCGCCCCATTGAGGCGGAACACAGTGACATCACCGCGGAAACCCGCTGCTTGCAAAGCGCTTGCACGACGTCGTGTCCGAGAAGGTACCGAAGAACGCGAGTGGCCCGCTCGGTGGCGGGCCACTCGTCTGTCGATCAGCTGTGGCTAGTGGACAGGCTTGAAGTACCGCTTGAGCTCCCAACTCGCAACCCGGTTGCCGAGCTTGTTCCCCTGCTCGACCGAGTTGCGGAAGTGGAAGCCGAGCCAGACCCGCGCGTCGACGACCTGATCCTGGACGTCGTCGACGGTGTCGAAGTGCTGGGTCGTGGTCAGGACGTTGCTTCCGTTCTCTCCTCCCGGCATGGTCACGTCGATGTGCCGGGTGTGCAGCGCCGCCGCGAGAGCATCCGTGAAGGCCGCGGTGAAGCAGCCATGCTGGGACGGATACTCGGGGTGGCCCGGCACCCCCAGAAGCGACTGCCAGGTCGGATCGGCGGTCGTCTCGGGGTTGCCGTCCTTGTCGGCGTTGCGGATGGCCGTGATCGGGCGCCAGAACTGGTAGAAGAACTTCGAGTCGAAGCAGGCAATCCCGGCGTCGGTCGTGACGATGTTCCCAGTCGCGAGCAGGTGGGCGGCATCGACGATGTCCATCTCGTGCTGGCCGACCACGCCCTGCATCGTGACGTTGTACTGGTTGATGTTGTTTCCGACCCAGAAGTAGGCGATCGCCGTCTGCTCCGGGGTGCGGACGGTGCTGTTGATTGCGCCGTACGCCTCGGTCTCGGTCAGGTCCCTCGCGTACCGGCGGCTCGTGAGCGCGGGCGGGGGCTTGGCCCGGAACTGCGAGGCCTGGCCGAGCAGGAACGGGCGCATCGTGGCGAGCCAGGGCGTCTGTACCGACTGGCCAGGCTGGAGTTGCCACTGTCCGGGCAGGATCGGCCCGATACCCCCGTAGCTAGGCGTCGCCGCCTTGAGACCGTCGCCGGTGCGGAAGGCGATGATGTCGTTCGCCGCCGCTTCGCCGACTGCGACACCGCCCGCGACGTTTCCGGCCAGCGTGGCGATGTAGGCGTTGTACTTGCCGTCCACGGTCGCCTGTTGGTCGGGCAGGTAGTAGTCGAGCGTCGTCCGCGCCGCTGCTGCGACCGCCGCCTGCACCGAAGCGTCGGGGGCAACCGCGACGGTGAAGTCGTGGTAGGGCTCGTAGCGGCCCTCGAGCTTCGTCACGGCGTCGTAGACCGCCGCTTGCACGTACGACATGTAGACCATGCCGTCGGTCTGAACCTTGGTGGGCGTCGAGGCGCGTACCGCGGTGACCGCGTTCGTGTTCCAGGTCAGCACCGCGTCCGGGGGGCCGGCGTTGGGCTTGGGGTTGTGCGCCGAGGCCACCGACAACGACGCCGTCGCAGCCACTATCGCGGCGACGACCAGGATGCCCACAATGAGCAGCGCTTTCGGCTGAAGCTTCCTCATCTTCATCTCTCCTCCTCATCTGCTCGAGTTGTCGTCTCGCGAGGGATCGTGGGCGGCGGGGTCTCGTCCAGCTCGGCACGAAACGCGAGCAATAGCGCCTCCTCGTGCGTGAGCGCCATGCCGTGCGCCTCAGACGCATGGCGCCGGACTTCCGCGACGAGCTCCTGCTCGTGCGCGGCGCGGGCCTCGAACCCGCAATCGCAATGAATCACCTTGTCCACGATTCCTCGCCGCTACGCTAGGGGGGCCCCCTTAAATCGAGGCAAGATGCGGGCAAGAGATTGACTAGCGGGTTGCAGCTGAAGGTCTTCCTTGCGGGTCGCGTCGCCGTCGAGACCGACGCAGTGGCGATCGACGAGGTGCGCTTTGCGGGGCGGCAGGGGCGCATCCTGTTCGCTTACCTGGTGGCCGAGCAGGGAAGACCGGTACCGCGGGACGAGCTCGCGGAGGCACTCTGGGGCGAAGCACCGCCTGCGACCTGGGACAAGGCGTTGACCGTGCTCGCCAGCAAGCTGCGCGGGGTGCTCGCGGAACGCGGCATTGACGACGCGGACGCTTTGACCGGCGCCTTCGGCTGCTACCGGCTCGTCCTGCCCGAAGGAAGTTGGGTCGACGTAGTAGTGGCGGCTAATGGCGGCGCACGAGGGCGGGGAAGAGGCGCTCTGCGGTAGACGACCTGGAGAGGGGGAAAGGCCGCAGCCGCGCTGGCCGCATCGCTGGTACCAGCAGCCCTTCTTGCCCGGCGAGGAGGGGGCGTGGGGTGGAGGAGAAACGGCGTGAGCTCGCCGACGTCCATGGCCGCGCGCTGAGCGCTCTCGCCGATGTGTGCCTACGTTCGGGTGACGCGCCAGAGGCGGCGAGGTGGGCCGAGCAGATGATCGCGCTCGAGCCGTTTCGCGAAACCGGGTTATCGGCGTCTGATGGAGGCTCACGCCGCCGCCGGCAATCGGGCGGAGGCACTCCAGGGTATACGAGCGGTGCCGGCGGCTCCTCGCGGAGGAACTCGGGGCGTACCCATCTCCCGAGACAGAGGTGGTCTATCTCGGGCTCCTGCGGGAGCTCGCCGGGAGGCTCTATTGCCGAGGTCGATCAGCTCGACATCGAGGGCATTTCCAGAGTTTCCGCCGCCCGCGATCGCTATCCGCCAAACAAGACCGGGCGCAAGCTCTCGCGGCCCTCGTCGCGCCGCCGTGCTGCTTCGTCCGGTCGGCGCCACTGCAATCGGCACTCGTGGCTGACGAACGGAAACGAGGCGCCGCCCGAGGTGCTGCCGAACAGCGTCGTCCGGATCGACCCCCGGTTACGCTCGCAGCCGACGCAGGTCGTGCGCTGTCGGAGATGCGCCCGACCTCGTCGTCCAGTCGCCGGCGGCTTCGTGTGGGTCACAAACCACGGGCCGCCGGTATTCCAATAACACAGGCCTCCGAGACGCCGGTGATCGGACGCTCACGCGTGTCGACCCGTCGACGGGCGACGCCGTCCCCGTCGGTGGGGGCCTCGCGCCGTGTGGGCTCACACCCGATCCTTCCGGTGATGTGTGGGTGGCGAACTGCTCTTGCGGCGGATTCCGGCGCAAACGCCACCGTCGTGCGGAGTCGGCGCAGGACGCTCGAATTCAAGCCAAGGGGTGGCAAGTGCCTCTACGGGCACTCGCGGCTACTTCCGGGGTCTTGCCTACGGCGGTGGCTCACTGTGGGTGGGCGGGACGCCGAGCGGCGCCGTTGACTACCACGGGATTCACGCAGGGTCGATCCACGGACGGGTCACAAACGCACGATCGAGTCTCCATCGCCACGCGGGCTTGGCTGGCATGGTCTGGGGGGGTACGGCGACCTCTCGGATGAGCGACTTCGATCGCGGAAGTGTCCTCGCGAATGCATGCAGCTCCGCCGGGAGTCCGTCAAGCACATTCCGTCGGTCGGCATCAATCCCGCCGCTTCTCGTAGTCCAGGGCGACCACGGTCTGGGGGTCGGGGAGATTGGGAGGATCCCACAAGTGGTTCGCCTCCCGGCCGTCGGATCTCCGGCAGACGCGCTTCACTGTCCCGTTGCCGGTGAAGGTCCGCCCCCGCGGGGGTCACGACCGTCGCGGCAGGTGCAGGCTTCGTCTGGGCGACGGTGCCGGACAGCCACGCCCTGTGGCGAATCGACCCGAAGACAAATCACGTGACCCCGTATCGCAATGCGGTACTTCCCCTGGGGTGTCGCCGTCAGCGACGACGGGGTCTGGGTGACCGTGCGCGGCAAATTGGACGGCTAGAGGGCCGTGCTCTTCGGCGACCATGTCCGACGTTCCTCACCCGACAAAGAAGTCATGAGCGAAGCGAAAGGCGCCCTTTCGAGCGCCTTTCTCAGTAGCGGGGGCAGGATCTGAACCTGCGACCTCC